>NZ_CP013458.1:0-2832141 GCF_001532025.2 Burkholderia sp. MSMB617WGS | reverse complement strand
GCGATTGTCGATCGATTCGCGGATTCGACTTCTTCGGTAACGAGCAACAAAAAACGGGGCCCGCTGGGCCCCGTTTCTTTTTGACTCACGCGTTCAGTTCGACAACAGCATCCGCTCGAGTTGCTGAAGGATTTCGTCCCGCTTTTCTCGCGTCAGGCCGCGCAGCCGCAGTTCCAGTCGATCTTCGCCGTACGACTTCAGATCGCCGACTGATACGCCGTTCAGCTTGATCTCGTGCCGTTGCGCATATCGTTGCCGGCTCGCGGGCTTCGGGCTTTCCTGCGAGGTCGCCCTTCCCTTCACGATGTCGGCCACCTGGCGGGTGCTGAGATCATCGGACAGGATCTTGTTGATGAGGCGCAGCGTTGAGTCGGTGCCTCGCGCCGTATGGTATCGGCCGACTTGATACGCCATGTTCGAACCAAAGCGATCCGGTCGCGCGACCATCTCCTGCATCACGGCCTCGGGCAGTTTGCCGATCGAGAGCGCGACGGCGACCGTCGATTCGTCGAGTCCGAGATGCTCGGCCAGTTCCTTCTGGCTCTGAAAATACTTTTCCTCGAGAAAGCGCTTCCAGACGATCGCATTGTCGAAGACCGTTTGCGAGTCGCGCTGGACGTTGAGGTCGTAGCCGAGCTTGTAGCTCTGAATGCCGATCGGCAGATCGATGACGATTGCCTTGACCGATTCCTTGTTCGCTTCCTTCAGCGCACGGACGCGGCGGCCGCCATCGCTGACGAAGTAGGAGCCGGGATTGTCGTAATCGGGGATGACGTGAATTGCTTGCTGCTGCCCTTGCTTTGCCAGATTGACGGCAAGTTCCGCGATCGACGATTTCAGATAAAAGTGCCGAGGATTGAAGGGGCTCGGCTTGATCGTCTTGAGCGGCAGTTCGATCACCTGGCCGGGCTGATAGCGATTCTCGATTCGCCACGTGCGATAGTGGCTCGATTCGTCGGCCGGATCTGTAGGAGGCGTTTCGACGATGGTGACAGGAATGTTTTTCTTCGATGATTTGCTGGCGGGAGCAGCGGGAGCAGCGGGTGCGGCTGGGTCGGACTTGACGAGACCATCGATCGCGTTGAGCCGGTCGAGCGCCGTGCGCTTTTCGCTGGTTGTGATGTCGGGGCGCGCTTGGAAGCCTTTGGCGAATTGAGAGGGTTTCATTCAGGGTCCTTTATGCGCATAAAGTCAGGGCAGCATCGCGCCGATCTCGTCGGCACATGCACGGATTTCCGCCGCTGCGAGCTTTGCGCCGCGGTCGTTCATTTGCAAGACGGTTTGGCCTAGCGCCATCGCTTGTTTATAGGCTTCTCGCGTGGGAATTTGCGTCCTGAGGAGCGGGAAGCCGAGTTCTTCGAGTGCACGCTTCAATTCGCGCGTGAGCATCCGCTTCTCTTCGGTCTTGTTCAGCAGAAACACGGCGCGAAGATCCTCGTTCATCACCTGCGCTTGCTGAATCAGTTTGACGAGGCCGACGCTCGACCAATAGTCGGCCGGCGACGACGAAGTCGGGATCACCGCGATCGTCGCGGCGAGCAGTACGACACCGGACACCTTCTCGGTGATCGACGGCGGGCAGTCGACGATG
Organism: Burkholderia sp. MSMB617WGS; assembly: GCF_001532025.2. Lineage (NCBI taxonomy): Bacteria > Pseudomonadati > Pseudomonadota > Betaproteobacteria > Burkholderiales > Burkholderiaceae > Burkholderia > Burkholderia sp. MSMB617WGS. The sequence goes on along the minus strand of NZ_CP013458.1, from coordinate 2,830,550 downwards.
ATGACGTCGTAGTCGTTGATGAATTTCTTGATTTCGCGGTGAATCTGGCTGCCCGCTTCGGCGAGGTTGACGACGGGGAACGGGATGCCGGTGTCGCTATCTGCGGAGGCGCTGGACCAGTGAACGAGGGTGTTTTGGCCATCGGCGTCGATTACCAGAACGCGTCGCCCTTTTTCGTGGAATGCGGCGCCGAGGTGCATCGCAATGGTGCTCTTGCCGACACCGCCCTTTTGCTGAGTGACTGCAATGATTTCAGCTGCCAATTTTCACTCCTATTTTGATCGGGAGAATTCTACCGGACGAATTTTTTATTTCAATGAATTTGTTGTGAACTGACCACGCGCTAGCCATTTGGCCGATGGTTTATGCGCATAAAGCCGAGGCGGGTGTCGGGCGAATCGACGGGGTGCGGTCGTGATGGGCGGCCGATCGATAACGCAGGTTCGACACTGCGATCTGAGTTGGTGGGCTGTAGCGCGTCGAGGGAGATCAAACTTGTGCGCGAAGCGGCCATCGTTGTCGCGCAGATGCTGATGCGATGATGTTCGAAGCCGAAGCCGAAGCCGAAGCCGAAGCCGAAGCCGAAGCCGAAGCCGAAGCCGAAGCCGAAGCCGAAGCCGAAGCCGAAGCCGAAGCCGAAGCCGAAGCCGAAGCCGAAGCCGAAGCCGAAGCCGAAGCCGAAGCCGAAGCCGAAGCCGAAGCCGAAGCCGAAGCCGAAGCCGAAGCCGAAGCCGAAGCCGAAGCCGAAGCCGAAGCCGAAGCCGAAGCCGAAGCCGAAGCCGAAGCCGAAGCCGAAGCCGAAGCCGAAGCCGAAGCCGAAGCCGAAGCCGAAGCCGAATGTCATCGCATTGCGTCGGACTTTATGCGCATAAAGTCCGACGCCGCGATATCGTCTGTTGCGTCCGTAGCCTACGATGCGCGTCGATTCAACCGCCATGGGTCAACGACAACTAAGCACTTGACGCCTAGACCTACCAGCGATTCGCCCGCAATCCCCAGCGCCCAGCCGCCTAATGCCACGGCCGCTACAATACCCGCGTCATTCACCCACTTTCATCCGCTGACCGATGATCACGATCTATCACAACCCTCGCTGCTCCAAATCGCGTGAAACGCTGGCGTTGCTCGAAACGCTCAACCAGGCCGGGGACGCCATTCATGTCGTCGAGTACCTGAAACAACCGCCGACCGTCGCGCAATTGAAGGCGCTCCATCGGCAACTGGGGCGCCCGGTGCGCGAAATGATCCGTGACAACGAGGTGCCTTACAAGGACCTCAATCTTGATGATCCCGCCATATCTGATACGCAGCTGTATGACGCGATCGCGGAGCACCCGCTCCTGTTGCAGCGCCCTATCGTCGTGTACGGCGATAAGGCAGTGATCGGTCGCCCGCCTGAAGTAGTGAAATCGTTGTTCGAATAATTATTGAAAAAATAAACTTTCGAAGAGAGTGTCGGTCCGGCAGCTTTCCTTGCTACGGATGCAGCCGGCCTGAGGCTTATCAGGCCAGCTATCGTGGTTGTCCAAGCGCAGCGTGGCAGAAGCGGTTTGAGCGCGCGTAGTTGCTCGCCCGATCCCGAGCAATTTCAGGCGAACGTCGAATTTGCCGCGCCGCTTGTAGATCGGCTGACCTGGCATTGAACGATCCACGCGGTTCTCCACCGCCCCGGCCACGCGCGATTCGTGCGCATCGAGGAACGAGGAGCGCTCACTCGCCCTGTTCCGTCCCGCGCCCGCCTGACACGCGCGCCGCCTCCCGCAGCAAGCGAATCTGCATGCGATAGTTGCGGCAGCCGGAGCAGGCCGGCAGATGCACGCGCACCCGGAGCCGTTCGTCGAGCGACAGCGAACGATCGAGTTCGTCCGACAATAGCCGCGTGATGTCCTTACATTTCCCCAGTAGCATCTTCGGTCGTCAGGCCTTTTTCGGTGAGACAGGTGCGCAGCCGGGTTCGTGCGCGGTATAGCAGGACGCTGCAATGATTCGCCTTCAACTCGAGCTCCATGCAGATGTCCTCGATGGCGAAGTCGAGGAATTCGCGCATCATGAACACGCGGCCGATCTGCTCCGGCAGATGATCGAGACACATCTCGAACAGCATCCAGAATTGCCGCTGCTGCAGGACGGTTTCCGGCTTCGGCCACGGACGCGGCTTCGCATGCGGCGCCCAGTGGCCATTGTCCGCGAACAGTTCGCGATCGAGAAGTGCTTCGCCGTCGAGTTCGGCGTCGAGCGCCGACGCATTGATCGTCCGCCGGCGCGCCCGCATCGTGTCGATCAGTTTGTTGCGCAGGATGCCGAACACCCAGGTCTTGTGGCTCGACTGTCCGTCGAAGCGCCCGGCCTGAGCCCACGCGGCCGCAAGCGCTTCCTGGACGGCGTCTTCGGCTGCATCGGCATCGCGCAATTGCAGGCGCGCGAAGCGGAGTAAATCGTGGCGCAATTGCGCGAGATAGGCGGGATCGTCGTGCGCGGGGCGCGCGTGCTGCATGGGATGGCTTCCGGTTCGTGCCCGCGCACACGGCACGCGCAGGCGGCAGCGCAAGATTATCCATGCGACGCGCGTCGTTGCAAGGGTGTTGCAAGCGATGCGTGTCGTTGTCGGGCGCGTTCGCGTTTCTCGACGCGCCGTCGCGCGCTATGCTCTCATCGTAGACCATGCCGCCAATCGGCAACATACGCGCTGAACTGACATCGGCGATATAAATGGAACGGCTATACATATTCACAAAGTTATCCACATTTTCTGTGGATAACTTTGTGGAAATCCGATCCGAAGCCCCGATCTACCGGGATTCAAGCTGGCTTGCTCATAAAAGGGCCAATTGATGCGAAATCAGAAACAAAACAGATTGATTACCTACTGAACGGAAGGAGAATCAGATGGCTTATCGAATTGCGGTGATTGTCGGCAGTCTGCGGCGCGAATCGTTCAATCGCGCGCTCGCGCAGGCCGTGATTTCGCTTGCGCCCGCCGATCTGTCGTTCGAATCGATCGATATCGGCTCGCTGCCGCTATATAGCCAGGACTACGACGCGGATTTCCCCGACGTCGCGAAGCGTTTCAAACAGTCGATCGAAGCCGCGCAGGGGCTGCTGTTCGTCACGCCCGAGTACAACCGTTCGATGCCCGGCGTGCTGAAGAACGCGCTCGACTGGGGGTCGCGTCCGTGGGGCAGCAATTCGTGGACGGGCAAGCCGGCCGCCGTGCTCGGCACGTCGCCGGGCGCGACCGGCACGGCGCTCGCGCAACAGCACCTGCGCAACGTACTCGCGTATCTCGACGTCCCGACGCTCGGACAGCCCGAAATCTTCATCAAGCACGACGCGTCGAAGATCGACGCGCAGGGCAACCTCGTCAACGACGACACGCGCAAGTTCCTGCAAGGTTTCGTCGATCGCTACGCGGACTGGGTGCGCCGGCACGCGAAGCCGGCCTGAGCGATTGGCGGCGCGATCGGGACATACGGATGTCGAGGCGCGCGCGCGTTCAAGCGTTCGTCTTGGCATCGACTGCCACGGAAGGGTGACGGCTTGGCCGACGCCATCGCGGCCCGATGCTGCCCGCCAACCGCCAACCGCCAACCGCCAACCGCCAACCGCCCACCGCCCACCGCCCACCGGCTCACTCGCGCATCGCCCCATCCTTCATCGACCAACGGGCAGCCGGCGCGCCGCCGCTCACCTCAATCAGCACGCCCCGCGTGCCCCATATCGCGCTCGTGCTGAATCTTCAGCAGCAAGTCGTCGAGCAGCGCGATGTCGAACGGCTTCGACAGCAGGCGCGCATGCACGCGCCGCGTCCGGTCGAATTCCTCCGCATAGCCGGTGATGAGAATCACCGGCAGCTTCGCGTCGCCGCGCTCGATCGCCTCCGCAAGATCGATTCCGTTCATCGTGCCCGGCATGTGGATGTCCGAGATCACGAGATCGAATGCGCCGGGCGCGGTCGGCTCGGCGCCTGCTTCGTTCAGCATGCGCAGCGCGTCGTCCGCATTCGGCGCGTGCGTGACCTGGTGGCCAAGCAGCTCGAGCAGCGCCTCGGTGCCCGCCGCAACTTCGCCGTTGTCTTCGACGAGCAGGATTCTCAAGCCCGCCGGCGTCGATGCGGCCGGCTTATCGATCGCGTCCGGCGCGGCGGCGGGCGGCGCGAGCTCCATCGTGCGCGGCAGATAGAGCCGCACCGACGTGCCGGCGCCGACTTCGCTCTCGATCGTCGCCAGGCCGCCCGAACGCTCGCAAAACGCGAACACCTGCGGCAGCCCGAGGCCCGTGCCCATCCCCTTCGCCTTCGTCGTGAAAAGCGGTTCGAACGCGCGCGCGAGCACGTCGGGCGGCATGCCCAGCCCCGTGTCCTCGACCGAGATCCGCACGAAGTCGCCCGTCAGCGGAAAGCCGTCCTCGCGGCGAAACGTGATGTTGTGCGCGCTGATCTTGAAGCGGCCGCCCTGAGGCATCGCGTCGCGGGCGTTGACGGCGAGATTGATCACCGCGAGCTCGAGTTCCGCGACGTCGACGCGTACGGGCCACAAGTCGAGCTGCGCGTCGACGGCGAGCGTCGATTTCGAGCCGAGCGATGTCTTCAGCAATTCGCGGCACGACGCGAGCCATTGCGCGATGTCGATCGTCTCGCTGCGCAGCGGCTGCTTGCGCGCGACGCCGAGCAACTGGCGCGTGAGCGACTGGCCGTTCTTCAGCGCGCGCTCGATCGCGGCGAGCTCCGTGTCGAGATGCTGGACGCCGCGCCGCCGCGCGATCTGCACGTTGCTCGAGATGATCATCAGCAGATTGTTGAAGTCGTGCGCGACGCTGCCGACCAGATTGCCGAGCGCTTCCATCTTGCGCGATTGCCGGTACGCCGATTCGATCGAGCGCCGCATCGACGCCTCCGCCTGCCAGCGCTCCCACGCCTCCTCCTCCGCGCGCAGCCGCTTGAGCGACAGCCAGATCACGCCCCACAGCGCGGCGGACGGCGCGAACATCGAGATGAACAGGACGCTCAGGTGTTCGTACCAAGCGCTGCGGATCGCCGACGTGCGGTACGCGCACGACACGAACACCGGATAGCTGCCGACCTGCCGGTACGCGACGATCTCGCTGTCGCCGTCGCGCTTCACGCGCACGACGCCCGCGTGCTGATCGCCTTGCGCGCCGCCGAACGGCGTCGCGCTGTCGGCCTGCGCGGCGGCGTCGCCCGGCGCGCCGCGCGGCGCGGGCGGATACGACGCGAGCACGGCGCCGTCGCTGCGCGTGAGCGCCATCGACATCGGCGCGTCCGCGCCGCCGAGCAGATCGCGATAGAACGCATTGAAATACGCTGATTTCAGCGCGATCGACACCATTCCCGCGAACGTTCCGTCGCTGTGACGCCGCGCGACGCCCGTGTTGAACACGGGCCCCGGATTCGCCGCCTTGAGCGGCCCCGGCATCACGCGCGAGATGTGCTCGATCACCTTGCCGTCGCGGATGCCGACGAAATCGTCGCGATTCGTGATCGACGCATACGGCGCCGGGTAATAGAGGCTGTTTGCGAGCAGCATCCCGCTCGCGCCGAAGATCGACACCGACGCGACCTGCGGATAGCCGCCGCCGATCGTGTTGAGCGCGTCGTGGATGTCGGCTTCGGCGTTGCGGACCGCGGCGTCGTCGAGATCCTGCACGAGATCGACGATGCGCGCGTCGAGCGTCTCCGACAGGTCGAACACCTTCAGCGCGTGTTCTTCCGCGACGCGCACGGTGCGCATCGTCACGTCGCGCGCGGTCGCTTCGCGCGTGCGCATGTCGTTGTACGCCATCACCGCGACGTAGACGCACGGCAGCACGATCGCGGCGACGAGCATCACGATGAGCGTCACGCGCCGCACCGCGAAGTCGTGCTCCGGCGCGCCGGATGCGAACGACGCATCGTCCTCCCAATCATTGTCGGGCGGTGTCGAGCGTGAGGCGTCGGGCCGTTCGGGCGTCATGGTTGGCGAACGAGTGCAAGAGGATTGATCGGCATCATAAACGAGTCGCGCGTGCGCGCCCCGATGCGGCGCGGGCATTGCGCAAGCCCGGATTTCCTTCGCTTGCGGCGGCTTCGCGCAAACAGCGACGAATTCAAAAGCGCAAACGTAAGCAAAGGAATAATTTGCGTGCTTATCGCGAAAACAACCCGAGCTATTCCCGGATTCGAATTCGGGCTAATCAATTCTGTTCGAACCCGCAAAAATGGCGAGTTGCAACGCACGGGGTTTACTCCCAGAATCCCGCATCGCTTTCCTATGCGGAAAATGCCCGCGATGCCCGGGCGCGGCCTCGGCGAGGTTCATCCGCGGGCGGGCGCATCCGGCGTGTCGAGCCGGTTCTTGCGAGCCGAGCGGTTCGCGCGTGGTTCGTCCCTCGTATCGCCCAGTCGCACCTTGCCTAAAGAAGCGCGGCGAACCGTCGTTAACGCGAGACACACGACTCCGTTTACCGTTACGACAGCCATGCCCCTGCCGATTGTGATCGCCGACGATTCCTTGCTCGCTCGCAAGCTGCTGACGAAGGCGCTGCCGGCGGATTGGGACGTCGACGTGAACTATGCGTCGAACGGTCGCGACGCGTTGATGCTGTATCGCGACGGCAAGGCATCGGTGATGTTCCTCGATCTGACGATGCCGGACATGAGCGGCTACGAAGTGCTCGAGACGTTGCGCGGCGAGGATCTGAACACGTTCGTGATCGTCGTGTCCGCCGATATCCAACCGATGGCGCAGGCACGCGTGCGCGAGCTGGGCGCGGCGGCTTTCGTCGCCAAGCCCGTCACCTCGGAAGCATTGCTGCCCATTCTCAAGGAGTATGGGTTGTATGTCTGAGACGGTGTTGACGGCGGAGCAACGCGACGCCTTGCAGGAGATCGCCAACCTCGCGATGGGACGCGCGGCGGCGCGCCTCGCGCTTCTCCTCGGCACCTTCATCGAGCTGTCGGTGCCGCGCGTGCGCGTCGTGCGCGCGGCCGACGTCGGGCGCGTGCTGCGCGACATGACGGGCATTCACGACAACGTGACCGCCGTGCGTCAGGGCTTCCGCTCCGACATCAAGGGCGAGGCGCTGATGCTGTGCCGCAGCGCGGGCGTCGGCCAGCTCGTGTCGCTCGTCGACGATGCGTACGCGGACGGCGAGTTCGGCACCGTCACGCAGGCCGAGCTGATGTTCGACATGGCGAACGTGCTGATGGGCGCGTGCGTGTCGTCGATTCTCGACGAACTCGGGCGCACGCCGGTGTTTTCGCCGCCGGGGCTGCTCGGCGAAGACATCGCGCTCGACGACGTGTTTCAGCCCGACGTGCTCGCGTGGAGCGAGACGCTCCTGCTCGAAGTGAATTTCGGCGTCGCGGACGACGGTGCCCGCACGCATTTCGTGATGCTGCTCGCGGAAGACTCGATTCGTCACATGAGCGACGCCCTCGATACGTTGCTGTCCAGCTTATGAACCTGCTTGCTTCGCTGAGCGATCTCGTCATCGAACGGGTCAGCTTCGGTATTTTCGTGCTCGACCGCGAGATGAAGGTGCTCATGTGGAACCGGTTCATGCAGGACCACAGCGGCGTCGCCGCGGCCGACGTGATCGGCCGCAATCTGTTCGACTGCTTTCCGGAGCTGCCGCGCGCGTGGCTGTCGCGCAAGATCGAGAGCGTGTTTCAGCTCGGCAGCTTTGCGTTCAGCTCGTGGGAGCAGCGCCCGTATCTGTTCCGCTTCGATCATGACCGGCCGATCACGGGCGGCGTCGACTTCATGCAGCAGGACTGCACGTTCGTGCCGATCGCGCGCGCACGCGAAGTGGAGGCCGTCTGCGTGACGATCTCCGACGTCACGCACGTGAGCGTGATGCAGCGCGAGCGCGAGGAGGCCGTCGCGAAGCTGCAGGAATATGCGAACCGCGACGGCCTGACGGGCATTGCGAACCGGCGCTTCTTCGAGGCGCGGCTGCGCGACGAGTTCTCGCGCTGGCAGCGTTACGGCGGCAATCTGTCGGTGCTGCTGTTCGATCTCGACCACTTCAAGACGATCAACGATCGCTTCGGCCATGTCGTCGGGGACAACGTGTTGCGCGTGATGGCGCAGCGCGTCGCGGACGTCGTGCGTTCGCAGGACACGTTCGGCCGCTTCGGCGGCGAGGAATTCGCGCTGCTGCTGCCGTGCACGTCGCTCGACGAGGCGATGCAAGTGGCCGAGAAGATCCGCCAGACGATCGGCAGCACGCCGATCGAAGCGGAAGGCGCGCGGGTGCCGGTGACGGCGAGCGTGGGCGGCGCGGCCGCGCACGTGGGCGCGCTCACGCACGAGACGCTCGTCAACGAAGCCGATGCCGCGCTTTACCGCGCGAAGCGGCAGGGGCGCAATTGTTCGGTTGCGTTTGGGTGAGGTGGTGGGTTGGGAGGGGGCGATGCGCTTGCTTTGGGGGCAAATGATTAGACTGCCTGATCGCCTGATCGCCTGATCGCCTGATCGCCCAATCGCCCAATCGCCCAATCGCCCAATCGCCCAATCGCCCAATCGCCCAATCGCCCAATCGCCCAATCGATCAATCGATCAATCGATCAATCGATCAATCGGGCAACCAGCATACGCTCGAGAAACGCTGCAGCGCGCACGAAGCGAGGCGATCGGCGCGCCGCACCGCTTCGGCGCGTGAGCGGCGAGGCGGCGAGCGTCAGCCGCGCGCGATCGCGGCGAGCGTATCGGCGACGGCGTGCGGCTGCGCGATGAACGGCGAGTGGCTGCTGTCGAGCGTGTGCACGCGCGTGCGGTTGCCGGGGGCGAGCGCGTCGGCCTCGTCGACGAAGCGCTGCTGCAGCGCGGGCAGCAACACCCGGTCGCGCAGGCATTTGATGTAGTGACGCTCGATCGAGCCCCACCGCGCGGCCGTCGTCTCGATGCGCGTCGCGAACGGCGCCGCGGGCACGTCGCAACTGAGCAAATGGCCGATCGCCGTGTGGTCGGCGTCGCTGGCGTCGTCGCAGAGCGCGCGCTTCGCCGCCGCGCGGTACGCCGGGTCTTCGCTGCGCGGGTCCATCCGCAGCGCGCCCGTCGCCTTCGGGCTCGCCATCATCAGCGGCGCGAGCATCTCGCCCTGGTTCTCGGGCGCGCGCACGTAGTCGAGGCCCGTGGTGCCCGCGGTCGGCATGAACGCAGCCAGGTAGACGAGCTTCGCGATTTTCTCGGGCGCGCGCTCGGCGGCCATCGTGATCGCAATGCCGCCCATGCTGTGGCCGACCAGCACGACCTGTTCGTGACCGAGCGCGCGAGCCTGATCGACGGTGCGCAGCACGTGGTCGACGTAGTCGTCGAGCGTCGTGCCCGCGACGGGCGACGGCTCGCTCGCGAACGCGGCGGCGTCGAGCGGGCGCTGGAAGAACGATGCGGGAAAGCGGGCGTTGATGCCGTGCGCGGGCAGATCGCGCGCGAGCGCCGCGTGGCCGTGCGCGGCGAGCGCGGGAATCACCCGTTCGTAGGCCCATGCGCCGTGCCACGCGCCGTGCACGAGCACGAAAGGCAGAGGGGACGAGGCCGCGGGGTCGCGGCGGTCGGCGGTGGTGTCGCGCGGTTCGGTCGGCAAATCTGTCTCCTGTCGGTCATGGTTCTTGTGGCTGATCGTAAGCCAGCGCCATCTTAGTGAGGAATCGGCGCGGTGTCGCGTTTGATCGAGCCCCGAGAAGGTATCTTGTTGCGGGCATATGGCATGCGGGCGCCGACGGCGGATCGTTCGGCGCCGCGCGGATTGCGGGCTACCGAGCACCGCGTGCCGGATGGCGTACGCTCAACGCCGAAGCCGAAGCCGAAGCCGAAGCCGAAGCCGAAGCCGAAGCCGAAGCCGAAGCCGAAGCCGAAGCCGAAGCCGAAGCCGATGCCGATGCCGAAGCCGACGCCGAAGCCGACGCCGACGCCGACGCCGACGCCGACGCCGACGCCGACGCCGACGCCGACGCCGACGCCGACGCCGACGCCCAAGCCCAAGCCCAAGCCCAAGCCCAAGCCCAAGCCCAAGCCCAAGCCCAAGCCCAAGTCAACGGCAACGGCAACGGCAACGGCAACGGCAACGGCAACGGCAACGGCAACGGCAACGGCAACGGCAACGGCAACGGCAACGGCAACGGCGATCGAAATGCAACGGACGGCAGAAAGGCACGGATTCCGCCGAATAATGATGGGGGCGGACCATATCCGCCAAAGAGGGCGTCAACTAAATTCGAACAGCCATTAATCCATATCCAATCCGACGATTCGAGGCCGTCGGAAAACGAAATCCGCCGCCACCGCCCAGCCATCGTCGCGTTTGCGCCCCCTATTCCATCAAGCCATCCAGTTCCGCATCGTCAACGAAAACGAACCACTGGCCGCACTATTGACAAGAACCCGCCACGAACCCGTCGCACGTCGCCGCCCGCCCGTATTCGACAGCCGAACCGCGCGGCAGCGACCCTTAAAGATTGCTATACTCTCGCCCAATTCCGGTTTCCCGCCGGTAATTTGTGCCTGTCTGCGCCGATCGTTCGCGCATCTCGCACGCATTTACCATCCCAGCCGGGCATGGCTTCTTCAATCGCCCCGCAAGGGCGCCATAGCGGAGCTCGTCTTGGCCGTTTCCAATCCCGTCGTGGACGATAACGAAACCGACGCCGCTGCCGCCACATCGGGCAGCTCTTTCTATCTCGCGATGCGCATCCTGCCCGCGGAGCAGCGCGACGCGATGTTTCAGGTCTATGCGTTCTGCCGCGCGGTCGACGACATCGCCGACGAAGGCGGCCCGCGCACCGAGCGCGCGGCGCAGCTCGACCGCTGGCGCGCCGACATCGACGACTGCTATGCGGGCAAGCCGCGCGCGTCGCTCGCACCGCTCGCGCGCGAGATCGGGAAGTTCGGTCTGCATCGCGAAGACTTCCACGCGATGATCGACGGCATGGCGATGGACGCCGCCGAGGACATCTGCGCGCCCGACGAACAGACGCTCGACCTGTATTGCGACCGCGTCGCGAGCTCGGCCGGCCGGCTATCGGTGAGGATTTTCGGGATGCCGGACGAGCCCGGCCGCGTGCTGTCGCACCACCTCGGCCGCGCGCTGCAATTGACGAACATCCTGCGCGACATCGACGACGACGCGGCGATCAACCGCTGCTACCTGCCGCGCGAGCTGCTCACGCGCGAAGGGATCGCGATCACCGATCCGCAGACGATCGCGCGCGATCCGAATCTGCCGCGCGTCTGCACGACGCTCGTCGAGCGCGCGCGGCGGCATTTCGCGCAGGCCGATGCGGTGATGGATATGTCGCGGCGCGCGCAGGTTCGCGCGCCGCGCATCATGTCGGGTGCGTATCGTCTGATTCTCGAAGCCGCGGTGGCGCGCGGCTTCGCGCCGCCGCGCGCGCCGCTGCGCAAGCCGCGCGCGCGGATGCTGCTGCTCGCGGCGCGCTACGCGCTGTTCTGATTCGATGCGGGACACCGTCGATGCGGGCCGCGCACGCCCGTCGGGCCGCATCGCGACGCTCGAACGGCGGCGCGCGCCGCGCACCGCATCGCCATTTGCCGCCGCACACGGGCGGCGCCGATCCGATCGCACACAGCGCATGACGATCGGATGCGGCGTGCGCATCGTGCCGACGGTTCGCCGCGCGGCTCCCGCGCGGCGGATGCAAACCCCCGGCACGCGTACGCGCGTGTCGAACCAGGTGCTCGCGGGCGCTTGGACGGCCGCAGGCCGGCCCGCGACGAACGGGCGCGCGCTTCGACCGGGCAAGATCGCCGGGCGCGCGCGCCGTCAATAAGAGAGGGACCGATGAACGACATGACCGAAATGCAGACGCTCGACGCAGCCGCCGCGCCGGCCGCCGCCGCGCCCGCCGTGGCGGAAGGCCTCGATGCCGCCGTCGCGCGCGCGACCGACGCGCTTCTTGCCGCGCAGAACGCGGACGGCCACTGGGTCTACGAGCTCGAAGCCGATTCGACGATCCCGGCCGAATACGTGCTGCTCGTCCACTATCTCGGCGAGGAGCCGAACGTCGAGCTGGAGCAGAAGATCGCGCGCTATCTGCGCCGCATCCAGCAGCCGGAGGGCGGCTGGCCGCTGTTCACCGACGGCGCGCCGAACATCAGCGCGAGCGTGAAGGCGTACTTCGCGCTGAAGGTGATCGGCGACGACGAAAACGCCGAGCACATGCAGCGCGCGCGCCGCGCGATCCACGCGATGGGCGGCGCGGAGATATCGAACGTGTTCACGCGGATTCAGCTCGCGCTGTACGGCGTCGTGCCGTGGTACGCGGTGCCGATGATGCCGGTCGAAGTGATGCTGCTGCCGCAGTGGTTCCCGTTCCATCTGTCGAAGGTGTCGTACTGGGCGCGCACCGTGATCGTGCCGCTGCTCGTGCTGAACGCGAAGCGCCCGGTCGCGAAGAACCCGCGCGGCGTGCGCATCGACGAGCTGTTCAAGAGCGCGCCCGTCAACACGGGCCTGCTGCCGAAGCAGCCTCACCAGAGAACCGGCTGGTTCGCGTTCTTCCGCGTCGTCGACGGCGTGCTGCGCCTCGTCGACGGCCTGTTCCCCCGCTACACGCGCGAGCGCGCGATCCGGCAGGCGGTCGCGTTCGTCGACGAGCGCCTGAACGGCGAGGACGGCCTCGGCGCGATCTATCCGGCGATGGCGAACGCGGTGATGATGTACGCGGCGCTCGGCTATCCCGAAGATCATCCGAACCGCGCGATCGCGCGCCAGTCGATCGAGAAGCTGCTCGTCGTCGGCGAAGAAGAGGCGTATTGCCAGCCGTGCCTGTCGCCCGTCTGGGACACGTCGCTCGCCGCGCACGCGCTCCTCGAAACGGGCGACGAGCGTGCGCGCGAAGCGGCCGTGCGCGGCCTCGACTGGCTCGTGCCGCGCCAGATTCTCGACGTGCGCGGCGACTGGATCTCGCGCCGTCCGCACGTGCGTCCGGGCGGCTGGGCGTTCCAGTACGCGAACCCGCACTATCCGGACGTCGACGACACGGCAGTCGTCGTGATGGCGATGGACCGCGTCGCGAAGCTCGATCAGACGGATGCGTATCGCGAGCAGATCGCGCGCGCGCGCGAATGGGTCGTCGGCATGCAGAGCAGCGACGGCGGCTGGGGCGCGTTCGAGCCGGAGAATACGCAGTACTACCTGAACAACATTCCGTTCTCGGATCACGGCGCGCTGCTCGATCCGCCGACCGCCGACGTGTCGGGCCGCTGCCTGTCGATGCTCGCGCAGCTCGGCGAGACGAACGCGTCGAGCGAGCCCGCGCGCCGCGCGTTCGACTACATCCTGAAGGAGCAGGAACCGGACGGCAGCTGGTACGGCCGCTGGGGGATGAACTATATCTACGGCACGTGGACCGCGCTGTGCGCGCTGAACGCGGCGGGCCTCGGCCATGACGACCCGCGCGTGAAGCGTGCGGCGCAATGGCTGCTGTCGATCCAGAATCAGGACGGCGGCTGGGGCGAGGACGGCGAAAGCTACAAGCTCAACTATCGCGGCTACGAGCGTGCGTCGAGCACGTCGTCGCAGACCGCGTGGGCGCTGCTCGGCCTGATGGCGGCGGGCGAAGCCGACAATCCGGCCGTCGCGCGCGGGATCGACCATCTGCTCGGCGCGCAGCGCGAGCACGGCTTGTGGGACGAGACGCGCTTCACCGCAACGGGTTTCCCGCGCGTGTTCTACCTGCGCTATCACGGCTACCGCAAGTTCTTCCCGCTGTGGGCGCTCGCCCGCTATCGCAACCTGAAGCGCGCGAACACGACGCGCGTGACGGTCGGGATGTAACGGACGATGGCAAGTTCCGGCCGGTCGGCCGCGCCCGTGATCGCCGTCGCCGGGATGGCGTTCGAAGCGCGCATCGCGCGCGGCGCGGGCGTCGAGGCGGCCTATGCGGCGCGCGCCGATCGGCTCGAGCGCGCGCTCGCCGAAGCGGCCGACGCGCACGGCTGCGCGGGCATCGTCAGCTTCGGAACGGCGGGCGGGCTCGCGCCCGATCTCGCGCCGGGCGCGCTGATCGTCGCCGATGCGGTCGACGGGCCGTTCGGCGTGCTCGACACCGATTCCGCGTGGAGCGCGCGCATCGTCGCCGCGCTCGCGGGCACGCCGGTCGCGTCGCGCACGCGGCGCGGCACGGTCGCGGCGGTCGGCGCGCCCGTCGTCGACGCGCGCGAGAAGGAAATGCTGCATCGGGCGAAGGGCGCGCTCGCGGTCGACATGGAATCGCACATCGCCGGCGCGTTCGCGGCGGCGCGCGGCGTGCCGTTCGCGGTGTGCCGCGCGATCGTCGACCCGGTATGGCGCACGCTGCCGAAAGCGGCGACGGCCGGGCTGCGCGACGACGGCAGCACGGCGATCCTGCCGATCCTGCGCGAGCTCGCGAAAGAGCCTTCGCAACTCGGCGCGCTGCTGCAGGTGGCGGGCGATGCGCGCGCGGCGCGCTCGACGCTCGTGCAAGCGCGGCGGGCGTTCGAGCGTGCGGGGGCGTGGCGGATCGGTTGAGCGCGGTGCGCGGCGGGCTTCGGTGCGTCGCGCAGCGGCTTGCGATGGGGCGCGTCTCTCGCGCGAGCGCGACGTGAATCGGTTCGCCGTTCGAAATGATTGCGGCGCGCCGTCTCGGCGTCGATTTCGCTTGGCACGGCGGCGATGTCGAGTTTAGGCTGCCGCTTTCCGCTTTCCGCTTTCCGCTTTCCGCTTTCCGCTTTCCGCTTTCCGCTTTCCGCTTTCCGCTTTCCGCTTTCCGTCTCCCGTCTCCCGTCTCCCGTCTTCCGTCTTCCGTCTCGCGCTTTTCGTCTTCCCATTCGATCTGAATTCCGAGGCCGCAACGAGCGATCCGTACCCTCATGGCCATCCGTCATCGTCGGCACGGCGGGCCGCCTCCGCGGCCTCATGTTCCATGTGCGGCTGCTCGTGCTTGCCGCGCCGTTGCGCCGCCTACGCTGAGCCAAATCGCTCCGACCCCGATCCCGACCCGAATCCCCCGGTCCCGCGCGCGCATCGGCGGGCGCGCCCGGCCATCGGCCCGCTCTTCCTGCCGAGCCAGCCAGCCTCCCCGCAAACCTAGGGTTTCTCGCGACGCAAATTCCTGTTGCATTCTTTTTTGGCGGCTTAGCATCCGTCGTGACAACACATGTTGCACGATTTACAATCACGACATCGCGTGTTGCGGTGCGGCTGGTGTTCGTCGCCAATCCCCGATCGGATCGGGGCATCGCCACTCACTGCGGAGAAGAGAAATCATGGGACGCCGTTCGTTCATCAAGACAGTCGTCGCGGTTGCGCTTGCCGGCGCGAGCCTCGCGAGCGCGCATGCGAAGGAGCTCGTCGTCGGCACCGATACTTCGTTCATGCCGTTCGAGTTCAAGCAGGGCGACAAGTACGTCGGCTTCGACCTCGATCTGTGGGCCGAGATCGCGAAGGACGCGGGCTGGGCCTACAAGATCCAGCCGATGGACTTCGCCGGCCTGATCCCGGCGCTGCAGACGCAGAACATCGACGTCGCGCTGTCCGGAATGACGATCAAGGAGGAGCGCAAGAAGGCGATCGACTTCTCCGATCCGTACTATGACAGCGGCCTCGCCGCGATGGTCCAGACGGGCAACACGACGATCAAGTCGATCGACGATCTGAACGGCAAGGTGATCGCCGCGAAGACGGGCACCGCGACGATCGACTGGATCAAGGCGCACCTGAAGCCGAAGGAAATCCGCCAGTTCCCGAACATCGATCAGGCGTATCTCGCGCTGGAGGCGGGCCGCGTCGACGCCGCGATGCACGACACGCCGAACGTGCTGTTCTTCGTGAACAACGAGGGCAAGGGGCACGTGAAGGTCGCGGGCACGCCGGTGAGCGGCGACAAGTACGGGATCGGCTTCCCGAAGGGCAGCCCGCTCGTCGCGAAGGTCAACGCGGAGCTCGCGAAGATGAAGGCCGATGGCCGCTACGCGAAGATCTACAAGAAGTGGTTCGGCTCCGAGCCGCCGAAATCCTAAGCGATGAATCGCGCCGGCGCGGCGCGCCGCGCCGCGTCGATCGGAACTCAATCGGGAGCTGGATGTGCAATTCGACTGGTCAGCGATATGGGCTGCATTGCCGGACTTGATGGACGGCGTGCGGCTCACGGTTTTCATCGCGTTCTTCGGGCTGGCGGGCGGTTTTCTCGTCGGCATGATCGCGGGCATGTTTCGCGCGTACGGCCCCGCCGCGCTGAACGTGCTCGCGCAGGTATACATCGAACTGATCCGCGGCACGCCGATCGTCGTGCAGGTGATGTTCCTCTATTTCGCGCTGCCGCTGCTCGCGCACATTCGAATCGACGGGCTGACGGCCGCGGTCGTCGCGATCACGCTGAACTCCGGCGCGTATCTCGCCGAAGTCGTGCGCGGCGCACTGCTTTCCATTCCTAAAGGATTGACGGAAGCCGGGCTCGCGATGGGATTGCCGATGCCGCGCGTGCTCGTGAAGATCGTCGGGCCGCTCGCGTTCCGGCGGCTCATTCCGCCGCTCGGCAATCAGTGCATCGTCAGCCTGAAGGATACGTCGCTGTTCATCGTGATCGGTGTCGGCGAACTGACGCGCAAGGGGCAGGAGATCATCGCCGGCAACTTCCAGGCGGTCGAGATCTGGACCGCGGTCGCCGCGATCTATCTCGTGCTTACCGGCGTGATGACGCTCACGCTTCGCTTCGTCGAGAAAAGGATGCGTATCCTATGAGCATGGTCGAATTCCGCAGCGTGTCGAAAAGCTTCGGCCACGTGCCGGTGCTGAAGGACATCAACCTGCGCATCGACGCGGGCGAGGTCGTGGTCGTCGTTGGGCCGTCGGGCTCGGGCAAGTCGACGATGCTTCGCTGCATCAACGCGCTCGAGAAGATCACGGGCGGCGATCTGCTCGTCGACGGGCAGAGCGTGAAGGGCAAGGCCGCGGTGATCCACAACATCCGGCTCGAAGCCGGCATGGTGTTTCAGCAGTTCAATCTGTTTCCGCAGATGACCGCGCTCGAGAACGTGATGTTCGGGCCGATCCAGGTGCGCGGCGCGTCGCGCGCGCAGGCGCGCGATCAGGCGGTGGCGCTGCTCGCGAAAGTCGGCCTCGAGGCGCGCGCGAACCACTATCCGTCCGAGCTGTCGGGCGGCCAGCAGCAGCGCGTCGCGATCGCGCGCGCGCTCGCGATCAAGCCGAAGCTGATGCTGTTCGACGAGCCGACGTCGGCGCTCGATCCCGAGCTGCGCCACGAAGTGCTGAAGGTGATGCGCGATCTCGCGAACGAGGGCATGACGATGATCGTCGTCACGCACGAGATCGGCTTCGCGAAGCAGGTCGGCACGCGCCTGCTGTTCATGGACCAGGGCGGCATCGCCGAGGACGGCGATCCGAAGACGCTGATCGATCAACCGCCGACGCCGCGCCTGAGGGAATTTCTCAAACACGTTTCGTGATCAGGACAACCGATGAAGTTTCTCACGCCCGCCGTCGTGACGGGTTCGCCGCATGACATCGGCCGGCAGCTCGGCGAGCTCGCGCGGCCGGCGATGGACGCGTATTTCTCGCAGAGCAGCGCGTGGCGCGCAGTGGCGCGCTGGCGCGGCCATCCGTTCGTCGCCGAGCTGCGCCGTGCGGCCGAGGCGGCGTTTCCGGCGCTCGTCGCCGAACTCGACGGGATCGCGGCCGGGCTCGGCTGGCGTGCGGAAGACGTGTTCGTCTGGAACTGCCGCGGCGAGCTGATCCACAACGCGCCGGACGGCTGCACGACGCTCGCGGTGCGCACGCCGCGCGAGCGGATGATCGCGCACAACGAGGACGGCGATCCGCATCTGCGCGGCAAATGCAGGCTCGTCGACGTGCGGCCCGACGGCAAGCCGGGCTTCGTCAGCTTCTACTATCCGGGCTCGCTGCCGGGCCATACGTTCGCGGTGAATCGTGCGGGGCTCGTGCAGACGATCAACAACGTGCGCATCCGCCGCCCGGCGGCGGGCGTGCCGCGAATGATCCTCGCGCGCGCGGTGCTCGACGCGGTGTCGCTCGACGGCGCGCTGCGCGTGCTGCGCGATACGCCGCGCGCGAGCGGCTTCCATCACACGCTCGGCTGCGCGGGCGACGCGCGCGTCGTCAGCGTCGAGGCGAGCGTCGCGCGCACGTCGACGCTCGACGTCGACGGCGTGTACGGCCACGCGAACCATCTGATCCATCCGGGCTGCGACGGCGAAGCGCAGATCGTCACCGCGTCGTCCGCCGATCGGCAGGCGCGGCTCGCTCAGTTGCTGCCGCCGCTCGGCGGCGCGGCCGACGCGTCCGCGCTGTGGCGCGTGCTTGCCGATCGCGCGGGCGACGGCCTGCCGATCTATCGCGACGATCCACGCGATCCGGACGACGAGAACACGCTCGCGACCGCGCTGTTCTCGATCGGCGACGACGGCGTCGCGTTCGAGGTGCGCGAGCAAGGCTCGGTGCGCTTTCAGCAATTCGTGCCGCGGGACCCGCAGCGTCCTTCGGCGCTTCGACACGGACAAGGACACGCATGACCACCGTATTTCATCGCGCGCCGCGCGCGAACCTGCCGGTCGCGATCGCGGGCGACGGCATCGAGATCATCGATTCGACGGGCAAGCGCTACATCGACGCATGCGGCGGCGCTGCCGTGTCGTGCCTCGGGCACGGCAACCAGCGCGTGATCGACGCGATCAAGCGGCAGGCGCAGCAACTGCCGTACGCACACACGTCGTTCTTCACGACGCAGCCGGCCGAGGAGCTCGCGGACAGGCTCGTCGCGGCCGCGCCCGCCGGGCTCGAGCATGTGTATTTCGTGTCGGGCGGGTCGGAGGCGATCGAAGCCGCGCTGAAGCTCGCGCGCCAGTACTTCGTCGAGCGGGGCGAGCCCGCGCGCCGGCACTTCATCGCGCGCCGGCAGAGCTATCACGGCAACACGCTCGGCGCGCTCGCAATAGGCGGCAACGCATGGCGGCGCGAGCCGTTCCTGCCGCTCTTGATCGAAGCGCATCACGTGAGCCCGTGCTACGCGTATCGCGAGCAGCGCGCGGACGAAACCGAAGAGGCATTCGCGCAGCGTCTCGCCGACGAGCTTGAAAGCAAGATTCTCGAACTCGGGCCGGACACGGTCGCGGCGTTCGTCGCGGAGACGGTCGTCGGCGCGACGGCGGGCGCGGTGCCGCCCGTGCGCGAATATTTCCGCAAGATCCGCGCGGTGTGCGACAAGTACGGTGTCCTGCTGATTCTCGACGAGATCATGTCGGGGATGGGGCGCACCGGCTACCTGTTCGCGTGCGAAGAGGACGGCGTCGCGCCGGACATCCTGACGATCGCGAAGGGGCTCGGCGCGGGCTATCAGCCGATCGGCGCGACGCTCGTGAGCGACGCGATCTACCGGACGATCGTCGACGGCTCGGGCTTCTTTCAGCACGGCCACACGTACATCGGCCACGCGAGCGCATGCGCGGCGGCGCTCGAAGTGCAACGCGTGATCGCCGAGGATCGCTTGCTCGACAACGTGAAGGCGCGCGGCGAGCAATTGCGCGCGCGGCTGCGCGAGCGCCAGGCCGATCATCCGCACATCGGCGACGTGCGCGGGCGCGGGCTGTTCGTCGGCGTCGAGCTCGTGCGCGAGCGCGACACCAAAGCGCCGTTCGATCCGAAGCTGAAGCTGCATGCGCTCGTGAAGCGCGAGGCGATGCAGCGCGGGCTGATGGTGTATCCGATGGGCGGCACCGTCGACGGCAATTTCGGCGATCATATCCTGCTCGCGCCGCCGTTCATCTGCACCGCGCCGCAGATCGACACGATCGTCGAGCGGCTCGGCGACGCGATCGACGCGGCGCTCGCGTCGATCGGTGCGGCGGCGCGCTGATGCGTGATTGCGTGCGTTTGCACGGTCCCAATGAACCGACATGACGAAAGCGAAGATGAGGCTTCCTGAATTCCACCGCGAGACTGCAACCGACGAGCAGAAGGCAGTGCTCGACGAAATCCTGAGCGGGCCGCGCGGCAACCTGAACGGGCCGTTTCTCGGCTGGATCGCGAGCCCCGAGCTCGCGCAGCACGCGCAGCGGCTGGGCGCGTTCTGCCGGTATCGAACGGGGCTGCCGCTGCGGCTGTCCGAGCTCGCGATCCTCGTGACGGCGGCGCGCTGGCGCTCGCAGGCGGAATGGCACATCCATCATCCGATCGCGCTCGAAGCAGGCGTGCCCGCCGCGGTTGCCGAAGCGATCCGCACCTGCACGGCTCCGGCGTTCGACGAAGCGGACGACGCATTGATCTTCCGCTTCGCGACCGAGCTATACGAGACGAAGCGCGTGTGCGATGCGACATACGACGAGGCGGTTGCGCGTTTCGGGCATCAGGTGGTCGTGAATCTCGTCGCGCTGCTCGGCTACTACGCGCTTGTCGCGATGACGCTGAACGTGTTCGCGATGCGCGCGGACGGGCAGACGGTGCTGCCGTTCGCGGAGTGAGCGGCGGGAAGAAGTGCCGATGAGGCGGACAATGCGCGCGCCGCGTTCGGTTCGTGTGACGGCCGAAGGCCGAAGATCGATGGGCGCACGGCGTTGCCGCTCGCCGGCTGATCGGCGGAAAGACGAAGCGCGAAGGACATGGTGCGGCGCGCGCGCGAGCCTGATCCGGATAAGACAACGGCGGCCGTTTCGGATTCGACGCGGCCGCCGTGTCGTTGCGCAGCGCGAGCGTCAGTTCGTCTTCGGCGAGGCGTTCGCGGCGGGCGCGGATGCAGGCTCCGCCGGCGCAGCCGCCGATGCGGGCGTGGGAGCCGTTGCGGATGCCGCAGCCGGCGCCGCGCCGCTTGCACCCGCGTCGCCCGGGTCCTGATACCGCGGCAGCCCGGCCGGCTCGCGTGCGCCGCCTTGCGCGCCGCCGGACGGCATGCCGCCCGCGCCCTCGCCCGGGTCCTCGTACTGCGGCAAGCCGCCCGGCGCGTTGCCGCCCGCGCCCTCGCCGCCCGGTTCGTTGTAGTTCGGCAGCGAATCTTCCTCGCTCTTGCCGTGATACGTGAGCGAGCGGCGCTGCTGCACGTACGCGTCGCGCACGAACGAGTATTTGTCGAGCGCCGCCTGCTGCAGCAGGTCGGTCGCGCCGAGCAGATCCGAGCGCGCGCTGATGAACTGCGCGATATACATTGGATTGCGCGCGGCGGGCTCGATGTAGTTGAGCAGATTGAAGCGGACGTCCACCGCTCGGCCGACGCCGTCGCGGATCGAGCTCGGCCCGAAGATCGGCAGCACGAGATACGGGCCCGCCGGCACGCCCCAGCGCGCGAGCGTAAGGCCGAAGTCCTGGTGATGCTTCGGCAGCCCGGCGAGCGTCGCGACGTCGATCAGCCCGGCGACGCCGAACAACGAGTTCATCGCGACGCGCATCACGTCCTCCGTTGCATCCGTGATCCGGAGCTGCAGCAGGTTGTTCGCGATGTTGCCGAGATCGCCGAGGTTCGAGAAGAAATTGCTGATCGCCGTGCGCAGCGGCGTGGGCGTCACTTTTTGATAGCCCTTCGCGATCGGCACGGCGATCGTCGAGTCGACCGCGTCGTTGAACTTGAAGACGGCGCGGTTCATCGGCTCGAGCGGATCGCCCGGGTGCCGGTTGGGGCCGGTCGCGCAGCCGCTTGCAAGCAGGCAGACGGCGAGCGCCGACGCGGTAATTCGCATTTTATTCATCGATTCCTTGCGATTGATTCGTCACACGCTTCGTGCGCGGCTTGCCCATCAGCACGGGCTGGAAGACGACGGCGCCGATCAGCGTGCACGACAGCGCGAGCGCGAGCAGCCGCCCCATGCTCGCCGTGCCCGGATGATGCGACAGCCACAGGCTGCCGAACGCGGTGGCCGTCGTCGCGGCGCTGAACAGCACCGCGTGCGTGAGGCTCGACTGCAGCAGGCCCGTCTGGCCCGCGCGCCACGCCATCACGAAATACACCTTGAACGCGACGCCGACGCCGAGCATCAGCGGCAGCGCGATGATGTTCGCGAAATTCAGCGGCATGCCGAACAGCACGCACAGCTCGAGCGTCACGACGCCCGACACGAGGAGCGGCACGAGCGTGCGCAGCACGTCGCCGAAGCGGCGCAGCGTGATCCACAGCAGCGCCGTGATCGATATGACGGACAGCGCGGCCGCCTGCAGGAATGCGCGGATGATCGTGTCCGCCGAATGCAGGATCGAGATCGGGCCGCCGATCGCGCCCGGCTCCGCCGCCTTCACGGCCTTCGCGAAACGGCGCAGCATCGCGTCGTCGCCGGGATCGACGCCCTTGGGCACCTTCGGCGAGATCTGCACGAGCGCGCGGCCGCCCGGCGCGATCCAGTCGCGCGCGATCTGCGGCGGCAGGTTCTCGCGCGTGATCTCCGACGGCTGCAAGAGCATCGCGAGCTGGTTCAGCGCGATCCGCAGCGGCGCGGAGAACGCGTGCTCCGCGCGGTCGCGCGTCGCGGCGTCGGCGGCGGCGAGCTTCGCGAGCGATTCGGACAGATGCTTCGCGGCCGCCGCGCCCGGGCCCGGGTAATCCTCGGACGCATATTCGAGCAGGTTCGACGCGCGCTTCAATGCCGCGACGCGCTGCGCGTCCGAAGCGGGCGCCGCGGCCGGTTGCGTGAGCGCGGGCAGCAGGTCGCGCGCGGCCGCCGCGATCGTCGCGAGCTTTTGCGGCTGTGCGTCGGGGATGAACGTCGACAGCGTCGTCGTGCGGCCGACCTCGGGCAGCGCGTCGAGCCGCTTCGCGGCGGCGTCGGCGGCCGCGAGCGACGGCGCGAGCATCGACACGTCGTTGACCGACGCTTCCGGCGAATCCTTCAGTGCGAGCAGCGTCGCCATCGATTCGCTGCTCGGGTCCTTCAGATGCAGCGGGTTGAAATCGAAGCGCAGATGCGCGAGCAGCGGCAGCGCGCCGATCACGACGGCGAGCGTGCCGATCAGGATCGGCTTGCGATGGTGGTCGAGATAATCGTCGACGGGCGCGAGGCGCGGAAAGCCCGGCGGCTTGCGCTCGCCGGGCGGCGCGAACAGCCTGAGCAGCGCGGGCAGGAGCGTGAGCGTCGTGAAGAGCGCGACGAACATCCCGACGCCCGCGATCAGGCCGAGCTCCGACACGCCGCGATACGCGGTCGGCAGGAACGAGAAGAAGCTCGCGGCGACGGCCGCCGTCGCGAGCGTGAGCGGCATGCCCATCGCGTGCGCGGCGCCGACGAGCGCGTGATCGAGATTCGGATAGCGGTGGCGTTCCTCGCGATACTTGACGCCGTACTGGATCGCGAAATCGACGCCGAGGCCGACGAACAGCACCATGAACGCGACCGAGATCATGTTCAGCGAGCCGACCATCATCAGCCCGAGCGCGGCCGTGACGACGAGGCCGACGAACAGCGTGACGAACACCGCCGCGATCATTCGCTTCGAGCGCAGCGCGATCCACAGGATCACGAGCACGATCGCCAGCGTCGCGATGCCGTTGACGAGCGCGCCGTCCTGCACCGACGCGAATTCCTCGTCGGCGAGCGGCTGCTCGCCCGTCAGCCGCACGGCGGCGCCGAAGCGCTTGTCGAGCTCGAGCGCCCGCGCGGTCGCGCGGATCGTCCGCGACGCCTGCTCGCCCGCCTTCAGCGCGCCGTAGTTGACGACCGGCTGCACGGTGACGAACGCGCGCGCGGGTGCGCGGGCGGCGTCTGCATCGACGAGCGCGCGCCACGAGAACGCGGCCGGCTTGCCGGCGAGCACGTCGTCGACCGTCGCCGCGCTGCGCGACAGCAGCTTCGCCATCCCCGAGAGCTTGACCTGGCCCGACTGCAGCGGCACGCCGAGCGTCGTCGACAGCGTCGTCGCGAGGCCCGCGATGCTCGGGTCCTTCGCGAGCACGTTGACGAGCGGCCGCGCGCTCGCGAGCTGCGCGGTCGTCGTCGCGACGTCCTGCTCGGGCAGGAACAGCAGCCCGTTGTGCTCGAAGAGCGGCCCGCCCGCGGGCTCCGACACCTGGCCGATGCGGCCCGCCTCGGTTTCGCGGCGCAGGCCCTCGGCGAGCGCGTCGGCCGCGGCGGTCGCGAATTCGGGCGCGGGCGCCTCGACGACGGCGAGGATCGTCTGGCTGCGCTGCGGGAACGCATCGTCGATCGCGTTGCCGAGCGCGGCCCATTGCGGGTCGTTCTCGACGAGCTTGCTGATGTCAGTGTTGATCTTGAAATGGTGCGCGACGTACACGCCGCTGAGCGCGGCGGCGACAAGCGACAGCACGACGACCCAGATCGGGCGCCGCACCGACCAGGCGACGAGTCGGACGAGGACGGAAGTCAGCATGAGGCGGCGGGTTGGGGGCTGCGAAAAGGCAAAGTAGCCAAGTATACCGGCGCGCGGGTTTGAGAGTCGGCTAGGTTCGGGCGCGTGCGAATCCCGCCGGATTGTTGCGAACCGGGGTTGGAATGCGGCGGAAAAAAGGCGGGGACATATCGAACGCGGGCCGGGGCCGGAGCGCGATGCGAATGCGGGCAGAGGGAAACGCGGGAATTCCGCGCGTGCGCCCGCCCGCAATCGCACCGATTCGTTCGCGACGGCCGCCAATCTGGAGTGCCGCGCGCGAATATCGATTTTCAGTCGGTTAATTCAAGATTTTTAACAAATATTGTCGTGAATCTGACTTTAAGATCGGGCCCGCGCGACGCGGCGCCATGCATATTCGATGCGTAAATGGGCACAGAAGATGTGTAGTTTGGCGAACATAGGTGTGTAAGCACGTATGTTACTTTACGCCAATGCATTAATGGATTTAAGGATTGCATATCGCCCCGCGATGCGTAATCGAATAAATGGACGGCAGGAGGCTGGGGAGACAGATTCTCGACCGATCGACATCGGGCCGTTTGGCATTGGTGGTGGGTAAAGGCAATCACATGGCGCAAGTTGCATTTCTGTTTCCCGGGCAAGGCGCATTCTATGCGGGCGCGACGCGGGCGTTGAGCGGCGCGTACCCCGTGGTACAGCGGGCCATGCAAGCCATCGACGCCGTTTCCGTGCGGCGGCTGCGCCGCCCGCTGCTCGCGACCGTGTGGGACGAGCACATCGGCGTGGAGGATCTCCTGCAATACGCGCCGGACCTGCTGCAGCTCGCGATCTACGCGACGTCCGTTTCGTACTTCGAAGCGCTGCGCGCGCGCGGCGTGCGGCCCGACGTGCTCGTCGGGCACAGCTTCGGCGAGGTCGCCGCGCTCGCGTGCGCCGGCGCGTTCTCGTTCGAGCAGGGCGCGGACATCGTCTGCGACCGCATCGACGCGCTGCGCGAAGCGGCGCCCGCCGACGGCCGGATGGCGGCCGTCGGCGCATCGCCCGACGCGGTGCGCGCGCACCTCGCCGCGTGCTTTCGCGGCGCGCCGCAATGGCGCCCGGGGCGCGTGCAGATCGCAGTCGAAAATCATTCGTCGCAGACGGTCGTGTCGGGTGCGCGCGAATATGTCGACGAATTCACGGCCTATTGCGCGCGAAACAATATCTCCGCGCAAATATTAAATTCGCCTTACGCATTTCATCATGACGATCTGGAAAATGTGCGCATCGAATTTGGACGGCGTCTGAAAGCTTATAAAAATAAAGCGCTCGAATATCCGGTTTATTCGCCGATATTGAATCGCTATTACGCGGCGGCCGACGATCTCGGCGCGTGTCTCGCGCGCCACCTGGTGCTGCCGGTCCGGTTCGGAGATGGGGTCGCAAGACTGAAAGCCGCCGGCATCGGCGCGCTCGTCGAGTGCGGGGCGCTGAACGCGCTCAGCAGGATCGCGGTGCGCGCGCTGGGGCCCGGCGCCATCAAGACCTTTTCGGGCGCGTCGAGCGTGGGAGGCGAACTCGGCGGCCTGGAGAACGTTCTCGCATATTTCAATGGGGGTAGTGTCATGAACGACGACATTCGCGCAAGCAATCTGCAACTCGATTTCGACGAGTTCTGGCGCAACAGCGGTCCGGGGATCGTCGAGAAGATCAAGGGCGAGCTCAAGCGCTTCTTCGACGCGCGGGGGCTGCAGGCGACGCCCGCGCCGCACATCGTGACTGCTCGCGGCGCCGCGGCCGGTTTCGCGCCGGTTGCGCCGGTTGCGTCGGCTGCGCCCGCTGTGCCCACTGCGCCTGCTGCGCCCGTTACGCAGGCCACGCCGGCTGTCGCACCCGCGGCGCCGGCCGCGCCCGTTGCGCATGCAGCGCATGCCGCGCCGGTCATGCAAGCGCCGGCCGCGCCCGGCGCGGGCGCCGAACCCGCCGACGCGCCGGCCGCGCGCGTGCCGCGCGATCGGCTCTTCGCCGAGCTCGTCGCGATCTATGCGGAGGCGATGGAATACCCGGTCGAAGTGTTTACCGAGACTGTCGAGCTCGAAGCGGAGCTCGGCATCGATTCGGTCAAGCAGACGGAGATCATTCAGCGGATCAGCGCCCGCTACGGGCTGCCGCCGCTGCCGGCGAATTTCCGCGCCGGCGATTTCAAGGCGATGGGCCAGATCGTCGATTTCGTCTACGAGCATCAGGGCCAGGCGGCGGCGCTCGTCACGAGCTGAAGCGCCGCACACGCACCGCGCGCCACGAGAAGAACGAGAGGAGAGGGCCGGATCAGACGGAGAGTCTCGTCCGAATGTTTGGTAATCCTGACCACTGCGATTTATGTCGAATTCCTATCTGTTGGGGAAACGGGTTCTGGTGACGGGCGGGGCAAAGAATGTCGGCAAGGCGATCTGCCGCCGCTTTGCCGAAGAAGGCGCGCACGTCATCGTCAATTTCTTTCATTCGCTCGACGCGTCGAAAGAGACCGCGGCCGAGCTGCGCGCGCTGGGCGCGACTGTCGACGTCGTGCGCGCGTCCGTCGCGCAGCCGGCGCAGGTCGAGCGGATGTTCGACGAAATCGAAGCGAAGTACGGCAAGCTCGACATTCTCGTCAACAACGCGGCGTCGGGCGCGCTGTTGCCCGTCGACGACATCGAGGCCGCGCACTTCGACCGTGCGCTCGACACCAATCTGAAGGGCGCGTTCTGGTGCGCGCGCCGCGCCGCGCGGCTGATGGCGCGCGCGGGCGGCGGCGCGATCGTCAACGTGTCGTCGGTCGGCTCGACGCTCGTGCCGGCGAACTATCTCGTCGTCGGCACGGCGAAGGCCGCGCTCGAATCGCTGACGCGCTATCTGGCGGTCGAGTACGCGAGCCTCGGCATTCGCGTGAACGGGGCGTCGTCGACGCTGATCGACGGCGACGTGGCCGCGCAGTTTCCCGACCCCGACAACACGAAGCGCTCGAGCATCGCGGCGACGCCGCTCGGCCGCCTCGCGACCGCCGAGGATCTCGCGGACGTCGTGCTGTTCCTCGCGTCGGATGCGGCGCGCTGGATCACGGGGCAGGTGATCGTCGCCGACGGCGGGCTGTCGCTGTGCAGCGAGGCGCTGTCGCCGCGGCGCGAATGGAGCGGCGCGGCGAACGGCGTGCAGGGCGGCGGGCAGGGTGGCGACGCCGCGCCGTCGGCGGCCGCGTTTGCGAGCCGGGCGAGCGTCGGTGCGGCGGCTGCGCCGGTTGCGTCGCACGTTGCGGATGTCGGCGTCGCGACGGCGGCGATGGCCGGCGTTGGCGCTGCCGGTGCGGCGGCGGTGTCGGCGATTGCGCGGAACGTCGCGAGCGAGCGTGCGAGCGCGCCGTCGAACGATTCCGCTTCGGCGCATGCGCCGGTCGAGCCGAGCGCATCGGCGTCCGGCGGGCGCGCCGACGTTTCGGCATCGTCGACGGGTTCCGCGTTGCCGCGGGTTTCGAGCCCGGCTTCGGCTCAGGCGGGCGCAGGCATCGACGCGCCGTCGTCTTTCGCCGTCGCGGCATCGCACGCGTTTGCTGACGCGAACGTCGCGGACGCGAACGGCGTTCGTCCCGCGACGCCGGCCGGCGAGATCGACGCGCCGCATGCCGAACGCGCATCCGACGACACCGAAGCCGACGACACCGAAGCCGACGACATCGCCGTAGTCGGCATGGGCGTCGCGCTGCCCGGCGCGAGCGACCCGGAAGCATTCTGGCAGGCGCTGCTGAACGGCCCCGAGCTGTTCGGCAACGTGCCGCCCGATCGTTGGGATTACCGATCGTTCTATTCGCCGGACTCGTCGGCGGAAGACAAGAGCTACCAGTCGCGCTCGGTGTTCATCGAGCGCTTCGAGCCCGAGGCGCGCCTGCGCGCCGAAATCGAAGCGGCCGCCGCGCCCGACGAGCTGACGACGCTGTGGCTGCGCCATTCGCTGCGCCAGGCGCTCGACGGCGTGCGCGTGCGCGCGGGCGACCGAACCTCGTTCCTCGTCGGTTACACGGCCGACGGCAGCCAGCATCTCGAAGAAGGGATGGTGCTCGCGGCGATGCGCGCGCGGCTGCGCGACGCGCTCGACGAAACCGGCGCGTCACCCGACGAGCGCGAGAGCCGCATCGCGCAGATCGACGCGGTGCTGCGCGCGCGCTATGCGCGCGGCACGGGCGAGTTGTCCGAGTATTTTCCGCATCGCGTCGGCCTGAACGCGATGCGCGGCGTGCTGCCCGACGACGCCGAGTACATGATGGTCGACACCGCGTGCTCGTCGTCGCTCTATTCGGTCGATCTCGGCATCAAGAGCCTGCTCGCCGGCAAGCACGACGTCGTCGCGTGCGGCGGCGCGTTCGCGCTCGCGCCGCGCGGCTCGATCCTGTTCTCGAAGCTGCACGGGCTGTCGAAGAGCGGCGAAGTGCGGCCGCTCGACAAGGCGTGCGACGGCGTGCTGTTCGCCGACGGCGCGGGCGTCGTGATCCTCAAGCGCCTGAAGCGCGCGCTCGCCGACGGCGACCGCGTGCTCGGCGTGCTGAAGGCGTTCGGTTCATCGTCGGACGGCAAGGGCAAGGCGATCTACGCGCCGAACTCGGCCGGTCAGAGCATCGCGATCGAGCGCGCGTATCGGCAGACCGACGTGCCGAAGGCCGCGGTCGACTGGGTCGTCGCGCACGCGACGGGCACGCCCGCGGGCGACCTCGCCGAATTCCAGAGCCTGCGCGACATGCTCAAGCGCGACCGTCCGGTGTACGTGACGTCGAACAAGTCGCTCGTCGGTCACACCGGCTGGGCGGCGGGCGTCGTGTCGCTGATCCAGGTGCTGCTTGCGCTCGAGCACGGCCGCATTCCGCCGCAGCATCGGTTCTCCGAGCCGCCGCGGGAATTCGACATCGGCGCGAGCGGCTTCACGATTCCGACGCGCGCGGTCGACTGGCCGCGCAAGGCCGATGCGGCGCGCGTCGCCGCCGTGTCGGGCTTCGGCTTCGGCGGCACGAACGGCCATCTGATCGTCTGCGAATACCGGCCGGACCTGGGCGCGTCCATGCCTGCCGCGCGCGTCAATCGCGAGCCGCTCGCGATCGTCGGCTGGTCCGCGAAATTTCCCGGGCTCGACGGCCGCGACGCGATCGCCGCGTGGCTGAACGGCGCGGGCGCGGCGCCCGGCGCGAGTTTCGGCCTCACCTATCCGCTGCCGAGTTTCGACCGCGTGCGGATGCCGCCCGCGGTGCTGCGCGCGCTCGATCGTTGCCAGCTGATGGCGCTCGACGCCGCGCACGACATGCGCGAGCAGCTGCGCGACTACTGGAGCGGGCATGCGAACACGATCGGCGTCGTGATGGGCCACATGGGGCCGACGCGCAACGCCGCGCTGTACGCGAGCCGCTGCTATCTCGACGACATCGCGACCGCCGTGCGCGCGAGCTTCGACGACGCATCGCGCGCGCCGCTTGACGATGCGCTCGCGCGCGTCGCGGAGCACACGAAGCGCCTCGTGCCGCCGACGACCGAGAATTCGTTTCCCGGCATGATGCCGAACGTGATTCCCGCGCGCGTCGCGAATTATCACGATCTGCACGGGATGAACATGACGGTCGACGCCGGGCACGCATCGACGCTCGCCGCGTTCGAGGTCGCGTCGCGCTTCCTGAGAAGCGGCGAGCTCGACATGGTGATCGTCGGCGGCATCAACGGCAATTCGGCCGACGAAGTGCAGCCGGCGTTCGACCGGCCGCTCGCCGAGGGGATCGTGCTGTTCGCGGTGACGACGAAGGCGCAGGCCGACGCAGCCGGGCTGCCGGCGCTCGCGTGGATCGAGAGCGGCCGCGAGTTCGCGGACGCCGCCGCAGCGGCGCTCGCGCCGCGCGATGCGCAAGGCCGCGCAGTCACGTACGCGGGCGCCGACGGCGCGCTCGCGGTGCTGCGCGCGCTCGTCGGCCGCGAGGACGCCGCGTCGATCGCGTTCGGCAACGATCGCGATCGGGTGCGCTTCGGCCTGCGCGTCGATCGCAACGCGCCGCCGGTGAGCGGCGACGGCGTACGCGCACGCGACGCTGCGGATGCGAGCGGCTTGTCGACTTCGGTGCCGGTGCCGGTGCCGACATCGACATCGACATCGACATCGACATCGACATCGACATCGCCGGCTCCCGTTTCTTCTCACCTTTCGGAACCGTCGTCGACGCCCGCCGTTGCGTCGGCGCCGCCGGCGCATCTCGTCGCGCCGCTCGCAACGACCGTGCACGCGGAGCCGCCGGTGGCCGTCGCGACGGCCGAGCCGATTGCCGGCGCGTCGGCCGACAAGCGCGTGCCGATTCCCTCGACGCTGAAGGCAACCGATGTCGCCGCCGACGGCGAGCCGCTCGGCGTCGCCCGCTATCGGATCGATCTGCAGGAGACGCCGTGGCACGCGGGCGCGGGCGCGATCGCGTATCTGCCCGCGGGCAGCGTCGTCGTGACCGACGCGCCCGAGCTGCTCGACGGCATCGGCATGCTGCCCGCCGATCTGCTCGTGCTGTCGACGCGCGCGACGGCGTTCGCGCGCGCGCGGCTCGTCGTCGTCGATACGCTCGGCGAAGCCGCGTTGCAAGGGCTGATTCCGGCGGGCACGCGCCACGTGCGGCTGCTGACGTCGCTGCGCGCGGGCGCGCTCGCGCCGGACCGCTCGTCCGCGCCTGCGCCCGAGCGGCTGAAGCTGCACGACCTCGCGTTCCTCGCGCTCAAGCAGTGCTACGACGGCGTCGCGCAGCAGGGCTCGTTCATCGCGCTGCTGCTCGACGCGGTGAAGGACGACGTGCTGCATCCGGACGCGGGCATGTTCACGGGCCTCGTGAAGGCGCTCGCGATCGAGCTGCCGCATGCGCGCTCGCTCGCCGTGCTGACGGACGACGCGGACATCCGGCACGGCGTCGCGCGCGCCGAGCGCGAGAGCGGCGCGCAGCATCTGCTGCCCGTCGTCGCGCTGTGCGGCGGCCGGCGCCTGACGCCGCGCGTGACGCGCGACGCGGGCGAGCTGCCCGCCGACGGTTTCGCGCGGCTCGGGCCCGACTCGGTCGTCGTTGCGTTCGGCGGCGCGCGCGGGATCACCGCGGAGCTGATGAAGGCGGTTGCCGAGCACTTCCAGCCGACGATCCATCTGATCGGCAGCAGCGCGCTCGACGCATACGGCCCCGACGTGTTCTCGGGCAGCGACGAGGCGTTCGCGCGCCGTCGCCCCGACTACATCCGCGAGCAGAAAGCGCGCCATCCGCATTTGCCGCTGCCCGCGATCATCAAGGCGTTCGAGCGCCAGGTCGAGGCGCGCGCCGCGCGCCGCAACATCGACGTGATGAAGTCGTACTGCGGTCCGAACAAGGTGTTCTACCTGCGCGCCGACGTACTCGACGCAGGCAGCGTGCGCGAGGCGGTCGGCCGGATCGCGGCGGCGGGCCAGCCGATCGATCTCGTCGTCAACGCGGCGGGCCTGAACCGCTCCGCGTCGGTCAACGTGAAATCGTTCGACGATTTCGTCGCGGTGCGCGACATCAAGATTCGCGGCTACTGGAACGTGCGCGACGCGTTCGGCGCCGCGCAACCGCGCGCGTGGTGCAACTTCGGCTCGTTCATCGGCCTGACGGGCCAGGCGGGCGAGACCGATTACGCATCGGGCAACGATTTCCTCAACACGCAGGCCGCCTACCATCGCGCGGCGCTCGCGCGCGATGAGTTCACGATCGGCTGGACGCTGTGGCGCTCGGTCGGTCTCGGCGCGAATCCCGTCACGCGCGCGTTCCTCGAAAAGAGCGGGCTCTTCACGAGCATGCGGACCAACGAGGGCATTCATCACTTCCTGCGCGAGATCAATCTGACCGAGCGCGCGGCGAGCTCCGTGCATCTCGGCGCGGCCGAGCGGCGCGCGATCGAGACGCATCTGCCGACGTTCTTCGATGCGCCGCCCGCATCCGTGCGCGCCGCGTCAACGCAGCGGCCCGTGCAATCGGCGAGCGGCGCGGCCGACGCGCAAGCCGTCGTCGCCGCACATGCGGGGCACGCGGCTTGGCCGTCGCCGCAATCGCATCCGACGCCGCCGCCGCGCGAGCGCATCGCGCAGCCGCCGAGCCACGATTTCTATCTCGGCCGCGAAGTGCGCCGCACGAGCGACAGCGTGACGTTCGAGCGCATCTTCGATCTGCGCACCGACGCGTATTTGCAGCACCACGTCGTGAACCGCTTCGCGACGCTGCCCGGCACGTTCGTGCCCGAGCTCGCGGCCGAGGCGGCGATGAAGCTGCTGCCGGGCCTGCGCGTCGTCGGCTTCCGCGACGCCGCGTTCCGCCACTTCCTGCGCGTGTACGACGCGCAGCGGCCGAGCACGAAGCGCATCCACGCGCAGGTTGTCGGCCGCGAAGGCGACGCGGCGGTCGTGCAGGTGCGCATCACGGGCGACGTGCTCGCGCCGAACGGCCAGGTGCTCGTGCAGGACAAGCTGCACTTCGAGATCAAGGCGCTCGTCGCGCCGCGCCACGCGAGCGCGCCCGCCTGGCCGATGCGGCCGGACGAGCCGCGCACGCCGGTCGCCGATCCGTATCATTTCGAATCGGCGCCCGTGCGCCTGACGGGCATGTTCGTGTCGACCGCGGATACCGGCGTCACCGCGTCGGGCAAGGTCGCGCGCTACCAGCTGAACGTCGCCGCCGACGATCCGGTGTTCTCGCGTTTCATCGTCCCGAGCATCATGCTCGACGGCCTCGCGCGCGTCGCGGTGCTGAATTACGTGGCGGACGACTACATTCCGCTCGCCGCGCCGGTGTCGATCGGCAGGATCGAACTGTACGAAAGCGGCAACGACTGCGAGCTCGCGCGCCGCTACGAGCGGATCGATTTGTACGCGACGCCCCGCGCATTCGCGCTCGAGGGCGCGCACGGCGGCAACCGCTTCGCCGCGGTGCGGCCCGACGGCCGCATGCTGATGGAGATGAGCGACGTGTCAGGCGTCGTGATCGGCTATGTGCACCGGACGACGGGCGCGTACGCGACGAAGGGCGAGGTCGACGCGCTCGCCGCGCGCCTCGCAACCGAGCGGGAGACGGCATGAGCAAGCACCGCCAGGCGCCGGGGCCGCGCGGCAGCCTCGTGATGGGCAACCTCGCCGCGTACAAGCGCAATCCGATCACGATGCTGCTGCGCCTGCATCAGCAGTACGGCGACGTCGCGCGCAACCGGCTCGGACCGTTCGTCACGCATGCGCTCGCGCATCCGGACCACATCCAGTATGTGCTGCAGGAGAACCATCGCAACTACGTGCGCGGGCGTTTCTACGACAACTTCAAGATGTTTTTCGGCGACGGGCTGCTGACGACGGACGGCGAATTCTGGCGCCGCCATCGGCGCGCGGTGCAGCCGCTCTTCCACAAGAAGCAGGTCGATGCGCACACGGCCGCGGTCGGCGACGCCGCGCTCGCGCTCGCGAATCGCTGGAGCGCGCTGCCGCCCGGCAAGTCGGTCGACGTCGTCGAGGAGATGATGCATCTGAGCCTGAGGATGCTCGGGCTGATGGTGTTCAACACCGACGTGTCGTCGCACGCGGAGGCGGTCGGCCCGGCGGTGCGCTTCGGCATCGAAGCGATGATGCCGCAGGGCAACATGAACGACTTCGTCCCGCGCTGGGCGCCGACGCGCTTCAATCGTCGGATCGCGCACGCGCGCCGCGCGATCGACACGATCGTCGCGAAGATCATCGCCGATCACCGCGAAGAACGCTGCGAGCCGAGCGACGTGATCTCGCTGCTGCTGAACGCGCGCGATCCCGACACCGGCGCGCCGATGACGCAGCAGGAGGTGCACGACGAAGTGATGACCGTGTTCCTCGCGGGGCACGAGACGACGGGCGCGGGCCTGGCGTGGGCGCTGTACGCGCTCGCGCAGCATCCGGCCGTGCTGCGCCAGCTGCGCGACGAGCTCGACGCGCGCCTCGGCGGACGCGCGCCGACCATGCAGGACTTCGAACAATTGCCGTACCTGTCGCAGGTCGTCGACGAGGCGCTGCGCGTCTATCCGCCGATCTGGGGCTTCACGCGCGATCTCGTCGAGGACGACGAGATCGGCGGCTACCGGATTCCGGCGCGCACGTCGGTGTTCATGTCGCCGTACGTCACGCATCGCCATCCGGCGTTCTGGCGCAATCCCGACGCGTTCGATCCGGAGAACTTCGCGAGCGACGCGCCGGCGCGCCATCGCTTCGTCTATTTCCCGTTCGGCGGCGGGATGCGCAAGTGCATCGGCTTTCAGACCGCGCTCTTGCAGATGCGCGTGCTCGTCGCGGTGGTCGCGCAGCACTTCGATCTGAACGTGCTGCCAGGCCATCCGATCGAACTCGGCGCGACGATCTCGCTGCGGCCGGTGCACGGCATTCGTCTGATCGTGAAGCCGCGCGAGCGGCAGCAGAGCCATCTCGCGCGCGTGCGCGAGCACGAATCGGCGCGCGCGCTGCGGCCGCTCGGCGATTCGGTCGAACCGACGGGCGCCGCGTGTCCGATGACGGCGGCGCACGAGATCGGCGCGAACGCGGCCGCCGCCGCGGCGGCGGAGGCGGGCGCGCTCGCCTGCGCGCCTGCGGGCGGCGCGGCCGTCGCCGCGGAGCATGAGCATGCGGCGGCCGGGCAGCCTGCCGATGCCGCGCGGCTGTCGCTGGCTATCGCGCCCGCGGCGGCGCCGCACGACGCGGCCGCCGACGCGAATGCGCGCGGCGTGCCCGCGTGGCGCTTCACGTGGAAGCCGGTGCCCGTCGATGCGGTGCCCGACGAGCCGTCGCCCGCGTTGAGCGGCAAGCGGATCGCGCTCGTCAACGGGCGCGGCGGCACGGTCGAGCGCGTCGCGGCCGCGCTCGCGCGGACCTGCGCGAAGGTATCGGTGTTCGCGCCCGCCGCGAGCGCCGATCACGCGGAAGCCGCGCGAACCTTCGTCAACGAAGCGGGGCCGCTCGACGGCATCGTCGATCTCGGGCTCGAAACGCCGTTCGCGCTCGACGACGCGAGCGCATGGGAAGCGCCGATGCGCCGCACGGTCGAGCTGCTGAAGGCATGCTACGGCGACTGGGCGGCGGAGGACGACACGTCGCGGCTCTTCTATGTCGCGCTCACGTGGATGGACGGGCAGATGGGCTACGGCGGCGACGCCGGCGCGCAGCCGCTCGGCGGCCTGTGGGCGGGGCTCGCGAAGACGCTGCCGCAGGAGCTGCCGAACTGCAACGTGCGCGTGCTCGACATCGCGCCCGACGAGACGGGCCGCGTCGACCGGCACGTCGTCAACGAGCTGTATCGCTGGGGCCTGTTCGAGGTCGGCTATCGCAACGGCGTGCGCTACACGTTGCACGCGAAGCGCAACGAACTGCCGCCGCTCGCCGTCGACGCGCAAACGGCGCTCGCGCCCGGCGACACCGTGCTGTTCTCGGGCGGCGCGCGCGGGATCGGCCTGCTGTGCGCGCGTGCGCTGGCCGAACGCCACGGCTGCGCGGTGATCGTCACGGGGCGCGAGGCGCCGCCCGACGGCAGCGAGCCATGGATGGCGCTCGACGACGAAGGCTTCAAGCGATACGGCCTCGAACAGCTGCGCGCGGCGACGCCCGACAATCCGCCGAAGTCGATCCGCGCGACGCTGCAGCGCCTGAAGCGGCGGCGCGAGCTGAAGGCGGCGCTCGACGAGATGGCCGCGCTCGGTCTGGCGGTGCATTACCGCGTATGCGACGTGACCGACCGCGCGGCCGTGCGCGCGCTGTGCGACGAGCTCGGCGATTCGCTGCGGATGGTGATCCACAACGCGGGCGTCGACCAGCCGGTGCGGCTGATCCAGAAGCGCGCCGACGATTTCGCGCACACGGTCCGCACCAAGGTGCTCGGCTTCGCGAATCTGTGCGATGCGGTCCGCGCGCGGCCGCGGCTCGTGCAGTTCTGCAACGTCGGCTCGCTGACGGGCCGCTGGGGCGGGATGACGGGCGAGACCGACTATGCGGCCGCGAACGAGGCGCTCGCGCGCCTGGGCCTGTGGGCGGCCAAGCACGCGCTTTCGCCCGCGTGCGGCGTGAAGACGCTCGTGTGGCCGACGTGGGAAGGCGTCGGGATGATCACGAACTTCGCGGTCACGCAGCGCTACATCACGCCGATGAACGTCGACGAGGGCGTGCGCCACTGGCTGCGCGAGCTCGCGTCGCCGGGCAGCGGCGAGGTGATGTTCATGGGCGCGGTCGGCCGCGCGCCGACGCCCGTGCAGATCAAGGGATTCCAGCCGATTCGCGAGCTGCCGAACATCGGCGAGCTCGTCACGCGCCGGCATCACGTCGGCGAGCCGCTGCGCTTTCGGCCGTTCAAGCGTTTCGAGGGCCGCTATGCGATCGATCCCGCCGTCGCGCCGTACGCGCACGCGTTCCGCTTCAACGGCCGCGCGGTGCTGCCCGCGTCGCTCGTGCTCGAGCACGCGTGCGCGGTCGGCGACTGGGTGATGCCGCCGACGGGCGAGCCGCGCGACCTGAGCGAGATGACGAACGTCGTGTTGCGTCTCGACGCGCTGCCCGACGTGTCCGGCGGCGGCGAGCCCGTCGAGATCGGCAGCGAGGCGGCCGGCTACATGATCGGCGACGTCTGGTGTGTCGACGTGCGCTGCAGCGACGCGCGCACGCGCGCCGAGCTGCTCAGCATGACGCTCGTCTATCGGCCGCAGCCGGAGCAGATCGGCGCCGCGTATGCGCGCCCGCCCGGCACGACGCCGGAGCCCGCGCGGCTCACGAGCGCGCCGCATGCCGCGTGGAACGGCGAGCTGCTGCCGGCGGGCGACTGGAGCGTGCCCGACGACGCGTCGGCCGGCATCGTGCGGATCGGCCGCGTGCCGCCCGCCGCCGTGTTGAGCCTCTGGGCGCTGCCGTTTCCGCTCGAACTGCGCCTGCCCGTCAATCACGTCGAGCACGTGCTGCGCGTGCTGCTCGCCGAATGGGGCGCCGCGCAGCCCGACGCGCCGGCCGTGTGGCGGATCGGCGGCGCGAAGCTCGCGCGTCTGCCGGCGTCGTCGGCAGACAGCGTCGTCGAGTACGCGACCGGCCGCTTCGCGGTGCTCGACGCGCGCGGCTACGTGCTGCTGCGTGTCGACGACACGCGCGTCGGCGCCGATGCCGACGCCGCACATGCGACGCAGTCCGAAACAGGCGCGCTTGCCGATCCGCTGACGGCATGATGCGCGACCGTACAAGTGAAGGAACGACAACGATGACGACGACGAACACGACGACGGAACCGAGCACGGCAGCGGCAGCGACGTCGGCGCACCGGGATTGCAGCGGCCGCTATTGCATCATCGGCGGCGGCGCGGCCGGCATCGCGACGGCGAAGAACCTGCGCGAACATGGCATCGCGTTCGATCTGATCGAGCGCGAGGACGACATCGGCGGCACCTGGTACTACGGCAAGCCGTGCAGCGCGATCTACAAATCGGTGCACATGATCAGCTCGCGCGAGTTCTCCGAATACACGGATTACCCGATGCCGGCCGATTACCCGACGTACGCGCGCGGCGATCAGGCGCTCGCGTATCTGCGCGACTACGCGCGCCGCTTCGGCGTCTACGAGCACGCGGAGTTCAACCGGACCGTGCTGGAAGTCGCGCCGCTCGCGGAAGGCGGCTTGTGGCGCGTCGAGCTCGACGGCCACGACGTGCGCCACTACAAAGGCGTATTCGTCTGCAACGGCCATCTGTCGAAGCCGCAGGTGCCGGATTATCCGGGCCGCTTCGACGGGCTGCAGCTGCATTCGGCGCTGTACAAGACGCCCGACGTGCTGAAGGACAAGCGCGTGCTCGTCGTCGGCGCGGGCAATTCGGGCTGCGACATCGCGGTCGAGGCGGCCCATCACGCGAGCGCGGTGTTTCACAGCACGCGGCGCGGCTACTTCTACTGGCCGAAATTCCTGTTTGGGATTCCTGCGGATCGCTGGGCCGAGTGGCCGCTGAAGCTGCGCCTGCCGCTGTGGGCGCGGCGCTTGTTCGGCGAACGGCTCTTGCGTCTGACGACGGCCGGCCAGCCGGAAGACTACGGGCTGCCGAAGCCGGACCACAAGCTGTTCGAGGCGCACTTCATCATCAATTCGACGCTGTTCTATCACCTCGGGCACGGCGATCTCGCCGCGAAGCCGGACGTCGTCGAGCTGAAGGGCGACCGCGTGGCGTTCTCGGACGGCAGCGAGGAACAGATCGACGCGATCGTCTACGCAACGGGCTTCCAGCTGAGCTTCCCGTTTCTCGACCAGTCGTATCTTCAATGGGACAAGATGCAGCCGCGCCTGTACCTGAACATCTTCGATCGCGCGCATCCGAACCTGTTCTTCATCGGCCTGTTCCAGACGTCGACCGGCAACTGGCCGCTGATGGATTATCAGGCGCAGCTCGTCGCGCGCTACCTGCGCGCGCGCGATGCGGCGCCGCGCAAAGCCGCGCGGATCGACCGGCTGACCGGCCGCGACCGCTCGAACTGGAACGGCGGAATTCATTTCAGCGCTACGCAGCGGCACGTGATCGAAGTCGAGCATTTCGCGTACCGGCTGCAACTGAAGCGGCTGATTCGCTCGCTGCCCGATTCGCGCGTCGCGTCGCGGCAGGCGCGGCCCGTGGCCGTCGCGGCTTCGGCTTCGCCTCCGGCGCAAGCCGCCGCGCGCGTGCAGGCGGGGGACGCGTGATGCCGATCGTGCGCGTCGAGAACGTCAGCAAGACCTACTTGCTCGACAGCGTGAAAGTGACCGGCCTCGCCGGCGTGTCGATCGACATCGACGCGAATCGCTTCACCGTGCTGAGCGGCCCGTCCGGCAGCGGCAAGACGACGCTGCTCAACATGATCGGCTGCATCGACCGGCCGGACGCGGGGCGCGTGAGCGTGGCGGGGCAGGACACCGCGACGTTGTCCGACGATGCGCTGTCGGATTTCCGCGCGAGACAGGTGGGCCACGTGTTTCAGTCGTTCAACCTGCTGCCGGTGCTGTCCGCGTACGAGAACGTCGAATATCCGCTGCTGATGGCGCGCACGCCTGCACGCGAGCGCGCGGAGCGCGTCGCGTATCTGCTCGATGCCGTCGGCTTGAGCGGCAAGGGCGCGCACCGGCCGAGCCAGCTGTCGGGCGGCCAGCGGCAGCGCGTCGCGATCGCGCGCGCGCTCGCGGCGGGGCCGTCGCTCGTGCTCGCCGACGAGCCGACCGCGAACCTCGACAGCGTCACGGGCCAGGCGATCATCGCGTTGATGCACAAGATGCAGCGCGAGAGCGGCGTGTCGTTCATCGTGTCGTCGCACGATCCGCAGGTGCTGGATGCGGCCGACGACGTCGTGCAGA
This sequence comes from Burkholderia sp. MSMB617WGS, assembly GCF_001532025.2. Classification (NCBI taxonomy): domain Bacteria; kingdom Pseudomonadati; phylum Pseudomonadota; class Betaproteobacteria; order Burkholderiales; family Burkholderiaceae; genus Burkholderia; species Burkholderia sp. MSMB617WGS. The sequence goes on along the minus strand of NZ_CP013458.1, from coordinate 2,790,904 downwards.
TTCGCGACGGGCGCATCGTCGATCGCCGCCGCGTCGCGCAGGAGGCGCAGAGCTGATGCATACCTTCATGTTGGCGCTGCGCAATCTGCAGCGAAACCGGCGGCGCTCGATCACGACGCTGCTCGCGATGATCGTCGGCGTCTGCGCGATCCTGCTGTTCGGCGGCTTCAGCAAGGACATCACGTTCGGATTGCAGACGGATTTCGTGCGGCGCAGCGGGCACTTGCAGATCCAGCGGCACGGCTATTTCCAGTACGGCAGCGGCAACCCGGTCGCGTACGGGATCGGCGGCTACGAGCGGCTGATCGCGCAGCTGCGCGACGATCCGGTGCTCGCGCCGATGATCGCGGTGATCACGCCGACGCTGCAGTTCGGCGGGATAGCCGGAAACTTCGAAGCGGGCGTGTCGCGCACGGTGCTCGCGCAGGGCGCGATCGCCGACGAGCAAGACCGGATGCAGCAGTGGAACGACTACGGCTTTCCATTGACGCCGAAGCCGTATCCGCTCGTCGGCACCGTGCCCGATGCGGCGATCGTCGGGCACGGCGTCGCGCGCGTGCTGCATCTATGCGGGCCGCTGCGCGTGCCCGATTGCGGCGACGGCGGCATCGCGAAGGGGGCTGCAACGGCCGCGTCCGGCGTGGCGACGCCCGACGCGGCGACGTCCGATGCATCCGCGCCCGCCGCGGCCGACGCGCCCGCCGACGTGCTCGCGCTCGCCGCGGCCGAGGCGGACGCGCAAAAGCGCGAGCGAAAGAGCGACGGCGCGGGCGCGACGCACATCGAGGTGCTCGCGGCGAACGCCTACGGCGCGCCGAACGTCGGCGGCTTCACGGTGGTCAAGGCCGAGCAGCAGGGCGTGAAGGAGCTCGACGACGTTTATCTCGCGATGCATCTGCCGCGCGCGCAGCGGCTCGTCTACGGCGGCGACGCGCCGCGCGTGACGGCGATCGAGATCCAGTTCAAGCACACCGCGCAACTGCCCGCCGCGCGCGCGCGGATCGACCAGCTGTTCGGCGGCCGCTTCGAAGGCCAGCCGCTCGACATGCTCGATTTCGCCGCGCTCAATCCGTTCTATGACCAGACGAACCGCATGTTCTCGATGATCTTCGGCTTCGTGTTCGTGCTGATCGGCGCGATCGTGCTGTTCGTGGTCAGCAACACGATGAGCACGGCGATCCTCGAGCGGACCGTCGAGATCGGCACGCTGCGCTCGATGGGCGTGCGCCGCGGCGGCATCCAGGCGCTGTTCGTCTGCGAAGGCGCGCTGCTCGGCATCGTCGGCGCGTCGGTCGGCGTGCTCGTCGCGCTCGGTCTCGCGGCAGCGGTGAATCACAGCGGGCTCGCGTGGACGCCGCCCGCGCGGATCGATTCGGTCGCGCTGACGGTGCGCGTGTGGGGCGAATGGCGCCTCATCGCGTTGACGTTCGTCGGGCTCGCGTTCGTCGCCGGGCTGTCCGCATGGCTGCCCGCGCGGCACGCGGCGCGGCTGTCGATCGTCGACGCGCTGCGCTACGTATGAGTTTCGTGAATTTTCAGTTTGAACAACGAAAGATCGAATCGATCGGGAGGTGGAGCGTGCGTCGCTTGTTTCGTACATGGTGGATCGGATTGAGTCTCGGCGCGGCGGCGCTCGCGCATGCGCAGACGCCGCCCGATCCGCAGAAGCTGCTCGCGGAAAGCGACGCGATCCGCACGCCGGCGAAGTCGTTCGTGCTCACCGCGACGCTGACCGAATACCGGTCCGGCAAGCAGGTCGACGGCAACACGCTGTCGATCTATTCGAAGCCCGACGCGCCGGGCGGCGCGTTCCGCACGCTGGTGCGCTTCGTCGCGCCCGCGCGCGATGCGGGCAAGCTGATGCTGAAGAACGGCAACGACCTGTGGTTCTACGATCCGGCGAACCAGGCGAGCATCCGCATCTCGCCGGACCAGCGGCTGCTCGGGCAGGCGGCGAACGGCGACGTCGTGACCGTCAATCTCGCGCACGATTATCAGGCGGAGCTCGAGGGCGCCGAGGACGTGATGGACGGCGACCGGCAGACGCGGCATTGTTACAAGCTGTCGCTGAAGGGCAATGCGCAGGGCCTCACGTACCATCGGATCGAGATGTGGCTCGACGCGTCGAACAGCCGGCCGGTGAAGGCGAAGTTCTATTCGGAAAGCGACCGGCTGCTGAAGAGCGCGTTCTATCGGCGCTATACGATGGAGCTCGGCGTGGAGCGTCCGACCGAGACGGTGATCATCGACGGCCTCGATCCGAACTGGGTGACGGTGATGCGCTTTTCCGGATACGCGTGGCGCGACATTCCGGACGCGTGGCTGCAGCGAGATTATCTGCCCCGCTTCCAGGCGCAATGACGCTCAGATCGTTGGCGGTCCTGATTTGCGCGGCGGCCGCGGCGATGCCGCTGCGCGCCGCGGCGGCAGGCGATGCTGACGCGCCGGGCGACGCGACGAACGCGGCGCTGGACCTGGCTGACGCAACGCCTGTCGCCGCGCCGGAAGCGGCGCGATCGTGGAAATTCAGCGTGCAGGATGCGGTGCGCTGGAGCGACGACCGTGACGCCGCTTCATCGTGGCGTAACCAGCTGTCGCTGGAATTCCAGTTCGAGCACGCGCTCACGCCGACGCTGAACGTGAACTTCGCGATGCGGTTCGATCGTTTCGATCCATTGTCGTCCGGCGCGGCGTCGCACCGTGACGTGATGCTCGTCAAGGAGGCGTATGCGAGCTGGAAGCCGTCGCCGCTGCTGGCGATCGACGCGGGCCGGATCAACGAACGCATCGGCGCGGCGATCGGCTACAACCCGACCGATTTCTTCAAGGCGGGCGCGGTGAGCCTCGACGTGCCGCCCGATCCGGACAGCCGCCACACGAACCGGCTCGGCAGCGTCGGCGTGCGCGCGCAGCGCGTCTGGGATTCGGGATCGATCGCGCTGATGCTGTCGCCGCGGCTCGCGAGCCGCAGCGTGCCGGGCGATCCGTTCGCGTCGTCGGACCTGCGGCGCACGAATGGCGTCGATCGCTGGATGCTCGTCGGCAGCCAGCGGATCACGCCGGCGATCCAGCCGCAGTGGGTGCTGTACGGCGAGAGCGGGCAATCGCCGCAGTTCGGGCAGAATCTGAGCGTGCTGCTGGGCAACGCGGTGGTCGCGTACGCGGAATGGACGCTCGGCTGGCGGCCGTCGCTGATCGGCTCGGCGACGGGCGGCGGCAACGGCAACCGCGCGTTTCGCACGCGCTCGGCGGTCGGCTTTACGTGGACGCTACCGATCGACTTGTCGCTGACGGCTGAGCTGCAAGGCAACAGCGGCGGCGCGTCGGCATCGCAATGGCGCGCGCTGCAGGCGAGCGATCCTTACGCGTGGGGCCGCGCGGTTCGTACGTCGATCGCCGCGCAGGAGTTGCCGTCGCGGCACGGGCTGTTCCTGATGGCCGCATGGCGCAACGTGTTCGTGCGCCGCCTCGACCTGACGGGCTTCGCGCAACTCGATCTCGGCGCGGGGCGGCAGTATTGGGTCGAGCTGCGGCGGCGCTTCGACACGTTCGACGTCGCCGTGCAGTTCCTGCGGCAGACGGGACCGTCGTGGAGCCGCTTCGGCGCGATGCCCGAGGCGAGCAGCGTTCAGGTGCTGGGCATTTTTTATCAATGAGACGTCGTCAATCGTCGAATAACAAGGACAAGGGCCACTCTTCGATGAGCAAACGCATTCTGCAAATCGCCACCGCGATTCTCGCGGCCGTGCCGGTCGCAACCGGCGCGCTCGGCATGATGGGCATTCACGATCCGCTGTACGCATCGCTCGGCGTCGCGCTGCCCGCCGACGCGACGCTCGACAGCAACCTGCGCTTCTACGCGGGCGTCTGGTTCGGCCTCGGTCTCGGCGCGTTCTGGACGATCCCGAACATCGAGCGCAACGGCGTCCTGTTCCGCGCGCTGTGGACGATGATCTTCGTCGGCGGAATCGGGCGTCTCATCTCACTCGTGTCGCTCGGCGCACCGTTCCCGCCGTTCATCGGCTTTACCGTACTCGAGATCGTCGGCGCGCCGCTGTTCGTCTGGTGGCAGCGCCGCGTCGCGGCGACGGCCGGCTGACGGGCGACGTCGAGCGCGCAGCGCGGCCGGCGCCGTCGGCGTGCGTTTGAAACACTTAGGTTGACTGACAAAAATGATGGCGGAAGGATTGCCGCGCGCGGCACCGCATGACGACGCGGCGGCGCTGCGGTTCTGCGTCGCGCGGCCGTCGGCGGCACTGACGGAGCGGTTGATGCGCGGCGAGGCGCACGTGTGGCGCGCACGCGCGGACGAAGCGGGTTCGTATCTGAAGCGCGATTGCTTGTCGCTGAGCGAATACGAGCGCGCCGCGCGGCTCAAGTTCGGCGCGCATCGCGAGTTGTTCGTGTTCGCGCGCGCGATGGTGCGCGTCGTGCTCGGCGAATACCTGAGCGCCGATCCGGCGCGGCTCGTGTTCGACGTCGAGCCGGGCGGAAAGCCGGTGCTGTTCGGCCGCGATCTCGAATTCAGCGTGAGCCATGCGTGCGGCGCGGTGCTGATGGCGGTCGCGAAAAAGCGGGTGGGCTGCGATCTCGAATCGCTCGGTCGAAAGCTCGACGTCGACGCGCTCGCGGCCGCGAGCCTCGGCGAACGCGAGCGCGACCTGTTCGAGCGCGTGCCGAAAAACGCGCGCGAGCGGCTGTTACTGCAATTGTGGACGCGCAAGGAGGCGCTCTTGAAGGCGCACGGCGCGGGCCTGCGGCGCGATCCGCGGGAGCTGGAGATGCCGTGGCCCGTGTCGCCGGGCGCGCGGGACGAATGCGTGAGCGACGGCGTGCGGTGGGCGGTCGCCGACGTCGCGCTCGGCGCGCAGTGGCGCGCCGCGGTCGCGATGGAGGATCGCGGTGCGCACTTGCGCGGATTCTGTTTGGGGTGGTGAGCCGCCGTCCGGCGTCGCGATCGTGGCGATTGCGGCGAACGGGCGTGCGGCATCGTTCAAGTAACGCTACATGCAGGGGAAACGTTCATGGAGTCGATGTTCAAATGCGTCGCCGACGCGGCGCGGGCAGCAAGAAAAAGTCTGATGAATGCCTGGGCGACGGCGATCGTCGCCGCGATGTGCGCGATCGCCGCGCCGGCAGTGCACGCGGACACCGCGGCGGGCGCGGTCGACGATTACGCGGCGACGCGCTATCCGATCATCCTCGTCCACGGCCTGACGGGCACCGACGACTATTTCGGCATCGTGCCTTACTGGTACGGCATGCAATCCGATCTGCAGCGGCACGGCGCGACCGTGTTCGTCGCCGATCTGTCAGGATTCCAGAGCGACATCGGCCCGAACGGGCGCGGCGAGCAGCTGCTCGCGTACGTGAAGCAGGTGCTCGCCGTCACCGGCGCGCAGAAGGTCAACCTGATCGGCCACAGCCAGGGCGGGCTGACGTCGCGCTACGTCGCGGCGGTTGCGCCGGATCTCGTTGCCTCGGTGACGACGATCGCGACGCCGCATCGCGGCTCGCAGTTCGCCGACTTCGTGCTCAGCGCGCTGAGTCTCGATCCGACCGGCCTGTCGACGCCGATCTTCGGCGGACTGCTGAATATTTTCGGCATCCTGACAAGCCACACACACAACACGAATCAGGATGCAATCGCCGCGCTGAACGCGCTCAGCACGTCATACGCGACGCAATTCAACACGCTGTTCCCGAGCGCGGGCCTCGGCGCGGCCGGCGCGTGCGCGTCGGGCGTGCCGAGCGAGACGGTCGGCGGCAACGTGCACCTGCTGTATTCGTGGAGCGGCAGCGCGTACCAGCCGATCAAGGTGCTCGGCGTCACGACGGGCGCGATCGACACGAGCACCATTGCGCTCGTCGATCCGGCCAACGTGCTCGATCCGTCGACGCTCGTGTTCCTGACGGCCGGCAACATCATGGCGCTCAAGCAGGCGGGGCCGAACGACGGCTTCACGTCGACCTGCAGCTCGCTCTACGGAACGTCGATCTCGACGGATTACAAATGGAATCACTTCGACGAGATCAACCAACTGCTCGGCGTTCGCGGCGCGTATGCGCCCGATCCGGTCGCGGTGCTGCGCACGCATGCGAACCGGCTGAAATTACAGGGCGTTTGAAAGAAGGTTGAGCGGCGGCGCGCCGCGCGTCGTATGATTGTCCGACGAATGCGCCGCCGCTTGCGCGAGCGGCGGCGCACGCGCATTCATGCAGCGGACGCGTCATATGTAACGCGACGAGCAGACGAATGCGCGCAAGATGGCCAGTCTACGCACGACCTCCACGAGGATCTGCGAGACAGGCCACGCTTCGAGCATCTGGCGGCGGACCGGCAACGGGTCGCCGCCGGTTCGTTTCCGGCGTTAGCGCGCGCCGGGGGAATACGAGACCGCCGCGGTGAAGCGGCGCGGCGGCGGGGCTGAGGCAAGGTGGACGATGAACGGGACTTCCAGCATGCGCGAACAGGCGCTCGGCTTGAACGACGCAAGAGGCCAGGCGGCCGAACTGAGGCCGGCGCTCGACGTCTGGCCGATCCTGCTGATGGTGTCGGTGCTCGTGTGCGTCGTGATCGTGAGTCTGACGGTGGTGTCCTTCCTTAGGGTGTACATCGGCGGCGAGAGCACGTGGTCGAAGTCGCAGAAGGACGCGGTCATCTATCTGATCCGTTACGCGGAGACGGGCGACGAGCGCGCATACAAGCTCTACGAGGCCGCGATCGACAAACCCTATCGGCTGAGCCTCGCGCGCGCCGCGTTGCAGCGCAAGCCGCCCGATCGCGCGACCGCGCGCGAGGCGATCATCGCGAGCGGCATCGACCCTACCGACGCGGCGGCGGCCGCGCTGCTGCTGCCCGCGCTCAGCTGGGTCGCGAAGATCAACTACGCGCTGCAGTGCTGGATGCAGGCCGACGTCGAGCTCGCCGAGTTCCGCAGCGTCGCGAGCCAGCTGCACGCGCTCGTCAGCAGCGGCCATCGCGACGATCCGCGCGTGAAGGAGCTCGAATATCGCGCGTGGGACATCAACGAGCGCGTGTCCGGCCTGCCCGATCGCTTCTCGAAGGCGTTCAGCGACGAATTCCGCTCGAGCGTCGCGCTGCTGCTCGTCTGCTACTTCGTCGCGTCGATGTTCCTGATGTATCTCGCGCTCGTCTGGGCGCGCAAGGCCGCGTTGCAACGGTTGTCGATCCAGTACGCGCTCGACCGCAGCGAGGCGTTCGCCGAGGCGGCGCTGAGCTCGGTCGCGGAGGCCGTGATCACCGTGGGGCTCGCGAAGAACGTCGACTTCATCAACAACGCGGCTGAGCAGTTGCTCGGCTATTCGGCCGCCGCGTGCGTCGGCGCGCCGGTGTCGAGCGTGCTGATGCTGCTCGACAAGGAGACGGGGAACGCGGTCGACATCGTCGACGAACTCTGGGCGCGCGAGGAGCGTACGCCGATCAAGCGCGAGGTGCATCTGCTGCGCCGCGATCACTCGAAGATAGTTGTACAGACAACCATCTCGGAAATGGGCGACCGCGTGCATGGCCACATCGGCTACGTGCTGATCCTGCGCAACATGACGCGCGAGCAGCAGTTCCTCGAAAGCCTCGCATGGCAGGCGACGCACGACGTGCTGACGGGCCTCGTGAACCGCGTCGAGTTCGAGCGCCGTCTCGAAGTCGCGCTCGCCGACGCGACCTCCGGCAAGGCCCGCATCGATTCGATGCTGCTGATGCTCGACCTCGACCGCTTCAAGGAGATCAACGACACGTGCGGCCACGCGGCGGGCGACGCGATGCTGCGTGAAGTTACGCAGCGCTTCCAGAGCTGCCTCGACGACGAGGACGTGCTCGCGCGGCTCGGCGGCGACGAGTTCGGCGTGCTGCTGCCGCACGGCGCGGGCTCGTGGCCGTCGAAGAACAAGGCCGAGCGGCTGCGCCGCAGCCTCGAGGATTTCGTGTTCCTGTGGGAGGGCGAGCGCTTCACGGTCAGCGTCAGCATCGGCGTGCTCGAGCTCTGCAAGGCGCCGCGCAATCTCGAGATGGCCGTCAAGCTTGCCGACATCGCGTGCTACATCGCGAAGGAGCGCGGGCGCAACCGCATCCAGCTCGCCGACCCGAGCGACTTGCAGCAGGCGCGCCACGTCGGCGACGTGCAATGGAGCCGCCGGATCAAGACCGCGCTCGAAACCGACGGCTTCCGCCTGTACGTGCAGCCCATCGTCCACACGCGCCCGGATTCCGGCACGCCCGAGCGCGCGGAGGTGCTGCTGCGCATGACGGGCGGCGCGGGCCGCGACATCTCGCCCGCCGCGTTCCTGCCGGCCGCCGAGCGCTACGGGCTGATGGGGCTCATCGATCGCTGGGTGGTCCGCACCGTGTTCCACAAGTTGAGCGCGATGCCGGTGCGCGAGTACCACGAATACAACGTGAACTTGTCGGGCGCGTCGATTTCCGACGAGCGCTTTCTCGAATTCGTGATCGCCGAGCTGTTGAGCTCCGGTCTCGAACCATCGGTGATCTGCTTCGAGATCACCGAAACGATCGCCGTGAAGAATCTCGAGCTTGCGTCGCGCTTCATGAGCGAGCTGCGCACGATAGGCTGCCGCTTCGCGCTGGACGATTTCGGCGCGGGCATGTCGTCGTTTCGCTATCTGCGCAACCTGCCGATCGATTACCTGAAGATCGACGGCGAATTCGTGTCGAACATGATGTCGGACCGGGTGAGTTTTGGCGTCGTCAGCGCGATCAACGCGGTCGCGCACTCGATGCGTTGCAGCACCGTCGCCGAGCATGTGGAATCCGACGCCGAGCTCGGCATGCTGCGCGAGCTCGGCATCGACTTCTGCCAGGGATATTTCTTTGCTCAGCCTTCGCCGTGGCGCGAGGGCGGCTATTGACGTGGTTGGGTGACTTTATCTAAGGAGAGGAAATTGCATATCCCTTTTGAACGCGAAGGCGACTTGATGGATATCGGGAGCTATCCACACTGGCTACAGGACGTGGTCGGCACGGTGCGGGCGGCGCGCGACCGCGTGCGCTTCCACGAGGTTTTCTCGCTGATGCGCGACGGCCGCCTCGCGCCGCGGCAGCTCGCCGCGTTCTTCGTGAACGGCTGGCCCGTCGTCGAGCAGTTTCCGAAGTACATGTCGATGAACCTGCTGAAGGCGAACGGCACGAGTTCGTCCGGCGACGAGAAGGCGCGCCGCTATCTGATTCGCAACATTCGCGTCGAGCTGAACCACGTCGAGCACTGGGTCAACTGGGCGGAGGCGAGCGGCTTGCCGCGCCGGCAGCTGATCGACGGCGACAGCCCGCCCGCCGCGCTCGCGCTCAGCCACTGGTGCTGGAAGAGCAGCAGCGCGGATTCGCTCGCGGCGAGCATCGCGGCGACCAACTACGCGATCGAAGGCGTGACGGGCGAATGGAGCGCGGACCTGTGCCGTTCGGACGTCTATGAAATGGGTTTTCCCGAGCATGTGCGCGGCCGTGCGATGCGCTGGCTGAAGCTGCATTCGAGCTATGACGACAAGCATCCGTGGGAGGCGCTCGACATCGTCGCGACGATCCTCGGCCAATCGCCGAGCACCGAGCAGGTGCGCGACGTCTCGGCCGGCATCGAGCGCAGCTTCCGTTATTTCGAGATGAGCCTTTCATGCTGCCTCGACGCGTGAGCTCCGCGCGTCGTCGTCTGGCGGCGGGCGAACGCAAGCCCGGCCGGCGACGGCGAGGCGAGCCCGCTTCGCGGGCGATCCGCGGTGGCGCGCGTCGATCGGTCGCGCATGCGTGTCCATGCGTGGCGGCGACGGAGAGGCGCACCGCTTCGCCGGCCGCGTCGTAAATATTTCGTCTATTCGGTAACAGACCGTCACGGCGCCGCGCGAGCGCGCCAAGCTCGGTATACTGTCCTGTCTGCGCCGGCGCCGTGTCGCGTCCGGCTTGTTCTCTTCCTAGTTCGATACACGCTACACGCATGAAACGTCATCTGTTTGCTTTTGTGGCCGCGGCCGTCGTGTCCGTTTCGGCAATCGCTCAAACCGCGCCCGTCGAGGTGGTCAGGAACGCCGTGGAGGGCACCGTCGGCGCGATGAAGGCGGACCCCGCCGCGCGCGGCGGCGACATGGCGAAGATCACGCAGATCGTCGAAGCGCGCTTTCTGCCCGCGACGAACTTCGAGCGCACGACGCGCATCGCGGTGGGTGATGCGTGGAAGCAGGCGAGCCCGCAGCAACAAGAGGAGCTGTACAAGCAATTCCGGATTCTGATGACGCGCACGTACGCGGCATCGCTCGCGCAGCTCGGCAGCCAGGACGCGAAGTTCAGTTTCAAGGCGGCGGGCGCGGGCGGCGCCGACGCGCTGGTGCGCTCGACGGTGACGACGCCGGGCGACAGCCAGTCGGTCGGCTACCGGCTCGGCAAGATCGGCAACGACTGGAAGATCTACGACATCGACATGTCGGGCGCGTGGCTGATCCAGGTCTACCAGGGCCAGTTCAAGGCGCAGCTCGCGCAGGGCGGCATCGACGGTCTGATCGCATTCCTGACGAAGCACAACGCGCGCGCGAACTGAGCGCGCCGGCCGATTCGTTCGGCATTCGTCATTCGTCATGCAAATGGGCGCTTCGGCGCCCTTTTTCATGTCGCGCGATGAAGATGCGGGGTGTGTCGAGCGCGCTGCGCGCTGCGTGTGGCGTGCGCTCGCCGCTGATGCTTGTGTCGCGCGTTCGCCTAGCGCCTGCGATGCTCGACCGCGAACTTGATCAGCTCCGCCTGGCCTTCGATATCGAGCTTGCGTTTCAGATTCAGCCGATGCGTTTCGACCGTGCGCACCGACAGGCCGTTGCGCTGCGCGATCTGCTTGCTCGACAACCCGTGCGCGAGCGCATCGAGGATGTCGCGTTCGCGCGGCGTGAGCCGGTCGAGCGGCGACGCTTCCGCGCTCGCGTGAATCATCCGTGCGGCGATGCCCTCGCTGAAGAACGTCTGACCGGCGAGCACCGCACCGATCGCGCGCACGATCTCGGTCGCGGGCGAATCCTTCAGCAGATAGCCGCTCGCGCCCGCGCGCACCGCCTGCGTCACGTATTCGACGTTGTCGTGCATCGACAGCATCAGCACGCGAATCGCAGGGAAGCGCTCGTGAAAGACGCCCGCGAGCGCGATTCCGTTCATGCCCTGCATGCCGATGTCCATCAGCGCAAGATCGGGCTCGAGCGATTCGGCGAGCGCGAGCGCTTCGTCCGCGTTGCCCGCTTCGCCGACGACGGCGAGGCCGGGCGCCGCTTCGAGGCGCATCTTGAGGCCGTCGCGCACGAGCGGATGGTCGTCGACGAGCAGGAGGCGCGCGGGGCGCATCGTCGAGGAGGAAGTCGTCATCGCGTGGTTCCTGTTGAGTCGGCGCCGGACAGCGGCACGCGCGCGGCGACGACTGTGTGTCCGACCTGCGAGCTGATCGCGAGCGCGCCGCCGAGCGCGTCGAGCCGCTCGCGCATGTTGCGCAGGCCGACGCCGCCGCGCGCGTCCGCCTGCGCGCGTTCGGCGTCGAAGCCGCGGCCGTTGTCGGCGATCGTCAGCGCGGCTTCGCGCGACGACAGCTCGAGCGTAACGGCCGCGCGCGTTGCATGCGCATGGCGCAGGATGTTGGTCAGCGCCTCCTGCGCGATGCGAAAGAGCGCGGTTTTCACGGGTGCCGGCAACGACGGCGCGCCGCCGTGCTCGACCCGCGTGAAGCCGAGCTCGACGCCCGTCTCCACGCCGAGTTCGCGCACCAACTGGTCGAGCGCGGCCGCGAGGCCGAGGTCGTCGAGCATCGTGGGGCGCAGCGCGTGCGAGATGCGGCGCACTTCGCGCAGCGTGTCGCCGAGCCGCGCGATGCCTTTCGACAGCGCGGCTTCCGCGGCGGTCTCGCGCGTCGGCAGGCGTGCGAAGCGTTCGAGCGCCGATTCGAACATCAGCTTCGCCGAAACCATCATCTGGCTGATGCCGTCGTGCAGCTCGCGCGCAAGGCGCGCGCGCTCCTGTTCCTGTGATTCGACGACTTGCTGCGCGAGGCGCTTGAGCTTCGCGTCCGCGCTGCGCGACTCGCTCACGTTCAGCACGAGCGCGCACAGCGCGATGACCGCGGCGCCCGCGAGCGCGATCGCGCTCAACCACGTCATCGTGCGCTCGATGTTCGCCGATGCGCGCGCGTCGATCCGCGCGAGCGCGGTGTCGACGTCGTCCAGATAGATGCCGGTGCCGACCATCCAGCCCCAGCGCGGCAGCGAAACGACGTAGCCGAGCTTCGGCGCGAGCTTGCCTGTCGACGGGCGCTGCCACACGTAGCGCACGTAGCCGCCGCCGCGCGACGCGGCCGCAATCAGCTGTTGAATCGCGAGCGAGCCCCGCGGGTCGCGCAGCGACCAGAAATTGTGACCGACCCGTTCGGGCTCGCGCGGATGCATCAGCGAATTGCCGTGCAGATCGTAGACGAAGAAGTAGCCGTCGGGGCCGAATTCCATCTTTTGCAGCATCGCGAGCGCTTGCTGGCGGAGCATCGCGTCGTCGCGCGCGTTGTCGCGGCCTGCCTCGTACAGCGGCGCGACGGCGCTCGTCGCGAGATCGACGTAGTGCTTGAGCTCGATTTCCTTGCTCGACAGGTACGCGGCCTCGATCGTCGCGTGCTGCGTGCGCGCGAGCAAGGTTGCTTGCTGGCGCACGCCCAGGCCGATCGCCGCGATCGTCACGAGGAAGGGCACGATCGCGAGCAGGAAGATCTTGAACTTCAGCCTCATCGCAATGGGCATCCGGCCGTGGGGGCGCGCGCCGCGCACGCGCGGCGGACCGCGCGCGGGGGCGCGCCGTCGATTGTCTGTCTGGTCGGCGGCGCGCCGCCTTCAATGATGTCGCGCGCGAGTCTCATCTGGGTTCCATCGCCGGGATTGGCACATGTCGGCGAGCGGCTTGTGGTTGTCGTTCGGCGCCGATCGTTCCGCCGAGCGCATTCTAGCGGAAGATTCGCGGCCTCGACTTGACGGCGCGCGGTATGCGCGCGGCGGATGCTCGAAGAAGCGGTCGGAAACGGGCGGCGTTCACCCGCGTCGTTTTGCGTGTATCGCTCGCGTGGCGACAAGCGCGTGCGAAGAGGGGGCCTTCCGGCGTCTCAAGCGCGAGTCGATCGGCACGACGGCGGCGCGGCGATCGAAGCCGCGACGCTCATGTCATGCCGGTCAGGCTGCAACCGCCTGCTTCGTATGCGAATCGACAAGTCGCGCCGAGCGTCATGCGATGCAGCCGGCATCCCGATTCGAACGCTCGCCGCGATGTGCGCGACGACTGCCCGGAAGGGCGATGCGGGCTCTCGCGGTTTCGTTTCTCGGCATGTTGATTAGATATGCGAAGTAATGAGGTGGGGGGGAATACGCCTGAAGAGATGCGGTCGAAGGAGGGTATTTTTGAGATACGAGGATGCACCGTAAAAGAAGACTTGAAATTGCAGCGCACCAAATAAGAGAATTACGCGGCTTAGAAGATAATCGAATTGCCAACCCATACAAATCAATTACTTTGTCGACGATTTCAATTCAAATTCCTTACTAAATCGTTTTTCGAATAATTGCTCCAAATTTTGTGTGGGCACATCAAATAAAGTTTGACGGCAAAATTTTTTCCTTGCTATCTTCTGCTCCCAAGACACGCGCTACATACAGGCTGATCGAAGAAAGTGAATGAAGAACCGGCGTTTCGTCTGAAAAATGGGGTGCGGGCCTCAACCTGACGAATACCTGTCTGAAAAGCGTTGCTGCAACATTAAAACCGGCGAACCGGCCGCGGGGAATAAATCAATAGCGTCGTATCGATTGAATTCGCATCGTACACCGCGGCTAATAATTTGGATTCCAAAACAAATTGAAAGCTTGCGGGCCGATGGCGAATGAAGAGTCCAGCGCATCGCGTCGCAGCTGGACGGCTGGACGAATCGTGCTTTGGGGGTGAAAGTGGGTATGAAAGTCGACGAAGGCTTGGCTGTTTCAAACGACGGACTCGCTCGGCTCGGTCGTCCGCGCGAATTCGGCAAAAGGCAGCAGAACCCGGCTCGGCGCTTCGGCGGCCTCGCGATCGTGCTCGCGCTGCACATCGTGCTGGTTTATGCGCTCCTCAACGGCCTCGCGACAAAGGTCGTGCAAGTCATCCAGCATCCGATCGAGACGCGCATCATCGAACCGGTGAAGCCGCCGCCCCCGCCGCCGATGCCGACGGTCAAGCTCCCGCCGCCGAAGTTCGCGCCGCCGCCGCCTCCGTTCGTGCCGCCGCCGGAAGTGCCGGTGCAGGCGCCGACCCAGCCGACGATCACGCACCAAGCTGCGCCCGTGCAATCCGCGCCCGCCGTGCAGGCGCCGGTGGCCGCCGCGCCCGCGCCGGCGAAGGCGGTCAGCCATGAAGTGGGCGTCGTGTGTCCGAATTCCGACCAGATCCGCGCATCGATGCAGTATCCGAAGGAAGCCCAGGAGAACAACATCACGGGCGACGTGACGATCGAATTCGTCGTCGATGCGGAAGGGCGCATCACGAGCGAGCGCGTCGCGCAATCGGCCGATCCGGTGCTCGATCGTGCGGCGTTCAATGCGGTCAAGCAGTTCAAGTGCGTAGCGCAAGGGCAGTCGGTGCGCGTGCAGGTTCCGTTCTCGTTCAACCTGAACTGAGCCCGTACGCGGGCCGGACAGGATCGGGAGCGAACCCGGTTAGTCAGTTCAACGAAAAATTTGGAGTGGGGTATGACCAAGCGTTCACTGGCCGCTCTGGCGGCAAGCATGTTGATCTCCGTCGCTGCGGTTGACGCACTTGTCGCGCCGCAGCAGGCCTTTGCGCAGGCGAGCGACGCGGCGGTCGCGGTGTCCGCGGCCACGGCACCTCAGACGGCGAACACGGCGGCAGAACCCGCGCCGCCGCCCGCGCCCGCGGCGACCGAAGCTGTCGAGAATCCGTACGGCCTCGGCGCGTTGTGGAAGAACGGCGATTTCGTCGCTCGCTTCGTGCTGCTGTTGCTCGTCGTGATGTCGATGGGCAGCTGGTACATCATGATCACCAAGTTCCTCGATCAGCTGCGCGCGAACCGCCGTGCGAAGGTCGCCGACGAGCAGCTGTGGAGCGCGCCGTCGCTTGCCGAAGGCGCGAAGCGGCTCGACGAAGCGTCGCCGTTCCGCTTCATCGCCGAAACGGCGATCGAGGCGGGCGAGCATCACGACGAAGCGCTGCTCGAAGCGGTGGATCGCAATACGTGGATCGACGTGTCGGTCGAGCGGGCGATCACCAACGTGTCGAACCGCCTGCAGGACGGGCTCGCGTTCCTCGGCACGGTCGGCTCGACGGCGCCGTTCGTCGGCCTGTTCGGCACCGTGTGGGGCATCTATCACGCGCTGACGGCAATCGGCATCGCGGGCCAGGCGTCGATCGACAAGGTCGCGGGGCCGGTGGGCGAGGCGCTGATCATGACCGCGATCGGCCTCGCGGTCGCGGTGCCGGCGGTGCTCGGCTACAACTTCCTCGTGCGTCGCAACAAATCGGTGATGGAGCGCGTGCGCAACTTCGGCGCGCAACTGCACACGGTGCTGCTCGCGGGCGGAAAGCGGGCCTCGCGAGCGAACGTGCAGGCCGCGTCGCTCGTTCGCTGAAGCGGGGTGCGCCATGGGCATGAGCGTCGGGCAGGACGATAACGACGAGGTGATCTCCAACATCAACACGACGCCGCTCGTCGACGTGATGCTGGTGCTGCTGATCATCTTCCTGATCACGATTCCGGTCGTCACGCACACGATTCAGCTGCAACTGCCGAAGGAAACGATCCAGCCGCTGCAGACCACGCCGAAGAGCGTCGAGATCGCGGTCAATCGCGACGGCGATGTCTTCTGGAACGAGACGCTCGTCGACGCTTCGACGCTGCTGTCGAAGCTGAAGACCGTATCGGTGATGAATCCGCAGCCGGACGTGCACGTGCGCGGCGATCAGAGCACGCGCTACGAGTTCATCGGCCGCGTGATCACCGCATGCGAGCGGGCCGGCATCGCGAAAGTCTCGTTCATCACGGAACCGCCCGCGCGCGGCGGCTAGGAGGCGACGATGGGAATGAACGTATCTTCGGGCGGCGGCGAGCCGGACGTGATGGTCGACATCAACACGACGCCGCTCATCGACGTGATGCTGGTGCTGCTGATCATGCTGATCATCACGATCCCGATCCAGATGCACTCGATCAAGATGAATCTGCCGGTCGGCAATCCGCCGCCGCCCGCGACGCAGCCGGAAATCGTGCAGATCGACATCGATTTCGACGGCACGACGACGTGGAACGGCGCGCCCGTGCCGAACCGCGCGGCACTCGAGGCGAAGCTCGCGCAGGTCGCGGCCGAGCCGGTGCAGGCGGAGATTCACCTGCGGCCGAACAAGCTCGTGCCGTACAGGGACGTCGCCGCGGTGCTCGCGTCCGCGCAGCGCATCGGCGCGACGAAGATCGGGCTGATCGGCAACGAGCAGTACATGCAATAACGAAGCGAGCGTGTCCCATGATCCAACGATGGTTGAAGTGCGCCGTGCTGGCGGCCGCGCTCGGGGGCTGCTGCGTCGTCGCCGCGCCGTTCGGCGCGGCGGCCGCCGCCGAAACGTTGCGCCCGGACGTCGCGCGGCCGCTCGGCGCCGCGCAGGACCTGTATCGAGCGCACAAGTACCGCGATGCGCTCGGCAAGATCGCGCAGGCCGCGGCGGTGCCGAACAAGACGCCGTACGAGACCTACATGGTCGAGGAGATGCGCGGCGCGGCGGCGATGGCGGCGGGCGGTACCGGCACGGCGATCCAGGCGTACGAGGCGGTGCTGGGTTCCGGCCGGCTGTCGAAGGACGACGAGCAGCGCACGACGGCGGCGCTCGCCGGCGTCTACTTCCAGCAGCGGAATTATCCGCAGGCGATCAAGATCGCGCAGCGCTATCTGAAGGCAGGGGGCGGCGATCCGGACATGCGCACGCTGCTGGTTCAGTCGTACTACCTGTCGAACGATTGCGCGGCGGTGGTGAGCCAGCTCAAGCCGAGCGTCGACGCGCAGGCGCGCGCCGGACACGCGCCCGACGAGGCGCAGTTGCAGATGCTAGGCACATGCGCGCAGAAGATGAAGGATGGGGCGACTTATCGGGCGTCGCTCGAGAAGCTCGTCGCGTATCACCCGAACCCCGCGTACTGGGACGAACTGTTTCGTTCGATTCGCGACAAGCCCGGCTATCTGTCGTCGCTCGATCTCGACATGTATCGGCTGCGGCGCGCGACAGGCGCGCTGAACGGCGCCGACGCATACATGGAGATGACGCAGCTGGCGCTCGTCGCGGGTTCGGCGGCGGAAGCGAAGCAGGTGATCGATCAGGGCTTCGCGTCCGGCACGCTCGGGCGCGATGCCGGCGCGGATCGCGAGAAGCGGCTGCAGGCGCTCGCGGCGAAGCGCGCGCAGGCGCCGGCCGACAACGCGAATCCCGTCGCGCCGCTCGACGCCGGGATGAATCTCGTGTTCGCCGGGCAGGCGAAGCAGGGCATCGCGGCGATGGAGGCGGCGCTTGCGAAGGGCGGCATCGAGCATGTCGACGAAGCGCGGCTGCGGCTCGGCGAAGCGTACTACGTGGCGGGCGAGAAGGCGCGCGCGGTGCAGACCTTCCGCAGCGTGCAGGGCGGCGACGGCTCGGCGGATCTCGCAAGACTGTGGGCGCTCGTCGCGGCGAGGTAGCGGCGCTCGCGCGCTTGGAGGGGCGGGAACGGCGGTTATCGGCGAAACACGGGGAAAGGAGCGGCTTTGCTGATCGGTGAAACGAACGGTGCCATCTTGCGCGGCGCATCCGGGCTCGGGACGTTCCCGGACAGCTTGCGCAAGGCGTGCACGTCGCCCGCGCGGCCCGCATCGCGTATGGCGGGTCGCCGCTTCGCGATGCGTGCTGCGCGGGCGCAGCGCAGCCGGCTTCTTCATCAAAAACGATTCTTGATCGCGGGATTGCGTGTTGCCATGGTTTTGCCACTCGACGAATCGGCGGTAGTCGCAGCCTCGATTGGAAACAAGATACGAGCGCTGCGCCAGCGGCTCAAGCTCACGCTCGACGAAGCAGCGGCGGCGGCCGGCATTTCGAAGCCGTTTCTGTCGCAGGTGGAGCGCGGACGCGCGACGCCGTCTATCACGTCGCTCGTCGGGATCGCGCGTGCGCTTGGCGTGACGATGCATTACTTCGTCGATGCGCCGACCGAAGCGCGTTCGGTATGCCGCAGCGAGGCGCTGCAGTATTTCAGCCTCGCGAACTCGACGAACGCGTTCGCGCGCCTGACGAACGTTGTCGACGGCCGGCAACTCGACGCGATTCTCGTGCGGATGCCGGCCGCGCAACCGCTTTCGGAAGTCACGACGCACGCGGGCGAGGAGTTTCTGTACGTGGTGAGCGGCCGCGTGGAACTGACGCTGGAGGACGTGACGTTCTCGCTGGCGGCGGGCGACACCGCGCATTACGAATCGACGACGCCGCATGCGTGGCGCAACGGCGGAGACAGCGAGGCGCTGGTCGTCTGGGTGGGGACGCCCAGGTTGTTCTGAGCAAGCCTGGCAACTCGGTTTGATCTTCGAATGTAAATGTAAGGAATCCTGATGTCATGAGGCGGTGAGATGCCGAAGCAGACGGGATGAAAAGAAACGAATAACAGGGCTCGCTTCGTAGAAATTTCGTGAACCTAACAAATTGAAAAGAAGCGAAGGGCCGTGAAGACGCGAGCGCGTCGATCGTTTGGCGGCGTCCGGCGGGCAGTCGGGCGGCAGCGGGGGCGGTACGCGAGTGCCGCGAGTCGGGCGCGGGGTTCAAAAGATTGCCGCGCGCAACGGGTGGGGTCTTACTGACGAGTGAGAGGGGAAAGATGAAGCAAAGAGCATTGGCGTTGGCGATCAAGCGGATCGTCTGGGCCGAGTTGGCGTTGACGGCCACGCTGGCGGCGCCCGCGTTCGCGCAGAGCCAGCCGGCATCTGCCGGCGCGGCGGCATCGGCACAAGGCGCGAGCGTCGCGCTCGCGCAGGCGGATGCGGCGGCGAGCGCGACGGGCGCGACGGGCGCGGTCTCCGCGCCGGCCGCGGCGGCGCCCGCGGCCGCCTCGGGCGCCGCCGAAGCGGCGGGCGCGACGCCGGCTGCACCGGCTGCACCGGCCGCGAAGAACGGCGTCGCGCAGATCAAGCGCTTCGAGGTGACGGGCTCGCTGATTCGCAGTGCCGACAAGGTCGGCTTCCAGCAAGTGCAGACGGTCACCGCGAAGGACATCCAGGACAGCGGCTACACGAACGTCGCGGACTTCCTGCGCGGCGTGTCGGCGAACTCCGCGAGCAGTTGGAGCGAAGGGCAGACGAACGGCTTCGCCGCGGGCGGCGCGGGCATCGCGCTGCGCGGCCTGAGCGAGAAATACTCGCTCGTGATGGTCGACGGCCAGCGCGTCGCGCCGTACGCGTTCGCGTCGAACGGCACCGACACGTTCTTCGACCTCAACACGCTTCCCCTCAACATCATCGACCGCATCGAGATCGTGAAGACGGGCGCCGTGTCGCAGTACGGCTCGGACGCGATCGCGGGCGTCGTCAACATCATCACGAAGCACAACTATCAGGGGCTGCAGCTCGACGGCAGCTACTCGGGCGCGACGCAAGGCGGCGACGGCACGACGAAGTTCAGCATTCTCGGCGGCTTCGGCGATCTGAACTCGGACCGCTTCAACATCACGGCGGCCGCGAGCTACTACAAGGCGAACGGCTTCACGATCGCCGATCGCGACACGACGAAGAACCAGGATTTCACGAACCAGGCGGGCGGCCTCTCGCTGCTCGCGCCGTCGTTCTGGCAGACCAACGGTGGCGCGACCGCGCAGGCGCTCAGCGGCTGCCCGTTCGGCGGCGCCGTGCGCCCCGCCGCGAGCAACTATCTGAGCGCGGGTGCCGGCATGGGCGGCACCGTGTGCAGTTTCAATTCGGCGGAATCGACGTCGATCGCGCCGTGGACCGAGCGTCTGAGCGCGAAGGTGCATGCGGACTTCAAGATCGACGACAAGACGACAGCGTTCGCCGATCTGTGGGAAAGCAACAATACGACGGTGCAGAACAACGGCGTGCTGACGGTGGGCAGCCCGACGTCGCCGAGCCTCGTCCTCAATCCGGCGACCGGCAAGCTGAGCCAGTTCAATTCGGTCGTGCCCGCGAGCAATCCGTACAACCCGTTCGGCGTCGATACGCCGCTCGCCTATACGTTTCCGGCTGCGGCGTCCGACCGGACGAGCTCGAACTTCTGGCGCGCCGCGACGGGCGTCAAGGGTTCGTTCACGCTGCCGTACGGCGATTGGGACTGGTCGGCGGCCTACTCGCATTCGCAGAGCGTCGTGTCCAACACGTTCAATAACGTGCTGAACGCGTCCGTCGTCAACGACATCTATCAGAACGGCACGCTGAACTTCGCGAACCCGTCGGCGACGCCCAACGCGTTCAACGGGCTGTACATGTCGACGACCAACCTCGGCGTGTCGAAGCTCGACGCGGTCGATGCGACGCTGTCGACGCCGAACCTGTTCAAGCTGCCCACGGGCGACGTCGGCTTCGGCCTCGGCGCGCAGTTCCTGCACGAAAGCGAATTCATCGGGCAGGGCTCCGAGGCGCTGAGCGGGCAGGTGCTGAACCCGCTGACGCAATCGGTGAACGGCTCGCGCAACGTCGCGGCGGTCTACTATCAGTTCGATATCCCGATCATCAAGAACCTGACGTTCAGCCAATCGGGCCGCTACGACCATTACAGCGATTTCGGCGGCGCGTTCTCGCCCCGCTTTGCGCTGCGCTACCAGCCGATCAAGGAATTCACGATGTACGGTTCGTACAATCGCGGCTTCCGCGCGCCGACGTTCGTCGAGAACACGCCGTCGCAGAACATCGGCCTGCAAACGTTCGGCAACACGCTCGTCAACACGCTGCAGACCGGCAACACGAGCCTGCAGCCCGAACGCACGCGCAACATCAACCTCGGCTTCCAGGCTTCGCCGACGCGCTATACGGATTTCGGCTTCGACTTCTACAAGATCTTCATCGACAACGTGATCGGCCAGGCGAGCCTGAACTCGGTGATCGCGGCGAACAACCCGTCGCAGGTCGTGCGCGATCCGGCGACGGGGCAGATCACATACGTCGTGCTGCCGTATCAGAACCTCGGCACGCTCGAAACCGACGGCTTCGAGATGACGTTCCGCCAGGCGCTGCCGACGAAGTACGGCACGTTCACGCTGTCGGCCGACTGGGCATACGTGCATCACTTCAACATCGGCTTCCCGGGCTCGGCGACCGTCGATTCGGCGGGCAACAACTTCGCGATCACGCAGCCTTTCGGCGCGAGCATCCCGCGCTGGAAGGGCAATACGTCGCTGAACTGGGCGTATCGCAAGTGGAACGCGACGCTGAGCTGGGAATTCACGGGCCCGTACGCACAGGCGCTCGGCGTGGCCGCGCCGACGCAGGCGGCGGACCACGTGGGCTCGTACAGCCAGTTCAACCTGTACGCGAGCTACACCGGCTTCAAGAACTGGACGCTGTACGGCGGGATCAACAACATCTTCGACCGTGCGCCGCCGTTCGATCCGGTCTGGCAGAACGCGCTCAACCAGAACGGCTACGACCAGTCGCTGTACATGTACTACGGGCGGGTGATCCAGGTCGGCGCGACTTATAAGTTCTGACGCCGTTTCGCATCGTCCTTTGGCATTCGACGGGCCGCTCCGCTTCCCTAACCACCCCTTTGGAGCGGCCTCTTTTTATCCGATGCCGGAGTACTGCGATGCAGCAGGCAAACAGCGACGAAACGGGACTGGACGCGCGTTGCCGTTCATGCCGCCGCGTCGCGCGAGAATTGACTCTGCGTCGGCACAGCGCCGATGCGATCGTACGCAGGTGACGATGAGACCAACGAAGTTGCGTTTGCCGTTCGACGCGAGCTGGGCGATGCGCGCTTGGGCGGCCGTGCGGATCGCGGCCATCGCGTGCGGGATGCTCGTCGCAAGCGCCGCCGCGCCGTCGCACGCGCTCGCCGCCACGGCGCTCGCGCAATACGGCGAGCCGAAGTATCCGCCGACCTTCACGCATTTCGATTATGCGGACCCCGACGCGCCGAACGACGGCCCGTTGAATTTCGAAAACTACAACGAGGCGCAGAGCTACGATTCGTTGAATCCGTTCCTCGTGCGCGGCTCGCCCGCGCCGGACATCCAGAACCTGATGTTCGACACGCTGATGCAGCGCAGTTGGGACGAGCTCGCCTCCGAATATCCGCTGATCGCGGACAACGTCGACGTCGCGCCCGACGGCGGCTCGGCGACGTTCCACATCAATCCGGCCGCGCGCTTCTCGAACGGCGAGGCGATCACCGCGGCCGACGTCAAGTATTCGTTCGACATGCTGACGAGCCCGCAGGCGTCGCCGCTGGTCAACGCGCAGTTCGCGGTCATCAAGCGCGCGACGGTTGTCGACCGGCTGACGGTGCGCTTCGACTTCAAGCGCCCCGAACGCGCGGCTCCGCTGATCGCGGGCGACCTGCCGGTGTTCTCGCCGAAATGGGGGATGCGGGCGGACGGCACGCGGCCGCCGTTCGACCAGATCGTGAGCGAGCCGCCGATCGCGAGCGGCGCGTACCTGATCGAGCAGCGCAAGAACGACAAGCAGATCGCCTACGTGCGCAATCCGCGTTACTGGGCGGCCGATCTGCCGACGCGGCGCGGGATGTTCCGCTTCGCGCGCGTGTCGTTCAAGCTGTATCTCGATCAATACACGATGCTCGAAGCGTTCAAGGCGGGCGATGTCGACGTGCGGATGGAATACAGCTCGACGCAATGGGCGCGCCGCTACGTCGGCAAGAACTTCCGAAACGGCATGCTGAAGAAGGGTGAGTTCCCGGACGGCCCCGCGCAGATGCAGGGCTTCCTCATCAACATGCGCGAACCGAAGTTCCGCGACGCGCGCGTGCGTCATGCGCTTGCGCTCGCGTTCGATTACGACTGGATGAACCGGATGATGTTCTACGGGCAATATCGCCGCACGAACAGCTTCTGGGAGGCGAGCCCGTTCGGCGCGTCCGGAATGCCGAGCAGCGAGGAGCTCGCGCTGCTCGAACCGTTTCGCGCGGAACTGCCGCCCGAAGTGTTCGGCCCGATGGTCAAGCAGCCGTCGACGGTGCCGCCCGGCTCGCTGCGCGCGAACCTGAAAGAGGCGCGCGACCTGCTCGCGCAGGCCGGCTGGCACTATCGCGACGGCGCGCTGCGCGACGCGAGCGGCACGGCGATGACGATCGAGATCATGGACGACGAGCCGGGCATGGACCGGCTGATCCTGCCGTACATCCAGGCGCTCGGGATGCTCGGCATCCATGCGCACATGCACGAGATCGACAGCGCGCTGTATCAGAAGCGCCTCGACAACTTCCAGTACGACATGACGACGCTCATCTATCCGCCCGTCACGATTCCCGGCGCCGAGCTCGTGCGCCGCTTCGGCAGCGCGGCGGCGTCGGAAGTCGGTTCGGAGAACTACCCGGGCGTGCGCTCGAAGGCGGTCGACGCGCTGATCCGCGCGGCGCTCGCGGCGAACACGCTCGACGAGCTGAAGACGGCGACGCACGCGCTCGACCGCGTGCTGATCAACCTGTACATCCTCGTGCCGCAGTATTACCTGCCGAACGCGCGGATCGCCTACAAGACGACGTATGGGCATCCGCCGGTCATTCCGGCATCCTATCAATACGAGGACTGGATCATCGATTACTGGTTCAGGAAGAAGCCGGCGGCCGGCGCGGTTGCGCAAGAGCCGGAACCGGCCGCCTAGCGGGGAGCGACGATGCTTGCATACATTCTCAGACGATTGCTGCTGATGGTGCCGACGCTCGTCGGCGTCGTGACGATCACGTTCGTCGTCACGCAGTTCGTGCCGGGCGGCCCGGTCGAGCAGGTGCTGACGCAACTGCGCCACGGCACCGCGCGCGGCGGCGAGGCGGGCGGCGGCGGGGGCGGCTATCACGGCAGCCAGGGCGTCGATCCGCAGCAGATCGAGCAGATCAAGAAGCAGTTCGGCTTCGACAAGCCGCCGCTCACGCGTTACGTGATGATGCTGAAGAGCTACGCGACGTTCGATCTCGGGCAGTCGTACTACGCGCACGAGAGCGTGTGGGGCGTGATCCGCTCGAAGCTGCCGGTATCGATCACGCTCGGGCTTTGGACCGTGATCCTCACGTATCTGATCTCGGTGCCGCTCGGCATCGCGAAGGCCGTGCGCAACGGCTCGCGCTTCGACACCGTGACGAGCGTGCTCGTGCTCGCCGGCTACGCGATTCCCGGCTTCGTGCTCGGCGTGCTGCTGCTGATGCTGTTCGGCGGCGGCACGTTCTGGCAGGTGTTCCCGATGCGCGGCCTCACGTCGGACAACTTCGACGAGCTCACCGCGCTCGGCAAGGCGCTCGATTATCTGTGGCACGTCGTGCTGCCCGTCACCGCATCGGTCGTCGGCAACTTCGCGATCGTCACGATCCTGACGAAGAACACGTTTCTCGAAGAGATCGGCCGGCAATACGTGCTGACCGCGCGCGCGAAGGGCGCGCCCGAGCGCGACGTGCTGTGGAAGCACGTGCTGCGCAACGCGGCGATTCCGCTCGTCACCGGCCTGCCCGCCGCGTTCGTCGGCGCGTTCCTGAACGGCAACCTGCTGATCGAGACGCTGTTCTCGCTCGACGGCATGGGGCAACTGTCGTACGACTCGGTGATCCGCCGCGACTATCCGGTCGTGCTCGGCTCGCTGTTCCTGTTCACGCTGATCGGTCTCGTCACTAAACTCATCGCTGACGTCTGCTATGTCCTCGTCGACCCCCGCATCCAATTCCACCGCGTGGACCACTGATCCCGCGTGCGTCGCGTGCGCGGCGTCGCCGTCGCCGTGGCGGCGCACGTGGCTGCGCTTTCGCAGCCAGCGGCTCGGCTACTGGAGCCTCGTGATCTTCGCCGCGCTGTTCGCGATCAGCCTGTTCGCCGACGTGCTGTCAAACGACCGGCCGCTCGTCGTCCGCTACGAAGGGCATTATTATTTTCCGATCCTGAAGGATTATCCGGAGGCGCAGTTCGGCGGCGATTTTCCGGCGAAGACGAATTATCTCGATCCGTACATCCGCTCGAAGATCGAAGCGAACGGCAACTTCGCGATCTACCCGCCGAACCGCTATCGCTACGACACGATCGACTATTTCGCGTCGCGCCCGTATCCGGCGCCGCCGTCCGCGAGCAACTGGCTCGGCACCGACCAGTTCGGCCGCGACGTGCTGTCGCGTCTTCTGTACGGCTTCCGGCTGTCGGTGCTGATGGCGATCGCGCTGACGGTGTCGGGCGTCACGATCGGCGTGCTCACGGGCGCGTTGCAGGGCTTCTACGGCGGCCGCGCCGATCTGATCGGGCAGCGCCTGATCGAGATCTGGAGCGCGCTGCCCGATCTGT
The DNA here is from genome assembly GCF_001532025.2 of Burkholderia sp. MSMB617WGS. NCBI lineage: Bacteria > Pseudomonadati > Pseudomonadota > Betaproteobacteria > Burkholderiales > Burkholderiaceae > Burkholderia > Burkholderia sp. MSMB617WGS. Next base: position 2,765,396 of record NZ_CP013458.1, on the reverse strand, counting down.
ACCTGCTGATCATCTTCGCGGCGATCTTCGAGCCGACGCTGTGGCTGCTGTTCGTCCTGCTGTCGATGTTCGGCTGGCTCGTGCTGTCCGACTACGTGCGCGCGGAGTTCCTGCGCAACCGCGCGCTCGACTACGTGAAGGCCGCGCGCACGATGGGGCTCACGAACTGGCAGATCATCTGGCGGCACGTGCTGCCGAACAGCCTCACGCCCGTCATCACGTTCCTGCCGTTCCGGATGAGCGCGGCGATCCTGTCGCTGACGAGCCTCGATTTTCTCGGTCTCGGCGTGCCGCCGCCGACGCCGAGCCTGGGCGAGCTGTTGCAGGAAGGGAAGAACAATCTCGACGCGTGGTGGATCTCGATGTCGGCGTTCGCGGCGCTCGTCGTCACGCTGCTGCTGCTCACGTTCATGGGCGACGCGCTGCGCAACGCGCTCGATACGCGCACGCGCGGCTCGGCGTTCGGAGGAGGTCCGCGATGAACCGGCCGCTTCTCGAAATCGACGGTTTCTCCGCGGCGTTCGGCGAGAAGATCGCGGTGCGCGAACTGAGTCTGTCGATCGCGCGCGGCGAGCGCGTCGCGCTCGTCGGCGAATCCGGCTCGGGCAAGAGCGTCACCGCGCTGTCGATCCTGCGGCTCGTGCAGCACGCGACGCTGTCCGGACGGATGCTGTTCGACGGCGAAGACCTGTTGGCGAAGACCGAGCAGCAGATGCGCGGCATCCGCGGCGCGGACATCGCGATGGTGTTCCAGGAGCCGATGACGGCGCTCAACCCGCTTTACACGATCGGCAAGCAGATCGCCGAAAGCCTGCGGCTGCACGAAGGGTTGCGGCCGGGCGAGGCGCGCGCGCGCGGAATCGAGCTGCTGCGGCGCACCGGCATTCCGGAGCCCGAACGCAGGATCGACAGCTTCGCGCATCAACTGTCGGGCGGCCAGCGGCAGCGCGCGATGATCGCGATGGCGCTCGCGTGCCGGCCGCGCCTGCTGCTGGCCGACGAGCCGACGACCGCGCTCGACGTGACGGTGCGCGAGCAGATCGTCGATTTGCTGATCGAGCTGCAGGAGCAGGAGGCGGCGGCGCGCGGGATGGCGGTGCTGCTGATCACGCACGATCTGAATCTCGTGCGGCGCTTCGCGCAGCGCGTCGCGGTGATGGAGCACGGCGAGCTCGTCGAGACGGGCGACACCGATGCGCTGTTCGCGAATCCGCAGCATCCGTATACGCAGCGCCTGCTCGACAGCGAGCCGCAGCGCGCGATCGAAACCGTCGCGCCGTCCGCGCGGACGATCCTCGACGTCAAGTCGCTCGCGGTCGATTACCGGATCGCGCCGAAAGGCTGGCGCGCGCTGTTCGGCAAGACGACGTTTCGCGCGGTGCACGACGCGCAGTTTGCGCTGCGGCGCGGCGAGACGATCGGCATCGTCGGCGAATCGGGGTCGGGCAAATCGACGCTCGCGTCCGCCGTGCTCGGGCTGCAGCGGCCGGCGGCGGGCGGAATCGAGATCGACGGGCTGCCGCTCGAAGCGCTGCGCTCGGCGCGCGGCCGGCGCGGCCTGTACCGGCGCATGCAGGTCGTGTTCCAGGACCCGTTCGGCTCGCTGTCGCCGCGGATGACGATCGAGCAGATCGTCGGCGAGGGGCTTTCCGTGCATCGGCCGGAAGTCACCGGCGACGCGAGGCGTGCGCGGATCGCCGGGCTGTTGCAGGAAGTCGGCCTGCCTGCCGAGGCGATGCTGCGCTATCCGCACGAGTTTTCCGGCGGCCAGCGGCAGCGGATCGCGATCGCGCGCGCGCTCGCGGTCGAGCCGGAACTGCTCGTGCTCGACGAGCCGACGAGCGCGCTCGACGTGTCGATCCAGAAACAGGTGTTGAACCTGCTGACGAATCTCCAAAAAAAGTACAAACTCAGCTACTTGTTCATCACGCACGACCTGGCGGTGATGCGGGCGATGGCCCATCGGGTGCTCGTGATGAAGGAAGGGCGCGTGGTCGAGGCGGGCGACACGCTGGACGTGTTGGGCGCGCCGTCGCACCCGTATACGCGGTCGCTGCTGGCGTCGTCGATGCTGACGCCGCGGCGCAGTGTGCGAGAGAGGGCGGATGATTGACGAACGCTGGGCGCAAGCCGCCCGACTATTGCGCAGCGACGCCGATTTCTGGTCGCTGCGCGTCGTCGACGAACGGATCGACGAACACGCGGTGCGCAACGACGTCGCGCAGCCGCTCGCGAGCGTGCGCGACCGCGGCGCGATGCTGATTGCGTGGTCGGGCGCGGGCGCCGGCTACGCGGCGACAGCCGATCTGTCGGCGGCCGGCCTGCAGGCGGCGCTCGATGCGGCCGCCGCGCGCGCGAAGGCGAGCGCGGCGCTGTCGCTGATCGACCATCGCGCGGTTGCGCGGCCGGACGCGAGCGGCGGCTATGCGTCGCCGCACGCGGACGAGGCGCTGCCGTCCCGCGCGGAATGGATCGAGCGCCTCGCGCATGAATGCGCGGCGGCGGCCGTCGATGCGCGGATCGTCGAGCGCACGGCGGGCGTGATGCTCGTGCATGCCGATCAGCTCTACGTGACGAGCGACGGCGTGCGGATCGATCAGCGCTTTCGCCACGTGATGCCGCAGCTGAGCGTCGTCGCGCACGCGCGCGGCGATACGCAGGTGCGCACGCTCGGCAACGCGGGCACGCTCGCGCAGGGCGGCCTCGACGTGCTCGCGCGCTACGGCTTCGACGGCGCGGGCGCGCGCGTCGCCGGCGAGGCGCTGCAACTGCTCGCCGCGCCGAACTGCCCCGCCGGAACACGCGACCTGCTGCTGATGCCGGACCAGATGATGCTGCAGATCCACGAATCGATCGGCCACCCGCTCGAGCTCGACCGGATTCTCGGCGACGAGCGCAATTTCGCGGGCTGGAGCTTCGTGAAGCCGGAGATGTTCGGCTCGTACCGGTACGGCTCGCCGCTCTTGAACGTCACGTTCGATCCCGCGATGTCCGGCGAGGCGGCGTCGTACGCGTTCGACGACGACGGCAGCGCCGCGCGCAAGCAATACCTGATCCGCGACGGCGTGCTCGAGCGGCCGCTCGGCGGCGCGCTGTCGCAGGCGCGTGCGGGCTTGCCGGGCGTCGCGAACGCGCGCGCGTCGAGCTGGAACCGGCCGCCGATCGACCGGATGGCGAACCTGAACGTCGAGCCCGGCTCGCATTCGTTCGACGCGCTCGTCGCGGGCATCGAGCGCGGCGTCCTGATGCGCACGAACACGTCGTGGTCGATCGACGATCACCGCAACAAATTCCAGTTCGGCTGCGAATTCGGGCAACTGATCGAAAACGGCGAGCTGACGCAGGTCGTCAAGCGGCCGAACTATCGCGGCGTTTCCGCGAGCTTCTGGCGCAGCCTGCGCGCGGTCGGCGACGCAAGCACGTTCCGCGTGTACGGCACGCCGTACTGCGGCAAGGGCGAGCCCGCGCAGATCATCCGTGTCGGCCACGCGTCGCCCGCCTGCGTGTTCGCCGACGTCGACGTGTTCGGAGGCGCGTGATGACCGACTTCGCGAAGCCGGGGCGCGCGGCCCCGATCGCCCCGATCGACTGGCACGCGCATTTCGCGCGGCTCGCGGACGAAGCCGAACGGCTGAAGCAGCCGGGCGAGACGGTGCTGCTGTGGTTCGCCGGCGAGACGTCCGATTTCATCCGCTTCAACGCGGGCAGAATTCGCCAGACCGGGCGCGTGCTGCAAGGCAAGCTCGGCGTGCGGCTCGTGGCGCACGCGCGGCAGGCGTCGTTCACGCAGACGGTGAGCGGCGATCCGGCGACGGACGTGCCCGAGCTCGCGGATGCGCTCGCGACGCTGCGCGACGGCCTGCGCGACGCGCCCGACGATCCGCATCTGCTGTTCGATACGTCGACGTGGCGGCAGTCGACCCGCCGCGCCGGCAGCCTGCCCGACCCCGACGCGCTCGCGCGCATCGTCGCCGAAGCGGCGCGCGGGCTCGACTTCGTCGGCTTCTACGCGGGCGGCTCGCTCGTGCGCGGCTTCGCGTCGTCGGCGGGCAGCCGCGGCTGGCACGAGGTGGAGAATTTCGATTTCAGCTGGTCGCTGTACGACCCGAGCGGCCGCGCGATCAAGACCGTCTACGCGGGCGACGCGTGGAGCGACGCCGCGTTCGCGCGCAAGGTCGAGGAGGCCGCCGCGCGCTTGCCGGTGCTCGGCCGCGCGCCGAAGGCGCTCGCGCCCGGCCGCTACCGCGCGTATCTCGCGCCGGCCGCGGTCGCGGAGATCGTCCGCCTGCTGCGCTGGGACGGCTTTTCGGCGCGCGCGAACGCGAGCGCGCGCAGCAGCCTGCACCGGCTGCACGCGGGCGAGGCGGCGCTCGATCCGCGCGTGACGATCACCGAGGATTTTTCGCTCGGCGTCGCGCCCGCGTTCAACGCGGACGGCTATCGCCGCGACAGCGTGCCGCTCGTCGTCGAGGGGCGCAGCGCGGGGCGGCTCGTGAGCGCGCGCACCGCGCGCGAGCACGGCCTGAGCCCGAACGGCGCGTCTGCGGACGAGATGCCGGAGACGCTGTCGATCGCGGGCGGCGCGCTCGCCGACGCCGACGTGCTCGCGGCGCTCGACACGGGCCTCTACATCGGCAATCTCTGGTATCTGAATTTCTCGGACAAGATGAATTGCCGGATCACCGGGATGACGCGCTTCGCGACGTTCTGGGCCGAAGGCGGCAGGATCGTCGCGCCCGTCGATGCGATGCGCTTCGACGACAGCCTGTACCGGCTGCTCGGCGGCGAGCTCGAGCAGCTCGGCGCGACGCCGGAAGTGCTGCTGAGCGACGAATCGTGGGGCGAGCGGCCGACGGGCGGCGCGAGGCTGCCGGGCCTGCTCGCGCGCTCGTTCGAGCTGACGCTGTAACGCGATGGAGCGCGCCGCGAGTTCACCGCCGCCGCCGGACGTGACGATCCGCGCGCTGCGCGCGGCGGACGCCGACGCGCTGCACGCGCTCGCGCGGCAGCCGTCGATCGACGGGCGCTTCGCGAGCGCGCCTCACGCATCGCTCGACAGGCGGCGCGAATGGCTCGATGCGCTGATGCGCGAGCAATACGCGCTCGGCGCATGGATCGGCGAGGCGCTCGTCGGCTGGAGCGAGCTCGCGCCGGGCAAGCTGCGGCGCTCGCATGCGGCGTCGATCTCGATCGCCGTGCATGACGCGTGGCATCGTCGCGGCGTCGGCGGCGCGCTGATGCGCGAGACGCTCGCGATCGCCGACGACTGGCTCGGGCTGCGCAGGATCGAGGCGCAGCTGTACGCGGACGATTTCGTCGCGCTCGCGTTCCATCGCAAGTTCGGCTTCGAGATCGAGGCGACGCAGCGCGGTGCGGCGCTGCGCGACGGCGTGCTCGTCGACGGCTGTCTGATCGCGCGCCTGAAGGACTCGCCGCCGCTTGCGGCGGCCCCCTCCGAGCCTCCGGCATGACGACGCAACGAGCAGGCGATCGGACCGATGCGAACCCGTCGCGCGCGGGCGCGAGCCGCGTGATCGTGCGTGCGGCCGAGCTGGCGGACGCGGCGGCCATCGCGCAGATGCGCAACCAGCCGCTCGTGCAGCGCGGCACGCTCGCGATGCCGCACGCGTCGGCCGACGCGGTCGCCGCGTGGCTCATGCGGGTCGCGGCGCGGCGAGGCGGCGGCGTCAACCTGTGCGCCGAGGTGGACGGGCGCGTCGTCGGTCACGGCGGGCTCGAGACGTTTTCCGGCCGCCGCGCGCACTGCGCGCTGCTCGGCATCGGCGTGCACGACGCGTATGCGGGGCGCGGCGTCGGCGGCGCGCTGATGGCCGCGATCGTCGACTGCGCGGACCGCGCGCTCGGCCTGCGCCGCGTCGAGCTCACGGTGTTCGCCGACAACGCGCGTGCGATCGCGCTGTATCGCCGCTTCGGCTTCACCGAGGAGGGGCGCTCGCGCGGCTACGCGATCCGCGCCGGCGAGCTGGTCGACGTGCTGCACATGGCGCGGCTCGCCGACGCGCCACCGTTTGCGCCGCGCTGAGCGCGCGAGCGGATGCCGGCGCGCCCCATTCGAACGACGATTGCGCAATCACGGAGACATCGATGAAGCACGCCGACGCAGCGGCGCTGGACCGGCTTGAAAACCTGCCGAGCGAGAATCGCCGGCTGCCCTGGCTGAGCGAGCGGGCGCGCGGCGTCTTCGCCCGTCGCGCGAAGGCGTTCCTGCATTTTCACGGCGATCCGCGCGGGCTCTTCGCGGATCTGAGCCGCGGTGAGCGCTTCAGGCGCTTCAAGCACTTCGATTGCTTCGATTGCTCCGATTGCTTCGATTGCTTCGGGCGCCTCGGCGCGAGCGCGGCCGCCGCGCGCCGCGTGATCGGCGCGACCGTGCGCGCCGAATTGAACGCGTCGCGCTGACGGAGCCGCACGCATGCCGTCGTTCTTCATCGACCGCCCCGTTTTCGCGTGGATCGTCGCGCTCGCGATCGTCGTCGCGGGCGTGCTCGCGATTCCGCAGCTGCCGGTCGCGCAGTATCCGCGCCTCGCGCCGCCGCGCGTCGTGATCAACGCGACTTATCCGGGCGCGTCGACGGAGACGGTCGACGGCGACGTCGGCAGCATCATCGAGGAGAGCCTCGACGGCGCGGACGGGCTGCTCTATTACGAGACGAGCAGCGACGGCCACGGCAACCTCGAGATCGACGTGACGTTCGCGCCCGGCACCGATCCGGACCTCGCGCTCGTCGACGTGCAGAACCGGCTCAAGCAGGTCGAGCCGCGGCTGCCGCAGCAGGTCGTCCAGCAGGGCATCGGCGTGTTCAAGGCGGCGAACACGTTCCTGATGCTCGTCGCGCTGACGTCGACCGACGGCACGCGCGATTCCGCGCAACTGAGCGACTACCTGAGCCGCTATGTGCTGCGCGAGCTGAAGCGCGCGCCGGGCGTCGGCTCCGCGCAGCTGTGGGACGCCGACGAGGCGCTGCGGATCTGGCTGGACCCGATGAAGCTGCGCGAGTACGGGCTCGGCGCCGACGACGTGATCGCGGCCGTCGCGTCGCAGAACGCGGCGGTGACGGCGGGCGCGATCGGCGATGCGCCGTTCGTCGCCGGCCAGCAGACGACCGCGTCGGTGATCGTGAAGGGCCAGCTCGCATCGCCCGCCGAGTTCGGCCGGATCGTGCTGAAGGCGAAGCCGGACGGCTCCGTCGTGCGGCTCGCGGACGTCGCGCGCGTCGAGCTCGGCCGCGACGACTATTCGTTCTCGTCGCGGCTGAACGGCAAGACGGCCGCGACGGTCGGCATCCAGCTCGGCCCGCGCGGCAACGCGCTCGAGACGTCGAACGCGATTCGCGCGCGCCTCGCCGAATTGTCGAAGCGGCTGCCGCCCGGCGTCGCGGTGGCCATTCCGTTCGACGGCGCGCATTTCGTCCGCATCGCGATCGACGAGGTCGTGCTGACGCTCGTCGAGGCGATCGTCCTCGTGTTCTTCGTGATGTGGCTGTTCCTGCGCGACCTGCGCTGCACGCTCGTGCCGACGATCGTGATTCCGGTCACGCTGATGGGGGCGTTCGTCGCGATGTGGGCGTTCGGGCTGTCGATCAACGTGTTCACGATGTTCGGCCTCGTGCTCGCGATCGGCATTCTGGTCGACGATGCGATCGTCGTCGTCGAGAGCGTGCATCGCGTGATGGAGGAGGAGCGCGTGTCGCCGCGCGAGGCGACGCGCCGCGCGATGAAGCGCATCGTCGGCGCGATCGTCGGCGTGACGGCCGTGCTGACCGCGGTGTTCGTGCCGATGGCGTTCTTTCCGGGCGGCGTCGGCGGGATCTATCGGCAGTTCTCGGTCGCGATGATCGCGTCGATGCTCGTATCGTCGTTCATGGCGCTGTCGCTCACGCCCGCGCTGTGCGCGAACCTGCTCAAGCCGCTGCCGCCCGGCGGCGCGCGGGCGCGGATCGGGCGGCGGCGCGGCGTGCGCGGGCTCGGCGCGTGGGCGGCGGACCGCTTCGCGGCGGGCTTCGCGCGCGCGTCGGCGGGCTATCGCTCGCTCACCGCGCGCACGGTCGCGCGCATCGGGCCGATGGCCGCGATCTACGCGGCGCTGCTCGTCTGCGGCGCGGCGCTGTACTGGGCGATGCCGAACGGCTTCCTGCCGACCGAGGACCAGGGGCAACTGCAGGTGATGATCCAGCTGCCGGCGGGCGCGACGCAGGCGCGCACGATGGCGATCGTCGAGCGGGTGGAGGCGATCCTGCACGCGCAGCCGGCCGTCGCGAACGTGACGAGCGTGATCGGCTGGAGCTTCGCCGGCAGCGGGCAGAACGTCGCGATGGCGTTCGTCGAGCTGAAGGACTGGGCGCAGCGCGGCGTCGACGCGGCCGCGCTGCGCGATCGGCTGAACGGCGCGTTCGCGCGGATTCGCGACGGCGACGTCGATGCGTCGCTGCCGCCGTCGGTGCCCGGCATCGGGCATTCGGACGGCTTCACGCTGCGGCTCGAGGATCGCGGCGGCATCGGCGTCGACGCGCTGAAGGCGGCGCGCGAGCGCCTCGCCGACGCGGCGAAGGCCGATCCGGCGCTCGCGTCCGTGCGCACCGAGGATTTGCCGGACGCGCCGCGCGTCGAGCTCGACGTCGACCGCGCGAAGGCGTACGCGTTCGGCGTGCCGTTCGAGCGGATCGCGGGCCTGCTCGGCGGGCTGCTCGGCTCGAACTACGTCGACGATTTTCCGGCGGCGGGGCGGATGCGGCGCGTGATCATCGAAGCGGACGCCGGCGCGCGCAGCACCGACGATCAACTGATGGCGCTTTCCGTGCCGAACAAGACGGGCGACATGGTGCCGCTGTCGGCGATCGCGTCGCGGCGCTGGAGCGTCGGGCCCGTCGCGCTGAACCGCTTCGACGGCTATCCGTCGCTCGACGTGGTCGGCCGTCCGGCGAACGGATACAGCCTCGGCGCGGCGATGGCCGAAATGGAGCGGCTCGCCGCGAACCTGCCGACGGGCGTCGGCTATGACTGGGTCGACGCGGCGCGCGAGGAAACCGTCGCCGCGCGGCAGACGCCGCTGCTGATCGGCCTATCCGTGCTCGCGGTGTTCATGGCGCTCGCCGCGCTGTACGAAAGCTGGACGATTCCGCTGTCCGTGCTGACCGTCGTGCCGCTCGGCGTGATCGGCGCGGTGGCGGCCGTGCAGTTGCGCGGCATGCCGAACGACGTGTATTTCAAGGTTGCGATGATTACGGTGATCGGGCTGTCCGCGAAGAACGCGATCCTGATCGTGCAGTTCGCGCGCGATCTGCACGCGCGCGGCGTCGCGCTGCGCCAGGCGGTGGTCGACGCGGCGTCGGCGCGCTTTCGGCCGATCGTGATGACGTCGATGGCGTTCGTGCTCGGCGTCGTGCCGCTCGTGAGCGCGACGGGCGCGGGCGCCGAGAGCCGCCGCTCGATCGGCACGGGCGCGTTCGGCGGCGTGCTCGCCGCGACGCTGTTCGGGCTCGTGTTCGCGCCGGTCGCGTTTCAGGTGGTCGCGTCGCTCGGGCGGCGCGGGCGGCGGGCTGTCGAGCGCGATCGCGAATCGGGCGAGCACGGGGTAGCGGCGAACGAATGAGCGCGCCGATGCGGGCGGGCGCGCATCGGCGTTGTGCTCGCGCACTCGCCCGTTCGCCCGCTCGCGACGGCGACGCGGCCGGCGAGCGAGCAAGGGTGCGCGAGCGTCAGAGCGAGAATCGCAGGCCGAGGCGCGGGTTGACGATGTACGTGCGATGCGAAAGCTCGCGCTGAATCGCCTCGCAACGCTGCTGCTCGGGCAGATGGTCGTTTTCGGGCAGCTTCGCCTTGCGCTCGACCGCGCCGAGCCATTCGCCGCTGCCGGGATCGGGGCCGTGCCCACCGTCGTCGGTGATGTGGAATTGCTTGTCGACCGCGTCGAACCATGCGTCGGTGCACGGTTGCGAGGTGGGCGCGAGCAGGATGGTCGTCGTCGCGGCGAGCCAGCCGACGACGGCGAGAAAAGCGATGACAGCGAGAATCTTCTTCATTGAGTCCTTCAAAAAAACAGTGGCTTTCGATGATCGTGCGCGCGCCGTGGGCGGATGCGGCCGGTTTCGCAGCGGAAGCCGGCCGCCGACGGTGACTCGCGCACTTGCGCCGACCCGCGCCGGCCCGCGCCGGCCCGCGCCGGCCCGCGACGACCCGCGCCGACCCGCGCCGACCCGCGCCGACCCGCGCCGACCCGCGCCGACCCGCGACGACCCGCGACGACCCGCGACGACCCGCGACGACCCGCGACGACCCGCGACGACCCGCGACGACCCGCGACGACCCGCGACGACCCGCGACGACACGCGACGACACGCGACGACACGCGACGACACGCGACGACACGCGACGACACGCGACGACACGCGACGACACGCGACGACACGCGACGACACGCGACGACACGCGACGACACGCGACGACACGCGATAAAGGGATCGCGATTCGTCGCGGAAGTTCACTATGAACGGCGCGAAGCGGCGAGATCGCTTCGCCCGGCGCGCGAACGTTGCGTGCGCATCGATTGCCTTTCGCCTACACTCCACCGGCGCGTGCGCCCGGCGACGCGCGACACCCGCGCCGTCAGCCCCGGCCCCGGCCCGGCCCCGGCCGCATCACGACAACAGGACGTACTCAGGACGTACTCGAATGAAACGACGCCATTTCCTTCACTCGCTCGGCGCGCTGAGTTCGGCGCATGTGGTGCTCGCGAGCGCGCCGGCATCGGCGACGACCGCTGGCGGCGAGCGCGGCGGCCAATCGGCGCTTGTGTCGCCGCGCGAAGAGCGCAGCGCGGCGCAGGCGGTGCGCGAGACGCTCGAGCGCGTCGCGCGCATCGATCGCGGCGGCCCGCGGCTGAACGCGATCATCGAACTGAATCCGGACGCCGAGGCGATCGCGCACGCGCTCGACGCCGAGCGGGCGGCGCGCGCCGTGCGCGGCCCGATGCACGGCGTGAGCGTCGCGCTGAAGGACAACATCGCGACGGGCGACCGGATGGCGACGACGGCCGGCTCGCTCGCGCTCGACGGCGTGCGCGCGGCACGCGATGCGCATCTCGTCGCGCGGCTGCGGCGCGCGGGCGCGGTGATCGTCGCGAAGACCAACCTGAGCGAGTGGGCGAACTTCCGCTCGACGCGCTCGACGAGCGGGTGGAGCGGGCGCGGCGGGCTGTCGCGCAATCCGTACGCGCTCGACCGGACGGCGAGCGGATCGAGCTCGGGCTCGGCGGCGGCGGTCGCGGCGGGGCTCGTCGAGATGGCGGTCGGCACCGAGACCGACGGCTCGATCGTGTCGCCCGCCGCGATCAACGGCTGCGTCGGGCTGAAGCCGACCGTCGGGCGAGTGAGCCGCGACGGGATCGTGCCGCTGTCGCACACGCAGGATACGGCGGGGCCGATCGCGCGCACGGTCCGCGACGCGGCGCGGCTGCTCGGCGCGCTCGCGGGCGGCGATGCGAACGACCCCGCGACGGCGGGCGCGCCGCCTCCCGCCGACTACGTCGCCGCGCTCGACGCGAACGCGCTGCGCGGCGCGCGGATCGGCATCGCGCGCGCGTTCTTCACCGGGCATGACGAGGTGGACGCGCAGATCGAGCGCGCGATCGCTCGGATGCAGCGGCTCGGCGCGGTGGTGATCGATCCCGTCGACCTGCCGAAGCCCGACTACGAGGACGACGAGAAGACCGTGCTGTTGCACGAGTTCAAGCACGGCTTGCCGCTGTGGCTGCGCGCGTTCGCGCCGCATGCGCGCGTGCGCACGCTCGCCGACGTGATCGCGTTCAACGCGGCGCAGCGCGCGAAGGAGATGCCGTACTTCGGGCAGGAGCTGCTGTTGCGCGCGCAGGAAGCGGGCGGGCTCGACGCGGCGGCCTATCGCGACGCGCTCGCTCGCTGCGGCCGCCGCGCCCGCGACGAGGGGCTCGCGCGCGTGCTGCGCGACGCGCGGCTCGATGCGCTCGTCGCGCCGACCGAGGGCACCGCATGGCTGATCGACCTGATCAACGGCGACAGCGGCACCGACGGCTTCTCGACGCCTGCGGCCGTCGCGGGCTTTCCGCATCTGACCGTGCCCGCGGGGCTGGTGCGCGGCTTGCCGGTCGGCGTGTCGTTCGTCGGCGCGCCGTGGAGCGAGGCGCGGCTGCTCGCGCTCGGCTACGCGTTCGAGCAGGCGACGCAGTGGCGGCGCGAGCCGCGGTTCGTCGAGCGCTCGAACGTGCCGGCGGTCGATGCGTGATGCGCGACGGGCGGCTCGCCGCCCGCGACTGCCTGGCGTGCGCGACGCGCCGTCTCGGCGCGCGGGCGATGTCGGCCGGCCGCATGGCGGCGGCCGGCCGCGACCCGCCTCGGTGCCGGTGATGCGCATGCCATGCGGACCGTTCGGCGGATGTGCGGCGGCGCGAGGCGTCGTCGAACGAATTTGCCGGCCACCGCCCGATCGAGGGACAAACGCGACGCGCATTTGCGCAACGCGGCCGATCGATTGGCGGGCGGCCGCCGAGACGGCGGAGCACGCGGGTTCTTGGCACGGCAAGAACCCGGCGTCGCGCCGCTTCACGCGCGCATGAAGAGAGCGCACGCCCGGCCGGCGCGAAGCCGCGCCCGGGCCACCGACGCTCGGACGAACCTGTTCACTGGTTGTTCGGGTTGCCCGGCTAGTCGGTTTCTTCGGAACGCGGCCGCTTGCCTGCCTGCGGCGAGCCCTGCTCGCCATGCGCGCGCGGAATGCGCGCGTGAGCGTCTCGCCAGCCTTCCCGGCTCGGCAGATGCAGAGGGCGGTAGCCGTGGCGTCTGCCTGCCTGCGCGATTTCGCCGACGCGCGCCGCAGGCTTGCTCGAGTCGGGTGCGATCGGCCGATAGCTGAAGACCGAACGCGAAAGTTTGAGCGCCGCGCACACCTGGCGTTGGCTCGCGTCGAAGCGATGCATCAGGTCGACGGCGAGTTCGCGCAGCCGGGAAGGCTTCAGGCTTTTTTTGACAGGACATCCTGCAACATCGCCTTGTCGAGCGAGAGATTTGCGACGAGCCGCTTGAGCTTCGCGTTTTCTTTCTCCAGTTGCTTGACGTGATTCACCTTCGTCGGCGTCAGGCCGCCGAATTTGGCGCGCCAGTTGTAGAAAGTCGCTTCGCTGATCCCCATATCGCGGCACACGTCCGCTATCGGTGCGCCCTGCTGCGCGCGCCTCAGCGCATCGGCGATCTGCTCGTCGGTGTATTTGCTTTTCCTCACCACGTTTGCTCCTCGTCTGAACGGCGCGCCGCGTGCCCCGGGCAAGCCCGGCGCTGCCTTGGATGACTGCCGATTCCGCGATCTGAAAGAACGTCACGCGCAGGACGAATCGCAGCGGACTCGATGCGCCGCGCGCACAACCGAGCGAGCAGGCTGCGGTCGACGTTCGTTGATCGGCGGTCACCGGCTTCGTTGAAAAATCGGACGGCCCGATGCCGTGCCGGCTCATGCGTTCTGCACGACGTGCGCCTCGGCGCGCGCGGGCGGTGATCGTTTCGCGTCGAGGATCGGCGCGATCCGTGCGACGCTCGGCGCGGCGAACAGCTCGCGGATCGACAGCTTGACGCCGAATGTCGCCCGCACGCGATTGATGACGCGCATCGCGGCCAGCGAATCGCCGCCCATCTCGAAGAAATTGTCGTCCGGGCCGATGGTGTCGACGCCGAGAATGTCCGCGAGCAGCACGCAAAGCGCGCGTTCCTGCTCGCCGGCGGGCGTGCGCGTGCCGTGGCTCGAGAAAACAGGTGCGGGCAACGCGCGACGATCAAGCTTGCCGTTCGGCGTCAACGGCAGCGCATCGAGCGCGACGATCGCGGAGGGCACCATGTGCTCGGGCAGATGCCGCGAGAGATCCTCGCGCAGCGCCTGCGGCTGCGCGGAAAAGCCCGCCGCCGCGACGACGTAGGCGACGAGGCGCTTCTCGCCGGGCCGGTCCTCGCGAACGACGGCTTCCGCTTGCGCGATGCTTTCGTGCCGCATCAGCGCGTGGGCGATTTCTCCCAGCTCGACGCGAAACCCGCGGATCTTGATCTGATCGTCCTGCCGGCCGATGAAGTCGAGCGTGCCGTCGGCGCGCCAGCGCGCGAGGTCGCCGGAGCGGTACATGCGCGCGCCCGGCGCGCCGAACGGGTCCGCGACGAAGCGCTGCGCCGTCAGGCCTGGTCGTCGGAGATAACCGAGCGCGAGTCCCGCGCCGGCGACGTAGATTTCGCCCGTGACACCGGGCGGCACGGGATTGAGCGCGCCGTCGAGGACGTAGAGGCGCAGGTCGGGAATCTTGCTGCCGATCAGGCTGTGAGCGGGCTCGGCGGCCATGCGCCGCGTCAGCTCGAGATAGCTGACGTGCACGGTCGTCTCCGTGATGCCGTACATGTTGATCAGTTGCGGCGCGTTTTCGGCGTGGCGCGCGTACCAGTCGTCGAGCTTGCGCATGTCGAGCGCCTCGCCGCCGAAGATCACGTAGCGCAGCCGCAACGACCGGCCGAGCGCCGGATCGTCGCGATCCGCCTGCATCAGCTGCTGGAACGCCGACGGCGTCTGATTCAGCACGGTCACGCGCTCGCGCGCGAGGAGGCTCAGAAATTCGACGGGCGAGCGGCTGACCGGAAACGGCACGATCACGAGCCGGCCGCCGCGTAGCAGCGCCCCCCAGCATTCCCATACCGAGAAATCGAATGCGCACGAATGGAACAGCGTCCAGACGTCGTCGGCGCCGAAGCCGAACCATCGATCGGTGCTCGTCAACAGACGGATCACGTTGGCGTGCGGGACGACGACGCCTTTCGGCTTGCCGGTCGACCCGGACGTATAGATGACGTACGCCGGGTCCGACGCAAGCAACGGCCGGAGCCGGTCGCCGTCGGCCGGATCGTGTGCGGCGGCGGGCGATGCGTCGTTTTCGGCGGGGCTGTCGACATACAGCACGTCGCCGCCGCCGCCGCCGACGCGCGCCGCAAGCGCCGTGGTGGTCAGCGTCGCAGCGGGCCTGGCGTCGGCGAGCATGAACGCGAGCCGCTCCGGCGGATAGTCAGGATCGAGCGGCAGATAGGCGGCGCCCGCCTTCAGGATCGCAAGCAGCGCCACGATGAGCTCGGCCGAGCGGGGCACGCACACGGCGGCGATCGCGCCGGGACCGACGCCGAGCGCGATCAGCCGGTGCGCGATGCGATTCGCGCGTGCGTTGAGCGTCGCGTAGGACAGGTGCTGCGTGCCGAAGGTGAGCGCGATCGCGTCCGGCGTGGCGGCCGCCTGCTGCTCGAACGCGGCCGGCACGGTACCCGTCGGCGCCGTGACGACCGCATTCCAGTCGTGCAGGATGCGGTGCCGCTCCGCGGCGCTCGTCAGCGCGATCGTCGCGACTGGCCGCGCGGGCTCGGCCACTGCCGCCTCGATGAGCCGCACGAAGCGTTCCCGGTGGCGGCCGAGCTGGTCGTCGCCGTACTGCGCGGCGTTCGCGTCGAACGCGATGCACAGCTCCTCGTCGCCGCCGTGGGCGTAGACGGTCCACGAAAAATCGTCGACCGGGCCGGCCGACAAGTGGCGAAAGCGCGCGCGATGGCCGGCGAAATGGGCGTCCAAGTCGAATGTCATCACGTTGACGACGTGCGCGAAGAGGCGGGTGCTCTCGCCCTTTTGCTGCGCGTCGCGGAACAGCTCGACGCTGCGGTAGCGCGCATGGCGCAGCGCCTGCCGAACCTCTCGCGCGGCCTGGCGCGCGACGGCCCGCAGGGACGTCGCCGCGTCGAACGCGAAACGAAGCGGCAGCACGTTCGCGCACATGCCCGGCGTTTTGCGCAGGTCGGGCCCGGTGCGCGCGGTGGCGGACATGCCGACCACGATTTCGTCCTGGCCGAGCGCGCGATGCAGATAGGCGGCCGCCAGCGCGATCATCAATTGCGGGACGCCCGTGCCTTCGGCCTGCGCGAGCGCGCGCAGCGCGCGGCTCGTGTCGGCCGACAGGCGCTCCCATTCGCGGCGAAACCGGCCGAGCGGCGAGAACTCGCCGGGATTCGCGTCGCTCGCGAGGCTCGCGGGCGACGGCCGGCCGGCGAGCCGCGCGCTCCAGTACTCGCGGTCGAGCGCGAACGACGGCGACGCGCGATATGCCGTGTCGATCCGAAGCAGGTCGGCGAGCGTGCCGAACGGCGCCGGCGCCGGCGTCTCGCCGGCGGCGAGCGCCGTGTAGATCTCGGCGCCGCGCCGGATCAGCAGCGAGATGCCGAACCCGTCGATCACGATGTGATGAAAGAACAGATACCAGTAGAACCGGTCGGGCGCGACGCGCAGCAGCGCGAAGCGAAACGGCGGATCGCGGGTGAGATCCGTCGGGCGAACGCGATCGGCGGCCATCCATGCCTCGGCGGCTTCGTGCGGATCGTCCGCGAAACCGAAATCGAGATGGACGACGTCCCGGTCGTCGCGCGCGCGCGCGATCTGCACCGGTATCGAGCCGCGCTCCGCGAACGCGACGCGAAGACACTCGGTTTCGGCGACGAGGCGGCGGACGGTCGCGTCGAAGCGTCCGGCGTCGATCGGACCGTCGATGTCGAGATAGGCGGCGGTGTTGTACGCGCTGGTTCCCGGCGCGAGCTGCTCCGCGAACCAGATTTCCTGCTGCGCAGGCAGCAGCGGGTGGGATGGGGGGGCGAACTCGTTCGTCATGTCGGCGTGTCCTCGTTGGGCGGCGCGTGATCGGGCGATCGCCGCCGCGACGGCGGCGCGCGGCGTCCGCGTTCCGCGGTGAAGCGTCGGCGTGCGCGTGCGCGACGTCAGGCGGCGTGCGGGCGGCGCGGGGTCAGGTCGGTCCAGTGCGCATCGAGGTAGTCGACGCAGGGCTGACGCGCGGCTTGTCCGAACACGACGCTCCAGCCGGCGGGCGGCGCGATCGACGCCGGCCAGAGCGAGTGTTGTCCTTCGGCGTTCGACAGCACGACGAACGTGCCGTCGGGATCGTCGAGCAGATTAGTCATGGCTATCCTCTCTAGCGTAGGGTGGGAGCGACGGTGCCGGAGCGCGCGCGTGCGCGCCGGAGCCGCCGCGCAGGATGGCGGCGAGCGACAGCACGTACAGCGCCGCGGCAACCAGGAAGGGTGCACCGGGAAGGCGAAGCGGGGACGATGGCCCCGCGAAGAAGTGAAACAGGTTCGCGCCGGCGAGCGGCGCGCAGGATGCGGCCAATCCCATCAGGCAGACGAGCGCGCCCTGATATTCGCCTTGCCGGTCACTGCCGGCGCGCAGCGAGATCATCGTGCGCACGGCGGGATCGCTGACGAGCGCGAGAGCGTGCAGCGCGATCGCGACGATCACGACGGCAGGCGACGCGGCGATGCTGTAGCAGAGATAGGCCGGCACGAACAGCGCATAGCCGGCGGCCGCCGTCCCGCGCTCGCCGAGCCGCGACACGAGGCGCGGCAGCACGAAGCTTTGCGTGAGCGCGATGCCGAGACCCAGCATCGCGAGCGCCAGGCCGTTCTCTCTCGGTCCCCATCCGATCCGCTGCTCGTTCGAGATGACGAAGCAGGTGAGGAAGATGCCGTAGGCCATCATGCCGCAGCACACGGCGAACGACAGCCGGCGAAAGTCACTGTCCTGCCGCAGCAGCGCGAGGCTGCCGAACGGATTCGCGCGCCGCCGCGCAAACGGGCTGCGCCGCGTCGCGGGCAGGCTCTCGGGCAGCGCGAACAGCGCGCACGCGCCGTTGCAGAGCGCAAGCGCGCCGGCCGCGTAGAACGGCGCGCGCGGCCCGAGCGTGCCGAGCAGGCCGCCGAACGCGGGGCCGGCCACGAGACCGAGGGCGACCACGCCGCTCGCGAAGCCGAA
Source organism: Burkholderia sp. MSMB617WGS (assembly GCF_001532025.2). NCBI lineage: Bacteria > Pseudomonadati > Pseudomonadota > Betaproteobacteria > Burkholderiales > Burkholderiaceae > Burkholderia > Burkholderia sp. MSMB617WGS. The sequence continues at coordinate 2,747,528 of NZ_CP013458.1, read as the reverse complement.
CCGCGCGGCGCGCAGGTGGGGCGGTGTGACGTCGGCGAGATAGGCGGTCGCGACGCCCGTGCTGGCCGCGGTGGCGCCGACGAGCAAATGGCCGGCGAGCAACCACGCGAAGTCGCGCGCGGCGGCGAGCAGCAGGAATGCCGTCGCGTTGCCGAACAGGGCTGCCAGCAGCACCAGCCGCCTTCCCTTTGCGTCGCTCAGCGTGCCGAGCAGCGGCCCGAACACGAACTGCATGAGCGCGGCGCACGTCATCAGCACGCCGATCAGCAGTGGCACGTTCGCGGCGCCGTACCCGATCGCCCGCAGCAGCTGCGGCAGCACAGGCACCGCGACGCCCATGCCGATCGCATCCACCGCGAGCGTCAGCAGCACCACGGCGACCTGCCTAGGCGGGCGGGGGGCACGCCTTTGCGTCGGAGGCGCGCTCATGCGACGGCGGGATTCGCGGCAGAGGCCGCGTCGGCCGAAGCGAGCGCCGCGCGCACGCAGGCGGACACGTGCTCGACGTAGTCGGGCATCAGGCACGAGTAGTGATTGCCCGGCACTTCGCGGCACTCGACCGGCAGGCTCGTGAACCGTTCCCAACCCCACGCGGCGGTGTCGCGGATCTCCGGCAGATTGAAGCCTTCCGGCGTCGGGCCCGCCGCCTTCACCAGCAGCATCGGAATCGGCCGCTGCACGCGCGGCGGATCGTACTTCGGCGACAGGTCGGCGGCCGCTCGATAGACGTTGAACAGCCCGCGGATCGAATTGCTGTCCGCTTGCGAGTGCACGACGCCGGATGCCGCGAGCCGTTCGCCGATGAACTCGAGCAGCGCGGCGCGCGAAAGCGGCGCGAGCGCGGCGTCGATGCCGTCGACGAGCTCGGGCTTGTCCGCGTAATACGCGAAGATGCCGAGGATGAGGCGAGCCATCTCTGCATCGTCTTGATACACCATGGGCGCATAGGGCGGCGCGGCGGAATCGAACAGCACGACGAGCCCGATGCGTTCGCCGGCGTCGATCAGCTGCCGGGCGATTTCATAGGCGATCTTGCCGCCGAGCGAATGACCGCCGAAGTGATACGGGCCTTGCGGCTGCACCGACCGCATGCAGGCGATGTAATGCGCGGCGATCTGTTCGATCGACGTGTGAGGCTCGGCCATGCCGTCGAGCCCGAGATATTGAAGCCCGACGACGGGCCGGTCCGCGCGCAGCGTCTTCGCGAGCGGCAGCAGTTGCGTGATGTTGCCGCCCATGCCGGGAATGCAGAAGAACGGCGCCCGGCGGCCCGCGTCGACCATCGGCACGATGCAATAGCGGATCGCCGCGTCGTTCGATTGCGGCGAGTCGCTTGTCGCGTTGCCCGTCGCGTCGATCGAGCGCAGGATTCGCGAGATCGTCGGCGCGTCGAGAAACTCGCCGAGCGTCAGGCAGCGGCCATACAGATCGCGCACTTGCGAAATCAGCTGCGTCGCCAGCAGCGAATGGCCGCCGAGATCGAAGAAATCGTCGTCGATGCCGACGTCGTCGACGCCGAGCAGGTCGCGCCAAAGGCCGACGAGCGTGCGCTCCACGTCACTCGAAGGCGGCGCGGCGGCCGCTTTGCGCTGCGCGTTCGATGGCTGGCGATCGAAGCCGAACTTGCTGACTGCGAGTTGCGCGATGCCCGAGCCGGGCATGCGGATCGCGAGGTCGAAGATCGCGCGGCCCTCGCGATTGGTGAGGCCGCGCACCGAGTCGGCACCGCGATGCGCGGTGCGCTCGGTGTAGTCGACGGCCATGCCGGTTTCCGTCCACGCATCCCAGTTCAGCGAAACGACCGGGATGCGCGCTCGGCTCCAGTGGCGCGCGATCGCGTCGAGGTAGCCGTTCGCGGCCGCGTAATCGGCCTGACCGAGGCCGCCGACGAGTGACGCGAGCGACGAGCAGAGCACGACGAAGTCGAGGCGATCGGCTGCGACGAGATCGATGAGGTTGTGCGTGCCGGCGACTTTCGCGGCGAGCACGCGCCGCCACGCGTCGGGCGCGCCCGTCTCGATGAGGCCGCTCGCCTCGACGCCTGCCGAGTGGACGATGCCGTTCACCCGACCGAAGCGCGCATGCAGTTCGGCGATCGCCGTACGCATCTGCCGCGCGTCGGCGACGTCGGCGCGCAGCACGAGCACGTCGGCGCCCGCGGCTTCCAGCGCGCGTAGCCTGGCCGCTTGCTTGTCGGTCAACCCTTCGCGCTGGCGGCCGATCAGCGCGAGTTTCGCGCCCGGCGCCGTTTCCGCGATGTGCCGGGCAAGCTCGCCGCCGATGCCGCCCAGCCCCCCCGTGATCAGATAGACGCCGCCGTCGCGCAGCGGCGCGCCTTGCGTCGTATCGGGCGCCGGCGCATCGACGAACCGGAGCGTTTCGCGTGAGCCGGCCGCGAGGCAGACGGTCGCCGCTTTGTCGAAGTAGCCGATGCCGCTCTCGGAAATCTCCGGCACGATCGACAGTTCCGTGTGCAGCGCCTGTTGCGTCGACGGCTCGTCGTCGTCGACGTCGAGATGCCGGCAGACGATGTCGGGAAACTCCCACTGCACCGCCTTGAGCGACGCCGCCGTCGCTGCCGTCGCGCAGGCGGCGGGCGCGTCGGCGCGGCGCCATCGTCGCGTGACGAGCGTCACGCGCGGCGCGATCGCTCGTCGCGCGAGCGTCTGAATCAGCGTGACGAGATGCGTGAAGCCGTCGAGCGTTGCGTCGAGCGCCGGGCGCGATTCGTCGGCGCGCCACGCGTAGACGATCTGCGACGGCAGCCGTTCGGCGCGGGCGAGCGCGTCGAGCAACCGGGCGTAGTCGTCGCCGGAGCCGGCACGCAACGCGAAACGCGCGTCGTCGAGCTGCCGGAACGCGTCGCCCTTGACGACCAGCACGCTGCGCGGCGGCGCGTGCGCGGCAAGCGGTTCGTCCGGCGCATCGGCGAACGTCAGCCAGGCGCCCGTATCGCGTTGGTGCGCGGGCAGCGGCGCCCGCGCCCAGGCGGGCGTGCGGCACCAGTCGGCCGGCGTCGCGCCGCCGGCCCGGTTGGTTTCCCGCAGGCCGAATCCGCGGACTTCGACGAGCGTCGTCGCGCGCCGCGCTTGCGCGTTCCACGAGAACAGCGTGACGTCGAATGTCCGCGGCGCGCGTTCGATCGCGAGGCTGTAGCACTCGGCCGTCAGCGGCGCATGAACCGTCAGCGTCTCGTACCGGAACGGCAGCGATGCGTCGGCGGGGCGCAGGCACGCATGCAGGAACGCAACGCCGAGATCGAGCAGCGCCGGATGCAGCGCGAACGCGGGCAGGTCGCGCTCGAACGTGTGGGGCAGGCGCAGGCGGGCGAGGCCTTGGCGCTCGCCGAGCCACACCGCGTCGATGCAGTGCCAGCGCGGGCCGTACTCCGCGAACGCGCGCCGGAACTGCGCGGGCGCATCGGCGAGCGGCTGCAGCGACAGGCGGGCGCACAGCGCGTCGATCGAGCCGTCGGAAAGCGTTGGCGCGTCGGCGAGGCGCGTCGCCGAGACGTTGCCGCTCGCGTGCGGCGTCCAGGCGCCGGATGCGTCGTCGGGGCGGCTCTCGAGCACGAAATCCAGCGCGCCGTCGCGCTGCTTGAACACGGCGCGCAGGCTGCGCTGCACGCCGGCGTCGAACACGAGCGGTGACGGGAAATACACGTCGCGCAGCACGGGCTGCGACGCGCCGTGCGAGATGACGAACGCGCGCCGCACGAGCTCGAGGCAGCCGGTGCCCGGCAGCACGCCGTGGCCGCCGAAGATGCGATGTTCGTCGACGAACCAGTGGCGCTCGCTCAACGTGAAGCAGACGTCGATGCGCTGCGCGTCGATTTCCTTGCGCTCGAAGCGCAGCGTGCCGTCGTCCGGCGAGGACGGCGGTGCTGGAGCCGGCGCGGCGTCGGCTGCCGGGCGACTCAGCCAGTGGCGTTTGCGGGTGAACGGATAAGTGGGCAGTGCGACGCGGCGCGCGGCGGCGCCGTCGCGCAGGCGTTCCCATTCGACGTGCGCGCCGTGCGCCCACAGCGAGCCGACGCCCGTCAGCAACGCCACGTCGTCCGTGCGCGGCTCGCGCGCATGTCGCATCGTCGTCGCGACGCGCGAACGCTCGAGGCCGTCGACGCCGGCCGCAAGCGATGCGAGCGCGCGGCCGGGACCCACTTCGAGCAGCAGCGGGCGATCGAATGCGGCGAGCACGGTCGACAACCCTTCGGAGAACCGAACCGTGCGGCGCACGTGGTCACCCCAGTAGCCGGGGTCCCGTCGGTCGCTTTCGTCGAACCACCGGCCGCTGCGATTCGAGATCATCGGCACGGTGCCGTCGGCGGTCCGCAGCGATGCGCCGACGCGGTTGATCTCGCCCACCGCGTTTTCCATCAGCGAGCTATGGAACGCATGCGATGTCGCGAGGCGCTGGCACGGCAGGCCGGCGAGCACGCACGCGTCTTCGAGCTTTGCGATGTCGCCGGGCGCGCCGGACAGCACGAACTGGTCGTCGCCGTTGACGGCGGCGAGCTCGCAGCCGGTCGCGTACAGCGCGTCGAGATGCTCCGGCGACGCGGTGACGGCGAGCATCGCGCCGGCCGGCTGCCGTTGCATCGCCGATGCGCGGGCGGCGACGAGCGCGAGCGCATCGTCGAGCGCGAGCCGGCGCGACACGCACGCGGCGACCAGTTCGCCCAGGCTGTGGCCGATCAGCGCGTCGGGGGCGATGCCCCAATCCTCGAGCAGGCGCGCGAGCGCGTATTCGACCGTGAACAGCGCGGGCTGCGCGTAGCGCGTCTCGCGCAGCCGGTCCGCGCCGGCCGTGCCGCCGCCGTCGCTGTCGCCGTGGATCAGCGCGCGGATGTCGACGTGAAGATGCGGCATGAGGATGTCCGCGCAGTGGTCGACGACATCGCGGAATACGCGATACCGGCGATACAGCGCCTGTCCCATGCCCGCGTGCTGGCTGCCCTGGCCGGGAAACATGAAGACGACGGGCGCCGACTTGCGCGCGCCGACGATCGGCAGGTCCGCGGCGCGCGCAAGCTGCGCGGCGACCGTGCTCATGTCGTCGCCGACGACGAAGGCGCGATGCGCGAACGCGGTGCGTCCGGCCTGAAGCGTGTGGGCGACGTTGCCGAGCGTCGCGCCTTCGACGCCGTTCGACAGGCGCGCCGACAAGCGTCGCGCGGCCTCGCCGACCGCCTCGGGCGATTTTGCCGACACCGGGAGCAACTGTGCGCCGTCGTCCGCGTCCTGCCGTTCGATCGGCGCGATCGGCGCTTCTTCGACGATCACGTGCGCGTTGGTGCCGCCGACGCCGAACGAGCTCACGCCCGCGCGCCGAGGCCTCGGGCCGCGCGCCCACGCACGCGCGGCGCGGACGACCTCGAACGGCGTTTCGTCGAAGCGGATTTCCGGGTTCGGCTCGTTGCAATGAATGCTCGGCGGAATCGTCTCGTGGCGCAGCGCGAGGATCGTCTTGATGAGGCCCGCGATGCCGGCCGCGGCGTCGAGATGCCCGATATTGCCCTTCACCGAGCCGATCCCGCACTTGCGGGCGGACGGCGCGGCGGCGTTCGCTTCCTCGCTCGAAGCCGCCGCGAACGCTTGCGTCAGCGCCCGCACTTCGACCGGATCGCCGAGCGGCGTGCCGGTGCCGTGCGCTTCGACGTAGTCGATCGTGTCGGCGGCGACGCCCGCGGCGCGCAGCGCGTCGCCGATCACGGCCGCCTGGCCGCTAACGCTCGGCGCCGTGTAGCTGACCTTGCTGCCGCCGTCGTTGTTGATCGCCGAGCCCTTGATGACCGCATGGATCGTGTCGCCGTCGCGAATCGCGGCGGATAGCTTCTTGAGCAGCACGAGGCCCGCGCCGCTGCCGCCCGCCGTGCCGTTGGCGGCGGCGTCGAACGGCCTGCAGCGGCCGTCCGGCGACATGATGCCGCCTTCCGAATAGACGTAGCCGGCCTGCTCCGGATCGAGTCCGACCGCCCCCGCGATCGCGAGTGCGCACTCGCCGGCGCGCACGCTCGCGCAAGCCATGTGAACGGCCGTCAGCGACGACGAGCAGGCCGTCGCGACGCTGACGGCGGGGCCGCGCAAATCGAGCTTGTACGCGGTGCGGGTCGCGACGAAATCCTTGTCGTTGCCGAGCATCCACTGACCCGCGTCGAGGCGGTGCGTGCGGATGTTCGGAATCACGTTCTCGACGAGGTAATAACTGAACGCGACGCTGCCGAACACGCCGACGGGCCGCTGCGCGTCGCGGTCGCCGTAGCCCGCCTCCTCGAGCAGTTCCCACGCGAGCTCGAGAAAGATTCGTTGCTGCGGGTCCATCACCTGAGCCTCGCGCGGGGAGTAGCCGAAGAACTCGGCGTCGAAATCCGCGACGCCGTCGAGCACTTTCGCGCGCCGCACGAAGTTCGGATGCGCGATGACCTCGGGGGGCACGCCGCGGGCGCGCAACTCGTCGTCAGACAGATCAGCGCCGGCGTCGTAGCCCGACAGCAGGCGCGTCCAGAACGTTTGCAGATCCGGCGCCTGCGGGAAGCGCCCGACAAGGCCGATGACGGCGATCGCGTGCTCGTCGGCGGCAGGCGCCGCCGTTTCCGCCGGCGGCGGCGCTTCGCTCGCGGCCGGTTCGTGCCGGCGTCGCAACACGTCGATTTGCGCGGACAGTGCGTGAATGGTCGGATATTCGAACACGTCGGTAAGCGTGACCCAACTGCCGAATTCTTCGCCGAGGCGCTGATGCAGCGCGACCGCGCGCAGCGAATGGCCTCCCGCCTCGAAAAAATTCTCGTCGTCGCCGATGTCGGCGCGTCCGAGCAGTTCGCGCCAGATGGCCGAAACCTTGGCGATCGTGGCCGCGGGCGTTGCACGCGGCGAGGCCGGCTTGTCGGGCGGCGTGCGCGCGATCGCGCGCGCCGCGCCGTCCGCCGTCGGCTTGATCGCCTTCAGCGCCTGCAGGTCGACCTTGCCGGTGCGTCCGGTCGGCAGGCGGTCGAGGAACACGAATGCGGTTGGAATCATCACGTCGGGTATCTTGCCGCGCAGCGCGTCGGCGATCGCATCGCGGTCGCTCGTGCCGACGACGTAGCCGACAAGCTCCGACTGGCCGCGCGCATCGGGATGGACGAGCGCTTCGGCCGCGCGCACGCCCGGCGCTTCCATCAACGCGGCGCGGACTGCGTCGAGCTCGATCCGGAAGCCGCGGATCTTCACCTGGCGGTCCGCGCGGCCGATGAACTGGACGCTGCCGTCGTCGAGCTGTCTGACGACATCGCCGGTGCGATACATCCGCGCGCCCGGGCGCGCGGCAAACGGATCGGCGACGAACGCCGACGCCGTGCGGGCGGGCTTGCCCAGATAGCCGTGCGACACGCAGACGCCGCCGACGAACAATTCGCCCGCGGCGCCGTCCCGCGTTTGCTCGAGCGCGTCGTCCAGCACGTAAAAGCGCGCGCCGCCGAGCGGGCGCAGCACGAGACGTTCGCCTTCGGCCCAGTATTCGGCCATCGAGACGGCGATCGCGCATTCCGTCGGGCCATAGCCGTTGAAGAGGCGTCGCCCGGCCGCCCAGCGCTGCGCGACTTCGCGCGGACACGCTTCGCCTCCGACGACGATCGCCTCCAGCGCGGGCAGCGGCGCGTGCGGCACGAGCGCGAGCGTGGACGGCACGATAACCAGATGCGTGATGCGCCGTTGCGCGAGCCATTCGACGAGATCGCTGCCGGGCAGCAGCCTCTGGCGGTCGCCGAAGACGATCGCCGCCCCCGACGCGAGCGGGGGGAATATCTCGGCGAGCACCGCATCGAAGATCGGCGAAAGGTACTGCGCGATGCGCGAGCCGTGCGTGATGCCCAATGTGTCGCGCATCGCGAGCACGTTGTGGCACACGCTTCGATGCGGGACCGCGACGCCCTTCGGCATGCCCGTCGAACCGGACGTGTAAATGACGTAAGCGGTGTCGCCGGGCGCGATCGCGGCGTCGGGCGCGGGCGCGCCGGCGGATGCGTCGGCGTCGACGAGATCGGCGTCGACGAGCGGCAGATTCAGGTGCGACACCTTGGCGGTGAGCGCGTTGCGGCTCACGATCGCGCGCAGCGCCGCGTCGTGCGCGATGTATTGGTTCCACTGCGGCTTTTGATCCGGATCGAACGGCACGAATGCGGCGCCGATGCGCGCGATCGCGAGCATCGCCGCGATGGCGTACGGATGGCGGCCCACGCAGATGCCGACGCGGTCGCCGCCGCGAACGCCGACGTTGCGCAGCGCCGTGGCGATCGCCGCTGACAGCGCATCGAGTTCGCGATACGTCAGTGAGAGATCGTCCGCTTCGACGGCGACGCGCTCGCCGCCGTCGGCGACGCGCGCGGCGAACAGCGCGTAGAGGTCGGCATGCCCGGCGTCGCTTTCGCCGTCCGCGTCGGCGATCGCGGCCGCCGCATGGCCGTTCGGCGCCGCATCGGTGCGCCAGTCGACGTCGGCCGCCGCGCGTGCCGCGAGCGCGAGCATGCGATCGCGCATCCGCGTGAGCGATGCGCCGCCGAACGAGCCGGGCCGCGACATCAGGTGCCCGAACACGGCGTCGCCTTGCCGCGTGACGGCGAACTCCAGGTCGAGCTTCGCGACGTAAGTCTCGAGCGGATGAGGCGTCGCGCGCACGCCATCGAGATCGAGCGAGCCGACTTCGTCGAGGTCGTACGAGAATCCCGCCTGGAAAATCGGGCTGCGCGTCGGATGACGCGCCGGATTGAGCGCCTGGACCAATTGCTCGAACGCAACGTCCCGGTGCTCGAACACGTCGAGGCAGGTTTGCTTGACCTGCTCCAGCAGGCTCCGGAACGTGCCGGCTTCGCCGAAGCGCACGCGCAGCGGCAGCGTGTTCGTGAAGAAACCGATGACGGAGTCGAACGCCTCGGTCGGGCGCAATGAAATCGGGATGCCGATCGCGAGGTCGTCGTCGCCCGTTTCGTCACGCAGCGCCTGCGCGAACAGGCTCAGATAGAACATCAGCGGCGTGCAGTTGAGTTGCCGCGATGTTTGCTCGATTCGCGCCGCGAGCGGCGCGGGAATCTCGAAGCTCGACGATCCGGGTTGCGCACGCGCGGCGTCGTCGGCGGGAATGCGCAGCGTCGGCGGCAGTTCACACAGGCATTCACGCCAGTGCGACAGCGTCCGTTCGAGCGCGGGCGCGTTCGCGAGTGCGCGCTGTCGCGCGACGAAATCCGCGTACGTCGCGTCGGGCGGCGGCGGATCGAAGGCTTCGCCGCGCGCGCGGGCGTTGTAGGCAGCCTGCAGGTCGCGCCAGAAGATGCTGAGCGACGGGCCGTCGAACACGATGTGGTGGACGGTCACGCATAGCAGGTGACAGCGTTCGCCGCGAGCGAACAGAACGGCGCGCACGAGCGGGCCCGTCGTCAGGTCGAACGGCGCGGTTTCTTCGTCGTGTAGCAGGCGGGACAGTGTCTCGTCGTCGGCGACGTCGACGATGCGCAACGGCGCGTGCGCCGCGTCGGCGACGATCTGCGCCGGTTCGAGCGACGCGTTGCCCGATTCGTCGTCGAGCGGCACGAGCTTCGCGGAAAACGTCGTGCGAAGCGCGGGATGGCGGCGCGCGATATCGTCGAGCGCACGCGCGAGCGCGTCGCGATCCGGCGCGCCGTCGAGGCGCCAGACCATCGGGATGTTGTACGCGAAATCCCGAGGCCGCCGCTTCGCCGCGAGCCACAGGCTGTTCTGCGCGAGCGAGAGTCGGCGGGGATCGCCGGATCGCTGCGCGGCCGATCCGGGGGCCGGCGCGTCCGCGGCGCTCGCGAGCGGCGCTTCCGGCGCGTGGCTCGCCCGCGGGCACGCGCGTCGCGCGTCGTCGACGTGCTCGGCCATTTCGGCGACGGTCGGGTGCTTGAACAACGTCGCGACCCGCAGACGCACATCGAATGCGTCGTTGACGCGCGAGATCAGGCGCGCGGCGATCAGCGAGTGGCCGCCGCAGAAGAAGAAGTTTTCGTCGACGCCCGTGACGGGCGCGGGCAGCACGGCGCGCCAGAGCTCGAGCACGCGGCGCTCGGTCTCGGTGCGCGGCTCCGCCCGGCTGCCGCCGAGCGGCGACAGCTCGAGCGCCTGCAAACGCTTTCGATCGATCTTGCCGCTTGCCGTCAGCGGCAGCTCCGGCAGTTGTTCGATCACTGTCGGCAACATGTGCGCGGGCAGGCGTTCGCGCAGGAAATGATAGAGCGCGGCAGTCGGCGCGTCGCTGACGACGTATGCGACGAGCACGGCGTCGTCGAACTGCTCGTTTTTCGTGGTGAGCGCGCATTGGCGCACGTCCGGATGCGCGGCGAGCGTGCTTTCGATTTCGCCCAGTTCGACGCGGAACCCGCGAATCTTGACCTGATGATCGCGCCGTCCGAGGAATTCGATCGTGCCGTCCGCCAGCATGCGGCACATGTCGCCCGTGCGGTAAAAGCGCGTCTGGCCGGGGGCCTGCGCGAGGCGGCCGCGCGCATCGAACGCGCCGGAGATGAACTTCTCGCGCGTGAGCTCGGGGTTGTTCAGATAGCGTTGCGACACGGCGGGGCCCGCGATCAGCAGTTCGCCCGGCACGCCGATCGGCGTGAGCTGCAGCCTTGCGTCGGCGACGTAGAGCTCGCAGCTCGACAGCGGCCGGCCGATCGGAACGACGCTGCCGGGCGCGAGATCGTGCTCGGCCGGATCGAACACGGAGCTGTCGATCGTCGCTTCGGTTACGCCGTACGAGCCGAGCACGCGCGCGTGCGGCGCGCACAGCGCTTGCGCCGCCTGCAGTTCGTGGCCGAACCAGACGTCGGCGCCGCACACGAGGGTCGCGAGGCCGTCGAGTCGCGCATCGTGATCGTGACAGTAGCGGATCAGCTCACGCAGCACGACGGGCGGAAAATCACCGAACGTGACGCGCTCGTGCTCGATCAGCGCATGCACCCTGGATGCGTCGAGCATCCAGTCGCGCGGGCACATCACGAGTTTGCCGCCCGAGCCGAGCGTCCGGCTGAGGTCGCCGATACCGAGGTCGAACGTCGGCCCCGCGAGCTGCAGCGCGATCGGATGGCCGGGCTGATCGAAGCGATAGGCCTGACGCCACGCGTGATACGACAGATTCAGGTTGCCGTGCGACACCTCGACGCCCTTCGGCTTGCCGGTGGAGCCCGACGTATAGATCACATAGGCGGGATCATCCTCCTGCAATGCCGGGATTTCGAACGGCGGCGCGCTCGAGGTGTCGCGGGCCGGGTCGCCGGCTGCTTCGTCGAGCACGAGCGCGAGCGCGCGAAGGTCGCCGTCGAGCCGCGCGAGATCGTGCGCCGTCGTGACGATCGCGAACGGCTTCGCGTCGTCGATCTTGTCGCGAAAGCGCGGATCGTCCGGTCCGATCGGCAGATAGACGCCACCGGCTTTCAGGATCGCGACGAATGCGATCGGGACCTCGTGCGAGTATGAGACGAACGACGCGACGCGGCTGCCCGCCGTCACGCCTCGCGCGCGCAGCTGCGCCGCGACGCGATCCGACAGCCGATCGAGTTGCGCGTACGTGAGCCGCGTCTCGCGATGAACGACGGCCTCCGCATCTGGCGTGCGTCGCGCCGCAGCGCGAATGCGCTGCGGAATCGGCGAGAATCCGTCCGACACGAGTGGTTCGCCGGGTTTGGCGAGCCGCAAAATGTCGGCAAGCTCGGCATCGCTCAGCAGCGAGCCTTTCGTCACGGGCTCGTTCGGCGCGTCGAGCACGGATTGCAGCAATTGATCGAGATGGCCGGCGAGGCGCGCGATCGTCGCTTCGTCGTAGAGGTCCGTGTCGTATTCGAGGTAGCCGATCAACGCGTCGTCGATTTCCTCGAGCGACAACGTCAAATCGTATTTCGCCGTGCCGTTGTGGATCAGCGCCCCCTCGACTTGCGCGCCGGTGAGCGACAGCGCGTGCGACGAGCCCTTCAGGTAATCGAACATGACCTGAAAGACGGGGGCGTGGCTCAGCGAGCGCGGCGGCTGCACGGCGTCGACGATTTCGTCGAACGACAGGCCGATGTGCTCGAATGCATCGAGCACCGTGGTCGTCGCTTGCGCGAGCAGCTCGAGAAAGCTCGGTGCGCCGCTGAAGTCGAAGCGCAGCGGCGCCAAGTTGATGAAAAAGCCGATTTGCCGCTGCTCATCCTCGGTCGCGCGGTTCGCGAACGGGCTGCCGATGACGATATCGCTCTCGTTCGAATACCGATGGAGCAGCGCGGCGAACGCCGCGACGCCGATCGTGTACGGCGTCACGCCGGCCGTGCGACAGAGGCGCGCGATGCCGGCGGCGATCGACGGCGAGAACGCGTGCTCGACGACGGCCCCCGCGCCGCGCTGCTGCGGCGGGCGGGCCCGGTCGGTCGGCAGCTTGTGCAGGTTCGGAATGCCGTCGAGACGACGCCGCCAGTATTGGCGCGATTCGTCTTTGAGCGCCGCGTCGGCGAGCTGATCCATGGCCTCGTCGGCCGTCGCGTACCGCACGGCGGCGAGCGCCGGCTCGCGGCCGTCGCGCAGCGCGCGATAGGCGTCGCCGAGTTCGCGATAAAAGAGATCCAGCGACCATGCGTCGATCGCCATGTGATGAATATTGACGAGCAGCACGTGGCGATCGCCGCCGATGCGCAGCAGCGTCGCGCGCAGCGGCGCTTCGTTCTCGAGATCGAACAGATGCGCGGCCAGCTCGCGCTCGTGCTGTTGCACGGCGGCCGATTGTGCGTCGGCCGCGAGCTCGCTCAGGTCCGCGACCTGCAGCAGCGAGCCGGCGGGGCGTACGTCGATGACGAGCTCGCCGTCCACGGTGCGCAAACGCGACGCGAGAATCGGATGCCGGTTCGCGACGAAGACGAATGCGCTGCCGAGCGCGCTTTCGTCGAGGTGACCGCGGATTCGAAATGCCGCTGCGATGTTGTAAGTGGCCGAGCGAACGTCGCCGCTCGTGATGAACCACAGACGACGCTGCGCCGCCGTTGGGGCGAGCGTGAGCACCCCGTGTCCGGCAGCGGCGGTGTCGCGCTCGACTTCTTCGAGCGATTTCAATCGAGTAGAGCGATTAGTCACGGACGGGCTCCGGATTGGATGTTGGCACGATTGGGCGAGCGGCGTCCGACGGTGAGCGGACGACTGCATCGAGCGGCGTGAAATCGATGAGGATGACGGTGCGCATGCCGCACGGCGCGCCGGGCGCGCACGAGATCGACGTCACGTGATGGCTGACGGCTGCGTCGTCGATGATGTAGCTCTCGAGCGGCACGTGAAGCGAGAATGCGCGAACCTGTTCGTCGGGGACGTCGTCCACCTGGCGGCCCGCATACTGCGGCGGCGCGATGTAATTGACGCCGCCGACCGCGCTGGTGCGGTCGATCAGATGGACGGCCGTGAACGGCTGGCCGTCCTGGTGCAGGCAGTCCGGCGTGATTCTCGACATGACGCCCGGCAACGCGCGCATCCGGAGCACGTGCAGACCGCACAGGAGCGGCTCGCCGAGTTCGCCCAGCGGCGTGAGCGCGAGATCGAAGCGGATGAGCTTGCGGATCAGCGGCAGTGCGAGAATGCTGTCGCTCGTTCGCAGGAAACGGCGGTGCACGCCGCCGTATTCGGGCTGAAAACCGATTTCCTGGCGATATTCGATTTCGATCGCGCCGTCGAGTCCGACGAAGCCCGGCTTCCATGCGACGTGGCCGTCGTTCGGCGCGAGAACGCCTTCCGCATAGCTGCGGTGCCGGCCGGCACCCCCGTGGCGATCGACAGGCAACTGATCGGCGTAACGGCTGAGCTGTGCGAGGCAGTGTGATTTTGCTTCGACGTGGTCGAGATCGGCGGCGTCGAATCTGGCCCAACCTTGCTGTTGCAACTTCCCTCGAATGCCTCCGTGTGTGGAGCCGGATGTTTCCGCTAGGGTTTGCGTCTCGATTAGCATTGCTAAATATCCGTCGAAGTCAAGATCAAATGAGCAGACATTGATAATCCGCTTGCCGCAGGCTGCTTTCCCGCACAACATTTGACAGCTTGGAATTTATTGTTATTTTCGAAGGAATGTCGGAGGCACTTTTGCCGGAATTTATCGTTATATCGGTTATTCGACTGAATCCTGCAAACAGGATGAATTCAATCGATGAGAGACGATGGCCCGGCGAGTCGAGTGAATTTAACCATAGGATTCTCGTAACTGTCTAATGAATTTTTAAGGATCTTGTAATTGATCTGTGACAATAACGTGTTGAAAGCGGAATTAGAGCCGATGTTAATTAGAAACTAAAATTTTGATCGTATTTGAAGTGGTTGATTTAAAAGGGTAATGTGGGATTCGTGGAAGCTGAATGGTGATCCTTGTCCGAGATATGTGAGACGGCTGTCTTTTGCGACCTGTCGGCGGCTAATGCGGCTTCCGCGCGTGGATTTATGATTGATGTGTCGGGTGGGCATTAATCGACTTCGGTCGCCGCGAATCGAGTTCGAAGTGGATCGGGGATGCTCGCATTGCGCGGCTGGGGCCGCGTAATCAAGATCGGCGCGGGCCGTTGGGGCAATAAGGCCTTCGCCGTCATGTGGCCGAGTAAGGCGCGCGCGAACCCGATTTCGACTTGAATGACCGCGTCGCGGCCGTCAACTGGCCTATTCGAAATCTGCAATGCGCGTCGGTTGCGTCGTGAATTCGGCTGGTGCGTTCATGCGCGCGCACGCTCCGGTGCCCGATATATGGTGTCAGTGTCGCGCGTGGCGAATCGGGCGCGCGCGGCGCCGGTGGCATTGTCGCGGGCGCGTGCGGAGTTCGGCGATCCGGCGCCCATCATAACCATCGCAGAATTAATTGGTTTTCGGTTCGTCGTCCTGTCCGTATCGTTCAGCGATTCCAACAACAAGTCGACTACGAGGACAACCACCACATGAAGCAAACGAAGCACCTCGCCGCGCTCGCCGTGCCGGCCGGCCTCCTGCTCTGCGCCGGCGCGCACGCGCAAAGCAGCGTCACGCTGTACGGGATCGTCGATGCGGGCATCGCATACGTGCACAACGCGCAGGGAACCGACGGCCGCAATCAGTCGTCGCTCGTGAAATTCAGCAGCGGCAACCTGTCCGGCAGCCGCTGGGGCCTGAAGGGGACCGAGGATCTGGGCGGCGGCCTCGCGGCGCTGTTCCAGCTCGAAAACGGCTTCAATCTCGGCACCGGCCAGCAGAACGGCAATCGCGAGTTCGGCCGCAAGGCGATCGTCGGCCTCGCGAGCAACACGTGGGGCACCGTCACGCTCGGCCGCCAATACGATCCGGTCGTCGATCTCGTGCAGGGGCTTACCGAGGACAATTACTTCGGCGGCGTGTTCGCGACGCCGGGCGACCTCGACAACTACGACAACAGCCTGCGCGTGAGCAACTCGGTGAAGTACACGAGCCCGGTGCTGTCGGGCTTCCAGTTCGAAGCGCTGTACGGCTTCGGCGGCGTGGCCGGCGCGACGGGCAGCGGCCGCACGTACAGCTTCGCGGCGAGCTACGCGAACGGGCCGCTGTCGCTCGGCGCCGGCTATCTGTACGCGGACGGCGGCACGACCGCCGCGAACGGCGTGCGCACGTGGACGGGCAGCTCGGACACGCTGTTCAACACCGTGATCAACCAGGGCTTCGCGAGCGCGAAGTCGATTCAGATCGTGCGCGTCGGCGGCCAGTACGTGCTCGGCTCGGCGACGTTCGGCCTCGCGTATTCGAACACGCACTACGGCCGCGATTCGCTGTCGACGTTCAACGAAACCGCGAAGTTCAACAGCGGCTCCGCGTTCTTCAACTATCAGTTCTCGCCGGCGCTGCGCGCGGGCGTCGGCTACAACTACACGTCGCTGACGGGGCCCGCTTCCGCGCACTATCACCAGGTGAACCTCGGCGCGGGCTACGCACTGTCGAAGCGCACCGATCTCTATGCGCTGTTCGGCTATCAGAAGGCGAGCGGCCGCACGCTCGGCGCGAACGGCTCGGTGGTCGATGCGCAGGCGTCCGTCGGTTCGTATGGCGTGAACTCGGGCACCGATTCGCAGGAGCTCGCGATCGTCGGGATTCGGCACAAGTTCTGATCCGGGCGCGCGATTCGCGATGCGCGACGGGCCGGGCGGGAGGTTGCGCGCGGGCGTCGTCGCGTCGCGTCGTCGATGGAATCGAGCGAATCGGCGCAAGCGATGCTCGCGATGCGGCGGACGAAAGCGCGACGGAGCCGGCAGATCGGGTGGCTCGTCGGGATCGAAGAGCGGGAAGCGATCGAGAAGATCTACGTCGCCGCCGCTCCGACTGCCATTGCGGCGATCGTCGCGAATCGCGCGCGTGTCGACGATGTCGATCCATCGCGACGACGTCGGCTCCGTCCGCCGCCGCGGACGTATGGCTGCCCGGCTGGTCGTGAACGACGCGCTCGTGTCGACGGCCGCCGCGCCCGCGGCACGGCGGTCAAGCAAGCCGCCGCGGCACACGAGCCCGTTGCCCGATCCCATTGGCGAGTCCGTTGCGCGACCCTTTTCCCGCCGAGCCCTCGCCGAGCCCTCGCCGAGCCCTTGCCGAGTTCTCGCCGAGTTCTTGCCGAGTTCTCGCCGAGTCTCTCGCGTCACACATCGAGGCCTCCCGCAGCGCCCGAGATTGTTTCTATACTTCATACGATTGCGCCGTGAAAGAACGGAGCGCGCGGCCGGCGCGCTCGAACGTCAACCCGATGCGGGCCGCCACCAAGATGCCGAACGACGCGGCGCCGCCCCAACCGGACTCTCATCGATGAAAACTGCGATTCGAAAGCTGACGGCGTCGCTGCTCGTCGCCGCCGCGGGCGCGTGCTTCGCCGCCGACGCGCCCCACGCGCCCGAGCATCTGCCGCCCGGCATCGCGTGGCGGCAAGGCGACGTCGACGCCGCGTTCGCCGAGGCGAAGCGCACGAACAAGCCGCTGTTCCTGTATTGGGGCGCGGTCTGGTGCCCGTCGTGCAATCAGGTGAAGTCGACGATCTTCAGCCAGCAGGCGTTCAAAGCGCGCTCGTCGTTCTTCGTGCCGGTTTATCTCGACGGCGACACCGAGAATGCGCAGAAGATCGGCGAGCGCTTCAAGGTGCGCGGCTATCCGACGATGATCCTGTTCCGGCCGGACGGCGCCGAAGTCACGCGGCTGCCGGGCGAAGTCGATCTCGACCGCTACATGCAGGCGCTGTCGATCGGGCTGAACGCCGCGCATCCGTTCAAGCAGACGCTCGCTGCCGCGCTGAAGGACGGCGCGCGCGTCACGCCCGACGACTGGCGCGTGCTCGCCGACTACTCGTGGGACACCGACGGCGATCTGCCGGTGCCGAACGAGCGCGTCGCGACGACGCTGCAAACGCTCGCCCACCACGCGGGCGCGGGCCATGCGAGCGCCGAGGGGCTGCGGCTCGATTTGAAGGCGGTCGTGTCGGCGGCGCTCGGCGATCCGCCGCAGCGGGGCGATGTCGACAAGGCGGCGGGCGCGGCCGCCGTGCGCGACGCGCTGCGCGACCCGAAGCTTGCGCGCGCGGACTATGACGTGCTCGTCGCCGCGCCGGACGACGTCGTCAAGTATCTGGCGGGCGGCGACGCGGCGGCGCGCGCGACGCTCGCGAAGCAGTACGATGCGGCGCTCGCGCGGCTGTCGACCGATAGGTCGCTCGCCGCGATCGACCGGACGATGGCGCTGCACGGCCGCGTGCGCATCGCGCGGCTCGACGCGAAGCCGGGCGCGCCGCTGCCGTCCGCGCTCGCCGACGCGGTGCGGCGGCAGACCGCGTCGGCGCTCGCCGAATCGACGAACGTCTATGGGCGGCAGGCGGTCGTCAGCGAGGCGGCGGACACGCTGACCGACGCCGGCCAGTTCGATGCGGCCGACGCGCTGCTGAAGGCGGAGATCGCGCGTTCGCCGACGCCGTACTACTTCATGTCGGGGCTCGCGGCGAATGCGAAGGCGCGCGGCGACCGCGCGGCGGCGCTCGCTTGGTACAGGAAGGCGTATGAAGCGGCGACCGGCCCGGCGACGCGGCTGCGCTGGGGCGCGGCGTACTTCGCGAACGCGGTCGATCTCGCGCCGGACGACGCCGAGCGAATCCGCGCGATCGCAAGCGACGTGCTGACGCAGGCGAGCCAGACGCGCAACGCGTTCTACGGCGCGAACCGGCGCGCGCTGACGCGCGTCGTCACGCAGCTCGCGCATTGGCGGCAGGGCGGCGCGCACGACGCGGCGGCGCTCGCGGTCGTCAGGCAGTTCGAAGGCGTGTGCGGGAAGCTGCCGGCGGGCGATCCGCAAGTCGGGACCTGCGAGAGCTTGATCAGGAGCGCGAGGGCATGACGGCGTCGAACGACGCCTCGCGTGCAGGCGCGCGCGGGGCGCGAGAGGGGTGACGCGCTGGGTTGGCGCGCTTGAGCGGCGCGCCCGCGAGCGCGCATTGCGCGCGGACGTCGCGCATTTCCGTGGCGCATGGCCGGAAGCAACATGCGTCGTCGCTCATGCGAAATCGTTTGTCGCGCGAGCCGGCAATGCGCCCGCGCCCGCCCGGCCGCACTGAAGCCACGCGAAGCCGCTGCCCGGAAGCGGTTCGCGCGGCCGGCCCACGCACTTTCCGGGTCAAAATCGAAACAAGCGCCCGGTATTCGAAAGAGGTTCGCGCCCGACTGCCTAACATTGGCGCCGTACGAGCAACCAAGAGCCAATCGATGGAAATGACGAACGCCCTGCTGGGCGAATTCGGCGCGCGGATCGGGCTATCCGATCTGAAATTCGACGCGACCGGCGTATGCCAGCTGCGAATCGACGATCTGAAGCTCGCGCTTTACGACAACCGTGCGCTCGACTGTCTGACGCTGCTCGCCGAATTGCCGATGCCGACGGTCGACACGCTGCAACGCGAAGCGTGGACGCGCTTCGTGCTCGCCCGCCAGTTCGACGCGTTGCACGAGCACGTGCCGACCATCGGCCTGAATCCGCAAACGGATGCGCTCGTGGCGATGCGTCATTTGTCGCCCGCGAACCTGACGCTCGAACGTCTGACGGGCGCATTCGCCGGGCTCGTCGAATGGCTGGCGGCCTGGAGCCGCGAGTCTTGCGCGATCGAGCAACAGGCGTTTTCCGCGTCGCACGATGCGCTTCGCTCGACCCGCGAATACGATGCGCTCGCCCATGCTTGAGCTTGATTCGGTCCCGTTCGTTTCCACGCAATCCGGCGTCGGCCCGGCCGCGGCGGCCGAGCGCAACGCCGGGCGTCTCGACGTCGCCGGAGCGCCGCGCACGATCGCTTCGGCGGCGCATCGTTTCGCTTCGATTTCGACGATCCGCATTTGCGCGATACCGCGTGGCTCAGCCTCGTCGAAATGTGTTTCGCGCGCACGCCGAAGCTCGATCGGCACATCGAAGGCCCGAGCCGGGACGAATGCGCGCGCTTGTCCGGGCGCACGCCGCAGCCGCTCCGGACGGCATTCGCCGGCGAGGTCATGAAGGCGGGCACTGCGCTGTCCGTCGTGCGCGACGGGCGCGCGAACCTGCCGCCGGACGCGCGGGCGCGCGTGCTCGGCGGCGTCGACGACGTGCCTGTCAGCAAGCTCGTCAACAAGCTCGCCGACGCCCTGCATCGCCCGGAGATCGGGGCGGCGCGCCGCGTCTTCTCGAACCGGTACATGGAAGTCGCGGTCAAGAAGGACGACAAGTTTTGACGCCGATGCGGCGGCGCGGATGACGGCCGCCGCCGTCGCCGCGGTGCGCGCCCGTTGCCCGGAACGACGGGCGTGAACCGCGGCGTCGCGGGCGGGGCCGCAGTTGCGACGCGTCGGCGTCAACGGCGGCATCGGCGGCAGCATCGCGATGCCGCTCCGGCCCCGCCATCCTTCGGGCGCGTCGCCGCGTTTGGTACGATGCACGCTTTCCCACCCATTCGCATCACCGCGTGAATCGCCGAATCGTGTCGTCCGTCCTCGACCGTTGCGCGGCCTGGCTCGCCGCCGCAAAGCCGCACGCCGCCAACGTCCTGCGCCGCTTGCGTCATCCGACGCGACGCGGCGTCCTGCTCGCGCTCGCCGCCGTTCCCGCGCTGTTCGTGATCTACGTGTTCGCGCTGATCCCGTTCACGCCGGGCATCGGCGACATCCGCAAGGCGCGCGTCGACGCGCCCGCGCAGATCCTGTCCGCCGACGGCAAGCTGCTCGCCGAGTTCAAGCCGTCGAACCGCGAATGGGTGCCGCTCGCGGGCATCTCGCCGAAGATGGTCGATGCGCTGATCTCGACCGAGGACCACCGCTTCTACGAGCACCACGGCCTCGACTGGCGCCGCACCGCGGGCGCCGCGCTGCGCACGTTCTCGGGCGAGCGGCAGGGCGGCTCGACGATCACGCAGCAGCTCGCGCGCAATCTGTATCCGGACGAGATCGGCCGCGCGCCGACGCTCACGCGCAAGCTGAAAGAGGCGATCACCGCGCTGAAGATCGAGGCGGTCTACAGCAAGCCGCAGATTCTCGAGACGTATCTGAACACGGTGCCGTTCCTGTACAACGCGTACGGCGTCGAGATGGCGGCGCGCACGTACTTCGACAAATCGGCCGATCAGCTCGACGCGCTCGACGCCGCGACGCTCGTCGGCATGCTGAAGGGCAACAGCTATTACAACCCGGTGCTGAACCCCGAGCGCGCGCTCGCGCGGCGCAACACGGTGCTTGCGCAGATGGTGAAGTACGGGAAGTTGTCGCCCGCCGCGTATGCGTCGCTGCAGAGGAAGCCGCTGCGGATCGACTTCGAGCGGCAGAAGGAGCCGCCCGGCCCCGCGCCGCATTTCGCGCAGCAACTGCGCAAGTGGCTGATCGCGTGGGCCGACCGCAACGACTACAACATCTACTCGGACGGCCTCGTCGTGCGCACGACGATCGATTCGCGGCTGCAGACGTACGCGACGCAGGCACTCGCGCGGCAGACGAATCAGCTTCAGGGCGTCGCGAACGGGATGTGGAACGCGGGCAGCGGCTGCGCGCCGGGCAATCCGCTATTCCGCGCGTTCGTGCGCGAGACGCCGCAGTTCCGCGCGGCGCTCGACGGCGGCGCGACCGAGGGCGCGGCGCTCAAGCGCCTGCTCGCCGATCGCGGCTTCGCGCGCGCGCTCTGCAAGACGAAGGCCGACGTGCAGGCGGGCTTTCTCGCGATCGATCCGCGCAACGGGCAAATCAGGGCGTGGGTCGGCAGCCGCGACTTCACGACCGAGCCGTTCGATCACGTGCAGCAGGCGCGCCGGCAACCGGGCTCGACATTCAAGCCGTTCGTCTACGGCGCGGCGTTCGCGGCGGGCGCGACGCCCGACGACACGTTCGTCGATCAGCCGGTCGAGATTGCGCTGAAGGGCGGCGAGATCTGGCGGCCCGACGACGACGCGCCGCCGACCGGCAAGCCGATGACGCTGCGCGACGCGATCGCGTATTCGCGCAACCGGATCACCGCGCAGCTGATGATGAAAGTCGGCCCGCAAAAGGTCGCGCGGCTCGCGCGCGCGATGGGCGTGCGCGACAGCGAGCTCGACGCGGTGCCGGCGCTCGCGCTCGGCACGAGCCCCGTCACGCTCAAGGAGATGGTGTCCGCGTACGCGACGATCGCGAACGTCGGCGAATACGTCGAGCCGCGGATGGTCACGCGCATCGAGGATCGCAACGGCGAGGTGCTCGCCGAATTCGCGAGCGCGTCGCCCGAGCGCGCGCTCGACGCGTCGGCGGCGCGCACGCTGATCGACGTGATGCGCGGCGTCGTCGAGCGCGGCACCGGCGCGGCGATCCGCTCGCGCTACGGCATTCGCGCGGACGTCGCCGGCAAGACCGGCACGACGCAGGGCGACACCGACGGCTGGTTCATCCTGATGCAGCCGGAACTCGTGGCGGGCGCGTGGGTCGGCTTCGACGACGGCCGCGTGACGCTCGGCAGCGACTGGGGGCAAGGGGCGAGGAGCGCGCTGCCGATCGTCGGCGACTTCTATCAGCGGGCGATTCGCGCGCGGATCGTCGACACGCGCGAGCGCTTCGCGACCGAGGCGCCGCCGGGCGCGTTCGACACGTTCCGCGACAAGCTCGGCGACTGGTATCGCTATCTGTTCGGGAAGCCCGAGCCGCAGAAGGCCGCGCCGCCGCCGAAGGCGCCGCGTGCGCCGGTGGAGGAGGTGATGCCGGCGTCCGAGGTCGAAGCGGCTTCCGAGGCAGCCGCGGCGGCGCGCGCCGCGTCCGAAGCGTCAGCCTCGGCCGCGTCGGCCGTGAGCGTTGCGCCGTTCGCGCCGGGCGGCGCATCCGCGCCTCAGATGCCGCCGCTGCTGCAGCCGACGCCGCCTTCGTCCGTGCAGCCGCCGCCCGCCGCGCAGCCGGACAACGGCTTGCCGAACGACAGCGCGCCGATGTCGCCGACGCCGACGCCCGACGCGCCGGCGGCGAGCGGAACGGGCGCAGGCAACTAGCGGCGCCGCGCGAAGGAGGGGCGGAGCCGCGACGCGCCCGCGCATGCCGGCGGCGTGCGCGTCGCCGGATCGGCCCGCGCCGGCTGGCGCGCAAGCAGGCGGTGCGCGGCGGCGCGGGACATCGGCGCGGCGGCGCGTGCCGCCGTCGAGCACACGCAAACACTGCGGCCTCGAGACGAGTTCGAGAGCGGCCGTGTCGATCCGCTTCGCGCGGCCACGCCGTGCCGCCGCGCGCTCATTTCGGCAACTGTTGCGGATCGTAGCGATTGCGCGCGTTCCACAGCATCCAGCCGTCGGTGTCGGCGGCCTCGGCGGCGTCGACCTGCGCGCGGATCTCCTCCGCCGCGAAATCGCGGCGGTCGAACGCATAGTCGCGAAACGCCTGCAGCCATGGCCGGAACCGCACGCCCGGCAGCCCGGTCCGCGAGCGCGCCTCGGCGAGCGAGCGGCGCACGATCTGCCCCGGATCGGCAGTCGGCTGCGTGCAGCCCGGCAATCCCCACGTGAAGCCGGACGGGTAGAGCATCGGCGAAATGTAGTCGAGCGGCCCGCCGAGCATTTCGATCTGCTGACCGATCGCGGTGTCGTCCTCGTTCCAGCAGACGTAGCCGAAGATATCGGCGGCGACGAACACGTTGTACGGCGCGAGCCGGCCGCGCGCCGCCTGCAGGAAGCCCGTGATCGCCGCGGTGCGGTTCGCGCGCGTGTTCGGCACGCTGAAGCGCAGCCCGCGCGCGTCCGGAAAGCGCACGTAGTCGAACTGGATTTCGTCGAAGCCGAGCTTCGCCGCTTCCTCGGCGACGTCGAGGTTGTGCGTCCACGCCTCGCGCAGCGTCGGATCGATCCAGCGCAGCTTCTCGCGATCGTGCCACACGTCGCCGTCCGCATCGCGCACCGTCCAGTCCGGATGCGCGGCGGCGAGCGGATCGTCCTTGAACACGACGATCCGCGCGATCAGATAGAACCCGCGCCGATGCAGATCGCCGACGAGCGCGGCGAAGTCGCGCACCACGGGCGCGTTCGGCGTTTGCGCGGCCGCGCCCGACGCGCGCCGCGCCGCGCTCGGATACGGCGCGATGCCGCGATCGCCCTTCATGTCGATGACGAGCGCGTTGATCGCGGTGTCGCCCTTGAGTTTCGTCGCGGCGTCGCGCAGCGTCTTGCTCGTGATCCCGAATACGGACAGATAGACAGCCTTCGGCCGGAACGGCGCGAGCGCGACGGTGACGGGTTTGCCGGTTTCGACGGCCGCGCGCGTCGCGAGATAGCCGGGCGCGCGCACGGCGATGTCGGCGGCGGCCGCGCCGCTCGAGAACGCGCCGTGGTCGTCCGCGCGCATCGGGCGGCCGCCGATCGTCACGACCGCGGCCGCGATCGGCTTGCCGGTTCGCGCGTCGACGACGGTGCCGCGGACGGCGGGCGCGGGCGTTGGAGTTGGCGTCGGCGTCGGCGTCGGCGATGCGGCCGCCGGTGCGCCGGATGATGCGTCGGCGGCGAGCGCATCGCCGGCCGGCGGCACGGCTGCCAATGCGACGGCGAGCACGCACGCACGGGCGCTCGTACGCAACCATTGTGCGATTGTGTTCATGTGCGGTCCTCTGCATGCGTCGCGACGAACGCGTCGGTAGGCGCGGCGGCGGCAATGGCGAGCGCGCGTGTGCAAGGGCTCGTTCGCAGCCGTCGGGCGAGCCCGTTCATGGTCGATCTCCCGCGTGCGTCACGGCGATCGCATCGATGAGTGCGGGCGGCGATGGCGAATGTGCGCGCACATGCGCAGGTTTTCAGCCATTGCGAACACGCGTTCATCGCCGGCCCGCCCGCATGCGTCGCGGCGAGCGCGCCGGCGGATGCGGCGGCCGTGACGGCGAGCGCGTCCGCGGCGGCGTTGGTCCGTGATCCATGATCGAACTCGGGCATGAGCGATGCTTCGAGTGAATATCGGCGCTCGCCGTGGCGGTTACGGCGGAGGTGGTTGCCGTGAGCGTGCGAGTGATCGCGCACCCTTGGCCGAGAGTCGATTTCGTTCACTGCGGAACCTCCGCGTGCATGTCGGCATGAGTATCGGCGTGAGAAGCGGTGTGAGAAGCGGCATGCGCATCGTCGCGCTCGCCGAGCAGCCGCGCGAGCGCGGCCGGCGTGCAACTTTCGACGATCAGGAAGCGCGGCAGCGCGAGCGGCGCGTCGCCGCGCCGGGCCTTGCGCGCGTCGAGCGTGAAGCCCGCGACGTAGCCCGCCTGAGCGGCGAGCGCCGTGAGTTCGTCGTCGTAGAGGCCGAACGGCCATGCGAGCAGATCGATCCGGCCGCCGACTTCGCGCTCGAGCAACGCGCGCGAATGCGCGAACTGCGTCGCGGCGAAGCGGCGGAACGCGTCCGGCGCGAGACGCCGCCGCTCGGTGCGGAAGTTCGGATGCCACCACGTATGCGACTGGATGTCGAAGCGGCCGGTGTCGCGCAATGCGCGCAGCTCGTCCCACGTCATTGCGTACGATGCGTTCGAGATCGCGGACGGATAGATGAACAACGTGACGGGCAGCCGCTCGCGCAGCACGATCGGCCGCAATAGTTCGTACACCGAGCGATGGCCGTCGTCGACGGTGATCGCGACCGCCTTGTCCGGCAGCGACGCGGACGGCGACGCCGCCCATGCGACGACCTCGCGCAGCGGCACGACGGTGTAGCCATGCGAGCGGAGGAATGCGAGCTGCGCTTCGAATGTGCTGACTCGGATGGTCATCGAGTCGGGCGGCGCTGATATCGAGAAACGGTGATAGACGAGAATCGCGGGGCGCGACGCACCGTCGGCGGGCGGTGCGGCGGCATCGGCGTTTGCCCCGGCGAACGCCGGCGATGCGACGCTCGCCGCCGATGCGAGACACCAGGCCGCCGCCGCGAGCCGGAATCGGGTGAAGCGGGAGCCTGAGTGTCGCAATGGCGTTCCTTCGGTTGTTCGAAACTTGTTCGGGCGGACCGATCGCGATTGCGCCGGGGCGTCGCGAGTGGCGGCGAGCATGCGTGCGCACGCTTCGTCGCCGTGCGCTTCGCCTCGATCGGCGGGTGCTTTCGCCATGCGGACGCGCTCACCGAGCCCGCCGCGCACGCATGCCCGCCGCGCAAGCATGCCCGATGCATCATGCGGCACGATGATTCGCCGTCGGCGAGCCACGGCAGCGCGACGAGGCCGATTCACCCCGCTCTTGCGGGCGGCCCGGGGGCGACCGTCACGGCAGCGCGCCGAGCGGAGCCGGTGGACGCCACCGGTTCCCGTAAAGGCTCACGTCAGCTCCCGTAAAGACTCACCGCCGCGGCGCCGAACGCCGTTGCGGCGGCCACGTGAGCGGCCGGCGCGCGTGGCCGGGCGGATCGCATCGAATCGAACCGGTTACGCCATGTCGAACATGCTGCTATGGTTTGAGCGGCGGCGATTGATCGTGGTCAATAACGCCGGCCTTGGCGCCGCGAATTCGACGGACGCGGGTCGCGCGGACGGCGGCGCGAGCGAAGAGGAAAGACGAACGATACCGGGGCGCGACGCGAAAGACATCGGCAGGCGGCGTCGGCGGGGCGGCGGGGCGCTGCGGGGCGGCGCATGCGTCACGTCAGGCGGCGAGCGCCTCGGCCGAGCGCAACGTCCGCATGCCGGACGCGCGCATCGAGCGCAACCTCGATGCGCTCGATACGCACGCGCCGTTCGTCACGCGGCGCTCTGGTAATAGACGTTTTGCGGATGCCGCGCTTCGGCGAAGAAAAACCAGCGTTCCGCGACGAGCCCCGCATACTGGATCGCGAACGCGCCGCACGCAAGCGCGAACGACGCGACGGCCGGCGCGGCCGCGCCGCCGATCGCGAGCAGCAGGAACGGCAACGCGAACGCGCAGATCAGGAACGTCCACTTCACGCGTTGCAGCGTGCGCGGCGTTTTCCCGTGAAAGAACTCGCGCAGGTTGAACGCGCCGGCCGTGAAGCCGCGCGATCGCTGGACGACCTGCCGCGCGCGAATGCCGGTCGCGCTCTGCACGGTCGAGCGCGGCCGCAGCCGTGCGTTGCGCGCGAGCGACGCGACGCGCGTCGCGCCGCCCGCGAGGGTCAGCGCGCATGCGCACGCGGCGAGCGCGGGCACGAGCGGCGGAACGAACCACGCGGCGCCGGCGGTCGCGAGCGTGAAGCCGGACGCGCAACCGAGCAGCACGAAATTGGTCATCGTGAGCGGCGTCGCCCATTCCTGCAGAAAGCGCAGACAGATGTAGATCATGCCGGTGCAGACGAACAGCGCGCCGCCCGCGATCGTCGCGAGCAGGCCGAGCGCGAGCGTGTACGGCAGCGCGAGCAGATGCGCGCCGCCGTAGGCGGTCGTGCACGCGAGAAACACCGGCAGCGCGATGCATTCGCGCGCGAGCCACGACGTGCGCCACATCGCGATCGCGCGCCACGCGCGCTCCGGATGCCCGAGATGGAAGAACGACGCGAACAGGCCGAGCGAGCCGAGCAGCACCGACAGCGCCGCGTTCGCGACGAAGAACGCCTGCGGCGGCGCTGCGAACAGCCCGAGCCGCGCCGCGAGCTCGACGCCGAACAGCGCGATCATGAGCCCCTGGCTCGCGCCGCACAGCGTCGTCAGGAAGATGACCGAGAAAGCGGGTTTCATGCGTGGTGCTCCGGATTCGTTATCAAAGGCGATGGCCGGTGACGCGCGCGTCCGGCGCGTTCAGGCGCGCTTCGCGAGCGCGGCGAGATTCACCGGTGCGTACGCGAAGTCGTCGTCGGCGGAAGCGGGCGCGGGGGCAGGCGAGACCGCCGCGTCCGCCGATCCGCATGCGCACGCGTTGCCGCCGCCGCCGCAGGCGGTCGTCGTGCGGCGCGGCAGATAGTGATTCGCGGGCCGCGTGCCCCATTCCGGCATCAGCTGATAGCCGCCGCGCTCGCGAATCGCTTGCGATACGGCCGAATCGGGATCGTGAATGTCGCCGAACAGGCGCGCCGACGTCGGACATGCGAGCACGCAGGCGGGCTGGCGGTCGCGCTCGGGCAGCGCGTCGTCATGGATGCGGTCCGCGCAGAGCGTGCACTTCGTCATTTCCTTGCGCGCCTCGTCGAGCTCCCGCGCGCCGTACGGGCACGCCCACGCGCAATACTTGCAGCCGATGCACTTGTCGTAATCGACGAGCACGAGCCCGTCTTCCTTGCGCTTGTAGCTCGCGCCCGTCGGGCACACGGGCACGCACGGCGGGTCTTCGCAATGCAGGCACGACTTCGGAAAGTGGATCGTGTCGGCGAGCGGAAACTCGCCCGCCTCGAACGTCTGCACGCGGTTGAAGAACGTGCCGGACGGATCGGCGTCGTACGGCCGCACGTCCGACAGCGCGCCCGCCGCGCCCGACGTGTTCCATTCCTTGCAGCTCGTCACGCAGGCATGGCATCCCACGCACACGTTCAGATCGATCACGAGCGCCATTTGCGTCATCGCATGCTCCTCGTCAACGGCGTTTCGCCGGGTTGCGCAGCCGGGCGGCGAATTCGCCGCGGCCCGCGAAATAGCCCTGCACGATGCGTCGCACCGCGCCCGTCACGCCCGGCAGCGCCGGCATCGGCGCGAATTGCGGCAGCGTGTGGTCGGCGTGCGCTTCGGCCGGGTAGATGCGCACGCGCACGTCGTACCACGCGGCCTGGCCGGTGATCGGATCGGAGTTCGAGATGCGCGGCGCACGCGCGGCGTCGCCGGGCAGCTCGTCGGTGATCACGTGGTTCAGCAGGAAGCCGCGCTGCGATTCGTTCGCGTGCGGGCCGAGATTCCACGCGCCCGCCGCCTTGCCGATCGCGTTCCAGGTCCACACGGTGCCCGGCTCGACAACCTCGCTGTAGCGTGCGCGGCAACGCACCTTGCCCCATTGCGATTCGACGTAGATCCAGCCGCCGTCGTCGATGCCCGCTTCGCGCGCGGCCTTCGGGTTCACGAACAGATAGTTCTCCCCATGAATCTGGCGAAGCCACGCGTTCTGCGAATCCCACGAGTGATACATCGCCATCGGCCGCTGCGTGACGGCGGCGAGCGGGTAGCGTTGCAGATCGGTCGCGCCGAGCTCGAGCGGCTCGTACCAGAACGGCAGCGGATCGAAATAGCGCGCGATGCGCGCGCGCAAATGGTCGGGCGGCTGCCGGCCGCTCGTCCTGCCCTGGGCGGCGAGGCGGAATGTCTGCATCACGTCCGAATAGAGGTGGATCACGATCGGCTCGTCGAACTTGCGAAAGCCCTTCTCGACCGCCCATTTCAGATACGGGCCGTTGCAGCCGCGCATGTACTGCAGCGTATCCGGCAGCGTGTGGTGGAACACGCAGCCGTGCTTCGCGTATTCGTCCCATTGGCGCGGATTCGGCGCGCCGACGAGCGCGTCGCCGCCGTTCTCGCCGCGCCAGCCCATCAGGAAGCCGACGCCGGAATTGGGCGCGGTCTGATAGTCGACGACGAAGTGCGGATAGTCGCGGAACTTGCGCGTGCCGTCCGGATTCGTGAACGCCGGCAGCTTCAGCCGGCTCGCGAGTTCGATCAGCACGTCCTGAAACGGCTTGCATTCGCCTGTCGGCGGCACCACCGGGACGCGCACCGAGTCCGCCGGGCCGTCGAATTCAGAGATCGGGCGGTCGAGCATCGACATCGCGTCGTGACGCTCGAGGTACGTCGTGTCGGGCAGGATCAGATCGGCGAACGCGGTCATTTCGGACTGGAACGCGTCGCACACGACGATGAACGGGATCTTGTATTCGCCGTTCTCGTGCTTGTCCGCGAGCATCTTGCGGACCTCGACCGTGTTCATCGACGAATTCCACGCCATGTTCGCCATGAAGATCATCAGCGTGTCGATCGGATAGGGATCGCCGCGCCACGCGTTCGTGATCACGCTGTGCATCAGGCCGTGCACGGCGAGCGGGTATTCCCACGAGAACGCCTTGTCGATCCGCACCGGGCCGCCGTGCTCGTCGACGAACAGATCCTCGGGCGCGGCCGGCCAGCCGAGCGGGCCCGCCGCGAGCGGCGTGTTCGGGCGCACCGCGTCCGGGCCGTTCGGCGGCTTCGCCGAAGGCGGCACCGCGCGCGGATAAGGCGATTTGTGCCGGAAGCCGCCCGGCCGGTCGATCGTGCCGAGCAGCGACATCAGCACCGCGAGCGCGCGGATCGACTGGAAGCCGTTCGAATGGGCGGCGAGGCCGCGCATCGCATGGAACGCGATCGGGTTGCCGGTGACGGTGTCGTGCGTCTCGCCCCATGCGTCGGTCCAGCGGATCGGCAGCGTGATCCGGTGATCGCGCGCGACGTCCGCCATTTCGTGCGCGAGCCGGCGGATCGTCGCGGCCGGGACGCCCGTGATCCGCTCCGCCCATTCCGGCGTGCATTCGGCGGCGCGCTCGCGCAGCAGCGCGAACGACGGCGCGACGGGCGTGCCGTCGTCGAGCGCGTAGCGGCCCTCGAGCGCGGGCGTCGCGCCGCGCGTGTGATGCGGCACGGGCCGGCCGCTGCCGAGATCCCACCACAGGTGGTTTTGCGGAAACAGCGGATTGCGCTCGGGCGTCGCCGCGTCGCGCACGAACAGGCCGAACGTGTCGGCGTCGGCGCGCATGTCGAGCAGTTCGGCCGCGTTCGTGTAGCGCGTGACGAAGTCGCGATCGTAGCGCTGCGTCTCGATCAGCTCGCGGATCAGCGCCATGAACAGCGCGCCGTCGGTGCCGGGGCGGATCGGCACCCATTCGTCGGCGATCGCCGCGTAGCCGGTGCGGATCGGATTGATCGCGACGAACCGGCCGCCCGCGCGCTTGAACTTCGAGATCGCGATTTTCAGCGGATTGGAATGATGGTCCTCGGCGGTGCCGATCATGAAAAACAGCTTCGCGCGATCGAGATCGGGGCCGCCGAATTCCCAGAACGAGCCGCCGACCGTATAAATCATTCCGGCCGCCATGTTCGCCGAGCAGAAGCCGCCGTGGGCCGCGTAATTCGGCGTGCCGTACTGTTTCGCGAAGAGGCCCGTCAGCGCCTGCATCTGGTCGCGGCCGGTGAAGAGCGCGAAACGCTTCGGATCGGTCGCGCGCAGGTGCGCGAGACGTTTTTCGAGCACGCCGAACGCGCGCTCCCACGACACCGGCTCGAACTGCGCGCTGCCGCGCTCGGCGTGCGCCGTGCGCATCAGCGGCTGCGTGAGCCGCGCGGGCGAGTACTGCTTCATGATCCCCGATGCGCCCTTCGCGCAGATCACGCCCTGATTGAGCGGGTGATCAGGGTTGCCGTCGATGTAGCGGACTTCGCCGTCGCGCAGATGCACGCGGATTCCGCAGCGGCACGCGCACATGTAGCAGGTCGTCGTCTTGACTTCGAGTTTCTCGTTGCCGGATCGCACACGATCGTTCATGTTCGCTCTTTGTCGTGGGGCCTGTCGAAGCGAGCGCGACCGTGGTCGACTCGCGCTTTGCATGCTACGTGCGACGTTCTCGTATGAAAAATCGCGATTTCGAACGGAAGTCATCAGCGGGGCCGATAGATCGCCGATGCAGGCGGAGCGTGCGCACACACAAGCCTCATACGCGGTGCGGTGCGGCGCGGCCGGGCACGTCGCGCGAGCGAGCGGCGGATGCTCGCCGTCCGGTCGCCGCCGAGCCGGCGCGGCGCGCGGACGGAACGAGACGAACCGAAACGAACCGGGCGCGCCGACGCGAGACATCGATGCCGCTGCGGCCCGTTCGGACACCCATGAGCGCTGATTGACTCATGTCAATGCCGGCCGGGCCTGCGGCGCTACGCTGAAATCGGCCGGTATCGATCCGGCCTGCATCAACGAATCGAGAGGCGTTCGGCGAGCGCCGGACGCCGTGTGCGGCGTCGGCCGCGCATCGTGCGCGGCTGCGAATTCCTGGAGAGAGCAATGAGCAATTTGACGCGTTACGACCCGTTTTCGCTGGAGCCCGTGTCCGACCTGTTCCAGGGTCTGTTCCGTCCGCTGCGCAGCATGGTCGACGTCGAAGAAGAGAAGCTCGCGTCGATGAAGATCGACGTGACCGAGAACGATCAGTCCTACATCGTCAAGGCCGAGCTGCCCGGCGTCGACAAGAACGACATCAACGTGCAGATCGAAGGCAACACTGTGTCGATCAACGCGAAGGTCGAGCGCAACAAGGAGCTGAAGGAAGGCGAGCGCGTGATCCGGCGCGAGCGCTATTCGGGCGAGTTCGGCCGGACCTTCTCGCTTGCGAACGAAATCGACCGCGACGCGGCGGTCGCGCAGTATCAGGACGGCGTGCTGTCGCTGACGCTGCCGAAGAAGGCGACGGCGGAGAAAAAGAAGCTGGCGATCAGTTGAGCATGCGCGCGCCGCGGCTGACGCGGCGTTGCGCGATGCGGGCCGGCGCGCGTTCGGCGGCGCGTCGGCCGCGCTTGTGCCGCTTGTGCCTTTTGGCCTGACGCGGCCCGCGCGCGGCTGCCGTCGCGCAATTGATCTGCGATGCATGTGTCGCGCACGGCGAAGCGCGCGCTGAATGCGGCGCGTGCTCCATGCTACGGCGCGAGGCGCGCGGCGCGTGCCGAGCGCCGCCGGTCATCCGTTGCCGGTCATCCGTTGCCGGTCATCCGTTGCCGGTCATCCGTTGCCGGTCATCCGTTGCCGGTCATCCGTTGCCGGTCATCCGTTGCCGGTCATCCACCGCCCGTCATCGCCAGCCCCGATCGACGCGCGGCGTCACGCACCGCTCCCACCCGCGACGCCGCCGCCGAATCGTCATGCGTTCAGGCGTGCCGCGCGCCGCCCGCGTGCGCCGCCGGCTTGCCGACCGTCTGCGCGAGGATCGGCAGTTCGTCTTCGTTCAGGCTGAGCGCGTCGGCGAGCAGCCGATGGTTGATCCAGCCGCGCACGACGCAGCCGAGTCCCGCCGACGCGCAATACAGCGCGACGTTCTGCGCGATCGCGCCCGCCGCCACCGCCGGGAACGCCTCGCGCAGCGGCTTGGGCATCGACAGCAGCCGCGACGTCCGCACGACGTACACGAGATCGAGCGGCGCGGCGCCGACGAAATCCTGGTAGCCGGTCAGGTTGCGCGCGTCGATCGAGCGCTTGAGCAGCAGCCGGTGCAGCGGCGCGTCGTAGCGATAGACGCCGTCCGGCAGCGCGACGTAAACGTCGATTTCGTTGAACGCATGCGCGGACGGCGCGGTGCGGCCGCCCGTTGCCGGGCGGTTGACGCCGTCGGCCGCCCACAGCAGCTCGCCGAGCGTCGTCGGCGCGAGCGCCGCGGACGAGAATTCGCGCGCGCTCGCCCGCAGCGACAGCGCGGCCATCAGCGGCAGGCCCGCGCCGAGATCGGGTTGCGGCAGGTCGATGATCGCGGGCGCCTGCGCTTCGGCAGGCGCGGGCAATGCTACGGCGATCGGTTGATAAGTCAGCAATTCGGGGTCGCTCATGTCCGTCTCCAAGACAGGGGAAAGCCGCGCCGCACCCGCGCGCGAGCGCGTCCGTTCGTCAACGATAGCGAGTGTGCCGGATGCCGAACTGATCCCGATCAAGCGTCGCGCGCCGGCGCGTGCGCGTCGCCACGTCGACGCCGACGCCGACGTTGACGTTGATGTGCGTCAGAATGCGCGAAGGTCGTGCGTGCGACGCTGACCGTTCGCTTGAGCGCTCGCAGGACCGGGCACTTCACCGCATCTCGTTTCGTGTCGTGCCGTTGCGCGACGCGCTGCCGGAACGCCGTCGCGCGCCGGCCGCGCCGCGCGCGGGCGCCCTGCATATGAAAACGGAGGCCGATCGTGAACGCTGCCGAAATCTGCACCCGCGACGTCGCCGTGTGTCGCCGCACCGACACCGTGCTCGACGCCGCGCACCTGATGCGCGACCGCCATGTCGGGGACCTGATCGTCGTCGACGACGCGGGGCGCGCGCAAGAGCCGGTCGGCATGCTGACCGACCGCGACATCGTGCTGTCGCTGATCGCGAAGGAGATCGACCCCGCCGCGCTGTTCGTCGGCGAGATCATGTCCGCGCCGGCGACCGTCGTGCACGAGCAGGACAGCCTGTGGACGATCGCGCACCGGATGCGGCTGACGGGCGCGCGCCGGATGCCGGTCGTGAGCGCGGGCGGCGCGCTCGTCGGCATGGTGTCCGTGGACGACGTGCTGGCGTGCGCGGCGTCGTTGTTCGACGAGATCGCGTCGATCTCCCGGCGCCAGATTCACTTCGAGGAGAAGGCGCGGAGTTGACGCGCGCGCGGGGCGAAGGCGAACGGGTGCGCTTTCGGCAGGCGATAGATATTCTCTGCGGCGAGATGCCGGAGAAAATTGTCGACCTCTCGGAATGCGCGACGAATTGCTCGTGCGGCGCCGGTAAGGAAGCCCCAAAAACCGCATGCGAGCACTTCGCAACCCCGTTTTCAACCGCCCGCCAGAACCTGCGATCAGCGTGACCCGGCTCTGGCCGGGTGCGACGTTCCGCGCGCCGTCATCGCCGCGGCTTCGCCAGCGAATGCGCGGAGCGGTTTCGCCGGAATGGCGTTGCGTCGCGGGTGCCGCGCGGCCGGTCTCGCCGCCGCATAGATCGCCTGCGCGCGAGCGCCGTTGCCGGTCGGTTTCGCGCTGCGTTCGCGCAACCGGTTCCATGTCCGCGGATTGCGGGCGATTCGCCGGAGATCGATGCGTGCCGTGTCGCGCGGTCGTGGTCGTATGTCCCGTCGCACCCTGCGCGGACGCCGTGCGCGGCGCGATCGCGCGCGCCGCCTTCACGCGATCGTTTCGTGCTCGCGGATGACGGAGGCATGTCTGCAATCGATCTCATCTGTTTCGCGCGATCGCCGCCGAGCGCCGCCGCCGGGCTTCGTTGCGGTGCTGCGGTCTTGCGAACGATGCACGATGCGTTGCCGCGGGCCGCATGCGAGCAACCGGTTTCATCCACGCGGAGCGAGGGGCGGCGCCCCGCCCGACGCGGCCTGAATCAGGCAATCGCCGTCACGCCTTCGCGGCGCGCCGAAATCGGCGCGGCGGCCGCACTGCCGTCGCGAGCCGCATGCGCGCCATGCGATCCGGGTGGTGTTCGACGAGCGAAACAACGCGGTTTCGACCGATTCCGCCGCGCGCGATCGCAGGCATGCGTGCGCAACGCAACGCAACGCGCCGCGCCTGCGCCGCACGCTCGGCGAAATTTCATCGCCGCGCCCGCCGCGCGGCCGCCACGTCCTTGCGCACCTGCGCGAAGCGCGCAACCGCGTCCGTCACAGTCGGAAAGAAGTGATCCGCGCCGATCTTGTCGAAGAGCCCGTACGTGCGCAGCCGGTCCTTGACCGGCCCTTTCATCTCCGCGATGTACAGCGTGATGCGGCGCGCGGCGAGCTCGTCGCGCAGCGTCGCGAGCATGTCGGCGGCGGTGACGTCGACGTCGGTGATCGGCTCGGCCGCAATCACGACGCAGCGCACCGGCGCATCGGCATCGGCGATCGCGTCGCGCACGTGGTCGCGAAAGATCGTCGCGTTCGCATGAAACAGCGGCGCGTCCCAGCGGAACGCGACGAGACCGGGCGTGAGAGCCGCGTCCGGATGGCGCGACACGTCGTGAAAGCCGTGCATGCCTTCGACGCGGCCGAGCACCGCGTCGTACGGATGCCACGCGCGCCAGACGAACGACAGCAGCGAGAGCCCGACCGCGAGCAGGATGCCCGGCACCACGCCGAGCAGCACGACGCCCGCGAAGCACAGCAGCGACACCGCGCACTCGCCGCGCCGCACGCGGTAGAGCCGGACGATCGCGCGCACGTCGACGAGGCCGCTCGCCGAATAGACGACGACCGCCGACAGCGCCGCGAGCGGCACGCGGGCGAGCAGCAGCGGCGCGACGAGCAGCAGCGCGATGCAGCCGGCCGCGACGACGCTCGTCAGCTGCGTGCGCGCGCCGGCCGCGAGCGCGACGGGCGTGCGCGACGAACTGCTGCTGACCGCGCAGCCGCGCAGCGCGCCGGCGAGCAGGTTCGCCGCGCCGAGCGCGATCAGCTCCTGATTGCGGTCGGTCTCGCGGCCGTCGTCGGCGGCGAACACGCGCGACAGCACGCTGATGTCGGCAACGGACACCAGCGCGATCGCGAGCGCGCCGGCGACGAGCCGGCTCGCATCGGCGAGCGCGATCGACGGCAGGCCGGGCGGCGGCATGACGCCGGCAAGCGAGCCGACGAGGGCGACATGCGCGTTCGCGACATGCGCGTTTGCGACGTGCGCGTTCGCGACATGCAGATCCGGCGCGGCCCCGAGCCACGCGGCGGCCACTGACGCGGCGGCGACCGCGATCAGAATGCCGGGCCACGCGGGCGCGACGCGCCGCAGCAACACGATGGCGGCAAGACAGCCGCCGCCGAGCGCGAGCGATGCGATATCGATCCGGCTTTGCGCGACGGTGCCCGCGATGCTCGCCGCTTCGTCGACGAACGTGCCGCCGCAAGGCGCGGCGCCGAGCAGGCTCGGGAGCTGGCTCGCGATCAGCGTCAGCGCGAGCCCGTTCAGATAGCCGTATTGAATCGGCTTGGACAGCAGATCGGTGACGAAGCCGAGCTTCAGCAGCCCGGCGAGCACGCAGAAGCCGCCCGACATCAGCGCGAGCGCGGCCGACAGCGCGACCGCGTGCGCGGGATCGCCGTGCGCGAGCGGCGCGACCGCGCCGGCGATCAGCGCGGCGAGCGCGGAATCGGGGCCGAGCACGAGAATCCGGCTCGGCCCGAAGATCGCGTAGCCGACGAGCGCGGCGATCGTCGCATACAGGCCGGAGACGACGGGCAGGCCGGCCGCCTGCGCGTAGCTCATGCCGACCGGCACGAGGACGGCGGTCAGCGCGACGCCCGCGAACAGATCGCGCGCGAGCCACGCGCGCCGGTAAGTGCGCAGCGTCGCGACGCCGGGCAGCCAGCGGCGCCATGATTCGGTGCCGCCGCCGCGGTTGTCACTGCCACTGCCACCGCTACCGCCACCGCCACCGCCACCGCCACCGCCACCGCCACCGCCATTACGGCGGCTATCGTCGCGACTTCCGCCACTTCCGTTACCGCCGCTGCTGCCACCGCTGTCGCCGCCGCCACTAGGATCGCTATCGCCGCGACTTCCGCCGCTTCCTCTATCGCCGCGGCCACCACGGCTTCCGCCGCTTCCGCCGCTTCCGCCGCTTCCGCCGCTTCCGCCGCTTCCGCCGCTTCCGCCGCGCCGCGCGGCGTCCCGTCCGCGCGCGGCGCGTTCCCGCTCGATCAAGACACGACGTCCGTCAGCGGACGCCGTGGCGCGTGCGCGACGACCGGGCCGCGTCCGACGCGCAGCAGCAACTGCGGATGCGCGTCGACGTGCAGCAGCGGCCGCAGCCGCTCGCGCAGCGTGTCGATTTCGATCGGCTGATTCAGATACGACGCGGTGAGCCCCGCGGCCGTCGCGACGAGCAGCACGCGCTCGAGCGCCTGGCCGGTCGCGACCCAGGCGTCGCGATCGTCGCTCGCCGTCGAGATGCCGACGATGAGCGGCGAGCCGTCGACGAGCTTGTGATGCATCGCCGCCATGCCGCCGCCGAGATCGAACGTGCGGACCACCGACGCGACGACGGGCGTCGCGAAGTCGAGCAGCGTGGGCACGCCGGCCGCGAACGCCGGCATCCCGTCGTCGCGGCGGCGCGGATGCACCCAGTTCGCGAGCTCGCGGCGAAAGCGCGGATCGGCGAACTGCAGGCGGTCGGCGTCGGCGATCATCTCGGCGATCTCGTCGCGCGCGCCGGGCGCGTCCACGCACGCGATCTCCGCGCCTTCGGCCTCGCCGGCGTCGACGAGCGCGCGCTGGACCTCGCACGACACCGCCTCGCTCGCGAACGGCGCGCGGGTCGTCACGCGCTCGACGATCGCGTCGAACAGCGGCACGAGACTTTCGTCGTGGTAGCCGTGGGGATCGAGCCGCACGAGCGCGATCACGTCCGGGTCCGACGTCGACGGGAACATGTCGATCGAGTAAGCGAACCCGAAGCGGCTCAACGCGACGCGCAGATTGAAGAGCGCCGCGCCGCAGCTGATGAGCAGCTCGCGATCGTACGGATCGACGACGGACAGCGCGCGCAGCCGGTCCGCGCACAGCATCACCGACGCGTCGCCGAGGATGAAGCGCCACGGCTGCGTGTTGTGGCTCGACGGCGCGAGGATCGCGTAGCGGATCGCGAGGCGCAGCTGGTCCTCGACGCTCGCCAACGGATCGAACGGGGGGATGTCGTCGTGCGTCGTCGTCTGGAGCGGGGATGTTTCCATGTTGCAGGTCTCCTGTCGGGAAGCGCGGGGCCGCGCGCGGGCGGGTACGACGCGCCGGAATTCGAGGGCGGGGCGGATCGCGTAGGACCGATTTCAGTCTATGGAGCGGCCGTCCGGCGGAGCTTGACCCAGATCAACGGGGGATGGGCGGCGGGTGGAGCGCGCACTCGGTCGTAGGGCTGGCGGACGCATGTCTTTCTGCCCGAATGGACGCCCGTTGTAACCGGAGCAAAGGTGCGTGCGTTTCTCATCGAGACCGATCTGTTTTAATTGAAGTGGTAAATATGGAAAGCACGCCTGCAATGCTTCATATGCGATTGAGGGATTCAATCGAACTTTGACGGGAAGTCAGGTATTTCGGGGGCGTGGATTTGAATTGTGTGACGGTGAATGAATTGCTTTGATGGATGGTAAATTGAATTCAAATCGATCCCGGAAGGCGAAATTGGTGACGGGCCCGCCGTTGTTCTTGTTATGGCGATTGCCGGGTTGGTGATTGCCATGATGTACGCGAAAGTCTGCGACGGAGGCGATGGAGTTTTCCCCGATACGACGCGACAGGAGATTAAATAAAAAATCGCGAGGTACGCGTATCGAAATAACAAGAATCCAAGAATTGACTTCGATGAAGATTTTTTATATCCGAGCGATGTCGCGCAATGGAAGGTTCCATATAGGGTGCGACGGGCACCGGCACGTTATCGAGATGACCTGCAAAGGCTGGGTCGTGGATAACGTCGGCCCGCATGGCTGAGCTGTTGGGCGAGCGCTCGCGTCGCACCAGAGCCAGTCGGCGGGATGCGCTGTATCGCTGCGGCGCGCTTCGTCAGATCGTACGATCCGGTACGACGTATTGCCGGTATGAAATGGGCGGCCGCGGCAGCGCAATTGATCAGACCCAGGCGGTTCATCCGACAGTGGCGAGCGTTTCCGGCGCGGGGCCTTTTCGGCATCAACTCGTCGTCGCGGCATCAAGTGAGGCCGTATCGAGCGCGTCGAGCACCGGCCGCCAATATTCGGCCGACCGGATTGCTTGCAGCGGCACGTCGGTATCGAAGCCGATCGTGTGTGCGCGTTCGTCGGCGTCGAGCGGATCGGCGCTCGCGAGCTGCGTCGCGAGCACGGCCGCGCCCGCGTCCGAACGGTCGTTTTGCGCGGCGGCGCGCGCGTCGACGCGCCGTTCGAGACACGCGCGGCTCGCGCGGAAATCGAGAATGAAGACGGGCACGCCCATTTCGCGTGCGAGCGCGACGAAGCGCGCGCGGCGCGCCTGCGAGAGAAACGTCGCGTCGACGAGCGCCGTGTAGCCGGCGCGCAGCACGTCGCGCGCGAGCGCGCGCAGGCGCTCGTATTGCGCATCGATCTGTTGCGGCGTGTACGCGGCGGCGGGCAGCGGCCGCGCGTCGACCGCCGCGAACGGTCGCGCGCGCTTGCGCTCGCTGTCGCTCGACAGCCGGATCGCGCCGCATACGTCGGCGAGCGCGCGGCTCGCCACCGATTTGCCCGAGCCCGAATAGCCGTGGCACAGCAGCAGGCACGGGCGGCGCGCGCGGGCCTCGCTCGCGGCGACGTCGACGTACCTGCGCGCGCGCTCGATGTGCGCGGCGCGCGCCGCGGCGTCGCCGCCGCCGCGCATCGTCGCGACGAGCGCGCGCACGAGCGCCCGGTACGCGACGTACAGCGGCAGCGCGGCGAGGCCCGCGAAATCGCCCGTCTCGTCGAGCCAGCGGTTCAGCAGCCGGTGCGCGAGATCGGCGCGACCGTGCGCGTGCAGATCCATCAGCAGAAACGACAGGTCGTTGATCACGTCGATCCAGCGCAGCGCGTCGTCGAAATCGATGCAATCGAACATCAGCGCGTCGCGGCCGTGCTTCACGACGTTGTCGAGATGCAGGTCGCCGTGGCACGCGCGGACATAGCCGCTCGCGCGGCGTGCGTCGAGATGCGCGGCGAGCTCGTCGCAGCGGCGCACGCACCACGCGCGCAGCGGCGCGGGCAGCGCCGTGCCGAGTGCGCGCTCGAGCGGCGCGAACACGTCCGCGATCTGCCTGCGCAGCTCGCGCGCGCCGCCGTACTCGCGCCGCGGAACGTCGCGCGGCGCGTGCAGATGGTATGCGGCGATGCGCGTCGCGGCGGCGTCGATGTCCGCCGCGCCGAGCTCGCCGCGCGCGAGCAATCGGGAAAACAGCATCCGTTCGTCGAAGCGGCGCATCTTGACGACATGATCGACGGCGACGCCCGCGTCGAACAGGCGAAGGCCGCGCGCGCGGCGCACGATCGGGCCGGCCGCGAGATATATGGGCGCGGCGAGCGGGCGGTTCAGCGCGAGCTCGGCTTCGCACGCGCGGCGGCGCGCGGCCAGATCGCCGAAGTTCGCGAAGCCGAAGTCGAACGGCTTCAGGCGCTTGTACGCGAAGCGTCCGACAAGGTAGACGACGGAGATGTGCGTTTCGATGCGCGCGATGCGGCCGGCCGGATGCGGGTATGTCGACGTGCGGCGCAGCGTCGCGTCGATGTCGCGCGACAGGCGGCGGGCCGCACGCTCGCGCACGGCCCGCCGCTGCGGGCCGTTGCCGCGCATGGCGGCTGCGCGCGCGCGGCGCGGCATGTCGGCGGATTGCGCGAGCTTCGGTCGGCGCGCACGGCGCATCTCGTCACCTCCGGGGTTCGTGATCACGCGGGACGGGACGCAGCCGGCCGCGCGGTCGACGTGCCATGGAGACCGCCGCGCCGCGATTGCGCCCGTTGTCATTCGACCCGATTGCGGCGAGCGCCGGCTTGACGTGGGTCAAGCGCTCGCGCGCGCCGCCCGTGGCCTCAGACGCCGCTGCCTTCACCGCCCGCCCCCGCCCCCGCGTCGCGCGCGAGATCCGTGCGCCGTATCGCGACGCTCTTCAGCTTCGCGCGCCATGCGCCGAACAGCAGCGCATTGATCTCTTCGAGCGAGTAATGCTTCGCGAGCGTCAGCGTGCTCTCGACCCCCGCGTCGACATAAGGCTGCAGCGCCGCGCGCATCGCGAGGCGCTCGCTCGGCGCGACGTCCGCATCGGTCGCGAAATAGTCGGGCAGCGCGACGCGATCGCCGCGCAGCGACCGGAACAGCCGGTGCGCGTGGTTCTCCGCGCGCATCCCCGCCGCGCCCGCGCGCACCGCCCGGTGCTCGATCCACGCGTGCGCCGGCTCGACGCCCGGCGAGCAGTTGTCCCCGAACGCGAGGCTCACGCCGACGGCGGGCGCGAACGACGTCAGATGGCTGTTGCGCAGCCCGTCGCGCTCGATCGCGTGGCGAACCGCGTGCGGCAGCGGCGGCCCCGCGTGCAGCGCGTCGAGGTGCGCGTGCCGGTCGCACAGCGGATACGCGCCGCGCTCGGCGGCGAGCTCGGCCGACGCCGCATACGCATGATTGCGCAGATCGGACGCGATGTAGCGCGCCATCTCGCGCGCGGCCGGCGAGTCGTAGCGCAGCCGCATCATCGCGAGCATGTCCGCGAGCCCCGTCACGCCGACGCCGATCCGTCGCTTTTGATACGACTCGCGCGCATGCGCGGCGAGCGGCCAGCGCGTGACGTCGAGCGCGTTGTCGAGAAAGCGCGCCTGGACGCGCACCGCCGCGTCGAATGCGGCGAAATCGAAGCGCGGCTCGCCGCCGACGCCGAACGGATTGCGCACGAACCGCGACAGATCGATCGCGCCGAGCATGCTGCTGCCGTACGGCGGCAGCGGCTGCGCGCCGCACGGGCTCGTCGCGTCGATCCGCTCGCGGCCGCGCAGCGGGCCGGCGGCGTCGATCGCGTCGACGAACACGAGCCCGGGCCCCGCGCCGTCGCGCGCCGCCGCGACGATCTCGCGCCACAGATGTCGCGCGGGCACGGTCGCGTATGTCCATGCGCCGTCGGCGGCGGGCAGCGCGCCGCTCGGCGCGCCCTGCGGCGGCGCCGGATGCCGCAGCGTCCACGGCAGATCCTGCTCGACCGCCAGCATGAACGCATCGGTGGCGGCCACCGCGAGATCGAGCGTCGCCCGGCACGCGCGCTCCCGCTTGTGCTCCCGCTTCGCGGCGGCG
Source organism: Burkholderia sp. MSMB617WGS (assembly GCF_001532025.2). Taxonomy (NCBI): domain Bacteria; kingdom Pseudomonadati; phylum Pseudomonadota; class Betaproteobacteria; order Burkholderiales; family Burkholderiaceae; genus Burkholderia; species Burkholderia sp. MSMB617WGS. Next base: position 2,705,739 of record NZ_CP013458.1, on the reverse strand, counting down.
AACGCGAGCAGGTCCGGATGATCGCAGCGCAGCACCGCGAGCTGCGCGCGGCGGCGTCCGTCGCGCTCGCCCGCCTGCGCGCCGATGCGGTCGAACCGGTCGAGCGCCGCGCACACGCCGGGCGACGTCGACCGGTCGGTTTCGGGCCGCGCGCTCGCGGGCGGGATCTCCGAGAAGTCGTAGCCGATGTCGCCGCCCATCGCGAGCGTGAGGCGCGCCTCGTCGATCGCCTGGTCGAGGTCCGGATGAAAGCGCGTGAGCGCGGCGGGCGCGCGGATCGGATGAACGAAGCAGCTCGCCATCGTCTGATCCTGCGCGGCGCCCGCGCGCGCCATGATGCTGCCCGCGCCGAGCGCGCCGGTCAGCAGGTTGCGGTAGAAGCGCCGCGCGGCGCCCGGGCGCGTCGCGACCGGCTCCGCGAGCGCGAGCGCGCGAGCGACCCGCGCGAACGCCTGGGAGCGCGAGTTCTCGCCCGGCAGCGCATAGCGGTCGGCGAATACGGCGTCGCAGATCGGTTGGTCGTCCATGACGCCGATCATGCGGACGAACGAATCCGTGTGGCGAGCGGCGCGCGTGCGTTTGTTGATCGTCCGCAAGCGGCGTGCGCACGGGCCGGGCCGGGCGGCCCGATGCGCGGCGCGATGCTCGATTCAATGCGCGGCGCGGCGCGCGTGGTCCGAGTCCGGCGTTTCGGCGCGCGTCCAGAACGCCTCCAGCGCCGGATAGATCGATCGCTGCCAGCGCGGGCCGAGGAAGAGATCGTAGTGATCGCAGTCCGGCTCGGTGATCCGCTCGCGCGCGGCGTCGGGCGGCGCGTCGCACAGCCGCTGCGCGGCGTGCGTCTGGCCGGCGCCGGAGATGTCGTCGCGGCCGCCTTCGATCGTGCAGAGCGCGGTGCGCGTGAGCCGCTCCGGCGCGACGCGGCGGCGGCCGATCGACCAGCGGCCCTCCGCGAGCAGGCATTCGTGAAAGATCACGCGGATCGTGTCGAGGAAATAGCGCTCCGTCATGTCGAGCACCGCGCCGTATTCGTTCATCTCGCGCAGGCAGCGCGCGGCGCCCGCGAAGTCGCCCGTCATCCACGCGGCCCAAAGGCGGCTTTCGAGCGACACGCGCCGCTGCGGGTGCGCGACGACGATCGCCGCGTGCTGAACGAAGCCGGGATAGACGCGCCGCCCCGCGCCCGCGTACGGCGGCGGCACGACGTCGATCGCCGCACGGCGGAACCAGTCGAGGTCGTGCTCGAGCGCGAAGCGATCGACGAGCGTCGGGCTCGTGCGCGTGTCGATCGGGCCGCCGAGCAGCGCGACGCTCGCGACGTGGACGCCGCGCGCGGCAAGCAGCGCGGCCGCCGCGAGCGCGGGCACCGTCGCCTGGCAGACCGCCATCACGTGCAGCCCGTTCGCGTTCGCGCCGGCGATGAAGCGTTCGAGCGTGAGCACGTAGTCGTCCAGGCCGAACGCGCCCGCCTCGGGCGGGACGTCGCGCGCGTTGCGCCAGTCGGTCACGTAGACGTCGCGCGTCGCGAGCAGCGTTTCGACGGTCTCGCGCAGCATCACCGCGTGGTGCCCGGCGAGGGGCGTGCACAGAAACACCGCGGGGCGCGCGGCGGCTGCGCCCTGGAGCCGGCGGGAAAACTTGCGCAGCGCGCAGAACGGTGTGTCGCCGACGATGCGCTCGTCGATCGGGACGACCGCGCCGCCGCTCGCGACCGCCGCGATCGCGAACGGCGGCGGCACCGGCACGGCGTCGGCCGCGCGCGCCATCGGGCCCCATGTCGGCCAGCCGGCCGGGCGCGAGTTGGTGTCCGCGCGCTGCGCGGCGCCCGCCCAGGGCTGGCATGCCCGGACGAATTCACGTTGCGCTTCAAGCCACGCGTAGAGCATCGAATCTCCTTACTGGCGGCGCGGGATCGGGCGCCGCGGCCGCGTCGCGCGCAGGCCGCGGGTGGCGGCATGCGCGCGACGGCGAGGGCGGCGCTTGCGGCGGGCGGGGCGCTTGCGGCGCCGAAGCGCCCGCTGTCGCGAGGCGACATCGGCGATGGCGGCCAAGCGCCGCGCGCCTGCCGCCGCGCGCCGGATTTGCTGCGCATCGGATGGGGAAAGAATAGGCCGGCGGGCGCCGCATGACCAGATTAAAAGCCGGGCTCGCGGGGTTTTTGACGATCGTCAAGCAGGCGGCGGATGACGTTCGCCGCGGCGCGCGGCGGCTGGCTGTGACGCGCCGTTGCGGCCTCGGCTCGGCGGAACGCGGCGGGGACCGGCGTCGCGCTTCGCCTCGCGTTCAGGCGGTCGCGGCGCTGCGAACGGCCGCGCGGCGATACGGCGCGGCGGCGCCGCCGCGCCGCGGACGGCAAGCGGCGGCGGGCTGCACCGCGCACATGCGGCGCGACACGTTGCGGCGGACGCGGCGCGGTGGCATCGTGGCGGGAACGCGCTGCGGTGCGGCGCGTAGCCGCCGCATCGGCGAGCGCCGATTGACTCAAGTCAACGCCGGCGGGGCGGCTCGGCATACGCTTGCGCAGCAATCGGCCGAAGGCCGCGCCGAGCCGCCGCGTCCGAAAAACGGAAACGGAAACGGATCGGCGTCCGGCGTTCCGGCGCGCCCGTTCGCCGGGCGCGGCGCATGCGGCGCGCGCGACAGGGGCGGCGCATGCGCCGCGAACCTGTCGCGCGCACGAAACACGCGCACGAGCGGCTAGCAACCAGCCCGCCTCGTCCGCCCGTCGGTGCGGACCCGATGCGGCAACGCAATACGCGGAGGATCGGATGGCAGCGTTCGACGAGCATCAACTCCAGGTTCTAAGCGATCTGCTGCATGCGTGCAGGCAGGTGCTCCAGGCCGACGTGCGCGCATGCGAGCGGCAGCGCGCCGACGAACCGTACGCGAACCTCGCGGGCACGGCGCCCGACGAAGGCGACGAGGCGAACGCGAATCTGTTCGTCGACGTCGACCATGCGCTGATCGGCATGAAACTCGCCGAGCTGCGCGCCGTCGACGCCGCGCTCGAGCGGCTCGCGCGGGGCGGCTACGGCTACTGCGCGGACTGCAGGCAGCCGATCGAATACGAGCGCCTGCTCGCGCGTCCGACCGCGTCGCGTTGCGCGCCGTGCCAGCACGCGCACGAGCGGCGGTTCGCGACGCTGCCGAGGTCGTCGCTGTGAGCGGCGGGGCCCGGCCGCCCGCCGCATTCGCCGCGCGCGTCTGCTCGACGGGAGGCGCCGATGCGTGAATTCGACTATCTGCTCGTCGGCGGCGGCATCGCGAGCGTCACCGCCGCGCGGTCGCTGCGCGGCGAGGACGCTTCGGCGAGTATCGCGATCCTGTGCGGCGAACCCGTGCTGCCGTATCAGCGCCCGCCGCTCAGCCAGGAATTCCTGATGGGCACCGCGCAGGCCGCGAGCATCGCGCTGCACGACGCGGCGTTCTACGCGTCGCAGCGCATCGACGTCGTGCTCGGCGCGAGCGCCGAGCATCTCGATCTCGCGAAGCGGGTCGTGCGTGCGTCGAACGGCGCGGCGTACCGCTATCGCAAGCTGCTGATCGCGACGGGCGCGAGCGCGAAGGTGCCCGCGCTGCCGGGCATCGAGCTCGACGGCGTGCACGTGCTGCACACGATCGCGCAGGCGCAGACGCTGAAGGACGCAGCCGCGCACGCGCGCCGCGCGACCGTGCTCGGCGGCGGCTTCCTCGGCGTCGAGATCGCCGCGACGCTGCAGGCGCTCGGCCTGCAGGTGACGCTCGTCGAGCATGCGCCGGAGCTGATGCCGCCGCTGCGCGCGCCGGCGCTCGCGCGCCATTTCGAGGCGCTGTGCACGGCGCGCGGCATCGACGTGCTGACGAGCCGCGAGGTGCGCCGCGTGCTCGGCGCGCAGCGCGTCGCGGCGGTCGAGACGAGCGACGGCGAGACGCGGCCGTGCGACCTGTTCGTCGCGGCGGTCGGCGTCGCGCCGAACTGCGGCTGGCTCGAAGGCAGCGGCCTCGCGCTCGGCAACGGGATCGAAGTCGACGCGTTCCTGCAGACGGCCGATCCGAACGTGTTCGCGGCGGGCGACGCCGCGCACTTCGACGATCCGATCTTCGGCGTGCGGCGGCGGATCGAGCATTGGGACAACGCGGTGCGGCAGGGCAAGATCGCGGCGCGCAACATGCTCGGCCACCGGCTGCCGTATCGCGACATATCGATCTTTTACGGCAGCGTGTTCGGGCTGTCGTACAACCTGGTCGGCTATCCGGTCGGCGCGACGGAGACGATAGAGCGCGGCGCGTTCGACGATCGCTCGTACGCGCTGCTCTATCTCGCCGACGACGTGCTGCGCGCCGCGTTCACGATCGACCGGCCGGCCGTGGAGATCGCCGCGCTGAGCGACGCGATCAGGCTGCACGTGAACGTCGCCGCGCAGCGGGCGACATTGAGCGATCCGAACTTTTCGCTCGACAAGCTGCCGGTGCAGACGATGCTGATCCTGCAGGGCGGCGGCGCGCTCGGCGCGTTCGAATGCGGCGCGATCAAGGCGCTCGAGCAGCACGGCGTGCGGCCCGACGTGATCTCCGCGGTGTCGATCGGCGCGTTCAACGGCGCGATCGTCGCGAGCCATCCGACGGGCGCGGCGAAGGCGCTCGAAGCGTTCTGGCGCGAGCTGTCGATCGCGCTGCCGTCGCCGTACGGCTCGCAGTGGCATGAGGCGTGGCTGTCCACTTACGTGCTGTGGTTCGGCGTGCCGAATTTCCTGAAGCCGCAATGGTCTCGGCTCGGCTTCGACCTCGACCGGCTGCGCGCGAAATGGACGAGCTTCTTCGACGCATCGCCGATCGAGAAGCTGATCACGCGCTACGTCGATTTCGATTCGCTCTGCGTGAGCCCGACGCGGCTGCTGATCAGCGCGGTCGACGTCGAGACGGGCGAGCCGCGCATCTTCGACAGCTACGTCGATCGCCTGAGCCCCGCGCATCTGCTCGCGAGCGGCAGCCTGCCGCCCGGGATGCCGTGGACCGTCGTCGACGGCCGGCCGTACTGGGACGGCGGCGTCGTCAGCAATTCGCCGCTCGATCTGGTGATCGAGCGATGCGGGCAGATCGGCGGGCGCGTATTCATCGTCGATCTGTTCTCGGGCACGAAGACGCTGCCGACGAACGTCGTCGAAGTGATGCTGCGCCGCGAGGAAATCGCCTACATGGACCGCGTGCGCAACGATCTGCGCTTCGAGGAATACGCGAGCGATTTCGGCGATCTCGTCGACGGCATCCTCGCGCACGTCGACGCGCAGAGCGCGAACGAGATCCGTCAGCAGCCGCTGTACATCCGGCTGATGGGCAACCGCGGGGCGCTCGACATTGCGCGGATCACGCTGAATCGGGACGGGCGGCTGTCGTTCATCGAGGACTACGATTTTTCGTCGGACGCGGTCGCGCAATTGCAGAAGCAGGGCTACGACGCGGCGCTCGTCGCGCTCGCGAACGGCCGCGCGAATCATCGGCGCAGGCGTCGCGGCACGTGACGCGCGACGTGTGACGTGTGACGTGTGACGTGTGACGTGTGACGTGTGACGTGTGACGTGTGACGTGTGACGTGTGACGTGTGACGTGTGACGTGTGACGTGTGACGTGTGACGTGTGACGTGTGACGTGTGACGTGTGACGTGTGACGTGTGACGTGTGACGTGTGACGTGTGACGTGTGACGTGTGACGTGTATCGCGCGCGGCGGACGCCGCGCGCGATACCGTCGCGCCTGGGTTTCATGCGTGCACGTCGATCGCCACGCACCACACGCACCGCGCGCCATGCGCCGCGTCGACACCCCCCCACGCCGCCCCCACTCACGCCGCGAGCTCTTCTCCGATGCTGTCCCAGCGCTGCTCGCCCGCGGCGGGCACGTGGCTCATTGCGTGCTCGGCGAGCGCGGTGATCGTGAGACTCGGGTTCACGCCGAGATTCGCGCCGAGCACCGAGCCGTCGCAGATGTACATGTTGCGATAGCCGAACACGCGGTTGCGGCCGTCGCACACGCCGTCGCGCGCGTTGCGCGCCATCGCCGCGCCGCCCATGCAGTGCGCGGTCATCGGCACGTTCAGCAGGATCTCGGTCAGCGACGTCATCGGCACGCCGCCGAGCGCGCGCGCCGCCTTCTGCGCGAAGTCGTTCGCGGCCGGGATGTACGCGGGGATCTTCGCGCCCGACGTCGCGAGCTGCTTCGAGAACGGCCAGAACCAGCGGCGCTTCAGGCGCATCGTCAGGTGCCCGTCGAGCGTCTGCATGCACAGGAAGATCATCGTCTCGCGCGCGAAGCCGCGCGGATCGATCATCCGCAGCGCGGTCAGCGGCCGCGTCGCGAGCAGCTTCGCGAGCGAGCCGAGCCACACGAGCGGACGCAGCCCGCCGGGCGCGCCGCGCGTGAGCACGGTCGTCAGCAGTCCCATCGTATCGGAGCCCGAAGGATAGCGGGTGGCCTCGATGTGCGTGTGCTCGTCGATGTAGATGCCCGAGCCGATCGCGACGCCCTTCGAAAGATCGACGCTCGATTTCGGAAAGCGCACGCCGATCAGCGATTCGGCGTTCGTGCGCACGCGCTTGCCGAGCGCGCCCGACAGATGCGGCAGCGAGCGCTTCTCCCGCAGGCGCATCAGCAGATCCTGCGTGCCGAGCGACGACGCGGCGAACACGACGCCGCGGCACGTGATGCGGCGCTTCGCGCCGCGCGTGCCGGCCGCGAGCGACACGGTTTGCACCGCGTAGCCCGCCGCGCCGTCGTCGCGCGCGCCGAGCGGGCTCACGTCGACGACCTTCGTCTGCTCGCTCACCTGCGCGCCGAGGCGCTCGGCGAGATACAGGTAATTGCGATCGAGCGTGTTCTTCGCGCCGTGGCGGCAGCCGACCATGCAGCCGCCGCAGCCGATGCACGACGTGCGTTCCGGGCCCGCGCCGCCGAAGTAAGGATCGGCGTAGCGCGTGCCGGGCGCGTGCGCGTCGTCGCCGAAGAACACGCCGACCTCGGTCGGATAAAAACTCTTCTCCACGCCGATCAGCTTCGCCATCTCCTTGAGCCGGAAATCGGCCGCGTCCATTCGCCGGTTCGTGACGACGCCGAGCATGCGCTTCGCGGTCGCGTAATGCGCGGGCATCACGCGCTCCCAGTCCGCGAGGCCCGCCCAGGTGCCTTCGCGCCACACCTTGTCGGGCGGCACGAGCAGCGTGTTCGCGTAAGTGATGGAGCCGCCGCCCACTGCATTGCCGTGCAGCACGACGACGTGCTTGAAGAAGCGCATGCTGAAGAAGCCGCGCAGCCCGAGCGCGGGGCGCCATTGCCAGCGCGACAGGTTCCACGTGCTCTCGGGCAGGTTCTCGGGCGTCCAGCGACGGCCCTGCTCGATCACGAGCACGCGATAGCCTTTCTCGGCCAGACGCAGCGCCGATACGCTGCCGCCGAAGCCGGACCCGACCACGACGTAGTCGTAATCGTAGGACTGCTGCTTCATTCGGTTCACCTTTTATGATTGTTCGAACCGCCCGGCGTGCGCGACGACGCGCGTGCGGTTCGTCTCCCTGTCTTCTTCGTCGCGCGATCCGGCGCACGACGCGCGCCGGGCGCCGGATGCGCATGCGCTACGCACATGCGCGTCGATCCGATGCGCGTCCGCCCGCGCGAACCGTTTAGTTTCGAGCGCCTTTCGCCGAGCATCAATTCGAAACACGGCGCGCGCGTTATCGCATTGAATTCGAATTCGTTTACGCGGCGATTCAAACGGGCGGCGACGAAGCGTTCGGCCGGATCGGCGCGCGCGCTTGCCGGCCGGGCCGTGTTGATCTAGGGTTCCTGCACCAGCATCAGCCCGATGCGGAATTTGCCGCCACCACACGAACGATGACCGCCATGCCCATCTCGAGGAAACTGCTTTGCACCGCTTACGGCGTGATCGCGCTCGTCGCGCTGATCGGCACGTGGGCCAACAATCTGCAATATCTGCCGCTCGGCGCGGCGAACGCCGGGCCGCGCTTCCTGCTCGACACGCTCGCGAATCCCGCAAGCCGATCGATCACGGTCGACATCGTGCTGCTCGGGCTCGCGCTGTTTCTGTGGCTCGTGCTCGAAGCGCGCCGTCTCGCGATGCGCGGCGCGTGGATCTACATCGTGCTGAGCGTGGCCGTTGCGATCAGCGTCGCGTTTCCGCTGTTCCTGATCCATCGCGAGCGCGCGCTCGCGGCCGCGCAGCGGCCGACGCCGGAGACGCGCAGCCTGCGCGCGGGCGACATCGCGGGCCTGGTGCTGATCGCGCTGTTCGCGATCGGCTACACCGTCGTCGCGCTGCGGCACGCCTGAGCGCCGCCGCCGCGGCGCGCGTCACGCCGTCGCGCGTTCGGCATTCGCGACGATCGCACGATGCGTGTGCACGATCTGCTCGCGCAACCAGCGAAGGCCCGGCTGCGCATCCTGCTGCCGATGCCAGATGAGGCTTACCTGGATCGGCGCGATATCGACCGGCAGCGGCGCGATCTGCAGCGCGTAGACGTCGGCGAACCGTTCGGCGAGCCGGCGCGGAATCGTGCCGAGCAAGTCCGATTTCGCGACAAGCGCGGGAATCGTCAGATAGTGCGGCACCTGCAGATGCACGACGCGCCGCACGCGGGCGGAACCGAGCACGATCTCGAGCGGCGAGCCGCGCCGGTCGCGCGGCTGGATCGACACGTGGCCGCTTTCCTCGTAGCCGCGCAGCGTGAGACCGTTCGTGAACGCCGGATGGCCGTCGCGCCCGATCACGACGAGATGCTCCTCGTGCAGCGGCTCGTAGCAGAGCTCGGGATTGTCGAAATGCAGGTAGTCGATGGCGAGATCGAGCGTGCCCGTCGTCAGCTGAGCGGGAATGGAGCCGGCGTCGTCGCTCTGCACCGACAGCATCACGTTCGGCGCGCGCGCCTTGATGTGCGCGAGGAGATCGGGCAGCAGCACGGCCTGTCCGTAGTCGTTCATCGACAGCCTGAACAGGTGATGCGTGTCGAGCTCGAAACCGGATTGCGGGCCGAGCCCGATCTGCAGCAGATACAGCGCTTGACGCACCGGTTCGTACAGCGCGCGCGCCTGCGCGGTCGGCGTCATCCCGCGCGCGGTGCGCGTGAAGAGCGATTCGCCGAGCTGCTGGCGCAGCCGCGTCAGCGCGTTGCTGACGGCCGGCTGGCTCATGTGCAGCCGCACCGCGGCGCGCGACAGGTTCTGCTCCTGCATCAGCGCGTCGAAGACGAGCAGCAGGTTCAAGTCCAGTTGTCGCAGGTTCCGGATCATTCGGCGGCGCTCCGGAGCGTGCGCGCGCCGCTCGCGCAACGCCCGCCGCTCGCGCGACGGCGCGAGCGCGCGTTGCGCCGTCGCGCCGACACGGGCGGCGGACGTTCGCAATCGAATGCATCGTTCGACATATCGGAGCGGCGCATGATCGAATTCAGGTCGATGAATAAGTCAAATCACGATTCTCCATTGGAGAAATCATCGAGGCTACTCTAATCTGCCGTCAAGCCGGCGCGCATCGGATGCGCCGCGCTTGCCCGACGACAGGAGACGACGATGACCCAGGACGTGACCGCGTTCCGGACGCACTATCGCGCGAACGTTCATTCGCGCTACAACGCCTGGCGGCACGGCGGTTTCGTGTTCGCATACGGCGCGGCGGCGATCGCGTTTTTCCTGAAGGGCGTCGCGCACGTGAGCGCATATCAATGGGCGACCGTGCCCGTCGCGTTCCTGCTGTTCAACTGGCTCGAATTCTCGATTCATCGGCATGTGGGCCATTTCAAGCGCCGCTTCGGCGCGATGTTCTATCGGCGGCATACGGGCGATCATCACAGCTTCTTCGTGAACGAACAGATGACGTACCGCGACGCGCGCGACTGGCGCGTGATCCTGTTCCCGGCCTGGCTGATCGTCGCGTTCAGCATCGGGCTGTTCGTCGCGCATGCGCTGCTGAGCCGCGTCGACGCGAACGTCGCGGGGCTCTTCGCGAGCACGATGCTCGGCGGCTATCTGCTCTACGAATGCATGCACGCGTGCGAGCACTTGCCCGATGCGCATCCGCTCGCGAACTGGCCATGGATTCGGCAGATGCGCACGCTGCACCGGATTCATCATCGCCGCGACCTGATGCGCGCGTGCAACTTCGACGTCGTCTGGCCGCTGATGGACTGGCTGCACGGCACGCTGCGCTGGAGTGCCGAGCCCGGCGCGGAGTTCTCGACGCGCATGCGGCACGAGATCGATATCGCGCGCCGCCCCGAGGACGTGCTCGCGTATGCGAGCACCGCGGCGTGCTGGCCGCAATGGCATCCGTCGTCGCTGCGCGTCGACGGGCCGGCGGGATCGCTCGCGGCGGGCAGCCGTTTCGACGAGGACGTGCGTGCGGCCGGGCGCGTCGATCATCTGCGCTGGGACGTCGTTCGCCACGAGCCCGGCGTGATCTGGCAGGCGCGCGCGGCGAACGCGGCTGGCAGCCTGCGCATCCTGCTGACCTACGAGTGTCGCGGCGGCGCGCACGGCGCGCGTTTCGTCCGCACGCTGCACTATCATTCGCCGAATCCGCTGCTGCGGCTCGCGAATGCGCTCGTGATGCGCAGGCGCGTCGAACGCGAGTCCGCGCATTCGCTCATGCTGCTGAAGCGGCGGCTCGAAGGGGCGCGCGACGAATGACGTCGGGCGCGCGCGGCCGTTCGACGATGCGTTCGCCGGCGCGGCGACGCATGCGCGACGCATGCCGGGCAAGGTGCAATGTTGCGCATGTCGCGTATGTTGCCCCTTGCGTCGCTCGAATCGTTCCGGCTGCCCGCGTCGCGCGTGTTTCGCACCTTCGGCACGTCGCGCGCTCCGCGCCCTCCGTGTCCTCCGCGCGCCGCGCGGCGGCCACGCCCATTGCCGCATCCCGCACGCTCATGCCCAGAGCCGCCGCCGCGTCACTTTTCCGATCCCGCGGCGAATGCTGCCCTCGAGCACGTGCCGCACGATCGGCGCGACGAGCGGCACCTTGCCTTCGAACGTGATCACGTAATGAAAATACGTGCGGCGCTCGTCGATCGGAACGAAGCGCATCACGCCGTGATGGTCGCGTAGGGGGCTGCCGCGCGTGATCCGGTATTCGATCAGTTCGTTCTCCAGATAGGCGGTCACCGTCTCGACGAACGGCGGCGCGCCGGGCACGCGCATTTCGCGCGCCGAGCCTACGCCGTTGCGCGCCGGCTCGCCGTCGCTGATTCGGCGGATCTTCGCGGGCGAGAAGATTGACCCGAGATTCTCGTGCTCGCTGAAGAAGCGGAAGACCTGCTGGACCGGGGCGTCGAACTCTTCTGCGATTTCAATGCGTTGCTGTTTCATACGAAGGTCGCTTGTCGAGGGTTGAGGAGCGGCCGGCGGGCGGTCGAGCGGCGTGTCGCTCGATCGGGCGGCGGCCGATGCTGCGGTGCGTCACGATGGCCGGGGTTGTCGCGCATGCAATGACGATGACATTGATCAATGTCATCGTCAATCGGGGTGATTGCGCGTGCGAATGCGGGGTCGTATCGCAAGCGCGGTGCGTGCATGCTCGCTGCTGCTGCTGCTGCTGCTGCTGCTGCTGCCGTTGCCGTTGCTGCCGTTGCCGCGAACGGCGAACGGCGAAATGCGAAATGCGAAACGCGAAATGCGAAATGCAAAACCGCCGCGGCCCCGTATGCCCGAGCAAGCAAGCGCCGCGCCGCGTGACATCGCATCCGACGCGCGGCGGACCGCACGCGCATGGCGAGCCGTGGCGGCCGCGAAGCCGCGAACGCGGTGTTCAGGCGCCGCCGCCAAGCCGGCCGTTGCGCACCCACCGGCCGAATGCGAACGCGAGCGGGCCGGCGTGCAGATAAGCGGCGAACAGCCAATACGGCACGCGCGCGAACTGCTGCAACGCGTAGTCGAACAGGCCGAGCGACGACACGAATCCCTCGATCAGCGGCCCGGTCGCGGCCACCATGACGGACAGCGCGGCGATCCGCGCGCGATGTTCGGCCGTCGCGGCGATGCGCGCGAGCCACAGCGCGACGAGCGCGATCGACAGCGCGAGCGGATGCGTATTGCCGAACACGCCGGTTGCCGCATAGACGAGATGCGAGACGGCGACGAGCGCGATGAGCCTCGAAGCCGGCGGCGGCGCCGTGCCGCGCGTGAACGGATACGTCACGGCGAGTATCGCGCCCGCGCCGGCGACGAAGATCGGCCACACGAGCAGCGATTGACCGTCGAGCCGCGGCGCCCAGTTGTACCAGAGGATGCCGTTCCACACGTGATAGAAGTGATCGCCGACGCTGAAGATGCCGAGGCCCGCGATCAGCGCCGCGACGACGGCGCGCCCCATGACCGGCGATTGCGCGGCCGGTTGACGAGCGGCCGGAACGACTGAAGTCTCCATGTTTTCTCTCCCTGTTGATGACGTTGAAATGCCGTCTTTGATACCGTCGCGGCGCGCGATCCGATCCGGTTCCGCCGCGCCGGCGAGCCGGCGAGCGGGCGCGCGGGCGCGCGAGACGCGCGAGACGCGCGCGGAGGAGCGTCTCACGATCGATGCGACGTGCAGCCACGTGACGCGAGGCGATGCAACGCAACGCGATGCATCAGCGATACGACACCTCGCAATCGACGTACTCGATGTACCCGCGCCCGCTGTACGCGCGGCCCTTGACGCTTCCTTCGAAGCGATAGCTGGCGACGTAGCCGCGCCCGTGGCCGAAGCGCCACGGGCTGTCGATCGTGCCGTGCAGTTCGAGCCATGGCCGGCCCGCGTCGTCGCGCGCGGTCCACGACAAGCGATGCGGCAGCCGCATGCGCTTGCCGTCCGGCGACGTCGCGAGCGCGTCCCGATATTCGTCGACGACGAACGCGACGCCGCGCTCGTGAATCTCGGCCGTGCCGTCGAGCGCGCGCAGATGGATGCCCTTGAACGCCTTCTCGCCGAGCACGCGGACTTCGGTCAGCAGCAACTGCACGCCTTCGTCGAGATTCACGATCTGGTACGTGAAGAAATCGAGCGGCAGTTTCCAGCGCTCGCTCAACGGCCGCGCTAACCACGCTTGCGGCGTCGTCATCCGCGCGTATTCGAACGTGCACATCGTGTCGACCGGCATCGTGCGATCGCCGTGGCGGATCGTGCCCGAGCACGTCGCGAGCAGGCTCAGGTGGTCGTAAGCGACATTGCGGACGAACCACGAGACGACGTCGGTGCAATCGATCGCGATATCGAGGCCGAAGTGCGCGTAGTCGGCCTTCACCGTGTAGCGCGGGTACGCGCCCGAGATCGTCAGGTCGTCGCCGAACGCGACGACCGTGTCCGCGCGCCGCGCCGCGCATTCGCGCTTGATCGAATACGCGCGGTAGTGATGCGCGTCGTCGGCGGCCGTCGACGACAGCACCGTCGCGACGTCGCGCGGATCGCCGTCGACCAGATAGTCGTTGTCGAACGCGACGCTGCCCGTCGCGCCGAGCAGCGTCATCACGTTGCAGTACCGGTGCGGCTCGGGCAGGCTCGGAAAGAAGATGCCGTAATGCGTGAGCCCGTAGCGCTTTTCGCGCACGTGCGGCACGAGCATCTCCGGCGTGCGGAACGGATGCGTCGACGCGTCGGCCGCGCGATCGATTCTCGGCAATAGCGCGGCGACCACGAACCGGGCGATCGCCGCCATCAGCGGGCTCGTGCGCGCGGCGGAGGTGGGCGGGGCGTTGCCCGGGGCGATGACTGTGTTCATGGCGAGAGAGGTCGATGAGTCGGGCGGGTGGCGCGAGCGGCGAAGTCGTGACGATTCGGGATGCGAACGACGTCGCGCGCTCGTGCGGTCTCCATGTCGTGAATGAATCGAATATCGCGCGGCCGTGCGAGCTGCGCGACCGGCGCGCGACCGGCGCGAACGGCCGGCGCGGCCTCCGTGCGGTCGACCATTACATCGATCGATGTCATGTTTTGGTGAGTCTAGGACGAAACGCGAAGCGGCGGAAATTGAAAATGGTGATAAGCGATATTCGAATCGCTATGCGTCGCCGACGATCGGGCGCAAGCGAATAACTCGTGACGAGAGTGGGGAGATCGGCGGGGGCGCGCGCCGATTATCGGCGCGCGAATGCGCCGCGACATCGAACGCGCATTCATCCGCAAGCATTTGCGCGTCGCACAAAATACAGCCCGGCGAACATGCCGGCGGCGCGCGCGGCAAGACGAGGCACGGCATCGCATTCGCAGCATCCGGCCGCCGCGATCGCGCCGCCGCGAACGAGCGTGCTGAAATACGTCATAACATTCCGGCGTCCGTTTGAGAATCGGGGCGACTCCGAGTCCGAAGAGACTTTCACCACGTGCGATAACTTTGTTACGCTCTGCGGCGAAGCGTGCGACAAAATCAAACGTGGAGACAATTGAATGAGCCAGTACGGGCCATTGCGATTGCATGTGCCGGAGCCTACCGGGCGTCCGGGATGCAAGACCGATTTTTCCTATCTGCACCTGTCGTCCCCCGGCAAGGTGCGCAAACCCCCCATCGACGTCGCCCCGGCCGACACGAGCGACTTGGCCTATGGCCTCGTGCGCGTGCTCGACGACGACGGACGGGCGCTCGGGCCATGGGCGCTCGATCTCGATCCCGACATCCTGCGCCGCGGCATCCGCGCGATGCTGAAGACGCGCGTCTTCGACGCGCGCATGCAGATCGCGCAGCGCCAGAAGAAGATCTCGTTCTACATGCAGTGCCTCGGCGAGGAAGCGATCGCAGTCGCGCATACGCTCGCGCTCGAACGCGGCGACATGTGCTTCCCGACGTATCGGCAGCAAGGAATCCTGATGGTGCGCGACTATCCGCTCGTCGACATGATGTGCCAGCTGATGTCGAACGAGCGCGATCCGCTGAAGGGCCGCCAGTTGCCGGTGATGTATTCGAGCCGCGAAGCGGGCTTCTTCTCGATCTCGGGCAATCTCGCGACGCAGTTCATCCAGGCGGTCGGCTGGGCGATGGCATCGGCGATCAAGGGCGACACGCGCATCGCTTCCGCGTGGATCGGCGACGGCGCGACGGCCGAAGCCGATTTCCATACCGCGCTCACGTTCGCACACGTGTATCGCGCGCCCGTGATCCTGAACGTCGTCAACAACCAGTGGGCGATCTCGACGTTCCAGGCGATCGCGGGCGGCGAAGGCGCGACCTTTGCCGGGCGCGGCGTCGGCTGCGGCATCGCTTCGCTGCGCGTCGACGGCAACGATTTCCTCGCGGTCTACGCCGCATCCCGCTGGGCGGCCGAACGCGCGCGCCGCAACCTCGGGCCGACGCTGATCGAGTGGGTCACGTATCGCGCGGGCCCGCACTCGACGTCCGACGATCCTTCCAAGTACCGCCCCGGCGACGACTGGACGTACTTCCCGCTCGGCGATCCGCTCGAGCGCCTGAAGCGCCACATGATCGGCATCGGCGCGTGGTCCGAGCAGGAGCACGAAGACACGAAGGCAGCGCTCGAAGCGGATGTGCTCGCCGCGCAGAAGGAAGCGGAGCGCTACGGCACGCTCGCCGACGAGCACGTGCCGAACGTCGCGAGCATTTTCGAGGACGTCTACAAGGAGATGCCCGCGCACCTGCGCCGGCAGCGCCAACAGCTCGGGGTTTGACAGCGATGACGACAGCAAGCAAAGAAGGTCCGGCGGCTTCGCCGATGACCATGATCCAGGCTTTGCGCTCGGCAATGGACGTGATGCTCGAGCGCGACGGCAACGTGGTGGTGTTCGGGCAGGACGTCGGCTACTTCGGCGGCGTGTTTCGCTGCACCGAAGGACTGCAGAACAAATACGGCAAGTCGCGCGTGTTCGACGCGCCGATCAACGAAGGCGGGATCGTCGGCGCGGCGGTGGGGATGGGCGCGTACGGGCTGCGCCCCGTTTGCGAGATCCAGTTCGCCGACTATTTCTATCCGGCGTCCGACCAGATCGTGTCGGAGGCGGCGCGGCTGCGCTACCGGTCGGCGGCCGAGTTCATCGCGCCGCTGACGATCCGCATGCCGTGCGGCGGCGGCATCTACGGCGGCCAGACGCACAGCCAGAGCCCCGAGGCGATGTTCACGCAGGTGTGCGGGCTGCGCACCGTGATGCCGTCGAATCCGTACGACGCGAAGGGCCTGCTGATCGCCTCGATCGAGAACGACGATCCGGTGATCTTCCTCGAGCCGAAGCGGCTCTACAACGGCCCGTTCGACGGCCATCACGACCGGCCGGTGACGCCCTGGAGCAAGCATCCCGCGAGCCTCGTGCCGGACGGCTACTACACGGTGCCGCTCGATTCGGCGGCGATCGTGCGCCCCGGCGGCGACGTGACGGTGCTGACCTACGGGACGACCGTGCACGTGTCGCTCGCGGCCGTCGACGAGAGCGGCGTCGACGCCGAAGTGATCGACCTGCGCAGCCTCTGGCCGCTCGATCTCGACACGATCGTCGAATCGGTGCGCAAGACGGGCCGCTGCGTCGTCGTGCACGAAGCGACGCGCACGTGCGGCTACGGCGCCGAGCTGATCTCGCTCGTTCAGGAGCACTGCTTCCATTGGCTCGAAGCGCCCGTCGAGCGCGTGACGGGCTGGGACACGCCGTATCCGCACGCGCAGGAGTGGGCGTATTTCCCGGGCCCGAACCGGGTCGGCGATGCGTTGCGGCGCGTGATGGAGAATTGATATGGGCATCCACGTCATCAAGATGCCGGATATCGGCGAAGGCATCGCGGAAGTCGAGCTCGGGCTGTGGCACGTGAAGGTCGGCGATCGCGTGAAGGAAGACCAGGCGATCGCGGATGTGATGACCGACAAGGCGTCGGTCGAGATTCCGTCGCCCGTGACGGGCGTCGTCGTCGCGCTGGGCGGCAAGGAAGGCGACGTGCTCGCCGTCGGCAGCGAGCTCGTGCGGCTCGAGGTCGAGGGCGAGGGCAATCACCAGGGCGACCAGAGGAGCGGCCACGGGGACGATCGCGTCGGCGCCGCCGCGAACGGCGTTGCAAATGAAGTTGCAAGCAGCGCTTCGAATGACATCGCGCGCGGCGAAACGGCCTCGTCCTCGGCGCGGCCGGAACGCTTCGCCGACGCGGCGCATGCGCGCGCGAACGCCGCCGCGAGGCCGGCTCGCGCCGGGCGCGATGCCGACGACGCGCGCGCCGCGTCGCATCCGGACGGCGATCGGGCGGCATGGGCCGAACCCGAAGCATCGCATGACGAAGCATCGCGGCGCGCATCGCCGCCGCCCGCGCGCCGGCCGGGCGAGCGCCCGCTCGCGTCGCCCGCGGTGCGCAGGCGCGCGTGGGATCTCGGCGTCGAGCTGCGCTTCGTGCATGGCACGGGCGAAGCGGGGCGCATCCTGCACGAGGATCTCGACGCGTACCTGCAAGGCCGCGGCGCGGCCGCGCAGGGCGCGCGCGGCGGCCACGCGGCCTACGTCGAGCGGCACGACGAGGAGGCGGTGCCCGTGATCGGCTTGCGCCGCAAGATCGCGCAGCGGATGCAGGACGCGAAGCGTCGGATTCCTCACTTCAGCTACGTCGAGGAGATCGACGTCACCGAGCTCGAAGCGCTGCGCGCCGAGCTGAACCGCACGTACGGCGAGTCGCGCGGCCGCCTGACGGTGCTGCCGTTCCTCGCGCGCGCGATGGTGATCGCGCTGCGCGATTTCCCGCAGATCAACGCGCGCTACGACGACGAAGCCGGCGTCGTCACGCGTCACGGCGCGGTGCATCTCGGCGTCGCGACGCAGAGCAAGGCGGGCCTGATGGTGCCCGTCGTGCGCCATGCTGAGGCGCGCGATCCGTGGTCGCTCGCGGCCGAGATCGCGCGGCTCGCGGACGCGGTGCGCACGGGCCGCGCGGAGCGCGACGAGCTGTCGGGCTCGACGATCACGATCACGAGCTTGGGCGCGCTCGGCGGCATCGCGTCGACGCCCGTCATCAATTCGCCCGAGGTCGGCATCGTCGGCGTGAACCGGATCGTCGAGCGGCCGATGTTCCGCGCGGGCGCGGTGGTCGCGCGCAAGCTGATGAACCTGTCGTCGTCGTTCGATCATCGCGTGATCGACGGCATGGACGCGGCCGAGTTCATCCAGGCCGTGCGCGCGCGGCTCGAGCAACCCGCCCTTCTTTTCGTGGAATGACCCGATGACGGACAACAAGACTACGACCCTGCTCGTGATCGGCGGCGGGCCGGGCGGCTACGTCGCCGCGATCCGCGCGGGGCAGCTCGGCGTGCGCACGATTCTCGTCGAGCGCGACAGGCTCGGCGGCACGTGCCTGAACATCGGCTGCATTCCGTCGAAGGCGCTGATTCACGCGGCGGGCGAATTCGACAAGGTGCGCGGCTTCGCCGGCGATTCGCCGCTCGGCATCCGCACGGAAGCGCCCGCGATCGACATCACGCGCACGGTTGCGTGGAAGGACGGCATCGTCAAGAAGCTGACGGGCGGCGTCGGCGCGCTCTTGAAGAAGAACGGCGTCGAAGTCGTGCACGGCGACGCGCGCATCGTCGACGGCAAGACCGTCGAAGTCGACGCGGGCGGCGGCGCGCGCGTGCGCATCCAGTGCGAGCACCTGCTGCTCGCCGCGGGGTCCGAGCCCGTCGAGCTGCCGGCGATGCCGTTCGGCGGCAGCGTGATCTCGTCGACCGACGCATTGTCGCCGGGCAAGCTGCCGAAGCGGCTCGTCGTCGTCGGGGCCGGGTATATCGGGCTCGAGCTCGGCATCGCGTACCGGAAACTCGGCGTCGACGTGACCGTCGTCGAGGCGCGCGAGCGTATCCTGCCGATCTACGACGCGGAGCTGACGAAGCCCGTTGCGGCGTCGCTCAAGCGCCTTGGCGTGCGCGTGCACCTCGGCCACAAGGTGCTCGGGCTGAACGCGCGCGGCGACGCGGTGCGCGTGCAGGACGGCGAGCACGCGCAGACCGAGCTCGCCGCCGACCAGGTGCTCGTGACGGTCGGCCGCCGGCCGCGCACGCAGGGCTGGGGGCTCGAGGCGCTGCAGCTCGATCGCGCGGGCGCCGCGCTGAGGATCGACGACATGTGCCGCACGTCGATGCGCAACGTGTGGGCGATCGGCGACCTGACGGGCGAGCCGATGCTCGCGCATCGCGCGATGGCGCAGGGCGAGATGGTTGCGGAGCTCGTCGCCGGCAAGCGGCGGCACTTCACGCCCGCGGCGATTGCCGCGATCTGCTTCACCGATCCCGAGATCGTGTCGGCCGGGCTCGCGCCCGACGAAGCCGAGCGCGAGTTCGGCGAGTGCCTGAGCGCGTCGTTCCCGTTCGCCGCGAACGGCCGCGCGCTCACGCTCGAAAGCGCGGACGGCTTCGTGCGCGTCGTCGCGCGCCGCGACGATCATCTGATCGTCGGCTGGCAGGCGGTCGGCGTCGGCGTGTCCGAGCTCGCCGCCGCGTTCTCGCAATCGCTCGAAATGGGCGCGCGCCTCGAAGACGTCGGTGGTACGATTCACGCACACCCGACGCTCGGAGAAGCGGTGATGGAAGCCGCGCTTCGCGCGCTCGGCCACGCGTTGCACATCTGAAGCACGCAATCGCGATCGCGCACGCCGCGCGGTCGCGTCCGATATCAACGACGCCGGGACGCGTCGCGATCCCGGCCATCAGGCACAGAGGCGAGCGAGGGCGAATGGCGATCTTCAACATCCACTACGACGAAAACTAAGCGGTACGGCGACGTGCCGGACGCGTTCGCGCGTCGCGGGCTGCGCCGGCCGACGCGTTTCGTTCGCCATTCCGGCGCGCGCCGCCGGCGTGGGGCGTCGTGCCTCGCGCCGGCGGCGTGCGGCGTGAGCGAACGCAGCCTCTGCCGCGCGCTTCGCGCGCGTTTTCGCCTTCGGTGCGCCGTGTCGGCGTACCGGTTCCAGCTCCGATAACGAGGCCCGCCGGGCCCGCCGGCGTTCGACTCGCCCGCGCATCGCGCGGGCGCGCCCTCCCTTTTTCCTTTGCTCGACTCCGCTTGACGACGGCAGCGCCGCTGCCGCGCGACTGATCACCACCGATGGCCGCCGGTGGCCGTGATGCAGGAGCAGCTCTTTTCTTTCCCGACTCCGCACGACGCGTTCACGTCACCGTTCGCAATTTGACCTGCTGCCGTGAGCCGCCCGGTCGTCGTGCGCTTTGCGGCCGTCGGGCCGAACCGCCATCGCCTTCCCACCCCAACCGATGGATCGGCGCCATGGCTCGACAATCCACCTCTGTTTCGTTCGAACTTTCTTCACCCGACCTCGCGCGCACCCGTGACGGCATCGTCGACGGCAAGCGCATTTCGCTCGGCGTCCGAGGCGACGCGCTGTGCGGCTTCGTGCTCGAGCGACGCTGCAAGAGCCCCGGCGAGCCGGTATCGACGCAGCGCGTCGGCCTGCGCGACCCGGCGGCCGTCGCGGCGTTCGTCGAACACGATCCGTATGCGGCGCAGCTCGGAATCGACTACCGGGCGCTGCTCGACGTGCATCGCGGAGCCGACGCGGCGGCTCCGCACGGCGCGCACGCAGCGCACGATGTGCGACATGCGCCTGCGGCGAACGACGCGCTCGATGCATCCCGCACATCGGAGCGCACCGGCGCGGCGGCTGCGGCGGCCGCGCCGGCGACGCAGCCGGAATTCGCGGCCGAATGCGAGCACGACGGCGCGCTGCTCGCGCTGATGCGCCGCATTTGCGCGTCGTGCGGCGCGACTCAGTGCTTCTATCACTGGTTCGTCGTCGACGAAGAGACGGACGAGTTCTCGACCCACGATCTGCTGATCGGCGGCGCACCCGCATGGGCGCAGCGTTACGTGCATCAGCACTGGTATCTGAACGATCCGGCCGTCGCGCACGCGCGCGACAACACGCAGCCGCTGCGCGGCTCGACGCTCGCCGAATTGCCGCCCGATCATTGGCTGAACCATTACGCGCAGACGCAGGGGCTCGGCAGCAACGTGTTCTTTCCCGCGCACCGCCGCGACGTTTCGACGTTCGGACTGCTGCACGTCGCGACGCCGCTGCCGGCGCCGCAGGGCGAGGACATGCCATGGCGCAACCGGCGCCTGCTGCGCGGGCTCGCGAACGAGATGCTCGAATGGCGCGTCGTGCGGCGACGGCGCGAGCTTGCGCAGGAGCTGTCGCTCGCCGCGCAGGACGTGCTCGCGCTGCGGCTCGTCGCACGCGGCGGCGGCGCGCGTCATGTCGCCGAGGAACTGCGGCTCGACGAGCGCGCGGTCTATCAGCTGTTTACCGCGATCAACCGCAAGATGGACAGCAAGCACATCAAGAGCAGCGCGACGAAGGCGAAGCGATTGGGATTGCTCGCCGAAGGCTATATCTCGAAATGAGCGGAACCTCGCCCGTCATATGCCGTAAACGATCTAACGCATTACGCGGGCGTTTTCCGTTAGCCTGTATCGCATGCATCGGCCGCCAAGCGCGATGCGTCTCGGGACCAACGCCGCGCACGCGCGCGGCGCGCCGTCCGGATGCGCGGTCAAGTTTGCCGCCGTATCCATTGCTTCACGATTCAAGCTGAACGAAAGACGCAGCACGTTCGGCGCGGGCCGTATCCGCATCCGCATCGAACGCCGAGAAACAGAAACGAGCAGGTTCGAACGAGAGGCAATCGAACGACGAGGGGCCGGAAGTCGTCGACGAACGATCGCGCACACGAATGCACGGACGCGCGCGGCATCGTTCGCCCGTGCGCCCGTGCGCGATGTCGGCTGAATCGCGACGGGAACGCGCCCCGCGTCGACGCTTCGCAGCGAGGGTCCGGTCAGATGGAGACATGCACCGAATGGGCGCGGCGGTTGCGGCGGATCGTGCGCGGCGCGGGAACGCGCGCGCTGTCGGCCGCCGTGGCGGGGGCGGGCGATGCACGGTGTCGAAGCGACGCCCGCATCGCGTCCGCCGGTCCGCTGTACATCGGTGACGGCTGGTTCCTGATCGGCGGCGCGGCTTCGCGTCCGGGCGCATGCGAATTCGCGCTGTTCGACGGGCCCGTCGCGTCGACCGCCCGAAATCCGAAGGAGGAGACGTAATGGCGAACCCATGGACCCACCGCGCGGCGCGCGCCGCAACCGACGCGCACGCCGCACTCGAGCTGCCGATGCTCGAGCGGGAACGCGAGCGGCGCGACGCGCCGCGCGCCGAGCACGGCGTATCGGCGCCGAGCGGATACGCGCCGGCGTCGAACGGCGCCGCATCGCGCGCGCCCGACGCGCTGACGCAGCATTTCAAGGCCGCGATGCGCCGACTGACGTCGGCGGTGTCGATCGTCGCGACGCGCGACGCGTGCGCGCGCTTCGGAATGGCGGCGACCGCGGTGAGCGCGGTCAGCACCGATCCGCCCGCGATCCTCGTGTGCATCAATCGCGCGGCGACGCTGCATGCGCCGCTGATGCGCACGCGCCGCTTCTCGTTGAATCTGCTGCACGAACGGCAGCTCGACCTGATCGCGCCGTTCAGCGGCAAGCTCGATCACGACGCGCGCTTCGCGCACGGCGAATGGCGCGACGCGCACGGCGTGCCGATGCTCGCCGGCGCGCAGGCGACGCTGCTGTGCGAGGTCGACGGCGATTTCGGCTACGGCAGCCACACGATCGTGATCGGCCGGGTCGATTCGGTGTGGGTCGCCGGGCCCGTCGCGCCGCTGTTGTGGCAGGACGGCGGACCATGCGCGGCACGCGCCCTGACCCCAATCGCGCACGATGCGCAATGACACGACGCCGACGGCGGATTTCCTGCACAAATGCGAAACGCTCATATAGACTGCAAAGCGAATCATCCGATGGTTCCCTGGCCGCCGCGCGGCGCGTCGATGCGCGCCGGATTGTTGCGCTGCCAAGTCTTCGATCGCTCCGAGGCTCGCGCGCGGTGCGAGCGCAAGCGAGATCGTCGCGTGCAACCGAGGGCCGGCGACAAACCGCTTGCCGCACGACGCGCCACCGCGTTCGCGAGTGCGCGCACTTGTCCGCGCCGCGTGACCGAGGGTGCGACGCCGTATCGACATAAAACGAATTGCGTTGCCCGCGACGCGCGCGCGCCGTGGGCAGCCGCCATAACAGGAGCGGACATGTTTGCACCCGAAACGCATCGACGCGACGGTTCTCCACGCATTTTCAATCCCGCGATGATCGCCGTGCTCGCCGGCGCGCTCATCATGAGCGCCGCGATGGGCGTGCGGCAGACCTTCGGCCTCTTCATCGGGCCGTTCTCGTTCGACCACGGCTTGCCCGTCACGACGATCGCATTCGCGATCGCGTTGCACAATCTCGTCTGGGGCGTCGCGCAGCCGTTCGCTGGCGCGGCCGCCGACCGCTACGGCGCCGGGCCGCTCGTCGCGATCGGCGCGCTCGTGTTCGCGCTCGGCCTCGCGATCGCGGCGGTCGTGCCGTCGGGCACGATGCTCGTGCTCGGGATGGGCGTGCTCGTCGGCATCGGCATCAGCTGCACGAGCTTCGGCGTCGTGCTGACGGCGGTCGGCCGCGGCGCGCCGCCCGAGAAGCGCAGCATGGCGATGGGCATCGCGAGCGCGGGCGGCTCGCTCGGCCAGGTCGCGCTCGTGCCGGTCGCGCAGTGGTTCACGACGCATTCGGGGACGATGGCGTCGCTCCTCGTGCTCGCCGGTTGCCTGATCGCGATCGCGCCGTTCGGCGTGCTGCTCGACCGCAACGCGGGCGCGGGCCACGCGAGCGCGCACGAAGCGGCGGCCGTGTCGCTGAAGGACGCGCTGTCGCACGCGGCGCGGCATCGCGGCTATTGTCTGCTGACGGTCGGCTTCTTTACGTGCGGGTTCCAGCTCGCTTTCATCGCGACCCATCTACCGAACTATCTGCTGCTATGTCACATGCCGGTCGGGCTCGGCGCGACGGCGCTCGCGCTGATCGGTCTGTTCAACATGGCGGGCAGCTGGGCGTGCGGCTGGCTCGGCGGGCGCTACCGGCAGCATCACGTGCTCGGCTGGCTGTACCTGATTCGCGGCGCGACGATCGCGGTGTTCTTCCTCGCGCCGAAGACGGATGCGTCGGTCGTCGTCTTCGCGGCGATCATGGGGCTGACGTGGCTCGGCACCGTGCCGCTGACGAGCGGGCTCGTCGCGAAGGTGTTCGGCACGCGGCATCTGGGCACGCTGTTCGGCGTCTGCTTCTTGAGCCATCAGATCGGGTCGTTCCTCGGCTCGTGGCTCGGCGGCTACGTGTTCGACGTGACGGGGTCGTATTCGCTGATCTGGGGCGCGACGGCGCTCGCGGGGCTGTTCGCGGCGCTGCTGCATTTCCCGATCGATGACGCGCCCGCGCATGGCGGCGCGGCGCTCGCGCGGGCGTGACCGGCATGCGCCGGGCCGCGGCGCACGTGAGCGCCGCCGCAGCCGTGCGACGATGCCTTCGCGCCTTGCGCACGACGGACAGCGCCTGCGCGCTCGACGTGAACGCCCGGCACGCATGCGTGACGATGCGGTGCGCACACGCGGCGGTGCGGATGCAATCGCGATCGAAAACGCGAGTGCGAACCTGAAAACGTGAATGTGGACGCGAGTGCGCGCGCGAACGGCGCACTCGCGCGATACGGCAACCCGAATGACAAACGCTTCGACGACCGACCCGACGATGAACGCACCGACCGCACTGCCGCTCGGCGAACGCGACGCGCACGTGTGGTACGCGCGCACCGCCGCATGCGATGCGCCCGCACTGCGCGAACGGTATCGCGCGCTGCTGAGCGCCGCCGAGCACGAGCGCCTCGAGCGCTTCGCGTTCGATCACCTGAAGCTCGAGTACCTGGTGACGCGCGCGTTGTGCCGCACCGTGCTGTCCGCGTACGTCAATGACGTCTCGCCCGCGCAATGGCGGTTTCGCGCGAACGCGCACGGCCGGCCGGAGATCGACGCGGGCGATGCGCGGCCGCCGCTGCGCTTCAACTTGTCGAACGCGCGCAGCGTCGTCGCATGCGTCGTCACGCGGGCGGCCGATGCGGGAATCGACGTCGAGGAGGTGGCGCGCAGCAACGATCTCGACGGCATCGCCGCGTCGCATTTCTCGGCGAGCGAGCGCGCGGCGTTCTTCGCGCTGCCTCCCGAGCGGCGGCGCGAGCGCTTCTTCGAGCTGTGGACCCTGAAGGAGGCGTACATCAAGGCGCGCGGCGTCGGGTTGTCGATCGATCTCGGTCAGTTCTCGTTCGCGCTGCCCGCGCAGCCGATCCGCATCGCGTTCGATCGGCATGTCGACGACGACGCGAGCCATTGGCAATTCGCGCTGCTCGGCATCGGCGCGGAGCATCGGATGGCGCTCGGGATTCGCGACGCGCACGCGGCGGCGCGACCGTTCGACGTCCGGATGCGCGAAATCGTGCCGGACCCGGCGGCGAGCCTGCACGGCGAAGCCGCGATCGGCTGAGCGCGCCGAAGCGCCGATGTGCTGAAAGCGCTTGACGAAGCGCCGGCCGCACCGCAAGCGGAGCGGTCCTGCCGATTTATTTAGCATCGCGAACTGATGGGCGACGTTCGCCCGATGTTCGAGACAGGCGCTGCCGCGTGACGAAGTCCGGGTTCGGCGGACGGCGGCGCCGCGAGGCCGCGCGACGTCGCACGCGGCCTTCCCGGGCGCGCGGCCCGGCGGCATCTGCGCCGCGGCGTTCGCGCGCGCTGTTTGAACGTTTCGATAGAGCCTTCCCATGACCAGAAAACACATCCATTTCGGCGTCCTGATTCAAGGGGCAGGGGCGAACATGAACGCATGGAAGCATCCGAGCGTGCCCCCGGACGCAAGCATCAATTTCGACTTCTACGTGGATCGAGCGCGCCGTGCGGAGGCGGCCGGCATCGCGTTCGCGTTCATCGCGGATTCGGCGTACGTGACGCCGAAGTCGGCGCCGCATTTCCTCAATCGCCTCGAGCCGATCTCGCTGCTGTCCGCGCTCGCGGCCGTCACGTCGAAGATCGGTCTCGTCGGCACGGTGTCGTCGTCGTACAGCGAGCCGTACACGGTCGCGCGGCAGTTCGCGTCGCTCGATCTGATCAGCGGCGGGCGCGCCGGCTGGAACGTCGTCACGTCGTCGATCGAGGGCACCGGGAAGAACTACGGCCGCCCGCACCCGGATCATGCACAGCGCTATGCGATCGCCGAAGAGCATCTCGACGTGGTTCAGGGCCTGTGGGACAGCTGGGACGACGACGCGCTCGTCCGCGATCGCGCCGCCGGCCGCTTCTTCGATCCGGACAAGCTGCACCGTCTCGATCATCGCGGCCGCTTCTTCTGCGTCGAGGGGCCGCTCAACATCCGTCGCTCGCCGCAGGGGCAGCCGGTGATCTTCCAGGCCGGCTCGTCGGACGACGGGATCGATTTCGCGGGCCGCTGCGCGGACGCGGTGTTCTCGAACGGCGGTACGTTCGACGACGCGCGCGTCTTCTATCGCCGCGTGAAGGCGGCGGCCGCCGCCGCGGGCCGCGATCCCGATCACGTGAAGGTGTTTCCGGGCATCGGCCCGATCGTCGGCGCGACGCAGGACGAGGCCGACGACAAGTACCGGCAGGTGCGCGACCTGCTGTCCCCGCGCGAGGTGCTCGCGTATCTCGGTCACTTCTTCCAGCAGCACGACTTCAGCGCCTATCCGCTCGACGGCCCGTTTCCGGACATCGGCAATCTCGGCAGCGACGGGTTCCAGTCGACCACCGACAACATCAAGCGCCTTGCGCGCGAGCGCAAGCTGACGTTGCGCGAGGTCGCATACGAAGTGGCGACGCGGCGCTCGAACATCGGCACGTCCGAGGCGTTCATCGGCACGGCGGAGAAGGTCGCCGACGAGATGATCCGCTGGGTCGACGAGGGCGCGGCGGACGGCTTCATGCTCGGCCTGCCGGTGACGGGCTTCGGGCTCGACGATTTCGTCGACCGCGTGCTGCCCGAGCTGACCGCGCGCGGCTACTTCGATCCGGTGCTGCGCGGCGCGACGCTGCGCGACCATCTCGGTCTGCCCTACAAGGAGAGCCGCTACGCGCACGACGCACAGGTTGCGGCAATTTAGCTAAACTGGCCGGCGGCGCGGCGTGCAACCCGCCGCCAGCCAGGGCGCCCGGCCGGCGCCAGCGCACCGGTCGCCCGCAACCTATCCGATGCGCCGCCGCCACGAGCGGCGGCGAAATC
The DNA here is from genome assembly GCF_001532025.2 of Burkholderia sp. MSMB617WGS. NCBI lineage: Bacteria > Pseudomonadati > Pseudomonadota > Betaproteobacteria > Burkholderiales > Burkholderiaceae > Burkholderia > Burkholderia sp. MSMB617WGS. Next base: position 2,678,609 of record NZ_CP013458.1, on the reverse strand, counting down.
ATGGAGACGCTCATGAAAGTAGGATTCATCGGCATCGGCGTGATGGGGCAGCCGATGGCGCTCAATCTCGCGCGCGCCGGCACCGAGCTCGTCGTGTGGAACCGCACGCCCGAGCGCTGCGAACCGTTGCGCGCGGCCGGCGCGCAGGTCGCCGAATCGGCGGCCGACGTCTATCGACACGCGCACGTCGTGATCCTGATGATGGCGACCGACGCCGCGCTCGACGCGGTGCTCGGCCGCGGCACGCCCGCGTTCGCGGGCAACGTCGCGCAGCACACGATCGTCCATATGGGGACGGTGTCCGCCGAATATTCGCGCGGCCTCGAAGCCGATATTCGCGCGGCGGGCGGCCGCTATGTCGAGGCGCCGGTGTCGGGCTCGCGCAAGCCGGCCGAGGCCGGGCAGCTCGTCGCGATGCTGGCGGGCGATCCGGCGGCCGTCGACGAAGTGCGTTCGCTGCTCGCGCCGATGTGCCGCGAGATCGTCGTGACGGGACCGGTGCCGACCGGCCTGCTGATGAAGCTCGCGGTCAACACGTTCCTGATCTCGATGGTGACGGGGCTCGCCGAGGCCGCGCACGCGGCGCGCGGCTTCGGGCTCGACATGAAGCAGTTCCAGGCGGTGCTCGACGCGGGGCCGATGGCGAGCAGCGTGTCGCGCGTGAAGATCGACAAGCTCGTCAACGAAGACTTCGAAGTTCAGGCGTCGATTACCGACGTGTTCAAGAACAGCCGGCTCGCGACCGAGGCCGCGCACGCCGCGCATCTTGCGTCGCCGCTGCTCGACGTCTGCCGCGATCTGTATCGCGAGACCGAGGCGCTCGGGCACGGGCAGGCGGACATGGCGGCCGTCGTGCGCGCGATCGAGGCGCGCAGCGCGGCGCGGAACGCGGGCGGCTGACGAGCGCGCGCGTGCATCGAATGGGCCGCGACGTGCGCCGCATGTTTGCAATGGCTTGCCGCTCTCGACGCGAGGATCGTGCGCGCGAACGGTGGATCGTCGCGGCCGTTCGCGATCGGCGCGCCGCGCGCCGTTTGCATTTGCGCGCGAGCTCGCAGGCGCGCGCTCGCGCGCGAACGGCGTGCGGCGCGCGTGAAACGGATCGATCGGCGAGCCCGCCGACGCGTCGATCGGCTCGCCGGCACGCGATCGAAGCGGCGCAGGCGCGTTGCGCCGCGTCGATTGGCGACGGATGCCGCGCATGACGAACTTGCATCCGAACGGCCCGCCGGTCGCATTGACGGTCGCCTCGGCGGCGGACCGGCCGCTCGTCCGATCGATGTTGCATCGCTATCTGGCGGAACTCGGTCAGCATGACGAAGTGAGTTTCGACTATCCCTATTTCGATCTTTACTGGCAGCCCGGCGAAGCGCGCTGGCCCTATCTGCTCGACGTGGGAACGGCGCGCATCGGCTTCGCGTTCGTGCGCGCGCACGACGAACCCGAGGTCGACCATTCGATTGCCGAGTTCTTCATCCTGCCGCACGCGCGCGGCCACGGCTGCGGCGCCGCGGCGGCTTGCGCGCTGTGGCGCGCGCATCCGGGGCGCTGGGAAGTGAGCGTGATGCGCGGGAACGCGCCCGCGCAGCGTTTCTGGCCGCGCGCGATCGCCGCAGTCGGCGCGGCCGATGTCGTGCGGCTCGAAAGAAACGGCGGCACCGTCTTTCGTTTCGACCTGACCGCTTGATCTCGGATCGGATCGTTTGCATGCCGAAGCGTTTCTCGGCGGCGCATCGCCCACATGGCGCTTTCGTTCAAAAGCATCCGGCGAGACGATGCGCGCCGCGCCCACGCTAACGCGGTGCTTCGGTCTCGCGCACGCGCATCGGCGTAAGCCGGTTGTGCAGCGGCTCGAGGCCGATGCCGAGCGCCTTGGCGATGCGCGGCTTGTCGCCGTTGAAGTATTCGAGCGACGCGGCAATGAAGCGCTGCCGTGAGCGCGCGAGCGTCGCGCCGAGCGGCGGCGGCAGCGCGTCGCGGCGCACGTCGCCGTGACGCGGCGTGCGCCGCGACGGCGCCGCCTCGATCTGATCGTCGGCGAGGGTGAACGCGTGCCCGATCGCGTTGCGCGGCTTGCGCGCCGGCGTGCGGTGCGTGCGCGATGTCGAGACCGGCCGCGGCGCGCGCGCCTTCTCTTCGGCCGGCATCGCGGAAATCCGTTCGCCGTGGCCGAGCGTGCGATCGTTGATCCATCCGGCCGACACTTTCGTTACAGCGCATTGGTAAAAAAAATGCGCGACGCAGCCGTCATCGCGCAACGAGCGGGCGCGCGAAGGGCCGCTCCGCGGTCGAACTTCAGGTTCTCGCACGTGTGCACGGAGCAGCGCGCCGCGCGGGGCCGCGTGAGCGGCACGGCCGCTTGCGCTGCGCGCGGCGGACGGACGAACGGACGAACGGACGAACGGACGAACGGACCAACGGACCAACGGACCAACGGACCAACGGACCAACGGACCAACGGACCAACGGGCGAACGGGCGAACGGGCGAACGGGCCAACGGGCCAACGGGCCAACGAGCGAACGAACGGCCGGGCCGGGCCGTCCGCGGCCGCGAATGAGGGCGGCGACGAACGATTTGGCGTGCGACGGAGCGGTTGTCGCGGCAGGCAGCATTTCGTGCGCCGATCTCGACAAAAGTACACAGATCTTTTCCAAAATCGACACAGCCGAATGTAACGAAAAGTAATAATTCCGCGGCTCCCACCCGCGCCGACCAATGATCGGCTGAATGCGTTCAGTCCCGATGCAACACGAATCCGCAGCAAACTCCCCGATTCTGACCGTGCCGATCAGCTTGGCGCTGCGTCCCGTCATCGACGAAGTCGTCCATCGAAGCGTGTCGGAGGCGACGACCAAGAACGGCTACATGCGCTGCGCCGATTACGCGATCGTCGGCGCGCGCGTGCTGACCATGCTGACCGGCACGCGGTATCGGCCCGTCGCGGGCGGCGAGGTCATGGATTTCGGCGACGACACACTCTTCGTGCTCTGCTCGACGCGCGAGCGGCGCCGCGCCGCGAAGCATCTGTCGCAGCTCGCGCGCTATCACTGCTGGATCGAGGCGCGCCACACCGATGCCGCCGGGCTCGCGCGAACGGAGGTCATCGACTTCACGATGCGCCACGACGAAATTGTCGCGAGCATGGTCGGCATGTCGTTCTCGCGTTCGCATCAGGCGTATTTCTGGGGATGGGACGACGAGCACACGGTGCCGGCCGAATTGCGGGATCATCCGGCTTTCGCGAAGCAGGGGCCATACTGGCGCTGGGCGGAACGCGAATGCACGACGCTGCTGCGCGCGTACGAGCGTGAGCGCCCGGGCTACTTCGGGCGTCAGGTCGCGCGCGCGCTGAATCTGTTCGCGGATCGCGTCGAGCGCGAGGCTTGAGCTGACGCGCCGGCGTGCGCTCGAGGCGCCGGTGGCGCCGGTGGCGTCGGGGCGCGCGATGTGCTGCAATCGCGTGCCGGCAAAGGTTGGTTCGCGCGCGGGTTCGCCGCGGCGACAACAATCCGAACAACGAGGACAGCACATGGCCGACGCACGAGCCGTTCCAATCCGGGGAGCCGTCGCACCGCGCCGCGCGCCGGCGCGACGGCGCATCGATCGCATCGATCGCATCGATCGCGCCGTGCGCGGCATCGTCTGCATCGCGTGCGCGGCGGCGGCCGTTTCGGCGCGCGCGCAGACGCCGTCGCCGGCCGCCGAGTGGCAGTATTCGGCCGGCGTGCCGCTCGACAAGCTTTTCGATCCGCAGCAGCCGGCATGGCAGATCGCGGTCGGCGCGGCCGCGACGCTGCAGCCGCGCTACGACGGCTCGAACCAGTATCGTCCGATGGCCGGGCCGACCCTCGACGTCCGCTATCGCGACCTGTGGTTCGTGTCGACGGGCGAGGGGATCGGCGTCAACGTGCTGCGCGGGCCGAACTGGCGCGCGACGATCTCCGTGGGCTACGACTTCGGCCGCCGCGAGGCCGACGACCGCGGTCATCTGACGGGCGTCGGCAACGTCAATCCGGCGGCGGTGATCAAGCTGTCGGCCGATTACGTGATCTCGCGCGATTTCCCGCTCGTGCTGCGCGCGGACGTTCGCCGCAGCGTCGGCGGCGCGAACGGCTGGGTCGCCGATCTCGCCGCGTACATGCCGCTGCCCGGCAGCTCGGAAACGTTCTACTGGTTCGCGGGGCCGACCGTCACGTTCGCCGATTCGCGCTACATGAACAGCTGGTTCGGCGTGAACGACGCGCAGGCGGCGCGCTCCGGCTATTCGCGCTATGCGCCGAGCGCGGGTGTGAAGTCGGTCGGCGGCGGCGTGACGCTCGTCTGGTTCGTCACGAAGCACTGGTTCGTGACGGCCGACGGCGCGGTCGAACAACTCGTCGGCAGCGCCGCGCGCAGTCCGCTCGCGCAGCGCTCGACGGATTCGGCCGTCGACGTGTCGATCAATTACCAGTTTTAGCGGGGTGGCGCGTCGCGTCGCCGCCGGTGGGCGGCGCGGCGGAGATCGCGAAGATCCTGCTCTATGCGTTCGCCGTGATCCTTCTCGTCGTGCTCGCGCTGGGCATCGCACGACGATGACGGCCGCGAGCGGGAAAGCGCGCTCGGCGCAACGCCGGCCGGCCGTCCGCAACGGCCGATCGGCGCTCGTCTCGGCGGATGCGTCAGGGCTTGCGGCCGAACGCCTCGCGCAATTTTTTCTTCGCGAGTTCGAGCGTTTCCCGGCGCGCCTTCGGAAGGTTTCGGCCGGCGCGGTTCACGTAGAAATTGAGCATCGACATCGCCGATTGAAACGGATTGGCCTTGCGCCGCGTGCTGTCGAGCGCGGAGCGCTTCAGCGATTGCGCGATCGCTTCGGGGTCGTCGGACTTGAAGATGTCGGGTTCGAGATCGAGCGCGTTGCTGTGCCGCGTCACGTCGTTCGACCAGTAGCGGCCGGATTTTTCCTGCGCGGTGCGGGCGCGCTTGCGGCCGGACGCGGGCGGACGGGGCGCGGTCTTGCGCGGGGCGCTTTTGCGGGCGGGCGTCTTGCCGGTAGCCATCGCGCGCTCACAGCTTGATGCCGCCCGCCTCGGGCGCGTTCGACGAGCCGGGCTCGACGTCGCCGGCGCCGAACCGCTCGGGACGCCGAGGCTCGAACGGCGGCCGCCGCGTGCGCGACGCCTGCGGCGCATGCACGTGCGCGGCGTGCGGACGGCCCGCATGCGCGCGGCGCGACGGACAGGCGCGGCACGCCGCGCGCGCGCCGACGCGCGAACCGGCCAAGCCTTCGGAACGCGGCCGCCGGCCGGCGGCGCGCGAGAACAGCAGGGCGATCGTTTCGAATATCCGCATCGCGTGCTCCTGACGGGCGGCGAGCATGCGCGAGATGCGCGAGTCTCGGCTCGCGCGCCGCACGCTCGCCGCGTTGGCGTTCGGCAGGCCACGAGGCGGCCGGCCGTGAATCGAGAATGCAGGCAACGGATGTTCCGACGCGCGAGGCGCACGTGCGTCGCGACGAACGGCGGCGATGTCCATCGTCGCATATATCGCATATAAATTCTTCCGCGCGCAGATGAATGAGCGAAATCGGGCGCGCCCGCGCGGTGATGGTCGAGGGAACGGTCACGCTCGGCTTGCGCTGTGCGCGCTTGCGGGACGATGCGGCGTTGGGGCGCGCGGCGCACGGCGCACGGCGCACGGCGCGCGGCGCGCATCGTTTCACTTCAGGAAACGGTGCGGCGGATATGTTTTTAATGCTTCGGGCGCGACGGCTAATGTGCACACATTGCGTGCGTCGGCGCGAGATCGAGCGGCGATCGCGGTTCGGCTGGATATCGGGCATCGCCGGCTTCGAGCGAGTCGGCCGCGCTGTCGAGCGCCGTCCGCGAATGCATGCCGCCGCTCGACGTTCGCATATGCCGGCGCGTTGAGAAAAACGACGCTTCGCGATCGGCAAGCCCGACGATCGCATCTGCGCGTTGCAGCCCGAACGTTCGTGCGCCCGATCGCGGGGCCGCTTCGGCGTGCGGATTCGTTCGGAGAACCGATCGAGCGGAGCGTTTTCGATTGCCGCATCGGCCGGGCGCATCGTTCGCGCGACGCGCTGGCGCTCATGCGCTCCCGCGCTCACGTGCGCGTGCCGCGTCGGCGCGCATCAACGATCGCGCGCCGGCGGCGCTTCGCGCGCCGCGCGTCAAACCTTGAACGACGGCAAATCCCGCACGATCTGCGCGAGGATCTCGTTCGCCGCGCGCGGCAGCGCGCGCTCGTTGTGAACGAGCACCTTGCCGCAGGGCGAGTTGAACAGCGGATTGCGCATCCGCAGCGCGACGATCTCGCCGCATTCGAGATCGTCTTCGATCAGCAGGCGCGTGAGGAACGCGACGCCGTTGCCCGAACGCACGAAGCGCCGCATCGCGGGCACCGAGTTCGTGACGAGCCGCGGCGCGAGCGGAATGTTCTCCGCATGCGCGACGGTGTGCACGATCTGCCCGACGCCGTAATACGGCGCGGGCATCAGCGCGAGCGGATAGCTGACGGCCTCGCGCAATTCGAGCGGCTCGCCGCGCTTCGCGAGCGGATGATCGGGCGCGACCGCGAGAAACGTCGGATGCGCGACGCTCAGGCACTCGCGAATCTCTTGCGGCAGCGACGGATTGTACGTGAGGCCGATATGCGCACGTTTGCGTAATACGTCATCTACGACGCCGTCCGCGGTGCGCACGTTCAATGCGACCGATACGTGCGGATGCCGATGCAAAAAACGTGTGATAACGGAATCCATCAGGTCTTCGACATAGCCGACCGTCAGTGCGATCTCGACGCGCCCGCGCAATTCGCCGTGCAAGGATTCGTGGAATTGCTCTAATCCGATTCGGCACGCGTGCGTGTATTCGACGAGGAGGGTGGCGGCTTCGGTCGCGATCATGCCGTGCTGCCGGCGCTCGAACAGCGGTGCGCCGATTTCGCTCTCGAGCAGCTGCAACTGCCGGCTGACGACGGATGGCGCGGTGTTCAGCCGTTCTGCCGCCGCGCGGATCGATCCGTGGTCGAGGATTGCGTGGAAGTAGCGGAGGCGGTTGAGATTGACCTGGAACGATTGATCCATACACTTGTTGCCTTGCAAAGCAACGGCCGTACACCAAAGTTGCTGTCACTGGGATCATACAGTATGGAGATAATGGCCACGACAAATGAGCGCGGGAGTACGCGCACGCAGATTCCAATACGGGCCATATGAGAGAACAGAACGCTTCCGGAAACGCGCGCTCGCGAATCTATCGAAAGGTCGACATCCGCATCCTCGGGTTTCTCGCAGTCTGTTACGTCACGGCCTATATCGATCGCATCAACATCAGTTTCGCGAAGCTCGCGATGCAGACGGACCTCGGATGGAGCGAGGCCGTGTACGGCCTTGGCGCCGGAATCTTCTTTCTCGGCTACATGGCGTTCGAGGTGCCGAGCAATCTCTGGCTCACCCGTATCGGCGCGCGGCTCACGCTGAGCCGCATCATGGTGTTGTGGGGGCTGACATCGGTCGCGATGATGTTCGCCACCAACGTGACGACGTTCTACGCATTGCGTTTCCTGCTCGGCGTGTTCGAGGCGGGTTTCAGCCCCGGCATGCTGTTCTGTCTGACACGCTGGTATCCGGAGGCGCGAATGGCGCGCGCGATGGCGATGCTCTTGTGTGCGGGACCCGTCGGCGCCGTGATCGGCGGGCCGGTGTCGACGCTCATCATGACGCAGCTCGCGGGCGTGTATGGTCTGACCGGCTGGCAGTGGCTGTTTCTGCTCGAAGGGTTGCCGGCGGTGCTGCTCGGCGTCGTGCTGTTCTTCACGCTGAGCGAGCGGCCCGCCGACGCGAAGTGGCTGAGCGAGAGCGAGAAGTCGATCCTGCTCGCCGAGATCGGTTCGGCGCCGCGCGCGGCAAGCCGGCACACCGCGTTTCGCGAGGTCCTGAAAGATCCACGAATCTATGCGATGGCGTTCTCCTATTTCGCGATCATCTGCGGTCTCTATGCGGTCAGCTTCTGGCTGCCGACGCTGCTGCGCGGCGCCGGCGTGAAGAACCTGCTGCATATCGGCGCGCTGACCGCGCTGCCCTATCTCGCGGCGATCGTCGCGATGCAGGTGATCGGCCGGCGCTCCGACAAGCGCGGCGAGCGGCGTCTGCACAGCGCGATCGCGCTGCTGCTGAGCGCGGCCGCGTTGACGGTCACGGTGGTCGCGGGCGATCGCTTCGTCGTCGCGATGGTCGCGCTCGTCGCGGCGACCGCGCTGATGTATTCGGCCTACGCGGTGTTCTGGGCGATTCCCGCCGATTATCTGAAGGGCGACGTCGCCGCGGGCGGCATCGCGCTCATCAATTCGATCGGCCTGTTCGGCGGCTTCGTGAGCCCGACGGTCATCGGCTGGATCAAGACCACGACGGGCAGCCTGCAGGCCGGGCTGATGGTGATGGTTGCGCTGTTCGTCGCGGGCGCGATCGTGCTGCTCGCGAACCGCGTCGACGCGAAGAAATGGAGCGCCGCCGCATCATGAAGATCCTGGTCGCCGGATTCCGGCACGAGACGAACACGTTCGCACCGAGCAGGGCGTCCTACGCGAGCTTCGTCGCGGACGGCGGCCGCTATCCGCTGTCGCGCGGCGCGGAGATGCACCGGCTGAAGGGCATGAACCTGCCGATCGCGGGCGCGCTGGCGGCGATCGAAGACGCCGGGCATGTCGCGCTGCCCGCGATCTGGGCCGACGCGGCGCCGTCGGGCGTCGTCGAATCGGTCGCGTTCGAGCGGATCGCGGGCGAGATCGTCGACGCGGCGAAGCGGTGCGACGCCGACGGCATCTACGTCGACCAGCACGGCGCGATGGCGGCCGAGCATTACGACGACGGCGAAGGCGAACTGCTGCGCCGGCTGCGCGAGGCCGTCGGCGCGCGGGTGCCGATCGTCGCGTCGCTCGATCTGCACGCGAACGTCACGCGGCAAATGCTCGACAGCGCGGACGCGCTCGTCACATATCGCACCTATCCTCACGTCGACATGGCGGACACCGGGCGCCGCGCGATCGCGCTGCTCGACACGCTGCTCGGCAAGCGCGGCCGTCATCGCCATTTCCGGGCCGCGCGGCGCGTGCCGTTCCTGATTCCGGTCAACGCGATGTGCACGTCGCTCGAGCCTTCGAAGAGCGTGTTCCGGCTGCTCGACCGGCTGGAGACGGGCGGCGTGCGGTCGCTGTCGTTCGCGCCGGGCTTTCCGGCCGCGGACTTCGCCGAATGCGGGCCTTCGATCTGGGGCTACGGCGCCGATCCCGTCCAGCTCGCGCGCGCCGTCGACGCGCTGTACGAGCACGTCGTGTCGATCGAATCGGAGTGGTCGGTGCGCTTCATGTCGGCGGACGAGGCGGTGACGGAAGCGATCCGGATCGCGCGCCGCGCGGACAAGCCGGTCGTGATCGCCGATACGCAGGACAACCCGGGCGCGGGCGGCGGCTCGAACACGACGGGTTTGCTGCATGCGCTCGTCACGCATCGCGCGCCCGATACGGCGCTCGGGCTGTTCTTCGATCCCGCGGCCGCGTGCGCCGCGCACGCGGCGGGGCTCGGCGCGTCGCTCGAGATCACGCTCGGCGCGGAGAGCGGGCTGCCGTTCACGGGGACGTTTCGCGTCGAGTCGCTGTCGAACGGCCGCTGCCATTGCCATGGCCCGATGCTCAAGGGCGCGACGCTCGAGCTCGGCCCGACCGCGTGCCTGCGGATCGGCGACGTGCGCGTCGTCGTCACGTCGGCGCGCGTGCAGATGACTGACCGGAGCTTCTACCGGATCGCAGGCGTCGCGCCGGAAACGATGAAGATTCTGGTCAACAAGAGCTCCGTGCATTTTCGGGCGGATTTCGATGCGATCGCAGATTGCGTGCTGATTGCGAAAGCGGGCGGCTGGATGGCCGCCGACCCGGCCGATCTGCGCTGGACGTCGCTTGCCGACGGGATGCGCGTGAGCCCGTGCGGCGCGCCGTTCTTCGGCTGCGGCGCGCCGTGCTCGACGCACGCGGACGGGATTACGGGAGAGATGCGGATATAGGACGAATGCAGTGATGCGAGCGGCCGCGCAAGGTGCGCCAACACCCGGCGCGGCCTGACCACGGAAGACTTTCAGCGAAGACCCCACCATGGCTGTCGGCATTGTACGGCAACGTCCATGCCTCGTCGCGCGCGCGCCGCTGCGACGGCGCTGCGCGTTGCGTTTCCTGAGACAGGCGCGAGGTCGCGGCGAGCGTCCGGCCGCGGCGCACGCGTTCGCGCTTGCGATCGTGCCGCGCGCGGGCGCCGCGCATGCGGCGGCCAAACCGTCGCGCGCGCCGGACTCGCCGGATGCGCGCCGATCGCCGTGTGCGCGGGAACAGGAACAGGTCATTTCCTCGCTGCGCGCCGATGCCGCCGCGCCGGCCCGGCGCGCGCCCGGCTCGCCCGCTTTCCGCTCCTTCGCGCCCGGCACGCGCCCGGGCGCATCGAATCGATTGTCACGACGCGCCCCGCGCGCGTCGCGCCCCATCTGCCGCCCGGTGGCCCGGTTGTCTGCGGCAGTGGCCTTGCGATCGGAACATGCTCCGATCGCGCTTTTTATTCCCGAGGCAGCGATTGTCGCAGCCGGTCCCGCCTTCGCATGCGTTCGTCGCGTTGCGGATGCGTTCACGTCGTCGCGCCTTCCGTTTTCAGCGAAGGAACCCCGTTCCGAACTTGGATGAGTACGATGAACTCCTTTGATACCAACCATCTCCTTAACCCGGCGCGCGCGCTGGCGAGACCGTTCGGCGATTCGGCCGAGCGCCGTTCGCTGAAGGCGTCCCCGCGCGTGCAGCGCGTGCTCGACGAGCTCGTCACGCGCATCGTCGACGGCGAATACACGTCCGGCCTGCTGCCGCCGCAGGACGTGCTCGCGCGCGAGCTGGGCGTGCCGCGCTCGGTGATGCGCGAGGTCACGCGGATGCTGACCGCGCGGCGGATGCTGCACGCGCGGACCAAGGCGGGCACGCGCCTCACGCCGCGCAGCGAATGGCGGCTGTTCGACGATCACGTGATGCAGTGGCGGATGCGGATCGCGTCGGACACGGATTTCCTGCTCGACGTCGCCGCGATGTGCGACCTGATCGAACCGGAGGCGGCCGCGCAGGTGGCGGTGCATTCGGACGACGCGCAGCGGCGCGCGATCCGCGCCGCGCATGCGGCGCTGCGCGAGGCGATCGAGCCCGACGCGCTGCGCCGCGCGCTCGAGCTGCTGCATGCGTCGATCGTCGAGGCGAGCCGCAATCAGTTCATCCGGCAGATGGCCGAGGTCGCGCGTGCGGGCGTGATGGCGATCGATCTCGACGCGGCGACGCTGCAGGAGCGCAACGACGCGATCCGCGACGCCGCCGCCAAGCTCGTCGCGGCGATCGACGGCCGCGACGGGGACGGCGCGCGCACGGCGATGGTCGCGCTGCGCGCGGCCGTCAACGAGGCGAGCCTCGATCCGGCCTGAGCGGGCCGGGCGTCGTGATGCGCGCCGCCGCGTGTGCGGCGTGCGTCTGACGTTTCGCGCCTCGCGCTCCACGTCTCGCGCCCCGCGCCTCGCGCTTCGCGCTTCGCGCACGGCGGCGGCGCGCTTATCGCGGCAGCGTCTGCGTGTCGGCGAGCGCTTCCGGCCGGCGGCGATATCGCGCGAGATACAGCACGCTCAGCGCGACGAGAAACGGCACGCCGAACACGAGCGTCATGTGAAACTCGGGCGTGAAGTACGTCGTCGCCATGATCGCGAGCATCAGCGCCGCGCCGGCGAGCGTGGCGAACGGGAAGCCGGGCATCCGGAAGCCGGCCGCCGGCAGCCCGCTCGCCGCGCGCTTGCGGCGGAAGAAGTAGTGCGTGACGAAGATCATCATCCACGTGAACATCGCGCCGAACATCGAGATCGCCATCATGATCGTGAACGACGCGTCCGGGTAGACGATGCTCACGAGCGTCGCGATCGCGATGCCGGCCGTCGACAGCAGCAGCGCGTTGAGCGGCACGCCGCGCGCGCTGAGCCGGCCGAGGCCGTGCGGCGCGTGGCCCGCGCACGCGAGGCTGAACATCATCCGCGTCGTGATATAGAGCTGGCTGTTCATCGCGGACAGCGCGGCGATCAGCACGACGAAGTTGATGACGCCCGCCGCGCCCGGCAGGTGAATCGCGGTCATCACCTTGACGAACGGGCTCTCGTCGCGTCCGGCGGCGGTCCATGGGACGATCGCCAGCATCAGCGCGAGCGTGACGAGGTAGAACAGCACGAGGCGGACGACCGTCGAGCGGAACGCGCGCGTGACCGCGCGCTCCGGGTCCTGCGCCTCGCCCGCGGCGACGGCGATCATCTCGATGCTCAGGTAACTGAAGATCGACACGATCACCGCGACCCACATCCCCCATGCGCCTTTCGGGAAGAAGCCGCCGTGCTCGACGTAATGGCGCAGGCCCGGCGCGCCCGCGTTCGAGCCCGCGACGAGCGACGGATCGACGAACACGACGTAGCCGCCGATCGCGATGAACGCGACGATCGCCGCGATCTTCACGACCGAGAACCAGTATTCGACCGAGCCGAACACGTCGACGCTCAGCGCGTTGACGAGCACGAGCACGGCCGAGAAGCCCGCGATCCAGATCCAGCCGGGCACCGCGGGAAACCAGTACTTCATGTACAGCGCGATCGCGGTGACTTCGGTGCCGACCGCGAGCACGATGCACGCCCAATACGCGTAGCGCACGAGAAAACCCGCCCAGGGGCCGAGGTAGTGCTCGGCGTGCGCGCCGAACGAGCCCGACGTCGGATGCGCGACCGTCATCTCCGCGAGGCAGCCCATCAGCAGCAGCGAGATCAGCGCGCCGATCGCATAGCTGATCAGCACGCTCGGCCCCGCGAAACCGATCGCGAAGCCGCTGCCGAGAAAGAGGCCCGTGCCGATCGCGCCGCCGATCGCGATCATCGTCATCTGGCTGGCGCTCAGCGTGCGGCGCAGCCCGCCTTCGCGGGCCGCGATCGCGTGAAATTGCCCTTCCGAACTCATTGAATGCTCCTCCGATTGTCGTTATGGATGGCGGGCGCGCCGCGGCGCGCCCGCGCGATTGGCGTGAACGATCCGGACCGTTCGTCAGAACATGTGCCGCAGGCCGACCGCGACGCCCGTCTGATTGCCGCGGCCCGGCATCTCGGTGACGGCGCCGCCGGACACCTTGTTGTAGTCGACGCTCGCGTACGCCTGCGTCGCCTTCGACAGTGCGTACTCCGCTTCGAGCACGCCCGCGTAGCGCTTGCCGCCGTTGCCGTCGATGCCGTTCACGTTGCGGATCGCATCGTAATAGAACGCGCCCGTGAGCGTGATCGCCGGATCGATCCGGTACGCGGCGCCCGCGTAGCCGATCGTGTCGTAGCGCGGATGATCGGCGAACGAGCCGTAGGCGACCGTGCGGCCCGGATCGTTCAGGTAGTCGCGATCGATCGTGCCCGTCGCGTCCTTGCCGCCGAGATAGCCGACGAACAGCGTCGCGGGGCCGACGGCGTAGCGGCCCGCCGCGCCCCACATCTGCTGCGCGCGGCCGCCGGCGTCGCGCGTCTGCTGATAGACGGCGCCGATCGTCAGTGCGCCGTGCGTGTACGCGGAGCGCACGCCCCAGTACGCGTTGCGGCTCATGCTGCCCGCGACGCCGCCGAAGCCGTAGCTCGCGCCGAGCGCGAGGCCGCCGAGCGTGTTCGCATAGCTGACGACGTTGTTCGCGTAGCCCTGCGTGAGGAAGTACGGCCACATGTTCGCCGTGTAGTTGCCGATCGTCAGCGGATCGAGATCGCCGAACAGGTTGAAGCCCTCGGTGGTCTGGCGGCCGAGCTCGACCGTGCCGAAGCGGCCCGACAGGCCGACGTACGCGTAGCGGCCGAACAGGCGAGCGCCGTCCGCTTGCCCCGATTGCGGCTCGAAGCCGTTCTCGAGGCGGAAGATCGTCTTCAGGCCGTCGCCGAGATCCTCGGCGCCTTTCAGGCCCCAGCGGCTGTTCGTGATCGCGCCGTTCGCCATCTGCACGGCGCCGCCGTTCGCGGCGTCCGCGTGCGTCGTGTAGCGGATGCTCTGATCGACGATCCCGTACAGCGTGACCGAGCTCTGCGCGAATGCAGGGCCCGACAGCGCGATGCCGATCGCGACCGGCCATGTCGTTGCTCCAAACCTGTTCATCTTCGTTTCCTTGTCGATGTGTCGTTGTGCCGGACGGCGGGAAGCCCTCGCCGCGCGGCAAACTGCCGCGGCGAGGCGAGCGGGCCGCCGCCGTCCGTGTTGCGACGCGCTCCGCGCGCGCCGCCGCCGGCCTCGTCGGCGGGCGGCGGCGCGTGGATCGAATGCGAAACTAGTCGGCCGCGCGGCCGAGCGCGACGTGCGCGACGAGTTCGATGCGCATGTCCGGATGCGCGAAGCCGTGCACCGCGACGCATGCGCGGTTCGGGTACGGTGCGTCGAAGAACTCGCGGTAGACGGCATCGATGATGGGGATGTCGCGTGCGTCGGCGACGTACAGCAGCACCTGGGCGACGTCCTGCATCTGCGCGCGGGCGGCGCGCACGGTTGCGGCGAGGTTCGACAGCGTGAGACGCGCCTGCCGCGCGATGTCGCCGCCGATGATCGCGCCCGTCGCATCGACGGGACCGTGCGCGGTGAACATCAGGCCGTGCGCGTGCGTGGCCCACGAGAACGGCTGTGCGGGTGCGGGCAGATCGACGGGAATCAGTGCGGGCATGGGGGGACTCTTTCGGATGTCTGATTATTGGAGCGGGGCCGCGGGCGTCGCGGCGCTCGCGCGCCGCGGCTCGGGGCGCCGGCTGGCTTCGGGTTCGGACTCGGCCTCGGACTCGGACTCGGACTCGGCTTTGGACTCGGCCTCGGCTTCGACTTCGACTTCGACTTCGACTTCGACTTCGGCCTCGACTTCGACTTCGACTTCGACTTCGACTTCGACTTCGACTCCGGACCCGGACCCGGACCCGGACCCGGCTTCGGTTCCGGAATTCGGCTGCGGCATCCGGCTTTGCCTTTCGATTTCAGCCCGGATGCCGTGCATCACGAATCACGCCGCGACGCATCGCGCATCACGCCGCGACGCGCGCCCGGCGCGTCTTCAACACGCCGGCGATCGCGTTCGCGACATGATCGACGTTCGCGTCGCTCAGCCCGGCGATGCACGCGCGCCCGGAGCGCAGCAGGTACACGCCGTCGCGCTCGCGCAGCGCGTCGACTTCGGCGGGCGCGAGGCCGGTGTAGCTGAACATTCCGCGCTGCTCGACGAGGTAGTCGAACGACGCGCCCGGCACGAGCGCAGCGAGCCGCGCGGCGAGCGCCGAGCGCATCCGCTTGATGCGCTCGCGCATCGCGGCGACGTCGCGCGCCCATTGCTGCGCGAGCGCCGCGTCGTTCAGCACGGTCGAGATGAGCCGCGCGCCGTGAAGCGGCGGGCTCGAATAGATGCGGCGCACGCCCGCCTGAATCTGGCTCAGCACGCGGGCCGCCTCGCTTTCGTTCGCGCACGCGATCGACAGCCCGCCGCAGCGTTCGCCGTACAGCGAGAAATTCTTCGAGAACGAATGGCTGACGAAGACGGGCAGCCCCGCGTCGGTCATCGCGCGGATCGGCCAGGCGTCGTCGTCCAGGCTGTCGCCGAAGCCTTGATATGCGATGTCGAGGAACGGGATCAGCCCGCGCCGGCCGCACAGCGCGGCGAGCTCGCGCCACTGCTCGCGCGACAGGTCGATGCCCGTCGGGTTGTGGCAGCACGGCTGCAGCAGCACGATCGCGCGCGCGGGCAGCGTGTCGAGCGTCGCCGTCATCGCGTCGAAGCGGATGCCGTTCGTCGCCGCGTCGTAGTACGGGTACGTGTGCACGTCGAGGCCCGCCGCCGCGAACAGCACGCGGTGGTTGTCCCATGTCGGATCGCCGATCCAGATCGCGCTGTCGGGGAAATAGCGCTTCAGCAGGTCCGCGCCGAGACGCAGCGCGCCGGAGCCGCCGACCGTCTGCACCGTCGCGATCCGCTTGTCGCGCAACGCGGTGCTGCCGGCGCCGAACAGCAGCGATTGCAGCGCGCGCCGGTAGTCGGCCATGCCTTCCATCGGCAGATACGTGTGCGCGTCGTGCCGCTCGCTCAGGCGCGCCGCCGCCGCGCGCACGCTGTCGAGGACGGGCACGGCGCCGCTTTCGTCGTAATACAGGCCGATGCTGAGGTTGACCTTGCGCGGCTCGGGATCGCGCTGGAACGCCTGGAACAGCGACAGGATCGGGTCGCCGGGGTACGCGTGGATGTGTTCGAACATGGTGGAGGCGGCTTGCGGGTGACGGTGGCGGAAACAGCGGCTCGGCGCGGCGCGTCGCATCGCCCGCAGGCCGCGCCGCCGCGCCGCGTGCGGCCTTGCGGGCCGCCTCCGCTGCACGATTCATGGGGCGCATGTTATCGACGAAAAAATGAAATGTGCTTCGGAAATCGTGCTTGCCTACGTTTCGTCGTGATAGAGTCTGCGAATTGAGATTGTTTTTTTGCGGGATTCTGCGAAATGAGCCTGGATCGTACCGATATGCGCATTCTTCGCGAGCTGGAGAGCGACGGGCGCATCAGCAATCAGGACCTCGCGACGTCGGTCGCGCTGTCGCCGTCCGCGTGCCTGCGGCGCGTCAAGCTGATGGAGGAGCAGGGCGTGATCGAAGGTTATCGGTGCGTGATCGCGCCGAAGCGCATCGGCGTCGAATTCGAGGCGCTCGTGCATGTGTCGATGCGGCCCGACATCGACGACTGGCACGATTCGTTCGTCGCCGCGATCCAGTCGTGGCCGGAAGTCGTCGCCGCGCAGGTGGTGACGGGCGAATCGAACTACGTGCTGACCGTGCGGGCGCGCAGCCTCGATCACTTCTCCGAGTTCGTGATGAACAAGCTGCACCGCGCGCGCGGCGTGATGTCGACGAATTCGAGCATCGTGCTCGCGACGCTCAAGCGCGACGGCTCCGTGCTCGATCTCGCGGCCAAACCCGCTTAGCGCCCGTTTGGAAATGCAAATTTCCGCCCTCGTAGCCACGCTGATGTAGAGCGCTGCTTTGAAAGTAGCCCGTGGGCAAGGAATGCAGGCGTGGGCCAGATGAGCTGGAATTCGCCATTTCATCCATTTTCAAACGGGCTCTGAGCGCGGCGCGCGGCGGGGCAAGCGCGAGCGCCTTCCGTACGTGATTCACGCCGCATGCGCGGCGTGTCTTCTTTCGGGTGATCGGGTGATCGTGCAATCGGACGGCGCGGGCGTGCGGCGAACGTGCGGCCGCCGAACGCGGCGCGCGGCCGGCTTTCCCCGCCCCGCCCCGCCCGCCGCGCGGCTTTCGCATTCTTGTCGTCGGCGCGGCGGGCCGGCCGCCCGCGCGGCGCCGGCGGCACGGCGATACCGTCCGGCGCCGCCGCGAGCGCCGCTCAACCGCCCGTCATCGTCGGCAGCAGCGTCCGGTAGATATGGATGAACGCGGGCCCGAGCAGCACCGTCAGTAGCGCCGGGAAGATGCAGAAGATCAGCGGAAACAGCAGCTTCAGCGCGATCTTCGCCGCGCGCTCCTCCGCGCGCATCCGCCGCTGCGTGCGCAGCGTGTCCGACAGCACGCGCAGCGACGCGCCGATGCTCGTCCCGAAACGGTCCGCCTGGATCAGCATCGCGCTGAACGCGTCGACGTCCTCGGCGCCCGTGCGCAGCGCGAGGTTGCGCAGCGCGGCTTCCTTCGAGAAGCCGGAGCGCATCTCGAGCAGCATCAGCCCGAGCTCGTCCGCGACGACCGGGCTGCGCAGCCGCAGCTCGTCGGCGACTTTCGTCAGCGCCGCGTCGAGCCCGAGGCCGGCTTCGACGCACACGGTCAGCAGATCGATCGCGTCCGGAAAATCCTCGACGATCATGCGCTGGCGCGACGCGATGCGGCGCGCCAGCATGGCGTTCGGCAGATAGAAGCCGAACGCGCCGATCAGCACGAGCATCGCCGACACCGAGTACGGGCTGTCGCCGAGCGCGGTGCCGATCATGAACGGCATCGCGGCCGCGGGCAGCGCGAGCGCGAGCACGGTCTTCGCGGCGAAGTACAGGTGCGCCGAGCCCGGCGAACGCCATCCGGCGTTGATGAGGCGCAGCCGCAGCGGCGAATTCTCCCAGCCGGCCTTCGGCAGCGACAGCTTCGAGATCGGCTGCGAGATTTCGGCGAGCTTCTCGACCCAGACGGCCGGCGGCGCCGGGCCGTCGCCCGTCGCAACCGCGGCGCCGCCGATCTGCTCGAGGCGGCGCGCGAAGCCGCGCGGCGCGAGCGCGAGCCACGCGCCCATCACCCCCGCGACGACGGCCGCGAACAGGCCGAACAGCAGCAGGATTTGCGTGACGTTGAGATTTTCCATGACAGTCCCCGAATGTCGTTCAACGAATGATTGATTGCCGGATGTGCCGCGCGCCGCTTCACACGCGAATGCGGATGATGTGCCGCATCCACAGGATGCCGAACGCCATCGACGCGATCGTGACCCCGACGAGCAGCATGCCGGCCGGGTCCTGCCAGAGCACCGCGATGAAGTCGGGATTCATGATCGACAGCAGGCCCGCCGTGCCGAACGGCAGCAGCGTCAGGATCAGCGCGGACAGCTTGCCTTCCGCCGACAGCACGCGGATCTTGTCGAACAGCTTGAAGCGCTCGCGGATCAGCAGCGCAATGCCGTCGAGCAGCTCGGCGAGGTTGCCGCCCGTCTCGCGCTGGATCAGCACCGCGATCACGAAGTAGCGCAGGTCGGGCACCGGCACGCGCGTCGCGAGATTCAGCAGCGCTTCCTGAAGCGGCACGCCGTAGTTGATCTCGTCGAACGTGATCCGGAACTCGCCGCCCATCGGCTCGGCGAATTCGCCGCCCACCATCGAGATCGCGCTCGAGAACGCGTGGCCGGCGCGCAGCGCGCGCGCGATCATGTCGCATGCGTCCGGCAGCTGGCGTTCGAGCTTGCGCAGGCGGCGCGTGCGGCACCGCAGCACGAACAGCGTCGGCAGGCTCACCATCGCGACCGACACCGCGGCGGCGGCCCACAGCGGCAGCGGCGCGAAGCTGAGCGCGACGAACACGACGAACGGCATCGCCAGCGAGATCCACGCGAGCTTCACGACCGACCACGCGAGGCCCGATTGCTCGATCATCAGGTCGAGCGTCTGCACGCGAGGCAGGCGCATCAGCAGGCGGTCGAGCGGCTTCGCGTCGTTGAGCATCCGCTCCTTGAGGATCGACAGCCGCTCCTTCTGCACCTGGCCGCCCGCCGACATCGCGCGGATGCGCGCCTCGATGCGGCGCGCGGCCGGCCCGTGGCGGGCGTTCCACCATTGATAGACGCCTTCGAACGCCAGCACCACGGCGACGAACAGCAGCAGGATGAAACCGTAGAAGATCGGGTCCATGACAGGCTCCTTCATGCGGCGCGGGATTTACGCCACTTCGAAGCGGCGCGCGGGATCGTACATCGCGTCGGGCAGCTGGATGCCGAACGCGTTCAGACGCTCGGTGAACTTCGGCCGCACGCCCGTCGCGGTGAAGTGGCCGAGCACGTTGCCGTTCGCGTCGAGACCGGTGCGCTTGAACGTGAAGATCTCCTGCATGTTGATGATTTCGCCTTCCATGCCGGTCAGCTCCTGGATGCTGACGATCTTGCGCTTGCCGTCCGTGAGGCGCGTGGTCTGCACGACGACCGACAGCGCCGAGCTGATCTGCTGGCGCATCGTCTTCGGCGGCAGCGAGAGGCCCGCGACGCCGATCATGTTCTCGAGCCTCGTCAGCGCGTCGCGCGGCGTGTTCGCGTGGATCGTCGCGAGCGAGCCCTCGTGGCCGGTGTTCATCGCGTTGAGCATGTCGAGCGCTTCGGCGCCGCGCACTTCGCCGAGAATGATGCGGTCGGGGCGCATCCGCAGCGCGTTGCGCACGAGCGTGCGCTGCGTGATCTCGCCCTTGCCCTCGATGTTCGGCGGGCGCGTCTCGAGCCGCAGCACGTGATGCTGCTGCAGCTGGAGCTCGGCGGCGTCCTCGATCGTGACGATCCGTTCGGCATCCGGAATGTAGCCGGACAGGATGTTCAGGAGCGTCGTCTTGCCGCTGCCGGTGCCGCCCGACACGAGCACGTTGACCTTCGCGCGCGCGAGCGCTTCGAGCAGCTGCGCCATCGGCGGCGTGAGCGTCTGGTAGTTGACGAGATCGTCCATCTTCAGCGGGTTGACCGCGAAGCGGCGGATCGACATCAGCGGGCCGTCGATCGCGGAAGGCGGGATGATCGCGTTCACGCGCGAGCCGTCGGGCAGGCGCGCGTCGACCATCGGGCTCGATTCGTCGATGCGCCGGCCGACGCGCGACACGATCTTCTCGATCACCTTCATCAGGTGCGCGTCGTCGTAGAACGTGACGTCGGTCAGCTCGAGCCGGCCGAACCGCTCGACGTAGACGGCGCTCGCCGTGTTGACGAGGATGTCCGACACGGTCGGGTCGCGCAGCAGCGATTCGAGCGGGCCGAAGCCGAACATTTCGTCGTAGATGTCGATCGTCAGCTGGCGGCGCTCGAGATCGTTCGCGAGCAGCTTCTCTTCGTCGAGAATGCGCGCGATCAGCGTCGCGATCTCGTTGCGCACCTGCTCGGCGGGCAGCCGTGACAGGCGCTCGAGCTCGACGCGCTCGAGCACGGCGCCGTGCATCTGGCGGCGCAGCTTCTGATACGCTTCGCGCGCCATCGCGGTGGCCGCGCCGACGGCCTCGTTTCGGGACATGAACGGTGGCGCGCGCCGCGTGGACATCTGGTCTCGCAATGACATGATGGTCTCCTCGAACGGGTATTACATCGATTTGAGTTTGGGCGTCGCGCCGCGGCTGAAGAGCCGGGCGAACAGCGGCGCGTCGTGCTCGGCGTCGCGCCGCGGGCGCTGCGCGCCGTCGACGAGATGCTTCGCGAACGCCTGCAGGCTGCGCGCGACGGCGCAGCCGCGCGCGAGCCGCGACAGCGGCACGCCCTGGTCGACGGCCTCGCCGACCAGGGCGGGATCGTCGGGTATCACATACGAAGCGCGCATGCTCAGCACTTCCTCGAGCGCCGCGCGCGCGCGCTCGGACGCGCGCGTCTGCCGGTTCAACACGAGCTGGATGCGATCGAGCGGGCAGCCGAGCGACACGAGCAGCTCCTGCAGGCGCCGGGCCGCGCGCACGTGCGGCATGCTCGGCTGCAGCACCACTTCGATGTGATCGCTGCGGTCGAGCGCGACCATCGACACCGCGTTCAGGCTCACGCCGAGATCGAAGATCACGAAGTCGTAGCGCGGCGCGGCGACGCCGAGAATCCATTCGAGCGCGTCCTCGCGCAGGTCTGCGGCCTTGAGCGGATCGCCCGCGCCCGCGAGCACGTGAAACGTTTCGGTCACGCGCACCACGCTCGCGTCGAGAAACGCGCCGTCCAGTCTTTCGAGCTGCCCGCAGAGCTGCGCGATGGTCGACGGCGGCGTCTGGTCGCTGACGAGGAACGCGGCGTCGGCGAACTGCTGGTTCAGGTCGATGAGCAGCGTGCGGCGCTTCGAGTCTTCGGCGATCTCGTACGCGACGTTGCCCGCGATGAAGCTCGTGCCCGCGCCGCCCTTGCACGACATGAACGACACGACGCGCGTGTCGGGCGTGTCGCGCTGCGTGCATTGCAAGGCCGCGCGCTCGAGCGCGGCGTCGAGCACGCGCGGCTCGACCGGCCAGGGCAGCACGTCGCGCACGCCGGCGCGCATCGCGTCGAGCAGCGTCTGCGACGACGCGTCGGTCGTCACGAGCATGCACGTGAGGCCCGGATGCAGGCGGCTCAGCTTCTCGATCGCGGCGAGCTCGGCGGTGTCGAGCGCGACGCCGTCGATCATCAGGATGTCGAATGCATCGAGGCCGTCGGTGCGCTGCACGATCTGCGCGGCGCGGCCGACCGTGCGCGTGACGCGATAGCGGCCGGCATCGCCGACGAGCCGCGCGAGATGCGCGAGCCGCGATGCGTCTTCGGAAGCGACGAGGATGTTGATCATGGTCGTTGACCTCGCGTGGATTTCATTGACAGACCGTGCCGCCCGTCGACGTCGCGAGACTTTCGCGGGGCAGCGTGGTGACGAAGGGGGGCATCGCGAGCGTGAGCGGCACGAACGGAATCAGCGTCTTGACCGTCACGTTCGTGACCGACACGGTGACGAACGTGCAGGTGCTGCGCGCCGTCGCCGCGTCGGAATCGCAGCCGGCGGGCGCGTACGACAGGCTCACGTTCGCATTGCCGATGAGCGGCATCAGCTGGCTGATGCGCGTCTTCACGACGGATGCGTCGGCGTCGCAGACGGCCGCCGTGCGTGCGCTGAGCCGGACCGCCTCGCTCGCGGTGTTCCAGTAGAACAGCACGCGGCCGAACTCGCAGATGCCGATCAGGATCGTGCAGAGGATCGCGGCGACGAGCGCGAACTCGACGGCCGCCATGCCGCGCTGCGCACGGCGCCGGGCGAGGGAGAAGGGGCGCGCGTTCATGACACTTGCCTCATCACGGTGACGATGTTGCCGAAGGTCAGCGTCGGCAGCCCCGGGAAGGCGGGGATCGGGTGGTATCGATAGCCCTTGATCTTGACCTCGACGAGATTGATGCTGCCCGCGAGGTTCGCCGGATCGGGCGAGCCGTTGTTCGTGTCGTAGGTCGGCACGTTCGCGAACTGCGCGGGATCGGACGCGTCGCCGCAGTTCGTCGTGTGCGACGCGTCGCACACGACGACCATCGACGTCGTGAGGCCGGGCGCGAGCTCGCTGCCGGTCGAGCCGCAGGTCGTGCTGCCGTAGACGGCGAGGCACTGCGCCTGCGCGACCGGATACGCGGGGTCGGTCGACAGGTACGTCGACAGATAGCGCGTCGCGTCGCGCGTCGCTTTCGTCAGCGCCTCGTACTGGTAGATCGCGCGGCCGAACTCTGCGACGCCGGTCACGAGCAGCACGAGCGGAATCATCACGATCGCGAATTCGACCGCGACGGCGCCGCGCATGCGCGACGCGCGGGGAGGCAATGAGAGTCGGTTCATGATCGTCTCGGTTGATCATGCGTTCATTGGAGCAGCACGGGCACTTGCGGGCCGACCGAGCTGCCGTTGCCGGGCGTGCCTTGCGTCGCGCACGGGCTGCCGGCCGCCGTCGACGAGCCGCGATATTCGAGGTGCACGGGGCCTGCGCTGCCGCCCGAGCCCATCGGGTCGAGCATCAGCACGCAGTCCCACGACAGCACGGGCGCGCTGTGGCCGTTCAGCAGCACCGAGCAGTCGATTTCCGGCGCGAGCGCGAGACGCCGGTCGGCGCCCGCCGGGTAGTAGCTCGCGTTGTACGAGCCGCTCGTGGTGATGCCGGAAAGATGGTCGCCCTGATAGCTCGTGAACGTCAGGCGCTTGCTCACGAAATCCGAGTACGCGTTGCTCTGCGCGGGCCACGTGGTCGCGTCGTACGCGTAGCCGGTGAAATCAGGCGTGCCGTACGACGGGTCCTTGTACGGATTCGCATAGATGCCGAAGCGCGTGTTGTACGCGGTGCTGTCCGCGACCTTGTTGCCCGGCGTGCCGACCTGCGAGCCGGTCGCGGGCAGCGAGCAGTAATTGCCCGTCAGCTCGCTCTTGATCGACGACGCGCTGTTCGATCCGTCGAGCGCCGCCCAGCCGAAGTTGCCCGAGCCGAACGACGGCGGCGAGCCCGTCTTCGCGGCGAGCCAGTCGCCGATGTTGTACGACGCGCCGGCCACGGGCGGGCTCGTTTGCGTGCCGGCCTTGCAGATGAACACCGGGATCGCGCAGGTGGTCTGCGCGGCGCCGACGGTCGCGACGGCCGTCGCGGACACCGACGCGTTCGCGACGCTCACGCCCGGCACCATGTTGAGCGTCTGGATGAACCAGTTGACGATGCCCGTTCGCGACGTCGTGCACTTCACGTACTTGATCGACGACGGCGAGGCGATCGAGCTCTTCGGCTGGAACGGATTGCTGAGCGAATCGGTGAACGTGACGTTCGAGTTCGTCAGCATCTGAACGGGAAACTGCTCGAACAGCGCGTAGTTGAGGTGGCCGGCGGTGATGCCGGCCGCCTCCGGCACGGACAGGCTGATGGCGCCCGTCAGGTCGCGCGCCGCGGCGAGCGCGCACGCGTCAGCGCTGTTCTGCAGCTCGCTGCGCGTCACGTAGAGCTTGCCGAGATCCAGCGCGAGGCCGACGAAGCCGATCAGCACCGCGAGCATCAGCGCGACGAGAATCGACACGACGCCGCGCTGGCGGCGCCGCCCGCCGTGAAGGGCGGCGCCTGACGAGGAAGTGACGCGAGACATGACGGTCTCCCTGAGCGAATGGTGGTTATTGGCCGCCCGCCTTGCCGCCGCCGACGCCGATCACGAACGCGTTCGGCGTGGGCTCGATCTGCTGGAACGACCTGTCGTAGTTGTCGAGCGCGGCGGCGGCGGCGCGGCCGTCGACGCCGGCTGCCGACTTCGCGTGTTCGGCCGCGTGCGGATCGATGATCTGAGCCTGCATCACGGTGCGAACCGAGTCGCCGAAACGGCTGTCCCAGACGGGCGTGCTGGTCATGCAGCCGCCGAGCGAGGCGGCGAGCGACGCGGCGAGCACGAGGCGGCGCGTCAGCGTGAAGTAGTCGAGGTTCATGAGCGTCCCCTTGCGATGGTTCAGCGATCGAAGTCTTGCGCGATCGCGCTGGTGTTGGCGAGTTGTTGCGACGGCAGCGCGCCCTGGCGCTTCGCGGTCGCGCCGGCTGCGGCCGGCGCCGCGAGCGCGGCGGGTGCGGGCGATGCGGCGGCCGGCGCGGCGGGCACGGCGGGCACGGCGGCCGCGGTGGCGGCGGCGTTGGGCGATGCGGCGCGCACGCCTTGACGCTGCGCGAGCGCGGCCGCGGCCGGCGTTGCGGGCGGCGGCGCCTGCACGGTCGCCGACGGGCGCGCCGGTGCCGGTGCGGGTGCCGCGGGCTTCGCCGGCTGCGCGGCATCGGGCGCGACGCTCGCCGGCGCGGCGGGCGGCGCGGCAGGCGCCGGCGCGGCGGCCGCAGGTGCCGCAGGTGCTGCAGGCGCAGCGGACGTGGCAGGCGCAGTGGACGTAGCGGGCGCGGCAGGCGCCGTGGCCGTCGGCGCGGCACCGGCGGGCGCGGCGCTCATCGGCGCGGCGTTCGCGGGAGCGGCGTTCGCCGGCGCGGTTGCGTGCTGGCGCAGTCCGCCGCGGCCTTCCATGTTGCCCGTCGCATAGACGTCGATTTCGTTCGGCTTCGTGAAGCTGTCGGTCGGCAGCGGCACGTCGGCGGTGTCGAGCGGCTTCACCAGGTGCGGCGTGATGACGAACACGAGCTCGGTGCGGTCCTGCTGGAACGACGTGCTGCGGAACAGCGCGCCGAGCACGGGCAGCTCGCCGATGCCGGGCAGCGCCTTGAGCGAGCCTTGCGCGTTGTCCTTGATGAGGCCGCCGATCGCGAACGTTTCGCCGTCGCCCATTTGCACGGTGGTCGACGCGCGCCGAGTCGTGATGAGCGGCAGGATCGACACGTTGCCCACGTTCGCCGCGGACAGCGTGACGCCCGTCGGCGACAGCTCGGACACCTCGGGCGCGACCTTCAGGCTGATCCGCCCGTTCGACAGCACCGTCGGCGTGAACTTCAGCCCGACGCCGAATTCCTCTTCCTGCAGCGTGATCGTGTTCGTGCCGATGCCGCTGCTTTGCGGAACCGGGATGAAGATCTTGCCGCCCGCGAGGAACGTCGCTTCCTGGCCGCTGATCGTGACGAGCCGCGGCTCGGCGAGGATCTTCACCGGCTGGTCGGTGTTCTGCGCGTCGATCGAGCCGTTCAGCGGCAGCTTGTTCGACTTGCTCGCCGAGATGCCGCTGCCCACGCCCGTGAGCAGGCTCGTCACGAGCGCGCCCGTCCACGAGCCGAAGCCGCCTTGAATGTTGACGGCCGATCCCATCTGGTTGATCAGCGTCTTCGATACCTCGGCGACCTTCACCTCGAGCATCACCTGCTGCGGCGACGTGACGGTCAGCATGTTGAGCACGTCGGCGCGCGGGCCGCCGCCGCCGCCGTTGCCGTTGCCGTTGGCGGCGGCGCCGGCGTTCGTGCGGTCGCTGTACGCCTTCGCGATCGCGACCGCCTGCTGCGCGGCCTGCGCGCTCGACACGTTGCCCGCGAGGACGATCGTGTCCGCCGCGGTCGACACGCGAATGTCGCGCTCGTGCGGCATCAGCTGGCGCAGCGACGCCTGCAGGCCGCCCGCGTCCGCGCCCACCGCGACGTCGATGATCTGGCACGCGCCGCTCTTGCCCTGGACGATCATGTTCGTCGTGCCGACGGACATGCCGACGAGATAGAGCGTGCGCGGCGACACCATCGTCGCCTGCGCGACGGCGGGATTGCCGATCGTGCGGTTGCGCACCGGCTCGTCGAGCGGCACGAGCAGCGACTTGCCGAGCGGCACGCTCACGCTGGTCGATTCGCGCATCTCGCCGACGCAGTTCGGGCCGCGCAGCGGCGCGGCGGCCGCCGCACCCGCGGCGCCGGCGACGGGCGCGGGCGCCATGCTGATCGTCATCTGCATCGGTCCGCGGCCGATCGCCATCGGCGCGGCCGAGGCGCCCTTCGCGATCGCGGCGTTCTCGACGGCGTCCTGCGCGGACGCGGCGAAGACGGTGAAGAGCCCGGCACAGCACGCGGCGGCGAGCGCCGCGCCGCGCACGACGCGCATGCGCGTCGGCGTCGGCCGGGAAAGTTGCGATTTGGTGTCCATTTCGTGTGGTCCCCCAGTGCCCGGCGCAGTGCGCCGGGTTTGACTATCGAAAGCTGCCGGAACGCAAGCGGGCAGCGGAAACGCCAGGCATCGTCAGTGCTTTGCCGCTTATGTCAGAAACATTCGACGCTGCCCGTCACGCCGGACAGCACGCCGACGCAGTCGCGGCCGGCCGCCGCGCGCGCATGCGCGACGACGACGCGCGTGCGCACGGTGCGCGGTTGCGCGGCGGGCGCCGCGACGGGCGCTGCCGCGGCCGCCGGCTGGCCGAGCAGCGTGTTCTTCGTCGCGCCGCCGGTGTTCAGCGCGTCCTTGTCGACCTGGTTGCGCAGCACGAGCGACAGCGTGCCGACGCTGCGCGCGAGGTCGAGCTTTTCCGCCTGGTCGGGCGTGACTTCGAGCGTGACCGCGTTGACGACCTTCGGTGCGGTGTCGTCGCGGCTCACTTGCTGCGCGACGGCGAGCACGAGGATCTTCTCGAGCACGATCTTCGAGATGCTCTGCTGCGGATCGGCCTTCGCCTGTTCCTGCGTGTTGACGATCACGTCGACGTAGTTGCCGGGCAGCGCGAAGCCCGCGACGCCGACGACATCGTTCACGCGCACGGTGATCGCGCGGTCTCCGGGGGCGATCACGGCGGACAGGCCGCCCTTCGTGCCGACGGGCGCGAGCTTCGAGCCGAGCACGGGCTCGCCGCGCGCGAGGCTCGTGCGCACGACGCGGCCTTCGAGCGACTTGACGTCGTTGAACGCGCCGGGCGGCACGCTCGCCGTCGGCCAGTTGACGATGCGCAGCTGGTTCGGGCCGAGCGGCTCGCCGAGATTCACGTCGGTCGCGGCGACCGCGACGGGCGTGATGGCGCTGCTCGAGGTTTGCACGAGCCATCGCGAAGCGAAGGCGACGGCGGCCAGCCCCGCCAGGATGGCGATGGCGAGCATCGTGAATGCGCGACTGTTTTTCATGGCGGTACTCCTCGCTAGTCGTATCAAGAACCAATGGGCCGGACGCTACCAATCGCGATCCGCATCCGGCGGGGTGAGCGGCGGTTCGTCGGGCGCCGAGCCGAAGAAACTGCGCCACGCTTCGTGCAGCGCCTGCGGCGTGACCGTGGGCGTGTCGCCGCGATAGTGCACGGACGCCGCGACGAGCCGCAGCAGGTCGCCCGGATAGCACGCGAGAAACGGCATCCGCGCGGGCGCGTGCAGGCGTTGCAGCAGGTAGTCGAACGTCGATGCGTCCGAGTGCAGCGCGAGCGATGCGCAGCTCGCGTCGTACAGGTCGCGATAGCGGGCGACGGGCAGCGGCCCGACGTGCAGCTTCGAGCCGAGCCGGCGCAGGAACGCTTCGTCGCTGAACTGCGCGGGCGCGAGGTTGCTCGAGAACACCGGCCACACGTCGAACGGCATTTCGAGCCGCACGCCGCTCGCGAACGTCAGCTGATCGACGTTGCGATCGAGCGGCAGCAGCCAGCGGTTGAGCAGATCGCGCGGCGCGATGCGCTGGCGGCCGAGATCGTCGATGATGTAGAGGCCCATGTTCGCCTTCACGTGCGGCGGGGCCTGGTAGTAGCCCGTCGCGTCGTCCCGGCGCAGGTCGAGCTCGGCGAGCGTCAGCTCGCCGCCCGACAGCACGATGGGCCGGCGGCACAGGCGCCAGCGGCGGTCGCCGTTCGCGCTGTCGGTTGCGCGCGGCGCGTCGACGTGCGCGTGCGGATCATGAATCTTGATCACCTCGCCCGACGCATAGATCGCATACGGAATCGGCACGTTGCCGCGCAGCAGCGAGCCGAGGCGCTCGGCGAGATAGGTCTTGCCGCTGCCCGCGGGGCCATAGATCAGCAGCGGGCGGCCCGCGTTCATCGACGCGGCCGCCGCGTCGAGCATCGACGGCTCGATCACGACGCCTTGGAACGCCGCGTGCGCGTCGGCGCGCGAAATCGTCACGTGCCGCACCGAATGCGCGGCGACGCTCGCGACGTACGCTTCGTGCGTGACGGGCGCCGGACCGCAGTAGCTGTTGCGCGCTTTTTCCTCGAGCGCGAGCGCGCGGCCGAGGTCGGTCAGGCGCAGCGTCATGTCGATGTCGGACAGGCCGCGATGCGTGACTTCGATCAGGCGCTCGCACGCGAGGAACGTCAGCACTTCGTCGAGCACGACGGGCGGCAGGCCGTGACGCTCGACGATTTCGGTGAGGCTCGAGCGTCCGTGCGCGAGCATCGATTTCAGCAGCAGCGCCGCGACGAAGGCTTCGTCCAGGCCGGTTTCCGCGAGCGTGCGCGGCGCGGCGGGCAGGCGCGCGGCGTGCCTTGCGCGGTATGCGCGCAGTGCGGATGGCTCCGGCAGATGGGCGATCTGCGCGTCATGCCGCGGTTCTGCTTGATCCAGGTTCATGGTCGCTCCAATCGTTGGGTGGGAGGCGGCATGCGCATCAGGCCGCCGCCGTGAACAGCACGCCGAGCGTGCCAATCGCGATCGCGACGCCGTACGGCAGCGTCCCGACCGAGTCGAACTCGGGTGCGGCGCGCGGCGCGGACGGATTGCGCAGCAGCGCCGCGCTCACGAGCAGATGACGCACGTTCGCGAGCAGCTTGCGGAACCGGCCGCGCTTGAGCACGACCGCGAGCGCCCATGCGCCGCCGACGACGAACGTCGCGAGCACGATGTGCAGCGCGAGCGAAGGGCCGACCCACGCGCCGATCGCGAGCATCAGCTTCACGTCGCCCGCGGCCATCCCGCGCACGAGGTAGAACGGCAGCAGCAGGCCGGCGCCCGTGGCCGCTCCGGCGAGCCACACGGCGAAGCCGGTGTGCGGGCCGGGCAGCCAGCACTGCGCGACGAGCGCGCCCACGAGGCCGAGCGCGATCAGTCGATTGGGAATGCGCCGGCTCGCCAGATCGATGCTGGCTGCTGCGATTGCAAGCAACGTCACGCAGAGCGGGATCGGTTGCGGCGGCAGGGCGGAGAACATTGAAGGCCTCGTGTCGTATTCGATCGTTCGATGAGCTGCTTCGGTGACGCCAGCCGGCATGCCGGACTGGCGCAACCAGGCGGGCTTGAGTTCACACATCCGAAGCGATAGTGCTGAACACCGACTGCAGATTGGTGCCGACGATCTGTACCGAGCCGATGATCACGATCGCGATGAGCGATGCGATCAGCGCGTATTCGATCGCGGACACCGCCGATTCGTCGCGCAGCCAATGCATGAAGGCATGGGCGGGTTGCGCGTCGATCCGGTGCGGACGGGTCGACTCCCGGCAAAAGGAATGGGTTCTCATGAATCGCTCCTCAGCGGTATCGAACGGAACATCTAAAGGAAACGAACGGAAGGGAAGCGACGGACGGCGAGTGGGGACATAGCCATCCGTCTTTCCGCCGACGCGCCCTTACAGATCGTTGCCGATCGTCGAGAAGACGGTGTTGAGGTTGGTACCGACCGTCTTCACCGCACCGATGATCACGATCGCGATCAGAGCAGCGATCAGGCCGTATTCGATGGCACTGACGCCGCCCTCGTCGCGAACGAACTGCTTCACGTATTGAACGAGGCTGGACATGACTCTCTCCTTTCGGATAACAAAAAAACCCCTTGCCATCGATGGCGCGGGACGTACAACGGGAACTGCTTCGACTACAAGGTGCTGCCGGAACTGCAAGGCACTACGGGTACTACGAGGCACTGCTGGTACTACAAGGCACTGCTGGTGCTACAAGGCACTACGGGTGCTGCTGGCACGACAGGGCACTACAGGCACTGCAAGGCACTGCTAAAAAACGGGCCGCGGATCAGAACAGCCGCAGCGGGGCCTGCACGCGAATGCATGCGCCTGCGCGAGCGGAGCGATCGGCGGGATGAGGCTTGCCGGCGCGCGCGCATGAATCGATGCGCGCCGTGCGGCGCCAGCCTGGGAAAGTGCGGAACCGGCGGCCGTTGCGGCCGGCGGAGGGATAGCGGGAGACGGCGCAGGTGCGCGCCGTTTCACTGCTTGAGCGGCCGACGGGCCGCTGGACGGAATAAGTGGACATTGCCTTCACCCCGGTATTCACAACGAGCAATTTTTCCTGGCGCACGGCCGCAGCCGGCGCCCCGCTGGTCGAACGGCGACTGCCCTGTACACATCCGGCGCGGCACTTGCACTTGCATGCGTTGCACCGGATGCGACCCCGTGGGTGACGTCGGCGGATTCTGTCTGTTGATCTGGATGCCGTGAATCTTTCGATCGTCGCGTCGTCGTTTGCCGCGCAGGACATTCCGCAAGGAGTGGGCCAGCTTTCGGGAACGCACGGCGGGACAAGGACGAGCGGCTCACCGGTGTAACGCGGCGGGCATGACGCGGTGCAGAAGGTTTCGGATTTGATACACGCGAACGCGTGCCGGCGCGTGGCCGTCGCCCGCAAACGCCCGCCAGGCAAGGCCATAAAAATTTTGTCGGGATTTTCCCTGACCCGGCATTCCGTGAATCGGGCCGTGCCGGCCGACTTCGGCGGAGACGTCCGGCGAAGGAAAGTGTTTCAACGCCGAAACGCGGACGCCGCCGTTCGTCATTTTTCATGCGGAATTCGCTTTTTCAGGCTTGCGCGCGGCGATATCGCGCGCCGCCGCGATTTGCATCGACTCGCTTTTTTATCTATCAATGGAAGCGCGACGACGTCATGCAAACAAGAACGCCGTCCGAATGAATCGATAAAAGAATTCGACGTGTTTAAACAAAACGCTTAATCACACATCGGGGCATCATGGATCTTGCGAATCGGGGAACATGCTTCGGCATGTTGCGTTCCAGCGGATGGCTGACCGGCGATCGCGTGCTCGCATACGGCGGCGCGACGCTGATTCTCAGCATCGCGCTGCTGGGCGCGTGGGGATGGACGACACACGGTTTCACCGCGAACACGACCGTGCGGCCCGGCATCGATTTCACGGTGTTCTGGAGCGGCTCGCACGTGATGCTGCACGGCGCGCCCGCGAGCGTCTACGACTATCCGGCGTTCTCGCGCGTCGAGGCGGCGCAGCTCGGCGCGTACGTGAACCGCAGCTTCCTGCCCTGGGTGTATCCGCCGACGCTGCTCGTGCTCGTCACGCCGCTCGCGCTGCTGCCTTATGTGCCGTCGCTGCTGCTCTTCTGCGCGCTCGGCCTCGCCGCCTATGCGAAGGGCGTCGGCGCGCTGTCGGGCTTGCGCGATCGGCTGGCGCGGCCGCGTCTCGCATCGTTCGCGATCCTGTCGTTTCCGGGCGTGCTCGTCGCCGCCGCGATCGGACAGAACTCGTTGCTGACGGCCGCGTGCGCGGCGCTTGCGGTGCGGTCGCTCGCGAAGCGGCCGGCGATAGCGGGGCTTTGCATCAGCCTGCTCGCGGTCAAGCCGCAGATGGCGCTGCTGTTTCCGCTGCTGCTCGTCGCGACGCGCGCGTGGCGCGCGTTCTTCTTCGCCGCCGCCGGCACGCTGATCTTCGCGGCGGCGAGCGTCGCCGTTTGCGGCACGGCGTCCGTGCACGCGTTCCTGTCGGGCACGACGATGCTGCGCGAGCTCGTGCTCGAGCAAGGCACGCAATACTGGCTCGCGTCCCCCGCGCCGTTCTCGACGATGCGGCTCGCCGGCGCTTCGCTGCATGTCTCGTATGCGGTGCAGATCGCCATCGGCGCGCTCGCGGCGATGGCCGCGCTGAACGTGTGGCTGCGCACGAGCGACGCGCGCCTTCGCGCGGCGGCGTTTGCCGTCGCGACGCTGCTCGCGACGCCGTATCTGTGGCATTACGAACTCGCGTGGCTCGGCATCGCGCTGTTCTGCGTGCTCGCCTGCGCGCTCGATACCGGCTGGCTGCCCGGCGAGCAGCTGGTGCTCGTCGCCGGCTGGCTGCTGCCGTTCTTCGAGTTCTTCAATCGCGCGACCCGCTTTCCGCAGATCGGGCCCGTCGTGCTGCTCGCGGTGCTGCTGATCGTCGTGCGCCGCGCGCGGGCGATGCCGGGAGCCGCGCGATGAAAATGCATCCGCACGGCCATGCGCCGACGCGTCTCGACGTCGAGTGCCCGGAGCTGCCGGCGGCCGGGCCGCGCCGCCGTCCGCACTGGCTCGACGCGAAGCGGGTGCGCACCTATGCGATCGCGGCGCTCGTCTGCTATGCGGCGTTCGCAGGCGTCTGCGTGATGCGCTGGCTGTCGGGCGGACCGGACTCGCCGATGCCGCCGACGATGGACTTCGTGCCGACCTGGAGCGCCGCGTGGCTCGCGGTGCGCGGTCATGCGCTCGACGCTTGGCAATTCTCGACGCTGCATGCGGTCGAGCTGAACGCGGTGCCTTCGATGCGCGACATGCGCGGCGTGCTGTTGTGGCTGTATCCGCCGCAGACGCTGCTGCTCGTGTCGCCGCTCGGCTGGCTGCCGTATCCGGTCGCGGCGTTCGTGTGGATCGTCGGCACCGGCGCGCTGTTCGTCGCGACGGTGCGCGCGATCGTGCCGCGCCGCCTCGCGGCGCTCTGCGCGCTCGCGTTCCCCGGCACGTTCTTCGTTGCGCTCGTCGGCCAGAACAGCCTGCTGACGGCCGCGCTCGCGGGCTTCGGCCTCGTCGCGCTGCGCCGCCGCCCGGCGCTCGCCGGCTGTTGCTTCGGGCTCCTCGTCGTCAAGCCGCAGCTCGCGCCGCTGTTTCCGCTCGCGCTGCTGTGCGCGTCGCAATGGCGCGCATTGCGCGCATGGGCCGTGACGGTCGCGCTCGTCCTGGCGCTCGGCACGCTCGCGTTCGGCTTCGGCGCGTGGACGGCGTTCGCGCACGCGGCCGCGTCCGTGATGCAGACGATCGGCGCCGGGCAGGCGCCGCTCGCGCGGATTCCGACGTTCTTCGCGTTGGCGACGTTCGCGGGGCTGTCGCCCGCCGCCGCGCAGCTGTTGCAGGCGTGCTCGATCGCGTTCGCGGCCGCCGCGGTGATCTATGCGTGGCGCGGCGCGTGCTCGCATGCGCTGCGCTCGGCCGCGCTCGTCTGCGCGAGCCTGCTCGTGAGCCCGTACCTGTACGACTACGACCTCGCGTGGTACGGGATCGTGATCGCGTGGGCCGTGCGCCACGCGCGCGCCGACGGCTGGCGTCCGCTCGAACGCGAAGGGCTCGCGTTGCTCGCGTGGATGCCGCTCGCGGGACTCTTCGCGGCCGGCCCGCTGCGGTTCCAGTTCCTGCCGCTCGTGACGGCGGGCGCGCTCGCGGCGATCGTGAGCCGCATCGCGCACGAGCGCCGCAGCGCACCGTGTCTGCCCGGCGACGAAGACGCGGCGGACGCGATCGATTCAGTTCGTTTCATGACGGCGCGCGGCGCATCGGACGCCGCCGCGCGGCACACGCGAGCGGCGCCGCCGCTGGCCGGCCGCGGTCGTCACGGGGATCAGGGAGAAACACCATGCGGGATCAAATAAACACACCGCTCATTTCGCTCGTCGTGCCGTTCTACAACGAAGGCGCTGCGGTCACGCGGTTCTTCGCGGAAGTCGTGCCGTTGATGGAGGCGATCGAATCGATCCGCTTCGAGATCGTCTGCGTGAACGACGGCAGCCGCGACGATACGCTCGATCAGCTCGTCGCCGTGAGCGCGCAGGACGCCCGGGTGCGCGTGATCGATCTGACGCGCAACTTCGGCAAGGAGGCCGCGCTGACGGCCGGCCTCGACGAATCGAACGGCGACGCCGTGATACCGATCGACGCGGACTTGCAGGACCCGCCGAGCCTCATTCCGGTGATGATCGAGCATTGGCGCGGCGGCGCCGAGGTGGTCGCGGCCAAGCGCAGCAACCGCGCGTGCGACACGTTCGCGAAGCGCACCGCGGCCGCGCTCTATTACCGCGTGCACAATGCGTTGTCCGAAGTGAAGCTGCCCGTCAACGTCGGCGATTTCCGGCTGATGGACCGGCAGGTCGTCAACGCGCTGCGCAGCCTGCCCGAACGCCGGCGCTTCATGAAGGGGCTGTTCGCGTGGGTCGGCTATCGGACCGTGATCGTCGAGTATCAACGCGAGGCGCGCTGCGCCGGGCATTCGAAGTTCTCCGGCTGGAAGCTCTGGAACTTCGCGCTCGAAGGAATCACGAGCTTCAGCACGGTGCCGCTGCGCAGCTGGACCTACATCGGGCTCGGGATCGCCGCGCTCGCGTTCCTGTACGGCGGCTTCATCGTCGCGCGCACGCTATGGATGGGCAATCCGGTGCCGGGCTATGCTTCTCTGATCTCGGTGATGCTGTTCATCGGCGGGATCGAGCTTGTCGGCATCGGCGTGGTCGGCGAGTACATCGGCCGCATCTACTACGAATCGAAGGAACGGCCGATCTACCTCGTGCGCCGCCGCTATCAGGCGCGCACCAAGGTGAGCGCGCTGCCTGTCGGCAGCGCCGCGACGCGCGCCGCGCACGGCGCGCGGATCGATTTCGCGCGGCGGCGCGCGATGCCGCGCGCCCGCGCCGCGAGCCGCTGACGGACAGGAGGACGCCATGTCACCCGAAGCTTATCTGCAGATGGCCGCCACCGAATCCACGCACTGGTGGTTCCGCGCACGGCGCGACATCCTGCATGCGTTGCTCGCGAAGCTCGCGTTGCCGGCGGGCGCCCGCATACTCGAGATCGGCTCCGGCACGGGCGGCAATCTCGAGATGCTGGAGGAATTCGGCGCGGTGAGCGCGCTCGAGATGGACGACACCGCGCGCTCGATCGCGAACCGCCGAACCGGCTGGCGCTTCGACATTCGCGCGGGCCGCTGCCCGGACGACGTGCCGTTCGGCGACCAGCGCTTCGATCTGATCTGCTTCTTCGATTGCCTCGAGCACATCGAGGACGACGCGGCCGCGCTGCGCCGCGCGAGCGACCATCTCGCGCCGGGCGGCGCGATCGTCGTCACGGTGCCCGCGTATCAGTGGCTCTGGAGCGCGCACGACACGTTTCTCCATCACTACCGCCGCTACGACCGCGCGGCGCTCGAGCGCTGCGCGCAGGCGGCCGGCTGCAAGATCGTGCGAAGCTCGTATTTCAACACGCTGCTGTTTCCGGTCGCCGTCGCCGCGCGGATGACCGACCGGCTGCTGCATCGCGCGCGCTCGAGCGGCGACGCGATCGGGCCGCGCGCGGTCAACTCCGCGTTGTACCGCATCTTCCGCGCGGAACGCGGCTGGCTGCCGAAGCATTCGCTGCCGTTCGGCGTGTCGCTGTTCGCGGTCCTGACGAAGCACAGCGCGCCGCAATGAGCGCCGTCACCGACATCGGCGTGCGCGCGCGGCTCGTGCGCTTCGGCGTGTCCGGCGCGCTGTCCACCGCGCTGCACGCGGCGATCGCCGGCGCGCTGATGGGCGCGTTCGCCGCGACCGCGGTGCAGGCGAACGCGGTCGCGTTCGTCTGCGCGACGGGCGCGTCGTATCTGCTGAACACGTTGTGGAGCTTTTCGGCGCCGCTGCGCTGGCGCAACGTCGTGCGCTTCCTTGCGGTGTCGGCCGCGGGCCTGATGCTGACGATGGCGATCTCGCGCGGCGTGCAGGCGCTCGGCGTCGCGTCCGCGTGGAGCATCGCGGCCGTCGTCGCGCTCGTGCCGCCGTTGACGTTCGCGATGCATCGGCGCTGGACGTATCGCTGACGGCGGCGCATGCCGGTGCTGGAGGGGCGAGATCGCGCGAGAGGGCGCGCGCCGTTCACTGCCGGCGGCCGCCGAACAGCGTGGCGTCGGCGGTGTCGCGCGCGCCGCTCGCGAAAACGCCACGTCTGCCGCATCGATTGCCCTGCACGGCGCATTCGGCTGCGCACGCTCGCCGCCGCGCGTTCGTTCATCCGCGGTTGCGCAGCTTTCGTCACCTTTCGTTCGCTTCTCCTCTCCTCCTTTCGATGCATTGCCGCGCGCACGCTCGCGAATGGGCCGGAGATCGGCTAACGCGCGCATTTGTCGTGCGCGAAGCGGCGTTGGATCGGGCCTTCGCGTCGCACGCGTTCGACGCAGCCGCGCGCGCCATCGGCGCCCGCTCTCGCCGCGACGCGCGGCGCGACGCAACGGCGGCGCGAACGAAGCCGAGCCGTTCGCGGCAGCTCGCGCGCGTGTGCCGTCGAAGCCGCCGCCGCTGCCGCCGCCGTCGCCGTCGCTGCCGTCGCCATCGGCGAATGCGAAGCGCGCGGCCGCCGCGCGCAGGCCCGAGCGCCGACGCGGCGCGCACCGCACGCGCGGCGTCGGGCGGCGCCTTCGCTCGCCCCGATGCTTCGGCCACTGGCACACCGAAGCGGCACCCGCCTAGGACGATCTTCCCGTTTGCGCGGCGCTCGCCGCCGGGCGCGCGAATCGATGCGAAACGCATGGTCCGGCGCGCAAGAACGCGGCGGTTGTGCCGAATCGGCTTTTTTGTCGACGATTGCCGCGATGCGCGCCCCATTACGATTTCCACCAGGACGTGACGAGCCGAAACCGCGCCGCCGGGACGCCGTTCGCCGGCGGGTTTTCGCGGATGCGCAGCAAATCGTGCTGCGCGGACCACCCAAAACGGTCGAATCGTGTTGTCGAGGCGCGTCGAATCGCGACATTCGGCATTTTTTTCGATGCTTAAATCGTCTTGAAACGCGCATCGCGGGAACCGGCGCCAGCAGGCGGACCCGGGCCAAACGTCGGAACAAAAAAACTGCTGGACACCCAGGATCAACCTTCTTGTTAGGAGCTGTTCGGATGAGCGACGAAATCAAGCATGGCGGCTTCACGCGCCGCGACATGATGCGCGTGATGGCCGCGGGGGGCGTGTTGGCGACGGGCGCGGCGGGCGGGCTGCTGGCCGGCGCGCGATCCGCGTTCGCCGCTCCGGCGCCCAAGCGCGGCGGCAAGATCCGCGTCGCGTACGACGCGAGCTCGACCGCCGACACGCTCGATCCGGCGAAGGGCTCGACGGGCGCGGACTACATCCGCTGCTTCCTGTTCTACAGCGGCTTGACGCAGCTCGACGAGAGCCTCACGCCGCAGCCGAACATCGCCGAATCGGTGCAGACGAAGGATGCGAAGACCTGGGTCGTCAAGCTGCGCCGCGGCGTGACGTTCCACGACGGCAAGCCGCTCGCGCCCGCCGACGTCGTCTATTCGCTGACGCGCCACAAGAACGCGGCGACCGCGTCGAAGGTGAAGTCGCTCGCCGACCAGTTCGCCGACGTCAAGGCGACGGGCCCGAACGAGGTCACGCTCACGCTCGACAACGCGAACGCCGACCTGCCGGTGATCCTCGCGACGCCGCAGTTCGTGATCGTGAAGGACGGCACGACCGATTTCTCGCAGGCGATCGGCACGGGCCCGTACAAGCTGAAATCGTTCAAGCCGGGCGTGTCGACCGTCGGCGTGCGCAACGACGGCTACTGGAAATCGGGCGCGCCGTATCTCGACCAGATCGAGCTGATCGGCATCGGCGACGCGGCCGCGCGCGTGAACGCGCTGCTGTCGGGCGATGTGCAGCTCATCAACGGCGTCGATCCGCGCTCGACGCAGCGGGTTGCGTCGACGGCGGGCTTCGTGGTGAAGGAGACGAAGTCGGGCCTCTACACGGACTTGATCCTGCGCCGCGACAACGCGATGACGGGCAACATGGATTTCGTCAACGGGATGAAGTACCTGTTCGACCGCGAGCAGATCCGCTCGGCCGTGTTCCGCGGCTATTCGGTGATCGCGAACGATCAGCCGATTCCGCCCGGGCATCGCTACTTCAACGCGTCGCTGGCGCAGCGGCCGTTCGATCTCGACCGCGCGAAGTTCCATTTCCAGAAGGCGGGCGCGATCGGCACGACGCTGCCGCCGATCTACGCGACGACCGACGCGAACGGCTCGGTCGAGATGGCGGTGCTGCTGCAGCAGACGGCCGCGAAGATCGGCGTGAACCTGACGGTGAACCGCGTGCCCGCCGACGGCTACTGGTCGAACCACTGGATGAAGCATCCGATCGGCTTCGGCAGCATCAACCCGCGCTCGAGCGCCGACGTGCTGTTCACGCAGTTCTTCAAGTCGGATGCGACGTGGAACGAGTCGGGCTGGAAGAACCCGAAGTTCGACCAGTTGCTGCTCGCCGCGCGCTCGGAAACCGACGAGGCGAAGCGCAAGCAGATGTACGGCGAGATGCAGGCGCTCGTATCGGAGCAGGGCGGGATCGGCATTCCGGCCTTCATCAGCCTGCTCGATGCGCACGACAAGCGCCTGAAGGGGCTCGGCTCGATCCCGACGGGCGCGCTGATGGGCTTCCAGTTCGCCGAGCATGTCTGGTGGGAAGCGTGACGCGCGCGTGATGCGCACGTGATGGAGCCGGCATCGCCGGGCGCGCGTCGCTCCCGGGCCCGGCTCGCCGCATATCGAAGAGGCTTCGAGCATGAACCAGACCATAGTCGAATTGATCGGCAAGCGGATCGCGCTGACGGCGCTCACGCTGCTGATCGTGTCGGTGATCATCTTCGCGATCACGAACCTGCTGCCGGGCGACGCCGCGCAAGCGGCGCTCGGGCAGTCGGCGACGCCGGAGACGGTCGCCGCGCTGCGCCAGCAGTTCGGCCTCGATCAGCCGGTTCATCTGCGCTACGGCCACTGGCTCGCGCAGGTGCTGCACGGCGATTTCGGCAAGTCGCTGTCGAGCGGGCTGCCGGTCGCCGAGATGATCGACGGGCGGCTGCCGAAATCGCTGACGCTCGCCGCGATCACGACGGCGGTGTCGGTGCCGGTCGCGCTCGTGCTCGGCATTCTCGCGGCGGTGAAACGCGAGACCGTGATCGACCGGATCGTGAGCCTCGGCACGCTGTCGCTCGTCGCGACGCCCGAGTTCCTGATCGCGACGGTCGCGGTGCTCGTGCTCGCGGTCAAGCTGCACTGGCTGTCCGCGCTGTCGTACGGCGGCGAGATCGACAGCGTCGATCACTTCCTGCGCGCGTATGCGATGCCGGTGCTCACGCTGTGCGCGGTCGTGATCGCGCAGATGGCGCGGATGACGCGCGCGGCGGTGATCGAGCAGCTCGGCGCGTCGTACGTCGAG
This sequence comes from Burkholderia sp. MSMB617WGS, assembly GCF_001532025.2. Lineage (NCBI taxonomy): Bacteria > Pseudomonadati > Pseudomonadota > Betaproteobacteria > Burkholderiales > Burkholderiaceae > Burkholderia > Burkholderia sp. MSMB617WGS. Next base: position 2,638,795 of record NZ_CP013458.1, on the reverse strand, counting down.
ATGGCGATGCTCAAGGGCGCGAGCCCCGCGCGCGTCGTGCTGCGCCACGCGCTGCCGAACGCGATCGGCCCGATCGCGAATGCGGTTGCGCTGAGCCTGTCGTATCTGCTCGGCGGCGTGATCGTCGTCGAGACGATCTTCAACTACCCGGGCCTCGCGAGCCTGATGGTCGACGCGGTGTCGAACCGCGATTTCCCGCTCGTCCAGGCGTGCACGATGATCTTCTGCTCCGGCTATCTGGCGCTCGTGCTGCTCGCCGACCTGTGCTCGATCGTCTCGAATCCGAAGCTGCGGACATGACGACCCCCGAACCTCTTTCGACGGAGACGCGGCCCATGAACCACGCCGATCTGATTCAACGCAGCAGCGCCACGCCCGCCGACGGCCGCGAGCCGGCGTGGAACGGCGGCTCGCCGCCCGGCGCGCCCGCCCCGCGCGCCGCGCGCAAGCCGCTCGCCGCGCGGCTGCGGCTGTCCAAGGGCGGCTGGGCGGGCCTCGCGATGGTGAGCGTCGCGCTGTTCGTCGCGGTGTTCGCGCCGTGGCTCGCGCCGCACTCGGTCGGCTCGATCGTGTCGGCCGACGTGTTCGCCGCGTTCAGCGCGAAGCTGCCGCTCGGCTCCGACTACCTCGGCCGCGACATGCTGAGCCGCATCATCTACGGCACGCGCCTGACGGTGCTGCTCGCGCTCGCGGCGGCGCTTCTCGCCGCGATCACCGGCACGTCGCTCGGCCTGCTCGCGACGGTCGCGGGCCGCGCGGTCGACGAAACGATGAGCCGCCTGCTCGACGCGATCACGTCGATCCCGTCGAAGATGTTCGCGCTGATGCTGGTCGCGGTGTTCGGCTCGTCGCTGCCGCTTTTGATCGTCACGGCCGCGATCAGCTACATGCCGGGCTCGTACCGGATCGCGCGCTCGCTCGCGCTCAACATCAGCACATACGAATACGTGCAGGTCGCGCGCGCGCGCGGCGAGAGCCCGGTCTACATCGCGTGCGTCGAGATGCTGCCGAACATGATCCACCCGATGCTCGCCGACACCGGCCTGCGCTTCACGTTCGTCGTGCTGCTCCTGAGCGGCCTGAGCTTTCTCGGCCTCGGCGTGCAGCCGCCGTACGCGGACCTCGGCTCGCTCGTGCGCGAGAACATCGCCGGGCTCGGCGACGGCTCGCCCGTCGTCATCATGCCGGCGCTCGCGATCGCGATCGTCACGGTCGGCGTGAACCTGCTGATCGACGGCCTGCCGCACCGCGGCCGCCGCAGCGACGCGGCGCTCGCCGCAGGAGAACACTGAATGAACGCGAATCGCGAAAACCTCGTCGAGGTGCGCGGGCTGCGCGTCGTCGGCGGCCGCCCGGGCGAGCCCGTCACGACGATCGTGCACGGCGTCGACTTCGACGTGCGGCGCGGCGAAGTGCTCGCGCTGATCGGCGAATCGGGCTCCGGCAAGACGACGATCGCGCTGTCGCTGATGGGCCACGCGCGCAGCGGCTGCCGGATCGCGGGCGGCGCGATCCGCGTCGGCGACGCCGACGTGCGCGCGCTGTCCGACCCGGCGCTCGCGTCGCTGCGCGGCCGCAAGGTCGCGTACATCGCGCAGAGCGCGGCCGCCGCGTTCAATCCGGTGCGCACGATCCTCGATCAGGTGATCGAGAGCGCGCTGATCCACAAGACGCTGACGCGGCGCGCGGCCGAGGCGAAGGCGGTCGAACTGTTCCGCGCGCTCGCGCTGCCCGAGCCGGAGAAGATCGGCGCGCGCTACCCGCACCAGGTGTCGGGCGGGCAGCTTCAGCGGCTGATGGCCGCGATGGCGCTCATCACCGATCCGGAGCTCGTGATCCTCGACGAGCCGACCACCGCGCTCGACGTGACCACGCAGATCGACGTGCTGCAGGCATTCAAGCGCGTGATCCGGCAGTGCGGGATGACGGCCGTGTACGTGTCGCACGATCTCGCAGTGGTCGCGCAGATGGCGGACCGGATCGTCGTGCTGAGCGACGGCCGCATCCGCGAGATCGGCGACACCGAGCAGATTCTGCACGCGCCGGCGCATCCGTACACGCAGAGCCTGATCGCCGCGGTCACGCCGAGCGATTTCGCGCGCGCGGCCTCGGGCGCGACGGCGCGGGCCGCCGCGCGGCCGCTCCTCGAAGTGCGGCGCGTGACGGCCGGCTACGGCCGCAAGGACGCGAAGGGCCGGCCCGCGAAGACGATTCTCGACGACGTCGAGCTGTCGATCGGCCGCGGACAAACCGTCGGCGTGATCGGCGAATCGGGCTCGGGCAAGACGACGCTCGCGAAGGTGATCGCGGGCCTCGTGCCGGCCGCGGGCGGCCAGCTGCTGCTCGACGGCGCGCCGCTGCCGGGCGATCTGGGCCGCCGCACGAAGGAGCAGTACCGGCGCATCCAGATCGTGTTCCAGAACGCGGACACCGCGCTCAATCCGGCGCACACGGTCGAGCGCACGCTCGCGCGGCCGCTCGCGTTCTATCACGGGATGAAGGGCGAGCGCGCGCGGCGGCGCGTCGCCGAGCTGCTCGAGCTCGTGCGGCTGCCGGCGTCGATCGCCGCGCGCCGCACGGTCGAGCTGTCCGGCGGACAGAAGCAGCGCGTGAACCTCGCGCGCGCGCTCGCGGCCGAGCCGGATCTGATCCTCTGCGACGAAGTGACGTCCGCGCTCGACACGGTGGTCGGCGCGGCGATCATGGAGCTGCTGCGCGACCTGCAACGCAAGCTCGGCGTGTCGTATCTGTTCATCACGCACGACATCGCGAAGGTGCGCGCGATCAGCGACGACATCGTCGTGCTGTACGCGGGCCGGCGCGTCGAGACGGGCAGCCGCGACGCGCTGTGCGCGCCGCCGTTCCATCCGTATTCGCATCTGCTCGTGTCGTCCGCGCCCGAGCTGCGCGCGGGCTGGCTCGACGACGCGACCGAGCGCTGCCGCCGCCCGCTCGCGCCGATCGGCCCGCCGGCCGACAACCCCGAGCTGTGCGCGTTCCTGCCGCGCTGCGCGGCGCGCATCGACGGCGTGTGCAACCGGGCGACGCCGTCGATGCGCACGCTCGACAACGGCGCGCAGGTGCTCTGCCATCGCAGCGAGGCCGACCTGATCCAGTTCCAGGCGCTGCCCGCGGCGGCGGCGCTCGCGGGCGCGGAGCGCGCGTGAAGCGGGCGGCGCAAGCGGCGCGGCGCTCGCCGGCGCGCGGCCGCGCGTCCCGAAGCGCGGCTTCGGATGGTCTTTCCGGTCGTTCGGCGGGCCGCGTCCGCCGGGCATCAATGAACGAGGAATCTTCGTGGGAATCCGAATCGGGGTGGACATCGGCGGCTCATTCGCCGATTTCGCGGTGCTCGACGACGCGACGGGCGAATTGAAGACGCTGAAGGTGTTTTCGCGGCCGGACAGCCCCGGCAGCGAAGTGCTGCGCGGAATGGAGGCGCTCGGCGAGCGCTACGGGATCGCGCCGCGCGACGTCGCGTACTTCACGCACGGCACGACGGTCGGCGTGAACGCGGTCGTGCAGCGCAAGGGCCTGCGGCTCGGGCTCGTGACGACGCGCCATTTCGAGGACGTGCTCGACCTCGCGCGGCTGAAGGGCCCCGACATGTACAACCTGCTGTCGAAGCGCCCCGCGCCGCTCGTGCCGCGCGAGCGCGTGTTCGGCGTGATCGAGCGGCTCGCGGCCGACGGCGGCGTCGAGACGCCCGTCGACGAGGCGAGCGTGCTCGACGCGATCGCGCGGCTGCGGCGCGCGAAGTGCGAAGGCGTGGTGATCGCGCTGCTCCATGCGTATCGCAATCCGGCGCACGAGCACGCGGTGAAGGCGATCGTCGAGCGCGAGATGCCGGGCTTCTTCGTGTCGTGCTCGTCGGACGTGTGGCCGATCATCCGCGAATACGAGCGCACGTCGACCGCCGTGATCGGCGGCTACGTGCAGCCGAAGGTGTCGCATTATCTCGGCTCGCTGCAGCGCGCGCTCGCGCAGACGGGCGTGGCGTGCGACATGAAGGTCACGAAATCCAACGGCGGCGTGATGAGCGCCGAAGCGGGCAAGACCAACTGCGTGCAGATGATCCTGTCCGGCACCGCGTCCGGCGTGATCGGCGCCGCGTACGTCGCGAGGCAGAGCGGCCTCGCGCGCTGCATGAGCCTCGACATCGGCGGCACGACCGCCGACGTCGCGCTGATCGTCGACGGCGAGCCGCAGTACGCGAGCGGCGAATACATCGGCGATTTCCAGATCCACATTCCTTCGGTGTCCGTGTCGTCGATCGGCGACGGCGGCGGCTCGATCGCGTGGGTCGACGATTTCGGCGTGCTGAAGGTGGGCCCGGACAGCGCGGGCTCGAATCCGGGGCCCGTCTGCTACGGGCGCGGCGGCACGCGCGCGACGATCACCGACGCGTTCGTCGTGCTCGGCGTGATCGGCAACGCGAGCCTCGGCTACGACTCGGTGAAGGTCGACCGAGCGGCCGCGCATCGCGCGATCGACGCGCTCGCTGAGCGGCTCGGCGCGGATGCATACCGTACCGCCGAGGCGATCGTCGACGTCGCGGTGTCGGGGATGTACGCGGGCGTGAGCCGGATCGTGTCGCGCTTCGGGATCGATCCGCGCGCGTTCGCGCTGCTGCCGTTCGGCGGCGCGGGGCCGATGCTCGCGTGCCATTTCGCGCGCGCGATCGGCATCGACGAGATCGTCGTGCCGATCGCGCCGGGCGTGCTGAGCGCGCTGGGCGGCCTGATCGCCGATACGCGCAACGATTTCGTGAAGACCGCTTACTACGATCTCGACGCGGCGTCGCTCGCGCGCCTTTCCGACGACGCGCGCGCGCTCGAACGCGCGGCGCGCGCGTGGATCGCCGATCAGATCGGCGACGATCGCGACGCGCGAATCGCGGTGTCGGCGGACATGCGCTACAAGGGCCAGTCGTTCGAGATCGACACGCCGCTCGAGCTCGACTGGCTGCACGGCGGCGATCCCGCGCCGCTGCGCGACGCGTTTCATCGCGAGCACGCGCGCCTGTACGGCCACGGCGATCCGGGCGCGCGCGTGCAGGTGGTCGCGCTGCGGCTCGTGATCTCGGCCGCGACGCCGAAGCCCGCGCTGAAGGCCGTCGACGCGAGCGACGCGCCGCCCGCGCCCGTGAGCACGATCCGCGTGTTCATGAACGGCGCGTTCCACGACGCGGCGCTCTACCTGCGCCGCGACCTGAAGGCGGGCCAGCGCTTCGACGGCCCGGCCGTGATCGCGCAGGACGACTGCACGACGACGGTGCTGCCGGGCTACCGCGGCCGCGTCGACGCGCTCGGCCAGCTGATCCTCTCGCGCGCGAACTGATCCGGAGAACGCAATGCAATTCGACAAATCGGTGCTGCAGATCTTCGCGAACTATTGCGTCGCGGCGGCGGAAAGCATGGCGTACACGCTCGTGCGAACCGCGCATTCGACGTTCGTGAAGGAAACCGAAGATTTTTCGTGCGCGATCATGACGCCGGACGGGCTCACGTTCGCGTCGCCGAAGACGCTCGGCGCGACGTGGTACGTCGGGCTCGACTACGGCTCGGTGATCCGGATGATCGACAGCTACGCGCCGGGCGACGTCTGCATGACGAACGACGCGTACAGCGGCTTCGTCGCGACCCACACGCCCGACATCGTGATCTGGAAGCCGGTGTTTTACGCGGACGAGATCGTCTGCTTCGTCGGCGGGCACATCCACAACACCGACATGGGCGGCGCGGTGCCGGCGTCGCTGTCGCGCACGCTGACCGAGATCCAGCAGGAAGGCGTGCGCTTTCCGCCTTGCAAGATCGTGCGCGCGGGCGTCGTCGACGACGCGCTCGTGCGGATCATGGCGACGAACGTGCGCGCGCCCGAGCAGAACGTCGGCGATCTGCTCGCGCAGCTCGCGTCGCTGCACACCGGCGAGCGGCGCGTGCTGGAGATCGTCGAGCGCTTCGGCATCGACGGCTTCAAGGCTGGGATGCGCGCGCTCCTCGACTATTCGGAGGAGCAGGCGCGCACGATCCTGCGCGGCATTCCCGACGGCGACTACTCGTTCGCCGAATACGCGGACGAGGATTCGGCGAACGGCAAGCCGATGCGCGTCGCGCTGACCGCGCGCATTCGCGGCGGCGAGGTCGAGATGGACTACTCGGGCAGCGATCCGCAACTGCAATCGTCGCTGAACATGCCGACGGGCGGACACGAGCGGCATGCGCTCGCGCTCGTCGGCCTCGTGTACGTGCTCTATACGCTCGATCCCGACATCCTGCTGAACACCGGGATGCTGCGCGTCGCGCGCTGCGTGCTGCCCGAAGGCTCGGTCGTCAACGCGGTGCCGCCCGCCGCGGTCGGCATGCGCAGCCTCACGTGCAAGCTGCTGCATCTGCTGACCTTCGGCGCGTTCGCGCGCGCGGTGCCCGAGCGCCTCGCCGCGTGCCCGGCGGGCGGGCTGTCGATTCTCAGCGTGAAGACGATGAACCGCGAAGGGCAGACGGTGATGGCGTCGATCGGGCCGATCGGCGGCGGCGCGGGCGGCAGCGCCGCCGACGACGGCGAGGACGGCTCCGGCGCGAACAACGCGTTCCTGCGCAACACGCCGGTCGAGATCAACGAGACGGAAGTGCCGATCCGGATCACGCGCTACGGCGTCGCGCCGGGCTCGGGCGGTGCGGGGCGGCATCGCGGCGGGCAGGGGCTCGTGATGGAGTTCCAGGTGTTCGCGCCGAACACGCTCGTGACCGCGCGCAATCGCGATCGCACGCGCTTCGCGTCGTGGGGGCTGCACGGAGGGCGGCCGGGCGGCAACGCGCGCTTCACGCGCAATCCGGGCACGCCGCGCGAAGAGGCGCTCGACAACAACGATCTCGTCGTCTGCGCGCCGGGCGACGTGATCCGGCTCGTCGGCGCGGGCGCGGGCGGCTACGGCCGGCCGATCGAGCGCGAGCCGGCGAAGGTGCGCGACGACGTGCTGCGCGGCTACGTGAGCGCCGACGTTGCGCGCGACGTGTACGGCGTCGCGCTCGACGGCGACGAGATCGACGTCGAAGGAACGGCCGCGCTGCGCGAAGCGGCGCGTGCGCGGCTAGCGGGCGGCGCCGCGCCGGCGTTCGCGTTCGGCGCGTACCGCGACGCGTTCGAGGCGAAGTGGACGGTCGCGCGCTACGCGGCGCTTACGCGCATCCTCGCCGGCGTGCCGGTGCAATGGCGCCACTTCATCAAGCATCGGCTGTTCGACGCGCTCGATGCGCGCATCGCAGCCGACCGGGCCGGTTGCGCGGGCGGCGGCGGCGAACTCGTCGATGCGCTGTTCGCCGAGCTGTGCCGCGCGTATCCGCAATTGACGCAGGCGGCGTGACGCGATGCGCGGCGTCGTGCGAACGCTGCGCCCGATGCGTACGTCGCGGACGATCCGGGCGGCCGCGCGGACAGGGGCGGCGAACTCGTCGATGCGTCGTTCGCCGGGCCGCGCCGCGCGCATCCGCCACGGGTGCGGCCGGCGCAGCGCGATGCGCGGCGCCGCCCGACGAATGCACACGATGCGAGCGGCGCTGACGGCGTCGCGGGGCCTCGCGCGACGCGTCTCTTGCGGCGCGGTTTCGGTTTGTGCCGCAAGAGGCGGCCGCGTTGCGCGCATGGCCGGCGTCGCGGGCATCGACGGCGTCGCCCGCGGCGCGAGCATGCGCCGTCGTCGCCGCGCATCGCGAGCGCTGCCGCCGCGCGCGTCGCGCCGTTTTTTCTCCATGTTTCAGGAACACACACGATGGACAGTTTCGATCCCGCGCGCGTCGCGGTCCGCAGCGCGCACTTCATCGGCGGCCGGCATGTCGACGGCCCGGGCGTCATCGACGTGAAGCGGCCGTCGGACGGCGTCGCCTACGCGGCGCTGCCGGCGGCGGACGCGTCGCTCGTCGACCGGGCGGTGGACGATGCGTGGCTTGCGTTCAGGACGAGCGACTGGGCGCGCCGCGCGCCGCGCGAACGCGCCCGCGCGATGCGCCGCTGGGCCGAGCTGATCGAGGCCGACGTCGCGACGCTCGCGCCGCTCGAAGCGGTCGGCTCGACGCGCCCGATCGCCGACGCCGCGCGCTGGGACGTGCCGTTCACGGCCGAAGGCATTCGCTTCTTCGCCGAGTGCGCGGACCGCGTCGGCGGCGAAGTCGCGGCGACGCGCGCCGACCATCTCGGGATGACGATCACCGAGCCGTACGGCGTCGTCGCCGCGATCGCACCGTGGAATTTTCCGCTCGTGATGGCGTCGTGGAAGATCGCGCCGGCGCTCGCCGCCGGCAACGCGGTCGTGCTGAAGCCGTCGGAGCTCACGCCGTTCTCGTCGGTGCGGCTCGCGGAGCTCGCGATCGAGGCGGGCGTGCCGCCCGGCGTCTTCAACGTCGTGCACGGCGACGGCCGCACGACGGGCGATGCGCTGTGCCGGCATCCGAAGGTGTCCAAAGTGACGTTCACGGGCTCGAGCCAGACGGGCGCCGCGATCATGGCCGCGTGCGCGCAGCACGGCACCAAGCCCGTGACGCTGGAGCTGGGCGGCAAGAGCCCGCAGCTCGTGTTCGCCGACGCGCCGAATCTCGAGCGCGTCGCGCGGCGCGTCGCGGCGGCGATCGCGGGCAACGCCGGGCAGGTGTGCGTCGCGGGCTCGCGGCTGATCGTCGAGCGCAAGGTTCAGGCGCGCTTCGTCGACGCGGTGGCGGCCGCGTTCGCCGAGCTGCGCCCCGGCGCGACGTGGGCGCGCGGCACGACGCTGCCGCCGATCATCTCCGCGCCGCAGCTTCAGCGGATCGACGGCATCGTGCGGCGCACGCTCGACGGCGGCGCACACGCGGCCGCGGGCGGCGCGCGGATCGAGCTGGCGGGCGACGGCGCGTTCTACGCGCCGACGATCCTTACCGGCGTGACGCCGCAGGCGGAGGCGGTGCGCGAGGAAATCTTCGGGCCGGTGCTGACCGTGCAGGCGTTCGACGACGACGACGAGGCGCTCGCGCTCGCCGCGCACGACCGGTACGGGCTCGCGGCGGGCGTGCACACGGCCGATCTGAGCCGCGCGCTGCGGATGATGCGCGCGATCGAGGCGGGCACCGTGTGGATCAACCGCTACGGGCGCACCGCGGATTTCGCGATTCCGACGGGCGGCTACAAGAGCTCGGGGATCGGCAAGGATCTCGGCCGTCACGCCTACGAAGCGAACCTGCGCGTGAAGAGCGTGCTGATCGATTTCGGCGAGAACGTCTGATGCGGCAGCGGCAGCGGCAGCGGATGCGCGGCGTGCATCGTCGGGTACGTGTCGGTTCGATGCGCCGATCGATCGCGCGAGCGTGCGCTTGCGCTCGCGCTTGCGCGATCGCGAAGCGTTCGACGCTGGCGGAAAAGCTGCCGGGCGTCGGCCGGACGGCTTTCGGACAGCATCCGGGCAGCGCCCGGACAGCGGCCGAAAAACACCGCGCCGCCGCGCCGAAATCCGCGCCGCATAGTGTGCTGCGCGGATCGGAAAAAACGGTGGATTCTGTGCCGCGCGAGCGCCAATACAAGGCAACTCGGCTTTTTGAAGGTGATTAAATGATTGGCAACAGGCGTGACCGGCGGCGTGATCGCGGTGCGCCGCGGCTTCGCGAAGGCGGACGGCGGGCATGCGTCGCGCACCCGCCGCCGCGCGGTTTCCGAGTTTCGAATGGTCCCGTCGCACGGGCCTGGTTTTGCTGATTACTGGACAAGCTACAGGACAAGGACATGACCCGATTCAAGCCCAAATACATCACGTTCGACTGCTACGGCACGCTCACGCGCTTCCGGATGGGCGACCTCGCGCGCGAGCTGTTCGCCGATCGCGTGAGCGCCGAGAACATGGAGCAGTTCGTCAAGGACTTCGCCGCGTACCGGCTCGACGAAGTGCTCGGCGCATGGAAGCCCTATCAGGACGTCGTGAAGAACGCGGTCCGCCGCACCTGCAAGCGCTGGCACATCGCGTACGACGACGCCGAGGCGCAGAAGTTCTACGACGCGGTGCCGACCTGGGGCCCGCATCCGGACGTGCCGGAAGGGCTCGCGAAGGTCGCCAAGGAGATTCCGCTCGTGATCCTGTCGAATGCGTCGAACGATCAGATCCAGCGCAACGTCGACAAGCTCGGCGCGCCGTTCCATCGCGTGTACACCGCGCAGATGGCGCAGGCGTACAAGCCGCGGCTGCAGGCGTTCGAATATCTGCTCGACAACCTCGGCTGCGGCCCGGAGGACATCCTGCACGTGTCGTCGAGCCTGCGCTACGACCTGATGTCCGCGCACGACATCGGCATCCGGAACAAGGTGTTCGTCGCGCGCGGCCATGAGCCGTCAACGCCGTTCTACGGCTACACCGAGATCAAGGACATCGGCGGCCTCGCGGGCGTCGTCGGGCTGTGATCGGCGCGAGCCGGCGTCGCGCGACGCCGGCTCGCCTGCGTGGGTCAATCGTGTGAAGGAACCGATGAAATTCGAATCGTACTGGCTGGATACGCGCCCGGAATTTTGCGAAGGCTGCGAGGCGCCCGTCGAAGGGCGCGCGGACGTCGTCGTGATCGGCGGCGGCTTCACCGGGCTGTCGGCCGCGCTCGAACTCGCGAAGCGCGGCGTGCAGGCGGTCGTGCTCGAAGCGGGGCAGATCGCGGCCGAGGCGTCCGGGCGCAACGGCGGCCAGTGCAACACCGGGCTCGCGCAGGATTACGCGGCGCTCGCCGCGCGCGTCGGCGCGCCGCGCGCGCAGGCGTTCTATCGCGCTTATGCGAGTGCCGTCGCGACCGTCGATTCGATCGTCGCCGAGCATGCGATCGACTGCGACTTCCTGCGCACCGGCAAGCTGAAGCTCGCGGCGAAGCCGCAGCATTTCGCCGGGCTCGCGAAGACTTTCGAGCTGCTGCGCCGCGACGTCGATCCGGACGTCGAGCTGATCGAACCCGCGCACATGCGCGACGAAGTCGGCTCGGACCGCTTCTACGGCGGCCTGCTGCAACGTACCGGCGCGCAGATGCACATGGGCAAGTTCGGCGTCGGGCTCGCGCGCGCGGCCGTCGCGCGCGGCGCGCGCGTCTACGAGCACGCGGCCGTCACGCAGTTGAAGCGCCTCGACGGCGAGCGCCATGAGATCACGAGCACGCGCGGCACGATTCGCGCGGATCGCGTGCTGGTCGCGACGGGCGCGTCGCAGCTCGGCCCGTTCCAGTGGTTCCGCCGCCGCATCGCGCCCGTCGGCAGCTTCATCGTCGTCACCGAGCCGCTGCCGAAGGCGCAGCTCGATCGCCTGTTTCCGAACCGGCGCGCGTACGTGACGACGCGCCACATCGGCAACTACTTTCGCGTGACGCCCGACGATCGCCTGCTGTTCGGCGGCCGCGCGCGCTTCGCGCTGTCGAATCCGCACTCCGACGCGAAGAGCGGCGACATCCTGCGAGCGGGGATGGCCGCGTATTTTCCGGAGCTCGCGAACGTGCGGCTCGACTATTGCTGGGGCGGCCTCGTCGACATCACGGCCGACCGCCTGCCGCGCGCGGGCCAGCACGAAGGGCTGTACTACTCGATGGGCTACAGCGGCCACGGCGTGCAGATGTCGGTGCACATGGGCCGCGTGATGGCGGACGTGCTGTACGGCGCGGCCGCGAGCAACCCGTGGCGCGAGCTCGACTGGCCGGCGATGCCGGGCCACTTCGGGCACGCGTGGTTCCTGCCGTTCGTCGGTGCGTACTATCGCCTGCAGGACATCCTGCATTGAAGCCGACGACGCCCGGCGCGCGCCGCGCCGCTTCCGATCACGATGCGCTTCGTTCACGCGGAGCGACTGGAGGGCACCCATGAAATCGCGATTCGTTCGGCTGGCCGAAACCGAACGCGCAACCGTGACGTTTCGCGTCGACGGGCGGGCGGTCGACGCGCTCGAAGGCGACACGCTGCTCGTGGCGATGCTTTGCCACACGGGCCATGTCCGGCAATCGGAATTCGGCCCCGAGGCGCGCGCGGGCTTCTGCCTGATGGGCGCTTGTCAGGACTGCTGGGTATGGACGGCCGACGGCGGGCGCGTGCGCGCGTGCACGACGCTCGTCGACGCGTCGCTCGACGTCGTCACGCGACAGCCGGAGGCGCAATGGCCGAACCTCGCGTGATCGTCGTCGGCGCGGGGCCGGCGGGCGTGCGCTGCGCGGCGGCGCTGGCGGAGGCGGGCGTGCGAGCGCTCGTGATCGACGAAGGGCGCCGCGACGGCGGACAGATCTATCGTCGGCAGCCCGAACAGTTCTCGCGGCCGTATGCGAAGCTGTACGGCACCGAGGCGCGGCGCGCGCTCGATCTGCACGGCACGTTCGAGCGGCTGCGCGCGATGGTCGACTACTCGCCCGACACGCTCGCGTGGAACGTGTCGGGCGGCGCGCTCTACACGATGCGCGCGGGTTGCTCGGCGCGCCATCCGTACGATGCGCTGATCCTCTGCCCCGGCGCGACCGATCGGCTGATGCCCGTGAAGGGCTGGCAATACGCGGGCGCATACAGCCTGGGCGCGTCGCAGATCGCGCTGAAGGCGCAGGCGTGCGCGATCGGCTCGGAAGTCGTGTTCATGGGCACGGGGCCGCTGTTGTATCTGGTCGCGAGCCAGTACGTGCAGGCGGGGGCGAACGTCGCGGCGGTGCTCGACACGTCGCCCGCGCGCAACCGGCTGCGCGCGCTGCCGAAGCTGCTCGCGCGGCCCGACGCGCTGTTCAAGGGAGCGCGGCTCGTCGCGTCGCTCAAGGAGCGCGGCGTGACGATCGAAACCGGCGTGACGCCCGTCGAAATCCACGGCGGCGACGCGTGCGGCGTGACGGGCGTGAGCTATCGCGATGCGCGCGGCGAAGCCCGCCGCATCGGCTGCGATGCGGTCGCGCTTGGCTATCACCTGCGGCCCGAGACGCAATTGGCCGATCTCGCGGGGTGCGCGTTCCGCTTCGACGCCGGCACGCGCCAGTGGCTGCCGCAGCGCGACGACATGGGGCGGGCGACCGTCGAGCGCGTCTATCTGGCGGGCGACGGCGCGCGCATTCTCGGCGCGGACGGCGCGGAGGCGGCGGGCGAGCTCGCCGCGCTCGCCGCGTTGAAGGACCTCGGGCGTGCGGTCGACGAACGCCGGATCGCCGCGCTGCAACGCACGCTCGCGAAGATGGACCGCTTTCGCGCGGGCCTCGCGCAAGCGTTTCCGTGGCCCGCGCGGCAGGCTGCGCAACTGTCCGACGATACGATCGTGTGCCGCTGCGAGGGCATCAGCGCGGGCGAGCTGCGCCGCGTGATCCGCGACGAGGGCGCGTGCGAGGCGAATCGCGCGAAGGCGTTCAGCCGCGTCGGCATGGGGCGCTGCCAGGGGCGTTATTGCGGCCACGCGGCGGCCGAGGTGATCGCGGACGCGACGAAGCTGCCGCTCGAGGCGGTCGGCCGGTTGCGCGGGCAGGCGCCCGTCAAGCCGCTCGCGATCGCCACGCGCGCGAGCGAGGACACGCCGCGCACCCGCGCGACGGACGAAACAGTGGAGGAATCGTGATGCGGGCCGATGCGGATGTGGTGATCGTCGGCGGCGGCTTCATGGGCGCGGCGGCCGCGTTCTTCCTGCGCCGGCGCGGACGTTCGGTGATCCTGATCGAACGCGCGCTGATCGGACAGCAGGCGAGCGGCACGAACTTCGGCAACGTGCGCCGGCAGGGCCGCTACCTGCCGCAACTGCCGCTCGCGAACCGGTCGCGCGAGATCTGGGGGCGGCTGCCCGAGTTGATCGGACACAGCGCGGAGTTCCTGCAGACCGGGCACATTCGCGTGTGCTACCGGCAGGAGCAGGACGACACGTTCGAGGCCTACGCGAAGGAAGCGAGCCATTACGGGCTGAAGCTCGATCTGTACCGGGGCGCGGCGATGCGCGCGAAGTTTCCGTTTCTCGGCCCCGAGATCCTGAGCGCGTCGCATTCGGAGATGGACGGCCATGCGAACCCGCGGCTCGCGGCGCCGGCGTTCGGCCGCGCGGCGGCGCGCGCGGGCGCGAGGATCGAGGAGAACACCGCGATCGTGACCGTCGAGAAGGACGGCGACACGTTCCGCGCGAGCACCGCCGACGGCCGCGTGTTCTGCGCGCCGAATCTGCTCGTGACCGCGGGCGCGTGGGGCAGCCAGTTGAGCGCGCAGTTCGGCGAAGCGGTGCCGATCGAGGTGAACGGCCCGCAGATGGCCGTCACCGAGCCCGTGCCGTACGCGATCCGGCCGGTGGTCGGCGTATCGTCGCCGCACATCGAGGAAGTCGTGTACTTCCGGCAGGTGGAGCGCGGCAACATCGTGATCGGCGGCTGCGCGCGCGCGAGCGCGTATCTCGACGAGCGCCGCGCGAAGGTGCTGCCGGAAAGCACGCTGCTGCAGTTTCGCCAGCTCGCGCGCGTCGCGCCCGCGCTCGCGCGGCTGAACATCATCCGCGTGTGGAGCGGCGTGGAAGGCTACATGCCCGACGATCGCCCGATCATGGGACGCAGCGCGAAGGTCGACGGCCTCTATTACGCATTCGGCTTTTGCGGGCATGGCTTCCAGCTCGGGCCGGGCGTCGGCGATACGATGGCCGAACTGATCGACAGCGGCGCGACGCGCACCCCGATCGAGCCGTTTTCGATCGCGCGCTTCGTGTCGCCGCCAACGGTCGCGCACGCGGCGGCGTGACGGAGCGCGCATGGCGAACGTTCCGGATCGCATCGACGCCGCCGCGCCCGCTGCGGCGTGCGCGGCGGCGCGCCCTGGGGCACGCCCGGAGTCTCGTCACGGGTCTCGTCCCGAGTCGCGCCCCGAGTCGCGCGCCGTATCGCGTCCCGTATCGCGCGCCGTGTGCTGCGCGCTGCGCTTCATCGACACGCACTTCGCGCAGCCGCTCAATCTGCACATGCTCGCGGACGTCGCGGGCCTGAGCGTGTCGCGATTCGCGGCGCGCTTTCGAGACGAAGTGGGCCTGTCGCCGCATCGCTATCTGTGCCGCGTGCGGATACGTCGCGCGCAGGATCTGTTGCTGCGGGGCGTGCCGCCTTCCGTCGTCGCGACCGAAGTCGGCTTCTTCGACCAGAGCCACCTCGGCCGGCATTTCCGGCGGGCGGTCGGGCTCACGCCGTGCGACTACGTCGCGCGGCCTGTCGCGCTGCTCGACGAACCGAATCTCGATGCGCCTGACGATGCGCCCGCGCGGATGAGCCGCGCGCGTGCGGCGTCGAGACCGCCGGGACGCGGCGCCGAGTGCTGCGGCGTTCGGTCGAGCGCGTGTGGCGACGCGTGAGCGTGCGGACTGCGCGCGATGCGGGCCGCACGCGGCGAGTGCGATGAGTGAGATGAGTGCGATGCGTGCGGCGCGATGTCCGCGCACGTCGCTCATTGCCGGATAGCGCTTTGCAATAAGCATTTCGCAAATCGATGTTTGTTCCGCTTCGGGCGATTCCATAAGCTTGGCGTTTCGTCGGTCGTGCGATCGTGCGCGGCGACGTTCGTTCGAGAGGCTTCCGCCGATGAATCGTCACGCTTTCCCGCCGCCGTTCGCCGCCCGCCGCCGCGCGTTGCGCTGCCTTGCCGTCGCGGCGGCCGCGGCGCTCGCCGGCCGCGTTGCGCCGACAACGGCGGCGCAGCGGGCGGCGGCCGCGACGGCGGGCGTCGACGTGTCCGGCGTCACGCTCGTGCTCGGCGATCAGGCGGGCGGCCTGCGTGCGCTCGCCGAGGCGGCGCGCGTGCTGAACGACACGCCGTATCGATTCCGCTGGGCGAATTTCCAGGGCGCGGCGCCGCTCTTCGAAGCGCAACGCGCGGGCGCGATCGACCTCGCGCCCGCGGGCGACTTGCCGGTGCTCACCGCCGCGCTCGGCGATCCGGCGCTGCGGATCGTCGCGACGCGCGTCGGCTCGCCGGCGTCGCTCGGCATCGTCGTGCAGCCCGATTCGCCGGTGCGCGACGTGGCCGACCTGAAGGGGCGCACGGTTGTCGTATCGTCCGCGCGCGGCAGCATTTCGCAGTACCAGCTTTACGGCGCGCTCGCCGAGCGCGGGCTGTCTCGGCAGGACGTCGACGTGAGATTCGTGCTGCCCGTCGATGCGTTCGCCGCGTTCGAGGCGAAGCGTATCGACATTTGGGCGACGTTCGATCCGTATTACGGGCATGTCGTGAGACGCGGCGCGCGCGTCGTGCGCGACGGCGGCGGCATCAACTCGGGCCTCGCGTTCCTGACGTCGCCCGTCGGTACGCTCGACGACCGCGCGAAGCGCGCGGCGCTCGCCGACGCGCTCGCGCGGCTCGAACGGGCGGGGCGCTGGGCGCTCGCGCATCCGGACGAATACGCGAAGGTCTATGCGTCGCTCACGCGTCTGTCGCTCGACACGGCGGCGGACATCACGCGCCGCGCGGCGCTCGCGCAGCGGGCGGTCGGCGCGGCCGACATCGCGACGCTGCAGCAGGTGGCCGATCGCGCGGTGCGCGACGCGATCCTGCCGCGCCGCGTCGACGTCGCGTCGATCGCGGTGCAACGCATCGGCGCGGCTTGATCCGCGAGCGGCCTTCGTCGCGGCGCGATGCGATGTCGCGCGGCGCGGGGCTCATCGGCCGCCCCGGCGACCGGCGTCGGCCTCGATGATCGAGACGCCGTGCCGGCCCCGCTACGCGCGGTGCCGTCGAATCGGGCCGTTCCCGATCTCCGTCGTTGCGACGAAATCCGTCTGCTTGCCGGCCGGCGTCGCGCGCGGGCGCGCCGAGGCTTTTTGCTCGGTGAGCGCGTGACATTCGCGCGCCGCAACGTGATCCACTTCGAGCAACGACCGTCGCACGCCGAGTCCTAATTCATGGACAGCGATTCCCTGATTCGCGCGCACCTGGCTCCGCCTCCGCATAGAGCCGATACAAACGCTCGCCTTGACGATCGCACAGATGTAGCTCCCGTGGCCCCCGTCCGCGCAGCCAAAGCAGCCGCCAGCCGCCGTTCGCGGCGGGCAACAAGCCGCCGAAACGGAATCCGCCGCGCGTCAACACGGGCGCGTGCGCCACATTTTCCGCCGTGGCCGGCAAGCTCAGATCGAGCAACGAACGCGCGGGCAGCGCGGCAATCTCGGCGATCTGCGCTTCACTTGCCCGCGACGTCTCCAGCACGACCCGCAAGCCGTCCCGCGTCAGCGTGAAGTCCGACGCGGCGGAGTCCGGTGCCGGCGGCGCCTCGCCGAACGCCGCGCGCAAACTGTCCAGCCATGCGCGCCAGTGCGCCGGCCAGTCGAGCCGAGGCAGAGGCCACGCACGCAGCGGCAGGCACCCGACCACGATGCTCTCCCGTTCCGCCTGCCCGAACGGCGATTCGACGTAGTCGATCAGCAGCGCCGTGCTGCGAAACCCCAGCGCCAGCGCGACATGCTGGCTGCGCGGATGCGAACAGACCTGCTTGATCGTCACCATGCCGACGCCGAGCCGTCCCGCCGTCGCGTGCAGATGACGGGCGAGCCGGCTCGCGATGCGCTGGCCGCGCGCGTCCGGATGCACAACGTTCAGCGCCAGTTCCGCCAGCCCGGGCCGCGCCGCATCCCGCCACAATGTCGCGTGGCCCAGCAGCCGCCCGTCGCGGACCGCCACCGCCGAGCGCCATCGGCCGCTGACGTTGTGCGCGTGAATCCGGCTCGGCAGATAGACGTCCGGATACACGTAATGCTCGCCATAGACCGCGCGAAACAACGCGCTGACGGGTTCGGCATCGGCCGCCTGATAGTCGCGCACCAATGCCTCCAGCGGATCGCGCTCGCTCATCGCCAGGCCTCCGCATGCGCGTAGTCGCGCTGGTCGACGATCCGCAGCAGCTTGCCCGAGCGCGGATGGGTACGCATCCGTTCCAGTGGCGTCTGCCGTAGCGCCACGCGCAATTGCTGTTCGGCGCACAGTGCCGCGATCGCCGGCTGAGCCATGAATACGGCATCGCGGATCCGTTCGAGATCCAGCGGCGCGCGCGCCGCCAGCAGCAGCGTCAGGCAATCCACGCCGTCCGCGCGCGCGACTTCCAGTTGCCACCCCAGCAGCGCGCATGCTGCGTCGAGCACGCGCCCGAGCGCCTCCGGAAACAGCGACAGCGTGCCGACACGGACCCGGTGGCCATGCGCGGCGCGCCCGAGCAGCGCGAACTTGCGCGCGGGGCCGGGCGGTTCGCGCCAGCACGCGAGATCGCCGCTGGGATAACGGATCACGGGCATCAACCGGCGCTGCAGGTTGGTGACCAGCAGGACGCCCCGGCGCCCGGCTTCGTCGATGGGCTCACCACTCTCCTCGTCGACGATCTCGATCATGCTGTCGTCGTCGAACACGCGATGCTCGCCGTGCCCGCAAGCCTGATCGGCATAGCCGATCAGGCCCGCGTCGACGCTTGCGCAGCCCACCGAGCCGACGCGGGCACGCGGCAATACCTGTGCGAGCAGCGCGATCTGCTCGTCGAACAAGGTCTCGCCGCCGTAGAGCACTGCCCGCACGTCCGGCAAGGTGTGGCCATGCGCCGCCAGGTGACGGGCGAAACGCAGTAACTGCGCCGGCACGCCGGCCAGGACGTTGATGCGGTGCTGGCGAATCGCGGCCGCCAGCACGTCGTGGTCGACATGGCAGGTGAACGGGTACTCGACGAGGGCCACGGGCGCATGCGACAGCGCGCCGTGGATGAACAACAGGCTGGTGTAGAGGTCGCCCGCGAAGAACAGGTTGGCGACCCGGTCGCCGTCGCGCAGCTGGTGCGCGAGGCCCGCGCCGAACGCCTGCACGAACGCGCGCCATTCGGCGCGGCTGAACACCGACAGCTTGCCGTCGCCGGTGGAGCCGCCGGTCTTGAACACGTGGCCGTCGTTCGGCGCGGCGGTCAGCGCGCGCCAGCGCGTCAGGTCCTGCGAATCCCGCCAGTAATCGGCGGGATCGATCGTCGGCAGGTCGGTCAGGCGCCAGCCGTGGGCGGGCAACGCACGGTACAGCGCGCGGTAGTGAGGCGAATGCGCGCGCGCATGCTCGACGAGGGGAATGAGGCGTGGATGCATGGTGATGAGCAATGTATGGACGACGGAAGTTCAGCCGCGCAGATCCATGACGAACGGCGTCTTGCCGCTGTGTGGATGGCGCTGGAACGCGGCGGCCGCAACGGCGCTCACCTCGAGGCGCAGCAGCCCGCCGCTCACGACCTGGTTCAGCATGGCGTCGTCCAGCACGCGTGCGCGGATCGAGGCCGGATCACCGTCGACGAGCAGCCGGATGCGGTCGCGCCCACCGTCATCACGATCGATCAGCCACTGCATCGGCTGGCCGATGGGCCGGCTCAGTTGCTCCGGATCGACGAAGATCGTGCCGACCCGCAACAGCGCGCCATGGCGGCCGGCGAGCCGGAAGCGCGGCGTCTCCAGCCCGCATGGGCAGACCCCCGGTAACCACCGGCCCAGGTCGCCCAGGTCGTAGCGCAGCACCCGCTGGGCTTCGCGGTGGCGCGACGTGAACACCAGCCGGCCGGTCTCGCCCGGCGCGGCAGGGACGTCGCGCGCAGGCTCCAGCACTTCCAGCCATTGCGTGTCCGCCAGCAGGTGGAACTCGCCGTCGGCGCAGCTCGCACACGCATGGCCGAGCGGACCGGCGTCCACCGAGCCGTAGATCGCCGAGCGAATCAGCTCGACGCCGAAGCTCGCCAGATACGTGCGTTGCCCGGCGTTGACATGCTCGCCGCCGCAGAACACCTTGCGCACCCCGCCGTAGCGGCGCAGCGCGTCGCTTTCGCGTTCGAACAGCCGGTGCACGGTGCCCGGCATGCCGATCAGCGTGTCGATGCGCTGTTCGACGATCAGCCGGGCGATCTCGCTGAAATCATCGTCGACGGGGCCGCCCATCGGATACTGCGGCACCCCGAGCGCTTCGAGGATCGTGAAGAAGCTGAGCATGCCGCCGTACAGATTGCCGCCGTAGAGGAGATTCATCACCCGATCGGTGGCGGGGTCCAGTCCGGCGGCGAACAGGCCGTCGGCCGCGGCGCGCATCTGGCGGTGGTAGTCGCGATAGCTGAAGCGGGCCAGCTTGGGCGTGCCGCTGCTGCCGCCGCTCCGGAAGTAGAGTTGCGCCCGCGCGTGATCGGGCTGGTGTTGGAACGCGGCCTTGTCCATCACCGGCGACGCGTGCAGGCCTTCCGGCATGGCAGGCGGTGCGTCCAGGTGGGCGTGGCCGGGCAGCGTGGCGGGGTCGAGGCTCACCGACACGCGGCGCGACAGGCGTTGCAGCGCATAGGCGCCGTCGTGCGGCTCGCCGGCATAACCGTCGTGCATGCGACCGACGGGCGTGATGCGGCTCACGCCCGCCGCGAGCAGCAGCCGGCTCAGCTCGGGCACGCGGGCGGCGGCGACCAGTCCGCAACTTTGCAGATGAGTGCGCCACGGGCGCAGGATGCCGGCCAGTCTCGCACGCGGGGCCGGGCGCAGCTCGACGGTGCGGAACAGCGGCGATGGCGTCAATTCCTCGCGCAAGGTCCACGCGATCCGCCAACCGTCGCCGTCGATGACCTCGCCCGGCGCGTCGGCGAACGCCTGGTCCAGCCGATGGAAGGCCATGCGGGTGCTGATCTCCGCTGCCTCCTGCCGATCCGCGCGCAGCGCGGGCCAATGGGGCGCCCGGCGTCGCAGCGCGGCGGCGAGCCGGCGCGCAAGCGTGTCGAGCGTCGCCGGATCGTCGCTGTCCACCAGCACGGCCTGCGGACTGGAGCAGGCCTGCTGGTCGTGGCGGCACACGTCGTCGGCGAGCGCGTCGAGTTGCGCGTCGCTGAGGGCGTCCGGAGCCAGGTAGGCGAAGCTGATCCGGTGCCCCCAGTCGATCCAGCGGCAACCGGGCGGCAATTGCGCGCGCAGGGCCGCGAGCGCCGTGGCGCCGCCCCACGCGGACACGCCGTCGGCGCAGGCCAGCAACGCACCGAGTCGCGCGCTCGGCACCGGCAGCACGGCGATGTGCGCGGCGAGCCGGCCGCTCGCGTCGTGTCGCAGCAGTTCGGCGAGCAGGCGCGCGCTCAGGTCGTCGGTGCGGCTGCTCGGGCGCAGCCAGTTGATGTTGCCCGCCAGCAGACCTTCCAGCACGGCCATGAAGGGCAGCAGTGCGGCGTTGGCGGGCGTCACGTGCAGCACCACGCCGAGTGGCCGCCATGCTTCGAAGCGTGGCTCGCGGTAATCCGGACGACGCAGCGAGCCGGGCTGCTCGCCCAATTCCCGCGAGAGCTTGGCTTGCAGTGCCGGGCGCCGGCAGAACGCGGCCAGTTCGGCGCGCGCGGCGGTGTCCGGCAGCGCCGACGGCGCGCCTTCCTGCAGCGCCTCGGCGAAACGTTCGGCGCAGGCGAGCACGGTCTCGCTGTCGAGCGGATCGGCGAGCGTGTCGGCGAGCCGTTCGCGCAGCAGCGCGAGCGCCGTGTCGAGGTCGTGGTCGGCGTGCAGCACGCCGTGAAGCAGGTACATGTCAACGCTCCTTGATCAGTTCGGATGCCGCCATCGCGCAGCTCCGGTTCTTGCTGGTGCCGGCGCGGCCCAGCAGGTCGAACCAGTCGGTGGGCGCGCCGCAGCCGCAGCGCTCGGCCGGCCACAACACGGCCAGGTCGCTCAACAGCAGGCTGTGCGCCGGGCTGGAGGAAATGAAGGGCGACGCCAGGTGGAGAAAGCCCGGCGCACCATAGGGCAGCCGGGCCAGCGTGGCGGTGTCGCGGGCCCACGCGCGCGCCCAGCTCGGCACGTGAAAGCGATGGCGGGCACACTCGACGTAGGGCACCGGATGCTCGACCGAGCCATAACCGTCGCGACAGCGCGAATCCGGCACGCCGAGCTGTTCGCCCAGGCGGCGATACAGCTCGGGCTTTGGAATCGCGGCATCCGCATGGGTTTTCCAGCCGCCGCCGAGAAACACCAGCGAGTCGGGATGCAGCGTCAGCGGCGGGACGCCCATGTCGCCCATGCGCCGAAGCGTGAACCACAGGAACGCGGGAAAACCGAAGATGCGCACCGGCAGGCCTTCGTCGGCGAAACGCTGCAGCGCGCGGATCGCGCCAAACGGGTCGAACTCATGACCCGTGCCGGTATGGCGAAGCACATGGACCGCGTGATTGACCGGCGCGTACTTGCACAGGAACTGGTCGGTATAGGCCGTGCCGAGCGTGATCGCGCCGCGGGGTTCGTAGCTGAGCAGCACGTAGTTGCAAGGTTGATCCGGCGTATGCCAGCCGTAATGCTCGAAGACCCGGTCCACCATCCGCTGGGCGGCGCCCATGCTGCGCGCGTCGTAGCGCATGCGGCTCTTCTGGCCGGTGGTGCCGGACGAGGTCAGCTCGAGTGCGTCCTGGCCGGTTTCGCTGAGCAGCAGATTGCGCTTGAAGTAGTTGGCGAAGATCGGCGGCAATGCCGACCAATCGGACAGTGCGCCCAGGTCCGCGGGCGGACAGCCGTTCCGCTCCAGCCAGCGGCGGTAGCCGGGGCTTGCGTCGCAGTGGTAAGCGACCAGTTCGCGCATCGCGGCGTCGAACAGATGGTCGCAGGCGTCGTCGGCGCGGTATGGGTGTTCGAGCGCGCAGAGCGCGTCCACATGGGGCAGCGTAGTCATGAGAGGGGGAGCGGGGAAGGTGGAAATCGGGCGACGGTGGGAGCAGGGCGCGCTTGGCGCAGCGCGCGCCAGAGCAGCGGCGCGGCCAGCAGCGAGACCAGCAGCGAGACCAGGCTGACGCTGATGCCGAAGCGGGTCGGCGAATCCCCGGCGCGGACCCACGCGAGGGCTGCGCCGCCGGCCGCCGGCATCGCGACGGACGGCATGCCGAGCGGCGCGGCGACGCTGCCCGTGGCCTCGTCGGTACTGTATAGCGTCAGCCGGTAAGGCGTCGCGTTACCCGGGCCCACGCCGAATGGGTGGACGGAGAGGCCGGCACGCAGCAGTGGCAGCGTGGGTGACAGCGGCACGACGGCGCCCAGCAGTAGCAAGCCAGCGGTAGCCGGGTACAGCGCGATGCGCAGCAAGCGGGACACGTCGGGCCGGACGGTGAGCCGGTTCA
This sequence comes from Burkholderia sp. MSMB617WGS, assembly GCF_001532025.2. Classification (NCBI taxonomy): domain Bacteria; kingdom Pseudomonadati; phylum Pseudomonadota; class Betaproteobacteria; order Burkholderiales; family Burkholderiaceae; genus Burkholderia; species Burkholderia sp. MSMB617WGS. Next base: position 2,615,748 of record NZ_CP013458.1, on the reverse strand, counting down.
ATGCCAGGTTGCCGGCGATCACGGCGCCGAACACGGAAAGCTGCCAGAGTCCGTAGGCCAGCCCGCCGTACCCCGGATCGCGGATCAACCGAGGCGGCAGGCCGATCGACACGATCGGCGGCAGCGGCAACAGGCCGAGCGTGAGGCTGCCGTACACGGGGTCTCGATGACGTGGCTGCGTCGCGTAGTGGGCAAGCACCGCCCGCGCGCGCGGCGGCCGGGGCGGCGGCGCGGCGCGCGCCGTTTCCGGCATACAGCGCCACAGGCCCAGTGTGACCAGCGCGCCAACGGCGCCGATCGCGACGAACAGCTCGCGCCACGACAGTGCCCGCAGCAGCAGCGTGCCGGCCAACGGTCCGGCGAGTGGCGACTGGAGCGCGATATCGGCGAACAGCGCCATCAGCCGTACCGCGTCGCGCTCGGCAAAGGTCTCTTGCAGCGCCGGGTAGCTGACCACGACGAAAAGGTGCCCTTGACGAAGCGCAGCAGGTTGAAGCCGCCGATATGCCGGCTGGCGACCGCGGCCAGGCAGGCGGCTGCGAACACTAGAGTGCCGGTGAGCAGCAACGGCCAGCAGCCGATGCGGTCCGACAGCGGCCCCCGCGGCCATTGGAACGCGATGTCGCCGAACAGGAAGGCATGGAGTGCGACAGGCGCGTGGTGCCGCGCGGCGGACAAGTCGTGGGTGACCTGCAACATCGTGGGCATCACCATATCGCTGGTGAGATGGGCGAGCAGTTCGAAGGTGGTCAGCGCAAGACAGAACAGCACGTCTTGACGGCGGGAAATTTCCAGCAACGGGCGAAATACGGATTCAGACATGGACGATGAATACGTGATATATGCGGAAAATCAATGGAAATGAATTTTCCAAAGAAATATTGATTTATTTGATTTTAGAATTTCAGGAATTTATTGAACTGAAAAACAATCGTGCAATGAATTTTGAATGAGTCAATTGTCTCGTCATCAGATGCGGCGATGCCGCCTCAACAGTCTCAGGGAAGTCGATCCAGAAAGATTGACGAGGTCGTTGCCGGCAAAAGACGACGGCAGAACGATTCCGGCCACCCGTGCCACGCAGCCTGCGTCAACAATCTATATCAATAGAAATCGGACTAACTCGAGAGATGGATTCCGAAGAATGGCCATTCAAAATCAATTTTAATGGAATTTCTTGGCGCCAGATAATAGTCTAGATGAAATGGAAATGCAGCGATGTGTTTCGTCGGCGCTACAGTGAGAAAAATCAATTGACCGATCGGAATCGAAAAGAAAGTCAGCGAAATCGAAGAGGGGGGAGGTGTCGACGGCGGTCGCAATCCGCGCTTTTCCGGCGGCGTCATAGAGTGGCAGCACGACACATGCATGAAGACGCGGCGTTCGGTCTGCGCAACTGGCCGGGCACTTCGCGGTGCGGCCGGGGCTGCTGAAGGCGTCGACGAGCCTGTTCCGGATCGACGTGCGCGGCGCCGGCCGCCATGGCGCGATACCGCATCTCGGCTGCGATCTGGTGTTCGCGGTCGTGCAGATCCTGACCGCGCTGCAAGGAATCGTCACACGCAACAAGAATCCGCTCGACGCGGCGGTGTTGTCGGTCACGCAGATTCACGGCGATGAACGGAATCAACGATCAGTGTTTCAGCGCCGCCCATGGGGCGGGCTTCACGATGGCGAATCGGCCGGGCGACCGGCCCGTGCCGATTTGCTCGCACAGGCGATGCTCAAGCAGCAAGGGCAACGCTGCGTCGCTTGCATCATCATGGTCGACACGCCGTGGGTACGACGTCGTGATCGCCGGCGACTATTACGTCCCCGTGCTGGTAAGGTCCGGTCTGCTGTTCAGGCTCGATAAGAACAGGTTGCCGAACATGGCAGACATTCCTATCGTGCGGACCGGAGCCGTCGGCCCGGAACCGCCCGCAACCGCTCGGCCGGTGCGTCTCGCGAATTTCGAGCCGCCATCGGAGTTGCCCGATTTCGAGCGGAGGCGTTTGCGACAAGCTGGGCCAAGCCGCATCGCGGCCCCGATGAGCCACCCGCGACGGTTGCGAGTTCGCCATTCGATGCGCCGGTGATACTCGTCACGGTCATGCGCGCGATGGCGTTGTTTGTGCGAACGCGATACGTTCGCGGCGAATACGAGGTTCTTGCTGACGCGCCAATGTCGCCGGATTGCCGATGGCGCTCCGTGGCTCGCGGCGCAAGGCCGGCCGCGACGCCTGAGGGCCGCCAAGGAAAACCATGGATCTCCGCGGCTCCTCGTGTGGCCCGTGAATCCCATTGAAATCGACGCGTTCGCCTATATCAGCCACCGTGACAAAACGAAGCAAGCACTGAATGCAAGCATTCAATGCTTGCCGTGTCGACTCTTTCGTTTCCTGCCGCCGCCGGCAGCCGGCCCCGAAAACACCGCCAACCGAGTCTCGATCCATTTGAGCAATTCGAGCGGACCGGGCGCGAGCGGCCGTCCCGACTTGACGAGCACCCGCGCATGCGTCCCCTCGAATAGCGGATGCGCGATCGGCACCGTCGTCAGCTCGCCGTTCGCAATCTCCCGATAGGCGGCGAACTCGCCGATCAGCGTGATGAAGTTCTCCGCGGTGACGATGCGCTTCAAGGCCGTCAGCGAATTCGTCGTCAACGTCGGCCGGATCGCGACGTTCTCGGCCAGCTCCAGCATCTTCACCACGTGACCGATGCCGAACGTCGGCGGCATCAGCGCGAGCGGGTACGCGCGAAGATCGTCGATGGCCGCCGGCCGCTTGCGCCGCGCGAGCGGGTGATCGCGCCGCAGCAACAGCACGACCGGCTGCGGCGAGCTCGCGCGATACGCGATCTGCGGATGGGGCGGCGGATTGTACGCGAGCCCGATGTGCGCGCGGCTTTGCGCGACCTCTTCGAGAATCGAATCGACCGCCAGCATGTCCACGCCGATCGCGAGCTTCGGGTATGTCGCGCAGAACGGCGCCAGCACGTCGTCGACGAGCGTGTCGACGAATCCTTCGCTGACGACGATCCGGATGTGCCCTTGCTGCAGGCCCTTCAGCGCGTGAAGCTGGTCTTCGAGCTTTTCCTGTTGCGACCGGTAGCCCCGCCAGAACTCGAGCAGATGCGCGGCGGCCTCAGTCGGCCGCACGCCGCGCGCCTGCCGCTCGAACAGCTCGGTGCCGAGCTCTTCCTCGAGCAGCCTGATCTGCCGCGTGATGACGGACGGCGACGTGTTGATGTGCTCCGCTGCGCCGCGAATGGTGCCGTGCGTCAGCACTTCATGAAAGTACCGAAGGCGCTGGAGGTTGATGTCTCGCATCGAGGGCTCCCGTGTCGATCTGTCGTTGCTCACGAGTCAACGATATGTGAACTTAGTTGCTCTTGCTAGTAGCGCCATGCGCTGCCAACATGAACGCCATGCAGCGATCGTCCGGCGAAGGCACGCACGAGATGCCGTCCTCCACACGGAAAGGCGAAATGAACATTCTGATTGCAGGCTTCCAGCACGAGACCAATACGTTCGCGCCGACGCGGGCGTCGTATCAGAGCTTCGTTCGCGGCGAAGGCTTTCCGCCGCTGGCGCGCGGCGCGGACGTGCTGTCGCTGCGCGACGTCAACGTGCCGGTCGGCGGCTTCATCCGGGCCGCTCAGGCGAACGGGCACGCGCTGCTGCCCGTGATCTGGGCGGGCGCGTGCCCGTCCGCGCACGTCACGGCCGACGCGTTCGAGCGGATCGGCGGCGAGATCGTCGCCGCGGTCGAGGCGGGCGGGTTCGACGCGATCTATCTCGACCTGCACGGCGCGATGGTCACCGAGCAGCACGACGACGGCGAAGGCGAGATCCTCGCGCGCGTGCGGCGGATCGTCGGTAGCCGGATGCCGATCGTCGCGTCGCTCGATCTGCACGCGAACGTCACCGCGCGGATGGCCGCGCACGCGAGCGCGCTCGTCGCGTATCGCACCTATCCTCACGTCGACATGGCGGCAACCGGCGAGCGCGCCGCGCAGGTGCTCGAGCGAATCGTGTCCGAACGCCGGCCGCTGCATTGCGCGATGCGCCGGCTGCCGTTCCTGATCCCGATCAACGGCATGTGCACGCACGCGGAGCCCGCGGGCGGCGCGTATCGATTGCTCGCGCAACTCGAACGGGACGGCGTCGTATCGATGTCGTTCGCTCCGGGTTTTCCGGCCGCCGATTTTCCGGAATGCGGGCCCACGGTGTGGGCGCACGCGTTCGATGGCGACGCGGCCGAGCGTGCGGTCGACGTGCTGTGCGCGAAACTCGTCGACGACGAAACGCGCTGGGGCGTGCCGTTCCTGACGCCCGACGCCGCCGTGGCCGAAGCGATTCGCCTGAGCCGCGGCGCGACGAAACCCGTCGTCATCGCCGACACGCAGGACAACCCCGGCGCGGGCGGCGACGCCGACACGATGGGCATGGTGCGGGCGCTGCTTCGCCGCGCGGCGACGGACGCGGCGGTGGGCGTGATCTGGGACCCCGACGCCGCGGCCGCCGCGCACCGCGCGGGCGTCGGCGCGCGCATCGGCCTGAGCCTCGGCGGCCGCTCGGGCGTGCGCGGCGATGCGCCGCTCGCGGCCGATTTCGAGGTCGAGCATCTGTCCGACGGGTGTTTTCGTTTCGACGGCCCGATGTTCAACGGCGCGCGCGGCGATCTCGGCGCGGTGGCCTGCCTGCGCATCGAAGGCGTCAGGATCGCGGTGAGCACGAACAAGATGCAGACCTTCGAGCGCAACCAGTTCCGTGTCGCGGGCATCGAGCCCGAGCGGATGCGGATCGTCGTGAACAAGAGCTCGGTTCATTTTCGTGCGGACTTCGAAGCGATCGCCGAGGCGATCCTCGTCGCGAAAGCGCCGGGGCCGATGGCCGCCGATCCCGCGGATCTCGCGTGGGCGCGCCTCGATCCGGACATTCGCCTCCGGCCGAACGGGCAGACCTTCGGGGCGTTTCGCGCGGCGATGCGTTAGTTCGTTTCCGTTTCCATTTCCATTCGATTGCACGTCACCGGTGCGCGCGACGTCCGCCTGCCGGCCCGGCTCGCGCCCGCCGTTCCGCGAATGCGGGCGCGGCCCGCGTGTCCGGTGACGCCGATGGTTCGCAGTCCGTCGATTCGATGCATTGCTTCGTTCCGGGAGGCCGAGCGATGCCGCGCAATGCCGATCGATCGCCTGTTCATGCGGCGCGCCATGCGCCGCGCATTTCGCCGCCGCATGCGATGCGGCGTTTTCCGGCAACCTTGAAGGAGGACTGATCATGTCCAATGCGATAAACGTCCGGCGCCGCCGGCTGATGGGCACCGCGCTCGCGGGCGTCGGCGTGATGAACCTCGGTCTCGACGGGCTCGCCCGCGCGCAGTCCGCGCCGCGCTCGGCGGGCGCGAGCGGCGCAACGGGCGATTCAAGCACCCCGAACGTCCCGAACGCCGCGAACGCCCCGAACGCCGCGACGTTCGACACGATCCATCAGATCGACGCCGGCCCGCTCAACGTCGGCTACGCGCAAGCCGGGCCGAAGGACGGTCCGGCCGTCATCCTGCTGCACGGATGGCCGTACGACATCCACAGCTTCGCCGACGTGGCGCCGCTCGTCGCATCGGCCGGCTATCGCGTCGTGGTGCCGTACCTGCGCGGCTACGGCTCGACGCGCTTGCTGTCGGACGACACGCCGCGCAACGGCCAGCAGGCGGTCATCGCCGCCGACATCGTCGCGCTGATGGACGCACTGAAGATCGATCAGGCCGTGCTCGGCGGCTTCGACTGGGGCGCGCGCACGGCGGCCATCGTCGCGGCTTTGTGGCCCGAGCGCTGCAAGGCGCTCGTGTCGGTGAGCGGCTATCTGATCGGCAGCCAGGAGGCGAACCGCAAGCCGCTGCCGCCGAAGGCCGAGCTCGCGTGGTGGTATCAGTTCTATTTCGCAACCGAGCGCGGCGCGGCCGGCTATGCGGCGAACCGCGACGATTTCAACCGGCTGATCTGGCAGCTCGCGTCGCCGAAGTGGCGTTTCGACGACGAGACGTACGAACGCTCGGCGCAATCGTTCCGGAATCCTGATCACGCGGCGATCGTCATCCACAACTATCGATGGCGTCTGGGGCTCGCGCAGGGCGAGCGTCGATTCGACGCGCTCGAGGCGCGTCTCGCGGCCGCGCCTGCGATCACGGTGCCGACGATCACGCTCGAAGGCGACGCCAACGGCGCGCCGCATCCCGAGCCCGCCGCTTACGCGAAGAAGTTCGTCGGCAAGTATCTGCATCGCGACGTCGCGGGCGGCGTCGGGCACAACCTGCCGCAGGAGGCGCCGAAGGCGTTCGCCGACGCGATCCTGCAAGTCGCGCATCTGTGACGCGAGGAGGATAGTCGATGTCGAAGCGAAGTTTTCGAATGGCCCGCGCGCTCGCCGCAGGCGCGTTTCTGCTGTTCGCGGTGCGGGGCGGCGGCGCGTTCGCGGACGCATCGAAGCCGGCCGCGTCGCCGATCTACGGTGTGACGCTTCCCGAAGGCTATCGGAAGTGGGAGATGATCGCGCCGGCCGAAGAGGCGGCGCCGCTCGACGAGCTGCGCGTGGTGCTCGGCAATCCCGCCGCCGTGAAGGCGATCGAGCATGCGACGTTGCCGTTTCCGGACGGCGCGATGCTCGTGAAGCTCGCGTACAAGCGCAAGCCGTCCGCCGAGTTCGAATCCGCGACCGTGCCGGGCCAGGCGACGACGGTGCAGGTGATGGTCAAGGATTCGCGCCGGTATGCGTCGACGGGAGGCTGGGGCTTCGGCCGTTTCGTCAACGGCGCACCGGCCGACGAAGCGCAGCATCGGACCTGCTTCGCGTGCCATCAGGCCCGCGTGAAGGATCGCGATTTCGTCTTCACGCGTTTTGCACCATAGTGTCGCGCCGCAGCGCGCCGGCGAGGCGGCGATTTCCTTTGTCGCCGTTCGGTTTTATATTCCGAGGAATCGAACGGCGCTCACCCCCTCGCAAACCCCTACGCAATGCTACGTAGATGCCGTACGTAGTCATGCGCTTGTTAGGTTTGCATCGAAGGCGAACAATATGGCCCCATCGCTACGTCCCGACGGAGCGTGACGCTTGCCGTCGTTGCGCGCGGCTCCCCGCCGCGCATATTTCGAAAAAATAGACAGGAGACGCCATGAATCGGGCTTCCGGTTATTTGCTCTGGATCGCCGTCGCGCTGCTCGGCGCGTTCGCGTTCGGCACGATCGCGCTCGCGCACGGCGAGCGGGTCAGCGCGCTATGGATCGTGATCGCCGCCGTTTGCGTGTATTTGATCGCGTATCGCTTTTACAGCCGCTTCATCGCGAGCAAGGTCGTCCAGCTCGACGGCCTGCGGATGACCCCCGCCGTCAAGTTCAACGATGGCCTCGACTACGTGCCGACCAACAAATACGTGCTGTTCGGCCACCATTTCGCCGCGATCGCGGGCGCGGGCCCGCTCGTCGGCCCCGTGCTCGCCGCGCAGATGGGCTACACGCCCGGCATGCTGTGGATTCTCGCGGGCGTCGTGTTCGCGGGCGCGGTGCAGGATTTCATCGTGCTGTTCATCTCGACGCGCCGCGACGGCCGCTCGCTCGGCGATCTCGTCAAGATGGAGCTCGGCGCGGTGCCCGGCGTGATCGCGCTGTTCGGCGCGTTCCTGATCATGGTGATCATTCTCGCGGTGCTCGCCCTCATCGTCGTGAAGGCGCTGACGAATTCGCCGTGGGGCACGTTCACCGTCGCCGCGACGATTCCGATCGCGCTCTTCATGGGCGTCTACACGCGCTACATCCGGCCGGGCCGCATCGGCGAAGTGTCGATCATCGGTTTCGTGCTGCTGATGGCGTCGATCGCGTACGGCCAGCACGTGCACGATTCGCCGACGCTCGCCGCGTGGTTCACGTTCAGCGGCACGCAGCTCACGTGGATTCTGATCGGCTACGGCTTCGTCGCGTCGGTGCTGCCGGTGTGGCTGCTGCTCGCGCCGCGCGACTATCTGTCGACGTTCCTGAAGATCGGCACGATCGTCGGCCTCGCGATCGGCATCCTGATCGTCGCGCCGGAGCTGAAGATGCCGGCGCTCACGAAGTTCGTCGACGGCACGGGCCCGGTCTGGTCGGGCAACCTGTTCCCGTTCCTGTTCATCACGATCGCGTGCGGCGCGGTGTCGGGCTTCCACTCGCTGATCGCGTCGGGCACGACGCCGAAGCTGCTCGACAACGAAACCAACGCGCGCTTCATCGGCTACGGCGCGATGCTGATGGAATCGTTCGTCGCGATCATGGCGCTCGTCGCCGCGTGCGTGATCGAGCCGGGCGTGTACTTCGCGATGAACGCGCCCGCGGCCGTGCTCGGCACGACGCCGGAGGCGGTTGCGCAGACCGTCACGCAATGGGGCTTCATGCTGACGCCCGACATGCTGACCGAAACGGCGAAGGCCGTCGGCGAGACGACGATCATCGCGCGCGCCGGCGGCGCGCCGACGCTCGCGGTCGGCATGGCGCAGATCCTGCACCAGGTGATCGGCGGCCAGGCGATGATGGCGTTCTGGTATCACTTCGCGATCCTGTTCGAGGCGCTCTTCATCCTGACCGCGGTCGACGCGGGCACGCGCGCGGGCCGCTTCATGCTGCAGGACCTGCTCGGCACGTTCCATCCGGCCTTGAAGCGCACCGAATCGCTGCCGGCGAACCTGATCGCGACCGCGCTGTGCGTGGCCGCGTGGGGCTACTTCCTGTATCAGGGCGTGGTCGATCCGCTCGGCGGCATCAACACGCTGTGGCCGCTTTTCGGCATTTCGAACCAGATGCTCGCCGCGATCGCGCTCGTGCTCGGCACCGTCGTGCTGTTCAAGATGAAGCGCGAGCGTTACGCGTGGGTGACGATCGTGCCGACCGCGTGGCTGCTGATTTGCACGCTGACGGCCGGCTGGCAGAAGGTGTTCGATTCGAACCCGAAGGTCAGCTTCCTCGCGCATGCGGCGAAGCTGCAAGCGGCGGCGGCCGACGGCAAGGTGCTCGCGCCCGCGAAGACGCTTGCGCAAATGCAGCGGATCATCTTCAACGACTACGTCGACGCGGCGCTCGCGGCGCTGTTCATCCTCGTCGTCGTGAGCATCGCGGCGTACGGCGTGATCGCGGTCGCGCGCGCGCGCCGTGCCGCGCAGCCGACATCGCGCGAGACGCCGTACGAGCCGATGCCGGCCGCGCAGGCGCTCGGCAGCGGGCGCTGACGGGAGGCCGCGATGTTCTCCGATCTCGGCGGCGAATTGCGCACCGCGGGCCGTTATCTGGGGCAGGCGCTGCGATTGATGGTCGGCCTGCCCGACTACGAAGGCTACGTCGCGCACATGCGCGCGACGCATCCCGATCGTCCGGTGATGACGTACGAGGAGTTTTTCCGCGAACGGCAGAATGCGCGATACGGTTCGGGAGCGGGGAAATGCTGCTGACGGCGTAGTCCGCGGGCGGCGGCGGTTTCGCGATGCGCTTGTCGCGATCGCGCAAAAGCGTCACGGTGCGAGCCGTGGCGCTTTTTTCATGGGCGGATGCGGCGGGACGACGCGTTGGATCGAAGCGGCGAACGGCCAGGCGGATGGATGGACGATGGCCCGATGAGTATCCGCCGACATCTGCGCCGCTCAGCGCCGCTTCGACGGATCGCCGCAGAAATGCTCGATCAATTCCTGCATCAGATAGCGATGATGCGGCGAGAGCGCCTCGATCTTCGATGCCAGCTCGATGGTCTCCGCCGTCGGCGCGTATTTTTCGTCGCGTCGCGCCGGCTCGTGCGTCCTGCCGCCGGGCGCGCCGGGCGGCGGGCCGTAATGGAGCCAATGCAGATCGACGCGCAGCCAATCGGCGAGCGTGCGCAACTTGTCGGGCGTCGGGATCGTGCGGCCCGTCAGCCATTTGTGTGCGGTTTGCGGAGAAATCGGGTGTTCGCCGCGATGCCGCAGATTGAAGTGCAGCGCAAGGGCGGTCGCGCCGGAGATTTTCTCCGGGCTGCGCTGCAGGGCGAATTTGAGGCGTTCTGCGAACGCCGCTTTTTCTTCGAGCGTCGGCATGGCCGCATTGTGCGGCTGCACATCGTCGAAGCGGACAACCAATCAGGCTATTAATAGCCTATATGAGATATATTTGGCTTGGCGTTGAAAGGTTGAGAAGATTTATTTTGGCTGCTTTATTCGCCGCCCAATCTGACATTGAATTCCGCATTGTGTCGCGACGAGTATCCAGTTGTCAGGTTTTAATTAACTCGCGTGAGATAATGTGTCTGGCATCCGGTTACTCGTGCGAACTGGCGCGCTATTCGGCATCCTCCGTGTTCCCGTCGCCGACAAGCGTTCCCGCGGCACGCACGCACGCGCGCTCGCATCGTTTTTCGTGGCGTCCGCGCGACGTCGCTCAGACCATCTCCCCGATGCATGCATCGAATGCCGCGACCAGCCGATCGACGTCTTCCGCGCCCGTTTCCGGACACACGAGCATCATGTTGTGGAACGGCGTGATCAGCACGCCGCGGTTCAGCAGATACAGATGCACGATGTGCTCGAGCTCGCCGTCGAGCTGCATTCCGGCGATCGCGCCGTTGCGCGGCGGCGTCGGCGCGAACTGGAATTCGGTGCGCGCGCCGATCCGCGTCACGCACCACGGCAGCCCGCGCCGCGCGATCGCCTGTTCGAGGCCGGCCGCGAGCCGTGCGGCGAGGTCGAACATGTGCGCGTACGCGGCGTCCGTCATCACGTCGGCGAGCGTCGCGCGGATCGCGCGCATCGCCAGCATGTTCGCGGTCAGCGTCGTGCCGATGCCGGAATGACCGGGCGGCGCGCTCGCTTTCGCGTGCTGCGCGCGCTCGGCGAACGACGCGCTGAAGCCGTACACCGCGCACGGCACGCCGCCGCCGATCGGCTTGCCGACGACGAGCAGATCCGGCTCGAGCCCATGCGCGACCGCGTAGCCGCCGGGGCCGCTGCTGATCGTATGGGTTTCGTCGATCGCGAGCAGCGTGCCGTGGCGGCGCGTCAGCGCGCGCGCTTCGCGCCAGAAGCCGGGGTCGGGCAGCACCATGCCGATGTTGGTCAGCGCCGGCTCGGCGAGCACGCACGCGACGTCGCCGCTCTCCAGCGCGGCTTCGAGCGCGGCGAGATCGTTGAATTCGACGACGCGCGTGTACGCGAGCAGATCGTGCGCCTGGCCGAGCAGGCTGTCGCGCTGCGCCGGCTTGCCGTCGACGAGATCGACGAACACGTCGTCGACGGTGCCGTGATAGCAGCCGTTGAACACGACGATGTGCTTGCGGCCCGTTGCCGCGCGCGCCCAGCGCAGCGCGAAGCGGTTCGCGTCGCTCGCGCTCAGCGCGAACTGCCAGTACGGCAGCCGGAAGCGGCGCGCGAGCTCCGCGCCGACCCACGCGGCGTCCTCGCTCGGCAGCATCGTCGTGTAGCCGCGCGTCGCCTGCTCGGCGAGCGCGCGCGCGACGGGCTCGGGCGCGTGGCCGAACATCGCGCCCGTGTCGCCGAGGCAGAAGTCGGCGTAGCGATGGCCGTCGACGTCGGTGAAATGCGCGCCGCGCGCGTGATCGACGTGCAGCGAGAAGGGCGTCGACCAGTCGCGCATCCAGTGCAGCGGCACGCCGAACAGCAGGTGCTGCGCCGCTTCGGCGCAGCGCGCGCGCGATGTCGGCATGGCTCGTTCGAAGGCGTCGCGTTCGCGTGCGAGGAGCGCGCGGGCGCGCGTCAGATTGACTCCGTGGCGAATTTCCAAGTGGGCTCCTTTGCGGAATGAAACGGAATCGCGGAACGTCGGCGAAAGCTTCGCATATTCATTCGAGTTGGTCGATTCGCGGGAGCCGGGCGGGCGTCGGCGCGCGCCCGGCGCGACAGGCGATGGCCGAGCCGGCGCGCGGGGACGGGCGGGGGACGGCGAAATGCGCCGCGAGATGTCGGAAGCGTCGCGCAAGGCGATGGGCGAACGGGCGTTGTCGGTCGCAGTGCGTCGTGGACGATCGACGGGCACCGGCGCTCGGCGCATTGACCGCCGTTGCGGGCGGCGAGCGTCGGCGTCGGCGGCGCGGCGTCGATGAGGGCCATGGCCGATGCGCGTTGCGACCGATCGGCTCACGCCGACGCGTAAGGCGTTCACTTGCCGTTGCGAGCATCGCGACCGGAGCGGCGAGCGCGCCGAAAGACACCTATGCCGGGCGGCGAGTGTCGTCGTCGTCGGCGGCGCGGCGTCGAAACCGACCACGTCGCATCGGCATGCCGCCGCAGCGACGCCGCCGGCATGCGCCGTCCGCGCATCGCCGGCGCACGTTCGCGCCGGCGCCGACGGCCGAGCGTGGCGACTTCGGCCCGGATCGCCGCCTTGCGTATCAGGTCCGCCGCGCGTGCGTTTCGACGCCGGTTGCGCCGCTCGCTGCCGTGAGCCGCGCGGCGAGCGCCGTCGCCTCGCCGAGCGACGCGACCGCCTCGTGCGGAATCCCGAACGCCTTGACGGCCATCCGGCCTTGCTCGGCGACGGCCGCGCGCCGCTCGGGATCGGGCTCGACGCTGATGAGCGCCCTGCACACCGCGCCGAGCGCCGTCCTGTTCCGCTTGAGCCACATCGCGCGATGCTTGCGGTCGTCGTGGCTCTCGCCGGCTTCGAGCGAGACGTACACGACGACGAACGGCGCGCCGCCGCGCATCAGCGCGTCGATTTCCTTCTCCCATTGCGTCGCGTAGCCGGGCGTCGCGGCGCTTTCGCGGAATACGCACATCGGAAACCGGCTCACGTCGTGCACGACGAAATCCTGCGGATCGAGATTCATGGCAATGCTCCCGGAATGGATGACGAAAAAAAATCCGAAGACAAAGACAAAGACAAAGACGAAGACGATGGCAATGGCAATGGCAATGGCAAAGGCAATGGCAATGGCAAAGGCAAAGGCAAAGGCAAAGGCAAAGGCAAAGGCAAAGGCGAACGCCACGACGAGGCGCGAAGCGAAGCGGCGCAGCGCGGCGGCCGTCAAGGCCCGCGCGCGTCCGGCGGGCCGTCGGCTTGCGCGACCGGCGCATCGCGCCGCCAGCCTGCGCCGAGCGCCTTGTACAGCGCGATCACGCCCTGCACATGCGCGAGGCGGCTCAGCGCGAGCGCGTCGCGCGCGCGGTACGTCGCGCGCTGCGCGGTCAGCACCGACAGGTAATCGCTCAGTCCGCCGCGATACAGGCGCGTTGCGCGCGACTGCGCGTCCTGGCTGCTGTCGGCCGCCGCGACGAGCGCCTTCTGCCGGTCGCGCTCGGCGCGGATCGCGGTCAGCGCGTCCTCGACCTCGCGGAACGCGACGCGCACGCGCTGCGCATACGCGATGCGCGCCGCCTCGGCGGCGGCCTGCGCGGCGCTGACGCCCGCTTTCGCGCGGCCGCCGTCGTAGAGCGTTTGCGTGCCTTCGAGCGCAATGGACCACGCGACGCTCGCGCTCGCGAACAAGTCCTGCACGAGGCTCGCGGTCGAGCCGACGCTCAGCGGAATCGCGAAGCGCGGCAATTGCGCGGCGCGCGCGACGCCGATCTGCGCGGTGGCGGCCGCGAAGCGCCGCTCGGCGGCGCGGATGTCGGGCCGCTCGCGGATCACGTCGGCCGGCAGCGCGACGGGCAACTGCGGCGCGACGGGCAGCGTCGCGCCGGGCGCGGCGAGCGCGTCGCGCAGCTCGCCGGGAAAGCCGCCCGTCAGCACGCCGATCGCGTGCGCGAGCCGCGCGACGCTCGCCCGCAGCGGCGGCAGCGCGGCCTGCGCGAGCTCGAGCTCGGCGCGCGCCTGCGCGACCTCGAACGATGTGCCGAGACCGCGCCGCTGCGCGCGCTCGGTCAGCCGCAGCGTCGCGTCGAGGCTCGCGACGTTGTCCGCCGCGAGCCGCAGCCGGGCCTGGCTCGCGCGCAGTTCCGCGTAATCGGACGCGAGCTCGGCGACGAGGCTCACGAGAATCGCGCGGCGGTCTTCGTCGATCGCCTCGACTTGCGCATCCGCGGATTCGATCGCGCGCCGCGTGCCGCCGAAGACGTCGAGTTCCCACGACGCGTCGAAACCGAGCCGATACGTTCGCGATTGGCCGATGCCCGGCGGCCAGTCGAGCGCGCGCGACGAACGCAGCGCGTCGGCCGTGCCGCCCGCGGAGACGGCCGGGCCGAGCCGGCTCGCGATCCGGTCGCGCTCGGCGCGCGCCTGCAACAGCCGCTGGCGCGCGATCGCGAGGTCCTGATTGCCGCCGATCGCCTGCGCGATCAGCTTGTCGAGCAACGGATCGCGGAACGCGCGCCACCAGTCCTGCGATTGCGCGGGATCGGCCGGCGCGGCGTCGCCGCCGCGCGCCGTCCAGTCGGACGGATGCGCGGGCCGCGGCGGACGATAGTCGGGGCCGACCGCCGTGCACGCGGCAAGCGCGATCGCGCAGGCGCCGGCCGTGAGCGCGGCGGCGCATCGTGGCGGACGGAAAGAAATGGATCGCATCGCCGCCGCCTACATCAACGTGTGCAGCCACGACGCGAGCCGGCCGCGCGGCGTCGAGCGGCGGCCGGCCTCGCCGATCTCGACGCTGCAGGTCATGCCGGCCGCGAGCAGCACGCCCGCCGGCACGCGATCGAGCTCGATGCGCACCGGAATCCGCTGCGCGAGCCGCACCCAGCTGAACGTCGGATTGACGCTCGGCAGTCCGAGTTCGTCGAGGCCGCCGTTCTCGTCGGCGATGCCGCGGCCGATGCTTGCCACACGGCCGCTCAGCAGCGGATCGAAACCCATCAGCTTGATCCGCGCGGGCGCGCCCGTTGCGATGCGGCGCAGCTTCGTTTCCTCGAAATAGCCGGTGATCCAGAAGCTGTGCGCGTCGAGCACCGAGATGCCGGGCTTGCCCGCGACCGCGTAGTCGCCGCGACGCAAGCGCAGCTGCGTGACGTAGCCGTCGACCGGCGAGCGCAGCGTCGCGCGCTCGAGATCGAGCTCCGCGACTTCGAGCGCGGCGAGCGCCTTGCGGTATTCGGCCTGCGCGATCGACACCGCGCGGCCCGAGCGCTGGATGTCCTCTTGCGGCACGAGATCGTCGAGGCCGGTGCGGCGGCGCGCCTCGTCGCGTTTCTGCCGCATCGCCTCGGCGCTCGCGGCGACTTGCGCCTGCGCCTGCTCGAGCGCGAGCGCGAAGCGCCGCGGATCGATCCGGTATAGCACGTCGCCTTTCGATACGCGCTGGTTGTCGGCGACAGCGACGCCGATCACGGTTCCGGACACTTCCGGCGCGATTCGCACGACGTGCGCGCTCACGCGGCCGTCGCGGGTCCAGGGGGCGAGCACGTACGCGTGCCAGAGGGCGGCGACGAGCGCGATCGCGAGGCCGATCGCGACGAGCGTCGCCACGGAGCGGGTCAGGGGTTTGAGCGACATGGTGCGATTTGGCGAACTAGAGAAAGAGGATCAGCGCGGCGACGAGCACGAGCGAAACCGCGAACTCGAACAGCGCCGGGTGCCACACGCGGCGCAGCAGCCCGGCGCGCGCGAGCGCGGCGCGCACGGCCAGGTAGAGTGGCACGGTCGCGCATGCATAGACGAAGAACGGCGGCAGGTAGACGCCGGCCACGGCGAATTCACTGAGCACGGCGGGACCTCGGCGGAACGGGGGTGAAGTACGCGGCATGCGTGTGCAGCAGCGTGTGCACGTCGGCGAACGCGGCCATCAGCCGCTTCAGCTCGGCGTCGTGGCCGGGATGCGCGGCGGCGAGCCGGGCGATCGCACGGGCGGCGCGGCGCGCATGCAGCGCCGCGCGCGCGGGCTCGGCGGCGCGGCGCGCGAGCCGCGCGAGGCCGGTGCGTGCGCAGTCGAGCGCGGGCGCGGGCAGATCGCCGCGCGCGACGAAGCGCCGGATGCGCAGCAATTCCTTGCCGACGTGCAGCGCGGCGAGCCCTTCGACGCTCGCCTGCGTCATCGCGGCCGGCCGGCTTTTCAGCAGCGCGGCGAGCTGCGCGATGCGGTGTTGCTGCCGCTGCGGCCACTGGGCCGCCGCCGGCCGCCTGTGGCGAGAAGCGAGGAGCCCGAGCGTATCGTCGCGGATCGTGCGGCGTAGCCGCGCGATGTCGGCGGCGAGGTTGCGCGGCAGGATCAGCTGGAACGCGAGCAGCGTGACGAACGTCGCGAGCACCCACGCGACCGATTGATTGAGGAACAGGCCGAGGTCGGGGCGAAACGGATTGGTCGCCGCGTTCAGCGTGTTGAACGCGACGAGATACGCGAGGCCCGCGAGCGCGGTCTTCGGCGTGCTCGTCGCATAGATGCCCGGCAGCCAGAACAGCGCGAGCGTCGCGACGAGGAGCGGAAAGCCCTCGATGCGCGGCAGCACGCCGAATGCGCAGACGAACGCGGCCGGCACCGCGGCGACCGTGCCCTTGATGAATGCCTTCGCGCCTGCTGCGGGATCGCCGGCCGTGGCGAGCAGCGCGCAATACGGCGCGACGACGAGCAGCATCATGTCGCCCTGATCCCAGCCGGTCGCGAACCATATCGCGCCCGTGATCACGATCGCGCACATCGAGCGCGCGCCGTTGCGCACGGCCGAGCGCGCGTCGCGATGAAAGCGCACGGGCGCGGGCTTGCCCTGCGGCCTTGGCCGCTGCAACTCGGCAAGGCCGCGCAGCGCGGCGAGATAGTCGTCGATCTGCTCGATCAGGCGCTCGCCCGCGATCAGCAGCGTCGCCTCGTCGCGCGGGTCGGCGAACGCGATCCCGGCGAGCGCGTTCCGCAAGCGCGTGCGCGCGTCGCCGAGCAGCGCGGCCGCGTGCGCGGCGCCGTCGGGACCGTCGTCGAGCGCGTCGGCGGCGGCCCGCCACGCCGCCTCGAGCCGCGGTTGCAGGCGCGCGATCGCGCGCGCGCCCGGACTGTCCGCGGGCAGCGGCGGCGTGCCGCCCGCGAGCGCGCCGAACAGCGACGCCATCCCGTGCCGCACGGCCATCGCGCGCTGCGCGAGGTCCTCCGATTCGGCCTTGCCGAGCGCGAGCAGATCGTCGATTCCGTAGATGTCGGCCAGCAGCGCGAGCCGCGTGTCGTCGCCGGGCGCGGCCGCGATGCCGCCGCGCTGCGCGGCGATCGCGCGCGCGACCGCCGCGGCGAGCCGCGTCACCAGCGCTTCGAGCTTGCCGCGAACGTCGCGGGCGCTGAACAGCATCGACACGAGGCTCAGGCACAGCACGCCGATCACGACGGTCGAGCCGCGGCCGATCACGCGTTCGAAGGTGAGCTCGGGGCGCAGCATCGCGCCGTATGTCGCGAGGCCGATCGTGTAGCCGGCGACCACCGTGCCCGACGCGCGAAAGTGCCGCAGCATCGTCATGCCGGCGACGCATAGGCCGAGCCAGAAGCCGAAGCCTAGAATGAAGAGCAGCGGCTGCTGCGCGAAGCAGCCCATCAGCACGAACGCGACGAGCATCCCGGCGATCGTGCCGGCGACGCGCCACACGCCCTTGCCGATCACCGCGCCCTGCACGGGATTGATCACGAGCAGCACCGTCGACGCGGCGGAATACGGCGTCTCGAGCGCCAGCAGATACGCGACGCCGAGCGCGAGCGCGGCCGCGGCGATCGAGCGCGCGACATACGCGCCGCGCGGCGTGAACAGATCGAATTCGAATCGCTCGAGGCGCGCGAGCAGCGCCGCCGTCGCTCGGCTCGGTCGTCCGCGCGCCGCCGAGACGGCGGCCGTCTGATCTGCTGCGTCACGCACTGATCGCGCTCCGTGATGAATGACGGAGGCAGTCTACGGGCGTCGCTCGCGTTCAGAAAAGTGAAGTCTTTGCAATCGGCGCATGCGTGAGACGCACGCGTCGCGCGCGCGTCACGCGTGCGCCGGCTGCAACGCGGTCGGGCCCGTGCACAGCCCGCGCACGACGCGGCGCAGCCATTGATGCGCGGGGTCGCTCTGGAAGCGCGGATGCCACGCCTGCGTGATCAGCACGGTCTCGAGCGGCACCGGCAGCTCGAACGCGCGCACGTCGAGCCCCGCCTTCACTGCGCCGCACGCGAGATGCTCGGGCAGCGGCAGAATCAGATCCGACGCGTGCAGCGCGAATACCGCCGCGTACGGCGTCGGCACGACGAGCGCGACGCGGCGCTTCAGCCCGCGCTCAGCGAGCGCGGCGTCGATCGGCCCGGACGACTTGCCGCGCCGCGACACGCCGATGTGCGGCCAGCGCGCGAAGCGCTCGGGCGTGATGTCGTCGCCGAAGATCGGATGATCGCTGCGCGCGAGCCCGACGAACGTCGTCGTGAAGAGCGGCTGCACGCGGATCTCGGGCCCGAGGCGGCGCGACGCGCTGATGAACAGGTCGATGCGGCCGCTGCGCAGCGCGTCGTCGTCGACGTCGTCCTCCTCGGGCGTGAAGCGCAGCATCGCGCGCGGCATGCCGCGCTCCATCTCCTCGAGCAGCCGGCCGCTGTGCATGCCGACGAAGATGTCGTTCGCGCGCACGTTGAACTGCTTGTCGAGCGTGCGCAAATCGATTTCGGCGCTCGGCGCGAGCAGTTGCGACGCGCGCTCGATGGTCTCGCGCACGACGCCGCGCAGCGCGAGCGCGCGCGGCGTGGGCACCATCCTGCGCCCGGCCTGGACGAAAATGGGATCGCCGACGGTTTCGCGGATGCGCGCGAGCGTGCGGCTCATCGCGGGCGGGCTGAGATTCATGCGGCGCGCGGCGCCGACGACGCTGCCTTCTTCGAGCAGTGCGTCGAGCGCAATCAGCAGATTCAGATCGGGGGCCATCGGCTTCTCCGTGTCGTGGCGTGCATGCCACGCAATGGTAGTGCGAGAGTCGATCGTCCGGCGTTACCGCGGCGCACGCATCGATTGCGCGGCGCGCAACGCTCGATGAACGTATCGGCGGCTTCGTTCGCCGGTTCGGGCATGCGACGGCGCGCGAACTGCGTCGCCGCTCAATCCGTTGCGATGTCGGTCTCGCGGCGAGATATTCGCGCAGATCCGCGCGTATTCGGCTGCATGGGCGATCGGTGTCGCCGCACGGCGCTCGCACGCGCGATCCGGATGACGGGCCGTCGACGTGGGTGCGGCGTGACGTTCGACGGAACTTCTTCGATTGCGACGCGGGCCGAGCTCGATATGACGCGATCGAATGCGGAGCGGGCGAAAGTGCTTCGGTCCGGCGCGACTCGGTCTGACGTGCGCCGGTTTGAGGCTGACGCGACTCGGTCTGACGTGGCCCGGCCCGGCTTGGCACGACGCGACGCGACGTGACGTGACTCGGCCCGCGTGGCCTGGCTCGACGCGACGCGACCCGACCCGGTCCGGTCCGACCCGATCCGGTCCGGTCCGACCCGATCCGGTCCGGTCCGACCCGACCCGACCCGACCCGACCCGGTCCGACATGTCCCTGCTCGACGCGACCCAACCCGGCTCGACGTGCGCCGGTCGAGCGTGCGCCGGTCGAGCGTGACCCGGTCGAACCCGACGTTATCCGGCCCGATTCGCCGCTTTCGCGACGTGGCCGACTTCGCGGCGCGATACGCCGATGCGGCGCGCGTCGCGTCGTTTAGCCGCTCAACGCATCGAGATTCAACGCATATGAATGGCCGATCCAGACCGCGGCGTCGCGATGATCGCGCAGCTCGTCGCCCGTGTTCGGATGAAGGAACACGTCGAGCGCGCCGTGGTGCAGCACGAGCCACGGCACGACTTCGGCGAATTGCGCCGGCTCGAACGCGATCTGATACGACCACGTCGGATGCGGCCCGACGAGTCGCTCGTGAAAACGGCCGAGCTGCACGGTCGCGCCGAAGCGTCGTTCGACGATCGCGCGAAACGCCCACGCGGCGTCGCGGCTCGATGCGTCGAAATATACGTGGGCATGCCAGCCGATGATGTCGGCGACGTCGGAAGATGTCATGGCGGTTCTCGGAATGTCTGCGCGTGCGCGGCGGCGTCGTGCGCCCGTGCGCATCGTTGTCGGTGGCGGCGCGTCGTTGGCGCCGGCTCAACGCGCATCGTAACGCGGCGCGAGCAAGCGTGCTTGCGGGTTAGCGGCGCAAGTGGCGCAAGTGGCGCAAGTGGTGTGTGTGGCGCCGGCTCGGCTCGGCGGCCGTCGCATGCGACATCGATCGGTTGCGCAAGCGGACGTGACGAAAAAGTGCGACAAAGACGCGTGAAGCGGGGAATTTCGCTGAACGTGCGCCAGGATTTCCATGTCGAGGCGTTCGACGATGCGAAATCGCATCGGCATCGATATCGGTACCGATGCCGCCACCGCCACCGCCACCGCCACCGGCCTGACACCGGCCTGACACCGCTCATTCATCCCAAAACATCGTCCGTCGCGCGCCGACCGACGTATCGCAACCGACGCACGGCGCGCCGAAAAAATGCATCGCGGCGAACTGCGCAAAGGCGCGGCCGGACCCCGGCGACACGCGCGCCAAAACAAAAGGCGCCCCGAATGTCATTCGGGGCGCCTCGGCCGTCGACGGCGGGCGCGCAATCTCGCGCGTCGCCGGCGATCGTCGGGTCAGGCCGTCGCGGCCGGCTTCGGCGACTTTTGCAGCTTGCCCTTGCCCGCGCGCTGGATCTCTTCGAGCTTGATCTCGACGTGGCGGGAGAACACGTACTCGGCCGGACGCTGCTTGTCGATCGGAATGTCCGGCGCGAACGGGCCGTCGGTCTTGATGCCCTTCTGGCTCACGCGCAGCGCCTTCAGCGGATGCGCGATCGTGTCCATCACGGCGGTCGCCTCGAAGCCGCAGTGGACCATGCAGTCCGCGCACTTCTCGTAGTTGCCGACGCCGTAGTTGTCCCAGTCGGTCGTCTCCATCAGTTCCTTGAACGACTTCACGTAGCCTTCGCCGACCAGGTAGCACGGCTTCTGCCAGCCGAACACCGTGCGCGCCGGGTTGCCCCACGGCGTGCACTTGTAGGTCTGGTTGCCGGCGAGGAAATCGAGGAACAGCGACGACTGGCTGAACGACCAGCGCTTGCCGCCTTCGCCGCGCTTCAGGATTTCGCGGAACAGGTTCTTCGTCTTGTCGCGGTTCAGGAAGTGCTGCTGATCCGGCGCGCGTTCGTACGCGTAGCCCGGCGACACCGTGATGCCGTCGACGCCGATCGGCTTGAGCGTATCGAAGAACTTCGCGACGCGCTCGGGGATCGCATCGTTGAACAGCGTGCAGTTGATGTTCACGCGGAAGCCGCGGCGCTTCGCTTCCTTGATCGCCGCGACGGCCTTGTCGTACACGCCGTCCTGCGACACGGAATGGTCGTGCATGTCCTTGTCGCCGTCGAGGTGAACCGACCAGACGAAATACGGGCTCGGCTGGTAGTCGTCCATCTTCTTTTCCATCAGCAGCGCGTTCGTGCACAGATAGACGAACTTCTTGCGCTTCATGATGCCCCGGACGATTTCCGGCATTTCCTTGTGGAGCAGCGGCTCGCCGCCCGCGATCGACACGACGGGCGCGCCGCATTCGTCGACGGCCTGCAGGCATTCCTCGATGGACAGGCGCTGGTTCAGGATCGGATCGGGGTAATCGATCTTGCCGCAGCCGTTGCACGCGAGGTTGCAGCGGAAGAGGGGCTCGAGCATCAGCGCGAGCGGATAGCGTTTGTTGCCGGACAGGTGTTGGCGCACGATGTACGCGCCGACGCGGGCTTGCTGGAGCAGCGGAATAGACAAGAGATGTCCTCCTTAAACTTCGCGGGCGACAGCTTGCATGAGCTTCGCCGGCAGCTTGAATTCGACTTTTTCCTCGCGGCCCGACATCGTCGCGACCTCGACCGGGCCGAGCGCGCGCAATGCGGCGATCACGTCCTCGACCATTTCCTCGGGCGCCGACGCGCCGGCCGTGAGGCCCACCGTGCGCGCGTTCGCGAACCATTCGGTGCGGATTTCCGAGCCGTCCGCGACGAGATAGCTCGGCACGCCGCTTTCGGCGCCGATCTCGCGCAGCCGGTTCGAGTTCGAGCTGTTCGTCGCGCCGACGACGAGCAGCACGTCGACCTGCTCGCTCAGTTCGCGCACGGCCGCCTGGCGGTTCTGCGTCGCGTAGCAGATGTCGCGCGTGTCCGGGCCGACGATGTCGGTGAACCGGCGCTGCAGCGCTTCGATGATGCCGCGCGTGTCGTCGACCGACAGCGTCGTCTGCGTGACGTACGCGACGGGCGCGTCGGCCGGCAGCGTCAACGTATCGACCTCGGCTTCGCTCTGGACGAGGATCACCTCGCCCGGAATCTGGCCGATCGTGCCTTCGACTTCCGGATGGCCGGCGTGGCCGATCAGGATCAGCCGGCGGCCGGCCGCGACGTACTGGCGCCCCTGCACGTGCACCTTCGTGACGAGCGGGCACGTCGCGTCGAGGACGTCGAGGCCCCGGGCATCGGCATCCTTTTCGACGGTCTGGGCGACGCCGTGCGCGCTGAAGATGGCCACGGCGCCATGCGGCACTTCGTCGAGCTCCTCAACGAATCGCGCCCCTTTATTTCTCAGGTTTTCAACTACGTGCCGATTATGGACGATCTCGTGACGTACATAGACCGGCGCGCCGTGCTGTTGCAGCGCGCGCTCGACGATCTCGATCGCGCGGACAACCCCCGCACAAAAGCCGCGAGGCTGGGCAAGGATGACTCGCATATTTGGGCGAACTCCGACGACTGACGCGGGGTGCGAGCGGCCGGCAGGCCGGGCCGATCGCCCCAACTTGGATGTTATGAATGCAGGAACGGGCCCGGCACCCCGAAGTAATCGCGCATTTTAACCCTATCGGCTTTTGCGTGCTTTACCGTTCCTGACGTTGTGGCAATTGGAGCAACCCCGGAGGTCCGGCGCTTGCGCGCGTCAAACCCAGTAAACTAGGCGGTTTTCACCGAACCTTTCGGCTCGCTGACGCCGGAGGGCACCTAAAGGGCTGATTTGCATGGAAGTCGATCGTAACGAAACGGGCGCGCCGGCGCGCGCGGCCGCCGGTCCGGGCGGCGCGCCGGGCCGCCGCCGCGCACGGGCAGGGGGCCGCGCATGACGCTCATCGTCGTGTTTCTGCTGTCGTGCCTGTCGCTCGTGATCTGGCTCGTGCTGCTGTTCGGGCGCGGCGGCTTCTGGCGCGCGCGCCCCGCGCGGCGGCTGCCGCCCGACGCGCGCGGCGCGGCCGCCGGCGCCGGCTGGCCCGCGGTGGCGGCCGTCGTGCCCGCCCGCAACGAGGCCGACGTGATCGGCGAGGCCGTCAAGTCGCTCGTTGGGCAGGATTACGACGGCGCGTTCCACCTGATCGTCGTCGACGACCACAGCACCGACGGCACCGCCGACGCCGCACGCGCGGCCGCGGCCGCCGCCGGCCGCGTCGACCGGCTGACCGTGCTGACCGCGGAGGCGCTGCCTGCCGGCTGGTCGGGCAAGGTGTGGGCTCAGTCGCAGGGGATCGCCGCGGTGCGCTCGCTCGGGCTGCCCGCCGATTATCTGCTGCTGACGGATGCCGACATCGGCCATCCGCGGGACGCGCTCGCGCAGCTCGTCACGCGCGCTCAGGCCGAGCAGCGCGATCTCGTGTCGCTGATGGTGCGGTTGCGTTGCGATTCGTTCTGGGAAAAGGCGCTGATCCCGGCGTTCGTGTTCTTCTTCGCGAAGCTGTACCCGTTCTCGTGGGTCAACGATCCGCGCAACAAGACGGCGGGCGCGGCGGGCGGCTGCATGCTCGTGCGCCGCGACGCGCTCGAGGAGGCGGGCGGCATCGAATCGATTCGCGGCGCGCTGATCGACGATTGCAGCCTCGCCGCGCGGATCAAGCATCGCGGCGCCGGTCATCACCCGATCCGGCTCGACCTCGCCGAGCGCAGCGTGTCGTTGCGCCCGTACGATAGCTGGCGCGACATCTGGAACATGATCGCGCGCACCGCGTTCACGCAGCTTCGCTATTCGCCGGTGCTGCTGCTCGGCACGCTCGTCGGGATGACGATCATCTATCTGATGCCGCCCGTCGCCGCGCTCGCGTATGGCGCGCGCGCGTGGCCGGCGTGGCTCGCGTGGGCGTCGATGTGCACCGCGTATGCGCCGATGCTGAGCTATTACCGCCGCTCGCCGTGGTGGGCGCCGGCGCTGCCGCTCGTCGCGCTGTTCTATGTCGGCGCGACGTTCGCGTCGGCGGTGCGCTACTGGCGCGGCAAGGGCGGGCAGTGGAAGGCGCGCGTGCAGGCGCCGGTGCAGGATCGCTGAACCGTTGCGGGCCGGTCGGCGGCGTTCGGGAGCGGCCGCGTCGGCAGGTTGTTCGTCGGTTTTGGCGTCGACTGCGATCTTTGCCGGACTGCGCGCGCAAGCTGTTGCGCGAAGCGTTTCGTCGGGGGGCGAGGGCGCGGCACGGGGCACGCGGCCCGGTTTGCCCGATCGTCCGGGTGCGTGTGCGTGTGCGTGTGCGTGTGCGTGTGCGTGTGCGGGCGTGGCGCCGGCGCCGCGAAAACTGCGGATGCTTGCGGACCCGCGGGGCTCGGTTGCTGCTGCGGGCCGTTATCCGTTGTCAGTGGTCTCGATTGAGCACGTCCCCCGCGTTTATTCAGGAGAATGCGCTCGCTCGATCGGGCGACTTCGCCATTTCCCGGCCGGCGGCCGTCTCGACCGCCGTTCCGGTCACCACTTCCCCTTTCCTTCCGACGGTGCGGCGCCGGCGCTGGCCGTGGTCGGCCGCGCCGCGTCACTTCTGCGTGAGCAGCATGTACAGCTGGATCACGACCTCCGGCGAGAACGTGAACGGCACCCAGCCGAACCCGCTGTGCCGCGCGACGAGCAGGCGGTCGCCGTTCGCCTGCTTCTGCACCGCCATCAGCGGATTGCGCGTCGTCACGAAGCGCCAGCCGTTCGGCAGCCCGTTCGGCTGCTCGATCGTCATCGACGCGCGCACGTGCGCCAATTCCTCGATCAACTGGCTGAGCTGCTGAGGCGGCAGCGACACCGAGTGCTCGCCGAGCGTGAGCGTGATCTGGTCCTGCGACGGCCGCACAACGTGCAGCGATAGCTCGCCGTTCGCCGCTTGCACTGCCGCGACCGGCGCCGCGGCTTCGGCGGCCGCCCGGTTCTGCTCGGCCTGCGACGCGAGCGATTCCGCCGCCGCCTTGTAGCTCGCCGCGCGTGCGGCGGCGGCCTCGGCGGCCGAACGTTCGGTCGTGGCCTGCGCGAACAGCGACTCGGCCGCGTCCTTGTCGGCCGCCGCCTGGGCCGCGGCCTGCTCGGCCGCGGCGCGGTCCGCCGCGGCTCGGGCGGTGAGGGTTTCGGCTTCCGCCTTGTCGTTGGCGGCTTGTGCGGCCGCTGCGTCGGCGGCGCTGCGTTCCGCCGTCTCTCGTTCGGTTGCGCGCGTTTCGGCCGCAGTGCGCTCGGCGCTGGCCTGCGCGGCGAGCAATTCCGCTGCGGCTCGATCGGCCGCCGCCTGGGCGGCGATCTCTTCGGCTGCGGCCTTGTCGGCCGCCGCCTGAGCGGCGGCTTGCTCGGCGGCGGCGCGGTCCGCCGCGGCTTGCGCGGCGAGCGTGTCCGCCTTTGCCTTGTCGTCGGCGGCCTGAGCGACAGCTTGCTCGGCGGCGGCCCGATCGGCCGCTGCGCGCTCGGCGATGCCCGCATCCGCCGCTGCGCACTCGCTCGCCGCTCGAGCCGCGAGCGATTCGGCCGCGGCCTTGTCGGCGGCCGCCTGCGTCGCAGCGTGTTCGGCGGCGGCTCGGTCCGCGGCCGCTAGCGCGGCGGCATGCTCGGCCGCCGTGCGCTCCGACGTCGCCTGCGCGACGAGCGCTTCGGCGGCGGTCTTGTTAGCCTCGGCCTGCGCCGTCGCGTGCGCGGCGGCGGCGCGATCCGCCGCTGCCTGAGCGGCGAGTGCTTCGGCGGCAGCCTTGTCGGACGACGCCTGTTCCGTCGCCGCGCGTTCCGTTGCGGTATGGGCGGCAAGCGCTTCGGCGGCCGATTTGTCCGCCGCTGCTTGTGCCGCGGCCTGTTCGGCGGCGGCCCGATCCGCGGCCGCCTGCATCGCGAGCATTTCGGCCGCGGTCTTGTCGGTGACCGCCTGCGCGGCGGCGGCTTCGGCCGCGGCCTGGACGGCGGCCGCTTGCGTCGCGAACGCTTCGGCCGCCTTCTTGTCGGCGGCCGCTTGGGCGGCGAGGGATTCGAGCGTCGACTGCTCGACGGACATTCGGGCGGCTTCCGCGTGCTTCGCCGCGGCGGCTTCGGCGGCGGCCTGCGCGGCGGCCTTGTCTGCGGCGGCGGTCGCGGCGGCTTCCTGCGCGGCGCTCGCTACGTCGCACACCGTATGGATGAGCTGATCGACGCGGCTGTCGAGCGTATCGATCTGATCGTTCAAGTTCATGCGTGCATTCTCTACGTAAGACCCGCGATTTTACCCGCAGGCCCTGTCCAGGTTCGAACGTTGCATGTAACAAAATGCTGGCAACGTGGCGGACGCGGCAGCGAGCGCGTGTCGGACCGCGCACTTGGAGCGGTTCGGCGACATTGGCTGACGTAATGGGCGAGAAGTCGACGGATGGTGCCGCCGAGGTCGACGTGTGCCCGAAGTGTGGGCCGGCGCCTCCCGGATCGTCTTCGATCTTCGAGGCCGCATGGGGGCGTTTCGTGTCAGCGGCGATCGGAAAGGGCGGTCGACGCGCGCCGGCGGCCCCGCCGACGGCCCGTTAGGCAGGTCCGTCGTCGTGTCGGCCGCGATACGGTGAGATCGCGGTGAGATCCGCGGTGAGATCGTGGTGAGATCGTGGCGAGATCGCGGCGAGATCGCGGCGAGATCGCGGCGCGAACGCTGGTTGGGCGGCGAGATGTCCTTTGCCCCGTGGTTACCGCACGCTTTGCTGCTGCGGCAGCCTGCTCGAGGGTCTTTCTCGATCGAAAGCGTCGGGCGATCACATGCTCGACGCGTTCGCATCGATCGCTTCAAGATCGATGGGGATCTTGCCTGATGGCGACAAGAAGAGCGACGGCGCGAATGCGCATCGCAGCCGCGGGCCGCTCGTGGCGAGCCGAGCGCCGCGCGATGCGTCGCGATCGCCGATTTTCGATCCGGCACGCGGATGCGGGCGTCCCGTTTTCCGGGAAGAGGGGCGAATGCGTCGATAACCCGTCGCGGTCCACGATGAGTCGGCGAAAAATCGGAACGTTGCGCGGACCGTGAACGGCACGCGCAGAATTGCTGCCGAAACGCCGAAACGCCGAAACGCCGAAACGCCGAAACGCCGAAACGCCGAAACGCCGAAACGCCGAAACGCCGAAACGCCGAAACGCCGAAACGCCGAAACGCCGAAACCCCGAAACCCCGAAACCCCGAAACCCCGAAACCCCGAAACCCCGAAACCCCGAAACCCCGAAACCCCGAAACCCCGAAACCCCGAAACCCCGAAACCCCGAAACCCCGCTCAGCGCAAATAACCCGCCTGCCGGAACCAGTCGAGCGCGTCGCGAATGCCCTCGCGGTATGGCCGAGCGCGATAGCCGAGCTCGCGCTCCGCCTTCGCCGACGTGAAATACATCTTGTTCTTCGACATCCTGAGCCCGTCGACCGTCACGAACGGCTCGCGCTTCGTGATCTTCGCGACCGCTTCCGCGCCGAGCGCGATCGGATACAGCGGCCAGCGCGGCAGCGCGAGCGTCGGCGCCTTGCGGCCCGTCAGTTGCGCGATGTCGGCGAGCATCGTCTGCAACGGCAGGTTCTCGCCGCCGAGGATGTAGCGCTCGCCGGTCCGCCCGCGCTCGAGCGCGAGCAGGTGGCCGTGCGCGACGTCGTCGACGTGCGCCAGGTTCAGGCCCGTGTCGACGAACGCGGGAATCTTGCCGAGCGCGGCTTCGACGATGATCCGGCCGGTCGGCGTCGGTTTCACGTCGCGCGGGCCGATCGGCGTCGACGGATTGACGATCACGGCGGGCAGCTTGTCCTCGGCGATCATCCGCTCGACCGCGCGCTCCGCGAGCACCTTGCTGCGCTTGTAGACGCCGATCGCCTGCTCGGCCGTGAGCGGCGACGACTCGTCGGCCGATGCGCCCGACGGCGTCACCTTCAGCGTCGCGACGCTGCTCGTGTAGACGATCCGCTCGACGCCCTCGGCGAGCGCCGCGCGCATCGTCGCGACCGCGCCTTCGAGATTCGCACGCTCGATCTCGAGCGGATCGGGCGCCCACAGCCGGTAGTCGGCCGCGACGTGCAGCAGGTAACGCACGCCGCGCAGGGCGGCGCGCATCGACGCTTCGTCGCGCATGTCGCCCGTCGCGATCTCGGCGTCGAGATCCGCGACGTTCGTGCGCGGGCTCGTCGGCCGCACGAGCACGCGCACCCGATAGCCTTGCTGCCGCGCGGCGCGCGCGACGGCGGAGCCGACAAAACCGGAGGCGCCGGTCACCAGAACGAGATCGCGTTGTGTGTCAGTCATAGTCCTCATGGCCGCGCGCTCGTGCAGCGCGGCGTGTTGTGCGTCGTGCGAGATTGTACGTGGTCGCCTCGCGCGGGCGGCGCGCGGTTTCGTCGAGCATCGTTCGCGGCGCGCGACTACAATGCCGGGCTTGGATCGACTGGATGACACGGGGGATGCGATGAGCGGCGACGATCTGGACGAGCGTCTGGACGAGCGGATCGAAACCTATTACGTGCGGGTGCGCGGCGTGGTGCAGGGCGTGGGCTTTCGGCACGCGACCGTGCGCGAGGCGCATGCGCTCAAGCTGCGCGGCTGGGTCGCGAATCTCGACGACGGCTCGGTCGAGGCGATGCTGCAGGGCCCGGCGCCGCAGATCGACCGGATGCTCGCGTGGCTGCGGCACGGGCCGCCCGCCGCGCGCGTGACCGAGGTGACGTTCGAGGAGCGCCGGACGGACAAGCGCTTCGAGCGCTTCCAGCAGCATTGAGCGCCGCGGCCGATTATCCGCAGGCGGGGCGCGGGATCGCGCTGTCGGTGGCGGCGTCGGCGCTGTTCGCGCTGCTGTCCGCGTATGCGAAGCTGCTCGCGCCGCTCACGGGGCTCGACATCTTCGCGTGGCGGATCGTCTGGACCGCGCCCGGCGCGATCGCGGTCGTCGCGCTGCGCGGCCGCTGGCCCGCGTTGCGCGAGCTGCTCGCGCGCGCGTTCGCGAACCGGCGGCTCGCGCTGTCGCTCGCGGCGAGCGCCGCGCTGCTCGGCCTGCAGCTATGGCTGTTCCTGTGGGCGCCGCTGCATGGCCGGATGCTCGAGGTGTCGCTCGGCTATTTCCTGCTGCCGCTGACGATGGTGCTCGTCGGGCGCTTTTACTACCACGAACGTCTGAGCGGGCTGCAATGGCTCGCGCTCGCGTGCGCGGCCACGGGCGTCGCGCACGAGATCTGGGCGACGCGCGCGTTCGCGTGGCCGACGCTCGTCGTCGCGCTCGGCTATCCGCCGTACTTCGTGCTCCGACGCCGCGTGAATGCGGATTCGCTCGCGCTGTTCTCGGTCGAAATGCTCGCGCTGCTGCCGGTCGCGGCCGCGACGCTCGCGATGGGCGGCACGCGCGTCGCGGATCGGCCGCTCCTATGGGCGATGCTGCTGCCGGGCCTCGGCGCGATCAGCACGTTCGCGCTCGCCAGCTATCTGAAAGCGAGCCGCATGCTGCCGATGGCGCTCTTCGGGATTCTCGGCTACGTCGAGCCGGTGCTGCTCGTCGCGGTTGCCGTGTTCGTGCTCGGCGAGGCGCTGAGCTGGGAGCAGCTCGCGACGTACGTGCCGATCTGGGCGGCGGTCGCGCTGACCGCGTGGCACGGATTCTTGCTCGCACGGAGGTAGGCGCGCGCGTTCGGTGCGCATGGCGATTGCGTGTTCGATGGCGCGGCGCGTGGTTCGAATGGCGGGCGTTGGCTGGCTGGGCGATGGGAGCGGATTGCCCATGCCGACCTGCCGGCGCGCTGACCTATCGACCTGCGGACCCGTCGACCCGCTGAACCGCTGAACCGCTGAACGGCCGAACGGCCGAACGGCTGAACGGCTGAACGGCTGAACGGCTGAATTAGCAATTCCGCAATTCCGCAATTCCGCAATTCCGCAATTCCGCAAATCGGCAAATCGGCAAATCGGCAAATCGGCAAATCGGCAAATCGGCAAATCGGCAATTCCGCAATTCGATGACCGATCAACGTCGAACCACGACCGGCGACCGGTGACGCGCTGCGTCACGGAGATCCCGGCTGACGGATTCGCCAATCGACGGCCGTGATGCGAGCCGGCGCATTGCAGCCGATTACACGATGCGTCCGCCGCGCGATTCGCTGCTGCGCGGCGACGCGCTTGCCGACGCCCACCGCGCGCCGACCGCATGACACGCACGCGAATCAATCCCGTTGCGCCGAGCACGCCGCATGCCCGGCGGCATTCGCGACGCGCGATCCGTCTTGTAATCCGGCTAAAGATTTCGTTGCATTTTGTTACTTAGGGCATACCCTGAGCGGCGATTAAAATTTTTAGACGAATTCTTTCGCCCACGGGCCCGCCCATGAACGGTCATGTTTTCACGTCGCAGGGGCGTTGCTCCGTCACGTCGGCGCATCGCCGGATTTTCAGCCGGCATTTGCATTGCGCCGCGGCAGAACGGCTCGCAAGCCCGACTTTCCCGCTTTCCGCAGTTCGCCCGGCGCGCGCCGCGCGCATCGGTCCGGCCGTGCGATGAGCGTTCCCGTCATGTCTGCCCAAGCGGCAGCCGGACGCTCGATCGAGGTCGATTTCTTTCGCGGCCTCGTGCTGCTGACGATCGTCGTCGACCACATCGGCGCGAGCGTGCTGTCGCGCGTGACGCTGCACGCGTTCGCGTTGTGCGACGCGGCCGAGGTGTTCGTGTTCCTCGGCGGCTTCGCGACCGCGAGCGCGTATCTCGCGGTCTGTGCGCGCCACGGCGCGGGCGCGGCGCGGCGCCGTTTCGTGCGCCGCGCCGCGCAGATCTACCGCGCGTTTCTCGCGACGTCGACGCTGATGCTCGTGGTATCGGCCGCGCTCGATCACTACGGCATCGACGCGCCGAACATGGCGCTCGACGACATCAGCGTGCTGCTCGCATCGCCGCTCACGGGGCTCGTCGAGCTGCTGACCTTCAAGCGCCAGCCGTATCTCGCTTCGGTGCTGCCGATGTACGTGCTGTTCGCGCTCGCGACGCCCGCGGTCGTGCCGCTCGCGCGCGCGAAGCCGTGGTGGCTGCTGTTCGGCAGCGTGCTGATGTGGAGCTGCGCGCCATGGCTCGCGGCCGATCTTCTCGACACCGATTCGTTCCGCTGGAGCTTCAACCCGTTTGCGTGGCAACTGATGTTCGTGGTCGGCGTGATCGTGCGCTGCTGGCCGCTGCATCGCGACGTCGCGGCGCGGCCGGGCGGCGCGGCGATCACCGCGGTCGCGCTGGCGGTCGTGCTCGCGTGCGCGTACTACAAGCTGTTTGCCGGGCTGCCGCTGCCGGAGGGTGAGCTCAAGCGCCATCTCGCGTGGCCGCGCGTGATGAACTTCGTCGCGTTCGCGTGGCTGATGGCCGAGCTCGTCCGCCACGGCTGGATCGCGCGGATCGCGCGGGCGGCGTGGCCCGTCGTCGCGGTCGGGCAGCGCGGGATGCTGTGCTTCGTCGTCGGCGCGGCGATCTCGCTGACGTTCGATTCGCTGCTGCACGGCATGCAAGGCAACGCGCGGATGCTGCAATTCGGCGTCGGCCTCGCCGCCGATGCGTGCGCGCTCACGCTGATGCTGACCGTCGCGAGCTCGGATCTCCTGTTCCAGCGCTTGCGCAGAAGCGTCATTGCGTGAAGCAAGCGGGCGACGCGCATCCGGATTCGATTTCGCCGCAGTTGCCGTTTCCGGGCCGACTCGTCTGCGTGTCGAGCCGCCGTCGTCCGGACGCGCACGAGCCGCTGACGCTCGAACGCCTTAGCCGCGCTCGACGCTCCAACGTGTCGATCAGTCCTGCCGACAGCCGCCTGATCGCCGCGATGCTCGCCGATATGCGCGCCGATATGTGCGCCTTGTGCCGCGCGCGGTCGATGCACCGCACCGGCTCGTCGCGGCAAGCATGCTCGATACGTTGCCGCTTGCCGTGAACGTATCCGCGCCGTTTGCGCCAAGTGTTTGCGAACCGCGAACCGCGAACCGCGAACCGCGAACCGCGAACCGCGAACCGCGAACCGCGAACCGCGAACCGCGAACCGCCAACCGCCAACCGCCAACCGCCAACCGCCAACCGCCAACCGCCAACCGCCAACCGCCAACCGCCAACCGCCAACCGCCAACCGCAAACCGCAAACCGCAAACCGCAAACCGCAAACCGCAAACCGCAAACCGCAAACCGCAAACCGCAAACCGCCGCTCGATACGGAGTCCGTAACGCGGCCGCTGCATCGGCATCGTCGCGAACGACGACGGCAGCGTCGCGCATGCATCGCCGCACGATTGCATGGCGGACATCGTCGACGAAATCGATCGGCGCGGCTTGCCCGAAAAGGCGAGCGCGGTCGGCCGGGCGGCGCGAGGCGTTACGTCGCGCGGCGCGAGCGCGCATTGCGTGCATTGCGCCTGTCGTGCGTTCGGCTCGAATTGCGCGCGCCGGCTTCGCCGCTCCAGCGCGATCGATCCATTTGACCAACGCGTCCGCGCCCGCCCGCTCGCGTGCGTCGCCTTGCGTTTAACCGCGCCGTCATGGGCGGTTCGTATACTCGGTCCCCGCCGTTGCGTCGCAATGGGCAGCAACGGACGAAATCGACCGAGGAAGAATCTTGCGGACTACGAATTCAATTGGCATCCTTGCCGCGCGCCTACTTCCCGCCCTCGCCCTCGCCCTCGCGCTGGCGCTCGCGAGCTGCGGCGGCGACGATCTGACGCCCGCCGCGCAGCGCTGGGCGATGCCCGCGAGTGAAATGTCGCTCGGTCCGCAAGGGCTTGCGCAGAACGTGTTGTCGCAAACGGTCGCGACGGGCGTCGCCTATTACCAGATCAAGCGCGGCGCGCCGAGCGCGGCCGATTTCTGGACCGTCAACATCGGTTTCTACGCGACGCAGGCCGCAACCCAGGCCGATGCGGCGAACCTGGCCGCCGCCGGCTTCGCGACGCGCGTCGACGCGTCGGCGGGCACCGACCTGCAGGGCAAGGTGCTCGGCTACTGGCTGTCGGTCGGCCGCTACGCGGCGCAGGCCGATGCAACGGCCGCGGCCACGCAGATCGCGCAGGCGACGCAGAACCGCTACAAGCCCGGCACGCGGCATACGTCGCTCGCCGGCAATCCGACGACGGGGCCGTGGATCGTCAACGTGCTCGCGATCGATCCGTCGCAGGCCGGCGCGAAGCTGTCGATTGCGCTGCCGGGCGGCAACGATCTCGGCGCGGGCGGCGAGACGGTGTCGGCCGCGCGGGCGCGCGTCGACGCGCTCGCCGGCGTCAACGGCGGCTTCTTCACGAACGTCAATCCGTTCGGCGCGCCGCTGCCGCCGCGCTCGCCCGTCGGCGCGACGGTGGTCGACGGCCGTCTCGTCGCCGCGGCGATCGGCAAGCGTCCCGGCCTGCTGCTCACGCGCGACGCGAACGGCCGCCAGCGCGCGACGATCGCGCGCAATCTCGCGACGGCGATCACGCTGACCGACGCGCAGGGCGGCACGATCGCGGTGCAGACGCTGAATCGGCCGATCCTCGGCACGGTCGCCAACTGCGGCGTGCAGGCGAAAGTGCCGACGAGCGAGCCCGCGCAGGACACGGTCTGCACGAATTACGACGATCTCGTGATGTACGACGCGCTGTACCTGCGCGGCGGCGCATCGAACACGCTCGTCGACGCCGGCTATCAGGGCGCGCGATATGAACTCGTGGTCGATGCGAACGGCGTCGTCGTCGCGGGTCACGCGACGCTCGGCGCGGCGCCGCCGCCGAACGGCTATGTGCTGCAGGGGCTCGGCGCGAGCGCCGCGTGGCTGCAGGCGCACGCGGCGCCGGGCACGCGCCTCGCCGCATCGCAGCGGCTGTCGGCGAACGGCGCGGATCTCGCGCTCGCGTCGGGCACGTCGCTCGTCGAGGCGGGGCCGACGCTGTCGGCGCCGAATCTCGCGCAAAGCGCCGCGCAGGAGGGTTTTGCGCCGACGGTGGGCGGCGTCGACGCGGGCGAAGGCGGCGCCGCGAACGGCAACTGGTACAACGGCTGGTACGTCGCGCGCAACGGGCGCACGGCGGCGGGCGTCGCGGCCGACGGCACGATCCTGCTCGTCGAGATCGACGGCCGGCAGCCGGCGCTGAGCGTCGGCACGAGCATTCCGGAGACGGCGGCGGTGATGGCGTGGCTCGGCGCGACGTCGGCCGTCAATCTCGACGGGGGCGGCTCGAGCAACATGGTGATCGGCGGCAAAACGGTCGGACATCCGTCCGACGCAACGGGCGAGAGAGGCGTCGGCGACACGTTGATGCTGTTGCCGAGCTGACGGGACGAAAAAGCCGCGCGCAGGCGGCGCGCGCGGCGCGGCGGTGTCAATGGCGCAGATCGGTCCTCGCGCGCTTCGCGCTCGACGCGTCGTCCTGCGTCGCGTCGTCCGCGTCGGGAGGATCGTCGTCGCGCTCGGTCAGGAGCGCGTCCACGTCGGCGGCGGCCGCCGCCGCGCGCAGCGCCGTGCAGCGCTGTGCGCGGCGGATGTCCGACAGCATCCGCCAAAGCCTCGTAGTCTTGTTTTTCATCGTTCTCTCCCTGCCGATGTCGCCCGTGCCGGCGAGTTGGTTTCAGTGTAGGACGCTTGCGGGCGAACCGTAGGGAGAATGTGGCGCGCAAGTCACATGTCGAGGGATTTCACTAGTGCGCGGCAACCGCCTGCGCTTCGCGGCGCTCCGTCTCGCAGCGGTGATGCTCGCGCGACAGCTTGTTCATCAGCGGCAGCATCAGCAGGCCGATCGCCGTGCCGCCCGCGGCGAGCCAGCCGAGGCCCGTGAACAGCTCGATGTAGAGCGGCAGCGACGCGGTCGCCGGCAGATCGTTCGACGGCATCTGCGCGAAATTCGCGACGACGCTGCCGAGATATTGAGATACGCCCGTCGCGACGAAGTAAGCGCCCATCATGAAGCCGCCCATCCGGGCCGGCACGTAGCGCGCGATCATCGCGAGGCCGAGGCCGCTCACGAGCAGCTCGCCGAGCGAGTAGAAGCCGTAGCCCGCGACCATGAACCACGACGACACGCGGCCGTCGACCGCGAAGCGCCCGCTGATCGCGAACGCGAGATAGCCGATCGCGACGACGGCGAAGCCGAGCGCGTACTTGCCGGCGACGGGCAGATCGCGGCCGCGCTTGCCGAGCCCGTTGTAGATCGCGACGAGCACGGGGCTCAGCAGCATGATCCAGATCGGATTGAGCGCCTGGAACTGCGCGGGGCTCCACGTGAAGAGCGTCGTGCCGAACAGCATGAAGCGCGGATCGACGTTGCGCAGCGCGAACAGCGTGAGCGACGTCTGCATCTGCACGTAGAAGATGAAGAACAGGATCACCTGCGCGATCAGCAGCAGCGCGGCGATGAGGCCCGAGCGCTCGGAACGGTTCGATTTCGCGATCATGTACGCGAAGATCGCGAGGATCGCGAACGCGGCGGCCCACACGCTCGCGACCGCGAGCTGCTTGTGGCCGAGCACGTACATCGTGACGAGGCCGAGCGCGATGCCGCCCGCCGCGACCGCGGCGAGGCGCCGCCAGTGAACGGGCTGCGCGTCGGGCTGCGAGCCGATGCGCGCGAGCGTGCGGTGCATCAGCACGAAGTTGAGGATGCCGAGCACCATCCCCGCGCAGCAGACGGCGAACGCCGTGTGCCAGCCCCAGTGATCCTTGATCCACGGCGTCGCGAGCATCGACGCGGTGGAGCCGATGTTGACGGCCATGTAGTAGATCGTGAACGCGCTGTCGATGCGCGCGTCGTCGCCCTCATAGATGCGGCGCACGAGATTCGCGGCGTTCGACTTGAAGAGCCCGTTGCCGACGACGATCACGCCGAGCGACGCGTACATGAACGCCAGATGATCGTTCGGAATCGCAAGCATCAGGTAGCCCGCGCACAGCACGACGGCGCCGATGATCATCGAGCGGCGCGCGCCGAGCACCTTGTCGCCGATCCAGCCGCCGATCGACGGCGACGCGTAGACGAGCGCGGTGAACGCGCCCCAGGTCAGGTTCGCCTGGCCGTCGGTGAAGCCGAGCTTGTCGACCATGAACAGGACGAGCAGGGCCGCCATCCCGTAGTAGCCGAAACGCTCCCACATTTCGATCAGGAAGACCGTCGTGAACGAGCGGGTCTGGGAGACGCGAGTATTCATTGTGCACCTCTGGATTGAACAGACGAAACGCCGCGCGCGGCGGCGCGGCGGATGGCGGGCGAGACGCCGGCCGCTGTGCGGCCGCGAACCGGTCCCGGCGGATCGGTGCCGGCCGGAGGGTTGCGCGGTGAAGGGGGCGAGGTGCTCAGGCGCGCGCGCGCGGCGCGCGGCAAAGTGGAAAGGGTCGTCATGTCGATAAGCGGGCAAGCGCACCGATCGGGGCGCAAGACGAGGCGCGGCGCGCGGCGGATGGTCCGCGCGACTTCACCGTTGAAAAACATGCGGACCGCGAGATCGTCGCAGTCCGCCGGGCGGCCGCGATTCTCGCGGCGTGTCGGATCTTCGTCACTCAGGGTAATCCCCGAAAAAGAGGGCTGTCTTCTTTGCTGCTCATGGTCGTGGGCGGGTTGAAAGCCGTTGGTCGAGCTCCGCCGCAACACCCGCAAACCCGCTTGCAGCTTGCCTGTGAAGGCGGCGAGTCTGGCAAGATAGCGTGCTGTCTCGATTTCGGCGCCACGGCTTGCTGCGTCCGCTTCGGGGCGACAGCGCTGCGCGAGACGACGAAGAGTAAGTCATATCTATCAAACTTCGTTATTTTCCATCAAACATTTTTTGACGATAAGATTTCGGCCTGCTATGGTTCCTTCCACTGAAAACACGCGGCCTGCCAATGCCGGCATCGCGCTCGGGAGCAAGATTCGGGCGCTGCGGCAGCGGTTGAAGCGCACGCTCGACGAAACAGCGACCGCCGCGGGTATTTCCAAGCCGTTTTTGTCGCAGGTCGAACGCGGGCTCGCATCGCCGTCCATCACGTCGCTGGCCGGCATCGCGCACGCGCTGGGCGTCACGGTGCAGTACTTCGTCGAGACGCCGAGCGAGGAGCGTTCGGTTTGCCGCGGCGATCAGTTGCGCTTCTTCAGCTTCGCCGATTCGGCGAACCTGTTCGCGCGGCTGACGAACGTGCCGGAAGGGCGCCAGCTCGAGGCGATTCTCGTGCGGATGCCGCCCGGGCAGAAGCGCTCCGAGGTAACGACGCATGCAGGCGAGGAATTCCTGTATGTGATCGAGGGTGAAGTTTCGTTGACGCTGGAAGGCAAGTCGTTCGTTCTGTATGCAGGTGACAGTGCGCATTACCAGTCGACGGTCCCGCACAGCTGGGTCAACACCGCGAAGATCGAGTCGGTGGTGGTCTGGGTCGGGACGCCGAGGCTGTTCTAAGACGGGGCATTCCTTCGTTCTTTCGACGGGGTGCCTGTCGAAAGGAACGTAAGGATGACTAATATGAAATTCAGGAACCAGGGGCCTCCCGTTTTCGCGCGCCCATAAGCGTTCTTCGCGCCGCGCCGCGCACGGCCTCGTGTCGCGCGCTGCATTCCCGCTATCACTACCAATCGCACACGATGAAACACACGCATGCCTTCGCGGCCGTGCTGGCCGCGCTCGCCCTGACGACGTCGCAATCCGCCTCGGCCGTCTCCGTTCCCTCGAACGTCGTCCTCGCCGATCAGCAGGACATGACGCGACAGATGCCCGCGGAGGTCGAGTCGCTCGATCCCGCGCACATCGAATCGTGGACGGGCAACACGATCGGCCTCGATCTGTTCGAAGGGCTCGCGCGTATCGCGGCGGACGGAAGCGTGGTGCCGGGCGTCGCGCAATCGTGGGAGCACAAGGCGCCGGATACGTGGATTTTCAAGCTGCGCCGCGACGCGAAGTGGAGCAACGGACAGCCGGTGACGGCCGCGGATTTCGTGTATTCGTGGCAGCGTCTCGTCGATCCGAAGACGGGCTCGAAGTACACGATCCTCGTCGAGTTCGTGAAGAACGCATCGGCGATCATCGCGGGCAAGCAGCCGCCGAGCAGCCTCGGCATTCGCGCGGCCGATCCGTACACGATCGAAGTGCAAACCGAGGTGCCGGTGTCGTACTTCCCCGAGCTCACCGCGATGGCGCCGCTCGCGCCCGTCAACAAGGACGCGGTCGCGAAGTTCGGCGATGCGTGGACGCGCCCGAAGAACATCGTGAGCAACGGCGCGTACACGCTCGTCGACTGGCAGCCGAACAACCGCATCCTGATGGCGAAGAGCGACAAGTACTGGAACGCGCGCAACGTCGTGATCCGCAAGGTCACGTATCTGCCGATCGA
The DNA here is from genome assembly GCF_001532025.2 of Burkholderia sp. MSMB617WGS. Taxonomy (NCBI): domain Bacteria; kingdom Pseudomonadati; phylum Pseudomonadota; class Betaproteobacteria; order Burkholderiales; family Burkholderiaceae; genus Burkholderia; species Burkholderia sp. MSMB617WGS. The sequence goes on along the minus strand of NZ_CP013458.1, from coordinate 2,577,347 downwards.
GAACGACGAAACCGCGCTGCGCATGTACCAGGCGGGCCAGATCGACTACACGTATTCGATTCCCGCGGGCGCCTTCGGCCAGGTCAACAAGCAGTTCGGCAAGGAGCTGCGCCCGGGGCTGCAGCTCGCGACGTACTACTACTACTTGAAGAACAGCGATCCGGCGCTGAAGGACAAGCGCGTGCGCGAGGCGCTCGCGATGGTGCTCGATCGCGACATCCTCACGTCGAAGATCACGCAGGCGGGCGAAGTGCCGATGTACGGACTGATGCCGAAGGGCGTGAAGGGCGTGCAGAAGCCGTTCACGCCGGACTGGGCGTCGTGGCCGATGGCCAAGCGCGTCGACTACGCGAAGAATCTGCTGAAGCAGGCGGGCTACGGCGAGGCGAATCCGCTCGTGTTCACGCTGACCTACAACACGAACGACCTGCACAAGAAGGTCGCGCTCTTCGCGGCGTCCGAATGGCGCACGAAGCTCGGCGTGACGGCGAAGCTCGAGAACGTCGAGTTCAAGGTGCTGATGAAGCAGCGTCATGACGGCAAGGTGCAGGTCGCGCGCGACGGCTGGTTCGCCGACTACAACGATGCGATGACGTTCTTCGATCTGATCCGCTGCGGCAGCCCGCAGAACACGGTCGGCTATTGCAATTCGAAGGTCGATTCGCTCGTGGCCGACGCGAACCAGAAGCTCGACGAAGGCGCGCGCACGGCGTTGCTCACGCAGGCGCACGATCTCGCGATGAGCGACTATCCGATGCTGTCGCTGTTCCAGTATTCGGCGGACCGTCTCGTGAAGTCTTACGTCGGCGGCTACACGCTGACGAACTACATCGACATGCGCGCCTCGCAGGACATGTACCTGACCAAGCACTGAGCGGAGCCGACCATGCTGGCCTATGCATTGCGGCGCACGTTGTGGGCGGTGCCGACGATCCTCGCGGTCGTCACCGTCTGCTACCTGCTGCTGCACTTCACGCCCGGCGGGCCGTTCGACAGCGAGAAGCAGCTTTCCGCCGCGACGCTCGCGAACCTGAACGCGAAATACCATCTCGACGAGCCGCTGTGGAAGCAGTACCTGCTGTATCTCGGCTCCCTGCTGCACGGCGATCTCGGCCCGTCGTTCCGCTATACGGACTGGTCCGTCAACGATCTGGTGCGCAAGGCGTTTCCCGTGAGCCTCGGCGTCGGCGGCGTGTCGATTCCGCTGTCGATCGTGCTCGGCGTGCTGCTCGGCACGATCGCCGCGGTGCGGCGCGACAGCTTCGTCGATCGCTTCGTGATGCTGATCGGCAACTTCGGCAACGTGATACCGCCGTTCGTGCTCGGCCCCGTGCTCGTGCTGATCTTCGCGATCCTGCTGAAGACCTCCGAGGGCGTGGGCTGGCTGCCTGCCGGCGGCTGGAGCGACGGCGGCTGGCGCTATCGCGTGCTGCCCGTCACGCTGCTCACGCTGATCAACGTGTCGCTGCTCGCGCGCGTGATGCGCGGCTCGATGATCGAGACGCTGTCGAGCAACTACATCCGCACCGCGCGCGCGAAGGGCCTGCCCGGCCATACGATCGTGCTGCGCCACGCGCTGAAGCCCGCGCTGATGCCCGTCGTGTCGCTGTTCGGCACGGTCTGCATCTCGTCGATCACCGCGGCCGTCGTGACGGAATCGGTGTTCGCGCTGCCGGGCCTGGGCCAGCTCGTCGTCAACGGCGCGATCAATCGCGACTACACGCTCGTGCTCGGCCTCGTCGTGCTGACCACCGTCTGCGCGGTGCTGTTCAACCTGCTGGTCGACCTCGCGTACGCGTGGCTCGATCCGCGCATCCGCTATTGAGAGGGCGACGCGATGACGCCTGTTTCCTCTTCGATCGAGGTGCCGCAGCCGGCCGATACGCCGCCGCGCTCGCGCACGCCGCTCGAGCTCGCCGCACGGCGCTTCGTGCGCAACCGCGCGGCGCTCGCGAGCCTCGCGGTGCTCGTCCTGATCGCGCTCGCGTGCTTCGTCGGGCCGCTTCTTTCTCCTAACGATCCGGCCGCGAGCGACTGGTCGTCGATCAGCCTCGCGCCGACCGTCGCGAACATGCACTGGTTCGGCACCGACGAGCTCGGCCGCGATCTGCTCGTGCGCACGCTGATCGGCGGGCGCGTGTCGCTCGAAGTCGGCCTGCTCGGCACGTTCGTATCGGGGCTCTTCGGCGTAGCGTGGGGGGCGATCGCGGGCTTCGCGGGCGGCCGCGTCGACGCGACGATGATGCGGGTCGTCGACATGATGTACGCGATTCCGTATCTGCTGATCGCGATCCTGATGATGACGCTGTTCGGCCGCTCGTTCATCCTCGTCGTGCTGACGATCAGCGCGTTCTCGTGGCTCGACATGGCGCGCGTCGTGCGCGGCCAGACGCTGTCGCTGCGCACGCGCGAGTTCGTCGACGCGGCGCGCGCGATCGGCGTCACGCCGGCCGCGATCGTCCGGCGCCACATCGTGCCGAACCTGCTCGGCGTGGTGGTGGTTTATGCCACCGTCAGCGTGCCGGCGATCGTGCTGACCGAATCGGTGCTGTCGTTTCTCGGGCTCGGCGTGCAGGAGCCGATGACGAGCTGGGGCGTGCTGATCCAGGACGGCGCGCAGAAGCTCGAAGCGATGCCGTGGCTGCTGCTCGCGCCCGCCGTGATGCTGTGCGTGACGCTCTATTGCGTGAACTTCGTCGGCGACGGTCTGCGCGACGCACTCGACCCGAAGGACCGCTGAGATATGGCGCTGCTCGAAGTCAAGAATCTCGGCGTGCGCTTCACGCGCAGGGAAGGCGAGCCGGTCGACGCGGTGTCGGGCGTGTCGTTCTCGCTCGAAGCGGGCAAGACGCTCGGCATCGTCGGCGAATCGGGCTCCGGCAAGAGCCAGACGGTGATGGCGCTGCTCGGCCTGCTCGCGGGCAACGGCTCGACATCGGGCGAGGCGCTGTTCGACGGCGAGAACCTGCTGCGGATGAGCGCGCGGCAGTTGAACGAAGTGCGCGGCAACCGGATCGGCATGATCTTTCAGGACCCGATGACGTCGCTCAATCCGTTCCTGACGATCGAACGGCAGATGACGGAAAGCCTGCAGCTTCACCGGAAGATGTCGCGCCGGGACGCGATCCGACGCGCGGTCGAGGCGCTCGAATCGGTCAGGATTCCTGACGCGGCGCGCCGAATCCGGATGTATCCGCACGAATTCTCGGGCGGCATGCGCCAGCGCGTGATGATCGCGATGGCGCTGTTGCTCGAGCCCGAAATCCTGATCGCCGACGAGCCGACGACCGCGCTCGACGTCACCGTGCAGGCGCAGATCATCGAGCTGCTGCGCGAGCTGAACCGCGAGCGCGGCACGTCGATCGTGCTGATCACGCACGACATGGGCGTCGTCGCGGGGCTCGCCGACGACGTGATGGTGATGTACGCGGGCCGCACGGTCGAGTACGCGAGCGCCGACGCGATCTTCTCCGCGCCGTCGCATCCGTACACGATCGGGCTGCTGAACGCGCTGCCGCGCCTCGATGCGCCCGACGGCGCGCCGCTCGTCGCGATTCCCGGCAATCCGCCGCTGCCCGGCCAGGGAATGCGCGGCTGCGCGTTCGCGAAGCGCTGCTCGCACGCGTCGGATCGCTGCGGCGCCGAGCGCCCCGAGCTGGCCGCCTATTCGGACGCGGGCGCCGTGCGCGCGTGTCATCGACCCATCGCGGAAATCATGGGAGGGCTGCGATGAGCGCCGCGACTGATCTCATTTCCTCTACGTCCTCGTTCGCGCCGGATTCGCCGGATTCGCCGGATGCGTCGGGCGGCGTGGGCGCCGCCGGCATCGGCGCGCCCAATGCCGATGCGCAACGCGACGGCGCGCCGCCGGATGCCGATGCGCTGCTGTCGGTGCGCGATCTCAAAGTGCATTTCCGCGTGCCGCTCGGCGGCTATCCGTGGTCGCCGAAGGGCACGCTGCGCGCGGTCGACGGCGTGTCGTTCGACGTGAAGCGGGGCGAGACCGTCGGGCTCGTCGGCGAATCGGGTTGCGGCAAGTCGACGCTCGCGCGCGCGCTGATCGGCCTCGCGCCGGTGACGGCGGGCACCGTGCAGTGGCGCGGCGAGCCGATCGTGACGGGCGCGCGCCGCGACGCGCGCAAGATCCGCCGCGAGATGCAGATGATCTTTCAGGACCCGCTCGCGTCGCTCGATCCGCGGATGACGATCGAGCAGGTCGTCGCCGAGCCCATCGTCACGCATCGGCCAGGCATCGGCCGCGACGAGGTGCGCCGCCGCGTGTTGACGATGCTCGAGCGCGTCGGCCTGAACGCGCATCATCTGCTTCGTTATCCGCATGAATTTTCCGGCGGCCAGTGCCAGCGCGTCGGCATCGCGCGCGCGTTGATCGGCGAGCCGCATCTCGTGATCTGCGACGAGCCCGTGTCCGCGCTCGATGTGTCGATCCAGGCGCAGATCGTCAATCTGCTGCGCGATCTGCAGCGCGAACTGTCGCTCTCCTATCTGTTCGTCGCGCACGATCTCGCGGTCGTCAAGGCGATCAGCCAGCGCGTGCTCGTGATGTATCTCGGCCGCGTGATGGAGTTCGGCGCGCGTCGCGACGTGTACGGCGCGCCGCAGCACCCGTACACGCGCGCGCTGCTCGCCGCCGCGCCGACGCCGGAGCCCGCGCGCGAACGCGCGCGGCGGCCGCTGTTGCTCGCGAGCGAGATGCCTTCTCCGCTCGATCCGCCATCGGGCTGCGTGTTCCGCACGCGCTGCCCGGATGCGATCGATGCATGCGCGCGCGAGGTGCCGCAGCCGGAGGTGCGCGGCGGATCGTCCGCGCGCGTCGCGTGCATCCGGGCAGGCGTCGCCGGCGCGCAGCGCTGAGCAGTACCGACAAAGACACAATAAGCCAACAGGGGTGTGGACGGCGCGAAAGAACTTCGCGCCGTGGGAAGACGCGCCGTTACGGCGGCGCGTTGGGGTGTCGCCGGCCGCGCATCGCGGCCGGCGCGTGGGTAGTCAACATAAAAAGAGAAGCGCAATGACACAACATCAACCGATGAAGAGGGTCGCGCGGGCAGTCGTGCTCGCGTGGGGACTGCCGGTGCTTGCCGGCGTGTCGATCGCAGGCGCGGCGCGCGCGGACGATGCGGCGCCCGCCGCGCCGCTCGCGCAGCAGGCGACGACGCCGAACGCGGTCATCAACGCCGACGCCACGCAGGAGGTCATGCCGGCGGAACCGGTATCGAGCCAGGCGAAGTCGAAGGGCTTCATTGCCGACAGCCATTTCGACGTGCTGCTGCGCAACTACGCGGACGTGCTCGACGCGAAGGGCGGACCGCATCGCCATGCATGGGTGCAGGGCGTGATGGCGAACTTCGAGTCCGGCTACACGGGCGGGCTGATCGGCTTCGGCGTCGACGCGTCGATCTACGCGGCGCTGAAGCTCGACGGCGGCGCGGGCGCGGGCAACATGGTGCACATCGCGAAGGGCGGCGGCGGCTCGAACCAGCTCGCGTGGGCCTTTCCCGGCATCTACGACGTGAAGGCGCGCATCTCGAACACGGTGATCAAGTACGGCCTGCAGGCGGTCGACAATCCGTTCATGGAGCAGCACGACAACCGCGCGCTGCCGCCGACGTTCCTCGGCGCCACGATCGTCAGCAACGAATTCAAGAACGTGATGCTCGAAGCGGGCAGCTTCACGAAGACCAACGCGCGCGGCCATACGACGCTCACGAACCTGACGACGCAATACGGCGGCACGCGCGTGGATCGCTTCACGTATCTGGGCGGCACGTGGGATTATTCGTCGACGGGCTCGGCGACGTTTTACGCAGGCCAGGCCGACGACGTATGGCGCCAGTACTACGGCTCGGTCAAGCAGAGCTACGGCTCGCCGCAGACGATCAAGTGGACGGGCTTCGGCAACTTCTATTCGACGCACGACACGGGCGATGCGCGCCAGGGCAAGATCGACAACAACGCATACAGCCTGTCGCTCGCCGCGCAGCATGGCCCGCACGAGCTGCTGCTCGGCTATCAGCAGGTGCTCGGCGACCAGTTCTTCGATTACCTGAACGAAACGAACGGCGTCTTCCTCGTCGATTCGATGGACGTCGACTACAACGCGCCGCACGAGAAATCGCTGCAGCTGCGCTACACGTTCTACGGCAAGGACGCGGGCCTGCCCGGCTTCAAGGCGACGGTGTGGGGCGTGACGGGCTGGGGCGCGGACGGCTCCGCGAGCGCGGCGCTCGATCCGACGCGCTCGAGCATCTACTGGAAGGACGGCGCGCCGGTGCAGGGCCGCCATCACGAGTTCGGCTTCATTCCGTCGTACACGATCCAGAGCGGCAAGTTCAAGGACACGAAGATCACGTTCATCGCGATGTGGCACGTCGGTTCGGCGCATTACTCGGACAGCACCAACCAGGAATACCGGCTCGTCGTGAACGTGCCGGTGAAGGTGTTCTGAGCACGCCGAAACGATTCGGGCGGCGGCGAGCGCGAGGCGGCCGACGGGGCGTCCGCGCTTTCGGCCGCGGCGACGGCGGTTGCGGCATCGGCATCGGTGTTCGGCGACGGCGTTCGACGTGAGTGTTCACGCGCCGGCCGGCACCGTTCGGCCTGATTCGCGTGATGCGCGCGTGTGCGGCCGCGCGCCCGACCGATCACGCGAATCGGGCAGCCAGGACGGATCGCTCCGATCAGCGGAAGTGGGATCAGGCGGTTTTGTGCGCGGGCGCGAGCCCCACTTCGCTTGCCAGTTGCGAATCGAGCTCGATCAACTGCCGGCCGGTGTCGCGCCATGCGTCGAGGCCGCCGCGCAGCGCGAGCGCATCGGCGAAGCCTGCCTGCTTGAGGCGCTGCGCCATCAGCGCCGCCGACACCTCGTTCGGACACGAGCAATAGATCACGAATTTCTGCGTCGCCGGATAGCGCGCGACGATGTCGCGCAGATCGCGCTCGTCGGCGAATTGCGCGCCGGGGATCGCATAGGGGTCGAGCTTGCGATGCTCCGCCGAGCGCGTGTCGAAGACGATCGGCGCGGAATCGGTTTGCAGCAGCCGATCGAGCTCGTCGACGTCGATCCGCGCGTTCGCGAGCTGACGAATCAGCGCGCGGCGGCGCATCCAGCGCACGGCCGTATAGAGCGCGAGCAGCGCGACGATCACGGCGAGCACCGCGCGGCCGAGCTGGTTCGCGCCGGTGAACAGCCAGTCGATCTGCCGCGCGAACACGAACCCGACGGCGACGCCGCAGCCCGCCCACAACAGCGCGCCGAGGCCGTCGTAGCCGACGAAGGTGCGATAGCGCGTGCCGAGCGCGCCCGCCATCGGCACCGAGATCAGCGACAGACCGGGAATGAAGCGCGCGACGGCGAGCACGCGCACGCCCCAGCGGCCGAAGAAACGCTCGGTCTTCTTCACGCAACTGTCACGCGACAGTGAAAGCTTGCATAAGGTTTTCAGCGCGCGGCCGCCGAAATGCCGGCCTGCCACGTACCACACGGTGTCGCCGATCAGCGCCGCGAGCACCGCGAGCGCGAGCACGGGCGCGAGCTGCGCGCCGAGCGCGTCCGGATGCAGCGTCGCCATCGCGCCGAACAGCACGAGCGTCGGCATGGCCGGCACGGGCAGGCCGATCGCGGCCGCGAGCACGTTGACGAACACGATGAGCGGCCCGAAACGGGCGACGAGATCATGAAGCATGACGAAACGATGGACGATCGCCGCGAAGCGCGCGCGGCATGAAGCGCGTTGATGTGCCGATTATCGGCTATTTTCGGAAAGGAGATCGCGCCGCGCATGGACGCGCGGCGAAGACGGCGAGGGCGCGGGCCAGCCTCGGCTTCACCGCGGCGGCGGATCAGGGCGCCGCGGTGCGGGCGAGCGGAACGGTGCCGTGCGTTTCGCCCGGCAGTTCCGCGCCGTGCGAACGTATCGCGGCGATCAACTCGGCGGGTGTGATCTCGTAGCGTACTTCCCGATGGATGCCGGGTTTGCGTTCGTCGATTTCGATAAGCAGTACGCTTTTACCGTCTTCGGTGGCCGCGAGACGCAGCGAGCGAAGCTCGCGCCCGTCGGCCTGATCGAATTCGGTCAACAGGGTCATGGCCCCGGAAGAACCGGTCGTGCGCATTGAACGTGTCCTCGTGTCGTGAAGTAGGAAATGTTGCTCTGCGAACTGCTTCAATGCAGTTTAGCCGAACCGGACGACGGCAATGAGAATTTTGCGAGATGTTGGAGCCGTGGGGCCGGGCGGCCCGACGGCGCGCTGCGGCGCGTTGAACAATGAGCCGTTCGGTGTACGCGCAAACCCGCATGTTGCGGCGGCGCGTCACGGCAAAAAGTATGAGCGAAAACGCAATCGGCCCGGCGCGCCGTCGATCGGCGAGCGCCGGGCCGATGCAGCGGGCGGCGCCGCGCCGAAGCAGTCGGGCTGCCGCCGCTGGACGGGCGCGTTGCGCCCGTCGCCGGATCAGACGAGCCCCGTCAGATAATAGACGGCGATCACGAAGAACACCGCGAGCGTCTTGATGACGGTCACCGCGAAGATGTCGCGATACGATTCGCGGTGCGTGAGGCCCGTCACCGCGAGCAGCGTGATCACCGCGCCGTTGTGCGGCAGCGTATCCATGCCGCCGCTCGCCATCGCGACGACCCGGTGCAGCACGTCCATCGGAATCTGCGCGGCCTGCGCGCCCTTGATGAAGAGATCCGACATCGCCGCGAGCGCGATGCTCATCCCGCCCGACGCGGAGCCCGTGATCCCCGCGAGCGAGCTGACCGACACGGCTGCGTTGACGAGCGGATTCGGAATGTTCTTCAGCGCGTCGCCGACGACGATGAAGCCCGGCAGCGCGGCGATCACGCCGCCGAAGCCGTATTCGGACGCGGTGTTCATCGCGGCGAGCAGCGCGCCGCCGACGGCCGCCTTGGTGCCGGTCGCGAAGCGCTCGTGCACGCGCCTGAACGCGGTGATGACGACGAGCAGGATGCCGAGCAGCAGCGCCGCCTCGACCGACCAGATCGCGACGACGGTCTTGATCGGCGTCGTGATCGGCGTGTGGACGCCCGGCAGCACGTCGGGCGGCACCGTGTACGATGCGCCGCCGTACCACACTGGAATCAGTTTCGTCAGCGTGAAGTTCGCGACGCCGACGAGCACGAGCGGCGACACGGCGAGGATCGGATTCGGCAGCGACTGCGTCTCGACGCGCTCCGGCTCGTTGACGAGCGACGTGCCGTAGCCTTCGCCGCGCGCGAGCGCCGAGCGGCGGCGCCATTCGAGATACGACAGGCCGACGACGATGATGAAGACCGAGCCGATCGTGCCGAGCGCGGGCGCGGCCCACGCGGTCGTCTTGAAGAACGTGGTCGGGATGATGTTCTGGATCTGCGGCGTGCCGGGCAGCGAATCCATCGTGAACGAGAACGCGCCGAGCGCGATCGCGCCCGGCATCAGGCGCTTCGGAATGTTGCTCTGACGATAGAGCTCGGCCGCGAACGGATAGACGGCGAACACGACGACGAACAGCGACACGCCGCCATAGGTGAGCAGCGCGCACACCGCGACGATCACCGCATTCGCGCGCGAGCGGCCGATGTAGCGGATCGCGGCCGCGACGATCGCCTCGGAGAAGCCGGACAGCTCGATCACCTTGCCGAACACGGCGCCGAGCAGGAACACCGGGAAGTAGAGCTTCACGAAGCCGACCATCTTTTCCATGAAGATGCCGGAGAAGACGGGGGCGACGGCGGCGGGGTCGGTCAACAGCACCGCACCGAGCGCGGCGACGGGCGCGAACAGGATCACGCTGTAGCCGCGGTACGCGGCGAACATCAGGAACGCCAGCGCGGCGAGGACGATCACGAATGACAAGAGAGTCTCCTAATCTTGGTTGTTGTGCGAGCGTGCGCGCCTCGCGGACGGCGCGATGCCGCGGCAGGCGCTGCCGCAGGATTCGTGCCATCCGCCGTGCGGCGGGCCGCTGCCGCACGGGCGAGGGGGCGCGCGCGGCGGCCGGGTGCCGGCTGCGTCCGATTCTACAGAAAACGTCTCTTTGGCTAGACGAATGCGCCGCCCGGTGCTCGTCGTTTCGTGGTTTGGTCTTTATTGACAAGCGCTTGCCGGATGTCTCCCGCGTGAGATAATTCGTCTCGTTTTGTGGACAAGAATGAAAAAGTGGAGACGAGTGCACAGATTTCGGACGGCTGGGCCGCGCTGCCCGCCGATTACGGCGATGTGCTGCGGCGCGCGGCGGCGTCGCTTTTCAAGACCTTCGAGCATTCGAGCGTCGGCACGCTGATCGTCGACAAGGACGCGCGCGTCGTCTGGATCAATCAGCGTTACGCCGCGCGCTTCGGGTTCGCCGATCCGCAGCAGGCGATCGGCCGCGATTGCGAAGCGGTCATTCCGCACAGCCTGATGCGCGAAGTGGTCGCGACCGGCCGGCCGATTCTGCTCGACATCATGGAAACCGGCCGCGAGCCGCTCATCGTCACGCGCCTGCCGCTCACGGACGACGCGGGCGAGACCGTCGGTGCGATCGGCTTCGCGCTCTTCGACGAGCTGAAGACGCTGACGCCGCTTTTCTCCCGCTACATGCAGGTCCAGCAGGAGCTGATCGCGACACAGCGCTCGCTCGCGCAGGCACGGCGTCCGAAATACACGTTCGCGAGCTTCGTCGGCACGAGCGCGCTGATTCTCGAGACGAAGCGGCAGGGGCGGCGCGCCGCGCAAGTCGATTCGCCCGTCCTGCTGCTCGGCGAGACGGGCACCGGCAAGGAGCTGCTCGCGCATGCGATTCATGCGGCGTCCGCGCGCGCGCTGAAGCCGCTCGTGACCGTGAACGTCGCGGCGATTCCCGATGCGCTGCTAGAGACCGAGTTCTTCGGCGCGGCGCCGGGCGCGTACACGGGCGCGGACCGCAAAGGCCGCGTCGGCAAGTTCGAGCTCGCCGACGGCGGCACGCTCTTTCTCGACGAAATCGGCGACATGCCGCTGCCGCTGCAGGGCAAGCTGCTGCGCGTGCTGCAGGACAAGGAGTTCGAGCCAGTCGGCTCGAACCGGATCGTGCGCGCGAACGTGCGGATCATCGCGGCGACGTCGGCCGAGCTGCCGGCGCTCGTCGCCGAAGGGCGCTTTCGCGCGGATCTCTATTACCGGCTGAACGTGCTGACGATTCACGCGCCGCCGCTGCGCGAGCGCGCGTCGGACATCGAGGCGCTCGTCTACACGATGCTCGAGGAACTCGCCGCGCAGCACGGACTCGCCGAGCACTGCGAACTGACCGACGACGCGCTGCGTCTGCTATGCGCGTATCCGTGGCCCGGCAACGTGCGCGAATTGCGCAACACGCTCGAGCGGGCGCTGATGCTGTCCGATCGCGCGTTGATCGATGCGCGCGCGCTCGCGCCGTTCATCGGGCCGGGGCGCGGCGCGGCGTCGGGCGGCGGCGCAGGCGCCGGCTTCGGGGCGGGCGCGGGTTTGGCCGCGGGTGCGGCGCCGGCGGCCGTGTCCAACGCAAGCGCTGCATCTTCTTCTTACTCGGACGCATTGGCCGCGTGGGAGCGTCAGTTCCTGACGGACGCGCTGGCCGCATGCAACGGCAAGGTGACGGAAGCGGCCGCGCGCATCGGCATCGGGCGCGCGACGTTCTACAAGAAGCTCGCGGCGCTCGGCATCGATACATAGCGGACGGTTCGCGCGACGCGCGGAACACGTGCGCTGCGAACGCGTCGGCGCTCGCACGCCGAGCGGGCGCATCCGTGTGGAGGTCGCGATGAAGCGCATCAGATTCGCCGCATCGTGCGTGGCGTTCGTCGCCGTCGTCGCGCAGGCGTTTGCGCAGGGCGGCGCGGTGCGCGTATTGCCTGCATCGCCTGCATCGTTTGCGTCGTCTGTGCCGTTTGTGCCGTCCGCACCGCTTGCGTCGCTTGCAGCGCTTGCATCGTCCGAATCGGCTGCGAAGTCGTTGCCCGCGATGTCGGCGTCGACGATTTTCGTGGCGTCGTCGCCGGCATCGTCAACGTCACCGGCATCGCCGGAATCATCGGTTTCGTCGGTGCCGGACGCATCGCCGGGATCGACCGCTTCGATCGAACGACGCAATTGGTACGACGATCCTTTTTTTGTATTGTCGAATTCGATTGCCGAATGTCCGATGCCGCTGGGTCCATTGATGACGCGTGCGCAAATGGAAGACGATGCGCATTACCGCGTCGAGCGCGGAACGACTTGCTGGCTCGCACATCGCTGCAGCAAACCGAATTCCTATTTATATGACAAGCAGATTGCCGAAGAACTGAAGCAGCGATTTCTCGCCGGCGATCCGGCTTTGGCGGGCACGAGCATCTGGATCACGATTCAGCGCCGCTTCATTTATGCCGAAGGATGCGCGCCTGCGTCGTTCGATCGCGATGCGCTGCGACGCAGGCTCGAAGCGCTGCCGGACGTCGAGCAGGTATTCATTCGGCTTACCGACGATCCGCGCGGACGTGCGCCCTACAAGACACTCGTTGCGCCTGATTGACCCTTTGCCGCGCGCGTTGGCATATACTCGCGTCGTCCAAGAAGAAAGCGGAGCGATAGGCAGATTCATGAAACAGACGGGTGCGCCAGCGCCGGGGCAATGCGGCGCGTTCTTGCGGACGGTATTTTTGATTGCTTTAATGGCGGTGCTCTCGGGCTGCGGGGGTAGCGCGCCGCTGTTTACGCCGGACGGGCGTGCGACCACGATGGTCCAGTGTCCGGAAGGCGGTCCTTGGGACACCTGCATTCAGAATGCGCGCGGCATTTGCGGCGGCGATTTCGATACGATCAAGCAATCGGTCGATAACGGCGTGCGAAACCTTCTCTTCGCATGCAAGGCTAGAAATGGCTTTTGAGCATCGCTTGCGGAATATGAAAGCAATGCAAAAAATATTCGATTGATCCTGAATAGATTCATATAATTCCCTCTATAAATAACGAGACGGAGCTTCATCCATATGGCGACCTATAGGCAACTGACCGCACAGCTCGAAAAACTTCAGCAGAAAATCGACAAGGAACGCGAAAAAGCAATCGCGGACGCCATTGCCGATATCCGGGCGAAGATCGAGGAATACGACATCACGCCCGAGGAGTTGGGGTTCAGAAGCATCAAGACCGCGGCGAAGCCGAAGCGCCAGCTGCCGCCGAAATACCTCAATCCGAAGACGGGCGAGACCTGGAGCGGCCGTGGCCGTGCGCCGGCGTGGCTCGGCAAGAACCGCAACCGTTTCCTGATCAAGGACTGATCCCGAAAAACCTCACCTTTGGCGCCTTGAACGACGGTGCGAACGGCAAGCCTGCCATTCGCACCGTTTTGTTTTGGCCCAACGGCTGCTTGTTTCACGGCAGCCACGCGATGTCGTGCCGCACATGGTTGCACGCTGATTCGGCGATAAAACCCGTGGGTTTGGACGGATATTGCGTCATTTCACAATCGAAGCGAATTTTCCGATTCGTTGAAATTGTTTCACACCGCATCGCGCATATGGGACGGCGTTCGCGAATTTCCCGTTTTGATTCGAGATTTCGGCGCGACTCGACGACCTATCCCGAACATCCTCACCATGACTCCCGAAAACGCTCACCTTTGACGGGCGAAGCGAGCCTCGTATTCGTCGCGGCGGGGCATACCTTTCGAGACTCGGTTCGGAAGCCGGGCACGCGCTTAGATCGCGATGCCAAAGACGCGATGACGTGTCGATGATGCGATTCCTCGGTCCTGATTCGCCGAACGGTATGCCGGAATGGACATCGCATTCGAACCGCGAATGTGTGCGGACGGCATTTTTGAGACGGGCTTCTCATCCGATTGACGATTGGTTTGAGTCGCACGGCGGCCGGCGAGAATGGAATGCGTTCGTTGTTTTCGCGAGATATATTTCTTAACGGCTTGTAATGTTTGCCGGTGTGCATGCGCATTCGCGTTCGTCGTGAAGCGCCGGCGCCGGCACCGCTACATTGCGAGCGACATGTCGCTTGCGGGACCTCGATCGCAGGCCCGTTCGACGAAGCGCCATGCGCAATGGCCGTTGCGCCCGCATTCGAACGCAATCGTGCGATGGAGCCGCGCAATGAACGCGATTTCGGTCGCATGCCGGACTTCGTCGCTCGACCGATTCCGCAGTGAGGCCGCACACCGCACGAAAGTTGGCCGCTATTGAGCAATGCATCGAATTCGTTGAATCGGGGCGCGCGATGCTTCATCCGGCTGGATCGGATTTTCGAGACGATCGTTTCAACACGAATCAGCATGTCTTTTAAAGCCGTGTGGCGAGACATGTCTGCGCGTGCAATCAAATGCGGACGAACGGGCCGTTTCGGGATTGCGCGTCTTCTGTAATCGATTCCGGGGAATGGGCGCTCGTTCGGGCGGACCGTGGCCGGCCGTGTGTCGGGCAGCGGTATCGCGAGCCGCGCCGCCGAGGCAGGCGAATTTCGCGCCGCGCGCCGTTGGTCCGCATCGCCGCGTTCGCGGCAAAGCCGGCGGGCAGCTTCGTCGAAGACGGGTAGCGCCGCCGCCGATTGCGTGGCTTGCTCGATCCATCCTTGCATGTTGTCCTGCTCCATTTCAAAAGGCCGGTATCTCCGTTCCGTGTTTCCGGCGGAGATGGGGCTGCGTCGGCGACCGGCAGGGAGGTGTCGATGTCGATGATGCCGACGCTTGCGCGAATCGGCGACTCGGCCGAACGGCATATAGGCGACGTGTGGCGCTTCGCCTATCCTATGGGCTCACAGGTTCGGTTCGGCCCGGCCGCGCCGTCGAGTGCCGTCATTCAACCTTTCAACGGAGTTGCCGTGACCGTTCGCAATCTCGATGCGTTGTTCCAGCCGACTTCCGTCGCCGTTGTCGGCGCGTCGCCGCGTCCGGGCAGCGTCGGCGCGATGGTCTGGGCGTGCGTGCTCGACGGCCGGTTCGGCGGTGCGATCTGGCCCGTCAATCCGAAGTACGGCGAACTGAACGGGCACAAGGTTTATCCATATGTCGATCAACTGCCGAGCGCACCGTCGATCGCGATCGTCTGCACGCCGCCCGCGACATGGCCCGGCATCGTGCGCAAGCTCGGCGGCTTGGGCGTTCGCGCGGCGATCATCGTCGGCGCGGCCCGATCGAGCGCCGATCGGGCCGCGCTCGAACGGGCGCTCGCCGCGGCGAAGCCTCATTTGCTGCGGATCATCGGGCCGGGCAGCCTGGGTGTCGTTTCGCCCGCGCTGAACGCGCACTTCGGCGCGCCGGCATGCATCGTGAAGGCGGGCGGGGTCGCGTGGGTGTCGCAGTCGAATGCGCTGACGAACGCGGTGCTCGGCTGGGCGCATGCGCGCGGGCTCGGTTTCTCTCATGCGATCGCGCTCGGCGGCGAGGCGGACGTCGACGCGGCCGACGTAC
The DNA here is from genome assembly GCF_001532025.2 of Burkholderia sp. MSMB617WGS. Classification (NCBI taxonomy): domain Bacteria; kingdom Pseudomonadati; phylum Pseudomonadota; class Betaproteobacteria; order Burkholderiales; family Burkholderiaceae; genus Burkholderia; species Burkholderia sp. MSMB617WGS. The sequence goes on along the minus strand of NZ_CP013458.1, from coordinate 2,561,932 downwards.
TCGACTACCTCGCGAGCGACGCCGCGACACGCGCGATTCTGCTCGAGCTCGACACGGTGAAGTCGGCGCGCAAGTTCATGTCAGCGGCGCGCGCGGCGGCGCGCAACAAGCCCGTGCTCGCATTGCGCACCGGCCGTGGCGATTCGGGCGATCTGCTTCATACGGCCGCGTTTCAGCGCGCCGGGATGGTGCGCGTCGACGCGCTCGACGATCTCCTCGACGAAATCGAGACGCTCGGCGTCGGCAGGGCCGCGGCGAGCGGCGCGGCGACGCTCGTGACGAGCGACAGGGGCGTTGCGAAGCTCGCCGTCGATGCGCTGGCGGCGGCCGGAGAGACGCTCGCGCAATGGCCGCAGGCCGCCGTCGACGAAGTCGGCGGCGCGCTGCCCGCCGGCATCGACGCGGGCAATCCGCTGCTGCTCGGCGACGATGCGCGTCCCGAATATTTCGGCGCGGCGCTGAAGGCGCTCGCGCAGCACCCGCAGACGGGCACCTTGTTCGTGGTGCACGCAACGTCGCATAGCGCGCCTGCCGACGACGTCGCGCGCGTGCTGATCGAAGCGCGCAAGTTCGCGCGCCGCGGCATGCTTGCATGCTTCTTCGGCGGCGTCGATGCCGCGACGCGCGACGCGTTGCACGAGCACGGCATTCCGGTGCACACGACCCCGCAGCGTCTCGCGCGCGCACATGCGCGCCTCGTCGACTATCAACTGGGGCGCGAACTATTGATGCAGACGCCGGAGGGCACGCCGCCGCAGCCGACTGCGTCGGTCGCCGCTGCGCAACAGGCGGCGCGCGCGGCGCTCGCACAGGGGCGGGACGTGTTCGAGGGCGACGCGGCGCTCGGCTGGCTGGCGGGTTTCGGCGTCGAGCGTGCGAGCGAGGCGGACGTCGGCGATGCGATCGTCGACATTACGGTCGAGATGTACGACGACCAGAACTTCGGGCCGGTGTTCCGCTATTCGGTGCCGCCGGCGGACGGCATCTCCGCGCCGTTTGTCGTCTACGGACTGCCGCCTTTCAACACTGTGCTTGCGCGAGCGGTCGTCGCGCGTTCGCCGTATGCGCGCCGCGCCCCGCCCGAGCCGTTGTTGCATGCGCTGACCGCGCTTTCTCAGGCGGTGTGCGAGGTGCGCGAGGTCGTCCAGATGTCGCTCGTGCTGCGCGTGAAATCCGAGCGCGTCATCGCGGTGAGGCCGTGCATCAGGCTCGCGACGGGACGCAGCCGGCTTGCGATCGTGCCGTATCCCCGTTACCTGGAGCAGAGAATCGACTGGCACGGAGAGCCCATCACGGTGCGTCCGATTCGCCCCGAGGACGAGGCAGCGCATCGCGAGTTGCTGAGTGCGATGACGCCGGACGATTTGCGGATGCGCTTCTTCGGCGCGGTTCGCAACTTCGATCACTCGCAGATCGCGCGGATGACGCAGATCGATTATGACCGCGAGATGGCGTTGATCGCGACGGTCAACGACGCCGACGGCCGCGCGCATACGCTCGGCGCGGTGCGCGCCGTGACCGATCCGGACAACGAAGCGACCGAGTTTGCGATCGCGGTGCGGCCCGATCAGAAGGGCAAGGGGCTTGGGCGGCTGCTGATGGCGCGCATCATCGAATATGCGCGTTCGCGCGGAACGGCCTGGATGATCGGCGAAGCGTTGCGCGAGAACACGGCGATGATCACGCTCGCGAAAAATAGCGGCTTCGCGGTGTCGGCGACGGAAGAGCCGGGAGTGGTCGGGTTCAGGTTGAAACTGCAGCCGTGAGCCCGGCGGCGTGGCATTCGGCGTCGTGCGCGTGCGTTCGGATGAGGGGTTAAGTAGTCGCTGCCGGATGTCGTCGATGTGGCCGAAGTTTTGAAATCCGATGCTTGAGGCGCGGACGGTGCTTCGGGCGTTGCCGATATTTTCCAAGCCGTCGACATTGCTGATTGCAGACCGCGGCCGACGATTTCAGCGTCCCGGTTGCCATTGCCGCCAACGGCGCCACCGGCGCCACCGGCGCCACCGACGCCACCGACGCCAACAACGCCAACAACGCCAACAACGCCAACAACGCCAACAACGCCAACAACGCCAACAACGCCAACAACGCCAACAACGCCAACAACGCCAACCGCCGGCGGTGAGACTTTACGGGACGCACCTTCAGAAGGCAGGTGAGATTTTTCGGGAGACGAACCGACCGACGCGAAACGCGGCGCGAACGGCTCGTCATCGACCACATCGGGCTGGGCGGCGACACATCGGCGGGCACGCACGAACGCGCGTCCGTCGATCCGTCGCGCCCGAGCGCGAGTGAACGCGCTTGCCGGACGGGATCAGGCCGCGAGCTTCGTCGCGGCCTCATCCACCTGCATGCGCGAGACCGAGAGCTCTTCGAGCAGCGCTTCCGAGTAGACGGCGCCCGTCTCGCGTTCGAGGCGCGCGACCGTCAGCGCGCAGCGCGCGCTGTCCTTCGGCATCGCGATGAAGCGCTTGATCGATTCGCCCGCCTTGAATGCGTCGAAGAGCGGCAGCCGCACGTCGTCGGGCAGCGTCTTCGTCCATTGATACGGCTTGCCGTTGAACGTGAGCGACGGCGGCAGCGAGCGCTCCTTCTTGCCCGCCGCGATCAGGCCGTAGGTGCGCGCGGCTTCGCCGATCTGCTCGGGAGAGAAGAGCTCGTCGGGCGTGATGTCGAATTGCGCGATGTGGTCTTCGATTGCCTGCATCGCGGCCGCGCGATCGTCGCGCTTCTTCTGCGCGCGCGCGACGATGTCGCGCAGTTCGTCGGCCTCTTCGGGCGTGATCGTGAAGCTTGCCTGCTTCTGCTGAAGTTCGGAGAAACGTTGGAATTCGAGATCGGTCAGAAGTTTGGCCATGACATCCATGAGTCGCCCGCCGTCGGCGAAGACGGCGGCAGCGTTTTGAAGGGGGCGCTATTTTAGCGTAGCGCCGCGCGGGTGGCGGAATCGTGTGCGCGGCTCGCGCGCTGTGCGACGCGCCGCGTGTGCATCATGCGTGCGCCGCGTGTGCGTCATGCGGTGCGTGCGAGCAGCCGCTCCACTTCGCGCGCGATCGCGAGCAAACGGCGGTCGTTGCCGGCCGGGCCTTCGAGCATCAGCCCGACCGGCATGCCGGTATGCTTCGACAGGCCTGCGGGAATCGACACCGACGGCACGCCGCCGAGCGTCGCCGGCCCCGTCTGACGAATAACGCGTGCAAAAAGCGCGTGCGCGGCGTCGGGCGGAAGATCGTGGCCGCTGTCGGCGACGAGCGGCGCTTCGCATTGAACGGTCGGCAGCACGATGCAATCGACGCCCGTCCGATGGAACGCCTGGTCATACCATCGCACGATGCTCTGCAGCACGCGGATCGCGGCCGCGTACGCATCGCTCGACGGCGGCGCGTCGATCAGCGCTCGGAAGATGTGCCGCACGTCGTCGCTGCCGAGCCGGGCGACGAACTCCGTGAACGGCTGATCGAGCCGCTCGGCGCTGAAGCGTTGCCAGTACGCGAGCGCCTCGAAACCGGCGATCGGGAAGCCGCACGCTTCGTCCGCCTCGTACAGCGCGCGGGCGGCGAGCGGGATGAGCCGCGCGCCCGCACCCGTGAGCGCGGCGAGCGCGCGCTCGGTCAGTTCGGCGACGGCCGGATCGAGCCCGTCGAAGTATGGCGCGTCCGGCACGCCGATCGTCAAACCGGCGAGCGCGAGCGGCGCGGGCTCGGACGCGTCGCGCGTCAGCACCGCGTCGAGCAGCAGCAGATCGTCGACGCTATGCGCGATCGGGCCGACCGTATCGCGCGTCGGCGACAGCGCGAGCACGCCTTCCGTCGAATAGCGGCGCGGCGTCGGCCGCAGCCCGGCGACGCCGCAGAACGCCGCCGGAATCCGCACCGAGCCGCCCGTGTCGGTGCCGAGGCCGAACGGAATGCCCGCCGCGACGGCGGACGCCGTGCCCCCGCTCGAGCCGCCCGCGATGCGCGCCGGATCGTGCGGATTGCGCACCGCGCCGAAATGGCCGTTCGCGCTCGTGATGCCGAACGCGAGCTCGTGCATGTTCGCCTTGCCGATCGGCACGGCGCCCGCGTCGAGCAACTGCTGGACGGCCGTCGCGTTGTGCGCCGCGCGCAAGCCGAGCAGCGCGGGGCTTGCCGCGTGCGTCGGCATGTCGGCGGTGAAGATGTTGGCCTTGATGACGAACGGCACGCCCGCGAGCGGCAACTTGCGACCGCTCGCGATCTGCGCGTCGACGTTCGCGGCGGCCTCGCGCGCGATGTCCGGCGCGACGTGCGTCATCGCGCGGAGCGGCTCGATGAGCGCGAGGCGTTCGAGTGCGGCCTCGGCGTGCCGGATCGCGGGCGTGCGCCCGCTGTTCACGGCGTCCGCGACGTCCCGCACGCTGGCGGGCCGGGCGAAGGTTTCTCGGTGTGACGACATGGGCCTGTCTCCTTGTGCTGCGCGCCGGCGGACGCGGCGCGCGTTTTCGGCTGGATCGGAACGGCGAGGCCCAGATGATTTCACATTTGCTTCGGACGGATGCCGAGTGGGCGTCAGGCGGCCGTCTCCTTCCACATCGACAGATGCCTGGCGGTTGCGCGCAGCTGCGCGGCGACGTCGTCGATCGGCGGCGCGACGTATGCGTCGATCCGGCGGATGTACGGACACGTGAGCGTGGCGATCGCATGGCCCGAGGGCCCGAGCACCGGATACGCGATGTCGGTGACGCCGAACGCCTGGCGGCTTCCCTGCAGCAGCCGCCCGGTCGCGCGAATCTCGCGCAGCAGCGCGTCGAATTCGCCCATGTCGAGCGCGGTCTCGCCTTCCACCTTCGTATGCTCGGCGAGCATTTGCGCGCGCTGCTCCGGCGTCTGGAACGCGAGCATCACGGGGCCAGACGCGGTGTCGACGAGCCCGATGCGCGAGCCGAGCCGCACCGAAATGCCCCATCCGCCCGGCCCGTCGACCTGCGCGATCACGAGCAGGTTGCCGCGGTCGTAGACGGACAGGTGGCACGACTGCTCGGCGGCATCGGCGAAGCGCTGCATCGGCGGCAACGCCTCGGCGATCAGCCGCTTGAGCGGCGGATGGCGATGCGCGAGCGTATAAACCTTGAGGCTCAGCGTGTAGCGGTCGCCGCCCGGCGAGCGGATCACGTACTGGCGCGCGACGAGCCGCTCGAGCATCCGGTAGATCTCGCTCGCGTTGCGGCCGAGCTCCTTCGTGATCTCGGTGCGCGTGAGGCCTTCCTTCTGTTCGGCGAGCAGTTCGAGGATGTCGAGCCCCTTGTCGAGCGCAGGGGCGCGATAGCGTTCGATTTCCTCGCAATCCTGCGTCTCTTCCGCGGCGTCGGCGGGCTGGTCTTTCCTGGGTTTCATCGGTGAGTCGATCTGGTGGAACGCGACGCATCGATCGCCGGCGCGGCGCCTGCTTCGCGGCCGCGCGCATGCATCGATGGATCATTGATTTGTCTGTAAATTAAGTAACTGCTCCAACGGCAATGATAATCAACGGATGCGAAATCAACGCTAACTTTGCCGACAATTGTTGAATAAGAGTATCGGTGTTGCGTCGATGGAGTCAAAGTATGCGTCGGGCTGCTCGGCAAGAATCGGCGTGGGGCGGGAGCCCGGCGCGAACTCGGCGCGAAACCGGCGCCGGGAACGCGCACCGGTGCGAACGTTGGCGCGGGGATGCGCGCGGCAGGCCCGCGCGGCGGGCCTTCGGCGGCGATGACGAACGGCGTCGGGCGCCGTCGCCGACGGTGATCCCGCACGTCGCCAGCGTCTGCTCCAATAGTCGTTATCCGCGATGCAACGTCTCACCGTGTGCGACGGGTGGTACAAATTCCGCAACGGGCTCACGCACGGCGCCGTCGCGCCGGCCGCATCGCGCTCGCTGGGTTCCCGTCCGTCCAGAACTGAAGAGGTCGCCTGCCATGAAACTGCTTCGTTACGGCCCCGTGGGCCAGGAAAAGCCCGGTCTGCTCGATGCCGACGGCCGCATTCGCGATCTGTCGCCGCTGATCGGCGACGTCGCGGGCGACGCGCTGTCGGACGCGAGTCTCGCGCGGCTTGCCGCCGCCGATCCCGCGTCGCTGCCGCTCGTTCCCGGCGAGCCGCGGATCGGCGCGTGCGTCGGCCGGATCGGCAAGTTCGTCTGCATCGGCCTGAACTACGCGGACCACGCGGCGGAAGCGGGCCTCGCGGTGCCGGCCGAGCCCGTCGTGTTCGGCAAGTGGACGAGCGCCGTGTGTGGCCCGCACGACGGCATCGAGATTCCGCGCGGTTCGGTGAAGACCGATTGGGAAGTCGAGCTCGGCGTGGTGATCGGCCGCGCGTGCAAGAACGTCGACGAGGCGGACGCGTTGTCGCACGTCGCCGGCTATTGCGTCGTCAACGATGTGTCCGAGCGCGAATGGCAGATCGAGCGCGGCGGTCAGTGGGACAAGGGCAAGGGCTTCGACACGTTCGGGCCGATCGGCCCGTGGCTCGTCACGCGCGACGAAATCGCCGATCCGCAGGCGCTCGATCTGTGGCTCGACGTGGACGGCCGGCGCTATCAGAACGGCAACACGCGCACGATGGTGTTCGCGGTCGCGCAGCTGATCGCGTACCTGTCGCGCTGCATGAGCCTGCAGCCCGGGGACGTGATCTCGACCGGCACGCCGCCCGGCGTCGGAATGGGCGTGAAGCCGTCGCCCGTCTATCTGAAGCCGGGGCAGACGGTGCGCTGCGGTGTCGCGGGGCTCGGCGAGCAGTTGCAGACGACGCGCGCGGCGGTGTGACGCCGCTGAGTGTCGGCGCGCGGCGGGCGATAAGCCGGTAGCGGAAGGGCGGCCGTCGGGCCGCCGCGGCGTGCGGTGGCGCCGCAGGCCGTGATGGAATGGCCGAAGCGCAATGTGCGTGAGCGATCGACATTCCACTTCATCGCGCGGCGGAATGTGATGAACGGTTGCATGCTCACGTGCCGTTTCCGCGGGCTGACCGGCAAGTCGCCGCCTCGGTGGCTTCAGACCGCGTATACCACGCAGACCGCGCGTGTGAGGCGCGCGCAGCAATGGCCGGAGACGACGGCGCTATCGGCCGCCGAGCAGATCGCGACCGAGGCGGGATTCGGCTCGGCGAACGCGTTGCGCGAGCGCTTCGGGCGGATCGTCGGCGCGACGCCGAGGCGAAACCGGCAGGCGTTCACGACGCAGGCCGCTGCTAGTTGACGGCGAAGCGGCGAGGAGGGTGGTGGCGCGGAAACGGGCGCGCGCCGGTAGTGTGCGTCGCGCGGCTTCGCCCGTCACTTCGAGCGTCGGCTGGCGTATCGTGTCGAACCGACGAGCCGACGAGCCGACGAGCCGACGAGCCGACGAGCCGACGAGCCGACGGACCGACGAGCCGATGAACCGGCGCACCGACGGACCGACGCACCGACGCACCGATGCACCGAAGAACTGAAGAACTGGCGGAATAGAGGGACACCGCAACACCGCAACACCGCAACACCGAAACACCGAAACACCGACGCGTCGACCACTGCCGCTGCGCCTTGCGCCGCGAATCGAACGCGCGGACGTTCGATTCGCGTCGTCGTCGTTCACACTTTCGCGAGCGCCTGATCGAGATCGGCGAGCAGATCGTCGATATGTTCGATGCCGATCGACAGCCGCACCGTCTCTTCCTTCACGCCCGCCTTCGCGAGCTCTTCCGGCGACAACTGGCGGTGCGTCGTCGAAGCGGGATGCGTCGCGAGCGACTTCGCGTCGCCGATGTTGACGAGCCGCGTGAAGAGCTGCAGCGCGTCCTGGAACGCGGCGCCCGCGGCGCGCCCGCCCTTCACGCCGAACGTGAGGATGCCCGGCGCGCGGCCCGACAGATAGCGGCCGACGAGCGCGTGATCCGGATGGTTCGGCAGCCCGGAATAGTCGACCCATTCGACCTTCTCGTGCCGAGCGAGATGCTGCGCGATCTTCAGCGCGTTGTCGCTGATGCGGTCGATGCGCAGCGCGAGCGTCTCGATGCCTTGCAGGATCTGGAACGCGTTGAACGGCGAGATCGCCGCGCCGGTGTTGCGCAGCGGGACCACGCGCGCGCGGCCGATGTACGCGGCCTCGCCGAACGCTTCGGTGTAGACGACGCCGTGATAGCTGACGTCCGGCTCGTTCAGCCGCTTGAAACGGTCCGCGTGCGTCGCCCACGGGAACTTGCCCGAATCGACGATCGCGCCGCCGAGGCTCGTGCCGTGTCCGCCGAGATACTTCGTCAGCGAATGCACGACGATGTCCGCGCCGTGCTCGAACGGGCGCAGCAGATAAGGCGTCGGCACCGTGTTGTCGACGATGAGCGGCAGCCCGTGGCGATGCGCGACGTCGGCGAGCGCGGCGATGTCGGTGATGTTGCCGAGCGGATTGCCGACGGATTCCGCGAAGATCGCCTTCGTGCGTGAATCGATCAGCGCCTCGAATGCGGCGGGGTTGCGCGGATCGGCGAAGCGCGTCGTGATCCCGTACTGCGGCAGCGTGTGCGCGAACAGGTTGTAGGTGCCGCCGTACAGCGTGCTCGACGAGACGACGTTGTCGCCCGCTTCGGCGATCGTCAGGATCGAATAGGTGACGGCCGCCTGCCCCGACGCGAGCGCGAGTGCGCCGACGCCGCCTTCGAGCGCCGCGACGCGCTGCTCGAGCACGTCGTTGGTCGGATTCATGATCCGCGAATAGATGTTGCCCTGAACCTTCAGATCGAACAGGTCCGCGCCGTGCTGCGTGTCGTCGAACGCGAACGCGACCGTCTGGTAGATCGGCACCGCGGCGGCGCGCGTCGTCGGATCGGGGCGATAGCCGCCGTGCACGGCGATGGTTTCGAGGCGCCAGTCGGCGGATGCGGGTTCGGTCATGATGGGTCTCCGGTCGGCCTGTTTTCGTGAAGGTGTCGGCCGATTATAGGAGCCGCGGTTGCGCGCTTTTAGCTTGTTTGGTGACAAGCTTATGCGCGGGCGGGAGAAATGCCGCGGGCGGCGTGCGATGCGGAGCGCAATGCCGCGCGGAAGGCGGACGGAAGGCGGGCGATGGATGGCGCGCCGGGCGCGAACGTGCCGGATGTGCGCTTTTGCCGCTGGATGGTTCGCCGGTTCGCGTGCGCGCTCGTTCTTCCGCTGCGCGCACGTGCCCGCGTCGCGCGCGAGCGTCAGCCGTCGACGTTCGCCGCGAAATTCAATTCGACGCCGTTGCCCGCCGGATCGTCGAAGAACAGCTGATGCTGGCGCGTGAGCGGCACGTCGGCGCTCGAAAACCGGATGCCGAACCGCTGCAGGCGCGCGATCGTTTCCGGCAGATCGCTGCACGCGAACGCGACATGATCGAACGTGTTCGTGACGTTCGGCGCGCGCGATTCGCCGGGGCTCGCTTCAGACAGATGCAGCACGGCCTGCGCGCCGGCATACAGCCAATAGCCGTGGCTGCGGAACGGCGGGCGATCGCCGGGCCGCAGTCCGACGACGTCGACATAGAAGTCGCGCAGCGTATCGAGGAGCGGACGCGGCGCGCGCAGATTGTAGTGATCGAGGCCGGTGACGGACATGGCGGGCGGGCAGCTGGCTGGAGAATGGACCCGAAGCGGTCATTCTAGCGCGCGCCGGAGGGCGGCGTGACGGCGTGCGTCGAATCGGCGGACGCGCGTGCCGGCGATCGATTCGCCGCTTGCAACGCCGGCGAGGCGAGTTGCGCCGGGCGCGACGATGCTTCGAAAGATGCCGCTCGTTCGCTGGCGACGGTCGTGCATTCAAGACCGGCGACGACGTGCGGGGCATTCGGCGCGCACGCCGCATGCGTGCACGCTTGCCGGAGACGTCGGCTTCACGATGTCTCGCGCGAAGCACGGCGGCGCTTCGGCGCGCGGCCCGCACGCCGCACGCGTGATGTCGCACGATGCGCGAATGTGCAGCCGCTTCGCGGTTTTTCGTGTCTCGGCGCGAGGAACCGCATCGTTGCGATGCGGCACGCTGTCGACGGGCGGCACGCGATGCGTCGCGCCGCAAGGGCGCGGCGCGCGATCGGCGCGGCCGTATCGAAGGCACGCGGCATGCGCACTTGCGAACGCCGGCTTGCGCATGCCGATGCTTGCGCAAGCCGCTCGTGCGACTCATCGGCGATGGGCGATCGAGGCGTGCGCCGGCCGGGCGCCGACAGGCTCGGTACGGTCGGGCGACGCGACATGTCGCCGTGCGATGCGGCGTTTCAAGCGCTTCCGCTACACTGCGCCGCATCGCATCGCATCGCATCGCATCGCATCGCGTCGCGTCGTACGCACCGTATCGCGCCACGCCACGCCACGCCACGCCACATCACATCACATCGCAAAGCAAAGCAAAGCAAAGCAAAGCAAAGCAAAGCAAAGCCGCGCCGCGCCTCCCAACACCTACGCGTCCGCCCGCCCCCGCAGATGACGCGCGACCGAAGCGAGCTTTTCGCAAGTCTCCGTCCATTCGCGCTCCGGCGTCGACAGCGGAACGAGCCCCGCGCCGGCCTGCAGCCAGCAGCGCTCGCCGTCCCGATACACGGAGCGCAGCACGAGCGCCGCGTCCATCGCGCCTTCGCTGTCGACGACGAACACGCAGCCGCTGTACAGGCCGCGCAAGCGCCGTTCGTGGCGCCGGATGCTGTCGAGCGCTTCCCGCTTCGGAATGCCCGACGCCGTGACGGCGGGGAACAGCTTCTCGAACGCATGCCACGCATGGCGGCCCGCCGCGAGCCGCCCGCGCACGCGCGACGCGAGATGCTGGACGGTGCCGCGCCGGTAGACGCTCATGAATTCGCTGACGCCGAGCGAATCGGCGTCACAGACGGACGACATTTCGTCCATCGCCAGTTGCACCGATACCGCATGTTCGGCGATTTCCTTCGCGTCGCGCAGCAGTTCGCGCCGCAGGCGCGCGTCTTCGGCGTCGTCGCCCGTCAGTGCGCGCGTGCCGGCGAGCGGCTGCGTGCTGACGAAGCCGTCGGCGCTCACTTCGACGACCGTCTCGGGGCTGAAGCCGTAGGCTTCGAAAGCGCCGTCGCGAAGCAGGAACGAGCGCGCCGGCGTGTTCGTCCGGCGGCCCGCGACGTAGCTCGACACCGTGTCGAGCGATGCCGGAACCTCGACCGCGCGCGACAGGATCACCTTCTGATACGCGTCCGCCTGCATCTCGCGCACCGCGGACGCGACCTGCTCCTTGTATGCGGCGGCGTCGCGATCGTCGTCGATCGCCTCGAGACGCGCGCCGGACTCGGCGTCGCGCGCGGCGTCCTGCGTCATGACCAGCTCGGCGAGCGTCGCGAGCGCGTCGGGCTCCAGGCTGCGGATCAGCGCGCGGCCGCTCGACATCCGGATCTCGCTTTGCGGAATCGCGAGCCGCAGCAGCGGCGCGTCGCCGCGCGCGCCGGCGACGCCGTACGTCAGATGCGCGAACTCGAAATGGGCGCGGCCGTACGCGCGCCATGCGTCGATCCCGACGTCGGCGAGCGCGGTCGCGATCGCGTCGCACGGCGGCACGTTGCGCCAGCATGCGCCGTCGCTGCGGCGCACCGCGCCGTCCGGCTCGACAATCACGCTCAACGCCGAATCGATGCCGACGCTCCATTCGCCGTCACGCTCGTAGAGCGTGCAATGCCGGCTCGGCAACGCGCGCATCACGCGCGACGCGAGCTCGAGCGGCTCGCTTCGCACGCTCAGTTGCCGCTCGACGTAACGCCGCGCCGGGGCGGCGTCGCGCGCGCGGGCGAGCGCGATCAGGCGCTGCTTGTCGATCTTGCCGACCGACGTCAACGGCCAATGCGCGGCGATTTCGATCTGGTCCGGCTGCTTGAATTCGCTGAGCCCGCGCGCGCGCAGCGCCTGCTTGAGCGTGGCGGCGTCGAGCGCATCGCGCTGCGGGCGCACGAACGCGCAGATGCGCTCGCCGAGCAGCGCGTCGGGAACCGCGACGACGGCCGAATCCTGCACGCCCGGCAGCGTATTGAGCAACTGCTCGATTTCCGCGGCGGAAATTTTTTCGCCGCCGCGATTGATCTGCTCCTTGATGCGGCCTTCGACGATCAGGTTGCCGGCCGCATCGCGGCGCACGAGATCGCCGGTGCGGTAATAGCCGTCGGCCGTGAAGCTGCGCGCGTTGTGCTCCGGCGCGCGATAGTAGCCGCGGATCGTGTACGGCCCGCGCGTCAGCAGCTCGCCGATCTCGCCGGCGCCGACGTCGCGGCCGTGCGCGTCGACGATGCGGATGTCGTCGCGCGACGACAGCGGCCGCCCCTGCGTGTGCACGATCGTATCGAGCGAATCGTCGAGCCGCGTGTAGCAGAGCAGCCCTTCGGCCATGCCGAACACCTGTTGCAGACGGCAGCCGAGCACGTCGGGCAGGCGGCGCGCGAGCGGCGGATCGAGCCGCGCGCCGCCGACCTGGACGAGCCGCAGGCTCGACAGATCGCTGCGCTCCCATTCGCGCGCCTGCGCCCAGAGCTGCGCGAGCGGCGGCACGAGCGCGACGTGCGTGACCCGCTCGCGCGCGATCAGCGGCATCGCTTCGTCGCAGCTCGCCGTGTCGGACAGCACGACGGTGCCGCCGCGCGACAGCGTGCCGAGTATGCCGGGGCACGCGAGCGTGAAGTTGTGCGCGGCCGGCAGCACCGCCAGATAGACGCTCGCTTCGTCGAGCCGGCAGAGCTCGGCCGACGCGCCGAAGTTGTACGCGTAGTCCGCATGCGTGCGCGGAATCAGCTTCGGCGTGCCGGTCGTGCCGCCGGACAGGAGCAGCAGCGCGACATCGGCCGGCGCGGGCGGCGTCAACGCGCGCGGCGGCGCGTCGAGCGACGCGAGCGGCACGATGCGTTCGTCGCCGTGCCGGCCCGGCCCGCCGTCGACGACGACGCGGCGCAGTGACGGATGCGCGTCGAGCATCTCGACGGCGAGCGATCGCGCGTCGACGCCGTCGGTTTCGTCCGCGACGAAGTAGGCGGCGGGCTCGGCGATGCGGCAGAGCGCGTCGATGTCGCGCGAGCGCTGCGTCGGCATCGCGAGCACGGGCACCACGCCGAGGCGAAAGAGGGCGAAGCAGACGGTGACGAACGCGATCCCGTTCGGCAGCTGAACCATCGCGCGGTCGCCGGGGCGCAGGCCGAGCCCGTGCAGCCCGGCCGCGAGCCGATCGACGCGGCGATCGAGCGCGGCGAACGGCACGCGCTCGCCGCCCGCGACGAGCGCGGTGCGCGTCGCGTGATCGGCCGCCCAGCGGCGCAGATGCTCGCCGAGCGGCAGCGCGGCGCCGGAGTGGTCAGGGGCGGCCGCGACGGTGCGGGCCGTTTCGTTCGGATTCGGATGAAGAAGAGTTTCCATGAGCTTCTCTGAGGGTCACACACATGCGGAAGTCGACTCGAGCCGGCGCAGGATCTGTTGCAGAAACGCGCGCGGCCTGCGGGTCGCGTAGAAGTGGTCGCCGGGCATCGCGATCGGCTCGTCCGCGTGAGCGAGCCAGTCGCGCCACGCGGCGACTTCGTCGCGCGACGCCTCGGCGTCGCGGCTGCCGTAGACGAGCAGCGTCGGCGTGTCGATACGGCGCCGGGCGGCATGCGGCGGGCGGCGATAGGCCTCGGTGATCCGGAAATCGGCGCGCAGCATCGGCAGGAAGATCGCGAGCAGCGACGGATCGGACAGCAGCGTCGGGTCGCTGCCGCCGATCTCGACGAGCTGATCGACGAACGCGCGGTCGTCGAGATGGCTGAGCAGGCGCCGCCCTTGCAGGTGCGGCGCGTGGCAGCCGGACAGCACGAGCGCGAACGGCGGCGCGCCGCGCCGCTCGAGGCGCTCGCAGGTTTCGAACGCGACCTGCGCGCCCATGCTGTGGCCGGCGAGGATCAGCTTGCCGGGCGACGCGCGCGTGTCGATCAACTCGTCGGCGAGCTGATCGGCGAGCCCGCCGATGTCGTCCGCGGCCGGCTCGCGCATCCGGTGGTCGCGGCCCGGATAGATCGCGAGCGCGACGTCGACGCCGAAATCGTCGACCTGGCGCCAGTCGCGGAACGCGCTGCTGCTGCCGCCCGCGAACGGGCACATGACGAGCCGCCACGCGGCCGGCTCCGGCGACGCGATCCATGGGCGCAGCATCCGCCGCTCGTTCATGCCGCCACCTGCTCGTCGGATTGCGCGTCGACGAGCGCGCGCGGATCGATCGCCGGCGGCGGCGCGACGCTGCGCTCGCGCGCGGGGCCCGCGCATTGCAGCGCCTTTTGCCAGACGCGGGCGAGCGCGAGCTGGTAGGCGGCGTCGAACGCGGCGGGCGGCGGCGCGCCGTCGAGATGCCGGCGCAGCGCGTGCAGCACGTGCGCGACGCCCGCGGGGCCGTCGGCCTCGAGCGCGTCGCGCCAGCTCGCCGGCGCGGGATGCAGCGGCAGTGCGGGCGGCAGGTCGAGATGCGCGCCGTCGGCGCCCGTCGTCCGGTACGCGCTGCGCTGGCTGTCGCGATGTCGCGGGTCGTACAGCGCGGCGGTCCAGACGACCGGGCCGTAGCTCGCCTCGAGCGACAGATAGCCGGACGGCCAGCCGAGCGTGAGCTGATGCATCGCGAGGCTGTGCAGATCGGGATCGTCGGGATCGAGATAGGTCTGCAAGCGCAGCGTCGCGCGGCATCCGGGCAGGCCGATTCGCAGCGTGCGGAACGCGGGATCGTCGTCGGCGGCGCCGTCGACGGTCGCGTCGACGGCGCCGCTCGCCTGCAGCAGCAGATCGAGCGACGAATAGAGCAATTGCCGGCTCGTGGCGAGGTGCGCGAAATGCGCGGGCTCGCCGCCGAGCGCATGCCGCACGCGCCGCGCGCGATCGATCCAGCAGCGGCCGGCCGGCGTGTGCGCATAGAAGCTGTTGACCCAGTGCGCGCATTCGCGCTGCGCGGCGAGCCGTTGCAGGCGGGCGATGTCGTCCGGATGCAGCGGATGCTCCTGCACGACGTGCACGCCGCGTTCGAGGAACGCCTGCGCGAGCGACGTGCCGGCGCCGCCGACGACCGTCGAGCGGACGACCACGCACGCGATGTCGATGTCGCCCGGCACCTCGTCGATCGACGTGTAGAGCGGAATGCCGAACGCGTGAGCCAGTTGCCGCGCGCGCGGGCTGCCGTTCGCGAGGAGGCCCGCGAGCTCGAGCCCCGGCTGCGGCGCGAGAAACGCGTTCAGATAGGTTTCGCCGAATTTCGCGCCGGCGACGAGTACGCGCCTGTTGCGCGCGTGAGTGGATTTCATGCGACTTTCTCCTGCGGGCGGCGATGGTCGTCGCGCCACTGCCGGAACAGGGCGGCGACATGTTGCGCTCGTGCGTCGTCCATCACGAGCGTCCAATGGTCTGCGTCGAGCGTGTGGCGTTGCGCGTGCGCGCCCCAGCCGTGCCAGTCGCGCTCGGCCGGCTGCCAGACGGACGGGCGATGCGCGGCGGCGATCCACAGGCAGCGGATCGGCAGCGGGGCGGGCGCGGGGTGGCGCGCGAGCAGGCCGAGCAGATCGCCGATGCGTGCGAGCCAGCGCTCGCCGTCGGCGGCGTTCGAGCGTTCGGGCAGCAGCCCGGCCGCCTGCGCGGCGTGGACGAAGCATGCGGTCTGCTCGTCCGCGTCGCGCTGTTCGAGATCGTCGGGCAGCGGCACGGCGACGCGCCCTCGTGCGAGCAGACGCAACAGCGATGCGCGATCGGCGTGGCGGAAATCGTCGCGGCACACGGGATCGAGCAGCACGAGTTCGACCGTCTCGCCGCGCGCGTGCAGCAGGCGCGCGGCCTCGGCGGCGACGGTCGCGCCGTACGACCAGCCGATCAGCGTGTACGGCCCGTGGGGCTGCGATGCGCGCATCGCCTGCACGTAACGGCCGGCGAGCGCGCCGAGATCGGCGGGCAGCGCGGCGTCCGGCGCGCGCAGGCCGTGGACGCGGCAGTCGAGGCGGCGCGCGAGCGTCACGTACGCGGCGAGCTCGCCGTCGGACGCGTGGAACACGAACACGCGCGCCGGATCGCGTCCTTCGGCAAGGGGCACGACGCAGTCGCCCGCCTGCGCTTCGGTCGCCGGCGGCGCGGCCAGCGTCGCGCAGAACGCGCCGAGCGTCGGCTGCGCGAAGAGCGCCTGCAGGCTCGCGCCGCGCATGCCGCCGCGATTGAGCTGCGCGATCATGCGCGTCGCGATCAGGCTGTCGCCGCCCGACTGGAAGAAGTCGCTGTCGCGATGGATCGGGCACTTCAGCAGCGCCTGCCACGCTTCGCCGACGCTGCGCTCGAGCGCGGCCTGTGCGTGCGGGTCGCGCGGCGGCGCGACGGGCGCGCGCGCCGCGCGGGCCGGCGTTTCGTCGGCCGCTTCGCGATGCCGCTCGGCGACGCGGTCCGCATATCGATCGATGCGCTCGCATTGCCGGATGCGCGCGGGCGGCAGCGCGCGGCCGAAGCGCGCGCGCAGCTCGCGTTCGAGCGCACGGGGCTCGAGCCGGCCGACGTGCGTCGCGCGCGCGAGCACGAGATGCTGGCGCAGCGGGCTGCGTTCCTGCTCCGGCCACGCGAGCTCGACGGTGAAGCCCGCCTGCCCGAGCGCGTCGCGCCATGACGGCAGATCGAGCATCGGCTTGTCGTCGGCCGTGCGGAAGTCTTCGTAGCCGTTCAGGCCTTCGATGAAGCCGATGCTCGCCATCTGCAGCGCGCTGTCGCGTTCGGTCGCCTCGATCATCAGCAGGCGGCCGCCCGGCTTCAGCAAGCGCCCGAGGCGGCGCAGCGAGCGCACGACGTCGCTCGCGTCGTGCAGCACGTTGACCGCGACCACGACGTCGTAGCCCGCTTCGGGATGCGCATCGAAATCGACCGGCGCGTTGATGTCGAAGATCGCGTAGTCGAGCTTCGCGTGATCGGCGAAGCGTTCGCGCGCGGCGTCGAGGAACAGCGTCGACACGTCGGTGAAGCGGTAGCCGTGCAGTCGGCCGTCGAGCGCGGGCACGAGATGGCGTGTCGTCGCCGCGGTGCCGGCGCCGACTTCGAGCACGCGCAACCCGCCCGCCGGCTCGCCGAGCGCGCGCGCGATCTGCGCGGCGCTTCGGTTCAGGCAGTCGATCGCCGGATTGTCGCTGTACAGCGCGCGGGTGACCGCATCGTCGTCGTCGAACAGCAGCGCGAGCGGCGCTTGCGTGCCGTCGAACAACGCGTCGTGGCGCGCGATGCATGCGTCGAGATACGCGCCGAGCGCGCGGCTCCAGTCGGCTTGCGGCAGCGCTTCGGCCGCATCGGGAACCGCATCGAGCGCGCGCTTGCAGACGAACGCGTCGCCTTCGCGCCGCAGCCAGCCGCGCTCGCCGAGCGCGATCAGCCATTGGCGCGCCAGCCGGCGATACTGCGGCAGCGCGCGCAGGCGCGATTGCACGTCGTCGAGATCGTGGCGCTGCCCGGCTTGCGCGAACAGGCCGTGGCGATTCAGCGTCCGGGCGATGCCGTGCAGCGCGCGCGCTTCGAGCCAGCGCCACGTCGCGTCGATTTCCGCGAGCTGAGCGGCGTCGAGCATCGGCAGCGCGGACGCCAACGCCAGCGGCGCGTCGAGCGACGGCGGCGGCGCGCCGCATGCGTGCGCAGCGCAGACGACGATGTCGAGCGTGCGTCCGTCCTCGGCGAGCGCGGCGTCGGCGTCGGCCACGCCGTGCTGCGCGCGCAGTGCGTCCTCGATGTCGCGCAGATCGACGCCGGCGTCGACCGGGTCTTCCGAATCGCCTGCGTTGCCGACATGCAGCGGCCAGCGCCGACGTTCGAAATCCGCCCATGCGCCGTCGTCGCGCAGCTTCGCGAGCCCCGGCTGCATCATCCGCTCCGGTTGCGCGGCGGCGCCGCGCAGCAGGCACCGGTAATCGTCGAACATCGCCTGCGCGGCGCCGGGCGCGAGCACGTCGTCCATGCAGTACCAGCTGAACACGAGATCGCCGTCGACTTCCATCACCTGATGGTCGAGCCAGACCTGCGGCGTCTGCGTGAACACATGAACGGGCTCGCCGAACAGGCTCGTCATCGCCTGGTCGATGCTCAGGCCGTCGAGCGACATCCCGAGCATGCTCGTGAACACGACCGGCATCAGCGGCCGGCGCGGATCGTGCGCGCGGCCGCGCGACAGCTCGCGCATCAGCTCGACGCCGTTGACCTGGCTGTGCGCGAGGCGCTGCCAGAGCCGTTGCTGCGTGCGCTCGATCGTGTCGCGCAGCGTCGGCCCGCCGCCGAGCGCGAAATCGATCAGCAGCACCGACGTGAAATCGCCGATCAATTGGGAGACCTGCGGATGGTCGGGCCGCCGGTTGAAGAACGTCAGGTTCAGCGTGAAGTCCGGATGCCGGCTCCAGCGTTCGAGCGTGTGCGCGAAGAGCGCGAGCAGCGCGGCCGACGGCGTCGCGCCCCAGCGCTGCCATTCGCGTTTGAGCGTGTCCCAGTCCGCGCGCGCGAGGCGCGCCTGATACGTGGTGAAGCGGGGCCGCGCATCGTCGGCGCGCGCGGGCGCGAGCGGCAGCACGGGCGCGGGCGGCAATTGCGGCAGCGTGCGCTGCCAGTAGCGCCACGATGCCTGCCAGTCGGGCGCGTCGCGGCGTGCGTGCTCGGCGAGCACGTAATCGCGGAACGTGATCTGCAGCGGCTCGAGCGCCGCGCCGCGATACGCGCTCGCGAGATCGTCCATCATCACCTTGAAGCTCTGCACGTCGAACAGCAGCAGGTCGAGGTTCATGTGGAGCCGGTAGCGCGTGTCGTCCAGCTCGGTCACGACGAGCTCGAAGAGCGGCCAGCGGTCGGCGGGCAGCACGCGGTACGACAGCTCGTCGCGGGTGCGTTCGAGCGCGCGCGCCTGCTCGTCGGCGGCGGCGCGCGTCAGGTCGCGCCGCTGCGGCCGGTATGCGGGCACGTCGCGCAGAATCCGCTGGCGGCCGTCGGCGTCGACGATCATCCGGAGCATGTCGTGGCGCGCGACGAGCGCGTTCCACGCGGCCTCGAAGCGCGCGAGGTCGAACGTGTCGTGCCGCATGTCCCATTCGAACAGCACGTGGCACGCGACGCCGCCGTACGCGATCAGATCCGTGCGGCCGAGCCAGTACGCGTGCTGGATCGGCGTCAACGGGAACGGCTCGAAGCGGTTCGCGGGATCGTGGACGAGGATGCCCGCGGCCGGATCGGGCGCGCCGGCGCCAGCGGGCGCGGATTCGGCGATCAGGCGGCCGATTCCGGCGACTGTCATGTCGCGGTACGCGCGCTCGGCGTCGAGCCTCACGCCGAGCTGCGACTCGACCGCGCTGCGCAATTCGAGGAACAGCAGCGAATCGAGGCCGAGCTTCAGCAGATCGCGTGTCGGCGTGAGCTGCGCGAGGTCGTCGAGCTTCAGTTGCGCGGCGATGCGCGCGGTCAGCCAGCGGCAGACGGCCTGGGCGTCGCGCGGATCGGGGCGCTCGGCGGCGAGCGTTGCGCCGGCGGCGGCCGGTGCGCAGGATTCGGCGGAAACCCCCGCCGCCGGGTTGCGCGCGAGTCGGGCGGGCGATTGATCGGCGTCGGTGCCGAACAGCGCGCGGCGGCCGACGTCGAGCCGCTCGTGCAGCACGCGCATCGCGAGCCGGTACGGCGCGCCGCGCATCACGGCCTGTTCCAGATGCCATAGGCCCTCCGCGGTCGACAGCACGCCCATTCCGTTTTCCGCGAGCTTGCGCTGCAACGCGGATTGCGCCGCGCGGCCGGCTTCGCCCCACGCGCCCCATGCAACGGAGATCACGCTCGGCGTTTCGTCGCCGGCGTGCGCGTCGGCGAGCCCGTCGAGATACGCGCTCGCGAGCGCGTGCGCGCCTTGCCCCGGCGCGCCGAGCGCGGCGGCCGCCGACGAATAGCAAACCAGATAGCGCGCGCCGTGCGCGCCGAGCCAGTCGCGCAGCACGCGCGCCGCGTCGGCCTTCAGCGCGAGCACGGGCGCGACGCGTTCGGCGTCGAGCGCGGCGAGCGGCGCATCGTCGAGGATGCCCGCCGCATGAATCGCGCCCGCGACGCCGCCGTCGGCGTGCAGCGCGCGCAATGCCGCCGCCAGTTGCGCGGGCTCGGCGACGTCGCAGCGCACCCAGCGCAATTCGCCTCGATGCTGCGCGGCGATTTCGCGCTGGAACGCGGGCCAGTCGTCGTGCGCGCGCGGCGCGACGAGCGCGATGCGGCGCGCGCCGTGGCGCGCGAGCCAGCGCACGCTCAGTCGGCCGAGGCCGCCGAACGCGCCGGTGACGACGTGCCAGCGTTCGTCGGCGAACCCGCCGGCGGGCAACGCGGGCGCGGCGTAGGGCTGAGCCGCGAGCGACGGCGCATGCACGCGGCCGTCGCGGACCGCGAGCCAGCGCGCGCCGTGGCCGAGCGCGCCGAGCGCGCCGAGCGCCGGCGGCAGATCGCGCCATGCGGCGTGCGGATGCAGATCGATCGCGGCGAGCATGCGGTCCGGCTGCTCGGCGGCCGCGACGCGCAGCAGCCCCCAGGCGGCGCGATGGGCGGGCGCGACGGGATCGTCGGCGCGGATCTTCCATGCGCCGCGCGTCACGACGACGAGCGGCGCACGGCTTGCATCGGACAGCGCGTCGAGCAAGGCGGCGGCGACCTCGTGCGGCGAATGCGCGTCGGAGTCAAGCACGAGCAGCCGGCACTCGGCGCTCGGCGAGACCGGGACGCCCGCCGCGCGCAGCGTGTCGGCGAGCGGCGCGGATTCGGCGTGCAAGGCGATGTCGCTCGCATCCGGCGACGCGTCGGGCACGGGCCGCCAGCGCCAGCCGTAATGCGTGTCGCGCGCCGGCTGCGGCGCGGGCAGGTCGCGGGCGTCGGAGCCGGAGTGGCCATGGCCGGAGTCGGCATTGGCGTCGGCGTCGAGCGGCCGCCACGCGCCGGCCTCGTCGCGCGCGTCGAGCGCGATTCGCGCCGCGCCGAACAGGCTGCCGCACCAGCGCAGGCGCACGAGCGTGAGCCATGCGGGCGCGCATTCGGGCGCACGAATCGCCGGAGCCGCCCGGCCGCCGCCGTGGCGGGCCGCCAGTTCCGCGGCGCTGCGCGCGAGCCGTTGCCGCCACGCGTCGCGCTCGCCCGCGCAATCGGACCAGTCGGCGAGATAGACGCCGTCGTCGGTGAGCGGCTGGCCGACCAGCGGATCGGCGTCTTCGTCGAGCCACGACGCGGCGCCCGCCGGGCGGCCCGGCATGCTCGCGAGCACGATGTGCTCGCTGATGCCGGACGTCGGCGCGCCGTCGTCCGGCAGCCAGTCGACGCGCTCGAAGCCCGCCTCGACGCATTGCGCCTTCCAGCGCGCGGTCGACAGGAACAGCTCGCCGCCGCGCGCGTCCTCGTCGTGCAGCGGCAGCACGAGCGGGCCGAACACGAAATCGAAGAGCCGCATCGGCCGCGTGATCTCGCGCATCAGCAGGCGGCCGCCCGGCTTCAGCAGCGGCGCGAGGTTCGCGAGCGTGCGGCCGACGTGCTGCGTCGCGTGGATCACGTTCGCCGCGACGATCAGATCGTATGCGCCCGCTTCGAAGCCTTGCGTTTGCGCATCTTTCTGCAAATCGAACACGCGATAGTCGACGCATCCGTGAGCGGCGAATTTCTGCTCGGCGCGCCGCGTGAAGATGGGCGAGATGTCGGTGAAGTCGTAGCGCACGTTCGGCGCGCCGTCGAGCTCCGGCAGCAGCCAGGCGGTCGTGCCGCCCGTGCCGCCGCCGACTTCGAGGATTCGGAACGGGCGATGCGCGCGCCGGCCCGCCTGCCGCTCGCGGACGAGCCCCGCGACGACGCCCGCGGCGATCTGGTTGAAATAGCGGCCGAAGCTGAATTCCTGATACAGCACCTCGACGCCGCTCGACGCGCTGTCCGGGAAGATCACCGCGACCGGCTCGATGTCGCCGCGCATCATCGCGTACAGGCTGTCCCCGGCGCGCGCGACGGTGTCGGCGATCGCGTCGAAGCCTTCGCAGCACTCGCGCAGGATTTGCAGCAGCGCGTCGCGATCGGCGTGCGGCACGGCGAGCGCGAGCGCGGGGGCGTAGCGGTCGCCGTCGCGGCGGTAGTAGCCGTCTTCGACGCACGCGTTCAGCAACCGCACGAGCAACTGGCGATGCCGCGGCAGCAGACGGCCCGCGCGCAGGATGCCGAGTGCGCTCGCGCCTTCGTCGAAGCGCTCGCCGACGCAGCGGCGCACGAGCCGGTCGACGTAGATCGCATGCAACTGCGTGACGCAATCGTAGAGCCGTTGCAGGCGCGGCAGATCGAGCGAGGCGGCGGCCGTGGCCGCGATTCGCCGGCCTTCGGCGAGCGCGAGATCGAAATCGCCGCCGTGCGCGGCGGGCGGTGCGGCGGCCGCTGCCGGCCGCGCGTCGCGCCAATAGCGCTCGGTATCGAACGGATAGCGCGGCGCGTGCAGCTTGCGGCCGGACGAAGGCAACACCTTCGCCCACGGTAGCGCGACGCCCGCCGCATAGAGCTCGAGCAGCGCCTGCCGCGTTTGCGCGAGCGCGGGCTGCCGCCGCCGCGCGCTCGCGATCCAGCGCGCGCCCGGCTGCGCGCCGCGCAGGCCGATGCCCGTCAGTTGCGCATCCGGCCCGAGTTCGAGAAACACGTTCGCGCCCTGCGCGAGCGCGTGACGGATCGCGTCGGCGTAACGGACCGGCTCGCGCATGTGCCGCCGCCAGTAGTCGCGCGCGTTGAGCCCGTGCGCATCGATCGGCCCGCCGAGCAGCGTCGACACGAGCGGCACGCGGCCGGGTGCGGCATTCAGCTGCGCGGTCGCGCGCTCGAACGCGTCGAGAACCGGATCGAGCAGCGCCGAATGCGCGGCGCCCGTCACCGCGAGCCGCGCGTGCCGGATGTTGCGCGCGACGAGATCGGCCGCGAGCGTGTCGATCGCATCGCTTCGGCCGGAGAACACGAGATGGCGTTCGTCGTTGTACGCGGCGACGTCGACGCCGGCGCACGCCGCGAGCGGCAGCAACGCGTCGGCGCCGGCGAACGCGGCGAGCATCGCGCCCTGCGCGCAGCGCTGCATCAGCGCGCCGCGCAGCCGGACGAGCGGCATCGCCTGCTCGATCTCGTAATGCCCGGCGACGACCGCGGCCGCGTATTCGCCGACCGAATGGCCGATCACGAGCTGCGGTTCGAGACCGAGCGCCCGCCAGTGCGCGGCCATCGCGAGTTCGAACGCGACGATCGCGGGCTGCGCGTAGTCCATCCGTTCGAGCAGATCGCCGCGCTCGCCGAACATCGCGTCGCGCAGCGGGACGTCGAGTTCGCCGTCGCAGGCCGCGAAGCAGCGATCGAGACACGCGGCGAACGCGCTCGACTGCCGGTAGAGCGTCTGCCCCATGCCCGGCCAGTGCGAACCCTGGCCCGTGAAGAGCCAGGCCATCTGCCCGGCTTCGCCGCTGCCGCGATGGACGAGCGCATCGTCTTCGCCCGCCGCGAACGCGTCGAGCGCCGCGATCGTCTCTGTGCAGAACGGCACCGCGAGCCGGTGCGGCAGATCGAGCTGCCGGCCGTGCAGCGCGGTGTGGAGCAGGTCGCGCGCGTTCGCGCGCTTCAACGCATCCGCATAGCTGCGCGCGAGGCGCTGCAGCGCCGGCTCGCTCGCCGCGCTCAGCAGTAGCGCCGCGCCCGCGTCCGGCTGTGCGTGGCTGTCGTCGCTTTCGCTCTCGCTTTCGCTTTCGCCTTCGCTTTCGGTTTTGCCGTCGCCATTGCAGTCGATGTCGCCATTGCCATTGCCATTGCCGTCGCCATTGCCGCCGACGGCCGCGCGCAGCGCGTCCGGCAGCGACGCGACGACCATATGGCAGTTCGTGCCGCCGATGCCGAACGACGACACGCCGGCCACGCGCGATGCGTCGTTCCACGGCTGCGCGTCGGTGGGCACGAAAAACGGGCTGTCGTCGAGGCCGAGCGCCGGATTCGGCTTGCGCAGATGCAGGCTCGGCGGAATCGCGCGCCGCTCGACGGCAAGCACGGCTTTCAGCAGGCTCGCGATGCCGGCGGCTGTGTCGAGGTGCCCGACGTTGCCCTTGACCGAGCCGAGCGCGCAGCGCGGCCCTTCGTCCGCCCGATGGAAGACGCCGCGCAATGCTTCGAGTTCGATCGGATCGCCGAGCGGCGTGCCGGTGCCGTGCGCTTCGACGAGGCCGATCTGCGTGCTGTCGACGCCCGCGAGCATCAGCGCGTCGCGAATCGCGTCGCGCTGGCCGGCCGCCGACGGCGCCGTGTAGCCGACCTTGCGGTCGCCGTCGTTGTTGATTGCGCTGCCGAGCAGCACCGCGACGACGGGGTCGCCGTCGCGCAGCGCGTCGCCGAGCCGGCGCAGCACGATCGCGCCGACGCCGTTGCCGGCGAACGTGCCCTGCGCGTCGGCGTCGAACGGCCGGCAACGGCCGTCGGGCGAGAAGATCATGCCCGGCTGATGCAGATAGCCCGCGTGCTGCGGAAACGACACGGCCACGCCGCCCGCGACCGCCATGTCGCATTCGCCGGAGCGCAGGCTCTCGCATGCGAGGTGCGCCGCGACGAGCGAGCTCGAGCACGCGGTCTGCACGGCGAGCGCCGGCCCGCGCAGGTTCAGCTTGTACGCGACGCGCGTCGCGACGTAGTCCTTGTCGTTGCCCATCAGCGACTGCAGGCCCTTGACCTGCGCGACTTCGGCGATCCGCAGCGGTTCCTGGCCCGGATACGTGCTCACGCGCGCCGAGCCGAACACGCCGGTGCGATGCGCCACGTTGCGCGGCGCGTAGCCCGCGTGCTCGAGCGCATGCCAGACGATCTGCAGGAAGAGGCGCTGCTGTGGGTCGATCGATTCGGCTTCCTGACGGGAATGGCCGAACAGCGCGGCGTCGAACGCGTCGGCGTCGCGCACGACGGTGCCGACATTGACGAAGTTCGGCGCATCGATCGTCGCGGCGTCGAGGCCCGCGTCGAGCATTTCCTGCCGCGTGAAGCGGCGGCTGCATTCGGCGCCGGCGAGCAGGTTGCGCCAGAACGCGTCGCTGTCGTCCGCTTCGGGGAAGCGGCATGCGTGGCCGATCACGGCGATCGGCTCGCCGTGCGGGTAGTGCGTCGCGAGCAGCGCGTCGAGGTCCGCGGCCGGGCGCGCGGACGAGGTGGCTTTATCCATGACTGGTTTCGAGAGAGGGTTCGTGAACGGCGGGTGAGGGCGCGGCCGCGGCAGGCCGCGCGAGCCGGCGGCACAGTCGGATCGCGGGCCACAGGCTCGCGACGGCCAGCGCGGCGAGCAACGCGAGCACCGGGCGATAGCCGGTGACGTCGCTCACGCGCAGCACGGCCATCGACATCAGCATGGCGACGGCCATGTCGGTCGACTGGAACAGCGCATAGTCGGATGCCGGCTGGTGAGGGCGGGTGAGCCCCATCAGCACGTTGTAGAGCGTGACGAAGCCGATCGCCGCCGCGACGTTGACGGCGCCGAACGCGAGCGTCCATTCGCGCACGCCGAAACGCGGATAGCCCGCGGCGAGCACGCCCGCGATCAGCGGGAACGTGAGCATCACGGGCAGCACGCAGCGCCATGGGCCGAAGCGGCGCATCGCCCAGCCGCCGAGCGCGATGCCGATGCCGCTCGCGACCGTGCTGTAGATCGTGACGACTTCGCCGAGCGCGCTGAGGCCGAGCCCCGCGTCGACGAGCAGCACGGTTTGCAGCGCCATCAGCCCGCGCATCGCGACGAGGTAGACCGCGGTCAGCGCGAGCGCGGGCCCGATGCCGCGCAAATCGCGCCACCGCAGGCGCGGACGCGCCGAGCCGGCGGGCGTGGCCTGCATCGGCTGCCGGATCAGCAGCGGCGGGATCGCGAGCAGCAGCGACAGCGCGGCGATGGCCGCGAAGCCGTAGCGCCATCCGGCATGCTCGGTGATCGCGAGGAACACGAACGAGCCGAGCGGAATGCCGAGATAGCTGCCGCCGACCTGCGCGACGTTCGCGAGCGGGCGGCTGCGCGCGTCGGTCGTGCAGATCGCGATGCCGTTCGCATAAATGCCGTGGCTCGCGGACAGCAGCGACAGCAGCGTCAGCGCCGCGACGATCGCGCCGGCCGCACGCGCCGGCGGCAACAGGCCGATGCATGTGATGACGGCGGCCATGCAGAGCTGCAGCGCGACGAGGCTGCCGAGATAGCGGTTGCCGCGCAGCGGCCGTGCATGACGCTCGCACCACGGCGCCCACAGGAACTTGCCGACCCACGGCAGCATCGCGAGCGACAGCCAGCTCAGTTGCGCGAGATCGGCGCCCGCATGCCGGAAGTAGCCGACGACGCCCTGCATCGTCAGCGCGCTGACCATGCCCTGGTGCGCGTAGTACGACCAGTACGGCAGATAGCGCTTCATGCGGCGGCTCCTCGCCGGCGTTGCAGATTCGCCTTGCGTTGATCGAGGCGCGCGCGGCGGTTCGCGTCGTCGGCCCGGGCGGGCGCGCTCGCGCCGCCGAGATGCGCGGCGAGCGCGTGCGGCGACGCGTGCGTGAAGAGATCCGTCACCGCGAGCGACGCGTAGCCCGCGTGCCGGAGCCTGACGTGCCATTGGACGAGCTCGAGCGAAGTCGCGCCCGCCTCGAAGAAGCTCTGCCGCGCGGCGATCGGCAGGCCGAGCGTTTGCTCGAAGTGCTGGCGCAGCCGGCCGACGAGCGCGGCGTCGACGGGCGTGTCGCCGCGGGCTGCGTCGATCGGCGCGGCGGCGGCGTGCGTCGCGGTCGCGGCGCTTGCGGCGGCGGGCGCGTCGCCGCGCGGCGTCCGCGCGCCGGCCTGGCCGACACGCGGCACGAGGACGTCGAGCGGCAGCCGCCACGCCGATGCGTCGGACGCGAGCCGCTGCAGCAGCGCGACGTACTGATCGAACATCGCGCGCAGCCGATCGGGCTCGAACAGCGCTTCGACCGCATCCCAGTTGAAGCGCAGCTCGCCCTCCGATTCGTACACCTGGTGATCGAGCCAGACCTGCGGCGTCTGCGAGATGCCCCATCGCGGTTCGAGCCAGGACGCATGCGCGAGGAAGCGGTCGTGCTCGAAGCCGAGCGCGCTCGTGAACACGACGGGCATCTCGGCGGCGGCGCGGCCGTGCCGCTGCGCGAGCTGGCGCATCACCCAAAGCGCGGACACGTCGCGGTGCGCGAGGTCTTGCCACAGCCGCTGCTGCAATCGCTGCGCGCTCGTGAGCCAGTTGTTCGCGGGCTGCCACGCGAGCAGCAGCAGCGACGTGAAATCGCCGAGCACCTGCTCGATCTGCGGATGGACGGGCTGCCGGTCGAACAGCGTGAGGTTCACGCACAGCTCGCGCTGCGCGCTCCACGCGGACAGCACGGCCGAGTACGCGGCGAGCAGCAGTGCCGACGGCGTCAGGCTCGCCGCGCCGGCGCGCGCCTTCAGCGCGTCCCATTGCGCGCGCGTGAGCCGCGCCGACAGGCGCGCGAAGCGCGGCGTGCCGATTTCGCCGGGCGCGCGGCGAAGCGGCAGTTGCGGCGCGCACGGGAGATCGTCGAGCCGGCGCCGCCAGTAGGCGAGCGACGCTTCGCTCGCGCGGCGGCCGGCGGCGTGCGTCACGTAATCGCGAAAACCGATCTCGAGCGGCGGCAGCGCGCGATCGGGCGCGACGTACAGCTGTTCGAGCTCGGCGAGCAGGATCTGCATGCTGAGGCCGTCGAGCAGCAGATTGTCGAGGCATACGTAGAGCCGGCTGCGCGCGCCGCCGTCTTCGGCCGCCTGCACGTCGAACACCGGCCAGCGCGCCGGGTCGAGCACCTGGTGCGCGAGCCGCTCGCGCAGCGCGATTGCGTCGGGACCATCGAGGCTCGCGACGCGATGGCGCGCGAGGACGAACGGCGGCGCGTCGGCGAGCACTTGCTGCCGGCCGTCGCGCACGACCGCGCGCAGCATGTCGTGACGCGCGATCAGGCGGTTCCACGCCGCCTCGAAACGCGCGACGTCGAGCCGCTCGACTTCGAATTCGACGAAGAAGTGCGAGCCGACGCCGCCGAGCGCGAAGCCGGCCTGGCGGCCGACCAGATACGCCTGCTGGACGTTCGTGAGCGGGAACGGCGCGAAGCGCGACGCGGCGTCGCGCCGCAACGCGGCGGCCGCCGGCTCGGCGCGCGGGCGCAGCGTCGCGGCGAAGGCGGCGAGCGTCGGGTAGTCGAACAGATCGCCGAGCCGCGCCGCGTAGCCGGCCCGATCGAGCTCGCCGATCACGCGCGTCGCGAGCAGGCTGTCGCCGCCGAGTTGCAGGAAGTGGCTGTGCCGATGCACGGCATCGATCTGCAGCAGGCGTCGCCACACGTCGGCGACGGCCGTCTCGATTTCGCCCTGCGGCGCTTGCCGCGCGGCGTCGGCGGCGTCGGCAGCGGCGGGTGAGCAGTGCGAGAGGAGCGCCTTGTGATCGATCTTGCCGTTCGCGGTGAGCGGCAACGCGTCGATGAAATGCAGGCGCTGCGGCAGCATGTACGACGGCAGCTGCGCGGCGAGCGCTTCGCTCAGCTTGCGCGGATCGGGCGTGCGCACGACGGCGGGCGCGCGCAGCACGAAGCGCTGGTGCGCGCCGACGTCGTCCGCCTGCTCGCACGCGAGCCCGCGCGCGTCGAACGCGCGCCGCCAGTCTTGCGCGCCGCGCAGGCCGTGCTGCGCGGCTGCGCCGTGCGCGAGCAGGTCGGCGCTGACGAGCGCGAGCGCCGACGCGCGACGCAGCTCGGTCACGTAGACGAGCGCCGACGGCGCGGCCAGCGCGGCGAGTTCGCCGAGCGCGGGCTCGCCGAGGCGGTGCAGCGCGTTGTTGGCCCAGATCGCGTCGGCGGCGTGCGCGAGGTCCTTCAGCGCCGCGGGGTCCGCGCGCCGCGCTTGCGCATGCGGGAATTCGGCGAGGCGCGCCTGGGCGCGCAGCACCATGTCCTGCGATGCGTCGATAGCCGTGTAGGTGAGCTGCCGCGCGTCGAGACGGCGCAGCAGCGCCTCGCCGAACATGCCGCTGCGCGCGCCGGTCTCGACGAGTCGCACGGGCCGCGCGAGCGTGCGGGACAGCGCCGCGAGCGCGGCGGCGAGCGCGTCGATCGTCCGTCCGGCGCCGTCGCTGCGCAGCAGCAGCGATTCCGGCGACCAGAACGGGTGATCGAGCAGCGTGTGCGCCGGGCGTTGCCCGCGCAGGATCGCGGCGAGCGCGTCGTGGTGGGCGAGCAGCGCGTCCGCGGTCGTGAACAGCGGATCGTCGGCGCGCGGCCGGCGGCGCGCGCCGTCGTGGCGCGGGCCGCGGCGGTATGCGCCGCGCTCTTCGGCGACGCGGCCGTGCGCGGCGAGCAGCGCGAGCCAGCGTGCGAACAGCGCGCGCCACGCCGGCTGCGCGCCGTATCGCGCGAGCGCCGCGTCGACGTCGAGCGGCGTGTCGAAGTTCACGCCTTCGCGTTGCAGATGGTCGTGCAGGAAATCGGCGACGAGGCGCTCGACGTCCGCATCGGATTTCGCGATCGCGGCGGGGGCGTCGCAGGCGGCGGCGTTCGCGCGCGGGTCGCCGCCGGTGTCGGCATCGACATCGACATCGACATCGGCGGAGCGGGCGTCGTCGCCGTTCGCATCCGCATCCGCATCGGCGCTTCGCGCGATGCCGGATGCGTCCGGCGGCGCGAACCATGCGCGAAAGTCGGACGGCCATGCCGGATCGGCGCGCCGTTCGTCGAACAGCGCGTCGCCCGACGGCACGACGAACGCGGCGAGCGATTTGTCGCGTTCGCCGAGCGCGAGCGCGATGCCGGTCTTGACGCCGTCAATGCGATTGAGCGCCGCGTCGATCTCGCCGAGCTCGATCCGATAGCCGCCGATCTTCACCTGCTTGTCGCGCCGGCCGAGAAACTCGAGCGTGCCGTCGGGCCAGTAGCAGCCGAGATCGCCCGTCCGATACCAGCGCCCGTTCGCGTCGTCGACGAACTGCCGCGCCGTTCGCTCGGCGTCGTTGAAGTAGCCGAGCGCGACGCCTTCGCCGCCGATCCACAGCTCGCCCGGCACCCAGTCCGGGCAATCGCGGCGCTGCTCGTCGACGACGCGGTAGCGCTGGTTCGCGAGCGGAAAGCCATAGGGGATCGAGCGCCATT
This sequence comes from Burkholderia sp. MSMB617WGS, assembly GCF_001532025.2. Classification (NCBI taxonomy): domain Bacteria; kingdom Pseudomonadati; phylum Pseudomonadota; class Betaproteobacteria; order Burkholderiales; family Burkholderiaceae; genus Burkholderia; species Burkholderia sp. MSMB617WGS. The sequence continues at coordinate 2,531,849 of NZ_CP013458.1, read as the reverse complement.
GCGGCGGCACGTCGCCGACGTCGTATGCGTTCGACCAGATCGACGCCTCGGTCGCGCCGCCCATCGCGACGAGCTCGCCGTCGGCGCGAAACGCGCGGTAGCGCGCGGGCAGGTCGAGGCCGATCCAGTCGCCGGAGAGCATCGCGATGCGCAGCGCCGACGGCGCGCCGAGCGCGAAGCCGTCGGCGTACGTGAGCAGCATGTCGAACAGCGCGGGCACGCTGTTCCATACGGTCACGCGATGGCGGTCGATCAGTTCGCACCACGCGGCGGGGTCGCGCCGCTGCGCTTCGTCGACGAGCACGAGCGCGCCGCCCGCCGCGAGCACGCCGAAGATGTCGTAGACCGACAGATCGAAGTGCAGCGCGGACAGCGCGAGCACACGGTCGCCCGCGCCGACGCGGTAGCGGCGGGTGAGCTCCGCGCACGTGTTGAGCGCGCCGCGATGCGGGATCACGACGCCCTTCGGCGTGCCGGTCGAGCCGGACGTGTAGATCACGTAGGCAGGCGTGCGCGGATCGACCGCGACGGGATCGCGCAGCGCGTCGGCCGCGATCGCGTCCTGCCACGCGAGGTAGCGCGCCGGATCGTCCGCCGCCGCGACCGCCGACGGATCGTCGCGACACGCGAGCACGAGCTTCACGCGCGCGTCGTCGTAGATCTTGCGGCGCCGCTCGTCCGGCTGGTCGAGCGGCACGGGCACGTAGACCGCGCCCGCGTGCAGCGCGCCGAGCACCGCGACGATCTGCCCGACGCCCTTCGACATGCTGACGGCGACCGTGTCGCCCGCGCGCACGCCGCGCGCCGCGAGCGCGCCCGCGCAGCGGCGCGCCTGCTCGGCGAGCGTCGCAAAGCTGAGCCGCGCGTCGCGATGGATCAGCGCGACGGCGTCAGGCGTGCGCGCGGCCGCGTCGAAGAAGCCGTCGTGCAGGCAGCCTTCCGGCACCGGCCGCGCGGTGTCGTTCGCGCGCGCGCGAGCCGCGCGCTGCGCGTCGGGCATCGGATCGGGCAGCGGCTTGCGCCATGCGTCGGGCTCGCGCACGAGGCGCCGCACGAGCGCGACGTACGCGTCGAACAGCGCGTCGACGAGGCCCGGCGGAAACAGCGCGTCGATGCTGTCCCATTGCAGCCACGCCGACGCGCCGTGCTCGAACGCGAGATGGTCGATCCACACCTGCGGCGTCTGCGAGATGCCCCACGCGGGCTCGCCGAGCGCCGCGGCGGTGTCGCGGCCGTACAGCGGCCGGCCGAGATTGCTCGTGAACACGACGGGCGCGCCGTACGGATGGCGTTGCGCCTTGCGCAGCTCGCGCAGCAGCTCGACGCCGGACCAGCGGCGATGCTCGTAGGCGTCGGCGAAGGTCGCCTGATTCTCGCGCGCGAGCGCGTCGAACGGCTCGCCTTCGGCGGCCAGATCGATCAGCAGGATGTTGGTGAAATCGGCGATCATCCGCTCGACGGCCGGATCGAGCGGCTCGCGGTCGAACAGCGTCAGGTTCAGCAGCAGGCGCGGCTCGCCGCTCCAGCGCGCGAGCACCGCGCCGAAGCACGTCGCGAGCGCCATCGTCGGCGTGACGCCGGATGCGCTCGCGTGCGCCTTGAACGCGCGCCAGTCGGCGTCGACGAGCTCCGCGCGGCGGCGGCGGAAGCGCACCGGCGCGACGCGCTCGGGCTCCTGCGCGAGCGGCAGTCGCGGCGCGGCGGGCAGCGCGGGCAGCTTCGCGCGCCAGTAGCGTTGCGCGGCGTCGCGCGCGGCCGCGCCGTCGTGCGCCAGTTGCGCGACGTAGCCGCGAAAGTCGTAGCCGCCGCCGACGTCCGGCAGCGCGCGGCCGCCGACGAGCGCCGCGAGTTCGTCGAACACGAGCGTGAAGCTCGCCGCGTCGAGCACGAGCAGATCGAGATCGACGTGCAGGCGATGCCGCCCGCCCGGCAGCAGCGACAGCTGGAAGTCGAACGTCTCGCCGTGCTCGACGTCGAGCACGCGATGGCCGAGGCGTTCGCGCAACGCGGCGAGCGCAGCGTCGCGCGCCGCTTCGCCGCATTCGCGCAAGTCGTGCACGGCGACGCCGGGCCAGCTCGAGCGCGCGCGCCATTGCTGGCTGCCGTCCGCGCGGAACGCGACGCTCAGCATCGGATGACGGGCGATCAGCGCGCGCACGGCGGATTCCAGCCTGTCGGGCGTGAGCCCCGCGCCGTCGAATTCCTGATACAGATGGCAGCCGACGCCGCCGAGCGGCTGCTGCGCGGAGCGGCCGACGAGATACGCATGCTGAACGGGCGTCAGCGCGAACGCTTCGCCGTCGCGCATCGTCGGCCACGAGCGCGGCGCGGCGGGCCGCTCGACGGCGCGCGCAGGGCTGCGCCGCATCAGCGCGAGCCAGCCGGCGAGCGTCGGCTCGCGGTACAGCTCGCGCAGCGTCAGCGTATGGCCGCGCGAGCGCAGCCGGTTCAGCCACACCATCAGGCGCATCGAGTCGAGGCCGAGCTGCAGCAGGTTCGCGTCGGCGTCGAGCCGTTCGGGCTCGACGGACAGATCGGCGGCAAGTTCAGCGGCAAGCTCGGCGCGCAGCGATGCGCCGTCGAGCGCGACGCGGTCGGCTTCGGCGGCGGGATCGGAGGCGAGGCTCGTGTGAAGGTCGGACATGAATGAAGCTCTCGAGTCGGTTGGAATGCGAAATCCCGGAACGCAAGGACGCTCCGCCGGCGCGTCGCGCCGCCGCCCGTTGGCGGGCGATGGCGCGACGCGTCGTGCGGTCGCCGGTATTCGGATGGGGGGCGGAAACGCTCGCGTGACGAGGCGCGTCGGCTGCCGCGGCACGTGCGGCGCCGTGCGCCGGTCAACTCGGCGCGGCGTTCGCTCTCGCGGCGCTACGGACTTCTGCGCGCGGCGCGGCCGGCGTTCGCGCGCGGCCGCCGCCCTGTTCAAGCCACGCCTGCGCCTGTGCGCGCGCTTCGACGTGCGTCGCGGCGATGCGAAACGGGTAGGGCGCATGCCCGGCGCGGTCCCACGCGCGGGCCTTGTCTTCGTAGACGCGCCGCCGCGCGCCGTCCGCCTCGATGCGGATCGCGCCGGCGCACAGCCGCTGCTGCTCGGCGTTGTCGCGACTCCATTGAACATACGCGGATACGAAGCGCGGCGAATGACGCGGCAGCTCCTCGCCGTCCATCACCAGCACGAACGGCTCGGCGCGCGCGTACAGCGCCTTGAACTGCGCGAGCCGTGCATCCGCCTCCGTATCGGGCACCTGCGCGGGCATGTGCAGATACACGAGCGGCCAGGATCGGGTGTCGATGAAGTCGTTCATGAATCCCTCGTCGGTAACGCCACGCAAGCGACAAGACTCGGGACAGACGAACCCGCGCGCGGCCTTCGGGCGACACGCGCAATCGATCGGCGGCCGCCTGAAAGATCCGTTTGAGGATCGGCGAGCCATCGTCTGCCTGCCCCGAGTGCAACGGCGCTGTGCGACGCGCGCTGCCTCGATTTGTCGTGCTTCTTATTATTGAGAACGATAAGCGTTATTGTTTAGAGCCTCTACCCGAAACGGGTTTATTTGCGCTCGTATCGGTATCCGGCCGCCGCCGAAAAACGCTCGCCCGACACGGATGGCGCGGCATCCGCATCGGGCGAAAAGAGGGGGGCGGGAGGGCGCAGCCGGGGTGCGGACAGCGACGGGCGATGTCGCGAAAGAGCGCGTCATGCGGATATCGCGCAAGGCCCGGATGTCGCCGGACGAATCGTCAGCGGCGATGCTTGAACGCCGACGGGTTGACGCCGAACTGCTTCTGGAACGCCGCCGTGAAATGGCTCGCGTTCGCGTAGCCCATGTCGGCGGCGACGGTCATCACCGGCATGTCGGCGCACGCCAGCCGACGGCGCGCCTCGTGCATCCGCTCGTGCTGGAAGAGCCCGTAGACGCTGTGATCGAACAACTGGCGAAAGCCGCGCTTGAGCTTGAGCACGCTGAGCCCCGTTTCCTTGGCGAGCGCCGCGATCGTCGGCGCGCGGCTCAGATCCGCGAGCAGCAGATCGCGCGCGCGCAGCAGCTTTTGCCGGTCCGCGGCCGGCAGCGGCCACGCGTGCTGCGCGGGCTCGCCGTGCGCCTCGATCACGAGGCTCGCGAGCGCGAGGCTCTGCCCGAGCAGCCACAGCGACGGGCGGCCCGAGCGGCCCTGCGCGCATCGATGCCTGTCTTGCAGCGCATGGCTCAGCGCCTGCGCGGTCGCGCGCATCTCGGCGTCGCATCGGCATGGCGCGCAACAGCGCGCCGAATCGAGCTTGCGCTGAAGCGCCGTGTCGAGATCGGGCGCGAGCTCGCGCACGAGATCCGGCCGGATCGACACGGTCACGCTTTCGATTCGGCCCGCATGCATCGCGCGGCCGCTGCAATCGGGCGTGTAGCTGATGCATCCCGTGCCCGCCGACAGCACATGCTCGGTTTCGCGGACGCCGGTGTCGATCGAGAAGCGCGAGCGGCCCTGCAGCGCGCAACAGAAATGCACGCGGCCCCAGTCGTCGCGAAGGTTCATCGAGACCGGCTGCCGCAGCTCGCCTTGCCAGACGAGCACGTCGATGCCGTCCTGCAACGCGACGCGCAGCAGCCGGCAGTCGGGCGCGGATTCGGGGGGCGGCGTGGAATCCGCGAGCAGCGTCGATATCGCGACTTCGGGTGTTGTCGCATGCGTAGGACTGGTAGCAGGCATCGGTGATCGTCTCCGCGCACATACCGATCGGGGTAGAAGTCGATCCGATCGGGGTGGCAATGTAAATGAGAATTGTTATCATTATTGCAATTCCAGTCGCCGCCGTCGAGACGATTCGCTCATTCCGGGAGAGCCGGTCGGTTTCGGCGGCTTCACGCGCCCTCGGGCGCGCGACGGCTTCGTCTCGTCATGGCGCGCGCCCACGACGACACGGGATTGCTCGTGAGGCACGATCGCACGAGGAGTCCGCCGGCCGTCCTACGAGATCATCAAGGAGTGTGTTTCATGCGGTATCAGCGGGCCTGGCGGGGCAGGCTCCAGGCGTCGAACGCCTTTGCAACGGCAGTAGCGGTTTCTCTCATTTCTTTGGCGGGCATCGCCCGCGCAAGCGCGGCCGACGCATCGCCGGCGCAGCGGCCGGACGGCGCTCCGGCTCGGGCCGGCTTGCCGCCCGGCGCGGCGCAGGCCACCGAGCTGTCCGCGGTGACCGTCACCGCGAGCAAGCGCGATCAGCCGCTTGCGACCCTCAACGGCGCGGCGGTCGTCGTCGAGCAGCCGGCGCTCGACGACGCGCAGATCGCGAACACGCTCGATCTCGCGCGCGTGCTGCCCGGCGTGCAGATGACGGGCGGCGGTTCGCTGCTGTTTCCGCTGATCGGCTTGCGAGGCGTCACGTCGGCGCAGGATTTCTACAATCCGGCGCTGACCGTGTACGTCGACGGCGTGCCGCAGTTGCCCACGTTCGCGTCGCAGACGCTCATGAGCGTCGATCGCGTCGAGTTGCTGAAGGGGCCGCAGGGCACGCTGTACGGCAAGAGCGCGGAAGGCGGCGTGCTGAACATCGTCACGATGCCGCCCGACAACACGCCGCGCGTGCACCTGCGGGCGGGCGTCTCGAGCCGCGGCGGCAACGTCGAGCAGGCGGAGGTCGCGGGGCCGCTCGTCAGGGATTTGCTGTATGGCGCGGTGTCGCTCGCGCACGTCGACGCGCCCGGCGATCTGCGCAATCCGGTGAGCGGCGCGGATCATCAGGGCGGTTCCCGCTCATTGGCAGGCAGCGCGAAGCTGCGCGTCGCGCCGACCGGCGCGCCGTGGGAAGTGAACGTATCGGTCGGGCGCGATTGCGCGAAGGCGACGCAGGATATCTACGTGCCCTTCGACGACATCGGCGGCCGCACCGCGAACATCGATCCGCGGCTGCCCGCGCAATACGCGGAGTCGTACATGCGCCGCTGCGGGAACAGCTACGCGCTGTCCGGGCGCTACGACATCGGCGACTGGCGTCTGTCGGCGGTTTCCGCGTGGCAGACGCTCGACATCGAGCGGCGCTTCCCGTTTCTCCAGTACTTCGTGCAGCAGCCGGAGAACTGGCGGCAGAACGTCCAGGAACTGCGGCTCGCGACGCATGCGCCCGGCCGGCGCTGGGACGCGGTGTTCGGCCTGTATCGGCAGGACGTGCATCAGTCGCGCACGTACGTCAACGACATGATGATTCCGTCGGTCGTCAATCTGTCGACGACCGCGTCGAGCAACGAGAGCAAGTCGATCGCCGCTTACGGCGACGTCACGTGGCACGTGACGGGCGCGCTCGATCTGTCGGCCGGCCTGCGGGCGTCGCGCGATCAGGCCTGGACGCAGTTCGCCGGCACGGCGATGGCGTCCGCGTCGACATACGCGCCGTTCGCCGGCGCGAGCGGGATGGCAGGCAACCGGATTCTCGGCAAGCTGTCCGCCGGCTATCAGATCGATCCGGCGTGGCGCGTCTATGCGAACGTGTCGCAGGGCTACAAGCCGGGCGGCTTCAATCTCGCGCCGTCGAGCCTCGCGGATGCGCAAGGCTTCGGCCCCGAGCGCGCGGTGAGCTACGAGCTCGGCGCGCGCTACGCCGGGCAGAAGCTGCGCGGCAGCGTGGCGCTCTATCGGATCGACATCCGCAATGCGCAACTCTACGGCAGCGATCCGCTCGGCTACCAATCGCTGCGCAACGTCGGCGACACGCGCTCGACGGGCGTCGAGTTCGGCGTCGAATGGGGCATCGCGCGCGGCTGGACGGCGGCGCTCGACGGCTTCTTCAACCACGCGACGTTCCGCAGCTACGTCGATCCGTTCGGCTGCGCCGCGTGCGCCGGCAACGACGTTCCGTTCGCGCCGCGCTACGGCTTCACGCTGAACGTGGGCGGCGACGTGCCGACGAGCGTCGGCACGGTCCGGCCGCGCGTCGCGGTGCGCTGGGTCGGCGCGCAGTACTTCGACGTCGCGAACAAGCTGCGCCAGGGCGGCTATGCGCTCGTCGACGCGTCGCTCGGCTGGCGCGTGCGCCGCGACGTCGAGCTCACGCTCTATGCGCAGAACCTGACGAACCGCGACTACCGCACGTATGCGTTCCGCGCGCCGACGGGCAATCTCGCGCAGGTCGGCCTCGGGCGCACGGTCGGGGTGACGGTTGCGTTCGACTACTGACCGCGCGAGCCGCGGCGCGGCGGATCGCTGCGCGCGCCGCGCCGCGCTCGATGCGCCCGCCCGCCCGCCGCGCGCCGCCGGGCGGCGACGTCGCCCGCGATGCGCCGCCGCGCGCGATCGCGTGCCGTCGCGCGACGCGGTGCACGGCCGTCGCGCGGACGCGCACGGTTTCTCCTGCCGCCGCGCGCCGCGCGTGATCGGCTTGCGCCGCCGCGCGCCAACCAGTCTCGCCCGTTGCCGGGCCCACGAGGAATCGCCATGTCCGAACCACCGACCGAATCCGCCCGTCCAGTACGCCGACGGCGCGCGGATGCTCGCCCCGACCCGTGGCGCATCATGCGCCCGGTGCGTGCGCAGATCCGCTTCGCGATGTTCGTCTCGTCGCTCGCGACGCTGCTGAACGTCGCGTTCCTGCTGTCGCTCGCATGGACCGTGCGGCAGCTCGCCGAGCGGCCGCACGCGTGGCCGGCGTGGCCTCTCGCGTGCGCCGTGCTGTGCCTCGCCGGCAGCTATTTCCTGCGGCTCGGCGCGTTCAGCCAGTCGCACTACGCGGCGTTTCGCCTCGAGAAGATCCTGCGCGGCGATCTGGCCGAGCGCCTGACGCGCGTGCCGCTCGGCACGCTGCAGCAGGTCGGCGCGGGCGCGCTGTCGAAGGTCGTCCACGACGATGTGAAAGCGCTGCACATCTTCGTCGCCGACAGCACGCCGCTCTATGCGCGCGCGTTCGTCGGGCCGGCGTGCACGCTCGTCGCGCTGCTGTGGCTCGACTGGCGGCTCGCGCTCGGTGCGGCGGCGGTGATGGCGATCGGGTTCGGCGTGCTGACGCTCGCGATGCGCAATTCGGTCGAGATGAGCCGGCTGTACAACGACGCGCGCGAGCGCGTGAGCGCGGCCGTCATCGAATTCGTGCAGGCGATGCCCGTCGTGCGTACGTTCGATGCCGGCTATTCGACGTTCGGCCGCTTCCAGCATGCGCTCGACGCGTATCTAGACGTGCTCACGCGCTGGTATCGGCAGGCGGGCTTTTCCGCGCGCTTCTCGTTCGCGGCGCTCAATCCGCTGCCGACGTTGCTCGTGATGCTGTGGCTCGGCGCGTGGCTCGTCGCGCGCGATGCCGCGGATTTCGGCGCGTGGATCGCGGTGCTGCTCGTCGGCACCGGCATGGCGGAGGCGATGATGCCGATGATGATGCTCAACCACATGGTCGACAAGGCGAAGCTGAGCGTCGCGCGAATCCAGCAGACGCTGGCGTTGCCGACGCTGCCGATGCCCGCCGTTGGGCGCGCGCCGGCCGACGCGAGCGTCACGTTCGAGAACGTCGGCTTCGGCTACGGGGCGACGGCCGGGGACGATTCGGACGCCGCGCCCGCCTGCCGCGACGCCGGTCGCGTTCGGGGCGCCGGCGGTGGCGCGAGCGGCGGCACAAGCGGCGACACAAGCGGCGACACAAGCGGCGACACAAGCGGCGGCACAAGCGGCGGCACAAGCGGCGGCACAAGCGGCGACAAGCACGCCGACGCCGACGACCGCGACGGCGCGCGCGTGCTGCGCAACGTGAGCTTCCACGTTCCGCAGGGCTCGACGACGGCGCTCGTCGGCCCGTCGGGCGCGGGCAAGACGACCGTCGCGCGGCTGATTCCGCGCTTCTGGGACGTGGACGCGGGGCGCGTGCTCGTCGGCGGCGTCGACGTGCGCGACATGACGGCCGATACGCTGATGTCGCAACTGGCGTTCGTGTTCCAGGACACGTTCCTGTTCGCCGACACGATCGCGAACAACATCCGCCTCGGTTCGCCGAATCGCACGATGGACGACGTGATCGCGGCGGCGAAGGCCGCGCAGGCGCACGACTTCATCATGGGCCTGCCGCACGGCTATGACACGCGCGCGGGCGAGCGCGGCGCATTCCTGTCGGGCGGGCAGCGGCAGCGCGTCACGATCGCGCGCGCGATCCTGCAGAACCGCCCGATCCTCGTGCTCGACGAGGCGACCGCGTTTTCCGATCCGGAGAACGAGGCCGAGCTGATGCGGGCGCTGTCCGCGCTGATGCGCGGCAAGACGGTGATCATGGTCGCGCATCGGCTGTCGACGATCCGCCATGCCGACCAGATTCTCGTGTTCGATCAGGGCGAGCTCGCCGAAGCGGGGCGTCACGATGCGCTGCTGGCGGCGCGGGGCGTCTATGCGCGGCTGTGGGACAGCCACGAGCGCGTGCAACGCTGGGCGCTGCGCGGGGGCGCGCAGGAAAACCGGAACCGCGTCGAACAGGAGCGCGCGTGATGAAACACGAATCGACCGAAACCCCCTGCCCGACGTCGTGGCGCGTGACGTATCGCCGGCTGACGAGCGTCGCGGGCCCGAATGCGGCGGCGCTGCGCGCGAGCATCGTCGGCCTGTGCGTGGCCGCGGCCGCGCAGGGGCTCGCGCTCGCGTGCCTGTTTCCGCTGATCGCCGCGATCGTCGGCGCGCGCTCGATCGAGTCGGCGTTCGGCTGGCTGGTCGCGATGACGCTGATCGCCGCGTTCGCGACACTCGTTCGCTGGCGCGCGCAAGGCTTCGAATACAACGGGCGCATGGCGCACACGACGCACGCGCTGCGCATGCGGCTCGGCGAGCAGTTGCGCCGCATGCCGCTCGAAACGCTGCAGGACAAGCGCTCGGGCGAGATGAACGCGCTGCTGCTCGGCAACGTCGACGAGAACCTGAACTACACGCTCGCGATTGTCAACATGATCGCGCTCGCGACCGTCACGCCCTGCGTCGTCGCGCTCGCCGCGCTTTTCGTCGATTGGCGCGTCGGCCTGATCCTGCTGCTCGTGTTTCCCGCGATCGTGCCGCTGTACCGCTGGCGCCAGCCGGCGCTCGGGCGCGGGATGCGCGCGCTCGCGGACGCGCACCGCCGCCTGAACGCCGACATCGTCGAATTCACGCAAGGGCTGCCGGTGCTGCGCGCGGCTTGCGGCGACACGGCGAAGGCGTCCACGCTCGCCGAGCGCTGCGACGAGTTGCTTGCCATGCAGACGGCCGCGCACCGCAAGAGCGCGAAGCCGAATCTCGTCGTCGCGAGCGTCGTCGAGCTGGGCCTGCAGCTCGTCGTCGCGGCGGCCGTCACGTGGGTCGTGATGGGATCGCTCGATCTGTCGGTCGTCGCGGCCGTGATGGTGATCGTCGTGCGCTTCTCCGAGCCGATGGCGACGCTGATCGGCTATGCGGCGGTCGTCGAGATGATCGAAGCCGCGCTGGAGCGCATCGAGGCGCTGCTCGCGGTCGAGCCGCTGCCGTTGCGTGAGCCGTCTTGCGTGCCGAGCCGCTTCGATTTGCGTTTCGACGACGTGTCGTTTCGCTATGCGCGTGCGGCGGGCGACGCGCTCGGCGGCTTCAGCGCGACGCTGCCGGCGAACGGGATGACGGCGCTCGTCGGCCCGTCCGGATCGGGCAAGTCGACGATCGCACGTTTGCTGCTGCGCCATGCCGATCCTCAGCGCGGTGCGATCGAGATCGGCGGCGTCGACATTCGCCGGATTCCGGAGGCGGCGCTGAATTCGCTGATTTCGGTCGTGTTCCAGGACGTCTACCTGTTCGACGACACGGTGCTCGCGAACATCCGGATGGCCCGCCCGGACGCGACGGACGACGAAGTCGAGGCGGCGGCGCGCGCCGCGCAATGCCACGCGTTCATCGAACGCCTGCCGCAGCGCTGGCAGACGCGGCTCGGCGAGATCGGCGGCCGGCTGTCGGGCGGCGAGCGTCAGCGCATCTCGATCGCGCGCGCGCTGCTGAAGAATGCGCCGATCGTGATTCTCGACGAGCCGACCGCGGCGCTCGACGTCGAAAGCGAACTGGCGGTGCAGCGCGCGATCGATGCGCTCGTGCGGGACAAGACCGTCATCGTGATCGCGCATCGTCTGTCGACGATCGTCGGCGCGGACCGGATTCTCGTGATCGACGGCGGCCGGCTCGTGCAGCAGGGGCGGCACGACGAGCTGATCGCGGCCGACGGGCGCTATCGGGCGATGTGGGACGCGCAGTATCGGGCAAAGGCGGCTCTCGACGGATTCGGCGGGGCGCCGCGCGGGCAGCGCGCAACGCCGGCGACGAACGCGGACGACGCGGTGGCGCAACGCCGCTGACACGGCGGCGGCGCGGTCGACGCATGGGTTCGGCTCGTTCTCGCGCGGACGTGAGCGGCGACGAAGCCGCATGCGAACCGGGCGCGGCGGCACGGCTCGGCGGCGTAATGGCGAACGGCACGAGGGTACGATCGCAAGACGGCTAGACCGCACAACCGCACGACCGCACGACCGCACGACCGCACAGCGGCGAAACAGCGAAACCCCAAGGCGGCGGCCTCGTCCGTCCGCGCCTGCCTGCATCAATCCGCGGTGTCGCCGCCCTTCGGCACCTTCGCCTGCGCCTTCTTGCCCGGCGCGGGCGACCATGCGGGGCGCGTCTTGCGCGCCGAATCGACGACGACGAGAAAGCGGCCCGCCCAAGGCGTGACTTGCCGATGCGCGCGCAGCACCCAAGGCGTGTCGCCGGTGGCGGCGCGCGCTTCATACTCGGCGCCGAGAATCCCGTGCTGATCGATGAAGACGTTCAGCGTCGCGGGAATCCGCACGCATCCCTTCGAGTGGCGAATGCCGAGCAGCGGCTCCAGATATTCCGGGTCCGTCGCGTGCATCTGAAAGCGCATCTGAGACACGCCGCCCTTGCCCCAGCCGCGCTCCGCGTCTGCCCAGCCGAAATCGTAGATGCGCATGTCGTGGCGGCCGTAGCCGCGAATGCCGTTGTCGTTCATCGTGCCTTCCGCGCGGAAATCCATGTTCGCGGGCGTGTGCTCGAACACGCCGAGCGGCGTCACGAAATGGTCGTACTGGCCGGGCAGGCCGGTCGCGACGGGCGATGCGCCGATCATCTGCCACGTGTTGTTCCGCGTCGTGCGGAAGTAGATGAATGCCGCCTGCACGTTCGGCGCGCGATCGACGAGCACGACGTATTCACGGGCCAGCTCGCCCAGATTGCGCGCATCGAGCATTTGTTGCAGGCGCTCGCCGTATGCGCGCTGCTCCGCTGCCGGCACCTTCAGGCGTCGCGTGACTTCGTGCGCGAACGTTGCGCGCAACGCGAGCGCGCGGCGCGTTACGTCCGCTGCTTCGGCTTCGGTCAGCGTCGGCAGCGGCGGGGCGGTTAGCACGCGGGGCGTTGCCGATTGTGCGCTCGACGCTTGCAAAGACGCGGATGCGCCGGATGCCTCCGACGCGCTCGACGCGCTCGATGCGCTCGAAGTGCCCGAAGTGCCTGAAGTGCCCGAAGTGCTCGATGCGCCGGATGCGTTCGACGCGCCCGATGGCGCGCGATGTGACTTCGTGGCGGGCGCGACCACTGCCGAAGCCGCGCTGGCCGACACGGATGCTTTGGTGGTAATCGTCGCAGCCAGTTCGGCGCTAACCGGTTGCGATACGAATATCGCGAAGCCCGCAAGCGATGTGCGTGCAACGACGCAAAGCATGCATGCGCATTGAAGGAGACGTGGCTGCGTAGTGTGAGGACGGTTCATCGAAGCTGCCCCCGGCGAATCCGAAAATGCCGGTCGGTCTAGCCGCGGCACACACCGGTTCCATTCGCCGCGAATGTCGAGGCTTTCTTTGCTTGGTTTGCGATTCCGATGCCGAAGTTCCGGCTTTCATCGGTCGTGGGGGCGCGCCGCCGCTTGGGTGACGTGCGCTTCGTCATGCCCTTTCATTCTAGATAGCTGCGCCTGAGCCGCGTTGATCCGGATCGAATGCGCGCGTCGGGCGTCGCCGGAGTGTTTGCATTTCGCATTCGACACCCGGCAACAGCATGACGAGCCGGATCGTGCGCGTCTTCCCGTGACGGTTAGCGCGCACCGGTGCTTCGCGGCGGCGTGCGTCGCGCGGTGCGCTCGGAGCGTGTCGCGCCGCGCGATCGGCGTGGGTGGCGCGCTGCACGCCGGAACGCGTGACGCGCGGATGTCGAGCGAGGCAAGGCGGGACGCGCAATGATCCGGGCGGGGCGTGATCGTGGGCCGGCCGTCCGGACGATTGCATGCGCGAGGCGGCGGCCGGTGAATTCGACGTTCGGCAGCGCCGGCGCGGAATGATTCGGTATCCGGTGCAATCGGCGCGCGGCCGTCGCTGAGGCGAAGGCGCTCTAAGGCACGTTCCCGTGATCGAAAAAATCCGTCGAGGGGCTGGCCGCCAGAAGGGCCGATCGCTGCGTCATGCTCCTCGCGAATACGTCGAGTATTCACTTCGTCGCAATCCTTGTGCTCGGCCCTTCTGGCGGCCAGCGCAAGCCCGTTATTAGCGGGAACAGGCCCTAGGGCGCTTTCGTTGACGTTCCATGTGCAATGCGCTTGGCATCGCGGCCCGGGGCGCTCGTCGTGTCCGCGGCGTCGAGACAGGCATCGAGACAGGCATCGAAACAGGCATCGAAGCGCGGCACGCGGCATCAGATCGCTTGTTGGAACCGTTTTTGTCGGCGCGCACGACGATTAGACGAACGAAACGTGCCGATGAGCGCAGGCGCGGCGGAATTCGCGCGAGCGCGCATGCGAGTGCATTCGTCTCGCGATCGGCCGATGCGCGGCCTACACTGGATTCATCGAACTTTTCAGACGAGGTGTCGACATGGCGTTGACAGCAGCGCAGACCGGCGCGCGACCGATTGCGATGGTCGCCGTCGAGCAACGGCTTCCCGCGGAGCGGCGCATCATCGTCGACGAACTGGCGGGCGCGATCGCGCCGCTTGGCACGCGAGCGATCGTCTCGTTGATCGGCCCGCGCGGGGCGGCCTGGATGGCCGCGAAGTCGGACCGGAATTTCCCCGGCGTCTGGGGCGGCATCCTGTGCCGCAAGCGCTTCATCGACGAGAAGTTGCTCGAATCGGCCGGCGAGATCGATTCGTTCGTCAATCTCGGCGCGGGTTTCGACACGCGCGCGTATCGGCTCGCGCCGCTCGCGAGCGTGCCCGTGTGGGAAGTCGATCAACCGCGGAACATCGATGCGAAGCGGCGGCGCCTTCGCCGCCTGTTCGGCGAGGTGCCCGAGCACGTGACGCTCGTGCCGATCGATTTCGAGCGCGAGACGCTCGCCGCGGAGCTGGCCCGGCACGGCTATTCGAGCGGCAGGCGAAGCTTCTTCGTGTGGGAAGGCGTCACGCAATATCTGACCGAGGCGGGCGTGCGCAAGGTGCTGGATTTTCTCGCGACCGTCGCGCGCGGCAGCCGGCTTGCGTTGACCTACGTGCGCAAGGATTTCATCGACGGCCGGAATCTGTACGGCGACGAGAATCTCCATCGGCGCTACGTCGAGCAAGGCCGGCTCTGGCATTTCGGCCTCGATCCGCAGGACTTGCAGGGCTTTCTCGAACCCTATCGCTGGCGCGTCGTCGAGCATCCCGAACCTGCGGCGCTCGCGCGGCGCTACATCGAGCCGACCGGTCGGGCGCTCACCTGCATGCCGCTCGAACGGACGGCTTACGCGGAGAAGATCTAGGCGCGATCGAGCGGCCGATCGCCGATCGCCCGATAGTCCGATAGTCCGGCGCGCCGACGAATTCACGTCGCGCAGGGCCGCCTCGAGCGTGCGCTCGACGGCGGGTGCCCGGGGAATCCGGGCTCTTACCTCCACCATGCGGGCCGCCGGCAGCCGCCGGCGGCGTTCGCGCTGCTCGTCGGCGCGTTGCGCCGCGACGGGTAGCGCGGGCGGCCGGGCGATGACCGCGCGCAAGCGGTGCTACCGGGCGCGGACTGGCGCGGACTGGCGCGAACGGGCGCGCCGATTTTCCGTCGACTCGGCATAATGAAGCGTCGCTTTCGACGCCGAACCGGGGCCGCCGGCCGACGATGCGCACCCGCGCCCGTCGTCCGCGCACGATCGCTCCGGTCGTTTTCTTCCATTCATCCGGAGCGCCTCTTGTACCCACCGATCGAACCCTACGCGCAAGGCTTGCTCGACACCGGCGACGGCCATCAAGTGTATTGGGAGCTGTGCGGCAATCCCGACGGCAAGCCGGCCGTCTTCCTGCACGGCGGGCCGGGCGGCGGCTGCCGCGCCGATCACCGCCGCCTCTTCGATCCCGCGCGCTACAGCGTGCTGCTGTTCGACCAGCGCGGCTGCGGCCGCTCGACGCCGCACGCGAGCCTCGAGAACAACACGACGTGGCATCTCGTCGACGACATCGAGCGGCTGCGCGAGATGGCGGGCGTCGAGCGCTGGCTCGTGTTCGGCGGCTCGTGGGGCAGCACGCTCGCGCTCGCGTACGCGCAAACGCATCCGTCTCGCGTGAGCGAGCTCGTCGTGCGCGGCATCTTCACGGTGCGCCGCGCGGAATTGCTGTGGTACTACCAGGAAGGCGCGTCGTGGCTGTTTCCCGATCTTTGGGAGGCGTTCGTCGCACCCATTCCGCCGTCCGAGCGCTCGGACCTGATGGCCGCGTACCGCCGCCGGCTGACGGGCGACGACGAGGCGGCGAAGCACGAAGCCGCGCGCGCATGGAGCATCTGGGAAGGCCGGACGATCACGCTGCTGCCGAATCCCGTGCACGAAGCGCATTTCGGCGACGCGCATTACGCGCTAGCGTTCGCGCGCATCGAGAATCACTACTTCGTTCATCAAGGTTTCATGGAGGAAGGGCAGTTGCTGCGCGACGCGCATCGTCTCGCGGGCATTCCGGGCGCGATCGTCCAGGGGCGCTACGACGTCGCGACGCCCGCCCGCACCGCGTGGGAGCTCGCGAAGGCGTGGCCGCGCGCATCGCTCGAGATCGTGCCCGACGCGGGACACGCATATGACGAGCCGGGCATCCTGCGCGCGCTGATCGCGGCGACCGATCGCTTCGCGCGCGAGCGTTGATTCGCGATCGGGCATCGCGTGCGACGCACGTCTCGCCGCATCGCGAAGCGGTGCGCGCGTGGCGCGCCGCTTCGAGCCTTTCTTCGAAATCTCCGCCAGTGTAAGCCGCAGAACAGAGATGCGTGAGCGCGCATGACGATACTCGAAGCGAGTTCAACGAAGTGCGGCGATTCGCCGAGGCTGTCGGCGAAGAGGGGGAGTCGTGAACGCAGGTTTCGTGCAGGACCGCATCAATCAGGCCGTCTGGCGCAGCCGCAGCGCGCTTCGCGGATACGGGCGCGCATCCGGCTGGACCGATCCCGGCGAGGCGGCGGCGTTCGCATGGATCGCCGAGCGCGTGCGCGACGAGCCGATCCTCGACGTCGGCGTGGGCGGCGGGCGCACCGTGCCGCTGCTGAAGTCGATCAGCGCCGACTACACGGCCGTCGACTACACGCCCGAGCTCGTCGAGATCTGCCGGCGCAATCATCCGGGCACGCGCGTGCACCGGATGGACGCGCGCGACATGTCGACGTTCGCCGACGAGAGCTTTTCGCTCGTCGTGTTCAGCTACAACGGCATCGACGCGGTCGATCACGATGGCCGGATGTCGATCCTGAAGGAGTTCGCGCGCGTGCTGCGGCCGGGCGGCTTCGCGCTGTTTTCGACGCACAATCTCGCGGGGCCGAGCTATCGGGAAGGGCCGTCGCGGCTCGTTCGTCTGCCGCGGCGCTCGGCGAATCCGCTCGCGCTCGCGATCGATGCGGCGCGGATCGCCTATTCGCTGCCGGTCGGCGCGTTCAACTATGTCCGGAATTCGCGTTTCAATCGAACGTTCGACGGCTATGCGATGCGCGTGTGCGCCGCGCACAAGTTCGGGATACTCATCATGTATACCGATTTCGACACGCAGCAGAGGCAGCTCGATGCCGCCGGCCTGAAGCTGCGCGCGGCGTTCGGCGGCTCGACCGGCAAGCCGTTGCGGCGCGAACAGGATCTCGGCGGCGAAGCGTGGTTTCACTTCGTCGCGAGCAAGCCGAGTGCGTAGCGTGGATGCGGTTGCATTGATGCGTCGCATGTGATTCGCTGCGTCGCGTTCAGTTTCGTTCTGTTGCGTTCAGTTTCGTTCAGTTTCGTTCTGTTTCGTTCAGTCGTTCGGTCACGCTCAGTCGCGCTTAGCCGAGCCGAGCTGCACCGAGCCGCATCGAGAGAGCTGCACAGAGCCGCACAGAGCCGCACAGAGCCGCACAGAGCCGCACCGAGTTGCGCCGAGGCGAGCGCCGGTGGTATGCGCGCGGCTCGCCGGGCGTTCAGACAAACGCGTCCGCCAGCCGAAGTTTTTGCTCGGCGGGCTGCTGCGCGCCGCGAGCGTCGCCGCGCTCGCTCACGCGATCGTCTTGCAGCCTGAACACCGCGACCGCGCCGTGCAGCGCGCGCGCCTGCTCGGCGAGCGCGTGCGCCGCCGCCGACGCCTCCTCGACGAGCGCCGCGTTCTGCTGCGTCACGTTGTCCATTTGCGCGACGGCATGGTTGACCTGCTCGATGCCGACGCTCTGCTCGTTCGACGCCGACGCGATCTCGCTCACGATGTCCGTCACCTGCCGCACCGAGCCGACGATCTCGCCGATGATCCGCCCCGCGTCGCCGACGAGCGCGGAGCCCGCGCCGACGCGTTCGGCCGACTGCTCGATCAGCGCCTTGATTTCGCGGGCCGCCGTCGCGCTGCGCTGCGCGAGCGTGCGCACCTCGCCCGCGACGACCGCGAAGCCGCGCCCTTGCTCGCCCGCGCGCGCGGCTTCGACGGCCGCGTTCAGCGCGAGGATGTTGGTCTGGAACGCGATGCCGTCGATCACCGCGATGATCTCGGCGACCCGGCCCGAGCTGTCCGCGATCCCGCGCATCGTGTCGACGACTTGCCGCATCACGTCGCCGCCGCGCGTCGCGGTCGTCGACGCGCCCGCGGCCACCGCGCACGCATGCTGCGCATGCTCGGCGTTGCGGCGCACGGTCGACGTGAGCTCGTCCATGCTCGCCGCCGTTTCCTCGAGCGACGCCGCCTGTTCCTCGGTGCGCGACGACAGATCGAGATTGCCCGACGCGATCTGCGCGCTCGCGGTCGCGACGCCGTCGGCGCTGTGCCGCACGTCGTGGACGACGCGCGACAGGCTCGCCTGCATGTCCTTCAGCGCGGCGAGCAGCTCGGCGATCTCGTCGTCGCCGCGCGCGTCGATCGGCGTCGACAGATCGCCCGTCGCGACCCGGCGCACGCAGGCGAGCGCGCGCGCGAGCGGGCGCGTGACGGCGCCGCTGAACCAGACGCCGCCGGCGAGCGCGAGCGCGAACACGACGAGCGTCGCGACGATGCTGACCGTCGTCGCGTGCGCGGCGTTGCTCGCGGCTTCGGCCGATTCGCGCGCGCTGTCGGCGGCGATGTCCTGCGCGGCCTTTTCGAGGAGCGCGGCGGGCGCGCGATCGACGCCGGCCACGGCCTGGTCGCCCGCCGACGGATCGAAGCCCGACGCCTTGAATGCTTCGAATCCCTTACGATAGCCTCGCCCCATTTCCACGTGCGCCGACGCGAATTGCTCGATCAGCCTGCGGCTTTCGCCGTCGGGCAGCTTCGATTCGAGTTCGGCGGCGAGTGCGCCGACGGTTCGTTCGCGCTGCTGGAACGCGCTCCAGTATTTGTCGAGTTTCGCCGGGTCCTTGCCGCGCAGCAGCGTGTCCTTCCATTCCTGCACTTGCAGCTTGAACGCGACGAGCGTCGCGGACACCATCCGCTCGTTCGCGGCGTTTTGCTGGACCGTCGTGGCGTACGTGTCGAGCGAGCGGTTGAGCGCATGAATGCCGTAGAACGCGCCGGCGGATGTGACGACGAGGGCTGCCGCGAAGGCAAGCGGGATTTTGTGGCGGAGCTTCATCTGATTTCGGGCGTTGCTGGGTGAATGCCGTGTGGCCTGCGTCGATGGCTGGTTATCGGCGCGGGCCCGGGTTCCTTAAATCAGATGATTGAGCGCGACGGGCAGGCGAATCGCGGATGCCGGGATGCGATGGGATGCGTCGGGATGCTCGGGATGCGCGTGCGAGCGGGCGGGGCGCGCAGGCAATGCGGGCGCGTCGCGGCCGACGAATCGCGTGACGAAGCGAGAATCGCGACGAAAGGCGCGAGGACAACGCGCTGCGAATGCCGCAAGCTGAAAATCGCGAGACGCGAGACGCGAGACGCGAGACGCGAGACGCGAGACGCGAGACGCGAGACGCGAGACGCGAGACGCGAGACACGAGACGCGAGACGCGAGATGCAAGTCGCAAGTCGCGAGATGCAAGTTGCAAACCGCAAACCGCAAACCGCAAACCGCAAACCGCAAACCGCAAACCGCAAACCGCAAGAACCGAAGCGAAAGCGCTTCGCCGCAAGTTCCCGGTTGCGCGTCACACGCCGCCGCCGCGCTTACCGCTGCCGCGCTTTCCCTTCGTCGGCGGCGAGCTTGCGCCACAGCGTCGTCTTGCTGATGCCGAGCATCGCGCACGCGCGATCGCGATCGCCGCCGCATGCGTCGAGCGCGGCGCGGATTTCGTCGGCTTCCGCGCGCCGGCGGCGTTGCACGAGCGTCAGGCCTTGCGCGGCGTCATCGTCGCCACCATCGCCTGCATCCGCGTTGCCGCCGCGCTCGCCTTGGCCGCCCGCCGCGAACGCGTCGCTCGCGAGCACCTCGGGCGCGATCGCGCGCAGCGTGTCCACGCTCGCCGCCGCGTCGCCGCGCTCGTCGGCATCGGCGAGCTCCACCGCGATCCGCTCGATCACGTTTTGCAGCTCGCGCACGTTGCCGGGCCATCGATAGCGGCTCAACGCCGCGTTCGCCGCCGCGAGCGCGCGCGCCGCGTCGTGCGCGTCGCGCAGCCTGTCCGCGAGCCGCGGCTCGCGTTGCGCGGCCTGCGCGAGCAGCGTCGCGGCGAGCGCGGGAATGTCGGCCGCGCGTTCGCGCAGCGGCGGCAGCCCGATGTTCAGGATGTTGAGCCGGTAATAGAGATCCGCGCGGAACGCGCCCGCCTCGACGGCCGCGAAGAGCGGCCGGTGCGTCGCCGCGACGACGCGTATGTCGATCGGGATCGGCTCGGTCGAGCCGACGCGCACGACCTCGCGCTCCTGCAGCACGCGCAGCAGCCGGCTTTGCAGCGACGGCGGCATCTCGCCGATCTCGTCGAGAAACAGCGTGCCGCGATGCGCGGCCTCGAAGAGCCCCGCCTTGCCGCCGCGCCGCGCGCCCGTGAACGCGCCTTCCTCGTAGCCGAACAGCTCGCTCTCGAGCAGCGCTTCCGGAAACGCGCCGCAGTTCACGGCGACGAACGGATACTTGCGGCGCGCGGACAGCGCATGCAGGCTCTGCGCGATCATCTCCTTGCCGGTGCCGCTTTCGCCGAGGATCAGCACGGTCGCGTCCGATTTCGCGTAGCGCCGCGCGAGATCGCGCGCGTGCGCGATCGCGGGCGACGCACCGACGACGTCGTCGAGCCGGTAGCGCGCGGTGAACTGCTGCGCGTGCTGATGCGAGCGCAGCGTGCGGTCGAGCCGCTCGACCGCGCGCGATTCCTGGAACGTCAGCACGCTGCCGGGCGCGCCGCCGCTCGCGGCGAGCGGCCCGCGATGCACGACGTAGCGCACGCCGCGCAAGGTCGCGAGCGTGTCGCCGTCGGCCGCGCGCAGCGTGCGCAGCTCGGGCGTCAGCTCGTGCAGCGCGCGGCCGACGGCGGCCGACGGCTCGACGCCGAGCGCGAGCGCGAGCCGCTCGTTGATCGCCTCGACGCGCCCGTCGCCGTCGAGCGCGACGACGCCGTCGCGCAGATGCTGCAGCAGGTTGTCGAGGCGCTCGCGGCGCAGCGCCTCGGCGTGCGTCGCGTGCGCGACCTCGAGCGCGGTGTTGACGGCCGCGCGCACCGACGCGTGCGAGTACACGAACACCGCGCCCATCCCGACGTTCGCGGCGAGATCGGTGACGAGCCCCGGCCCGACGACGGTCTCGATGCCGCGCTCGCGCATTTCGAGCACGCGCGTTTCCGCTTCCTGCGCGCTTTGGTACGACGCGAACACGACGTCGAGCCCGTACGCGGCCACGAAGCTGCGCACCTCGGGCGGCGTTTCGCCGTAGCTGACGAGCGCGATCCGGCTCGCGTCGCGCCGCGCGCGGGCGAGCGCGTGCATCACGTCGAAGCCGGTCGGATTGACGAGCACGACGGGCACGCGCACGCGCGCCTTCAGGTAGGTGCCGTTCGAGCCGGCCGCGACGATCGCGTCGGGCCGCTCGCCGCCCGCCGTCGCGAGCGCGGTGATCGCTTCCTCGTAGCCGCGCGCGACGATCCGCAGGTCGGCGCGCTCTTCGTATTCGTCGGCGATGTCGCGAAAGAGGGCGCGCAGCCGGCTGATGCCGACCGCCCAGACGCGCGGGCGCACGCCGGTTTCGGGTAGGGTGCTCATGATCGAGACCGAAAGGCCGGGCGCGCGCGGCGCTCGGCCGGATGGATGACGATTCGCATTATCGCGCGCTGATTTCAAATATGGAATTTCAATTTCGAAATTGCAATTGTCCGACATGAGCGGCAAGCGCGGATTGCGCGCAGAATCAGCAGCTTAGCGGCCGGCGATCGGCCTGGCCCGGACCTTGCTCTTGACGAGCATCTTTCAGGAGGAGTCGATGGGCAACCCACAACTGATCAGCGCCGGCGCGAAGTTCCGCGCGGCGGTCGCGGCCGAGCAGCCGCTGCAGGTGGTCGGCGCGATCACCGCGTACGCCGCGAAGATGGCCGAGGCGGTCGGCTTCAAGGCGGTGTATCTGTCGGGCGGCGGCGTCGCCGCGAACTCGCTCGGCATTCCCGATCTCGGCATCAGCACGATGGACGACGTGCTCGTCGACGCGAACCGGATCACCAACGCGACGAACCTGCCGCTTCTCGTCGACATCGATACCGGCTGGGGCGGCGCGTTCAACATCGCGCGCACGATCCGCTCGTTCATCAAGGCGGGCGTCGGCGCGGTGCACCTCGAGGATCAGGTCGGCCAGAAGCGCTGCGGCCACCGTCCGGGCAAGGAATGCGTGCCGACGGGCGAGATGGTCGACCGGATCAAGGCGGCCGTCGACGCGCGCACCGACGAGACCTTCGTGATCATGGCGCGCACCGACGCCGCGGCGGCCGAGGGCATCGACTCGGCGATCGAGCGCGCGATCGCGTACGTCGAGGCGGGCGCGGACATGATCTTCCCCGAGGCGATGAAGACGCTCGACGATTACCGCCGCTTCAAGGAAGCGGTGAAGGTGCCGATTCTCGCGAACCTGACCGAGTTCGGCTCGACGCCGCTTTTCACGCTCGACGAGCTGAAGAGCGCGAACGTCGACATCGCGCTGTACTGCTGCGGCGCGTATCGCGCGATGAACAAGGCCGCGCTGAACTTCTACGAGACGGTGCGCCGCGACGGCACGCAAAAGGCCGCGGTGCCGACGATGCAGACGCGCGCGGAGCTGTACGAGTATCTCGGCTACTACGCATACGAAGAGAAGCTGGACCAGCTCTTCAGCCAAGGCCGGAACTGAAGCGCGGATGCGCGCGAGCACCGAAGCAGGGAATCACGGATTCGAACCCAGGAGAGTATAAGGATGAGCGAGACGAAGGAAGCGGCGGCGACGAGCGCCGCGGGCGGTTTCAAGCCGAAGAAGTCGGTTGCGCTGTCGGGCGTCGCGGCGGGCAACACGGCGCTGTGCACGGTCGGCAAGACCGGCAACGATCTGCATTACCGCGGCTACGACATTCTCGACATCGCCGGCTCGAGCGAATTCGAGGAGATCGCGCACCTGCTCGTGCACGAGACGCTGCCGAACGTCACCGAGCTGGCCGCGTACAAGGCGAAGCTGCGCGCGATGCGCGGGCTGCCCGCGAACGTGAAGGCGGCGCTCGAATGGGTGCCGGCGTCCGCGCATCCGATGGACGTGATGCGCACGGGCGTGTCGGTGCTCGGCACCGTGCTGCCCGAGAAGGACGATCACAACCTGCCGGGCGCGCGCGACATCGCGGACCGGCTGATGGCGTCGCTCGGCTCGATGCTGCTGTACTGGTATCACTATTCGCACAACGGCCGCCGGATCGAAACGGAAACCGACGACGATTCGATCGGCGGACACTTCCTGCACCTGCTGCACGGCAAGACGCCGTCGAAATCGTGGGTCGACGCGATGCACACGTCGCTGATCCTGTACGCGGAGCACGAGTTCAACGCGTCGACGTTCACGGGCCGCGTGATCGCCGGCACGGGCTCGGACATCTATTCGTCGATCACGGGCGCGATCGGCGCGCTGCGCGGGCCGAAGCACGGCGGCGCGAACGAGGTCGCGTACGAGATCCAGAACCGCTACCGCACGCCTGACGAAGCGGAAGCCGACATCCGCCGCCGCGTCGAGAACAAGGAAGTCGTGATCGGCTTCGGCCACCCCGTCTACACGATCTCCGATCCGCGCAACAAGGTGATCAAGGAAGTCGCGCGCAAGCTGTCGAAGGAAGCAGGCGATCTGAAGCTCTTCAACATCGCCGAGCGGCTCGAATCGGTGATGTGGGAGATCAAGAAGATGTTCCCGAACCTCGACTGGTTCAGCGCGGTGTCGTACCACATGATGGGCGTGCCGACCGCGATGTTCACGCCGCTCTTCGTGATCGCTCGCACGTCCGGCTGGAGCGCGCACATCATCGAGCAGCGAGTCGACAACAAGATCATCCGCCCGAGCGCGAACTACACCGGGCCGGAAGACCTGAAGTTCGTGCCGATCGAGAAGCGCTGATCGGCGGCACCCGGCGGCCGGGCGCGACGCCCGGCCGTTTCGCGACGATCGTTACCCAGTCTGTCCCCACGCAATGAACACTGCCAACCGCAAACCCCTGCCCGGCACGTCGCTCGATTATTTCGACGCGCGCGCCGCCGTCGACGCGATCAGCCCGGGCGCGTACGACGCCCTGCCGTACACGTCGCGCGTGCTCGCCGAGAACCTCGTGCGCCGCTGCGACCCGGCGATCCTCGCCGATTCCCTGAAACAGCTCGTCGAGCGCAAGCGCGAGCGCGATTTCCCGTGGTTTCCGGCGCGCGTCGTGTGCCACGACATCCTCGGCCAGACCGCGCTCGTCGATCTCGCGGGCCTGCGCGACGCGATCGCGGAACGCGGCGGCGATCCGGCGAAGGTGAATCCGGTCGTGCCGGTGCAGCTGATCGTCGATCACTCGCTCGCCGTCGAGTGCGGCGGCTTCGATCCGGACGCGTTCGCGAAGAACCGCGCGATCGAGGATCGCCGCAACGAGGATCGCTTCCACTTCATCGAGTGGACGAAGAAGGCGTTCGAGAACGTCGACGTGATTCCGCCCGGCAACGGCATCATGCACCAGATCAACCTGGAGAAGATGTCGCCCGTGATCCAGGCGCACGACGGCGTCGCGTACCCGGACACCTGCGTCGGCACCGACAGCCACACGCCGCACGTCGACGCGCTCGGCGTGATCGCGATCGGCGTGGGTGGCCTCGAGGCGGAGAACGTGATGCTCGGCCGCGCGTCGTGGATGCGCCTGCCGGACATCGTCGGCGTCGAGCTGACGGGCAAGCGCCAGCCCGGCATCACCGCGACCGACGTCGTGCTCGCGCTCACCGAATTCCTGCGCAAGGAAAAGGTGGTCGGCGCGTATCTGGAATTCCGCGGCGAGGGCGCGAAGAGCCTCACGCTCGGCGATCGCGCGACGATCTCGAACATGGCGCCCGAATACGGCGCGACGGCCGCGATGTTCTTCATCGACGGGCAGACGATCGATTATCTGCGCCTGACGGGCCGCAGCGACGAGCAGGTGAAGCTCGTCGAAACCTACGCGAAGGCGGCGGGCCTGTGGGCCGATACGCTCGCCAACGCGCAATACGAGCGCACGCTGACGTTCGATCTGTCGAGCGTCGTGCGCAACATGGCCGGCCCGTCGAACCCGCACAAGCGGCTGCCGACGTCGGACCTCGCCGCGCGCGGGATCGCCGGCCGGTGGGAAGAGAAGGCGGGCGAGATGCCCGACGGCGCGGTGATCATCGCCGCGATCACGAGCTGCACGAACACGAGCAACCCGCGCAACGTGATCGCCGCGGCCCTGCTCGCGCGCAACGCGAACGCGCGCGGCCTTACGCGCAAGCCGTGGGTGAAGAGCTCGCTCGCGCCCGGCTCGAAGGCGGTCGAGCTGTATCTGGAAGAAGCGAACCTGCTGCCGGAACTCGAGAAGCTCGGCTTCGGCATCGTCGCGTTCGCGTGCACGACCTGCAACGGGATGTCCGGCGCGCTCGATCCGAAGATCCAGCAGGAGATCGTCGAGCGCGACCTGTACGCGACGGCCGTACTGTCCGGCAACCGCAACTTCGACGGCCGCATCCATCCGTATGCGAAGCAGGCGTTCCTCGCGTCGCCGCCGCTCGTCGTCGCGTATGCGATTGCCGGCACGATCCGCTTCGACATCGAGAAGGACGCGCTCGGCCACGACCAGGACGGCAAGCCCGTCACGCTGAAGGACATCTGGCCGACCGACGAGGAGATCGACGCGATCGTCGCGTCGAGCGTGAAGCCCGAGCAATTCCGCCGCGTCTACGAGCCGATGTTCGCGCGCGCGGCCGACGCCGGCGAGCGCGCGGCGCCGCTGTACGACTGGCGGCCGCGGAGCACGTACATCCGCCGCCCGCCGTACTGGGAAGGCGCGCTCGCGGGCGAGCGCACGCTGCAGGGCATGCGAGCGCTCGCCGTGCTCGGCGACAACATCACGACCGACCACCTGTCGCCGTCGAACGCGATCCTGCTGGACAGCGCGGCCGGCGAATACCTCGCGAAGATGGGTCTGCCGGAAGAAGACTTCAACTCGTACGCGACGCACCGGGGCGACCACCTGACCGCGCAGCGCGCGACCTTCGCGAACCCGACGCTGATCAACGAGATGGCGGTGGTCGACGGCGCGGTGAAGAAAGGCTCGCTCGCGCGCGTCGAGCCGGAAGGCAAGGTCATGCGGATGTGGGAAGCGATCGAGACTTACATGAATCGCAAGCAGCCGCTGATCGTCGTCGCCGGCGCCGACTACGGCCAGGGCTCGTCGCGCGACTGGGCGGCCAAGGGCGTGCGGCTCGCGGGCGTCGAGGCGATCGTCGCGGAAGGCTTCGAGCGCATCCACCGCACGAACCTGATCGGCATGGGCGTGCTGCCGCTCGAGTTCAAGCCGGGCACGAACCGCACGACGCTTCGCATCGACGGCACCGAGACGTTCGACGTGATCGGCGGGCGCACGCCGCGCGCGGATCTCACGCTCGTGATCCATCGCGGGAGCGGCGAGCGCGTCGAGGTGCCCGTCACGTGCCGGCTCGATACGGCCGAGGAAGTGTCGATCTACGACGCGGGCGGCGTGTTGCAGCGCTTCGCGCAGGACTTCCTCGAATCGTCGAAGGCGGCGTAACGGTGCGGTGACGCGCGTTGCCGGGCGATGCGGCGACGCGCCGCCTTGCGGGGCCGTTCGCCGCGCGCGGGCGGCCCCGGCCCACCTGCATTGCATGAGATCGGAGTCGGTGCCGAAGCACTCGCTCCGATCGATCGACACAGGACATCACGAACCATGGCTCACCTCCCTCAAATCAGGATTCCCGCGACGTACCTGCGCGGCGGCACCAGCAAGGGCGTGTTCTTCCGCCTGCAGGATCTGCCCGAGGCCGCGCAAAAGCCCGGCGCCGCGCGCGATGCGCTGCTGATGCGCGTGATCGGCAGCCCCGACCCGTACGGCAAGCAGATCGACGGGATGGGCGGCGCGACGTCGAGCACCAGCAAGACGGTGATCGTCGCGAAGAGCGCGCGTCCCGATCACGACGTCGACTACCTGTTCGGCCAGGTGTCGATCGACAAGCCGTTCGTCGACTGGAGCGGCAACTGCGGCAACCTGTCGGCGGCGGTCGGCCCGTTCGCGATCGCGGGCGGGCTGATCGATCCGGCGCGCGTGCCGGAGAACGGCGTCGCGATCGTGCGGATCTGGCAGGCGAACATCGGCAAGACGATCGTCGCGCACGTGCCGGTCACGCGCGGCGCGGTGCAGGAGACGGGCGACTTCGAGCTCGACGGCGTCACGTTCCCGGCCGCCGAAGTGCAGCTCGAATTCATGGACCCGGCGGCCGACGAGGAGGGCGCGGGCGGCGCGATGTTCCCGACCGGGAATCTCGTCGACGATCTGGAGGTGCCCGGCGTCGGCACGCTGAAGGCGACGATGATCAACGCGGGCATTCCGACGATCTTCGTCGACGCGGCGACGATCGGCTACACCGGCGCCGAGCTTCAGGACGCGATCAACGGCGATGCGAAGGCGCTCGCGATGTTCGAGACGATCCGCGCGCACGGCGCGCTGCGCATGGGCCTCATCGCATCGCTCGACGAAATCGCGACGCGCCAGCACACGCCGAAGGTTGCGTTCGTCGCGAAGCCGGCCGACTACGTCGCGTCGAGCGGCAAGCGCGTCGCGGCCGCCGACGTCGATCTGCTCGTGCGCGCGCTGTCGATGGGCAAGCTGCATCACGCGATGATGGGCACGGCGGCCGTGGCCATCGGCACCGCGGCCGCGATTCCGGGTACGCTCGTGAATCTCGCGGCGGGCGGCGGCGAGCGTGAGGCCGTGCGCTTCGGGCATCCGTCGGGCACGTTGCGCGTCGGCGCGGAGGCGAAGCAGGCGGGCGGCGAGTGGGTCGTCACGAAGGCGATCATGAGCCGCAGCGCGCGCGTGCTGATGGAAGGCTTCGTGCGGGTGCCGGGCGACGCGTTCTGACGCTTCGGCGCTTGGACGGGGCGATGACCGGGCGTTCGGGTGGTTAGTCGTGGCGCTGTTTCGATGATCGGGTGCTTCGGCGTTTTGACGTTCCTGCTTTCCGATGCCCGGAAGCTCCGATGCTCGAAGGCTCGAAGGCTCGAAGGCTCGAAGGCTCGAAGGCTCGAAGGCTCGAAGGCTCGAAGGCTCGAAGGCTCGAAGGCTCGAAGGCTCGAAGCTCGAAGCTCGAAAGTTCCGGAGTTCCTTGAATTTAGTGCTTCAAAGCTTCGACGCGCGTGCGGTTCGCCATCCGGGCGCTTCCGCGTCCCGATGCTGCGGTGATCTGAAGCTTCCATGATTTGGCATCCCGACGATCGCGCATGGTGGTGATCCGGGATGCCGCTATTCCGATGTTCGGCGCGACCGCTTTGCAACGGCGGATTCGCTGCCGTACCGTGCGCCACCCAAGCCACCCAAGCCACCCAAGCCACCCAAGTCACCCAAGTCACCCAAGTCACCCAAGTCACCCAAGTCACCCAAGTCACCCAAGCCGCGTGCCGTCTTCCACGCTCGCCCCGCCGTTTCACGCGGCCGACGAGGCCGCTCGCCTCCCCGCACGCGCAGCTTGCCGACGCGCTACGCCTTTTCTTCGACCGCACCCGGCTCGCGCCCGTCCCCGACACGGTTGATCGTGCCCTGAGCGACCGCGACGAGCCGTTCGTGATCGCCGTCGATCACGAACACGTGGCACTGGCAGGTCGCCTGATTCCGTCCCGCGTAAATCAGCTTCGCGCGCGCGATCAGCGTGCCGACGACGGCCGGGCGCAGGTAATTGATCTTGTATTCGCTAGTGACGACGCGCGGACCGAGCGCGAGCGCGCCGGCGAACGTCAGCGCGTTGTCGGCGAGATAGCTGATGACGCCGCCGTGGACGAAGCCGTACTGCTGCCTGAGCTCGTCGCGGATCGGCAGGCGCAGCGATGCCTCGTCGCCGCCGATGTGCACGAGCTCGGTGCCGAGCAGCATGCTGAAGGGTTGCGCGCGCAGGGCGCCGCGCGCGTGGTCCACGATGTCGGTCATCGACGTTCCTTCGCTATCGATTGAATTGATACGTTGAACAATGCGGTGCGATGCGCGCGCCGCCGATGCAATCCGGCTCTTTGCGCTCCACTCTAGGAAGGGGGCGGGCGATACGCAAGGAAATTCGTCGTGCCGGCGCACTATTGGCGGGGTTCGTTCGCCGAATCGCGCCGAAGCCGTGCCGAATCGCGCCGAAGCCGCGTTTGGCGGCGCGAAACCGGGGCATGCTCGAAGGCGGCGGCTCCCGACAATGCTGCCGCGGCTGGCGGCTGGCGGCTGGCGGCTGGCGAATGGCGGCGCGCGGCGCGCGGCGTGCTGCGTGCGGTGCGATGCACGGCGCGCGGCTTGCGATGCGCGATGCGCCGGCGCATCGTCGGACCGATGCCGAGCGGGGCGTCGGTCGCTGCATCGATCGCCGGCAGTTCGCCGGCAGTTCGCCGGCGGATCGCGCGCCGAGCCCGCGCCGACCGCGCGATGCAACGCTCGAGCCGAGCGTTGCGCATGCCTGGCGCCGGGCCGCTCGCTCCGCAGGCCCGGCATTCGGCAGACCACTACCAGTTTTGGTAGATAGCGAAAGCGCGCAGGCGACCTAACCTTAGTACGCAGACCCGCCGACGACGCGCAAGCGTCCCGCCTGACGGGCGTACGGAGACAACCGCGTTACCGCCGCAGAACAACGACGCGCCTGTTCAGAAGGACAAGTAATGGCAAATCACGGGCGGCAAGCGGCACGGCGCGGGACGCCGTGTCGCCGCATGGCGAGAAACGCGTCATTCATCGACGAAACTCCCGATCCTGCAGAACCACGACAGCCAGACGCATATCGCCGGTTGCAGGAGAGGGCACGGGGCTGTCGGCCATCGTCATTTTCAACGAGGAAATCATGAGTCAAGCACACGGTCATCCGATCACGCCGTATGGCGTGGCGATCCATCAGGCGATCGCCGGCGGCGATCTCACGCAGATGAAGTCGCTGCGCAAGCAGGCACAGACGCTGCTGAGCGAACAGGGCAACCTGGCCACGGCGCTCGAGCTGCTCGAGATCGAAATCGCCAAGCTCGAACAACGGAAGTAGCCGCGAGAGCGCCGCTTCGGCGCGCCGTTTCGCCGCGGCGGCGTTTCAGTGTTTCGTCGTCGTTCAACCACCCGCATCAAGGAGGCTCACATGTCCGAAGATCTTCGTGTCGGTTTGTTTCCGGTTCGCTACATCGTCGGCACCGGGCTGCCCGGCGCGCCGCAGCTCGTGCTCAATCTGGTGGTCGACACGGTCGACCATAGCGTCGTCGGCACCGCGACGATCTCGCAGGCCGTGAATCCGCCGCTCAACTTCCGCGCGGACGTCTGGGGCACCTACGTGTTCCGGCTCGGCCCGCCGCCGCGTCGCGACGGCCGCGGCGCGATCGTGCAGATCTCGCTGCAGGGCAACCAGGGCGGGCCGCACTCGAATTCGATGATCACGTTCTTCGGCGAGCTGCTGCTCAAGGGCGACGGCAAGACGGGCGTCGCGTCGTATCGCTATTACTCGAACGGCACCTGGCACGAAGTCGAGAACGTACCGGTCAAGGCCGATCCGGAAGTCGTGCCGCTCGAGCCCGGCCCGGTCATTCGCGAATCGTCGCGCACCCCTTACGGGCCGGTGCCGCTGTACGGGGTGACGATCCAGTATGCGGCCGCGTCCGGCGATCTCGCGCACATGAAGACGCTCGCCGCCTACGCGCGCCAGCAGCTGGAAAGCCGCGACGACATCGCGTCCGCGCTCGGCGCGCTGAAGGCGGAAATCGCCAAGCTCGAAAGCCGGCAGTGAGCGGCGCGGGCTTGCATCGACATCGTTCGTACATCTTCGTGGAGCTAACGTCATGGCTACTACCGGTCTGTTTCCCGTCCAACTTCGCGTCGCGACGCCCAATCTCGGCGCGCCGGTCCTCTGGTTGTATCTGCTCGTCAACGAAGTCGAGAAGATCGTCTCGGGCTTCGCACGCATCACCCAGCCGATCTATCCGCCGCTGCATTTCCGCGCGCGCGTCACCGGGCAGTTCCATCTGATGAGGATCGACCCGCTGTCGCCGCCGATGATCGCGCTGAGCGTCACGGGCAGCCCGAGCGGTCCGGTCGCGCCGCAGGTGGTGATTCTGGAGTTCAACGGCTTGCTGACCGAGGACTGGCAGTCGGGTACGGCGAATTATCGCTACCTGCACGAAGGGCGCTGGCATTCGATCGAGCACGCGATCGTGTCGAAAGACAACTCGCTGATCCCGCTCGATCCGCCGCACGAGCACGTGGGCGT
Organism: Burkholderia sp. MSMB617WGS; assembly: GCF_001532025.2. Lineage (NCBI taxonomy): Bacteria > Pseudomonadati > Pseudomonadota > Betaproteobacteria > Burkholderiales > Burkholderiaceae > Burkholderia > Burkholderia sp. MSMB617WGS. The sequence goes on along the minus strand of NZ_CP013458.1, from coordinate 2,500,652 downwards.
GCTGTACGGAGTCAGCCTGCAGGAAGCGCGGGCGTCCGGCGATCTGAGCCGGATGAAGGGGCTCGCGCAGCAGGCGGAGCAGCAACTCGCCGACCACGACGCGATCGCCGCCGAGCTCGACAAGCTCGAAGCGGAAATCTCGCGCCTGGAAGCGCGCCGCTGAGCGCGGCCGCGCGACTTGCCGCACGCGCGGGGGTGTTCCGCGCGTGCGGCGGCCACTGCCCCACGAGGAGACATCGACATGAGCACACTGGACGCGCGCCCGGCCCGCTACCTGGTCGACCGCGACTATCAACGCTTCGTCCCGGTTCATGCCGTTTGGGAAATCACGCTCGCCTGCGATCTCAAATGCCTGCACTGCGGCTCGCGGGCCGGCCGCCGGCGGACGAACGAGCTGAGCACCGCCGAATGCCTCGAGGTGATCGACGCGCTCGCGCGGCTCGGCACGCGCGAGGTGTCGATGATCGGCGGCGAGGCGTATCTGCGCAAGGACTGGACGCAGCTGATCCGCGCGATCCGCTCGCACGGCATGTATTGCGCGATCCAGACGGGCGGCCGCAACCTGACGCCGAAGCGCCTCGCGCAAGCGGTCGAGGCCGGCCTGAACGGCGTGGGCGTGTCGCTCGACGGGCTCGCGCCGCTGCACGACAAGGTGCGCAACGTGCCGGGCGCGTTCGATCGCGCCGTCGACACGCTGCGCCGCGCGCGCGACGCGGGCCTCGCGGTGAGCGTCAACACGCAGATCGGCGCGCAGACGATGGCGGACCTGCCCGCGCTGATGGACACGATCATCGAGCTCGGCGCGACGCACTGGCAGATTCAGTTGACGGTCGCGATGGGCAACGCGGTCGACAACGACGAACTGCTGCTGCAGCCGTACCGGCTGGCCGAACTGATGCCGCTCCTCGCGAAGCTGTATACGGACGGCCTGAGCCGGGGCCTGCTGATGAACGTCGGCAACAACATCGGCTATTACGGCCCCTACGAGCATCTGTGGCGCGGCTTCGGCGACGAGCGCGTGCACTGGAGCGGCTGCGCGGCCGGCCAGACCGTGATCGCGCTCGAAGCGGACGGCACCGTGAAGGGATGCCCGTCGCTCGCGACGGTCGGCTTCTCGGGCGGCAACGTGCGCGACCTGTCGCTCGAGGACATCTGGCGCACGAGCGAAGGCATCCATTTCGGCCGGTTGCGCTCGGTCGACGATCTGTGGGGCTTTTGCCGCAGTTGCTATTACGCGGACGTGTGCCGCGGCGGATGCACGTGGACGTCGCATTCGCTGCTCGGCAAGCCGGGCAACAATCCGTACTGCCACTATCGCGTGCTCGAGCTGCGGAAACAGGGCCTGCGCGAGCGGATCGCGAAGGTGCAGGACGCGGGCCCGGCGTCGTTCGCGGTGGGCCGCTTCGATCTCGTGACCGAGCGCATCGAAGACGGCGAGCCGGTGTCGAGCATCGTCCGCTCGGGGCAGGTGATCGAGCTCGCGTGGAAGAACAGGGGCAAGCGCTCGCCGGACGTCGGGCGCGTGCCGCCGAGGCTGAAGCTGTGCCGCAACTGCGACGGCTACGTGTACCCGAGCGAGCGCACCTGCCCGCATTGCGGCAGCGACATCGAAGCGGCCGCGCGAGCCTACGAGCAGGAGACGCAGCGCCGGCACGCGCTGATGCAGGATCTGGAGCGCCTGCTGGGCCTGCCGGCGTCGACGTAGGGCGGCCCGCGCGGGCGGGCTCGCCCGCGCCTCGTTCGGCTCGCTCGGCTTGTCCGGCGGGCCTCGAGCGATCGAAGAGTCCCTACGCCGCATGCGTGATCGCTCAAGTCCGCCGCCGAAATGCCGCTAAAGCCAAGGCAGTATCTCTTCTTGGCTCTAACGGAAATTCATGTTCAGCAAAATCAAGCTCGCATCCGGGCTGCTCGGCGTGCTCGTCGTGTTCTGCCTGTTTCTGATCGCGGTCGAGGGGCTCGGCTTCTGGTCGCTGTCCGCGTCGCGCAGCAACGTCGACGATTTGTCCAACGTCGCGATCAAGCAGGTCGATGCCGCGACCGTCGCGACCCAGCACATGCTCGACGCCCGCACCAACCTGTCCCGCGCCAGCACGCGGATGGTGAAGGGCGATCCGATGCCCACCGAGACGCTCCAGCACGTGCGCGACCAGCTCACGCTCGCCGATCGCGCGTTCGCCGACTTCACCGCCGCGCCGACGATCAGCGCCGAGAACACCGAGCGCGCGGCGGCGCTCACCGACCGCTACCGCAAGTACCACGCGGCGCTCGTCGATCTCGTGCGGTTCCTCGAAACCAACAACATGCAGGCGTTCTTCGACCAGCCGACGCAGGAGATCCAGGACACCTATCTCGGCGAACTGCGCACGTTCTCGGACTTCAGCGGCCGGACGAGCCAGCACGCGCTCGGCATGATCGACACCGGGATGCGCTGGTTCGAGACCGTCGGCGTGGTGCTGCTCGTGCTGATGCTCGCGTGCATCGCCGGGATCTACGTCGTCGCGCGGCGCGCGGTGGTCGCGCCGCTCGCGCAGGCGTGCGTGCACTTCGACCAGATGGCGCGCGGCCGTCTCGACGAGAAGGTGACGCCGCACGGCGTCCATGAAATCGAGCGCCTGCTGCGCGGGCTCGCCGACATGCAGGCGAGCGTCGCGGGGACCGTGCGCACCGTGCGCAACGCGTCGAACGCGATCCACCTCGGCGCGGCCGAGATCGCGAGCGGCAACGCGGATCTGTCCGCGCGCACGTCGAGCCAGGCCGCGTCGCTCGAGGAAACGGCGGCGAGCATGGAGGAGCTGACCGCAACCGTGCGGCAGAACAGCGACAGCGCGCGCGCGGCGAGCGCGCTCGCCGACGATGCGTTGCAGACGACGAAGAACGGCGGCGCGATCGTCGACGACGTGATCGACAAGATGCACGCGATCGCGCACAGCTCGGGCCGGATCGCCGAGATCATCGCGGTGATCGACGGCATCGCGTTCCAGACCAACATTCTCGCGTTGAACGCGGCCGTCGAGGCGGCGCGCGCGGGTGAGGAAGGGCGCGGCTTCGCGGTGGTCGCGGGCGAGGTGCGCTCGCTCGCGCAGCGCAGCGCGCAGTCGGCGAAGGAGATCAAGGCGCTGATCGAGGAATCGGTCGCGCAGATCGACGGCGGCTCCGAACTCGTCGAGCGGGCGGGCGAGGCGATGCGCTCGGTGTCGGCGTCGATCGGGCGGGTCGCGCAGACGATGACCGAGATCACGGCCGCGTCGATCGAGCAGAGCGCGGGGATCGAGCAGGTGAATCAGGCCGTCACGCAGATGGAGCAGTTGACGCAGCAGAACGCGGCGCTCGTCGAGGAAGTCGCGGCGGCGGCCGGGTCGCTGAACGAGCAGACCGAGCAGTTGCAGCGGTCGGTTTCGGTGTTCGAGCTGGGCGACGCGCGCGGACGCCGGCCGGCCGGCGCCGCGACGCGCGCCGATGCGGCCGAGCCGCGGCTCGCGGGCGCGTAGCGTCGAGCGAGCCGGGCGCGAGGCGCGAGGCGCGAGGTGCGTGGTGCGAGGCGCGAGGTGCGTGGTGCGTGGTGCGAGGCGCGAGGCGCGAGGTGCGTGGTGCGAGGCGCGAGGTGCGTGGTGCGTGGTGCGAGGCGCGAGGTGCGTGGTGCGAGGCGCGTGGTGCGTGGTGCGTGGTGCGAGGCACGTGAGCGGCACGGGCCTTGCCTCATCCGTCGCTCCGCTCGGGCCGCGACAGCGGCGCGTTCACGCGGCCCGCTTCGGCGTCGCGCCGACGAGCAGCCGCACCGCGACGGCCGCCGCGAGCGCGAATGCGCCGCTCACGCACAGCGCGACCGAAAAGCCGCTCGCGAAGCCGGACGGCGCGATCCGCGCGAGCGCCGCGCCGGCATGCGGCGAGAGGCTGCGTAACGCCTGCGCGAGGTCGCCCGCGAGCAGGCTCGACATGAAGCGCGCGTCGAGCGCGCCGAGCAGGTCCGGTGTGTGCGCGACGCGTTCGGCGAGCGCCGCGTGGGTCCGCGCGGCGAGCACGGCGCCGAGCACGCCGACCGACGTCACGATCGCGGAAAAGCGCGTCGTGGTGCTGATGCCCGACGCCATCCCGGTCCGCTCCGGCGGCACGCACGCCATGATCGCCTTTTGCGTGTCGCCGTTCAGGATGCCCGCGCCGCATCCGGTGATCAGCATGCCGAGCGCGACGAGGCCGTAATGCGACGCGCCCGCGAACGCCGCGGTCGCGAAATTCCCGATGCCGATCAGCGCGAGCCCGCAGCCGAGCACGGTCGCGGCCGGCGCGCGCGCCGACAGCGCCGCGCCGAGCGACGGCCCGACGACCATCGCGAGCGCGAACGGCAGCATGCCGAGCCCCGCGTCGATCGCGGACATCCCGAAGCCGATCTGCAGATAGAGCGGCAGGAACGTCATCATCACCTGCGCGCACGCCGCGTAGCCGAACATCGCGAGCAGCGCGCCGACGAAGCGCGGTTCGCCGAACAGCGCGAGGTCGATCATCGGGCGCCGCTGCCAGCGCTCGGCGCCGACGAACGCCACGACGAGCGCCGCGCTCGCCGCGAAGCGCGCGAGCGTGCCGGGCGCCGACCAGCCGAGCGACGGCGCGTCGATCAGCGCCCAGATGCCGATCGCGAGCGCCGAGCCGAACAGCACGCTGCCCGGCACGTCGATGCGCTTCGCGTGCGGGTCGCGCGATTCGTCGATCGTCGCGCGAACCGCCACGGCGAGCGCGATGCACACCGGCAGGTTCAGCAGGAAGATCCAGCGCCACCCGATCCATTGCGCGATCGCGCCGCCGACGAGCGGCGCGATCGTCGTCGCGATCCCCATGCACATCCCCCAGATCGCCCATGCGCGCGCGCGGTCGCGGCCGTCGGGGAAGCGGTTGGCGATCACGGCGAGCGCCGACGTGAGCAGCATCGCGGCGCCGACGCCCTTGACCGCGCGCGCGACGTTGAGGAACACGGCCGACGGCGCGAGCCCGCAGCCGAGCGACGCGACGAAGAACACCGCGAGCCCGGCGAGCAGCACGCGCTTGCGGCCCGCGCGGTCGGCGAGGCCGCCCGCCGGCAGCAGGCACGCGGCGAACGCGGTCATGTACGCGCTCACCACCCATTCGATGTCCGCGAAGCTCGCGTGGAACGTGCGGGCGATCGACGGCAGCGACACCGCGACGACGTTGGTGTCGAGCACGATCAGCGAGCAGGTCGCGGAGGCGGTCGCGAGCGCGCGCCAGGCGGTGCTGCGGTGCGCGCGCGGGGGCGCGGCGGAGCCCGGCGCGGCAATGGGCGCGGGGGCGGGCGTGATCGCGGGCGTGGGTGCGGCGGGCGACCCCGGCACATGAAGGATGGGCTCCATCGGAGCGGATCGAGAAGGCGAATCGTGCATGCCGGACACCGTGACGCGAAGGGGGAACGGCATGTTAGGCTGGTCGCCTATTGCACGTCATTGATATAGAAATTCATCTTTATTGCATCATGGAGCAATAAATGGATCGCCTCGAACTGCGTCACGTCCGCGCATTTCTCTGCGTCGCCCGGCATTTGCACTTCGCCCGCGCGGCGGACGAGCTCGACATCGCGCCGCCCGCGCTGACGCGGCTCATCCAGGACGCGGAGCGGCTGCTCGGCGTGCGGCTGTTTCATCGCACGCGGCGCTCGGTCGCGCTGAGCGCGGCGGGCGCCGTGTACGTCGGTCAGGCCGAGGCGGCGCTCGCGCATCTCGCGCGCGGCCGGGAGCTGGCGGCGCTCGCCGAGCGCGGCGAGATCGGGCGGATCGAGGTCGGGTACGTGTCGTCGGCGGCGTACTCGGGCGTGCTGCAACGCACGATCGGCGCGTTTCGCGACGCGCATGCGGGCATCAGCGTGGACGTGCGGGAGGTCTCGATGGGCGCCGTCGCCGCGCAACTCGACGCGGGCACGCTCGACGTCGCGTACGTGCGTCCGCCGCTGCCGTTGCCGGACGGCGTGCTGACGCACACCGTGCATCGCGACGTGTTCGTCGCGGCGGTGCCCGCGCATTCGCCGCTCGCGGCGGGCGAATCGATCCGGCCGGCCGCGCTCGCGGGCGAGCGCTTCGTCGTGCCCGAGCAGGCGCTCGGCACGCTCGAAGTCGCGCGCCGCGGGCGTTTCGAGCCGATCGTCGCTGCGCGGCCGGGCGCGCTTGTCGCGGTGTTGGCGTACGTGTCGGTCAGCGGATTCGTCGCGGTCGTGCCGCAGGCGCTCGTCGGCTGCGTCTCGCTGCCGGGCGTCGCGTATCGGCCGATCGAGGGCAAGCCGATTCCGTCGGAAGTCGCGCTCGCGTACCGGAAGCACGAGAAGGCGCCTGCCGTGCGCGCGTTCGTGCGGTACGTGCGGCAGGCGACGCTTTAGCGGAGAGCCGAGTCGTGCGCGGCGGGGGATTCGGCGGTTGGGGGGATTCGTTTTCCGGGGCTCGATGCCGCGAGCTTGGGGGGCTCGGTTGGGAGCTCGGTTGGGAGCGCGGAATTCGGAACTTGCGGCTTGATGGTCGAGGCGTGGAGCACGGAGCGCGAAACTCGGGGTTTAGGTTTCCGAACCGGGAACTCGGGACTCGGAGCCGGGTCCGGAGCTCGATGCTCGATGCTCGATGCTCGATGCTCGATGCTCGATGCTCGATGCTCGATGCGAGAGGCGCATAAACACACCTGCAGGCTTTGCGATATGAAATCGCGACTGCGCCGACGCAAATGCGCGGGCGCGCACGGCGGCGCGGCACATCGGCCTCTCGCGCCGAGGCGCCTTCGCCGCGCCCCGCGCCCCGCGCCCCGCGCCCCGCGCCCCGCGCATCAAGCATCAAGCATCAAGCATCCGCAGGCAGCGATGCGTACGCGGTCGCGAGGTGATACGGCGTCGTCGACGGCATGTCCGCGCGCGACACGTCGCCCTGCGCGGTCTTGCACTCGTACCAGCCGCGCGGATGCAGGAATCGCTCGGCGAAGCGGGCGATCTGACGGGCGAGCGCGTCCGGCTCGCCGCCGTGCGTCGCGAGCGCGCGCAGATATTCGGTCTGCGCCCAGATGCGCTGCGTGCCGTCGATGCATGCGCCGTGCTCGTCGGTCGCCGCGCGGACGCCGCCCGTGCCCGGATCGACGCCGTGCCGCTGCGCGAACGCGTACGCACGCGCGAGCGCGTCGGGCAGGCCCGTCGCCGCGAGCCGCGCGCCCGCCGCGTTGACGAGATAGAACCATTCGAACTGATGGCCGGGCTCGAAGCGATTGTCGGCGCTGCCGAGCGGGAGCTCCGCGACGCAGCCGGTATGCGGATCGACGAACGTGCGCTCGACCGCCTGCGCGGTGCGCAGCAGCGCGTCGTCGAACGCGGCGTCGCCGAACGCGCGGCTCGCGGCGAGCCAGCCTTCCGTCAGATGCATCAGCGGATTCTGCAGCGGGCCGCCTGCCGTCGCGGCGAAGTCCTCGCCGCGTGCCGAATCGAGCAGCGCGCTGCCGGGCGCCGGCGCGAAGCGCTCGCCGATCAGCGCCGCCGTGCGCTGCGCGACCTCGCGCGCGTCGCGATTGCCGAACGCCGCGAAGTACTCGGCGCACGCGAACACGACGAACGCGTGCGTATACAGATCCTTGGTGCGATCGAGCGGCGCGCCCTGCGCGTCGACGCTGAAAAACCAGCCGTCGTGGCGAGGATCGCGAAAGTGGCGGCACAATGCGGCGAAGAGCGCGTGCGCGTGCTCGGCGTCGCCCGCGTGCGAGAACACGAACAATTGACGCGCGCACGCCATCGCGCGATAGCGGGTGACGGGCAGCGGCGCGTGCGTGTCCGGCGCGACGGCCTCGAACGGCAGTTGCAGCGCCTGGTTGAAGCCGGGCCCGCGCCAGAGCGGCAAGACGACTTGCGCGAAGTGGCGGCGCAACTGAGCGGCCTGGCCGGAAGCGGAGACGGGTGCGGACATGGCGAATGACGACGCGGTTGACGGTGGAAGAAAGCGGCCCCGGACATGCGGGCCGAGCGGCAAGGATAAAGCATGCGGCCCGCCGCCGTCGAAAAAAGGAGAGTGCGGATGCTGAACAACGTCGAACTCATCATGCGGCTGATTCTCGCGGCGGCGCTCGGCAGCGTCATCGGCATTGAGCGCGAGCGACTTTCGTGGGCGGCGGGGCTGCGCACGCACATGCTCGTGTGCGTCGGCTCGGCGCTCATCATGATCGTGTCGGCGTTCGGTTTCGCCGACGTGCTGGGCGAGGCGCACGTCGATCTCGATCCGTCCCGGATGGCCGCGCAGGTCGTCTCGGGGATCGGCTTTCTCGGCGCGGGGTCGATCCTGCTGCGCGGCGAGATCGTCCGCGGGCTGACGACGGCGGCGAGCCTGTGGTCGGTCGCGGCCGTCGGGCTCGCGGTGGGCGGTGGACTGTACGTGGCGGCGATCGCGGCGACCATCATCATTCTCGTGATCCTCGCCGGCATCAAGCCGCTCGAGCGGCGCTACCTGACCGTGCGCCAGCGCCGTCATCTCGTGCTGCTGGTCGAGCGCGGCACGCTGACGTTCGATTCGCTGCACGCGGCGCTCGGCGTCGACAGCGCGCGCGTCAAGCGCTTCATCGTCCAGCAGAGCGAGGATGCGGCGGACAGCGACGAAGTGACGATCGCGCTTAGCCGCGTTTCGGACGGCGAATACGAGAGCATGTGCGCGCGGCTGCGGCAATTGCCGGGCGTGAGGGGCTTCACCGAGCAGAAGAGCGGCTTGCCGGACGATTGAGGCGCGGGATCGCGCGGCGGGCGTGAGACAATGCGGCCTTCCCGAAATTGTTCGCAGCACATGCCCGGCGCGCGTGCGGCGCGCCGCTGAACGATCCATGACCGATTCCGCAGCATTCTCACGTACTCGTTCCTCCCGTTCGTCCACGGCCAGGCGGCGGCCGCGCGCCGCGGCGGCGAACGGCCGCGTGCAATCGCGCGCGGCGGGGCGCTCCGGCCGTGACGCGGCCTCGAGCGAAGCGTTTCGCGACGAGCACACGCTCGATCTGTTCGGCGCCGCCGCCGCGGGAGCGCGCGCGCAGACGGACGATGCGGCTGCCGGTTCGGGGGGCGACGGGAAGCGCGATGCGCAGGGGCGTGCGCAGCAAAGCAGTTTTGAGGGCTTCGATTCGCCGCGCGGCGAGGCCGACTTGCGTGCGGGGCATGCGCGGGACGCGGAGGGAGCGGCTCGTGGCGGGATGGCGGGCGGCTCGGCTGCTGGCGTGACGGTCGTGGAGGCGGCGGCCGATGCCGTGGCGGCTGATGATCGGGCAGGGGCTCGCGCCGATGCTCAGGCCGATGCTCGTACCGATGCTCAGGCTGACGCTCGTACCGATGATCAGGCCAACACTCAGGCCAACACTCAGGCCAACACTCAGGCCAACACTCAGGCCAACGACGGGACAGCCAGCGCTCCAGCCGACGAATCGGCGGACCAGACGAAAACGGGCGTGTCGATGGCCGAGCCTGCCGACGAGACATCGGACGACGCAACGCGGAGCGCGCCTGCCGCGCCGCCGATCGCAGAAACGGCGGATGCCGTCGTCATGCCGCGTGCGGCGGGCGCGGCGACGTCGAACGCCGAGGCGGAAAGCGCGCGCGGCGCGCGTGCGTCGGTGCGCGAAGCCGAAAGCGCCGGCGAACGGGCGGATCTGCTGGGCGGATTCGCTGACAGCACGACCGCACATACGCAAGACGGCGCGCACGAGCGCTCCGCCGCCGAGACGACGGGCGACCGCCCGCAAGACAAGACTTCGGCGCATGAAGCGACAAGCACCGCAGCGAGTTCCATCGAGGCCGCATCGGCGGATGCGGCCCCTGGGCGGCGCGATGCATCCACCGTCGACATATCGGCCCCGGTGGCGCCGAACGTCGGCGCTGACGACGCGGCGGCCGCCCGGCCGCCCCGTTCGCGCCGTTCGTCTTCGCGTCGCGCGAACGGCAAGAAGCAGGCGGCCGAAAGCGGCACGCCTGCGCGCCGCACGCCTGAAGGCGATGCAGCTCGCGGCCAGGCGAGCGGAGGTCGAACCGTCACGGGCGAAGCGGCTCGAAGCCAAGCGTCGGCGGAATCGGTGCGGCAGGAATCGGTGCGGCAGGAATCGGTGCGGCAGGAATCGGCCGAACACGGCCGGGCCGCCGAAGCGGCCGCGAAGAAGCGCGCGGCGGATCGCGCGCCAACGAACCCAAAGCGAGCCGATTCGATCCCGGCGAATTCGCAGCCGGCATCGCCGGTTGCGATTCGAACGGCAAGCGCCGCGGCGCGCAGCGACGCCGCCGCGTCGGATGACGCACAGGCGCTGTCGCAATTGTCGAACGCGCGGCACGCAAACGGCAATGCGACGCCTGCCGCGTACGCATTCGGGGCGACGAACGGCGCCGGCGGCGTCGGTAATAGCGTCAGCAACGACAATTCCGACAATCCCGGCAATCCGCCCCATCCCCCCGCGACTGTCGCGCATTCCGGATCGCCCGCGTCTGGCGGAGCGTCGGCGTCTCCCGCACCCGATCGCCAGACGGCCGAGCCGCACGCGGCTCCCGCGCCGTCGAATGCGCCCGCCGCGCCGCTCGACCTCGACGCCCAGTTGCGTCCGCTCGCCGACCGCGTCCGCGCGCTCCAATCGGAAACTATCGATCTGCGACGGGCGGCCGATACGGAGATGCGCCGGGTCAACCGTCTGCTGCTCGCGCTCGCGGTGGTCGTGCTCGCGGCGATCGCCGCGCTGATCGTGCAGGCGATCCAGTCATCGCGGCAGCGTGATGAATATGCTGCATTGCAGCAACGCATCGACCGACTCGTCGCCGCTCAGGCGACCCAGGAGGCAACGATCGCGACGCTGACCCAGCGCCAGGACGAGCTCGGCGCGCAGCTGGAACGCTTGACGACCCATCCTTACGGCGTCGCGACGCCGGCCAGGCGGCCACACCGAGGCCGCGGCCACTGATTGGAAAGGGACGGCTGGCCGATGCGGCGCGATGCCGCGCGCATGTTGCGAGAACGCGACGCGCCGGTTCCATTTGTGCGGAAAACGAACATTCCGCAGAGATTTTGCTGCGACGCACTAGCGCAATCTAGGGAAAACCCCTAGAATTTTATCTAAGGGAAAACCCTAGACGCTAGCTGACAGGAGTCGCAAATGAGCCTCATCTTCGCACTGCTTCAAAAGATCGAAGACCTTTTCGCGTCGCCGCATCTGCCGCTCGACGCCGACTATTCGTACAAAGCCCGCCACGCCGAATCGGAGCGGGTGCGCAAGTCGCACGTCGCTCAGATCGGCCTGATCCGTCGCTGATTGACGCCGTCGGCGAGGTCGCGGCCCGTTCGCGCGTTCGCCAGCCGGCGGATGAGAAGCCGCATCCGGTGAAATGGCGGCCCGCGCCGGCAGGCACGACGCGCCCGGTCACGGCGAATTCAACGAACCGCCGCTGCGCCGAAAGCCGGCGGCGCAGCGTGCCCTTGCGCCAGCCGCGATCGACCGGCGCCTTTCGTCGCGTGCATCGCCGATCGCGCCGTGATGCGGCCGACGATCGATCGACGACGGTGCGGCAGCGGCCGCGCCAGCCTTGGTTCGAACCGCCGCGCGCCGCTTCTCGCTTGCAGCTCACTCGCCGCCTTGGTGGAGCGCAGCCTCGCCGCGATAGACGCTGATCGCCATCGCGATCGCGGCGAGGCTGCACACGACGCCCACGACGAACACCGCCGACGTGTCGGCGAATTTCGCGACCACGCCGGCAAGCGGCGCTGACAGGCCGATCGCGATGTCGAAGCATGCGTCATAGAAGCCGATCGCCATCCCGAAGTCGTGCCGCGCGATACCGCGAATCGCGACGAGCGCGAGCAGCGGATAAATCATCGACACGCCGAAGCCGCTCAGCGCGGCGCCGAGCATCGACATCGACGGGCTCGTCGACTGCCAGATCAGCAGTTGCCCGACTGCCTCGATCGACAACATCCCCACCGCCATCGCGGGTGAGCTGTTCCTGTCCGTGCTCGAGCCGAGCAGCAGCCGCGCGCTCACGTAGCCGATCCCGAACGCGGACAGCGCATATTCCGCGCCCGACCAGCCCTTCTCCATGTATGCGACCGCCACGAACGACGTGACGGTCACGTAGCCGACGGTCGCGAGCCCGAACACGAGGCCGGGCCGCCAGATTTTCCGGATCGTCCGCAACGCGCTGCCCTTGTGACCGGCGGGCGCGGCAAGATGCGCGTTCGGCAGCCGCACCGCGATGAGCAGGCCGATCAACGGAATGACCGCGGTCGCGAGCGCGACGATCCTGAAGCCGAACATCTCGTTGAGCGCGGCGGCGAGCGCCGCCCCGGCCGAAATGCCGGCGAACATCGCGATGCCGATCCACGACAGCGCCTTGCCCGCGTTGCTCGCGCCGAATATGCCGATCGGCCAGGTGCTGCCGCCCGTGAACAGCAGGCCCTGCGCGAAGCCCATCGCGATCCGGCCGACGACGACGAGCGCGAGGCCGAGCGCCGGCGTCGACGCGAATTCGCTGCCGACGAAGTAGAACGCGCCCGACGCGAAGCTGCCGATCAGGCCGATCGTCACGGCGATCTTGGGGCCCTTGCGGTCGGCGGTGACGCCGGCGAAGTGCCGCGTAAGCAGCGTCGCGACGGATTCGACGCCCATCACGAGCCCGACGACCGTCATTCCGTATCCGAGCTTCGCGTTGACGAATGCGGGGACAGATCCGAGCGGCATACCCATCGCCATCAGGCCGAGAAAGACGACCACTGCTATCGGAACGAAGCGGCTCAGGCGGGCCGGCTGCACCTCCATACATTCGCTCATCGATGTTCCTGTCGGAAAAAAAGCGTCGAGAAAACGCTCGCCGTGAGCGATCGCCTTCCATAAACGGACGCGTTGTGCAATGTCGTCGTTGTCGTGCCGACGCGCGGAGCCCGGTTTCCGACGGATTGTATCCGCTGCGGCGATTTTGTTCCGACGATTGATTCGCGCGGTGGAACGCTGCCGGTGTGACGGTTGAATTCGCGACGTCGAGGCCGTTTCGTCGGCGGACGGGCGGACGGGCGAGGAAAAGCGAGATCGCGTGGGAACGGGGCTAGACGGCGAACGAAGCAGCGAGCGAAGCAGCGAACGAGACAGCGGGCGAGGCAGTGAACGAGGCGGCAAACAAGAGGGCGGACGTGGCCGTGGGCACGGCGGGCACGCGGATCGCGCGAAGCGATGGGCGGAGACGCCGCCGGCGCGTTCGGCAAAAATGGGAAACGGACGGCCGCGTACCGAGCGCGCAAATCGACGCGCTCGAACACGATCGAGCCGACAGCGCGAACGCACGCATCCGGCGGCTCGCGAGCGAATTCCGATTCGCGCAATCTCCCGCCGCCCGCTACACTGGGTGATACACCGGCATCTTCGAAGAGGTGCGGCATGCTCCAGATGCGCCCGATGACCCAGACGGAATTCCGCGAATACCGGGAACGCGCCGCGCGCGGCTATGCGCGGGATCTGATCGAATCCGGCCAGAGCGAGCCCGACGAAGCCGACGAGCGCGCGCTTGCCTGCATCGACACGCTGCTGCCCGATGGGCTCCTCACCGACGACCAGGTGTTGCTCACGCTGCGCGAATCCGGCGACGGCGTCGTGCTCGGCCACCTGTGGTATGGCGTCGTCGCGGAAGGGCCGCACCGGACGCTCTTCATCTACGATCTCGAAATCGAGCCCGCCTTTCGCCGCCAGGGCTGGGCGACGCGCGTGCTGCAGGCGCTCGAGGACGATGCGCGGCAATTGCGCGTGAGCGAGATCGGCTTGTCGGTGTTCAATCACAACACGGCCGCGCTCGCGCTGTACAGCGAGCTCGGCTTCGCCGCCGCGACGACGACGTTCGTCAAGTCGATCGAACCGCTTTGAGCGGGCGGTCGCGCGGCCGCCGCGTGCGCGTCGCGCGTGGCGTATCGCCGCGCCGCCATCGTAGATTGCGGATCGCACGAATGCCGCCGATGTTGCCGATGTCGCGGGGCGGCGGCGCGAGGGGCCTTCGTCCTCGATGCGATTCGCGCCGTTTCCGCGTGCGTTTCGATATTCGCGCGCCGCTGGGCGATGCCGCGGGCGTTCCTGCTCCCGCGCTTATTCCGGCTCCTTGAGCCGCTTGTCGCGCCGGCACCTCGAGAGCGGCAGTTGCTTTGCTTTCAGCACCTTCACGATCCGGCGTTCCTGCTTGTCGGTGATCACGGTGAGGCACGCGCATGCATAGCCGTGCGGGCCGTTGGTCTCGACGTACTGCTTGCCCGCCATGTCGGGAATCAAATCCATTCCTTCGGCTTCGGGGCCGCCCATCGTGCCGAGCGTCCATGAGCCGGTGCGGTCGTCGAGCCACCAGTTCGCGGGCGTCGGGTTCTGGAGCCAGCCGCAGCGGATTTCGGCGTACGCGTATTGAGTGCCGGCCAGCGCGAGGACGAGCACGGCGAGCAGATGGCTTGCGGCGCGGCGCGATCGCGAGGTCGTCGCGATCGCCGGCGCGTGCTTGGCGTTGCGGTGGGTAGGGGATAAGGTCATGCTGCGTGATGCGCGGTGCGTTCGTCCGTCGCCGTCGTTCTATCGATGGATGAAGTCTAGCGCAGCCGCGCACGCGGGCGTGTCGCGATTTGTCGCGAGCGGTCGTGGCGAGCGGTGTGCGGTGCGCTGACGTCGAATGCGGAGTGCTGAGCGCTGAGCGCTGAGCGCCGACCGCCGACCGCCGACCGCCGACCGCCGACCGCCGACCGCCGACCGCTGACCGCTGACCGCTGAAACGTTCAAACGCAAAAGTGCAGAACCGCTCAACCGCGCCTCTCGCTTCACGCGCGGATCGCGCCTCTTCACGCTCAGAGCCCGTTTGAAAATTGATGAAACGGCGAATTCCAGCTCATCTGGTCCACGCCTGCATTCCTTGCCGACGGGCTACTTTCAAGGCAGCGCTCTACATCAGTGTGGCTACGAGGGCGGAAATTTGCATTTCCAAACGGGCTCTCAGCGCGCGTCGCCTTTCCAGCGCCGCAGCAGCAGCGCGTTCGTCACGACGCTCACGCTCGAGAACGCCATCGCCGCGCCGGCGATCATCGGATTCAGCCAGCCGAGCGCCGCGAGCGGAATCCCGACCAGGTTGTAGACGAACGCCCAGAACAGGTTCTGCTGGATCTTCCGATACGTGCGGCGCGAGATGTCGACCGCATCCGCGACGAGCGCCGGATCGCCGCGCATCAACGTGACGCCCGCCGTGTGCATCGCAACGTCGGTGCCCGTCGCCATCGCGATGCCGACGTCGGCGGCAGCGAGCGCGGGCGCGTCGTTGATGCCGTCGCCGACCATCGCGACGACGCCGTCGCCCGCCGTCGCCTTCATCTGCGCGACGACGCGCGCCTTGTCGTCCGGCAGCACTTGCGCGTGGACTTCGTCGATGCCGAGTGCCGCCGCGACGGCCGCCGCGCTGCCCCGGTTGTCGCCCGTCACGAGCGCGCTCCTGATGCCGCGCGCCGCGAGCCGTTCGATCGCGCGGCGCGCGTGCGGCTTCACCGTGTCGCCGAACGCGACGAGCGCGAGCGCCTCGCGCGGCGCATCGGCGCGCATCAGCCACGACACCGTGTTGCCCGCCGCTTCGAGCTCCGCTGCGCGGCGCGCGACGTCGGCGGGCACGGCGATGCCGAGCTCGTCGCGCCAGCGCGTGCTGCCGAGCGCGAGCAGGCGGCCGTCGACGTGCGCCTCGACGCCGCGCCCCGCGACCGCGCGCGGCGTGTCGGTACGCGCGGCGGCGAGAGGCGAGCGGCGCGCGTCGGCGTCGGCGTCGAACGCGGCGACGACCGCGCGGGCGAGCGGATGCGCGCTGTCGCGCTGGACGGCGGCCGCGAGTGCGAGCGCGTCGGCGCGCGCAACGCCGATCGCGTCGAACGCGGTGACGGTCGGCTTGCCTTCCGTCAGCGTGCCCGTCTTGTCGAATGCGACGATGCTCGCACGCTGCGCGAGCTCGAGCGCCTGCGCATCCTTGATCAGCACGCCGTGCCGCGCGGCGACGCCCGTGCCCGCCATGATCGCGGCGGGCGTCGCGAGGCCGAGCGCGCACGGGCACGCGATCACGAGCACCGCGACCGCGTTGAGGATCGCCGTCTCGACGCCCGCGCCCGCGACGAGCCAGCCGGCGAACGTGACGAGCGCGATCGCGACGATCGCGGGCACGAACACCGCGCTCACGCGATCGACGAGGCGCTGGATCGGCGCTTTCTCGGCCTGCGCGGATTCGACGAGGCGGATGATGCGCGCGAGCGTCGTTTCGGCGCCGATCGCGGTCGTCGCGACGGTGAGCGCGCCTTCGCCGTTGATCGAGCCGGCGGTCACGCGGTCGCCCGGCTCCTTCGGCACGGGCAGGCTCTCGCCGGTGATCAGCGATTCGTCGACGTGCGTGATGCCCGCTTCGATCCGGCCGTCGACAGGCACGCGCTCGCCCGGCAGCACGCGCACGACGGTGCCGATGCGCACCTGCGCGAGCGGGACGTCGCGCTCGACGCCGCGCTCGACGATGCGCGCGCGATCGGGGCGCAGCGCGTTGAGCGCGCGGATCGCATCGGTGGTCTGCCGCTTCGCGCGCGCTTCGAGCCATTTGCCGAAGCGCACGAGCGTGACGATCACCGCGGACGCCTCGAAATACAGATGCGCGGTGTGGCCGGGATCGCGCAGCATCAGCCAGATGCTCAGGCCATACGCGGCTGACGTGCCGAGCGCGACGAGCAGGTCCATGTTGCCCGCGCGTGCCTTGAGCGCGTGCCACGCGGCGCGGTAGAAGCGCGCGCCGAAGCCGAACTGCACGATCGACGCGAGCACGAGCTGCAGCCAGGCGGGCAGCGCGGCGTCGATGCCGAACGGCGCGGCGAACATCGGCAGCGCGAGCGGCGCGGTCAGCACGGCGGATGCGATCACGAGCGCGCGCTCGCGGTGCGCCTCGGCGCGCTTGCGGTCTTCGGCGGCGGGCGGCGCGGGGCGGGTCGGGGCGGCCGGTGCAGCCGGTGCGGCTGCGGCGGAGGCCGCGGGCGCGGCGCTCACCGGCGATGCGCGATAGCCCGCTCGCTTTACCGCGTCGACGAGCTGAGCGGCGTCGAGATGCGCGTCGGCGTCGACCGTCGCTTTCTCGGTGGCGAGGTTGACCGTCGCGCGGGTGACGCCGGGAATGTGCGACAGCGCTTTTTCGACGCGGCCGGCGCATGACGCGCACGTCATGCCGTCGATGTCGAATTCGAACGTCTTGGCCGCCGCGCCGTGCGTCGCGGGAGCGACGGTTGCAGTCGTTTCGTCGGTTGCGAGCGCCGTGGGCGACGCGGGCGAGTGCGCCGCGTCGTCGAGCAAGCATGCGGGCGGCGTCGGCGAAGCCTCCGCATGCGCGTTGCGCACCACGTCGGCGCGATACCCGGCCTGCTCGACGGCCGCGACGAGCGTTCGCGGATCGGCGTCGCGCGCGATGCCGACCGTCGCGCGCGCCGTCGCGAGATCCGCCGTCACGGCCGTTACGCCGCGCACTTTCCGGAGCGCCTGCTCGACGCGTCGCGCGCAGCCGCCGCAAGTCATCCCGCCGACGGTCAGCGTCACGGTCGCCGCGCACGTCGCGATGGCGTCGCCGTCGCCTGCTTGCGCGCCTTCGCGTTGCGTATCCGCATCCCGGCGCGCGGCGGGGGGCGTTGCGACCGTCGCGCGGTATCCGGCGGCGCCGAGCGCGTCGATGAGGCGGGGCGCGTCGACGGCGGGCGTCGCGTCGACGGTCGCCGTGCCGGCGTCGAGGTCCACGGTCGCGCCGGTCACGCCCGGCACCCGGGCGAGCGCCTTCTCGACGCGCGCCGTGCAGCCGCCGCAATGCATGCCTTCGACGAACAGCGTCGTCGTGACCGATGGGGCGGGAACGAGCAGGTTTGTCATCTGCCATCCGATTCGATGAGGCGGACGATGCCGCCGATGACCCGAAGTATCAACTTTCCCATGATGGGAAGGTCAAGCGTGCGGTGGCGGGCCGATGACGGTCGCGCGGAGGCGGGCGGAGCGGGGCGATCTCGGCCGAGGACCGCCGCGCGGCGCTGCGGCGGACGTTCGGGCGGCGGGCGCGGCGCGGTGGCCTTGAGCGACGCCGCGGCGTTTGGCCGCGTATCGGCGGAGGCACGGGGACGGTCGGGACATTCGGCTTGGGTCTTGCTGCCTGCAACCGCCAACCGCCAACCGCCAACCGCCAACCGCCAACCGCCAACCGCCAACCGCCAACCGCCAACCGCCAACCGCCGACTGCCTACTGCCTACTGCCACTGCCCCTTGCGTGCCCACCGCTCCCAATGTGCCTAATTCGCCCAACGTGCTGAATGCCAACCGCCAACCGCGCCAAATTTCCCCGACGCACCCGCTCGCTGCCGTTGTCGCCACCACCGCTATATCCGTCATCACTACCGCTACCATTGCTAGCCGCTGCCGCTGCCGCTGCCGCTGCCGCTGCCGCTGCCGCTGCCGCTGCCGCTGCCACCGCCACCGCCACCGCCACCGAAGCGCACCTCGCGAACGTTCGCCGCATCGCCGAATCGAAGCACCGCAAGGAGGAACCATGTCGACGAATACGACACGACTGATGGCCGCGGCGCTCGGCGTCGCGCTGACGTTCGGCGCGCCGTTCGCGCGCGCCGCGAGCTTCGACTGCGCGCGCGCCGCGAGCGCCGCCGAACGCGCGATCTGCAAGACGCCCGCGCTCGGCGAGCTGGACGTCCGCATGGACGCGTACTACGAGATCCTGCGCAACGCACGTCCGGCCGACGAGGGAATGGCGTACCGCGAGTTCCGCGACGCGCTGCGCGACGAGCAGGAGCATTGGCGGCGGCGCGTGCGCGACGCATGCGGCGTGCGGACCGATTGCCTGACGAGCGCGTACACGGCGCGCATCGCCGCGTTGCGCGATGTCGCCGGCGAGCGGCTCGTGCTGCGAATGACGGGCGCGAACGCGTCGCCGCCCGGCGCCGCCGACGCGACTTACGTGATCGACGGCGAATCCGTCAAGCTGACGCGCGGCGAATCGGTGCAGGCGGCCGCGCCGGGCTCGGCGACGAAACGTGTAACGGCACTCGTCGCGCAGAGCGCACCGGCGACGATCGCCGGCCGCGCGGTGACGGCCGTCCTGTTGAGCGACGATCCGGGCGGCAGCGGCCGATTCCTGTATGTCGCGACCGCGCAGCCGGACGGCGGCGGCGCGCCGGCCGTGCTGCTCGGCGATCGGCTGACGCCGGTGTCGGTGTCGATCGAGCGCGCGGCGACGGGCGGCGCGCTCGTCGTCGTCGAATATCTGGACCGCCCGGAGGGCGCGCCGTTCGCGCAGGCGCCGACGGTCAAGGTCGTGCGGCGCTTCATGCTCGAGCGAGGCCGGCTCGCCGAGCGGCGCGGCTAGCCGCGTGCGCGGCCGGCGCGCACGGACCGGCGCGCATGCGAGGCTCACGTCATTCGGGCATTCGACTTGCGGCGCATGGGCGGCCGATTCCACCCGAACCGCGATGCGCCGCCGCCCATCGTTGATCGTCGGCCGCAACGCGCCGCCGCCCATCCGCTTTCCGCTGCCGCAATCCCAAATAGTGACCACGCGCCGCCGCAACCGTGCCGCCATCGCGCCGCGCCCCGTCTCGCGCCGCGCCGAATCGCCCTATTGTGCGATCAGGCATTGTTTTTGCCGGTGCGACGAGAGTACGATACTGCCGATCAAAAAATAAAGAGCTGATCAAGCAACAGCCGGCCGGCACGCACGCTACGAGGAAACCACCGCGCCCTACGCGCCGGCCGCCGATCAACACGCGCGGCCCTGCCGCGCGTTCGCCGTGCCACCGAATGACAACAAACCGACGAGAATCCGCTGTTTCTCTGCGGCGCGCTTGCGCGTCGCTTGCCGCGCTGGCGCTGCTCGCCGCCTGCACGTCGACGCCCGAGGCGATCCAGCGCAAGACGGGCTGGATGCGCAGCGAGGTCGCGGATTCCTATATCTACGCTTACCCGCTCGTGCTGATGGACGCCGCGAAGGAGGCCGCGACGGCCGACGGCGCGCCGGGCGGCACGCCCGTCAACACGCTGCGCCACGCGCAGGCGCTGCCCGCGCCGGGCTCGGCGAATCCGCCGCTCGCGAGCGTCGACCTGCTCGATTCGTCCGCCTGGCTCGACGTCGCCGACGAACCGGTCGTCGTCGTGCTGCCCGACACGCGCGGCCGCTATTTCGACGCCCGCGCGCTCGACATGTGGACCAACGTGCTGTGGTCGACCGGCCCGTCGGCGAATCCGCGCTCGGGCGTGAGCCGCGCGCGCGCGGTCGCGTTCGTCGGCGCCGGCTGGGAAGGCGCGCTGCCCGAAGGCGTCACGCGCGTCGACGTGCCCGCGCGCAACGCCTGGCTCGACGTGCGGATTCAGACGAGCGGCGGGCGCGATCTCACCGCCGTCAAGAAGCTGCAGCGCGCGATCCGCGTCGTGCCGCTGTCCGTCTACACGGGCGATGCGCGCGGCGCGTCGCGCGCGGTGCACGCGGGCGCGGCGTCCGCCGATCCGGCGTCGGAGGCCGCTTCGCCCGTTGCGCGGGTCGCGGCGCTCGATCCGCCCGCGTTCTTCTCGCGCGTCGCGCGCGCGTTGCAGGACAACCCGCCGCCCGCCGCCGACGCGCACGCGCAGGAAATCCTCGCCGACATCGGAGTGACGGCGGGCGCGCCCGTGCAATGGAAGGGCGACAAGCTGATCGGCGCGGAGAACGGCGCGGCCGAGGCGCGCGAGCGGCTCGCCGCGCTGCCGCCGAACGTGCTGGCCGCGAACGGCTGGAACTGGCTCGGCGACAGCGCCGGCCGCTACGGCCAGGACTACGCGCTGCGCGCGTACGCGGCGTCGACCCAATTCGGCGCGGCGACGCGCGACGACGAAACCGTCGCCGTCGTGAAGACCGACAGCGCGGGCCGGCCGCTCAACGGCGCGAATCGCTATGTGATCCGCTTCGCGCCGAACGCGTTGCCGCCCGCGCGCGCATTCTGGTCGCTCACGCCGTACACGCCGGACGGCGCGCTGCCCGATCTCGGCCGCGCGCGCCGCTCGATCGGCGAGCGCGACCGGCTGCGCCGCAACCGCGACGGCTCGCTCGAGATCGTCGTGTCCGCGACGCCGCCCGGCAAGGGCTACGCGTCGAACTGGCTGCCCGCGCCGCGCGCCGATTTCGCGCTCGCGCTGCGGCTCTACGCGCCGAAGCGGCAAGCCGCCGACGGCACCTGGCAGCCGCCCGCCGTCGTTCGCAAGTGAACGTTCGCGCTCGCCGTCCGGTCATAAGGCCGGGCGCTGCGCGCGCCGACGCCCGTCTCCCACGCTGCGTCGCGAAAGGCGCAGCGCCTATACTGGCGAAAGCCGGACGCTCCCGTCCCGATTTCCTCGCTGCCGTTCCCACGGCGATTCAGTAATGGCATTCAACAAAGAAACCGTCCAATCGACCTTGCAGAAGCTCGGCGCGGCCGCCCGGTCGCGTCGCGCGAAGCGCGCCGGCATCGGCGTGCTGATTTTTCTCGCCGTGTTCGGGCTGCTGGGCTTCTTCGCGGCGCCGCCGCTGATCCGGCACGTCGCCGAGCAGCAACTGAGCCAGCAGCTCGACCGTCCCGCGACGATCGCGCGCATTGCATTCAATCCTTACACGCTGCGGCTCGAGGCCGACGGCGTCCATGTCGGCGAGCGCGGCGGGCAGGGCGATTTCGTCGACATCGGCAAGCTCGTCGTGCGCGCGTCGTGGTCCTCGCTCGCGCGCCTCGCGCCGATCGTCGACGAAGTGCGGCTCGATCAGCCGCGCCTGCGGATCGTTCGCTACGACGCGCAGCGCTTCAACTTCACCGATCTGGTCGACAAGTTCTCGAAGCCTTCGCCACAGCCGTCGACGAAGCCGGCGCGCTTCTCGGTGTCGAACATCCAGGTCAACGACGGCCGCATCGATTTCGACGACCGGGTGCTGAACGCGAAGCACGTCGTCGACCAATGGTCGCTCGGCGTGCCGTTCATCGCGACGCTGCCGTCGAAGACCGGCATCTTCGTCGAGCCGAAGCTGCGCGCGCGCCTCGACGGCAGCCCGATCGCGCTCGACGGCAAGACGAAGCCGTTCGCGCAGTCGCGCGAATCGTCGATCAACCTGAAGTTCGACGGCCTCGACGTGCCGCGGCTGCTGTCCTATGCGCCGACGAAGCTGCCCGTCGACGTGCGCTCGGGCAAGCTGTCGAGCGACCTCGACGTCAATTTCTCGATGGCGGGCGAGACGCCGTCGCTGCGCGTGTCGGGCACGGTCGATCTGAACGACGCGCAGGTGACGAGCCCCGCGAACGAGCCGCTCTTCGCCGCGCATGCGGTGCACGTGGCGGCCGCGCAGCTCGAGCCGCTGCGCAACGTGCTGCATTTCGACGACATCCGGATCGATCAGCCGGTGGTGTCGCTCGCGCGCGACAAGGCGGGCGCGCTGAACGTGATGAAGCTGGCGGGCGGCCCGGCGGGCGCGCCGGCCGCGGCGAGCGCCGCCGCTGCCTCGTCGTCGGCGGCTGCGGCAAAATCCGCGGCGGCATCGGCATCGGCATCGGCTTCGGCATCGGCAGTGGCTTCAGTTTCAGCGGCGGCTTCAGCTTCGTCCGACCCGGCCGCTTCGGCGTCGTCCGCATCCGGCGTGGCTGCATCGGCCGCCGCGCCGGGTCCGGCCGCGTCGAGCGCGGCGAGCGCCGACAAGGAAAAGGCGCAGCCGCTCGACCTGACGATCAAGCGCTTCGCGATCAACGACGGCCAGTTGAACCTGAACGACGCGTCGCTCGCGACGCCCGCCGCGATCTCGCTCACGCACGTCGCGACGACGCTCGCCGATTTCACGCTGGCGGGCAAGACGCCCGCGCGCTACACGCTCGCGACCGACGTCGCGAGCGGCGGCTCGCTGAAGGCCGAAGGCGCGTTCAGCCTCGCCGCGCGGCAGGCCGACACGAAGCTCGTCGTCGACGCGCTCGCGCTGCCGGTGGTGCAGCCGTACCTCGCCGGCGCGACGTCCGCACGCGTGCTCGACGGCGCGCTCAGCACGTCGATCAACGCGAAGGCGGACTGGTCGAAGACGCCGCTCGACGCGCAGGTGAGCGACAGCGAGCTCGGCCTGAAGTCGCTGAAGATCGCGCTGCCGAACGCGAAGACGCCGGCCGTCGCGTTGCCCGAAGCCAGCGTGAAGGTGACGAAGATCGACCTGGCCGCGCGCACCGCCGAGATCGCGAGCGTCGACGCGACGGGCCTCGCGCTCGACGTCGCGCGCCTGCAGAACGGCCAGATCGATCTCGCGTCGCTCGCGGGCGAAAGCGGCAAGGCGGCGGGCGCGCGTGC
The DNA here is from genome assembly GCF_001532025.2 of Burkholderia sp. MSMB617WGS. Lineage (NCBI taxonomy): Bacteria > Pseudomonadati > Pseudomonadota > Betaproteobacteria > Burkholderiales > Burkholderiaceae > Burkholderia > Burkholderia sp. MSMB617WGS. The sequence continues at coordinate 2,477,318 of NZ_CP013458.1, read as the reverse complement.
CGCCGCGCGCGGCGCGCAGCCCGCCGCGCCCGCGTGGCGCTACCGGATCGACGAGCTGAACGTGAAGGACGCGAAGGCGAACTTCACCGACCGCTCGACGCCGCGCCCCGTGAAGCTCGCGTTCGCGCCGCTCGCGCTGAACGTCAAGCAGATCAGCGAGGACTTGTCGAAGCCGCTGCCCGTCAGGCTGACGACGACGCTGAACCGCAAGGGCTCGCTCGACGTGTCGGGCAACGTGACGGGCTCGCCGCTGAAGGTCGGCCTGAAGCTGAACGGCAACCGGCTCGACGCGGCCGCGTTCGAGCCGTACTTCGGCAGCATGCTGAACGCGACGGTCGCGAGCGCGCTCCTGAACGCGAAGGGCGATTTGAGCGTCGAGCAGGCGAAGCAGTCGATGAAGGCGTCGTATCGCGGCGACGCGGCGCTCGTCGACGTGCGGATGCTCGACAAGGTGACGTCCGATCCGTTCGCCGGCTGGCGCTCGCTCGCGCTCGCGAACCTGAAGGCGAACTACGACGACGTGCGCGGCACCGACGTCGAGGCGTCGCGCGTGACGTTCTCGAACTTTTACGGCCGCGTGCTGCTCGACGCGCAAGGCAAGCTGAACCTGCGCGAGGTCGTCGCGAAGGAAAGCGGGCCCGCGCAGTCGCTCACGCGTGACGCGAGCGGCAAGGAGCCGGTGCCGCTCACGCCGCAGGCGGCGCCGGAAGCGAAGGCGGCCGTCGCGGCGTCGGCGCTCGAGCCGGCGTCGGCGCCGATGCTCGCGTCGGCGGCCGCATCGGCGCCGGCCGCACCGGCCGCGGGCGCGTCGGCCGCCGCGGCAGCGCCCGCGTCGGGCACCGCCGTCGTGCGCGCGGCCGCGCCGCCGCAGCATCCGGTGCGGCTGCATTTCGGCCAACTGCTGTTGCAAAGCGGCCGCGTCACGTACACCGATAACTTCATCAAGCCGAACTACACGGCGAACCTCGTCGCGATCAAGGGCACGGTCGGTGCGTTCGGCACCGATTCGACGACGCCCGCGCCCGTCGACATCGCCGCGAATCTGGCGGCGAACGGCCCGATCACGATCAAGGGGACGGTGAATCCGCTGATCGAGAAGCCGGCGCTCGACCTGACCGCGACCGCGCACGACATCGAGCTGACCAACCTCACGCCGTACTCGGCGAAGTACGCGGGCTATCCGATCACGAAGGGCAAGCTGAACGTCGATCTGCACTACAAGCTCGACAACGATCAGCTGAGCGCGAACAACCACATCTTCATCGATCAGCTGACGTTCGGCGAGCACGTCGAGAACGACACGGCGACGAAGCTGCCCGTGCGGCTCGCGATCGCGCTCCTGAAGAACTCGCGCGGCGAGATCGACGTGAACGTTCCGGTGTCCGGATCGTTGTCGAACCCGGAGTTCAGCGTCGGCAGCCTGATCTGGCGCGCGGTGCTGAACCTGATCGCGAAGGCCGTCACGTCGCCGTTCACGCTGCTCGCGCACGCGTTCGGCGGCGACGGCGAGGAGCTCGGCTACGTCGAGTTCGAGCCGGGCCTGGCGACGCTGTCCGACGCGTCGCAGAAGAAGCTCGACACGATCTCGAAGATGCTCGCCGAGAAGCCCTCGATCCGCCTCGACCTGATCGGCCGCGTCGATCCGGACAAGGATCTGCCCGGCCTGCGCGCCGCGTACGTCGAGCGGCTCGTCAGGCAGCAGAAGCTGAGGGACGTGGTCGGCCAGGGCGAGAGCGTCGATCCGAGGGCGGTGAAGGTCGATCCCGCGGAATACACGAAGTACCTGACGAAGGCCTACAAGGCCGCCGACTTCAAGAAGCCGCGCAACATGATCGGCTTGACGAAGACGCTGCCCGACGACGACATGAAAAAGGCGCTCGCGGATCACGCGAGCGTCGACGATTCGAGCCTGCGCACGCTCGCGCAGGACCGCGCGGAGGCGGTTCGCCAGTATCTGGAGGGCAAGGTCGATTCGAGCCGGATGTTCATCGTCGCACCGAAGCTCGACGCGAAGGGCATCGAGGACAAGGGGGCGACGACGCGCGTCGATTTCGGCCTGAAGTGACGGCGCGCGACGCCGGCGCGATGCGCGCGGGCGGCGTCGATTCGACGAAGGCGGTGCGGCTCGGTGCGCGCCGCCTTTTTTGTTGTCGCCGTGCTCGCGCGCGGCGGGCGCGCCGCGTCAGCGCGTCGCCGCGACCGGATCTCGCTTGTCGCGCTCCTTGCGCGCGGCGAGCGGAATGCGCGGATCGTCCCATTCGGTCAGCCACTCGACTTCCTTCGCGGTGAACACCTGACCGTAGTTGCGCAGCGCGTACTGCAGCGCGTCGATGATGTGATGACGAATGATCTCGGGCGTGCGCGCGTCGTCGAGCACGCATCGGAAGGCTTCCAGCGTGGCCATCGTGATGCTCCGGATAAGGACGATCTTCTTATCGCATGACAATAGTCCGCAGCCAACCTCGAAAAAAAAATCGCCCGGCGGGCCGGACGTGCGGGCGTCGCGGCGGGCGTCGGGCGGCAAGCCGCCGCAGTGGGCGGGCGGCGGACGCGCTGATGTGCGCAGCGCGGTGTTCGGATTAAACGAACCGGGTGGTTCGGATCGGGCGGGCGCGCCGGCCGCCTGCGGCGGCGGCCGGCGCGCCCGCGCCGCTCCGCGCTGTCAGCGATCGAGGCCGAGGCCCGGCAGCACGCGCGTGCCTTCGAGCGCGACCGCGTGCAGCAGGCGCGGCTCGAGGCCGAGCGAGCGCAGGATCGTCGGCGCGACTTGCGTCGTCAGCACCGGCGCGTCGATCGTGCGGCCCTGATGGAAGCCCGCGTACGACACGACGAGGCCGAGATGGCTGTCGTCCGGCGCGTTGCCGCCGTGCTCTTCATCCTTCTTCTTGCTCGACGTGTAGATCACGCCCGGGTTCGGCTGCACGACGATGTCGGGCGTGCGGCCCTGCGCCGGATTGCCGAAGCGCTCGGCGACGCTCGCGCCGGACAGGATGTACGCTTGCGGGCCGTCCGCGCAGATCCCCGGCGCGTTGCAGCCGAGGTTCGCCTTCAGCTTCGCGACGACCGCGTTCAACTGGCTCTGGTCGCGCAGCCAGACGAGGCCGACGTCGTCGGTCTGCACGAAGCCCGTGCCGACGAGGCCCGTGCCGTCGTTCAGGTTGCCCGACGCCGTGTTGTTCTGGCCGAAGTTGCCGTTCGGGTCGAGGAAGTTGTTCGCCTCGAGGAGCGCCGTCAGCGTGTCGCCGTTCTTCACGAGCTTCGTGTGATCGGCCGGCGACTGGCCGTGCTTCGCGGTGACGATCACGACGGTCGAATCGTACAGGCCGCGCTGCTTGAGCTCGGAGACGATGCGGCCGAGCGAGCCGTCGACGTACGCGATCGCGTTCGCGACATCCGGCCCCGGCGTGAAGCTCGCGTCGAGATAGCCGCCGCCCGATGCGACGGTCGCCTTCTGCGCGACCGACAGCGTCTGGAAGTTCGTGCCGAACACGGTCGGCACGGGCGCGGCCGCGGTGCCCGTGGAGTTCTTGCCGTCGATCTGGTTGACGATCGCCTGCACGTGATAGTTGTCGAACTTCTCGGTGTGCGTGTAGATGTCGGTGTAGTTGCTGTTCGTCGCCGGATCGATCGAGTTGATCTCGGTGCGCGCGAGGTCGTCGACGCCCTTGCCCGACGGGCCGTTCACCCAGTCGTAGCCCCACGCGTGCTTGTCCGCCCAAGCGGTGTGCGAGCCGCGGATGTGCTCCTTGACGACTTCGAACAGCGTGTTCGTCTTCACGTAATTGTGCGGGTAGACGCTCACGCACTGGCCGTTCACGCGCGCATGCGGGATCGCCTGCGGGTTGAATGCGCCGCCGCCGTCGAGATGCGTGAGCGCGCCGCCGTTCTGCGCGTCGATGCCGGTGGTCTCGTCGAACACGACGTTCCAGCCTTGCTTGCCCGAGCACGTCGTATCCGACGGCGCGTACAGCGTGCGGTCGTACGACACGTCGTAGAAGAGGCCCGCGCTCTTCGGCGAGCCGCCCGTCACGAGCGCGGCGAGGCCCGGGAACGAATCCGACAGGCCCGGCGTGTGCGCGTTCGTGTACGTGACGCCCGATTTCGCGAGCAGCGCGAGGTTCGGGCACGTGTTCGCGCCGACGCAGCGCGCGAGGTCCTGCTCGTGCAGGCCGTCGACGCTGACGAGCAGCACGTGCTTCGCGTCGAGAGGGCGGCGATCGTGATCACGATCCTGCGCGGTGGCGGCCGAAGCCGCGCTCGCGAACGCGAGCGCGCCGGCGCCGAGCCACGCGCCGATTTCGAAGGACTTACTGTTGAGTTTCATCGTTGACCTCGTCGTTAGGACTGGCATACCCACACCCGGGGCTGCAATCTGCACGCGGATTGCGAACGTGTCGTGACGCGCCGCTTTCGTTTGTCTGTCGACGCGCGGCACGACGCGCGGCGCAAGCGAGACGGGCAGGGCGGCGAAGTTGTGAGAATTTGTTTCCGGGCGGGCGGCGCATCGGCGGCCGGGAGGGCGTTCGGGATCGGTGCAATGGGGCGCGGCGGCGCATTCGAGCGCGCGGGCCGATGTGCCCGGGGAGATCGCGTCGCGCACGCCCGCTCTTTGCGACGAGCGGGCCGCCGTTCAGCGCCCGACGGATGCGGCTCGCGCCGGGCGTCGTCAGGGATCGGACGAGCGATCGATTGCGAAGGATGCTTGATCGATCGCGGCGGATGCGCCGCGACGCATGCGAAACCTCGTGTCGCGAGGCGCTTTCGGCGCGTTGTCCGTCGAGGTCATTGCATCGGAGCCGATCGGGAATGCACGGCATTGCGGCGAAGCGGCGCGCGGCCGGCGCATCCGTCGCATCCGTCGCATCCGTCGCAGACGGCGAACGGCGAACTATGTCACCGGGATGGATGCGTGCGCAACGATCGCATGTTGCGCGTCGCGCCTCTTGCGCCGATGTCGCGCAGCACGATGCCCGGCGCATCGCACGACGCAACGCGCGCCGCGCGCAAACGCGATCGCGCGCGAGCGCTCAGCTCGGCTGCGAGTTTTGCAGGACGATCCGGTAGCCGTCCGGATCTTCAAACGTCACGCCTTCGCGATCCCAGTACGGATTTTCCGAAGGGAGCGGCACGGCGCCGTATGCACGCATGCGCTCGACGGCCTCGGTCCATGCGCCGCGATCGGGCAGATAGAAGACGAGCAGATGCTCGGCAGTCGGTGCGCGCGCAACCGTCACGCCATGCTGATGCGTGAATTCGATTTGCCACGGATAGCCGGCGCGGCCGACGATCGCGCCGTCGAAGCCTTCGTGATTCTCGAAGCGGGCGACGACGTCGAAGCCGAGCGCCTTTGTGTAGAAGCGGACGAGCGAGTCGATGTCGTTGGTCGGTCGGGCAACGCGCAGGACGGGTGGATTCATCACGGCACTCCTGTATTAGAGGATTCGACGAGAGCAAGGATGCGGAGCTGCGTTTTCAGCATAGGTCGAAAATGCGCCGCGGGCCCTGCATGACGTCACCGTGCGCGTCGCGCGACGCTCGCGGCGTTTACTTCGCGGTTTCGTCGAGGCCGCGCTGCAACAGTTCGGTCAACAATCCGGTCATCCCGTCCGGATGCGCTGCGGCCCGCTCGTTCAGGTGCGCGACGAGTTCGATGTTGAGCTTGCAGGCGAACGGCACCAGGCCCTGCGCCAGTTCGAGCCTGCGCCGCTCGCGGCGGTCGGGCGCGGCTTCGGAGCTCTTGCCGAAGCGCGCGGATGTCGACTGCTTCATCGCGTGCGTCAGCTTCAACGCCTTGTTTTTTTCGAGATCGGTTTTCTTCATGGCCATCGCGTTCACCTCTTGCGGGAAAGGATGCGATTGTACGCATTGCCGCGCGGCGCGGATATCGATTGCGGCCTCGTCGGGAGCTGCGTTGCGCGGATGCCGCGTGCGATGCGGCGGCGCGCTCCGGGCGCGGATGGGTGGCCTCGGGGTGGCGGCTCCGGTGCGTTCTTGCAGACGGGCGTGCGCGGCGTTGTGCGGGAACGTCGTTGCGACGATGGGCGCTGCGGCCTATCCTTCGCGTCGCTGCCGGAATTCGTTTCCGACAGTCGAACGCCCGCGACTCTGAGTTCGTCTGCGGCAAGCCGCGAACCGCGAGCCGCGAACCGCGAACCGCGAACCGCGAACCACGAACCACGAACCACGGACTGATAACCGAGAACCGAGAACCGCAATCGGCGAACCGCAATCGGCGAACCGCAAGCGCTGAGCCGCGCGCCGCGCGCCGTAATCCGTGAGCCACGCACCGCGCGCCGATCGGCACGCACCGCCCGCTGTCCGCGAATCGCCCGGCGAGCCACGCGCGTTTGCCGATACAATGCGGCAGCAAATCGTATGACCGACCTGATCCGATCCATGGGCAATCCCTCCCGGGCCTTTCTGCTGGGCCCTCTGCTGAAGGGCGTCTCGCGCTCCTTCTATCTGACGCTGCGCGTGCTGCCGGAAGGCATGCGCGACCCGATCGGCCTCGCGTACCTGCTCGCGCGCGCGGCCGACACGATCGCCGACACGTCGCTGATCCCGCCCGCGCAGCGGCTCGAACTGCTGCTGTCGCTGCGCGCGCAGGTGAACGGCACGCCCGATCCGGGCGCGCTCGCGCGGATCGCGGGCGAAGTCGCGGGGCAGCAGATGCAGTCGGACGAGAAGACGCTGCTCGAATCGCTCGGCCCCGCGCTCGCGGTGCTGTCGCAACTGAGCGCGCCTGATCGCGATGCGGTGCGCGGCGTCGTGACGACGCTCACCGAAGGGATGGAGTTCGATCTGTGCACGTTCCCGGACGAATCGTCGGGGCGGATCGCCGCGCTGCGCGAATGGCCGGAGCTCGATCGCTACACGTATCTCGTCGCCGGCTGCGTCGGCGAGTTCTGGACGAAGATGACGTGCGCGCATTTGCCCGGCCTGCTGACCGAGCGCGAGGACACGATGGCCGCGCGCGGAATCCGCTTCGGCAAGGCGCTGCAGATGACCAACGTGCTGCGCGATTGCGGGAAGGATCTGCGGATCGGCCGCTGCTACCTGCCGCAGGCGATGCTCGACGAATACGGTTTGCGCGCGGGCGATCTGCTGCGGCCGGACGCGTCGCTGCGCGCGCGGGCGCTGATGCATGCGCTCGTGCGCAGGGCGCTCGAGCATTTTCGCGCGGGCATCGATTACACGTTCGCGATTCCGCGCCGCGCGCCGCGCTTGCGGCTCGCCTGCCTGTGGCCGATCGTGATCGGGCTGAAGACGCTGGCGCTGCTCGCGTCGAACGATGCGTGGCTCGATCCGGCGCGCGCGTCGAAGGTGCGGCGCGGCGATGTCTACCGGATCATCGCGTATTCGCTGCCGCTCGCGATGTCGAACGGGGCGCTGCGTGCGTGGCTCGACCGGCTGGTCGCGGATGTCGAGGCGCGGCTCGTGGCGTGAGGGCCGGCGCTCGCGCGAGCGCGTCCATGCTCGCGCTTCGCATCGCGCAACGAGAAAGAAGAGGGGGCGCGTGTTGCCGATTTTCAGCGTTCCGCAGCGGGTCTTGCTCGTTGCCCCGTCGCCTCGTTGCCTCGTCGCAGCTTGCCCGGTCCGTCCGCCGAACGTCGGTTCAACGCTCAGGCCCGGACATTCGTTTCGCACCTGTCATGCAATCGCATGCGATTCATGACGCCACATCGCGTCTCGCCTCATTCATGCCCGATACGCCCGCACTGCCCGAGTTGATTGCAGCGTTAAGCGAACGCGGAATCGACTTGTCCGGAGCCAACGTTCGAAATGGCGGCTATGGCGATTCGGAGGAGTCGTCCGCCATGCTCATTGCATTGATAGCGGCTAGGGTGAAGCGCTGCACGTCCAGCCTGCTGTGGTCGTGGGAATTTGACGGCGAACGCCTGCCGCGGGAAGGGGACATCGAAATCGTTCTGGATTTTCGCAATCGTCCCGTTCTGCTGCTACGGACGACGAAAGTCGAGATCGTGCCGTTCGAGAAAGTCTCCGGCGAGTTCGCGGCGGCAGAAGGAGAAGGCGACCGCTCGCTCGAATGCTGGCGCGTGGAGCACTGGCGGTTCTTCGGCAAGGAGTGTGAGCGCATAGGGCGGCAGCCTGTCGCGTCAATGCCGCTCGTTTGCGAGACATTCGATGTGATCGCCGATTTGGGGCGATAAGCGCGATTCGATTGCCGCGGGCCCGCAGGCAGACATGCGCCGGGTGGTTTCCATGGATCGTCGTTTCCGGCCGAACACGGGCGATTTGCCCCGTGTCCTCGCGCCGATCCGCGATGCGCCCTTTTAAGGACCGTTTAATTCCGAGTCTGCTATAACGATCGCGCGGCGGCCTCGCACGCTGGGCGGCCGCGCGAACGGCGGGCGATTCGGCGAACCGCGTTGCGCGTGCGACTTGAAATCCGGCGCCGAATCGCCACCTATGCGCCGATCGACTTCGATCATCGGCAATCCGACCAAGAGGAAATCACGATGCGTCTTCTGCTCGCCTTGCTGCTGCCCTGGCTGCAGTTCTTCACGATCGGCCGCCCGTTCGCGGGCATCATCTGCCTGATCCTGCAAATCACGTTGATCGGCTGGCTGCCCGCCGCGATCTGGTCGGTGTACGCGCTCAGCCAGTACAAGACCGACAAGAAGATCGAGGAGGCGCTCGGCCGGCGTTCGTGATCGCGCGGCGTGCGCGTTTTCGCGCATTGTCGCGAGGCGGAGTGCATAGCTTGGACAGCCGATAGGGCGGACGCGGCGCGCAATTTTCCGGCGCGTCGCGCCCGCCGCATCGTCATGTCACGGCTTCGATCGTCGATTGCACCGACGTTGCGCGATATGGTCGTCGCGGCGCATCGCGCGGCGGCGCGTTTATCGCGCGCTTATCGCGGCGGCATCGTTGTGGAAGCGCTTTGCATGGCGTCACCGCGTTGCATTGAGGCGCGGTGCGGCGGCGACGCATCACGGCAAGCATCGCCGCCGCGCTGCCCGAACGAGCCGCACGATGCACGACGCACGACGCACGACGCACGACGCACGACGCCGCATCGCGCGGCGTCCTCTCATTTCCGCTCCCGCTCACTTCACGGCGAACAGCGTCGCATACATGAACAGCTTGAACGCATAACCGAGCGTCACCGCGCCGGCGACGCCGCCCATCCACAGCAGTCCGAACCACATCCAGCCCGGCAGCCGCGTGCCGCGCGCGGCGGCGTGCGCTTCAGTGGTGGTAGTAATGCTGGTCTTCATGGCGCACCTTTCCACGGAACACCCAATAACCCATCGTCGTGTACGCGAGGATGATCGGGATGATGACGGCCGCGCCGATCAGCGTGAACATCTGGCTCGAACGCGGCGCGGCGGCTTCCCACAGCGTCACGCTTTGCGGAATCGCATACGGCCACAAGCTCACGAGCAGACCGACGTAGCCGAGGAACACGAGCGCGAGCGCGAGCACGAACGGCACGGTGTCGTGGCGCTCGCGCACCGCGCGGCGCATCAGCACCGCGCAGCCGGCGACGAGGAACGGCACCGGCAGCAGGCGCCAGAACAGGCCCGACGCGAACCAGCGCTGCGCGATGCTCGGGTCCTGCAGCGGCGTCCACAGGCTCACGACCGCGATGAAGCCGAGCAGCACGACGGTGAGCGGCCACACGACGCGATGCAGGCGGCGCTGCAGATCGCCTTCCGTCTTCGCGACGAGCCAGCAACAGCCGAGCAGCGCATAGGTTGCGATGAGGCCCAAGCCCGTCAGCAGGCTGAACGGCGTGAGCCAGCCGAACGCGTCGCCGGCAAAGCGGCCGCCGTCGACCGGAATGCCCTGCAGGAACGCGCCGAGCGCCACGCCCTGGAAGAACGTCGCGCCCGTCGAGCCGCCGATGAACGCGAGATCCCACAGGTGCTTCGTGCGGCGCGCCTTCGCGCGGATCTCGAACGACACGCCGCGAAAGATCAGGCACACGAGCATGAACACGAGCGGCAGATAAAGCGCCGAGAGCACGGTCGAATAGACGATCGGGAACACCGCGAAGAGCCCCGCGCCGCCGAGCACGAGCCACGTCTCGTTGCCGTCCCACACGGGCGCGACGGTGTTCATCATCAGGTCCCGCTCCTTTTCGGCGGGAAAGAACGGAAACACGATGCCGATGCCCAGATCGAAGCCGTCGAGCACGACGTACATGAACAGGCCGAGTGCGATGATCGCGGCCCAGATTACGGTGACATCCATTTGCTAACCTCGCTTGGCTTTTTGGCGCGCCGGCTTCACGCGGCGTCGATCAACTGGTTCGCGGCCGACAGCGGGCGGCGGGCGGTGCGGTCGGCTCGCGCGTCGTGCGCGTCGTCGGGCGTGTCGCCCGGCAGCGCGGGGCCCTTCTTCATCAGCTTCAGCATGTAGTACGCGCCCGTGCCGAACACGAGGAAGTAGACGACGACGAACGTCATCAGCGATACGCTGACCTGCTGCGTCGACAGCGGCGACACCGCGTGCGACGTGCGCATCACGCCGTACACGACCCACGGCTGGCGGCCCACTTCGGTCGTCACCCAGCCGGCGAGCAGCGAGACGAAGCCCGTCGGGCCCATCGCGAGCGCGAACTGGTGGAACCATTTCGCTTCGTAGAGGCGCCCGCGCCGGCGCAGCAGCCACGCGGCGGCGGCGAGGCCGATCATCGCGAAGCCGAGCCCGACCATCACGCGGAAGCTCCAGAACACGACGGTCGAATTCGGGCGATCCTCGGGCGGGAACGACTTCAGCCCGCGGATCTCGCCGTCCCAGCTATGCGTGAGGATCAGGCTGCCGAGGTGCGGGATCGACACCGCGTAGCGCGTCGTTTCCGCCTTCATGTCGGGGATGCCGAACAGGTTCAATGCGGTGCCGCCCTGCTCGGTTTCCCACAGGCCCTCGATCGCGGCGAGCTTCGCGGGCTGGTGGCGGAGCGTGTTGATGCCGTGCTGGTCGCCGATCACGGCCTGCAGCGGCGCGAGCACGAGCAAGAGCCACAGCGACATCGAGAACATCTTCTTCACGGCCTTGTCGCGGCGGCCCTTCAGCAGGTGCCACGCGGCCGTCGCGGCGACGACGAGCGCGGCGACGATGAACGCCGCGAGCGCCATGTGCGCGAGCCGGTACGGAAACGACGGGTTGAAGATGATCGCGAACCAGTCGGTCGGCACGACCTGGCCGTCGACGATCTCGAAGCCCTGCGGCGTCTGCATCCAGCTGTTCGACGCGAGAATCCAGAACGTCGAGATGATCGTGCCGATCGCGACCATCAGCGTCGCGCCGAAGTGCGCGCGCGGGCTCACGCGGTTCCAGCCGAACAGCATGATGCCGAGGAAGCCCGCTTCGAGGAAGAATGCGGTCATCACTTCGTACATCAGCAGCGGGCCGGTGACGGAGCCGGCGAAGCTCGAGAAGCCGGACCAGTTCGTGCCGAACTGATAGGCCATCACGACGCCGGACACGACGCCCATGCCGAACGCGACGGCGAAGATCTTCGACCAGAAGAGGCAAAGGTTTTTGTAGTACGCCTTGCCGGTCTTGAGCCATCGGTATTCGAGCACGGCGATGAAGCTCGCGAGCCCGATGCTCAGCGCGGGAAAGACGATGTGGAAGGAGACGGTGAATGCGAACTGCACGCGGGCCAGATCGAGGGCCGAAATAGCGGTTTCCATGCGGGTAGACCGAAGCTGACGACACCCGCCGGCGGGGCTGCCGGCGGCCCCTGCGCCGCGCGTGCAAGGCCGCGGCTGAAGAGTCGGTTCGGAGTATGGCGCTGCATGTTGCGGTGCGAAATGCGCCAACTCGTCGCAGATGTCCAGCGCCGCCGCGCGGTTGGTCGACTTAAATCGTTGATTGGTATCAAGTTTGAAGCGCTTTTGTGTGATAGCGCGGGGCGCGTCGGGTTGACGCGCCTGCGGCAATTGACCGCGCTGCGATTGCGCGGCCGGCGCGGCGCGAGCGCGCCGACGGCGCGAACTGCCGGCAGTTCGCGTTCGGGCAGGTGGGCGGCGTGAGCGCGAACCAGGCATCGACGGCGAGCGCGCTCGGCAGCGCGGCGCTCGGCACGGCGCTCGGCGCGGGAGCCGGCCTTCTCGCGGGCAGCGTGGTTGGCGCGGGCACCGCGCAGGGCTCGGCGTACGAAGTGCAGCGCCGCTACGACTGTGCGTACATGCAATGCATGTACGCGGCGGGCGACCGCGTGCCGGTGCCGGGCGGCGCGCGGCGCGGCGGTTATGGCGACGGAGGCTACGGAGGCGGCGGCTACGCGCCGGACGCGCCGCCGCTGCCGCCCGGCATGCCGCCGCCACCGCCGCCGGGTGCGTACTGAGCGGCGTGCGGCGGGATCTGAGCGGCTACGGCCGTCGGCATGCGCTGCCTGCCGGAGGTCGCGCCGGGCGCGGCGGCGCCACGGCTCGGCGGGCGAGAAGGCCGGCTCTCGCGCCGACCTCGCCGCGCCGGTCGTTCGTTCGCCGCACGCCGTTTCGCGCCGCCGCGCTCAGCGGCGCGCGGACGATTTGCGTACACTCGGAGTATCGCATCGCCGCGCGCGAGCGCCGGCGCTTCTTCGACGAGACTCCGACGGGAACCCAGATGATCGATTTACGCAGCGATACCGTGACGCGCCCGAGCGCGCCGATGCTGGCCGCGATGACGGCCGCCGAAGTGGGCGACGACGTGTGGGGCGACGATCCGACCGTCGCGCGTCTGCAGGCCGCCGTCGCGGAGCGCGCGGGCAAGGAGGCGGCGCTGTTCTTTCCGAGCGGCACGCAGAGCAATCTCGCCGCGCTGATGTCGCATTGCGAGCGCGGCGACGAGTACATCGTCGGCCAGGCCGCGCACACGTACAAGTACGAAGGCGGCGGCGCGGCGGTGCTCGGCAGCATCCAGCCGCAGCCGATCGAGAACGCCGCTGACGGCACGCTGCCGCTCGAGAAGATCGCGGCCGCGATCAAGCCGATCGACGATCACTTCGCCCGCTCACGCCTCTTCGCGCTCGAGAACACGATCGGCGGCAAGGTGTTGCCCGCGGGCTACGTCGACGAAGCGGTCGCGCTCGCGCGCAGCCGCGGGCTCTCGACGCATCTCGACGGCGCGCGCGTGTGCAACGCGGCCGTCGCGTCGGGCCGCCCGATCGCCGAGCTGTGCGCGCCGTTCGATTCGATTTCGATCTGCTTTTCGAAGGGGCTCGGCGCGCCGGTCGGCTCGGTGCTCGTCGGCAGCCGCGCGCTGATCGACCGCGCGCACCGCTGGCGCAAGGTGCTCGGCGGCGGCATGCGGCAGGCGGGTGTGCTCGCGGCCGCGTGCCTGTATGCGCTCGAGCACAACGTCGAGCGCCTCGCCGACGATCACGCGAACGCCGAGCGCCTCGCGCAGGGGCTCGCGCGGATCGAGCCGGTGAAGGTGCTGTCGCAGGCGACGAACATGGTGTTCGCGCAGATCCCCGAGGCCGATTGCGCGCCGCTCGAAGCGTGGCTGAAGGAGCGCGGCATCCTCACGCAGATGCTGTATTCGTCGCGCTTCGTCACGCACTGCGACGTGTCGCGCGACGACATCGACACGGCCGTCGCCGCGATCAGCGCGTACTTCGCGCGTTCGCGCGCCTGACGGACGCGGGCCGCGCGGTCGCGGCGGCCGTCGCCCCGGCGGCGTGCGGCGGCGCGAGCAGTTGCCGCGCGGCCTCGACGACCCGCGACGACAGCGATTCCATCTTCGGCGACTGCACCGTCCACGCGTGCCAGTACAGCGACACGTCGGTCGAATGCGCGGGCGCGAGATCGACGAGCCCTTGCTCGGCGGGCGAGCCGGGGCCGAGCAGCAGCTCGGGCACCATCGCATAGCCGAGCCCGTGCCGCACGGCCGCGAAGTGCGCGTGCGTGCCCGGCACGTAATGGCACGGAAACGCGCCGTCCGGCAGGCCGAGCTTGTCCCTCAGAAACGACGACTGCAGCGTGTCGCGCCGGCCGTGCGCGACGACGGGCGCGTCGCGCGCGCTCTCGCGCGTCAGGCCGTGCGGAAACCAGCGCGCGGCGAATTCCCGCGCGGCGATCAGCCGGTAGCGCATCGTGCCGAGCGGCTTCGCGAAGCAGCCGCGCATCGGCTTGCTCTGCGTCGTCACGCAGCCGATCGCCATCCCGCTTTCGAGCAGCGCGAACGTGTGATCCTGATCCTCGACGATCAGCTCGAACAGCATCCGCTCGCCCGCGAGCACCGACGTCAGCGCGGGCAGGAACCACGACCCGAGGCTGTCCGAATTGAGCGCGATCGCAACCGCGATCGTCGAGCCGCGCTCCGCGTCGAGATCGGCCTGCAGATCCGCCTGCAACAGCGCCATGCGGCGCAGGTGCTGCAGCACGCGCTGGCCGGCGGCCGTCGGCCGGCACGGCCGCGTGCGCAGCAGGAGCGGCGCGCCGAGGCTCGTCTCGAGCGCGCGCACGCGCTGCGTGACGGCCGACGCGGTCACGTGCAGCCGGGCCGCCGCCTGCTCGAAGCTGCCGGTATCGGCAACGGCGACGAGCGCCGCCGCCTGTTTCGGATCGATCGTCATCTATGAATCGCGTTGCGCCGGCGAAACCGGCTTCCTAAATAAAATTTAGCGTAATCAACTTAAGCTAAATATTGTACCGATGTCTGTGTCCTCCCCGGACAATGCGCGCGTGCGCATCGTGCACTGCAACATTCGCACGACGCCGCACGCCGCATCTGCAAAGGAAGGATTTCGACATGACCGATTACACGCCGAACACGTCGCGGCAGGCCGCGCCGACGCCACCGCAGGAGCCCGCGCCGCGGCGCCGCCGCTATTTCCGCACGCTCGCGGGCCTCGTGCTCGGCGCGGCGATCGCGGGCGGCGCGGTCGGCACGTGGACGCTGCAGCGCATCTGGACGCAGTTGCCGTCCGTCGAGCCGCTCTCCGTCTACCGGCCGGCGCTGCCGCTGCGGATCTTTTCGCGCGACGGCGAGTTGCTCGCCGAATACGGCGTCGAGCGCCGCGAGTTCGTGCCGCTCGAACGCATCCCGCCGCTCGTGCGCCACGCGCTGCTCGCCGCCGAGGACGCGCAGTTCTACACGCACGGCGCGGTCGACATCGGCGGCCTCGCGCGCGCGACGTTCGCGAACGTCGTCACCGGCCAGCCGGGGCAGGGCGGCAGCACGATCACGATGCAAGTCGCGCGCAATTTCTTTCTCACGCGCGACAAGGTGCTGAGCCGCAAGCTCGCCGAGATCCTGATGTCGTACAAGCTCGAGCGCGCGTACAGCAAGGACAAGCTGCTCGAGCTGTACATGAACGAGATCTATCTCGGCGAGCGCGCGTACGGATTCGCGGCCGCCGCGTCGGTCTACTTCGGCAAGCCGCTCGATGCGCTCACGCCCGGCGAGGCGGCCGTGCTCGCCGGCCTGCCGAAGGCGCCGTCCGCATTCAATCCGGTCGTCAATCCGGCGCGCGCGACGACGCGCCGCAACTACGTGCTCGGCCGCATGCGCGCGCTCGGGTATCTCGACGAAGCCGCATACCGGCAGGCCGCCGGCGCGCCGATCGCGCTCGCGACCACGCCGCCGCCCGGCATCGTCGCCGCGCCGTACGTCGCGGAGCGCGCGCGGCGGATGATGGTCGAGCGTTTTCATGACGATGCGTATACGCTCGGCCTCGACGTGACGACGACGATCGCGATGCGCGATCAGCGCGCGGCCGAGGCGGCGCTCGCGCGCGGCCTCACGCGCGGCGGCCGGCGCGACGCGAAGGACGCGCTCGAGGGCGCGCTCGTGTCGGTCGACGCGGCGACGGGCGACATCCTCGCGCTCGCGGGCGGCGCGGATTTCGCGCGCAATTCGTTCGACCACGCGCTGCAGGCGTACCGGCAGCCCGGCTCGAGCTTCAAGCCGTTCGTCTACTCGGCCGCGCTGGAAAAGGGCATGTTCCCCGGCGTGCTCGTCGACGACGCGCAACGCACGCTGTCGCGCGAGGAGACGGGCGCGAACCCGTGGCGGCCGCGCAATTTCGGCAACAACTACGAAGGCTTCATTCCGGTGCGGCGCGGGCTGATGCGCTCGAAGAACCTCGTCGCGGTCAGCCTGATGCAGGCCGCGCAGCCCGACTTCGTGCAGCAGCACGCGGCTCGCTTCGGCTTCGAGCCGCAACGCAATCCCGCGTCGCTGCCGCTCGCGCTCGGCGCGGGCGCGGCGACGCCGCTGCAGATCGCGAGCGCGTACGCGGTGTTCGCGAACGACGGCGTGCGCATGGAGCCGCGCCTGATCGAATCGGTCCGGCAGCGGCACGGCGGCGTGCTGTTCGACGCGCAGCCGGCAACCGGCGTGCGCGTCATTTCGGAGCGCAACGCATTCGTGATGGACGACATGCTGCGCGACGTCGTGCGTCACGGCACCGCGCGCCGCGCGCTCGCGCTGAATCGTTCCGACGCGGCGGGCAAGACCGGCACGTCGAACGGCTCGAAGGACGTCTGGTTCGGCGGCTATTCGTCGGGCGTCGTGTCGGTCGTGTGGATGGGCTACGACGCGCCGCGCAGCCTCGGCCGCGCGACGGGCTCGTCGCTCGCGCTGCCTGTGTGGGTCGACTACATGAAGACCGCGATCGGCGGCCGCAAGGCGATCGACCGGACGCCGCCCGCGGACGTCGTGCTCGTCGACGGCGATTTCGTCTACGCCGAAGCCGCGAGCGGCAAGTGCACGCCGCCGCTGCCGCCGTTCGTTCGCAGCCCGTTCGCGTGCGACGCGGTGCGCCGTGCGCCGGCGGCGGCCGGCGCGCCGGCCGCCGCGCTGGCGGGCGCGTCGACGCCGCCCGCCGTCGACGCGACTGAACGCGCGCGCGTGCTCGAACTGTTCCGCACGGAAGACTGAGCGAGGGCACGCATGCATACGCTCTACCTGATCGCGATCGTCGCGGAAGCGATGTCGGGCGCGCTGATGGGCATGCAGCGCGGGATGGACCGCTTCGGCCTCGCGCTCGTCGGCGCGGTGACGGCGCTGGGCGGCGGCACCGTGCGCGACGTGCTGCTCGGCCGTTATCCGCTCACCTGGGTCGCGCATCCCGAATACCTGCTGCTGACGCTCGCGGCGGCGACCTTCGCATCGATGACGGCGACGCACGTCGCGCGGCTGAAATCGCTGTTCACCACGGTCGACGCGCTCGGGCTCGCGGCGTTCTCGATCATCGGCTGCGACGTGGCGGCGACCGTCAACGACAGCCCGGTCGTGATCGTGCTCGCGGGCGCGATCACCGGCGTTTGCGGCGGGATGCTGCGCGACCTGCTCTGCAACGAGATGCCGCTCGTGCTGCGCAAGGAGCTGTACGCGAGCATCGCGTTGCTGACGGGCGGGCTGTATGTCGGCATGACGACGATCGGCGTCGCGCAAGGCGTCGCGACCGTCGTCGCGCTGATCGCGGGATTCTCGGTGCGGATGCTCGCCGTGCGCCGCGGCTGGCGGCTGAAGGCGTTTCACGCGGCGGACGCGGGCTGAGGCCCGCGCCGCATGCGCGCGGCCCGCTCATGCAGGCACGATGACGGGCGCGACGCCGTCGCCCGCGTCGACGAGGCGCACGCGAAAGCCGTAGCAACGCTCGATCGCATCGGGGCGCAATACGTCGGCGGGCGCGCCGTCGGCGACGATCGCGCCGTCCGCGAGCATCGCGATGCGATCCGCGTGGCGCGCGGCGAGATTCGGATCGTGGACGATCGTCAGCACGCCGATGTTCCAGTCGCGCGACAGGCGTCGGACCGTGTCGAGCAATTGATGCTGGTGCGCGAGATCGAGCGCGGCGGTCGGTTCGTCGAGCAGCAGGTAGCGCGGCGCGCGCGCCGTGTCGCCGGACGGCCAGAGCTGCGCGAGCACGCGCGCGAACTGCACGCGCGCGTGCTCGCCGCCCGACAGCGTCGTCACGTCGCGCGCGTCGAGCGCCGAAGCGCCCGCCAGCGCGAGCGCCTGTGACGCGATCTCGTTGTCCTCGCGCGCGGGCGCGCCGGTGCGGCGCGTGTGCGGATAGCGGCCGAGCAGCACGACGTCGAGCGCGCTGAACGCAAACGCGGGCTGCGACGCTTGCGGAAGCACGGCGCGCAGCCGCGCGAGACGCGGGGCGTCGATCCGGCCAAGCGGCTCGCCGTTCAGCGTGACGTCGCCGCGCACGGTCGCGCCGCGCGCGCCGCCGCCCGTCGACAAGTCGCCCGCGAGCACCTTGAGCAGCGTGCTCTTGCCCGCGCCGTTGCGCCCGAGCAGTGCGGTGACGCGGCCGGGCGCGATCCGGACCGACAGGTCGTGAAGGATCACGCCGCCGGCGCGTGCGACGTGAAGGCGATCGGCGATCAGCATGGCGTTCGATGCGGCGTCGAAGTGCGATTCGATATGCGATTCGATATGCGATTCGATATGCGATTCGATATGCGATTCGATATGCGATTCGATATGCGATTCGATATGCGATTCGATATGCGATTCGATATGCGATTCGATATGCGATTCGATATGCGATTCGATATGCGATTCGATATGCGATTCGATATGCGATTCGATATGCGATTCGATATGCGATTCGATATGCGATTCGATATGCGATTCGATATAGCCGATCGCAAAGCGGCGCGTAAGTTCACCTTCGAGATCATATCGATGTGACAAATCGACCGGCGCGCGAAGAGGCGTGCGACATGCCGACCATGAAATCTCATGCGCATCCTACGCCCCCAGTGCGCCGCGCCGCTTCCACAGCAGCGCGAGAAAGAACGGCGCGCCGATCAGCGCGGTCAGGATGCCGAGCGGAATCTCCGCCGGCGCGGCGAGCGTTCGCGCGGCGAGATCGGCGGTGACCGCGATCAGCGCGCCGAGGAGCGCCGCGCCCGGCATCGCGATCCGCTGATCGGGGCCGGCCGCGAGGCGCACGCAATGCGGCGCGACGAGCCCGATGAAGCCGATCGCGCCGGTGCACGACACGAGCGCGCCGACGCACATCGCGGTTCCGACGAGCACGCGCCGCTTCACGCGCTGCACCGGCACGCCAAGATGCAGCGCTTCGGTTTCGCCGAGTTGCAGCGCGTTCAGCGCGTGCCGCTCGCGCGCGAGCAGCGCGCAGCCGGCGAGCGCGAACGGCGCGACGGCGGCGATCGCGCGCCACTGCGCGCCGCCGACGCTGCCGAGGCTCCAGAACGTCAGCGAGCGCAATTGTGCGTCGTCGGCGACATACGTGAGTAGTCCGATCGCGGCGCCGGCGAGCGCGTTGATCGCGATGCCCGCGAGCAGCAGCAGCGGCAGCGCGAGCCGGCCGCGCGAGACGGCGAGCCGGTAGACGAGCGCCGCAACGGCGAGCGCGCCGCCGAATGCGGCGACGGGCAGGAAGCCGAGCGCAACCGGAGCGGCGGCGAGCGGGCCGAGCACGATCAACGCCGATGCGCCGAGCGCCGCGCCGCTCGATACGCCGATCAGGCCCGGATCGGCGAGCGGATTGCGAAACAGCGCCTGCATCGCGGCGCCCGCCGCGCCGAAGCCCGCGCCGACGAGCAGTGCGAGCACGACGCGCGGCGCACGGATGTCGAGCAGCACCGCGCGCGCCTGGCGCAGCGCGGCATCGCTCGCGAGCCGCGCATCGGTCGCGGCGAGCGCGTCGAGCAGTTGCGCGGGCGTGAGCCGGTACGCGCCGATGCAGAGCGCGGCGATCGACGCGGCGGCGAGTGCGGCGATCAACACGGCGAGCGTCCACGCCGCGCGCCGTCGGCGGAGCGCGGCGGCGATCGACGACGCGAACGTCGGCCTGTGCGCGGCGGCGCGCGCGGGGTCGACTGACGGAGAACGGGCGGCGATGGTCATCGTGAGATATCGAACCGGTGAGACGGCGAGCGCGTCGACGCGGGCGAGAAACGGCCGACGTCCGCCGCGTGCCGTGATGCGGCGGACGCTTCGTGGCGCGCGAGGCGTGGCGTTTCGATCGCGCCGCCCCGGGGGCGCGCAAGTGCGGCGAAGACTTCAGGAAACCGAACGATTGCGTGCGATCGACGCGCGACGCGATGCGCCGCGGCGATCCGGCGCGGATGTCGTCGATCTCGCATGTTCAGGCGAGCGTGCTGTTCAGCCGGCGTTGCAGCGCGGCGACCGCCTGCGGCAGACGCGGCCCGAAGCCGAGCAGGAACAGCGCGTCGAGCGACACGACGCGCCGCGCGCGCCCGGCCGGCGTCGCCGCGAAGCCGGGCGCGGCGAGCAGCGCGTCGCGCCCGCCCGCCGCCTGCAGCCCCTCGTCCGAGATCAGCACGACGTCGGGCTCGGCCGCGACCAGCGCCTCGGCGGTCAGAGGCTTGTAGCGATCGAATCCCTGCATCGCGTTGTGCGCGCCCGCGTAGCGGATCATCGCGTCGGCGGCCGTCTGCTGGCCGGCGACGAGCGCCTGGTTGCCGGTGTGGTTGAGCACGAACAGCACGCGCGCGGGCGTGTGCCGCGGCGTGCGAGGCGGCGCGGCGTCGACCGCCGCGCGCGCCGCGAGCCAGTCGCGATCGAAGCGCGCGAGCAGCATGTCGCCCGCGCCCTGCAGCGACAGCGCCTGCGCGATGCCGCGGATCTTGCGGCGCACCGATTCGACATCGTGCGCCTCGTCGAACGCCGTGACGGCCACGCCCGCGCGCGCGACCTGCGAGAGCGCGGCGGGCGGCCCCGCTTCCGCCGACGCGAGCACGAGATCCGGCCGAAGCGACAACAATCCTTCCGCGGACAACGCGCGCTGATAACCGATCTTCGGCAAGCGCCGCGCGGCTTCCGGATACGTGCACGTGGTGTCGGTGCCGACGAGTTCGTAGCGCGCGGTCCGCGCGCCGCCCAGCGCGTAGATCGTCTCGGCGAGCGCGCCGCCGATCGCGACGACGCGCTTGGGCGGCCCGCTCGCCGGCGTGCGCGCGAAAGCGCCCGCATGCGCGGCCGCGAACACGAGCGCGCCCGTGCCCGCGAGCCATGCGCGCCGGCGTGCATCGATGCGCGAAGACCGGCTCATCGCGCGACCTCGGCGTCGGTCGAGTCGGGCGCGCCGGCCACGTCCGTCGCGTGGGCCGCATCCGCGGCGTCGATCGTCGGCAGCGCGCGCACGAGATCGCGCCAGCCCGCGAGCTCCGGCTGTCCCGGCTTGCGCGCGCCGAACAGCATCGCGATGTTGTCGCCCGCAGCATCGAACAGCTCGACCGACGTGACGACGCCGTCGCTCGTCGGCTTTCTCACGGCCCAAGCGGACGCGACGAGATCCTCGCGCAGATGCAGGTTGAAATCCTCGTCGAGCACGTTGATCCACGAGCCCATCCGGCGGATGTTCGTCACGGTCCCGGTGTGGATCTGAATCATGCCGCGATTGCCGACGAACACCATGATCGGCAGCCGCGTCTGCGAGGCGCGCTCGAGCACGCGCCGCATCGCATCGGTCGCGACGCGATGCGCGCGCTTGTCGCCGGCTAGCCGCAACGCCTGCGTGCGCGCGACGCCGAAGCGGCGCACGATGCCATGGAACTGGTGCGTGTCGGTCATCGCATCCCACGCGGCGCGCAGGCCCGCCGCGTCGATTTCGCCGTCTGGCCGCTCGACGAACGCGAGCGGCGCGGGCGCGGCCTCGAACGCGGGCGATTGCACCGGCATCCGCCAGCGCGACACGAACGCGTCGAACGCATCGTGATCGCTGTGCTTGCGCAAATAGACCTTGTGCACCGCGTCGCCTTGCGCATCGAAGAACTGCAGGCTCTTCATCACGCCGTGCGCGGTCGGCTCGTACACGGCGAAGCCCGCCGCCCAGTTGCGGTAGAAGATGCGCAAATCGATCGCGCCGAGCGCGAGCCCGACCGGGCCGTCGTGGCTCATCTGCTCGAACGCGCCGTCCTTCTCGTGCACGGCGGCCGCGTTGCGCGTGAGCGCCATCACGGCGCCCAAGCGCGGCATCTCCTCGAACAGCTCGACGAAGCTCGGCTCGAGCCGCACGACGCGCTCGCCCGCGAACGCCGCGAGCGCTTCGCCTTCGCTGATGCCGAGCAGGTGCGCGACATCGCGGTTGCGCAGCTTGCGGGTTTCTTTCAGATGCAGGAACGCATCGCGCAACTCGGCCGGCGCGAGCGCGTGGGGCGACGAAGAGGCGGGAGCGGCGGTGTTCATCATGACGGAGATCCTCGATTGCCGGACGGGCCGGATTGGGAAAAGGCGTGCGGGCCGCATCAGAAATCCACCTTCATGCTGACCGCGACGCTGCGGCCCGGAGCCGTGTATGCGTCGAGCACGTTCGAATCGGCGGCGATGCCGCGCACGTCCGACCAGTTCCAGTACTTGCGGTCGAACAGGTTGTGAATGCCGAGGTACGCGCTCACGTGCTTGTTGAAGCGATAGCCGCCGCGCACATCGACGACGAACGACGAAGGCGGCGTGAAGCACGTTTTCTTCTGGCACGCGGCCGACGACACGTCGCGGCCGCGCTTGGCCGCCTGGAACAGCAGGTCGGCCTGCGCGAACCAGCGCTCGCTCGGCTCGTAGCGCACGCCGAGCACGGCGGAGAACGGGTTGACCGTGTCGAGCGGCTCGCTCGCCGCGCCGTTGTCCTGCGTCGTGCCCTTCGTGAACGCCATCGCGGTCTTCAGCGTGAAGCCGTTCGGCATCACCCACTCGGCGCGCCCTTCGAAGCCGTGGATGCGGGCGTTCGCGAAGTTCACGTACTGGAACACGAGCGGATCGTTCGGCCGGCCGCTGCCGCCGATCGTGCGTTGCGAGATGAAGTCGCGATAGCGGCCGGCGAACGCGGCGACGCTGTAGCGCAGCGGCCCGTAACCCGTGCCGAGCGTGCCGCGCAGGCCGGCTTCGACGGTGTCGCTCGTCTCGGGCTTCAAGTTCGGATTCCCGATCGACGTATAGCCGTAGAGCGGATTCGAGAAGCTGTTGTTGACCTGATCGGGCATCGGCGTGCGGAAGCCGTGCGCATACTGCGCGTACGGAATCAGCGCGGGCGTCACTTCGTACAGCACCGCCACGCGCGGCGAGAGCTCGTGATCGCTCGAGCTGACCGTCTTGCCGGTGAAGAGCGGATCGCCCGACGTCGGGCTCAGCCGATATGCGTCCAAGCGCAGCCCCGGCGTGACGAGCAGCTTGCCGAAGCCGATCTGGTCCTGCACGAACGCGCCGAACAGCGTGTAGTCGGTATCCGGAAACGCCTTGTTCGGAAACGATTCGCCTGGGCTCGCGACCGTGCCGTCGCGCAGGCTCTTGATCCGGTCGATGCTGCCGTCGACGCCGTACAGCAGCTTGTGCGCGAGCGGTCCGGTCGAGAAGCCGCTTTCGGCGAACGCGGAGCCGCCGAACGCGCGCTCGCTGTAATGGTTCGAGCGTGAGCGCGACTGCAGCCGGCCGCCGCGCGTCTCGAACGAATCCTGATCCTGCGTCGATTCCTGATAGTAGAACTGAACGTGCGCGGTCTGGAACCAGCGTGCGGCGTCGTCGCGGAAGTCGTAATCGACGCTGAAGCGGTTGCGCTCGAGCTTGTCGTTCGCGGTGAGGCCGAGCGTCGTCGGCGGGTTGATCGCCGACAGCACGTTCGTGTCGACTCGGCGCCGCATCGTCTCGGCGGTGAACTTGAACGTGTCGCGCGATGTCGGCGTGATCGTCAGCTTGCCTAGCAGCGATTCCGTGTAGACATCCTGAGGATTCGCGGTTGTGCGCTTCGTGCTCGCGGAATTGTCGCCGCCGTGCGTATCCACTTCGTGGCCGCGGCGGCCGGATGCGATCAGCATCCCCTGCACGCGATCGTTGCCCGCGGCCGCGGACACGGTTGCGCCGACGCTGCGGTCGACCGAGTCGTAGCTCGGCCGCAACGAGAAGTAGGTCTTCTTGCGATAGATCGACAGCAGGTCGGACGGGTCCTTCGTGATGAAGTTGACGGCGCCTGTCAGGCCGTCGCTGCCGTACAGCGACGACGCCGGGCCGCGCAGGATCTCGATGCGTCGGAGCGTATCGAGATCGGCGTAATCGCCGCGGCCCGCTTCGAGCGGGCCGAACGAAAACGCGCTCGGCAGCCGGATGCCGTCTTCCATCAGCAGCACGCGATTGCCTTCGAGGCCTCGGATGTTGATGCTCGAATCGCCGTCGCGGCCGCCGCCGAGCGCCGCCGTTGCCGGGCGGTACGCGGTGCGGCGCACGGTGACGCCCGGCTCGTAGCGCAGCGCGTCCTTGATGTTGTCGGCTTGCTGTTCTTCGAGGTCCGAATCGGTGATCACCGACACGCTCGCCGCGGTGCGGCTCGCAGCCGACGCGGTGCGCGTCGCGGTGACGGTGATCGGGTCGAGCGCGCGCGCGCCGGCGATCGCCGCATGCGGCGCGGACGCGGCGGACGGCGGCGCGGCGACGGCGGGTTCGGAGGCGGCGCCGGCGGCGCGCGCGGCTGCCGCGTAGATGCCGAAGGCGCCGAACAGCGCGGCGCGAAGCGGCCGCCGCGCCAACAGAGGTTGATGCACGGTTTGGTCTCCCAGTGACGTATGAGCCCGGAGGCTGGCTGGGTGACGCGTGCACCTGGCTGGCGCCCGCGCGCCGCGAACGGCGCGGGCAGGTTGAAAGGAAAGGTTCGTCGAAACGAACGCAGAGTGTAATTGAGAATCATTCGCAATTCAATTCGAGAAACGGCCTCGCTCATCATGCGGGAAGCCGGTCGATGTGGCGGGCGACGTCATGCCGTCATGTCTGCGAGCGCTTATTGTCCGCAACTAACGGTCTGCGCCGGTCAACGCCTTCGAGGATGAGCGCACGCGGGGCTGCATCCAGCGCGAGCGCTGAACGGCGCCCGCCTTCGGCGTGCATGCGCGCCTCTCGACGCGGCGAGCCGATGCGGTTTCGATGCGGTTTCGATGTAGTTTCGATGTGGCTTCGATGTGGTTTCGCAGCAGCGGCCGCGCAGGCGGCACAATCAGACGGCATCGGCGGCCGTCGCCTAACGGCCTTCCGCGTTTTCTACCGCGGCGGCTCGCGGCGATTCTCCGCGATTCGTGGCGGGGGCTGCGCGCGCGCCGATTACGACATCGATTCGAGCCGGATCAGCAGCTTGCGCACGTGCGCGAGAAACGCCTCATGCGCTTCTCGATCGCGCGGCGAGTCGAGATGCGACGATTCCGCGAGCTGGATCTGCCGGTCGAACTCGTCGGCGAGCGCTCGGCGCGTGTCGACCGGAAGCGCGCGGATCAGCGAGACGAGCAGCAATTCCTGAGCGTGAAGCATGCCGGACAGCGCCTGGACGTTCATGCCGACCTCCGTCGAAGAAAGCGAGGCGGCGCCGCGGGATCGCGGGCCGCTCACCTTTTCATACTAGGTCCGCCGCGCGCAAAAGCCGAGCGGCGCGCGCATTCGTCGCGACAAGGCGCCCGCGATGTGCGCGCGCACGAAACAATCCGGAGCGCATCACGTGCGTGCGCACTCGCCGAGCATCCATGCGCGCAAGCGCCGCAACGACTCGCTCGTTTCCAGCCGCTCGGGCGCATAGCACAGATAGTGGCCTTGCTCGTCGACGTCGACGGGCGCGTCGAGCGGCTGCGCGAGCGTGCCGGCCGCGAGCTGATCGCGGATCAGGAACGCCGGGACGAGCGCGATCCCGAGCCCTGCCTGCGCCGCCTGGATCAGTACGGAGTACTGCTCGAAGCGCGGCCCGGCGAGTGCGTTCATCTGCGTGACGCGATGCCGGTCCGCCCATGCGATCCACGCGCATTCGGCCTGCTCGTGCACGAGCCGCGGCGCGTTCGCGACGTCGGCGGGCGCGCGCAGCGCGTAGCGCTCGGCGAATTCGGACGCGCACACGGGCACGAACGTGCGGCCGTCGAGATAGTCGCATCGAACGCCTTCCCAGCGGCCGTCGCCGTAGCGGATCGCCGCGTCGAGCCCGAGCGGGAACGGGTCGCCCGGTGCGAGATGGCGTCGAAAGCTGAGCGTGACGTCGGGTGCGGTCTCGAGAAAGTGCGGCAGACGCGGCACGAGCCATTTCGTCGTGAACGTCGGCACGCTCGCGATCGTCAGCAGGTCGCTGTCTTCGCGCGCGCTCAGCAATTCGAGCGATGCATTGCCGATCTCGCGCAACGGCCCGGCGACGCGCGCCTGGTAGACCTGGCCCGCGCGCGTGAGCGCGAGGTTGCGGCCCTCGCGGACGAACAGCTTCACGCCGAGCAGCGCCTCGAGGTTCGCGATCTGCCGGCTGACCGCGCTCGGCGTCAAGCCGAGCTCGCGCGCTGCGTACGAAAAGTTCAGATGTTTCGCAGAACTGGCGAACGCATGCAGCTCGGCGACGTTCGGGTACAGGTGCTTCATCGTGAAGTGTTCCGTCGGTGCAAAGAGCGATGCGGAGTTTGTACGTTTTTTTCATGACGATGCCATGTCGCGCACACACACTGGCGGCCGTCGTCGCGATGCGCGCAACGCCTGCTCCAGCGGGCGTTGCGCGCGCCGCATCCCTTCGTCGCCTGCGAGACCAGTCATGCGCTCAACCACCGCCGCGGCCATTGCCGACGGTATTCCGTTTCGTCGCGGCAGAAGCCGTCCGTCGCTCGGCGCGGTCGTCGTCAACGGCACCGTCGCGCTGTTCGCGCTGTATCTGCTGATGCCGATCGTGCTGCTGCTGATCGGATCGGTCGGGCAGAGCTGGACGAACACGCTGCTGCCCGTCGGCTTCACGTGGCGCTGGTTCGCCGAGCTGGCCGCCGATGCGAGCTTCAGGCGCGCGTTCGGCGTGAGCTTTGCCGTCGCGCTCGCGTGCTGCGGGCTCGACGCGATCGTCGGCGTGCCGCTCGCGTATGCGCTGCATCACCGCGCGCTTCGCGGGCGCGGCATCGCGGCGCGCATCGTGATGCTGATGCCGATCGGCGTGCCCGCGCTCACGCTCGGCTTCGGCTACATCGTGATCTTCGGCGGCGATGCGCTGCCGTGGCTCGGCACGCTGCCGCTGATGATCGCCGCGCACGCGGTGCTGACGCTGCCGTACCTGCTGCAGACGCTGCTGAGCGACCTGCGCCATCTCGATCTCGCGAAGCTCGAAGCCTCGGCGGCGACGCTCGGCGCGCCGCCGTTGCGGCAGTTCTTCACGATCGTGCTGCCGAACCTGCGGCAGAGCCTGTTTTCCGGGCTCGTGATGGTCGCGGCGCTGTCGATCGGCGAGTTTCAGGTGTCGAACCTGATCGCGGGCTTTCGCTATCGCAATTTCCCCGTCGTGCTGCTGCAGGCGTTCTACGGCGCGTCCGGCATCGCATGCGCGGCGACCGTCGTGCTGCTGCTGCTTGCCGTGCTGGCGACGCTCGCATCGATCCATTCCGTGCAACGACTGAAGTGAAGCCATGAGCCTCGAATTCGACAACGTCAGTTTCAGATACCCCGGTGCGGCGCACGGCGTCGACGCCGTCACGCTGCACGCGCAGCCCGGCGAGCTGCTCGCCGTGATCGGGCGCAGCGGCTCCGGAAAATCGACGCTCCTGCGCCTGAGCGCGGGGCTGCTGAGCGGTTACGACGGCCGCGTCGCGATCGGCGGGATCGACATGGCGGGCGTGGCGGTGTGGCGGCGCGAGGTCGGCATGGTGTTTCAGCAGTACGCACTGTTTCCGCATCTGTCCGTCGTCGACAACGTTGCGTATGGCCTGCGCATGCGCGGCGTCGCGGCCGCCGCGCGCCGGCGGCGCGCGCTCGAGATGCTCGAGCGAGTGGGGCTGGCGGCGCATGCGGCGCGCAGCACGACGCAGTTGTCGGGCGGTCAGCAGCAACGCGTCGCGCTTGCCCGCGCGCTCGTGATCGAGCCGGCCGTGCTGCTGCTCGACGAGCCGCTCGCCGCGCTCGACGCGGGCATCCGGCATCAGCTGCGCGACGAGATTCGCGCGCTGCAGCGCGCGTGCCGGGCGACGACGCTGTTCGTCACGCACGATCAGGACGAGGCGCTCAGCATGGCGGATCGCGTCGCGATCGTCGACGGCGGGCGCGTGCTGCAGGTCGGCACGCCGCGCAATTTGTACGAGCGACCTGTATCGACGCAGGTCGCGCGTTTCATCGGCCACTCGACGATCCTGCGCGCCCGCGTGCTGGCGAGCGACACGATCGACGTGCGCTTCGCGACGCTGCGCGCGGATACGGGCTCGCATCGGCCGGGAGACGAGGTGGACGTGCTCGTGCGTCCCGAACACGTGGAGCCCGATCCGGCCGAGCACAGCGTGAACCGCATCGGCGGCGCGCTCGGCGAGGTTCGTTACTTCGGCGCGACGCATCGCTACGACTTCGTGCCGCACGGCGCAATGGAGCCGCTGCTGTGCGAGGGCCGCGTGCTCGCCATGCGCGGCATCGCGATTGATCCTCGCCATCTGCTCGTGCTGCCGGCGCAGGCCGGCGCGCAATGATTGTTTCGTTCAACGGAGATTCACGATGTTTTCAGGTCGACAAATCCTGACGGCGCTGCGTCGCGCCGCATGCGCGCTTGCGCTCGGCGCCTGCGCGACGCTCGTCGCGAACGGCGCGCAGGCCGCGCCGCTCTACGCGGGCGAAGACGCGCTTTATGCGAAGGCCGCCGACGAGGGGCTCGTCGTGTCGTTCGACACGGGCCCCGAGTGGGCGAACTGGAAGGCGCTGTTCGCGGAGTTCCGCAAGCGCTACCCGAAAATCGAGCTCACGTACAACGACATCGGCTCGGCCGCGACGGTCGTCGCGCTCGACAAGTCGCGCCGCCGTCCGCAGGCGGACACCGCGTACTACTTCGCGGCGTCGGCGCTCGACGCGGCGGGCAAGGACGTCGTCGCGCCGTTCAAGCCGATCAACTTTGACAAGCTGCCGCCCGTGTTTCGCGAGGCGGACGGCCGCTGGTTCACCGTGCATTCGCTGAACGTCGCGTTCCTCGTGAACAGGAAGCTCGTGAAGGACGTGCCGCAGCGCTGGTCGGATCTGCTGAAGCCGGAGTACAAGAATGCGGTTGTCTATCTCGATCCGCGCTCGACGGGGCAAGGGCAAGTCGTCGTGATCGCGGCGGCATCCGCGTTCGGCGGCGGCGTCGACCATCCGAAGCCCGGCGCCGATTTCTTCGGAAAGCTGAAGAATGCGGGCAACGTGTTGCGCATCGAGGGCACGACGCCCTATGCGAAGTTCGTGAAGGGCGAGATCCCGATTCTGATCGGCTACGAGAACGACGGCCTGAAAGCGAAGTACGCGGACGGCATGGGCGACGCGGTCGACGTCGTGATTCCGCAGGACGGCAGCGTGTCCGCGCCGTACGCGATGAGCCTCGTGAAGAACGGCCCGAATCCCGCGGCCGCGCAGCTCTGGCTCAACTTCGTGATGAGCGATGCCGGCCAGGCGCTCTTCGCGCGCGGCTACGTGCGGCCCGCGGTGCCGGGCGTCGCGCTCGCGCCGGACGTCGCGGCGAAGATGCCGAACGCGCCGCAGGTGCACCCGCTCGACGTCGTGAAGGCCGCCGCGCGCAAGGCTGAAGTCGACAGGCTGTGGTCGCAGGCGACGCTCGGCCAATAAGGAGCGCGACGTGCAACGATCGTCTCTCGAAGGCGGCCTGCTGCGCCGCTTCGGCGCGGCCCCGGCAGGCGGGCTGCTCGCGCTCTTCTTTGTGCTGCCGCTCGCCGCGCTAGTGAGCGCGGCGTTCGCGGAAGGCGGCCGCGCGTTCGGCGCCGTGCTGCGCGATCCGCTCGTCGCGGACGCGATCGGCCGCTCGGTCGCGCTCGCGATCGGCACGGGCACGCTGTCGACGTGCGTCGGCATGCCGCTCGCGATGTCGCTTGCCGATCAGACGCCCGCGCGGCGCCGCTGGTCGCTCGCGCTGCTCGGCGTGCCGCTCGCGTTCTCCGGGCTCGTGATCGCGTACGGCTTCATCCTGACCTTCGGCCGCGCGGGCTTCGTCACGACGCTGCTCGCCGGCCTCGGCGCGGACGCCGCGAAAGTCGGCGGCGTGATCTACACGACGTTCGGCCTCGTCGTCGCATACGCGTACTACCTGATTCCACGCGTCGCGCTGATGCTGTTTCCGGCATTCGCGAATCTCGACCGCAGGCCGCTCGAAGCGGCGATGTCGCTCGGCGCGAAGCCGTGGCGCGCGTGGCTCGACGTCGCATGGCGCGAACTGTGGCCGTCGATCGCGGCCGCGTGGTGCCTCGTGACGGCGATCGCGCTCGGCACGTACGGCACCGCGCTCGCGCTCGCCGGCACGCAGATCAACATCCTGCCGCTCCTGATGTACCTGAAGCTGTCCGACGGGCAGACCGATTTCTCGCAGGCCGCCGTGCTGTCGATCGTGTTGACGGCGCTGTGCACGTGCGTGCTCGCGATGGGGGAATACGTTGCGCGACGACATCGTTGAACGCACGCCGGGGGCGAACGTTGCGCTCGCGCGCGTCGCGCGGCGCCAGCAGGGGCCGCGCCGCCATCTGATGCCGGTCGGCCTGATCGGCCCGCGTGACGCGACCGATGCGCAACTGCACATCGCGGAGACGATCGCGCATGCGCTCGCCGCAGCGGGCATCGCGATCGTCGGCGGAGGCAAGGGCGGCGTGATGGAGGCGGCGGCGCGGGGCGCGCGCGGCGCGAATGGCCTCGTGATCGGACTGTTGCCCGAGGACGATGCGGCCGGCGCGAATCCGCATCTGAGCGTCGCGCTGCCGACGGGGCTCGGCATCACGCGCAACGCGCTGATCGCGCGCGCGTCGCTGTGCCTGATCGCGGTCGGCGGCGGGCTCGGCACGTTGTCCGAGATCGCGCTCGGCCTGCAGTGGGGCAAGCCGGTTTTCACGATTTGCGATGCGCCGCAAGTGACGGGCGTCGAGAACTTCGGCGCGCCGGAGCCGCTGCTCGCGCGCGTCGCGCAATGGCTCGTCGATTCGGTCTAGGGCCTGTTCCCGTGATCGAAAAAATCCGTCGAGGGGCTGGCCGCCAGAAGGGCCGATCGCTGCGTCATGCTCCTCGCGAATACGTCGAGTATTCGCTTCGTCGCAATCCTTGCGCTCGGCCCTTCTGGCGGCCAGCGCAAGCCCGTTATTAGCGGGAGCAGGCCCTAGCCGCGTCGAGGTTGGCAGAGGAAGGCGCTTCATTCGTTTTGATCCTATTT
The DNA here is from genome assembly GCF_001532025.2 of Burkholderia sp. MSMB617WGS. Taxonomy (NCBI): domain Bacteria; kingdom Pseudomonadati; phylum Pseudomonadota; class Betaproteobacteria; order Burkholderiales; family Burkholderiaceae; genus Burkholderia; species Burkholderia sp. MSMB617WGS. The sequence goes on along the minus strand of NZ_CP013458.1, from coordinate 2,446,273 downwards.
GGCAGGAATCCTATTCATGAAAAAGGCGGCAGCAGCATTGTTGGTGACGGGGAGCGTGTGTGCGGGCGCGCATGCGCAGGGCACGGTGACGCTCTACGGGATCGTCGATGCGGGGCTCGGCTATACGAGCGATCAGCGCGTCGCGCAGAGCAAGGGCGCGCTCGGCTCGCCAGTCAGCTATCGGAACGCGTCGAGCTACAGCTTCGCGAGCGGCACCTGGTCGGGCAGCCGCTGGGGGCTGAAGGGCAAGGAAGATCTGGGCGGCGGCCTCGCCGCGGTGTTCCAGCTCGAGAACGGCTTCAACATCGGCACGGGCCAGGCGGGGCAGGGCGCACGGATGTTCGGCCGACAGGCGTGGATGGGGCTGTCGAGCGAACGCTACGGCACGCTGACGATGGGCCGCCAGTACGATCCGATCGTCGACTTCGTCGGCACGATCAGCGCGGGCACGTTCCTGACCGGCATGGGCGCGCATCCGGGCGATCTCGACAACATCGACAACCAGTCGCGCGAGAACAACTCGATCAAGTACGTAAGCCCGAAGTTCGGCGGCTTCACGCTGGGCGCGTTGTACGGTTTCGGCAATCAGGCGGGCAGCGTGAAGAACCAGAACACGTGGAGCGTCGGCGGCCAGTACGTGAACGGGCCGTTCTCGATCGGCGCCGCGTACCTGTACGCGACGAACGCGTACGGCGCGAACGGCGGCGCATGGACGGGCTCGTACGACGGCACGTTCGCTTCATCGATCAACGAAGGCTTCGCGTCGGCGAAGAGCATGCAGATCGTCGCCGCGGCGAGCACCTATCAGATCGGCGCGGTGACGCTCGGCCTGTCGTACAGCAACACGCGGTACAAGTCCGGCTCGTTCTCGACGTTCAACGGCGCGGCGACATACAACTCGATCGGCGGCACCGTGTCGTGGCAGGCGACGCCGGCGCTGCGCGTCGCGGCGGGCTACGATTTCACGCGCGGCAGCTCGATCGACGGCCAGCCCGCACCGAAATACCATCAGCTGAACTTCGCGTCGTACTACTACCTGTCGAAGCGCACCGCGCTGTACGGCCTCGTCGGCTATCAGAAGGCGAGCGGCAAGACGCTCGATCCGTACGGCAACGTCGTCGCTGCGACGGCGTCGGTCGGCGACGTCGGCAACGGCATCTCGTCGGCGGGCGATACGCAGACGCTCGTGCGCGTCGGCGTGCGCCACACGTTCTGACGCGCGATGCGTGCGCAGCGCCGGCCGTCTCGCACGGGCCGCCGGCGCTGCGCGCTCGTGCCGCGATCAGCGCGGCACGCTCACCCGCATCTCGCTCAGCAGATTGTCCGCGTGATCGAGATGATGCATCACCCACAGCATGTAGCGAACGTCGACGTGGATCGATCGATCCATGTCCGGCATGTAGCGCCAGCCGGAGCTCACGCCTTCCCACGTGCCGTCGAACGCGAGGCCGACGAGCCGGCCGTTCTTGTCGAGCGTCGGCGAGCCGGAGTTGCCGCCCGTGATGTCGAGATTCGCGAGAAAGTTGACGGGCAGCGTGCCGAGCGCCGGCGACGCGAAGCCGTCGAACGCGCGCTTGCGAATCGCATCCAGCTGCTCGGCGCTCGCATTGAACGGCTCGACGCCCGTCTGCTTTTGTGCGATGCCGTCGACGGTCGTGAACGGCGCATAGCGAACCGCGTCGCGCGGCGCATATCCCTGAACCGTGCCGAACGTCACGCGCAGTGAGCTGTTCGCGTCGTGATAGACGGGGCGGCCGCGCGATTGCTCGAACGCGATCAGCGCGGTCATGTAGCGCGCCCGCAGCCGCGAATCGTCGGCGGCGATCGACTTCTGCTCGCGCTCGTACGCGAGCAGGTCCGGCATCAGCGCGCGCATCAGCACGAGCCAGCCGTCGTCGCTCGCGGCGATCTGCGCGGGCGTCGCGTCGAGCCAGCGCATTCGCGTCGCGGTATCGGCGAGCTTCGAGCCGCGATAGAGATCGGCGACCTTGCTCGCGATCGACGCATCGTCCGACGCGCCGGCGAGCCAGCGATCGAGCGCGGCGAACCGCTGGCCGGCCGGCAGCTTCATGTGGCGCTCGAGCGCATAGACGAGCATCTGCTGGTCGACGGCCGGATTCATCGTGCGTTCGAGCCGCTGCGCCTCGCCCGCGATGCGGATCTCGTCGCGCTTCTGATAGCCGGTCTCGCGCTCGATGTCGTCGGCTTTCTGCTTTTCGTCGGCGAGCCGGACGATCTTGTAGGACGCCTGATACAACCCGACGTTCGACAGCAGCTCGCTGACGAAATCGCGCTCGCGCAGCGTGTTGCGCCGCGCGACGAGCTGCCGGAGCGCAGCGAAATCGGCCTTCAGGCCCGCGCCGTCGAGCTTGCCGCTTTCGGGCCGAGCGGCGAGCCAGCGATCGAGCGCGGCCTCGTCGGCGCGCTTGTCCGCGAGCGCGGAACTGTGCGCGAGCCCGTCGAGGTTGCCTTCGAAATTCTTCATCCTGTTGTTGAGCCCGGCGACGCGGTTCGCGTAGAGCACGCCGACCGCCGGATTCTTCTTGTTCGCCGCGTCGATGATCGCGAGGTTATCCTTCGCCATCCCGATTTCGGTCGGATAGCGCCAGTCGATCGCGTTCTGCAACTCGTCGGCGAGCCGGTAGCGCTCGGTGCGCCCAGGGTAGCCCGCCACCATCACGAAATCGCCCGCGTTCACGCCGCCCGGATTGACCGTCAGCCAATGCGCGGGGCGATACGGTACGTTGTCCTTCGAATACGGCGCGGCGCTGCCGTCCTTCGCGACGTACGCGCGCAGGAAGGTGAAGTCGCCCGTGTGGCGCGGCCACGTCCAGTTGTCGACGTCGCCGCCGAACTTGCCGATCGACAATGGCGGCGCGTAGACGAGCCGCACGTCGCGCAGTTCGCGCTGCCGGATCAACTGGTAGCTGTAGCCGCCGCTGAACGTGTAGACGTCGCAGCGGTAGCCGGGCTGCTCGCAGTCCCGAACGAGACGCTTCCTCGCGGCGTCGATCGCGACGTAGCGCGCGTAACCCGCCATGCCAGGCGTGAGCGCGGCTTCGATCTTGCCGGTGACGTCGCTGATCCGCTCGGTGACGTACACGCGCTGAGTCGGGTCGGCGGGCAGCTCGTTGCCGCGTTGCCGCGCGAGAAAGCCGTTTTCGATCAGGTTGTTCTGCGGCGTCGAGTTGTATTGCAGCGCGCCGTAGCCGCAGTGGTGGTTCGTGACGATCAGCCCGTCGGGCGACACGAACGACGCGGTGCAGAAGCCGAGGCTGACGACGGCGTCCATCGGCCACGCGGTCAGCGTCGAGAGCGTGTGCGGGTCGAGCGCGAGGCCGCGCTGTTCGAGCGTATCGGCGAGGCCGGGAAGCTGGGGCGGTTGCCACATGCCTTCGTCGGCTTGGGCGGCGCTCGCGGCGAGCGCACAGGCGAGAAGCAGGGAGCGGGCGACTGACGGTGCGGGTGACGCGGGTGATCGCATGTGTTCCTCGGATGGTTCTTCGCATGCGGGCGCCTGCGCGCGGATCGGCGCGCGGGCGGGCGGTGCCGTGCGGCCGGGTAGGCCGCGGCGGCTCAAGCTGACGAAGCGAAAGCTGGGTGCAGCGCGCGGGGCTTCGCCGCGCGACAGTGTAGCGGCTGTGCGCGCATTTTCAATTCTCGCTCGTCGATCGAGCGATGCGCCGATGCGGCGGCGCGGCCCGCGTTCGGGCGCGCGAGAAGCGGCCGCCGAGAGCGGCTCGCCGCCGCCGTGCGAAGCGCCTCTATTCCGCTGCGGCCGTCTCGGTCGCCTGCGCGAGGCTCAGCACCGTTTGCGCGATCGACTGCGTGGTCGCGAGCGTGTTGATCACGCCGGAGCGCAGCGCGCCGAGGATGCCCGTCGCCTTCGTCGGCTCGCTCGCCGTTGCGATCACGTTCGGAATCCGCTTCAGGTCTTCGAGCGTGAGGCCGATCACGCGGCCGCGCAGCATCGTCGTCGCCGGGCGGCCGTGGATGTCGATGAAGTCGTAGCCCATGATGTCGCCGACCGCGCCCGCGCGCTTCGCCTCCGCCATCTCCTCGGGCGTGAACCAGCCCATGCGGACCATGTTGCTGTCCTCGAGGATGTCGCCGATCCCGACGAGCGCGATCGACGCGCGGCGCGCCTTGTCGAGCGACTGGCGCACGACGTCGTTCTCGAGCAGCGCGGAGAAGAGTCGCGCATCGTTGACGAGCGCGGGCGCGTACAGCGTCTCGCTCTCGCCGCCGAAGCGCGCGGCGAGGCGGCGGCAGATGTGATCGGCGTTCATCGTCTCGCCGCCGCGATACGAGCCGCCGATCGCGGACACGAACGAGCAGTTGCGCTGCGTCGTCGACACCGCGTGGCGCGACACCGCGCTCACGTTGCGGCCCATGCCGACGGCGACGATCGCGCCGTCGGCGAGCACGCGGTCGAGATAGCTCGCGACGAGGCCCGCGAGCAGCTCGCGCTGGCTGTCCTGATCCTTGTGGTCGACCGAGATGATCGCGCGCTGGATGCCGAAGCGCGCGACGAGTTCCTGCTCGAGCTCCTGCACCGCGCGCGGATGATGGCGCACGCGGATCTCGACGATGCCCTCTTCGATCGCGCGCTTGAGCAGCCGGCCCACCTTCGGGCGCGAGATCGCGAACTTCTGCGCGAGTTCTTCCTGGGTCAACCCGTCGACGTAATAGCACTTCGCGAGTTGCGTGAGTTCTTCGTTCGTCATGTCGTTATCGAGTGGGGCGGCGCGCGGCGCGGCGTCATGAACCGCAGTGCGCGTCGTTCGGGCCGGCCTGGGTGAGGCCGGTCCGGCGTTCGTAGTCGGCGATCCGCTGCACCTTCGGCTGCGAGCGGCCGCCGTCGAATTCTGCCTTGAGCCACGCGTCGACGATGCTGTTCGCGAGCTCGGTGCCGATCACGCGCGCGCCCATCGTGATGATCTGCGCATCGTTGCTGCGCCGCGCGCGCTCGGCCGAATAGGTGTCGTGACACTGCGCGGCGCGGATGCCCGGCACCTTGTTCGCGGAGATGGCGACGCCGATGCCCGTGCCGCACAGCAGGATCGCGCGCGGGAACTCGCCCGCCGCGACCCGCTGCGCGACTTCGATCGCGATGTCGGGATACAGCACCGCCTCGTCCGCGCTGTGCGTGCCGAAGTCGGCCAGCTCGACTTCGGGATGCGCCGCGCGCAGGTGCCGCTTGATCGACTCCTTGAGCGCGTAGGCCGCTTCGTCGCAGCCGATCGCCACTTTCATGGTGGACCTCCGGAGGGCAGAGTGGAGTGCGCAAATGCGCAGGGTTGAGCAATTATAAAGGTCTGTCTGAACATTTGGCAAAGGATGAAATTTTGCTCACTGATCGCATTACATTGAATATTTCCATCAAAATCAACAGAGTATGGGTATTTTGGCGATGGTGGCTAGCGTTTACCAGTAATTGACACACCAAAAAACCGATGATTACCATGCCGTCACGCTGTATCAAATCATCGTGAATGAACAAAAGTTCAGTCACCATCCGGGATACGACAGTGACTCCTGTTCTGCTCGAAGCAAGTCAGGTAGCGAAGCGGTTCAACGGCGTGAGCGCATTGCGCGACGGGCGATTGAGCCTCATGGCCGGGCGCGTGCACGCGCTGTGCGGCGGCAACGGCACCGGCAAATCCACGTTCCTGAACATCCTGATGGGGCTTTTGCGTCGCGACGAGGGTACGATCCGGCTGAACGGCCGCGACGTCGATTTCGCGTCGCCCGCCGAGGCGCTCGCGAACCGCATGGCGATCATCACGCAGGAGTTGTCGCCCGTGCCGGGGATGACGGTGGCCGAGAACCTGTACCTCGGCCGCGAGCCGACCCGCGCGCGCATCGTCGTCGACTTCCGTGCGCTGACGCGCCGCGCGCAGGCGCTGCTCGACCGCCTCGGCTTCGCGATCGACGCGGGCGCGCCGATGCATCGGCTGAGCCTCGCGCAGACGCAACTCGTCGAGATCGCGAAGGCGTTCAGCCACGACTGCCAGGTGATGATCATGGACGAGCCGACGTCGGCGATCGGCGAGCGCGAAACCGAGACGCTGTTCGCCGCGATTCGCAACGTCACCGCGCACGGCACCGGGATCATCTACGTGTCGCATCGGCTGAGCGAGCTGTTCGATATCGCCGACGACTACACGGTGTTTCGCGACGGCGCGTATGTCGAGAGCGGCAGGATGGCCGACATCGATCGCGCGCATCTCGTGCGGGCGATCGTCGGCCGCGAAATGCCCGCTGTCGACAAGGCGCGCCGGCCCGCGCACGGCGAGCCTTGCCTGCGGGTCACGGGCCTCGCGCGCGCGGACGAATTCGAAGACGTGAGCCTCGACGTGCGGCGCGGCGAGATCCTCGGCATCTACGGGCTGATGGGCTCGGGCCGCAGCGAATTCCTCAACTGCGTGTACGGCTTGACGCGGCCCGACGCCGGCGCCGCGACGCTCGGCGGCGCGCCGCTGCCGCAGGGCGATCCCGCGCGGGCGATTCGCGCGGGCATCGCGCTCGTCACCGAGGACCGCAAGGATTCGGGCCTCGTGCTGACGGGCAGCGTGCAGGAGAACATCGCGATGGCCGCGTACCGGCGCCTGTCGCGCGGCGGCGTGATCCGGCGTTCGCGCGTGCGCCGCCTCGCGCAATCGATGGTCGAGCGGCTGCGGATCAAGGCCGCGTCGCTGCGCATGCCCGTGTCGGCGATGAGCGGCGGCAACCAGCAGAAGGTCGTGCTCGCGAAATGCCTGTCGACCGAGCCCGTGCTGCTGCTTTGCGACGAGCCGACGCGCGGCATCGACGAAGGCGCGAAACAGGAAATCTACCGGCTGCTCGATGCGTTCGCGCGCGACGGCGGCGCGGTGATCGTCGTGTCGTCGGAGGCGCCCGAGCTGCTGTATCTGAGCGATCGCATCGCGGTGTTCAAGGGCGGCCGCGTCGCGGCGATCTGTCCGGGCGACGGCGCCACTCAGGAATCCCTGCTCCATCTCGCTTCATGAACAAGACCATGAATACCCAGACCCTGTCCCGTCTCGATGCGGCGCCGAAGCGCGTGAATGTCGCCGAGCTCGCAAGCCGCTTCGGCATCCCGATCATCTTCGTCGCGCTGTGCGTCGTGCTCGCATTCGCGAGCCCGTACTTCCTCACGTGGCGCAACTGGAGCGACATCCTGCGGCAGACGTCGATCAACGGGATTCTCGCGATCGGCATGACATACGTGATCCTAACCAAGGGCATCGACCTGTCGGTCGGCTCGGTGCTCGCGCTCGCCGGCATCGTGAGCGGCCTCGCCGGCGCGGCGGGGCACGGGCTCGCGGCGTCGCTCGCAGCTGGCGTCGCGTGCGGCGCGGCGCTCGGCGCGATCAACGGCGTGACGATCGCGCGCTTTAACGTGCCGCCGTTCGTCGCGACGCTCGGGATGCTCAGCATCGCGCGCGGCGTCACTTACATCGTCAACGACGGCAGCCCGGTCGCGAACCTGCCCGACGATTATCTGTCGCTCGGCGTCGGCAAGCTCGGCCCGCTCGGGATGCCGGTGCTGATCTTCGCGGCGGTCGCGCTCGCGTGCTGGTGGGTGCTGCGCTACACGACGTACGGCCGCTATCTGTATGCGGTCGGCGGCAACGAGAAGAGCGCGCGCACGTCCGGCATCGGCGTGCGCAAGGTCGTGTTCTCGGTGTACGTCGTGTCGGGCGCGCTCGCGGGCCTCGCCGGGATGATTCTCGCCGCGCGCACGACGTCCGCGCTGCCGCAGGCGGGCGTGTCGTACGAGCTCGATGCGATCGCGGCCGTCGTGATCGGCGGCACGAGCCTGTCGGGCGGACAGGGCGGCGTCGTCGGCACGCTGTTCGGCGCGCTGCTGATCGGCGTGATCAACAACGGGCTGAACCTGCTCGGCGTGTCGTCGTATTACCAGCAGATCGCCAAGGGGCTCATCATCGTGCTGGCCGTGCTCATCGACGTGGCCCGCAAACAGCAGCGCTGACGCAGCGCATTCCCATCCGGACGGAGGAGACGACAATGCAAACACGAAAGACCTGGTTCGGCCGCTTCGCGGCCGCCGCGGCGCTCGGCGCGACGCTCGCGATCACGGCGGCGCCGGGCGCGGCGCACGCGGCGAGCGGACCGTATCGCGTCGGCGCGGCGGTCTACGGGATGAAAGGCCAGTTCATGCAGAACTGGGTGCGTGAGATCAAGGCGCATCCGGCCGTGAAGAGCGGCGCGGTGCAGCTCACGGTGTTCGACGGCAACTACGACGCGCTCACGCAGAACAACCAGATCGAGACGATGCTCACGCAGCAGTACAGCGGCATTCTGTTCGTGCCGATCGACACGAAGGCGGGCATCGGCGTGGCCACGCGCGCGGCCGCGTCGGACACGCCGCTCATCGCGTCGAACACGATGCTCGCGACGCCGAAGGTGCCGTACATCGGTAACGACGACGTCGAGGGCGGCCGCCTGCAGGCCGAAGCGCTCGCCAGGCAGATCGGCGGCAAGGGCAACGTCGTGATCATCCAGGGGCCGATCGGCCAGTCCGCGCAGATCGATCGCGAGAAGGGCGAGATGGAAGTGCTCGCGAAGTATCCGGGCATCAAGGTGATCGAGAAGAAGACCGCGAACTGGTCGCGCGCGGAAGCGATGAACCTGATGGAAGACTGGCTCAACGCGCATCCGAAGCAGATCAACGGCGTGATCGCGCAGAACGACGACATGGCGCTTGGCGCGCTGCAGGCGGTCAAGAATCGCGGGCTCACGCCGAAGGACATCCCGATCACGTCGATCGACGGCATGCCCGACGCGATCCAGGCGGCCAAGCGCGGCGAGATCACGACGTTCCTGCAGGATGCGCAGGCGCAGTCGCAAGGCGCGCTCGATCTCGTGCTGCGGCAGTTAGTCGGCGCGAGCTACAAGCCGCAGTCGGTGATCTGGCAGCGCTACGCGAAGGATCTGAAGTGGGACGGCGGCACCGCGAAGCGCTACATCCTGCCGTGGGTGCCCGTCACGCCGGCGAACGCCGATCAGCTGTACAAGCAGGTCACGGGCGGTTGAGCGAGGCGGCCATGACGAATCTCTGGGACAGGGCGTTCGATCTGACGGGCCGCGTCGCGCTCGTGACGGGCGGCGCGGCGGGCATCGGGCACGCGTGCGCGAAACTGCTCGCACAGCGCGGCGCGAGCGTCGCGCTCGTCGATCGGCATCCCGAAACGATGCGGATCGCCGCGATGCTCGAAGGCGGCGCCGCGCGCCATAGCGGGATGTCGCTCGACCTGCGCGACTGCTCGGCCGCGCAGGCTGCCGTCGAGCTCGTCGCGTCGCGCTTCGGCGGCGTCGATCTGCTCGTCAACAGCGCGGGCGTCGCGCTGCTGGACAAGGCGCTCGACGTCGGCGAGGCCGCGTGGGACGCGACGATGGCGATCAACGTGAAGGCGTCGTTCTTCGTCGCGCAGGCGGTTGCGCGGCAGATGATCGCGGGCGGGCGCGGGGGGCGGATCGTCAATCTCGCGTCGCAGGCGAGCGTGGTCGGGCTCGACAGGCACGCCGCGTATTGCGCGAGCAAGGCCGCGATCGTCGGGATGACGAAGGTGCTCGCGCTCGAATGGGCGCCGCACGGGATCACCGTGAACGCGGTGTCGCCGACGATCGTCGAAACCGAGCTCGGCAAGCAGGCGTGGGCGGGCGAAGCCGGCGAGCGCGCGAAGCGCGAGATTCCGGCCGGCCGCTTCGCGCAGCCGGACGAGATCGCCGCGCTGGTGCTTTATCTGCTGAGCGACGCGGCCGCGATGATGACGGGCGAGAACGTCGTGATCGACGGCGGCTATACCGCGCGTTGAAGCGGCGGCCGAGCCGCCGTCTGAACAACCGACCGACGAAAACATAGGAGACGTTGCATGTCGTCGATAGCCGAAGCGCCGCCGCAACGCGCGGCCGAGCGCAGCGACGCGGGCGCGCTGCCCGCCACGATGCGCGCCGTGGTCTGTCACGGCCCGCAGGATTACCGCCTCGAGCAGGTGCCCGTGCCGAAGCCGGGGCCCGACGAGATTCTGACCGAAGTGGAGCGCGTGGGCATCTGCATGGGCGACATCAAGACGTTCCGCGGCGCGCCGTCGTTCTGGGGCGACGCGGTGCAGCCGCGCTACGTGAAGCCGCCGATGATTCCGGGCCACGAGTTCGTGTGCCGCGTCGTCGCGCTCGGGCCGCTCGCCGAGCGGCGCGGCGTGAAGATCGGCGATCGCGTGATCTCCGAGCAGATCGTGCCGTGCTGGGGGTGCCGCTTCTGCGGGCACGGCCAGTACTGGATGTGCCAGAAGCACGATCTGTACGGATTCCAGAACAACGTGCACGGCGCGATGGCCGAGTACATGATCTTCACGAAGGAGGCGATCGTCCACCAGGTGCCCGATTCGATTCCGGTCGACGAGGCGATCCTGATCGAGCCGCTGTCGTGCTCGCTTCATGCGGCCGATCGCGCGAACGTCGGCTTCGACGACGTGGTCGTCGTGGCGGGGGCGGGCACGCTCGGGCTCGGCATCATCGGCGCGGTGCGGCTGCGCCATCCGAAGAAGCTGATCGTGCTCGACATGAAGCCCGAGCGCGCGGCGCTCGCGCTCGGAATGGGCGCGGACGAAGTGTGGAATCCGGGCGAGGAGAACGTGATCGAGAAGATCCGGTCGATCACGGGCGGCTACGGCTGCGACATCTACATCGAGGCGACGGGCCACCATCGCGCGGTCGGTCAGGGCCTCGCGATGCTGCGCAAGCTCGGCCGCTTCGTCGAGTTCAGCGTGTTCAACGACGACGCGGCCGTCGACTGGTCGATCATCGGCGACCGCAAGGAGCTCGACGTGCTCGGCTCGCATCTCGGCCCGTACATGTACCCGCGCGCGATCGAGTTCATCGGCTCACGCAAGATCGACGTGCGCGGCATCGTCACGCACACGTTCCCGCTGTCGCGCTTCGCGGACGCATTCGCGGTGATGGAGCGCGGCGAGCAATCGTTGAAGGTCGTCCTGGACCCACGAGGTTAATGCATGAATCGTGTCATCAATCATCCCGACTACGTCGTCGAGGATATGCTGCGCGGGATCGCCGCCGCGCATCCGGAGCTCACGCTCGATGCGGACAATCCGCGCGTGATCGGCGTCGCACGGCCGGCGGTGGGCAAGGTCGGCGTCGTCACGGGCGGCGGCTCGGGCCACGAGCCGGCGTTTCTCGGCTACGCGGGGCCGGGGCTCGTGGACGCGGTCGCGGTCGGCGAGATTTTCTCGTCGCCGACCGCGAAGAGCTTTCTCGACGCGTTCCGGCGCGCCGATCGCGGTGCGGGCGTCGCATGCCTGTACGGCAATTACGCGGGCGACAACATGAACGTGAAGATGGCGATCAAGATGGCGGCCGCGCAGGGCATCTGCGTGAAGACCGTCGTCGCGAACGATGACGTCGCGTCGGCGCCGCGCGACGAACGCGCGAAGCGTCGCGGCGTCGCGGGCGAGATCCTGATGTGGAAGGCGGGCGGCGCACGCGCGGCGGCGGGCGGCGATCTCGACGCGGTGATCGCGAGCGCGCGCAAGGCGATCGACAACACGCGCTCGGTCGGCATCGGGCTGTCCGCGTGCACGATTCCGGCGAACGGCAAGGCGAATTTCCACATCGCCGACGGCGAGATGGAAGTCGGCATCGGCCACCACGGTGAGCACGGCGTGCGCGTGATGCGCACGGTGAGCGCGAAGGACATGGCCGCGATGATGCTCGACATCGTGCTGCCGGATTTTCCGCTCGAACGCGGCGAGGAGGTGGCCGTGCTCGTGTCGGGACTCGGCGCGACGCCGCTGATGGAGCAATATATTCTGTATGCCGAAGTAGCGGAGCGGCTCGCGGCTGCCGGATTGAAGATCGGCTTTCGCCTCGTCGGCAATCTGTTCACGTCGCTCGAGATGATGGGCGTCACGCTGACGATCACCCGGCTCGACGACGAGCTGAAGCAACTGTTCGCCGCGCCGTGCAGCAGCATCGGCCTCACCGTTGGAGGCCGCGCATGAACGCCGCCACCCTTCAGAGCCTGCCGCTCGCCGGCGCCGGTTTCGTCGTGCGCGAGCTCGTCGACGTGATCCGGCGCAATCGCGATCAGTTATCCGAAATAGACGCGGCGATCGGCGACGGCGATCACGGCATCAACATGAGCAAGGGCTTCGGCCAATGCGGCGAGCGGCTCGACGCGCGCGGCGCGACGAGCCTGCCGGATGCGCTCGATATGTTGTCGACCTCGCTCCTGGACGGCATCGGCGGATCGATGGGCCCGCTTTACGGCAGCTTCTTCATGGATTTCGCCGTGGTGCTGAAGGGGCGCGACACGCTCGACGCGACACTGTTCGGCGAAGCGCTGTCGGCGGGGTTGGCGGGCGTGCAGGCCATCAGCGACGCGAAGGTCGGCGACAAGACGCTGATCGACACGCTCGCGCCGGCTGATGCCGCGTTTCACGAAGCGCTGCGCGCGGGCGACGATTTTCGCCACGCGCTCGCCGCGATGAGCGCGGCCGCGGAGCGCGGCAAGGAGTCGACGCGCTGGCTGCAGGCGAGGATCGGACGGGCGGCGCGGCTCGGCGAGCGGTCGGTCGGCACGCTCGATGCGGGGGCGGCGTCGTGCTGCCTGATTCTGTGCAGCATCGCGAGCTCGATCGGCGCGCGGCTGAACTGACCGGGCCGAACTATCCGGATAAGCCGCCGCGTCGGCGCTGGAGCGCCTTGCGAAAGAAGACCGCTCGCTCGGTTTCGGCGAAGCCGAGCGCGCGATGCAGCGCGTGCGACGCGGCGTTCTCGAGCGGCGCGTCCGACGCGAATTCGGCGCAGCCGCGCGCCTCGCCCCACGCGGCGGCGGCCGAGCACAGCGCGCGCGCGACGCCGCGGCGGCGCGCGGCCGGAGCGACGAAGATGCCTTCGAGAAACAGCACGGGCGACGTATCGCAGCCGTTCACGTAGTCGCGCCGAACAGCGACTTCGGCGAAGCCGAGCGCGGCGCCATCCGCCGCCGATGCGATGAAGCAGGCATGTCGATCCGGCGCGCCGAGTTGTCGCGCGATGTCGCGCGCGTGTGCGGCGTCGTCGGCATGCGGCCACAGCGCGCGCCGAAGCCGACGCCATGCGTCGTCGTCGGACGCCTCGGCGGCGCGAATCGTGAAATGCGCAAGCGAGTGCGTCAAGTTGCCGCAGCCGCGGCGCGTGCGGCGTTCACCGCTTGCGCGACGCGCTCGACGAATTCGCGGTCGACGCTCGTGATCGCCTCGCGCTTGCCGTCGGGCATGTCGACGATGAGCCGATGCGTGACGTCCTGCGTGGTCCACGCGAGATAGCCGACGACGACGAGCATCACGCCCGCGACGAGCGTCGCGCTCGAGCCGAGCGAGCCGCCCGCGACGGCGGCGGCGACGCCGATCAGCGAGATCGCGTACGGAACGATCTTGTTCTTCCTGACGGTGAGAACCTCGACGCCGCGAATCTCGCGCAGCGCAAAGATTTGCCCGGCGGCGGACAGGCCGTTGCGCGTGACCATGACGCCGTGTTCGTTGAAGGCGTTTTCCATCAAAAGGGTGTCAATCGAAAACGCGCAGCGTAGCAGATTTGACCGATGCGCGAACGAGGCCCGCTGACGCACGACGCCGACATCGGGAACGCGCGTCGCGCGCGGCGAACGGGCGAATCGGCAAGGACTGCCGGCCACGGCGGCGGGAACGCGGCCTGGCCGGCGCGGTTCGCGAATGCGACGAACGGGGAGCGGCTCGCGAGCGCGGCGGGTCACGCCGGCTCATCCGGCGAAGCGGCGAAGCGGCGAAAGAAGGGATGGAACGTGAAAAGCGAGGGAAGAGAGAGGCAAGCGCGCCGGCAGCGAGCGAAAGCCGCGCGTTGGCGCGGGAGCGCCGAAGCGCGCGCGGCCGGGGCGTGCCGCGACGTGTGCGCAGGCCCTCGTCGCGCCGAGCGGCGAACGAAGCCGCGGCGCTTGTCAGTAGAGCGCGGTGCCGCCTTCGTACAGACGCCCGGGCACGTGCGACGCGACCGCCTCGGCGATCTCCGCCTCGGTGCTCTCGGCCGGCACGACCTGGCGGCGCGCGGGCGCATCGAGATGCATCGTCCATTCGACGAGCCGATACGGGCGCCCCCACGGGCGCTGCATCGCAACCGACACGCGGCAGCTTTGCACGGGGAACGCGTGTTCGTGCGTGAGTAACGTGCGCAGGCCGCTGAAAACGGTATCTTCGACCATCGTTTCCTCCGATCCTGTCTTGCGTTGGACGGTCTACGCCGCCGCAATCCGGGTAAAAAAAATGCCGCCGATGCTCAGGCGGCCAACAGGGGGGGTGTGAGCATCCTCTCAACCCAGAATTAAACGAAACTTAAAAGCAGCAAAAAAAGCGCCCCGCACGAGGCGGGGCGCTTTTGCCGTAGTGTGCCGCGAGTTGTCGAGCGAATGCTCAGAACTTGTGGCGGATACCGACGCGCGCGGCGATCTGGTTCTTCGAGCCGGTGCCCGACGTGTTGAAGTAGCTCGTGCTCGAGCCGATCTGCGCTTGCAGGCCCTTGCCCGACGCCTGCTGATAGACCGCGAGCAGGTAGACGTCGGTGCGCTTGCTGAGCGCGTAGTCGAGCGCGCCGTTGACCTGGTTCCAGTGGCCCGAGTTCGCCCCCGACACGCGCGAGTACGTGTAGCCGACGCCCGCCGACAGCGCCGGCGTGAACGCATACTTGCCGCCGGCTTCGTATGCGTTGTACGTCGTGCTGCCGCCCGTGACCGGCTCGAGGCGCGTGTTCGTCCACAGCGCCCAGACGGTTGCCGGGCCCCAGATGTAGCGGCCGCCGACGCCGAGGCTGCGCAGGTCGCGGACGTTGTTGATCGTCAGGTTCGCGATGTTGGTCGTGAACGCGGGCGTCGATTGGCCCGGATAGCGGATGTCGGTGTACGCGGCGCCGAGGCCGATCGGGCCGTTCGCGTAGTTCAGGCCGAAGCTGTACGCGCGCGACGAGCCGGGCGTCGTCGTCGTGCCGTTCGTCGTCGCCGGCGCGCCGGCGAACGACGTCGAGTTCGAGAAGCCGTACAACGCGCCGAACGTGAAGCCCGAGTAGTTCGCGCTCTGGAACTTCACCGCGTTGTTGATGCGGCTCGACGTCAGCTGGTCGATGTCGTTCACGTGGTACGCGTAGTTGCCCGCGACCGTGTTGCCGCCCGTCGAGTAGTTCGAGCCGAGGATGTCGGTCGAGAACGAGTACTGACGGCCGAACGTCAGCGTGCCGGCGTCCTTGTGCGACAGGCCGACATAGGCCTGGCGGCCGAAGATCGCGCCGCCCTGGCCGATCGTGCCGTTGCCGCTGTTGAAGCCGTTTTCGAGCACGAAGATCGCCTTCAGGCCGCCGCCGAGGTCTTCTGCGCCGCGCAGGCCCCAACGGCTGCCCTGGGCGATGCCGTCGTCGTACTTGAAGAGCTTGCTGCTGCCGTTGGCGCTCTTGCTGTGGTTCACATAGCTGACGCCGGCGTCGATGAGGCCGTACAGCGTGACGCTGCTTTGTGCGTGAGCCGCGCTCGCGGTCGCGGCGAGGATAGCGGTGGTCAACAGTTTCTTGTTCAAGGCAAATCTCCGAGCAGTAAGAATGTTTGCGGTTCCGCTGCGCTCTTTAAGGCGTTTGGAAGGGGAACGGAAGCGCACTGTATCGACGGGGCGCTTAATGAATATGACAATTGCGGACATGTTCACGGTGTGTCGCGCCCACGCCACACGTGATGATGGCGACTTGCGCCGGCCGCGTTATACCGATTTGGCCGGTTGATTGACCGGGCGCAGGAATATATGTATGAAAATTGCTTGGTTTGTCCCTTCGACGCCACATGCGACGATGCGCGCTTTCCACATGACGGGATGCGAGGACAAGCCATGCAACGATTTGTTTCGATCTTCCGCCGGGCGGCCGGCGGCGCGGCGTTTGCAATCGCGGCGACGCTCGCGCACGCGGGCGGCCCGGCGCTGAAGATCGGCACGATGAGCGGCCCGGACGCGCAGATCTGGACGGAGGTGACGAAGGTCGCCGCGCGCGACGGGCTTGCGATCAAGGTGATCGAATTCAACGATTACGTGCAGCCGAACGCGGCGCTCGACGCCGGGGATCTCGACGCGAACGGCTTCCAGCACCAGCCGTTCCTCGACAGCCAGATCAAGCAGCGCGGCTACAAGATCGTGAGCGTCGGGCTCACGTACACGTCGCCGATGGGCTTCTATTCGAAGAAGCTCAAATCGCTGAAGGATCTGCCCGTCGGCGCGAAAATCGGGATTCAGAACGATCCGTCGAACGGCAACCGCGCGCTTCTGCTGCTGCAGAAGTACGGGGTCGTCAAGCTGAAGCCGGGCGCCGGCGCGAACGGCGTGAACGCGACGCCGCTCGACGTCGCCGAGAATCCGAAGAAGATCAAGCTCGTCGAGCTCGACGCCGCGCAGCTGCCGCGCGCGCTGCCGGATCTCGACGCGGCGTCGATCAACACCGACTACGCGGTGAAGGCGGGGCTGTCGCCGGTGAAGGACGCGATCGCGATCGAGGACCTGAAGGGCCCGTACGCGAACCTGATCGCGGTGCGTGCGCAGGATAGGGACAAGCCTTGGGTGAAGAAGCTCGTCGCCGCGTACGAATCGGACGACGTGCGCAAATTCATCGAAACGAAATTCAACGGTGCGATCATTCCGGCGTTCTGACGAACGAGGCCGACAGGGGCGGGCGGCGCGCGAAGCGTGCGCCCGGAAGCATCGCAGCGAGCGGTGCTCATAAAGGCTCGGGCGGGACGCGCCCGTCCATTCGAATAGAGCCGGTAAGCAACTCGCCCGCATTGCGCGGGCGAGTTTTTTTCACGTGACGGTTCGACGCACCGCCGCCGCCGCCGCTCGCGCGCTCAGGCCGACAGCAGTGATCCACTGCGGATCGGCGTCGCGCCGGCGATGCGCGCGACCTCCATGCCGGCCGTCGCGAAGCGCGCGATCTGCCGCGCGTACAGCACGCCGGACACGCTGCTCTTGAGCGTGACGACGCGGTCGGTCAGCGGATCGACGATGTCGGCCACTTCCTGACCCGCTTCGATCCACACGCCGACCGGCGTGCGGAACACGATCACCCCCGACATCGGCGCGACGAGCGGATCGGTGCCCGCGAGCGGCGTCGCCGCGAATTCGAGCGGCGGCTGCGGCGCGGGCGCGCCGTCGATCGCGCCGCGCAGCGTCAGGTATTCGATCAGCGCCTGCGCGTCGTGCTCGGCGAGCTCGTACGACACGTCGCGCTCGCTGCGCAGCTCGACCGTCACCGAGATCGTGCCGTTCGGAATCGGATGACGCTCGCCGAAGCGATGGCGCAGCTCCGACCAGCAGAAGCTGTGGATCTCGTCGAACGGATTGCCCACCGAGTTCAGCGCGAGCAGCGACGCCTTCGCGCCCAGATAGCGCGACAGCGGCTCGACGTCTTCCCACAGGTCCGGATTCGTGTAGATGTGCATCACCGCGTCGCAGTCGCAATGCAGGTCGAGCACGATGTCGGCGTCGTGCGACAGCCGCTGCAGCGCGAGCCGCTGCGATTCGAGCTCGGTGCGCGGCTGCTGCTCGTCGAGCGCCTCGCGCATCGCGCCGCGCACGGCGGCGAGGTTCGCGGCCGCGTCGTGCGTGAGGCTGCCCTCGATGCGCGGGATCACGAGCGCCGCGAGGTCGTGGAAATTGCGGTTGAAGTTCTGCATCGAGCCGAGCTCGAAGCGGCCGAGGTGATCGCCGAACACGTGCTGCGCGAGGCCGATCGGATTCGCGACCGGCACGACGACGATCTCGGCGCGCAGCTTGCCCGCCGTCTCGAGCGCCGCGAGCTTGCGGCGCAGCAGCGTCGCGACGAGCATGCCGGGCAGCTCGTCCGCGTGCAGCGACGCCTGGATGTACACCTTCTTCCCGCTGCGCGGGCCGTAATGGAAGCTCGTGATGTGGCGCGCCGTGCCGACGGCCGGCGAGATCAGCGGATGGGTCTGCGTTTGCATGATGGGAATGAGCGGCGCAGCCGCCGCGCGTCGTTCGATGTCGGTGAATCGATGATTGTACGTGGATCGTCGCGGATGCACCAAACCTGTGCTGTATGCGCACGGTTTTTCTGTTCAATCAATGACTTGCGTCGAAATTCGCGCATTCGGCGGATCAAAATTATGGCGATTTTTTAATCGATACACTGTTGGCCGCAGCGGGTGCGGGGCGTCGATTTTTTTTAGCGTGAGCGCGCGTGCGGCGAAGGCGCGGCCGGGGATCGATCCGATGACAGTGAGCGAACTGCAGTTGACGGGCAGCCGGGCGGGCTTGCCGGGCGCGCGCGAGACGAGCGCCTACTTGCCGTACGTCGACGGCCTGCGCGCATGGGCGGTGCTGTCCGTGGTGCTGTACCACCTGGACGCGCGCTGGCTGCCGGGCGGCTTTTCCGGCGTCGATATCTTTTTCGTGATTTCCGGCTTCGTCGTGAGCGCGTCGGTCGCGAATCGGGGGCCGATGTCGTTCGGGCAATTTCTTTTGTTTTTTTACGCCCGGCGCATCCGGCGAATTCTGCCGGCGCTCTTCGTGGTCCTGCTCGCGACCGGCCTGCTCGCGGCGCTCTTCATCCCGGCTTCCTATCTGAGCGACAGAAACCAGAAAACCGCGCTGCTCGCATTCTTCGGCTCGAGCAACGTGATCCTCGGCGCGACGGGCGGCGATTATTTTTCGCCGAAGGCGGAATTCAACCCGTATACGCATACCTGGTCGCTCGGCGTCGAGGAGCAGTTCTATGCGATTTTCCCATTGCTGTTCTGGCCGTGGATCGCGGGCAGGGACCGCCGATACGTGTCGACCGCGCTGTTCGCGGCCGGGCTCGGCGCGTCGCTCGCGTGGGCGCTCTGGACGGGCCCCGCGCGGCACGCGCAGGCGTTCTATTTCATCTTCGGGCGCTTCTGGGAACTCGCCGCGGGCGTCCTGCTTCATCAGTGCATGGCGTGCTTCGGATTCGCGTCGGGCAAGCCGGCGCGATTGCCGGCGACGCCCGCGATCCGGGCGGGCGCGTGGGCGTCGGCGGCCGCGGTGCTGGCCGGATTCGTCGTGTCGAGGCCGGCGCTCTATCCGTTTCCCGGCGCGATCGTTCCCGTCGCCGGCACGCTGGGGCTGCTCGGCTTGCTGCACGGGCGCGGGCATGCGGGACCGATCTCCACGGCGCTCGAGAACCGGGCGCTGCGCTTCGTCGGCAGGATTTCCTATTCGCTTTACTTGTGGCACTGGCCGATCTTCGTCGTGCTTCGCTGGACGGTCGGGCTCGATTCGGCCAGCAGCCGCGCGTGCGCGCTGGTGCTCGCGTTCGCGCTGTCGGCCGCGTCGTATCGCTTCGTCGAGACGCCGTTTCGGCGCGGAGCATCCGCGCGGCGGGCGCCGCGCTTCGTCGTGCTCGCGTGCACGACGGGCGCGATGGCGGCGGGCGCGGCATTCTCATCGATGCTGGCCGCCGCGCAGCCGCAGCTATCGCTCAGCACCGTCGCGCGAAATCGGCTCGACTGGTATCCGTACGGCGCCGACACGAACGCCGCGTATCCGGGTTGCGTCGCGGATGTCGACAGCGCCGACGTCGACGGCGGCAAGCTTTGGATCTATTCGCGCAAGCACTGCGACCTGCGGCCGGCAAGCCGGCATCGCGTGTTCGTGATCGGCGATTCACACGCGATGGCGTATGCGGGCATGTTCAAGCAGTTCGTCGTGCGCACGGGCATCGCCGTCTATTCGTACAACAACGCGGGATGTCCGTTCGTCAGTCTGCAGCCGTGGCGCGAGCGCGGCGATCCCGGATGCCGCCGGTACGGCGACGCGGCGCGGCTGGACATGCTGTCGAAGCTCGAGCCCGGAGACGTCGTGTTTCTTCCGTCGCTTCGCCTGCCGCGGCTGACCACGCAGTGGGCGTTCGTCGGCGACGAAGCCGCGCGCCGCCTGATGTTCGGCGGCGATGCGGCCGAGCAGCGCGATCGGGCCGTCGCGGCCGCCATCCCGGTATTGCGGGACATCGAGCGACGCGGCGCGCGGATCGTGCTCGAAGCGCCGCCGCCGGTTTTCCGGATGGTTCCGTACCGCTGCTCGGACTGGTTCAATCGACGCAACGCGATCTGCGCGCACGGCCCGCTCGTCGGCCGCGGCGAGATCGACGAACTGAGGGCGCCCGTGCTGGAATCGTACGCGCGGATCGCCGCCCGGGTGCCGGACGTCCGCACGTGGGACCCGCTGCCGCTCCTGTGCGGCGAGAAGACGTGCTCGGCGTACGACGGCGGGCGGCCGTTGTTCTTCGACGGCGACCACATCAGCGGCTATGGAAATTCGCGCGTGCTTCCGGGTTTCGAGGCGTTCATGCGTCAGATGATGGGCGCTGCGTAGCGAGTTGCTTGCGCCGTGCCGATCGGATCGAGGCGCGAGGCGATCGCGAGCGCCGACGGTCGATGAAGGGAAGGCGCGCCGTGATGGGCCGTCTCGATAGCGCGACGAGCCGGCGCGGCAGGTGGATGAAAAACGGGCGGACAAAAATCGCGCAGACAAAAAGCCGGCAGACAAGAAGCCGGCAGGCGAAAGGCAAGCTGTCGGCGGCCGCTTCGTCGGCAGACTCGCGCGCCGGGACATTCCGATCCGGCTCACGTCGAGCGGCTCCGCTGTCCGACGGCGACGCGTGCCCGATGGCGGACACCGGCGCGGCCGCGCGCAAAAAAAACGGGCTTCGCCGCGAAGCGAAGCCCGTTTTCGCCGCGAACCGCGGCGGCGCGCCCTGCCGGACGCGCCGCGCGCGAGCCGGCTTACTTGCCGTACACGTTGAAGTCGAAGTATTTCTTCGCGATCTTGTCGTACGTGCCGTCCTTGCGCATGTCGGCGATCGCCTTGTCGATCTTCGCCTTCAGATCGGTGTCTTCCTTGCGCAGGCCGATGCCCGCGCCTTCGCCGAGCGTCTTCGGATCGTCGAGGTCCGAGCCGGCGAACGCGAAGTCCTTGCCGCGCGGCGTCTTCAGGAAGCCGATGTCGGCCTGCACCGCGTCTTGCAGCGCCGCGTCGAGGCGGCCGGCGATCAGGTCGGCGTAGACCTGGTCCTGATTCTGGTACGGCTGGACCTTCACGCCCTTCGGCGCCCAGTAGGTCTTCGCGTAGGTTTCCTGGATCGTGCCTTGCTCGACGCCGACCGATTTGCCCTTCAGCGAATCCGCCGTCGGCATCACGTTCGCGCCCTTCTTCGCGACGAGGCGCGTCGGCGTGTTGAACAGCTTCGACGAGAACGCGATCTGCTCTTCACGCTGCGGCGTCATCGACATCGACGACAGCACGCCGTCGAACTTGCGCGCCTTCAGCGCGGGGATCATGCCGTCGAAGTCGTTTTCGATCCACACGCATTTGGCTTTCACACGCTTACAGATCTCGTTGCCGAGATCGACGTCGAAGCCGACCACTTTGCCGTCCGGGCCTTTCGATTCGAAAGGCGGGTAGCTCGCGTCGACGCCGAAACGGATCGTCGACCAATCCTTCGCCTGGACGCCGCCTGCCGACACGGCCAGCAGGGCCACGGTCAAAGCCGCCAAGAATTTTTTCACTGTTATTCCTCGTGTAGTTCGATGGTTGCGCGCGGTCGTGCCGCGGATGCGCTTGCTGCCCGGCGCGGCTGCGGCCGGGCTGACTGGTGCCCTCGTCCGGTGCGGGACGAGCGGTGTGCCAAGATTACCAAGACAAAATAGCGCGAGGCTGCCTAGTGGAAGACCCGATAGCGGTCCGGCGCGCGCCGAGGCGGTTTGCGCGGCACGGCGCGACGTTGCCGCTCGAGGAATGATTTACGTCAACGTTTCGTCGGCCGCCTGGCGAAGACATGCGATGAACTGCGTGACGGCGGGCGTCGGCAGCAGGTCGCGGCGCGACAGGATCGACAGGTCGTAGCTCGGCAGCGTGTCGTCGAGGCGCGCGGCGCGAATGCCGAGCGGCGCGACCATCGCCGCGAGCGGCTTCGTGAAGCAGCCGATCACGTCCGAGCGCGCGACGAGCCCGAGCGTCACCGCGAACGACGACGGCGCGCGCAGCAGCCGCTGCGGCAGCGGCAGCCCGTGCGCGTTGAACATCGACATCATCACGCTGTGCGGAAAGTGATCGGCGCCGACCGTGACGATCCATTCGGCGTCGAGCAGCTCCGACAGCCGCCGCGCGCCCGCGAGCGGATGGCCTTCGCGCATCGCGACGACGAACTCCGTCGAGCACAGCGGCAACTGCGTGAAGTCGCGCTCGAGCGCGGGAATGTGATGGATCGCGGCGATGTCGAGCTCGCCGTTGCGCAGCCGCGCGAGCGCATCGGGCACCGTGACTTCCTCGAGCGACAGGCTCACGCGCGGCATCGTCGCGCGAAACTTCATCACCGCGCGCGGCAGCGCGGTCAGCGCGATCGACGGCATCGTGCCGACCGCGACGCGCCCGGACAGCTCGCCCCTCACCTGCTCGACCGCCTCGACGGTGCGGCGCATGTCGCCGAGCAGCTGTTCGGCGCGCGGCAGCAGCGCATGGCCGCACGCGGTGAGCTCGACGCCGCGCACGCTGCGCACGAGCAGCTCGGCGTTGAGCGCGCTTTCGAGCTCGCGGATCGTGTGCGTGATCGCGGGCTGCGTGACGCCGAGCTCGCGCGCGGCGGCGCGCAGGCTCTTGTGGTGGGCGGCGGCGACGAACGCCTGCAGTTGCTGGAGCTTCATGGCGGCGAGGGCGGGTGATAAACGCAGTTTATCGCGGTGAAAAAAACTGCATCTTATTGAATCGTTATGGCGTGGCTATAGTGGCCCGCTTCTGCGCGTCCGATTGTCCGGGCGCCGCCGTCACGGAGCCTTCGATGAACGACGCACGCTTGACCGGGGTCGACGACCTCGCCCCGCTCGCCGACGAATTGCGCGAAATCCGCCATCGCATTCACCGCCATCCGGAGCTCGCGTACGAGGAGCTCGAGACCGCCGCGCTCGTCGCCGGCAAGCTCGAGGCGTGGGGCTGGCAGGTGGCGCGCGGCGTCGGCGGAACGGGCGTCGTCGGCACGTTGCGCGCGGGCGACGGCGCGCGCCGCGTCGGCGTGCGCGCGGACATGGACGCGCTGCCGATCGTCGAGGCGACCGGGCTGCCGTACGCGAGCGCCGTGCCCGGCAAGATGCACGCGTGCGGCCACGACGGCCACACGACGATGCTGCTCGGCGCCGCATGGCGGCTCGCGCAGACGCGAAACTTCTGCGGCACCGTCCATCTCTATTTCCAGCCGGCCGAGGAGCACGGCGTCGACAGCGGCGCGAAGCGGATGATCGACGACGGCCTGTTCGAGCGCTTCCCGTGCGACGCGGTGTTCGGGATGCACAATCATCCGGGCGTCGAGCCGGGCGTGTTCCTCACGCGGCGCGGCGCGTTCATGTCGGCGGGCGACAAGGCGGTGATCGAGATTCACGGCGTCGGCGGCCACGCGGCGCGGCCGCATCTCGCGGTCGATCCGATCGTCGTCGCGGCGAGCATCGTGATGGCGCTGCAGACGATCGTCGCGCGCAACGTCGATCCCGCGCAGCCTGCCGTCGTCACGGTCGGCTCGCTGCACGCGGGCACCGCGAACAACGTCATTCCGAACGGCGCGCGGCTCGAACTGTCGGTGCGCTCATTCGATCCGGCGGTGCGCGCGCTGCTCAAGCGCCGCATCGCGGCGCTCGTCGACGCGCAGGCGGCGAGCTACGGCGCGACGGCGAGCGTCGAGTACATCGAAGGCTATCCGGTCGTCGTCAATTCGGACGACGAAACCGATTTCGCCGCGCAGGTCGCGAAGGAACTGGTCGGCGAGCGCAACGTCGTCGAGCAGGCCGACATCCTGATGGGCAGCGAGGATTTCGCGTTCATGCTGCAGCGGCGGCCGGGCTCGTTCGTGCGGCTCGGCAACGGCGCGGGCGAGGACGGCTGCATGGTGCACAACCCGAAATACGACTTCAACGATCGCAATCTCGTGATCGGCGCGGCGTTCTGGGCGCGGCTCGTCGAGCGGTATCTCGGGCGGTAGGCGTGCGCGTCGGCGGCGCAGACGCGTTTGCGGAGCGCCGGTGGGGCGGCCGGGCGGCAAATCGGCGGATTGGTGGATCGGCGGATCGGCGGATCGGTGGATCGGTGGATCGGCCGGGTGCGCGGTTCGCGACTGATGCGCGGTGCGCACGGGCGGGCGTTGCCGACCGACGCGGGCGGCGCGCGCGACGCCTGGACGGTTGCCGCGCGCCGCTTCCGCCGATTCGATGGCTTCGATGCCGGCTCGCCGGACTTCGTTGCTTGGTGTCGCTACGCGTCGCTTCGAATAGGCCGTGTTTGTCGGCTCCGCGAAGCGGCGTGCGAATGGGTTGCAAGTTGGCGTGCGAATCGGTGTGTGAAGCGGTGTGTGAGTCGGTATGTGAAGCGGCTTGCACATTGATATGCGAGGCGCGACGGCAACGCGCGGTTGCGCCTCGCGACGCGCGGCGAGTGGTTTGCATTCGCGGCTCGCGGCTTGTGGCGTGCGGCTCGTGGCGTACGGCGTGCGGCTTGCGGTTCGCGGTCGTGGCCTGGCGTGAGGAAATCGGGCATGCGGATCGCTAGTTTGGGTTGGCGGCCGGCGGGTAACGCGACTGCGGCCGCGGCGCGCGTTTCGTCGCCCGTCTCGACAGCGGCGCCGAGGCGGCGCTGACCGGCTGCCGGCGACGATGCGAAGCCACGTGTCTCGTCGCTTGCCGCGCGGCACGAGAGGAACACGAATGACGACGGCCGGCCGATTTCGGCTGACCGCTCGCGAGCCGATTGCGATCGCAGCGAGCGACGCGCCGCTCGCGCCGGCGAGGGGCGCGAGGAGCGCGAGGAGCGCGAGGAGCCGGCCGGCCGAAGCGGGGCGGCCCGTCGGCTGCCGATCGCGGTTCCGATTCGGTTCCGAGATATTCCAGGAGGAGACGACGACATGCATGAAGACAATCTGACGATGCCCGCCGCCGACCGCGCGGGCGCCGCCGCAGCCGCATCCGCGCCCGCGGCGACCTCTCGCGCCGCGCGCGGCGGTGCCGTCGCGGCGGCGGTGATCGGCAACTGGCTCGAGTTCTTCGATTTCACCGTCTTCGGCTTTTTCGCGGTGATCATCGGCAAGCTGTTTTTCCCGTCGCACGACGCGACGACGTCGCTGCTGCTGTCGGTCGCGACGTTCGCGGCGGGCTTCTTCACGCGCCCGCTCGGCAGCGTCGTGCTCGGCGTCTACGCGGACCGCCGCGGCCGCAAGGCGGCGCTGAACCTGACGATCATGCTGATGGCGCTCGGCACCGGGATGATCGCGCTCGCGCCGACCTACGCGCAGATCGGCGTGCTCGCGCCCGTGATCGTCGTCGGCGTGCGGCTGATGCAGGGCTTTTCGCAAGGCGGCGAGTTCGGTGCGGCGACGTCGACGCTCGTCGAGCAGGGCGGCGCCGCGCGCCGCGGCTTTCGCGCGAGCTGGCAGCTCGCGACGCAGGGCGGCGCGGCGCTGATGGGCTCCGGGTTCGCGGCGCTGGTGTCGAACACGCTCGCGAAGGACGCGCTCGAGAGCTGGGGCTGGCGCGTGCCGTTCGCGCTCGGCGTGCTGATCGCGCCCGTCGGCATGTATCTGCGCCGCCGCCTCGCCGACGACGCGCCGGGTGCCGGCCATCACGGCGTCGACGGCGGCGTGCTGCGCGAGCTGTTCGCGCAGCACGGCCGCACGGTGCTGCTGCTGACGCTCACGGTGATGGGCGGCACGGTGTCGACGTACATCCTGACGTTCTACATGCCGACCTACGCGATCCACACGCTCGGCTTGCCGATGAAGCTGTCGATGTTCGTCGGCGTCGCGTCGGGCTGCGTGATGCTCGTCACGTGCCCGCTATTCGGTTGGCTGTCCGACAGGATCGGCAGCCGGCGCCTGCCGATCTTCGTCGGGCGCGGCGTGCTCGTCGCGCTGCTGTTTCCGGCATTCGTGCTGATGAACCGCTATCCGTCGCTTGCGGTCGTGATGCCGCTCACGGCGCTGATGCTGCTGTTCTATTCGATGGGGTCGGCGTCCGAGTTCGCGCTGATGTGCGAATCGTTTCCGCGCCGCGTGCGCGCGACCGGCATCTCGATCGCCTATGCGCTCTCGGTGACGCTGTTCGGCGGCACCGCGCAGCTCGTCGCGACGTGGCTCGTGCGCGCGACGGGCAGCAAGCTCGCGCCCGCCGCGTACGTGGCCGCGTGCGTGACCGTGTCGCTCGTCGCGGTCGGGATGCTGCGCGAGACGGCGGTGGAGGCGGTCGATTGAGTGCGTGACGGCGCTCGGCGGCGCGGCGCGCGAGCGGTTCGCGGTGCGCCGTCGCCGGCCGGACGCGGCCGACAAATTGGAAGAGAAGATGGGGGCGGCAGCGGCGTGTCTTGAATCTCGACCCCGAGCTCCCACCGAGTCACGAGCTTACCGAGGCCGTTTTTCAAGATTGAAGTGAGCCGAAGAAATCGGGCGGGGCGCTCGGAGGTCGAGGCCTAGCGTCCGAATCACAAAGCCCCGAGGCAGCGCCCGAGTTCGAGCCCGAGCCCTGAGTCCCGAGGTCGGGCCTAAGCCTCGAGTCCCGAGTCCCGAGTCCCGAGTCCCGAGTTCCGAGTTCCGAGTTCCGAGTTCCGAGTTCCGAGTTCCGAGTTCCGAGTTCCGAGTTCCGAGTTCCGAGTTCCGAGTTCCGAGCCCCGAGCCCCGAGCCCCGAGCCCCGAGCCCGAGCCCGAGCCCGAACCCGATCTCGAACCCAAGCATCGGGCTCCAAGCCAAGTGCCGAGCCCAAAGCCGAGGCTCGAGCCTACGCCCAAGGCCAGCGAACCCTGAACCGCCGCCGGTCCCGCTCGCCGCGCCAGCCTACGCCCGATTCCGTTCGTGCGGCGACCGCGCGCCGCACGCGCGCAGGATCAGCCGCACGACCTCGTCGGTCGTCGCGTCGAACGCCTTCGCCGACAGCGCGCGCTTGCCGGACAGCGCGACGATCTGCGCGTCGAAGTCCGCGTAATGCTGGGTCGTCGCCCAGATCATGTAGAGCAGCGTCTTCGGCTCGACCGGCTCGACGAGCCCGCGCGCGATCCAGCGCTCGATCAGCGCGAGCCGCGTCTGCATCCACGGCTTCACGCGCTCGAGCAGCAGATCCTGCATGTGCTCCGCGCCGCTGATGATCTCGTTCGCCCACACCTTCGAGCCGAGCGGCCGCTTGCGCGACAGCGCCATCTTCGCGCGCACGTATCCGCCGAGCGCGGCGACCGGGTCGTCGCCGACGTCGAAGCTGTCGGCGGCCGCGTGCCAGTCCTCGAGCAGATCGTCGAGCAGGCGCCGGTACAGCGCGAGCTTCGTCGGAAAGTAATAGTGCAGGTTCGCCTTCGGCAGCCCGGCGCGTTCCGCGATCAGCGCGGTGCTCGCGCCCTCGAAGCCGCGCTCGGCGAACACGGCTTCCGCGCACGCGAGCAGGTGCGCTTCGTTCAGCTCGCGAATGTGCGCCTTGCGCGCGCGGCTCGGCGCGCGGGCCGCCTGGGTTCGCGCGCGGGGCGCGGGCGTGTCGGGAGGCGTCGTCGTCGGATCGTCGTGTTGCATGGCGTGCGCTCGTGGTCTGGCGGCAACGGGAGGCCGTCATTGTAGACGCCGCGCCGGCCGGCCGGCGCATCGCGGCCCGCCGGCGGCCGTTTCGCCGCGGTTGCGCGACATCCTTTTTTTAATTCATTGAATTCACGGCGCTAATGCGCTATAACCTGACCATTCGGACAGGATTCGATCGGCGAGCGGCGCTGCTTGATAAAGCAAAACAAAGATAGGGCCGTGCAAGCGCCGCCGTGCCGTTCTGGCCGAAGATGAAGCGGAGAGTGCGCGCTTGGGGGCAGGGCGGCTCCCAAGCGCGCCAATGTCAGCCGCGGCGCGCGACGAGCTGCGACACGGTCTGCGAGGCTTCCAGCAGTGGTTCGAGGAACGCCTTCACCATCTGCTTCGCGGTGTGCCGCTGCGCATTGCCGCTGATGTTCATCGCGGCGATCACGTGGCCGCGCCGGTTGCGGATCGGCGCCGACAACGAAATCAATCCCGCTTCGAGCTCCTGATCGACGATCGCCCAGCCCTGGCTGCGCACCTGCGCGATCTCTTCCTTCAGCGCCGCGGGCTCGGTGAGCGTGCGCGGCGTGTACGCGCGCAGCGTGCTTTGCGCGAGCGTGTCGTCGAGCGCGGCGTCGTCGAGTGAAGCCAGCAGCACGCGCCCCATCGACGTGCAGTAAGCCGGCAGCCGGCTGCCGATCGACAGGTTGATCGTCATGATCTTGTGCGTCGGCACGCGCAGCACGTAGACGATCTCGGTGCGGTCGAGCACGGCTGCCGAGCAGCTTTCGTGGATGCGCGCGGACAATTGCTCCATCACCGGCTCCGCGAGATTCCAGAACGGCATCGACGTCAGATACGCGAACCCGAGATCGAGGATCTTCGGCGTGAGGCGGAACAGACGGCCGTCGGCCTCGACATAGCCGAGCGTCTGCAGCGTCAGCAGGATGCGCCGCGCGCCCGCGCGGGTCAGGCCGGTCGCGGCCGCGACCTCGGTCAGCGTCTGCTCGGGATGCTCGGCGTCGAACGCGCGAATCACCGCGAGTCCGCGCGCGAACGACTGGACGTACGAGTCGCCGGGTTTTGCCTCAAATTCTGTGCTCATGGCCGGTTGGAATAATGTGCAGCGGAGAAGATTAGCGCATGGGGTCGGGTTGCGCCAACCCGCGCCCCGCATGGCCACGCGCTTGACGGGAACCGGTGCGCTCCCTATGATCGCACGGGAACGTTCGATTGACGATCTTAAGTTCATGGATCGAACAATCGTCGGGCGATTATCGCGACATTTTCGAGGCGAGCGGGGCGGCGCATCGCGCCGGGCGGCTCGCGGAACCAGACCGACCGGAGACGACATGACCGAAGCATTCCTGTGTGACGCAATCCGCACGCCGATCGGCCGCTACGGCGGGGCCCTCGCGCCGGTGCGGGCCGACGACCTCGGCGCCGTGCCGCTCAAGGCGCTCGTCGAGCGCAACCGCGACGTCGACTGGGCCGCCGTCGACGACGTCATCTACGGCTGCGCGAACCAGGCCGGCGAAGACAACCGCAACGTCGCGCGCATGTCGCTGCTGCTCGCCGGCCTGCCCCAGGCCGTGCCCGGCTCGACCATCAACCGCCTCTGCGGCTCCGGGATGGACGCGATCGGCGTCGCCGCTCGCGCCATCAAGGCCGGCGAGGCCGGCCTCATGATCGCGGGCGGCGTCGAGAGCATGAGCCGCGCGCCGTTCGTGACCGGCAAGGCGACGAGCGCGTTCTCGCGCCAGGCCGAGATCTTCGATACGACGATCGGCTGGCGCTTCGTCAATCCGCTGATGAAACAGCAGTACGGCGTCGATTCGATGCCGGAGACGGCCGAGAACGTCGCGACCGATTACCGCGTGAGCCGCGCCGACCAGGACGCGTTCGCGCTGCGCAGCCAGCAGAAAGCGGCGCGCGCGCAAGCCGACGGCACGCTCGCGCAGGAGATCGTGCCGGTGACGATTGCGCAGAGGAAAGGCGAGCCGGCCGTCGTGTCGCGCGACGAGCATCCGCGCGAGACATCGCTCGACGCGCTCGCGAAACTCAAGGGCGTCGTGCGGCCGGACGGCACGGTGACGGCGGGCAACGCGTCGGGCGTGAACGACGGCGCGTGCGCGCTGCTCGTCGCGAGCGAGGCGGCCGCGCGGCGTCACGGGCTCGTGCCGCGCGCGCGCGTGCTGGGGATCGCGACGGCGGGCGTCGAGCCGCGGGTGATGGGCATCGGCCCGGCGCCGGCCACGCACAAGCTGCTCGCGCGGCTCGGGATGACGATCGACCAGTTCGACGTGATCGAGCTGAACGAGGCGTTCGCCTCGCAGGGGCTCGCGGTGCTGCGCCTGCTCGGCGTCGCGGACGACGATGCGCGGGTGAATCCGAACGGCGGCGCGATCGCGCTCGGGCACCCGCTCGGCGCGTCCGGCGCGCGGCTCGTGACGACCGCGACGTACCAGCTGCATCGCACGAACGGCCGCTACGCGCTCTGCACGATGTGCATCGGCGTCGGTCAGGGGATCGCCATCGCGATCGAGCGCGTCTGATCCGCGCCGCCGCGCAGCGCGCGGCGATCGGCCAATGCGGCTGATCGTCGGCCAATCCGACCTTACGGCCCTACGGCCCGTGCCCGTAAGCGCACGGGCCGTTTTGCTTCATGCGCATCGCGACGGCGGCGTCGGGCGCACCACGCCGCACAGCACCGCACCGTGTCGCGCAATCGTGGCGAATGGCGTCGGGCCCATCGCCCCTTCCCGCAGGATCGCTTTCGCATCGTCCGGCGAGCTCTTCATTATTCGGATAACTCCTTGCTTGAAAAAGGTAAATCCGATTCGTCGCGGAATTCCCGCTCACTCATATTGGCGCACGCCGCCCGCTTATCTCGTCATTCGAGGCAAGCTCCGAATATCAATGCATCTTATTTCCAATTCCTGAATATTCCGGTGATAAAAATCGTGAAATAATTCATCTTGAATTATTTGATGTCGATCAGAAGCGCCGAATGGGTTAGAGCAAACATTCTAGTGCTGCAGGGCCGGCAGCGACGACGAAAAGCCACGCCGGAAGCCCGCTTGCGGAACTCCGGTTTGATATGCGTCAAAGCGCAATTCATCATCTCGTGTTTTCGGGCACGCCGGATTTGCCGAATGGCTGACGAAAACGGGGTGCAGGCCGATCGAACACAATTCGATCGATTTTTCTCGGCCGATGAAATCAATTAAAGGACACAGATCCAGCAATCGGAGCGTTCATGCGTAACAACCAACCCGTCACCCAACACGAATTCGATTATCCCGACGATGCGACCTTGATGTCGACCACCGATCCGCACGGCCGAATCACGTATGCGAACGCGACGTTCGTGCACGTCAGCGGGTATTCGAGCGACGAGATCGTCGGCGAGGCGCACAACGTCGTGCGCCATCCCGACATGCCGCGCGAGGCGTTCGCCGACATGTGGGCGACGTTGAAGCGCGGCGAGCCGTGGACCGCGCTCGTCAAGAACCGCCGCAAGAACGGCGACCATTACTGGGTGCGCGCGAATGCGGTGCCGGTGATTCGCGCCGGGCAGACGCAAGGCTACATGTCGGTGCGCACGAAGCCCGCGCGCGGCGAGATCGCCGCCGCCGAAGCGCTCTATCGCGGCTTGCGCGAAGGCCGCGCGGGCAGCCGGCGCTTCCACAAGGGCCTGATCGTGCGCACGGGGCTGCTGCGCGTCGGTTCGCTGCTGCAGACGATGTCGGTGCGCGCGCGCGTCCATTTGCCGATCGTCGCGCTGACGCCGGCGGTCGTCGGCGTCGCCTGGGCGGCGGGCGTGACGGGCGCGCCGCTCGCGCAGCTCGCGGGCGCGACGCTCGGCGGCGCGGCGCTCGCCGCGTGGTGGCTCGACGCGCAGATCGCGCGGCCGCTGCGCACGCTGCGCCGGCAGGCGCTCGACGTCGCGACCGGATCGAGCCGTCAGGGCGTCAACATGAACCGCACCGACGAGATCGGGATGACGCTGCGCACGATCAACCAGCTCGGGCTGATGTTCCGCTGGCTGATCGACGACGTCAGCGAGCAGGTGCTGACCGTGCAGCGCGCGATCAACGAGATCGCGCAGGGCAACAACGACCTGAGCGCGCGCACCGAGCAGGCGGCGACGAGCGTCCAGCAGACGGCCGCGTCGATGGCGCAGATGACGGCGACCGTGTCGAGCAACGCCGAGACGGCGACGCAGGCGAACCGGCTGTCCGAATCGGCGAGCCACGCGGCGGAGCGCGGCGGGCAGGCGGTGCGCGAGGTCGTCAGCACGATGGGCGAGATCACCGAGAGCTCGCGGCGGATCTCGGAAATCATCGGCGTGATCGACGGCATCGCGTTCCAGACCAACATCCTCGCGCTGAATGCCGCCGTCGAGGCCGCGCGCGCGGGCGAGCAGGGGCGCGGCTTCGCGGTCGTCGCGGGCGAGGTGCGCGCGCTCGCGCAACGCAGCGCGAACGCGGCGAAGGAGATCAAGACGCTGATCGGCGCGAGCGTCGAGCGGGTCGACTCCGGCGCGCAGACCGTCGACTGCGCGGGCAGGACGATGGACGAGATCGTGTCGCAGGTGAAGCGGGTGTCCGATCTGATCGCCGAGATCAGCGCGTCGACGAGCGAGCAGCGCGCGGGCGTCGCGCAGGTCGACGACGCGGTCGTCCATCTCGACAACATCACGCAGCAGAACGCGGCGCTCGTCGAAGAGAGCGCGGCGGCGTCGGAAAGCCTGCGGCAGCAGGCGACGATGCTCGTCGACGCGGTGGGCGTGTTTCGCTGAAGACGGGGCGGCGATGCGCGCGCATGCGTGCCGGCCTCGGCCGGGCGCGGTGCGGCGCGAAACGCATGCGTGTTTCGTCGCCGCGCGAGGTTCGGGCTGGCCGGCGCGTCGCGGTGTTCGTGTCCGGCGATGCGCGTGTTCCGCCGATGTCGATGTCTGCCGCCGCGCGCGGCCGAACGTGCGCCGGCGTCTCGAGCGGCCGGTGCGGCGCGCATGACGCATGTGCGCGCGTCGGAGCGCGGGCTCGGCGACGCGGCTCGGGCGTTCGTCGTTTTGGCGTCTTGCTTGGAGGCGGCATCGGATGCGATCGCCCGCGCGCCGCCGATCGCGGTGCGTCGGCGGTGCGTCGGCGCGCGGGCTTGGCCCAGGTCCGCGTTCATCTCGGCGTTGCGCGCGTCGTCATGCGATCGCGCCATCGCATCGGCGGGCTTTTGCGCCTTGACGTCGCCGCCGCGGCGCGTGGCGCATGCGTCGCATGGCGCGTAGCGCCCGATCGTCGGGATGCCACGGCGCGGCGCGTGCGTCGCGCATGACCGACATTTCCGGCGGCGGAATCCGCCGCGATTTCAGCGCGCAAAACAAGAAACGCCGCCGGAGCACGAGGCGCCGGCGGCGTTTCGCATGCCCGCGCCGCTCGCGCGGCGCGCGTCGGACATCACACGGCGACGCACATGTACTTGATCACGACGTAATCGTCGATCCCGTAATGCGAGCCCTCGCGCCCGAGCCCCGACTGCTTGACGCCGCCGAACGGCGCGACCTCGTTCGAGATGATTCCCGTGTTGATGCCGACCATCCCGTATTCGAGCGCTTCCGCGACGCGCCACACGCGGCCGATGTCGCGGCTGTAGAAGTACGCGGCGAGGCCGAACTCGGTGTCGTTCGCATGGCGAATCGCTTCGTCGTCGGTCGAGAACCTGAAGAGCGGCGCGAGCGGCCCGAACGTCTCTTCCTTCGCGACCTTCATCTCGGTCGTCACGCCGGTCAGCACGGTCGGCTCGAAGAAGCCGTGGCCGAGCGCGTGGCGCTTGCCGCCCGTCGTCACGCGCGCGCCCTTGCCGAGCGCGTCGGCGATGTGCGATTCGATCTTCTGCACGGCCGCCTCGTTGATGAGCGGCCCCTGCACGACGCCCGCGTCGGTGCCGAGCCCGACCTTCAGCTTCGCGACGGCCGTGGAGAGCTTCTCGGCGAACGCGTCGTAGACCTTCTCGTGCACGTAGAAGCGGTTCGTGCACACGCACGTCTGCCCGCTGTTGCGGTACTTCGACGCGATCGCGCCCTCGACCGCCGCATCGAGATCCGCATCGTCGAACACGATGAACGGCGCGTTTCCGCCGAGCTCGAGCGACACCTTCTTCACGGTCGGCGCGCATTGCGCCATCAGCAGGCGCCCGACGGGCGTCGAGCCGGTGAACGACAGCTTGCGCACGACGGGGTTCGACGTGAGCTCGCCGCCGATCGCCTTCGGGTCGCCCGTGACGACGCTGAACACGCCGGCCGGCACGCCCGCGCGCTCGGCGAGCACCGCCATCGCGAGCGCGGAGAACGGCGTCGCCTCGGCCGGCTTCACGACGATCGGGCAGCCGGCCGCGAGCGCCGGGCCGACCTTGCGCGTGATCATCGCCGCCGGGAAGTTCCACGGCGTGATCGCCGCGCACACGCCGACGGGCTCCTTCGTCACGACGATGCGCTTGTCGGCGGCGGGCGTCGGGATCGTATCGCCGTACACGCGCTTGCCTTCCTCCGCGAACCATTCGAGGAACGACGCCGCGTAGCCGATCTCGCCCTTCGCCTCGGCGAGCGGCTTGCCTTGCTCGGTCGTCAGGATGAGCGCGAGGTCGTCCGCATGCGCGACCATCAGGTCGTGCCACTTGCGCAGGATCGCCGCGCGTTCCTTCGCGGTCTTCTTGCGCCACGCGGGCCAGGCGGCGTTCGCCGCGTCGATCGCGCGACGCGTCTCGGCCGCGCCCATCGCGGGCACGGTGCCGATCAGCGCGCCCGTGGCCGGGTTGCGGACTTCGAACGTCGCGCCGCCTTCGGCGGCCTGCCATTCGCCCGCGACGAACGCGCGCTCGCGCAGCAGCGCGGGATCTTTCAGTGCAAGGGTTTCGTGAGCTGTAGTCATCGTGTGTCGACCGTATGCGGAACCGATTGGCGCCGCCCGCGCGGCGCGGCGAGGGCCGCGACGCGCGCGGGCGGGCGGCGAAAAACTCAGGCGGGCACGCCCACCGCTTCCTTCAGCACGCTCTCGAGAATGCCGAGCGCTTCGTCGAACACGGCGTCCTGAATGGTGAGAGGAAACAGGAAACGTATCACGTTCGCGTCGACGCCGCAGATGAGGAGCAGCAGGCCGCGCTCGAGCGCGAGCGTCTGCACGCGCTTCGTGAACGCGGCGTCGGCCGCGCGCGTGTCCGGATCGACGAATTCCGCCGCGACCATCGCGCCCGGGCCGCGCACGTCGGCGATCTGCGGCACGTCCGCGCGCCATGCGGCGAGCTTCGCCTTCAGCTTGTCGCCGAGCACGGTCGCGCGTTCGGCGAGCTTCTCTTCGTCGATCACGTCGAGCACCGCGTGCGCGGCCGCGACGGCGAGCGGGTTGCCCGCGTACGTGCCGCCCAGGCCGCCCGGCGCGGCGGCGTCCATCACGTCCGCGCGGCCGACGACGCCGGACAGCGGCATCCCGCCCGCGAGGCTCTTCGCGATCGTCATCAGATCGGCGGATACGTCGTAGTGCTCCATCGCGAACAGCTTGCCCGTGCGCGCGAAGCCCGTCTGCACTTCGTCGGCGATGAGCAGGATGCCGTGCGCGTCGCACAGCTTGCGCAGCGCGCGCACGAAATCGGCGGGCGCGGGGTTGAAGCCGCCTTCGCCCTGCACCGGCTCGAAGATGATCGCGGCGACGCGCTTCGGATCGATGTCGGCCTTGAACAGCGTCTCGACGGCGGCGATCGAATCGGCGGTCGTCACGCCGCGCAGCGCGTTCGGGTACGGCGCGTGGAACACGTCGCCCGGGAACGGGCCGAAGCCGATCTTGTACGGCGCGACCTTGCCCGTGAGCGCCATGCCCATCATCGTGCGGCCGTGGAAGCCGCCCGCGAACGCGATCACGCCCGGCCGGCCGGTGTATGCGCGCGCGATCTTCACCGCGTTCTCGACCGCCTCCGCGCCCGTCGTGAAGAACGCGGTCTTCTTCGGCAGCGCGATCGGCGCGCGCGCGTTGATCTTCTCGGCGAGCTCGACGTACGACGCGTACGGCACGATCTGGTACGCGGTGTGCGTGAAGTGCTCGAGCTGGTCGGCGATCGCCTTCACGATCTTCGGATGGCGGTGGCCCGTGTTCAGCACCGCGATGCCGGCCGCGAAGTCGATGAAGCGGCGCCCCTCGACGTCCCACAGCTCGGCGTTCTCCGCGCGCGCGGCGTAGAAGTCGCACATCACGCCGACGCCACGGGGCGTCGCAGCGTTCTTGCGGGCGTGCAGATCGGCATTTTTCACAATCGTCTCTCCTGGCGGTTCGAATGCGCGGGGGGCGGCGGCCGCCCGCGGGCACGTTGTCCCGGCGTGCGCGTTGAAACCACTATAATCAAACTTGGCTCTGAAAATCAGAGCCATTTTGATAAATATGTAGGAGCCAATTATGCGGGTGAGCGTGCTGTCGGACTGGCTGGCGCAGCGGATCGTGCGCGGCGGCGGCGCGCAGCCGATCTACCGGCAACTGCACCGGCTGCTGCAGCAGGCGATCCTGACCCGCGAGTTGCCGGCTGGCGCGCGCGTGCCGTCGTCGCGGCTCCTCGCGGCGGAGCTCGGGATCGCGCGCAACACCGTCACGCAGGTCTACGAGCAGCTCGCGCTCGAAGGCTACGTGAGCTCGGCGACCGGGCGCGGCACGTTCGTCGCGGACAGCGCGCCGGACGAGATCGTCGGCGCGCCGGCCGAATCGCCGCGGGGTGCGCGCGGCGCGGCGGCGTCGGGCGCTGGAGCGTCGATCGGCGGCTCGGCGTCCGACCCCGCATCCGCGCCCGGTTTCGCGCGCCGCTCGCTGTCCGCGCGCGGCGCGTGCCTCGTCGGCGGCGCGGGCGTGTCGAAGCGGCAAGGCGGCGCGTTCATGCCGGGCGTGCCGGATGTGTCGCGTTTCCCGGCGCGCGTGTGGACGCGGCTGCACAACAAGTACTGGCGGCGTCTGCGCCCGGAGCTGCTGACCTACGCGCCGGGCGGCGGCCTCGCGTCGCTGCGCGAGGCGCTCGCCGATTATCTGCGCACGTCGCGCTCGGTGCGCTGCGCGCCCGAGCAGATCATCGTGACGACGGGCATTCATCAGTCGATCGATCTCGCGGTGCGCCTCCTGACCGATCCGGGCGACGTGATCTGGACCGAAGACCCGTGCTACTGGGGCGTGCGCAGCGTGATGCACGTGTCGGGCCTGACGACGCGGCCGATTTCCGTCGACGAGGAAGGGATCGCGCCGACGCCCGCCGATTTCGCGGCGCCGCCGAAGCTGATGCTCGTCACGCCGTCGCATCAGTATCCGCTCGGCATGGTGATGAGCCTCGCGCGGCGGCGTACGTTGCTCGAATACGCGCGCCAGCACGGCGCGTGGATCATCGAGGACGATTACGACAGCGAGTTCCGCTACGGCAGCCGGCCGCTCGCGTCGCTGCAGGGGCTCGACACGGCGGGGCAGGTGATTTACGTCGGCAGCTTCAGCAAGACGCTGTTTCCGGGCCTGCGGGTCGGCTATCTGGTCGCGCCGGAGCCGCTCGCCGAGAGCTTCGCGACCGCGAGCGCCGAGCTGTACCGCGAAGGGCAACTGCTGCAGCAGGCGGTGCTCGCCGAGTTCATCGCGGAAGGGCACTTCGTGTCGCACATCCGCAAGATGCGCACGCTGTACGGGCAGCGCCGGCAGACGCTGCTCGACGCGCTCGCGCGCCGCTACGGCGATGCGCTGCCCGCGGTCGGCGGCGATGCGGGGCTGCATCTCGTGATGCGGCTGCCGGACGGCGCCGACGATCGCGCGGTCGCGCGCGCGGCGCTCGAGCGCGACATCGTCGTGCGCGCGCTGTCCGGCTATTACGCGGATGCGAAGCGCGCGGGTTCGGGCCTGCTGCTCGGCTACGCGTGCGTGCCGGAGGACGAGATCGGGCGCGCGTTCGACACGCTGTCGTACGCGATCGACGACATGGTGTTCGGGCGCGAGGCGGCGGCATCGGCGGCGGATCGGGCCGAGCGGGCCGCCGCCGCACGCTGAGCGGCGCGCGCGTTTGCCGGCGGCCGATCCCGCGCGGCGATCGCGAGCGCGCCGCGCGATGCGCATCATCCGCACGCGAACGCGGGGGCGGCGTTTTCCGGTTTCCTGTCGAGGCGCACGGACGTCGATCCGAACGGGTTTCGTCAGCGCACGTCGCCCGGGGGGCCGCGGCTGCGATCGAGCGGGCGCGGCACCGTCGGGCACGCGCTGCGGAGCGCCGCCGCGGCGGGCATCCGGCACCAGTTCCGACGCGCCGCTCGCGCGCGGCCGCGCCGCGTCACAGCCGGATCAGCATCGCGCCCGCGACGACGAGCACGCATGCGGCGAGCCGTCGCGCGTTGGGCCGCTCGTGCAGCGCGAACCAGCCGATCGCGACCGCGAAGATCGAGCTCGTCTCGCGCAGCGCGGACACGGTCGCCACCGGCAGGTGCCGGTACGCGACGATCGCGATCGCATACGCGGCGAGCGACAGCGTGCCGGCGACGAGCCCGCGCGAGGCGGCGGCGCGCGTGCCGACGACCGCGCGCAAGCCGCGCAGCCGGCAGATCAGCGTGAACTGCGGCGCGTTCCATAGCAGGTACACCCATGCGACGTACGCGAGCGGGTTGCCGGCGAGCCGCACGCCGCGGGCGTCGACGACGGAGTACGCGGCGATGAAAAGGCCCGTCAGGATCGCGTACGGCACGCTTTCGCCGGAAAAGCGCAAGCCGCGCTTGAACGCGAGCGACACGATGCCGAGCGACACGAGCGCGATGCCGGCGAGCGCGAACGGCGTCGGTTTTTCGCCGAGCGCGCCGAGCGCGAGCGCGCAGACGACGAGCGGCGACAAGCCGCGCGCGATCGGATAGATCTGGCTGAATTCGCCGCTGCGGTACGCGCGCAGCAGCGCGACGCAATAGCCGAGCTCGAGGAGCGCCGAGCCCGCGATGTACGGCCACGCGGCGGCGGGCGGCAGCGGCAGCGCGAGCGCGAGCGCCGCGCCGAACAGCAAATACGGCACCGACATCGTGCCGAGCTGCGCGACGCGGTCTTCGCTGACGTGCAGGAACGCGTTCCACGCCGCGTGCAGCAGCGCGGAGAACAGCACGAGCAGGACGAATAGTTGATCCATCGGCGCGGGAGCCAGCGGCCGGCGAGCGGCTTGCCGGAATGGCGGAGCGCAC
This sequence comes from Burkholderia sp. MSMB617WGS, assembly GCF_001532025.2. Taxonomy (NCBI): domain Bacteria; kingdom Pseudomonadati; phylum Pseudomonadota; class Betaproteobacteria; order Burkholderiales; family Burkholderiaceae; genus Burkholderia; species Burkholderia sp. MSMB617WGS. Next base: position 2,407,439 of record NZ_CP013458.1, on the reverse strand, counting down.
GATTATCGCCGCGTTTGCGATCTCGCGTCGGCTTGCGCGGCGGCGGCGCGGTCGGCTCGCGCGCAATTGCGCGCCGGATTGTCGATAATAGAGCGTTCTGTCCTTTATCGGATTCAGCGATGACCGAGACCAAGCCAACCGACGCGGCGGCGCCGCGCCTCACGAGCCTGTCGCACGGCGGCGGCTGCGGCTGCAAGATCGCGCCCGGCGTGTTGTCGGAGCTGCTCAGGCGCAATGCGCCGCCCGCGCTCTTTCCCGATCTGCTCGTCGGCACCGAGACGTCCGACGACGCGGCCGTCTATCGTCTGAACGACGAGCAGGCGATCGTCGCGACGACCGATTTCTTCATGCCGATCGTCGACGATCCGTTCGACTTCGGCCGCATCGCGGCGACGAACGCGCTGTCCGACGTCTACGCGATGGGCGGCAAGCCGATTCTCGCGCTCGCGCTCGTCGGCATGCCGATCAACGTGCTGCCGCACGAGACGATCGCCGCGGTGCTGCGCGGCGGCGAGGCGGTGTGCGCGGACGCGGGCATCCCCGTCGCGGGCGGGCATTCGATCGATTCGGTCGAGCCGATCTACGGGCTCGCGGCGCTCGGCGTCGTCCATCCGGCGCGCGTGAAGCGCAACGCGGCCGCGCGCGCGGGCGACGTGCTCGTGCTCGGCAAGCCGCTCGGCGTCGGCGTGCTGTCCGCCGCGCTGAAGAAGGACCGCCTCGACGCCGACGGCTACGCGCAGATGATCGCGACGACGACGAAGCTGAACCGGCCGGGCACGGCACTCGCCGCGCTGCCGGGCGTGCATGCGCTGACCGACGTGACGGGCTTTGGCCTGCTCGGCCACACGCTCGAGCTCGCGCGCGGCGCCGGGCTGACCGCGCGCGTGCGCTACGGCGCGCTGCCGTGGCTCGCGGGCGTCGAGGCGCTCGCCGCCGACGGCGTGTTCACCGGCGCATCCGGCCGCAACTGGGCCGCGTACGGTCACGATGTGCGCCTGCGCGACGGCCTGCCCGCCGTCGCGCAGGCGCTGCTGACCGATCCGCAGACGTCGGGCGGATTGCTCGTCGCCTGCGCGCCGGAAGCGGTCGACGACGTGCTCGCATGCTTTGGCGACGACGGCTTCGATCGCGCGGCGGTGATCGGCGAAATGGTCGACGGGCCGGCGCGGGTCGATGTGAGCTGACGAGCGCTCGCGGAAGTTCACGCGAGCTCATGAGAGCCCGCGAGCGCCCACGAGGCGGCGCGATGCGCGCTCGCGGCGCGGCCCGCGGCCATGCGCCGCGGCGAACGCGCCTGTCGCGTCGCCATGCGCCGCGAATCGCTCGGCGCGATCCTCATCGCACCTGCCTCGCCGGCCCGCGCTCGTCTCCTGCGCGAGCGCGCCGGCCGGTCAACGCTTTTCCTGCTCGCCGAACTTCGCCAGCAGGAAATCGATGGCGCTGCGCAGCTTGGCCGTCGGGCGGCGGTACTGCGCGTAGACGAGATACATCGGCGACGGCGCGAGCGACCACGCGGGCAGGACGGGCACCAGGCGGCCGGCGGCGAGATCGTTGGTCAGCACGGCTTCAGGCTGCAGCACGATGCCGAGGCCTTGCAGTGCGGCGACGCGCAACGCATCACCGTGGTTGGCGGTGAAGCTGCCGCGTACGGCGACCTCGCGGATCTCGCCGCGCGGCCCGACGAGCCGCCAACGGTCGCGGCGCCGCCAATACGACAGGCCGAGACACGCGTGCTCGGCCAAGTGCTCGGGACGCTTCGGGGCGCCATGCCGCGCGAGATAGGACGGCGCGGCGGCGAGCCGCCTGCGGTAGGGCTTCAGCGGCCGCGCAACCAGCCCCGGCGCGTCGATGTCGCCGATATGGACGCGCAGTTCGAAATCGTCGTGCCAGAAGCGCGGCGCGTCGTTGTCGAGCGTCAGGTCGACGCGAACCTGAGGATGTTGCGCCATGTATTCGGCGAGCGCGGGCACGAGGCTGTAGCTTCCGAAACCCACCGGCGCGACGACGCGCAGCACGCCGCTCGGCGTCGCGTGCAGTTCGGCCGCGCTGTGTTCGGCCAGCTCGACTTCCGCCAGCGCGCGCTTGCAGCGCTCGTAATAGAGCTGGCCGACGTCGGACAACTGCTGCCGGCGCGTCGTGCGATGAAGCAGCCGCGCGCCGAGGCGCGCTTCGATGGCCTGCACGCGTTTGGCCACCATCTGGGCGGACACCTGGCTCGCTTCGGCCGCGGCGGCGAAGCTGCCGCATTCGACGACCCGCACGAACATCTCCATATCGGCGAGGACATTCACGATTGACAACCCATGGGTTTGGAGTGCCGTGAATTGTCGCATGTTTATTCGTCGCGTCTTTGCGCTCATCCTGTCGCTTCGCCCCGATTCCCGGGGTCTTGGACGAGGACATGCGATGCCTACGATTCATCTGGAAATGCACCCGGGCCGCACGCTGGAGCAGAAGCGCGCGTTCGTGAACGAAGTGACGCGCGTCACGGCGCAGACGTTGAACTGTCCCGTCGAGAGCGTCGACATCGTCATCACCGAAGTGCCGCGCGACGCATGGGCGAAAGCGGGCAAGCTGATTTCGGATCGCTGAGCATGAGCGCGTGCGCATCGGCCATGCGCGCGCGTTCGTGTGCTCGGCGTTCCGGGACGACGCACGACGAACGTACGTTCGTCGCGGAGATCGGGGCGCGCGGGAGCGGACTGATCGCTTGCTCGCGCATTCGCGCTGAATGCGCTGAATGCGATGGGCGCTCGCGTGCTGTCGCGGGCGAGCGCCCCATCCGTGCCGTGCGCCGGAAGAAGCACTGCCCGCATTGCGCGTGCGCCGGCGCGCTTCGCCGCGCTCGCGAGCCCGCGACGATCGTCCTCTTCTTCCACGCCGATGCGCCGCCACCGGCCGCGTCCGTTCGCGCGCATTGCCCGCCGCGCACGCACACGGCTTTTGCCGCCAGCCTCGCCGGGCAGCGCATGTTCGCGCGCGGCCGCGGCGCGAACGCGCGTTTCGCCCGGTCTTCGAGCCGGCTCGCGGCGACGCGGGCCGCAACCGCCGTCGTCGTGCTCGCATGCGGCGCCGCAGCCTTTGCACCCGTTTGAATATTGACGTCCTTTATACTGCTCGCGCAGTCTCCGAACGCCGTTCTCATCGAACCTACTTTTAATAAGGAACGCTAATGCTGACTCGCTCGATACTTTCCGCAGCCGTGTTTTCGCTCGCCGCTTGCGCGACGGCGCAATCCGTCGCGCAGAACAACGGTGACGCGTTCGCCGAAGCCGGTGCACAGGGCCGCCCGGTGAAGGTGATGATCGTCACGATGTTCGGCCCCGAAGGCCAGGCGTGGCTCGACCGTCTCGGCCCGTGGAAGAACATCGCGGTGCCTGGCCTGTCGCCCGATTATCCGGACGTGCATTGCAACAAGCAGGACGTGTGCGTCGTTACGACGGGCATGGGCTACGCGAACGCGGCGTCGACGATCATGGCGCTCACGTTCTCGCGCCGCTTCGATCTGCGGCAGACGTACTTCCTGATCTCGGGCATCGCGGGCGTCGATCCGGCGCGCGGCACGCTCGGCACCGCCGCGTGGGCGAAATACCTCGTCGACTTCGGCCTGCAATGGGAGCTCGACGCGCGCGAGATTCCGGCCGGCTGGAGCGGCGGCTATCTCGGCATCAACACGAAGAGCCCGACCGACAAGCCGCCGCTCGACTATCGCACCGAGGTGTTCCAGTTGAACGGCACGCTCGCGGACGCCGCGTACGCGCTGTCGCGCAACGTCCAGCTCGCCGACAGCGCGCAAGCGCAGGCGGCGCGCGCGAAGTTCAACTACGCGCCGGCGAACCAGCCGCCCGTGGTCACGCGTTGCGACACGTCGTCGGGCAACACGTGGTTCTCCGGCACGCTGCTCGGCGAGCGCGCGCGTCAATGGACGAAGATCCTCACCGACAACAAGGGCACGTATTGCATGACCGCGCAGGAAGACAATTCGACGTTCGAAGCGCTCAAGCGCGCGGCGAGCGTGAACCGCGTCGATCTGAATCGCGTCGCGGTGCTGCGCACCGGCTCGGATTTCGATCGCCCGTATCAAGGCCAGACGAGCGTCGACAATCTGCTGAACTACGCGGATCAGGGCGGCTTCCCGCTCGCGACCGAGAACCTGTATCGCGCGGGCAACCCGCTCGTGCAGGACATCGTCACGCACTGGGGCGAATGGAAGGACGGCGTGCCGCGCCGCTGACGCATGCGGCGCGCGTCGGTCAGCGTGACGGCGCGGTCGAGCGGAACGGTTTCCACACGGGCGTGCTGTCGTCCCAGTGATCGAGCTGCGATGGAATCGGACTGTTCATGATCGTGATCTCGCACTGAAGAATGACGTGGCTGCATGCTGCATGACGCGCCGCGCATCGGCTTCGATGCGCGGCGCGTCGCGTTTACCGGCCTGCGCCCGCGAGCTGATTCGCGTCGGGGTCCGGACGATACGCACGCTGCGCGACGAGCTCGGCGCCGGGCGGTGCGTACGACATCGACTTGCGCAACGCGGCGAGCGTGCCGTCGCGTTGCGCCTGTTCGAGATCCGCGCGGACTTCGGCGCGCGTGCGGGGGCTGTGGCCGTGCCACGACGCGTCGCCGTCGCTGCCCGCAGGGCTGATCCCGCCGTCCGCGAATGCCGGCGCGGCAACGGCGAGCGCGAAGGCGGCGACGGCGAGAAGACTGCTGCGTTTCATGATGTGACTCCTGTCGATTCGATGCGCACGCCGAAAGCGGTGCGCGACAGGCTGTACTTTAGGCGCGCGCGCGGCGGCGATAAATGGCGATGTCGCGAATTGAATTGTTGCGAGGATGGAACAATCGGAGTCCGTGACGTCGGCAGGGGCTTGCGACGAGGGCGCGCAACGCGTGTCGTGGAAAAGCGGCGCGGCGTGCGAGCGGCGACGTGCGCGCCCGGGCGGAACGCCGCGCCGCGTACGAATGCGCCGCGCACTTTCGCGGCGCGCCGCAACAAGCGCGGCGGCGCGTTGCGCGAATCATCGCGCCGAATTTTCCGGGCGAGGGCGGATCTGCGCATTACGCGATATGCGCTACGCGAACGGAGAGCCCAGCGAGTAGCGGCGACGTCGAACGCGAGCAACAAACTGGCTCGTCGTCCGAACGGGACGCGATGGGCTCGCGTCCACGTTTGCCCCCGATCGTCGCGCGTCGTGCGCGGGTTTCGATCGACAGGCGCTGCCGCGATCTCGCGTGCGGGCCGCGCCGGCCGTCGTGCGCCGCGCGTTGCACATCGCACATTGCACGTCGCAATCAACCGTTGAAATGATGCAAGCCGGTGCGGCAAAGAGATTCGCGCAGTGCCGGGTGACATGCAGAGAAAGAGGACCTGCGAAGATTGTGCGCGTCGCCAGTCCGTTCATCGTTCACGCGCGCGCTGCGATATGCCCGAGCGCTTCGCAGGCGAGGGAGCCGGCGCGCATTCGCTGCTGCGGCTCGCAGGAACGCTGTCGGCGAAGGCGCTGCGAACGCCGCGCCGTCGACGTTCCGAATGCACTGGGAAGACGGTGCGGGGCCGGCAGACCGAATCGCGGCGCGCATTGCGCCGGGAGCGTTCTCGAGGTCTGGCGAACGCCGCGAAGCGCCGATTGCGTCAACCGGCCGATCCGCTCTTAAGAAGGCGTTCAATTAAAAGCGGACAAACGAAAGAATGAGTTGCGCGTACGATCGTCTATCGCGGCGCTCGCCGGCGCAACGCGGCATTCCCGCGCGCGGCCGCTGCGGCGCGCCCGTTCGTCGACGGCGAAAAAATTGGACGACCGGCCCGCGCGCGCTTTTGCACGCGCGCGCGACCGACCCCGACCGCTCAAGCGACCCACTCGTTCAACACCGGCGTGTCGAGCGACGGCGCGCGCTCGGCTTCCTCGAACGTGCGCTTGCTGCAGGTCGCATCGAGCCCCTTGCGGCCGCTCAGCAGCGGGCAGCGCTCGAAGATCTCGGCGATCCAGTCGACGAACACGCGCACTTTCGGCGACAGATGCCGGCTGTGCGGATAGACGACCGAAATCGGCATCGGCAGCGGCTTGTAGCCCGGCAGCACCTCCTTCAGCGCGCCGTTGCGCAGTTGCGGCAGCACCATGAAGAGCGGCGGCTGGATCAGCCCGAAGCCTTCGATCCCGCAGGTCACGTACGCGTCCGCGTCGTTGACCGACACGAGGCCGTTCATCTTCACCTCGACTTCCTTGCCGTCGATCAGGAACGCCCAATCGATCGTGCGCCCGGTGCGGCTCGAGAAGTAGTTGACGGCCTTGTGCTGCGCGAGCTCCTCGATCGTCTGCGGCTCGCCGTACTTCTCGAGATACGCGGGCGAGGCGACCGTCGTGCCCTCGAACAGCCCGACGCGCCGCGCGACGAGCGACGAATCCTGCAGCGCGCCGACGCGGATCACGCAGTCGATGCCTTCCTGCAGCAGATCGACCGGCCGGTCCGACAGGCCGAGCTGCAGGTCGATGTCCGGAAAGCGCGAATGGAATTCGCACAGCGCGGGAATCACGATCAGGCGTCCGATCGAACCCGGCATGTCGACCCGCAGCTTGCCGTGCGGTTTTCGATTGTTCGTCTGGAAGCTCGCCTCGGTTTCCTCGACGTCCGCGAGAATCCGCACGCAGCGCTCGTAGTACGCGGCGCCGTCGGGCGTGAGGGACAGACGGCGCGTCGTCCGGTGCATCAGCCGCACGCCGAGGAAGGCTTCCAGATTCTGGATGATCGTCGTCACCGACGCGCGCGGCAGGCCGAGCGTCTCGGCCGCTTTGGTAAAGCTGTTCGTATCGACGACGCGCGTAAACACCTGCATGGCCTGCAGCCGGTCCATTACTTTACCTCCGCGATATTGACGCCCTGAACAGACGCAGGCCGCGACACCGATGAAGGCGGCGCAGCCGACGATTGTTCAGGGGACGTGAATTGTGTTGCCGGATTATAGGCATTTATCCCGATGTCTGCCGGACCCAGAATTCGATCCATCTCGTAATGGACGCGCGACGCCGCGCACGACACGTCATGGACGCATTCGATTTCCGCCGCCCAATCCCCCGCACGAGCGCAGAAGGCGCGCGCGCGCGGCCGGCGCTCGCGGTGTCGGACGTCGTGATCGGCGGCTACGCGCAGGACATCGTGCTGCGCCTCTACCGGCGCCCCGAAAAGTCCTCGTTGCCGGTAGTGCTTTATTTCCACGGCGGCGGCTTCGTGCGCGGCTCGCTCGACGATGCCGACCGCGCCGCGCGCCATCTCGCCGAGCACGTGCCGGCGCTCGTCGTGTCGGTCGATTATTCGCTCGCGCCGCGGCATCCGTTCCCGGCCGCGCCGGAAGACGCGTACTGCGCGGCGCGCTGGGCCGAGGCCCGCGCGCGCGCGTTCGGCGGCAATCCGCGCAAGATCGGCGTCGCGGGGCACGACGCGGGCGGCCAGCTCGCGAACTGCCTCGCGTTCATCGCGCGCGACCGCGGCGAGATCCGCATCGCCGCGCAGGCGCTGATCGGCCCGATGCTCGATCCGAGCCTCACGCGGCTCGCCGACGCGGCGCGCGTCGCGTCGTCCGACATCACCGCGCAGGAGTGCGCCGCGTGCTATCGCGCTTACTTGCCGCAGCCGTCGCAGCGCATGCATCCGTATGCGGCGCCGCTCGAATCGGTGCGCCTCGCGGGGCTGCCGCCGACGCTCGTCGCGACCGCGCAGAACGACGTGCTGCACGTCGAGGCCGAGAAATACGCGAGCTGTCTGATCGACGCGGGCGTGCCGACGCAGGTGGTCCGCTACCGGGACGTGTCGCACGCGGCGCTCGCCGATCACGCGCCCGCGCTCGAAGAGGCGGCGCGATTCTTTCAAAGCCGCTTCAGCACGGGTTCGCCGGGCTGACGCTGCTTTCATCCGAATCCAGAACAACCGACAACTTGGGGGTTTATTCATGGCTATCTTGCGTACTTCCCGTTCGCGGATCGCGGCCGCGACGCTTGCGGCCGTTGTCATCGCGGGCCTCGGCGCGTTCGGCGCGATCCGCGTGAACGCGGGCGCGCCGGACAAGGCGGCGGCGCCGCTGCCGGAGGTCGACGTCGCGACCGTGCTGTCGAAGACGATCACCGACTGGCAGTCCTATTCGGGCCGGCTCGAGGCGGTCGAGAAGGTCGACGTGCGTCCGCTCGTGTCGGGCACGATCGTGTCGGTGAACTTCAAGGACGGCGCGCTCGTGAAGAAGGGCGACGTGCTGTTCGTGATCGATCCGCGCCCTTACCAGGCGGAAGTCGATCGCGCGGCCGCGCAGCTCGCCGGCGCGCAGGCCCGCAACGGCTACGCGCAGAGCGACTGGCAGCGCGCGCAGCGCCTGATCGGCGACAACGCGATCGCCAAGCGCGACTACGACGAAAAGCAGAACGCCGCGCGCGAGGCGACGGCGAACCTGAAGGCGGCCGAAGCCGCGCTCGAAACGGCGCGGATCAACCTCGGCTACACGAGGATCAGCGCGCCCGTGTCGGGCCGCGTGTCGCGCGCGGAGATCACGCTCGGCAACGTCGTGTCGGCGGGCGCGTCGGCCGCGCCGCTCACGACGCTCGTGTCGGTGTCGCCGATCTACGCGTCGTTCGACGCGGACGAGCAAACGTACCTGCAATACATCGGCGGCGCGAAGGACGGCCGCAAGGTGCCCGTCGAGCTCGGCCTCGCGAACGAGCGCGGCTACTCGCGGCAGGGCGTGATCGATTCGGTCGACAACCGGCTCGACACCTCGTCCGGCACGATCCGCGTGCGCGCGCGCTTCGACAACGCGGACGGCGCGCTCGTCCCGGGCCTCTATGCGCGCGTGAAGGTGGGCGGCAGCGCGCCGCATCCGGCGCTGCTGATCGACGATGCGGCGATCAACACCGACCAGGACAAGAAGTTCGTGTTCGTCGTCGACCAGCAGGGCCGCGTGTCGTACCGCGAAGTGCAGCTCGGCTCGCAGCACGGCAATCAGCGCGTGATCGCGGGCGGGCTCGCGGCGGGCGACCGGATCGTCGTGAACGGCACGCAGCGCGTGCGTCCGGGCGAGCAGGTGAAGCCGCATCTCGTGCCGATGACGGGCGGCGACGACGCCGCAGCCGCGACGCCCGTGGCGGGCGGCGTGCAGCGTCCGCAGGGCGCGCCGGGCAACGCGCGCGCGTGACGGGCGGCCGTATTCCCGGAGCGCCCGCCGCGCCGGCGCGCCTAATCAGATAGAGCCTTCCATGAACATATCGAAATTCTTCATCGATCGACCGATCTTCGCAGGGGTGCTGTCGGTCGTCATCCTGCTCGCCGGGATGATCGCGATGTTCCTGCTGCCGATTTCCGAGTATCCGGAAGTCGTGCCGCCGTCCGTGATCGTCAAGGCGCAGTACCCGGGCGCGAACCCGAAGGTGATCGCCGAGACGGTCGCGTCGCCGCTCGAGGAGCAGATCAACGGCGTCGAGGACATGCTGTACATGCAGTCGCAGGCGAACAGCGACGGCAACATGACGATCACCGTCACGTTCAAGCTCGGCACCGATCCGGACAAGGCCACGCAGCTCGTGCAGAACCGCGTGAACCAGGCGCTGCCGCGCCTGCCGGAAGACGTGCAGCGGCTCGGCATCACGACGCTCAAGAGCTCGCCGACGCTGACGATGGTCGTGCACCTGATCTCGCCGAACGACAGCTACGACATGACGTATCTGCGCAACTACGCGCTCATCAACGTGAAGGATCGTCTGTCGCGCATTCAGGGCGTCGGCCAGGTGCAGCTGTGGGGCGCGGGCGACTACGCGATGCGCGTGTGGCTCGATCCGCAAAAGGTCGCGCAGCGCAACCTGACGGCCGACGACGTCGTGCGCGCGATCCGCGAGCAGAACGTGCAGGTCGCCGCGGGCGTGATCGGCGCGTCGCCGACGCTGCCCGGCACGCCGCTGCAACTGTCGGTGAACGCGCGCGGCCGCCTGCAGAACGAGGACGAATTCGGCGACATCGTCGTGAAGACCGCGCCGGACGGCGGCGTCACGCACTTGCGCGACATCGCGCGCATCGAGCTCGACGCGTCCGAGTACGGGCTGCGCTCGCTGCTCGACAACAAGCCGGCCGTCGCGATGGCGATCAACCAGTCGCCGGGCGCGAACTCGCTCGCGATCTCCGACGAAGTGCGCAAGACGATGGCCGAGTTGAAGCAGGACTTCCCGGCGGGCGTCGACTACAAGATCGTCTACGACCCGACGCAGTTCGTGCGCTCGTCGATCAAGGCGGTCGTCCACACGCTGCTCGAAGCGATCGCGCTCGTCGTGATCGTCGTGATCGTGTTCCTGCAGACGTGGCGCGCGTCGATCATTCCGCTGATCGCGGTGCCGGTGTCGATCGTCGGCACGTTCTCGCTGCTGCTGCTGTTCGGCTATTCGATCAACGCGCTGTCGCTGTTCGGGATGGTGCTCGCGATCGGGATCGTCGTCGACGATGCGATCGTCGTCGTCGAGAACGTCGAGCGGAACATCGAGAACGGGCTCACCGCGCGGCAGGCGACCTACAAGGCGATGCAGGAAGTGAGCGGGCCGATCATCGCGATCGCGTTGACGCTCGTCGCCGTGTTCGTGCCGCTCGCGTTCATGTCGGGCCTGACGGGCCAGTTCTACAAGCAGTTCGCGATGACGATCGCGATCTCGACGGTGATCTCGGCGTTCAACTCGCTGACGCTGTCGCCCGCGCTGTCGGCGATCCTGCTCAAGGGCCACGGCGACAAGGAAGACTGGCTCACGCGCGTGATGAACCGCGTGCTCGGCGGCTTCTTCCGCGGCTTCAACAAGGTGTTCCATCGCGGCGCGGAGAACTACGGGCGCGGCGTGCGCGGCGTGCTGTCGAGAAAGGCGGTGATGATCGGCGTGTATCTCGCGCTCGTCGGCGCGACCGTGATGATCTCGAAGATCGTGCCGGGCGGCTTCGTGCCCGCGCAGGACAAGGAGTATCTGATCGCGTTCGCGCAATTGCCGAACGGCGCGTCGCTCGACCGCACCGAGAAGGTGATCCGCGACATGGGCGCGATCGCGCTCAAGCAGCCGGGCGTCGAGAGCGCGGTCGCGTTCCCGGGGCTGTCGGTGAACGGCTTCACGAACAGCTCGAGCGCGGGCATCGTGTTCGTCACGCTGAAGCCGTTCAATCAGCGTCACGGCAAGGCGTTGTCGGCGGGAGCGATCGCGGGCGCGCTGAATCAGCAGTACGCGGCGATCAAGGATTCATTCGTCGCGGTGTTCCCGCCGCCGCCCGTGCTCGGCCTAGGCACGCTCGGCGGCTTCAAGATGCAGATCGAGGATCGCGGCGCGGTAGGCTACGCGCGGCTCGCGGATGCGACGAACGACTTCATCAAGCGTGCGCAACAGGCGCCCGAGCTCGGGCCGCTCTTCACGAGCTACCAGATCAACGTGCCGCAGCTGAACGTCGACCTCGACCGCGTGAAGGCGAAGCAGCTCGGCGTGAACGTGACCGACGTGTTCGACACGATGCAGATCTATCTCGGCTCGCTGTACGTGAACGACTTCAACCGCTTCGGCCGCGTCTATCAGGTGCGCGTGCAGGCGGACGCGCCGTTCCGCCAGCGCGCGGACGACATCCTGCAGCTGAAGACGCGCAACGCGGCGGGCGAGATGGTGCCGTTGTCGTCGCTCGTCACGGTGTCGCCGACGTTCGGGCCGGAGATGGTCGTGCGCTACAACGCGTACACGGCGGCCGACGTGAACGGCGGGCCCGCGCCCGGCTACTCGTCGGGGCAGGCGCAGGCGGCCGTCGAGCGGATCGCCGCGCAGACGCTGCCGCGCGGCGTGAAGTTCGAATGGACCGATCTCACGTATCAGCAGATTCTGGCCGGCGACTCGGCGTTCTGGGTGTTCCCGATCAGCGTGCTGCTCGTGTTCCTCGTGCTCGCCGCGCTGTATGAAAGCCTGACGCTGCCGCTCGCGGTGATCCTGATCGTGCCGATGAGCATTCTGTCGGCGCTCACCGGCGTGTGGCTCACGCAGGGCGACAACAACATCTTCACGCAGATCGGGCTGATGGTGCTCGTGGGGCTGTCCGCGAAGAACGCGATCCTGATCGTCGAATTCGCGCGCGAGCTCGAGCACGACGGCAAGACGCCGTTCGAGGCCGCCGTCGAGGCGAGCCGGCTGCGGCTGCGCCCGATCCTGATGACGTCGATCGCGTTCATCATGGGCGTCGTGCCGCTCGTGCTGTCGACGGGCGCAGGCGCGGAGATGCGGCACGCGATGGGCATCGCGGTGTTCTTCGGGATGCTCGGCGTGACGCTGTTCGGCCTGATGCTGACGCCGGTGTTCTACGTGGTGCTGCGCACGCTCGCGGGCGGCAAGATTCACGTCGCGCAGAAGGATTCGGCGGGCTACGGGCTGCCGGCTCCGGACGCTTGAGGATAGGAAGATGAACAAGACCAACATCAACGAACGCATCGCGCGCGTCGCGAAGATCGCGGCGGCGAGCGGCCTGCTCGTCGCGCTGCTCGCCGCGTGCGCGGTCGGGCCCGACTACAAGCGGCCGGACGTCGCGACGCCCGCCGCGTTCAAGGAAGCGCCGACGCTCGCGCAGGGCGAGCAGGCCGGCACGTGGAAGGCCGCCGAGCCCGCCGACGACGCGCATCGCGGCGAATGGTGGCGGGTATTCGGAGACCCCGTGCTCGACGCGCTCGAGGAGCAGGCGCTCGCGGCGAACCAGAACCTGAAGGCCGCGGCGGCGCGCGTCGAGCAGGCGCGCGCGGCGACGCGCGCCGCGCGCTCGCAGTGGTTCCCGCAAGTGGGCGCCGGCTTCGGGCCGACGCGCGAGGGGCTGTCGTCGGCGTCGCAATTCCAGCCGCAAGGCGCGGGCCCGACGAACGCGACGCTCTGGCGCGCGCAGGGCACGGTGTCGTACGAAGCGGATTTGTTCGGCCGGGTCGGCCGCAACGTCGAAGCGTCGCGCGCGGATGAAGCGCAGAGCCAGGCGCTGTTCCGCTCGGTGCAGCTCGCGTTGCAGGCGGACGTCGCGCAAAATTATTTCGAGCTGCGCCGGCTCGATTCCGACCAGGATCTGTACCGGCGCACGGTCGAACTGCGCGAGCAGGCGCTGAAGCTCGTGCAGCGGCGCTTCAGCGAAGGCGACATCGGCGAACTCGACGTGTCGCGCGCGAAGAACGAGCTCGCGACCGCGCAGGCGGACGCGGTCGGCGTCGAGCGGCGGCGCGCCGCATCCGAGCATGCGCTCGCGATCCTGCTCGGCAAGGCGCCCGCGGATTTCTCGTTCAAGGAAACGCCGATCGTGCCGGTGGCGGTGCGGGTGCCGGCGGGGCTGCCGTCGGCGCTGCTCGAGCGGCGGCCCGACATCGCGGCCGCCGAGCGCGCGATGATGGCCGCGAACGCGCGCATCGGCCTCGCGAAGTCCGCGTACTTCCCGAAGCTCGACATCACCGGCTCGTTCGGCTATGAAGCGGCGACGCTCGGCAATCTGTTCCTGTGGTCGAGCCGCACGTTCCTGCTCGGGCCGTTCGCGGGCACGGCGCTCACGCTGCCGATCTTCGACGGCGGACGGCGCAGCGCGGGCGTCGCGCAGGCGCGCGCGAAGTACGACGAGGAAGTCGCGAACTACCGGCAGCAGGTGCTTGTCGCGTTCCGCGAGGTCGAGGACAACCTCGCCGATCTGCGTCTGCTCGACGATCAGATTCGCGCGCAGAGCGATGCGGTCAACGCGTCGCGGCGTGCGGCGACGCTCTCGCGCACGCAGTATCAGGAAGGCGCGGTCAGCTATCTCGACGTGATCGACAGCGAGCGCTCGGTGCTCGAATCGCAATTGCAGTCGAATCAGCTGACGGGCACGCAGGCGGTGTCGACGGTCAACCTGATTCGCGCGCTCGGCGGCGGCTGGGCGGGCGACGTGGCCGTCGGTGCGCGCGAGCCCCGGCAGCAGGACGTCGCGTCGCGTTGAGCGGTGCGTGCGGCGGCTGCGGATCGTGAGCCGCCGCATGCGCCGATGCGCGTCTGACTTGCTTGGTCGGAAAACACGATTGCCGGGGGCACGGCGTCAGGAAGTCCGATGACGCTCACGAGCCTGAGAGTCGGAATCTGATGGGCCGAATGTTCGAACGCTCGATGATCGAAGCGCTCGAATGCTGAAGAGCTGAAGAGCCCTGCTGCCTGAGTGTCCAACTGCCTGCCTGACGGCCCAAGAGCCCAAGAGCCCAAGAGCCCAAGAGCCCAAGAGCCCAAGAGCCCAAGAGCCTGAGGACCGCGCGAACGCGACGGGCGCACGAATCCGACGCCCGTCGCGTGACGGCCGGCATGCGCGATGAAGAGCGGGAGGCGCAGCCGTCGCTTCGCATCGGCGGCGCAAGAACGACGATTCGTATCGAATCGATCCAACCGGCCTGCGGCGGCGCGACGCCTGTTTCGCCGCCGTGTCTCGGCCTACACTTGGCAGCGGCGCATGAAACGCGAACTCATCGTTTCGTTGCGCCGCTGGGTCCGACAATAAAAAGCGCAGTCCCAGCGTGGGGCGACAGGGACTGCGTAACCGCCTGCATCCGAGGGCCAGAAATACTCGCAGACGGAACTACAATCGCGCGGGCGATGTCATGCGAGGCGGTTGCCGTGTCGTGCGCCGCCGCACGCGCGGCGTGCCGCATCCACCGAACCGCCGAGCATCGCGCTCGCAAAAACTTTCCCGCATCGGCCGGCGCGCCGCGCCGGTCGTCGAATCTTCGGTTTCCGGCAGCCTTCGCCGCGCCGTTTCCGCTTCGCGCGCCGGTGTCGATGGCGCGCACGACATGCTTCAGACGCGCGACGCGTGCGCCGCGGCGTCCGCGATCTCCGGCGTGACGCCCGACACGCGGCTCGCGAGCGTCGTCGCGACCGTGCTCGCGTACACGTTGAGCGCGGTGCGGCCCATGTCGAAGAACGCGTCGACGCCGAGAATCAGCAGCACCGCTTCGGCGGGCAGCCCGATCGCGGCGAGGATCACCGTGATCGCGACGACCGCGCCGGACGGCACGTTCGCGGCGCCGTCGATCGTGATGATCGTCAGCACGGCGATCGTGATCATCAGCGGCCAGCTCCATGCGAGCTGATACGCGTCCGCGAGATAGCACACCGCGAGCACCGTATAGAGCACCGCGCCTTCGCGATTGAAGATGTACGACAGCGGCAGCACCGTCGACGCGACCGACGCCGGCACGCCCATCTCCGTCAGCTTCTTCAGATGCACGGGGAACGTGATTTCGGACGAGCGCGTCGTGAAGCCGAGAATCAGCGGCTCGCTGACCTTGCGCACGACCGCGCGCGGCGAATGGCCGGCGAGCTTGACGATCAGCGTGAGCCACAGCGCGAGAACCGCCATGCCGAGGTATGCGATGCCGAGCAGCTTCGCGAGCGGCGCCATCGCGGCGAGCCCCTTCGACGACAGCAGCACTGCGATCGCAGCGAAGATCGCAATCGGGGACAGCGACACAACCCACTCCGTCATCTTGAAGAATGCGGCGAGCATCGATTCGCAGACGGCGACGAACGGCGCCGCGCGATCCTCGACGGCGGCGAGCGCGCAGCCGAGCAGCACGCCGAACACGAGCACCGGCAGCGAATTGCCGGCCGCGAGCGCGCCGACGATGTTCGACGGGATCATGTCGGTCAGGAACTTCAGCCAGTCGATGCCGCTCGCGAGATTCGCAGGCATCGACGCCGTCTGCGCATGGCTCGCGCCGATGCCCGGCCGGAACAGCCAGTTGAGCGCGAGGCCGAGCGACGCGGCGAGCACCGTCATCAACACGAAGAACACGAGGCTGAACGCGGCCGTCTTGCCGAGCCGGCCGCGCTGCGTGCCGGCGCGGAACGCGCCGAGCGTCACCGACAGCAGGATCAGCGGCAGCACGACCATCTTGATCGCGTGGCCGAACAGCGTCGAAATGAATGCCAGATCGCGGCTCGCGGCGGGCGCGATCAGGCCGAAGGCCACGCCGAGCGCGAGGCCGAGAATCATCAGCAGCGATAAAGGAATTTTTTTATTGACCAGTGTCATATTGAGCTCGAATTAATCGGATTCTGTCCGGAGTGCCGTCGATCACGTGATTCCACATCAGGCGCCGCGCCGTTTCCGCGTCCCGCATATCGATGGCCGCGCAAATCTCCAAATGTTCGAGCGTGCCGCGCCTGACCGTCGCGAAATCGCTTCGCGGCAATTCGTTCAGCGCGTGAGTTTGCGCGCGCAGCAGCTTGTATGTCGTAAATAGCCGGTCGTTGCGCGCGGCCTTGAATATTTCGTCATGAAAGACCCAGCCGATTTTCTGTTCGACCATGATGTCGGCGCTGTTTTCGTCGACGAGCCGGCGCATCTGCGCGTGCGAGCGCGACAGCCCGTCCGTCGCGCCGCCGCGCGCGGCGAGGTACGCCGCGGTGCTTTCCAGCGCGAGGCGCAGCTCGTAGATTTCGCGCAGATCGTCGCGCGTCGGCTCGTTGACGAAGGTGCCGCTCTTGTCGACGATGTTGACGAGCCCTTCCGACGCGAGCAGTTGCAGTGCGCTGCGCACCGGCATCTGCCCGACGCCCAGCTCGTGTGCGAGGCCCCGGTGAGAGATTTTCTGCCCGGGCGACAATCGGCCGTCGAAGATCCGCGAACGGATCTCGTCATAGGCGCTGCCCGTATCGGACGAGATTTTCTCCATTATCTGTGATCGCAGTTTGTTTGCTTGAAATTAATGAAGCGAGCAACATTTATTTAGATTAACCGCATCGGCTGGGGTGAACAACAAATATTTTTTTGCGAACGAAAACATTCGCGCATTTAGAATGGGTCAATCAATTTTTTCGTAAACAGCCGATGCTCGTCGATCAACAGTCGTACTCAATCGTGACCGTGCCGGTTGCGTCCGTGTTGCCGCTCAGGGCCAGAATTCTGCTGGACGGGGACGAGAACGCGAGCCGCTTTCCGTGCGACGACCACGAGGCGACGCTTCATCTGGCGGCCCGAACGCCGGACGGGATCGTCGCCGTCGCGACGATCTGCCGGCAGGCGTTCCGCGATTTCCCGCCGGACAGCGCGTGGCGGCTGCGCGGCGTGGCCGTCGAGCCGTTCATGCAGGGGCACGGCGTCGGCACGCGGCTGATGCGCGCGTGCATCGAGTACGCGCAGCGGCGGGACGGAAAGGTCGTCTGGTGCACTGCACGCGATTCGGCGCGCGGCTTTTACGAATCGCTCGGCTTCGTCGCGTCGGGCGTGCCGCTGAAGATTGCCGCGCGGCCCGACATGGTGTTCCACGAAATGCACCGGTTGTTGTCCGACGGTGCGTGACGGCCGCGCGAGCGCCGTTGCGCCGCGTTCGACCGACGGGGCGCGGCGCGCTTTTCGCCACGGTTGCGGCGAGAACCGCCGCGTGCACGCGATATCCGCGCCGGGCCGGGCACTCGACGAAGACCGTGCGCCGCGGGCCGGACGGTTCGTGTTCCGAATCAAATCTCGCGGCCGTTTCGGCCGTCTCAATAGGGCAGCGCGCCGCGCCATAGCCACGCGGCCGCGATCGACGCCGGCACGCCCAGCGTCATCAGCGCGCCCGCGAGCGGCGGGTCGAGCTTCCTGTCGATCGCGATGAGCCCCGCGATGATCATCGGCGGCATCGTCGCCTGCACGAGCGCGACGGCGAGCGGCACGCCCCGCTGCGCGAACAGGTAGAGCCCGCACGCGAGCACGATCGCCGGCACGACGAGCAGCTTGAGGCCGATGCCCACGACGAAGTTTCGCGCGGCGTCGCGGGCGCTGCGCAGGCTGAAGCTTGCGCCCACCGAGATCATCGCGATCGGCGTGAGGGTTGCGCCGAGCGCGCTCAGCACGTCCTCGACGGCGGGCGGGAACGGCACCGGCCGCAACAGCAGCGCAAGCGCCATCGCCTGAATCGGACGGTAGCCGGCGAGCTGCCGCGCGACGCCGCGCCAGCTCGTCGCGCTGCCGGCATACAGATCGGCGGCGACGAGGCCCGCCGTGCACATCACGATGAAGTTCGCCTGGTCGACGACGAGCGCGTGGCCGACCGCCGCGCCGCCGATCAGCGCCTGCACGACCGGCACGCCGACGATCGACGTGTTGCTCGTGCCGCAGACGAGCGTGAGGCAGCCGACCGTCGCCTTGTCGAGGCCGAGCAGCGCGCCCGCCGCGAGCGCGAGCGCCGCGGTGGCCGCGAACACGATGACGGGCGTCGCGAAGAGCCACAGCACGTCCGCGCCGAAGGCGATTCGGTGCAGATGCTGCAGCACGAGCGCGGGCAGCGAAATCTGGATGACGAAATAATTGAGGCTGGCCGGGAAGTTGTCCGGCAGGCGCTTGCTCCGTGCGAGCGCGGCGCCCGCGACGAGGCAGGCGAGAACGAGAATCAACGAAGCCATCGATCGGCGTTTGAACGAATCGGATGCCGGACGGCCCGGCGGGCCGCCCGTGCGGGTTGGTGTCGAAGAACGGCGCGACGCCGGGACGGAGGCGACGGGCGTGCGCGTGGCGCATGTCACGTCGCGCGGCATGCATGCGTGCGTGCGGCGCGCGCACGCCGGACTATAACCCGGTGTGCGGCGCGATGCGAGGATTCCGGCGATGCGTGTCCGCGAATTCCGCTCGATCCATGCACGGCGTTCGCGGGACCGACGATCGCCGCGCAGGTAGAAAGTGGAGCGTAGAACGTACGACGCACGACACGCGCGACACGCACGACTCACGACTTACGACTCACGACACGCGACACCCGGCGCAGAACGCAAAACGCAAAACGCAAAACGCAAAACGCAAAACGCAAAACGCAAAACGCAAAACGCAAAACACCGCACGCCGCCACGCGACCGTCCGAGGAATCGAGCGCGAGCGCCGCGCCGCGCGCGGTCAGGCGACGGCCCGCGCGTCGCCTGAAGCCTCGCGGCCACCGCCCGCGCACCGCTCGATCAGCGGCGCGAGCCACGCTTGCGCGGCGTCGTGCAAATGCGCATCCTCGATCGTGAACGCGCCGTCCGCGAGCATCTTCGCGCAGGTCGCGCGCTGGATCTTGCCGCTCGACGTCGTATGGATCTCGCCCTTCTTCACGCGGATCACGCCGCTCAACGTCAGCTGGCACGCGTCCCACACCTCGCGGCCGATCTCCGGCGCGAGCGTCGCGAGATCGAACCGGCCGATCGCCTCCAGCACGACGACGACCCCCGCCTGCTCGTCGCGCTCGACCATGATCGCGGCGAGCCGGTTCGCGCGGATCTGGTCGGATACGTTGAGCACCGCGCCTTCGATATCCTGCGGATAGTAGTTGACGCCGTTCAGGATGATCAGATCCTTGATCCGCCCCGAGACGAACAGATGGCCGCGATCGTCGACGAAGCCGAGGTCGCCCGTGCGCAGCATGCCGTTCGGAAAGGCGTCGCAGCGGTATGCGCGGAACGTTGCGTCGGTTGCGTCCGGGCGGCCGAAATAGCCGTGGCAGACGCTGTCGCTCGCGACGCAGATCTCGCCGATCGCGCCCACCGGCTGCGGCTCGCCCGTCGAAGGATCGACGATGCGAAACGTCTGATCCGCATGCGCGAGCGTGCCGACCGACACGACGTCGATCGACCTGCCGTCCCCCTCGTGCGGTTCGAAGCGCCCGTCGGCGAGCGCGCCGTAGTCGGCGCGCCGGATGACGACGGGCGCGCCGAGCTGCTTCGACGTTGCCGCGAGCGTCAGCTCCGCGAGCCCGTAGCAGGGCGCGAAAGCGTCGTAGCGAAAGCCGGTGGACGCGAACGCGTCGGCGAACTCGCGCATCGTGCGCGGCCGCACCGGCTCCGCGCCGTTGAACGCCTGCTCCCATGTCGACAGATCGAGCCGCGTGAGATCCATGCGGCTCGCGCGCCGGCGGCACAGCTCGTAGCCGAAGTTCGGCGCGCCGCTGCAGGTCGCGCCGTAGTCGGACACCGCGTGGAGCCAGCGCGCCGGATGCTGGAGGAAGTCCTGCGGCGACATGAACACGGCGGGCCGCCCCGCGTAGATCGGATGCAGGATTGCGCCGATCAGCCCCATGTCGTGATAGTGCGGCAGCCACGACACCATCAGCCAGCGCTCGCGATCGCTGCCCCAGTGCCGGCGCAGCAGCCGCTCGTTCGCGAGCAGGTTGTCGTGGCCGACCATCACGCCCTTCGGATCGGACGTCGAGCCGGACGTGTACTGGAGGAACGCGATGCTGTCGGGCGCGACGGCGGGCAGCGCGGGCGCGGCGTGGTCGGCATCGTCGGCGATCGCGTCGAACGCGTCGACTTCGCGGCACGGCGGCGCGACGACGCCCGCCGCGCACAGCTCGGCGAGCACGGTGTCCCGCTCGCCCGCGCCGCAGATCGCGAACGACGGCGCGCAATCGCGCGCAATCGAAATCAGCCGGCGGCGCTCTTTCTCGGTGCGCGGCGGCAGCGCCGGCACGGCCATCCGGCCCGCGTACAGGCAGCCGAAGAACGCTTCGATGAAGTCGGCGGCGGACGGGAAGATCAGCAGCACGGGGTCGCCCGGGCGGCCGTGCGCGACGATTTCGCGCGCGATCGCGAGCGCGCGGCGGTGAATGTCGCCATAGCGCATCACGCGGTCCGGCATGCGGCCGTAGCCGAGGTAGCCGTATGCGAACTCGTCGGGCGTCGTTTCGGCGCGAAAGCGCAGCACGTCGGCGAAGTTGGACGCGGGCGCGAGCGGCGGCGGCGCGGTCAGCGTCCGGCAGGCGGCGAGGGCGGATTGGAGGGGTGACATGTCGGATCGGTCCTCTTCAAAGAGATGCGGGTGACAGCGCGGCGGGCTGTTCGGGCTGTTCGCGCCGGATTGCGTCGACGAGGCGCGTCAGGACCCGGCGGCCGGGGCCGAGCTCGACCCATTCGTCGACGCCCGAGCGCAGCATGTGACGGACGCTGTCGCGCCAGCGCACCGGTTGGTCGAGTTGCTCGACGAGATAGTCGGCGGGCGTGCCGGGCGGCTGATAGGGGCGCGCGGTCACGTTCGACACGACGGGCCGCGCGGGCTCGGCGAGCGTGAAGCGCGCGAGGAATGCGTCGAACTCGGGCTTGAGCGGCGTCATGCAGCGCGAGTGGAACGCGCCGCTCACCTTCAGCGGATGAACGGTGACGTCGCCGCACGCGTCGAGCATGCGCGCCGCGCCGTCGACCGATGCGGCCGGGCCCGCGATCACGGTTTGCCCGGCGCTGTTGTAGTTCGCGAGGTCGACGTCGTCGAAGCCGCGCGCGCGCAGGCGGCGGCCGAGCTCGGCCGCGCTCACGCCGACGACCGCCGCCATCGCGCCGCCTTCGACGGACGCGAACAGCTCGCCGCGCCGCTTGACGATCTCGAGCCCGGTGCGGAAATCGAACACGCCCGCCGCGAGCAGCGCGCTGTATTCGCCGAGGCTGTGCCCGGCGAGCCAGACGTGCGCGTCGTCGTGCGCGTCGTCGTGCGTGTCGCGCCAGGCGGCGAGGCAGAGCGCGTTGACGACGAAGACGGCCGGCTGTGCATAGCGGGTGTCGGCGAGCAGGCCGTCCGGATCGTCGATGCAAAGGCGCGCGACCGACAGGCCCATCACGTCGTCCGCCTGCTCGACGATCCGCGGATGCCGTTCGAACAGATCGCCGCCCATGCCGGCCGCCTGCGAGCCCTGGCCAGGGAAAATCAATGCCTTCATTTATGCTCCTGCGAACATGTAGCCGCCGATGCCGAGCGCGACGAGCATCGCGATCGCGACGATCCCGCCGAGCTTGTGCTGCACGCGGTCGATGCGTTCCCACGCCGCGTAGTCGTCGCGCGCCGCGTAATGCCTGCGCCGCACGACGATCCACACGCACACGGCGTTCAATGCGATCGCGAGCGTGCCGAACGCGACCTTCGCGAGCAGCAGCGGCGTCGGCGCGCGATGCGCGAGCAGGATCGCGCCCGTGATCAATACGATCGTGAAGGCCGGAATCTCGACGTATTTGTCGGTGGCCCAGTGCAGCTTCGAGATGAACGCGCGCTGCTCCGGACTCCGATCGATCGCGTGCTCGAAGATGCCTTCGACGATCACGCAGCTCATCCACGCGGCAACGAAAATCAGATGCAGGAACAGTACGAGCTTCATGGCGTCTCCTTCATGGTCGGTCGATGCGGTTCGGTGAAATGCGCGAGGCCGGCGGCCCGGCGCGTCATGCGGATTCCCGTTCGCGCCGCGCCGCGAAGTGCTCGAGCAGCTTGCGCCGGAGAATCTTGCGCGTCGGGCCCTTCGGCAGCTCGGGCAGATCGTCGAGCTCGTTGAGCAGCACGACGTGGCGCGGGCACTTGTAATGCGCGATGCGGCCTTCGCACAGGCGGCGGACGTCGTCCTTGCCGAGCGTCGACGACGGCCGCAGCTTCACGTACACGCACACGTCCTGGCCGAGAATCGGATCGGGCACGCCGAGCGCCGCGCATTCGACGATGTCGGCGCAGCCGTGCAGCACGTTCTCGATCTCGGCCGGATAGATGTTCTCGCCGCCCTTGATGATCAGGTCGTCCGCGCGCGTCGCGAAGAAGAAATGGCCTTCGTCGTCACAGTAGCCGTAATCGCCCGTGTGCAGCCAGCCGTCGCGAAAGCGCCCGGCGGTGAGCTCGGCGCGCGCGTGATAGCGCGCAGCGACGTTGTCGCCGCGGATCAGCATCTCGCCCGTCTCGCCCGCGGCGACGTCGCGGCCGTGCGCGTCGACGATCCGCAGCGCGTTGCACGGCAGCGCGACGCCGATCGAGCCGAAGCGGCGGCGCTCGGCGGGATGGCGGTTCATCGTCGCGAACGACGTCGTCTCGGTGAGGCCGAAGCCCTCGAACACCGGCACGCGGTATTCGCTCTCGAAGCGGTTGCGCACCTCGTCGAGCAGCACCTGGCCGCCGCAGACGATGCCGCGCAGCGTGCCGTCGGTGCGCTTGAGCCCGTATTCGAGGAACGCGGACAGGAACGCGGGCATCACGCTCGTCCAGTTCACGCGATACGCGTCGATCAGCTTCCAGAACGACGGCAGCGCCGATTTGCCTTCGAGGATCACCGAGCTGCCGCCCGCGATCAGCGGCGACAGCAGCGTGATCACCTGGCCGTTGTTGTGGAACAGCGGCAGGATGCACATCGTGCGCGTGCCGGGCTCGAACGCGAACCAGTCGGCGAGCGCGCGCGCGTCGGCCAGCAGGTTCCGGTGCGACAGCACCACGCCTTTCGGGTGGCCCGTGGTGCCGGACGTGTAGAGGATGCTCGCGTCGTCGTCGGCGGCGAGATCGGGATCGGCGGCGATCGTCGCGTGCTCGGCCGCCGCCGCGAGCGCTTCGAGGCCGAAGCCGGACGCGGCGTCGGCGCTCGCGAGGCGCGCGCCGTCATCGTCGCCGAGCTCGGCGCGCACCGCGTCGCGCAGGTTCGTCATTCGCCGGTCGAACACGACGAGCTTCGCGCCGCTGTTGCGGACGATGTACGCACACTCGGCCGCGCTCAACGCCGGATTGATCGGCACCGACACGACGCCGAGCAGATGCGCGCCGAAGTAGTACGCGAGGAACTCGGGGCCGTTCGGCAGCACGACCGACAGCCGGTCGCCGCGCCGCAACCCGTGCGC
This sequence comes from Burkholderia sp. MSMB617WGS, assembly GCF_001532025.2. Lineage (NCBI taxonomy): Bacteria > Pseudomonadati > Pseudomonadota > Betaproteobacteria > Burkholderiales > Burkholderiaceae > Burkholderia > Burkholderia sp. MSMB617WGS. The sequence goes on along the minus strand of NZ_CP013458.1, from coordinate 2,383,845 downwards.
GTGCAGTGTTTCGGCGGCGGCGCGCGAGAGATCGTGGAACGCGCGATACGTGTAGCCGCGATCGTCGGCGGGGAAGAACAGGAACGGCTCGTCGGGCAGTGCGTCGGCGCGCGCGTGCAGCAGCGCGCCGATCGTGGCGGGGGCGGCGCCGGCCGTATCCGCGGCCGATATGGGCGTTGCGCCCGCTGGCGGCGCGTCGCCGGCCGGCCCGCGCTGCCGCTCGATGTAATGCAGCAGCCGCTCGAAGCTGTCGAGCCGGTAGGCGTCTTCGAGGCCGATGTCGATGCCGAATTCGGCGGCGACCTTGCCGAGCAGTTGCACATGCGCGAGCGACGACCATTCGGCGAGATTCTGCATCGACACGCCGGGGCCGAACGGCGCGCTCGTGAAGATCCGGCTGCCGAGATCGCTCAATTGTCGTGAAAGCGAGGACACGCTGGGGCTCCTTATCGTTGAAGTTGAGGTCAATGCGGCGCGGCGTCGAACAGCGCGAGCTCGCGGAACTGTCCGCGCAGGCAGTGGTTCGAGCTCATCGACGACGCGTAGCCGCCCGCGTTCAGCAGCGCGACGAAGTCGCCCGGCTCGACGGGCGGCAGGCTCACGTGGTCGCCCCACACATCGAGCGCCTCGTTGATGTTGCCGGCGAGACATACCGATTGCACGGCGCCCGGCCGCCGCACGCACGGCACGGGCTCGCACGGCAGGTCGTAGAACGCGGGCTCGATCGCGAGGTTGAAGCCGCCGTTCAGGCCGACGAAGCGGCGGTTGCGCTTGAGCTCGACGTACGCGACGCGCAGCACGAGCATGCCGCCGTCCTTCGCGATGAAATCGCCGGGCTCGATCGCGAGCGCGAGCGGGCGGCGGTCGAAGCGCGCGTGCACGGCCGCGCGCCAGCGCTCGAGGTCGAGCGGCCCGTCGGTCGCGCGATGCGGCAGGCCGAGCCCGCCGCCGAGGTTGACGCCGCGCAGGCCGGGCACGCGCGCGACGAACGCGTCCAGCGCGTCGAGCACGCGCTCGAACGACGCGAGTTGCGCATCGAGGTAGCCGCAGCCCGCGTGGCAGTGCAGCCACGTCACGGCGAGCCCGTGCCGCGCGGCGAGCTCGAGCGCCGCGCCGAACTGCTCCGCATAGATGCCGAACTTCGTCACGTTCGCGCCCGCGTAGCTCAGGCGTTCGCTGTCGCCGTAGCCGATGCCGACGCCGGGATTCACGCGGATGCCGATCTCGCGGCCGGGCGAGCGGCTGCCGAGCAGCGCGATCGCGCTGAGCGTGTCGCAGTTCACGTGCACGCCGGGCAACGCGGCGAGGAGGGCCGCTTCGTCCGGCATCATCCCGTGCGCCGTGTACGAGATGCGCTCGGGCGCGAAGCCGCACGCGAGCGCTTCGCGCAATTCCTCGGGCGAGCACGCGTCGATGCCGAAGACCGGCGAGCGCAGCAGCTCGGACAGCAGCGGGCGAAAGCGATTCGCCTTCATCGCGTAATAGACGCGGAAGTCGCCGCCTTGCAGGCCGCCGAGCGCGCGTTGCAGGCGTTCGACGTTGTCGACTGCGCGCTGCGGGTCGTACAGGAAGAGCGGTTCGGCGAAGGCGGCCGCGAGCTCGGCGACGTTGCGGCCGCAGAAGTGCAGCGCGCCGTCGCGGTAGTGCAGCCTGTCGCGCACCCACCAGTCGTCGGGCGGCGCGGCGCGGGATGGGTTGAAGGCGTCGGGGTTCGCGTTCATCGGTGGGCGGTCGGGTAAGCGGTTGAACGGAAGAAGAGCGGGGCGAGGTCGAGCGCCTGCGCGCTCGACGCGAGCGCGTGAGGCGCTTTCGCGCAGGCGAGCACCGCGTCGGCGAGCGCGGCGGGCGCGATGCGCAGCCGCGCGCGCGGGCCGCTTCGCTCGACGGCGACGCCTGCCTGCGCGGCAATCGCGTCGACGAACTCGACGGCCGGCTGATTGCCGTCGGTGCGCACGTAGTCGAGCGCGACGGCCGGCAGCGCGGCGCGTTGCGCCGCGAGCGCGAGCGCGAGCAGCACGCCGTGCTCGGCCTGCTTGCCGAGCACCGTGCAGCTCAGCACGAATTCGGCGAGAACGGGCAGCCCGGCCTCCGCGCGCACGAGCGCGAAGCCGCTGCAGCCGTATTGGCCGAAGCGGTCGGCGATGGTCAGCGCGAGGCCGCATGCGTCGCGCGCGATCGCGTCGAGCAGGTCGGCTTCGAGATACGGGCGGCCGCTCAGGTGGAACGTCGCGGCCGTGTGGCTCAGGCGCGCGCTTTTCGCGAGCGCCGTTTCGTCGTCGAGCGCCACGCTCGCGACGCGCAGTTGCAGGCGCTCGAAGAAGCGGGCGAGCGACGGCGCGGGCGCCGTGGCCGTCGTGCCGCCGGCTGGCGAGCCTGTGTGCGGCGGCGCGGCGTCGTGCGTGGCGGCGGTGTTCGTTTGAATGGCGGACCCGGTGGCCCCGCCGAGCGCGGGGGCGTGCGCACTCGTCGCGGCGGCTCGCGAATGGGCGCTTGCGCGCGCGCAGGCCGGCGTGTCGGCGGCGCGGGTTTCGACGGCGCTGGCTTCGGTGGCGGCGGCGGGCGCGTGCGCGCTCGCGACAGCCGCCAATTCGGCGCGTGCGGTATCGTTCGCGTTCGCCGCGGCACGCGTCGTTTCGCTTGCTTCGCCGCGCACGCGCTCGGCGAGCCACCGCGCGAACGCGGCGAATCCCTCGATCGTCAGCGGCACGTGGCCGAGCTTGTCCGCGACCGGATCGAACGGCTGCGCGATCGCGCTCGACGCGGCGAAGTCGGCCCAGTCGAGCGCGCGCAAGCCGGGCACGCCGAGCAGCGCGTGTTCGAGCCGTCGGCACGCATCGGCGAGATTCGCGCCGCGCGCGTCGAGCGCGGGCGACGGCAGCACGACGATCCACGACGGCGCCGCACGGTTCGCGCCGAACGATGCGAGCGCGTCGAGCCATGCGTGCGCACGCTGCGCGAGCAGCGCGGCGAGCGCGTCCGGCGTTTGCGCGCGCTCGCCCGCTTCGTGACGCACAAAGTCCGCGAGCCGCACGAGCAGCAGCGTCGCGTCGCCCGCGTGCCGCGGATCGGGGGCGACGAGCGTTTGCAAAAGCTGGTTGTAGCGCGTGAACGCGACGTCGTCGAAACCTTGCGCGCGCAGCAGCGGATCGAGCGGCGACGCCGTGAACGTCGCGCCGACGAGAAGACGCCGGGCGCTCATCGTGCGATCTCCGGCTCGGCGTCGGCGGCGGCCGCCGCCGTCGATTGATAGAGCCCGCCCGCGCTCTCGGTCGGGAAGCGGAACGCCGCGCGCACTTGCGCGTGCGTCACGTTGAGCGGCCGCTTCAGCACCGCGCGGCGCGCCGCGTCGAGCGACGCGTAGTCGTTCGACGCATGTTCCTTCAGATAGGCGGAGAAGTCGCCGCTGTCGATCTGATCGAGCACGCGCGCGGCGAGCTCGCGCACGGCGGCGGGCAGCGTGCGGCCGCGCCAGCGGTGATAGCCGACCTGGCAGGTCGGCGAGCCTTGCAGCGCGACGACTTCGTCGAGCCCGATATCCGCGCCGTCGAGCATCATCTTGCCCATCTCGCCCGAGCCGTAGACTTCGAGCAGCGCGGCCTTCGGATTGAAGCCGCGCTCGACGAGCGCCTGAAACCCCGCCTCGACGAGATCGACGAGCGCGGGCGCGAGGAACTGCTCCTGAAACAGATCGAGGAACGTCTCCTGCCGGTAGCCGAGCGCCATCACGCCCGCGCGCGTGAAGCCGACCGCGCGCGCGACGGCGAGCACCTTCTCGCGCGCGCGGCCGGTGTGGTCCGCGACGATGTCGAAGTAAGCGGGCGCGCCCTGCCCGGCGAGATAGTAGCGGCGGATCGGATCGCCGTACATGCGCGGCGCGAGCATCGCGAGATCGCGCCCGGCGAGCGGGCGCACGTCGCCCTGCACGAGCGAGTGCCCGTGCGCGACGCACAGCAGCGCGCCTTCGCGCAGGTTGGGCGCGATGCCGGCATCGAACACCGCGCCGTGCGCCTCGTCCGGAATCAGCAGCAGCACGATGTCCGCGTGCGCGACCGCCTCGGCGATGCCCGTCACGTGATGGCCTTCCGCGCGCGCGAGCTCGAAGTAGCGGTCGTCGATGTTGCCGACGCGCACCGACACGCCGCTGTCGCGCAGATTCGCCGCGAACGCGCGGCCCTGAATGCCGTATCCGATCACGCTCACGGTCAGGCCTTCGAGCGGTTGCAGCGACGCATGTTCGTCTTGATAGATGAGATCGTCCATGAATTTCATTTCACGTGTGGGAGTGAAGGGAGGAAGCGCGCTCGCCGTCGTCCGGCTCGGGCGCGAGCGCGCGCAGGTCCGCGTCGTCGTCGAACATGCCGCGCAGGTATCGCTGCAGCAGCGCGTCGTCGAACACGGGCACGACGATGCCGGCCGCCTCGAGCTCGCGATGCGTCGCCGTGCAGTCATAGATGAACGTGGTTTCCTCGCGCTCGCGGGCGAGCTTCACGAGCTCCCCGTCGCTCATGTTCATCATCCATTGCACGACGGGCACGATCGGCTGCACGTCGCCGCGCCGGTAGCGCACGCGCAGCTCGTCGATCCATGCGCGGTGCGTGAGCATGCGCATCGGCGCCGGCAGGTGCGCGTTCATCATTTCGAACACCGTGCGCATCGGCGTGACCTGCATCGTCGACAGATGAAACACGCGGCCGCCGCCCGGATGCTTCGCGCCGAGATGCGCGAGCGCGCGCGCGACGTAGTCGACGGGCGTGATCACGAGGTCGTAGCGGAAATCGTCGAACGCCGCGCCCATCAGCACGCAGCTCTTCAGCAGCCGGTAGTACGCCTGCAGCGCGTCGTAACGGCCGTGGCGCACGTCGCCCGTCACGAGGCCGAGACGGAACACGTTGCACGGCACGCCGCGCGCGGCCGCGAGATGCGCGAGCTGCTCGCCGACCCACTTGCTCGTCGTGTAGCCCTGGTCCGACGGATGCTGTTCGGCGTCGATCGGCGCGGATTCGTCGAATACGTGCGTGCCGGTGCGCTCGCGCATGCTGAACACCGCGAGCGTCGACACGTAGTTGAACGTCTTCGGCCGGCCTTCGGTCGCGATCCGCAGCAGCTCGATCACGCCGTCGACGTTGGCCGCGCGCGCCATCTCGAACGATTCGAGATGGTTCATGCTGGTGCCGTTGTGATAGATCGCGTCGACTTCGGCGACGAGCCGCGCGCGGTCGGCGCTCGACAGGCCGATTCGCGGGCGGCCGAGGTCGCCCGGCACGGCGATCACGCGCGCCTCGTCGCCGTCGCGCCACAACGACCAGCGCTCGAGCGTCGCGCGCAGCCGCGCGAGGCCCTGCGCGGCGTCGGGCGAGCGCACGAGGCAGTAGATCGTCGCGCCGGTGCGGTCGATCAGCTCGCGCAGCAGATGGCGGCCGACGAAGCCCGTCGCGCCCGTCAGGAGCAGCGCGCGCGGCGTGCCGGCGACGGGCTCGGGCAGCGGCGCGACGTCTTCGGGCAGCACCGCCGCGCTCGCGAGGTCGACGTATTCCGGGCCGTCCGGCGCGTCGCGCATCCGCTCGGCGAGCCGGCGCACGGTCGGCGCCATGAAGATGTCCGCGACCGACAGCGACGTGCCGAATGCTTCGTTGATCTGATAGACGACGCCGATCGCGAGGATCGAATGGCCGCCGCAGTCGAAGAAGTTGTCGTCGACGCCGAGATCGTCGAGCTTCAGCGCGGCCGCGAAGATCGGCGCGAGCGTTGCCTCGGCGTCGTTCGTCGGCGGCGCGTACGGCGCGCGGCGCGCGCGCGCGTCGCCGGCCGGCGCGGCGAGCAGGTGCTCGGCGTCGTCGCGGATCTGCGCGGCGAGCCGGTTCCATGCGTCGTCGAGCGGCACCGACGCGTGCTGGAACGCGGTGCGCGCGATGTAGCTCGCGAGCGCCGCGTAGTACTCGCTCGTGAACGGCACGTGGCCCGCCGCGTCCGCGTGCGGATCGAACACGTCGGCGACCGGATAGATCGCCGCGACGTCGCGCCAGTGCGCGACCGTCACGGCCGGCAGGTCCGCGAGCGCCGCGGCGAGCGTGCGGTACGGCGCGAACGTCGAATCGCGCGCGCGTTGCTCGCCGCAATCGCCGCCGCAATCGCCGATGCATTCGCCGCCGCTGAGCGTGTCGCACGCCGCGAGCGACGAGGCGTCGTCGGGCAGCACCAGCACGAGCAGCGGCACAGCGAGCGACGGCGCGGCGTCGGCGAGCGCGTCGGCAAGCTCGTCGACGTAGAGCGCGATTTGCTCAGCCGCGGCGCTCGCGTCGGCGTCCGCGTTGTCGTCTGCGTCCGCGTCCGCGTCTGCGGCTTCGGCGCTCGCGCTCGCGCTCGCCTCGCCGAAGCGCAGCCAGTCGCGCGGCCGGACGAGCACGACGTTCATGCCGCGCCGGTTCGCATGGAACGGCGTCGACGGATCGTAGAGCGTCTGGAGCAGTTGCCCGTACGGCGCGAAATTCGGCTCGATCGGCTGGCCCGTCGCGGCGCCCCAGTAGCGCAGCGTGCCGGCGAGCGGGCGATCCGTGAACGTCGACGCGATCTCGATGCGCAGCGGCGGCATCGCGTCGGCGATCGTTCGCGCGAGCGCGAGCCCGGCGGGCGGCGCGAGGCCCGCGAGCGGCAGCGACGGAAGCGCGAGCAGCGTATGCAGCAGCTCGACGTAGTACGTCGCGATCGCTTCGGCGGTCGAACGATCGAAGAGATCCGCGCTGAATTGCAGCACGCCTTCGATCGCGCGGTCCGATGCGCGCAGCCGCACGAACAGGTCGTAGTCGAGCCAGCCGGAATCCACTTCGACGGGTTCGACGCCGTCCGGCAGCGCAGGCATCGGAATCACGTTGAACATGATCTGGTAGAGCGGATTCGCGCCGCCGTGCCGCGCCGGATTCAGCGCCTCGACGAGCCGCGGATACGGCACGCCGAGGTGATCGAACGCGCCGTGCACGGTGCGTCGCACGAGCGAGACCGCATCCGCGAAGGTCTCGGCTTCGCCGACGCGCGTGCGCAGCACGAGCGCGTACGCGAGGCAGCCGATCATGTCGGCCGTGTCGTCGTCGGCGCGGTTCGCGTAAGGACTGCCGACGACCACATCGTCGCGGCCCGACAGCACGCGCAGCGCGACCTTGAACGCGGCGAGCATCACGACGAAGCGCGACAGCCCGTGCGCCTTGCAGTATGCGTCGAGCTGCGCGGTCAGCTCCGGCGGGAACGCGAGCGGCACGCTCTGCCCGCGATAGCTCGGCACGGGCGGCCGCACACGGTCGCACGGCAGCGGCAACGGCGGCGGCACGTCGCGCAGGCGCTCGAGCCAGTAAGGCAGCTCGCGCTCGACGAGCGCGGCGAGCGGCTCGTCCTCGCGCGCGGCCCACTCCGCATATTGCGGATGCGCATCGCACGGCGCGCTCGCGCGGCCCGTCAGCGCGGCGCGCGCGAGCGCGTCGAGCAGCGCGACGACGGACACCGCGTCGCCGACGATGTGATGCAGGTTCAGCAGGATCACATGATCGTCGTCGCGCAATTCGAGCACCGTCAGCCGGCTCGGCTCGCCCTGTTCGAGCGCGAAGCCCTCCCGGCTCGATTCGGTCAGGCATTCGGCGATGCGTGCGGCCTGATGCTTCGGCAGGAGCGCCGACAGATCGTGACGGCGGATCGTCGCCGCGCGGTGGGGCGCGACTTCGGCGCACGGCTCGCCGCCGCGCACGACGAAGCGGGTGCGCAGCACGTCGTGCGAATCGATGAGCGCCTGATACGCGGCTTCGAGCGCGTCGGCGTGCCACTCGCCGCGCACGCGCAGCGCGCCCGGCAGGTTGAACGCCGGGTTCGCCGGGTTCAGGCGATCGAGGAAGAAGAACTGCTGCTGGTTCGGCGACAACTTGTGCACGCGCGGGATCGCAACGCGCGGCGCGGGGGCGCCGCGGCGCGGCGACGCGGCTTGCAACGACGATTCGTCCGCGGGCGAGGCGCCCGGTTCGGATGCGAACGCGCGCAACGCGGGCTCGCCGATGTCGATCGAATCCGCCGTGGAGCTGCACGCCGCCGATGCGTCGCCCGCCGGAGTCAGCGTGCCGATCGCGCGCACGCAATCGGCGAGCGTCTTCGCTTCCAGCATCAGGCTGAGCGGAATCTTCACGCCGAGCGCCTGTTGCAGCGTCCGGTGCACGCGCGCCGCGCGAATCGAATCGCCGCCGAGCGACAGGAACGACTCGTTCAGATCGACGTCCGGATAGCCGAGCGCCTGCGCGACCGTGCGGCGCACGAGGGTTGCGACGTCGGGCGTCGATGCGGCGCGCGTCGACGCGTCCGGCGCGCCGGGCGCGTCGGCAATCGCGTCGCGCATCGCAGGTGCATCGACGCGCGCGGCGTCGATCGCTTGCCGGCGCACGGGCTCGGCGGCGAGCGCCGCTTCGTCGCGCAGCCGGTAGCTCGGGCCGTCGAACGGATAGGCGGGCAGATGCATGCGCCGGCGCGCGCGGCCGCGATGCAGCTCGGACCAGTCGACGCCGAGGCCCTGGCACCAGAGCGCCGCGAGCCTGTCGAGCTTGCCGGTCGCGATGCATTGGCCGATGAGCGACGCGCGCAGCTCGGGATCGGCGTCGAGCTCGACGAGGCCGTGGTGGCCGGCGGCGAGCCGATGCGCATGCCAGCCGTGCGGCGCGTCGCCTTCGACGAACGCGGCGAGCATCGCCTTAAGCGCGGCGGCGCAGCCGGCGACGCAGCCAAAGCGCGCGGCCATCGGTTCGCGGCCGACCTGCAGCGTATAGGCGAGATCGTGCAGGCGGTCGTCGCCGATTTCGCCTTCGGCGAGCAGCGCGTGAAGCTGTTGCGCGCGGCGGCGCAGCGCGTCGTCGGTCGCGGCGGACAGCACGACGATCGCGGGGCCGCGCGCGTCGTCGGCGGACGCGGCGCGCGCGTCGACGAACTCCTCGAGCACGACGTGCGCGTTCGCGCCGCCCGCGCCGAACGACGACACGCCCGCGATCCGCGGCCAGCCGTCGAGATCCGGCTTCGGCCACGGCGCGAGCCGGCGTTGCAGCGCGAACGGCGACTGCGCGAAATCGATGTCGGGGTTCGCTTCGTCCGCGTGCAGCGTCGGCACGAGTTCGCGATGCTTCATCTGCAGCAGCACCTTCGTCACGCCCGCGACGCCCGCCGCGCTTTCGCAATGGCCGATGTTCGATTTCACCGAGCCGAGCGCGCAGAAGCCGCGATCGCCGGTGGTGTCGGCGAACGCGCGCGTGAGGCCCGCGAGCTCGATCGGATCGCCTAGCGCGGTGCCGGTGCCGTGCGCCTCGACGTAGCCTACCGCGCGCGGGGGCACGCCGCTTCGCGCGAGCGCCGCGGCCACCACTGCCTGCTGCGCGCGCGGGTTCGGCACCGTGAGGCCGTGCGTCTTGCCGCCCGCGTTGATCATGCTGCCGCGGATGACGCCGTGGATCGCGTCGCCGTCGGCAAGCGCGCGCGACAGCGGTTTCAGCACGAGCACGCCGACGCCCTCGCCGTCGACGAAGCCGTCCGCGCCCGCGCCGAACGCGCGGCACGCGTCGCCCGCCGAGAGCATCGTCAGCGACGACAGGCCGACCAGATGCTTCGGACTCTGAATCAGGTTGACGCCGCCCGCGAGCGCGCAATCGCAGGTGCCGCTGCGCAGGCTGTCGAGCGCGAGGTGGATCGCGGTGAGCGACGACGAGCACGCGGTGTCGACGGCGAGGCTCGGCCCATGCAGGTCGAGCGCGTGCGACACGCGGTTCGCGATGCTCCAGAACTGCGCGCCCGTCGGATAATCGCCGTTCATCACGCCGACGAACACGCCGACCTGGCGGTTCGCGCTGAGCGTCGCGCTCGTGTAGCCTGCATCCTCGATCGCGGCCCACGACTCTTCCAGGAACAGGCGGCCTTGCGGATCGATGTTTTCCGCGTCGCGCGGCGCAATCCGGAAGAACGCCGCGTCGAAGCGGTCGATCTGTTTCAGGAAGCCGCCCCAGCGGCTGTACGTGCGGCCGGGCGCGCCTTTTTCCGGGTCGAAATGCGTGCGCCAGTCCCAGCGCACGGCCGGCACCTCGGTGATGCAGTGGCGGCCCGCACGGAGGTTCGCCCAGAACTCGCGCAGGTTGTCGGCCTGCGCGTAGCGGCCGGACATGCCGATCACGGCGACGGCCGCGTCGTCGGCGAACGCGGGGAGCGCGGGGAGCGTGCGCGGGAACGCCGCGTGTGTTGTCGGCGTGGCCGGCATCGTCGTGCGCGATGCGGATGCGTTCCGCGCGGCCGGGTCGGGCATCGTCGATGCGTAAGCAGGTGCGGGCGCATCGATCGATACGCCGATGGCCGCGTGAGGCTGAGCGGCCGCGCGCGCGAACGTCGACGCGTTTGCGTCGCTCGCGGCGTTTGCCGGGGCCGCGGCGTCGCCGCCGAGCACGCGCTCGCACGCGGTGCGATGCTCGGCGACGAAGAAATCGGCGAGCGCGTTCAGCGTCGCGTGCTCGAACAGCGTCGCGTTCGACAGCGCGACGCCGAGCGTCTCGCGCAGCGTCTTCGTGAGGCCGATCACGAGAATCGAGTCGACGCCGTAGCCGCCGAGCGGCTGATCCGGCGCGAGCTTGCCGGCGGGCATCTTCAGCGTCCGCGCGACGAGTTGCGTGAGCCATTGCACGCAGCGTGCGCGCAGGTCCGCGCCGGCGGATGCGGCGGCGGGCGGCGGGGCGGCGATGGCGCTTGCGGCAGAAGCGCCGGAAGCGGCCGATGCGGCGGCGCCTGCGTGCGCGCGCACGTCGCCGCGCGCCGCGTCGTGCGCGCCGACGATCGCGGGCTGCACGATCACGCCGTCGCTGACCGCGACGATCACGCCCTGGCCAGCCGGCGCGCGATCGGCGGGATCTCCGTTGAGCACCGCGAAGCCTGCCTCGCGCAGCGCGCGCGCCCAGCCGTCGCGCGACAGCAGCGGGCTGCCGGGCAGCCGCCGCGCGCTGTCGCGATGCCGCCACCAGCCGGGCAGCAGACCGAACGTCGCGTGCGCGAACGCGTGCGTGTCGAGCAGTTCGTTGACGATCAGGTGGCCGCCCGTCTTCAGCAGCGCCTTCGCGTTGCGCAGCGTGACGCCGATGTCCTGCGTCGCGTGCAGCACGTTGGTCGCGATCACGATGTCGTAGCCGCCCGCGTCGAGCGCCTGCTCGGCGATTGGCCGCTCGACGTCGAACAGCCGGTAGCGCAGGTCTTCGCGGCCGCGGCCGAACGATTGCTCGGCGTTCAGCAGGAATGCCTTCGAGATGTCGGTGAAGTCGTAGCGGCCGAGCCGCGCGCCGCTCGCGTCGAGTGCGGCGAGCAGCGGCGCGGTCGTGCCGCCGGTGCCCGCGCCGATCTCGGCGAGCGCCGCCGGCGGCGCGGCCGATGTGCCGCCGACGAGATGCAGCACCGCGTCGGCGAGCGCGCGATTGCAGCGGTCCGCCTGCTCGTTGCGCTGATAGACGGCCTCGACGCGGCTCAGGTCGCCGTCGGGGAACAGGATCGACGTCGCGCTCACGCGGCCTTCCAGGATCGCGGGCAGCGCGTCGAGCGTCGCGTCGACGAGCGCGAGGTGCGCGTCGACGAGCCCGGTGCGTGCGAGGTCGGCGCGCGCTTGCGTCCATTCGGCACGTGCATTGTCGACGGACGCCGGCACTTCGGCGAGGTGGCCCGTTCGGCCGTTCCACGCGATGCAGCCGTGCTTCGCGATCAGGGCCAGCGCGTGCGGGAGCCAGCGGCCGTATGCGGGTGCGATGCGGCCGGAGCGTAGCGCGGTGTCGACGTCGAACTTGCCGGCGTTCGACGCGTCGTCGCCGCCGAACACGCGCAGCGCGGCGAGCGCCGCGAACAGCCGGCGCGCGATCGCGCGGTCGAGCGCGGCGAGCGCGTGCCGCCACTGCGCGCTGTCGCCGGTCGCGTCGGCATGCGGCGGCGCATCGGCGAGCGCGTTCGTGCGCGGCGCGATGCGCGCGGCGAGCGCCGGTGCGAGCGTCGGCAGCGCGGCGCTCGCGGTCGTCTTCAGGTAGCCGACCTGATCGACGGACGCGCCGAGCAGCGCGTCGACGACCGCCATCGCCGCCGCGGGCTCGATCGAGCCGATGCCGAGCGCGGCCATTCGCTGGCGATACGGCTCGGACGCGACGACGCCCGTTTGCCCCCAGAAGCCCCAGTTCACGACCTTGACCGCGCAGCGGACCTGCGTGCGCAGCCAGTCGGCGAAGGCGTCGCGGAACGTGCAGCCCGCCGCGTAGTTGCCTTGGCCCGCCGCGACGAACGCGCTTTGCAGCGACGAGAAGAACAGGATGAAGTCGAGCGCGTCGCCGCCGAACACGCGCGCGAGGTTCGCGCTCGTCGCGACCTGAGCGCTCAGCGCCGCGCTGAATTGCGCTTCGTGCTGCTGCGCGAGGCCGCCGTCTTGCAGCACGATCGCCGTGTGCACGACGCCGTCGATCCGGCCGAAGCGCGCGAGCACCGTGTCGCGCGCGGCGCGCAGGGCGTCGGCGTCGCTCGCGTCGGCGCTCAGATACGATGGGCGCGGCCCGAGCGCGGCGAGTGCGCTGCAGTGCGCATCGATCTGCGCGTCGAGCGGCCGCCGCCCGATCCACACGACTTGCGCGCCGCACGCGCGGATCACGTGCTCGGTCCACACGCGGCCGATGCCGCCCGCGCCGCCGATCGCGACGTAGACGCCGCCCGGCCGGTACGGCGGTTCCGCGCGCGCGGGCAGCGCCGCGAGCGGCACGAGGCGGCGCGCGAACCATTGGCCGTGCCGGTGCAGCAGCAGCGGGGGGCCGCTTTCCGCTTCCCGCGCGCGCCAGTCGGCGGGCAGCGCGTCGGCGTCGGACAAGTCGACGAGCCGCACGCGCCAATGCGGATATTCGTTCGCGAGCGATCCGCACAGCCCGGCGAGATCCGCATGCGCGGGGAACGCGGGCGCGTCGCCCGGCATCGTCCACGAGCGGACGGTCAGCACCGTCAGCTCGAACGTGCGGTCGCCGACGCCGAGCGCGAGCAGCCGCTTGACGAGGCGGAAGCCGTCGAGGCCCGCGCATCGGGCGAGCGGCGCGTGCGCATCCGTGCCCGCATCCTCCGCCGCGGGCGGCAGCCAGACGAGATGCGAGACGTGCGCGTCGAGTTCGGCGAGGTCGTCGATCGTGTGCAACTTCGTCGGGTGCGTCGCCGCGAGCGCCGCGTGCTGCGCCGGCGTGCCGCCCAATACGGTCAGCGCGCCGGCGCGCGGCGCGGGCGCTGCCGTGCTCGCCGCGCCGTTCGCGCACGGCAGCCACTGCGGCGCGAGCAGATGGTCGCCCGGCGTCGCGAGGCGCGGCGCTTCGCGCGCCGCCGCGCGCCGCCCGGACGCGAGCGCGAGGCCGCGCAGCGCCGCGCACGGCTCGCCGCGCACCGTCACGAGATCGAGGTCGAACGTGCGGCGGCCCGAGTCGCTCGACACTTCGCGAATCCACGCGTGGGCGCTGTCCGCGAGCGGCCCCGTCAATTCGATGCGCGCGAGCGACGCGGGCAGGAGCGCGCCGTCGATGCGCCCCGCGCCCGCGAGCTGCAGGCCAGCGATCGCCTGGAACGCGCCGTCGATCAGCGCGACGAGGCGCGCATCGCCCGTCGTGCGCGCGAGCGCCGACGCGTCGAATTCGGCGAGCACTTCGTCGCGGCCGATCGCGAGCGCGCGCAGCGGGCGGAACGTCGGGCCGTAATCGATGCCGATCGCGGCGAACGCGTCGTAGCAGGCGTCGGCCGAGATCGGCTGCGTGCAGCGTGCGCGGATCGCCTCGATGTCGAGCGCGGGCGCGTTCGCCCGGGCGTTTGCGACGCGGCTTGCGTGGCCGCGGCCGAGCGGCGCGTCGACGGCGGGGGAGACGGCGATCGAGAATTGGAGCGCGCCGCCGGTTTCGCTTGCGTTCCGGTTTTCGCCGCGCTCCGAATTGACGTTGGCGTAGTCGTTGCCGCCGTTGTCGGCTCCCGCGTGCGCGAGCGCGACGTGCAAGTCGGTCGGCTCGGCGATCGCGATCGGCGCGAGCCATTCGATGTCGTGCAGCGCGATGTGCGTCGCGACGGCCGCGCCGATCGTGCTACGCGAGTCGTGCGGGCAGCCGGTGGCGTCCGAATCGGTCGAAACGCTCGAAGGATTCGGCGCGCTCGAGTTGCTCGAACCGCTCGAATCGCTCGAATCGCTCGAATCGCTCGAATCGCTCGAATCGCTCGAATCGCTCGAATCGCTCGAACCGTTTGATCCGGTCGGTTCATTCGATTCGCCTGCGCCGCTCGCGTCAATTGCATCAATTGCGTTCGCGTTCGCGTTCGCTTCGAGCGCGCGCCACGCGATCACGATCTGCGCGGCCGCGGCGAGCACGGGCTCGCCGGCGAGGCGATGGTCGGCGACGAGCGGCGCGTCCGGCGCGATAGACATCCGGTACGCGCCATCGCCTTCGGGCGCGAGCGCGAAGCGCGACGGCGGCGCTTCGTCGGTCGGCCAGTGCCGCTCGCCTTCGAACGGATAAACGGGCAGCCGCAGGCGCGGCGTCTCTTCATCCCACGCGACGGGCAGCGGCGCGGCATCACCCGAGAGCCACGCGGCGTGCGCGGGGGCGGGCGGCCGCAGCCGTGCGTCGTCGCGCGTGAGCGATTCGGCGGAGCCGTCGAGCGCGATCGCGAGCTGCGCGCGAAGCTCGGCGAGCGACGAGCACGTGATGCCGAAGCGGTGCGCCATCGGCTCGCGGCCGATCGACAGCGTTTTCGCGAGCGCCGGCAGCGATGCGTCGTCGATGCGTTCGGCGTCGAGCCAGCGCGCGAGCTGCGCGGCGCGTTCGCGCAACGCGGTGTCGGTGCGGGCCGATAGCGGGACGAACGATGCGGGCGAGCCGCTTGGGTCTTGCGCATTCGAGGCGCGCCGCGCGTTCGACGAAGGCGATCGGGCGGCGCTTGCGCGATCGATCGGCCGTGCGCCGGCCGATTGCAGCACGACGTGCGCGTTCGATCCGCCGAACCCGAACGAGCTGACACCCGCGCGCAGCGGCGTCGGCGTTGCCGCGCCCGGCCACGGCGCCGGCTCGGTGACGACGTAGTAGCGGCTGTCGTCGAGCTTCAGAAACGGATTCGGCTCGCGGCAATGCAGGCTCGGCGGCAGCGTCCGCCGGTTCATCGCGAGCACGACCTTGACGACGCCCGCGAGGCCCGCCGCCGCCTCGAGGTGCCCGATGTTGGTCTTGACCGAGCCGAGGCCGCAGCGCGCGGGCGCATGTGCGCCGGCGCGCTCGCGCGCGCACGCGTCGAAGCCCTGGCGCAGCGCCTGCACTTCGATCGGATCGCCGAGCGACGTGCCGGTGCCGTGCGCTTCGACGTACGAAACGGTGGCGGGATCGACGCGCGCGTCGCGATACGCGGCCTCGATCAGCGCGGCCTGCGCGTTCACGTCGGGCGCGGTCAGGAACGCCGCGCGGCCGCCGTGGTTGATCGCGCTGCCCTTGATCACCGCGAGCACCGGATGCCCGCCCGCGCGCGCGCGTTCGAGCGGCATCAGCACCAGCGCCGCGACGCCTTCGCCGCGCACGTAGCCGTTCGCCGACGCGTCGAACGTCTTGCAGCGCCCGTCGGGGCTCAGCATGCCGGCGGCGGCGAGCGCGCGGTGCAGCCGCGTCGTCAGCATCACGTTCACGCCGCCGACGATCGCGACGCCGCTCTCGCCGCGCCGCAGCGCGCGCACCGCGCGATGCAGCGCGACGAGCGAGCTCGAGCACGCGGTGTCGACGGCCTCGCTCGGCCCGTGCGTGCCGAGCAGATGCGACAGCCGGTTCGGCAGCATCGCGTGCGCGTTGCCGACGGCGAGATGGCCGTCCGCGCCGGGCAGCAGATCCATGTAGTCGGACGTGCTGACGCCGACGAACACGGCGGCGTCGCTGCCCATCAGGTCGGACGGCCGGATCGCCGCGTCTTCGAGCGCGGCCCATGCGGTCTGCATCAGCAGGCGCTGCTGCGGGTCCATCTGCTCGGCTTCGCGCGGCGAGATGCCGAAGAACGCGGCGTCGAAATATTCGACGCGCGGAATGAAGCCGCCCCAACGCGACGCGGGCTCGCCGTCGGCCGCGCGCCAGTCCCAGCGCGACGGCGGCGCTTCGGCGATCAGGTCGTCGCCCGCGGCGAGGTGCCGCCAGAATTCGGCGAGGTCGGCCGATTGCGGGAAGATGCCGGCCATGCCGACGATCGCGACGTCGCTTGCTGTTTCGTCATCCGTATCGTCGGATGCTTCGTTTAGGGATTCGCCGTTGGCGTCGCGGTGCGGCGCGTCGTCCGGCGCATGGGCATCCCGAAGCGGCTCGCTCTCGTGCGGCGGGCTCTCGATTGGCGCGGATTGCGCCAATTGCGCGGGCGCGGGCTGCTGCTGGCGCGCGCCGGCCTCCAACCGGCCGCCGGGCGCGGCGGCGGATGCGCCGGTCGCCGCGTGCGTTTCGTTCCCGAGCGCGAAGCCGTGCTTGCGCGCGACCTCGGCCGCGTGCCGCGCGAGCAGATGCTCGGCGATCGCGCGCGGCGCGTGCACCTCGAAGAACAGTGTCGGCGCGAGATCGAGACCGTAGTAATCGTTCAGGCATCCGGACAATTCGACGTACTGCAACGAGTCGAAGCCCAGTGCGTGCAGCGGGCGCTCCGCGGCCGACGCGTCGAACGTGCGGCCGGCGATGTCGGCGGCGAGCGACAGGACAGCCGCTTCGACGGCCGTGGCGAGTTCGCGGGAAGGAGAAGATGCGGTCATGGGAATCGTCTGTGTCGGGTTCGAAAAGTCGCGCGCTGCGCTCACGCGCCGCGCGCTGCGCCGTGCGCGTCAATGCCGCCACATCACGTGGCGCGGCTGCGTGTAGTCGGCGAGGCCGAGCGTCGACAGATCGCAGCCGTAGCCGGACTGCTTGGTGCCGCCGTGCGGCATGTCGGCCGTGTAGGTGAAATGCGCGTTCACCCACGTGACGCCCGCCTCGATGCAGGCGGCGAGCCGCATGCCGCGCGCCGCGTCGCGCGTCCACACCGACGACGCCAGTCCGTATTCCGAATCGTTCGCCCACCTGAGCGCCTGCGATTCGGTGTCGAACGGCGTCAGCGTGACGACCGGGCCGAACGCCTCGCGGCGCATCGGCGCATCGTCGTGCCGCACGCCGGCGATCACCGTCGGCGCGTAATAGCAGCCGGGGCCGGCGAGCGGCGCGCCGCCCGTGAGCACCGTCGCGTGCGGCAGCGAGGCCGCGTCCTGCACGAAGCGATCGACGCGCGCGCGATGCGCGGCGCTGACGAGCGGCCCCATCTCGACGCCGGCGCGATCGGGCGAGCCGACGCGCAGCGCGCCCGCCGCGTCCGCGAGCCGCCGCGCGAGCGTGTCGTAGACGCCGCGCTGCGCGTAGATCCGCGTCGCCGCCGTGCAGTCTTGCCCGGCGTTGTAGAAGCCCGCGTAGCGGATGCCGGCGACGACCGCGTCGAGATCGGCGTCGTCGAACACGAGGACGGGCGCTTTGCCGCCGAGCTCGAGATGCGTGCGCTTCAGGTTGCCGGCCGCCTCGGCGAGCACTGACTTGCCGGCTTCGACCGAGCCCGTCAGCGAGATCATCCGCACGCGCGGATGCGCGGCGAGCGCGCGGCCGACCGTCGCGCCGCCGCCGAGCACGACGTTGACGACGCCCGCCGGAAAGAGGCGCGCGAGCGCCGCCTCGAGCGCGACGATCGACAGCGGCGTCCACTCCGACGGCTTGAACACGATCGTATTGCCGGCCGCGAGCGCCGGCGCGAGCTTCCACGCCGCCATCATCAACGGGTAGTTCCATGGCGCGATCTGCGCGACGACGCCGACGGGATCGCGCCGCACCATGCTCGTGTGCCCCTCGACGTATTCGCCCGCGCTCGGCCCGCTCGCGGTGCGCGACGCGCCGGCGTAGAAGCGCAAGCAATCGGCGACGGCGGGCATCTCGTCCTCCATGACGAGATGCAGCGGTTTGCCGGTGTTGCGGCTCTCGATGCGCGCGAGCGTGTCCGCTTGCCGCTCGATTTCGTCGGCGAGCGCGAGCAGCAGGCGCGCGCGCGTTTGCGGCGTCGTCGCGCGCCACGCGGGGAACGCGGCTTCGGCCGCGGCGACTGCGCGCTCGACGTCGGCCGCGCTCGCGGACGCGGGCGCGGCGAGCGGCTCGCCCGTCGCCGGATCGACGATCGAAAGCGGTTCGCCGCTTCCTGCGATGCATTCGCCGTTGATCAGCATGTCGCGTTCTCCTCGTGAAGGGGCGCGCGTTTCGCGAGCTCGTGCTGCGTGCGCTCGAGCGCGGCGGCGAGAATCGCGCAGATTTCGTCGATCTCGGCGCGCGTCACGGTGAGCGGCGGCGACAGGATGCACATGCTCTCGTACGGCCGCACGAGCAGGCCCATCTCCTCGCAATGGCGGTCGACGCGCTGCGCGATCGCGATGTCCGCTGGCGTCGGCAGCGCGCCTGTCGCGCTGGCGCCGCTCGTGCATTCGATGCACGCCATCAGGTGATCGCCGCGCACGTCGCCGACTATGGGGAAGCGCCGCAGCGCGTCGAGCCGGCGGATGAAATACGGGCCGACGTCGCGCACGTGTTCGCAGATCCGCTCGCGCTCCATCAGCTCGATGTTCGCGAGCGCGGCCGCGCACGCGACCGGATGGCCCGAATACGTGAAGCCGTTCGTGAACACGCCGTTGCCGTATGCGTGCTCGCCGGACACCGCGTCGAGGAGCCGCTCCGAGATCAGCACCGCGCCGAGCGGCTGGTAGCCGGACGTGAGCCCCTTCGCGACGACGATCATGTCGGGCTCGATGCCGAAGTGCGCGTGCGACGCGAAGAAGTGGCCGACGCGGCCGAAGCCCGTGACGACTTCGTCGGAGATGTACAGGATGTCGTGCCGGCGGCAGCGCTCGCGCATCGCGGCGAGGTAGCCGGGCGGCGGCACGATCACGCCGCCGGACGCGAGGATCGGCTCGGCGATGAAGCACGCGATGCGATCGGCGCCGAGTTTCGCGATCAGCGCGTCGAACTCGTCGACGAGCATCGCGCAGAACGCGTCGACGCTCATGCCGGCCGGCCGCCGGTACGGATTCGGCGACGACAGGTGATGGACGATCGTGTCGTCGTAATGGAAGCACGTGCGGTCCCACGCCTTGCCGGACACCGACGCGGCGAGATATGTGCTGCCGTGGTAAGCGTCGCCGCGCGTGACGATGTGGCGCTTGCGCGGGCGGCCTGTCGCGCCGAAGTAGTAATGCGCGAAGCGCAGCGCCGATTCGACCGCGGTCGAGCCGCAGGTGGTCAGGTGCACGCGCTTCAGGTCGCCGGGCGCGAGCTCGGCGAGCCGCGCGCCGAGCGCGGCGGCCGGCTCGTTCGTCATCGCGCCGAACGGCGTGTAGAACGGCATGCGCAGCGCCTGGTCGCGGATCGCGTCCGCGATCTCGCGCCGGCCATAGCCGACCGTCACGCACCACATGCCGCCGATCGCGTCGAGATACGTGCGGCCCTCGGCGTCGGTCACGCGCGTGCCTTGCGCGTCGACGACGACGGTCGGCGTCTCGCGGCCGAGCGCGGACAGGTCGGCCCATGGGTGCAGCAGATGCCGCGCGTCCTGCTGCGCGCTCGTGAGAGGAGAATCGTTTCGGTATGCCATTGAAAACCTCAGTCGCTCAGGCTGACGAGATGCAGGCGCGGCCCGGAGAACGCGAAGCGGCCGTGCTGCACATAGACGTTGTCGAGCACGAGCACGTCGCCCGGCCGCATCGCGACCGCGCGCGACGTGCGCCACAGCGCCGCGCGCAGTTTCGTGACGAGCTCGGGGTCGATCGGCTCGCCGTCGCCGTACGTCGTCGTCGCCGGATAGCGCGCGTCGTTCCAGTCGGACGGGAAGAGCGGATGGCTGCGCCAGTACGATGCGTGCAGCTCCGTCACCTGGTTGAACCACAGCGGCGGGCCGCCTGCGGGATCGTCGAGGAATGCGTCGTGCACGTAGCCGTAGCCGAGGCCGTCGCCGTCGAGCCAGCGGTGTTCGTAGCCCTTTTCGCGCATCAGCGCGTCGACGGCGTCGCGCTCGCGCGCGCCGAACGTGTCCATCCAGCCGATCTGCGTCGGCGTCGATTCGCGCGGCAAATAGCGGTGGTAGCCGATCCGCTTGCGCTCGAACTTCGCGAGGACCTCGTCGGGGATCTGCTCGGCGGCGAGCCGGATGTCGTTGATCGGCACTTCGCCGCCTTCGTTCGCGGCGGCCGCGCAGAAGAAGAACACCTTGCGCGGCGGATTCGGCAGATACGCCATCTCGTTGTGCGGCGCCATCGTGATGCGCGGGTCTTCCTGGCTGGCGACGAGCGCGTAACCCGCGTCGCGCGAGCGCACCGCGATGCCGCCGTCGTAGCTGTGCGGCGCGTAGCCGAGCGAGCGCATGAACGCATCGAAGCCGGCGCGATCGGCGATCGGCAGGTTGCGCAACAGCAGCGCGCCCGTGTCGGGCAGGCGCGCGTCGATCGCGTCGCGGCAGAGCGCGGCGGCTTCGGCGGGCGTGTCGGCGGCACGCGCGAGCCCGAGCGCGAGATCGTTCGCGATCGGAATCGTTACCGGCACGAGCGGGCTGTCGGCCCCCGCCAGATAGGCGCGGCCGCGCACGGGCACCTGACGCCGGTCGTTTTCTTGCAGTTCGATGAAGGAATCCATAACGCGTTCTCCTTTCGTTCATGTAGTGGGCGTGGCGCGGCGCCGAGGCGCATGCGTGCGGCCCGTGTCGAGCAGCGCGTGATCGGGGCGGCGAGGCGTTGCGTCGCGCGCGGCGTTGGCGACGGCGAGGCGTGTGACGGCGGCCAGGCGGTCGAATTCGAGGCCGGCGCCCATGACGATGGCCACGCCGATGGCGACGCCGTCGACACCGGCGCTGCAAACGCATCGTCGGAGCCTGCATGTATGCACGCGCCGGCCGATGCCGTAGCCCGAGTCGGCGCGAGTGCAACAACGGTGGCCGCCGACGTTGCTGCGCATGTCGTGGCCGCCGACGTCCGACGTCCGACGTCCGACGTCCGACGCTCGACGCTCGACGCTCGACGCTCGACGCTCGATGCCCGATGCCCGATGCCCGATGCCCGATGCCCGATGCCCGATGCCCGATGCGATTGCGACATCGCCGTGCGCAACCGGCCTGCGCACCGGCATGAACGCGCGATGCATGCGATCGCCGGGCATCGAAACGTCGCGTAACGCTCGACGAACGTTCGACATTGAACTTCTGGGCCTCGGCCACGGCCGCAACCGCAGAACCGCAGAACCGCAGAACCGCAGAACCGCAGAACCGCAGAACCGCAGAACCGCAGAACCGCAGAACCGCAGAACCGCAGAACCGCAGAACCGCAGAACCGCAGAACCGCAGAACCGCAGAACCGCAGAACCGCAGAACCGCAGAACCGCAGAACCGCAGAACCGCAGAACCGCAGCCGGCGATCACGAACGTTCAGTCACCCGTCGGATCGCTACCATGCACAACTGCGGCGCACGGCCAGCCGCGCGAGGCACGCCGCGCCTATGTCACCAACGCAAACGGCAAACGGCAAACGGCAAACGGCAAACGGCAAACGGCAAACGGCAAACGGCAAACCGCAAACCGCAAACCGCAAACCGCAAACCGCAAACCGCAAACCGCAAACCGCAAACCGCAAACCGCATGCAGTGCAAACTGCGACGCACGCCGTCCGCCCCGCCCCGCGCCCCATCACGCGAGCGCGGCGGTCCGCAATTCCGCGAGGAGCGCCTGCCCCTTTTCGTTCGGCAGCTCCTTCGCGCCCGTGATCCAGCGCCGGCAATTCGGCGCGCCGCAGTGGCACTCGAACTGGCGCATCAGCTCGTCCTCGGTCGACGCGTAGTCCATCGTCAGCATCTCGCCCGCCGCGATGTCGCGCAGCGACCAGAGCTCGAAGCCCGCCATGTCGAGGCGCACGTTCGGATCGCACGAGTGCAGCAGCAGCCCGCTGAAGTGCGGGTCGTACAGGTGCGTGTGCGTGTTGATCTGCAGCGTGTGCAGCCGGCAGAACGCGGTGATCTGCCCGGACACGCGCGCCATCCGCCGGCCGCGCGCGAACGCCTTCAGGACGCGGATGCCCGCGCCGCGACCGTCCTGCGTCTGGATGATCTGGAACGTGTCGGTCGACGGGTAGCCGTCGTCGATCTTCAGATCGGACGACGGATAGATCCCCGTGCGTTGCTGGACGGGATCGATGAGGGTGATCGTCATGCTGCTCTCCTTGACTGGATTCGTGCGCCGGGCGGGAACGCCCGGCGGACCTCTTCTTTGCGGCCGCGTCGGAATGCGCGGGTGACGGGAAGGGCGGATCTACTCGTCCGCGATGCCGGCGACGTTCCGCATCCGGCGGGCCAGCTCGCCGATCTTCATGGTCGGCGACGCGAGCGTCGAAAGCGGTATCTGCACACCGAATTTCTTGAAAAAGCCGTTGCGCATCTGCGCGAGATCGAGCGAATCGAGGCCGAGCGTCGCGAGATCGAGCCGTTCGTCCCAGCGGCTCACGTAGTCTTCGAGGAACGCGCGGACGGGGTCGCGTGTGCTTGCGGATCGCGTCGCCCGGGCGGCCGGCGGCGAAGCGCACGCGGCGGCGGCGCAGCGCGCATGCTCGTGTGTCGGGAGCGACGAACGCGCGGAGCCCGAGTCGACTTCGGCGGGCGGGGCGGCCGTCTGCCCGAGCGAGTGCGCGGCGGACGACGCGCTCGTCGGCGTGCCCGCCGTGTTCGCTGCGCTTGTCGCGCTCTCGGCGTGCGCGGCGTTCATCTCGTTCGTTGCGTCGCGCGCGGTCGCGGCAGCGGCCGCATCGTCACGCGCGATCTCGGCGACGAGCGGCGCATCGCGCCACGGCGAGCGTGGCCAATCGACGTCGCAGACCACGAACTGACGTCCGGCCGTCGCGCCGCCGAGCGCGCCCGCGAGCAGCGCGCCGAGCGCGGCGAACGCGGCGTCGGGCGCGAGCGGGCGCTCGCCGTCCTGAATCGCGCGGCGCAGCGCGCGGTCGCTGCGCGCGCTCATTCCGACCTCGGCCCAACTGCCCCACTGGATGCTCAGCACGGGCGGCTGTCCCGGCTGAGCGGGCCAGCACGCGAGCTGATCGAGCCATGCGTTCGCGGCCGCATAGTTCGCCTGACCCGGCACGCCGAGCAGCGCGCTCGTCGACGAGAACGCGACCGCCCAGCGCGTGCGCCAGCGCGGCGCGTGCGCGAGCAGCGCGGCGAGACTCTGCTTCGGCGCGAGCACGCGGCGCAGCCGCGCGTCGTCGAGATTCGCGATGACGCCGTCGTCGAGCGCGCCCGCCAGATGGAAGATGCCTTCGATCTCGCCGATCGAGGCGAGCGCGGCGTCGAGCGCGCGCGCGTCGCCGAGATCGGCGGCGACGGCGCGTACGCCGCGCGGCGCGGCGGCGGCGTCGCGGCACAGCGCGACGATGCGTTGCGGCGGCACCTGCTGCTCGTCGATCAGCCAGTCGACGAGCGCGCGCCCGACGCCGCCCGTCGCGCCGGTGACGAGATACGGGCCGCCCGCCGCGCCGAGCGCGCCTTCGGGCAGCGCGGGCGCCGCGTGCGGCATCAGGCGCGGCACGAACATCCGGCCGTCGCGGCGCAGCAGCCACGGCTCGTTCGCTAAGTGGGCGGCGGCGCGCGCGAGCTCGGCGGCCCAGCGCTCGCCGGCCGCGCACGGCGCGAGATCCGGATGATCGCCGGCCACGCACGGCGCGAGATCCGGATGATCGTCGGCGAGCGCGAGCCGCACGCGCAGCGCCGCATGCTCGGCGCTCGCGACGCGCGCCGCGCCGACGAGCGGGCCGCTGCGCGCGTCGGCGGGCAGCAGGAGCGTCAGCGTGCCGGCGCATTCGCGGGCGGCGAGCGCCCGCCACAGCGCGACGAAGCCCGCGCATTGCGCGACGCCGAGCGGATCGTCGATCGACCCGACGCACAGCAGCGCCGCGTGGCCGCCGCTCGCGCGCAGGCGCGGCGTGAGCCATTCGAGCGCGTTCGCTTCGCGCCCGGCTGCGTAGACGGCGCATTCAGGCAGAGACGTCGCGTGCATGGGATTCGAAGCGGCCGAGGTTGCCGACTGGTTCGAGACGCTCGACGCGTCCGAGGCGATCGTCGTGCTTGATGAGGCCGAAGTACCCGAAGCATCGGAAGCACTCGAAGCACCCGCACGCGGCTGCCAATGCAGCGCGAACGTCGGCGCGGGCGCGATCGCCCGCGCGTCGCGCCGCGGCCGCAGCCATGCGGCCGCGCGCGACACGATCTCGGCTTCGCATCGCATCATGAAGTCGTGGCCGCCCGGATACGCGTGCCGGCCCGCGAGCGGCGCGGACGAGATCCGCGCCCAGTCGTCCGCGAGCCGCCAGTCGAACGCGGGATCGGCGTCGCCGCCGTGAATCTGCAGCGGAACCGTCAGGAGCGGATGCCGGCCTTCGTCGCGCCAGCGCCGCGCGATCCGGTGCGCGGTGCGCGTGTCGGCGTCGAGGTCGGCTTCGAGCACGGGGCGGAACACTTCCTGCCACAGCGGATCGTCGCGCAGCGCGTTGGGGACGAGCAGGAAGCTGTCCGCGGGCGCGGCGATCGCCGGCTGCTCGAGGAGCGGTGCGCGCCCGACGACGACGAGCCCCTTCACCCGGCCGCTCGCGGCCCATGCGCGCAGCGGCCCGCACAGCAATTCGGTTGCGGCTGCGCCGCCGTAGCTCAGGCCGCAGAACGCGACGGGCAGCTCGCCCGCGTCCGCGACGATCGCGGCGGCGATCGCGTCGCGCGCGGCGCGGTCGTCGGCGTCGTCGCGCGGGAGCGCTTCCTCGGCGCGCGCGTTGCGGCCCGGCCATTCGATCGCGACGATGTCGAGCCACGCGGGCGCGCCGCGCGCCCAGCCGTCGAAGCTGCGGCTGCTGCCGCCCGCGTACGGGAAGCAGTACAGCTTCATGCGCGGCCGGCGGCGCGGCCTGAGCCGCACGAGCCAGCGCGGCGCGGAGGCTTGCGGCTGCGCGATGCGCGAACCGGAGGCATCGTCGTGGCCGGCCGCGCCGCACGGTCGCGATTCGGCGGCGCAAGCGCCTGTCGACGCCGCATTCGCGGCGTTCGCCGGACGTTTCGCGCCCATCGCGTTCGCGATGTTGGTCGTGCGGCTCGTCGGCGTCCCGAATTCGTTCGGCTTCGGCGTCGCGTCGACGTAAATCGACGCTTCCGGCCGCGTCCAAAAGCTGTCGCGCTCGAACGCATAGCCGGGCAGCGGCGTGCGCGCGAGCGCGCGGCCGGGCGATGCCGCTTCGTGCGCGTGATACGCGCGCCAGTCGATCGACACGCCCGCGCACCACAGTTCGCCGAGCATGCCGGCGAAGTGATCGGCGTCGTTCGCTCCGCTGCGTGCGGCGGGCAGCGACGGCAACACGCGCGGCGCGTCGATCATCCCGCTGGCGCCTTCGTCCGTCGCTCCGTCAGTCATCCTGTTAGTCGTCGCATTGGCCGCCGCATTGGCCGTCCCATCGGCCGCTCCGCGCGCGCCTGCCGACTCGTCGGCATCCGCGCGCGCGCCGGCCGCGAAATGCTTGCCGAGCAGGCTGCACAGCACTGTGCCGGGGCCGATCTCGAGCACGACGTCGGGCCGCCAGCGCAGCAGCGCGGCGACGTTGTCCGACCAGCGCACCGGCTCGAGCAGATGGCGCGCCCAGTAGTCGGCCGAAGCGGCGTCGGCGCCGAGCCAGCCGCCCGACACGTTGCACGTCATCGGAATCCGCGGCGCCGCGCCTTCGATGCGCCGCGCGGCGATCGCGTCGGCGACGGGCCGCATCAGCGGCGTATGGAACGGATGCGACACCGGCACCGGCCGGCATCGGCAATCGAGCGCGGCGAGCGCGCGCCCGGCATCCGCGAGCGCGGGCTCCGTGCCCGCGAGCACGAGCGTGTTCGGCGCATTGCGCACCGCGATCCAGAGATCGGCGCGCCCGGCGATCCATTGTTCGATGCGTGCTTCGTCGCCCGTCACGGCGAGCATGCCGCCGCGCGCGAGCGCGCCGTCTGCGGCGGCGAACGAGGCCAGCGCCTCGGTCGCGCTCGCGCGCGCGGCGACGAGCGCGGCCGCCTGATCGAGCGTGAGCGCCTCGGCGGCGACGGCCGCCGCATACTGGCCGATGCTGTGCCCCGCGACCGCGACGGGCCGCACGCCGTATTCGCCGAGCACCGACGCGAGCGCGTGCTCGACCGCGAACAGCCCGCATTGCGTGACGAGCGGGCGGCGCATGCCGGCGTCGTCGGCGTTCAGGATCGCGTCGGCGATCGGCGCGCCGAGCGCGCGTTCGAGCGCCGCGCACGCGGCGTCGAAGTGATGACGGAAGCGGCCGGCCTCCGCGTTCGATCGATACAGCTCGCGCGCCATGCCCGGATGCTGCGAGCCCTGGCCGGAGAAGCAGAACGCGACGCTCGCGCCCGGCTTCGCGCGAACGGGCGCGCCGAACGGATCGGATGCATCCGATGCGTCGGGTGCGTCGAGCGCTTTGGCAAGCACGTCGGCGCGCTCGCGCAGCGCGACGGCCGCTCGCGCCGGCTGCGCGGACACGGCGAGCGCGACCCGCAGCGGATGCGCTTCGCGCGCGACGTGCAGCGTGTACGCCGCGCATGCGAGTTGGTCGGCGTCCATCGTCGCGACGCGTTCGGCGAGCGCGCGCAGATGGCGCGCGAGCGCGCCCGGCGTGCGCGCGGACGCGGTCATCAGGTGATGCGTGCGCGGCAAGCCGTCGGCGGTGACGTCAGCGGCAGCGGTGGCGGCGGCGGCGTGCGCGGGCGCTTCCTCGACGATCACGTGCGCGTTCGTGCCGCCGATCCCGAAGCTCGACACGCCCGCGCGCCGCGGCAATTGCGCCGACGGATCGGCGACCGTCCAGTCGTCGCCGCGCCGCTGCACGACGAACGGCGACGCGTCGTGCTCGACGAACGGCACGAGCTTCGGATTGAGCGTGTCGAAATGCACGGTCGGCACGCGCTGCCGATGCTGAAGCTGCAGCACGGTCTTGATGAGCCCGGTGATGCCGGCCGCGCAGTTCGCATGGCCGATGTTGCCCTTCACGCAGCCGATCGCGCAGCTGCCCGCCACAGGCGCATCGGCCCCGCGCGTCTGCGCGAATGCGTCGGACAGCCCTTTCAGCTCGATCGCGTCGCCGATCAGCGTCGCGGTTGCATGGCATTCGACATACGAGATCTGCTCGGAGCGCACGCCCGCCATGTCGAGCGCGTCGACGATGCAGCGCCGCTGCGCGTCCGCGTTCGGCGCGGTGTAGCCCGCCTTCATCCGGCCGTCGTTCGACAGCCCGACGCCCGAGATCACGGCGAGGATCGGATCGCCGTCCGCTTGCGCGAGATCGAGGCGCTTGAGCACGACCGCGCCGACCGCGTCGCCGAACAGCGTGCCGCTCGCGCGCGCGTCGAACGGCCGCACGTGGCCGTCGGCGCTGCCGACGAGGCCGTCCTCGTAGCAGAAGCCGAAGTTCGGAAACGACAGCGCGGACGCGCCCGCGATCGCCATCTCGCACTGGCCGGCGCGGATCGCCTGCACCGCCTGCACGAGCGCGACGAGCGCGCTGCTGCACGCGGCGCCGATCGACACCGCGGGGCCGCCGAGATCGAGCTGGTACGCCACGCGCGTCGCGATGTAATCCTTCTCGTTGCCGATCTCGGTGAGCATCAGCCGGCCCGGATCGAGCGGCGTGAGCAGCCCGCCGCCTTGCAGATGATGGACGAGATAGCCGTCGATCCCGCAGCTCGCGAACACGCCGGTGCGCGTGCGGTAGCGGTTGTCGGCGCGCGCGTAGCCGGCCTGCTCGAGCGCGCTCCACGCGATTTCCATGAAGAGCCGGTGCTGCGGGTCCATCAGCGCCGCTTCGCGCGGGCCGATGCCGAAGAAGAGCGCGTCGAACTTGTCCGCGTCGCCGACGACCTGCGCGGCCGACACCCAGTCCGGATGATCGAGCTGCGCGGCGTCGACGCCCTTCGCGAGCAGTTGCTCGCGCGAGAAGCGCGACAGGCTGTCGACGCCTTCGGTCAGGTTGCGCCAGAACGCGTCGACCGAATCGGCGCCGGGGAAGCGCCCGGCCATGCCGACGATCGCGACCTTCGGCGCATCGGCGGCGGGCGCCACGCGCGCGGCGCGCGGCTCGCGGGCGTCGTCCGCGCGCGCTCGCGCCGCATCGTCGCGCGAGCGGCGGCAGTAGTCGGCGAGATCCTGCAGCCGGCTGTGCTGATACAGATCGACGACGGCGAGCGAAAGCCCGAGCCGCTCGCCGAGCAGGCCGACCGCCTTCGCCGCGCTTAGCGAATTGCCGCCGAGCTCGAAGAAATGATCGTCGCGCGCGACCGACGCGACGCCGAGCACGTCGCGCCACACGTCCGCGAGCCGCGCCTCGAGGCCGTCGCCCGCGACGTTCGCCGACGCGTCGCGCGCGGCGGGCGGCGCGGCCGTCGGCGCAGGCGGCGGCAGCGCGCTTTTGTCGAGCTTGCGCGACGTGCCCGCGCGCAGCGCAAACGCATCGAGGCCGATGAAGTGCGCGGGCACCGCGTATTCGGGCAGCTTCGCGCGCGCCTGCTGGCGCAGCCGCGCGAGCGTGGTCGCGGACGGCGCGCCGTCGTTGCCGACCACGTACGCGGCGAGCGTGGACGGCTGCTTCGTCTGCGGATCGTCGATCGGCACGACGAGCGATTTGCTGACGCCGTCGACCGCGTCGAGCACGTTCTCGATCGCATGCAGCAGCACTTTGAAGCCGCGAATCTTCACCGTGTTGTCGATGCGGCCGAGGATCGCGATCTGGCCGTCCGGCAGCAGCCGCGCACTGTCGCCCGTGCGGTAGACGGGCGCGTCGTGGCCGCGCTCGGCGAGCGCGCGCACGGACGGCAGGAATTTCTCGGCGGTGCGGGCCGCGTCGTCGAGATAGCCGGGGCCGAGGCCGGGCGACGCGACGTACAGTTCACCCGTTTCACCCGCCGGCACCGCGCGTCCCGCTTCGTCGAGCACCGCGAGCGCGCAGCCCGGCAACGGCCGGCCGATCGGCGCGCGTCGGCCGTTCGCGCCGCCGTGCGACGGCAGCAGATCGGCATAGCAGACGTCGAGGCTTTCCCACGTGCTGTACGCGTTGACGAGCCGCACCGACGGCGGAAACGCCGCGCGCGCCTTGTCGACGACGCGCCGCGGCACGACTTCGCCCATCAGGAACCACGCGGACATGTGCGCGAGCGCGTCGCGCAGCTGCGCGGCGACGCCGGGGAAATCGAGCACGCTTTCGAGCAGCGACGGCGTGACGACGAGCCGCGTGATCCGTTCCTGCCGCAGCAGCGCGACGAGCCTTGGAGGATCGAAGATCGCGTCGTCGCCGATCGCGACGGCCGGGCGGCCGAACATCAGCGCACGCAGGCATTCCCACGCGAGAAAGACGTTGAGGCCCTCGCGCTCGCCTTCGGCGTACGGATACAGCGCATCGCGCGCATGGAAGCAGTAGCTTGTGCCGACGTGCGTGGTGAGAACGGCCTTCGGCTTGCCGGTCGAGCCGCTCGTCAGCGACACGAACGCGATGTCGTCGCGGCGTGGCGCGACGGGCGTCCATGCGCGATCCGCACGCGTCGGCCGCGCGCCGACGAGCGTGCAGCGCGCGTCGGGCAGATGCTTGGCCGCGCGCGCGAGCAGCGCCGGAATCGTCGCGATCTGCGCAACGCGGCAGCTCGCGACGAATTCGCCGACGAGCGCATCGGGCCAGCTCTTTTCGAGCAGGCACACCGACGCGCCGATCGACCACGCGGAGACGATCGTCAGCACGTACTCGGCGCCGTGCGGCAAAAAGACGCCGACGACGTCCTGCCGCGCGACGCCCGCCTCGCGCAGGGCGTCGGCGAGCTCGGCCGCGTGCGACGCGAGCTCGCGGTAGGTCCACGTGCGCTCGCCGTCCTTCAGCGCGAGCGCATCGGGCGTGCGCGCGACGTGCTCGCGAATCGCGGCGAGCACCGAATGCGCGTCGCCCCAATCGTCGGCGGCGCGCAGGCAGGCCGCGACGCGCGAGTTCGCATCGGGCGTCGCCGCGACGATCGATGCGGGACGCTGCGCGAGCAGCCGCTCGACGTGGCCGGCGATGCTCGCGCACAGCGCCGCGCGCGACGGCGCGCCGAGAAAATAGAAGTGATTGCCGTCGAACGTTTCGACCGGGCACGCGTGTCGCGGCGAAACATGCGCGCGCCACGCGTGCAGATCGTCGATGGTCGTGCTCGGATCGGCGGCGCCGCCGTAGATCACGCAAGGCGCGCGCAGCGCGTCGCCGGACGCGTGCCGGTAGGTCTGCGCGAGCCGAAGGTCCGCGCGCAGCGGCGGGAGCACGTAGCGGGCGATGTCCGGATCGTCGAGCGTACCGTCGGGGAAGAAGCCCCAGCGCCGCACGGCTTCGATGAAGCGTGCGTCGGGCAGCGCGTGTGTCTGCTGACGCCATGCGTCAGCCGCGCGTTCGCGCGACGGGGCGGGATGGCCCGACAGGAACAGGCCGGCGGGCTGCACGCCGCCGCGCTGCTCGAGCGCGCGCGCCACTTCGTAGGCGAGCAGCGCGCCCAGGCTGTGACCGAACAGAAAGAGCGGCGTCCCGTCGTCGAGCTGCGCGACTTCGGTCGCGAGATCGTCGACGAGAGACGGCCAGTCGTCGTAGAACGGGATGTGCTGGGCGGCGCCGCGGCCGGGCAGGCTGAGCGTCGTGAACGCGAACGCGTCGCCGAGTTCGCGCACGATGTCCGCGTAACTGGCATCGCTGCCGCCCGCGAACGGGAACGCGGCGATCCGGGCCCGGCTGACGAGAGATCCGTTGCTCGTTGAAACTATTTGCCTCATGAGAACCACTCCGAATGTCCGGCGGTAAATTATCAGAGGCTACGAAACGGTCGATACTGCAACTTCTTACAGTCGCTATGTAATCGGGTTGCAGTGTATTTCGCGTAAATCGAACACCGGAAATGTCCGTATCGTGAAAAATTCGAATTGTGATAAACCCTGACTCGGACTGATCCTAAAGTGTGAGAAAAAGCGGCGAGCAAAACATCGGAAATTCGACAAAATCATCTATAAAAGTGCGAATGAAATGCACGTTCAACGCCGTCGCGGCGCGTTTGATCGCCAGCATACTGGACCCGC
Source organism: Burkholderia sp. MSMB617WGS (assembly GCF_001532025.2). Lineage (NCBI taxonomy): Bacteria > Pseudomonadati > Pseudomonadota > Betaproteobacteria > Burkholderiales > Burkholderiaceae > Burkholderia > Burkholderia sp. MSMB617WGS. The sequence goes on along the minus strand of NZ_CP013458.1, from coordinate 2,352,636 downwards.
ACGCTCGGGAAATTTTTATCTTTCGAAATGCCGGGTTGGTATATTCAATCCGAGGCAACGATTCCGAATCCAGGTCATGACATCCGCAAAACGGAACATCGGCATTGTTCGTTGTGGATATCATCGATGCGGTGACTTTCGATAGCGTCGTGCAATTAATTATGTAGCTACCGAAAAATAAATCAGGAAATCCGATGCCATTATTTTTTCATCGTCAATGAATGGACGCATGAAGCAAGATTTTCATCCGAGATACGAAATAGTTGGGGACAGTTTAAAAATAAACTGAACTTCGTTCTTCCTGAAATGGTCGGAAATGCCGTTGCCGAGCCGCCGTGACGAAGGGCCATCGTCGAGGGGGCGCGCAGCGCGCTTGTCGTCGACGCTCTTATCGCTCGCCCCGGACGTCTTTGTCGCAGGCGCGGCATGCGATCGTCGCGTTCGCCGGCGGCATTCCGGGGATTTCTTGTTCGATAGTCGATCGACGTTTGCCTTGCGTGCATCGAGCCTGCTGAAAATCGATCTTCAGCTCGCGGCGCTCGATCACCATGCGTACGAGGGCGCATGCCGCAGCCGGGCCGCGGCGGGCGGGGGCGCGCGTCGTCGAGCGGCAGCGTGTGGAGCAGCCTGTCCTGGGGCGAACGCTGTCGGAAAACATAGGAATTCGAACGATGCATGATCGATCGGTTATCCGGCGCCGGGAACGAATCGCCGTGCCCCGCCCGATCCATCGGGCGGCGCGGTTGCGCGCCGCGCGTCCGCGCAACGGCCGCGCACGCTTCGGGAGACACGCTCGCGCGACACGCGCGGCGAAGCCGCCGCCAAAGCGCGGCCCTTGCCACCTTGCCATTTCGAGCACGCTTTCTTCATTGCTTCGCTAATCTAATATTCTTACTTGAGCTGGGCGGTTCTATGTTCGAAGGCTTGTCAATTTGTTCGTTTAACGAAATTCTGAGCGCGACTTGCAAGAAGAGCCTCTTTGAGCAGACGGCGTACCACGTGCGTCAACTGGGCTTCAAGAACTTTGCGTATCGGCATCAGATCGCCGGGATGTCGTCGAGCCGCTGCATGCTCGACGGATTTCCCGCCGAATGGCGCCTGCGATACGACGCCGCCGACTATCTCTCGATCGATCCCGTCGTTCAGCACTGCCGTTGCCGGACCGTGCCGCTGATCTGGAACGACGAGCTTTACACGACGGGCCGCGCGAAGACGATGCGCGACGAAGCGAAGTCGTACGGCCTCGTCTATGGGCTCAGTTGCCCCGTTCACGATCGAAGCGGTGCGATCAGCATGCTCAGCATGGCGACCGACGATCCGTTCGAGCGCGACACGATCGACGTACTGCGGCTGCTGAGCCTGTCTCAACTGCTCGCGAGCTTCGTGCATGCGGCGATGCAGGAGCTGCTCGACTGCCGGCTGAGGCGGCAGGGCTCGTGCGATCTGACGGCGCGCGAGCGCGAATCGCTGCAATGGGCGGGGCGCGGCAAGACGGCTTGGGAAATCTCGAAGATCCTCGGCATTTCGGAGCGGACAGTCGTGTTTCATTTGTCGAACGCGGCACGCAAGATCGGCGCGAACAATCGCGCGCAGGCGGTCGTCATCGCATCGGCGCGCGGAATGATCTGACGGCGCACGCATGAAGCCGTTCCCGGACGAGCGGGCCGAGCGGACCGAGCGACGGCGGCGCGCATCGTGCGTGCGCCCGGCCGATCGGGCGCACGCAATGGGCATCGCGGCGCGCATGCCCGCCGACGCGTGCGACGCCACGACATCGCGCGAACGCGCGATCCCGTCCCGGCGCACGCCGCGCTATATCGCCCGTCGCGATTTACTTTGCGAAATCGCTTCGTAGACCCGTCCCGCCGCGCGGCCCTATCATCGATCGCAGTTCATTTCCCAAATGAGGCAGCCGCACCGTCGCATGAGCGCGGGCGGCCTCGCACGCCCGCCGACTTCGCCCGGTCCAGCATTCTGAAGAGAGAATCTCCTATGCAGTCTCGCCTCGTTCTTGCGCGCATTGCCCGGCGCGCTTCGCGCGTCGTTGCCGCCGCGCTCGCGAGCGCGGCGCTCGCCGCGCCGCTCGTGCATGCCGAATCCGCGCCGCTGAAGGTCGGCATCGCGACGAGCCCGCAGATCGACGCGCTGAAGATCGCCGCGAAGGAGGCGAAGGCGCAGGGGCTCGACGTGAAGATCGTCGAATTCACCGACTGGAACACGCCGAACGCCGCGCTCGCGAACAAGGATATCGACGTCAACTACTTCCAGCACATTCCATTCCTCGAGAACGCGAAGAAGCAGGGCGGCTACGATTTCGTCACGATCGCGCCGGGCACGATCATGAAGATCGGCCTCTATTCGAAAAAGATCAAAAGCTTCGACCAACTGAAGGACGGCGCGACGGTCGCGATCGCGAACGATCCCGTCAACGGCGGGCGCGGCCTGTTGCTGCTGCAGCGCGCGGGGTTGATCAAGTTGAAGCCGGGCACCGATTACCGTGCGACGACGCGCGACATCGTCGCGAATCCGAAGCATCTGAAGATCGTGCAGCTCGAGGCGTCGCAGCTCGCGCGATCGCTCGACGACGTCGATCTCGCACAAGGTTATCCGAGCTTCATCAAGCTCGCGGGCACGGCCGATCCGAACAGCGCGCTGCTGTTCGACGGGCTCGAGAACAAGCTGTTCGCGCTGCAATGGGTCGTGCGGCCGGAGAGCGTCGGCGATCCGCGCATCCGCAAGTTCATTGCGATCTACCAGCATTCGCCGGCGGTCAGGAAGGCGCTCGACAACGCGTTCGGCTCGCTGTACGCGGTCGCTTGGTGACGCCGGAGCCCATGCGATGGCGAAGAAGAAGATCCTGCTGAACGCGTTCAACATGAATTGCGTCGGCCATATCAATCACGGCCTGTGGACGCATCCGCGCGACCGCTCCGCGCATTACATCGATCTCGACTACTGGGCCGATCTCGCGCGCACGCTCGAGCGCGGCAAGTTCGACGGGATCTTTCTGGCCGATATCGTCGGCGTCTACGACGTGTACGGCGGCAGCGCCGATGTCGCGCTGCGCGAATCGGTGCAGGTGCCCGTCAACGATCCGCTGCTGCTCGTGCCGGCGATGGCGCAGGTGACGAAGCATCTCGGCTTCGGCGTGACCGCGAACCTCACGTACGAGCCGCCTTATCTGTTCGCGCGGCGGATGTCGACGCTCGATCATCTGACGAAGGGCCGCATCGGCTGGAACATCGTCACGGGCTACCTCGACAGCGCCGCGCGCGGAATGGGGCTCGCGAAGCAGATCGAGCACGACGACCGCTATGCGCGCGCCGACGATTACATGGACGTCGTCTATCAGCTGTGGGAGCGCAGCTGGGACGACGACGCGGTGATTCGCGATCGCGATGCCCGCGTGTTCGCGCGCCCGGACAAGGTGCGTCGCGTGCGCCACGACGGGCCGTATTACTCGGTCGACGCGATTCATCTGAGCGAGCCGTCGCCGCAGCGTACGCCGGTGCTGTATCAAGCGGGATCGTCGGCGCGCGGCGTCGAGTTCGCCGCCAAGCACGCCGAATGCGTGTTCGTGAACGGCCAGAGCAAGGCGGCCGCGCGCTCGGCGGTGGCGGACATTCGCGCGGCCGCCGCGCGGATCGGGCGCGATCCGGAGTCGATCAAGATCTTCGCGGGCATCACGGTCGTGACGGACGAGAACGAGCGGGCCGCGCGCGAGAAGTTCGACGAATATCGGCGCCACGCGAATCCGGAAGCGGGGCTCGCGCATTTCGCGAGCTCGACCGGCATCGATTTCTCGCGCTTCGGCCTCGACGAGCCGATCGCGCACGTGAAGACCGATTCGATCCAGTCGGCGGTCGACGCGATCTCGAAGAAGAGCACGACCGGCGCGTGGACCGTACGACGCATCCTCGATCAGATGTCGATCGGCGGGCGCTATCACCCGGTCGTCGGCTCGCCGTCGCAGGTCGCGGACGAGCTCGCGGCGTGGGTCGACGAAACGGGTGTCGACGGTTTCAACGTCACGCGCACGGTGATGCCCGAGTCGTTCGAGGATTTCGTCGACCGGGTCGTGCCCGAGCTGCAGAATCGCGGCCTTTATAAGGAGGACTACGATTCGGAGCCGACGCTGCGCGCGAAGCTGTTCGGCGGAAGCGCTCGGCTGCCCGGCTGGCATGCGGGCGCGCAACACCGGTTCGGCCGCGCGCGCGAAACCGAGAAAGCATGACGACGCGACGAGGCGATCCGATGGTGCAACTGCTCGACTCCCTGGGTTTCATCGAAAGCTCGGCCGCCGCGCGGCGCGGGGCCGCGGCGGCTTCGCATGATCCGACCGTGGCCGCGGCTGCCGCATCCGCAGCCGGCGCGGCGGTGTCGTTCGAGCTCACGAGCAAGGTGTTCGACGGTCCGCGAGGCCCGTCGGCGGCGTTGCGCGAAGTGACGCTCGACGTCGCGCGCGGCGGCGTGTTCGGCGTGATCGGGCGCAGCGGCGCGGGCAAATCGACGCTTCTGCGGCTGATCAACGGGCTCGAACGGCCGACCTCGGGCGCGGTGCGCGTGAACGGCGTCGACGTCGGCGCGCTCGACGAGCGCGGGCTCGTCGCGCTGCGACGCCGGATCGGCATGGTGTTCCAGCATTTCAACCTGCTATCGGCGAAGACCGTCGCCGAAAACATAGGACTGCCGCTGAAGATCGCCGGCGTGCGGAAGGCCGAGCGTGCGCGTAAAGTCGATGCGCTGCTCGATCTCGTCGGGCTCGCCGCGAAACGCGATGCGTATCCGGCGAGCCTGTCGGGCGGCCAGAAGCAGCGTGTGGGCATCGCGCGCGCGCTCGTCCACGATCCTGATCTGCTGCTGTGCGACGAAGCGACCTCGGCGCTCGATCCGCAAACGTCGCAGTCGATTCTCGCGCTGCTCGCCGATGTCAATCGGCGGCTCGGGCTCACGATCGTGCTGATCACGCACGAGATGGAAGTGATTCGCGCGGTGTGCGACACCGTGGCCGTCGTCGAGCATGGCGAGGTGGTCGAGACGGGGCCCGTGTGGCGCGTATTCGGCGATCCGCAGCACGGCGCGACGCGCGCGCTGCTGCGCACGCTCGTCCACGATCTGCCGGCCGATCTCGCGACGCGCGTGCGGCCGCTCGACGGCCGCGCGCCGCTGCCGTGCGGCGCGCAACTGCTGCTCGACGTTCGCTACACGGGCGCGGACAGCGGCGAGCCGGATCTCGGCGCGCTCGCGAGCGCGCTTGCGCGCAACGTGGGCGACACGGTGCGTTTCGTGCATGGCGGGCTCGATCGGATTCAGGGGCGCGCGCAAGGGCGGCTCGTGATCGCCGCGTCGCTTGCCGCGCGCGGCGCGGCCGGTCCGGAAAGGATCGCGGCCGCGCTCGCCGCCGCGCGCCGGCATGCGAATCGCGTGGAGGTGCTGGGCTATGTCTGAACTGTGGTTTCCCGAGCTCGCGGATGCGATCCGCGACACGCTGTGGATGGTCGGCGCATCGGCGTTCGTCGCGGCGCTTGCCGGCGTGCCGCTCGCGCTCGTGCTCGTCACGTCCGCGCGAGGCGGCATCTACGAGCGGCGCGGCCTGAACGCGGCGCTCGGCGCGGCCGTCAACGCGTTTCGCTCGACGCCGTTCATCATTCTGCTCGTCGCGCTGCTGCCGTTCACGCGCTTGGTGATCGGCACGACGATCGGCGTGTGGGCCGCGATCGTGCCGCTGTCGATCGCGGCGATTCCGTTCTTCGCGCGCATCGCCGAAGTGAGCCTGCGCGAGGTCGACAAGGGGCTTGTCGAAGCCGCGCAGGCGATGGGCGCCGAGCGGCGCCACATCGTCTGGCACGTGCTGCTGCCGGAGGCGCTGCCGGGAATCGTCGGCGGCTTCACGATCACGATCGTCGCGCTGATCGGCTCGACCGCGATGGCGGGCGCGGTCGGCGCGGGCGGGCTCGGCGATCTTGCGATCCGCTACGGCTATCAGCGCTTCGACACGGCCGTGATGGCGACGGTGATCGTGATCCTGATCGCGCTCGTCACCGTCGTGCAATTCACCGGCGATCGCATCGTGCGGCGGCTCGCGAAGCGCGTGTGAGCGTGGCGGCGCAACAGAGGGCTCGTCTGATGTCGAGCGGATCGCGCGAACGAAGGCACGCGGTGGCGTGCGGGAATCGGCGGCGCGCATTGCGCGAGCGCGTGCGGAAGGCCGCGCATGCGCGGCGGCGGGCTTCACGTCGGCTCCCGAAGAGTCTCACCTTCGAGCGGCCGCGTCGATGTGGCGCGCTCGCGCCGTTCCCGGTGCGCGGCGAAGGAGGGCGGACGACGAGCGCGGCGGACGCGCAGCGAATCGCGAGCGCCGCGACATTGACTGCGGAAACGCTCGCACATCGAACTGACATGCTCGTGCGTGACGATGGCGGCTTCCCACATGCGGCGCCGACGCCAACCCGCACGCCGCTGCCGCATCGTGACGATCGCGCGCCGACGGCCGTCACGATCGCCTTCGGCTGTCGACACCGCGCGTTCCGACCCGGCCGGAACCGGCCGAACGCGGCACGGTGTGCGACGCGCGCAAGCCGGGCGCACCAGCCTGGCGTGTCGATTCGCGCGCATCCGGATGGCCGCGTTCTCGTAAGTAATGTAAGCAATCCTTGTCAATCGGCCGGCGCGCGCGCCGCCGATCGACGCCGATGTGACGTCCGGCCGCCTGCCGCGCGTTTCGATTCGCGTCGGCCGGGCCATGTGACGCGATCATGTTCAGACACATATCTGTACATTGATTACAGTTGCGCAGCGCTAGTATTCGACGCACACCACACCGCTAATCGGGCGATCGACGATAACCGGCGGCGCGGCGTGCGCGGGCGCGTGTCATCGCGGCCCGCCGCCGCATCGACCGACAAGCCCACCATCTGGGAAGCTTTCGCATGAACGATCCACGAGTCCTGGTTGAACTGATTGCCGAAGCGAACCGGGCGCCGTACACGCTCGCCGAGCTGATCGCGGCGCTGCGCGCGAGCGCGCCGGAGCGCGACCGAGCGGGCGGCCACGCCGCGCACGAGAAGCGGTGGATCGCCGACGCCGGCCTGCTGACGCTTGCGGTGCCGCGTGAGTTCGGCGGCCAGGAAGCCGGCTGGCCGGTGATCTATCACACGATCCGCGCGCTCGCGCGCGTCGACAGCGCGCTCGCGCATCTGCTCGGCTTTCAGTGCCTGCAGATCGTCAGCGTCGACGTGTGGGGCAGCGCCGAGCAGCGCGAGCGTTATCTGCGCGGCACGGTCGAGCACAATTGGTGGTGGGGCAATGCAGTGAACCCGCTCGATGCGCGGCTCGTCGCGCATGCGACGGGCGACGGCGGCTATCGGCTCGAAGGCGTCAAGGGCTTCTGCTCGGGCACGCGCGGCTCGCAGCGGATGACGGTCTCCGCGCACGATCCGGACACGGGCAAGCCGGTGTTCGCGGTCGTGCCGACCGAGCGCGCCGGCATTGCCGTGCGCGACGACTGGGACCCGATCGGCCAGCGGCAGACCGATAGCGGCAGCGTGTCGTTCGACGGCGTGCGCGTCGAACCCGACGAGGTGCTGCATCGCTCGGAAACGCCGCCGACGCCGCGCGCGACGCTGCGCACGCTCGTGTCGCAACTCGTGCTGACGAACCTGTTCGTCGGTATCGCGGAAGGCGCGCTCGCCGAGGCGCGCGACTACGTGCAGCGGGCGGGGCGGCCGTGGGTGCATTCGGGCGTCGAACGCGCGGCGGACGATCCGTACACGCTGCAGCGCTTCGGCGACATGCGCGTGCAGACGGTGAGCGCCGAGGCGCTTGCGGATCGCGCGGCGCGCGCGCTGCAGGGCGCGTGGGAGAGGAAGGAGGCGCTCACCGCCGATGCGCGCGCGGAAGTCGCGCTCGCGATTTCGGAGGCGAAGATCGTCGCGCAGCGCGCGGCGCTCGACGTCAGCGAGGCGCTGTTCGATGCGTGCGGCGCGCGCGCGACGGCCGCGCCGCTCGCGCTCGACCGCTTCTGGCGCAACGCGCGCACGCACACGCTGCACGATCCGCTGGACTACCGGCTGCGCGACGTCGGCCGCCATGCGCTGACGGGCGCGCTGCCCGACGCGTCGCTCTACACGTGACGCGGCCGCGCGCGTCGCCCGTTCACGGCGCGCGCGATCGTCTTTCTCATCTTCATTCGACCGGCCGGCTCGCGAAGCGCGCGGCGAAAGCCTCGAATGCGGCGACGTCGGCGCGCGGCATGCCGATGGGCGCGTCGGCCGGGGCGTCGTCGTTCATCTGCACCGGCTGGCAGTCGATCAGATGCCGCGCGCTCGGAAATTTCGACATCCTAGGCAATCGGTAGCGCAGCCGGAAGAGGCGCGGCAGCACGCCGCGCGGCTTGTGCAGATCGTCTATTTGCTGCACCGACGCGTCGAACCAGAAGCGCGACCACGCGGCCTGCTTTTTTTCGCCGCGCGGCGCGGCGATGAATTCCGTCAGCACGAGCAGGATGTACGGGATGTCGTGTTGCGCGAGCGTCGGCCATGCCCACAGCTTCAGCACGTCCGCGAGCTCGATCACGCGTATGAAACGCGCGATCCCGAACGCGGACGCCGTCTGCCGGATCGTGTGCAGATGCCGCTGCCAGTGCTGGAAAAAGGTCGCGCGCTGCCGGTGGCCACGCTCGTCGAGCGGCGGGCCGACGTGGACGGCGAGCGGGTTCGGCAGCGCGTCGTTCACGAGCGGGCAGCGCGCGAACTCGCCCGCGAGATGAACGAATCGGCGCGCGTGCGAGCGGTCGCGCAACTGCACGACGTACAGCGCCTCCAGACAGAGCGGACAGCGCGCCCACCCGCGCGGGACGGGGTCCGCGCGAAAGAGTTCGTCGACGTGGACCAGTCGATCGTCGACCGGGTGCAACGCGTATTCGAGCATCGGCCGTGCTTTCATGTCGGTGCCGGTCCGGTCCCGGGCGACGCGGCGCTTGCGCGCCGGCGCCGCATGCGGGCCGTGAGATCAACGAAGTCAACCAGGATCAGCCAAGAATCGGTATCCCGAATCAGACACGCGACATGTGACACGTTGATGTGAAGTCCGTGACGATTCGTTGTCTCGCTGTCTCGCTGTCTCGTTGTCGACGGACGGCGCGGCGTGCGATCGGGCGGCGGCTCACCGCCGCTCGCCGATGCGCATCGCCCGCGCGATTGATTGCGCGACGACCGAGCGCTCATCGCGCAGCGCCCAGCGACACGCGCAGCCCGTCCATGATCCGTTGATAGCGCGCCGTCACGTCGTCGCGCGGCACGACGTTCGCGCTCGAGAAGCGCTCCGACCACGCGGGATTCCAGCGATACGTGCCGTGACCGATGCGGTCGCCGTCGGGGCTCGCGATCGTCGACTTGATGCGCGCGTCGTGGCCCGCGCCGGAATGCGTGTCGAACAGCGCGTCGAGGTACGACTGGTACGCGCGGTACACGTCGTCGTCGAACAGGTGGCGGTAGATGTGGATCGTCTGGTCGAGCTCGCGCTTCGTGCGGATCACGTCGTCGGGCGAGATGTCCTTCCACGGGCCGACCCACGTGTAGAAGCACAGCAGGCGGTTGAGGAGCGGCGCGACCGTGTCGTAGACGGCGAGCCGCTTTTCGATCAGCTTCTGGTTCGTCCACTGGACGAGCTCGAGCTGCTTGAGCCGGTGGCTGACGAGCCAGCCGAACGCAGCGACGGAAAGCGGCGTGAGGACGTCCGCGACGAGCTTGACGATCTCCAGCGAATTCCATGGATGGTCCGGCGTCGGCATGCGGGCTCCTCGTCGAAAAGCCCCAATTTAGCATCGGCCGCGGCGCTCGAGGCGGCCGCGGCGCGCCGGCGCGCTACGCGGCCTGCTCGTACAGCGTGCGCACGTATTGCAGATGTCGCTCGGCCGCCGCGCGCGCGCGTTCCGGGTCTTTCGCGGCGATCGCTTCGTAGATTTCGGTGTGCTGCTCGAGGAGCGCGCGCTCCAACGCGTCCGCATGGTTCACGAGCCGGTGCGACTTGTGCATCGATTCCTGCAGCAATCCGTGGATGCCGTGCATCACGTGGATCAGCGCGACGTTGTGCGTCGCGTCGGCGATCGCGAGGTGAAAGTTCGCGTCGACTTCGGCGAGCCGGCCGGGCTCGTGCTTGAGCGACAGGCCCGCGAGCGCGTCGAATGCGTCCTTGATCCTCACGAGATCGGCTGGCGTCGCGCGTTCGGCCGCGTATGCGGTCGAGATCGTTTCGAGGCCGTGGCGCAGCTCGAGCACGTCGTGGCTCGTCTCGGGGTTCTGCAGCAGCAGATCGGCGAGCGGATTCGACACGACGGGCGCCGTGATGTCCGAGACGACGAAGCCGCCGCGCCCGACCGAGCCGATGAAGCCGTCCGCCTCGAGCCGCACGAGCGCCTCGCGCAGCGAGGGGCGCGACACGCTCAGCTGCGCGGCGAGCTCGCGCTCGGTCGGCAGCTTCTGGCCGGGCAGCAGCTTGCCCGCCGAGATGAGCGACTTGATCTGGTCGGACACCACGTCGGACAGGCGCACGCGGGTGTAGGACTCGACTGGCTGAAACGTCATGCACGGGCCTTCTGGACGGTTGGGTGGCGCGGGCACCGGCTTTCGCGGCCGAGCGTTCGCGCGCGTCGGCCGGCTCGCGCCGGAGCGTGCGGCGGCCGCGCGGAATTATACCCGGCGGGGCGCAGGCGGCCGTTCGAGCCAATGCCGGAGCGGGTTTCGGCGCGATCGGCCGGGTTCGGATCGGCGTTTTCCCTGATGGCCGCGACATTGACAGCCGGTCGCCATCTCACTATCTTGGCCAGCGTGGTCAGACCAACATGACCAAGTATAGGTCATCGAAACCGGCCGCGCGCGAACGCGCGGCGATTCGTTGAAGCAAACCGTTGAAGCGAAGAAACGGCCGCGACGAGCGGCCGGGATGAAACACATGGACCAATCCCCGCAGGCCGCCGGCTCGTCCGGCGGCGCCCGCGAGACGCCGCGCGTCGGCCTGTTCGTCACGTGCCTCGCGAATCTCTTTCGGCCGAGCGCCGCGCTCGCCGCCGTGCAGTTGCTCGAAGCGGCCGGCTGCACGGTCGACGCGCCGCGCGCGCAGACCTGCTGCGGCCAGCCGGCGCTGAACAGCGGCGACTTCGACGGCGTGCGCGGCATCGCGCGCCGCACGATTGGCGTGTTCGAAGGCTACGACTACGTCGTGGCACCCTCCGGCTCGTGCATCCGCACGCTGCGTCACGACTACCCGGACCTGCTCGCGAACGATCCCGCGTGGAAGCCGCGCGCCGAGCGGCTCGCCGCGCGCGCGCACGAGCTGACGAGCTTTCTCGTCGACGTGCTCGGCTGGGCGGGCCCGGAGCGCGCCGCGGTGCCCGACTGCACGCTCGCCTACCACGACACCTGCTCGGGCCTGCGCGGCCTCGGCATCAAGGCGCAGCCGCGCGCGCTGCTGTCGCGCGTCGGCGGCGTCGAATTGAAGGAAATGAAGGATGCCGAAGTATGCTGCGGCTTCGGCGGCACGTTTTGCGTGAAGTACCAGGAAATCTCGACGAAGATCGTGTCCGACAAGACCGCGAACGTCGCCGCGAGCGGCGCGACCGTGCTCGCGGGCGGCGATCTCGGCTGCCTGATGAACATCGGCGGGCGACTGAAGCGCGAAGGCAGCCCGGTGCGCGTCTATCACGTCGCCGAGGTGCTGACCGGGATGAACGTCGAGCCGATCTGCGGGGAGGGCGAATGAGCGCGCAACCATCGGCCGCGACGACGAACTTCAAGGCGCGCGCGAGCGCCGCGCTGCACGACGCACAGCTTCAGGAAGCGCTCGGGATGCTCGGCGAGGGCTGGATCGAGAAGCGGCGGCGCGTCGTGTCGCTGCTGCCCGAGTTCGAAATGCTGCGCGAGCGCGCGAAGGTGGTGAAGGATCACGTGCTAGCGAATCTCGACACGTATCTCGAACGCTACGAAGCGGCCGTCACGTGCGCGGGCGGCGTCGTTCACTGGGCGAGCGACGCGGCCGAAGCGCGCGAGATCGTGCTGAAGATCTGCCGCGACGCGAACGCGAAAACCGTGACGCGCGGCAAATCGATGGTCGGCGAGGAGATCGGCTTGCCCGCCGCGCTCGAGGGCGCGGGGATGGAAGTCGTCGAAACCGATCTCGGCGAATACATCGTGCAGCTCGCGCACGAAGGGCCGAGCCACATCGTGTTCCCGGCGCTGCACAAGACGATCGGTCAGGTTACCGAACTGTTCGCCGGGCATCATTCGGCCGCGCAGTACGACGGGCCGCGCGAGACCGTCGCGGACGTCGTCGGCGAAGCGCGCCAGGTGCTGCGCGACAAATTCTTCGTCGCGGACGTCGGCATTACCGGCGCGAACTATCTCGTCGCCGAGACGGGCTCGAACGTGATCTGCACGAACGAGGGCAACGGCGATCTCACGTCGACGCTCGCGCGCGTGCACATCGTGACGGCGGGCATCGAGCGCGTCGTGCCGACGCTCGACGACGTCGCGCTGTTCGTGCGGCTGCTCGGCCGCAGCGCGACGGGGCAGGAGATCACGTCGTACACCACGTTCAGCACGGGCCCGAAGCGCGACGACGATCTGGACGGGCCGCGCGAGTATCACGTCGTGCTCGTCGACAACGGCCGCACGCGGATGCTCGCGGGCGAGTTCCGCGACATGCTCCGCTGCATTCGCTGCGGCGCGTGCATGAACCACTGCCCGGTGTACGGCGCGGTCGGCGGGCATGCGTACGGTTGGGTCTATCCGGGGCCGATGGGCGCCGTTCTCACGCCGCTCCTGCAAGGCATCGAGCACGACACCGATCTGCCGAACGCGTGCACGCTGAACGGGCGCTGCGCGGAGGTGTGTCCGGTGAAGATTCCGCTGCCGACGCTGCTCAAGAAGCTGCGCGGGATGCAGTTCGACGCGCGGCTCACCGCGCCCGGCACGCGCTTCCTGCTGCGCGCGTTCGGCGCGATCGCGCGGCGGCCGGCGCTCTATCACTGGCTGACGCGCGTCGGTGCGCGCGTGCTGCGCGCACTCGGCGGCACGCGCGGCAGCATCGCGCGCGTGCCGTTCGCGTCCGGCTGGACCGATTCGCGCGAATTGCCGAAGCCGCCGCCGCGCACGTTCTTCGAGACGTGGGACGCGACGCGCGCGAACGAACAGAGGGGGCAGCGATGAGCGGGCGCGACGACATTCTCGGCCGTATCCGCGCGGCGCTCGGCAGCGACCGCGCGCGGCTTGCCGCGCAGTTTCCGGCGCAGACGATGGGCGCGGGCGCGTCCGCCGCGCCGAATGCGCATGCCGCATCCGGCGCGGGCGCGGCGTCTTTCGCCGGCCCGGCCGCCTCGGCCGCTTCGGCCGCCGCGTGCGGGCCGGCGATCTCGCTCGGCGGCGTCGACCTCGTCGCGCGCTTCGTCGCGAAGGCGCAGCAGGTGTCGGCGACGTGCGCGCACATCGCGACCGCCGCCGATGCGCCCGCGGCCGTCGACGCGTATTTGCGCGAAGTGGGCCTCGCCGATGCGCCGCTCGTCGTCGCGGCGGCGCTCGAGGCGCTGCCGTGGCGCGCGCACGGCGCGCTGCCGGGCGCCGACCTGCGGCGCGACGGGCTCGTCAGCGTGACGCCGTCGTTCGCGGCGATCGCGGAGACGGGCAGCGTCGTGTGCCTGTCGTCGAGCGCGACGCCGACGTCGCTCAACTTCGTCGCCGCCACGCACGTCGTGCTCGTCGATCGCAGCGCGATCGTCGCGACGATGGAGGACGCATGGGCGCGCGTGCGCGCGACGATCGCGACGCTGCCGCGCGCGGTCAACGTGATCACCGGGCCGTCGCGCACCGCCGACGTCGAGCAGACGGTGCAGGTCGGCGTGCACGGCCCGAAGCGCGTGCTCGTGCTGATTCGCGACGACGCGTGAAAGCCCGCGCGGAAATGACGGCGGCGGCGCGCTGCGTTTCGGCGTGGCGCGCCCGGCGAATCGCGCGGCGCGGCATCGCGCGCGGCTAGTCGAAACCCGCGACGGCGCGCGAGACGGCCGGACGAGAAATTACGGTATGCAGATCATTTCGCGGCGGCGCCGCGATGCCGCGAACGCACCATTCAACACGCGAGGCGCGGCAGCAAGACATGCGACGCAAGAAGTAAGAGGCGACAACAAACGACGCAAGACTGCGCAAGACGGCGCGCGGCGATGCCGAGCGCACCGAAGCGAAAACCGGACGCGGCACGCCGGCGATTCGAAGACGTAGACATTCCCCGACAAGCAGCATCAGTCAGACGCCATGCGACGCGCGTTCTCCACGCACGTCGCTCACGTCGCGCACAGACCAAAGCGCCGGCACGGACCGGCGCGCCGATTCGGACGGCCGCGAGGCCGTCGCCCGATTCAGATTCACTCATGGAAGGAGACACACGTGCAGGTTTGGAACCAGGTCTATCTGCCGCTCGGCGGCGTCGGCTGGTCGGCGCTCGCAGCCGGCGCGCCGATCATTCTGTTCTTCGTGTCGCTCGCGGTGTTGCGGCTCAAGGGACACGTCGCGGGCGCGCTTACCCTCGCGCTTTCGCTCGCCATCGCGATCGCCGTCTACGGCATGCCCGCCGAGCGCGCGTTCGCATCGGCGGCCTATGGCTTCGCGTACGGCTTGTGGCCGATCGCATGGATCATCGTCACCGCGGTGTTCCTCTACAAGATCGTCGTGACGAGCGGCCAGTTCGACATCATCCGCAGCTCGATCGTGTCGCTCACCGACGATCAGCGCCTGCAGATGCTGTTGATCGGCTTCTCGTTCGGCGCGTTTCTCGAAGGCGCGGCGGGCTTCGGCGCGCCGGTGGCGATCACGGCCGCGCTGCTCGTCGGCCTCGGCTTCAATCCGCTCTATGCGGCGGGACTTTGCCTGATCGCGGACACCGCGCCCGTCGCGTTCGGCGCGCTCGGGATTCCGGTGATCGTCGCGGGCCAGGTGTCGGGCCTCGATCCGATGGCGGTCGGCGCGATGGCGGGACGCCAGTTGCCGCTCATGTCGTTTTTCCTGCCGTTTTGGCTCGTGTTCGTGATGGACGGCGTGAAGGGGGTGCGCGAGACGTGGCCCGCCGCGCTCGTCGCGGGCGGCAGCTTCGCGGTCGTGCAGTTCTTCACGTCGAACTACATCGGGCCCGAGCTGCCCGACGTGACGTCGGCGCTCGCGAGCCTCGTCGCGCTCGCGTCGTTCCTGAAGGTGTGGCAGCCGAAGCGCGCGCGCGAGGCCGCACGCGCGGCCTCGATCGTGTCGGCGGGCGGCGGCGCGCTCGCGCTGGGCGCGATGCCGGGCGGCATGGGCGGCGCGCGCGCGACGGGCGGCCGGCAGCCTTCGCCGTATTCGTTCGCGCAGATCGCGCGCGCGTGGTCGCCGTTCGTCGTGCTGACCGTGATGGTGACGATCTGGAGCATGAAGCCGTTCAAGGCGCTGTTCGCGAAGGGCGGCGCGCTCGCGTTCACGACGCTGCAATTCCACATCCCGCATCTCGACAAGCTCACGCAGAAGATGGCGCCCGTCGTCGCGCACCCGACGCCCGTGCCCGCCGTGTTCAACTGGGATCTGCTCGCGGCCACGGGCACCGCGATCCTGCTGTCGGCGATCGTATCGATGGCAATCCTGAACGTTTCCGCGCGCACAGGCATGCGCACGTTCTTCGAGACGTTGAAGGACCTGAAGCGCCCGGTGCTGTCGATCGGCCTCGTGCTCGCATTCGCGTTCGTCGAGAACTTTTCGGGAATGTCGACGACGCTCGCATTGCTGCTCGCGGGCACGGGCGCGGCGTTCCCGTTCTTCTCGCCGCTGCTCGGCTGGATCGGCGTGTTCCTGACGGGCTCCGACACGTCGTCGAACGCGTTGTTCTGCTCGCTGCAGGCGACGACCGCACAGCAGATCGGCGTGTCGAGCACGCTGCTCGTCGCGGCGAACACGACGGGCGGCGTCGCGGGCAAGATGATTTCGCCGCAGTCGATCGCGGTTGCGTGCGCGGCGGTCGGCCTCGTCGGGCACGAGGCGGATCTGTTTCGCTTCACGCTGCGGCATAGCCTGTTCTTCGTGCTGATCGTCGGCGTGATGACCTGCGTGCAGGCGTACTGGCTCACGGGAATGGTCGTGCATTGAGCGTGGCGGGGGCGAACGTGCGTGCGCGTTCGCCGCCGATCGTGACAGTGCGGACTGTCTCGTCGGAATCGGTCGATACGTCGCGCAAGCGGGCTCGCGTTCATCCGCTGTGTCCCTGTTTGCACCGATTCGCGCGGACAGCCGTGTAAAGATTTGCTACAACCTTTTGCTTGGAACGACGGACGAGACCTCCTATTCTGGCGGATTTACGAGATACGCCGCGCGCGGCGCGGCCCTCGTCGATCGATCATCAGGAGGTCATGCATGGCGCGTTCCGTCGATTCCGGCGTCATATTCTTCGCACGGCTCCTGCTCGCCGTGCTGTTCCTCTGGGGCGGCGCGATGAAGCTTCTGGGCTACGGCGAATTCGTCGGTTATCTGAAGGGGCTCGGCGTGCCGTTCACGCAGGTCGCGGCGCCCGCGATCGTCGCGCTCGAAGCGCTGGGCGGCCTGCTGCTCGTCGTCGGCTACAAGGTGAAGCCGCTTGCGCTCGTGCTCGCGCTCTACACGATTGCGACCGCGCTGATCGGACACAACTTCTGGGACGCAACCAATTCGGCCTTGCAGCGCGACATGGCCGTGCACTTCTGGAAGAACGTCGCGATCGCGGGCGGCTTCCTGCTGCTGTACGTGACGGGCGCGGGCGGTGCGAGCATCGACGGCGCGCGGCGGCCGTCGTCGTCGTACGGCTCGCTGCGCTGAGCGCGTTGCGTGCCGTGCAACGCTCGCGATCATCGTGACGCGTTCGAATCCGATTCGACGAGCGAACCCGCGACGCGCTTATTTTCCTGCCCGATGAATGATGCGGCGCCGCGTGCGCTTCGCCGGCGCGCGGCGCGCGCTCACGCTCAGCGCGGATACGCGATCACGTCGTCGTCGACCGCGATCGCGATGCGCTCGCCCGCCGGCGCGCATCGATAGCCCGGCACGCGAGCGCGCACGCGCGTATCGGGGGCGTCGACGAGCCGCGCGTCCAGATAGGCATCCTGGCCGCCAAACGTCGCGCCGAGCACGATCGCGTCGCGCCAATGCGCGTGCTCGTCGCGCGGCTCGTGCGCGCGACGCACGCGAATCTGTTCGGGGCGCAGCAGCGCGTCGACGGGGCCGTCGGGCAGCGGCGCGCGAAGCGGCAGACGCCCGAGCGCGCAAACGACGAAGCCGCGCTCCACGACGCCTTCGATCAGCATCGCATCGCCGATGAACGTCGCGAGTTCGCGCGTCGCCGGCTGCCGATACAGCGTCTCGGGCCTTGCCGTCTGCACGATCCTTCCATGCCAGAGCACCGCGACTTCGTCGCCGAGCGACAGCGCCTCGGGCTGATCGTGCGTGACGAGCACGGCCGTCGCGCGCGCGGCGGCGAGCGCGCTGACCACCGCCGCGCGCGTGTCGAGCCGCAGCGACGCATCGAGCGACGAAAACGGCTCGTCGAGAATCACGAGCGACGGTTTCGGCGCGAGCGCGCGGGCGAGCGCGACGCGCTGCTGCTGGCCGCCCGACAGTTGTTGCGGCGCGCGCCGCGCGAACGCGGCCGGCAGCCCGACCATTTCCAGCAGTTCGGCGACGCGGTGTTGCGCGCGGCGCTGCGCGCGCGGTAGGCCAAACGCGATGTTCTCCGCGACCGACAGGTGCGGAAACAGCGCGCCTTCCTGCGGCACGTAGCCGATGCGCCGCGCTTCGGGCGGCACGTGCGCGCCGGGCCCGGCGACGCGCTGCCCGTCGATGTCGACGGTGCCTCGCTCCGCGCGCTCGAAGCCGCACAGGATGCGAAGCAGCGTCGTCTTGCCGCTGCCGGACGGGCCGAGCAGCGCGAGCAGCGCGCCGCGCTCGACGGTAAGACTCACGTCGTGCAGCACGGCGTGGCCGCCGAACGATTTGCACACGCGGTCGATTCGGAGTTCGCTCATGGATTCGCAAGAAATTTGAACGTCATGCGTCGACGCTCGGCGAAGCGCGCACCGCCGAGCGGCCGAGCAGCACGAACAGCAGCGCCGACGCGGCGAGCGACAGCGCGACGAGCAGCGCCGCGTACGGCGCGGCGGCGGCGAACGCGAGCGTCGACGTATCGCTCCAGACCTGCGTCGCGAGCGTGCGCGTGCCGATCGGCGACAGCAGGATCGTCGCGTTCAGTTCGGTGACGACGCAGATGAAGACCATCGCCGCCGCCGCGCCGAGGCCGGGCGCGGCGAGCGGCAGCAGCACGCGGCGCGCAGCCTGCGCCCAGGTGAGGCCGAGCGCGCGCGCGGTTTCCTCGAGACGGGGTTGCGCCTGTGCGAGCGCCGCGCGCACGCCGACGAGCGCGAGCGGTAGGAACAGGATCGCATAGGCGCCGATCAGCATCGGCGCGCTTTGATAAAGCGGCTGCATCAGCCGCACGGTCAGCGAGACGATCGCGAGCGCGACGACGATGCCGGGCATGCCTTGCGCGACGAACGCGACACGTTCGAGCACGGCCGCGATGCGGCCCGGATGGCGCACCGACAGGAAGCCGAGCGGCAGCGCGAGCGCCGTCGTGAGCGCGGCGGCGCACAGGCCGTAGCCGGTGGACGCGAGCGTCGCGCGCCACAGCAGCTCGGGCGATACGTCGGCGGGCGTGACGGCCGCCGCGCCCTGCTGCGTGAGCCAGTAGCCGATCGTCGCGAGCGGCACGCCGAGCGTCGCGACGGCGAGCGCCGCGAGCCCCGCGATCGCGCACCCGCGCCACGCGCCGAGCGCGTAGCGATGCGCGGCGCGGCGTGCGCCGCGGTGCGTGGCGTCGTAGCGGGCGCGGCCGCGCACGCGCAATTCGAGCGCGATGCAGACGAGGCACAGCGCGATCAGCGCGCAGCCGAGCAGCGACGCGCCGCCGCCGTCGAAGTCCACGCGGTATTCGGCGTAGATCTCGGTCGTGAAGGTGCGAAAGCGCAGCAGCGCGAACGCGCCGAACTCGGACAGCACGCCGAGCGCGACGAGCAGCATCCCACCCAGCAGCGCGGGCCGCAATTGCGGTAGCACGACGCGCCAGAAGACCTGCGCGGGGCGGCAGCCGAGCGTGCGCGCGCTTTCCTCGAGCGCCGGATCGAGGCCGCGCAGCGCCGCGGCGACGGGCAGATAGACGAGCGGAAAGTACGACGACGCGAGCACGATCAGCGCGCCGAGAAAATCCTGCAGATCGAGGCTGATCGATACCCACGCGTAGCTCGTGACGAAGGGCGGCACGGCGAGGGGCGCCGCGGCGAGCGCGGCCCATCCGTTGCGCGCGGGCAGGTCGGTGCGCTCGACGAGCCACGCGACGGCCGTGCCGAGCACCGCGCACACGAGCGTCGCGGCGCCCGTGATCGCGAACGTGTTGCCGAGCAGCTCGGCGACGATCGGGCGGAACAGCAGCTCGCCGATGTCGTTCGCGCCGAGCCGGGCCGCGCGATACGCGGTGAACGCGATCGGCAGCAGCACGGCGAGCGGGCCGAGCGCCGCCGCGGCGACGAGCCCGCGCGGCGCGCGGCCGCGAACCGGTGGCGGCGCGGCGGCGCGCGCGCCGGTGACGACGTCGCTCATTGCCGCCCGCTCAGAGAAGGCCGGCCCGGCGCAGCAGCTTGCCGGCCTGGCTGTCGTCGCCGAGCTGCTTGAACGTGATCGCGGGCGGGCTCAACTGATCGAACGGCTTGAGAATCGGATCGGGCGCGACGCCCGGGCGCAGCGGATATTCGAAGCTGACGCGCCCCTTCGCCATCAGGCTCTGCGCGCGCTCGCCGACGAGGTACGCGACGAACTTCTGCGCGTCGGCGCCGCGCTTCGACGCCTTCGTCACGGCCGCGCCCGATACGTTGACGAGGCCGCCGACATCGCCGTTCGCGAAGTGGAACAGCGCGCTGCGGGTCGATTTGTCGCCGAGCTCGGCGTGCAGGCGCGCCCAGTAGTAATTGTTGACGATGCCCGTCGCGACCGCGCCGCGGTTCACGGCGGCCGTCACGCCTTCGTCGTCGTCGAAGATTTGCGCGTTGGTTTTCAGGCCCTTCAGCCACTGCAGCGTCTGCGCTTCGCCCTTCAGCGCGAGCATGCCGCTCACGAGCGGCAGGAAGTCGGCGTCGCTCGGTGCGACGCCCACGCGGCCTTTCCATTCCGGCTTCGCGAGATCGACGAGCGACGCGGGCAACTGCGGCGGCTGAATCTTCGCGGTGTTGTAGATCAGCACGTTCTCGCGCGCGAGCACGCCGACCCAGTCGCCGTCGGGCGAGCTGAAGCGCGCGGGCACGGCCGCGAGCGTCGCGGCGTCCGTCTTCGCGAGCAGCCCCTTTTCGGCGAGCAGCGCGAGCTCCGGCGAGTTCTCGGTGAAATAGACGTCGGCGGGCGTCCTGTCGCCCTCGGCGACGAGCTGCGCGGCGAGCGCCGGGCCTTCGCCCGTGCGCACCTTCACGGCGATGCCGGTTTGCGCTTCGAAGTCCTTCACGAGCTGGTTGACCACCTGCTCGTGCTGCGCGCTGTAGAGCGTGAGCGTGGCGGCCGATGCGAGCGGCGCGGCCGCCGCGAGCGCGACGGCCGCGGCGGCGGTTGCCGCGGTTGCGGCCCGGCGGCGCAGCGCGCGGGCGATGTGACGTGTGTTCATGGCGCAATGCCTCCTGCAATGGTTCGGAATCTTGATCGTCGGCGCTTACGCTTCGAACAGCGCGGCGCCGATGTACGAGCCGGGTCGTGCGCCCGGCGGGCAAGCGAAGATCGCGCTGCCGACGTGCGTCGTGAACTGGTTCATGATGTCCAGCTTCGCGAGCTTCTCGTTGATCGGGATGAAGCCGCGGCGCGGGTCGCGCTGGTGCGCGACGAACATCAGCCCCGCGTCGTATTCGGTCTGCTGGCGCCACGGCGGCCAACGCTCGATGTAGAAGTTCGTGCTGTCGTTGTACGAGTACGCGCGGCGCAGGATCTGCGCGCCGTCGTTCAACTGCGGCGACGCGAGGCGCGCGTGCGAGTTGTCGGGAATGACCGAATTGCCGTCCTTGTCGACCGCGTCGAGATCGAGCGGCTCGAACTCGCTCTTCCGGCCGAGCGGCGCGCCGCTGTACTTGTGGCGGCCCACCACCTGTTCCTGGAAGCCGAGCTCGGTGTTGTCCCAGTGCTCGAGCGTGATGCGGATGCGGCGCACGACCGTGTAGGTGCCGCCGTTCATCCACGCGGGGCCTTCGCCGCCGGCCCACACGAATTCGTTCATCGCGGCCGGATCGGACATCGGCGGGTTCATCGTGCCGTCCTTGAAGCCCATCAGGTTGCGCGGCGTCTCGCCGGGCTTGCCGGACGTGAAGCCGGCCTGCCCCCAGCGCATTTGCGCGGCCTTCGCGCCGATGCGCGCGAGCTGGCGCACCGCGTGGAACGCCACCTGCGCGTCGTCCGCGCACGCCTGGATGAACAGGTCGCCGCCCGTTTTCTCCGGCAGCAACTGGTCGCCGTTGAAGCGCGGCAGGTCGACGAGCGCGGCGGGGCGGTGCTTCGCGAGCCCGTAGCGATCCTTGCCGGCGAGCGTGAACATGCCGGGCCCGAAGCCGAACGTGATCGTCAGCCGCGCGGGGCCCAGGCCGAGCGCGTCGCCGCCGTCGACGGGCGCCGCGTCTTCCCCGCCCGACGTCACGAGCGGCTGCGCGGTGTCGCCGCGCGTCAGGCGCGCGGCGGCGTCGGTCCAGGCCTTCAGGAGCGCGATCACGTCCGCGCGCGTGGTCGCGCTCAGGTCGAGCGCCGCGAAATACGCGTGGCGCTGCTGCGGCGTCGCGATGCCGGCCTGGTGCGTGCCGTAGAACGGCTCGACGCCGTCTTGCGCGGCCGCCGCCGCGGGCGCATCCGCCGCCTTCGCCGCGGGCATCGTCGACGCGGCGAGACTCGCGGCCACCGCCGCGCCGCCGGCCTTGAGGAAGCCGCGTCGCGCGGGGCGCGGCGGCGCTTTGAGATCGTCTGCCATGATCGCCTTCGTCACTTTGCGAGCATCAGGGTGTTCACGTCGTCCTCGACGTAATAGAAGCCGTCGCCCGCCGGGGTCATCGCGATCCCGAACAGGTCGCCGTTGCCGGGCGGCGATTGCGCCTTGTCGGTGTCGATCCAGCGCGCGTAAAGCTGCTTGCCCGCCGCCGGATCGATCTCGACGACTTGGCCGTTCAGCGCGTTGGTCGCGAGCAGGTGGCCGTTCGGCGCGGTCGCGAGCGCGAGCGGGCGGCGCAGGAAGCCGTCCGCCGTCACCTGGCGGCCGACGCCCGCGCTCGTGTCGCGCGTCAATGGATCGTCGATCTCGACGATCCGGTTGCCGATCGCGTCGGATACGTACAGCTTCGTTTGGTCGCCGGACAGCGCGAGCCCGGTCGGGCCGACGAGGAACACGCCCTTGTCGGCCTGCGCGCCGAGGCCGCTCGCGACCACCGTTTCCCGCTTGATCACGGGCGGCTTGCCGTCGGCGATCGCGAGATCGAGGCGCAGCACGGTCGCCTGCTTGTAGACGGGCGGGCTGCCGTCGGCGCCGCCGACGCCGAAGCCCGCCATGCTGACGAACAGCGTCGCGCTGTCGCCGCGGTCGACGACGGCCATGTTGCCCCACGGGTCGTTGATGTTCGGGCTCGACCACGCCGACGCGACCTTGCCGTGCGGATCGAGCACGATCAGGCAGCCGGCGCCTTTCGTGTTGGTGGTGCCGTCGTTGCTCGGCGTGCTGCCGACGATCACCCAGCCGGATTTCAGCATCGTCATCGCGGCCGACAGGCCGACGCCGCCCGGGCATTCCTTCAGGTCGCGCGCAATCGCGGCGAACACGCTCATCTGCTTCGTCGACGGGCGATAGTCGACGATCGTCGAGCCCGTGCCCTGCAGGTTCGCCGCGTTGTTGAAGTTGTCGACGAGCACGTCGCCTTGCTGGATCGCGCCGGCCGACACCGGCGCGACGGCGATCGCATACGGGTTCTGGTCGCCGTTCTCGGGCACGGTGTTGACGAGCGTCGTGTGGCGATGCAGCGTCTCGAGGAAGCCTTGCGGCTGCGCGTGCGCGGCCGCGGCCGCCGTGAGCGCGACGAGCGCCGCGGCGAACGCCTGCGCGGCGCGGCGCGCGCGCGGCGAGGACAGGGCGGTGGGCATGGGGCGATTCTCCTTGCTGATGAGGCGGCGGCGTGGCCGTCGCGGATACGAACGAAACCGGAATCTTTCGGCGTGCTCAGAACGTGACGTTGGTGCGCAGCCCGACGACGAACGTGTTGTGCAGCGGCTGCGTCGGATCGCTCGGGTTTTGGCCCGCGCCGGCGTTGAACGTGTATTGCGCGTCCGCTTGCAGCTGCCACCACGGCGTGACCTGGTACTGGTACGTCGCCTCGAGCGTCGTCTCGCTCGTGCGCACGCCGTACGGCCCGCCCGTGAAGTTCGCGAAGTTTTCGTCGAGCGCGCGCGCGTGCGAGCCGACCTTGACGTACGTGAGCGCGAGCCCGACGCTGTCGTTGTCGCGGCCCTCGAACGGCGCCTTCAGCACGACGCCCGCGTTGGCCGCGACGCTGACGAGATTGCGGTCGCCGGGCGCGGCCATCACGCGCGCGAACACGCCGAGGCTCTTCGCGCCCGTCGGGTCGGGCCGCCAGACCATCTGGTCGGCGACCGCGTAGAAGCTGTAGTCGCCGTGATGCGCGCGCGCGACGCCGCTTGTCGCCGGATTCGCGAGCGACAGGCCGGTGTTGTCGGTCTGCTGATCGGCGAAGCGGCCGTTGTGATACCAGAGGCCGATCTTGTAGGTGCCGGGCAGCGCGTTCGACGGCCCCGTGTCCATCTGGCCGTCGGCCGGCTGGTTGAGTGCGTACTGCAGCTCGCCGATGAAGAGCGTGCCGTTGTGCAGGTTGAAATTGGTGCCGCTCAGGTTGCTCGGATTGTTGCCGAGCGGATCGCCGTCGAACACGCCGGCGAGCGCCGTCAGCGAAGGCGTGATGCGCCCGCGCACGCGCACGCCGAGCGACGAGAGCGGATACGCGGGGCCGCCGT
The DNA here is from genome assembly GCF_001532025.2 of Burkholderia sp. MSMB617WGS. Lineage (NCBI taxonomy): Bacteria > Pseudomonadati > Pseudomonadota > Betaproteobacteria > Burkholderiales > Burkholderiaceae > Burkholderia > Burkholderia sp. MSMB617WGS. The sequence continues at coordinate 2,328,526 of NZ_CP013458.1, read as the reverse complement.
TGGGCAGATCGTACGACGGCAACGCGGGCCAGCCGAACATCGTGTTGACGAACGTCGCGGCGTACTGGCTGACGATGAATTCCTGATCGAGGCTCTGCTGGCCGATTTTCACGTCGACGCGCTGATCGAGGAACGATTGCTGGTACCACAGCTCCCAGAGCCGCGTCGTGTCCTGCGCCTCGATGCCGCTCGCGGTGTTCAGCGTGCCGAGGTTGTACTGGCTCAGGTTGCGGCCGTGAATCTGCAGCGCGCTCGCGTTGAACGTGCCGCCCGGCAGGCCGAACGCCTTTTGCGTGTCGACGGTGACGGCCGCGGTCGTGAGGCCGTCGTAGGTGCCGCCGCGCTTCAGGCCGCCGCGCAGGTTCGCCAGATATTCGCTCGTCTCCTGCAGGCTGAACGTGACGCCGTACTTGCCGAGCCACGGCCGCAGGCCGCCGATGTCGCCGAGCAGGTTCTGGCGCGTCCAGACGCCCGTCCATTGCGTTGCCGGTTGTGCGTGGATCGCGAGGTCGGCTTCGGGCGCTTCCGGCTGCGCGTCGGGCGACGCGGCGGCGAAAGCGGCCGAACTGAACAGCCATGCGCAGGCGAGCGCCGCGCGGCCGAAGGCAAGGTGACGATCGCGGGGCGATCGTTCGGGGAGCGGCGCGAATTGCATTGAAGTCTCTTCCTCTTGTCGCGCGATCGCGGTGTCCGGATGCGCGCGTTGATCGTTGGCGAAACGCGCAAACGGCGCGATGCGGGCGCATCGTATGCAGGCCGGAATAGGCTGTCAATACAAATGAGAATGATTCGCATATATATTACCGTTCGTAATCTCGAGGATTACGAACGATCGGATTTCGCGTCGCGTGAGAAGGGAAAACGCAATGATTGGCGTAATGAAATCGTCGGCGCGAGCCGGGGCGAGCGGTGCTGCGAGGGTTGGCCGCGGGATCGCGCGGCGCGGGCGGAAACGGTCTGATCGGTCGCGAACGAATGGAAACCGGCGGGCGGCTGGCCGGGGCGCGCGAACGACGGCGCGGTGGGCGCGGTCGGAACGCGACCGGCTAAGGACTAAGGACTAGTGGCTAACGGCTAACGGCGACCGAGCCCCGGCCCCGGCCCCGGCCTCGAACCTCGAACCTCGAACCCCGAACCCCGAACCCCGAACCCCGAACCCCGAACCCCGAACCCCGAACCCCGAACCCCGAACCCCGAACCCCGGCCTCGAACCCCTTGCCGCCCGAACGTCGTCAACGCGCGTTCGCGCTCGCGGGCTTCGCCGACGCCGCCGGATGCGGCGCGCCGCGCACGGCGCTCGCCATCGCCGCGGCGGCGACGAAGAGGGCGGCCGACACGCACGCCGACGCGTGCAGCCCCGGCACGATCTGCGCCGGCAGCGCGCCGCTCGCGAGCGCGCCGAACGCGGCGACGCCGATCGCGCCGCCCGCCTGCCGCGCGGCGTTGAGCACCGCCGACGCGGTCGCGGCGCGCGAGCGCTCGACCGACGCGAGCACCGTCGTCGTCATCGCGGGCACCGCGAGCCCCATGCCGCCCGGAATCAGCAGGAACGGCACGACGAGCGCCACGGTCGGCGTGTCGGCGCGCACGAGGCTCAGCAGCGCGAACCCGGTCGCGCCGATCAGCGCGCCGACGATCATCGGCCGGCGCGCGCCGTAATGCGCGGTCGCCCAGCCGCTCGCGACGTTCGACAGCAGGAAGCCGCCCGTGAGCGGCAGGAACGCGAGCCCCGCCTCGAGCGGCGAGTCGTGCCGCACGCGCTGCAGATACAGGCTCAGCACGAAGATGATGCCGTAGTACGACAGATTCATGCAGACGCCGAACAGCACGGCGACGCTGAACGTGCGCTGCTTGAACAGCGCGAGCGGCATCATCGGATGCGCGCTGCGCGACTCGACGAACACGAACGCGGCGGCGGCCGCGAGCGCGACGGCGACGAGCGCCGGACGCCAGTCGATCACCGCGCCGGTGAAGAGCGTCAGCGCGACGACGGCGAGACATTGGCCGGGAAGATCGACGCCGCGCGGGCGGGCGGCGGCGGCGCGCACCGCGGCATTCGCGCGGGACGCGTTCGCGCTTGCCGTCGCGTCGGTCGCCGTCGCCTCGGCCGGACGGCCCGCGCCTGAATCGTCGCGGCCGGCTGCCGCCGCCCGCGCGCCGTCTTCGCCGATCCACAGGAACGTTGCAACGAGCCCCGCGGCGCACAGCGGCAGATTGACGAAAAAGATGCTGCGCCAGCCGAACTGCGCGATCAGCAGGCCGCCGATCACGGGGCCCGCCGCGATCGAGATCGCGCCCGACGCGGTCCACCAGCCGACCGCGCGCGCCCGCAGCCGCGGATCGTGCGCGCACGCATGGTTGAGGAGCGCAAGCGAGTTCGGCAGCATCGCGGCCGCCGCGAGCCCTTGCAGCGCGCGTGCGGCGATCAGCGTGCCCGCGTTCGCGGCGACGCCGCAGACGAACGACGCGAGCGCGAAGAGCGCGAGCCCGGCCGCGAACAGCCGGCGCGCGCCGAAGCGGTCGCCGAGCGCGCCGGCGGACAACATCAGCCCGGCGACCGCGAGCGTGTACGCGTCGACGATCCATTGCAGGCCCGCGACGCTCGTGCGCAGATCGGCGCCGATGCGCGCGAGCGCGACGTTGACGATCGTGACGTCGAGCTGCGTGATGACGAAGCCCGCGCTCACGGTCGAGACGATGCGCACGAGCGCGGCGCGGGAAAGGGCGGGGTGGGGAATGTGCGTGTCCATGCGTGCATCGTAGTGCCGTGCGATGCGGCGACGTTGCGGGCTCTTCTGAAATGTCGAATGCGGTGCGGGCGGCGAGCCGGGCGCGTGCGGCGGCGTTCGCGCGCACGCGCGGAGGATTGCGGCGATTCGCTGCGCGCGGCGGCGCGAGCGGCGAACGTCGAGCGGCGGCGGAGCGCAGGCCGGGCGGCGCGGAAACTGAAATGCAGGAACCGAAGAAGCAGAACCGAAGAAGCAGAACCGAAGAAGCAGAACCGAAGAAGCAGAACCGAAGAAGCAGAACCGAAGAAGCAGAACCGAAGAAGCAGAACCGAAGAAGCAGGGTCGGAAGGTGCGAGGCGCGGGGCGTCGCGGCGCCATCGATGCGACGGATTCGCCGGATTCGACGACGCCGGCCGGTCCGCCCGCCGGCGCGACAGCGAATCGCGCAGTCCGGCAAGCGTGCGTGCGTGCGGCCCTTCGCCGCCCGCACGCGTTCATGCGTTACTCGGCGTCCTTCGCGAACATCACCGCGACCGCGCCGAGCGCGCAGACCGCCGCGACATAAAGCGCCGGCGCGAGCGGATTCGATTTCATCATCAACGACACGATCACCGGCGTAAGCCCGCCGAACACCGCGTACGCGACGTTGTACGAGAACGAGATGCCCGAGAAGCGCACGACGGCCGGAAAGCTCTTGACCATCACGGTCGGCACCGCGCCGATCGTGCCGACGGCGAAGCCCGCGAGCGCGTAGAGCGGCACGAGGCGCGTCGCGTCGACGGCGAGCTGCGAGAACATCGCGTAGAAGCACGCCGCGATCGCGATGCCGCCGATCGACAGCACCGCCTTCGCGCCGAAGCGGTCCGCGAGCGTGCCGGCGGTGATGCAGCCGGCCGTCAGGCACAGCGTCGCGACGCTGGTCGCGAACAGCGCGGTCGCGGGCGCGACGTGGAACTGCTTTTGCAACAGCGTCGGCGTCATCAGGATCACGACGACGATCGCGGCCGACAGCATCCACGTGAGCAGCATCGACACGATCACCGCGCGGCCGTGGTCGCGGATCACCGCCTTCAGCGGGATCTCGGCCGCGAGCGTCTTGCGCGCCTTCATCTCGGCGAACACGGGCGTCTCGTGCAGCCAGCGGCGCAGATAGACGGAGAAAAGGCCGAACACGCCGCCGAGCAGGAACGGAATGCGCCACGCGAACGCGCCGACTTCGGCCGCCGAGAAGCGGCTGTTGACCGCCGTCGCGACGAGCGAGCCGAGCAGGATGCCGACCGTGAGGCCCGACGTGAGCGTGCCGCACGCGTAGCCGATGCGCTGCGGCGGCACGTGCTCGGACACGAACACCCATGCGCCCGGCACTTCGCCGCCGACCGCCGCGCCTTGCAGCACGCGGAACAGCAGCAGCGCGATCGGCGCGAGCAGGCCGACGCTGTCGTAAGTCGGCAGCAGGCCCATCAGCAGCGTCGGCACCGACATCAGCAGCACGCTCAGCGTGAACATCCGCTTGCGGCCGACGAGGTCGCCGAAGTGCGCCATCACGATGCCGCCGAGCGGCCGCGCGAGATAGCCGGCCGCGAAGATGCCGAACGTCTGCAACTGGCGCAGCCAGTCGGGGATGTCGTGCGGAAAGAACAACTGGCCGATCGCGGGCGCGAAGAACACGAAGATGATGAAATCGTAGAACTCCAGCGCGCCGCCCAACGCGGCGAGGCTCAGGGTCTTGTAGTCGCGGCGCGTGAGGGCGCGCGGCGCGGCGCTCGGCGCGGCGCTCAGTTCGGATGCGGGCATGGTCGGGGCGATCTTGGTTCGAATGGTTGTGTACCGCGCGGCAAACCGAGCCGGGCGGCGGGCCTCGTCGTCGGACTGACGGTGCAACGCGCGGGTTGTCGCACGGGACACGAACCGCGCGGCGGCCGGTAGGGGCCGCGCGGAGACGAACGTGACGCAGTGCCGGCGATTCTACAGGACTGACGAATGCCCGACGGCGCGGCCGGCATCGTGGAAATCGTCAATTGCCGACGGGCGGGCAACGATGCGTGGGGGCGCGCCGCCCGCTTGCGCGGCCACGCATGCGGGCGGCGTTCGGCTTCGCCGCCGATAGGTCAATCGAGCAGCGCGAGGATCTCGTCGTGGAGCCGGGCGGAAATCCGCACGCCGTTCGCGACGCTGCGCGCGCGGGCGTCGAAGCGCCGCTGCGACGGCAGCCGCGCGCCCTGCGCGACGATCGCGTCGAGCATCCGCTCGCCGCGCGCGAGGCCGGCTTCGAGATCGTCGCCGAGAAACGCCTTCGGATCGAGCGCGATCACGAGCTCGCCATGGCACGGCGTCGCGCCGACGCCCTCGTCGAACGCCATCGATTCGGCGCTCGTCATGTCGCCGATCAGCGCGCCGCCGAGCAGCTCGATCATCGCCGCGAGCGCCGAGCCCTTGTGCCCGCCGAACGTGCGCATCGCGCCTTGCAGCGCGGCTCGCGGATCGGTGGTCGGCGCGCCGTTCGCGTCGATCGCCCAGTGCGGCGGAATCGGCTTGCCTTCTTTCGCGTGCAGCTCGATGTCGCCGCGCGCGATCGCGCTCGTCGCGAAATCGAACACGAACGGCAGGCCGCCCGGGCGCGGCCACGCGAACGCGAGCGGGTTCGTGCCGAACACCGGCTTCGCGCCGCCTTCCGGCGCGACCCAGCTGTGGCTCGGGTTCATCGCGATGCCGGCGAGGCCGTGCGCGGCGATCGCCTCCACTTCGGGCCACAGCGCGGAGAAGTGGTAGCAGCGGTTGATCGCCATCGCGGCGATGCCGTGCCGCCGCGCCATCTCGACGAGCACGGGCAGGCCGGTCTCGAACGCGAGCAGCGAGAAGCCGCGATGCGCGTCGACGGACACGATCGACGACGAAAGCCGGCGCAGCGTCGGCACCGCCTGCGGATCGACCTTGCCGTGGCGCAGCGAGCGCACGCAGACGAGCAGCCGGTAGACGCCGTGCGAATGGCATTCGTCGCGCTGGCCCTGCGTGACGACGTTCGCGATCGCGCGGGCGTGCGCGTCGGACAGCCCGTGGCGCGCGAGCACGCGCCGCGCGAGCGCGTGCACTTCGTCGAGCGACAGCACGACGTCTTGCGCGAGGCGCCGAGGATCAGTCATCGCGCGGCTCCCGCTGCGCGATCACGCCGTCGATGCGCCGCGCGATGCGCAGCGGATTGTCGTCGCGCAGCGCGTCGGGCAGCAGCGCGGCGGGCACGTCCTGGTACGACACCGGCCGCAGGAAGCGCTCGATCGCGCGCGCGCCGACCGACGTCGTGCGCGTGTCCGACGTCGCCGGGAACGGCCCGCCGTGCACCATCGCATGGCCGACCTCGACGCCCGTGCCGAAGCCGTTCACGAGGATGCGGCCGGCGCGGCGCTCGAGCGTCGGCAGCAGCTTCGCGAACAGCGGCGCGTCGCCGTCGGCGAGATGCGCGGCGATCGTCAACTGGCCTTCGAGCGACTTCAGCACCCGATGCAGCGTGTCGACGTCCGCGCAACGCACGATCAGCGACGCGGGGCCGAACACTTCGTCGCGCAGCTCGGCGTGCGTCATGAACGCGTGCGCCGTCGTCGCGAACAGCGCGGCGCGCGCCTGATGGCGATCGCCCGCGGGGCCTTCGCCGAGCCGCTCGACCGCGTCGTGCGACGCGAGCCGCGCGACGCCTTCGCCGTAGCTCGCATGGATGTGCGGCGTGAGCATCGTCGCGGGCGCGGCCGCGTCGACGGCGGCCGCGGCCGCGGCCTCGAACGCGCGCAGCGCCGGGCCGTCGAGCGCGAGGATCAGCCCCGGATTCGTGCAGAACTGCCCCGCGCCGAGCGTGAGCGACGCGACGAACTGCCGCGCGATCGCATCGTGTCGCGCGGCGAGCGCATCGGGCAGCAGCAGCACCGGATTGATCGAGCTCATCTCCGCGTAGACCGGAATCGGCTCGTGCCGCGCGGCCGCGATGTGCATCAGCGCGACGCCGCCGCGCCGCGAGCCGGTGAAGCCGACCGCCTTGACGCGCGGATCGGCGACGAGCGCCTGGCCGATCTCGCGCGACGCGTCGAACAGCAGCGAGAACACGCCGGCCGGCAGCGCGCACTCGCGCGCGGCCGCCTGGATCGCGCGGCCGACGAGCTCGGACGTGCCCGGATGCGCGGAATGCGCCTTGACGATCACCGGGCACCCGGCCGCGAGCGCGGATGCGGTGTCGCCGCCCGCGACCGAGAACGCGAGCGGAAAGTTCGACGCGCCGAACACGGCGACGGGCCCGATTGCGACGTTGCGCAGCCGCAGGTCGACGCGCGGCAGCGGCAAGCGGTCCGGGCGCGCGGGGTCGATGCGCGCATCGAGAAAACCGCCGTCGCGCACGAGCGCGGCGAACAGCCCGAGCTGGCCGATGGTGCGCGCGCGCTCGCCCTCGATGCGCGCGCGCGGCAATCCCGATTCGGCGACGCAGCGCTCGATCAGCGCGTCGCCGAGCGCGCCGATGTGGCGGCCGATCGCGTCGAGAAACGCGGCGCGCGCGTCGAGCGGGGTCTCGCGATACGCGTCGAACGCATCGTCCGCGAGCGCGCACGCGGTTTCCAGATCGCGCAGGCTCGCGCCGCCGAACGCGGGTTCGAGCGGCGCGCCGCTCGCGGCGTCGATCGCGAGAAACGAGCCGTTCTGCCCGAACGCCTCGGATTGACCGATCAAAAGCTGGCCTGTGAGTCGCATGGTTCTCCTCGAAAAAGTGCAGGCCGGGCGTTGCCTGCCCGGCCGATGAAAAAGCGGATGCGGCCGGGGCCGCGCGTCAGTTCTCGTCGTCGTCGAGCTGCAGCTTCGCGGCCGGCACGCCGGTATGCGCGCCCCAGTAATAGATGACGAGCGCGGCGGCGGCGACGACGACGGTGTCGTACGGATGCGCGAGCTGCCCGGTGCCGCCGAAGCCGCCGAAATACGACGCGACGATCATCAGCGCGTAGAACGCGATCAGCCACAGCGACGAGCGAACCTGCTCGGCGAGGCTCAGGTGCGCGGTCGGCACCCAGCGGCGGCACGCGAGATAGATGACGAACATCGCGATCTGCAGCCCGAGCAGCCAGGACACGGTGCTCCAGCCCGACCAGTAGACGATCAGCGCGGCGATCACGAACGACGCGGGCCCGGTGATCGCGAACGCGCTCGCGCGGAACGGCCGCGGCAGCTCGGGCGCGGTGCGGCGCAGCGCGGCGACCGACACGGGCGCGACCGCGTAGCTCAGCACGAGCGCGGCCGACACGGTGTTGATGAGCGCCTCCCACGACGGGAACGGCAGCGTCCAGAAGATCGCGAGCGCGAACGTGAGCCACAGCCCGGCGCGCGGAATGCCGGAGGCCTCGTCGACGCGCGTGAACACCTTGAAGAAGGTGCCCGTCTTCGCCCAGCCGTAGACGACGCGCGGCGTCGCGTTCATGTAGATGTTGCCGCAGCCGGAGGGCGAGATCATCGCGTCGGCCACGACCATGTACGCGAGCCAGCCGACGCCCAGCGCGAGCGCGATGTCGCGATACGGCAGCGAGAACGCGCGGCTCACGTCGTGCCAGCCGAGCGCGAGCATCGCGGTCGGGATGCTGCCGAGAAACGCGAGCTGCAGCAGCACGTAGATCAGCGTCGACAGCACGATCGACAGGATCAGCGCGATCGGGATCGTGCGCTGCGGATTGCGCACCTCGCTCGCGACCGACACGATCGGCGTGAGGCCGAGATACGCGAAGATGATGCCGCCCGCCGACACGGCCATCTCGATGCCGGGCATGCCGAACGGCGCGAAACCGTGGATCGTCAGGTTCGCGGGCTTGAAGAACGCGAACAGCACGCCGATCACCGACAGCGGCACGACGAACTTGAACACGCTGATCACGTTGTTCGCCTTCGCGAACGTCTTCACGCTCGAATAGTTCAGGTAGAAGAAGAAACAGAGGAGGCCCGCCTGCACGAGCCAGCCGAGCGTCGTCGGCTCGCCCGAGCCCGCGGCCGTCAGGCCCGGAAACCACGCGGCCGCATACTGCCGCGCGGCCACGACTTCGATCGCGATCAGGCTCGAGAACGCGATCAGCGTGATCGCGCCCATCAGATAGCCGAGCAGCGGGCCGTGCGAGAACACCGGATAGCGGACGACGCCGCCCGCGCGCGGCAGCGCGGCGCCGAGCTCGCAGTAGACGATGCCGAGCAGCAGCACCGCGAAGCCGCCGAGCAGCCACGAGAGGATGCCGGCCGGGCCCGCGATCGTCGACACGTGGCTCGCGGCGAACAGCCACCCCGAGCCGAAGATCGCGCCGAGGCCGATGAACGTCAGGTCGGTGAGCGACAACTGTTTCTTGAACTTGCCGTGGCCGGCATCGGGAGCGGCGGGCCGTGCGAGCGGCACGGATCGTTGGGCGTTGCCTTGAGCGGGCATGGGCTTGTCTCCTTGATTTTTGATGGGCTTGCTTCGAGCGGCGGCCGGGGCGTGGCGGCTCGTGTGCGGCGGCGGCCGCGGTCGTTGCTGCGGTTGCAGTTACTTGCAGTTGCAGTTGCAGCTGCGGCTGCGGCTGCGGCTGCGGCTGCGGCTGCGGTTGCGGTTGCGACTGCGACTGCGACTGCGACTGCGGTTGCGGTTGCGACTACGACTACGACTACGACTGAGGGTGCCGTTGCGGTGAGCGGGGCGGCCCGCGCGGCGAAGCCGTTCGCGTCGACCGGGTCGTTTGCGTCGTTTGCGCCGGTTCGGTCGTCCGGCACGGCTGCGGCGTGCCGGATCGCGCGGGCGCCGTACCGTCGCGGTTTCGCGCGCGGTGCGGCCGCCGCGCGTAACGGAAAGCCGGCGCGCGGGCCGCGCGCCGCGCCGCGCGAACGGCGGAGGGCACGCGGCGGCGCGACCGCGACCGCGCACCGACGCGTCCCGCTCCGGCCGCCGCGGGCGTGCGACGCGCGCGTCGATCAGAGGCCGACGTCCGGCAGCGTCGGACGCGTTTCGAGCGCCTTCGCGACGATCGCCTTCACCTGCGCGAGCGCGTCGCCTTGCAGCGGGAGGCGCGGCGCACGCGTGAGCGCGCTGCCTCGGCCGACCAGCTCTTCGCACAGCTTGATGCACTGCACGAGGTCCGGCCGTGCGTCGAGGTGCAACAGCGGCATGAACCAGCGGTACAGCGCGAGCGCTTCGTCGAAGCGCTTCTGCTTCGCGAGGCGGAACAGCGTCTCGCCTTCCTTCGGGAACGCGTTCGACATGCCCGACACCCAGCCTTCGGCGCCCACGGCGATGCTCTCGACCACCACGTCGTCGAGCCCCGCGAACAGCACGAAGCGCTCGCCGACGGCGTTGCGCAGGTCGATGAAGCGGCGCGTGTCGCCCGACGAATCCTTGAAGCAGACGATGTTCTCGCAGTCCTGCAGCGCGATCAGCACGTCGGGCGTCACGTCGTTCTTGTAGATCGGCGGATTGTTGTAGACCATCACCGGCAGGTCGGTGCCCTTCGCGACCGCGCGAAAGTGCGCGGCCGTCTCGTGCGGCTTGGCCGAATAGACGAGCGCGGGCATCACCATCACGCCGTCGACGCCGACGCGCTGCGCCTCGCGCACCGTGTTGCGCGCGAACTCGGTCGTGAACTCGGCGATGCCGGCGATCACCGGCACCTTGCCGCCCGCCGCGTCGCGCGCGGCCTCGATCACCTGGAGCTTTTCCGACGTGGACAACGACGTGTTCTCGCCGACCGTGCCGCAGACGACGAGGCCCGACACGCCGTCGTTCACCAGGTTCTTCACGACGCGGTGCGTCGCGTCGACGTCGAGAGAGAAGTCCGGCTTGAACTGGGTGCTGACGGCGGGGAAGACCCCGCTCCATTGAATGGCGTTACGGCTCACTGAATATCTCCTACGTTCGAATGGGGGCCGACGGGCGTCGTCGGTGCGTGAACCAGTATCGCCGCCGAAAAGCCGCGAGGCTTGAGCCTTTTCCAACCGTGAAAAGATGAAATCGGCACAATCGGGGCGCGATCGCCGGCGCGCCCGCCGGGCTGTGCCGATTTCGTCGCGCGCATCATCGAAAACGCACAAGCGGCGCGATGCGCGACAAGGGAAGCTGTGCGCATTTCCACCTTCGATCGACGCGACATGAAGCACATCCACATCATCGATTCGCATACGGGCGGCGAACCCACGCGCGTCGTCGTGTCCGGCTTTCCGGCGCTCGGCGGCGCGTCGATGGCCGAGCGCCTCGCGGTGCTCGCGCGCGAGCACGACCGTTTCCGCACAGCGTGCATCCTCGAGCCGCGCGGCAGCGACGTGCTCGTCGGCGCGCTGCTGTGCGAGCCCGTCTCGGCCGACGCGGCCGCGGGCGTGATCTTCTTCAACAACGCGGGCTACCTCGGCATGTGCGGGCACGGCACGATCGGGCTCGTGCGCACGTTGCATCACATGGGCCGCATCGCGCCCGGCGTGCACCGGATCGAGACGCCGGTGGGCGACGTCGAGGCGACGCTGCACGGCGATCTGTCCGTCAGCGTGCGCAACGTGCTCGCGTACCGGCACGCGAAGGGCGTCGTCGTCGACGTGCCGGGGCACGGCGCGGTGACGGGCGACGTCGCGTGGGGCGGCAACTGGTTCTTTCTCGCGAGCGATCACGGCCAGCGCGTCGCGGGCGAGAACGTCGCGGCGCTGAGCGCGTACGCGTCGGCGGTGCGCGAGGGGCTGGAGCGCGCGGGCGTGACGGGCCGCGACGGCGCGCCGATCGATCACATCGAGCTGTTCGCCGACGATCCCGAGCACGACAGCCGCAGCTTCGTGCTGTGCCCGGGCCACGCGTACGACCGCTCGCCGTGCGGCACCGGCACGAGCGCGAAGCTCGCGTGCCTTGCTGCGGACGGCAAGCTCGCGCCCGGCGCGACGTGGCGGCAGGCGAGCGTGATCGGCAGCGTGTTCTCGGCGAGTTACGAACCCGCCGAAGGCGGCATCGTGCCGACGATTCGCGGCAGCGCGCACTTGAGCGCCGAGGCGACGCTCATGATCGAGGACGACGATCCGTTCGGCTGGGGCATCGTGTCGTGAGCGAATCGCGGACCGACGTCGTCGTGATCGGCGCGGGCATCGTCGGCGCCGCGTGCGCGCACGAGTTCGCGCGGCGCGGGCTGCGCGTCGTGGTCGTCGATGACGGCAGCGGCGGCGCGACGGGCGCGGGCATGGGCCACTTGGTCGCGATGGACGACAACGCGGCCGAGCTTGCGCTCACCCACTATTCGATCGAGCTGTGGAACGCGCTGCGCGACGCGATGCCCGACGGCTGCGCGTATCGCAACTGCGGCACGCTGTGGCTCGCCGCCGACGCGCACGAGATGGACCTCGCGCGCGCGAAACAGGCGGCGCTCGCCGAGCGCGGCGTCGCGGGCGAGCTGATCGATCGCGCGGCGCTCGCCGCGCTCGAGCCGATGCTGCGCGCGGGCCTGGGCGGCGCGCTGAGGATTCCGGGCGACGGCATCCTGTACGCGCCCGTCGCCGCGAGCTGGCTGCTCGGCCGGCTGCCGGGCGTCACGCAGCGGCGCGCGAAGGCCGTCGCCGTCGAGGGCGCGAGCGTCGCGCTCGACGGCGGCGACACGCTGCGCGCGGAGGCCGTCGTCGTCGCGAACGGCGTCGCGGCGCGCGCGCTCCTGCCGGAGCTGCCGCTGCGGCCGAAGAAGGGCCATCTGCTGATCACCGACCGCTATCCGGCGCAGGTGTCGCACCAGCTCGTCGAGCTCGGCTACGCGGCGAGCGCGCATGCGAGCGACGGCACGTCGGTCGCGTTCAACGTGCAGCCGCGGCCGACCGGGCAGTTGCTGATCGGCTCGTCGCGGCAGTTCGACACCGAGGACCCGCGCGTCGAGGCGCCCGTGCTCGCGCGGATGCTGCGTCGCGCGGTCGGCTATCTGCCCGCGCTCGCCGGCCTGAACGGCATTCGCGCGTGGACGGGCTTTCGCTGCGCGAGCCCGGACGGCCTGCCGCTTGTCGGCGAGCATCCGTCGCAGCGCGGGCTGTGGCTCGCGGTCGGGCACGAGGGGCTCGGCGTGACGACCGCGCCCGGCAGCGCGCGCGTGCTCGCCGCGCGGATGTTCGGCGAGCGCGCGGCGATCGACGTCGAGCCGTATCTGCCGGGGCGTTTCTTGTCGACGTCGAAATCGGCCGTGGCCGGAGAGCTTCAATGATCATTTATCTGGATCGCCGTCCGCTCGACGTGGCCGACGGCACGACCGTCGCGGCCGCGCTCGCACGCAGCGGCGACGACACGGCGCGCACGTCGTGCACGGGCGCCGCGCGCGCGCCGTTTTGCGGGATGGGCATTTGCCAGGAGTGCAGGGTGACGATCGACGGACGGCGCAGGCTCGCATGCCAGACGCTCTGCCGCGAAGGCATGCAGGTGGAGCGCACGCGATGACGAACGAGCATCTGATGGTCGACGTCGCGATCGTCGGCGCGGGGCCGGCGGGCCTCGCGGCCGCGCGCGCGGCCGCGCGGAGCGGCCGCACGGTCGCGATCGTCGACGACAACCCGCGCGCGGGCGGACAGGTCTGGCGGCAGGGGCCGGGCGCCGCGCCGAGCGCGCCGGCGCGCGCGAGCTTCGACGTGCTGCGGCAGCCGGGCGTGCGCCACCTGGCGGCGACGCGCGTCGTCGCCGCGCCGCAGCCCGGCGCGCTGCTCGTCGAGGACGCGGAGCGGGCGCTTTCGCTCGGTTACCGGAAGCTGATCCTGTGCTGCGGCGCGCGCGAGCTGCTGCTGCCGTTTGCCGGCTGGACGCTGCCCGGCGTGACGGGCGCGGGCGGGCTGCAGGCGCTGATCAAGGGCGGCCTGCCGGTGCGCGGCGAGCGCGTCGTGATCGCGGGCAGCGGGCCGCTTCTGATCGCGTCGCTCGCGACCGCGCGCGCGGCGGGCGCGCGCGTCGTCGCGGTCGTCGAGCAGGCGCCGCTCGACGCGCTCGCGCGTTTCGCGCTGTCGCTCGCGGCGACGCCGTCGAAGCTCGCGCAGGCGGCGCGGCTCACGCGCGGCTTTGCCGGCACGCGTTATCTGACGGGCGCGGTCGTGCGCGAAGCGCACGGCGACGCGCGCGTGCGTGCGGTCACGATCGAGCGGGGCGGCGCGCGCGCGATGCTCGAATGCGATCGCCTCGCGTGCGGCTTCGGCCTCGTGCCGAACGTGACGCTCGCGCTGGCGCTCGGCTGCGCGGTGCGCGACCGCGCGATCGCGATCGACGATGCGCAGCGCACGTCGGTCGAACACGTGTACGCGGCGGGCGAATGCACGGGCGTCGGCGGCGTCGAGCTCGCGCGGATCGAAGGCGAGCTGGCCGGGCTCGCGGCGGCTGGCGCGGACGCGGCGCCGGACGGCCGCGCGCGCGTTGCCGCATTGCTGCGCGCGCGTGCGACGTGGCGGCGCTTCGCGTCGCGGGTGGCCGAGACGTTCGCGCTGCGCGACGCGGCGCGCGCGCTGCCGCCCGACGACACGCTGCTGTGCCGCTGCGAGGACGTGACGATCGGCGCGGTGCGCGCGCACGCGTCGGCGCGCGACGCGAAGCTGCAAACGCGCTGCGGGATGGGCGCGTGCCAGGGGCGCGTCTGCGGCGCGGCCGCGCACGCGTATTTCGGCTGGGACGACGCGCCGCCGAGCCCGCCGCGCCCGCCGTTTTCGCCCGCGCGAATCGACACGCTGCTCGTCGCGCCCGACGACGCGCTCCTATAATCGACGCCATCCGTGTTTCGACGCGCGAGATCCGTATGATGACTTTGCTTGCCGTACCGCCCGAGAAGCTGTCCGCCGCGTCCGCCGCATCGGCCGCGCCCACGACGGCCGCGTCCGCCTCGGCCGGGGCGATGTCGGCCGCTTCCGCTTCCTCCGCTCAGCCCGCCCCCCCGGACGACGACGGCTTCGCCGCGATGCTCGCGCATTTCGCGCAGCTGGAGCCGGTGTTCGACGCGCTGCCCGACGTCGCGTTCTTCGTGAAGGACGTGCATGCGCGCTACGCGCTCGTGAACCGCACGCTCGCGCAGCGCTGCGGCTACAAGGACAAGCGCGGCCTGTACGGCAAGGCCGCGGACGAAGTCTTTCCGCGCCGCTTCGGCCGCAGCTATGTCGAGCAGGATCTGGCGATCATCGCGGGCGGCCGGCAACTGACCGATCAGCTCGAGCTGCATCTGTACTCGGGCCGCCAGCCCGGCTGGTGCCTGACGTGCAAGGAGCCGCTGCGCAACGCGCAGGGGAGGATCGTCGGGATCGCGGGGCTGTCGCGCGACCTGCGCGCGCACGAGAGCTCGCACCCGGCGTACAGCCGCATCGCGGACGTCGTCCGCTACATCCACGCGCACTATGTGCAGCCGCTGAACCTGAAGCATCTCGCCGGGATGGCGGGGATGTCGGTCGCGCAGCTCGAGCGCTATTTCCACAAGGTGTTTCATCTGACGCCGCGGCAGATGCTGCTGAAGGCGCGGCTCGACGCGGCGACCGCGCTCCTCGTCACGCACGACAAGGTGACGGACGTCGCCGCGCTGTGCGGCTATACCGATCACAGCGCATTCACGCGGCAGTTCAAGGCGACGGTCGGCGTGACGCCGACCGAATATCGGCTGATGTTGCAGGAGGGGCGGGGGGGCTGAGATCGGGGCTTGCTCGGGGTTCGCTCGGGACTTGCTCGGGACTTGCTCGGGCGGCGGCGCGCGGGCGATCGCGCGTCGCGGCTGGGCGGGCGAGCGGGCGGCGGGGTTCGGAGAACGCGCGCGGCTTGATCGAAGCGCCGGTCGGCCGGGCGTATCGCGAGATCGACGGCAAGCCGGCCCGGATGCCGAGCGTTCGAAGCCTCGCGAAACCGATAATCCTGGAAGCCGAAGCCGAAGCCGAAGCCGAAGCCAACGCCAACGCCAACGCCAACGCCAACGCCGGAGCCGGAGCCGGAGCCGAAGTGGAAAGCCTCGAAGGCTTGAAGGCTTGAAGCGAAGAAGCGAAGAAGCGAAGAAGCGAAGAAGCGAAGAAGCGAAGAAGCCAAAAGTCGGACAAAAGACTCCACAGCCCAACCGCACGCCTCAATTGCGTTCGCCAAAAAAACGAACCGGCCCATCGGGCCGGCCATGACGAAGACGAAGCGTCGGCGGGCGCGACCGGCATCGGCCGGCCGTCGCCGAATCGATCGGACGATTATCGGTAGCCGAGGCCCTTCAGCACGGCGCTGCCGTTTTCCGTCAGACGAAAGGACGGCGCCGCATCCATGTCGGTGCGGACCATTTCGACGAGGCCGGCTTCCTGCAATGCTGGCAGTTCCGGCTTCGCGTTCGCGCCGATCGGCGCGTGCAGCAGGATCAGCAGCGTCGCGATCTCGTGATGGCTGAGCAGGCGGCGCAGCATGGTTTTCGGTTTGGCCGAGGGGGCGGCCGGGCGAACCGCGGCGGACGTGTCGACGGCGCTCATCGGGAACCTCCTGAAACGATACTGGTGACGGATGGTGCCGGCCGAGTCTTAAACGATTCTTAAAGCGGCCGCGTTCGGCCGAACGGAAGATTTACCGCATGTAACAGCCTTGCTGGACAAGGGCGGCAGTGTGGTCGGACCAGCCTGAATGCAACGCGCGCGGGCGTTTTTGCGATGTTGCGTCGCCGCACCTTCGGGTTGCCCGGAAGTCGCGTAGCGCACGCGTTCCGGCGCATTGGCCGTGCGCGTACGCGACAAGGCCGCGCAAGTCGATTTCGTGCTTGCCTCCGATCAAAAGCATGCCCGACGCATGCCCGACGTACCGACCCAATCCGGACTCGGCATCGCCGGCATTGGCCCTCATGTCGAAGCCTCGAAGCCGCTCGTGCCGAAGCGGTCCGCGGCGATGTGACACGGGCCGAAGCGAAACGCAGCGCCCGGCCCGCGACGATTGCGGTCGCAGGCGACGGCGGCCGTGCGCCCGGGCTCGCGCGCGTCGACGCCGCGTCGCGGGCGGCGCATCCGTCGCACTCGGCATCCGTCGTACTCGAAGAAGCACTGACTTCCGTATGGCCACCGGGGGACTAAGCTCTATGCAGGCGTGATCGACGCCGGCCGCTACCGGTTCCGCTCACGCCGCCCGCGCTGCTCCCGCTGCGTGCAGCGATTGCGCACATCTTCGGCGCAGCCTGCCGCGCGGCGATTCCAGCCGCGCGGCCAGCGCCCGCCGCCGGACGCGCCGCGTTCCCGGCCGCGCCGCTCGCGGCGACGCCCGAAGGCGGTGCGCCGGCGATCGTCGGCGGGCAGGCCGCGGGCAATTCGCGGGCAGGCCACGGGCAGGCCGCGGGCAAGTCGTGGCCGCGCTCGCCTCTGTATCGGGCGTAAGGCCCGATCGAAACGTGCGGATCGCGAACGCAGGCGCGAGCGCAAACGCAAGCAGTATCGCCGCACGAGCACGGCGGCGAGCGACGTAACCGACGGAGAAAGCAGCATGATCGAGCTACACGGACTCCAGGTCGACGAAGGTCTTGCCCGGTTCATCGAGCAGGAGGCGCTGCCCGGCACGGGCGTCGACGCGGGCGCGTTCTGGCGGGGCTTCGCCGCGCTCGTGCACGACCTCGCGCCGCGCAACCGCGCGCTGCTCGCCGAGCGCGACCGGCTGCAGCGCGAGCTCGACGGCTGGCACCGCGCGCACCCCGGACCGGTGCGCGATCCGCGCGCCTACCGCGCGTTCCTCGATCGGATCGGCTATCTGGTGCCGCCGCCCGAGCGCGTCGCGGTGACGACGGCGAACGTCGACGCCGAAATCGCGTCGCAGGCGGGGCCGCAGCTCGTCGTGCCGCTGTCGAACGCGCGCTACGCGCTGAACGCGGCGAACGCGCGCTGGGGCAGCCTGTACGACGCGCTGTACGGCACCGATGCGCTGCCCGAGGACGGCGGCGCGACGCGCGCGGGCCCCTACAACCCGGTGCGCGGCCAGCGCGTGATCGACTACGCGCGCGATTTCCTCGATCGCGCGGTGCCGCTCCTGCACGGCTCGCATCGCGACGCGCTCCGCTATCGCGTCGAGGGCGGCAGGCTCGCCGTCGACACCCGCGACGGCACGAAAACGCTCGCGCGCCCCGGGCAGTTCGCCGGCCACCAGGGCGAGGCCGACGCGCCGGGCGTCGTGCTGCTCACGCACCACGGGCTGCACATCGAGATCCGGATCGACGCGTCGGCGCCGATCGGCCGGAACGATCCGGCGCACGTGAACGACGTGGTGCTCGAGGCGGCGGTGAGCACGATCATCGATTGCGAGGATTCGGTCGCGGCCGTCGACGCGGACGACAAAGTCCAGCTCTACCGCAACTGGCTCGGGCTGATTCAGGGCACGCTGACCGAGGCGGTCGACAAGGGCGGGCGCACGTTCACGCGCCGCCTGAACGCGGACCGCGAGTACCGCGCGCCCGACGGCTCGACGCTGACGCTGCACGGCCGCTCGCTCCTCTTCGTGCGTAACGTCGGCCATCTGATGACGACGAACGCGGTGCTCGGGCGCGACGGCAACGAGATTCCGGAAGGTGTCCTCGACGGCGTCGTGACGACGCTTTGCGCGATGCACGATCTGCAGTCGAAGCGCAACTCGCGCACGGGCTCGATCTACATCGTGAAGCCGAAGATGCACGGGCCGGCGGAAGTCGCGTTCGCGGACGCGCTGTTCGCGCGCGTCGAGGATCTGCTCGGCTTGCCGCGCGACACGATCAAGATGGGGATCATGGACGAGGAGCGCCGCACGAGCGTGAACCTGTCCGCGTGCATCGCGGCGGCGCCGGCGCGCGTCGCGTTCATCAACACGGGCTTTCTCGACCGCACGGGCGACGAGATGCACAGCGCGATGGAAGCCGGGCCGATGTGCCGCAAGGGCGACATGAAGTCGTCCGCGTGGATCGCCGCGTACGAGCGCAACAACGTGCTCGCCGGGCTCGCGGCCGGGCTGCGCGGCCGCGCGCAGATCGGCAAGGGCATGTGGGCGATGCCGGACCTGATGCGCGCGATGCTCGAGCAGAAGATCGCGCATCCGCGCGCGGGCGCGAACACCGCGTGGGTGCCCTCGCCGACCGCGGCGACGCTGCACGCGCTGCATTATCACGAGGTCGACGTGCAGGCGGTCCAGCAGGAACTCGAAACGATCGACTACGCGCGCGAGCGCGACGCGCTGCTCGACGGCCTGTTGACGATTCCCGTCGTCGAGCGCGCCGCGTGGAGCGAGGACGAGATCCGCGCCGAAGTCGAGAACAACGCGCAGGGGATTCTCGGCTACGTCGTGCGCTGGGTCGAGCAGGGCGTCGGCTGCTCGAAGGTGCCCGACATCCACGACGTCGGCCTGATGGAAGACCGCGCGACGCTGCGCATCTCAAGCCAGCACATCGCGAATTGGCTGCATCACGGCGTCGTGACGCGCGCGTTCGTCGATGCGGTGTTCGAGCGGATGGCGCGCGTCGTCGATGCGCAGAACGCGGGCGACGCGCACTATCGCCCGATGGCGCCCGACGGCGCGAATTCGTACGCGTTGCGCGCCGCACGCGCGCTCGTGCTGGAGGGGCGCGACCAGCCGAGCGGCTATACCGAGCCGCTGCTGCACCGTTACCGGCTCGCGTTCAAGCGGCACCTGCAGGCGGGCTGACGCGGCGGCGGGGCGCTCCGCCGCCCGCCGCCCGCCGCCATCGCCGCGCGTCCGGCGAAGACGCGCGTGCAAGGATGCGAGCGCACGCGCGCGGCGCGCGAAGCGCCGCCGACGACAAGGCCGACGACAAGGCCGACGACAAGGCCGACGACAAGGCCGACGACAAGACCGACAACAAGACCGACAACAAGATCGACGACAAGATCGACGACAAGATCGACAACAAGATCGACAACAAGATCGACAACAAGATCGACGACAAGATCGACGACAAGACCGAGACAGGAACCGTTCCGAGGGGAGACAGGAGACAACATGAACCCTTCAATCGCACTGCCGGCGGGGATCGCGTTCGCCCAGCCGCTGACCCCCGTCGCCCATTCGCTCGCGCTGTCGTTTCTCGTCGCCGTGCTGCCGATCGCGGTCGCGCTCGCGATGCTCGGGCTGTTCCGCCGTCCGGCGTGGCAGGCGTCGCTCGCGGGCCTCGCGACCGGCATCGTCGTCGCGGTCGCCGTCTGGGGGATGCCGGTCGGGCTCGCGCTGGACGCGGTCGGCGCGGGCATGGCGCTCGCGCTGATCCCCGTGATGTGGATCGTGTTCAACGCGCTGCTGCTGTACAACATCGCGGTGAAATCGGGCCGCTTCGACCAGTTCCGCCAATGGATGCTCGATCATCTGCCCGACGATCGCCGCCTCGTGCTGCTCGTCGTCGCGTTCTCGTTCGGCTGCCTGCTCGAAGGCATTTCCGGCTTCGGCACGCCCGTCGCGATCACGAGCGCGCTCCTGATCGCGCTCGGCTTTCCGGCGATCGAGGCGCTCACCTTCGCGCTGATCTTCAACACCGCGCCCGTCGCGTTCGGCGCGCTCGGCGTGCCGATCACCGTGCTCGGCGCGGTGACGTCGCTGCATCCGGACACGCTCGGCGCGATGGTCGGCCGCCAGCTGCCGTTCTTCGCGCTGCTGCTGCCGTTCTACGTCGTCGGGATCTACGGCGGCCTGCGTTCGATCGGCCGGCTGTGGCCGGCGCTTTTCGTGTCCGGCGGCAGCTTTGCGCTCGCGCAGTTCGTCACGTCGAACTTCATCAGCTATCAGCTGACCGACGTGCTGTCGTCGCTCACGTCGCTGATCGTGACGATCGGATTCCTGAAAATCTGGAAGCCGCGGCCCGATCCGCAGTTCGCGATCCCGCGCGGCGACGCGGCCGTCGGCGCGGGCGCCGCGCACGGGCGCGTCGGCTACGGCGGCTGGCTGCCGTGGCTCGTCGTGTCGGTGATCGTGATCTTCTGGGTGCACGCGGGCGTCGCCGCGATCGGCGACATGAAGATCAAGTGGCCCGGCTTGCACGACGCGGTCTACATGACGCTCTATCACAAGCCGTACGTGGCGATCTGGGATTTCCAGCCGCTCGGCACCGGCACCGCGATCCTGCTGTCGGCGATCGTCACGGCCGTGTGGACGCGCACCGGCGTCGCGAGCTTCTTCGGCTGCGTCGCGCAGACGTGGCGGCAGACGCGCATCGCGATCGTCACCGTGATGATGATCGTCGGGCTTGCGTACCTGCTCAACTATTCGGGGATGAGCTACACGCTCGGGATGGGCGTCGCGTCGACGGGCGCGCTGTTCCCGCTCGTGTCGGCCACGCTCGGCTGGATCGCGGTGTTCCTGTCGGGCAGCGACACGTCGGGCAACGCACTCTTCGGCAACCTGCAGGTCGTCGCCGCGAAGCAGCTCGGCTTCGATCCGGTGCTGATGGCCGCGACGAACTCGTCGGGCGGCGTGATGGGCAAGATGATCTCGCCGCAGAACATCGCGACCGGCGTGTCGACGACCGATCTGAAAGGGCAGGAAGGCGTCGTGTTCGCGCGGACCTTCTGGCACAGCGTGATCCTCACGCTGCTGCTCGGCGTGCTCGTGTTTCTCCAGCAGCACGTGCTGAGCTGGATGATTCCGGCGCTGCCGCATTGACGGCGCAGGGGGCGGCGCGCGCGTCGGCGGGCGGATCGCGGCGGCGCGCGGCGCGTCGCGGCGCGTCGCGGGACGGCGCGGGACAGCGCGGGACAGCGCGGGACAGCGCGGGACGGCGCGCTTTTTTCCCGCGATTTTCCGCGCGCGGTGCGCGCCAGGCGATCACGAAACGCGGCCGGTCGGGCGCAATGGTGCGTTCGAATTCACTCGACGGCGTCGCCGGACGCGAACGGCGGGGCGATCCGGCTCGCGTTCGCCGTGGCGGTACGACAAGGCGGTGTGGCGCGCTTCGGCGCATGCCGGAACGCGGGCGAAGTGGCATTTCGCGCCGCGATCGAATGCGATGCGGGACGTGCTAATTGTCGAGTGCCAAGTGCCAAGTGCCAAGTGCCAAGTGCCAAGTGCTATGTGCTATGTGCTATGTGCGGCGTGCTATGCGCGACGTGCGACGCGTGGGCCGCGACGCACGGCATGGCGTGACGTCGCGGGCCGCCGCTGGGCCAATCGTCACGTCTTTTCGACGCGCGACAGCCGTGCGCGCCGCCCGCCGGCCATGCGCGCGCCGGCCTGAACGCCGCCCGCGCCGGCTGCCGCGCCGCGCTCACTTGCGCCGCTGCGCCTGCGCGGCGAGCCGCACGGCCGCGTTCGCCGCGCCGTACCCGTCGTAGCCGCCGCGCCGCTCGACGAGCTCGAACGAAAAGCGGTTGTCGACGAGCTCGGTGTACGCGTGCAGGAACTCGCCGCCCGCTTCGTCGCGGTCGTAGAGCAGATGATGGCGGCTGAGCGTATCGATCGTCTCGTCGGGCAGCGCGTAGCGCGCGGCGAGATCGTCGTAGTAATTGCGTGGAATCCGCAGGAACGGCACGCCGTCCGCCGCGAATTCGGCGATCGCCGCGACGATGTCGTCGGTGCGGAACGCGACGTGATTGAGCCCCGTGCCGCGATAGCGCTCGAGCGACTGGACGACGGCCGTATGCCGGTCCACCGACGCGTTCAGCGCGATCCGCACCGAGCCGTCCGGGCTGCGCACCGCGCGGCTGCGCACGAGCCCGTACGGATCGGGCACGAGCCAGTTGCGCTCGGCCTCGAAGCCGAACGCGGTCTTGAAGAACAGCACCCACGTGTCGAGCGCGTCTGCGGGCAGCGCGAGGCACACGTGATCGATGCCGGCGAGCGGGCCGACCTCGCTCGGCCCGTCGATGTCGGTGAGCACGAAGTCCGATTCGTACAGCGTCGGCGCGCCGGGCGCCTCGTCGACGAAATATTCGAGGCTGCCGTCCGGCGCGCGCACGCTTGGCAGCACGCGCTCGTTCGGGCCGACGCGGCCCGAGAACGGCGCGTAGCCGTAGCCCGCCGCGCGCTCGAACGCGAGCCGCGCGTCGTCGACGCGAAACGCCGACGCGCACAGCGACAGGCCGTGCTCCTGAAAGAACGCGTCGGCGAACGAGTCGCGCTCGGCGTTCAGCACGATCGACGCCGCGCCGTGCTGATAGAGCGTCACGTCCTTCGACCGGTGGCGGCCCGCGCGCCTGAAGCGCAGCTTGCCGAGCCAGCCGGCGACGTTCTCGGCGGCGGCCGCGTCCACCGCGAATTCGATGAACTGGAAGCCGACGTGCGTGGGCGCGGGCGGCGGCGCGAAGAGCGGCTGCGACGGCCTCGGGGCGATGCGCGGGCCCGCGCCGCGCGCGGCTTCCTGCCCGGCTTGTTCGGCGTGTCCCGTTTGTTCCGCTTGTCCCGCCTGCCCCGCCGGCGCCCGCCTTGCTTCGCGGGCGAGCCGCGCGCGCGTCGTTTCTTCGAGATAGAGCAGCGACCGGTAGCCGTCGGCCGCCGTCAGCGCGGTCGGCGCGGCGCGCAGGCCGTCGTTGAAGATTTCGAGCGACAGCGGCCCTTCGTAGCCCGATTCGATCACGCGCGCGGTGAATTCCGCGAGGTCGAAGTCGCCCTGGCCCGGAAACGACCGGTAATGACGGCTCCATTCGAGCACGTCCATCGCGAGCTTCGGCGCGTCGGCGATCTGCACGAACGCGATCCGGCTGCCCGGAATGCGCGCGATGCCGTCGGGCGAATCGTCGAGCGACAGCGTGTGGAAGCTGTCGAGCGCGAGCCCGAGGTTCGGATGGCCGACCGCGTCGACGAGCCGCCACGCGTGGCCGTAGGTCTTCACGTTTCGACCCCATGCAAGCGCCTCGTACGCGACGACGACGCCCGCCTCTTGCGCGGCGCGCGCGAGCGCGCCCAACTGGTCGACGAGCAGCGCGTCGTCGCCGAGCGCGTCCGGCGACACGTTGCTGCACACGAGAATGCGCTCCGCGCCCAGTTCGTGCATCAGCTCGAACTTTCGCTTCGCGCGTTCGAGATTGCGCGCGAGGCGCTCGGGCGGCACGCCCTCGAAGTCGCGAAACGGCTGGAACAGCACGATGTCGAGGCCGAGATCGGCGGCGATGCGGCGCACGTCGGCGGGCGAGCCGTCGAAGTACAGCAAGTCGTTCTCGAAGATCTCGACGCCGTCGAAGCCGGCCGCGCGGATCGCGTTGAGCTTCTCGACGAGCGTGCCGGACAGCGACACGGTGGCGATCGAACGCTGCATGGTGAGTTTCCCGCTGGTGAGGGACGGCGCGCGGCCGGTTGCGCCGCGCCGCTGGAGGAGGCACGTTGCCGGCCGCGCGCCGTCGAAGGTCGGAAAGGCGCGAGTCGCAGAGTATACGAACTAACTAGATGGTACAAATTATAGAAAACCCGGAAAGACTTTGCGCAAGCGCAAGCGCACACTGACGCCGGATCTTGACGACGCGGGCGCGTTCGTCTACGGATGCGTACCCGTTTTTTACCGGAGTGTCATACATGAGCAAGCCGAAGGTGCTGGTCCTGAACGGGCCGAACCTGAACCTGCTGGGCAAGCGCGAGCCGCACATCTACGGCTCGGAAACGCTGCAGGACGTCGAGCGCCGCTGCGCGGACGCCGCGCACGCGCTCGGCCTCGCGCTCGAGTTTCGCCAGTCGAACGCCGAGCATCAGCTGATCGACTGGCTGCACGAAGCGCGCGAGCGCGTTGCGGGCGTGGTGATCAATCCGGCCGCGTACACGCACACGTCGGTCGCGATCGCCGACGCGCTCGCCGCGCTCGGCAAGCCGATCATCGAAGTGCACATCTCGAACATCCACCGGCGCGAGGCGTTTCGCCACCATTCGTTCGTGTCGGCGGTCGCCGACGGCGTGATCTGCGGCTGCGGCACCGAAGGCTACGTGCTCGCGCTGCAGCGGATCGCGACGCTGATCGGGCGGGAGGGCGCGCGATGAGCGGACGTTCGTTTCTGATCGGCCTGATCGGCTCCGGGATCGGCGGTTCGCTGTCGCCCGCGATGCACGAGGAGGAAGGCCGCCGCCAGGGCTTGAACTACGTGTACCGGCGCATCGATCTGGACGCGCTGCGGCTGACGGCCGACGCGCTGCCCGAGCTGCTCGCGGCGGCCGAGCGGATGGGCTTCGACGGGCTGAACATCACGCATCCGTGCAAGCAGCGCGTGATCGAGCTGCTCGACGAGTTGTCGCCGGACGCGGCCGCGCTCGGCGCGGTCAACACGGTGCGCTTGCTCGGCGGCCGGCGGATCGGCCACAACACCGACTGGTCGGGCTTCGCGAAGGCGTTCGCGCGCGGGCTGCCGGGCGCGCCGCTCACGCGCGTCGCGCAGCTGGGCGCGGGCGGCGCGGGCGCGGCCGTCGCGCATGCGGCGCTGACGATGGGCGCGGCGGAGCTCGCGCTCTTCGACGTCGACCCGGCGCGCGCACGCGCGCTCGCCGATCAGTTGCAGGCGCGCTTCCCGCAAGCGCGCCTGAGCGCGGGCGGCTCGCTCGCCGAAGCGCTCGCGAGCGCGAACGGCCTCGTTCACGCGACGCCGACCGGCATGCTCAAGCATCCGGGCCTGCCGCTGCCGGCCGAGTTGCTGCGCCCCGACCTGTGGGTCGCGGACATCGTCTATTTCCCGCTCGAAACCGAACTGATCCGCACGGCGCGCGCGCTCGGCTGCCGCACGCTGCCGGGGGGCGGCATGGCGGTGTACCAGGCGGTCGACGCGTTCGAGATCTTCACCGGCCGCGCGCCGGACGCCGAGCGCATGTTCGAGCACTTCCAGGCGCTCGTCGCGCGCTGAATTTCCCAACCAGACAGAACGACGGATACAACAGGAGACATCGATGCCCCAGCCGATCAACACCGACGCCGCGGCGAGCGCGGCCGTCGCGACCGCCCGCGCGCCGGGCGCCGCGCAGCCGCGCTCGAATGCGCGCTACCGGATTCTCGCGCTGCTCGCGATCGGGACGATGATCAATTATCTCGATCGCACGGTGCTCGGCGTCGCGGCGCCCGGCCTGACGAAAGAGCTCGGCATCGGCGCGGCGGCGATGGGCGTGATGTTCTCCGCGTTCTCGTGGACCTACGTGCTCGCGCAGGTGCCGGGCGGCCTGCTGCTCGACCGCTTCGGCAGCAAGATCACCTATTACTGGTCGATGACGCTGTGGTCCGCGTTCACGCTGCTGCAAGGCTTCGTTCACGGCGTCGCGCCGCTCCTCGCGTGCCGGCTCGGGCTCGGCTTCTCCGAAGCGCCGTGCTTTCCGACCAACAGCCGCGTCGTCGCGACCTGGTTCCCGCAGAAGGAGCGCGCGATGGCGACGGGCACCTACACCGTCGGCGAATACATCGGCCTCGCGTTCCTGAGCCCCGTGCTGTTCGCGCTGATGGGCGCGTTCGGCTGGCGCTCGCTCTTCTGGGTCGTGGGCGGCGTCGGCATCGTGTTCGGCTTCGTCTGGTGGAAGCTCTATCACGAGCCGCAGGACCATCCGCGCGCGAACGCGGCCGAGCTCGCGTACATCGAGGGCGGCGGCGGCCTCGTGCAATCGTCGCGCGACGGCCGGCGCGCGAAGTTCAGCTGGCGCATCGCCGGCCGGTTGCTGAAGAAGCGCCAGCTCGCGGGCATCTGCCTCGGCCAGTTCGCCGGCAACTCGACGCTCGTGTTCTTTCTCACGTGGTTCCCGACCTATCTCGCGACCGAGCGCCACATGGGCTGGCTCAAGATCGGCTTCTTCGCGGTGATGCCGTTCATCGCCGCGTCCGTCGGCGTGATGTTCGGCGGGATCTTCTCCGACTGGCTGCTGCGCCGCGGAAAGTCGGCGAACGTCGCGCGCAAGCTGCCGATCATCGCGGGCCTGCTGCTCGCATCGACGATCGTGCTCGCGAACTACGTGCAGAGCAACGAGGCGGTGATCGCGATCATGTCGGTCGCGTTCTTCGCGCAGGGGATGGCCGCGCTCGGCTGGACGCTCGTGTCCGACATCGCGCCCGAAGGGCTTCTCGGCGCGACGGGCGGCATCTTCAACCTCGCCGCGAACCTCGCGGGCATCGTCACGCCGCTCGTCGTCGGCTTCATCGTCGCGGCGACCGGGTCGTTCGTCGGCGCGCTCGCGTTCATCGGCGTCGTCGCGCTGATCGGCGCGCTGTCGTACATCTTCGTCGTCGGCGACATCAAGCGGATCGAACTGTAAGCGGCGCGCGCCGAATGAACCGCGCGCGCGGCCCGATTGGATCGCGCGCGCCGTTTTTTTCGCGTCGGGGCGGATCGCGGTGGGCAGCTCGCGGCCGGATCGACGACGGCGCGCGCGCTCGGCCGCCGTCGCGTTTGCGCGATGCGCCGGCGCGCTCGACACGTGCCGTCCGTTGCCCCGCCGCGTCCGGGGCGACTTCGCCGCCTCTGTATTGCCGCGTCCGCATCACCACCTCCGATTACCACCTCTGCATCACCACCTCCGAATTACCACCTCTGCATCACCGCTTCCACATCACCGCATCGCAATCCCGAGCGACTTCAGCGCGCCGCCGATCGCCGCCACCGCCCCCCGCATCTCGTCCGCGCCGATCGCGCCGATGCAGCCGACGCGAAACGTGTCGGCCGTCGTCAGCTTGCCCGGATACAGCACGTAGCCGGCGTCGCGCACGGCCGCGTAGAACGCCGGGAACGCATACGCGGGATCGGCGGGCGCGTGGAACGTGACGATCACGCTCGCCTGCGCGCGCGCATCGAGAAACGGCTCGAAGCCGAGCGCGCGCATTCCGTCGATCAGCGTCGCGCAGTTGTTCGCATAGCGCGCGCCGCGCGCCGGCTGCCCGCCTTCGTCGAAGAACTGGTCGAGCGCGGCGCGCAGCGCGGCGAGCACGTGCGTCGGCGGCGTGAAGCGCCATTGCGACGTGCGCTGCATGTATGCGTATTGGTCGTGAAGATCGAGCGCGACCGACGCGGAGCGCCCTTCGGACGCTTCGAGCAGCGCGCGCCGAACGATCACGAAGCCCATGCCGGGCACGCCTTCGAGACACTTGCCGCTCGCCGAGATCAACGCGTCGACGCCGCTGTCGGCGAGCGCGATCGGCAGCGCGCCGAACGAGCTCATCGCATCGACGATCAGCGCCTTTCGGCGCGCGCGGCAGACGGCCGCGATGCCGTCGAGCGGATTGAGCAGCCCGGCGCTGGTTTCCAGATGCACGAGCGCGACGTGCGTGATGCGCGGATCGCACGCGAGCGCATCGTCGATCGCCTGCGCGCTCGCCGGTTCGTCTTCGGCGAACGGCAGCTCGACGTGCGCGATGCCGAGCCGGCTCAGGATCGTCGCGATCCGCGCGCAGTACGCGCCGTTGTTCGGCACGAGCACGCGGCCGTCGCGCGGCACGAGCGAGCCGAGCGCCGCCTCGACCGCGAACGTGCCGCTTCCCTGCAGCGGCACGCAGACGAAGGCGTCGCCGCCGCCCGCGATCCGCACGAGGTCCGCGCAGACGCTCAGCGTCAGCTGGTTGAAAGCGGCGTCCCACGAGCCCCAGTCGCGCAGCATCGCGTCGCGCGTCTTGCGCGACGTCGTCAGCGGGCCCGGCGTCAACAGGATCGGATCACGTGCGTGCATGGCGTCGTCACTCCAGGAAAGGTCGAATCGAGTGATTCGATGATGTGGAGGATATTGGCGAAATGTGTCGTTTTTTGGAAATCGAGTCAATCGTCACGGCGCTGTCATCGAACGCTGTGATGCTTCGGGTGCCGCGAAAGACCGGAGCGTCCGGCCGCGGCGGGACGGCGGCGCGGCCCGCGCGGACGGCGATTTGCGCCGTTCGGCCGTTCGTGGTTCCACCCTACGGAGAAGCGACATGACGGATTCGAAGTTCCCGCGCGGCGGCGCCTGGCGCCGCTTCGCGCTCGCCGCCGGCGCGGCCGCGCTGTTGCAAGGCGTTGCGACGCACGCGCAAGCGGCGGCGGTCGTGCTGTACACGGCGGACGGCCTCGAGAACCTGTACCGCGACGTGCTGCCCGCGTTCGAGAAGCAGGAAGGCGTGAAGGTCAACATCGTGACGGCGGGCAGCGGCGAAGTGGTGAACCGCGCGAACGTCGAGAAGGGCTCTCCGAAGGCCGACGTGATCGTCACGCTGCCGCCGTTCATCCAGCAGGCGGGCCAGCTCGGCCTCCTGCAGCCGTACCGCAGCGTCAACTACAAGAACGTGCCGGCGATCGCGAAGGCGGACGACGGCTCGTGGGCCACCTTCGTCAACAACTACTTCTCGTTCGCGATCAACCCGTCGGTCGTGAAGAGCCAGCCGAAGACGTTCGCCGATCTGCTGCATCCGGATTACAGCGGCAAGCTCGCGTACTCGAACCCGGCGACGGCGGGCGACGGGATGGCCGTGATCATCCTGACGAGCGCGCTGATGGGCGAGGACAAGGCGTTCGACTATCTCGCGAAGCTCGAGCGCGGCGTGAAGTTCCACACGAAGGGCACGGGCTACCTGAACGTGCTGCTGTCGCGCAACGAGATCGCGGTCGCGAACGGCGATCTGCAGATGGATCTCGACGACGCCGAGCACGGCGGCCTGTCGATCAAGCCGATCTTCGTTTCCGCGAAGGACGGCGAGCCGCCGACGACGTTCCAGCTGCCGTACGCGATCGGCCTCGTCAAGAGCGGCCCGAACCAGGACGCGGGCAAGAAGCTGATCGACTACCTGATGTCGACCGACGTGCAGGCGAAGGTGCCCGACATGTTCGGCATCCCGGGCCGCACCGACGTGCCGCTCGCGGGCAAGAACGGCGAGGCGGTGAAGCGCGCGATCGCCGGCGTGAAGCTGATTCCGGTCGACTGGAACGCGGTGATGGCGAAGAAGCCCGTCTGGACCGAGCGCTGGAAGAAGGAAGTGATCGGCGATTCGGGCAAGCAGACCGAAGTCGTCAAGCCGAAATGAGCGGACGCCGCGGCCGCGACAAGCCGACGCGATGACGCGTCGAAGGACGAAACCTGTTGGATACCGCTAGTCTCACCCACCACGGCGCGTTCGATGCGGCGCGCCCGCACGCGAGCCCGCACGCGGGCTCGCCGGGCGGCGTGCGCATCGAGCACTTGAGCGTGCGTTACGGCGCGCGCACGGTGCTCGACGACCTGTCGCTCGACATCGGCGCGGGCGAGCTGCTCGCCGTGCTCGGCAAGAGCGGCTGCGGCAAGACGACGTTGCTGCGCTTCATCGCCGGCTTCGTGAAGGCGGACGGCCTGACGGGCACGCTCGCCGTCGCCGGCCGCGACCTGACGCATGCGCCGCCGCACAAGCGCAATCTCGGATTGCTGTTTCAGAACTACGCGCTGTTCCCGCATTTGACGGTGTTCGAGAACGTCGCGTTCGGGCTGCGCGCGCGGCGCATGTCGTCGTCGGAAATCGCGCGGCGCGTGGCCGATGCGCTCAAGCTCGTGCAGCTCGGCGACGCCGGACATCATCTGCCCGCGCAGTTGTCGGGCGGCATGCAGCAGCGCGTCGCGCTCGCGCGCGCGCTCGTGATCGAGCCGGACGTGCTGCTGCTCGACGAGCCGCTGTCCGCGCTCGACGCGAACCTGCGCGCGTCGGTGCGCAGCGAGCTGAAGGCGCTGCACGAGCGGCTGCCGAACCTGACCGTCGTCTGCGTGACGCACGATCGCGACGATGCGCTCGTGCTCGCCGACCGCGCGCTGCTGATGCGCGACGGCCGCGTCGCGCAGCTCGGCACGCCGCAGCAACTGTACGACGCGCCCGCCGACGGCTTCGTCGCGCGCTATCTGGGCGCGGCGAACCTGCTGCCGCCGAACGTCGTGTTCCCGTTCGGCGATCCGCGCCACGACGTGCGCGACAAGGTCGCATGCGTGAGGCCGGAGCGCCTGACGGTGTGCCCGCTCGGCGTCGGGCGGCTGCACGGCACGATCGCGTCGGTCGAATGGCACGGCGCGGCGCTGTCGCTGACCGTGACGCTCGATGCGGCGTGCGACGAGCCGGTGCTCGTCTCGATGCAGCGCGGCCGGGGCCCGGCGCCCGAGCGCGGCGCGCGCGTGTCGCTCGATTGCGAGGCGGACGATGTCGCTCTTATCTCGCCTTGAGCCGCGCGCGGCGCTCGCCGACGATCCGGCGGCGCACGCCCGCATCCGCGCATCGGCCGACGCGCACGACGCCGCCGCGCGCCGGCGCGAGCGCGGCGCGAACGCGCGCGTCGTCGCGCTCGCGGCCATCGTGCTCGGCCCGCTCGTGCTGTATCCGCTCGCGCGGCTCGTGCTGCTGAGCGTGCTCGGCGACCACGGCCCGACGCTCGCCGCGTACCGGGCCTTCTTCGCGAGTCACGACGTGCGCGAGGTGCTCGGCACGACGCTCTGGGTGCTCGTCGCGAGCGCGGGCACCGCGTCGGTCGTCGGCGTGCTGCTCGCCGCGCTGCTGTTCTTCCGGCCGTTTCCGGGCGCGTCGCTCGTCACGCGCTTCCTCGAGCTGTACGTCGCGTTCCCGTCGTTTCTCGTCGCGTTCACGCTGATCTTCCTGTACGGCTCGCAAGGCTCGGTCAGCATCGCGCTGCAGCGCGTTCTCGGCCTCGACGCGCCGCCGCTCGATTTCCTGTTCGGCGCGGGCGGCGTGATTCTCGCTCAGACGGTGTTCTACACGCCGTTCGTCGTGCGGCCGACGCTCGCGTCGTTCGCGACGCTCGATCCGCGGCTCGTCGAAGCCGCGTCGAGCCTGGGCGCGAACGGCTGGATGCTCGCGCGGCGCGTCGTGCTGCCGCTCGCGTGGCCGGGCATCGCGGCGGGCGTGATCCTGTGCTTCCTGCTCACGCTGAACGAATTCGGCATCCTGCTCGTGCTCGGCAGCGCGAAGCTCGTCACGCTGCCGGTGGCGATCTACAGCAGCGCGACCGTCGACATCGATCTGCCGGCCGCGGCCGCCGGCGCGGTCGTGATGCTCGCGATGTCGCTCACGCTCTACGCGCTGTACCGGCGAATGAGCCGGCGCGCGAGCGAAGGAGGGCGCGATGTCCGCTGAATTCCCGGCGCGCGCCGCCGCGGTGCCGCGCCGCGAGCCGCGCTGGACCGATACGGCGGCGCGCGTCGCGTCGCGCGCGCTCGTCGCGCTCGCGGCCGTCGCCTGCTGCTGGCTGTTCGTGCTGCCCGTCGTCGTCGTCGCGTTGTCGAGCGTCGCCGAGCACTGGTCGGGCACGATCCTGCCGGCGGGCTACAGCCTGCGCTGGTTCGAGCGCCTCGGCCGGCCCGAATTCGACGCGCTCGCGGCGAGCCTCGAGATCGGGCTCGGCGTCGCCGCGCTCGGCACCGCGCTCGGCATCGCGCTGGCGCTCGCGCTCGAAGGGCGCAGCCGGCGCGGTGTCGGCGCGCTCGTCGACGCGCTCGTGATGCTGCCGAACGGCGTGCCGAGCGTCGTGCTCGGGCTCGCCGTGCTGATCGCGTATCACGCGAAGCCCGTCGATCTGTCGAGCTCGCCCGCGATCGTCGTGCTCGTGCAGCTCGCGCTCGTGCTGCCGTTCTGCTACCGGTGCGCGGCCGCCGCGTTGCGCCCCGAGCTGACCGTGCTGCGTGAGGCGGCGGCGAGCCTCGGCGCGCCGCCCGCGATGGTGTTGCGCCGCGTGCTGCTGCCGCAGCTCGTGCCGGCGATCCGCGCGAGCCTCGCGCTCGGCTTCGCGCTGTCGCTCGGCGAGCTCGGCGCGACGCTGACCGTCTATCCGCCCGGCTTCGCGACCGTGCCGATCGTCGTGATCGGCGACGTCGAGCGCGGCTACTACCTGCCCGCGTCGGCGCTGTCGCTGCTGCTGCTCGGCGCGTCGCTCGTCGCGCTCGTCGCGATCGCGGCGCGCGCGCCGCGGCCGGGGCGGTGAGCGCGAGGCGGCGCGCGCGTTGCGCGTAACATGAACGAAAGGCCCCCCAGGGCGGACACCATGAATCGACACATCGAAGTCAACGGGCGCGTCTACCGGATGCCGGCCGAGCCGACCGTCGCCGTCTGCGTCGACGGCTGCGAGTACGCGTATCTGGAAGAGGCCGCGAACGCGGGCGTCGCGCCGTTCATCGCGCGGATGCTGCGCGAAGGCTCGGCGTTCGACGCCGACTGCGTGATCCCGTCGTTCACGAACCCGAACAACCTGTCGATCGTGTGCGGCGCGCCGCCGTCGGTGCACGGCATCTGCGGCAATTTCTTCTGGGATTCCGACGCGCAGGGTGGCGCGGGCGCCGCGGTGATGATGAACGACCCCGCGTACCTGCGCGCGGGCACGCTGCTCGCCGCGGCGGCGGACGCGGGCGCGCGGGTCGCGGTCGTGACCGCGAAGGACAAGCTGCGGCGGCTGCTCGGCTGGCGAATGCGCGGCGTGTGCTTCTCGGCGGAGAAGGCGAATCAGGCGAACCTCGGCGAGAACGGCATCTGCGACGTGCTCGACTTCGTCGGCCTGCCGTCGCCCGACGTCTACAGCGCGGCGCTGTCCGAATTCGTGCTCGCGGCGGGCGTGCGGCTCGCGCAGAGCCGGCGCGCGGACCTGATGTACCTGTCGACGACCGATTACGTGCAGCACAAGTGCGCGCCGGGCAGCGACGGCGCGAACGCGTTCTACGCGATGATGGACCGCTACCTCGCGGCGCTCGACGCGCTCGGCTGGGCGATCGGCGTGACCGCGGACCACGGGATGAACGCGAAGCACGATCCGCGCACGGGCGCGCCGAACGTCGTCTATCTGCAGGACGCGCTCGACGCGTGGCTCGGCCCGCGCCGCGCGCGCGTGATCCTGCCGATCACCGATCCGTACGTCGTCCATCACGGCGCGCTCGGCTCGTTCGCGACGATCTATCTCGAGCAAGACGCCGACGCAGCCGCGCTCATCGGCCGCCTGCGCGCGCTCGACGGCATCGAGCTCGCGCTCGGCAACGCGACGGCCGCCGGGCGCTTCGAGCTGCCGGCCGACCGGATCGGCGACGTCGTCGTCGTGAGCCGGCGCGACGTCGCGCTCGGCACGCGCGCGAGCGAGCACGACCTGTCGGGCCTGACGGTGCCGCTGCGCTCGCACGGCGGCCTGTCCGAGCAGCGCGTGCCGCTCCTGTTCAATCGCCGGATCGAGGGCGTCGAGCCGGACCGCCGGCTGCGCAACTTCGATCTGTTCGATCTCGCGCTGAACCGGGCCGTGCAATGACGGGGGCGCTCCTTCGCGACCATCCGGCGTTCCGCGCCGAGACGCTGCGCTGGTGCGGCGAGCGGGCGGCGCGCGCCCGGACGCTCGACGTATTCGATCCGTATTCGGGGATGCGCGTCGGCACGGCGCCGCTCGCGTCGGTCGACGACGTGCGGTGCGCGTTCGACTACGCGGCCGCCTATCGGCCGGCGCTGTCGCGCTACGAGCGCTCGCAGATCCTCGAGCGCGCGGCGGCGCGGCTGAACGCATGCGCGGAAGAAGCGTCGACGCTGATTTCGCTCGAATCGGGCCTGTCGAAGCAGGATTCGCGCTACGAGATCGGCCGCGTCGCGGACGTGTTCAAGTTCGCGTCGATCGAGGCGCTGCGCGACGACGCGCAGAGCTACTCGTGCGATCTGACGCCGCACGGCACGTCGCGCCGCGTGTTCTCGCAGCGGCAGCCGCTCGACGGCGTGATCGTCGCGATCACGCCGTTCAATCATCCGATGAACCAGGTCGCGCACAAGATCGCGCCCGCGATCGCGACGAACAACCGCGTGATCGTGAAGCCGTCGGAAAAGGTGCCGCTGTCGGCGCTGTATCTCGCCGACGTGCTGTACGAAGCGGGATTGCCCGAGCCGATGCTGCAGGTGCTGACGGGCGATCCGCGGGAGATCGCCGACGAGCTGCTCACGCACCCGAGCGCGACGCTGATCACGTTCACGGGCGGCGTCGCGATCGGCAAGTACATCGCGGCGAAGGCGGGCTACCGGCGCATCGTGCTCGAGCTGGGCGGCAACGATCCGCTGATCGTGCTCGACGACGCCGACCTCGAGCGCGCGGCGGCGCTCGCCGCGCAGGGCTCGTACAAGAATTCGGGGCAACGCTGCACGGCGGTCAAGCGCATCCTGGTGCAGAAGGGCGTCGCGCCTCGCTTCACGGAGCTGCTCGTCGAGAAGACCCGCGCATGGACGTACGGCGACCCGTTCGATCCGGCGAACCGGATGGGCACGGTGATCGACGAGGCGGCGGCCGCGCTGTTCGAGGCGCGCGTCGACGAGGCGGTGTCGCAAGGCGCGCGCCTGCTGGCCGGCAACGCGCGGCGCGGCGCGCTGTATGCGCCGACGGTGCTCGATCGCGTCGACGCGTCGATGACGCTCGTGCGGGAGGAAACGTTCGGGCCGGTGTCGCCGATCATCGCGTTCGACACGATCGACGACGCGATCCGGATCAGCAACGGCACCGCGTTCGGCCTGTCGTCGGGCGTGTGCACGGATCGCGCGGACGCGATCGTGCGCTTCGTCAATGAACTGAACGTCGGCACGGTGAACGTGTGGGAGGTGCCGGGCTACCGGCTCGAGCTGACGCCGTTCGGCGGGATCAAGGATTCGGGCTTGGGATACAAGGAAGGGGTCCAGGAGGCGATGAAGAGCTTCACGAACCTGAAGACCTTCTCCTTGCCGTGGTCGTGACGAGATGGCGCTGACACTCGACGACATTCGCGCGCTGTTCGATCGCCACGGCGACATCGCGTACAGCGGCGAGCCGGTGACGCAGCGCGAGCATGCGCTGCAAAGCGCGCAGCTCGCGCAAGAGGCGGGCGCGGGCGACGCGCTGATCGCGGCGGCGCTGTTGCACGACCTGGGGCACCTGCTGAATCTCCAGGGCGAGACGCCGACCGCGCACGGCATCGACGATCTGCATCAGTACTACGTGCTGCCGTTCCTGCGGCCGTTGCTGCCTGACGCGGCGCTGGAGCCGATCCGCCTGCACGTCGACGCGAAGCGCTGCCTCTGCGCGATCGACGCGTCGTATCGCGCCTGCCTGTCGGCGGACTCGGCGCGCAGCCTGCAGCTGCAGGGCGGCGTCTTCTCGGGCGCGCAAGCCGATGCGTTCCTGCAGCACCCCTACGCGGCGGACGCGATCCGCCTGCGCCGCTGGGACGATCTCGCGAAGGCGGCCGGCAAGGCCACGCCGGATGTGGATCACTACATGCGTGTGGTCGCGCGCGTCGCCGCTTCCTTATAAACGGCCGCGCGAGCGTCCTCTTGTATAAGGATAAGGGCGCTCATGCAAGGCAAGGACGCTCGCGCGGACACGGTCGAGCACGGGCGCCGAACCGATGCGCGCGGCCGCACGCATCGGCCGTTTCGCGATCCCGAAGCGTCGGCGCAAAAAACTGTCGAAAGGGGCTTGCGCGTGGGAGGGGTTGTGCCTACAATCACGCCTCTTTCGCGCCAAGCCGAACGCGGCGCGAGAGGGGAAGCGGGAAGTTCCGATGCCGAGGTGGTAAGGTCGAAGCGGTAGCCGACCGGCGGTGCGGAAAGGTGATCAGGGCGGAGCGCGACGCGGCAGTAAAAAAGTTGTTGACGCGCTGCGAATAAGTGATCATAATCTCGTTTCTCTGCTGCAGACAACGCAGCGCTGCTGAGAAGGCGGCAGAAAGTAGTGAAGTCTTCTCGCAGATGTGCTCTTTAACAATGAACAGCCGATAAGTGTGGGCGCTTGATGGAAGCGGGCGATCCTTGGATCGCAAGCAAAAGTATCAAGAGTCTCACACTAAAGTAAGTCAGGTTTATGGAGCAATTCATATACCTGTCAGCTTTGAGTGAGCGACCGGTTGGAAACAACCGAAAACAGTAACAGGAATTGAACTGAAGAGTTTGATCCTGGCTCAGATTGAACGCTGGCGGCATGCCTTACACATGCAAGTCGAACGGCAGCACGGGTGCTTGCACCTGGTGGCGAGTGGCGAACGGGTGAGTAAAACATCGGAACATGTCCTGTAGTGGGGGATAGCCCGGCGAAAGCCGGATTAATACCGCATACGATCTACGGATGAAAGCGGGGGACCTTCGGGCCTCGCGCTATAGGGTTGGCCGATGGCTGATTAGCTAGTTGGTGGGGTAAAGGCCTACCAAGGCGACGATCAGTAGCTGGTCTGAGAGGACGACCAGCCACACTGGGACTGAGACACGGCCCAGACTCCTACGGGAGGCAGCAGTGGGGAATTTTGGACAATGGGCGAAAGCCTGATCCAGCAATGCCGCGTGTGTGAAGAAGGCCTTCGGGTTGTAAAGCACTTTTGTCCGGAAAGAAAACCTTTGGGCTAATACCCTAGGGGGATGACGGTACCGGAAGAATAAGCACCGGCTAACTACGTGCCAGCAGCCGCGGTAATACGTAGGGTGCGAGCGTTAATCGGAATTACTGGGCGTAAAGCGTGCGCAGGCGGTTTGCTAAGACCGATGTGAAATCCCCGGGCTCAACCTGGGAACTGCATTGGTGACTGGCAGGCTAGAGTATGGCAGAGGGGGGTAGAATTCCACGTGTAGCAGTGAAATGCGTAGAGATGTGGAGGAATACCGATGGCGAAGGCAGCCCCCTGGGCCAATACTGACGCTCATGCACGAAAGCGTGGGGAGCAAACAGGATTAGATACCCTGGTAGTCCACGCCCTAAACGATGTCAACTAGTTGTTGGGGATTCATTTCCTTAGTAACGTAGCTAACGCGTGAAGTTGACCGCCTGGGGAGTACGGTCGCAAGATTAAAACTCAAAGGAATTGACGGGGACCCGCACAAGCGGTGGATGATGTGGATTAATTCGATGCAACGCGAAAAACCTTACCTACCCTTGACATGGTCGGAATCCTGCTGAGAGGCGGGAGTGCTCGAAAGAGAACCGGCGCACAGGTGCTGCATGGCTGTCGTCAGCTCGTGTCGTGAGATGTTGGGTTAAGTCCCGCAACGAGCGCAACCCTTGTCCTTAGTTGCTACGCAAGAGCACTCTAAGGAGACTGCCGGTGACAAACCGGAGGAAGGTGGGGATGACGTCAAGTCCTCATGGCCCTTATGGGTAGGGCTTCACACGTCATACAATGGTCGGAACAGAGGGTCGCCAACCCGCGAGGGGGAGCCAATCCCAGAAAACCGATCGTAGTCCGGATTGCACTCTGCAACTCGAGTGCATGAAGCTGGAATCGCTAGTAATCGCGGATCAGCATGCCGCGGTGAATACGTTCCCGGGTCTTGTACACACCGCCCGTCACACCATGGGAGTGGGTTTTACCAGAAGTGGCTAGTCTAACCGCAAGGAGGACGGTCACCACGGTAGGATTCATGACTGGGGTGAAGTCGTAACAAGGTAGCCGTATCGGAAGGTGCGGCTGGATCACCTCCTTTCTCGAGCTTATTTCCGCGAAGTTGAGCGCTCACGCTTATCGGCTGTAATCAAGACAGACTCAGGGGTCTGTAGCTCAGTCGGTTAGAGCACCGTCTTGATAAGGCGGGGGTCGTTGGTTCGAATCCAACCAGACCCACCAAGTTGTCTGGCGCAGGAAACCTGGGTGAAGTCTCTGTAGGGGGCATAGCTCAGCTGGGAGAGCACCTGCTTTGCAAGCAGGGGGTCGTCGGTTCGATCCCGTCTGCCTCCACCAATTGCGGTGCTCGTTAGTGCTTCAGCGCTTACGGGCATCTCACTCCCGAAGGGAGTCCCAATGGAGAATATTTGATTGGGTTCGAGAGAACGAATCGAGTATTCCCCATTGGCGATTGAGCCAGTCAGAGTGATACGTAGTACGTATCGGCTGTCGTTCTTTAACAATCTGGAAGAAGTAAGTAATTTGGATAGCGGAAGCGTCTAATGAGATGGACGTGGAAACTATCCGGGTTGTGATTGTATCGATGTATCTCAAGATGATTCGGGTCTACTCCCTTCGGGAGTGGGGTCGGCGTAAGCGCTAAAGCGCTAACGCCGGACCGACATCAATTTTGGAATACGGCACAACGCGAGAACTCAACCTGTAGCGACTGTTGCGTCGAAAGATGAGACAGACTCGTTATAGGGTCAAGCGAACAAGTGCATGTGGTGGATGCCTTGGCGATCACAGGCGATGAAGGACGCGGTAGCCTGCGAAA
Organism: Burkholderia sp. MSMB617WGS; assembly: GCF_001532025.2. Classification (NCBI taxonomy): domain Bacteria; kingdom Pseudomonadati; phylum Pseudomonadota; class Betaproteobacteria; order Burkholderiales; family Burkholderiaceae; genus Burkholderia; species Burkholderia sp. MSMB617WGS. Next base: position 2,289,858 of record NZ_CP013458.1, on the reverse strand, counting down.
AGCTACGGGGAGCTGGCAAACGAGCTTTGATCCGTAGATGTCCGAATGGGGAAACCCACTCCTTTTGGAGTATCCATGGCTGAATACATAGGTCATGTGAGGCGAACGCGGTGAACTGAAACATCTAAGTAACCGCAGGAAAAGAAATCAACCGAGATTCCCAAAGTAGTGGCGAGCGAAATGGGAAGAGCCTGTACTCTTTATCTGTATTGTTAGTCGAACGCTCTGGAAAGTGCGGCCATAGCAGGTGATAGCCCTGTAGACGAAAACAGTATGGAAGAACTAGGTGTACGACAAGTAGGGCGGGACACGTGAAATCCTGTCTGAAGATGGGGGGACCATCCTCCAAGGCTAAATACTCGTGATCGACCGATAGTGAACCAGTACCGTGAGGGAAAGGCGAAAAGAACCCCGGGAGGGGAGTGAAATAGATCCTGAAACCGCATGCATACAAACAGTCGGAGCCTCGTAAGGGGTGACGGCGTACCTTTTGTATAATGGGTCAGCGACTTACGTTCAGTAGCAAGCTTAACCGAATAGGGCAGGCGTAGCGAAAGCGAGTCCGAATAGGGCGTTCAGTTGCTGGGCGTAGACCCGAAACCAAGTGATCTATCCATGGCCAGGATGAAGGTGCGGTAACACGTACTGGAGGTCCGAACCCACTAACGTTGAAAAGTTAGGGGATGAGCTGTGGATAGGGGTGAAAGGCTAAACAAACTTGGAAATAGCTGGTTCTCTCCGAAAACTATTTAGGTAGTGCCTCGTGTCTCACCTTCGGGGGTAGAGCACTGTCATGGTTGGGGGGTCTATTGCAGATTACCCCGCCATAGCAAACTCCGAATACCGAAGAGTGCAATCACGGGAGACAGACATCGGGTGCTAACGTCCGGTGTCAAGAGGGAAACAACCCAGACCGCCAGCTAAGGTCCCCAAATATGGCTAAGTGGGAAACGAAGTGGGAAGGCTAAAACAGTCAGGAGGTTGGCTTAGAAGCAGCCACCCTTTAAAGAAAGCGTAATAGCTCACTGATCGAGTCGTCCTGCGCGGAAGATGTAACGGGGCTAAGCCATATACCGAAGCTGCGGATGCGTGCTTTGCACGCATGGTAGGAGAGCGTTCCGTAAGCCTGCGAAGGTGCGTTGAAAAGCGTGCTGGAGGTATCGGAAGTGCGAATGCTGACATGAGTAGCGATAAAGGGGGTGAAAGGCCCCCTCGCCGTAAGCCCAAGGTTTCCTACGCAACGTTCATCGGCGTAGGGTGAGTCGGCCCCTAAGGCGAGGCAGAAATGCGTAGCTGATGGGAAGCAGGTCAATATTCCTGCACCATTGTTAAATGCGATGGGGGGACGGATCGCGGAAGGTTGTCCGGGTGTTGGAAGTCCCGGTCGCTGCATTGGAGAAGGCGCTTAGGCAAATCCGGGCGCGGAATTCAAGGGTGTGGCGCGAGCTCCTTAGGGAGCGAAGCAATTGGAAGTGGTTCCAAGAAAAGCCTCTAAGCTTCAGTTTAACAATGACCGTACCGCAAACCGACACAGGTGGGCGAGATGAGTATTCTAAGGCGCTTGAGAGAACTCGGGAGAAGGAACTCGGCAAATTGGTACCGTAACTTCGGGATAAGGTACGCCCTGGTAGCTTGATGCGCCTGCGCGCAAAGGGTGAAGGGGTTGCAATAAACTGGTGGCTGCGACTGTTTAATAAAAACACAGCACTCTGCAAACACGAAAGTGGACGTATAGGGTGTGACGCCTGCCCGGTGCCGGAAGATTAAATGATGGGGTGCAAGCTCTTGATTGAAGTCCCGGTAAACGGCGGCCGTAACTATAACGGTCCTAAGGTAGCGAAATTCCTTGTCGGGTAAGTTCCGACCTGCACGAATGGCGTAACGATGGCCACACTGTCTCCTCCCGAGACTCAGCGAAGTTGAAGTGTTTGTGATGATGCAATCTACCCGCGGCTAGACGGAAAGACCCCATGAACCTTTACTGTAGCTTTGCATTGGACTTTGAACCGATCTGTGTAGGATAGGTGGGAGGCTATGAAACCGGAACGCTAGTTTCGGTGGAGCCGTCCTTGAAATACCACCCTGGTTTGTTTGAGGTTCTAACCTTGGCCCGTGATCCGGGTCGGGGACAGTGCATGGTAGGCAGTTTGACTGGGGCGGTCTCCTCCCAAAGCGTAACGGAGGAGTACGAAGGTACGCTAGGTACGGTCGGAAATCGTGCTGATAGTGCAATGGCATAAGCGTGCTTAACTGCGAGACCGACAAGTCGAGCAGGTGCGAAAGCAGGTCATAGTGATCCGGTGGTTCTGTATGGAAGGGCCATCGCTCAACGGATAAAAGGTACTCTGGGGATAACAGGCTGATACCGCCCAAGAGTTCATATCGACGGCGGTGTTTGGCACCTCGATGTCGGCTCATCTCATCCTGGGGCTGTAGCCGGTCCCAAGGGTATGGCTGTTCGCCATTTAAAGAGGTACGTGAGCTGGGTTTAAAACGTCGTGAGACAGTTTGGTCCCTATCTGCCGTGGGCGTTGGATATTTGAAGGGGGCTGCTCCTAGTACGAGAGGACCGGAGTGGACGAACCTCTGGTGTACCGGTTGTGACGCCAGTCGCATCGCCGGGTAGCTATGTTCGGAAGAGATAACCGCTGAAAGCATCTAAGCGGGAAACTCGCCTTAAGATGAGATATCCCTGGGGACTTGATCCCCTTGAAGGGTCGTTCGAGACCAGGACGTTGATAGGTCAGGTGTGTAAGCGCAGTAATGCGTTCAGCTAACTGATACTAATTGCCCGTAAGGCTTGATCCTATAACAAGTCTGTCTCGGTAGTCGTTGGCGCGTCAGCGCTCACGGATATCGAGTGTCGAGTGCAAGGCGCTCGACGTACTGCGGTTGAAGTACCGCGTATGTGTGAGATACAACCTCACAACCCACCCAAGATTACTGCTTCTTCCCAGATTGGTTCTGTTGGCCGCGCCAGCAGAACAACCCTCTTTGCCTGATGACCATAGCGAGTCGGTCCCACCCCTTCCCATCCCGAACAGGACCGTGAAACGACTCCACGCCGATGATAGTGCGGATTGCCCGTGTGAAAGTAGGTAATCGTCAGGCTCCCCTCTGAAAACCCCCGCCCTCACCGGCGGGGGTTTTGCTTTTTACGCCTCCGCCAATCCCCTGAACGCCCTCGGCAGGAGCCTCGCGCTCCAGCTCCCGCCTCGACTCCCTTCTCGCTGTAAGCGCCTCGCGAAGGCCGTCCGCAATCCGGCGCGCACGTGAGGCATGATTGGTTATCGAGCGCTCATGTTGGCCCGCTGGCAATCAGCCCGTGGAGGCAGGTGGGCAAGACTTCCCTGGCAGCTTTTTTGCCACGTTCCAGGGTAGTAATTCGTCGATGCGGTTAATGGGGTGATCAGCGATATGGGTCAGCACGTATTCGAGGTAAGCGCGCGGGTTGATCCCGTTCAGCTTGCACGTGCCGATCAGGCTGTACATCGCCGCGGCCCGTTTCCCCCCACTGTCGGAGCCGGCGAACAAGAAGTTCTTTCGACCCAGACTCACACAGCGCAACGCGTTTTCGGCCAGGGCGTTGCTGATCTCGGCACGGCCCTCTTCGCAGTACAGCACGAGGGCATCCCACTGATTAAGCGAGTAATGGATCGCTTTGGCCAATTCGGATTTCTTCGACAGCGTCGCGAGTTTGTCCGTCATCCACGTCTTGATGGCCGCGAGCAGCGGGATGCTTTTCTCCTGGCGCACGCGCAGCCGCTGCGCGGCGGGTTTGCCGCGGATGTCGGCCTCGATCGCGTAAAGTGCACCGATCAGCTCGAGCACCTCCCGGGTCGCCTCGGCAGGCGTTCGGGCATGCACGTCGTATATGTACCGTCTCGCGTGGTCCCAGCATGCCGCCTCGCGAATCTTGCCGCTCTCGTACAGTTCGTTGAAGCCGCTGTAGGCGTCGGCTTGCAAGATACCCTTGAATCCGTCCAGGTGGGTCTGGGGATGAATGCCTTTGCGGTCCGGCGAGTAAGCAAACCACACTGCGGCCGGTTCGGTCGAGCCCGAACGAGTGTCATCGCGCACATACACCCACAGGCGCCCCGTCTTCGTCTTCTTCTTGCCCGGCTCGAGTACCGGGATAGGCGTGTCATCCGCGTGCAGCTTCGACGGCGCCACCGTGTAGCGGCGCAGTGCCTCGGTCAGCGCATCGCAAAGGGCCTCGCACTGGCCGACCCAGCGGCCCATGCTGGCCGGGTCGAGCTTCACGCCGTCGCGCGCGGCTATCTGCGACTGGCGGTACAACGGGGCGTGGTCGGCGTACTTCGAGACGAGGATGTCGGCCAGCAGGCTCGGATGGGCGATGCTGCGCGTAATCGGCAGGCCGGGCATCGCCGGCTGCGAGAAGTGGTGGCCGCACGGGCAAACCGTCTTGCGCCGGATCGTACGAATCACCTTGAACACCGCCGCGACGCGGGCGAGCTGCTCGGACACGTCTTCTCCGAGCGGCTGCATTGCGCTGCCGCACTTCGGACACGTTGCGTCAGCCTCCAGTACACGTTCTTCGCGTGGCAGATGCGGCGGCAGCGCTTCTTTCGGCGATGCGTCGCTCACAGGCGTGCTTGCGCTTGATTGGCGGGCGCGCCGCACATCGGCGACGCCACGCTCGCCCGTCAGGTCCTCGAGCGCTGTTTCTAGCCGTGCAACCTCGCGGTCCAACTGCTCGGACTTGCGTCCGAATTGCATGCGCCTAAGCTTGTCGAGCTGAGCCTTGAGTTGCTCGGTAATCCCCCCGCTTTTAACGCGAGTCAGAAGTAGAGACTATGCCGCGGCCATGAGCCGCTGTTTCGGCGTCATGCCGCCAAGGCCCATGTTAGGGCGCTCGTGATTGTATTGCCACATCCATTCGGTCGCGAAGCTCTGCACGTGCGCAAGGTTGTCCCAGTAGTACTGCGACAGCCACTCATAGCGCACCGTCCGGTTGAATCGCTCCACATAGGCGTTTTGCTGCGGCTTGCCCGGCTGAATGTAGTTCAACGCGATGCCATGCCTGGCTGCCCATTGCGTGATTGCCTCGCTTAAGTACTCGGGACCGTTATCGCACCGTATCGCCATCGGTTTTCCTCGCCAGCCGATGATCTGCTCCAGAGCCCGGATGACGCGCGCCGAGGGCAACGAGAAGTCGATCTCGATGCCCAATGCTTCGCGGTTGAAGTCGTCGATCACGTTGAACAGTCGGATACTGCGGCCGTCCTTCAACTGGTCGTGCATGAAGTCCATCGACCACACCGCATTCACCGACGCCGGCACGATCAGCGGCTCCGGCGCCTGCCGTACAAGCCGCTTACGAGGCTTGATGCGCAGGTTCAGCTCCAGTTCTCGGTAAATCCGGTACACGCGCTTATGGTTCCAGCCGAAGCCCTTCACGTTGCGCAGGTACAGGAAACACAGCCCAAAGCCCCAGTTGCGATGATTGTCGGTCAGCCGTAGCAGCCAGTCGGCAATCTGCTCGTTCCCTGCATTGCGCTGCCGCTCGTAGCGGTAGCACGTCCGGCTTACGCCAAATGCCTCGCATGCGAGCCGGATCGACACGCCCCGGCTCGCTACTGCTTCTCTGGCCATCTCGCGGCGGGTAGATGGCCTCAGTCTTTTTTTGCCAGCGCCTCTGCGACGATCTCCGCCTTGATCTTCTCTTCCACGTACATCTTGCGCAGTCGCGCGTTTTCCGCTTCCAGCTCCTTCATCCGGGCCATCAGCGACACGTCCATCCCGCCGTACTTGCTGCGCCAGTTGTAGAACGTCGCCGTGCTGACACCCAGCTCCCGGCAAATCTCCGGCACCGCCACGCCAGCCTCCGCGCGCTTGAGCGCATCCATGATCTGGCTATCCGTGAACTTCGACTTCTTCATTGCGTAGAACTCCCTTTGCTGGAAATTCTACTTCTGATCCCACCTACTGGACGGGAGGATTACCGCTCGATCTCCAGATCGCGCTCGGCAAGCTGAGCACGAGCCTCGAGCAGCAATGCTCGCAGCGTTTCAACATCGTCAGGAAGTTCGGCGCCGTTCGACATGCGGCGCAGTTTACGAGCCTTCTGCTCGGTTTACAACATCGACAGTGCAGCGGTGCGACGCGGTTGCCGCCAATCGATGCCTTCGAGCAACATGGACAATTGCGCTGCCGTCAGATGAACCTTGCCGCCATCGGCCTGCGGCCAGACGAAACGACCACGCTCAAGCCGTTTCGCAAGAAGCCAGAGCCCGTCCTCGGTTGCCCACATGAGCTTCACGAGATCGCCGCGCCGGCCCCGGAAGATGAACACGTTGCCGCTGAGCGCATTGTCCTCGAGCGCCGTGTGCACCTTCGCCGCCAGCCCTTGGAATCCGCAGCGCATGTCGGTGACGCCGGCCACCAGCCAGACTCGGGTACCCGTGGGAAGAGAGATCACGATTGCATGCTCCCCAGTACAACACGTAGCGTGTCGGCGTCCACAATGCCGTCCACCTTGACGACCACCTCACCGAATCGAATCTCGATTGTCCCGGCTCGAGTAGTGCGGTTGCCCACTGCCCGAGCTTCCGAGGGCATGGTCACGCGCTGCGCCGGCGTTTCATCGACCACCGCCACCGGAATCAGCGACGTCGTTTGGGCCAGCAATTGCTCGCGATAGCGACGCCGCCACGTGAACAGCATGTTTGCATTGATGCCATTCTCGCGCGCCAGCTTTGCGACCGAAGCACCCGGCTCGCATGCCGCGGCCGCAAGACGGCGTCGAAACTCGCGATCATAGTTTGGGCGCCCCTTGCGGCTCCCGGGCTTGGCTTCCGGCTCTGTCACGGTGATGTCCATCAAATCGAAAATGATGGGCACCACTTTGATGTCGCTTCTCGCCCTCGTCTACGACGGTCGCCGTGAGGCGCTTACTTCTCGCTCGAGCGCGGGCGGGCCTCTCGGACGGTACGCACGCGCTCTTGGGATTCGACCGGCCCCGCGTCTCGTCCGCCGATCTGCTCCACGCGTTTCGCAGCGTGAGCGCCTTGGTCACTGGCGAGCCTTTTCGGAGCGACGGCGATACTTATTCCGCCTTGAGCCGGTGGCCAGATGTTTTCCATCGAGCAGTAACTTCCGGATGCTTCGCTGTCAGCCTAGTTCTGGTTCTCGTTCGTCGTGCGATACCCCTGGTCGGGGGCCTGACTTCAGCGCAAGCCGCAGTCGGACAGCGAAGAAGATATTTGGCAGAACGCGCTAACATTCGAGTCGTGATTCTGTCTGGAGCGAATTGTGAACATCGGAGAGGCCGCAAAGGCAACGGGCGTCAGCGCAAAGATGATCCGCTACTACGAAAGCGTAGGCCTTCTCAATCCGGCGAAGCGTACCGATTCGGGATACCGCGTCTACCACGATGAAGAAATCCACTTGCTCCGCTTCATCCGGCAGGCGCGACGGCTGGGGTTTCTCGTCGACGACATCCGGAAACTGCTGGCGCTCTGGCAAGATCGCTCGAGAGCGAGCGCCGAAGTCAAAGCGATTGCGATCGAGCACGTGGCCGAACTTGACGGCCGGATCGCCGAGCTTACCGACATGCGGAACACGCTTGCGAACCTTGCCGCGCATTGCAGTGGAGATGACCGACCGGATTGCCCCATTTTGGAGCGCTTGGCTAACCCTTGCTGTGACCCAAAATAGTGCATTCTGACGTGGGATTCTGGCGCAGCGGACTACGAAAGTGCCTCAAAAATCAGACGCTTAAGTTGGAATTGTTTGATCTATTCCAAATCGGCATGCATCACATTCGAGCATTTCACTGGCAAGTTGGTGCAATCAGGCTATAATCGGGTTAACCCTATGCGGGATATCCCTGAAGTCGATTCACCAGGGGATCTCAACCTTCCTTGGAGAGCCAACATGTTTGCCTACATCATCGAAAAGCTGAGTAACTGGTTTGAAGCTGCAGAGCGCGACCGCCGTGAAGCCTACTTGGCATCGTCGAGCGACATCGTTCAACTCGAACAGCGCATCCGTTCGCTGGAAGCCAACGGCTACTCGCTGTAACTCGAAGCGGCAAGACGTCGCGTCACGCGCTTAGTGCGCGAGTAAAGGAAAGCCCCGTATTGACGGGGCTTTGTCTTTTCATAAGCTGGAAACGTCCAGTACAGATATCGTAGCCTATCGGCGTACAATCAGCGTCGTCTGAAACGGGGGCCGGATGAAAGTCGTCAAGCGCTTTTTCTGCTTCGCGATCGGTTGCGTCGCACTATGCGGCATCGCAACGGCTGCGATTGCTGGAGCAAACGGTGGTGCGCCGCTGATCTTGGACACGCAAAGCGGCATTCACGACGGTAAGGGCGGTATCGTGCTGCAGAACGCGCCCTTATCGCATGCTTCGATTGTCGCGCCTGCGCAACCTGCGCCGATGACGGAACTGTCTTCCGGTTCAACGGCGCCGATGGTGATCATCCCGTACATCGCAGTGCCGAATTCGGCCGTTCCGCTCAAATCTCCCGCGCCGCATTAGTAAACAGCGCGAAGTCAGTTGCCGCGGTGCTCGATCGCAAACGTCGCGCCGCCATCTTGCCCAAGCTTTTCGACGAGATACGGGAGAGTCTCTTTCATCGAGTCGATCAGCGTATATGGCGGATTCAGGATGAACATTCGGCTGCCGAACAGGCCATAGCCGTCAGAAGGAGGACGGCTCACAGTCAAGCTCAGATGCAGCCAGTTGTTCGGCTGCAGTCGTTTCAGATGATCGGCGAATTTCTGAGATTCGGGGCGGCTCACCTGTGGATACCAGATCGCATAGCATCCCGTTGCAAATCGTTTCAGGCTTTCTTCCACGCAGGTGATCGTCTTTGCATAGTCGCGCTTGTCCTCGTATGACGGGTCGATCAACACGAGCGCGCGCCGCGGCGGCGGTGGCAGCAGCGCCTTGATGCCTTCGAATCCGTCGCCGGCGTAGATCATCGCGCGTCGCCCCGCATCGCGAAAATTGTGTCGTAGCACGTCGATTTCGGTAGTGTGCAGCTCGAACAGGCGCATCCGGTCCTGTTCGCGCATCATTCGCCATGCGAGATAGGGCGAGCCCGGATAGTAGCGCAGCTCGCCGCCGCTGTTCAGCGCGCGGACTTCGTCGACATAGTTGGCCAGTGCTTCGGGCAGATCCGCCGCATCCCAAATTTTTTCGATCCCCGTACTGAACTCACCGGTTTTCGCCGCATAACCGTCGAAGAGCGAGTAGACGCCTGCACCTGCGTGCGTGTCGATGTACCAGTACGACTTGTCCTTCTTGTTCAAATGACGCAGCAACTGCACGACAACGGCGTGCTTGAGGACGTCCGCGTGGTTGCCGGCGTGAAAGCCGTGACGATAGCTGAGCATGGCGAGAGAAATACGGAGCGAGACGTGGAAATCGGCCGAGCGGCGGGACGTGCGAATGATGTCGCAACGCCTGCTGGCGTGGCTGGCAGATGCGGTCGCGTATTGTACGCGAGTATGCGATTCGGTCTGCCGTGCGGCTACTGGTAGGCATCGCCGACGAGCTGCTCGACCCGCTGCTTGACGTCCGGCGTGAGCTTTGCCGCCACGTCGAGCGAGCGCATGTTCTCGATGATTTGCTCGACACGCGACGCGCCGGTGATTACGGTGCTGACGCGAGGATTCTTCAGCACCCAAGCCAGCGCGAGCTGGCCGACGCTGCAGCCTAGGTCGCGCGCTACCTCGCCGAGCGCTTCGACGACGCTGTTCTTCGCCGGGTCCGTCAATTGTGCGCGCAGCCAGTCGTAGCCGTGAATTTCGGCTCGGCTGCCGGCGGGAACCCCGTGCCGGTATTTTCCAGTCAACAGCCCAGACGCTAGCGGGCTCCAGGTCGTGAGCCCCATTCCGAAATCCTCATAGAGGCGCCTATATTCTTGCTCGACGCGCTTGCGATGAAACAGGTTGTATTGCGGCTGCTCCATCGTCGGCTTGCGCAGGTGATGCCGCTCGGCGATTTCGTATGCGGCGCGGATCTCGTCGGCGCTCCATTCGGACGTGCCCCAGTAGAGCGCCTTGCCGCGCGCGATGATGTCGCTCATCGCCCACACGGTTTCCTCGATTGGCGTATTCGGATCGGGGCGATGGCAGAACACGAGGTCGACGTAGTCGAGCTGCAGACGTTGCAGTGACGCGTCGATCGCGTTCAGCAGGTATTTGCGGTTGAGGGTGTGGTACTGGTTCGGCGCTTCCGCGAGCCCCCAGAAGAACTTCGTCGAAACCACGTAGCTGATGCGCGGCCAGCCGAGCGACTTCAGCGCATGTCCCATGATTTCCTCGGATTTGCCGCCCGCATACACTTCGGCGTTGTCGAAGAAGTTGACGCCGGCGTCGCGTGCGGCAGCCAGCGATTCTCGCGCGGCACGACGATCGACCTGGTTGCCATAGGTGACCCATGAACCGATCGACAACTCGCTGACTTGCAATCCGGAACGTCCCAGCCTTCGGTAGTTCATATCGCCTCCGATCGAGCGTGACCGACAACAAGCTTAGCCTGTTTGACCGCGACGCGCGGTCTCGTTCATGCACAATAGCAATGTCGGCCGCGCGGCGACAGCCTGCCATTCGGCCTATGCCGCTCGGACGACTGGATGAATGCCGGACGCGATGCTTTCATTGACTTAACTGATGGAGACTTCGGGAATGACTTCGAACTTGAACGGCAAAACTGCAGTCGTGACGGGCGCGGCAAGCGGCATCGGCAAGGAAATCGCGCTGGAGCTCGCGCGTGCGGGCGCGGCGGTCGCGATCGCCGATCTGAATCAGGACGGCGCGAACGCGGTGGCCGAGCAGATCAAGCAGGCGGGCGGCAAGGCGATCGGCGTCGCGATGGACGTGACCAACGAGGACGCGGTCAACGCCGGCATCGACAAGGTTGCCGAGACGTTCGGCTCGGTCGACATTCTGGTGTCGAACGCGGGCATCCAGATCGTCAATCCGATCGAGAACTACGCGTTCGCCGACTGGAAGAAGATGCAGGCGATTCACGTCGACGGCGCGTTCCTCACGACGAAGGCCGCGCTCAAGCACATGTACCGGGACGATCGCGGCGGCGTCGTGATCTACATGGGCTCGGTGCATTCGCACGAGGCGTCGCCGCTGAAGTCGGCGTACGTGACGGCGAAGCACGGGCTGCTGGGGCTTGCGCGCGTGCTGGCGAAGGAAGGCGCGAAGCACAACGTGCGCTCGCACGTGGTGTGTCCGGGCTTCGTGCGCACGCCGCTCGTCGACAAGCAGATTCCGGAGCAGGCGAAGGAGCTCGGGATCAGCGAGGAGGAAGTGGTGAAGAAGGTGATGCTCGGGCAGACGGTCGACGGGGTGTTCACGACCGTCGAGGACGTCGCGAAGACGGTGCTGTTTCTGTCGGCGTTCCCGAGCGCGGCGCTCACCGGCCAGTCGTTTGTCGTCAGCCACGGCTGGTTCATGCAGTAAGCCGTGTCCGAAACGGCGAGTGTCGGGCCGCAGCTCGGCTTCGCGTCGTTTCGCCTTGGTTCTCGCGTTGGCGCCCGCCCGCGGTTGACGACGCGCGGCTCGCGCCGCACACGAACATAAAAAACGCGCTCCATCAGGAGCGCGTTTCTCATTCCGGCGGTGCAGCCCCGCAGCGGCTCAAAGGCCGCGGCGTCGGCGTCCGGCTTACTTGAGCACCGTGGCAATCGCGCTCGCGACGACGTCGAGGTTGCGCGTGTTGAGCGCCGCGACGCAGATCCGGCCCGTGCTCACGGCATAGATGCCGAACTCTTCGCGCAAACGGTCGACTTGCGCCGACGTCAGGCCCGAGTACGAGAACATGCCGCGCTGCGCGTTGATGAAGCCGAAGTCACGCTCGATGCCGGCCGCCTTCAGGCGCTCGACGAGGCCGTTGCGCATCGCGCGGATGCGGTCGCGCATTTCGCCCAATTCCTGCACCCACGAGGCGCGCAGGTCCGGCGAAGCGAGCACCGCGGCGACGATCGCGCCGCCGTGCGTCGGCGGGTTCGAGTAGTTCGTGCGGATTACGCGCTTCAACTGCGAGAGCACGCGTGCGGCTTCGTCCTTGCTGTCGGTGATGATCGACAGCGCGCCGACGCGTTCGCCATACAGCGAGAACGACTTCGAGAACGACGACGACACGAACACGTTCAGATCCGCCGCCGCGAAGAGGCGCACCGCCGCCGCGTCGGCTTCGATGCTCTCGCCGAAGCCTTGATAGGCGATGTCGAGGAACGGCACGAGCTTGCGCGCCTTCACGACTTCGACGACCTGTGCCCATTGCGCTTCGTTCAGGTCGACGCCCGTCGGGTTGTGGCAGCACGCGTGGAGCACGACGATCGTGCCCGGCTCGTAGCCGTTGAGCGCGGCCAGCATGCCGTCGAAGTTGACGCCGTTCGTTTTCGCGTCGTAGTACGGATACGCGACGACCTCGAAGCCCGCCATTTCGAACAGCGCGCGGTGGTTTTCCCAGCTCGGGTCGCTGATCGCGACCTTCGCCTTCGGATTCAGCGTGCGCAGGAAGTCCGCGCCGATCTTCAGCGCGCCCGTGCCGCCGAGCGCTTGCGCCGTCACGACGCGGCCGGCCGCGATCAGCGGCGAATCGTCGCCGAGCAGCAGCTTCTGCACGGCGGCGTCATAGGCCGCGATGCCGTCGATCGGCAGATAGCCGCGCGGCAGGCCGGCTTCCACTCGCGCCTTTTCCGCGTCGCGCACCGCGCGCAGCAACGGAATCTTGCCGTCCTCGTTGGTGTAGACGCCGACGCCCAGATTCACCTTGGTCGGGCGCGTATCGGCGTTGAAGGCTTCGTTCAGGCCCAGGATTGGGTCGCGGGGGGCAAGTTCGACAGCGGAGAAGAGCGACATGATTGATTCGCAGCAGTTGTGAAAAGAGGGTCAGCTTCGGGCGCCGATGCGGACCGGGCGGGCCGTGAGGCGAAGCGCGGCAAAGGGCGGCGGCTCGGCGCGAAAAGCGAAGCGCGGCAACGCATCATTGTAGCGAATTCGACGTCTCCTTTCGGTCAATGTCGCGGCCGCGCACGCGCTTTTTTGCGCATCGGGCCTGCGAATCGCGAGCGCGGCGGGGCGGAGCCGGCCGAGCGTCGACGCGCTAGAATGATCTTTTGCTCCGCTTCGGCCCGCCGCCCTCGCATCCACATGTCCGAACATCATCCCGACACCCGCGACGATCTCGACGAATCGAAATTCGTGACGTTCGACGAATCTCCGTTCCAGCTATACCAGCCTTACCTGCCCTCGGGCGACCAGCCGAGCGCGATCGCGACGCTGGTCGAAGGCGTCGAGGACGGCCTTTCGTTCCAGACGCTGCTCGGCGTGACGGGCTCGGGCAAGACCTACACGATGGCGAACACGATCGCGCGGCTCGGCCGCCCGGCGATCGTGTTCGCGCCGAACAAGACGCTCGCCGCGCAGCTCTATGCGGAATTCCGCGAATTCTTCCCGCGCAACGCGGTCGAGTACTTCGTGTCGTACTACGACTACTACCAGCCGGAAGCGTATGTGCCTCAGCGCGATCTCTTCATCGAGAAGGACTCGTCGATCAACGAGCACATCGAGCAGATGCGGCTGTCGGCGACGAAGAGCCTGATGGAGCGCCGCGACGTCGTGATAGTCGCGACGGTGTCGGCGATCTACGGCATCGGCAACCCGTCCGAGTACCACCAGATGATCCTCACGCTGCGCACGGGCGACAAGATCGGCCAGCGCGAGGTGATCGCGCGACTGATCGCGATGCAGTACACGCGCAACGAGCAGGACTTTCAGCGCGGCACGTTCCGTGTGCGCGGCGACACGATCGACATCTTCCCGGCCGAGCACGCGGAAATGGCGGTGCGCGTCGAGCTGTTCGACGACGAGGTCGATTCGCTGCATCTGTTCGATCCGCTGACGGGGCGCGTGCGCCAGAAGATTCCGCGCTTCACTGTCTATCCGTCGTCGCACTACGTGACGCCGCGCGAGACCGTGATGCGGGCGGTCGAGACGATCAAGGACGAACTGCGCGATCGCCTCGAGTTCTTCCATCGCGAGAGCAAGCTCGTCGAGGCGCAGCGCCTCGAGCAGCGCACCCGCTTCGACCTCGAGATGCTGCAGGAGCTCGGCTTTTGCAAGGGCATCGAGAATTATTCGCGGCACTTCTCCGGCGCGGCGCCGGGCGAGCCGCCGCCGACGCTCGTCGACTATCTGCCGTCCGACGCGCTGATGCTGCTCGACGAATCGCACGTGCTGATCGGCCAGCTGAACGGGATGTACAACGGCGACCGCGCGCGCAAGGAGAATCTTGTCGATTACGGGTTCCGGCTGCCGTCGGCGCTCGACAACCGGCCGCTCAAGTTCCCGGAGTTCGAGCGCAAGATGCGCCAGGTGGTGTTCGTGTCGGCGACGCCCGCCGATTACGAGCAGCGCGTGTCCGGCCAGACCGCCGAGCAGGTCGTGCGGCCGACGGGGCTCGTCGATCCGGGGATCGAGGTGCGGCCGGCGAGCACGCAGGTCGACGACGTGCTGTCCGAGATCACCGAGCGCGTGAAGGCGGAAGAGCGCGTGCTGATCACCGTGCTCACGAAGCGGATGGCCGAGCAGCTGACCGAATTTCTCGCCGATCACGGCGTCAAGGTCCGCTATCTGCACAGCGACATCGACACGGTCGAGCGGGTCGAGATCATTCGCGACTTGCGGCTCGGCACATTCGACGTGCTGGTCGGGATCAACCTGCTGCGCGAAGGCCTGGATATCCCCGAAGTGTCGCTCGTCGCGATTCTCGACGCGGACAAGGAAGGCTTCCTGCGCGCCGAGCGCTCCCTGATCCAGACGATCGGCCGCGCGGCGCGCAACGTGAACGGCAAGGCGATCCTGTACGCGGACCGGATCACCGATTCGATGCGTCGCGCGATCGACGAGACCGAGCGGCGCCGCGCGAAGCAGATCGCGTACAACGAAAAAATGGGCATCACGCCGCGCGGCGTCGTGAAGCGGATCAAGGACATCATCGACGGCGTCTACAACGTCGACGAAGCGCGCGCCGAGCTGAAGGAGGCGCAGCAGCGCGCGAAGCTCGAGGACATGTCCGAGAAGCAGATCGCGAAGGAGATCAAGCGGCTCGAGAAGCAGATGGCCGATTACGCGAAAAATCTCGAGTTCGAGAAAGCCGCGCAGACGCGCGACCAGCTCGCGTTGCTGCGCGAGCGCTTGTTCGGCGCGAACGTGGGCGATCACGTGAGCGGGCTCGAGTGAGGGCTTCGCGGCCCCCCGCCGCATTCGTTAATCTCGCTGTAAGCCTTGTCAGATCAGGGATTTAGCGGCATCTCCATTTGTTTCGGAGGCCGTTCGGTGCTACACTTGCGCCTGTATTGAGAATAGTTCGCATTAACGTTCTTCATCGCTTTCTTGTCTTTCCCCCGGGTTCCGGGTCCGCGCGGGCGGGACGTGTATCACGAGATAAAAACAGGAGTGTCAATGTTGCGTGCTTCCTTTGTTCGCAGCGGTATCGCGTTGGCGGCCGCGTGCGCTGCGCTGTCGGCGACGGCGGCGGAATACCCGATCGGCAAGCATCAGATTCAAGGCGGGATGGAGATCGGCGCGGTGTATCTGCAGCCGATCACGATGGACCCGGAAGGGATGATGCGCAAGGCGTCGGATTCGGACATCCACCTGGAAGCCGATATCCATGCGGTCAAGAACAACCCGACGGGCTTCGCCGAAGGCGACTGGATGCCGTACCTGCAGGTCACGTACAAGCTGACGAAGCAGGGCGACGCGAAGTGGAAGGCGCAAGGCGATCTGATGGGCATGGTCGCGAGCGACGGTCCCCACTACGGCGACAACGTGAAGCTGGCCGGCCCGGGCAAGTATCACCTGACGCTCGTCGTGAAGCCGCCGATGCAGGCGGGCCACACGGCGTTCGGCCGCCACGTCGACAAGGAAACCGGCGTCGGCGCGTGGTTCAAGCCGATCACGCTCGAATACGATTTCCCGTTCGCCGGCATCGGCAAGAAGGGCGGGTACTGATCGCAGAAGCAGCAAACGGACGGCGCGCGACGAGCGCGCTGTCCTTTTAGAGATATACGATGAAATTCCCCAGAGTATTCGCATTTGCCGCCGCGATCTTCGTCGCAGGCGCCGCGCATGCGGCCGATCTGCCGACCTTCAAGCTCGAGATGGCCGACGGCAAGCTCAATCCGGCGCGCATCGAAGTGCCGGCCGGGCAGCGCATCAAGATCCAGATCCGTAATACGGGCAAGGGCGCCGTCGAGTTCGAGAGCGTGCAGCTTCGCAAGGAGAAGGTGCTCGCGCCGGGCGGCGAATCGTTCGTCGTGATCGCGCCGCTGTCGCCGGGCGAGTACAAGTTTTTCGACGATTTTCACCAGCAGGCACAGGGCGTCATCGTCGCGAAGTAACGGTTTTCGCGTTTGACGCGCGGACAGGCCGCGCGGCGGGCGCCGGGAGGTAAAAACAATGGGTCAGATCTTGTTCATCGTCTGGCGAGAGAGCGTCGAGGCGTTGCTCGTCGTCGGCATCCTCTATGCATGGCTGAAGAACGGCGACGACGATGCGCGCCGCGGCCTGCCTTATTTGTGGGCGGGCGTTCTCGCCGGCCTGCTGATGGCGGTCGGGCTCGGCGCCGCGCTCGTCGGCTTCACCGAAGTGTTGTCGGGCGACGCCCAGGACTATTTTCAAACCGCGATGGTGCTGATCGCGTGCGTGCTGATCGTGCAGATGGTGCTGTGGATGAAGCAGCACGGGCGCTCGCTGAAGCGCGACATGGAGCGCTCGTTGCAGAAGAGCACGCAGGACGCGAACTGGTGGGGCGTCGCGGTGCTCGTCGCGCTCGCGATCGCGCGTGAAGGCAGCGAGACGGTGATCTTTCTCTACGGGCTCGGCTTCGGTCAGTCCGGACATGTCGACGGCGGCCAGATGCTCGCCGTGCTGATCGGCCTCGGCCTCGCATTCCTGACGTTCTACGTGCTGCAACTCGGCGGCAAGTACTTCTCGTGGCGGCACTTCTTCCGCGTCACCGAGATCATGCTGCTGTTCCTCGGCGCGGGCCTGTTCCAGACGGGCATCGACAAGCTGATCGACAAGGAGATCCTGCCGCTCGGCATCGCGCAATTGTGGGATACGTCGGCGATCCTCGACGATTCAAGCACGTTCGGCTCGCTCGTCGCGACGCTGACGGGCTACCGCGCTCATCCGTCGCTCACGAACCTCGTCGCGTACGCAGTCTACTGGGCGGTTGTCTATCTGCTGCTCAAGCGCGCGGCGCGACACCCGGCGGCGACTGCGGGCCGGCCGGCATGAGCGCCGTCGTCGGCCGTCGCCGCACGAGCCTCGTCGCGGAAGCCGGGCACTGGATGCAGCGCCACGGCGCGCTGATCCGCGGCATCCAGTGGATCGTGGTACTCGTCTATGCGTTCCTGATCCTCGTGCCGGCGTTCACGCCGCTGCCCGACGACACCGCGCATCTATGGAGCAACCTGACGCTCGCCGCGCAGTTCGTGTTTTGGGGCATCTGGTGGCCGTTCGTGCTGCTGTCGATGGTGATGCTCGGCCGCGTCTGGTGCGGCGTGCTGTGTCCTGAGGGCGCACTGAGCGAATTCGCGAGCAAGTTCGGCCGCGGTCGTGCGATTCCGCGCTGGATGCGCTGGGGCGGCTGGCCGTTCGTCGCGTTCGGCTTGACGACGATCTACGGCCAGATGGTCAGCGTCTATCAGTATCCGCGTGCGGTGCTGCTCGTGCTCGGCGGCTCGACGCTTGCCGCGATCGTGATCGGCTTTCTGTACGGGCGCGAGAAGCGCGTGTGGTGCCGCTATCTGTGTCCCGTGAACGGGGTCTTCTCGTTGCTCGCGCGCCTCGCGCCGCTGCGCTACAAGGTCGATGAACAGGCATGGCGCCGTTCGTACAAGAAAGGCGAACACGGCCACCGCGTGATTCCGATCAACTGCGCGCCGCTCGTGCCGCTTCGCAACATGAAGGGCGCGGCGGCGTGTCACATGTGCGGCCGCTGCAGCGGCCACCGCGGCGCGATCGAGCTGACGGCGCGTTCGCCGTCCGAGGAAGTGGTCGCGCTCGGCGACAAGCAGGCGAGCGGCTGGGACACGGCGCTCATCCTATACGGCCTGCTCGGCATTGCGATCGGCGCGTTCCACTGGACGGTGAGCCCGTGGTTCGTGCAGATCAAGCAGTGGCTTGCGGGCTGGCTGATCGACCACGACATCATGTGGCCGCTCGACACGAACGCGCCGTGGTTCGTCTTCACGCACTACCCCGAGCACAACGACGTGTTCTCGTGGCTCGACGGCTCGCTCGTCATCGCGTACATCTCCGGCACGGGTCTCGCATACGGCACGGCGCTTGCCGTGCTGCTCGCCGGCGCGGTCGCGATGCTCGGCCGCTTCGAGCGCGTGCGGCTGCACCATCTCGCTCAGGCGCTGATCCCGCTTGCGGGCGCCGGCGTGTTCCTCGGCTTGTCGGCGACGACGCTGTCGCTGCTGCGCGCGGAGCATGTGCCGCTCGGCTGGGCATCGGGCGTTCGCATCGCGATTCTCGCCGGCGCGAATCTGTGGAGCGCATGGCTCGCCTGGCAGGTCACCGGCCGCTATGCGGGCTGGACGCGCCGGCTGTTCGCGATGGCCTGGTTCGGCGCCGCGCTCGCGGTGATCGACAGTGCGTGGTGGCTGATGTTCTGGGGATTCTGACGCGCTTCGAGCGCTATGATGCAGCCGTCGATGGGCTCTCATCACGAAGGAGTGTCGAGATGAAAACCAAACCCGTTTTGACGAGCGATGACGTGAAGAAGATGGCGACCGCCGCCGAGGCGTTCGCGGTTGCGAACCAGTGGTCCGTGACGGTTGCGATCGTCGACGACGGCGCGCATCTGCTGTATCTGCACCGGATGGACGGCGCCGCGCCGAGCACTGTCGAGATGGCGATCAGCAAGGGCCGCACGGCCGCGCTCGGTCGTCGCGAGAGCAAGGTCTACGAAGACATCGTGCTGCAGGGGCGCGTGTCGTTCCTGAGCGCGCCGCTCGTTGGCCTCGTGGAGGGTGGCGTGCCGATCATCGTCGAAGGCGAGACGGTCGGTGCAATCGGCGTGTCCGGCGTGAAATCCGAGCAGGACGCAACGGTCGCCCGCGCGGCGATCGCCGCGCTGATAGGCGCCGGCTGACCCCGACGGCGGCATTTCATTCGTCGACATCCGCTCAATCGTCGGCACGAGCCGGTGGCGGCCGTTCGCGCGTTTTCGCTTCGCAAGCCGTGCAAGCAAAAAAAGCGACGCGCCATCGGACGCGTCGCTTTCTCTTTCACGCAGTGAGAACCCCAAAAAAAGCGGCTTGGCTTGCTATAACGGCTGCTTGAATATGTTTGCACGAAGGGGTCTAGACTCGCGTGCAAGCCGTCATGGCTGGCTAATGCCCAACACCTCTCGTAGAGGTGGTCCCCACAATACTCGGTTCGTTACTTCGTCAGAATCAGCTTGCCCAGGCGGGTGGCCCGCAACTGGTAGGTTTCGCCGTTGTGCGCGATGCTCACGTGGCTTTGGCCTTGCAACAGCGCATCGCTGCTCACCACGCGCTGCCCGGCGTTCGTGGCTGCCGCGGGTTTCGCTGCGGACTTCACCGGTTCCGCCGGCGTCGTCACGGCCGCCTTGGGGCGGCTGCTGGATGCGGTGCCGCCCGGGCGGCGCAACGTAAGCGTATTGGAGCGCATAGGTTCGGTCATTCAGGCGATTGGTGAGTTGCGATTCGATGGAATGAATTCTAAATGATAACCATTCCCATTTACAACGTAAGTTTATTGATCGGAACCTGGATGTCGATAGGCATGGGCAAAGAGGGCGACGGATACGCCGTCGCCAGGCATGGTCAATGCAGCGGGTCCGGGTCCTTGCGGCCCTGCGTGTACTCGCGAATCAGGCGGACGGTATCGATGTCGGACGTGCGGTAGGCTTCCTTCACGATCTCGTGCGTCTGGCGCGCGTCTTCGCTGTCGTTGCTGACGGGCAGCGTCGTCCGGTATTCGAAGCGCAGGAATAGTTGCTGATCGTCGCGCTCTTCGATTGTCATCGTCAGCGAGCCGCCGATCTCGCCGTCGGCCGCGTGGATGTCGTAGCGCACCTGCTCGTTCGGCGTGAACGTCACGCGGTCGCGGACCGTCGCTTTGCCGTAGTGCAGCTCGCGCTCGAGCGTCGTCTCCGTGCGTTCGTGGACGATGCAGCGGTCGAGGCCGATCACGAAAAGCTGCGGCTGCTCGGCGCGCAGCACGAGACCTTCCCATAGCTGCGCGCGAGTCAGCGTCGGCAGGGCCGGGTTGTCGGCGGCGTTAATCTGGATCAGATGTTCGAAGTTCAAAGCGGCGGATTCCTTCTGTAGTGCGGCCCTTGCCGGGCGCGAGAAGATATTGTGACGTAAATCCGCTGTAGTGGCGGACGTTGCCGCCCTCCGTCGTTTGGCCGACGCGTGCCGCCGGTGCCTAGGCGGGAATGCGGCCCATGCGGCCCGTCTGATAATCGACGACCGCCTCGCGGATTTCGTCCTCGGTGTTCATCACGAACGGGCCGTAGCGCACGATCGGCTCGTTGAGCGGCGCGCCGCCGATCAGCAGCAGTTCGAGCGGCGTGTCGCCCGCGGCAAAGACCACGGTGTCGCCGTCTTCCGCGTACACGACCATGTGGCGCGCGTCGACCGCCGTCCTGTCGGCGCCGTAGAATCCGCCGCCCTCGATCGGATAGGCGAACACGCGAAAGCCAGCCGGCACGGGCTGCTCGACGAGCGCGCCGGGCGACAGCGTGAAATGCAGATAGAGCATCGGCGTGCGCGTCTCGATCGTCGCGCGCGCGCCGAATGCATCGCCGGCGATCACGCGAACTTTCGCGCGGCCGTCGGCCGATTGGGCCGTGGGAATGCGCGCGGCCGGGATGTCCTGGTAGCGCGGCGCGATCATCTTGTCGCGGCGCGGCAGGTTCACCCAAAGCTGGAACGCGTGCGCGTGGCCGCCCCGGCGCGCGAATTCGGGGTCGGGCAGCTCGCTGTGGACGACGCCCGCGCCCGCCGTCATCCATTGCACGTCGCCGGGGCCGAGCGCGCCCGCGTGGCCCGCCGAATCGCGATGACGGAACCAGCCGTCGAGCACGTACGTGACCGTTTCGAAGCCGCGATGCGGGTGGTCGGGGGCGCCTTTCGCATCGCCCGGCGCGTAATCGACGGGCCCCATTTCGTCGAGCAGCAGGAACGGGTCGAAATCCGTCAGCAGGCGGGTCGGAAACGGGCGGTGAACCACGAAGCCGCCGCCTTCCGTGGTGCGAAGCGAGGGGTAGGTGCGCTGGATCGAGCGGGCGATAGTCATGGGAGGGCTCTAGGAATGGCTGGGAATAGCGATATTTTTGCAACGTAAGGCTATTATATTGAGCGAATTGCCGATTAAATCTGCTCGATTCGCAATGGATCGTTGTGGAATTGGAACGATGAAATGACTATCGACGCACATAACCTGAACGACTTGATGTACTTCTCTCAGGTGGTCGAGCACGGCGGCTTCTCGGCCGCGGAGCGCGTGCTCGGAATCTCGAAGTCGCGCCTGTCGCGGCGGCTCACCGAGCTCGAGGCGACGCTCGGCGTGCGCCTGTTGCAGCGTTCGACTCGCAAGCTCGCGTTGACCGAGGCGGGGCAGCTTTTCTATCAGCATTGCCAAGCAATGTTGTCCGAAGCGCAGGCCGCGATGAATGCAGTGCAGCAACTACGCTCGGCGCCGCGGGGCACGGTGCGTGTGAGCGTGCCCGTTACGTTGTCGCAGACGATGCTTTCGCGTCTGCTGCCGGAATTCCTGCGCCGCTATCCCGAAGTGCGCGTGCAGATTCGCGTGACGAATCGCGTGATCGATCTCTTCGAAGACTCGATCGACGTCGCGCTGCGCGTGCGATCCGAGCCGCCGCAGAACGCGAACATCGTCGTGCGGCCGCTGTGGCGCACCGAGCAGATGCTCGTCGGCGCGCCGAGCCTGCTGCAGCAGAACGCGCCGCCTCTCGTGCCCGACGATCTGTCGAGATTCGACACGCTCGATACGCCGTCGGGCGACGGCCGTCACGTATTCAACCTGATCGCGCCGGACGGCACGCGCCACGCGCATGAGCACGAGCCGCGCCTCGTGACGGCGGATCTGATGTCGATCCGCGAAGCGGTGCTCGACGGGGTCGGAATCGCGGCATTGCCGGAGTCGATGTACGGCAATGCGCTGCGAGCGGGGCAACTGTCGCCGGTGATGCCGGGCTGGACGCTGCCCGTGCCGCAGCTCTACGCGGTGTTCGTGTCGCGGCAGGGGATGCCGCCCGCCGTGCGTGCGTTCGTCGACTATCTCGTCGAGAAGCTCGACAGCGAAAACTACAAGGAGCCCAGCTGCCCGGAGCGCGGCGCGAAGGACGCGGACATGAAGATTTCGATCTGACGAAATCGGAAGCTCGCGTGTGCATCGGTTTTGGCATTTGACGCGCGTCACGCAATCGGTAGTTTCAATCGTCGGCTGCTTGAATGCGTGCGCGGCTAGGCCTATATTGAAATCCCATTTCGTGAGGGAAGGTGCCAAGCGAAACAAGGTGGCCGCATATGTTGCGAGCCAGATAGGGCAGACCGCGCTAGTCCGTGCAGACCACGGCATGTCGCATCGCGTTGCTCGACGTGCAGCAGTCAGGCCGTCGGGTCCGCCGCCCGAAGGCGCCCGTGCGCGCATGAAAAAAGGCCTTCATCTGGCGATGAGGGCCTTTTACTTTGTGCCGCGTGCGTTTGTGCCGCGTGCGTTTATCGCACGCGGCATGCAACACGGCGATTACTTCGCGTTCGACTTCGGCTCGGTCACGAAGCCGAGCTTCGTCAGGCCGCCCGCCTGCGCGGCCGACATCACTTCAGCGACCTTTTCGTACGCGACCTTGCGATCCGCGCGCAGATGCAGCTCCGGCTGCGGCGTCGTTTGCGCGGCTTGCGCGATTCGCGCCTGCAGATCGGTTGCGTTCACCGGATGGTCGTCCCACAGAACCGTGCCGTCGCCTTCGATCGCGACGTCGATCGTCTTCGGCTTCACTTCGACCGGCTGGCTGCTCGCGCGCGGAAGGTCGATCTTCACCGCGTGATGCATCGCCGGAATCGTGACGAGGAAGATGATCAGGAGTACGAGCATGACGTCGACGAGCGGCGTCATGTTGATCTCGTTCATCAGGCCGTCGTCGTCATCGTCGCCGAAGCTGGTGTTCATTGCCATCGCGAACCTCCGCTCAGTTCGCGCGCGCGGCGAGGCGCAGCCCGTCGCGCTGGGCCGACGACGCGAGGCGCGCGCCCGTCACGAAGTAGGCGTGCAGGCCATGCGCGAAGCGGCGCAGGCGGCTCACGATGCTCTTGTTCGCGCGCGTGAGCGCGTTGTAGCCAAGCACGGCGGGAATCGCG
Source organism: Burkholderia sp. MSMB617WGS (assembly GCF_001532025.2). Taxonomy (NCBI): domain Bacteria; kingdom Pseudomonadati; phylum Pseudomonadota; class Betaproteobacteria; order Burkholderiales; family Burkholderiaceae; genus Burkholderia; species Burkholderia sp. MSMB617WGS. Next base: position 2,266,426 of record NZ_CP013458.1, on the reverse strand, counting down.
ACGAACAGGCCGAACGCGGTCATGATCAGCGATTCGCCGACGGGGCCGGCGACCTGATCGATCGACGTCTGGCCCGTCGCGCCGATCACGAGCAGCGCGTGATAGATGCCCCACACGGTGCCGAACAGGCCGACGAACGGCGCGGTGCTGCCGATCGACGCGAGAATCGCGAGCCCGCTCTGCATTCGCGCGATGCCTTCGTCCATCGTGTCCTTCAGGCAGCGCGTGACCCAGTCGGACACGTCCATCCGGTCGTGCAGGTGCGGCTGTGTCTGATGGTGATGATCGGCGGCCTCCTGGCCGGACAGCGCGAGCGCGAGGAACGGGTTGTCCTGCGTCGACGACGATGCGCGGCCGAGCTTCTTCACGCCTTCCTCGAAATCGTCCGAATGCCAGAACGACTGCTCTGCATCTTTCGACAGACGCTTCAGGCGAATCACGTTCCAGCCTTTGATGACGATCACCATCCACGACAGGATCGACATCACGAGGAGCGCGATCGCGATGAACCGCGTAACGAAGTCACCTTGCGCCCACACGTGCGCGATTCCGTAGCTTTGCATTTCCTTTCCTTGTTGTTTCTTTCGGGTGTTGCCGAGATTAGTCGGTCAGAGTGAAGTCGTAGGGCTGCGTGTAGGCGGCGCGCATCGGCTGCCCGTTCTGCATGTATGGCTGGCACGGCGACGAGCGGATCGCGTCGAGCGCCGCGTCGTCGAGGCGCGCAAAGCCGCTGCTCTGGACGACTTGCGCGCTTTCGATCTTGCCCGTCAGGCCGACGACGAAGCGCACCTTCACGACGCCCGTCTCGCCGCGGCGCTTCGACAGCGTCGGATATGCAGCCTTCGCGATTTGGCAGGTCAGATGCGCGCCTTCCTTCGGCGCGACGATTTCCATCGTCGGGCGGCTCGTCGGCGCGCCGGCGGGCGGCGCTGCCTTCGCGCTCGTGTCGGCGGGAGCCGCGGGCGCGGGCGGTGCGGGTTCCGGCGCGGTGATCGCGTTCGGCGATGGCTCGTGCGACACGGGCAGCGGCGTCGGACTCGGTTTCGCGACCGGCCGGGGCGCGGGCGCCGGCTTCGGCTTGACCTTCGGGACGGGTTTCGGCGGCTCGGGCGTCGGCGCCGACTGGATGCCGACCGGCTGTGCGACGGGCGCGCTCAGCAACTGGGCGGTGATCGTCTTCGACTCGAGCGATCGATGCGGTGCGTCGTTGCGCATCAGCAGTGCGCCGGTCAGCAGGATCGCGTGTCCGGCGAGAACCGCCACGGCAGCGGTGACGACGCGGGGATTCATACGGGGAAAAACCGGCGCGGAGGCGGCCGGCAGGGAATTCGAAACCTGCATGTTAGCTTCGTAGCGCGGCGGCGCGCGTGACGTACGCCGCGAAGTGCGGCATCACTTGCGGAAGATCAGCAAAGAGATGCACACAGTAGTCACGAATCCGATCAGCAATTCCATTACGGGCTCCTTCGCAGGTAGGCCGTTGGCTCGCGCGGGCAGGCTTGCTGACGGGCTGGTAAAACGAGAGCGCGGCGCGCGCGGCGCCGCGTGCGATCCTGGCGCGCCGGTCAGGCCGCCTTGCGTTCGTAGAACGCGATTGGAACCGGCACGGCGGCGTGGTGCTCGACGCCGCAGCGGCTCGCACAAACGCCCTGTTCCGCCATGATGTCGCGCACGGTTTCCTCGCACTTGCCGCAGCACGTAGCGACCCCGAGTTCGAACTGGAGTTCGTCGAAAGTGTCCACGCCTTCCGCGAGGGATGCGCGAATCTTCCGATCGGAAACGGACTTGCACACGCAGACGATCATGATGGAGCGCGATAGCTAACGTTAATGCGAATTATTATCATTATATTTGTGGGGCTTGGCAAGCGCGGTCCCGGGTTTTTTGTAACAAAACCAGGCGCTTGGAAGGGTTTTCGGGCGACGGCGGGCGGCGCGGCTACGCCGGATGGGCGGCGGGCGCGGCCGTGCTCGGGGAGGAAATGGTGACGGATTCGGCCGGCACGTCGAGCCCGAGCAGTGTCGCGGCGAGAGACTGCAGTTGCCGGCCATCGCCCGTCGAGCAGAGGCGCGGCGGCGGTGCCGGCCGGGAGCCGGCCGGCGCGCGCAGATCGCGCTCGTCCAGTATCCGCGAAAGCTGGCGGGCGATCGCGTCGCTCGTGTCGATCAGATGCAGGCGGTTGGACGTTACGTCGCGGATCGCGGCGTCGAAGAACGGGTAGTGCGTGCAGCCGAGCACGAGCGTGTCGGCGCCCGCCGCAAGCATCGGCTCGAGGTAGCCCGCGAGCAGCGCGCGCAGCTCGGGCGAGCCGGTGTCGCCGCGCTCGACCGCCTCGACGAGGCCATGCCCCGCCTGGCAGATGAAGCGGCAGTCGGCGGCATGGCGCGCGATCAGCGCGCCGAAGCGCGCGCTGCGCAGCGTCGCCTGCGTCGCGAGCACGCCCGCGATGCGCGTCTTCGAATGTTGCGCCGCCGGCTTGATGCCGGGCTCGACGCCGACGAGCGGAATCGGCAGGCGCTCGCGCACGAGCGCGATCGATTGCGCGGTTGCGGTGTTGCACGCGACGACGAGCGCCTTCGCGCCTCGTGCGGCGAGCCATTCGCCGATCGCGAGCGTGCGCTCGACGATGAACGCGTCCTCGCGCGGGCCGTACGGCGCATGACGGGAATCCGCGACGTAGACGAGCGCCTCGTCGGGCAGCCGCTCGCGCACCGCGCGCAGCACCGACAGGCCGCCGAGCCCCGAATCGAAGATGCCGATCGGCGCATGGGCGGGCGATGCGCGGAAATCGGATGCGGGCGGCGGCGTCATGTCGGCGAGCGAGCGTGGATCGAATAGAAATCGAACGGGAGGAATTACTCCGGCGAGCCCATCATCGACTGCTGATAGTTCTGAATGCCGACCTTGCCGATCAGGTCGATTTGCGTTTCGAGCCAGTCGATGTGCTCTTCGGTATCGTCGAGGATCTTCTCGAAGATTTCGCGCGACACGTAATCACGCACCGATTCGCAATATGCGATCGCTTCCTTGCACGTCGACTGCGATATCTGCTCGAGCTTCAGATCGCATTTCAGGATTTCCTCGGTTTCCTCGCCGATCAGCAGCTTGTGCAGATCCTGCAGGTTCGGCAGGCCGTCGAGCATGAACACGCGCTCGATCAGCCAATCCGCGTGCTTCATTTCGCCGATCGATTCGTCGTATTCGTGCTTGCCGAGTTTTTCGAGACCCCAATGCTTGTACATCCGCGCATGCAGGAAATATTGATTGATCGCGGTCAGTTCGTTCTTCAACTGGGCGTTCAGATATTCGATGACTTTCTTATCGCCTTGCATGTTCGTTCCTTGTGACGTGTGGGGGCTTGAATTTCTGAACGATAAACGCTCGTTCCTGAAAAGCCAAGGGCGAATTCGTTCGAAATCCGAAAGGTGAACGAATTCGCCGCATCGAAAAGGCCGGATTGAAATCCGGCCTGAAAATCATTCTTATTTACGCGTTCGCGACAGGAATCTTGCCGATTTTCGCCTGCCATTCCTTCGGCCCCGTTTGGTGGACCGACGTGCCTTGCGAATCGACGGCGACCGTCACCGGCATGTCCTGCACGTCGAACTCGTAGATCGCTTCCATGCCGAGATCCTCGAATGCGAGCACCTTCGCGCCGCGGATCGCCTTCGACACGAGATACGCCGCGCCGCCGACCGCCATCAGGTAAGCCGCCTTGTGCTTCTTGATCGCGTCGATCGCCACCGGGCCGCGCTCGGCCTTGCCGACCATCGAGATGAGGCCCGTCTGCGCGAGCATCGTCTCGGTGAACTTGTCCATGCGCGTGGCCGTCGTCGGGCCGGCCGGGCCGACCACTTCGTCGCGCACCGGATCGACCGGGCCGACGTAGTAGATCACGCGGTTCGTGAAATCGACGGGCAGCTTCTCGCCCGCGGCCAGCATGTCGGCGATGCGCTTGTGCGCGGCGTCGCGGCCCGTGAGCATCTTGCCCGACAGCAGCAGCGTCTGGCCCGGCGCCCAGCTGGCGACTTCTTCCGGCGTCAGCGCGTTCAGATCGACGCGCTTGCTGGTTTCGGTGTTCGGTTCCCACTGGACCTTCGGCCACGCGTCGAGCGACGGCGCTTCAAGCTTGGCCGGGCCCGAGCCGTCGAGCACGAAGTGCGCGTGGCGCGTGGCCGCGCAGTTCGGGATCAGCGCGACCGGCTTCGACGCCGCGTGCGTCGGCGCGGCCATGATCTTCACGTCGAGCACGGTCGCCAGACCGCCGAGACCCTGCGCGCCGATGCCGAGCGCGTTGACCTTCTCGTGCAGCTCGACGCGCAGTTCCTCGACCCAGTCCTTCGGCCCGCGCGCGATGATCTCCTGGATGTCGATCGGCTCCATCAGCGATTCCTTCGCCATCAGCATCGCTTTCTCGGCGGTGCCGCCGATGCCGATCCCGAGCATGCCGGGCGGGCACCAGCCCGCGCCCATCGTCGGCACGGTCTTCAGCACCCAGTCGACGATCGAGTCGGACGGGTTCAGCATCACGAACTTCGACTTGTTTTCCGAGCCGCCGCCCTTCGCCGCGACCTGCACGTCGACCTTGTCGCCCGGCACGATCTCGTAGTGGATCACGGCCGGCGTGTTGTCCTTCGTGTTCTTGCGCGCGCCTTCGGGCGGATTCACGATCGATGCGCGCAGCACGTTGTCCGGATGCGTGTAGCCGCGGCGCACGCCCTCGTTGATCATGTCGGTGACGCTCATCGTCGCGCCGCCGTTTTCACTTGCCCAGCGCACGTCCATGCCGACCTTCACGAAGATCGTGACGATACCCGTGTCCTGGCAGATCGGGCGGCGGCCTTCCGCGCACATGCGGCTGTTCGTCAGGATCTGCGCGATCGCGTCTTTCGCGGCCGGGCTTTCCTCGAGCTCGTATGCGCGGCCGAGCGCCTCGATGTAGTCGAGCGGGTGGTAGTAGCTGATGTACTGCAGCGAATCCGCGATGCTCTGGATCAGGTCTTCCTGTTTGATGACGGTCATGGCTGAGACTCTGTGAGGACTGTGGGTATGGGAATCGACTCAGGCCGACTGTTGCGCCGGCTCGCGCGGCGCCGACGGCTGCGCCGGCGCTTCGTGGTAATGCTCGGGGTGCGTGTGCGTCGTCAGGCGGTCGACCCATGCCATCACGAGCGCCGACACGAGGAACGCGACGTGGATCAGCACCTGCCACATGATCGCGTGCACCGTGTGCTGGTCCGGATTGATGAACGTCTTCAGCAGGTGGATCGACGAGATGCTGATGAGCGCCATCGACAGCTTCACTTTCAGCACGCCCGCGTTCACGTGGTCGAGCCATTCCGGTTCGTCGGGGTGGCCCTCGACGCCGAGGCGCGACACGAACGTTTCATATCCGCCGACGATCACCATGATGAGCAGGTTCGAGATCATCACCACGTCGATCAGGCCGAGCACGGCGAGCATGATGTTTGTCTCGTCGAGGCCGGCCGCGTGCGACAGCAGGTGCCAGACTTCCTTCAGGAACAGGAACACGTAGATCGCCTGCGCGACGATCAGGCCCAGATAAAGGGGCACTTGCAGCCAGCGGCTCATGAAGATGACGGCGGGCAGCGGGCGCATCTTGCGGCGGGCCGGGCGGGCGGGGCGCGGATCGGTTGGGGCGGCGGACATGGTCGGGCGAAGCGGGGACGCGGGGATATGGAACGTTTTTGAAAAAAAGCGCGTTATTGTAACGCGTCGGCCGGACCGCTTGCAGCGGCGCAGCATCGCGGCCAGGCGCGCTCGACGCGCCCGCCGGCGGCGCGCCGAGCGCGTGCGCGGTGCGAATGTCGTGTGGTGCGGTGTGTGCGCGGTGCGCTTGCAGCGGTAAAGGTGCTTCGTCGCACGGACGGCGCGCCGCCCGCGCGGCGCTCGCTCAGGGCGAGACGGGCGGCGAGCGCCGCACGCGCAGGCTCGCGAGCACGATCCCCGTCACCACGCACGCGAGCGCGAAGCCGTGCGCGAGCGTCGGCCGTTCGCCGAGGAACAGGATGCCGTAAATCGCGGCCGAGATCGGCAGCACCGCGCTGAACACGCCGGCGAGGCTGCCCGGCACGTGGCGGATGCCCTTCATCCACAGCCAGAACGAGAAGATGCTCGCCGACAGGCCGTACCAGACGACGAGCGCCCAGATGCCCGCCGGCACGCTCGCGTAGTCGAAATGCCAGAGCGCGCCCGCGCCGAGCGGCAGCATCAGCAGCAGGCCGAACAGGTGCGTGTACGCGCAGATGTCGATCGGCGCGAGCGTTTGCGTGAGGCGCCGCGACAGGATCACGTAGATCGACTCGCAGCAGACCGCGCCGAGCATCAGCAGATTGCCCGAGAGCGAGCTCGCGTGGCCGCCGCCTTCGCTCGCGCCGCTGTTCGCGAGATTGATCGTCACGACGCCGACGATCGCGAGCGCGATCGACACGAGCGCACGCCCGTTCGGTTTCTCGCGCAGGAAGAGCCACGCGAACAGCGCGACGACGGCCGGAATCGTGCTCGTGATGACGCCCGCCGCGACGGCGCTCGTGCGCTGCACGCCGTTGAGCATCAGCAGCGTGAACATGAACGTGCCGAAGAACGCCTGCAGGAACAGGTTCAGCCACTCGCCGCGCTTGACGGTGCGCATCTTGACCGGGCTGAAGAGCGGCCAGAGCACCGCGTTCGCGATGACGAAGCGCAGCGTGGCGAGAATGGCGACGGGAACGAAGGCGACGATCGATTTGCCGATGCCGACGTTGCTGCCGACGAGCAACATCGACACGATGAGAAAGAGGGCGTAGCGATTCAAGCTGGAATCCGGGCGACGAGTTAGTTAGCATTGTAGGGTCGCGTGAAAGCTAGCGTAAAGCAGCATCGGCGCGCTCGTCGCGTAAGTGACGGGTAAGTTCCGGCGCTTATCGTGAAACGTCTGCATCGCTTCGCCGCGGCCGGTTGGCGTGGTGCGATGCAGCATCGCGCGCCGCGTGAGCCGCATGCGGCGCGCAGGGTGGGAGACAGGCGCATTGCGCGCCGAATTAGACACGGCGCGCCCGATCGCGCCGGCATGTAGTGTGTAGTGGATTCCATGTTCACCAAGGGGTAGTCGATGTCTGCGATTGAATCGGTTCTGCACGAACGCCGCCAGTTCGCGCCGCCCGCCGCAGTGGAGAAGGCGGCGGCCATTTCCAGCATGGCGGCTTATCGGGCGCTCGTCGAAGAGGCTGAGCGCGATTACGAAGGATTCTGGGCGCGCCTCGCGCGCGAGACGCTCGAATGGCGCAAGCCGTTCGGCAAGGTGCTCGACGAGACGAACGCGCCGTTCTACAAGTGGTTCGAGGACGGCGAGCTGAACGCGTCGTACAACTGTCTCGACCGCCACGTCGCCGCCGGCCTCGGCGAGCGCGTCGCGGTGATCTTCGAGGCCGACGACGGCACCGTCACGCGCGTCACCTACGCCGATCTGCTCGCGCGCGTCTCGCGCTTCGCGAACGCGCTGAAGAGGCGCGGCGTCGGCCGCGGCGACCGCGTCGTCATCTACATCCCGATGTCGGTCGAGGGCATCGTCGCGATGCAGGCGTGCGCGCGGATCGGCGCGACGCACTCGGTCGTGTTCGGCGGCTTTTCGTCGAAATCGCTGCACGAGCGCATCGTCGACGTCGGCGCGACCGCGCTCGTCACCGCCGACGAGCAGATGCGCGGCGGCAAGACGCTGCCGCTCAAGAGCATCGCCGACGAGGCGCTCGCGATGGGCGGCTGCGACGCGGTGAAGACCGTCGTCGTCTATCGCCGCACGGGCGGCCGGGTCGACTGGCACGAAGGCCGCGACGTCTGGATGCACGAAATCGTCGCGAACGAGGCCGACCAGTGCGAGCCCGAGTGGGTCGGCGCCGAGCATCCGCTCTTCATCCTGTATACGTCCGGCTCGACCGGCAAGCCGAAGGGCGTGCAGCACAGCACGGGCGGCTACCTGCTGTGGGCCGCGCAGACGATGAAATGGACGTTCGACTGGAAGCCGACCGACGTGTTCTGGTGCACGGCCGACATCGGTTGGGTCACGGGCCACTCGTACATCACGTACGGCCCGCTCGCCGTGGGCGCGACGCAAGTCGTGTTCGAGGGCGTGCCGACGTATCCGAACGCCGGCCGCTTTTGGAAGATGATCGGCGACCACAAGGTGTCCGTGTTCTACACCGCGCCGACCGCGATCCGCTCGCTGATCAAGGCCGCCGAAGCCGACGTCCACGTGCATCCGAAGAGCTACGATCTGTCGAGCCTGCGTATCATCGGCACGGTCGGCGAGCCGATCAATCCGGAAGCGTGGATCTGGTATCACAAGCACGTCGGCCAGGAACGCTGCCCGATCGTCGATACGTGGTGGCAGACCGAAACGGGCGGCCACATGATCACGCCGCTCCCCGGCGCGACGCCGACCGTGCCGGGCTCGTGCACGCTGCCGCTGCCGGGCATCATGGCCGCCGTCGTCGACGAAACGGGGCAGGACGTGCCGAACGGGCAGGGCGGCATTCTCGTCGTCAAGCGCCCGTGGCCGGCGCTGGCGCGCACGATCTGGGGCGACCCGGACCGCTTCAAGAAGAGCTACTACCCCGCCGAGCTCGGCGGCAGCCTGTATCTGGCGGGCGACGGCACCGTGCGTGACAAGGAAACCGGCTACTTCACGATCATGGGCCGCATCGACGACGTGCTGAACGTGTCCGGACACCGGCTCGGCACGATGGAGATCGAGTCGGCGCTCGTGTCGCACGAGCTCGTCGCGGAAGCGGCGGTCGTCGGCCGGCCGGACGACACGACGGGCGAGGCGGTCGTCGCGTTCGTCGTGCTCAAGCGCTCGCGTCCGGAAGGCGAAGAGGCGGCCACGCTCGCGAAGGCGCTGCGCGACTGGGTCGGCAAGGAGATCGGGCCGATCGCGAAGCCGAAGGACATCCGCTTCGGCGACAACCTGCCGAAGACGCGCTCGGGCAAGATCATGCGGCGCCTGCTGCGCTCGCTCGCGAAGGGCGAGGCGATCACGCAGGACACGTCGACGCTCGAGAACCCCGCGATCCTCGAACAGCTCGCCGAAGTGCGCTAAACGCGTGCGACGCGCGGCGCGCGATTGAGTGCGCGCCGCGCGAGCCCCTGCGCGGCAATCCCGATTGCCCGCGCAGGGGCTTTTTGTTACACAAGCGCATGGCCGCTTCTTCTTCAGGTTCTTCTTCGCCGACGCCGACGCCGACGCATACCGCCGAGCCGCCGTTCGTGCCGGCACGGCTCGCGCGCGCACACGCGCGCTACTGGCGTTTCAACGTCGCGCTGATCGCCGTGTTGATGACGATCGGCTGCATCGTATCGTTCATCGTGCCGCTCTTCGCGCCGGCGCTCGAGCCTCTGCGCTTCGCCGGTTTCAGCCTGCCGTTCTACGTCGGCGCGCAAGGCGCGATTCTCGTCTATCTCGCGTTGATCGCCGTCTACATCGTGCTGATGCAGCGCGCCGACCGAATCCTGCGGCGCGACTACGACGCGTGTGCGGGCGAGGCGAAGCGTGACGACGCCCATCCGCATCCGACGGACGCCGACGCATGCTGACGAATCGGCTGGTTCGGGCGTATGCGCTATACACGATCGGCTTCGTCGCGTTCGTGCTGCTGCTCTGGCGGATCGAGCGCGCGACCGGACCGGGCGTGTGGATCGGCTACGTGTTCCTGTTCGTGCCGATCGCGGTGTATGCGGTGATCGGGCTGCTGTCGCGAACGTCGGATCTCGTCGAATACTACGTCGCCGGGCGGCGCGTGCCGTCCGCGTTCAACGGCATGGCGACCGCCGCCGACTGGCTCTCCGCCGCCTCGTTCATCGGCCTCGCGGGCTCGCTGTACGCGACCGGCTACGACGCGCTCGCGTACTTGATGGGCTGGACGGGCGGCTTCTGCCTTGTCGCGTTCCTGCTCGCGCCTTACGTGCGCAAGCTCGCGCGCTACACGATTCCCGATTTCCTCGGCACGCGCTTCTCGAGCACGCTCGTGAGGGCGCTTGCGGCGATCGCCGCGATCCTGTGCTCGTTCGTCTACCTCGTCGCGCAGATACAGGGCATCGGCCTCATCGCGACGCGCTTCATCGGCGTCGATTTCTCGATCGGCATCTTCTGCGGACTGGCGGGGATTCTCGTTTGCTCGTTTCTCGGCGGGATGCGCGCGGTCACGTGGACGCAGGTCGCGCAGTACATCATCCTGATCATCGCGTTCCTGCTGCCGGTTTCGCTGATCTCGATGAAGAACGGCCTCGGGCCCGTGCCGCAGTTCAATTACGGCCATCTGATGTCGCGCGCCGAAAAGCTCGAGGCGCAGATGCGCGACGCGCCGCAGGAGCGGCAGGTGCGCGACGCGTATCGCCGGCAGGCGGCCGAGATCCAGGCGCAGCTCGATAGGCTGCCGGCGTCGTACGACGACGCGCGCGCGCGGCTCGTGGCAGAAGTGGCCGCGCTGCGCCGGCACAACGGGCCGCTGCGCGAGATCAACCAGCGCGAGCGCGAGCTCGCCGAATTTCCGCGCGATTCGGCGGCGGCGCGGATTGCGTGGGAGCAGGCGCGCGACGATCTGCTCGCGCGCGCGGCCGATCCGGTGCCGATGCACGAGCCGTTTCCGGCCGCGAGCGACGACGACCGCCGGCCGCGCGAGCGCAACTTCCTCGCGCTGCTGCTGTGCCTGTCGCTCGGCACGGCGAGCCTGCCGCACATCCTGACGCGCTACAACACGACGACGTCGGTCGCATCCGCGCGGCGCTCGGTCGGCTGGACGTTGTTCTTCATCGCGCTGTTCTACCTGACGGTGCCGGTGCTCGCGGTGCTGATCAAATACGAGATCCTGACGAACCTGGTGGGGCGGCCGTTCGCCGATCTGCCCGCATGGATCACGCAATGGCATCGATTCGAGCCGGGGCTCATCAGCGTCGTCGATCAATTGCGCGACGGCATCGTCCACTGGTCCGAGATCCAGATGCAGCCCGACATCGTCGTGCTCGCGGCGCCGGAGATTGCGGGGCTGCCGTACGTCGTGTCGGGGCTGATCGCGGCGGGTGCGCTTGCCGCGGCGCTGTCGACGGCGGACGGGCTGCTGCTGACGATCGCGAACGCGCTGTCGCACGACGTCTACTACCACATGGTCGCGCCAGACGCGTCGAGCCAGCGGCGCGTGACGATTTCGAAGGTGCTGCTGCTCGGCGTCGCGCTGTTCGCGTCGTATGTCGCGTCGCTGAATACCGGGAAGATCCTGTTTCTCGTCGGGGCGGCGTTTTCGCTCGCGGCATCGAGCTTTTTCCCGGTGCTCGTGCTCGGCGTGTTCTGGAAGCGCACGACGACGCGCGGCGCGGTGGCGGGGATGGTGACGGGGCTGGGCGTATGCGTTTATTACATCGTGTCGACGTATCCGCTCTTCACGCAGATCACGGGCTTTGCGGGACCGAGCTGGTTCGGCATCGAGCCGATCAGTTCCGGCGTGTTCGGCGTGCCGGCCGGGTTTGCGACGGCGATCGCCGTGAGCCTGCTGGATCGGCGGCCGGACGCCTATACGAACGCGCTCGTCGACTACATCCGGCATCCGTGACGCGGGTTTTGCCAAGGGGTGGCGGTGCGGTTCCGGAATTTGCTATACTTGCCGTCTTCCGGAGAGATGGATGAGTGGTTTAAGTCGCACGCCTGGAAAGCGTGTATAGGTGAAAGCCTATCGGGGGTTCGAATCCCCCTCTCTCCGCCAGAATTCCTTTATAATTCAAGTGCTTGGCGAAGCGGGTGGCGATTAATTGCCTTGATTTCCTGCTGTTTTCTGTACGGAATCGCAACTTAATCGCAACGTCGATTCCGCAAACTTCTCCACTGCTTTTCCGCCCGCATCGGGGTCCGCCGTAGGCATCCACCTAGCGTAGATTCGAACGGTTGTGTTCTGGTTCGAATGGCCCATTTGGCGAGCTACCCACATTGGATGCTCCCCAGCGGAGAGCATCATAGATGCGTATGTATGGCGTGTCTGGTAAGGCTTTCTGTACTTGACCTGTGCCTTCTTTAGTCCCCGAGTCCACACTATCCGGATGGGGGAGTCCCCGGACCATCGAGCATCGTTTCGCGGGTCCTGGAATACTTCCCGGCCTTGTAGATACGTGTGAGCCTTTTGGGCGACTAGCGCAGACATGGCAGGCGGCAAGAGCTTTACCTCCCGGCGACTTGAACGTGTCTTCGTGTCCTCTGCCTCCTTTGCGGTCTGGGTCAATGCCCGTTTGACGACTATCACGCCGCGCTTCCAATCGATGTCCGTCCAATTGAGCGCGACAAGCTCCGAAGTACGTAGCCCGGTCCAAAACGCGAACCGAAACATATTTGCCGCCTGTGGAGGCATGGCTGCGACAATTTCCCGTTGCTCGTCCGCAGTGAATGGGTCTACGTCGTCCTCCTCCTTCGGTGCCTCCTTCTTCCGGTATGTCCACCCGTGGAGGGGATTGGCGGTCAACAACTCATCCTGTACCGCGTCTTCGAGTGCCTTCCGTACAACACTCTGGATGTTGGCAAGACGTTTGTTTGTACATTCCATCTTGTCCAGCCAGTCCCGGAAATCGTTTCGCTTGAGGCTGCCAAGCTCCCGTGAACCGAAGGTCGGAACAAGGTGACCAGTCCTTATCGAGCACGCCGCGCTTGAGCGCTACGGCAGTCCGTGCGACTCGGGGCAGTGAGCCCCATATGTAGAAGACCGACAACACGATAGACGCAGCCGCCGCGTAGCTGCTGAGGGGGAGGGACGAGAGGCCGTAGAGTGCAGTCCCCGTCGACGCGGCGACGGGCGGGCGTTGAAGATGCTTTGCGTGATCGATGAATACACTCGCGAATGCCTGGCGATCGAAGTCGGTGCCAGCTTGCGGTCGCAGGATGTGATCTTGACGCTGTCGCGACTGATGCGGCTGTACGGCAAGCCCGCATTCGTTCGGTCTAACAACGGCGCTGAATTTACTGCTGCCAAGGTCATGCGCTGGCTGCGAGACGCTGCAATCGGTCCGGCCTTCATCGCGCCTGGCAGTCCGTGGCAAAACGGGTTCGTCGAGAGCTTTAACGGCAAGCTGCGTGACGAATTGCTGAACCGGGAATGGTTCCGCAGCCGTGCCGAGGCCAAGGTACTCATCGAACGCTGGCGGCAGTTCTACAACGAGCGCCGGCCTCATAACGCGCATCGCTATCAACCTCCGGCCACGGTCCGTCGAGCCTGGTTGGATTCCGATAATATCGACGCGAAACTCACTGCCTGATTGGCTACAAAATCCCGCCGCAGGTCAATTCGACGCGGAGAGGAATTGGGGTGCGGGTGGGTGAGATGTGGCGTTAATCGAGGATGTTGTTTTGCTTGATGATTTCGTCGCTGGGGCGGCGCTTTTTTTGAATCGTGTGCGAGATAGCGCGTTCGAATTCGGGGGAGCCGGACTGAGCGGAATGAGCGAAATTTTGAATGACGAACATTCCGGCGATGGGCAGCTGTTCGTTCATCACTTGTTCACGGAGCTTCGGAGCCTTGAAGCGCTTGCGGTGACGAAGGCGCGCGGTCGCGTGGCTCGGCATGGCGATTCCGCCAAAACGGCGCACGACGACTTTCGCGGTGACGGGCGTAAAACATGTCGGAAACGGGGGCGTCGTATCGTTCGATGTCGAAAATCTGCATCGCATCGCATCGCATTGCAGCAGCCCATGCCGGCCGCGACCTTCCGAGAAATTCGCCGTCAGGTGATCCCATGGGCTTTCTTCCACTTGCGCAAACGCGCGCGCGCATTGGCATACGGCGACGACGTATTGAATTGGATCATCCGTCCCAGCGTGTATTTCTCGTACCAGCGCGCGCCATACAGAGATTCGTCGGTTTCCCGCTCGACGAGCGACACGATGCGCGCGTGCACGTCGGCGAACCGGTGCAGCAAGCCGGGATAGTCGTCATGGGCATGATCGGCATAGAACTTCTGTGCCAGGCGCCCCAGTTCGTTCCACTTGTACCCGGTATCGGGAAAATCCACCGGCCGGCCGTGCGCGCTGGCGTCGCACCATTTCAGCACCAACTGGTTCCAGCCGATCAGGTAGGCCACCAGATCGGCCGCGCTCATCCGCGTGCCTCGTGCGTGGCCTTCCAGGGTAGCCTCACGTGCGCGTTCCGGCGGCACGCCGGCAAGGTCCGCCGCCAGCTTTTCGTAAGTGGTGCGGATCGCATCCAGCAATTCCTGCCTGGTTTGTGGGATAGCCATGTCGTGTGATTCCCGCACGTTGTCGAATGCGTTCGGATGCCGACGGACGACGGCCCGCCAGGCAGGGAACAATCGTTTTGGTTCGGCGGCGGCTACGTCGCCGCTGCAAGATAGCGGAAGTTGTCCCGTGCGGCGGCCGAGCCGAGCATCCGGCGCTCGTATCATGCGCAAGGCAACCGCGTGCCGATCCGTTTCGATTGTGAGCGCGTTGCGCGCGCGTCGGCAATGGTCAATCAACGTGCGAACTCGTTGGGCTTTCGCTTGTCGATTCGCCACAACGTCGAGGCGCTTGGCGCGATCGATCTTGATCTCTTCTTTCGCTCGCGCCGCAGATTCGTCGGCGCAAGCCGCTTTCGATCGGCGAAATCGCGGCGATGCCGTTCTTCTCGATACGGCTCGCGCAGGACTTGCCGGCCGATTTTCGACGTTCGATCCGAATCGCTGCACACAGTTCAAAATCCCTTATCCTGCGTTTCTGGCGTCGATCGTCCGGGCGGCAACGGACACGAACACCTGGAACGGTCGTCCGGCTTCGCGCCGGGCGTTCGAGCAACGGAACGGAATGCATCGGCGCGACGGGCGACGGCATGGCCAGCCGCCCGGCAAGAGAATCGCCGGGCGATGTGGCAAGGCCGCCGTCGTCGCCGATGCACGCCACGCACCGAGGAATTCAGGATGAAGCTGCTTCTCGTCGGATCGACCGGGCTCGTCGGCCGACACGTGCTGGACCTGGCGCTTGCCGATCCGCGTGTCGACGGCGTGGTGGCGCTCGCGCGCCGCGCGCTGCCTGCACATCCGAAGCTGCACGCGCCGCGCGTCGACTTCGATCGCCTGCCCGACGACGCGCCGTGGTGGCGCGCGGACGCGGTGATCTGCACGCTCGGCACGACGATGCGCGCCGCGGGCTCCCGGCCCGCGTTCAGGCGCGTCGATCACGACTATCCGCTCGCGGTCGCGCGCATCGCGCGGCAGCACGGCACGCCGACCT
The DNA here is from genome assembly GCF_001532025.2 of Burkholderia sp. MSMB617WGS. NCBI lineage: Bacteria > Pseudomonadati > Pseudomonadota > Betaproteobacteria > Burkholderiales > Burkholderiaceae > Burkholderia > Burkholderia sp. MSMB617WGS. Next base: position 2,251,179 of record NZ_CP013458.1, on the reverse strand, counting down.
ACGTGCTCAATTCGGCCGTCGGCGCCGATCCGTCGTCGCGCTTCTTCTACAACCGCGTGAAGGGCGAACTGGAGCGGGATCTGGCCGGTCTCGGCTTCGCTTCATTCACCGCGGTGCGGCCGGGGCTGATCGGTGGGCAGCGCGGCGAGTTTCGCGCCGGCGAGCGGGCCGCGGTGCTCGCGCTGACGCTGCTCGGGCCGCTGCTGCCGCGCGGCTGGCGGATCAACCCGGCGCCGCGGATCGCCCGCGCACTGATCGAGGCGGCGCTGGTTCCGGAGCCGGGCGGGCATGTCGTGGCGTCCGATCGATTGACCTGACCGCCACGCACGTCGGCCCGAACGTCGGCCGGTGGCGCTTGCGCGCCACGGGCGCCGTCAGCGAAGACGGCTAACGAACGCTATCCTTGCGCTTGTGCGAGCGCTGCCGGTAGTCGTCGGGCGATGGACGATGAGCGATGGGTTACGGGTTACGGGCGTCGGCGTCGGCGTCGAAAGACGCATCGTCGAGCCGATCGGTGGCCGTTGCGTCGCGCCGCGCTTGCAAGTGCATGTCGGTCGGCTCGCCGCCGTCGCTTGGGCGGCGCAGGCGAGGTTGGAAGCGATGGATGCGATGCGCATGGCGACCGCATCGAAGCGAGGCCGTCGGCGCATCGGCGACGCATGGCAAGCAACGCGCTCCGGGCGCGCGGCGTGCGGTGCGCAGCGTGTGGCATGAGGTATGTGGCGTGAGGCGCGCGGCGCCAAGCACGCGGCGTCGGCGAATCGATCACGTCCGAACGGTTGCAACCCGCCCGGCATCATCCCGTGGCAATTTTCTTTGTGGAGTCTGAATGGACAGTCATATCGCTGCGGTCGAGCTGAAAAAAGCTTATCGACTCATCAATCACGGTCCGACGGTGCTCGTGTCCGCGCGCCACGACGGCGTGGACAACGTAATGGCGGCGGCATGGGCGTGCGCGCTGGATTTCTCGCCGCCGAAGCTGACGGTGGTGCTCGACAAGGCGACGAAAACGCGCGAGCTCATCGAGAAGGGCGGTGGCTTCGTCGTCCAGGTGCCGACGGCGGCGCAGTTGCGACTTACGCACGAGGTCGGCAGCCATAGCCTGTCGGACCAGCCGGACAAGCTGCAGCGTGCCGGCGTGCAGCTGTTTTCGATCGACGGCCACGACGTGCCTTTCGTCGCGGGCTGCTCCGCGTGGCTCGCGTGCAGGCTCGTGCCGGAGCCGCATAACCAGCAGGCCTACGACCTGTTCATCGGCGAGGTCGTAGCCGCATGGTCCGATACGCGCGCGTTCAAGGACGGGCATTGGCAATTCGAACAAGCGGAGCCGGCGTGGCGGAGCCTGCATCACGTCGCGGGCGGCCACTTCTATGCGATCGGCGACGCGCTCTCGGTTCGCGAGACCGGCGAGCAGCGCATCGAGGAAGCGTTGTAGGCACACGCGGCGCGCGCGAGGCGGGCGCGCTTCGTCGTGGGCTCGGCCGGCGAGCGCATGCTGAGTTTGCGTGCGGGCAGGCAATGAGAAGAGGGGCGATTGAATGGCGGCCCAGACACAAGCGGCCCGGAAGCGGGACACCGATCCAAGCGGTGAGCCGCCATTCAATCGCTCCTCTTCTCATTGTGGCTTGATCGTCTTCGGCCCAGCGCCGCTCGGGTGTGCCGACGAAGCCGCGCGTTACCGAAGTTTTCCCGCTCGGCTGAACCGGCTGGCGTGTTCCCGAGACGACGGCGAACCGACCGCCGGGCCGCGCGCCTGAACAGGCGTCTCTCGCCGATCGTCACGGCAGCGCGGCAAACGGCAGACGGCAGACGGCAAAGGCAAAGGCAAAGGCAAAGGCAAAGGCAAAGGCAAAGGCAAAGGCAAAGGCAAAGGCGCTCGCCGCCGGGCGGTTCGGGGCCGCTTCCGATCGCGTTCGTCGCCGCGCGGTCAAGTGTTCGCACGGTGCGGCGGTCGCTCGCGTATCCGCGACCGGCGCGTGCTTTGTCGGCCCGACCGCCGTTCCGTCCGGCGCTCTTCCGGGTCCTAAAAAGAATATTCGCCGATGACTCGCCTCACCTTGCGCAGCGCGTCGCGCAGCGTTTCCGGATCGACGGACCCGAGCGCGACGCGGATCGCATGCGGCACGTGCGCGGACGTCGCGAACGGCTCGGCGGTCGACACCGACACCTGCTCGCGCATCAGCGCCATCGCGACCTGATCGGCCCGCGCTTCGTCGGCGAGCGGCAGCCACACGAAATACGATGCCGGATGACGAACGCAGCGCAGCCCCGCGAGCGCGTCGGTCGCGATGGCCTGCCGCGCCGCCGCATCGCGGCGCTTGTCGGCCTCGAGGCGCGCGACGGTTCCGTCGTCGAGCCAGCCGCATGCGATCGCCGTCATCACGCCGGGCGTGTTCCACGTGGTGCCGCGGATCGCGCGCTCGATCGCCGGCACCCACTGCACGGGCGCCGCGACGAAACCGACGCGCAGCCCGGTCGCGACGTTCTTCGACAGCCCGGACACGTAGACGGTCGCCTCCGGCGCGAGCGCCGCGATCGGCGCGGGCGGATCGCCGGCGAGAAACGCGTACGCGGCGTCCTCGATGATCATCAGCCCGTGGTGGCGCGCGATCGCGACGAGCCGCCGCCTGCGATGCGCGCTCATCACCCAGCCGAGCGGATTGTGCAGCGTCGGCATCGTGTACACCGCGCGCACCCGGCGCGTTTCGCACAGCCGCGCGAGCGCGTCGAGGTCGGGGCCCTGGCCGGACGCCGGAATCGGCGCGAGCTCGAGGCGCTGCGCGTTCGCGACGACCTTGAAGCCCGGATAGGTCAGCGCGTCGGCGGCGACGACATCGCCGGGCTGCAACAGCGCCATCGCCGTCACGGCGAGCCCGTGCTGAGCCCCGCTCACGATCGTCACCTGCTCGGCGTCGACCGACAGCCCGCGGCACGCGAGATGGCGCGCGACGGAGGCGCGCTCGTGCCACCGCCCGCCGTGCGGCTGGTAGCGCAGCAGCGCATCGAGGTCGCCCGACGATGCGAGCTGCCGCAGCGCGCTTCGCAGCAGCTCGGTCTGCTCGGGCAGCGACGGATAGTTGAAGCCGAGATCGACGACGCCGGAGGCGGCCGCGTGCTGGTCGACGCCGAGCACGCGCGGCAGCGCGGTTTCCCGCACGAACGTGCCGCGGCCGGCTTCGCCGCTGACGAGCCCCATCGCTTCGAGTTCCGCGTAGACGCGCGTGGCTGTGACGAGCGCGAGCCCTTCTGCGGCCGCGAGCTTGCGATGGGTCGGCAGGCGCGTGCCGGGCGGCAGGCGGCCCGAGCGAATGTCGGAGGCAAGTGCGTCGACGAGGCGTTTGTAACGGGCGCGGGCCATACCGATGTATCCATGACAATTATTTGATTGTAGTGATTCTCGGGCATACGATGCGTCGTCGCAATCGATCACTGACGGAGACGACTTCATGCATATCGCCATTCTCACTTTCGAAGGCTTCAACGAGCTCGATTCGCTGATCGCGCTCGGCATTCTCAACTGTGTGAAGACGCGGGGCTGGAGCGTGTCGATCGCGAGCCCGACCGCGCGCGTGAGGTCGATGAACGGCGTCGAGATCGACGCGCAGGCGTCGCTGCGCGACGCGAGCGACGCCGATGCGGTGCTCGTCGGCAGCGGCGTGCGCACGCGCGAAGTCGTGGCCGACGACGCGCTGCTCGCGCAACTGCGGCTCGATCCGTCGCGGCAGCTACTCGGCGCGCAATGCTCGGGCACGCTCGTGCTCGCGAAGCTCGGGGTGCTCGACGGCTTGCCGGCGTGCACCGATCTCACGACGAAGCCGTGGGCGCAGGAGGCCGGCGTCGACGTGCTGAATCAGCCGTTCTTCGCGCGCGGCAACGTTGCGACGGCTGGCGGTTGCCTCGCGTCGCAGTACCTGGCCGCGTGGATCATCGCGCGCCTCGACGGGCGGGAAGCCGCGGAGCGTGCGCTGCATTACGTCGCGCCGGTCGGCGAGAAGGAGGCGTATGTGTCGCGGGCGATGGGACATGTCGCGCGGTATTTAACGGAGGCGCCGACGGCTGCATGAGCGAATGGAGGCCGGAGACGGCTGGCGGAAGAGGCGGCCGGCCGCGCGCCCTTTGCGTCTTGACGCGGGCTTGGTTCGGATCGGGCGCCGGCCTAAGATGAAGCTTCGAGCGCGGCGGACAACGGGCGTTGCGCGGGCAGTGGCGTGACGGGGCCGGCGTTGGTCGAGGCGGAGGCGAGGTCGTGGTCGCGGCGGTGGCTGGCCGTGCGGCGCGGCCGGCGAGGCACGCGGCGCGCGACGTAGCGGTGCGGCGTTTCGTGCAGCGAAGCGGTTGATCGACGGCGAAACGATACAATCGCGGCGCTTCGATTCGTCATGCGAGGCGCGATGAACTGTGAGTGCGCGCATCGCGCTTCGAGCATCGAGCAGGGATAATCGGCCTGCCGAAGCCGAAGCCGAAGCCGAAGCCGAAGCCGAAGCCGAAGCCGAAGCCGAAGCCGAAGCCGAAGCCGAAGCCGAAGCCGAAGCCGAAGCCGAAGCCTGACGTCGAACGTCGAACGGGGCCCTCCTCGTCACTTCATGCATAGGCCACGCTTCATCCCGGCGAAGCACTTCGAACACCGATCGATCGCTTTCTGGAGACCCATGTCGAATTTCGGAATCGCACGCGGCGGGCATCGAGGCCCGCAAGCGGCCCTCCACGAAACGGCGGACGGCGCGGCGAGCCGCGACGCCGGCCGTCCGCCGCCCGCGCGGATCTTCGCCTTCAATGGCGACGCGGACGGCCTGTGCGCGCTGCAGCAGCTGCGTCTTGCCGAAGGGCCGGGCGGAACGCTCGTGACGGGCGTCAAGCGGGACGTTCGATTGCTGGACCGCGTGTCGGCCGCCGCCGGCGACGAGATCACGGTTCTCGACGTGTCGCACGACCAGAACCGCGCGGACGTCGAGCGGCTGCTCGCGGCCGGCGCGCGGCTGCGCTACTTCGATCACCACTTCGCGGGCGCGCTGCCCGACCATCCGAATTTCCACGCGTACATCGACACCGCCGCCGACGTCTGCACGAGCGCGATCGTCGACCGATTCCTGAACGGGCGTCACGCGCGCTGGGCAATCGTTGCGGCGTTCGGCGACGCGCTGCCGCAACTCGGCGAAGCGCTTGCGCGCGCGCATCGCGTCGAGCCGGCGGCGCTCGAGCAATACGCGCGGCTCGGCCGGTGCCTGAATTACAACGCATATGGCGAGCGCGTCGACGATCTGCATTTCGATCCCGCGGCATTGGCGGAGACGATGCAGCCGTTCGCGGACCCACTCGGCTTCATCGACGGAACCGACGTGCTGCGCGTGCTGAGCGACGGTTACGAAGACGATCTGGGCCGAGCGCGCGCGGTGCGCCCGGAGGTGGCGACGTCCCGCGCGATGATGCTCGTGCTGCCGTCCGAGCGCTGGGCGCGCCGCGTGACCGGCGTACTCGCGAACGAGCTCATGCGCGAGCATCCGGCGTGCGCGCTGGCGATTCTGAGTCCGAGGACGGACGGCGGCTACGTCGTCAGCGTGCGCGTGCCCGAGAACGACGCGATCGGGGCGGACGATTTTTGCCGAGGCTTCGCAACGGGCGGCGGGCGAAAGCGCGCGGCGGGCGTCAATCATCTGCCGGCCGATCAGGTCGACCGGTTCGCCGCGCAATTCAGGGCGACGTTCGACGGGCGCGGCAAGAGCGCGTGAGACGCGCGAGCGGCCGGCTGTTGGGGAACGCGAGCGGAAGGGCGATCGGAGCGGGCTGCCGCAGGGCGGCGAACGTGGGTTGCGCGAGCCGGCGCTCGCGCATGCGGCGGCATTGCCGAAGCGCGTTGAGCGGCGGTGCGCGGCGCGCTCGCCGCATCGTTCGGTTCCGCGCGACGCGCGTCACGGTCACGAAACGGTTTCGCCGCCGGGCGCCGACTCGCGAACCGCGCCCGTGACGAACCCGCTGCCCCGCTCGTTCCGGCGCTCCGCGCCCCGGCTCAGCCGCCGTTCGCCGAATTCGCTTCCGTCACGCGCGCGCCGCCCGTCGTCAGCATCGCGCGCAGCCGCGCGGCGTCGAAGAAATCGGAATGACGCCCGGCGGAATCCAGCAGCACCATCACGACATCGCGCCCGTCGATCGTCGTCTGCATCACGAGACAAATGCCGGACTCCTTGATATAGCCCGTCTTCTGCACGCTGATGTTCCAGCCCGCGTCGCGCAGCAGGATGTTCGTGCTGTGGTAGTAGAGCGTGCGCAGGCCCGTGTCGACCTCGTATTTCAGATCGGTCGAATAGTCGCGGATCAGCGGATATCGATAAGCCGCCTCGACCATCTTCGCGAGATCGCGCGCGGTCGACACGTTGTATTTCGACAGCCCGGTCGGATTCTCGAAATGCGTGTCGACCATGCCGAGCGATCGCGCTTTCTGGTTCATCGCTTCGACGAATGCCGGGCGGCCGCCGGGGTAGTAGCGCGACAGCGCCGCCGCCGCGCGATTCTCGGACGCCATCAGCGCGATGTGAAGCATGTCGTCGCGGCTCAGCGCCGAGCCGATCGCGAGGCGCGAGCCGGTGAACTTGTCCTGGTCGCGATCGTCGTCGGTCACTTCGATCCGCTCGTCGAGCGGCGCCTTCGAATCGAGCACGACCATCGCGGTCATCAGCTTCGTCACCGACGCAATCGGCACGACTGATTGCGCATTTCGCTCGAACAGCGTTTCGCCGGTGTGCTGGTCGATCATGTAGGCGATGTTCGAACGGAGTCCGAACGGTTGCGACGTGCCGCGCGGCTCGAACGGGCGAGCGCCGAGCGGCGCGCGCGGCGAGAACGCGATGCGGTGCACGCCGCTCGCCAGCCGGTAGCGGCCGGCCTTTACGTGGTGCGTGGCGAGCGGCGCATGAGCCGATTGCGGATGAAAGCTCGCTTTCCTGATGAACACGAACGTGGCGGGATGCCGCTTCGGCACGGCGGAATTCGCGTGCGCGTCGAACGACGGGACGGCGAGTGCGGACGCGAGGGCGATCGGCAACGCCGCCCACTTCGATCGACGAAGTACGGTTCTGCACATCGCTTTCAACGAGGAAAACGGTGTCGTTTTCATGACGCCCCAATTATTGGATTGCCGCTTTGGAACGATTATAGTAACGGCCTATTACGTTAGCAATTACAGTGGGATAGGGAATTTTCCTCATCAAAATTATTGGAATTGAAACGGTCGTTTTTTCAATCCTGCTGGATGAAGATTCTCGACGCCTCGAACGAGGGCTCGGCGTCGATCGCAACGTATCGCATCCAGGCGACGCGCGTGATCACGCAGGCGATTCGGCGTGCGCGCGCCGGTGCGGCGGCGGCGTTCAGGTTCGTGGCAGTCCGAAAAAATCGAAGAAAACCGGCGCACGCGGCAAGCCGGCCGACACCTGCATGGAATCCGGAAGCAATGGAATCGAAAACAAGAAGCGACGGCGTCGACCTGATGCGCGGCATCGCGATCCTGCTCGTGCTGATCCTGCATTTCCATCTGACGTACCGGCTGAACGTCACGCCGATCGATTCGCCGTTTCTGTCGGACGCGATCAAGGCCGCCGCGCGAAACGGCAATTACGGCGTCACGATGTTTTTCGCCGCGTCCGGGTTCCTGATCACGTCGACGTCGATCCGGCGCTTCGGCTCGCTCGGCGCGATCGAGCCGGCGACGTTCTACGCGTATCGCGCGTCGCGGATCTTGCCGAGCCTCGCGCTCGTCCTCGTCGCGATCGTGGCGCTCGGCTCGCTCGGCCTGCGATCGTTCGTCGACAAACCGGACACCGCGAGCACGTTTGTCGCGGTGCTGTCGGTGCTGACGTTCTGGCACAACGTGCTGATGGCGAAGGTCGGCTATTTCAATTACGCGATGAATATTCTGTGGTCGCTGTCGGTCGAGGAGGTGTTCTATCTTGCGTTTCCGATCCTCTGCCTGGTGCTGCGCCGCCGGCGCCGCATCGTCGCGTTCCTGTGCGTGCCGATCGTCGCCGGTCCTCTTTACCGAAGCCTGCATGCGCAGGACGAAATTGTCGCGCTGTACGGCTACGTGTCGTGCTTCGACGCGATCGCGATGGGATGCTGCGCGGCGCTGCTGCCGTTTCGCCCGCTTCCGCGCGGCTGGAGCCGGGCGCTTCGGACGGCCGCCGCCGCCGCGATCGCCGCCGTCTACCTGAGCGGGCCGATCATGCGCAACGTCGTCTGGGGCGTGACTGCCGTCGCATTCTGCTCGGCGGTGCTGCTATACGGCTGCAGGGACGATGCGCGCGACGACGCGCGCGCGCCGCGCGTCGCGTCCCGCGTCATTCGCTGGTTCGGACAACGGAGCTACGAGCTGTACCTGTTCCACATCGTCGTGCTCGGGATCTTGCGCGAGGTCGTCACGCGCGAGACGATCGGCGCGGGCGCGAAGCCGATGTGGCTGGTGTTTTACGTGAGCGTGTCGGCGCTCGTCGCGCAATGCGTGTTCCGGTTCTATTCCGAGCCGTTGAGCGACGCGCTGCGGCGGGGCGCCGTGCGATTTTCGCCGGGATATCCGCAGAAGTGACCCATGCCGCGGCGTTTTTTTTCGGGCGCGATCGACGATTGGCCGCGGCGGACCGCGGATCGACGAACCTCGCCGGCATCGATTCGAAGTCGATATCGCGGCCGGTATCGCGGCCGGTATCGCGCGTTGCGGCGGCCGCAGTGGCTTCCTCGTGAAACGGTACAAGAAACCGGGCGGATGCGATTCTCCAGTTCTGGAGTCGATTCCGGCGTCGCTTACCGCAGGTCGGCGCGCATGTTCCGTACAGCTTGGCTTCGTGCAGCAACGCGCACATCATACGTAACGGCTGCCGCGAGCGCGCACGAAATTTGCGGCGTGCATCCGGTTGATCCAACGCAACGACACGCGCCGCGCCCTGCCTATGCTGAGCCTGTCGTGCCGGACGTCGAGCGGACGGATCGCGATGCCGGCAGCCGGCATGCGCCGCCGCCGGCGTCCGCGCACGGCCCCGATGCGCGTCGTGGTCTAAGCTGAAAAGGCGCGATGGCTGCGCGCGGTTGCGCGGCTGCGCGTCGGGCCGCGCGGCGTGACCGCGCTGCGTCGCGCGCCGACGCCGATGTGACGCGAGGTCGAACATGCCGATCCACAATGCCGATTTTGCGGCGGTTTTTGCTGAGATCGCCGATCTGCTCGAGATACAGGGAGCCAATCCGTTTCGCGTGCGCGCCTATCGGAACGCGGCGCGCACGGTCGGCGGGCTCGGTCGCGACATCGGAACGATGATCTCGGAGGGCCGGAACCTCGACGACATTCCGACGATCGGCCCCGATCTCGCCGCCAAGCTGCGAGAAATTGCGACGTCGGGCACGTGCGGGCTGCAGCAACAACTGCGCCAGGCGTTGCCGCCCGCGATCGTCGAGCTGCTCGGCGTGCCGGGGCTCGGCGCGAAGCGCGTGCGCGCGCTGCACGACGCGCTGCACGTCGAGACGCTCGAGCAACTGAAGGCGGCCGCCGAGAACGGCAAGATTCGCGGGCTGCCGGGTTTCGGCGAGAAGACCGAGGCGCACATCGCGGAGGCGATCGGCGCGCGGCTGCGGCGCAAGTCGCAGCGCTTCCTGCTGTCGTTCGCGACGCAGTATCTGACGCCGCTCCTCACGTATCTGCGCGAGACGCCGGGCGTGAGCGAGGCGCTTGCGGCCGGCAGCTTCCGCCGCAGGCGCGAGACGGTCGGCGATCTCGACATTCTCGTGACCGCGAGCGATCCGGCGAAGGTGTCGGCGCGCTTCGCCGAATACGACGAAGTCGCGCGCGTGCTCGCGAGCGGCGACACGCGCTCGAGCGTCGTGCTTCGCTGCGGAATTCAGGTCGACTTGCGCGTCGTCGCGCCGCCGTCGCTCGGCGCGGCGCTCGTCTACTTCACCGGGTCGAAGGCGCACAACATCGCGATGCGCCGCATCGCGCAGGCGCGCGATCTGAAGATCAACGAATACGGCGTGTTCCATGGCGAGCGGCGCATCGCGGGCGCGACCGAGGAATCGGTCTACGCGTCGATCGGCCTTGCGTGGGTGCCGCCCGAATTGCGCGAGAACCAGGGCGAGATCGAAGCCGCTCGCGAAGGCCGCTTGCCGCATCTCGTCGAGCGCCGGGACCTGCGCGGCGATCTGCATGCGCACACGAGCGCGACCGACGGCCGCGACGGCTTGAAGGACATGGCGCTCGAGGCGAGCCGGCGCGGCCTCGAATATCTGGCGATCACCGATCATTCGCACCGGCTCGGCGTCGCGCACGGGCTCGACGCCGCTCGCCTCGCGAGACAAATCGACGAAATCGATCGGTTGAACGAAACGCTCGACGGCGTCGTGCTGCTCAAGGGCATCGAGGTCGACATCCTCGAGGACGGCGGTCTCGATCTGCCCGACGACGTGCTCGCGCGGCTCGACCTGGTGGTCGGCGCGGTGCACGGCCGTTTCGATCTGTCCCGCGCGGCGCAGACTGAGCGGGTGCTGCGCGCGATGGATCATCCATATTTCACGATCCTCGCGCATCCGTCGGGACGGCTGCTCGGCGAGCGCGACGCATACGACATCGATCTCGCCCGCGTGATCGAGCATGCGCGCGCGCGCGGCTGCCATCTCGAGCTGAACGCGCAGCCGCAGCGGCTGGATCTTGCCGATGTCTGGTGCAGGCAGGCGGCGCAGGCCGGCGTGCTCGTGTCGATCGATTCGGACGCGCATCGCCGCGAGGATCTGATCCATCTCGGAATCGGCGTCGATCAGGCGCGCCGCGGCTGGCTTACGAAGGCACAGGTGCTGAACACGCGCACGCTCGCACAGTTGCGTCCGCTGCTCGCGCGGACGATGGGCGGGCGCGCCGCGTCGGCGGCGCGTGGCTCGGAGAAGCGTTCGACGGGCGAGCGCGAGCGAAGTGCCGGCGAAGGCGACGCGCACCGCACGAAGAAGGGCGGGCGCGCGCCGGCTTGAGCGCGGTGCGGCGTCACGGACGGCCGCGAACGGTTCCCGCCCGCTCTCGTTTGACCTCGTTCGCTTTTGTTCGCTTTCGTTTCGTCGCCGTTTTCGGGCAGGACGCAGCGCGTGCCGCGGGCGCGCGCGAATCCGCGGATTCGTCAGCCGTGCCGATGCCGAGTTGCACCGCGCCGCGCCGCGCCGCGTTGCGTTGCGTTGCGTCCGCCGAGCGTCGGCCGGCTCTGCCAGCGCGGCAGCGCCGCGCCGCCGCATTTCGTTCGACGTGCAGAAAGCGCTTACGGCCGTCGTCGACGCATGTTAGACTCCGCCCCTATGTCATATTGGCGCAAGCTCCTCGTTATCGTGCTGTTGGCCCTGAGCCTCCCGGTTCAGTCGCTGGCGGCCGTCTCGATGAATTGCGAACCCGCGCGCGGCGACGGCGGCGCGCCTGCCCACCATCTGCCGCAAGCCGCGGCGGAAAACGGTCACGGTGCGAACGACGCGGCCGTGGCCGCCGACGATCATCGGCACTCCGATCCGCGCGGCGCGCATCACGCGCACCCATGCGCGACCTGCGTATCTTGCTGTGTGGGCGCGGGCTTGCCGGCCGGCTCCGTCGCGTCGGCGTCGTTCGACGCGACGCGCATCGCGCTTTTCCTTCCTCACGACGCCGGCGCGGTGTCGTTCCTGACGGGCGGCATCGAACGGCCGCCTCGAATCTCTCTCGTCTGATCCCTCGGGTCGCGGCGCGCTTGCCGCGATACGCAAACTCGTCCTGACGGCGCGCACGCGCGCCGCCGGGATGCCTGACGACGAGACAATTTCATGCGAAAGATTTCCGCAGCGCTGCTCGGCGCGTCGGCGGCATGGCCGGCGCTCGTGCACGCGACGACGACGTTCGCCGACCCGGCGGACGCCGCGGCGTCGGTGCCCGCGATCGTGGCGCCGTCCGCACTCGACGGCTACCGCCGCTACCGCGACGAAGACGGGCCGACCTGGCAGCAATTGAACCGCGCGGTGGCCGAACCGCCGCGCCGCGCGGCCGCGAAACCCATCCGAGCGGGTGACGACGCAGCAGCCGGACAGGCAGGACATGCAGGACATGCCGGACACGGCGGTAGCGACGGCCATGGCGGCCATCGCGCGATGCACGACGAGGCGGCCCAATGACGACGCGCCTCGTTTCTCTGCGGATCGGCGCAGCGGCCGCGGTGCTGGCGTTCACCGCGGGCTGCACGACCTTTTCGAAGGACGGCGGCTTCGACGCCGTCTCGGCCGCGGCTTCCGATCGGCTCGGAAAAGACGCGGCGCTGGTGAAGACCGACGCCGACCGCGACGCGGCCGCGCGCCGCACGCAGGCGCTGCTGTCGAAGCCGCTCGGCATCGACGACGCGGTACAGATCGCGCTCCTGAACAATCGCGGGCTGCAGGCTTCGTACGCGGAGCTCGGCCTGTCCGAGGCCGATCTCGTGCAGGCGGGCCGGCTGCCGAATCCGGGCTTCACGTTCAGCCGCACGCACTCGAGCAACGACTTGAGCATCGGCCGAACCTTTTCGATGGGCGTCCTGAGCATTCTGACGCTGCCGCTCGCGACGAGGATCGAGGGGCGGCGCTTCGAGCAGACGAAGCTCGAGACCGCCGACGCGATGCTCAATGTCGCGGCTAATGCGCGCCGCGCGTACGTCGAAGCGGTCGCGGCCGCGCAGGCGGCGGCCTATGCGGAGCAGGTCGCGGATTCGGCGGACGCCGGCGCGGAGCTTGCGCGCCGGATGCGTCAGGCGGGCAACTTCAGTCGGCTCGACGATGCGCGCGAGCAGGCGTTCTATGCGGACTCGGTCGCGCAACTCGCGAGCGCGCGGCTGCGCGCGGTCGCGGCGCGCGAGAAGCTCACGCGCGCGATGGGCCTGTGGGGCGCGTCGACCGCGTACGAGTTGCCCGATCGCTTGCCCGATCTGCCCGCCGAGCGGCCGCAGCTCGACGGCGTCGAGCGCTTCGCGATCGCGCACCGCCTCGACATCCAGGCAGCGAAGCTGAGGACGCAGGGCGTCGCGACGTCGCTCGGCCTCACGCAGGCGACGCGCTTCGTCAACGCGCTCGAAGCCGGCTACCTCGACAACTACGAGACCGACAAGGGCCACGAGCACGGTTACGAGATCAGCGTCGAGATTCCGTTGTTCGACTGGGGCGGCGCGAAGGTCGCGCGGGCGAAGGCGACTTACCTGCAATCGGCGAACCGGCTCGCGCAGACCGCGATCGATGCGCGCTCCGAAGTGCGCGAATCGTATGCGGCCTACGTGACGCGCTACGACGTCGCGAAGCACTACCGCGACGAGATCGTGCCGCTGCGCAAGACGATCTCCGACGAAATGCTGCTCCGCTACAACGGGATGCTCGTCAGCGTGTTCGAGCTGCTTGCCGACTCGCGCGACCAGGTCGGCGCGGTGAACGGCTACATCGAAGCGCTGAAGGACTACTGGCTCGCGCAGACCGATCTTCAGCAGGCGATGGGCGGGCGCTTGCCGCGCGGCGCGCAGGCGGCGGGCGAGTCGCAACCGGCCGCACCCGCCGCGGCGTCGGCCGGGCGCGCTTCGTCGGCTTCGTCGTCGGCATCCGCTTCGGCGATCGCGGCGCCGGCATCGCCGGCTTCAGCGCCCGTCGCGCCGGCATCGTCCTCCGCGCCGGCCGCGCCCGCGCCCGCATCACACGCACAGGGGCAAGCTCCCGCGCTCGCGGCGCCGCCCGCGTCATCCACGAATTCGGAAGGTTAATGAAGATGGTGTCACGTCGAACTTTTCTCGGCGGCTCCGGAGCCGCGCTGCTGGGCGCGGCGCTCGTCAGCAAGGCCGGCGCCGCGTCGCTGCCGGAGGCGCCTACGATGGCGAAGGCCGCGACCCAGCCGCCGCTCGCGCCGCCGAACGGCCGCCCGTACACGCCCGTCGTCACGCTGAACGGCTGGACGCTGCCATGGCGGATGAAGAACGGTTGGAAGGAATTTCATCTGATCGCGGAGCCCGTCGTGCGCGAACTGGCGCCCGGGATGAACGCGAATCTGTGGGGCTACAACGGACAGACGCCGGGGCCGACGATCGAGGCCGTCGAAGGCGACAAGGTCCGCGTGTTCGTCACGAACAAGCTGCCCGAGCACACGACGGTCCACTGGCACGGGATGCTGCTGCCGTGCGGGATGGACGGCGTCGGCGGCCTCACGCAGCCGCACATTCCGCCCGGCAAGACATTCGTCTACGAGTTCCGGCTCGAGAAACCCGGCACGTTCATGTACCACCCGCATTCGGACGAGATGGTGCAGATGGCGATGGGAATGATGGGCACGTTCATCGTGCATCCGAAGGATCGCGGCGCGATGCCCGTCGATCGCGATTTCGTGTTCCTGATGTCCGCGTACGACATCGATCCCGGCAGCTTCACGCCGCGCGTGAACGAGATGACGGACTTCAACATGTGGACGTGGAACGCACGCGTGTTCCCGGGCATCGATCCGCTGCCGGTGCGCGCGGGCGACCGCGTGCGGATTCGTTTCGGCAACCTGACGATGACCAATCATCCGATTCATCTGCACGGCTACGCATTCGAAGTCGCGGGCACCGACGGCGGCTGGATTCCGCCCGCCGCGCGCTGGCCGGAGGTCACGGTCGACGTCGCGGTGGGCCAGATGCGCGCGATCGAATTCGTCGCGGATCGTCCGGGCGACTGGGCGTTCCATTGCCACAAGTCGCATCACACGATGAATGCGATGGGGCATCAGGTGCCGAACCTGATCGGCGTGCCGCAAAAAGATCTCGCGAAGCGGATCAACAAACTCGTGCCCGATTACATGGCGATGGGCAGCACGGGCGGCGCGATGGGCGGGATGGAAATGCCGTTGCCCGACAACACGCTGCCGATGATGACGGGCACCGGGCCGTTCGGCCCGCTCGAGATGGGCGGGATGTTCACGGTCGTGAAGGTTCGGCAGGGTCTCGGCCGCAACGACTACCGCGATCCGGGCTGGTTCAGGCATCCGAAAGGAACCGTCGCGTACGAATACACCGGCGAATTGCCGGACAACTGAGTTTTACCGGGCCGGGCGGCGGCGTCCGGTTCGTTTTCCACCCCCAACGAAGGAGATGACACCATGAAGAACGTATTGGCGACGATCGCGATCGGATGTGCGCTTGCCGTTCCGGCCGCCGCGCAGGCGGCGGGCGAGATGAGCGGGATGGACATGCAGGGCGGCGCGCAGCGGGCGGGCGCCGCGAACGCCGGCATGTCGCACGGCGAAATCAAGAAGATCGATGCGGCCGCGGGCAGGCTGACGATCAAGCATGGCCCGCTCGAGAACCTCGGCATGGACGCGATGACGATGGTCTTCAAGGTCAAGGACCCGGCGATGCTGTCGCAGGTGAAGACCGGCGACAAGATCGATTTTGTCGCCGAAGAGGTGAACGGCGCGCTCACCGTCGTGAAGCTGCAAAAGCAATGACGGCACAAGTATGACGCCGCTTCGCCACGATTATTCAGGATTGGAAATCATGAAGAGATTCACTTACCCGCCGCGGCTTCGATTCGCCGCGATCGCGGCCGCTGTCATCTCCGCCGCCGCGGCGCCCGCCGTCGCGCTCGCGCACGGCAAGCTCGAGAGCGCCGTGCCGGCGGCGGGCAGCACCGTCGACGCGGCGCCCGACGCGCTGCGGCTCACGTTCAACGAAAGCCTCGAATCGACGTTCAGCACGGTGAAGGTTGCCGATGCGAACGGCGCGCCCGTCGCGGCGGAGAAGGCGCGCGTCGACGCGGCGAACCCGCGCGTGCTGACGCTCGCGGTGCCGAAGCTCGCGCCGGGCGCGTACACCGTCCAGTGGACGGTGATGACGGCCGATGCGCACAAAACCAAGGGCTCCTACGTGTTCAAGGTGAAGTGATGAACGACGGTTTCCTCGGCATGTTGCGGCTGGTCGGCGTCGCGTTGCAGAGCGCAGCCTTCGCGGTCGTCGTCGGCGCGCTGCTCGGCGATCAGTGGCTCGCGCGCGGCGCGTCGCCCTGGCAGGCGCAAGTGAGTCGCCGGTTGATTTGCGCGCTGCGGATCGCGGCGGTGGGCATGCTGCTGTCGAGCGTGCTTGCGTTCTGGGTGCATTGCGCGCTGATGAGCGAATCGGCGCTGTGGGACGCGTGGCCCGCCGTCCGCTCGATGCTCGTGGGAACCGGCTACGGCCACGCATGGCTCGTCAGCGCGGTGCTGATGCTCGCGGTCGTCGGGCTGTCGCTGTCGAAGTCCGGCGGCGACGCCCGTTTCCCGTTCGCGCTGTGGTTCGTGCTCGCGGGCGTCGCGCTCGCGCGCAGCAACGGCGGACATCCGGTCGACGCCGGGCTGTTCAGCGTGCCGGTGTGGGTCGACTGGCTGCATCTGCTCGCGATCAGCGCGTGGGTCGGGCTCGTGGCGATCGCGACGTACGTCGTCGTGCCGCAACTCGCCGATGCGCCCGGCGCGGATCGGCGCAACGGCGCGGCGTTCGTGCAGTCGCTGTCCGATGCGGCGACGTTCGCACTCGTCGTGCTGTTCGGCACGGGCGCGTACAACGGCTGGCGGGGCGTCGGCGCGGCCGCGAATCTGCTCGGCTCGACGTACGGGCAGGTGCTCTTGCTGAAGCTCGCGCTCGTGGCGATCGCCGCGGCGCTCGGCGGACACAATCGCTTCTTCGAGATGCCTTCTCTGCTGACGACGCTCGACGGCTCCTCGCCGAAATCGAACGCATTCATCCGACCATTGCGGCGCTTCGGCATCGTGCTGCAGATCGAATCGCTGGTGCTGATGGGCGTGCTCGCGACAGCCGCCGTGCTCGCGTCGAGCCCGTTGCCGGGCACGATCTGAACGCCCTGAAAATGTAGACGAAAAGCCGCGGATGCGGCACGCGTGTCGACGTCGATCGCGTATCGACGTCGAATCTGATGCGCAGCACTTCAGTACATGCCCACGCGTGCCGTATACCGGGCTAACGGTGTCGGATAGCTATGCGCAGAATGCGTTCGAACCATACAAATGCATGACGGAAGCACGATCAATTTTCACACGATTGGCATCCGTCGTCGAACGCGCCTCTGTCTTGCAGTTGTCCGAATCGTTGCCCCCACAGTTACCCGCGTCTGCTACTCGCGCCTGAAAAATGAAACTCTTTTACGACATGAAGATCGGCGCCCGGCTGATCGTGCTGATTCTCGCCGCGCTCGTCGCCTTGTGCGCCATCACCGGCTTCGGCATCTACGAGAGCCGCCGCGTCTACACGGCCGCCAGCTATTCGACGGTCAATACGGTGCCGAGCTTCGTCGTGCTCGACGACGCGCAGCGCGCATTCGATTCGATGCTGCTGCTCGTGAATCAGCACGTGCTCTCGACGAATGCCGATCAGGCGAAGGATTTCGAACAGAAGATCGCGCAGGAACGGCGCAACGTCGACGATCAGTTCACGAAGTACGAACCGCTGCTGTCCAATGACAAGGACAAGGAGATGCTCGCGACCGACCGCGCGCTGATGAGTCAGCTCGACGCGGTGCGCGACAACGTGCTCGCGTTGTCGCGCGACGGCAAGAAGCAGGAGGCGGGCGACCTGATGGGCACGCGGATGATCGAGATCGCCAAGCAGATGGACTCGGCGCTCGCCGCGCATCGCGCGTTCAACGCCGATCTCGGGCAGGCCGGCTCGAACGAAGCGAAGGACATCATCGATCGCGCGGTGACGCTCGAGGTGTCCGCGGCGGCGGCCGTGCTCGCGGTCGTGCTGTGGCTCGGCGTGCTGATCTCGCGCTCGATCACGAAGCCGATGGGCGATGCGGTGAAGTTCGCGCGCACCGTCGCCGACGGCGATCTCACGACGCGCATCGACACGACGTCGAAGGACGAGACGGGCCAGTTGCTGAAAGCGCTCGCCGACATGAACGGCAGCCTGAAGGGCATCGTCGAGCGCGTGCGCATGGGCAGCGATGCGGTCGCCACCGCCTCCGGGCAGATCGCGGCCGGCAACCTCGATCTGTCGTCGCGCACCGAAGAGCAGGCGGCTTCGCTGCAGGAGACCGCATCGAGCATGGAAGAGCTCACGTCGACCGTCCGGCAGAATGCGGACAACGCGCAGCAGGCGAGCGGGCTCGCGTCCAATGCGTCGGACGTCGCGCTGCGCGGCAGTTCGGTCGTCGGCCAGGTCGTCGACACGATGACCGACATCAGCGAGCGCTCGTCGAAGATTGCCGAAA
Source organism: Burkholderia sp. MSMB617WGS (assembly GCF_001532025.2). Classification (NCBI taxonomy): domain Bacteria; kingdom Pseudomonadati; phylum Pseudomonadota; class Betaproteobacteria; order Burkholderiales; family Burkholderiaceae; genus Burkholderia; species Burkholderia sp. MSMB617WGS. The sequence goes on along the minus strand of NZ_CP013458.1, from coordinate 2,232,969 downwards.
TCATCGGCATCATCGAAGGGATCGCGTTCCAGACCAACATCCTCGCGCTGAACGCGGCCGTCGAGGCGGCGCGCGCGGGCGAGCAAGGGCGCGGCTTCGCGGTGGTCGCGGGCGAAGTGCGCAGCCTCGCGCAGCGCTCGTCGAGCGCGGCGAAGGAAATCAAGGATCTGATCAGCGCGTCGGTGCAGAAGATTCGCGACGGCTCCGCGCTCGCGGGCGAAGCGGGCAAGACGATGGCCGAAGTCACGCAGGCGGTCGCGCGCGTGACCGACATCATGGGCGAGATCGCGGCGGCGTCGGCCGAGCAGAGCCGCGGCATCGAGCAGGTGAATCTCGCGATCACGCAGATGGACCAGGTCACGCAGCAGAACGCGGCGCTCGTCGAGGAGGCGGCGGCCGCGTCGCATTCGCTCGAAGAGCAGGGGCGCGAGCTGAAGCAGACTGTCGCGTTTTTCCGGCTCGACGGCGCGTCGGCGGATTCGGCTTCGCATCGACGGAGCGCGTCGGCGTCCGCGACGTCGACGTCGACGGTGACCGCGCCGCGCGCGGCGCATGCGGTGCGCGTGGTCGACGCCGTGAAGCCGGCCCCGTCGGCGGCCCCGGCCGCGCCCGTCGTTCCGGCTGCGCGCGCAGCGGCTGCGGCGGACGCGACCGCGGACTGGGAAACGTTCTGATCGAACGATGACGGCGTGCGCGGTTGATTGCGCGACGGCATCGGCCGAAGCAGTCGCGCGGCGGCTGGAATGCAGGCTGCCGCGCCGTGCATCGCATGTTCGTTGCGCATGCAAGCAATCTCGCAAGCGGCGCGTGCGTCCATGTTCTACATCGATTCGACGGCATGCGCGGTGTTCGAATCGTCCGTCCGGCGCCGACCATGTGCGGCGGGCGGCGACCGGTCGCGCCGTCACGCCGTATCTGGCGGCGGCCCAGGGCGTCTGGCGCGCTCGCGTGCGCCCGCTCGCCGGCGCGACGCGCCATCACAGCAGATCGCGCAGCCGATGCCACGCCATCGCAAGCACGAGCGCCGGCGTCCTGAGCGCCGCGCCGCCGGGAAAGTCGCGATGGCGGATCTTGCCGAACACGTCGAAGCGCGCGGCCTGTCCGTCGATCGCCTCGGCGATCAGCTTGCCCGCGAGCCCCGTCGTGTTGACGCCGTGTCCCGAGAAGCCCTGAGCGAAATAGACGGTCGGCGACAAGCGGCCGAAGTGCGGCGCGCGATTCATCGTGATGTCGACGAAGCCGCCCCACGCGTAGTCCACCTTCACGTCCGCAAGCTGCGGGAACGTCTTCAGCATGTCGCGGCGCATCGCTTCGGCGAGATCGCGCGGCTCGAGCGTCGAGTAGCTGACCTTGCCGCCCCATAGCAGCCGCGTGTCGGGCGCGGGGCGGAAATAGTCGAGCGCGAAGCGGCTGTCGCAGATCGCCGCCTGCGCGGGCATCAGCGCGTGCGCGCGCGCCTCGCCGAGCGGTTCGGTCGCGATCACGTAGGTGCCGACCGGCATGATCTTGCGCGACAGTGCGGGTGCGAGCGCGCCGAGAAACGCATTGCACGCGAGCACGACGAACTTCGCGCGGACTTCTCCGCGCGCCGTCGATACGACGTGCGCCCCGGCTTCGCTCGCGATGCGCGTGACGGCGCTGTCCTCGTAGATGCGTGCGCCTTGCCCGACAGCCGCGCGCGCGAGCCCGAGCGTGTAGTTGAGCGGATGCAGATGGCCGCTGTCCGGATCGAAGAGGCCGCCGAGATAGCGGTCCGATTGAACGTATTGCGCGAGCGCGTCGCGCTCGACGTAACGCAGGCGATCGTAGCCGAAGCGGCGCGCGGCTTTGTCGCGCCAGCCGCGCAGCGCGCGAACGTCGCGCGGCTTGTTCGCGGCGCTCAGATGGCCGGGCACGAGCGCGCAGTCGATCGCATGCTTTGCGATCCGCTCCTTGACGATCGAAAGCGTTTCGAGCCCCATGTCCCACATCAGCCGGATTTCGCCGGCGTTCAGGTACGGCCCGAACGCGTCGATTCCGCATGCGAAGCCGCCGATCATCTGGCCGCCGTTGCGCCCGCTCGCCGCCCATCCGACTTTCGACGCCTCGACGACCGCGACCGAATGGCCGCGCTCGGCGAGATTGAGCGCCGCCGACACGCCGGTGAGGCCCGCGCCGATCACGCATACGTCGGCGTCGATCGGGCCTTCCAGCGACGGATGGCGAGTGGTGTCGTTGAGGGTTGCCGCATAGTACGACGCGGCGTGCGGTTGGTTGACGAATGTGAGCATGACGTGCTGGACGATACGTGAGTGTCGGCCGGTACCTCGTCGCGATGACGGTACACAGGAAAGCTCGTATCAAAATGCGTCGCGAGCCGGCGATCGATGGGCAAATGAATGGATGCGGCAACGCGAAAGCGCCGTGTTGGACCCGCGGCGGGCGCGCGAGTTGCACGCCGAGACGCGGATATGCCGGCGGCGCGGGGGCAGGCCGATCGTCCGGATGCCGGCACGTGGCGCAGGAAGGGGTGGTTCCGCGTCGTGCTTCGTGCGGCGGCGATATGTTTCTCTTCGTATTCCGGATTGACGCCGTGTGCCGAGGGATTCCACCCTGCGCTCCGCCCATCGGCTCGAGGTGGCCGCCGCCCCGTCACGGAGCCGATCTTCCATGGAGGCGGGGCGTGCGTCGTTCTAGCGGTTCAACGAATCGAACAGGCCATCGCGCGTGGGCGAGAAGATTTCCAGATCGCTTTGATAGCGGGAATGGCCGTCGACGGCCAGCTCGACCAGCACGCGGCCGAACAGCGGGGCGTATTTGAATGCCCGGCCCGATTCCATGATGCACATGGCGGCGCGGGCATGGTACGACTCGCCGCGCGGCTGCGTCGGAATTCGGCCGATGACGAGCTTGCCGTCCGGGCTCATCGAGTAGAGGCACGTGCCCGCGTGCTGGTAACGATCCGCATCGATGACGTCCGGGTCGATGAGCTGCCCGAGATGCTCGGTGAGCTCGCGCATCAGTCGATCGCTCACGGTGGCCCGGATGGCCGAAGGTTCGTCGAAGACGTCGTAGGTGTAGTCCGCGCTCATCTTCACCATGTTGTGCATGGCCGGCGAGAAATCCAATTGAGGAAATCCGTAGAACGTTCCCCGGTCGCTCGCATCGACGTTGCCGAACTCGAACCAGATGGGCATCTTGGGATGGCTTGCCTTGAGGTCCCAGTACGCATAGTTCATCTGCCAGATTTTCCAGCGTCCGCTCTGTTTGAGCCCGAGGCCGCGCAGCACCGAATCCGCCCATACGCCGGGGCACGCGATGAGGTGGCGTCCATGTACCGTCATCGACGCACCGTCGCTCTGCGTGTGAAGCGCGTACGCGCAGTCGGCCGCCTGTTGGTGATGTTCGACGTTCACGACGGTTTGTCCGTCGAGCACGTGGAGACGACCGGTGCGCTTCGCGCCAAGCAGGAAGGTTCTCGCCGCCGCCTGCACGTTGATCGAGGCGCTGGCGGCCTGGACGAGCCCCACGTAATCGCGGGGCAGGGGGGCGAGATTGAAGATCGGAAAGCGCCGATGGATTGCCTCGGGCGAATCCAGATATTCATACGGCATTCCCATGCCGTCCATCGTTTTCCGGACCTGGGCGACGTTGCCTTCGGTGGTCATCGGGGCATCCCGGTGCCCGAAGAACAGGAGGTCGTCCATCGCGAGCAGGCGCGTACCCGTTGCGAGCTGGATTTCCATCCATAGCGCGAGCGACGCCTCGGCAAGCCGCGCCTCGGATTCGTTGTCCTGCATCAGCCGGAACATGCGCTCGACGCCCTTGGAGCTGTTGACGTCGTTCCGGACGCCAAATTGATCGACGATCAGTGTGCTCAAGCCTCTGGCCGTCGCGTAATAGGCGCTCGCGAGCCCGAGAATGCCGCCGCCGACGATCAACACGTCGTAGGTCGAACCGGGTTTGATGGATTGCATGGTAGCTTCCTGAGAGGTTATCGAGTGCGTGTGGTGTTCTTGCGGGAACCGTTCGGGCAGCGCGCCGCGCGTGACGGCGCTCCGGCCTCAAGCGTGCAGGGACGGTCGCGTCCTGTTCGAGCCCGGCCGGTAGCCGGGTTGATGCGCAATGGGCGGGAAACGGCCGTGAAGCTCGCGAGTCGGTTCGTCGGCCCCCAACCGCCGACGCCTACGAAGGGAGCGTCGGCGCGCAACAGGGGCATCGCATGCGCCAAGGTGCCGCCGCCGAGCAATCGGCGGCGCATCGGCCGCCGGACGCGGACGCCGCGGCCGGCGATGTCCATGGCGACAGCGGCTTGCGCGGCGGCCCCCAAGCGTGTGGAGCGAACGCCGGCATGGCTGCGGCGAGCGCACGGCGCAGCGGCGTTCGACGTTGCGGCGAAACGCCGGTCGACATGCTGTTTCGCGATGAAAGCGGGCCGTCGGGACGAGCGGCCCGGACGGATAAGACGTGCGGCTGGGAGCGGGCCGGCCTGCTCGACGGACGCGGCGCCCGGCCAAGCCGCTGTTTCGCGCGCCGCGCCCCGATCGCGGGAATTCGGTACGACGGCGGTGCGCGTGCATGGCTTGCTCAGTGGACGCGCGACAACAGCGTATGCACGTCGCAGCCGAGCAGTCGCGCGCGCCTGAGCAGCTCCCCGGTCTTGGTGCTGATCAACGCGCCCGTGTATTCGTTCGCCTGCGCCTGCGTCATCGTCTGAAAGATGTCCGGGAACGACCGCTCGACGCTATCGCATATCACGGCTCCCGCGTTGCAGACGTAATCGGGTAGATATTGGACGCCGTTCGCGAGCAGTTTTGCCTGCGCTTCAGGGCTCGCGAAGGGCGAGTTGGAACTGCTCACGACCCAGCGCGTGCGGATGCGATCGACCGTATCGGCATCGAGTACGCCGGACAGCGACGCAATGCACAGCACGTCCGACGCGTGCGTCCAAAACGCATCCTCGTCGTCGAGCATCGACACGCCTGCCGGAATGTCGTCGCTCGGCCGTATGTCATATCCGATCACGTCGTACCCATGCGCGAGACATTGCCGTGCGACTTCGCGTCCGACCTTGCCCATCCCGTGAATGGCGACGAGCGGCGCATCGTCGCGGCCGGGCGACTGATCGAGTATCGCCCTCAGGGCGCTCCAGACGCCGTAGCCGGTCGCGATCGAGGTATTGATCTGCGGGCTTTCCATCGCATCCAGTATCCATCGCGTGGATTTTCTGAGGTAGGTCATGTGGGTGCTGCTCGTGTTGATGTCGCAGCCCGTGTACATCGATCCGTCGTACCGGTTGAGCACCTGGCCGATGGCGTCGAGCACGTGCGGCGCTTCGTCGGGCCCGACTTTGCTGTTGACGACGATCTTGCCGCCGCTGAAGCCTGTCCGGTAAAGGCCGTGCTTCAGGTCCATCGCGTGGGCGAGCATGATCGCCTCGTCTTTCTGCCGCTCGAGCGACGGATACCGGTGCCACCGGATGCCGCCGTTGCTCGGCAGCAGATGCCTGCGCGGCGAGCAGGCAATGGTGAACGAGCTCTTGTCGTCCACCACGACGGTTTCGACTTCGTATTCGCCGAACCTGGGATGGTTGATGATGGCCATGATCAAATCTCCTTTCCTGAACTGTGTGCATCGATGACGTTGGCGGCGCCCGCGGCGGCGAGGCAGGCGCGCAATCCGGTTGGGGTGGGGGTGCGCATGAAGTCCGACAGACTCATTTCGACGCCCAGCTCCGACTCGGCCAGCACGACGAGCCGGATTGCCGCCAAGGAGTCGCCGCCGTCTTCGCTGAACGGTTGATGAGGGGCCGATGGCGCGATTCCGGTGGCCTTTTCCCAGAGTGCGTCGGCCGCCGCATCGAGCGTCGCGTAGCGTCCGGCGGGTGGATGCGCAGCCGCCACGCGCGCCGATCGGGTTTCCGCATCCATGTCGGCGCCGGCGCCGTGCCGCTGCCTGTCGAACGGATAATGAGGCAACCTGACGTTCTCGCCCGGTTCGTTCCACGAAGGGCGCCAGTCGAGATCGAGGCCCGCCATCCACAGTTTGCGCAGCGCCGTGTGCCAAACCTCGCCGTCCTCCGTTTCGTCGCGTTCGCTCCGCAGTGTGCGCACCGACGCATCCTTGGGGCGCGACGACAGGCTCAACGCGGTCAGCGTGGCGCCCGGGCCGACTTCGACGAAAACCGTCTTTCCGCGATCGGGCAGCGAATCGAGCGCCTCGCGGAACCGCACGGGCTCGCGGGCATGGCGTGTCCAGTACGCGGCGTCCAGCCGCGCGCCCTCGGCGAGTTCCGCGCCCAGCAAGGTCGAGTGGAAGCGGATGTCCGGCGCCGCCGCGGAGCTTGTCGGCGCCACTGACGCAAGCTCGGGCAACGCCGGGTCCATCATCACGGAATGGAACGCGTGGGACACCGCCAACGTGCGGCAGCGAACGCCGCGCGCCTTCAAGGCCGATTCCGTCCGGCCGATCGCCGCCGGTGTGCCGGAAAGCACGCAGGCCTCGCTGCCGTTGACGGCGGCGAGCGACACTTCGTCGGACAGCCACGCGCTGCACGCTTGCTCGCTCAACGCGACTGCGAGCATCGCGCCGCCGGGAAGCCGGGACATCGACCGGCCCCGCTGCGCGGCGAACAGCAGCGCCTGCTCGTCGGTCAGCATGCCGGCGATGCAAGCGCCGGCGATCTCGCCCAGGCTGTGACCGATCACCGCGTTGGGGACGACGCCATGTTGCATCAGCAAGCGCGCCATCGCGATCTGAACCGCAATCAGCGCCGGTTGCGCCGTCGCCGTATCCGACAAGCCGGCAGGCTTGCCGCCGGCGTTCAGCAGGAAGGAAACGTCGACGTCCGCGCATGCGCGCAGCAGGCTCACCTGTCGACGCACAAGCGCGGCGAAGGCGTTGTTCGACTGCGCGAGACCCGTGGCCATGTCGACGAACTGGCTCCCTTGGCCGGGGAACTGAAACACGACGCGCGGCCCGCGGCGGCCCGTGTCGCGAACGTTCTCGATCGGCTCCAGTGCGCCTGCGGAATCGACGTGCAGCATGCCACGGTATCTCTGCGACCGACGGGCCGTTTGCGCGCTCCAGGCCAGGGCATCGGCGGGCGAGCCGGAGAGTTCCGACCGGTAGGTCTGCATCAATCGATGGCACGCGGCCTCGCTGCGCGCGGACACCGGGATGGCCGACGGATAGTGGAGCGGACGCGGCGCCGCGCGGCGATCACTCGCGCCGGGGCGGGCGAGCAGCACGTGTGCGTTGGTGCCGCCGATGCCGAAGGCGCTCACGCCGATCGCGCTTCGCGGGTCTGCCGCGTCCCATGGTTCGGCGCCCGGCGGTAGGTAAAACGGGCTGCCATCGAGCGCGATGCGCGGATTCACCTCGCCGACATGGATCTGCGGCGTGATCCAGCCGTGACGGATTTCGAGCACGGCTTTGACGAGCCCCGCCATGCCGGCGCAGGTTTCCAAATGGCCCACGTTCGCCTTGACCGAGCCCAACGCGCATTGGTGGCCGGCCGGCCCCTGCGCTACAAACAGCTCGTTCAGCGCATCGAACTCGATCGGATCGCCGGCGATCGTACCCGTTCCATGTGCTTCGATCGCCCGTATGTCGGCGGGCGCGAGGCCGGCGTCTCGCATGGCTTTGTCGATGAGCGTGCGTTGACCCGAGACGCTCGTCGCGGTGAAGCCGACCTTGTCGGCGCCGTCGTTGTTGACGGCGCAGCCTTTGATCACCGCCAACACGCGCTGCCCGTCGGCCAATGCCGCCGAAAGCGGCTTCAGCACCACGAGCGCCACGCCGCTGCCGAACACGGTGCCGCTTGCGTCTCGCGAAAAAGGCATGCAGTGGCCGTTCTTGGCGTAGATCATCCCCTGCTGCGCCCGATAGGGCGCGCGCTGAGGCAGGCGCACCGTGCAGCCGCCCGCCAGCGCGATGCGGCAGCGGCCGGCTCGCAGCGCCTCGACCGCCTCTGCGACGGCGACGAGCGACGTGGCGCAGGCGGCTTGCACGCCGAGCACGGGCCCCTCGATGCCGAGGTGCCAGGCGGCGCGGCCCGCGAGGTAGTCCTTATCGTTGGTGATCTGCAATTCGAACTCGGACGGCTGGAACTTCTCCATCAGTTCCGATCGCTGCAGTTCGTGCAGATACGACGAGCTGCTGCAACCCGCGAAAAGGCCGGCGTCTTTCAACTGCGCGGGCATCGTTGCGCTGTCTTCCAGCGCATGCCACGCGCATTCGAGGAACAAGCGGTGCTGCGGGTCCATCAACGCCGCATCGCGATGGCCGACGCCGAAGAACGCGGCGTCGAAAGACAGGACGTCGCAGTTGAGCGGCGCGGCGAACGGAACGGCATGCCTGTCGGGCGGCGCATCGCCGAGCTCGACCACGGATTCGACGCCGTTGATCAGGTTGTGCCAGTACTCGTCGGGATCGTTCGCGCCGGGAAAACGGCAGGCCATTCCGATGACGGCGATATCCCGCTCGCAGAGCTGATTGCGCATGGGGCACCTGGTTCAGTCGGCCGCGAATCCGCGCAGGATGCGGTCTCGCAAAGACGCGTCGGCGGCTTCGATCGGAATGAGCAAGACGAAGGACCTGTAGCGCATGCGCGGAACTTCCTGGTACAGCTGCCGGACGCCGAACATGCCGGTCACCGCTCCGCTGACGCCGGTGGCGAAAAGCGATTGCCAACGGCTCTGCCAGATCGCGGAGGAATTCCAGATGCCCGCCGTTTCGATTCTGCCGAGCGTCGTCTCCGCGGTTTCGCGATAGTAGGAGATGACGTCTTGCCCGATGCTCGCGATCTTCCATCCTTCGCCGCGGACCGTGCCCAGTTCGATGCCGTCGTCGCCGATCCACCGGTCGGTATGCGAGTTCACGTCGCCGACGCTGGGCCGGTCGTCGGCCTGGGCTTTGAACTTGATGTCGCACAACTCGAGCGCCGGAAGGATAACGATGTTTTCGCTGCCGATCCGCTCGGCGATCGTCCGGCGCGCGGCTTTCATTCCCGCGCCGTCATCGAGTCGGGTTCGCGCCAGATTGGCGAGGCCGACGAGGGTCGACATCATGTCGTTGTCAGGCAATGGCATGGCTTGCGCTCCCGGTTTCACGTCGTTCGATTGCGATCAATTGGCGACCGCGTTCGCGGTCGGCATCGTTGCCTGCGTCCGCGAACACGGTGACCACGTTCGCGTCCTTCCCCAGCCGTTCGGCGACGCTGCGCGCGACGAGCCAGTTCGCGGCCGAGGAGCCGCCGATCGGGATGCCGGTTGCTTCGAAGAACGCGTACATCGCCTTCAGCGATTCCTCGTGCGACACCGACTGGAAAGGCACGCTGAAGGGAATCAGCGAGACGAAAGGCTGACGGAATCCATAGCCCAAGCCGCCTGCGCCCGCGAATCGGGCGTGGCCGTTGGGCGGCTCCAGCGTGCCGAACGGCATTTCGCGCGGCGTGCATCCGATCACGCGCACATCGGGGTTCTGCTCCGCCAGCGCGGCATATACGCCTGCGAGCGTGCCGCCGGTGCCGACGGCCGCGACCCAGGCGTGCGCGCGCATGCCGTCGAGTTGGCGGCGTATCTCCGCGCCCGTATGGTGCTGATGCACCGCGGTATTCACCTGGTTCAGATGCTGGGACAGCAAGGTCCACTCGGGTTCTTCGCTGGCGATCTGCTGGCTCCGCGCGATGATCCCGAGCAGGAAATGGTTGCGGTCCACTTTCGTGACGATCGCTTGGCTTTCTTCCAGCGATCGGAGCAGTTCTTCCGACGACGAGTCCGGTATCACGACCTGCACCGTCAGCCCGCACAGATGACCCAGATGGGCGAGCGCCTTCGCCATGTTTCCGCCCGACGAATCGAGCAATTTCAGGGGCGCCTGGCTGAAGTCGTGGGCATTGATCGCGTCGCAAAAGAGGCCGAAGGCGACGCGATCCTTGATGGAGCCCGACGGATTTTTTGACTCCAGCTTGGCGAAAATGCGGCCTCCGTTCTTCGGCCCCGGGACTTCCAGCAGCGGGGTGTTGCCGAGCGCGTCGCTATAGCGCTTGAGTCGAGGGAACATGGCCAGCGCCTTGCTGGGATCGGGGGCGAACGGCTGAGCATTGAACAGATTGAAATCCATAATGACTCTCCCGTAACGGGTTTGAAATGGGCGTAAATGCGGCATCTACGCCGCGAGTGATGCGCGATGCGGCTTCAGGAGGGCGTCAACCACTGCTTGAACCTGATCGCGGTGATAGAAGTGGCCTCCTGGAAACACTTCCATCCCCGCGCTTTGCGGCAGAAATCGCGACCAGTCGGCAAGCGCGTCGGCGCTGATCAGCGGATCGTCCCGGCCGCCGAAGATGCGTGTCGGCGCAACGTCGCCGACGGGCAGTCTCGCCAGCTGTTGCAACAAACCCAGATCCCGTGCGACGGCCGAAGCGACCGCCGCGCGCAGATCCGCATCGAGTCTCGCGGGGGCCGTCACTTCACCCAGGCCGAGCGCGCTTTCCGCGAGGCGCTCGAGGTCTTGCGCCGTTCGCAGCGTTGCCTGCAGCGCGGGCGGCGTCATCTGCGATGAAAGGACGAGCTGCGCCGCGCGGAATCTGGACGACGTCAGCGCCGACGCGACATGCAGGGCGAGCAGTGCGCCCATGCTGTGGCCGAAAAGGGTGATCGGCGCGATGCCCAGCAGGCAGGCGAGCCCTCGCATGCAGCGCCGGATCGCCTCGCGCGGATCGCTCCAGGCCGGGAACGCGTCGCTTCGCGTCGGTCCCGGATACTGCATGACGATCAGATCCACGTGCGCCGGAAGGCAGTCGCGCCATGCGCGATACATGTCGACGCCGCCGCCGGCGTGAGGGAACACCACCAGTTGGTGCCGCACGGGGGCCGTCGCGGCCACGCTGAATCTCACCGCCCCTTCGGCAAGGGTCTGCAGGCGCCTCATACTTGTCCCGTCCGGCAAGCGGCCGCGACGGCCGGTGCGTTCGCGCGGGCGCTTGCTCGCAACGCGGCGCGATCGATCTTGCCGATGCCTTTTCTGGGGATCTCGTCGATCAGCACCAACTGTTCCGGCAGTTTGAACGCGGCGACTCCGGCGGCTTCCAGATGCCTCCGGAGTTCCGCGAGCGACACCTGTTCACCGTCGCGTGCGACGGCGAACAGGCAGGAAACCTCGCCGAAGCGGCCGTCAGGCATGCCGACGCAAGCGGCGTCCTTCAGTTTGGCGTGCCGCTTCATCAACGCCTCGAGTTCTTCCGGGCAGAATTTTTCGCCGCCGCGATTGATGGTGTCCGTGACGCGCCCGTCGATATAGACGTTGCCCGCCGCATCGAGATGGGCGACGTCTCCCGTGCGGTAGTAGCCGTTCGGCGTGAATGCTCGGCGCGAAGCGTCCGGATCGTTGAAATACTGTTCGATGGTGTAAGGGCCGCGGGTGAGCAACTCGCCCGATTGGCCGTAGGGAAGCGGTTCGTCCCGATCATTGACGATGAGGATCTCGTCGGCGTCCGAAAGCGGGCGCCCCTGGGAGTTGAAGCGGATCGCGTCGGGATCGGTGAAGCGGGTGAAGCAAAGCAGTCCCTCGCTCATGCCGTAGCACTGCTGGATGCGCACCCCCAGCCGGGATTCGGCCTGCGCCGCGAGATCGGCGGGTAATCGCGACCCGCCCACCTGCACGTACCTCAGCGTGCCTGAACCGGCTCGCGATTCGTCCGCGCGCTCCATCCATTGCGTCAAGAGCGCGGGGACCAGCGTGGTGTGAGTGACGCCGTGCGCGCCGATGAGCTCCAGAGAGGTTTGTGCGGAAGCGTCCGCCGCCAAGACCACTGTTCCGCCGCAAGCAAGCGTTCCGAGAATGCCCGGACAGTTGATCACGAAGCCGTGCGAGAGCGGCAAGGCGGCCAGATAGACGGCTGAACGGCTGAGCTCGAACACCTTGCAGCCTTCGGCGATCATGTATCCGTATCCGGCGTTCCGTCTTGCGATGGCCTTCGGCAAGCCGGTCGTACCGCTGGACAGCAGCATCATCGCGGTGTCGTCGGCGCGCATGTCGACCGGGCGCAGTTCGCGCGGCATCGAGTCGGCGGGCGCCAGGCAGAATTGCCGGAGATCGAGCCATTCCGGACGATCGTCGGCGCGGGAAGGGCCGTCGGCCAACAGAAGGTCGACTTCCAGGCCTTCTTCGGAGAGCAGGCCGACCACTGTCTGAAGCGGGCTGAAGCGGCGGCTGCCCCGGGTCAACGCGATGGCGCGCGGGCGAGTGGTCTTCAGAATGTGTCGAAGTTCCCGCTCGCGGTAGGCCGGCAAGATGGGAACGGGTATCGCGCCTGCCATGAGCGTCGCGAGCATCAGCACGGCCGCGTCGGCGGAGTTGGGCAACTGGAGCGCGACGCGATCGCCCTTGCCGATGCCATGGGCGTTGAGCCGCTCGGCGGTGATCGCGACATGCGACGTCAATTCCCGATGCGAGATCACTCGGCCGTCCGCGATCAGGGCGGGTGTTTCGCCTCCGGTCTGCAAGGCGCTGGCCAATCGTCGGTTCAGGGAAGCGAGGCGCGCGTTCATTGCGCTTCCCCGGCAGCCGAACCGCTCGGCGTGACGCGATCGCGAGGACAGGAGGCTTGGTCGGGGATCGACGCAATCAGCTTGTCCAACTCCTCGAGCGAGTGATCATGCTTGTCCCACAGCGAGAACCCGATGCATCCCAACCGCTCCAGCCGCACTTGCAGTTCCAGTGTTTCGGCGGAACTCAAGCCCAGGTCCGCCCGTAATTGCCAGTCGCATTCTGCCGATTGAAGCAGTTCCGCCGCTAGACCGATTTCGGTCAGCAGGCCGATGATCTGCATCGACGCCATCAGTCATCTCCTTGTTATAGATAGTAATGAAAATTATTACTTGTTGACCGTCGGTCGGTCAATAAGCTTTCGGATGTAAGGTTGCGTCGAAACGATGGAGTACCGCGTTCGGTGAATTCCTGCATTGTCGAAGCGGGTGGCGCTTGTTTTCGGCATCGCGAAACGAACCGTCGGAGCTGGACAACGCGTTCCAGTTCGATTGCGGCGCGGCTGCCCCGCGAGCGCATGGCTTGCGCTTCAGACAGAAATAGTTGCCGTTGCATTTGACCGCGAGTCGGTCGATGTGCAATGTGAGCTCGACTTCGACGCTCGTCCGTGTCCCCAAGTGAAGTTCACTCACCCAGCGAAGGGCGGGCTGACGGTTCTTCCCTTATCGACTCCCCGCCATTCCAGTTCGCTCTCGGCGCCGAGACGCGGCTTGTATTGAGTTCTCCGACGCGAAACAGGAAAGATGCGTATGCGGCATCCTGTTCGAACGCGACGAGTTGCATGTCGGGATATTTGTCGGCGCAGCCGCGCAGCGCCGTTTTGCGCCATGGCTCGTTGTGGCGGGTTGCGCCGACCACTCTGTCTCTTAAGCCTCGGGGGAGGGCGGCGCGCGGAATTTACCGTTTCTTTCGGATGGCGAAGTTGCCGTTTTGCTCGCCATCACCGTGACGCGCAATATCACCGCGGCCGGATGTCTCGCGACATTCCGGTCTGCGCGGCATGGCAACTGTCCGGCGTTGGTTCGGCAAGACATGTTCGCCTGCGCGAGCCTGACGATATTGGAGGCGGCGCTGACGGGTGCCGAGCAAGGCGGGGTGTGGCGTGCGGCTCTGCAGGGGCTCGGTGCCGCCCCAGGCTTCCTGCTTCGATCGACGAGGCCGCCCCGACGCCTTCGATCGACGCCTTCACTCGATCCCTCGCATGAGGGAGCCGACGCGATTCAATGCACGTTCAGCGTGCGCCTTTCGAATCGGATCGCCACATCCGCGATCATCGCGTCGGGGTTCGCGTCATCGCCGCGATGCCGCTCGCACGGGCGCAATCACCGCGACCGACGGCGCGGCTTGGGCGTTTGCGCCTCGTCCGCAACGCCGACCATCTGCAGGCAAACGGCGGTGACGGCCCGGGCAAATTCGGAATAATCCGCTTCTCGAGCCGCGATGGCATCGTCCGTGGCGCCGTGAACGCCCGCATAGATCAGCAGCGCCGTGATGCGTGGTTGCGTCAACCGCCACACGCCGGCTTTTGCGCCGCCGCTGAGAATGCCCTGAAGCTGATCGAGAATGGCGTTCTTCTCGCGATTGTTCCGCGCGTGGTGGTGATGGTTGATATAGACGATGTCGTGCGTGCGATATGTTTCTGCGTAGGCTTCGATGCTCGTCCGTATCCATGCGCGCAGCCGACCTAACCAGTCGTCCGCCGCGCAAGCGTCAACGGCCTCTTCCAGGCAGCCGAGGTATTGCGCCGTGTAGCGCTGACCCATGGCCTCCAGGAGTTCGTTCTTCGAGGCGAAGTAATGATAGAAGGTGCCCTTGGCTACTTCGGCCAACTCAACAATTTCGTTGATCGTGGTGGCCTCGACGCCATGTGCCAAAAATAGCTTCTCGGCCGCCGCCATCAATTCTTCCAGACGTACCTCGGCTGGCTTGGTGCGGGGTGTTTTGGGCGCTCCCTGCTCCCGCTGGCTTGTCTTGTATCTCATCGTGGGGTTCAGAACTTGCGTGCAAAAGTCAGAAGTCTAGGCTACGTCCTCGATGCCACCAACGTTTTTTGTCATCGACCGACCCTCGGCCCATTCAATGCATGAAGGCAAAGTCCGGCTCCTCCCGGCGGTCGCCATGCGCCGGCGTCGCGTTCCGGTTCCGAGCGTCGACGAAATTCCGGAGTGCTTCTCTTTGGGGAAACGTGTCGCCGGCGCATGCGCGCGAAGTCGGCATCGAGCAAGTGCGAAGAATCCGTCACGCCTACTCTATCGTACGTTCCTCGCACGTTGACGGAGAGCATCTGGCGATGCGTCCGGTCAGAAAACCTTGTCGAGGCGGATGCTTTGCCGATATTCGGCAACATGCCCGGGCGGTGAGCCGCAATCCCGTTCAGGCGCGCTGCGCTTGATTCAACATCTTCCGCAGGATATAGCTGGCGATGACGGCGGCTCCCACGTTGAAAAACATGCTGTAGACGAACGCGCTTTGCAGTTGAGAAAATTCCTGCAGATGAGACATTTTTTTCAGCGTTATCTGCAGGATCGTACTGACCGCGGTAACGCCGAATGCCGCGCCCACTTGCTGCAAGGTCGAAACGACACCGGCGGCCATGCCCGCGAAATTTTCCTGCACGTTTGCCAGCACGATATTCAAAAGAGGGGTCATCACCATGCCTTGGGTAAAGCCCAGCGTCCACAATACCGGCATCAGGAGCCACGGCAGCTCGAGGATCGGGAAATATCGCACGGCGAGCATCAGCGCGACGAAACTCGCCGCGTAGGAGGCCGCGCCAATGGAAACGACTTGCGGGCCGGATCGGCCGATTAGCTTGGGCGTCAATAGCGATGAAATGGCGAACCCGATGCTGGTCGAAACATAGGTCATTCCCGCTTCAAACGGGCTTAGCTTCAACCCGGACTGAAGAAAAATTGAAAACACCAACGTGAATGAACCCGCGGTCGCATAGATGCACATGACCAACGACGAGCCCTTGATGAATCGTCTTTCCCTGAGGAGTTTCATGTTGATGAGAGGGACGCGGCCGCTGCGTGCGTAGCGGATCTCGTGTTGCATGAATAGATACAAGGTGCCCAGACCGATCAGCGTGAGGACGTAGCTTTTGAAGCTCCATCCCCAGACGGCGCTCATGAGCAGGGGAAGCAGCGAAACGGAGATCCCCAGGCTCGAAAGAGCGACGCCGGTCCAATCCAGGCTTCTTTTCTGTTCGATGGGCGTATTTCGTAAATGGCGAGAAAAAGCCAGGGCCGCCAGCCCGATGGGAAGGTTGATAAAAAAAATGGCTCTCCATTGCAACTCCAGCAGATTGGCCGAGATGATCAAGCCGCCTAGAACCTGCCCCGCCATCGCGGCGAGCCCGAGCGTCATTCCCAGGTATCCGAAAGCACGGCGGGCGCCGGCCTCGTCAAAATCCGCCCGGATGCTGGCGTAGATTTGCGGAAAGAGCACGGCGGCGGATAGCCCTTGCAAGAAGCGCGCGACGATCAGAACCGTCGCGTGGGGCGCTAGGCCGCAAAGAATCGACGACACCGTGAAGCACAGCATGCCGATCTGATAGGCTCTGCGGCGCCCCCATAGATCACCCAGCCTTCCTCCGGTGATCAGCAATAGACCGAACGATAGCTCATAAGCCACGATGATCATCGTCAACTCGACATAGCTTGCATGCAGTGTCTTTTCAATGTTGACGATCGCGATATTGACGACAAATAAATCGAAAATCGTTACGAATCCGGATAGCAAGAGTGCGAATAAAGCATAGCGCTGCTGGTTGATCATGTGATCCTCGATTTCATTCGATATGCGGGTGGTGGCGCCACCTTGAATCTGGATAAATACCCATGTTGTTGGCTTGACGAAAGGGACAGCCGAAGCTTCTTGAAACGTGGCGTGCAAACGTAATCGAACAAAGGTTCGAATACGCTCGAAATTTGCATTCCTGGTCGTTCGGGTGTGTATCGACAGAGGCATCGACATTTCATTGACCGACGGTCGGTCGTGAACTAGGATAGCAACTCATGCCGATGCTGTCACGCCGCGGTACGAGCAAGACGCCGACGAGGCGCGTCGCGTTCGGGCTTCCGGTCGGCGCGATGCGGATCAGTGTGCGGATTCGGTTCGACGGCTACCGGGGCGGGTGCGTGCCGCAGCCGGATAGCGCGCCCATGTTGGAAATCGATCGAAACAATGCAATGCGAGTTGCGTCGGGAGAGATCGATGGCGACGAACGATGGCGAGACCTGAAAAACGCGGCACGCCATGACGATTCGATCGCCGAGGCGGCTCGGCCTGCTGCTCATGATCGCGATGCCGCGATGCGCGTGGCGCGGCGAACGACGTGTCCGAGTCTAATGCCTAGCTATCGCGGGGCCTATTAATCATCGGACGCAGGGTTCATCCGCTCGTTCGCGGCACGGTGACTGCAGGCCGTTTTCAGATTTCCCGATTGGCCCAATGACAGAACAAATTGACCTTTCCAAGGTTATCGGAGGTGATGGGATGACGAGTCAAGGAATCGGAATTGTCGGTGCGGGGCACCTGGGAGTGGCTCTCGCGTCGCGCTTGATCGATATCGGGTTCGACCGGGGGAATGTTTGGCTCGGACATCGTGGTTCTCAAAAATCGCATGCGACGAGTGCGGCGGCGGGAGTCGAAGATCGTCTTGTAGACGTGAATGCGGTGATGAAGAATTGCGATGTGATCTTTTACACCGTTCGACCGATCGATTACCGGATGATTTCCGATTACGAGTTGAGGGAGGGGCAGACAGTCATCTCGTTCCTGGCCGGCGTTTCGCTTTCGAGATTGTCCGATGCGGCGCTTGGGTCGGGCTCGATTGCCCGGGCGATCATAAGCGCGCCGGATACGATTTCCAGCGGGCAGGCACTTGGCGCGACGTGCGGCGACGCGAGTGAATCGGCGAGGAAAGTATTGAAATCCGTCGTGGCGAATACGTTGGACGTGCGATCCGAGAATCAGGTCGAGCCGGTTACCGTCCTTGGCACGTGCCTTCCGTTCATATTGATGTACTGCGAATTCATGAGGGTGGCCGTTAGCGATCGAGATATATTGAAGTGCGCCGGAGATTACGGGCTCGATGAATGGGCAGGAGTGATCGACTGGGCGAGACGGGTTAGGCCTCGAGGCTTGAATCCTGGTGAAATCGAAAACTATGTGAGCCGATGCGCGACTCCGGGCGGCATTGCCGAAAAAATTATCAACTCGCTTCGACTTCATCGGGATTTTGCAAGGACTGTTCGAGAAGGGATCGAGCATGCCCAAACGATGCTCTGCGTTCAGATGGAGAAGCGCGAGTCCATCGGGCTTGGCGGGAACGTTTGACGGAATCGAAGGGGCCTTCGAGCGGCGTTCTCCATAGTGAGCTGAAACGGAGAACGCGCTCGCGAATATCGAATGCATGAAGGCAACGAACGCCCGGAGTCTTATGCATGCGCAGCGGCCGCTTGCCTGCGGCATCGTGGCAATCGAGTGACGAACGTGCCGGGCGAAGGCGGGTGAATTGCGCGTTCAGAACAGCAGCTCGCGCACGCGGTGGTACAGCATGCCCAGTTCGAGCGCGGGCTGCCGCCACGCGGGGCCACCCGGAAAGCGTCGATGCCTGAAGCGTGCGAACAGATCGAATGCGCGCGTATCGCCCGCGATCGCGTTCGCGACGATGCGGCCAGCGATGCCGGTCAGCGCGACGCCGTGGCCGCTGAAGCCCTGAAGGTAGAAGTAGTTCGGATCGATCGCGCCGAAGTCCGGCGCGCGATTGCGCGTCACGTCGACGAAGCCGCCCCACGCGAATTCGATGCGCACGTCGGCGAGCTGCGGGAACGCGCCGACCATCCGGCTGCGGATCGCGTCGACGAACGAGTCGGGCGATGCGCCCGACGAGCTCGCGCGGCCGCCGAACAGCATCCGGTGGTCGGCGGACAAGCGGAAGTAGTCGAGAAAGAAATTGTTGTCGCAAACCGCTTCGCGCCGCGGGATCAGCGTGTTCGCACGATCGGCGCCGAGCGCTTCGGTCGCGACGATGTACGACGCGATCGGCGCGATGCGCGCGGCCGTCGCCTCGGGCAGCACGTCGCCCGGGCCCGCGTTGCAGCACGCGACGACGTGGCGGCAGCGCACCTCGCCCGCTTGCGTGCGCACGACGGGCCGCGCGCCGCGCACGACTTCGAGCGCGGGCGTGTGCGAGAACAGCAGCGCGCCTTCGCGGCGCGCCGCCTCGGCGAGACCGAGGCAGTACTTGAGCGGATGCAGATGGCCGGACAGCGGATCGTGGACGCCCGCGACATAGCGCGGCGACGCGATGCGTGCGCGAATCGCATCGGCATCGAGCCATTCTAGCGACGGGTGGCTCCAGCGCGACGTCGCGCTGTCCATCCATTGCCGCAGTTCCGGCACGCGGCGCGGATGCGTCGCGACCGTGAGGTAGCCGCGCGTGAAGTCGCAGTCGATCCCGTAGCGCGCGATGCGCTCTTCGACGAGCGCGACGGCGTCGAGCGACAGCGCCCATGCGCCGCGCGCGCCGTCGATGCCGAGCTGGCGCTCGATTTCGCCGTCCTTCGCGAAACCCGCGATCATCTGCCCGCCGTTTCTGCCCGACGCGCCCCAGCCCGGCCGGTACGCATCGAGCACGGCCACCGACAGGCCGCGCGCGCGGCAGTCGAGCGCGGTCGACAGGCCGGCGAAGCCGGCGCCGATCACGCAGACGTCGACGTCGAGCGCGCCGTTGAGTGTCGGGTCGTCGTCGGGACGGGCGGCGGTGGCTTCGTAGTACGAGCGGCGTGCGAGCGCTTCGGCTCGGCGGGAGAAGGTGTCGGTCATGGGCAAATGGTGGAAGTCGATCGGCATCGACGCATCGCGGGGTCGTGCGGCCGCGATATGCGATGCGCGATATGCAATATGAGGCAATGCGATACGGAAAACGGGATGCGGCGCGAACGGGCGTGCGGCACGCCGCCCGCCGTCGCGCCGTCGGCGTCAGAACGAATAGATGAACTGCGTCGCGAGCAGATCGTTGGACTTGCTGTACGAGCCGTCGTTGCGCAGGAACACCTTGTTGTTCGCCCAGTCGTGCCGGTATTCGACCTTCACGGTGATCTGCTGGGTCGGATAGAACAGCAGATCGAGCGCGACGTCCTGCCGGTTCGCGCCCTTGCACTCGAATCCGAGGCCGCCGTTCGCCTTCGACGTCGCGAGGCAGTCCGCGTCGATGCCGAAGCCGTCCGCGGTATCCATCCCGTTGCCGTTGAGCGCGATCCCGCCGCCGCCGCCGCCGTTCTTGCTGTTCGCGAGGAAGTCGTAGCGCACCGTCGCGCCCATCCGGCCGAGCACCGGCACGTTGAACTTGCGGTGCGCGAGCAGCGACAACCCGTACCACTGCGCGCGGCCGCCGTTGAACGCGGCGTGCTGTTGCTGGCCGTAGTCGATTTCCGCGTTGTACTGAATGTCGGCGAGCGTATAGGTGGCGTCCGCTTCCGCGAAGAAGAACGCGCCGTACGGGCTCGACGCCTGGCCGCCCGGACCGTAGACGATCGCGCCCGACTGCGTCGTCGCGCTGCCGAGCGTCTGTCGCCCGACGTTGAACGAGCCGCCGAGATCGAGCGCGCTCGACCACGTGTAGTCGACGCGCGCGGTGAACGTCGGCACCTTGTTGCTCGTCGTGATCGGATCGCCGAGCGCGTTCGTGCCCGTCTGCGTGACCGAGCCGTACGTGCGGTACTGCTCGTTGCCGAGCAGGAACTTCCACGCCCAGTTGCCCTTCGTGTAGTTCGCGCCGATGCCGATGTAGCTGCCCGGATCGGAGAAGTCGTACAGCAGGTTGTGCGTGAGCGTGAGCATCTGGTTCGACTGCTGCACCTCGTAGCCGCCGAAGCTCGGCACGAGGCCCGCGACGAGCGTCGTCGTCGCGCTGAGCGGCACGTTGACGACCGCGGTGTTGAGGATGTTGTTGCCGATGTTGCCGCGCGAGTTCTGCAAGAGCGTGATGCCGTTGCCGCGGTTCGGCATCAGCGTGATCTCGGCCGACGGCGCCATCGGGCCGACGCCGAACGTCTTCTTGATGTCGAGATACAGATCGCCGAACGTGCTGTTGAAGTAGTTGTAGTTGCTCTCGTGGTTCGCGAACAGGAACGACGACGTGCTCGCCGCGCGGTTGAACACGTAGGTCGGATCGATGTAGCCCGTCACCGACAGGCCCGCGATCGGCCCCGTGTTCGCCGCGTCGGTTAGCGAATCGACCTTCAGTTGCTGATTCGCGATCTGCTGCTTCATCTGCGTGACGTCGTCGTTCGTCAGCGCGGCGGGTGCGCGGCCGTAGTCCGGCGACGATTCGTCGACAGGCGCGGCGGCTGTCGCGGCTGCCGCACCCTTGCCCGCAGCGCCGCCGCCCGCAGCGCCGTTTTGCGATGCGAGCGCGGACCGCAGCTCCTTCACCTGCGCCTGCAGTGCGTTCAGCTGCGCCTGCAGCGCCTTGATCTGCGCGCTCGTCGATGCGGCGCCGGCGAAGCCGGGAAGCGACCCGGCCACGAGCAGACAGATTAACTTCTTTCTCATGCAAATTCTCCTGATTGATCGTATTGCGAAGGACTTCGGTGCTCGTTCGGGCGATCGGGGCGGCGTCAGGCTGTGCCGAGCGACTTTCTCGTCGCGGCGGTTTGCGGTGCGCGCGGCGCGCTGCCGGGCGCGTCGGATTCGGCGGCGTCGGACGGCGCGGGCTGCGCGAACGCAAGACGCATGTCGCGCTCGCGCCGGCGCTCGCGGCTCAGCATCATCTGGTTGACGAGGATCACGCCGATCGTGACGGCGGTGATGAAGAGCGTCGCCAGCGCGTTCATTTCGGGATTGAGGCCGAGGCGCACGCGCGAGAACACGACGAGCGGTAGCGTCGTCGAGCCGGGGCCGGACAGGAACGCGGACAGCACGAGATCGTCGATCGACAGCGTGAACGACAGCAGCCAGCCGGACAGCAGCGCCTGCGAGATCAGCGGCAGCGTGATCACGAAGAACACCTTGAGCGGCGTCGCGCCGAGATCGAGCGCCGCTTCTTCGAGCGACTTGTTCAGCTCCTTGACCCGCGACTGCACGATGATCGCGACGTACGACACACACAGCATCACGTGGCCGATCCAGATCGTCACCATTCCGCGGCCCTTCGGCCAGCCGAGCATCTGCTCGAGCGCGACGAACAGCAGCAGCAGCGAGATGCCCTGGATCACCTCGGGAATCACGAGCGGCGCGTTGATCATCCCGGTGTAGAGCGTGAAGCCGCGAAAGCGTCCGAAGCGCGCGAGCACGAAGCCCGCCCACGTGCCGATGAATACCGACGCGAACGCGGTCAACAGGCCGATCTTCAGCGACAGCCACGCGCTCGTCAGCAGCTCGTCGTCCTGCAACAGCGCCGCGTACCACTTCAGCGAGAAGCCGGACCAGACGGTGACGAGCTTCGATTCGTTGAACGAATAGACGACGAGGCTCGCGATCGGGATGTACAGGAACAGGAAGCCGAGCGTCAGCACGCCGGCGGAAAGCGGCTTGTTGGGCTTGATCATTTCGCGTCCCCCAGTTCCTTCACCTGGTAGTACTGGAACACGGCCATCGGCACGAGGAGCAGCAGCACCATCGCGACCGTCACCGCGGAGGCCATCGGCCAGTCCATGTTGTTGAAGAACTCGTCCCACATCACGCGGCCGATCATCAGCGTGTCGGCGCCGCCGAGCAGCTCGGGAATCACGTATTCGCCGACGGCCGGAATGAACACGAGCAGGCTGCCCGCGATGATTCCGTTCTTCGACAGCGGCAGCGTGATTTGCGTGAACGCGACCCAGGGCTTCGCGCCGAGGTCGTATGCGGCCTCGAGCAGCGTCAGGTCCATCTTCACGAGGTGCGCGTAGAGCGGCATCACCATGAACGGCAGGTACGAATAGACCATCCCGATGTAGACGCCCGCATCGGTGTGATAGAGGCGCAGCGGCGAGTGAATCAGGCCGATCGCGATCAGCGCGTGGTTCAGCAGGCCGTCGTCCTTCAGGATGCCGATCCATGCGTAGACGCGGATCAGGAACGATGTCCAGAACGGCAGCATCACGCCCATCATCAGCAGGTTGCGCGTCGCGGGCGCGGAGCGCGCGATGTAGTACGCCATCGGATAGCCGATCAGCAGGCAGAACAGCGTGGACACCGCAGCCATCTTCAGCGAGCTGACGTAGGTCGCGACATAGAGGCTGTCTTGCAGCAGGAACGCGTAATGGCCGAGCTGCAGCGCGAACTGCACCGCGCCGTCCTTGACGCTCATCAGCGCGGTGTACGGCGGGATGCCCATCACCTGATCGGCGAAGCTGATCTTCAGCACGAGCACGAACGGCAGCGCGAAGAACAGCGTGAGCCAGAGGAACGGCACGCCGATCGCGACGCTGCGGCCGGACGGCTTGAAGCGCGCCGCGATGCGCGTGACGAGCGCGCGCGCGGGCGACGCGCTTCGGGCGGCGCAGGAGGCCGCCGCGAGCGAGGAAGAGGGAGAGGGAGAGGTTCTCATTGCGTCAGCACCACGCCGCTTGCGGGCGACCAGGAGACGAACACGTCGTCGTTGTAGGCGGGCGCACCTTCCTGCATCAGGTGCGAGCTCGAAAGATTGGACACGACGGTCTTGCCGCTCGGCAGGCGCACGTGGTACAGCGAATAGCTGCCCATGTACGCGACGTCGGTGACGACGCCGCGCGCCCAGTTGTGCGGCGCGCTCGGTCGCTCGCGCGACACGCGCACGCGCTCGGGCCGCACCGAGATGCCGACCGGCATGCCGAGCGGCCCCGTGACGCCGTGGCTCACGTACATCCGCGCCTCCAGGTCCTCGCTCTCGACGAAGATGTGATCGGGCTCGTCCTCGACGACGACGCCCTCGAACAGATTCGTCGAGCCGATGAATTCGGCCGAGAAGCGGCTGTTCGGGAATTCGTAGACCGCGCTCGGCGTGCCGATCTGCACGATCCGGCCTTCGCTCATCACCGCGAGGCGGCTCGCCATCGTCATCGCTTCTTCCTGATCGTGCGTGACCATCACGCAGGTCACGTCGACCTTCTCGATGATGTTGACGAGCTCGAGCTGCGTCTTCTGGCGGATCTTCTTGTCGAGCGCGGACATCGGCTCGTCGAGCAGCAGCAGCTTCGGGCGCTTGACGAGCGAGCGCGCGAGCGCGACGCGCTGCTGCTGGCCGCCCGAGAGCTGATGCGGCTTGCGCTGCGCGTAACGGCTCATCTGCACGAGGTGCAGCGCATCGGCGACGCGCTCGCGGATCTCGTGCTTGGGCGTGCCTTCCTGCTTCAGGCCGAACGCGACGTTCGACTCGACCGTCATGTGCGGAAACAGCGCGTACGACTGGAACATCATGTTCACGGGGCGGCGATACGGCGGCAGGGTCGCGAGATCCTCGCCGTCGACGAAGATGCGCCCGGACGTCGCCGTCTCCAGCCCGGCGAGCATCCGCAGCAGCGTGGACTTGCCGCAGCCGGAGCTGCCGAGCAGCGCGAACAGCTCGTTCTTCGCGATCGACAGGCTGACGTTGTCGACGGCGGTGCTGTCTCCGAATTTCTTCACGACGTTCTCGATGCGGACGAACTCGTTCGTTCCGGACGGTTTGCCGGCCGGGGGGCGCGCCAGTTGCGCGGTGTCGATTGAAGGCGTCGATTTCATGATGTAGCCATCCTTCGTTGGGGATCGCAGGCATGAGCGCTCCCGCGCGACGCGCACGATGCGAATCGCGGAGGCACTGCGACCGGGAGTCGAGGCGTCGGGCGTTTCAGGTCGAACGCGCCGGCGCCGGCTTGCTTGCTTCGGGCGGGCAGCGGTCGAGCGACTGCTGCCCGCGGCCGTCGTTCGTGATCAGTGTCCCGTCTTCAGTTGCGCCCACAGGCGGTTTTCGAGACGCAGGATGTCGGCGGGCATCGGCCGCATCAGCGTCATCTTCTTCAGCACGTCTTCGGGCGGGTAGACGGTCGGGTCCTGCGCGACGCCCGGCACGACGAACTGTCGCGCCGCGCGGTTCGCGGTCGGGTAGAACACTTCGTTCGTGATCGCCGCGTTGACCTTCGGGTCCTCGATGTAGTTGATCCATTTCAGCGCGGCTTCCGCGTGCGGAGCGTCCTTCGGAATCACCATCACGTCGAACCACAGCAGGCCGCCTTCCTTCGGGTTCGAGAACTTGATGTCGTACGAGCGCTTCGCTTCGGCCGAGCGGCGGTGCGCGATGCCGACGTCGCCCGACCAGCCGAGCGCGACGCACACGTCGTTGTTCGCGAGATCGTTGATGTAGCCGGACGAGTTGAACTGCGTGATGTACGGGCGGACTTTCTTCAGCACGTCGAACGCCGCCTGGTAGTCGGCCGGATTCGTGCTGTTCGGATTCCTGCCCATGTATTGCAGCGTCGCGGCGAACACGTCGACCGCCTGATCGAGGAACGACACGCCGCAACCCTTCAGCTTCGACAGGTTCGCCGGATCGAGCACGAGCGCCCAGCTGTCGACGGGCGCGTTTTCGCCGAGCGCCTTCTTCACCGCCTGTACGTTGTAGCCGATGCCGTCGGTGCCGAACGCCCAGGGCACGCCGTACTGATTGCCCGGATCGGCGTCGGAGATCATCTTCATCAGCGTCGGATCGAGGTTCGACAGATTCGGCAGCTTCGACTTGTCGAGCTTCTGATAGACGCCCGCCTGAATCTGCTTGGCCATGTAGTTCGACGTGGGCACGACGATGTCGTAGCCGGAGCTGCCCGCGAGCAGCTTCGCCTGCAGCGTGTCGTCGCTGTCGTAGTTGTCGTACTTGACGTGGATGCCCGTCTGCTTCTCGAAGTTCGGGATCGTGTCTTTCGCGATGTAGTCGGACCAGTTGTAGACGTTCAGCTCGACCCCGGCCGCCTGCGCGGCCGGAACGGACAAGGCCGACGCACCGGCGAGCGCGACGAACGCAGCGCGCGCGACCGCATGACGAAGATGGCTCACACTCATGTTGTTCCCCTGATGATGAAGGTGGGGAGCGGCGCACGAGCGCCGCCCGCCCGATTGGCAATGCGGTTAGGAAAGGCCCAGTTGCTGTGCGGTCGCGTCGATCGCCTTCTTCGCTTTCGATACGATCTCGTCGATCTCAGTCTTCGAGACCACGAGCGGCGGCGACAGCAGCATCCGGTCGCCCGTCGCGCGCATGATCAGGTTGCCGTTGAAGCAGTAGTCGCGGCAGATCGTGCCGACCTCGCCGCCGTTCTCGAAGCGCTTGCGCGCGCCCGGCTCGCGCGCGAGCTGCAGGCCCGCGACGAGCCCCGCGCCCGAGATCTCGCCGACGATCGGGTGATGCGAAAACGTCTCGCGCAGCAGTTTCTGGAAGTAGGGGCCCGTATCGGTCTTCACGCGCTCGACGATCTTCGCGTCGCGCAGCAATGTCAGGTTCGCCACCGCCACCGCCGCCGCGACCGGATGCCCGGAGTACGTCATCCCGTGATTGAACTCGCCGTGCGCGATCAGCGCGTCGGCGATCCGGTCCGACAGCGCGACCGCGCCCATCGGCACGTAGCCGCTCGTCAGCCCCTTCGCGAGCGTCATCAGATCCGGCTCGAAGCCGAAGTGCCGATGCGCGAACCATTCGCCGGTGCGCCCGAATCCACCGATCACCTCGTCGGCGACGAGCAGCACGTCGTACTTGCGGCAGATTCGCTCGATCTCGGGCCAGTACGTCGACGGCGGGAAGATCACGCCGCCCGCACCCTGGAACGGCTCGCCGATGAACGCCGCGACGTTGTCCGCGCCGAGCTCGAGAATCTTCGCCTCGAGCTGCCGCGCGCGCTCGAGCCCGAACGCCTCCGGCGTTTGCCCTTCGCTCGCTTCGCCGAAGTAATAAGGCTGATCGATGTGCACGATATGCTCGACCTTCGACGGCATCTGCTCGTGCATGTAGCCCATGCCGCCGAGCGTCGCGCCCGCGATCGTCGAGCCGTGATAGCCGTTCTTGCGCGAGATCACGAACTTCTTTTGCGGGCGGTTCTGCGTGCGCCAGTACTGATGCGCGACGCGCAGCACCGTATCGTTGCCCTCGGAGCCGCTGTTGCAATAGAAGAAGCGGTTGAACGACGGCGGCGCGATCTGGGCGAGCAGCGCGGACAGCTCGATGATCGGCGGGTGCGTGGTCTTGAAGAACGTGTTGTAGAACGGCAGTTCGCGCAGCTGCCGGCTGCCGGCCTCGATCAGCTCCTCGCGCCCGTAGCCGACGTTCACGCACCAGAGCCCGGCCATCCCGTCGATGATCTTGTTGCCGTCGGAATCCCACAGATACACGCCCTCGGCCTTCACGATCACGCGGCTGCCCGTGCGATTGAGCGAGCCCATGTCCGAGAACGGATGGATATGGTGCGCCGCGTCGAGCGCGCGATATTCGGCGCTCGTGCGGCGCTGCTGCGCGTGTGCGCCGGATGCGGGCGCGGTGGGCGCGGCGGGCGCGGCGGGCGCGACCCACGCCGATTCGTTGTTCAGTCGGTAGCTCATCGTTTCCTCCTGTATGGATGCGGCTGCGTGCGCGTTCAGACGTGCAGCAGCAGATGCTTGCGTTCCCACGAGCTGATCACGCGGAAGAACGCTTCGTATTCGGTTTCCTTCAGCGCGAGGTAGGCCTTCACGAACTTTTCGCCGAGGATGCCGGCGAGCGGCTCGCATGCGCTCATCAGCGTGAGCCCCTCCTCGAGATTGCGCGGCAACTGGTACGGCAGGCTGTAGCCGTCGCTGACGAGCGGCTCGGTCGGCACGAGGCGCTGCGTCATGCCGAGATAGCCCGCCGCGAGCGTGCCCGCGATCGCGAGATACGGATTGCAGTCGACGCCCGGAATGCGGTTCTCGACCCGGCGCGACACCGACGACGAATGCGGAATCCGGAAGCCGACCGTGCGGTTGTCGTAGCCCCACTGCACGTTGATCGGCGCGGCCATGAAGCGCGACAGCCGGCGATACGAGTTGATGTACGGCGCGAAGATCGGCATCAGCGCGGGCGTGTACTTCTGCAGCCCGGCGATATACGCGTAGAACATGTCGGTCGGGCTGCCGTCTTCGGCGGTGAAGAGATTGCGCCCCGTCTCCTCGTTGATGATGCTCTGATGCACGTGCATCGCCGAGCCCGGCTCGTTCTCCATCGGCTTCGCCATGAACGTCGCGTACATGTGATGCCGCAGTGCAGCCTCGCGCACGGTGCGCTTGAACAGGAACACGCGGTCGGCGAGATTCAGCGGATCGCCGTGCAGGAAGTTGATCTCCATCTGCGCTGCGCCGACTTCGTGAATCAGCGTGTCGACTTCGAGATCCTGTACTTCGCAGTACTCGTAGATGTCCTCGAACAGCGGATCGAACTCGTTGACTGCCTCGATCGAGTACGACTGGCGGCCCGTTTCCGGCCGGCCGGTGCGACCGATGGGCGGTGCGAGCGGGAGGTCCGGGTCCTTGTTCATGTCGACCAGATAGAACTCGAGCTCGGGCGCGATCACGGGCTTCCAGCCTTTCGCCTTGTAAAGGTCGAGCACGTGGCGCAGCACGCGGCGCGGCGAGATCTCGACGGGCGTGCCGTCGAAATGCACGCAGTCGTGGATCACCTGCGCGGTCGGATCGATCGCCCACGGAATCAGGCGGATCGTCGATGCGTCGGGCAGGCACACCATGTCGGGATCGGTGACGCCCGTCAGGCTGCCGTCTTCGGGATAATCGCCGGTGACGGTCTGGATCATCACCGCCTGCGGCAGGCGCATCGATTCGCCGGTTTCGAACTTGCTGCGCGGAATGATCTTGCCGCGCGCGATGCCGGCCATGTCCGGGATGATCGCCTCGATTTCGGTGATTCGATGTTTCTTCAGGAATTCGTCGATGTCTTGCATGATCGTTCTCGTTGTAGTGGGCCGGGTCACGCGCCGATCGCGTGCGCCGGCGGCAGGTCGGCGTCGTGCTGCATGCGGGCGAGCATCCGGGCGCGGCACGCGTCGCCGAATGCGCGGAAGATCGCGGTGGATAGCGGATCGTCCGCGTGCTTCCATTCCGGATGCCACTGCACGCCGAGCGCGAATGCGCGTGCGCCCGGCACGGAGATGGCTTCGATCAGGCCGTCGGGCGCGAGCGCCTCGATCGCGAGACCCGCGCCGGGCTGCGCGATGCCTTGCCCGTGCAGCGAGTTCACGCGCGCGTTCGTCTCGCCGCCGCAGAGGCGCTGCAGCAAGCCGCCCGGCGCGAGCCGGATGTCATGCGCGGGCGCGTACTGCGCGTCGGGCGCGTCCTGCTTGTTTTCGCGGTGATCGTCGAGGCCGTCGACCGCATGCACCTGCTGATGCAGCGTGCCGCCGAACACGACGTTCATTTCCTGGAAGCCGCGGCAGATCGCGAGCACCGGTACGCCTGCGTCGATCGCCGCGCGCACGAGCGGCAGCGTCGTCTCGTCGCGCGCGGGATCGTGCAGCGTGCCGGGCGCGCTCGGATGCCCGCCGTAGCGATGCGGCTCGACGTTCGAATGGCTGCCGGTAAACAGCAGCCCGTCGACGGCCGCGAGCACGTCGCGCGCCGCTTGCCGCGCGCCGAGCGCCGGCACGATCATCGCGAGCGCGAGCGCGCCCTCGACGATTGCCGCGATGTATTTTTCGCCGGCGACATGAGATGGATGCGCGCCCATCATCGTTTTGTCAGCGGTGATTCCGACCAATGGTTTGCTTTGCATGAATTTCACGTTTCGATGAATGCCCGGATTGCGAATCGCGCATCGAAAATCGCAATACGGCAGGCGTGACGGGGCCCGTCGGCTTCACGCGATGCGCGAAGTCGATGAGTCGTGGCGCGACGGTCGAACGGTGGCGGCAAGCCGGCAGCCGCACGGCGCGCGATGCAGGGGATTGCGCTCGCTCCGAGCGAACGCGCGACGCAGCGGGGATGGCCGAGCGCGCGCGTTCGATGTCAGGCCGCTGCGCCGATCAGGCGTCAGGGCGTGCGTTCGAAGCGAACAGCGGCAGAAGGAGAGGCGCTAGGGCAGAAGCGAGGCGACTTCGTCGATGTGCACGGCGATGTAGGCGCGTGCGGAGACGGCGTTGTGACGTCGCACGGAGCGACGGGACAGGATGGTGAATACGGACGGAAGCAGGCGAGGAACAAGCGCGCCGCTGCTGCCGTCGGAGAGGGCGACGTCATGCGGGATGTTCGCCGCATGTCTTCGATCCCACCTTACCAGAGGGCCACGGACTCTCACGATTACACTCGACTGGTGACGTTGAAAGTTTTGAACACCCCGGCTCATCGAACGCATCCTGCGTTTAATAAATCGGGGCGACGGTCCGGCGGCAAGATCGTCAACGTGCTGCATATTTCGGACACCGTCAGAAACGCACCGCAACATGACGATGATGTGACGCCGACCTGTGGATCAGCATATACGAGCCAAAAACGGCGTCAAATATTTTTCAAAAATACGAAGCATCGAGTGCTCGATGGTGGCGGGCATAAATCCTGCGTGAGCGAATGCGCGCCGCAGCGTGCATTATTTCGATCGTCTTGCAGGGTTTTCCCGGACAGAAAACGATTGAAAGTGATTAGAATATTCGACACTCGTGCCATGCAATCGTCGGTCGTCGACGCTCACCAATCGTGTCGGATTCCACATCGATGTCCAATGAAGTCGCCACCCGTCTGCGTCACGTGCGCATGAAGTACGGCCTGTCGCAGCGCGAGCTCGCGAAGCGCGCGGGCGTCACGAACGGCACGATCTCGCTGATCGAGCAGAGCCGCGTGAGTCCTTCGGTAGGATCGCTGAAGAAATTGCTCGAGTGCATTCCGATGAGCCTCGCGGAGTTCTTCACGTTCGAGGTCGACGAGGATCGCTCGGTCGTCTCGCGCCGCGGCGAGATGCCGAATCTCGGCAACGACGCGATCGGCTTCTATCTGGCGGGCTCCGGCGTCAAGGACCGCAACATGTGCATCATGCGCGAGGTCTATCAGCCGCTCGCGGATACAGGCCCGGAAATGCTCACGCACGCGGGGCACGAGGGCGGCGTCGTCGTGTCCGGTCAGATCGAGCTGACCGTCGACGGCGCGACGTGGCTGCTCGATCCCGGAGACAGCTACTACTTCGAGAGCCGCTTGCCGCACCGTTTTCGCAATCCCAGCGCGGAACACGTCTGCGAGGTCGTGTCGGCGAATTCGCCGCCCACCTTCTGACGACGCGCCAACGCGATTCGCCGCCGCCCGCGCGTCGCAAGCATGCGGCGCCGGGCATTTAGTTTGCATGGCGAATCAAACCCTACGAGGCTATTCCGATGGACAAGACGACTTTGGCTTACTGGCAGGACAAGGCAGCGACGCTCGCGATAGAAGGGCGCGCATTCATCGGCGGCGCGTACCGCGACGCGCACGGCGGCAAGACGTTCGATTGCGTGAGCCCGATCGACGGCCGCGTGCTCGTGAAAGTCGCCGACTGCGGCGCGGCCGACGTCGACGCGGCGGTGGCGGCCGCGCGGCGCGCGTTCGACGAGCAGGCATGGGCGGGCCTGAACCCGCGCCGGCGCAAGGCGATCCTGCTTCGCTGGGCGGCGCTGATGCGCGAGCATCTCGACGAGCTGTCGCTGCTCGAGACGCTCGACGCGGGCAAGCCGATCGGCGACACGACGACGGTCGACGTGCCGGGCGCCGCGTACTGCGTCGAATGGTTCGCGGAAGCGATCGACAAGGTCGGCGGCGAAGTCGTGCCCGCCGATCATCATCTCGTCGGCCTCGTCACGCGCGAGCCGCTCGGCGTCGTCGCCGCGGTCGTGCCGTGGAATTTCCCGATCCTGATGGCGTCGTGGAAGTTCGGGCCGGCGCTCGCCGCGGGCAACAGCGTCGTGCTGAAGCCGTCGGAGAAATCGCCGCTCACGGCGATCAGGGTCGCGCAGCTCGCGCACGAAGCGGGCATTCCGGCCGGCGTGTTCAACGTCGTGCCGGGCGGCGGCGAGCCGGGCAAGCTGCTCGCGCTGCATCGCGACGTCGACTGTCTCGCGTTCACCGGCTCGACGGGCGTCGGCAAGCTGATCATGCAGTACGCGGGCCAGTCGAACCTGAAGCGCGTGTGGCTCGAGCTCGGCGGCAAATCGCCGAACATCGTGCTGCCCGACTGCCCGGATCTCGATCGCGCGGCGAAGGCGGCGGCGGGCGCGATCTTCTACAACATGGGCGAGATGTGCACGGCGGGCTCGCGCCTGCTCGTGCACCGCGACATCAAGGATGCGTTCCTCGAGAAGCTGATTGCCGCGGCGCGCGCATACAAGCCGGGCAATCCGCTCGACCCGAACGTGTCGATGGGCGCGATCGTCGACGCGATCCAGCTCGAGCGCGTGCTCGGCTACATCGAAGCGGGCCGCGGCGAAGCGAAGCTGCTGCTCGGCGGCGCGCGCGTGAACGAGCAGAGCGGCGGCTTCTACATCGAACCCACCGTGTTCGACACGGCGCCCGACGCGAAGATCGCGCGCGAAGAGATCTTCGGCCCGGTGCTGTCGGTGATCACGTTCGATTCGATCGACGAAGCGGTGAGGATCGCGAACGATAGCGAATACGGGCTCGGCGCCGCGGTGTGGACCGCGAACCTGACGACCGCGCACGAAGTCGCGCGCCGGCTGCGCGCGGGCACCGTATGGGTCAATTGCTACGACGAAGGGGGCGACATGAATTTCCCGTTCGGCGGCTACAAGCAATCGGGCAACGGCCGCGACAAGTCGTTGCACGCACTGGAGAAGTACACCGAGCTGAAGTCCACGCTCGTTCGGCTGCGCTAAAGGATTCGCAAGCCAGCGCGGCGGCGCGCATGCGTCGCGCCGCCGCGTTCCCAATGAATCCGACGCCGGCGCGCTCGCATTATCGGCGGCATCGCGAGCGCGCCGGTCCCTCCACCGGGTCATTCGATGACTGAAACGCTCTATGGCGACGGCGCGATCCGCCGCTCCTCCCCCTACGGTTCCTCGATCGAAAACACTTACGCGGGCGTGCTGTCGTTCATGCGGCGCAACTACACGCGCGATCTCGGCGGGGTCGACGTCGCCGTGTCCGGCGTGCCGCTCGATCTCGCAACGACGTTCCGCTCCGGCGCGCGCCTCGGCCCCGCCGCGGTGCGCGCGGCGAGCGTGCAGCTTGCCGAGCTGAATCCGTATCCGTGGGGCTTCGATCCGTTCGACGATCTCGCGGTGATCGACTACGGCGACTGCTGGTTCGACGCGCACAATCCGCTCACGATCAAGGCCGCGATTGTTGAGCACGCGCGGACGATCCTGCAGTCGGACGCGAGGATGCTGACGCTCGGCGGCGATCACTACATCACGTATCCGTTGCTGATCGCGCACGCGCAGAAGTACGGCAAGCCACTGTCGCTGATCCATTTCGACGCGCACTGCGACACATGGGCCGACGACGCGCCCGACAGCCTCAATCACGGCACGATGTTCTACAAGGCGGTCAAAGACGGGCTGATCGATCCGAAGACGTCGGTGCAGGTCGGCATTCGCACGTGGAACGACGATTATCTCGGCATCAACGTGCTCGACGCCGCGTGGGTGCACGAGCACGGTGTGCGCGCGGCGCTCGAGCGCATCGGCTCGATCGTCGGCGACCGGCCCGCGTATCTGACGTTCGACATCGACTGCCTCGATCCCGCGTTCGCGCCGGGCACGGGCACGCCGGTCGCGGGCGGGCTGTCGTCCGCGCAGGCGCTCGCGATCGTGCGCGGTCTCGGCGGCGTGAACCTGATCGGCGCGGACGTCGTCGAAGTCGCGCCCGCGTACGATCAGAGCGAAATCACGGCGATCGCGGCCGCGCATGTCGCGTGCGATCTGCTGTGTCTGTGGCGGCAGCGCAAGGTCGGCGCGCGTTGACGCGATCACGCGGCGATCGGCGGGCGGAGCGGCTGGACGGCGGCTCGACGGGAGGTGCTCCCGGAAGTGTTCGCCGTCCAGGCCATGGCGCTCCGGCCGCTAGACCCGCCGCCAATGCATTGCCCGCCGAACGTGCCGCGATTCCCGCAATTGCTGCGTTCATTCTCGGCGATGCGTCGCCTCGATCCGCGTCGGCGGGGATTTCGACGGGTGTACGGCGGATTGAAGCTCGACAGGTGGTGGGAGGCGTCATCAATAAGCAGGTCGAGCTCGCAGAAACGCCTTCGGGCATGAGCTCCCCGATCGCCCGGCAGACATGCGATTCGCGTGCGCTTCATTGCATGCGGAAGGTGGATTTCAGTCCATTTCAGGCGGATATGCGTCCATTATCCAAACAACCGGACGCATTGGCGTTGACGCGGAGATAACGCGGTCTATATCGTACAGAGGCTTTGCAAATCGGCATCGCAGGTAGAAAGGAGGCAGTCGGCTCCGATCGTCGTGCAAACGGTTTGCGGTCACGAAGTCGTTTTGATCGCGCATATCTCGCGACGAGGACAACATGAAAATGAATATCGTCACGCGCACGCTCACGATGTCGCCGCTGATGCTGGCGGCGGCTTGCAGTCAGATGCCCTTTGGCGGTACGGACACCGCCAAGTACGGGACCGCCTATATCAAGGAACATCTTGTCACCGGTGTCACGACGCAGGAGCAGGTGCGGACGCTGTACGGCAATCCGGATCGCAAGATGATGTACAGCGATGGAGGGGAGAGCTGGGATTACGATTTCAACCCCGGTGATAATCAGGTCAGCCATGCCGTCGGTTATCTGTGGGGTTCGATCCCGAAGCCCGGAACGAGTGGCGTGACGGGCAATGCAGTCGGCACCGCGAACCAGGGCGTGTTCGACAAGATTTATTCCAGGGATGCACGGAAGTCGTTGTCGGTCACCTTCAAGAAGGGGGTCGTTTCAAATTACTATATTTCCGGAAAATAGCATCGCGGCATTGCGCCCGGCATACGTCGCAGAGCGGGTATGACTCGCCGTCCCTTGCGTGGGCCACGAATGAAATTCGCGCAAAAGCGCATCACGCCGTTTCCGCGGCGGACCTTGTTCGTCGAAGAACGGGACGGGGCCACGCGGGCGCTGTCGTCACGGCGATTCGAAGCTGGTGTGCGTTCTTCGCATCGCTTACACTCATTCGCGTTGCCGATAGGCCGATGAGCCGGAGATTCCCGGCCATGTTCGGAATATCGCCCTTTGCCCGGCCGGCAAAGGCGCTGGCCGATTCACGCGGATCGGGGGCCACTTGGACAAAACACCCGGCATCGGTATTTACCGCTGCACGACGCTGGAGATTCCGGCGCGTGACAGATTCGACGCGTGGGCGGCAGGCGGCAGTTGCCAGTATTCGATCGTCGACAGCGCCGGCGTGCCGTTCGATTGGGAATCGAGCGGCGCCACGGTGGGGCCGCTGTCGATCGGCTGGCATACCTGGTTGCATCCGTCGCGGCGAGCCGTGATCAAGGCCGATAGATCCTCTCGCCAGATTGCCGCGCGCGGGCTGGATCTTTATCAGTTCACGATTCATCTCGATGCCGGGTTCGTTTGGCTAAGCGGACCGGAACCATCGTTCAAGCAACGCAATGAACTGTACGTGATCGACGCAACCCAGCCGTTCGAATCGGAGATCACGACGGGCAACGTCGTTTGGATGGCGATACCCCGATCGTTGCTGCCGGTAACGGCCGAATGGCTGCACGGGAAATCGCTGAAGCAGGGAGTCGGTCAACTGCTCGCCGATCACCTGCGTTCGCTGGTCGCGAACCTGCCGCGTTTGAACGCCGACGACATCGGTCCCGTCGTCCAGGCGGCGCTGCATCTCGCAAGCGCTTGCGCGGCGCGCAGCCCGGATCTGTTCGAGCAGGCCAACGCGGCCATCGAAAGCGCGTTGCAGCAACGCGTGAAAAACTACATCGATGCGAACCTGTCGAGCCTCGAGCTGACGCCTGATCTGATCTGCAAGCAGGTCGGTCTTTCGCGATCGAAGCTCTATCAGTTGTTCGAGCCGCATGGTGGCGTGATGCGGCAGATACAGCGCAAGCGTCTCGAATCGGCCTATCGCATGCTCGCCGATCCGGCGTACGTCCGGGAGTCGATCGCGACGATCGCATGGCGCCACGGCTTTCGCGACGAAAAATATTTCAGCCGGATCTTCAAGGCCGAATTCGGTCATACGCCGAGCGAGACGCTGGAGCGGGCCGGGCAACGGCTGCATCGGTGACGCCGCGCTGCCGGCGCGGGCCGGCGGCGGCGCCGCTGCGAAATGAAACAGGGCCGATCGCTGTGCGATCCCGGCCGCCGATCCGGCCTGCCGCCGCTAATGCCGTCCATCGATAAGTTTTTGCGAATCCGTTATTGGAGCGATCGGCGACACGTTTCTATACTCGGGTTCCGGTTGGCACTCATTGAACTCGAGTGCGAGAACTTCGATAAAGGAAACGTGAGAATGAGCCTACGTCCGCTACACGATCGCGTCATCGTCAAGCGACTCGATCAGGAAACCAAGACCGCGTCGGGCATCGTGATTCCCGACAGCGCGGCCGAAAAGCCCGACCAGGGCGAGATCCTCGCGGTCGGCCCCGGCCGGCGCGACGCCGACGGCAAGCGCATCGAGCCCGACGTGAAGGTCGGCGAGCGCGTGCTGTTCGGCAAGTACGCGGGGCAGCCCGTGAAGGTCGACGGCAACGAATTGCTGGTGCTGCGCGAAGAAGAGATCGTCGCAGTCGTCCATTCCTGAGCGGGGAGCATCGAATCATGGCAGCGAAAGAAATCATTTTTCACGACGGCGCGCGCACGAGGCTCGTCGAAGGCGTCAATCTGCTCGCGAACGCGGTGAAAGTCACGCTCGGCCCGAAAGGCCGCAACGTCGTGCTCGAGCGCAGCTTCGGCGCACCCGTCGTCACGAAGGACGGCGTATCGGTTGCGAAGGAGATCGAGCTCGCCGACAAGGTGCAGAACATCGGCGCGCAGCTCGTGAAGGAAGTCGCGTCGAAGACGAGCGACGCGGCGGGCGACGGCACGACGACGGCCACCGTGCTCGCGCAGGCGATCGTTCGCGAAGGGCAAAAGTACGTCGCGGCGGGCCTGAATCCGCTCGATCTGAAGCGCGGCATCGACAAGGCCGTTGCCGCCGCGGTCGAGGAGCTGAAGAAGATCAGCAAGCCGACGACGACGAGCAAGGAAATCGCGCAGGTCGCGACGATCTCGGCGAACGGCGAGGAATCGATCGGCCAGCGCATCGCCGAGGCGATCGACCGCGTTGGCAAGGAGGGCGTGATCACCGTCGAGGACGGCAAGTCGCTCGCCGACGAGCTCGACGTCGTCGAAGGGCTGCAGTTCGATCGCGGCTACCTGTCGCCGTACTTCATCAACAATCCCGACCGCCAGCTCGCGGTGCTCGACGAGCCGTTCATCCTGCTGCACGACAAGAAGATCTCGAACATCCGCGATCTGCTGCCGGTGCTCGAGCAGGTCGCGAAGGCGGGCCGGCCGCTTCTCATCGTCGCCGAGGATATCGAGGGCGAGGCGCTCGCGACGCTCGTCGTCAACAACATCCGCGGCATCCTGAAGACCGTCGCGGTGAAGGCGCCCGGCTTCGGCGATCGCCGCAAGGCGCTGCTCGAGGACATCGCGATCCTGACGGGCGGCCAGGTGATCGCCGAGGAAACCGGCCTCACGCTCGAAAAGGCGACGCTGCAGGAGCTCGGCCGCGCGAAGCGCATCGAGGTGGGCAAGGAAAACACGACGCTCATCGACGGCGCGGGCGAGAAGGCGAACATCGAGGCGCGCGTGAAGCAGATTCGCGCGCAGATCGCCGATGCGACGTCCGACTACGATCGCGAGAAGCTGCAGGAGCGCGTCGCGAAGCTCGCGGGCGGCGTCGCGGTGATCAAGGTCGGCGGCGCGACCGAAATCGAAGTGAAAGAGAAGAAGGACCGCGTCGACGACGCGCTGCACGCGACGCGCGCGGCCGTGGAGGAAGGCATCGTGCCGGGCGGCGGCGTCGCGCTGATTCGCGTGAAGCAGGCGATCGCGGACCTCGCGGCCGCGAACGCCGATCAGAAGGCCGGCATCAGCATCGTGTTGCGCGCGCTCGAGGAGCCGTTGCGCCAGATCGTCGCGAACGCGGGCGAGGAGGCGAGCGTCGTCGTCGCGACGGTCGCGGCCGGCAAGGGCAACTACGGCTACAACGCGGCGACCGGCGAATACGGCGATCTCGTCGAATCGGGCGTGCTCGATCCGACGAAGGTCACGCGCACCGCGCTGCAAAACGCGGCGTCGGTCGCGGGCCTGCTGCTCACGACCGATGCGACCGTCCACGAAGCGCCGAAGGATGCGCCGCCCGCCGCGCCGGCCGGCGTGCCGGGCGCGGGCGGTCCGGGCTTCGACTTCTGAGCGAATCGCGCGACGCGCGAGGTGCGCGGCTCGACGGGCCGCGTGCCTCGGCGGCGCGTGCGGCGCGATGCCGCAATCCTTCGCGCGTGACGTCGAACGCGAAGCGGAGCACGCGACGCATGAAGCGAAACATGGTCGATCGAACCGAGCGCTCGCCACGCGACAGGCGTCGAACCGACTGTTCGACGCCTGTCGCATCGCGTTTATTTCTCGCGCTCATAAGCGTCCGACAAAACGTTGGTTTGTCTGCCGGCGCGATGCCGCTAACGTAACGCGCACGAATTAATGCGATTACCATCGCATTCGACCAACACGACACGACCGGGGACGCGACGCATGCGGGCGCACACAGACAAGATCATTCACTGGCTGCTGTCGAGCCTCGAGCCCGTCGGCTCGATCTTTCATGTCGGCCAGTATTGCGGCGACGGCTGGCGCGCGTCGACGGCCGGGCGCGCGAAGGCGAGCTTCCACGTCGTGCTGAGCGGCCGCTGCCGGCTGCACTTTTTCGACGGCCGCGCGAGCGTGCCGCTCGCCGAAGGCGACGCGGCATTCCTGATGCGCGACGTCCCGCATGCGCTGACATCCGGCGCGAAGCCGCCCGTTCGCGCGCGCGACGCCGCGCGCGCGGCGCAGCCGGCGATGCAGCGCTTCGACCCCGGCGCGCCCGACGCGGTCGGCCTCGCATGCGGCTTTCTCGCGTTCCGCAGCGGCTCGAGCGACTGGATCGCATCGTACCTGCCCGATTGCCTCGTGGTCCGGCGCGCCAGCGCGGCGGCCGCGCAGATTCATGCGATCGTCGGGCTGATTCGCGCGGAGGCGGCGAAGCCCGGCTCGTTCGACGAGCCGTCGCCGCTCATCGCGCGGCTGACCGAGCTGCTGTTCTTCTACGCGGTGCGCGACGCGGTGGACGACGATTCGCTCGCGAGCGGCCTCGCGCCGCTGATGCGCCGCGCCGAGTTCGCGAGCCTGATCGCGGCCGTCATCGATCGGCCCGGCGACCCATGGACGACCGACGCGATGGCGTCGTTCGCGCACATGTCGCGTGCGACGTTCTTCAAGCGCTTCGTCGATGCGTGCGGCCAGCCGCCCGCCCAATTCGTCACGCTGATCCGGATGAAGATCGCGGCCGAGATGCTGCGGCAGGGCGAGGCGATCGCGCGCGTCGCCGAATGGGTCGGCTATCAGTCGGAATCGGCGTTCGCGCATGCGTTCAAGCGCATCGTCGGGCTGCAGCCGGGCGCGTACCGGCGTGAACAGGGCGAGGCGCCGCCGCGCGGCGGCGCGCATGGCGCGGGAGCGAACGCCGCGCTGCATTGAGCGCGCGCCGTCGAAGCGGCGCCGAGCACTGAGCGCCGGGCGGCGGCGATCGTTTCGTCCGTTCGTACTTCGCTGCGCACGCGTGGACGAATCCGCAGCACTCGCAGACCTTCGCGCATTGCCCGCCGGCGGCGCGCTTCGGACAATGAGGCATTCCACCAGGAGCCTCACATGAGCCGCATTCCTCTTCTCACGCCGAGCGACGCGCCCGAAGCGAGCGTGCCGTATCTGACGCGCGTGCTGAACAACAACGGCTTCCTGCCGAATCTCGTCGCGTCGCTCGCGAATGCGCCGACCGCGCTCGAAACGTACCTGACGGTCGCCGAGATCAACGGCCGCAGCGGCCTCACGCTCGCCGAGCGCGAGGCGGTGCAGATCACGGCCGCCGCGACGCACGGCTGCGGCTTTTGCGTCGCCGGGCACACCGCCGTCGCGCTGAAGAAGGCGCACGTGCCGAACGCGGACGTCGACGCGCTGCGCGCGGGCGAGCCGCCCGCTGACGCGCGCCTTGCGGCCGTCGCGACGTTCACGCGCGCGGTGATCGCGGCGCGCGGCGCGGTCGGCGACGCGCAGTTCGATGCGTTCGTCGCCGCCGGTTTCAC
The DNA here is from genome assembly GCF_001532025.2 of Burkholderia sp. MSMB617WGS. Taxonomy (NCBI): domain Bacteria; kingdom Pseudomonadati; phylum Pseudomonadota; class Betaproteobacteria; order Burkholderiales; family Burkholderiaceae; genus Burkholderia; species Burkholderia sp. MSMB617WGS. The sequence continues at coordinate 2,193,163 of NZ_CP013458.1, read as the reverse complement.
GCGCGCGAACGCGCTCGAGGTCGTGCTCGGCGTGAGCCTCGCGACGCTCTGCAATTTCGCGAACAACCTCGCGCAGAACGAATTGAATCCTGAACTGGCCGCCTACCGATGGGAACCTCGCACGCAAACCGCATGACCCGGATCGCGCTCGATCCGGCGCTGACCGATTGGCTCGACGCACACGCGGCGTCGCTCGACGCTTCGTCGGAAGCGAAGCAGCAACTCGTGCCGCGCCTCGCGGCGGCGGGCGCGTTTCATGCGGGCCTGCCGGTGCGCGATGGCGAAGCGGGCGACGTCGTCGAGGCGGTGGCGACGATCGCCGCGCTCGCGCGGCATTCGCTGACGGCCGCGTTCGTGTGCTGGGCGCAGCGGACGTTCGTCGAATATCTGCTGCACAGCCCGAACGCCGAGTTGCGCGCGCGCTGGCTGCCGGCGCTGCTGAGCGGCGACGCGGCCGGCGCGACCGGCCTGTCGAACGCGATGAAGTATCTGCAGGGGATCGAATCGCTCCAGCTCGACGCAACGCCCGATCCTTCGTGTTCCGAAGCATGGCGGCTGAACGGCGCGCTGCCGTGGGTGACGAACGTACGGCCGGGCGGCGCGCTCGTCGCGGTCGCCGTCGCGCACGAAGGGCGCGCGGCGTCGATCTTCGCGGTGCGCGACGATGCGGCGGGCGTCGCGCGGAGCGACGATCTCGATCTGATCGCCTTGCGCGGCAGCAACACGGCGGCGCTGCGTTTCACCGACGTGGCGCTGGATGCGCGCTGGCGGATTCACGACGACGCGCATGCGTTTCTGCCCGCCGTGCGGCCCGCGTTCCTCGGGATGCAGTGCGCGATGGCGATCGGGCTTGCGAGCCGGTCGCTCGACGAGGCGGGCCGTTCGGCGGACGCCACGCGGCGAATCCTCGATGCCGAAATCGCCGGCGCGAGCGACGCGCTCGATGTGACGGCCGGGCGGCTCGTCGCCGGGTTGCGCGACGGCGCGTTCGGCGCGCAGCGCGCGCGGCTCTTCGAGATTCGGATCGCGCTCGCCGAGCTCGTGCAGACTGCCGTGCAGCTCGAACTGCAGGCGAGCGGCGGACGCGCGTACGTGCGGCGCGACGGTGCCGACAACGGTTTCGAACGGCGCTGGCGCGAGGCCGCGTTCGTGCCGGTCGTCACGCCGAGCCTCGTGCAGCTGAAGAGCGAGCTCGCGAAACACGCGGCGCGCGACGCCGCATGAGCGCGCCGTGGCTCGACGCCCGCGCGCTGACGATCGGCTACGACGCGGCGCGGCCGCCCGTGCTCGACCGCTTCGATCTCGCGGTGGGCGCGGGCGAGTTGGTCGCGGTGCTCGGCGCGAGCGGCGCGGGCAAGTCGAGCCTGTTGCGCGTGCTGGCGGGCTTGCGCCGGCCCGCGTCCGGCACGATCGAGATCTCGGGCCGCCCGCTCGACGGGCCGCATCCGCACGTCGTGCTGATGTTCCAGGAAGCGAGCCTGCTGCCGTGGCTGTCGGTCGAGCGCAACGTCGCGTTCGGGCTCGGCTTCAAGCGGCAGCCGCGCCTGTCGCGCGGCGAGCGCGCGCGCCGCGTCGCATGGGCGATCGATGAAGTCGGGCTCGTGCACGCACGCGGCTACCATCCGGCGCAACTGTCGGGCGGGATGGCGCAGCGCGTCGCGCTCGCACGCGCGATCGCGCGGCAGCCGCAGGTGCTGCTGCTCGACGAGCCGTTCGGCGCGCTCGACGCCGCGACGCGCACCGACATGCAGGACCTGCTGCTGCGCGTCGTCGCCGACACGCGTGCGGCGACCGTGCTCGTCACGCACGACATCGACGAGGCGCTGCGCGTCGCCGACCGGGTCGTGCTGCTCGACGGGCGCGGCGGGACGGCCGGCGCTTGGACGGTTGCGTCGCGCGCGGCGGCGGCGGGCGGATGCGTCGAGACGCTGTCGGAAGTCGGCGAAGGGTGCGATGCGCGCGCCGCGCGGAATGAGCGGAATGGGCGGAATGAGCGGGACGCATGCGGCGCGCTCGCGATCGACGCCGCGCGCGGCCGTGGCGCGATGTCCGAACGATCCGAAGCGCCCGGCGCTTGCGCCGCGCCGGCCGCGCCCGATGCGTTGCGGGCGGCATGCGACCGGCGCGGGCCGCGGGAACGCCGCGAGCTGCGTGAGCTGCATGAGCTGCGTGAGCGGATCGAGGGGCACGACCCGCTCGACCCGCTTGAACGATTCGACCGTCTCGACGCGCTGCGCATCGAGATCCACCGCATGTTGCGCGCGCTGCGCGACGCGCCCGAAGCCGCAGGACGCGCGAGCGCGGACGATGCGCGTCCCGCCGCCTGATTTCTTCATTCTTCGAACGGACCGACCATGTGCGATGTATCGATCACCCGCCGCGAGTGGCTCAAGCTCGCCGCGCTGTTCACGAGCGCGGCGGCGTTGCCGCTTCTCGCGCAACGCGCGGCGCGCGCGGCCGTGGAGCCCGACGCGCCGGTGCGCATCGGCTATCTGCCGATCACCGACGCCGCGCCGCTCCTCGTCGCGCATCACAACGGCTATTTCGACGCGGCGGGCGCCGCGGCCGAGAAGCCGCGGCTGTTGCGCAGCTGGGCGCAGCTCGTCGAGGCTTTCCTGTCCGGGCAGGTCAACGTCGTCCATCTGCTGTCGCCGATGACGGTGTGGGCGCGCTACGGCAGCGGTGTGCGGGCGAAAGTCGTCGCGTGGAATCACGTGAACGGCTCGGCGCTGACGGTCGCGCCCGCGATCGACGACGTCCGCCAGCTCGGCGGCAAGACCGTCGCGGTGCCGTTCTGGTATTCGATTCACAACGTCGTCGTGCAGCATCTGCTGCGCGAGAGCGGGCTCGCGCCGGTGCTCAAGCGCACGGGCGGCATCGCGGCGAACGAAGTGAACCTCGTCGTGATGGCGCCCGCCGACATGCCGCCCGCGCTCGCGGCCGGGCAGATCGCGGGCTACATCGTCGCGGAGCCGTTCAACGCGGCGGTCGAGCTGATGAAGATCGGCAAGATCCTGCGGTTTACCGGCGACGTGTGGAAGAATCATGCGTGCTGCGTCGTGTTCATGCACGAGCAGGATCTGAACGCGCGGCCGCAGTGGTCGCAGAAAGTCGTCGACGCGATCGTGAAGGCGCAGCTCTGGGCGCGCGCGCATCCGGACGAGACCGCGCGGCTGCTGTCGAAGGAGGGCGCGCAGCATTACACGCCGCATGCCGTGCAGACGCTGTCGCGTGTGCTCGCGCCGTCGGCGGCGCTCGACGCCGACTATCGCGCGCGCGGCGCGATCCGGCACGCCGGCTGGCGCGAGAAGCGAATCGATTTCCAGCCGTATCCGTTTCCGAGCTACACCGAAGAGCTGGTGCGGCGCCTGAAGCGCACCGCGATGGACGGCGACGCGCGCTTTCTCGAGCGGCTCGATCCGGCGCGCGTCGCGAGCGAGCTCGTCGACGCGCGGTTCGTCACGAAGAGCATCGCGGCCATCGGCGGCCTCGCGGCGTTCGGGTTGCCCGAATCGTTTTCGCGCGAGGAGACGATCGTTGTCTGACGTATCGGTTCGGCGCGGGCCGGCGCGCGGCGGCGCGGGCGCTCATCGCGGAAGCGGCGCGCCGCCGCGGGTCGCCGCCGCATCTGTCCATGCCGGCCGCCGGCCGCTCGCTCGCCCGCTGCGCGACGCGGCGATCGGCGTCGCTGGCCTCGTCTGCGCGATTGCGCTCTGGTGGGCGGCGACGCACGGGCTGGCGGGGCCGCAGTCGCCCGTGCGCCTGTTCGCGCCGGAGCGTGCGCTCGAAAGCGCGCCCGCGCTGTTGCGCGACGAGCGCCTCGCGATGCACGTGCGCGTGAGCGTCGTGCGCGTGGCGACGGGGCTCGGCATCGCGCTCGCGCTCGGCGTGCCGCTCGGACTGCTGATCGGACGCGTGAGATGGCTCGACGCGCTGCTGTCGCCGACCTTCCAGTTCCTGCGGATGATCTCGCCGCTGTCGTGGATGCCGCTCGCGGTGATGTCGTTCGGCATCGGCGAGCGCTCGATCTGTTTCCTGCTCGCGTTCGCCGCGTTCTGGCCGATCCTGATGAGCACCGCGTCCGGCGTCGGGCAGGTCGACCGGCGCTGGCTCGAGCTCGGCGAGAGCCTCGCCGCGACGCGCGCCGAGCTCGCATGGCACGTGGTGCTGCCGGCGATCACCGCGTCGGTGCTGAGCGGCGCGCGGCTCGCAATCGGCGTGCTGTGGATCGTGCTCGTGCCGGCCGAGATGCTCGGCGTGAGCGCGGGGCTCGGCTATCTGGTGCTCGACACGCGCGACCGGCTTGCGTATTCGGAGCTCGCGGCGGTGATCGTCGTGATCGGCGCGATCGGGCTCGCGCTCGATGCGCTCGCACGGGCCGCGCTTGCCCGCTGGACGAAGGCGCGCGCTTGATGCGGCTGACATGCGTCGGCGTGATGCGGCGCGGCGCGCGATGGCTTGGCTGGGCGCGGCGCGGATGTTTTGGTGAACGAAGCGCGGTTCGGCATGCCGCGCTCGGCGCAGTTCGGCGCGGTCCGGTAACGCAAGTAAGAAAGGCGAGGACGGCAAGAAAGGCGAGAAAGGCGAGAAAGGCGAGAAAGGCGAGACCAAAACTACCCCACCCGTCCCGCCAAGCCTCGGCCTAACCTTCAGCGATGCCGCGCGTCGAATCGCCGGCCGCGCCAGACGTGTTCCAATCGGCTTACAGCCCTGCGCAATGCGATCCCGGCGCGCGCGTGCGCTCGTTCCCGCTCGCCAGCGCCCGCCGGTCGTGCGCCGCCCGCATGCTGCGAAGCGGCAAGCATCTTGCCGGCCGTCGCGTGGCTATGCTTGATCGACGGCGCGTCATTCGGCGCTCGTCGGCGTTCCGTTGATCCGCCCGTAGTTTTCGGCACGACGCCCGCGCGTCGCCGATTGCGGCGGAGTGGCGCCTGCGGTATGGTCGTCGGATGCGGCGACGCGCCGCTCTCGATCGCCACCTGCCGTGGCTATAGTGTCGAGCCCATCATCCACGCGCAGTGCCGTAGAGAGGCTGTCCATGGCGACCATCGCATCCGAGTTTCACCTCGCTCCGCAACAATTCTCCACCGACGTGCTGCTGGAAAAATACGCGAAGGGCGACGAGCGGACGGTCGACGACATTTACCGCCGCGTCGCCCACGGCGTCGCGCAGGCGGAGCCGGCCGAACTGCGCGACGAAGTCGAGGCGCGCTTCGTCGAGCATCTGCAACGCGGCGCGCTCGGCGCGGGCCGGATCATGAGCGCGGCGGGCAGCGCGATCGCGGCGACGCTGATCAACTGCTTCGTGCAGCCGGTCGGCGACTGCATCCAGGGCGTCGACGAGCGCGGGCTGCCCGGCATCTACGTCGCGCTGCTGCAGGCGGCCGAGACGATGCGGCGCGGCGGCGGCGTCGGCTACAACTTCTCGGCGATTCGCCCGCGCGGCGCGTACGTGCATTCGACGGGCTCGAGCGCGTCCGGTCCGTGCAGCTACATCGACGTGTTCGACGCGTCGTGCCGCACGGTCGAAAGCGCGGGCGCGCGGCGCGGCGCGCAGATGGCGGTGCTCGATTGCGATCATCCCGATCTGCTCGAATTCATCGAAGCGAAACATTCGAAAGGCCGCTGGAACAACTTCAACATCTCGGTCGCGGTGACCGACGCGTTCATGGACGCGGTCGAGCAGGATCTGCCGTGGCAGCTCGTGCACCGCGCGGAGCCGTCACCCGCGCTGCGCGCGGCGGGCGATCTGCATCGGCGCGACGACGGCATGTGGGTCTATGCGGAAAGGCGCGCGCGCGCGATCTGGGACAAGATCATGCGCTCGACGTACGACGTCGCCGAGCCGGGCGTCGTGTTCATCTCGAAGATGAACGACGACAACAACCTGCGCGCGATCGAATTGATTCGTGCGACGAATCCGTGCGGCGAGCAGCCGCTGCCCGCGTACGGCTGCTGCAATCTCGGCCCGCTGAACCTGACGCGCTTCGTGCTCGACCCGTTCGCTCAACTGCGCGGCGGCGAAAGCGTGTTCGACTGGGCCGCGCTCGACGAGCGCACGCGCACGCACGCGCGCTTCCTCGACGACGTGCTCGACGTGACGCTGTGGCCGCTGACCGAGCAGCGCCACGAGGCGCATCAGAAGCGGCGGATCGGCATCGGCTTCACGGGCCTTGGCGACGCGCTCGTGATGCTCGGCCTGCGCTACGACTCGCAGGAAGGGCGCGACTTCGCCGCGCGCGTCGGGCGCGCGATGCGCGACGCCGCGTATCGCGCATCGGTCGAGCTCGCGCGCGAGCGCGGCGCGTTCCCGCTCTTCGACGCGAACCGGTATCTCGAAGCGGGCACGTTCGCGTCGCGGCTGCCCGACGACATTCAGGAAGCCATTCGCCGCGACGGCATCCGCAACAGCCATCTGCTGTCGGTCGCGCCGACGGGCACCGTGAGCCTCGCGTTCGCGGACAATGCGTCGAACGGCATCGAGCCCGCGTTCTCGTGGACCTACCAACGCACGAAGATCATGGCGGACGGCAGCCGCCAGACGTTCGCGGTCGAGGATTACGCTTATCGCCTGTACCGCGAGCTCGGCGGCGACGTCGACGCGTTGCCCGATTATTTCGTCAGCGCGCTGCAGATGTCCGCGCACGATCACCTCGCGATGATGGCGGCCGTGCAGCCGTACATCGACACGTCGATCTCGAAGACGGTCAACGTGCCGGCCGATTATCCGTTCGACGATTTCGAGAGCCTCTATTTCGATGCGTGGAAGAGCGGCCTGAAAGGGCTCGCGACGTACCGGCCGAACGACACGCTCGGCGCGGTGCTGCACACGTCCGAGCCGGACGATACGCTGACGGAGGCGGATCTCGATCCGCTGCGGATCGCGATCGACCACCGGCCGAAGGGCGAGTTGCCCGCGGTGATCGAGAAGGTCGAGTATCTGACGCAGCTCGGGAAGAAGTCGCTGTACGTCGCGGTGTCGTTCATGGAAGTGACGGGGCGCATCGGCGGCGAAGAGGTGACGATCGAGCGGCCGATCGAATTCTTCATCCCGGTCGGCCAGCGCGACGAGTCGCAGCAATGGATCACGGCGACGATGCGCTCGCTGTCGCTCGCCGCGCGCGGCGGCTTCGTCGCGCGCAATCTGCAGGATCTGCGCAAGGTGTCGTGGGATCGCGGACAGGTGCGGCTCGGCGAGACGCAGCGGCTCGACGGCCGGCGCATTCCGCTGTGGCACGACTCGGAAGTCGCCGCGCTCAGCTACGCGATTCAGCAGATATTGCATCGTCGCGGCTTTCTCGACGCCGAGGGCAATCAGGTGCCGTCGCGGCTGCTCGCGGCGCTGCCGCGCGGCGGCGCAGACCCGCATGCGGTTGCCGCGATGCTCTCGGCCGAGACGGAATCGGCATCGGCGGGCGGCGAAAGCGAGGAAGAAACGGCCGCTGCGACGCACAGCGCCGCCGAGCTGCGCACGATGTTCGGGCGCAAGTGCAACTCGTGCGGCGCGAATGCGGTGATCCGCAAGGACGGCTGCGATTTCTGCACCGCTTGCGGCGAGATCGGCGCTTGCGGTTGAGCGTTCGCTCGCCGCGTGCGTCGGCGCGGCCGCCGCTTCGCGATGAGTTTTTCAAGCCGGACCGTGCGGGACGATCGATCCCGCACGGCGCGTCAATCCGCTTTCGCGTCTTGTTCGTCCGATAGCGGGCGTCGCTTCGGCGTCGGTGCCGGCATGCGGCGTGCCCGCCGCGACGATAGTGAAAGGCACGAAGCTGTCGATCACGATTCGACCCATGCCGTGCGCATCGTCCGAGCGTCGCGCGGCGCGCTGATTCATCGCCGGGGCGTCACGACGATGCAATCGGCGCGATCGACGCCCGCGCGTTCTCCTCAATCCTTCCTTCGGCTCGGTCCTGCCTGATTCGCGCGGGTCACGTGCCTGTCCATCCGACGCTTGCCCTTACGTGCGGCGATTCGCGCTCCGCATGCGTCTTCTTCCGAACCGCTCGATTCGCGAGGCGCTCACGCGGCGCGCGAGCGCCGAGCCGCTCGACCGACATCGATCGCTCGAGAAATCGCCGCGACGATCGGAATTTCCGGGCGGAGCGAATCGCGCCGCCGCGGCAACCAGCCGAATTCCGATTCAATTGGCGAAATTGAAAATGCACGCCAAAAAATATATCTGCCTTTATTTCTGTTTTTGAAATGTCAAGCGATGCGCGCAAATTGCATTAAAAATATTTTGGCCGCACAAAACGAAGAGACCGACTATTTTGGTGAGAAAAGGAAATCTCGAGGAAAGTCGGGATGCCTGTAACCTCAATGATTTAGGGGTTGATGGGCAGATTATTCAAGGCGGGGTTTTCGCGCGGGGGCTTTATTTTTTTGAAAATTGTTTTAACATTGCGCGCTCAAGATGAATCGAAAGATATTTCCCGAAGCATGCAATTTATCGAGCATGATTCAATGGATTGAAATGATCCAATCGAAGAGGGGAAAGCGGATTTAGACGAACTCGACATATCAATTCGAGCACTTTCGATGGGCGCCGGTGCGGCGTCCGCGGCCATTCCTGAGCCGAATGCGGCGAACGTCAGGGCGTTGGCCGGCGCGGCGCCGCCGCCTTCGATCGAAGCGCGCTCGACCGACGACGCCGGCATGCGACACGCGCGGCTTCGTCGCGCCCGGTGCGCGTCACGCGACGCGTGCGACGCGGAATCACCCCGGTTTCTCAGTCAACTTCCCGTGAGCACTGACGATGGACAACTTTTGCCGCATGAATCTGCCTGCAACGACCGATCTGCCGGAGTTCGTCTTCGAGTTGCCGGGCCTGCAGTTTCCGGAGCGCATCAATTGCGCGGCGGCGCTGCTCGACGACGCCGTGGCCAAGCGCGGCTGGGGCGATCGCGTCGCGATCCGGACCGAATCCGGCGCCGCATGGACGTATCGCGAACTGCTCGAACTCAGCAACCGGATCGCGAACATGCTGGTGCGCGACGGGGCTCTCGTGCCGGGCAACCGGGTGCTGCTGCACGGAACCAATCATCCGTTTCTCGCCGCCGCGTGGTTCGCGGTCGTCAAGGCGGGCGGCGTCGCGGTGACGACGATGCCGCTGTTGCGCGCGGGCGAATTGTCGAAAGTCATCGCGCAGGCGAAGGTCTCGCACGCGCTCTGCGAGGCGTCGGTGTCCGCGGAACTGCACGCGGCGACGCAGGCCATGCCCGGCGTCGGATTTCTCCGCTGCTACGAAACGGACGACGCCGCCGCGTTCGAGCGGCTGATGCGCGAATACCCGGCCGCGTTCGAGACGGTCGACACGCAGGCTGACGATCCGTGCATCGTCGCGTTTACGTCCGGCACGACGGGGCGGCCGAAGGCGACCGTGCATTTTCATCGCGACGTGATGGCGATCTGCCATTGCTTTCCGCAGCACGTGCTGAAGCCCCGCGCGGACGACGTGTTCTGCGGCACGCCGCCGTTCGCGTTCACGTTCGGCCTCGGCGCGCTGCTGCTGTTTCCGCTGAGCGTCGGCGCGAGCGCGGTGCTGTTGCAGCGCGCGAAGCCGGACCGGCTGTTCGCCGCGATCGCCGCGCACCGCGTGAGCATCCTCTTCACCGCGCCGGCCGCGTACCGGGCGATGCTCGACGACATCGGCGGCCACGACATCTCGAGCCTGCGCAAATGCGTGTGCGCGGGCGAGGCGCTGCCGGTGCCGACGCGCAACGCTTGGCTCGCGCGCACGGGCATCCGCATCATCGACGGCATCGGCTCGACCGAGATGCTGCACATCTTCGCGTCGGCGGACGAAACCCAGGTGAAGGAAGGGGCGGTGGGCCGGGCGGTGCCCGGCTACCGGCTCGCGATCCTCGACGAGCGCGGCGAACGTCTGCCGCCCTACCACGTCGGCCGCCTCGCGGTGCGGGGGCCGACCGGTTGCCGCTATCTGAACGACGCGCGGCAGCGCGATTACGTGCAGCACGGCTGGAACCTGACGGGCGACGCCGCCTATCTCGACGAGGACGGCTATCTGTTCTACCAGTCGCGCGCCGACGATCTGATCATCAGCCTCGGCTACACCATTTCGCCCGCCGAAGTCGAGGAAGCCATGCTGCGCCACGCGGACGTGCTCGAATGCGGCGTCGTCGGCGCGCCGGACGAACGGGGCGGCACGCTCGTGTGCGCGCACGTCGTGCTGCGGCCCGGCGTGTGCGCCTCCGACGCGCTGACGGCCGCATTGCAGCAGCACGTGAAGGCGCAGATCGCGCCGTACAAGTATCCGCGGCGCATCGAGTATCGCGCTGACGGCCTGCCGCGCAACGAGTCCGGCAAGTTGCAGCGCTTCAAGCTGCGGCAGGCGGCCGAGAGCGACGTGCAAGCGGCCTGACGGCCGCGCCGCGCGGCCGGCGTTCGGCGCCGGCAACGCCCAATTCAATCAACATCGAAGCGACATGAAAATACTAGGAGCGGGTATTGCGGTATCGGACGGCGCGAAGCACGCGCTGCCGTTTGCGAACGACTATGCGGTGAAGGCGGCGAGGCAGGCGCTCTCGAAGGCGCGCTGCCTGCCGTCGGAGCTCGATCTCATCGTCAGCCTGTCGGTTTCCCCGAACCGGATGGCGGACGCGGCGCCGATCGCGGGGCCGCGGCTCGCGCATCCGGTGCAGCGCGATCTGCGCGCGTCCAACGCGGCCGTGTTCGATCTGCTCGACGCGGACTGGACGCTCGCGCTCGATCTCGTGCGGAGCCATTGCCGGCAGCTCGGCTACCGCCGCGCGCTCGTCGTGAGGGCGGAGGCGCTCGCCGACGTCGAAGGCGCGGAGTCCGGCGGCTATGCCGACGGCGCGGGCGCGATCGTGCTCGCGCCCGGCCGCGACGATCGCTACCACGCGAGCTATGCGGACCTCGACGCGCCGAGTCTCGCGACCCTCGGCGCCGTGCCGGCGCGGCACATGCATGAAACAGGCATCGTCGCGCGCTTCGACGGCGGCTTCGATCCGGCCACGGGCCGTTTCCGCACGCAGCCGAGCAATGCGGACGCGGCCGTGCGCTCGGTCGTCGGCGACGTGAGAAGCAAGATCGACGCGCCGGTATCCGAACTGTTTCGTGAATCGTGGCTGCGGGGCTGGCTGTCCGACGAGCCCGGCTTCGCGAGCGAGACGCGCGTCGACATGATCGACGGCGCCGCCGACATACCCGCCGCGTTCCAGCTGCCCGCGTGGCTCGCGACCCGCGCGGCCGCCTCCGCGGGCGTGCGCGGCGACGCGCAGGTCGTCGCCGCGCTGACGCTCGACGCGTTCAAGCCGCGCATCGCATGCATCGCAATGGAGGTCTGATGTCCTACAACGTTCGTATGGCCAGTCTGGCGTGCAATCTGCCGTCGCGCTTGCTGCGCAACGACGATCCCGCATTCGACGACGTCGAGCCGATTCCGTCGGAGTGGTGGCACTTCTGGGGAATCAAGTCGCGCTATGTGATCGATCCGCGCGCGGGCGAGTCCGAGCTCGCGATGGCGGAGCATACCGCGCGCCAGGCGCTCGCGCGCGCGGGCGTCGATGCGGCCGATCTCGATCTCGTGCTGTTCAACATCACGTCGCCGTACGTCAACGCGGAAGGCGGCGCGAGGCGGTTCGCGCCGCGGCTCTCGCGCACGCTGCGCGAACGGCTCGGCGCGCGTCGCGCGCTCGATGCGGACGTCGAAATGGAATGCGCGAGCTTCGTGCTGCAGATGCAGATCGCGACGAACCTGATCAAGCAAGGGCGCGTGAAGCGCGCGCTCGTGTGCTCGTCGGAGCGGATGTCGGGCGTCGTCGATTACGCGAGCAAATCGTCGACGACGTTCGGCGACGGCGCGGCGGCCGCCGTGCTCGTCGCCGACGCGCACGATCCGCAGGGCGCGGACTGGCTGAGCGCCGTCTATCGCAGCGACGCGACGCACTACGATCTCGCGACGATGCAATGGCGCTACCCGAGGCCCGCGGCGAACCGCGAGGAAGCGGAGCGTCAGGCCGAGCGATTCGGCGCGTATTTCACGCTGAAACCGGAGGCGCAGGAGCAGATCGCGCGCTTCATGCCCGAGGCGATTCCCGACATCGTCGAGCGGCTGTTGCGCAAGAGCGGCGCGAGCGCGAACGACATCGACGCGATGGTGTTCCATCAGCCATCCGAGATTCTCGTGCGCGCGTGGGCGCAGCGCCTCGGCCTCGCGCCGGATCAATACGTGATTCGCCTCGCCGATTGCGCGTGCCTCGTGTCGGCCGCGGTGCCGCTCGCGCTCTATGAATCGATTCGCAGCGGCGTCGTGAAGCCCGGCTCGCAGGTGGTGATCGCGGGCGCGGGCGCCGGCTGGGGGTTCGGCGCGCAGCTGTGGCGGTGGGGCGAAACGGTCGTGACCGATGCGGATTCGCCCGTCCAAGCCGCGGAGGCCGACCATGCCGCGTAACCTCGTCATCGCCGGGCTCGGTCATGCGCTGCCGGAGCGTATCGTCGACAACGACGAAGTCGCGAGCGTCATCGACACGAGCGACGAGTTCATCCGCACCCGCACCGGCGTGCGGCACCGCCGCTATCTCGCGCCGGGCCAGCAGCTCGCGGACCTCGCGTGCCCGGCTGCCGAGCGGGCGATGGCCGACGCGGGCGTCGCGCCCGCCGACATCGATCTGCTGATCGTCAACACGCTGTCGCCGGATCATCACGATCCGTCGCAGGCGTGCTACATCCAGCCGAGGCTCGGGCTGCGCGAGATTCCGTGCTTCGACATCCGCGCGCAATGCAGCGGCGGACTGTACGGGATCGAGATCGCGCGACACTTCCTCGCGAGCGGCCTGTATCGCAACGTGCTGCTGATCTGCGCGGAAGCGCTGTCGCGGCGAATCGACACGAGCAACGCGGGCCGCAACCTGTCGATCCTGCTGAGCGACGGCGCCGCCGCGATGGTGCTGAGCGCGCGGGACGACGCGACGCGCGGCCTGCTCGATCTGTCGCTCGGCGCGGACGGCACGCAGTTCGATCTGCTGCAGACGGAAGCGCCGGGCGCGAAGCGGCCGAACTTCATCGACGCCGACGACATCGCGGCCGGCCGCCACTGCTTCCGGATGCGCGGCGCCGACATGTTCGCGGACGCGACGCGCCGCATCGTCGACGCGTGCCGGCAAATGCTCGACAAGCACCGGCTGACGCTCGGCGACATCGGGCTCGTCGTGCCGCACCAGCCGAACCTGCGGATCATCGACGCGGTGATCGAGCAGCTCGGCCTGCCGCGCGAGCGCTGCATGATTTCCGTCGAGGATCTCGGCAACATGGCGAGCGCCGCGTTTCCGGTGGCGCTCGCGCTCGCGCGCGAGCAAGGACGAATGCGCTCCGGCCAACTGAACCTGTTCGTGACCTACGGCGCGGGCGCGACGTGGGCGTGCGCGCTCTACCGGAGCTGAACGACATGCGGCACAGCACCCCTGGCTGGATCGATTCGCAGCTCGCCATCGTCGGCGACGCGGACGTGCCGCTGTACGTGGTCGTCAACGACGAGGCCGCGACGCTCGTCGAAGGCGGGCTGAGCGGCATGACCGAGCTCGTGTGGCGTCAGCTTCACGATCTGCTGAAGGACTACGGCGGCATCCGGCATCTGCGCTACTGGCTGATCACGCATTCGCACTACGACCATTGCAGCCTGCTCGGAACCTTGCAGCCGCGCATGCCGTGGCTGCATGTCGTCGGCTCTCCCGATACCGCCGACGCGCTGCAGAGCCCGTCCGCGCGCCGCACGATCAGAAAGCTCGACGCTCAGGCGTCCGTTGCGTGGGAGCCGGTCGCGCAAGCCGATCTCGCGGACCTGTCCGACATCCCGCTGCATCCGCTCAATGCGGGCAGGGAGCTCGACATCGGCGAAGGGATGCGGATGCGCGCGATCGCGCTGCCGGGCCACAGCGCCTGCCTGTTCGGCTATCACTGCCCGCAGCTCGATCTGCTGTTCGTGTCGGACGCGCTCGGCGAATACCACGGGCCGGCGCAATGGCTGCCGCTCGTGTTCGAGGATCTGTCCGCGTATCGGCAGTCGCTCGGCGCGATCGAGCGGCTGCACGCGTCGCGGATCGCGCTCGGCCATCACGGGATCGTCGGCGGCGACATCGCGCGGCATGCGGTGCGGCACGCGCGCGACGGGCTCGCCGCGCGCGACGACGAAGCGCGCGCGACGCGCGGCGATGCGGCCGCGACGCGCGCGCTCGCGCAGCTATGGACCGAGCGCTACGCGGCGCGCAGCGCGAAAGTGGTGCCGCGCGCGCTGCATCTGAAGAGCATGGAACGAATGATCGACCTGTTTCAGCGCGCCGCGTAGGCGCGCGACCGCCGGCGCGGGCGACCTCTGCGCCGATTGCCCCACCGGCCGGCTCACCTCGGATCTTCGGCGCCGGCCGCCGAACGCTACCACCACGACCGTGGGTTTCATTTTCTGTCGGATGACGTCATGACCACCACCAATCTGCCGAAGACGATCAACGAGCTGCTGCGTTCGCGCGCGGCGAAGAGGGGCGAGAAAGTCGCCTATCTGTTCTTGAGCGGTCAGCCCGACGACGAGCAGCAGCAATCGATCACATTCGCGGATCTCGACCGCTCGGCGCGCCGCGTCGCGCTGCTGCTGCAGCGGCAATCAGTCGGCGTCGGCGAGCGCGTGCTGCTGCTGTGCCGGCCCGGCCTCGACTACATCTGCGGCTTTCTCGGCTGCCTGTACGCGGGCGCGGTTGCGGTGCCGGTCTATCCGCCGCGCAACCGGCAGCACGCGGCGCGCATCGTCGGCATCGTCGAGAGCGCGGGCGCGAAGGCGATCCTCTGCACGGGCGACGATTTCGCGCGCTGCACGAAGCTGCTCGAAGACACCGCAGCGTCGCACGTCGCGCTGCTCGATCTCGATGCCGCGAAGCCGCTCGACACGTCGCTCGAGCCGGCGGACGTCGCGCCTTCTCACGTCGCGTTCCTGCAGTACACGTCGGGCACGACCGGCAAGCCGAAGGGCGTGATGGTCACGCATGGCAACCTGATGCACAACCTCGCGCTGATCGGCGAATGGATGGGCTATCACGAAGAGAGCACGATGGTGAGCTGGCTGCCGCCTTATCACGACATGGGGCTGATCGGCGGCATCCTGACATCGCTGTTCGGCGGCTTCCGTTGCGTGCTGATGGCGCCCGAGCGTTTCATCCAGCATCCGTTCCTGTGGCTGCGCGCGATCAGCGACTTTCGCGCGGACGTGACGGGCGCGCCCGACTTCGCCTATCGGATGTGCAGCCGCCGCATCCCGGACGAGCAGCTCGCGACGCTCGACCTGAGCTGCCTGAAGACCGCGTACAGCGGCGCGGAGTCGGTCCGCTACGGCACGCTCGCGGAGTTCGCTCAGCGTTTCGCGCCGACGGGCTTCGATCCCGAACGCTTCAAGCCTTGCTACGGCCTCGCCGAATGCACGCTGCTCGTCGCGGGGCGCAGCGCGCCGCGGCCGCTGCGCACGGTGTGCGTCGATCAGGCGGCGCTGCAGCGGCAGAAGGTGATGATCCGGCGCGAGTTCGAAGGCCTGTCGCCGCAGATGCAGGAGCGCGACGGCGAGCGCGTGCTCGTCAGCGTCGGCGTGGCGATCGGCGAGCAGCGGGTCGTCGTGCGCGATCTGAACACGAACGAGCGCTGCGCGGCCGACGAAATCGGCGAGATCTGCGTCGCGGGCGAGAGCGTCGCGCCCGGCTACTGGCAGCAATACGAACAGACGATCGCGACGTTCCAGCGCGGCATCGGCGGCGAGGCGGGGCAGGAGTTCGCGGGCACGGGCGACCTCGGCTTCCATCATCGCGGCGATCTGTACGTCACCGGCCGCCTGAAGGACATGATCATCATCGCCGGGCGCAACTACTATTCGGAAGACGTCGAGTACGCGGTGATCGGCAGCCGGCCCGAGCTGGTGCCCAACGGCTGCGCGGCGTTCACGATCGACGCGGGCGACGAGGAGCGGCTCGTCGTCGTCGCCGAAATCGAGCGCACGCATCGCAAGGGCGATCTCGACGCGCTGCTCAAGAGCATTCGCGAATCGATCTGGCTTCGCCACGACATCAGCCCCGGCGCGGTGCTGCTGGTGTCGCCCGGCAGCGTGCCGAAGACGTCGAGCGGCAAGGTGCGGCGCAGCGAATGCCGCACCCGGTTGCGCGACGGCGAGCTGACGGTGCTCGCGCGCTGGGACGCGGACGATCGCATCGCCGACGCGACGCGGGGAGCGGCCACGCCGTCGGCCTCATCGGCCTCGCCAGCCTCGCCGGCTTCGCCGGCCGCATCGGCGCCTTGCGCCGCGTCGGGCGCGAAAGCCGATGCGGCCGACGTGGCCGACCCGAGCGGCGCCGCATCGCCGAGCGCAGCGAAGGTCGAGCAGCTCAAGGACTGGTTGCGCCACTATGCACGCATGCGGATCGATTCGCGAACCATCGACGAGCGCCGGACGATTCCGCCGCACATCGTGCTCGACTTCGGCAACGAAGGGCTGCTCGGCATGCAGATCGACCGCGCATACGGCGGCCTCGGCTTCACGAATCGCGAGATGCTGCAAGTGGTGTCGCAGCTCGCGACGATCGATTCGACGCTGGCATTCTTCGTCGGCCTGAACAATACGCTCGGCATCCGGCCGATCATGCTGCATGCGCAGCCCGCGCTGCGCGACGAGCTGCTGCCGCTGCTCGCCACGGGCCGCACGCTCGCCGCGTTCGCGCTCACCGAGCCGGCCGCGGGCTCGAACGTGCGAGCGATCGGGGCGACCGCGCAGCGCGTCGACGGCGATCGCTGGCTCGTGAGCGGCCAGAAGAGCTGGAGCGGATCGTCGGCGTGGGCGGGCGTGATCAACGTGTTCGCGAAGCAGGCCGACGGCGCGGGGATGGTCGGGCTCGCCGTCAGGCAGGGCACGCCCGGCCTGCGGATCGGCGCGGAAGACCTGACGATGGGCGTGCGCGGCATGATCCAGAACACGCTGCATCTGGATCGCGCGCGCGTGAGCGACGCGTGCCGGCTCGGCGCGCCCGGACAGGGGATGGCGCTCGCGCAGCAGACGATGAATTTCGCACGCCTGGGCATCGGCGCGGTCTGCGTCGGTGGGATGAAGCGCTGCGCGCAACTGATGCATCGCTACGGCGCGCGGCGCCAGATCGGCACGGGCCTGCTGCTCGACAACCCGCTGAGCCGGCAGCGTCTCGGCGATCTGCGGCACCGCATCGACGGCTTGACCGCGCTGATCGACCTGCTCGCCGCCGATTTCGACGCGGGACGCGACGCACCCGAAGACGGCTTGCTGATCGCGAAGATTCTCGGCTCCGAGTTTCTGTCGCAAACCTCCGACGAGCTGATGCAAATGCTCGGCGGGCGCGGCTACATCGAAACGAATCTCGCGCCGCAGATCTTCCGCGACGCGCGGCTGCCGCGGATCTTCGAGGGGCCGACCGAGACGCTGCTCGCGCATCTGGGCAGCCGCGTGCTGAACGGCGGCGACGATCTGCTCGGCTATCTGAGCGAACGAACGGGCGCGGGCGCGCTTGCTTCCGAGCTGCGCGGGCTCGGCGAGCAACTGCTCGAGGACGGGCTTGCGAACGGCGAGCCGCTCGGCGGCGCCGCGCATGCGACGAACTGGGTCAACTACTGGCTCGGCAGCGTCGCGCAGTGGGCGCTGCTGCTCGCGGCCGTCGAGCAGGCCGCGAAACGGCGCGGCGTCGACGCCGCGACGCTCGAATGGGCGCAGAGCCAATACGAGCTCGCAGTCGAGGCGGCGCAGCGTCAGGTCGGCCGGCGGCGCGTATTGTCGAGCGCCGCGCAGCTCGCCGAGTGGGCGCGGCGCGTCGAGCACGAAATCGGCCCGATCGAGCAGACGGTGCCGGGCGCGCAGCAGCGGCTCGATCCGCTGCTGCGCGCCGAGTACGACGCGCGTCCGGACGCGTCCGACGCGGACATCGCGCTTGCCGACGACGCACCGTCACCCGTGGCGGCCGTCGCGTCCGCGCCGATTGCGCCGATTGCGCCGGCCGATCCCGAGCTGAAGCGGGAATACGAGCAATGGCTGGTGACATGGCTCGGCGAGCGTCTGCGCAATCGCCGGATTTCGCTGACGGCCGAGACGACCTTCGCCGACATCGGCCTCGATTCGATCCTCGCTGTCGAGCTGACGATGGCGTTCAGCGACGCGTTCCGCACGACCGTCGACGCATCCGCCGTCTGGGACCACGCGTCGATCGACGCATTGGCGACGCATCTCGCCACCCGAACGGACCAAGGCGCGCGCCCGCACGCGGACGCGGCTCCGTCCGACATTTCTTCTTCCATGTGAGGCGCATCCGATCATGCAGTCGCTTTGTGAACTTGCCACGTCTGCCGGCACCCTGACCGCGCAGCTCGAAAACTACCTCCGCTCGCATGCGAACGACAGCTGCAAGCTGCTCGGCGTGCCGCTCGGCACGCCGCTGAACGTCGAGATCGTCGACGCCGGCGCACCGATCGAAACCCGCCGCGACGTTCAGGCGGCGACGCTGCGCATCGGCAGCGACGACGCGCAGCGCGTGATGGCCTACACGCGCAGTTGCAACTGGGCGAACGGCATCGTGCTCGTGCCGACGCTCACGCGCCTGGTGCTCGCGGGCGCGTTCGACGCCCTGAAGGCCGGCGAGCCCCGCTCGATGCGCGCGTTCGCCGCCACGCGCAAGGCCGATCCGACGCTCAACCTCGGCCTGCTGTGGGGCGCGCTGAACCTGCTCGGCCTCGCCGGCTGGGTGACGCTCGGCAGCGGCGACGAGCAGGTCGACTATGCGCTGACGCCGGCCGGCGCGTGCGTCGTCGAGTGCGTGAACGCGCAGCGGCCGCTCTTCACGCGATTGGCCGACGCGACGTCGATGCTGCAGCACCTGCATGCGCTCTGCCATCGTCGCCGCACGGACGACGACGAAAGCGCGCTCTACGCGGATCTCGCGCGCATCTGCGTCGAAGGGTGGCCGCTGCCGGAACCGCGCGACGGGCTCGAGCGGCACGTCCACGCGCAGCTTCGCACCGCGATGGACGGGCTGCTGCTCGGCCCGACGTGGGTCGCGCTCGACATGCCGGTGTTCGAGAAACAGGGCAAGCAGCAAGGCAAGGCCGCGCCGAGCTTCTTCGAGGCGTTCGACGCGCAGCGCGACTGGGTGTCGGCCGCCGATGCGTGGCCGCACGCGGACCGCGTCACGCTGCGCGCCGCCTGGGCGCTGATGCGTCACGCGGGCGCGGCGGAAGTCGAGGCCGACGGCGCGCGCGTGCGGCTCAACGAAGCGGGCCGGATTCATCGGCCGATCGCCGCGCCGTATGCAGGGCTCGCCGCGTCGTATCTGCGCTCGTATGCGCTGCTCGATGAACTGCTGTTCGGCGATCCCGATCCGCTCGACGTCGATCGCGACGGGCACGTCGATCGCGTGATGAACGTGTATGCGTCGAGCGGCGCCGGGTCGGGTCCGGCGTCGAAGGAAATCACGACGAAGATCATTCGGCGCCTGTTCGACGACACGCCGCTCGACCAGCAGCCGGCCGGCATCTCCGACATGGGCTGCGGCGACGGCAGCGCGCTTCGGCGCCTCGCGCAATACGTGATCCAGTCGACGCGGCGCGGCCGGCATCTCGCCGAGTATCCGCTCATCGTGATCGGCGCGGACTACAACGAATCGGCGCGCAGCCGCGCGGCGGACACGCTGTCCGAGCTGAGCGACGTGCCGGGCGTGCACGTGCGCGTGATCGACGCGGACATCTCGCGGCCCGATCGCTACGACGAAGCGGTGGCGGCGAGCGGCCTGACGCTGAAGGCTCCGGACGGCAGCCGCCGCGCGGCGCGGCTGAGCGATCTGCTGCACACGTTCATGTTCCTCGTGCACAACCGCCGCCTCGGCGTGCGCAGCGGCGACGCCGCCGACGCGATTCTCGAGCGCCATCTGCGGCAGGTCGATCGCGCGCATCTGCGCAGCGTCGTCGAGCGTTACTATCCGGGACAACTGACCGTATCGGACGATGCGGCGCTGCCGGTTCCGCTTGACGAGATCAAGCGTGCGTTTCGCGTCGCGTACAGCGATGCCGAAGGGCTCGTGCCCGGCTACGTCGCGGCCGCCGACCTGATCGATTTCGTCGCGCGCTGGAAGCCGCACGCGAAGCACGGCTTCCTCGTCGTTGAAGGGCACAGCCCTTGGGCCGCGAGCCTGCTGGACGACGCGGTCGCCGAGCCGGGGCGCTGGACGCGTACCGAGCAATTGCCGTCGGTGTTCAATTGGGGGATGCACTTCCTGTCGCGGCAGTTCATGGCGCCGTTCGACGAATTCATGCTCGCGATGTGCATGGCGGGCCTGTGCCCGCGAGACGCGATCCACGGACGCATTCACCCCGAGGGTTTCCCCGGGCCGGACCTGTTGAGCGAATACCGGTTCTTCAGCATCGCCGACTATGTCGCGTTCGACGCGGCACATGCCTGACGCGGCTCGCCCGCCGATTTCGGCGGGAACGCGGCGCGCGCAACGCGAGCGCCTTTCGTCCGTTTGCGGCGCTCGTCTTCCGGGCGGCGCAGGCAGACGGCGTGCGTGCGCGTCGCATGCCGCCGCGCGCCGCGCGCCGTGCGGCATGCGATGCCTTGCACGATGCCGCACGCTTGCTTCCTAGACTTCGTATTCGACATCGGTTCGAGCGAAATCCGCCTGTTTTTTCCCGTCGATCCCGTTGCCGCGCCGATGCGATGCCGTATAGTTCGGCTGGCGCGGCGGCGAACCGTGCCGCGCTTCGATCGCGACAATTTAACCGGTTCACCATAATCAATAGGGGAGGGGAAACATGACGGTGTCGCAAACTTGCCTGCTGATCACCGCACTGACGCCGTTCGTCTGGACGATGTGCGCGAAGTCGGGCAAGCAGTACGACAATCACGAGCCGCGCCGCTATCTCGCGCAACTCGAAGGCTGGCGGGCGCGCGCGTTCGCCGTGCATCAGAACTCGTGGGAGGCGCTCGCGCTCCTCACCGCGGCGCTCGTCGTCGCATGGCACAACGGCGCGAACGCGCAGCGCGTCGATCAACTCGCGGTCGTTTTCGTCGCGTCGCGCGCACTGTACGGCGTGCTTTATCTGCTGAACTGGGCGACGCTGCGCTCGCTGGTCTGGACCGTCGGCTTTGTTTGCGCGGTCTGGCTGTTCTTCGTCGCGCCCTGAGCGCGCACGTTCGGGGCCCGCTCGATGCCGGCGTCGCGAGCGGCCGGCGGGGCGGGCGGGGCGTGCTTTGGATGCTTCTCCGGCTCGACACGATGCACGAACGCTCGATGCGCCGGGCCATCGCGGCTCGGCATCAAAAAAAGCCCTCGTCACGATGCTCTCCACATCGCCACGAGGGCCAACGGTAGTGGGTAGAACGAATGGCGCGCGGGTCAGGCGGCGACGCTCTCCGCGCTCGCCGCGGCTTCGACGTCGGCCGCCAGCCCCGCATCCGCTTCGCTGCGGATCAGGTAGTCGAACGCGCTAAGCGAAGCCTTCGCCCCCTCGCCGACCGCAATCACGATCTGCTTGTACGGCGCGGTCGTCACGTCGCCGGCGGCGAACACGCCCGGCACCGACGTCGCGCCGCGCGCGTCGACGACGATCTCGCCGTGCTTCGACAACTCGACCGTTCCCTTCAGCCATTCGGTGTTCGGCACGAGGCCGATCTGCACGAACACGCCTTCGAGCTCGACGCGCTTCGCCTCGCCGGTGCGCATGTCCTCGTAGACGAGCCCGTTCAGCTTCGCGCCGTCGCCCGTGAGTTCGGTCGTGCGCGCCTGCATGATCACCGTCACGTTCGCGAGGCTGCGCAGCTTGCGCTGCAGCACGTCGTCCGCGCGCAGTTGCGCGCCGTATTCGATCAGCGTGACTTCGCGGACGATGCCGGCGAGATCGATCGCCGCTTCGACGCCCGAATTGCCGCCGCCGATCACGGCGACGCGCTTGCCCTTGAAGAGCGGTCCGTCGCAATGCGGGCAGTACGCGACGCCGCGGTTGCGGTACTCGCGCTCGCCGGGCACGCCGATTTCGCGCCAGCGCGCGCCCGTCGCGAGCACGACGGCCTTCGCCCTCAGCACCGCGCCGCTCGCGAGACGAATTTCGTGGACGCGGCCCGGGACGAGCTTGTCCGCGCGCTGCACGTCGATCACGTCGACTTCGTATTGCTTCACGTGCTGCTCGAGCGCGGTGGCGAACTTCGGCCCTTCGGTTTCCTTCACCGACACGAAGTTCTCGATTGCCATCGTGTCGAGCACCTGCCCGCCGAAGCGCTCGGCGACGACGCCCGTCTCGATGCCCTTGCGCGCCGCGTAAATCGCGGCCGCCGCGCCCGCGGGCCCGCCGCCGACGATCAGCATGTCGAACACCGGCTTCGCCGCGAGCGCCTGCGCCGCGCGCCGGCTCGCGCCGCTGTCGAGTTTCGCGAGGATCTCCTTCACGCTGCTGCGGCCCTGGCCGAACGTTTCGCCGTTCAGGAAAATCGTCGGCACGGCCATGATGCGGCGCGCTTCGATTTCGTCCTGGAACAGCGCGCCGTCGATCATCACGTGGCGGATGCGCGGATTGACGAGCGCCATCACGTTGAGCGCCTGCACGACCTCCGGGCAGTTCTGGCAGGTGAGCGAGATATACGTTTCGAACGCGTAATCGCCGTCGAGCGCGCGGATCTGCTCGATCACGTCGTCGTCGAGCTTGAGCGGATGGCCACCCGCTTGCAGCAGCGCGAGCACGAGCGACGTGAATTCGTGGCCCATCGGAATGCCGGCGAAGCGGATGCCGGCCGCCTTGCCGGGCTCGCCGACCGAGAACGACGGCTTGCGCTCGGCGTTGTCGCGGCGCTCGACGACGGCGACTCGCGGCGACAGCGACGCGATCTCGTCGAGCAGCGCGCGCAGCTCGCGCGACTTGTCGCCGTCGTCGAGCGTCGCGACGAGCTCGACCGGACGGGTGATCCGCTCGAGGTACGATTTCAACTGAGTCTTGAGATTGGCGTCCAGCATGACGATTCGGATTCCGTAACGAGAATGGGCCGCACGCGCGGCCGTCGCGCGATGCGATACGGCGACGGACGCAGCGGTGCGGGGCGCGGGCCGCTGCGAGACGCGGCCTGCTTGACGCGCACGGCGGGCACTGCCGCCGCGCGGCTTCAGATCTTGCCGATCAGGTCGAGCGACGGCGTGAGCGTGTCGGCGCCCGGCGTCCATTTGGCGGGGCAGACCTCGCCCGGGTGCGCGGCGACGTACTGCGCGGCCTGGACCTTGCGCAGCAGCTCGCCCGCGTCGCGGCCGATGCCGTTGTCGTGGATCTCGCACAGCTTGATCTCGCCTTCCGGGTTGATCACGAACGTGCCGCGCAGCGCGAGGCCTTCTTCCTCGATCAGCACGTCGAAGTTGCGCGAGATCGCGAGCGTCGGATCGCCGATCATCGGATACTTGATCTTCGAGATCGTGTCCGACGTGTCGTGCCATGCCTTGTGCGTGAAGTGCGTATCGGTCGACACCGCGTAGATTTCAACGCCGAGCTTCTGGAATTCGGCGTAGCGGTCTGCCAGATCGCCCAGCTCCGTCGGGCACACGAACGTGAAGTCGGCCGGATAGAACACGACGACGGACCATTTGCCCTTCAGGGTCTCGTCGCTGACTTGCACGAAGTCGCCGTTGTGATACGCGGTGGCCTTGAACGGTTTGATCTGGCTGTTGATGATCGGCATTTGCGCTTCCTCTTGAATCGGTGTGTGATCAGGAAGCGCCAGTATGGCGATGGGGTGCGATTCTGTGAAATTGCTTGTTTCAATGATCGGAATCGGTATTTCCTATCCGGCCGGCCCGGACGCGAGAGGGCGAAAAAAAGGTTCATCGCAGGAAACCGTGGAGGGTTTTCGAGCGATTGCATAATCTGACACCTGATTTTGAGGATATCGGAGGAAGCAATTGCTCGATCGAAAGGCACTTCAGGCACTGGGCTGCTGGACAGGTTATCGGCTGGAACGTGTGGAATGGCCACAAGGAGAAGAGCGCACGCTATCGCTGTATCTGAAGCCGGTCAGCAAGGTCATGTACTGCGAGCAATGCGGTGCACGCTGCCAGCAGATCCACGAGACGACGGTTCGTCGAGTGCGCGATTTGCCGCTGTTCGAATACCGGGTGGTGCTGCACGTTCCCCGTCGCCGGGTCTGGTGCGAACACTGCGGCGGCCCGCGACTGGAGAAGCTGGCGTGGCTGGGCCGCTACCAGCGAGTGACGGAGCGGTTCGCCAAAGCCTGCGAGAAGCTGCTGCAGGCCGCCAGCGTGCAGGCGGTAGCGGCCTTTTACGATTTGGGTTGGCACACGGTCAAATCGATCGACAAGATGCGCTTGCGAGCGCGTGTGGCCGAGCCGGACTGGTCGGCGATCCGCTATCTGGCGATGGACGAGTTCGCGCTTCATAAGGGCCATCGCTACGCCACGGTGGTGGTTGATCCGATCGGCCGGCAGGTGCTCTGGGTCGGGCCCGGACGTTCACGCGAAACGGCGCGAGCCTTCTTCGAACAACTGCCTGAAGGCGTGGCCGAGCGCATCGAAGCGGTCGCCATCGACATGACCACGGCCTATGAACTGGAGATCAAGGAACAGTGCCCGCAGGCGGAAATCGTCTTCGACCTGTACCACGTCGTGGCCAAGTACGGGCGCGAGGTGATCGATCGGGTACGAGTGGATCAGGCCAATCAACTCCGGCATGACAAGCCGGCGCGGAAGGTGCTGAAGTCCAGCCGCTGGCTGCTGCTGCGCAACCGTCATAACCTGAAACCCGAACAGGCCGTGCACTTGAAGGAGCTGCTGGCCGCCAATCAGTCGCTGTTATGCGTCTATGTGCTGCGCGACGAACTCAAACGGCTCTGGTTCTACCGCAAGCCGGCCTGGGCGGAAAAGGCCTGGGAGCAATGGATCGAACAGGCTCAGCAAAGCGGGATCGCCGCCTTGCAAAAGTTCGCCGAGCGCTTGCAGAGTTACTGGCACGGAATCGTGGCCCGCTGCCGCCATCCGCTCAATACCAGCATCGTTGAAGGCATCAACAATACGATCAAGGTCATCAAGCGTCGTGCTTACGGGTACCGTGACGAGGAGTACTTCTTCCTCAAGATCCGCGCCGCGTTCCCCGGAATTCCGCGATGAACCAAAAAAAAGGCGGCGCATCGAGGATCGAGATGCGTCGCCCAATGCGGATATCGAGGGAATATCCGCAAGCACGCTATGTAAGGCGGCTGCGCGGCGCCGGCTTGCGGCGATGCGCGGCCGCCCGTCCGGAACGGACGGCGGCCCGCTATTTCGCGCCGACGACGCCGAGCGCGCTGCTGTAGTTCGGCTGCAGCCAGACCTTGTTCGCGTTCAGGTTCGTCGTGTCGAAGTAGATCGTGTTGCCCGAGCGCACGCCGATTCGCGCGATGTTGCCGTAGCGGCCGTTGACCTGATCGGCGATCTGCTTCGCCCACACGCTGCGATTGGTGTTGTACGGCGTGATCGGCTGCCGCACGTCAACGACTTCCGCGCCGCGCGCGTCGGTGCCCATCACGCGGAAGCGAACCTGTTGGCCGGCTTGCGGCACGACGCCCGGCTCGACGAACGCATGCGTCGCGACCCACGGGAAGCCCGATGCGCTCTCGTCCGCGGCGATCGTCACGTCGCTGCAGTTGAAGAAGCCTTCGTTGCCCGCGTCGATGCGCTGCCAGTAGCTGTACAGCACGGCGTCGCCGCTGCGGCCCGGGGGCAGCGTCACGTCGAGCTTGTAGAACGACTGGATCGAGCCGGGCAGATGGCCCGCGCCGTTCGCGGGGACGGGCGCGGGAGCCGGCGCTTCGTAGATCTGCTGCAGGTCGTCCCAGCGCAGCGGTCGCGACGGATCGTACGACGGCTTCGAGATGAACACGCGCATGCGTGCCGGATTGTGCGAGGTCGTGTTCTCCCAGAGGAGTTCAATGTGGCCGTTGCGTGGTGTCAGTTGCGTCTTGCGCCAGAGTGCAGTCGGCGCCTTGTCGAGACCGGCCTTCGACGTGTCGCCGCCCGCGCACAGCAGGCCGTCAGGCACCGCGGCCTTCAGTTGCGCGAGATCGTTGCCCTGGCCGACCGGGTTCGCGGACACCTCGTTCCATTGCGTGAAAGGGTAAGCCGAATTGTTGCCTGCGCGATAGGCGGCGCGGCAATCGTTGTTCGGGATACCCGAGCCGTTGGGCGGGTCCCAATAGCCGCCCTCGAGGCGGCATTGGTATTGACGCGCGATCGGGAAGCCGACCGCGCCGTGCGCGGCTGCATCGTCGATGGGCGCGAGCAATGCGGCAAGCGAAGCGGCAAGCGTGGCGGTGGCACCGAGTGTGACGGCGCCGCGCGCCCGCCGGCGAGATGACGGCGCATCGAAGTGCGACTTCATGTAGCGTTCCTCCAAGTGAGTCCAGGTGAGAAATGACACAGCTCGCGGTCCGCAGTGTGGTAAAGATGCGTCGATTGTTTTGGATGTCGAAATATGAGGCTTGCGCTTTCTTCTGAGGATTCCGTCAGGATGGTAGATGACGCCGCGCGTTCGCAGGCCTACCAGAAATGGCAGGCGCGGCGAAATCCGTGCGAGTCCGGCGCGCGAGACGTGCGCCGCCGCCCCGGCCGTTCGAGTCGCTCCGGGAAGAAAGCCGCAAGCAAAGAGACCGCAGCCTATCGTGTGCCCGGCAGCGAGCGTTACCGCGAAACTTAGGAGGTTGACCGGGGGGAATCGTGCCGTGCCCGTGTTGCGAACGGCGATTTGGCGGCTCGTCGCCGGGCGTAGAAAAACGCGGCTCGTGTTGCAGGTGACGGGCTGAGCATCGGGCGTCGCAACCCGTGTGCCCGCCGCGCGCCCGACGAAGCCGTGCTTGATTCGCGCGAGCCGCCACCGGGCGTTTGTGCGGCGACATGTTCGCCGCGCGCGCGTGACTGATCTCGTCAGTGCACGTAGGCGGCGGGCTGCGCGGGAACGCGGATCGCGAGCCCCGCGTCGAGCAGTGCGATGGAGAACCAGCGGGCGATCTTCAGCACGCCGCTGTCCGCGCAGCGCGGCAGCCAGTCGGCGAGCGCGCGCAGCGCCGCTTCGCTGCGCGTCGATTGCAGATGGGCGAGCGCCTGCAAGAGCCGAGCCTCGTCGCTGGCGAGCCCGCTCGTGCAGCGGCAGTGCGTGTCGAGCGGATGACACGCGTCGCACGTCAGGAAGCGCATCAGCATGTCGAAGTGCACGAGGCCGTCGGCGCGCAGGCCGGCGGCGGCCAGTACGTCGCGCCACGACCGCCGGCCGCGACGCGCGTCTTCGCCGGCGGCGGCGCACGGATGCAGCCAGGTGCGCACCGCGGTCAGCACGACCCGCTCGGCGTCGGTGTCGCGCGATGCGGCGTCGGCGTCGGCGAGTGGTGCGCCGCTCGTGTCGGCATGAGGGAAATGCATGGCGGAACCTCCGGGTTCAGAGCGGCCCGCGATCGGCGGGCCGCGCATCGATGTCGATCGGCGCGGCGGTCAGCGTGCGGGGCCGAGCCATTCGCGCACGTGCGCGCTGCGATCCGGGCGCCGTGCGCCGCTCGCGGGCTCTGCCGGCGTGCCGACGAACAGGAACCCGACGAGACTTTCGTTCGGGCCGAAGCCGAGCGCGTCGCGCAGCGCCGGCTCGTACGAGTCGACGTCCGTTGCCCAGAATCCGCCGTAGCCAAGCTGATGGATCGCATTGAGCATGTTCATCGCGGCCGCGCCGACGGCGAGCAACTGCTCGATCTCCGGCACCTTCGACGTGCGGTTCAGCGCGGTGCCGAGCGCGACGATGAGGGGCGCGGCCAGCGCCTTGCCGCGACGATGCTCGTGCGAACCGGGCGGATCGTCGGGCGCTCTCGCATCGGCGAGTTCGACGAGCAGGTCGCCGAACGCGTGGCGCGCCGCGCCCCGGATGACGACGAAGCGCCACGGGCGCAGATTGCCGTGGTCGGGGGCGCAAAGAGCGGCGTCGAAGATCGCGTCGAGCTCGCGCGGGCCGGGCGCGGGCTCGGTCAGCGGCCAGCGGGAACGGCGCGAAAGCAGTCCCCGCAGCAGGCCGTGCGGGTTGTCGGCGGCGGCGGCGACGGCGGCGACGGCGGCGCGCGCGGGCGCCGCAGCGGCGATGGCATCCATGGTCGAGGCTTCGGTATCGGTCGATGAACGGAGCACATCATCGGATAGTTTCGCCTTAAATGCAAACGAGTCTCATTTGCGAGTAGGGTTAATTCGACGGCCGGCGCGGCGATTTGGAGCGGTGAGACGCCTCGCCTCGTCTTGCCGGCCGTCGGGAAGCCGAATGGATTCCAGGCCGGGGGGGCCGAGGCACACTTGCTGTCTTACGCGATAGATACGGAGGCGACGGCTGCGTCCGCTCGCTATTCGTGCAAATCAGGAAGCTTCCGGGCTATTCGTAGTCCATTCGATTTCTGTTGGTGCATGATCAAAATGCTCGAGCGCTTCTTGGGCGCCGGGGGCGGCGTCGCCAATTCGCGTCGCCAATTCAGCCTCACGTTCCGGTCCATTACGTGAATCGCAGTCGTCTCCGTGCGGGTCGCGTCTCCGGCTCTTAACTATCTAGTTAATCCAGAAAATCCGGAGGGCGGTTCGATCCGTCCCCCGGGGTGATCGCCCGCATAGACAGACACGCCGGAAATCTGCCACGCTAGCCACGCGGGCGACGCCGGCTGCGCCGAGTCGGCGCATGCCGCCAACTGGCGGCCGCACCTTCGTGGTGCGGCGTGCCGCGCAAAAGTGCCAAATCAAACCGCGAAACGGATTCCAACAAGGCACGCTCTTTGCTCGCTACGCATTGCGCCGGTTCGGCATGGAGAGATGCCGAGTGAATGATGGATGGAGAACTTTTCGATGAAGCCGTTCGACGAAATGCTGCAACCCGGCGATACCGTACGCGCGCCGTATGAGCGCTTGAAGCAATGGCTCGACACGCAGGACCCCGCGAGCCTGGCCCAGAAGGCGCATGACGCCGAGGGCGTGTTCCGCAAGACCGGCATCACGTTCGCCGTTTATGGCGACGCCGAGGCCGCCGAGCGGCTGATTCCTTTCGACATCGTGCCCCGGATCATTTCCGGACACGAATGGAATCGGCTGTCGCAGGGGATCGAGCAGCGCGTGATGGCGCTCAATGCGTTCCTCGACGACATCTATCACCGTCAGGAGATCGTCCGCGCGGGGATCGTGCCGAAGCACCTGATCGCGCACAACGATGCGTTCCTGCCCGAGATGATCGATTTCCGGCCGCCCGGAAACGTTTACACGCACATCATCGGCGTCGACATCGTCCGGACTGCGGAAAATCAGTTCTACGTACTCGAAGACAATGCGCGCACGCCGTCCGGCGTGTCGTACATGCTCGAGAACCGCGAAACGATGATGCAGCTCTTCCCCGAGCTGTTCCAGCAGGTGAAGGTGCGGCCCGTCGAAACCTATCCGCAACTGCTGCGTCAGTCGCTCGCGGCCGTCTGCCCGCCCGGCGGCAACGCGGACAACCCCACCGTCGCGGTGCTCACGCCCGGCATTCACAACTCCGCGTACTACGAGCACGCGTTCCTCGCCGACCAGATGGGCGTGCATCTCGTCGAAGGAAGCGATCTGCAGGTGATAGGCGATCGCGTAGCGATGCGCACGACCGAAGGTTTCAAGCCGATCGACGTGCTGTATCGCCGCCTCGACGACGCGTTCCTCGATCCGCTCACCTTCCGACCGGATTCGGTGCTGGGCGTCGCGGGGATCATGGACGTCTATCGCGCGGGCAACGTGACGATCGCGAACGCGCCCGGCACGGGCATCGCCGACGACAAGGCGATCTACTCGTACATGCCGGAGATCGTCGAGTTCTACACCGGCCGCCGGGCGATGCTCGAGAACGTGCCGACCTGGCGCTGCGCGGAAGCGGACAGCCTCAAGTACGTGCTCGAGCATCTGGAGGAACTCGTCGTGAAGGAGGTGCACGGCTCGGGCGGCTACGGGATGCTGGTCGGCCCGGCCGCGTCGAAGGCCGAGCGCGAAGCATTCGCGGCGAAGCTGCGCGCGAAACCGTCGAACTACATCGCGCAGCCGACGCTCGCGCTGTCGACGACGCCGATCCTGACGGAGAAGGGCCTCGCGCCGCGCCACGTCGATCTGCGGCCGTTCGTGCTCGTGTCCGACCGGATTCGCATCACGCCGGGCGGCTTGACGCGGGTCGCGTTGAAGGAGGGTTCGCTCGTCGTCAACTCTAGCCAGGGCGGCGGCACCAAGGATACCTGGGTGCTCGCCGACTGACGCACGCGCGAGGCGGCGCATGCGCGCGCGGCGCGCGCGTAGGGGCGCGCCGCACCGAACAACGATCGGAGTGGACGGCAAACATGCTTCTCGGACGCACAGCAAGCGGTCTTTACTGGATGTATCGCTATATCGAGCGAGCGGAGAACACCGCGCGGATCGTCGACGCGGGATTGCGGATGGCGCTCACCCGCACGTCGGACGCGCCGGCGGAGTGGTCGTCGGTGCTCGTCAGCTCAGGCGCGGACGACGGATATCGTCAGAAGTACGAAACTTATGCGGCCGACACGGTCGCCGACTATCTGCTGCGCGATCGCGACAATTCGTCGAGCGTGCTGTCGTGCATCGAATGCGCACGCTCGAACGCGCGGATGGTGCGCACGGCGCTCACGCGCGAGGCGTGGGAGAGCGTGAACGGCGCGTGGCTCGCGATCAAGCGCGCGCTCGCGCAGCCGATCCGCGCGAGCGCGCTGCCCGCGATCCTCGACGAGATCAAGCGCGAGACCGCGCTGATCCTCGGCAGCTTCTACAGCACGATGCTGCGCAACGAGATCTTCGATTTCGCGCAGATCGGCGCGTTCATCGAGCGCGCGGACAACACCGCGCGGATTCTCGACGTCAAGTATCACCTGCTGCTGCCGTCGGTGTCGCACGTCGGCACGATCCTCGACAACTATCAGTGGGAATCGATCCTGCGCTGCGTCGCCGCGCACCGGTCGTATCGCTGGGTCTACGACGTGCAATACAAGCCGACGAACATCGCCGACTACCTGATCCTGAACGGACGGATGCCGCGTTCGCTGCGCTATTGCTACGGACGCGTCGTGTCGAGCCTCGAGCATCTCGCGAAAGATTACGGCGTCACGCACGGTTGTCACGAAACGGCCGCCAAAATCAAGCAGTCGCTCGAAGACAACACGGTCGAACGCATCTTCAAGAGCGGGCTGCACGAGTTTCTGACGGATTTCATCGCCAAGAACAACAGTCTCGGCATCGAAATCGCCCAAGCCTACAACTTCGATTGAGATCAGCCATGCGCCTCGCCATCCGCCACATCTCGCGCTTCCAATTCGACGAACACGCTGCGTACGTGCTGCAGCGCCTGCGGCTGCGCCCGCAAAGCGGCCCGAGCCAGACCGTGAGGGCCTGGCAGGTGACGATCGACGGCGTCGAGCCGACGCTCACGTACGCGGATGGTCTCGGCAATCGCGTCGACCTCGTGCGGCACGATCGCGACAAGCCGGAGATCGCGATCATCGCGGCGGGCGTCGTCGAGACGCAGGATCGCGCCGGCATCCTCGGCAACGCCGATTCGTATGCGCCGCCGTGGGTGTTCGAGCGCGCGACCGACCTCACGCGCGCGGGCGACGCGATTCGCGCGCTCGCCGACGCGCTGCCGATCGAGCACAAGAGCCTCGATGCGCTGCATTGGCTGATGACCGAGGTGCACAGCCGGATCGCCTACGAGCCGAACGCGCAGGCGGCGCCGCGCGACGCGGAGACCGCGCTGCAAAGCGGCGTCGGCACGAGCCGCGACCACGCGCACGTGTTCGTCGCGACGGCGCGCGCGCTGAAGATTCCGGCGCGTTACGTGTCGGGCTATTTGCTGACGGACGGCTCGATGCAGCGGATCGCCGAAGCGCTGCATCAGGCGAGCGGCGTCGCGCAGCAGGCGATGCAGATGCGGCATGACGCGGACGGCGCGCACGAAGCGCCAGGCGACGCGGTGCGCCAGACGAGCGTCGCGATACAGGAAGCGGCGGTCGCGATGCAGCCGCAATCGGGCCACGCGTGGGCCGAGGCGTACATCGAAGGGCTCGGCTGGGTCGGCTTCGATCCGTTCATGAACCGTTGCCCGGACGAGCGTTACGTGCGGATCGCGGCGGGCCTCGATTATCGCGACACGATGCCGGTCTACGGTCCCGGCGCGAAGCCGGTCGGCGTCGAGATCAGCGTGATCCAATCCCCGGAACTCGTCTGACGCGCCCGCGAGCCGCCACGCGGCGCAACGGACGGCGGCGCGTTCGCGCCGCCCCGCGCCGCCACGCCGTCTCATCCCGACGCCCCTGCAACCGCAACGAACGGCCCACGCCATGTCCATTCACGTCGCGCTTCACCACGTCACCCGCTACCGCTACGACCGGCTCGTCCACCTCGGGCCGCAAGTCGTGCGCCTGCGGCCCGCGCCGCATTGCCGCACGCCGATCCTGTCGTATTCGATGAAGATCGAGCCCGCGCAGCACTTCGTCAACTGGCAGCAGGACCCGTTCGCGAACTACATGGCGCGGCTCGTGTTTCCCGAGCAGACGCGCACGTTCGAGATCGCGATCGATCTCGTCGCCGAGATGTCGGTCTACAACCCGTTCGACTTCTTCCTCGAGGAGCGCGCGGAAACCTTTCCGTTCGATTACGACGATGCGCTGCGCCGCGAGCTTGCACCGTATCTCGCGTGCGATCCCGATACGAGCGCGTCCGACGCATTTCGTTCGTATCTCGAATCGATCGACCGCACGCCGCCGGGCACCGTGAACTTCCTCGTCGCGCTGAACCAACAGTTACAGCGTGACATCCGCTATGTCGTGCGGCTCGAGCCGGGCGTGCAGACGCCCGAGGAGACGCTCACGCTCGCATCGGGCTCGTGTCGCGACAGCGGCTGGCTGCTCGTGCAGTTGTGTCGTCATCTCGGTCTCGCCGCGCGCTTCGTGTCCGGCTATCTGATCCAGCTGACGCCCGACGTGAAGTCGCTCGACGGCCCGAGCGGCGCCGAGGTCGACTTCACCGATCTGCACGCGTGGTGCGAGGTGTACCTGCCGGGCGCGGGCTGGATCGGCTTCGATCCGACGTCCGGACTGCTCGCGGGCGAGGGCCATATTCCGCTCGCCGCGACGCCGCAGCCGACGAGCGCCGCGCCCGTCGAGGGGCTCGTCGACGAATGCGAGGTCGAGTTCGAGCACGAGATGCGCGTCACGCGCATCTACGAATCGCCGCGCGTGACGAAGCCGTACACCGACGAAGCGTGGCGGCACGTGTTGCGGCTCGGCGCGCAGGTCGACGCCGAGCTCGAGGCGGGCGACGTGCGCCTCACGCAGGGCGGCGAGCCGACGTTCGTGTCGATCGACGACCGCGACGGCGCCGAATGGAACACCGACGCGCTCGGGCCGACGAAGCGCGGCCATGCGACGTCGCTCGTGCAGAAGCTGCGCGCCGAGTACGGCGCGGGCGGCTTCCTGCACTTCGGCCAGGGCAAGTGGTATCCGGGCGAGCAGTTGCCGCGCTGGGCGCTGTCCGTGTTTTGGCGCGCGGACGGCGAGCCCGTCTGGCGCGATCCGGCGCGCTTCGCCGACGAGCGCGAGCCGTCGGCCCATACGACCGCGGACGCCGAGCGCTTCGTCCGCGCGCTCGCGGCGCGCCTCGGTATCACGAGCGATTACGTGACGCCCGGCTACGAGGACGTCTGGTATTACCTGTGGCGCGAGCGGCAACTGCCGGTGAACGTCGATCCGTTCGATGCGCGGCTCGACGACGAGCTCGAGCGCGCGCGGCTGCGCAAGGTGTTCTCGCAGCAGCTCGACAGCGTGATCGGTTACGTGCTGCCGCTCAAGCCGCTCGCGCCGAATCCGGCGCTCGCGGGGCCGCGCTGGGAGACGGGCCCGTGGTTCTTCCGCGACGAGCGGATGTATCTCGTGCCGGGCGATTCTCCGATGGGCTACCGTCTGCCGCTCGATTCGCTGCCGTGGGTGAGCCGCGGCGATTATCCGTATCTCGTCGAGCGCGATCCGTTCGCGCCGCAGGGCGCGCTGCCGGACGCGAACGCGCTGCGCGCGCGCTATGCGGGCGGCGGTTACGACGTGCCGCGCGATCCGGCCGCGGCCGCGCGCGATTTCGCCGCGCACGCGCGGACCATGATGCAGGCGCGCGTCGGCGAAGGGGCGCGCGCGGCGTCGGCGGGCGCGGCAGACGATTCCGCGCGCTATCCGCAGCGCTTCGAGTCCGCCGCATGGATCACGCGCACGGCGCTGTGCGTCGAGGTGCGCAATGGCGTGCTCTACGTGTTCATGCCGCCGGTCGCGGCGCTCGAGGACTATCTCGATCTGCTGACGACGGTCGAGCTGACGGCTGAGTCGCTCGACGTGAAGCTCGTGCTCGAAGGCTATCCGCCGCCGCGCGACGCGCGCCTGAAGATGCTCCAGGTGACGCCCGATCCCGGCGTGATCGAAGTGAACATCCATCCGGCGCACGACTTCGACGAGCTCGTTCAGCACACCGAATTCCTGTACGACGCCGCGTATCGATCCAGGCTGTCGAGCGAGAAGTTCATGGTCGACGGCCGGCATGTCGGCACGGGCGGCGGCAATCACTTCGTGCTCGGCGGCGCGACGCCCGCGGACAGCCCGTTCCTGCGCCGTCCCGACCTGCTCGCGAGCCTGATCGCGTATTGGCACAATCATCCGTCGCTGTCCTATCTGTTCTCGGGGCTCTTCATCGGCCCGACGAGCCAGGCGCCGCGCGTCGATGAGGCGCGCGACGATCAGGTCTACGAGCTGGACATCGCGTTCGCCGAGATCCGCCGCAACAAGCTGCGCTACGGCGACGACATGCCGCCGTGGCTCGTCGACCGCGTGCTGCGCAATCTGCTGATCGACGTGACGGGCAACACGCACCGCAGCGAATTCTGCATCGACAAGCTTTATTCGCCGGATTCGGCGACGGGGCGCCTCGGCCTGCTCGAGCTGCGCGCGTTCGAGATGCCGCCGCACGCGCGGATGAGCGTCGTCCAGCAACTGCTGCTGCGCGCGCTGATCGCGCGCTTCTGGCGCGCGCCGTATGAGACTCCTCTTGCGCGCTGGGGCACCGCGTTGCACGATCGCTTCCTGCTGCCGACGTTCGTCAGGATGGATTTCGACGACGTGCTGACCGAAATGCGCGAAGCGGGCTTCGCGTTCGATCCGGCATGGTTCGCGCCGCACTTCGAATTCCGTTTTCCGCTGTTCGGGCAGATCGCGGTGCGCGGCGTCGCGCTCGCGCTGCGCGGCGCGCTCGAGCCGTGGCACGTGATGGGCGAGGAAGGGGCGATCGGCGGCACCGTGCGCTACGTCGATTCGTCGCTCGAGCGGCTCGAGGTCCACGTGAGCGGGCTGAACGACAGCCGCTACGTCGTGACCGTCAACGGCCGCGCGCTGCCGCTGCAGCCGACCGGCACCGCCGGCGAATACGTCGCCGGCGTGCGCTACAAGGCGTGGGCGCCGCCTTCGGCGCTGCATCCGACGATCGGCGTGCACGCGCCGC
The DNA here is from genome assembly GCF_001532025.2 of Burkholderia sp. MSMB617WGS. Classification (NCBI taxonomy): domain Bacteria; kingdom Pseudomonadati; phylum Pseudomonadota; class Betaproteobacteria; order Burkholderiales; family Burkholderiaceae; genus Burkholderia; species Burkholderia sp. MSMB617WGS. The sequence continues at coordinate 2,157,566 of NZ_CP013458.1, read as the reverse complement.
TCACGTTCGACATCGTCGACACGTGGATGCGGCGCTCGCTCGGCGGCTGCCGATATCACGTCGCGCACCCCGGCGGCCGCAACTACGACACGTTCCCCGTGAACGCTTACGAAGCGGAAAGCCGGCGGCTCGCGCGCTTCGTGTCGATGGGACACACGCCGGGCGCGATGACGGCCGAGCCCGCCGCGCCGAGCCGCGAGTTTCCGTTCACGCTGGATTTGCGGCGTGGCTGAACGGATTCGGGCGGCGCAGCGGTTGCGCGATGCGGCGAGGGTGTCGGCAACGCCGCGCGCGGCGGGCGTGCGCGGCGCAGCGGGCGTGCCGCGCCGGGCAAGAATGTTAGGATTCGACATCGATGAGCGGCGCGCGCCGCGCGCGGGCGGCGTTCGCCTCGCGGCGGCGCGGGCCGCCCGCCTTTGAAGAATCGAATCGTGCTTTCACTTTCCTCCGACGACGATCTCGCCGCCGACGCGATGCAGACGCTATTCGACACGGGTTCGCAGCAGGACGCGGCCGAGCTCGGCGCGGCGCTCGCCGCGCCCGCGGTCACGGGCCGCTACGACGAGCTGCGCGGCGGTGCGGCCGCGCTGTCGAGCGCATCGCTCGCGCCCGCGTGGCGCGCATTCTTCATGCAACTCGGCAGCGTCGGCTTCGCCGATCTCGACCGCCGCGCCGACGCGCTGCAGCGCCGGATGCGCGAGAACGGGCTCGCCTACCACCCGCACGAGCGGGCGGCGGGCGGCGGCGCGGTGCGGCCGTGGTCGCTCGACCTGCTGCCGCTGATTGTCGCGCCCGACGACTGGGCGACGATCGAGCGCGGCGTGCTCCAGCGCGTGCGGCTGCTCAACGCGATCCTCGCCGATCTCTACGGAGAGCAGACGATCCTGCACCGCGGGCTCCTGCCGCCCGCGCTCGTCACCGGACATCCCGGCTACCTGCGGCCGATGTGCGGCGCGCGCGCGCCGGGCGGCACGTGGCTGCACGTCGTCGCGTTCGATCTCGCGCGCGGGCCGGACGGCGCGTGGCGGATGATGGCGCAGCACACGCAGGGGCCGTCGGGGCTCGGCTATCTTCTGGAGAATCGGCTGATCGTGTCGCGGCTCTTCCCGCGCGCGTTCCGCGGCCTGCATGTGCAGCGGCTCGCCGCGAGCTATCGCGCGCTGTTGCAGAGCATGCAGGCGCTGAGCCCCGCGCGGAAGAATTCGCGCATCGTGCTGCTCACGCCGGGCCCGCATGCGGCGACCTATTTCGAGCATGCGTATCTCGCGCGCTATCTGGGCCTCACGCTCGTCGAAGGCGGCGACCTGACGGCGCGCGACCAGCGCGTCTACCTGAAGACGCTGCGCGGGCTCGAGCCCGTGCACGGCATCCTGCGGCGCGTCGACGACGAATGGCTCGATCCGCTCGAACTGCGCCCCGATTCGCTGCTCGGCGTGCCGGGGCTGATGCAGGCGGTGCGCGCGGGCAACGTGCTGCTCGCGAACCTGCCGGGCTCGGGCTTTCTCGAATCGCCCGGCATCCTCGGCTTCCTGCCGCGCCTCGCGCAGAGCCTGCTCGGCGAAACGCTGTCGCTGCCCGCGGTGCCGTCGTGGTGGTGCGGCGAGCAAGCCGCGTGCGACGAAGCGCTGCCGCTCCTCGCGCGTAGCATCGTGAGGCCGACGTTTCCCGCGAGCGTGCAGGCGGGCGGCGCGTTCGAGCCGGTGATCGGCGCGCGGCTCGCGCCGCCGCAACTCGCCGAATGGCGCGCGCGGATCGCCGCGCAACCCGCGCACTACACGATTCAGGCGGACTTGCCGCTGTCGCAGGCGCCGACCTGGGCGGGCGGCGCGGGCGCCGGAGACGGCGGCGCGCGGATCGTGCCGCGGCCGCTGCTGCTGCGCGTGTTCGCGCTCGCGGACGGCGCGGGCTCGTGGCGTGTGCTGCCGGGCGGCCTCGCGCGCGTCGGCACGCGCGACGAGCTGTTCAACGCGCCGATGCCGCGCGGCGGCAGCAGCGTCGACACATGGGTGATGACCGAAGGCGCGGTCGATCCGACCACGCTGCTGCAGACGCATCTCGGCCCCGACGACTTGCAGGAGCGTTCGCGCGCGATCGCGAGCCGCGCGGCGGAGAACCTGTTCTGGCTCGGCCGCTACACCGAGCGCGCGACGAACCTCACGCGGCTCGCGCGCGCGGCGCTCGAGCGGCTGCGCGGCGAGGATGACGTCGAGACGCCCGTGCATCTTCATTTGCTCGACGCATTGTGTCGCGACAACGGGCTGCTGCCCGCCGACGCCCCATCGGCCGTCGAAGCGCCGCGCGGGTTCCAGCAGGCGCTGACGCTCGCGCTCACGCATCGAGCGGACCGCTCGACGGGGATCGCGTCGTGCCTGTTCGGCATGCGCGGCGCGGCGGCGGCGATTCGGGAGCGGCTCTCGCGCGAGCAATGGCGCCTGATCGACGACGCGACGCAATTGTTCGACGAAGGCGGCGACGACACGGAACCCGAGGAGCAGCTCGGCAACGACGCGCTGCAGCGTCTCGAGCGGCTGAATCTGCTGCTGTCGGCGATCACGGGCGCGCAGACCGACAACATGACGCGCGACGACGGCTGGCGCCTGCTGTCGATCGGCCGCCAGATCGATCGCCTCGAATTCCTGGGCGGCGTGCTAGGCCACGCGTTCGACGACGACGCGATTCACAAGCAGGAGGGCTTCGAGCTCGTGCTCGAGCTGTTCGACAGCGGCATCACGTTTCGCTCGCGGTTCCAGCGCTGCTTCGACGTGGCGCCGCTGCTGTCGCTCGTCGTGCTCGACACCGACAATCCGCGTTCGCTCGCGTGGGTCGCGCAGGCGCTGCGCGGCCGGCTGTCGAAGGTCGAGCGCAGCGAAGGCTATGCGCTGTCGGAGCTCGCCGACGGCATTCCGGACATCGCCGGCTGGCCGCTGCACGTGTTGTGCGAGACGGACGGCGACGGCCGCCACGCGGCGCTGCTCGCGCGCCTGCACGCATGCAGCAAGGCGGTGTGGGACTTGTCGAACCGGATCGGCGAGCGCTACTTCAGCCATGTGCGCGAGGCGGGCAGGTCGCTATGGGGATGACGACGCATTCGCCGGCGAACGCGAAGAAGGGCGCACGCACGCGCAAGACGGCTGCGCGCGCGCAGCCGGCAGGCAGCGCGCTCTTGCGCGTCACGCACGATACACGCTATCGCTACGCGGCGCGCGTGGAGTCCGCGCAGCATCAGGCGCGTTTGCGCCCGCTCGAGACGCCGCGCCAGCGCGTGCTCGAGTTCTCGCTCGAGATCGAGCCGCGCGCCGAAGGGCTCGTCGTCGACACCGATTCGTTCGGCAACGAGCGCACGTCGTTTGCGATCAACCAGCCGCACGAGGAATTGTTCGTGCGCAGCCGCAGCGTCGTGCGGGTCGCGCCGCCCGCGCTGTCGGCGGGCAAGCGCGGCGAGCCGCCGCCCGCGATCGCCGCGCCGCGCGCCGGATGCGCGAGCGCGTGGGAAGCGGTGCGCGAGCGCCTGACGTTTCGCGCGGGGCGGCCGTTCGATCCGGCGAGCGAATTCGTGTTCGCTTCGCCGCACGTCGAATGCCATCCGGATCTCGTCGCGTACGCGGCGTCGAGCTTCTCGCCGGGCCGGCCGCTCGTGCAGGCCGCGTGGGAGCTGATGCGCCGCATCCACGCCGATTTCGCGTACACGCCGAGCAGCACCGACGTCGGCACGACCGCGCTCGATGCGCTCGCACTGCGCAAGGGCGTGTGCCAGGACTTCGCGCACGTGATGATCGGTGCGCTGCGCTCGCTCGGGCTCGCCGCGCGCTACGTGAGCGGCTACCTGCTGACGCAGCCGCCGCCGGGACAGCCGCGGCTGATCGGCGCGGATGCGTCGCACGCGTGGGTCGAGGTCTACGATCCGGCGTGGCCCGAGGATGGCGGCTGGCTGCAGCTCGATCCGACCAACGATCGCGCGCCCGGCGACGATTACGTGATGCTGTCGATCGGCCGCGACTACGCGGACGTGACGCCGCTGCGCGGCGTCATCCGCGGCGGCGGCGCGGATCAGGTGCTGACGGTCGGCGTGACGGTGGAGCCGCTCGATTCGGCGTCTTGAATCTCGATGCGCGCGTGAGCGAGTCGCGGCGACGCGCGCGGGCATCGGTCGCTCGCGTGCGAACCGGAACGCGCGCATTGCGCGGCGCGAACGTTCGGCATACGTTGTTTCGGAATCCGATGCGGCGCTTGCGGTGCCGGAACGGTTCGTCGATGGCAGTCGGAGAAAGCGCGGCCGACGAGTTGCGGTGCGGCGCGAATCGAGACGCACGCTTTCGATCCGTGGCCGCATCGTTCAATGGTTGTGCCGCACGCGCGAGATGAGCGCTTGCTGCGGGGCCTTGCGGCTCAGCAGCAGCGTGACGATCGCGGACAGCGCGAGCGTCGCCGCGACGACGTACAGCCCCGCCGCATAGCCGCCCGTCAGATTCTTCAGCCAGCCGATCGCGAACGGGCCGACGAAGCCGCCGAGGTTGCCGATCGAATTGATCATCGCGATGCCCGCGGCCGCGCCCGCGCCGGACAGAAACATGCTCGGCATCGCCCACAGCGGCGCCTTCGCGGCGCTGATCCCGACGTTGACGACGACGAGCGCGAGCACGGTGAGCAGCGCGGTGCTTGCCTGGCCCGCGAAGACGAAGCCGACGCATGCGAGCACGCACGGAATCACGACATGCCAGGTTCGTTCTCCGGTGCGATCGGAGCGCCGCGCCCACAGGATCATCGCGACGACTGCGGCGAGGCTCGGAATCGCGTTCAGCAGGCCGGTTTCGAGCGCGCTGAAGCCGAATTGCCGGATCATTAGCGGCGCCCACAGGCCGAGCGTGTAGAGGCCCGCCGACGTGCCGAAGTAGATGAGCGAGAGCGCCAGCACGCGCGGATCGCGCAGCGCGTTCCACGCTCCCGCGGTGTGGCCCGCGTGCGCGTGGCGCAGATCGGCTTCCGCATCGAGTTTCGCGATCAGCCATTCGCGCTCGTCGGCTCGCAGCCAGTGCGCGTTCGACGGTGCATCGGTGAGGAAATTCAGGACGACGAAGCCTAGCGCGATCGCCGGCAGCGCCTCGATGACGTAGAGCGTTTGCCAGTTCGCGAGGCCGAACATCGGCGGCAACTGCATGATCGCGCCCGACAGCGGCGAGCCGAGCGCCGTCGAGATCGGCGCGGCCGCCATGAACCACGCGGCGGCGAGCGCACGTTGCTTCGCGGGAAACCACAGGCTCAGGTACAGGATGATGCCGGGAAAGAAGCCCGCCTCGGCGACGCCGAGCAGAAAGCGCAGCGCGTAGAAGCTCGCCGGGCCGGCCGCGAACGCGGAAGCCGCCGATACGATACCCCACGTGATCATCACGCGCGCGATCCAGATGCGCGCGCCGACGCGATGCAGGATCAGGTTCGACGGCACCTCGAACAGGAAGTAGCCGATGAAGAAGAGGCCGCCGCCGAGCCCGAACGCGGTCGGCGACAGCCCGATCGCCTTGTTCATCGTCATCGCGGCGAAGCCCACGTTGACGCGATCGAGAAAGCTGACGAAGTAGAGCAGCATCACGAACGGGATGATGCGCCACGTGAGTTTCCGGGAAACCCGGGACTCGAGATCGGATTGCATGTGTCTCCTCCTTGGAGGTCGAGCCGTGCTCTATTGGAAAGATCCGGACGACGCGCGACGGCTTCGAGGCGGGCGGCGCGCGATCGTTGTCGCGCGCGCCGGCCGGGAGACCGGTGCGTGCGCATCGCGCGGCCGCGCTGCGTTTCTCCGCGCGGTTTCTCGATCGAAATCCGCGCCGCCGTTCGTCGTTCGATCGAAGCGGCGTGACGCGCCGGCTTCGATGGGTGTTTCTCGGCGCATCGGCCATCGCTGCCACGCCGGTTTCTGCGAACTGGTCAGGCGCGATTGCGGCAGCAGTCGAACTGCATGACGTCATGGCTCATTCGCCGGCGCGCGCGTCACGATCGCGTGGCGATGCCTAATGCCTAATGCCTAATGCCTAATGCCTAATGCGTGATGCGTGATGCGTGATGCGTGATGCGTGATGCGTAGCGTCGTGCCTAATGCAAAGCCAACCGAGAAGCGACGCGAAGCCATACTGCGGCCGGCCGCACCCCGCGTTCGACGCGAAGCCGGCCCACGCGCCGCGCGACGCCGAAGCAATGCGGCTCGCGCGCATCGCATGCCCGCACCGGGCGTCACGCGGTGACTTCGGCCCTCTCGACGAGCGCGCAGACGGCGGCGGTCACCTGCGTCGTCGTTGCGCGGCCGCCGAGGTCGCCCGTGTGAAGCGACGGGTTCGCGGTGACGGCCTCGATCGCGCGCATCACGCGCGCGGCGCTTTCCGTTTCACCCAGATGCTCGAGCAGCATCACGACCGACCAGAACGTGCCGATCGGATTCGCGAGCCCCTTGCCCATGATGTCGAACGCGGAGCCGTGGATCGGCTCGAACATCGACGGATAGCGGCGCTCCGGATCGATGTTGCCGGTCGGCGCGATGCCGAGGCTGCCCGCAAGCGCCGCGGCGAGATCGCTCAGGATGTCCGCGTGGAGGTTCGTCGCGACGACCGTGTCGAGCGACGCCGGCCGGTTGACCATGCGTGCGGTGGCCGCGTCGACGAGCTCCTTGTCCCATGTCACGTCGGGAAACTCGGCCGACACCTGCTTCGCGATCTCGTCCCACATCACCATCGCGTGGCGCTGCGCGTTGCTCTTCGTGATGACCGTCAGCCGCTTGCGCGGACGCGATTGCGCGAGCCGGAACGCGAAGCGCATGATCCGCTCGACGCCTGCGCGCGTGAGAATCGACACGTCCGTCGCCGCTTCGATCGGATGTCCCTGGTGCACGCGCCCGCCGACGCCCGCGTATTCGCCCTCGGAGTTCTCGCGGACGATGACCCAGTTCAGATCGTCGGGCGTGCAGCGTTTGAGCGGCGCATCGATGCCGGGCAGGATGCGCGTCGGGCGCACGTTCGCGTACTGGTCGAAGCCCTGGCAAATCTTCAGACGCAAGCCCCACAGCGTGATGTGGTCGGGCACGTCGGGGTCACCCGCCGAGCCGAACAGGATCGCGTCCTTGTCGCGCAGCGCGTCGAGGCCGCCGTCGGGCATCATCACGCCGTGTCGGCGATAGTAGTCGGCGCCCCAGTCGAAGTTCTCGAATTCGAACGCGAAGCGTCGAGTGGTTCCGGCGAGCGCCTCCAGCACCTGCTTGCCCGCGGGAACGACTTCCTTGCCGATGCCGTCGCCCGGAATGGTCGCGATTCGATAGGTCTTCATGCCTCCATCCTCTGAAATTCGTGAATGTGAGCGCACTTTATCGAACTGCGAGTCAATAAACCGGTGCTAGAATCAAAGCATCCTTAACTTTAATTCACAAGCGAAACCGTGACGGATGCCGTTCAGCCCGCCGACCTGGGTTTTTTCTCGACGCTCGCCGCATCGGGCAGCCTGAGCGCCGCCGCCCGCGAACTCGGACTGACGGCGGCGGCCGTCAGCAAGCGGCTCACGCAGATGGAGCAGCGCGCCGGCGTGCCGCTCGTCAACCGCACGACGCGGCGGATGATGCTGACGCCTGAAGGGGAGGCCTATCTCGAGTACGCGCGCCGGATACTCGACCAGATCGACGAACTGGGCGAGCTGCTCGGCAGTGCGAAGAAGAATCCGAAAGGGCTGTTGCGCGTGAACGCGACGCTCGGCTTCGGGCGCAGCCACGTCGGGCCCGCGATTTCGCGCTTCGTGGCGCGCTACCCGCAGGTGGCCGTGCAGTTGCAGCTGTCGGTGATGCCGCCGCCGCTCACCGACGATGCGTTCGACGTGTGCGTGCGCTTCGGCGAGCCGCCGGACACGCGGGTCGTCGCGCGGCGTCTCGCGCCGAACCGGCGGCTGCTGTGCGCGGCGCCGTCGTACGTCGCGAGGCACGGGATGCCGGCGACGCCGCACGATCTGACGAAGCACAACTGCATCGGCATCCGGCAGGGCGACGAAGGCTACGGCGTCTGGCGGCTGACGAGCGGGCGCGGCGCATCGCGCAAGACGGAGGCGATCCGGATCAACGGCAATCTGACGACGAACGACGGCGAAATCGCCGTCAAATGGGCGCTCGACGGACACGGCATCCTGATGCGCGCCGAGTGGGACATCGACGAATATCTCGCCGACGGCCGCCTCGTCGTCGTGTTGCCCGAGTACGAAACGCCGAGCGCGGACATTTACGCCGTCTATGCGCAGCGCCATCAGATGTCGACGCGGATTCGCGCATTCGTCGATTACCTGGCCGACGAGCTCGGCAGGCTGCGCAAGGGGTAGGCGCTTCGCCTATCGCGAGCGCGGACGACGCGGCGGGTTTCGTTCGGATTCTTGATCGATGGCGAACGGCCGGGTGAGGCGGGTGCTTTGTCTGTCGAGCGCCGGCCATTCACGAAGACGATGTGACGAAATCGATTCGCGCTCCCGATTTTCGGTAATGCATCGACGGCGGATTTTGTTCGCCGCATACGGCGCAGCGAGCGTCGAGCATCGTGCTCCAGGCGCCGCGCAGGCAATCGGTCAGGCCATATCCTCGCGGCTCATGCCGACGATCGCTCGCCTATCGGCGGCGTCGCGCGCGGGCGCACGCGCTGCGATGGGCGAGCGCGCGTCGGTACGGCCGCCGCCCGCTCAAATGTTCCATTGCGGCGCGATATCGTGCAGCCGCTGCCTGAGCTGCTCGATCTCGTGCGCCAGTTTCGCCGTCAGCGACACGTAGCCGGATAATTGCGCGGGCGGCGCGTACTCGCCGGCCTGCGCGGCCGGCCCGTGCAGCGGCCCGAGCCGGCTCAGCGTGCCGAACTTGAGCGCGCGCGCCGCGCCGACGAGCATCTCCTGAATCCGCCGGTTGTCCGCCTTCATCTGGGCCTGGACGAAGCGCCTGCCGGCTTCGTCGTCGGCACCGGGCTGCAGGTTCGACAGGATTTCGAGCGAGCTCATGCACAGCCGCAGGCTCCGCTGGATCGCGTCGAGCTGCGCCATCGACACGGAGATCTCTTTCGATACCGACGGCATCAGCGAGCGGAGCTGGACGAGCAGCGTATTGAGCTTCGCCATGTCCTTCAGATGCTCGTTGTCGCTCACGTGGCGCTCGCCCGCGATTCGCGCGTGGACGGCCGCGCAGCCGCGCAACGCGTCGGCGAGCCTGTAGCGCCACGAGTAGGTCGCGTAAAGCGGCAGCGCGAACGAGAATGCGAGCGCGATCGCGATGCCGATCAGCACGTTCACCGCGCGCCAGAGGCCGTCGGCGATCTCGTTGTCGCCGTGGCCGGCGACGATCACCATCGTGATCGCGGACAGCAGCGCGATATAGCCGGCCTTGCCGATCGCGTGATATGCGCAGAAGCCGCACGCGACGCTCATCACGAGAAACGTCAACGGCGACAGGTGCGCGGTGGTTTGCAGCAGGATCAGCGACAGGCCGGCGATCGCGCCGATCAGCGTGCCGAGCGCGCGCTCGGCGGCTTTCTTGCGGATGTTGCCGTGATGCTGAAGCCCGCCGATCACGATCAGCACCGTGATCGTCGCCCATTCGCCGTGCGGAATGTGCAGGCCGGTCGTCAGCGCGATCGAGGCGAGCACGCTCAGCGCGACGCGCGCCGCGTGGATCAGTTTCGCGTGGCGATAGCGGCGGTAGGGATCGAGCACCGGGCGCAGCGCGTTGCGGGCGAATCCGGGCAGGCGGGTCTGTAAGGTCGAGGTCATGGTACCGCGCAGTGACAATGAGGGCGGCGCGCCGTGCGCGGCGCGCATCGTGGCGGAGTCGATCGTTACGCTAACCTAAGCATGATGCGCTGTCCATCGCGGCGAGCGCGCGGCATGGCGATTCCCGCGCGGCGCGTAATGTCGACGCGCGTGGCGGTGCGATTCGCGGAGAAGCGGGTGCGGATGAATGCATGAGAAGAAACGGCGGCCGGGCGTCGCTTCGATGTCCGATCGATGTGCGTCCGATTGCGGTTGCGGCCAACGTTTGCAGTGACACGGCGAGGCGCGCCCATATCGCGTTGCGCGTTGCGCGCTGCGTGTCGTGTGCCGCGCAATGCGCATCGCGCGCTACGTGTCGCGCGCTACGCGCCGCGGAACCGGTCTCGATATTCGTGCAGCGACGTATCGAACGCACGCGCGAAGCTGCGCCGCAGCGTCGCGACGCTGCCGAACCCGCAGCGCTGCGCGATCTGCTTGGCGGGCAGCGCGGTTTCGCCGAGCAGGTTACGCGCGGTCTCGACGCGGATGCGCTCGACCGCCTTCGCGGGCGTCGTGCCGAATGCGTTGCGGTAATGGCGCACGAAGCTGCGCTCGCTCATGTTCACGCGGGCGGCGAGCGTCGGCACCGAGAGGTCGCCGGCCAGATGACGCCGAATCCACGCATGCAGATCGGCGAACTGCCCGGACGCGCTCTGCAGTTCGATCGGCGTGCTGAACTGCGCCTGGCTGCCCGGCCGCACGAGGAACACGACGAGATGGCGCGCGACCGCGAGCGCGAGCGTGTGGCCGCAGTCGTTCGTCACGAGGCGCAGGCACAGATCGATGCCGGCCGTGACGCCCGCGGACGTCCAGATCGGCCCGTCCTGCACGAAGATCGGCGCATGCTCGACGCGCACCCGCGGGTGGCGCCGCGCGAGCTCGTCGCAGCATTGCCAGTGCGTGACCGCGCGGCGGCCGTCCAGCAGCCCGCACGCGGCGAGCAGGAACGCGCCGTTGCAGATCGACACGACGCGCCGCGCCTGCCGCGCGTGCGCGCGCAGCCAGGCGAGCGTGTCGGCGTCGCGCGCGGCCGCGTCGACGCCGACGCCGCCCGCGACGATCACCGTATCCGCCAGCGCGTCGATGGGCGGAAGCGGCTGCGTCGACAGCGAGATGCCCGTCGACGTCCGCACGCTGCGCCCGCCGCGCGAGACGACGCGGACGTGGTACGGCGCTTCGCCGCCGGTGTCGCGCGCGAGCTCGTTCGCGCTCGACAGCACTTGCAGCGGGCCCGACAAATCGAGGAGATTCAGATCCGGAAAGACGAGGATATAGACGATCATGCGCGCATCGGGAAAGCGTTGGCGGAAATTGCAACCAGTTTGGCATAACCGCCAATCGGCCGCGCGCTAAGCTGGTCGTCGTGCGGGGCGCTGCGTATCGTCCCGCGAGCCTTGCATCTCATCATCACTTTTCGAAAAGGACGAACCGTGCCCCCGACTGCACAACGACCGCTGAAAATCGGCTTTCTCCTCGCGCCCGGCGTTGCCGTGATGGATCTCTTCGGCGCGCACGCCGTGTTCGGCTTCGCGCCGCAGACCGAACTGCACCTGCTGTGGAAGACGCGCGATCCGATCTGCGCGTTGCCGCCGTTCCCGATCGCGGCGACGACGGCCTTCGCCGATTGTCCGGACGATCTCGACGCGTTCGTCGTCGGCGCGGTGCCGGCCGACGTGATCGCCGACGACGAAGTGATCGCGTTCGTGCGCCGGCACGCGAGCCGCGCGCGCTACGTGATCGGGATCTGCGGCGGCGTGTTGCTGCTCGGCGCGGCGGGCTTGCTGAACGGCCGTCGCGCGACCACCAATTTCCACGTGCTCGACGCGCTCGCCGATCTCGGCGCGCAGCCCGTCGGCGGCGGCGAGGTCGTGATCGACGGCAATCTGTATACGGCCGGCCCGGCCACGGGCGGCTTCGAGGCGGCGCTGCTCGTGCTTGCCGAGTTGCGCGGTGTCGACGAGGCGAGGCACGTCGAGCTGACGATCGAATATCATCCGCGCCCGCCGTTCGGCGTCGGCACGCCGGCGCTGGCCGGCCCGGCGCTGACGAACGAGGTGCTCGCCGCGCACGCATGGTTCTTCGAGCCATGCAAGGACGCCGCGACGGCGATGTATCGGCGCGGCGGCTGAATGCGACACACGCGATGCCCTCAAAAAAAGCGGCGCCGCGCAATCGAGCGCGGCGCCGTTTCTTGCTTGCGGTGCTAGTGTGTCAGCGCGTGAGCGCCGTGAAGCCGTCGAGCAGGCGCTCGACGTCCGGCGGTTCGATCGCGCCCATCGTCGACACGCGGAACAACGCGCTCGACAGCCCGCCTTGGCCCGCGTAGATCACGAAGCCGCGCGCCTTGAGCCCGTCGTGCAACTGCTCGTACGTGACACCGGCCGGGAGCCGGTACGCGCGCAGCACGACCGACGATTCGCCGTCCGGCAGCACGAGCGGCATCCCGCGCGCGGCGAGACCCGCGCGCACCTGCTCGGCGAGCGCCGCGTAGCGCGTGTGGCGCGCGCGCCAGCCGCCCGCCTCGTCGAATTCGCGCAGCGCCTCGACGAGCGCGTAGTACGCGTGAACCGACGGCGTGAACGGCGTGTTGCGCGCGTCCTGCAATGTCGCGAGCCGGCCGAGATCAAGGTAGTACGTGCGGCTCGCGGCCGACGCGAGCGCGCGGCGGCGCACGATCACGAACGCCGCGCCCGGCACGCCGTGCAGGCACTTGTTCGCGGTCGCGGCGATTGCGTCGATGTCGCCGCCAGCGAAATCGATCGCTTCCGCGCCGAAGCTGCTCACGCCGTCGACGAGCATCCGCACGCCGCGCGCGCGGCACACGGCGGCGAGCGCGTCGAGATCGTTCAGGCGGCCCGTCGTCGTTTCATGGTGGATCACCGCGACGTGCGTGATCGCGCGATCGGCGTCGAGCCTCGCGGCGACGCGCGCGAGATCCGGCGCCTGCATCCAGTCGTGCTTCAGCACCTCGTGCGCGATCCGGTACTGCGCGGCGATCTGCGTGATCCGCTCGCCGTACACGCCGTTTTCGATCACGAGCAGCTTGCCGTTCTCGGGGACGAGCGCGGCGATCATGCTCTCGACCGCGGCCGTGCCGGAGCCCGTCATCAGCACCGCGCTCCATTCGGCCGGATCGAGCGCATACGTGGCGACGAGCCGCGCGCGCGCCTCGTCTTGCAGATCGAAGAACTCGCTTTCGCGATGGCACAGGTCCGGCTGGAGGAGGCTCCTGCGCACGCGTTCCGTCAGCGTCACGGGGCCGGGATTCAGCAACAGCATCTTCATTCTCCTCGTCGGGCAGGCGTCGCGCCGATGTGGCGCATCAGGCGCGCCTTCACGTCGACGGGCGTCACGCTCGGGCGAGGCAGGCCGTCGGGCACGCCGGTGCGGATCGACAGGCGCGCGAAGTGCGCGCCGCCATGCTTTTGCTTTTGCGCCTGCTCGCCCGCGCGTGCGGCGTCGAGCGCCGCGTCGAGCACGCCGAGATCGTCGCCTTCGATCGCCGACGCGTAGCCGCATGCGGCCGCGACGCCCGCGAACGACACGTATTGCGACACCGTCGCCTGGCCGCCCGTCGATTCGTGCGCGCCGTTGTCGAGCAGCAGGTGCACGAGGTTCGACGGCCCGTACGCGCCGAGCGTCGCGAATGCGCCCATGCGCATCAGCGCGGCGCCGTCGCCGTCGACCGCGACGACGGCGAGATCCGGCCGCGCGAGCGCGAGGCCCAATGCGAGCGGTGTCACGCAGCCCATCGAGCCGACCATGTACAACTGGTTCGGGCGATCGTCGATCGCGTACAGCTCGCGGCCGCAGAAGCCCGTCGACGCGAGCACGACCGTCGAGCCGACGGGCGTGCGCTCGACGATCCGCGCGAGCGCGTCACGACGCGTCGGCGACGCCGCGGGCTCGGCGGGCTCGGCGGGCTCGGCGGCGCGCTGTGTCGAATGCGCGGCGACGTGCGCGCGGCGCTCGGGCATCGCCGCGCGCTCGAGCGCGTAGGGCGCGACGCTGCCTTTTTGCATCACGAGCGCGTACGGGCGGCCCGTCGCGTCCATGTGCGCGATCGCGCGATCGAGCGCCGGGCCGATCGCGTCGGCTTCCGTCGGGAATGTCTCCCACGGGATTTCCATCGTGTCGAGCATCGCCGGCGTGATCGGGCCCATCAACGCATGCTGCGGCTCGTCGTGCACGCCCGGCTCGCCGCGCCACGTGACGATCAGCAGTTGCGGCAGCCGGAACGTCCACGTGAGCGACGTGAGCGGGCTCACCGCGTTGCCGAGCCCCGAGTTCTGCATCATCGCGATCCCGCGCCGGCCGCCGAGCGTCGCGCCCGCGACGAGCGCGACCGCATCGCCTTCGTTCGCCGCCGACACGTAATGGAGCGCCGGGTCCTGCAACACGTAATTGATGAACGGCGTCAGATACGAGCACGGCACGCCCGCGTACCAGTCGAAGCCGCGCTCGCGCGCCGCCTCGACGAACTGTGCGGCTTCGATCATCTCGCGCCTCCGTTGGCCGCGCTCTGCTCCGCATACGGCGTCTGGCCGTGCGCGAAATCGCCCGCGCGGCGGAAGTCGTCGAGATCGTTGACGCCGCGCCAGTGGCCGTGCACGTATTGCACTTCGATCTTCTCGCCCGCGTCGACGAGCGCGTTCAGCAGCGCCGGCAAATCGAGCGAATCGAAATCGCCGCGCGCCTTTAGCGTGTCGAGCATCGCCTTCAGCCGCGCGACGCCCGCGCCGCGAACGTTGAGGAGCCCGATCCAGCGGCCGTGCGGCTCGCCCTCGCTCGCATCGCTCGACACGCGGCGCAGATGGGCCTTCTGGCCGAACAGTCCGCGGTCGTCGGCGGCCGAGCAGAAAGCGAAGTCGCGCACGCTCTGGTTCGACGGCTGCGTCTGCGACGAATCGACGACGACGCTGAACTCGGCCTCGCTCTCGGCGAGATCGCGCAGGATGTAGCTGCGGAACAGCAGATCGCCGTACGAGACGATGGTGTCGCCCGAGAGGCGCTCGGCCGCGCACGCGAGCGACGCTAGCTCGCCCGTTTGCGCGTGCCGCTCGTTGACGACGAGCTTCACGCCCGACGTGTCGATCGCATCGGCGCGATAGCCGCCGACGACCGTGATGTCGTTCACGCCCTGCTTCTTGAAGCCGTCGACGAGCCAGCGCAGGAGCGGCTTGCCGGCGATCGGCAGCATCACCTTCGGCTTGTCCTCGGTGACGGCCTCCAGCCCCTTGCCGCGGCTCGCCGCGAGCACGAGCGCCGCGCTCGACGCGCGCGAGCTCGACGACAGGTAGATCCGCTCGGCGGCCGAGTATTCGTCGGCGTCCTGCAGACGGAAGATCTCGTTGACGCTCGCCACGCGCTCCTCGACGTTGACGAGCGTTTCGCCGTCCTGGATTTCGCGCGCGACTGCCTGCATCGCGGACGCCGACGCGCGGATCAGATGATTCGCCCAGATCACGGTGCTGATGCCGGCCTGGCGGAACACGTCGGTCGGCGTGCTGTAATACTTGGTCGGCACGATCACGAGCGGCGCGCGGCCGCTCCATTCGCGCGCGAACTGCAGGATCTCGTCGGGCCGCGACAGCTTGCTGTGGATCAGGATCGCGTCCGCGCCGGCCTGCGCGTACGCGTTCGCGCGGCGCAGCGCCTCGTCCATCCCCCAGCCGGCGATCAGCGCCTCGACACGCGCGACGATCGAGAAATCCGGATCGCTCTGCGAATCCTTGCCGGCCTTGATCTTGCCGCAGAATTCGTCGATCTCGGCGAGCGGCTGGCGCTCGCCGTCGATGAAGCTGTTGGTCTTCGGAAACTGCTTGTCCTCGATGCACACGCCGGCGATGCCGCGCTGCTCGAGCTTCTTCACGAGCCGGCGCACGTTGTTGAAGTTGCCGTAGCCGGTGTCGCCGTCGAGCAGGATCGGCAGGTCACTCGCGTCGGCCATGAATTCGAGCACGTCGACGACCTGAGTCCAGCTCGCCTCGTTGTTGTCGCGCACGCCGAACTGCGCGGAGATCGCGAGCCCCGACGCCCAGATCCCCTTAAAGCCCGCCTCGCGGACGATCCGCGCGGACAGGCCGTTGTGCGCTTCCATCAGGAATTCGAGTTCGCGGCTCGTCAGCATCCGCCGCAGCCGCGCGCTGCGCGATTCGGTGAAGTTCGGTTCGCGTGCATTCATCGGATGGCCCCTATCGTTCGTTGTTGGATGTGCGGCAGGACTTCGTCGCGAGCCCGCGCGACGTCGCCCGGAAAATCGATTTCGATCCACGGCGCGCCCGTCACGTCCGCGATGTCGAATGCGCGGCCGCCTTCGAGCAGCAGGTCGCGCACGGCCTCTTCGTGCGGCATGTTCGCGCGGCCGCCGTCGACGTAGCCCGCGATGATCTCGGCGAGCCGGCGCGCGGCGCCTTCGCTGAAACGGAAGAAGCCGACGGATTCGCCGATCGTGTCGTAGTCGAGATTGGCGGCGACCTGCTTGCGCAGCTCGACCGGCACGCCGTCCTTCACGCACAGCTTGACGGGCTCGTCGCCCGTTTCGAAATCGCGGTCGATCAGAAGGCGATCGATCGCGCGCGACGGCTCCGCGACGAGCGCGTGCAGGATGCTCTCGTCGTACAGCACGTCGGCGTCCATCAGCAGCACGTCGCCGCCGCGCGTGAGCGCGTCGGCGGCCGTGTGCACGGTCAGCACGCTGCCGAGGTCGTAGCGCGGGTTGAGCACGATCTCGGCCTTGCGGTTCAGGCGCGCGAGCTCGGCTTCAACCTTCTCGGACTGGAAGCCGAGCGCGAGCACGATCTCGTCGACGCCCGCCGCGTCGAGCACGCGCAGGTGCCGCTCGAGGAGCGACTTGTCGTCGAAGCGCAGCAGGCACTTCGGGAATTGAGCCTCGGGAGGCAGTTGCAGGCGCAGGCCCAGGCCCGCCGCAAGAATGATGGCTCGCATGAGTTCTCCACGCAAAGGGCGCCGACCGTCTCGTCGTCGGATCAGTCGGCGATCGGCTGCGGCGCGCGCCGCCGCTGCCAGTTTCTTTCACTGAAATGCAGATACAGGATGCCGGGCAGGCCGAGCGCGAGCTCGCGCGCGCGCTTCGCGAGCGACAGCGCGAGCGCTGCGTCGGGCGGCAGCCCGACGAGCGGCGCGAGCAGCAGATAGCCGCCTTCCTGCGCGCCGAGCGAGCCGGGGATCGCGAACGCCGCGCCGCGGATCGCTTGCCCGACGCTCTCGAGGAGCAGCGCGTCGAGCCAGCTCACCGGATGGCCGAGAAAGCGCAGCGCGAGCCACACTTCCGCGGTGCCGACGATCCAGCCGATGAGGCTCAGCACGAACGTCGTGCGCACCTTCGCTCGCTCGCGGTACAGCTTGCCGAGCGCGTCGTCGATGGCGTCCGCGCGCGTCGCGAGCGACGACCAGTCGCGCGGGCCGAGCAGCTTCGACGCGGCGCGCAGCCCGCGCCCGAACAGGCCGCGACGCTGCGCGAAGTAGAAGAGCGCGGCGCAGCCGCCCAGCACCGCGGTCGCGATCAGCGCAGGCGTGCGCAGATGCGACGCGGCGTCGTGCGTCGCGTACGCGCTGAACGCCGCGATGCCGACGAGCGCGAACACCATCTGCGCGAGCGCCTGCATCGTCGTGCTGACCGTGATCGCGGCCGCCGCGTCGGCCAGGCGCGCGCCGCGCTGCGCGAGATGGCGGACCATCAGCACCGGCCCGCCGATCTGCCCGGCGGGCAGCAGGCTGTTGACCGATTCGCCGACCCAGCGCGCGCGCAGCGCGTCATGAAGCCCGCTGCCCGGCTCGCCGGGACGGAACATCACTGCGATCGCGGCCGCGTCGATGACGAGCGGCACCAGGTGGAACGCCGCGACGAGCGCGAGCCCCCAGCCGGCCGCGAACAGCGTCGCCGCGACCGCGCCGAAGCCCTGCCACGCGAGGAGGGCGACGAACGCCGCCGTCCCGAGCGACAGCAGGATCATGCCGGTGCGCGTCATGAGCGCGACGGGCGGCGCGTCGCCGTTTGCTTGAATACCTGACGGAAGCCGAAGTACGCGATCGCGTCCTTCATGTTCGACACGAAACGTTTCCACGGCCGCATCCCGGGGTCGGTCACGTACTCGAACGTCAGCGACACGCGGATCTCGTTCTCGCCGAGCGGTGTCACGCGGTGGCGCAGCTTGTCGCCGTCGAAGAACACGATGCCGCCGTGTGCGATCTGCACCGAACCCGGCTCGTCCGCGACGCCCGGGTTGCGCGTGTGCAATTCGTAGTCGAGGCGGCTCGTCGAATCGTCGATCACGCCGAAGAGCAGCGTGTAGCGGCGGCCGTCGTAGTACGACGTGTCGTAGTGCCAGCCGATGTGGTCGCCCGGCTTCGTGTAGTAATACAGCGCGTACGCGTGCGGATCGTCGTCCGGCGACGGCAGCAGCCTGTCGCCCGTCAGCGTCTCGAGGAAGCCGACGAGCGCCTTCGAGCGGTACAGCTCGGCGATGAGCGGCGCCTTCTCGTCGATCGTGTGGCGGCTTACGCTGCCGCCTTGCTTGTGCCCAGGCAGGAAGTTGCGGTTGATGTCGGGCACGAGCGCGCGGGCGCAGTCGGCGAGGCGGCCGGCGAGATCCTTCGGCAGGAATTCGTCCAGGTAGACAAACGCGTCCTGCCGCGCGAAATCGCCGCGCAGCCGCGCGGCGTCGAGCGCGCCGATGCGCGCGGCGACGGCTTCGTCTAGCGTGCCGTGGGCCGCGCAGGCTTCGGTTTCCGTGATCATTTGGTGGGTTGGATTTCGGTTGAATTGGGCGCGCGGGACGCGCTGCCGCGGCGCACGATGCGCCAGTAATCGATCACGACCCACGCCGCGAAGAGCGGCGCGCCGATCGCCGCCGCGAGGAGGAACGGCTCGACGCTGTCGAGCAGCGTGACGACGGGAAGCAGATACAGCACGTCCTCGGTCTCGAAGCCGCCGACGAATGCCTGCTTCGTGCCCGCCTTGCCCGCGAACGACTCGATCCGCATCCGCAGAAAGAAGATGAGCGCGACGGCCGCGCCCGCGAGCGCGCCGAGCAGCACGGGCGACGCGGCCATCTGGCCGCCCGCCGCGACGACGCCGGCGCCCATGCTGACGAAGAGCGCAACCGTGACGAGCGCGTCGCTCGCGAGATCGTAGAAGTGGCCGAGCTTGCTCGACTGGCCGCTGATCCGTGCGAGCTCGCCGTCGGTGTGATCGACGAAATTGGACAGCACGATCAGGAAAGCGCCCGCGTTGATCCAGCCGAAGCCGGGTTGCGCGAGGCACCACGCGCCCGCGAGGCCGATCAGCAGGCGCAGCGTGGTCAGGTGGTTCGGCGTCACCGGCGTGCCGACGAGCGGCGTGACGAGCCGGCGTGCGAGTCGGGCGTCCCACGTGCGGGGAGGTGGGCTCGAAATGCGGCTGGCGGCGGATTTTCTTGGGTCCATCGGCGAAATATATACGGAATCGTAATTTATTGCTTTTTCATGACTGAGGCGCCCGATTGTACGGGGGCGGAAAGTGTGGTGTAAGGTTTGGCCTTTGCCGGGAGCGGGACGCCGAGATGTGGCGGTCGCCCGCCGCGTGATGGCGCGCGTCGCCTGAAGTTGATTTCGGGCAAATATCCAGCAAATCCGGCAAGTTACTTTTGCACGGGGCGGACACTATGCCGCGGCGCGCTCTGCGATACTCGGGCCGTGCTTGCGCCGCCGGCCCGTGACCGCCGCCCGCGCCGCAAGCGCGCGCCACTCCGGAGACACCCTTGCGGCGCTGCGTCGCCAGATCTAATACAACCGTTCGACATTCAGCCATGCCAACCTCTCGTATCCTCGCTCCCAGCCTGCGCTCCCTCGTCCGCACCGCCGACGAGGCCGCCGCGCTGATCGGCCCGAACATGACCGTCGCGATGAGCGGCTTCACCGGCTCCGGATATCCGAAAGCGGTGCCGGCCGCGCTCGCCGCGCGGATCGCGGCGTCCCACGCGCGCGGCGAAGATTTCCGCATCAACGTGCTGACGGGCGCGTCGACCGCGCCCGAGCTCGACGGCGCGCTCGCGAAGGCGAACGGCATCTCGATGCGCCTGCCGTACCAATCCGATCCGACGCTGCGCGACAAGATCAACGCGGGCGAGCTCGACTATCAGGACATCCACCTGAGCCACGTCGCGCAGTACGCGTGGTTCGGCCTGTTCGGCGAGCTGGACGTCGCGATCGTCGAAGTGGCGGGCATCCGCGAGGACGGGAGCCTGATTCCGTCGGCGTCGGTCGGCAACAACAAGACGTGGCTCGACCAGGCGAAGCGCGTGATCCTCGAAGTGAATTCGCGGCAGCCGCTCGGCCTCGACGGAATGCACGACATTTATTACGGCACCGCTTTGCCGCCGAACCGCAAGCCGATTCCGCTCGTGAAGAGCGACGACCGGATCGGCGAGCCGTATCTGCGCTGCCCGGCCGAGAAGATCGTCGCGATCGTCGAAACGGACGCGCCCGACCGCAGCAACGCATTCGCCGCGCCCGACACGGCGTCGAAGCAGAT
The DNA here is from genome assembly GCF_001532025.2 of Burkholderia sp. MSMB617WGS. Taxonomy (NCBI): domain Bacteria; kingdom Pseudomonadati; phylum Pseudomonadota; class Betaproteobacteria; order Burkholderiales; family Burkholderiaceae; genus Burkholderia; species Burkholderia sp. MSMB617WGS. Next base: position 2,137,234 of record NZ_CP013458.1, on the reverse strand, counting down.
CGCCGGACTCCTGATCGATTTCCTGCGCCACGAGATCAAGCGCGGCCGCCTGCCCGAAAACCTGCTGCCGCTGCAGTCGGGCGTCGGCAACATCACGAACGCGGTGCTCGCCGGCCTCGGCGAAGGCGGCTTCTCGAACCTGACCGCGTACACGGAAGTGATCCAGGACGGCATGCTCGACCTGCTCGCGAACGGCACGCTGAGCTTCGCGTCGGCGACCGCGCTGTCGCTGAGCCCGGACGCCGTGAAGCGCTTCGCCGACGAGATCGACACGTTTCGCTCGAAGATCGTGCTGCGGCCGCAGGAGATCAGCAACCATCCGGAGCTCGTGCGCCGCCTCGGCATCGTGGCGATGAACGGGATGATCGAGGCCGACATCTACGGCAACGTCAATTCGACGCACGTGATGGGCACGAAGATCCAGAACGGCATCGGCGGTTCCGGCGATTTCGCCCGCAACGGCTATCTGTCGTGCTTCATGTCGGCGAGCACCGCGAAGGGCGGTGCGATCTCGCGGATCGTGCCGATGGCGAGCCACGTCGACCACACCGAGCACGACGTCGCGGTCGTCGTGACGGAGCAGGGGCTCGCGGATCTGCGCGGATTGTCGCCGAAGCAGCGCGCGCGCAAGGTCATTGCGAATTGCGCGCATCCCGACTATCGGCCGATGCTCGACGACTACTTCGAGCGCGCGAGCCGCGAGAGCTTCGGCAAGCAGACGCCGCATCTGCTCGGCGAAGCGCTGTCTTGGCATGAACGCTATGTGCGAACCGGATCGATGAAGGCCTGACGATCGGTTCCTCGAGGCCCCGCGCGTGCGGTGGTCGACGCTCGGGCGGACATCGGACTGACGAAACGGCGCGGCGCCGGATGGTGGCCGCGCCGTTTCGTTATTGGCGGCGTCGTGCGCAGAGGACCGGCAAAGGGCGGCGTCGCGGCCGACGCGCCGCGGGGCGCGCAGGCGGGAGCGCCTTCTACTATCTAGTAGCGACTAGATAGATACTGGATACACGCCGACACGCTGGCGCGACGAAATGCGCTGCGTCGTTCGTTCCGATGCCCGTGTCGAGGAGCGAGCGAACCGACCGGGGCGCAGCCGGGACGGGAGTGAGAACACGACATTGCCCGAATGGCGCGTTCGAGCAGGCAATCGAGTCCATGAGCTTCGGGTTGCTTATAAATATGGATCGTGGCACGAGCGCTGGCGCGGCACGGGGCATCGGGCGCGCAATTCCCGAGGATGTATTCGGTTCCGTGGGGAAACCGCAGGCACTTAATCGTCTCTAAAACTGTTCGTCATCCTACTGAATGACATGACGATCGATCCTGTCGGACCGATCGTCGCTGCCGTCGTGCAGCGGACGAGTATCCGGGCCTCAAACGACAAGTAAAACGCCTTCTTGGGACCACGCCGATCCATGCGCTATCGCGTTGGTATCGCGCTTATAGCGGACAGACGATCCAGTCGGCAAATAAGTTGTCTCTCAGTCGAGTTAAATTGATCCCAATGTAACAAAGATGTTTCACCCGCCGCCTTGATGCGCATTCGCGCCGCGTTCTCGCTTCATTGGCTTTGATGTACGTGCGGCGGGCATTTTCGGCCCGCTTGCAATTCCGGCGAGGTGGGTTTATTGTGGGTCGACAGGCCGCGCAAACGATTGCGAATACATATTAAGTAGTCGAAGAAGCCTGATCGGAATGTATGAAGTAGTGATTGAGTAATTCGGCAGGCGGGTTAAGAAAAAGCGATCGGAAGGATCGCGCAAGATAAAAATCTCCGCGTCGTTCGAAACTCGCTCCGCTTCGGAGGCAATCCTTATATTTCAATTTCATTGAATCAAACTTACAGTTCCGTTTGTAAGAAAAATTTATTTCTGCTTGCCAAATTTACGAGCGTTCTATAAGTTTACAGCGTAGACTGTAACGATATGAATGATTGTCACGCCGTTGTCGTTGAGGGCCACTAAGGTGTGACGTTTCAGATTAAACCCGGTGCTTGGATGATATTTCCGCCGCAAATGCGACGGCGTAGTGATTTATGTGCGCGCCGTATTTGATTTAATGGAAGTGCATCTTACCGATCGCCGATGCGGAAGGCTGGCGCTAGCCAGCTCGCAGGGATCGGGCTGGGCGGAAGGGGCGGGTTAATATCGCTGAGAAAAAAACCGGCGGCGTAAACGGTTTCCGTGGAATATTTTCCTGGAACCCGCAGGCGTTCGTTTGTCTTATTCCAGCGGATACCAATCTAATTCCCCAAAACGCTTTGGCAGATGGTAAGCATCGAGTTATGTGGTCGCTAATACATTCGAAGAATTAAGTTTGGGCATTTTGACGGAACGCAAACTAATCTAGCTTTGCGAAGTCGGTTCCCGACGCTTGTGATTTGTGGATAGACCATGAACGACGTTGCACTACCGGGCCAGTCGCCGGACTTGCTGGATTTCGACGAAGATTTTATCAAAATCGACGCAGCCATCTGCGAATACGATTCCGTCGGCTACGCGCCTCAGCGCAAGGGAGAGGGCGCGTTCCAGTGGGTCTCCGTCGAAACCGGATGTCTCGCCTTATTGAAAAAGGCGAAAGACGTGCGGGTCGCCATTTGGCATCTGCGTGCGTGCATCGCGCGGCGCGGCTTGAGCGGACTCGCCGACGGCACGCGATTGCTGGCCGATCTGATGAGCGCACCCGTCGAGGAATTGCATCCTCGCGCGTTGCCTGACGAGTCGCCCGGCGAAACCCTTTTGATTCATCTTGGCTGGCTTGCTGGTTCGCAGTTCCTGCATCAGCTCGGCAGTTCCCGGTTCGAAGACCGCGATGCGACGCTCAACGATCTGATCGGCGGGCGGGCGGCTTCGATCGTGGAGGATCCTGATTATCGCATTAGAGCGAATACTCTTGTACATGACATTCAGGATTCCTTATCGAGAATCAGGGAATCGATAGCTGCGGTGGAGCAGGAGCTCAACGTCGCACGCGCGCTCGAACTGTTGAGCGTCGCGTCGTCGCGGCTCGTGCAGGCGCATTCGGCGGCGGACGAGGTGAACAAGACGAACGCCGCAGGTACGGAGTCGGTGGACTCGACGCCCGGTGGCGCGCCTGCGCCCGATACGCGGCAACCGTCCGCCGGGCCGGGCGGCGCGCTGAGGTCGAGGCAGGAAGTCGGTGCGGCGCTCGAGCGAATCGTCGAGTACTTCCGCTTGCACGAACCGAGCCATCCGGCGCCGATCTTCCTGTCGCGGATTCAAAGAATGCTAGGGGCGGGTTTCGAGGAGGTGATGGCGGAGCTCTATCCCGAGGCGGCGTCTCTCGTGGCCCAGCTGAACCGGCCGCAGAGCTCTATCAAGTAACGTGAACAACTTCGTGTAGAGGGTTTGCTCATCATGGTTCGACAAAAGGATGGACAGAAATTCATCGGGGAGAGTCGTGCGCCCCGTGTGCAGATTGAATACGACGTCGAGGTTTACGGGTCGCAAAAGAAGGTCGAGTTGCCGTTCGTCGCGGGCGTGATGGCGGACCTGTCGGGCGACAACGTTGAGCCGCTCGGCCCCGTCGAGGATCGGCGCTTCCAGGAGATTGACGTCGAGAACTTCGACGAGCGCATGGCGCAGATCGCGCCGTCGCTCAGCTATCACGTGAAGAACGTGCTGACCAACGACGGCACGCTGATTCCGATCGATCTGACGTTCACGTCGATGGAATCCTTCGAGCCCGCGGACGTCGTCAAGCGCATTCCCGAGCTGTCGACGCTGCTCGAGGCACGCAATCGCCTGAAGGAGCTCTTGACCTACATGGACGGCAAGGCCGCGGCGGAAGACGTGATTCAGGAGTTGCTGAAGAGCCCGCAGTGGGCGAACGAGGCCGAGGCGACGGAGCAATCCGGCGGCAACGGCGAAGGCGACGGCCAACAACCGGAAGAGGGTGCGAAATGAGTATGCAGCAGCTTGAATCGTCTGCCGAGAAGGTAGTCGTCGATCAGAACAACGTCAACGAAGATCTGAAGGACATCCTGCGCCGCTCGTTCCGGCCGCGCACCAACGAGGCCGCGGAGGCGGTGCAGAACGCCGTCGAAACGCTGCTCACGTATGCGCGGCGCAGCCGGGTCGTGGTTCGCGAGGACGTCGCGCAGACGATCGAGCAGCTGGTCGCCGAGCTGGACAAGAAGATCTCCGAGCAACTGACGCTTGTGCTGCACAACAAGCGCTTCCAGAATCTCGAAGGCGCGTGGCGCGGATTGCACTATCTCGTATCGAACACCGACACGAGCGAGAACCTGAAGATCCGCTACCTGAACATCTCGAAAGCGGATCTCGGCAAGACGTTGCGGCGCTTCAAGGGCGTCGTGTGGGACCAGAGTCCGATTTTCAAGATGATCTACGAGCAGGAATACGGCCAGTTCGGCGGCGAGCCGTTCGGCTGCCTGATCGGTGATTTCTATTTCGACCACAGCATGCAGGACGTGTCGATCCTGACCGAGATGTCGAAGATCTCGGCGGCCGCGCACGCGCCGTTCATCGCGGCCGCCGCGCCGGGCCTGCTGCAGATGGACGACTGGAGCGAGCTGTCGAATCCGCGTGACGTGTCGAAGATCTTCACCGCGACCGAATATGCGTTCTGGCGCCGCCTGCGCGAGAGCAACGACTCGCGCTATCTCGCGCTCACGCTGCCGCGCTTCCTTGCTCGCGTGCCGTACGGCCCGAAGACGCAGCCCGTCGAGGAGTTCGGTTTCGAGGAGAAGGTCGACCCGAACCGCGCCGAGGATTTCTGCTGGGCGAATTCCGCGTACGCGATGGGTGCGAACATCACGCGCGCGTTCAAGACATACGGCTGGTGCACGAAGATTCGCGGCGTCGAGTCGGGCGGCGCGGTCGAGGTGCTGCCGAAGTTCGTGCTGCCTTCGCAGGATCGCGAAGTCGACCTGCACTGCCCGACGGAAATCGCGATCTCGGACCGGCGCGAGCACGAGCTGTCCGAATCGGGCCTGATGCCGCTCGTGTACCGGAAGAATTCGGATACCGCGGCGTTCATCGGTGCGAAGACCGTCCATCGTCCGGCGATCTACGAGGACGACGACGCGACCGCGAACTCGAACCTGTCGTCGCGCCTGCCGTACATCTTCGCGACGTGCCGTTTCGCGCACTACCTGAAGTGCATCGTTCGCGACAAGATCGGTTCGTTCAAGTCGGCCGAGGATACGCAGCGCTGGCTGAACGACTGGCTGATGAACTATGTGGACGGCGATCCGAGCATCTCGAGCGAGGTCACGAAATCGCAGCGTCCGCTGTCGGCGGCGGAAGTGGTCGTCGACGAGATTCCGGAAAACCCCGGCTACTATCGCGCGCAGTTTTTCCTGCGCCCCCATTTCCAACTGGAGGGTTTGACCGTTTCTCTCCGGCTGGTTTCGAAACTTCCGTCGACCAAGCACGAGGTGACGACCTGAGCCGCGACTACCGGGCCGGTTGCGGTTTCGCTTAAAGAAGGAGGTGTTCGAGGCGTTGCGGGGCGGAGTCGATGCGTCTCGCAGCGGATTCAACAGCGGTCTTTTCGATATGGTCTTGTTATAACTAATTAGGAGTTCATAGCATGGCAAATGCGTTGGTTGATTACTTCTTGCAGATCGATGGCGTCGAGGGCGAGTCGACCGATCAGCAATATCCCGGTCTGATCCAGATTCAGAGCTGGCAGTGGGCGGAAGAGAACTCGGGCCGTTGGGGCTTCGGCAGCGGCGGCGGCGCGGGTAAGGTCGAGATGAAGGACTTCGAGTTCCGCATGGTGTCGAACAAGGCGTCGCCGAAGCTGTTCCTGATGTGTGCGACGGGTGAGCACATCCAGAACGCGAAGCTGATCTGCCGCAAGTCGGGCAAGGGCCAGCAGGAGTTCCTGACGATCTCGTTCGCGAGCGGCCTCGTGTCGTCGTTCCGCACGCTCGGCAACATGCCGATTTCGCAGCTCGGCCACGCGAGCGGCGAAGTCGACGGCGTGCTGCCGACCGACCAGATCCGGATCAACTTCGCCCAGATCGAGTTCGAGTATCGCGAGCAGCGTAACGACGGCACGATGGGCGCAGTGATCAAGGCCGGATACGACCTCAAGCAGAACGCCCCGATCTAACCCGTCGGAAGGTTCTAGTTTCCAGGCTAACCTTGGGCAGTGTTGTGGCCTCGCGCCACAACACTCGGGAACATGCACGTGAGCGATCTTCAACTCTACAACAAGCTGTCCAGACGGATTCGTCGTCATTCGCTTCAAGAGGTCGTCGCGGATCATTTGGTCGACCTGATGAATTATGCGATTCGCGGCGCGCGCATGCGCATCGCCGACGACAGTCCGGCAGCGCATTCGGTGCTGAACTTCGGCTGTCCGCCGATGCAGGCGGCCGGCGCGACGAAGATCAATCCCGCGCATGCGGCCGCGCACATCTGCGAGGTGATTCGTCGCTTCGAGCCGCGCGTCGATTCCGCCAGCACGACGGTCAAGCCTCGGACCGAGAGCCACAGGCGCTTGCCGCAGACGATCTACTTCGACGTGTCGATGAAGGCGCGCGAAGACGGAGCCGAGCTCAGGGCGAGCCTCGCGCTCGATTACCTGAGCGGGTATTTCAGCCTAGCGGATGACCGGTGAGCGACGAACGGCGATGAATTTTCTCGACCACTACAACGACGAATTGCGCCAGCTGCGCGATGCGGGTGCGCGCTTTTCGAAAGAGCATCCGCAGGTCGCGTCGGCGCTCGGGCTGCATCCGGATGCGGTCACCGATCCGTTCGTCGAGCGGCTGCTCGAGGGCGTCGCGTATCTGTCGGCGCGCGTGCAGAAGCGGCTCGACCGCGAATGCGCGGAGTTCGCGCAACAGGCGCTCGGGCGCATTTGCCCGCTCTACACGGCGGCCACGCCTGCGATCTCGACGTTCGCGTTCCATCCGGATCTCGGCTCGCCCGACGCGTTTCGAGGCAACACGCTGCCGCGCGGCTCGCTCATCGCCGCTCATTTGCCGGGCCGCAAGCTGCCCGTGATGTTCTCGACCGCGCGCGACGTCACGCTGTTGCCGCTGCGCCTCGCGTCGGTCGAGTGCAGCCGCAGCATCACCGGGCTGCCGTCGCTGCTCGCGCAGCGGCTCGCGTCGTCGCATGCGGTGCTGCGCTTCAGGTTCGAAGTGGAGGGCGGCGCGTCGGTCGCGGAGCTGTCGCGTGAGGACAAGGGATTCGCGCCGTTGCATCTGAGCCTTGCGGGCGACCTGCCGCGCGCGTACGCGCTGCATCGCGCGCTGCTTGCCGACACGACCGCGTGGTTCGCGCTCGTGTCGACGAATCGCGGCGACGAGGTGCTGACGCTGCCGATGTCGGGCATTCGGTTGTCCGGCGTAGACGATGCGGAGGCGCTGTTGCCGGAGGACTTCGGCGGCTTGCCGGGGCTGCGGCTGTTGCGCGAATACTTCGCGCAGCCGACGCGCCTGCTCGGCGTCTACGTCGATGCGCTCGCGGCGATTGCGGAGAAAGCGCCGTCGGCGCGCGAGTTCGATCTGTTCTTCGCATTGCGCGACGCGCCGGGCGATTTGATCGGCGACGTGGACGCGAGCCAGTTTCGCCTCTTCGCGACGCCGGCGATCAATCTGTATTCCAAACGTTTCGATCCGGTGCCGTACGACGCGAATCAGCCGGAGCAGTGGATTCCGGTCGACCGGATGCGGCCCGCCGCTCATCACCTGTGGGCGCTGACCGAGGTGTTCGTGTGCGAGACCAATGGTCGCGCGCATCGCGCGCGCTCGGTGCTCGAGACGGCGGGCTACGAAGGGCAGGACGGCTCGATTCGCTACGGCATGCGGCGCGAGGATGCGTTGCTCGTCGACGGCGTGCGGCGTGATCGGTTCGATCCGCTCGCAAGCCACGATCTGGTCGCGGTCTCGATGGTCGACGACACGCTCGATCCGGACGATGTCGCGACGATCACGGGCCGCGCGCTCGTTGCCGATCGCGACTGGCGACCGACCGCGCTGCTCGACGCCGAACTGCAACTGCTCGATCCGACGGCGGTGAAGCGCATCGAGTGTCTGTGGCCGGCGAGCGCGCCGCGCGGCAAGCCGAGCGTCGACGCGTGCTGGGAGGCCGTGTCGCACGTGGGCCGCAATCCGCTCGCGCTGCGCGCGTCGCAACAGCAGGACGTGACGGCGCGCATCGTCGAGCAATTGCTGCTCGCGATCGACAAGGACGACGCACTCGACCGCCAGCGGCTCGAGAGTTTGCGCTCGGTCATGCTGCGCTCGCGCTTCGTCGCGGCGGGCCGCTCGACGCCGACCGCGCTCGTGCGCGCGACGCAGGTCGAGATCGACATCGCCGAATCGCTGCACGCGGATCGCGGCGGCTGGCTGTTCGGGCGTCTGCTCGCGCAGGCGCTTGCCGAAGCCGCGACGCTCAACGACGGCATCGAGATCGCCGTGCGCCTCGACGGCGATGCGGCGAGCACGCACACGAACGTGGCGTCGCGCGACGGGAGGCTCGCATGACGTCGCTCGAACATGTAACGAAAGCGCTGACGCCGCGCCGCACCTTCTTCGAGTTGATGCGGCGGGTCGAAGCGTTGCAGCGCAAGCACGACAAGCGCTCGGCGCGCAAGCGGCGGTTGCCGAAGTGGCTGCGCATCGAGCAGCCGGCGGAGATGCATTTCGCGAGCACCGAAGTGGAGCGCGTGCACGTGACGCTGCCGCGCTTCATCGAGGACGACGATCACCCGGAGGTCACGGTGGTTCAGCGTCACTTCGGACTGTTCGCGCCGTACGGGCCGCTGCCGCTGCACGTGACCGAGCATGCGATGCAGGAAAAGCGCTTCGAGCGCAACGCCGCGTTCGAGCGCTTCGTCAACGTCGCGTGCGGCGACCTCGCGTGGTTGCACTACTCGGCGTGGTCGTCGATGCATCCGGTGCTCGGCTACGAGCGCGCGCGCAATCCGTTCGTCGAGCGCGTGACGGCGCTCGCCGATGCGCGCCGCGCGACGCAGGACGACGCCGATCTGCTCGAGCGTCATGCGCTCGCGTGCCGGCGCGCGTTTCCGGGCATCTACTGCGCGCCGCGCCGCTCGCTCGCCGATCTGCAACGGATGTTGCGCTCGTACTTCGGCGTTGCGCTGCAGGTGGTGCCGCGCCACGGCCGCTGGGTGCCGGTGCCGGCCGCGGCGAGTCACGCACGGCGGCTCGGCGGATGGCGGCTCGGCGCGCGGATCTGGGACGTGCAGCACTCGATCGAGATCGTGATCGGGCCGATCGAGGCCGACGAGTTTTACCGGTGGCAACGCCGCGCGGCCGCCGTCATGGCGGTGTCCGCGGTCGTGACGGATTTCGTCGACGGACGAATTTACCCCGTCATCAAGGTTCAGGTGTGGACGCGCCCTGAACTTGCAGGAAGGGTTGGGTGCATGCGCGTCGGCGTCGACGCGTGGTCAAGGCCGAATCGGGCGCTGCGCACCCTGACTGTCTTTGAATCTTTTCGGGACTAGACGTGAATCGCGAACGCATATTCAACTGTCTCGGCCGCACGACCTATGCGGCCCTCGTCGATGCGACGGCGCTAGGCCGATCGCGTCGGCACGCCTTCATCGACCTCGATCACTGGGCGCTGTGCCTGCTGCAGCGCGAGCAGAGCGATCTCGCGCGCCTGTTGGAGCAGTTCGGCAGCGACGTTGGCGAAGCGAAGCGCCGGATGGAGAAGGCGCTCGACGGCTTCGACGTGAGCGGCGACTCGCTGCGCGATATCTCGAGCTCGCTCGAGCGCAGCGTCGGGCCGGCCGTCATCTGGAGCCAGATCGCGGCGCGCGCGGGCAAGGTGCGCTCCGGCCACCTGCTGCTCGCGTGGCTCGACGAGGATCTGACGCGCCGCTGGCTGCAGCAGCGCGTACCGAGCGGCATCACGTCGGTCGCGCTAGATGAAGTGGTGAAGCGCTACGAATCGCTCGCGGCCGGCTGGCCGGAAAGCAACGAAGCGCCCGCCGCGATCGACGGCGGCGCGCTCGGCGAGCACGCGGGCGAAGCCGCCGCCGACGGCACGAGCGACGCGCTCGCGAAGTGGGCGACGTGCGTGACCGAGCAGGCCGCGCGCGGCGAGCTCGATCCCGTCGTCGGCCGTGACGATGAATTGCGCACGGTGATCGACATCCTGTCGCGCCGTCGCCAGAACAATCCGATTCTCGTCGGCGAGGCGGGCGTGGGCAAGACGGCCGTCGTCGAGGCGCTCGCGCAGAAGATCCAAGCGGGCGCGGTGCCGCCGGGCCTGCTCGGCGCGCAAGTATGGGCGCTCGATCTCGCGCGGATGCAGGCGGGCGCCGGCGTGCGCGGCGAGTTCGAGCAGCGGCTGAAATCGCTGATCGACGCGGTGATCGCATCGCCTGATCCGATCATCCTGTTCTGCGACGAGACGCACACGCTGATCGGCGCGGGCGGCGCAGCCGGCACGGGCGATGCGGCGAACCTGATCAAGCCGATGCTCGCGCGCGGTCAGCTTCGGATGGTCGCCGCGACGACGTGGTCCGAATACAAGCAGTACATCGAACCGGACGCGGCGCTCGTGCGGCGCTTCCAGGCGGTTCCCGTCGACGAGCCGAGCGATGACGCGGCAGTCGACATGCTGCGCACGATCGCGCCGCGCTTCGCCGCGCACCACGGCGTGCGCATCGTCGATTCGGCGCTGCGCGGCGCGGTCGAGCTGTCGCGCCGCTATCTGCCCGCGCGGCAGTTGCCGGACAAGGCGATCAGCCTGCTCGACACCGCATGCGCGCGCGTCGCGATGAGCCAGAACTGCGCGCCCGCCGAGCTCGAGCGCTTGCAGCACCAGGCGTTCGCGATCGGCCAGACGCTCGATTGGCGCGCGAGCGATCGCCGGATGGGCGTGCGCACGCCGGGCGACGAGGGTGAACTCGAAGGCCGCCAGGCGAGCCTCGTGCAGCAGGCGGCGACGCTCGGGACGGTCGTCGACGCGCAGCGCGACGAGGTGCGCACGTGGCTCGCGCGTCTGAACGACGAAACGAATACGCCTGCCGACAGCGACGGCGATTCGTTCGCCGCGCGCATCGGCGCGAATCGCTGGGTGCGTCCGTGGGTCGACGAGCACGTCGTGTCGGAGGTGCTCGCCGAGTGGACGGGCGTGCCCGTCGCGCAGCTCGCGCAGGACGATGCGCAGCGCGTCGTCGAGCTCGAGGGCGCGCTGAATGCAGGCATCCACGGGCAGACGGGCGCGATGCGCTCGATCGCACAGGCGTTGCAGGTGTCGCATTCGGGGCTCAATGATCCGCGCCGGCCGCTCGGCGTGATGTTGCTCGCCGGCCCGACCGGCACCGGCAAGAGCCAGGCCGCGGCGAAGCTCGCCGAGCTGCTGTTCGGCGGCGAGCGCAACCTGCTCCAGTTCAACATGAACGAGTTCCAGGAAGCGCACACGGTGTCGACGCTCAAGGGCGCGCCGCCCGGATACGTCGGCTACGGCAAGGGCGGGCGCTTGACCGAGGCGGTACGCAAGAAGCCGTACAGCGTGCTGCTGCTCGACGAATTCGATCGCGCGCATCCGGACATTCATGAGGTGTTCTATCAAGTCTTCGATCAGGGTTGGATGGAGGACGGCGAAGGCCGCAGGATCAGCTTCCGCAACTGCTTGATCCTGTTGACGAGCAATCTCGGCGACGTCGAGATCGAAGCGGCGTGCAAGGCCGATCCGCAGATCTCGCAGGCGAAGCTCGATAAGCTCGTCGGCGAGCGGCTGCAAGGGCGCTTCTCGCCCGCGCTGCTCGCGCGGATTCAGCTCGTCGCGTTCCGGCCGCTCGATGTCGAAGCGCTCACCGGCATCGCGACGCAGGCGCTCGACGAACTCGGCGAACGCCTCGCGGAGAACGATTTGCAGTGGCGCGCGGACGAAGGCGTCGCGTCGTGGGTCGCGCATGCGGTGTCGCAGCATCCGGCGAACGGCCGCGCGGTGCGCGACCTGCTGCGCCAGCACGTGATGCCGGCCGTCGCGCGCGGCGTGCTCGCCGCGCGGGCGGAGGGGCGCGCGCTGAAGACGGTGCGGCTGTCCGCGCATGAGAAGCTGGCGCTCGTGTTCGACGAGGATGCGTGGGAGCTGAGCGGCACCGATGCCGCGGCGCTCGGCGAGCAGGCGGAAGCGGCGGCGCTCGAAGCCGCGGCGGCCGCTGCCGTGGAGGCGCACGAAGCACATGACGCGCACGGCGCGCATGAAGTGGATGAAGCGCATGAAGCGATAGGCGGCTCGCACGCCGACGCGAACGTGGATGCAAGCGTGCAGGCGAGCGGCGCGCATCCGGTCGGCGCGCATGGGCCTGACGAAACGACATCGGCGAACGCCGGCACGACGGGAGAACCGTCATGCGTCTGATCGAACTGCGTAGTCCCCTGTTGGACCCGGATTCGGTTGCACTGAGCTTCGTGGTCCACGAGAACCTGTCGCAGGAGCCGTCGTATCAGCTCGATCTGCTGAGCCACGATCCGGACCTGGATTTCGACGCGCTGCTCGGCTCGTCGCTGTCGGCGGACATCGATCTGGGCGGCGGCGCCGTGCGGACGTTCAACGCGCACGTGTTCGGTGGGAACGACACGGGCCAGATGAGCGGGCAGTACACGTACACGCTGGAATTGAGGAGCTGGCTGTCGTTCCTCTCGGAGAACCGCAACAGCCGGATCTTCCAGAACATGAGCGTGCCGCAGATCGTCGAGCAGGTGTTCCAGGGCCATCAGCGCAACGGTTACCGGTTCGAGCTCGAAGGCACGTACGAGCCGCGCGAGTACTGCGTGCAGTTCCAGGAAACGGATCTGAACTTCGTGAAGCGGTTGCTGGAAGACGAAGGGATCTATTTCTGGGTCGAGCACGAGAAGGACAATCACATCGTCGTGATCTCGGACACGCAGCGCTTCGATGATCTGCCGCTGCCGAACGACGAGCTCGAATATCTTCCGGACGGCGAAGAATCGCGTGCGATCCAGGGGCGCGAAGGCGTGCAGCGCTTGCAGCGTACGCGGCGGATCAAGTCGAACAACGTCGCGCTGCGCGACTTCGACTATCACGCGCCGTCGAACCGTCTGGACAGCGATGCGCAGCAGGTGTCGCCGCCGAATCTCGAAGGGATTCCGCTCGAATACTACGACTACGCGACCGGCTACAGCGAGCAGGAACAGGGCGAGCGCCTCGCGCGCCTGCGGCTCGAAGCGATCCAGGCGGACTCGCACGTGCTCGTCGGCGAGGCGAACGCACGCGCGCTCGCGACGGGCCGCGCATTCACGCTGGTCGGCCATCCGGCCGCGCAGCGCAATGGTCGGTACTACGTGACGAGCAGCGAGCTGACGTTCATTCAGGACGGACCGGATAGTACGTCGCAGGGCCGTAATGTCGCGGTGAAGTTCCGCGCGCTCGCCGACGACCAGCCGTTCCGCCCGCTTCTGACGACGTCGCGCCCCGAGGTGCCGGGCATCCAGAGCGCGACGGTGGTGGGCCCGGAGATGTCGGAGGTGCACACCGACAAGCTCGGGCGCATCCGCGTGCACTTCCACTGGGACCGCTACAAGACGACCGAAGCCGATGCGTCGTGCTGGATTCGCGTGTCGCAGGCTTGGGCGGGCAAGGGCTGGGGCGTGATCGCGATGCCGCGGGTCGGGCAGGAAGTGCTGATCACGTACGTCGACGGCGATCTCGACCGGCCGCTCGTGACGGGGATCGTCTACAACGGCGAAAACCCGACGCCTTACGATTTGCCGAAGGACATCCGCTACACGGGCCTCGTGTCGCGTTCGATCAAGCGTGCGGGCGGCTACCAGAACGCGAGCCAGATCACGTTCGACGACCAGCGCGGCGCGGAGCGCGTGATGATCCACGCGGAGCGCGACATGCAGCAGACGGTCGAGCGCAACAGCTCGACGTCGATCGCGCAGGACTTGAACCTGTCGGTGAAGGGCACGTCGACGTCGGTCGTCGGGATCTCGGTCAGCTTCACCGGCATCTCGGTGTCGTACACGGGGCTGTCGGTGAGCTTCACCGGCGTGTCGGCGAGCTTCACCGGCGTGAGCACGTCGTTTACCGGCGTGAGCACGAGCTTCACCGGCGTGTCGACATCGTTTACCGGCGTGAGCACGAGCTTCATCGGCGTGTCGACGTCGTTCACCGGCGTCGATACGGGCTTCAAGGGCGTATCGACCGCGATGATCGGCGTTTCGACCAGCGTCGTGGGTTCCAGCAACTCGGTGACGGGCGTGTCGAACAGCATGACGGGCATCTCGTCGTCATGGACCGACGTCAGCATGTCGACGACCGGCCAGTCGCAGAGCATCACCGGCGTATCGCTGTCGTACACGGGCACGTCGAACAGCATGACGGGCACGAGCACGTCGGTGACGGGCACGTCGACGAGCATCACGGGCACGTCGATGTCGAACACGGGCAGCTCGACGAGCATCACGGGCACGTCGATGTCGACGACGGGCAGCTCGACGAGCGTCACCGGATCGAGCGTGTCGACGACCGGCAGCTCGGTGAGCACGACGGGTTCGAGCGTATCGACGACGGGCAGCAGCGTGTCGGTGACGGGATTCAGCTTCTCGTACACCGGCGCGAGCTACTCGGACGTGGGCATCGACCTGAAGAAGGTCGGCATGCAAGTGAAGAGCTGACGCTATGCGCGATATCACACCATCATCGCTTTATGCGACTGAGGCGGCGAGACGAATTTGGGCTCGGATCGATAGCGTCGCGGTACCCGAATGTGCGGCGCCGACCGATGCCCGTTGCCGTATCGAGGCACGTGCGTCGGCGGATGCGAAGGCAGAGGGAGGGGCCATATGCGTCTGATCGAACTACGCAGTCCGCTGTTGGACCCGGATTCGGTTGCACTGAGCTTCGTGGTCCACGAGAACCTGTCGCAGGAGCCGTCGTATCAGCTCGATCTGCTGAGCCGCGATCCGAATCTGGATTTCGACGAGTTGCTAGGCTCGTCGCTGTCGGCGGACATCGATCTGGGCGGCGGCGACGTGCGCACGTTCAACGCGCACGTGTTCGGCGGGAACGACACGGGCCAGATGAGCGGGCAGTACACGTACACGCTGGAATTGAAGAGCTGGCTGTCGTTCCTCTCGGAGAACCGCAACAGCCGGATCTTCCAGGACTTGAGCGTGCCGCAGATCGTCGAGCAGGTGTTCCAGGGCCATCAGCGCAACGGTTACCGGTTCGAGCTCGAAGACACGTACGAGCCGCGCGAGTACTGCGTGCAGTTCCAGGAAACGGATCTGAACTTCGTGAAGCGGTTGCTGGAAGACGAAGGGATCTATTTCTGGGTCGAGCACGAGAAGGACAGTCACATCGTCGTGATCTCGGACACGCAGCGCTTCGATGATCTGCCGCTGCCGAACGACGAGCTCGAATATCTTCCGGACGGCGAAGAATCGCGTGCGATCCAGGGGCGCGAAGGCGTGCAGCGCTTGCAGCGTACGCGGCGGATCAAGTCGAGCAACGTCGCGCTGCGCGACTTCGATTATCACGCGCCGTCGAAGCGCTTGGACAGCGATGCGCAGGTCGAGCTGTCGAGCCTTGACGGCATTCCGCTCGAGTACTACGACTATGCGACCGGCTATAGCGATCCGGCGCAGGGCGAGCGGCGAGCGCGCTTGCGGCTCGAAGCGATCCAGGCGGACTCGCACTCGCTCGTCGGCGAGGCGAACGCACGCGCGCTCGCGACGGGCCGCGCGTTCACGCTGGTCGGTCATCCGGCGTTGAGCCGCAATCGTCGGTACTACGTGACGAGCAGCGAGCTGACGTTCATTCAGGACGGACCGGATAGTACGTCGCAAGGCCGTAACGTCGCGGTGAAGTTCCGCGCGCTCGCCGACGATCAGCCGTTCCGCCCGCTGCTCGTCACCAAGCGGCCGCGGGTGCCGGGCATCCAGAGCGCGACGGTGGTGGGCCCGGAGATGTCGGAAGTGCACACCGACAAGCTCGGGCGCATCCGCGTGCACTTCCACTGGGATCGCTACAAGACGACCGAAGCGGACGCGTCGTGCTGGATTCGCGTGACGCAGGCATGGGCGGGCAAGGGCTGGGGCGTGATCGCGATGCCGCGAGTCGGGCAGGAAGTGATCGTCGTTTATGTCGACGGCGATCTCGACCGGCCGCTCGCGACGGGGATCGTCTACAACGGCGAAAACCCGACGCCGTACGATCTGCCGAAGGATATCCGCTACACGGGCCTCGTCACGCGTTCGATCAAGCGCGCGGGCGGCATTCCGAACGCGAGCCAACTGACGTTCGACGATCTGCACGGCGCGGAGCGCGTGATGATCCACGCGGAGCGCGACATGCAGCAGACGGTCGAGCGCAACAGCTCGACGTCGATCGCGCAGGATTTGAACCTGTCGGTGGATGGCACGTCGACGTCGGTCGTCGGCATCAAGGTCAGCTTCACCGGCATCTCGGTGTCGTACACGGGGCTGTCGGTGAGCTTTACCGGCGTGTCGGCGAGCTTCACCGGCGTGAGCACGTCGTTTACCGGCGTGAGCACGAGCTTCACCGGCGTGTCGACATCGTTTACCGGCGTGACCACGGGTTTCACCGGCGTATCGACGTCGTTTGTCGGTGTGGACACGAGCTTCACCGGCATCAGCACGGGGTTCGTCGGCGTGTCAACGAGCTTGACGGGTTCCAAGAATTCCGTGACGGGCGTGTCGAACAGCATGACGGGCATCTCGTCGTCATGGACCGACGTCAGCATGTCGACGACCGGGCAGTCGCAGAGCACCACCGGCGTATCGCTGTCGTACACGGGCACGTCGAGCAGCATGACGGGCACGAGCACGTCGGTGACGGGCACGTCGACGAGCATCACGGGCACGTCGATGTCGAACACGGGCAGCTCGACGAGCATCACGGGCACGTCGATGTCGACGACGGGCAGCTCGACGGGCATTACGGGCTCGAGCATGTCGGCCACCGGCAGTTCGGTGGGCACGACGGGCTCGAGCGTATCGACGACGGGCAGCAGCATGTCGGTGACGGGATTCAGCTTCTCGTACATCGGCGCGAGCTACTCGGACGTGGGCATCGATCTGAAAAAGCTCGGGATGCAGACGAAGAACTGACCTATGCGACATATCAAACCACAAGCGGCCCTCGTGGCCACGACCAATACGCAGATCGGCGCGCAGCCGATGCTCGGGATCAGCATCGGCATGGGCTTCAGGCTCGATCAGCCGTCGATCCTCGTACACGAAGCGGCTGTCTGGGAAGCGCTGAAGGCAGCCGCGCCGTCGCTGCCGCTGTATGAATCGGCACTGCCGAAGCAGCGCGCCGAATGGCTGCTCGCCGGCCATTCGACGCATTCCGTCGGGCCCGGCGCGAGCTCGCGCAATGTCGACTGGACTGCATGGGTCGAGTTCGACGGCGTGCGCAAAGTCGTCTCGTGCGCGACGCAGCTCGGCGACGAGCATGCGCAGGGCGGCTTCGCGCGCATCGCGATCGATCACCGGCATGCGGCGGCGGGCGGCGCGCAGGAAAACCCGTTCGGCGTGGCGTCCGGCACGCCGCCGCTGCAACAGCTGCGCACATTCGGCGTCGGCCCTGCGCCGCTCGCGGCGATGGGCGCGATCGGCAGCGACTGGCCCGAGCGCACGCAATGGATGCCGACGCGGCCGGGCACGGTCGACGCGATGGCGCAGGACGGCACGCACATGGGCTGGCCCGCGAACGTCGATTTGCGCTTCTTCCAGCAGGCGGCGCCCGATCAATGGGCGCGCGGCGAATGCTGGACGCCCGGCGCGCGTTTCGAGCTGAGCGGCTTCGGGCCGCAGGGCGAGGGCTTCGCGGGCGAGCTGCCGCGCCTCGTGCCCGTGGCGCTCGTGACGCGCAACGGCCGCCCGGGCATCGAGCGCCTGTCGTTCAAGCAGCAGACGGTGTGGTTCCTGCCCGATCGCGGCATCGGCGTGCTGTGGTGGAACGGCGCGGTCGCGCTCGATTTCCTGCTCGACGACAGCCCGACGATGCTCGTCACCGCATTCAAGGACGAGGCCGAGCGGATCGACGTCGACGCGGTGATGAAATTCGCCGATCAGCGCGCGGACCTGAACTGCACCGATCCGCTGCAACAGGCGGATCACGAACTGATGCCCGCTGTCGCGAGGGGCTGGACCTGGGAGATGATCCTCGACACGGAAGACCATCCGCGCTTCGCACCGGCGCCGCGCGGCTACGAAGAAGTCCGTGCGCGGGTCGAGCAGAACCGTCGGCAGCTCGTCGAGGCGCGCGACGCAAGCGAACGGCTGTCGGCGTTCGAGGAAGCGAATCGCAACGCGAAGCTGCCGGGCGCGCCGCGCGGCGGCGAAAACTGGCGCACGCGGCTGCGTCAGGCGAAGACGCCCGAGCTCGCGAACGTCACGATTCGCGACGCCGATCTGTCGTCGCTGCGCTTCGACGGCTGGAAGTTCGACGAAGTGCGCTTCGAGCGCTGCACGCTCGATCGCAGCGAATGGACGAACTGCCGGCTCAATCAGGTGCATGCGGTCGACTGCTCGTTCGCCGACGTGAAGATGAGCGACGGCTGGTGGAAGGGCGGCAAGATCCAGCGCTGCAATCTCGAGCGCAGTGCGTGGCTGAACGTGGAGATCGAGCGGATCTCGATCGACGAATGCCGGCTCGACGATCTGAAAGTGGCGGGCGGCTCGTGGTCGATGCTGTCGGTGCAGGGCCGCGGCGGCGTGCGCGGCGACGTTCAGGATGTCGAATGGAACTCGGTGTCGTGGTCCGAGGTGAGCGCGCCCGGCTGGACCTGGACGCGCGTGCGCGCGGACGATCTCGCGATCGTCGAATGCGCGATGGCGGGCCTCGCGGTGTCGCAATGCACGCTCGCGAAGCCGAGCATTTTGCTGACCGACTTGTCCGCGAGCGTCTGGCAGCGCAGCATGCTCACGTTCGCGGTGCTGTCGCACGGCACGTCGATCAACGGCGCGCGGCTCACCGACTGCGTGCTCAAGTCGTCGAGCCTGCAGGAGCTGCGTGCGGACCGCGTGCAGGTTGACCACTGCTCGTTCATGCAACTGAACGCGCAGCATCTGCATGCGCAGCAGTCGCACTGGAGCCGCACGGTGCTCGACGGCGCGAACGTGATGCACGCGCAACTGACGGGCACGTCGTTCGACCGCTGCTCGCTGAAGGAGGCAATGTTCTATGGCGCCGACATGCGGCAGACGCGCATGCGCGACTGCAATCTCGTTCGGGTCCGCACGTCGTGGATTCACCCGCCGGAAGCAGGCGCGTGGCGCGGCAATCTGAACGCCGGCCAGCTCGACGTGCCGAGGAGGGTGTGATGAGCAAGATCCGCTCGACGGTGCCGCCGCCGCCGCTGCCCGAAGTCGTCGAGGGGCAGCACTACACGTTGCCGCAGCGCGACGTCGCGCTGGCGGACACGCTGTTCGTCGATTGCCACTTCGACCGCGTCGAATGGACGGGCTGCCGGCTGTCGAACCTGCGCTTCGTGAACTGCACGTTCGATGCGAACCGCTTCGATCGCTGCGAGCTGATGAAGCTCACGTACGAGTCGAGCCGGCTCCGGGCGAGCGCGTGGACGCAGAGCGCGTTGCAAGGCGTGTCGTTCAGCGAATGCGAGATCGAGGGCGGCACGTGGACGGGCAGCTTGCTGAAGGACGTCGTGTGCGCGCAGTCGAAGGGCGCGCGCTGGCTGTTCGACGGCGTGCGCGGCGCGCACGTGTCGCTCGTCGCGGGCGACTACGCGGGCGTCACGCTGCGCGGCGGGCACTGGAGCGACACGTCGTGGATCGGCAGCCAATTGGCCGAACTGCGGCTCGAATCCGTCGGGCTGGAGAACCTGATCGCAGGGCAAAGCGGTTTTCAGCACGCGGTGCTCGTCGAATGCCGCGGCGTCAACGTGCGCTGGATCGATTCGCGCATCGAGCGGTTGACCGTGCAGGGCTGCGAGCTGAAGCAGGCCGCGTGGTCGCACAGCACGTGGGCGACGGGCGAGATCCACGCGAGCCGGCTGCCGCTCGCGAGCTTCGATCATGCGACCGTCAACGGCCTGACCGTGACGAACAGCGACTTGCCGCAGGCGATCTTCGACAGCGCGAGCGTGTCGGACAGCTCGCTGCAGGGCGTGCGCGCGCAGCGGATCGCGTTGCGCGACGCGTGGCTCACGCGCGTGAACCTGTCCGGCGCGCACTTGCAGCAGCTCGATGCACGCGGCCTGCATCTGGAGCGCGTCGACCTGCGCGGCGCCGATTGCCGAGGCGGCAATCTGATCGGCCAGCTTCGCCCGGTGTGGGCGGCGGCCGACACGCGGGATGCGGTATTCGAGGAAGCCACCGGCGCTGATGATCAGCTTTGGTGGCAACGAGTCCAACCGGGAGCAAGAGGAGTTTGACGATGAGCATGCGGGAAATGGTTGTCGCGCACGACGCGCTTGCATACGAATCGGACGACGACGCGGCGTCGCGTCACGCGCTGACGCGGATCATGAAGGGCGGTGCGCGCGTGCGCGATGAGAAGGCATGCGAGCAAGCCGAGCCGGCGGATGCGCGGGCATCGTCCTCGCCCGCCGCCGCGTCGACGACGCTCGCGCGCATCGACGGCAAGCGCACGGCGGCGGGCGAATGGCCCGTCGCGGTGCAGCCGGGCGTCGTGCTGCGCGCGAGGAAGGCGGTGAGCTGCGTGGTCGCGCCGGAGCCGGGCGATCTCGTGCAGATCTGCCGCGAAGGCGAGCACTGCTGGGTGCTCGCGGTGCTCGAGCGCGGCGCGGCGGGCGGCGAAAAGCGCGGTGAGAAGAACCGCGAGGTCTTATTGGATTTTGGCGACGCGCACGTCGCGCTTCGCGCGCGCGACGTGCGCGTCGAGGCGCGCGATCGGTTGTCGCTCGAGGCCGCGCAGCTCGCGAGCCGCGCGCAGGTGGTGACGCAGGCGGCGGCCGAGCGCCAGACGCACGTGAGCGGCACCGACGCGACGCACGCGGGCAGCACGGTCGTCCACACCGAGCGGCACATGGCGATGCACGCGAAGAGCGCGGTCGTCACCGCGGCGTCGCTGCTGAAGATCGACGCAGGCCAGATTCACATGGGCTGAGCGTCGCTCGCGCCCGGTTTCTTGAAGGAGGTAGTCATGTTTGCAAATTGCTCAGCCGGGGGGATGGCGATCGCGCCGGGGAACGACGTCTGCAAGACGCCGCCCCTCGCCATTCCCATGCCGTACACGAACATCGCGAACAAGCCCGAGGCCGTGCCGAACGTGCCGAACATCATCTATGCGGGCGGTCCGGTGCACAACCTGAACACGATCATTCCGGTCACTCACAGCGACGAGCCGGGCTCGATGGGCGGCGTCGCGTCGGGCACGGTGTCGGGGCCGTCGCGACACGCGAAAGGCTCGAGCAAGGTGATGATCCAGGGTGCGCCGCAGACGCGGCTCACGGACACCAACCTGCCGAACAACCAGAACACGGCCGGTTTTTCCGCTGTTCCGTCGCAGACGATCACGATGACTCTCAGCTGAACATCGTGCGTCGCAAGATGGGCCCCTTCAAATCGATCGCGGCGGCGCTCGCGCTCGGCGTGCTCGCCGGTTGTTCGGCGTTCTCGTCGTCGAAGCCGGAAGAACCGCGGCAACTGCACGTGACGCTCGTCGGCGGCGGCCGCCTGAACGCCGCGCCGGCTGGCGAGGCGCGTCCGATTCAGACGTGCGTGTACGTCGTGACCGCGGCCGACTGGCTGCCGACGCAGGGCGGCGACGATTCGTCGTGCGCATCGCGCGGGCAGGACAGCACGGTCGTCGCCGATTCGCGCCACGTGATCGCGCCGAACCAGGTGCTGCAGTTCTCGTTGAGCCTGCCGCGCTCGGGCGATCTCTGGCTCGTCGCCGACGCCGACTACGCGCGTCGGCCGGCGAACTACGCGCCGCTGCGCGTGCGCGTCGAGGGCCGCGGATTGATTCACATGGCCGTCTGGCTTGACCGCGACGGCATCTACAACGCGTTGTTGCCGGGGCCGGTGCCCGTCGGCGGTGTGATGTCCGCATCGGCCGTGCGCATCGACGAGCCGTCGCCCGAGCGCAAGACGAAAACCACCTATGGGACAAGGAGAAGCAGGCAATGAGTAGTCTGCCGGTAGGACCGGTCGCGTGGAGCGACGGCATGCTGATCGAGACGCAGCACTTCCAGCAGCTCGAGCGGCATCTCGCGCATCAGGCCGCACTGCGGCTCGGTCAGACGTCGAATCACGGCTGGGGCTTCACGCTGCTCGATCTCGATCAGGACGGCCTCGGGCTCGGCAGGCTCGGGCTGCGCCACGCGCGCGGCGTGTTCCAGGACGGCACCGCGTTCTCGCTGCCGTCCGACGATCCGCTGCCGCCGCCGCTCGAGACCGAGCTCGCGCAGGCGGGCGACATCGCGTGCCTCGCGCTGCAAGCCGCGCGCACGGGCGGCCCGGAGATGGCGTTCGGCGACGTCGCATCGGCGTCGCGCTATCGCGCGGTGTCGACCGAAGTGCCCGATCTCGCGGTCGGGCTCGACGCGCCCGGCACGCCGCGGCGCCTGACGATCGAGACGGGCCAGCTCGTTTCGCGCCTTTGCTGGAAGTCGCAATTGCGTTCGGATGAAGTCGCGCTGCCGATCGCGCGCGTCGCGGGCCGCAATGCGAGCCGCACGGTGTCGCTCGATCCGCGCTTCATCCCGCCGCTGCTCGACACGCGCGCGCATCTCGTGCTGCGCTCGCTGATCGACGAATTGCAGAGCACGCTGCGCGTGCGGCTCGCGAGCACGTCAGCGCAGCGCGTGCTGTCGACGGGCGGCGGCGTCGCCGATCTGATCGAGCTGCTGCTGCGCCAGGCGATCGCCGAGTACCGGATGCGTCTCGCGAACCTCGACGCGTTCGATCCGCTGCCGCCCGCGATGCTGTACCACGAGCTCGTCGGCCTGCTCGGGCGCCTGAGCGTGCTGCCGGGCGTCGACGAGGAGCTCGCCGATCGCGAGCTCGGCTACAACCACGACGATCTTCAGACGAGCTTCGAGCCGCTCGCGATGATGCTGCGCCAGGCGCTCGCGCGCGTGATCGAGACGCCGGTGTTGCCGCTGCGCTTCGAGGATCGCGGCGATCAGGTGCACATCTGCATCATCGACAAGCAGTGGAACCTGAAGAAACTGATTTTCGCGTTTTCGGCCGCAATGCCGGCGGAGAAGCTGCGGCAGTTGCTGCCGCAGCAGACGAAGCTGGGCGCCGTCGAGCAGATCCAGAAGCTCGTGGACCTGCAACTGCCGGGCGCGCGTCTGAACGCGTTGCCCAATCCCCCGCGCCAGATTCCCTACTACGCCCAAAGCACGTACTTCGAAGTGGAATCGACCGACCCGTTCTGGAAGCAGACCCTCGCCGGCTCGGCGATGGCGCTGCGCATCGTCGGCGATTTCCCCGATCTTCGCTTCGAAGCCTGGGGGCTGAGAGACGGCAAGGTGGCGTGACCCACGACATGAGACGCAATCTGCTATGAGCCTGCTACGAAACCTGTCCACCACGCTGCGCCGCGTATCGATGGCGTCCAACATGCTCGATCGCGCGGCGGCGAATCCGGATCTCGCGACGCGGATTCCGACGCTGTCGTCGCTGTCGAGCGCGGCGATGTCGAGTTCCGCCGTGTCGACCACCGGCACGACGAACGTCGCCGCGTCGGGCGGCGCGGCGAGCTCGGGTGCGCCGAGCTTCACATCGTCGGGCGGCGCGGCGAGCGCGCATCCCGTGAGCGACGCGCTGCCGCATGCCGACGGCTCGCCCCGCAATCCCGCCGTGCTGCAATTCCCGGTGCCGGGCGGCGCCGCGGCGCCCGCCGACACGCGCGGGGCGTCGCCCGTCGTCTACAACCCGCAGGGCGAGCAGGCCGCGATCATGAAGGCGGGGTTGCAGCAGGCGAGCTGGAACAACCCGTTCGTGTCGCACGCGCTGCCCGCGGTGCTGCAATTGCAGCGGCATCTCGCGGCCGGGCCGCTCAACCAGGCCGCGATCCGCACGCAGCTCGGGCTCGAAGTGCGGCTCTACCGCGAGCGGCTTGCCGGCTCCGGCTGCGAATGGGAGCAGATCCGCGACGCGTCGTACTTGCTTTGCACGTATCTCGACGAGACCGTCAACGATTCGGCGCGCGAGCACTCGCAGGTCGTCTACGACGGCGAGCGCAGCTTGCTCGTCGAATTCCACGACGACGCGTGGGGCGGCGAGGACGCGTTCGCCGACCTGTCGCGCTGGATGAAGGCCCCCGAGCCGCCGATCTCGCTTCTGTCGTTCTACGAACTGATCCTGTCGCTCGGCTGGCAGGGCCGCTACCGCGTGCTCGATCGCGGCGACGTGCTGTTGCAGGACCTGCGCTCGCAGCTGCATGCGCTCATCTGGCATCACGTGCCGCCCGAGCCGCTCGGCACCGATCTCGTCACGCCCGCGAAGCGGCGCCGCTCGTGGTGGACGGCCGGCCGCGCGGCGGTCGTCGCGCTCGGCGTGCTGGCGCTCGCCTACGGCGCGATCAGCCTGTGGCTCGATTCGCAGGGGCGGCCGATCCGCAACGCGCTCGCCGCGTGGATGCCGCCCACGCGCACGATCAACATCGCGGAGACGCTGCCGCCGCCGCTGCCGCAGATCCTGACGGAAGGGTGGCTCACGGCGTACAAGCATCCGCAAGGCTGGCTGCTCGTGTTCAAGAGCGATGGCGCGTTCGACGTGGGCAAGGCGAACGTGCGACCGGACTTCATGCACAACATCGAGCGGCTCGGCCTCGCGTTCGCGCCGTGGCCGGGCGACCTCGAGGTGATCGGCCACACCGATTCGCGGCCGATTCGCACGAGCGAGTTCCCGGACAACCAGGCGCTGTCGGAAGCGCGGGCGCGCACCGTCGCCGACGAACTGCGCAAGACCGCGCTGCCGGGCGGCGCGCGCGCGCCGGAGAACTCGGTGCAGCGCAACATCGAGTATTCGGGGCGCGGCGACGGGCAGCCGATCGACACGGCAAAGACGCCCGCCGCGTACGAACGCAACCGCCGCGTCGACGTGCTGTGGAAGGTGATTCCCGACGGCGCGCAGCGCCACGACCGCAACCTGAACCTGCAGCAGCCGGAGAAGCCCGGCCAGGTCCCGATGCGCCCGGCGATGCCGGAAGGCGTCGAGATCGCGCCTGAAGGACAACTGCCTTATGCGACGACGGAGGGCCGTCAACCATGATTCGCACGAGCTTGAGAGTATTCGCGGCGATCCTGATCGCGATCCTGATCTGGTGGGTGGGGCCGCTCTTCGCGTTCGGCATCTATCACCCGCTCGGCCCCGTGTGGGTGCGCGAGATCCTCGTCGCGCTGGTGCTGATCTGGGGCTTCTGGCCGACGCTTGCGCGCCTTTGGGCGCGGCTCGCGATGAGTCCGCGGCAGGTCAAGGTCGCGCCGAAGACGAAGCAGCTCGATTTCGTCGACAAGCATCTGCGCACCCTCGACCAGCAACTGAAGGAGCGCTGGCAGAAGGAGCCGCGCGGCCGCTGGAAGCGCTGGGTCGGCGCGCTCACGCGCCAGCATCGCGCGACGCTGCCGTGGTATCTGGTGCTCGGCTCGGAAGGCAGTGGCAAGACGAGCTTCGTCGCGAAGGCGGTCAACGTGTCGGGCTCGGTGCAGGACCGCGTGCTCGGTTCCGACGCGACGTACGGCCGCGGCGACGATTTCAACTTCCGGATCACGCGCGAAGCGGTGTGGTTCGACGTCGGCGGCCGCTGGAGCCTGCGCGCGGGTGTCGACGAGGCCGAGCTCGAAGCTTGGCGCAAGCTGCTGCGCGGCATGCGCCGGCTGCGCAAGGGCGCGCCGATCAGCGGCGTCGTGCTGTGCCTCGACGGCGTCGACATGATCGATGCGCCGCTCGACGCGCGCAAGCGTCTCGCGGACTCGGTGCGCGCGCGGCTCGACGAGATGCACGAGGCGTTCGGCCAGCAGGTGCAGGTGTACGTCGCGCTGAACGGGCTCGATCGGCTCGACGGCGCGGTGTCGACGCTGTCGCTGCTGGACGCGTCGAAGTGGGTGAGGGGCGTCGGCTTCAGCCTGCCTGACGACGGCGCCGAGGCTGACGCCGCGCGCGCCGACGCGACGTGGCAATACGCGCTGCAAGGCCTGCAGCAGCGGGTGCAGCAGCAGGTGCTGTATTCCGCGCCCGCCGCGACCGAGGTGTCGATGAACCATGCGCAGTTGCGCTTCGTCGAGACGCTGAGCCGCATGCAGAAGGCGCTCGTCGCATGGCTGCACGTCGCGCTCGCGCCGGGCGACACGCGTACGGCCGCGCGGCTGCGCGGCGTGTGGCTCGGCTCGATGGCCGAGCTCGCCGATGCGCATCCGGCGGCCGCGGCGGGCGCCGGCGCGGCGGGGCTGCCGGTGCCGTCGCGGTCGCTGAACGAGCTGTGGACGCCGCTCATCCGGCAGGTGTCGCTCGAGCGCGACGCCGTGCGGCCGAGCGGCCCGAAATCGTGGCGCGGCCGCCTGGGCGACGCGCTGCGCTGGAGCGCGGTGCCGATCGTCGTGTTGGGCCTCCTGCTGTGGTTCGGCTGGGGTTACGTCACCGAGCGCGACTACCTCGACGGCGTGTGGGCGCAGTTCACCGAGGCGAAGCGGCTCGCGCAGGCCGATGCGTCGTACGGTAACGACGGCGGCTCGACGCTCATCGAGATCGCGAACCAGATGCGCTACGCGCAGCTGCAGGCCGAGGACGCCGCGCAGGGGATGGCGACGCCGTACTTCGAGCACGGGCTCGTCGCCGAGACGGCGCGCGACACCTATTACCGGCACTTGCAGAAGATGCTGATGCCGGAGCTGTACAACGAAGTGCGGCGCACGCTCGTGTCGCAGGTCGACGGCACGCCGGGCGACATTTACCAGACGCTGAAGGTCTACCTGATGCTTTGCCGTCCTGATCGACGCTCGGCGGACGACGTCGTGCGCTGGCTCGACGGCCGCTGGGACACGCTGTCGGGCGGCCAGTACTCGGACGACGACCGGCGCTCGCTGCTCGCGCACGTGCGCACGCTGATATCGCTGAAGAACGTGCCGGCGACGCCGGAGGACGCGAACCTCGTGCGCTCGGCGCGCGCGAAGGCCGCGCAGATTCCGCTCGTCACGCGCGTGCTGCAGCACATCCACGCACAGGGGCTGCCGCAGCAGGTGAACGACATTTCGCTGTCGCGCGCGGCGGGCTTCGAGGCGGCGATGAGCCTGCGCATGCGCAGCAACGTGCCGTCGACCGATACCGCGGTGTCCGGCTGGTTCACGCGCGCGGGCTACACGGACGTGTTCCTGCCGAGGTTGCAGAAGAGCGCGCGCGCGATGCTCGAGGAAGAGAGCTGGGTGCTGCGCGACGAGACGCTGTCGGGCAACAGCTTCCAGATCGACGGGCTCGTGCAGAAGCTCGCCGATTCCGCGCGCAACCAGTTCCTTCAGGACTACATCGGCGCCTGGCAGAACTTCCTGAACGACGTGACGGTGCGCGGCGTGACGGGGCTCGACGACGCGTCGCAGCTCGCGGCCGCGATGATGGAGGCGCAGTCGCCGCTCGCGAACCTGCTGCGCTTCGCCGCGCGCGAGACGACGCTCACGGGCGCGAGCGACGAAGGCAACATCGACAGCTGGATCGATCGGCAGAAGTACCGCTTCGAGAAGGGCCGGCGGCAGATCGTCGGCGAGCTGAGCGGCCAGCACTATCGGACCGTGCTGCTGCCCGAGCACGTCGTCGAAGAGCACTTCCAGGCGATCCGCCAGCTCGCCGCGCAGTTGAACCGCAACAGCTCGGTGGCCACCAATCCGCTGTCGCGCCTGTTCGAGCCGCTGTATCGGCAGCTCGGGCTCGTCAACGGCGCGCTGCAGGCGGGCCAGGTGCTGCCCGCGCAGTACGACGCGTTCTCGCGGCTGAAGGAGACGGCCGCGCGTCAGCCGGAGCCCGTGCGCGGAATCATGCTCGACCTCGTGAGCAGCGGCAGCACGATGACGACGCGCGAATCCGGCGCGTTGCTCAATCGCGGCGCGGCGGGCGCGACGAAGATGGTCTGCGATCAGGGCTTCACGGGCCGCTATCCGTTGCGCCGCAACACGCAGGCGGACGCGGGCGTCGAGGACTTCGAACGATTGTTCAGCTCGCAAGGCCTGATGGCGACGTACTTCCGCGATCACCTCGCCGCGTACGTCGACACGTCCGCGAAGCCGTGGCAGGCGCTGCGCTCGAACGGCGGGCCGAACGGGATGGTCAGCCAGTCGGTCCTCAATTCGTACGAGACGGCCGACCGCATTCGCGGCGCGATGCTCGACGATTCGGGGCACTTGCGTGTGTCGACCGTGCTGCGCTTCATCGACATGGATTCGCAGTTGTCCGAAGCGCAGCTCGTGGTCGGCGGACAGACGCTGCGCTTCGCGCACGGCGTGACGTCGCCGCACCGGATCGACTGGACCAACCAGAACACGCAGCTCGCGATCAAGCTGCAACTGAAGTCCGTCGACGGCCGGATGACGACGTTGCAGTTCGACGGGCCGTGGGCGCTGTTCCGCTTCTTCGACGCGGGGCAGGCGATCGGCGGCACGGGTACGGCGGACCGTCGCGAGCGGCTGTATCAGACGAGCCTCGGCACGGTACGCATCGAATGGCAGGCGCTCACGCTGCCGTCGCCGATATGGTCGGGCATCCTGCAGTCGTTCAGGTGTCCGTCGTGATGCGTCGAGCATCGGTATTCATGCGCCGCAGGGCGCGCACATTGAAAAGGAGCAAGACATGATTGATCCGAAGGAAATCTTCGCCGCATGCAATAACGCGCACCAGTACGGGCAGGATGCGAGCGGCTCGATGGCCAAGCCGTTCATGGATTCGATTCCGAATCTGTCGACGGCGTCGTCGAGCAACGCGAGCAACCTGATCGGCAACGTGCAGGATGTGGGCTCGAAGATGCTCGAGCACATGTCGTCGATCAAGTCCGCGGTCGACAAGCAGGTGATGATCCACCAGGACAACCAGCAGCGTCAGAAGACCTACGACTTCAACGTCGACATGCGCGACCTGCGTCCGACCAACGCCGTCGGCTTCCCGGAGGAAATGCCGTCGATCTTCTTCGCGCCGTTCAGGACCGGAAAGTGATGCGGTTCGGCTGCGTGGGCAGCTGCGTCGGCGTCGGCGCGCTTCGCGCGCGGGCGTCGTCGCGCGCCGCGCGACGCCTGGCAGTGCACAGGCGAATTCCGGGCGCGCGCCGGCGCGCCCGTTTCAATCTTTTGTGAGGATGGAGAGATGTCGATGACGAAGCAAATCGTGGCAGGGATCGTGGTGGGGCTCATCTCGATGAGCAGCCATGCGCAGTTGGGTCAGCTGTTCCAGTCGGTGAAGGAGCAGGTGACGCAGGCGGCGACGTCGCAGGTCAACCAGGGCGTGCGCTCGGCGACCGACGAGGCGGTGCAGGCGACGTCGACGCGCACGCGCAAGGCGATCGATTCGGTGCGCTCGCCGTCGTCGTCGGCGGCGGCCACGTCGACTCCGACGACTTCGTCGACCTCGTCCACTAAGGAGACGAGCGACGCGACGCTGAACGAAGCGCGCAAGTAACCGAGCGGCCGCGCATCGAGCCGGCCGCAGGCCGCCATGTGGGCGATGCGGCGGGTCGGACGGCTTTCGCGACGTGCGGCGCGTTGCGTCTTCGTCGCGAAAGCTGATTGGACGATCATGAAACTATCGTATAACCGTCGATTTACGGGGGGAGTAATCGAGGCTCTTCTCGAAATCAACCAGGAGTGTCTTATTGACGGAAAGGGAGCGCATTTATGTTCCAGACTTCGATAATCAGCGTCGTCGGCGTATTGGTGGCGATTGTCTTGATTTTCGTGGTAGTGACGACGTCAATGACTTTGTCGACGGTCATGTCGTCGGTTCGGGCTCAGACCGTTGTGAAGAATGGTTATGAGGCCGTGGCCGATGTCGTGAATATCGGCCAAACCGGTGTGACGCTGAATAACGTGCCGATGATGCGCGTCGAGCTGCGCATTCACCACAATGGCGCATCGTGGGACGTGACGATCAAGCAATTCATCGATTTGGGGAATATCCCGCGCGTCGGCGAGCGAGTGCGGGTGATGGTCGACCCGGCGGACAATAGCCGCGTGATGTACATGGGGCTCGCGAACGGCGGACGTTGAGCTCGGCCCGCGTGCGCCGGCGCGGTTTCGGCGGCGGCGATTCTCGCGTGTGCGCTCGGATCGAGATAAGGGTGCGATGTCGTTTTTCAAAAGTGGTGCCGTAAATGCTCGATTGGGCTTATTCGATAATTCCATATCGACATGATGGTGATAAGAGAGTGCATTTTCGAAACTTGCTTCGAAAAATGAAAATCGAATTAAAAATGTTTACATTTAGGATTCGATATCTTATGCTGCATCGCAGAATCCTCGGTTCAATAACACACGTCGCCGCGCAACGGTAATTCGGGCGGCAAGACGTCGGAAAGTATTTATTCCATCAAGAGGCGTCATGCGAGATAGAGGCGCTGGAGACCACGGGCTAAAGGGAGCGGGGGAACCGCGACAGGCCCGGGGAGGCGTATTGCCTGTTGCGAATGCGGCATGGCGATGCGCGGCTCCGGCGAGTGGGTAGTCGTCACGGCGCGCGCGAGGCAGGGCGGGCAGATCGCGCGGGAGGGCGGGCGGCTACGTGGAGGCGTCCGAGAAGGGCGCGGGATCAGCTCATTTGCCGAGCAGATGCGGGAGAAACGCCATGCCTATCGAGAAACAGGTCGTTGCGCTGCCGAGCGGACTGAAGGTCCACGTCGAGCGTCACGTGTTCGATCCGGCCTTCGAGACGGCCATCCTCGTGAACGGCGCGCTGGCGACGACGGCGTCGTTCGGCCAGACGATTCGCTACCTGGGCGAGCGCCTGAACGCGGTGTGCTTCGATTTGCCGTACGCGGGTCAGTCGCGCCAGCACAATCCGGGCGAGTACATTCTGACGAAGGACGACGAGGTCGAGATTCTGCTGCACCTGGCCGAGCGGTTCGAGCCGAGCTACCTGCTGTCGGTGTCGTGGGGCGGGGTGGCGTCGCTGTTCGCGCTGTCGCGGGGCTGCGCGAGCGTGCGGCGTGCGGTGGTCGCGTCGTTCTCGCCGTTCCTGAACGACGCGATGACGGACTACGTGACGCGCGCGCGCGATCACATCGCGGCGGGCGAGAACCTGAAGGCGGCGCAGTTGCTGAACGACACGGTGGGCCGCTACCTGCCGCGGATCATGAAGCTGTACAACTACCGCTACCTGACGAAGCTGCCGCGCAAGGAGCAGGACCAGGTGGCGTTCCACGTCGACCAGATTCTGTCGATGCAGCCGGAGCAGTACCTGCCGGAATTCCGCAACATCGGCTGCGACGTGAAGTTCATCAACGGGGAGCTGGACGAGTACACGACGTCGTCGGACGTGCGTCGGCTGGCGGCGTACGTGCGCCGGGCGGAGTTCGCGACGATCCGGCAGGCGGGGCACTTCCTGGACCTCGAGGGGCGTCAGCAGCAGGAGCAGGTTCGCACGGCGATCCTGGGGTTCTTCGGCGAGGAGCGGGCGAGCGCGGCGCGGGACGAGGCGCAGGGCGAGGCGCTCGCGCCGCTGGGGCAGATGCCGGCGCTGTCGTAACGGCGTGCGTGGGCCGAGGCAGGCGGGCGTTCGCGCGCGGCCGGTGTCGCGGCTCGTTCAAATCAGGCAGGCAGGCGTGGCGCGCGCCGCGTGACGCGGCGACGGCAAGGCGCGTTCGTGTCACGGAACGGTTCGTTCAACGGAAGATCCCGACGGCAGGCGGCCGAACCCCGGCCGGCGACGGACGATCCGGTTCGAACGTTTCGCGGTCGCGCCGACGGCTGCCGCGCGCAATCGAGTGACGAAGCGATGTCGAAAGTAATCGTGACGGCGATCGGGTCGGCGGGGGACGTGCACCCGCTGCTCGGGGTGGGCCGGGCGCTGTCGGCGCGCGGCCACGAGGTGGTGTTCTGCACGCATCCGCCGTTCGAGGCGGCGGTGCGCGCGAGCGGCTTCGCGTTCGTGCCGGTGGGCACGGCGCGGGAGTACGCGCAGGCGATGGCGGACCCGGCGCTGTGGGACCCGCGCACGTCGTTCAAGACGCTGTGGCGGGTGATCGCGCCGGTGGTGCGGCCGCACTTCGACGCGCTGCGCGCGCTGAGCGACGCGGACACGGTGCTGGTGGGCACGCTGTGGGCGTTCTCGGCGCGGCTGATGCAGGAGCGCTACGGGACGCGCTACGTGTCGGTGCAGGTGTCGCCGTCGACGCTGCTGTCGGCGCACGCGCCGCCGACGCACAAGCGGCTGACGATCCCGGCGGGGCTGCCGCTGGCGGTGAAGGCGGGGCTGATGACGCTGATCGAGCGGCAGGTGCTGGACCGGGTGTGCGGGCCGGAGCTGAACGCGGTGCGGCAGGCGCTGGATCTCGCGCCGGCGAGGCGGATTCTGGGGCGGTGGCTGCATTCGACGGACGGGGTGCTGTGCCTGTTTCCGTCGTGGTTCGCGCCGGCGCAGCGGGATTGGCCGGCGAATCACCTGCAAAGCGGGTTTCCGCTGTTCAACGACGCGGGGCCGCACGAGGCGGACCCGGAGCTGGACGCGTTCGTCGCGTCGGGCGACGCGCCGGTGGTGTTCACGGCGGGCTCGACGCTGGTGGACGGGCGGACCTACGAGCGGGCGGTGACGCAGGTGCTGCAAGCGACGGGCGTGCGGGGCATCCTGCTCGCGCCGGACGCGCCGGCGGCATCGGACGGGACGACGGGGCCAACGGGAACGAGGGCGCACGATGATGCGCCACGCAACGGCGTGACGCTGCTCAAGCGGCGCTACGTGCCGCTGGCGGCGCTGCTGCCGCGCTGCCGGGCGCTGGTGCATCACGGCGGGATCGGGACGGCGTCGCTGGCGTACGCGGCGGGGGTGCCGCAGGTGGTGACGCCGTTCGCGCACGACCAGTTCGACAACGCGCAGCGGGTGGCGGCGAGCGGCTGCGGGGTGCGGCTGGACGCGCCGGTGCGGGGCGAGCCGCTTGCGCGCTCGCTGCTGCGGGTGCTGGGCGACGAGGCGATGGCGGCGCGCTGCGGTGAGGTGCGGGCGCGGATGGCGGCGCAGCCGAACGGCTGCGACGAGGCGGCGCGCTTCATCGAGCGCTTCGCGCCGGGGGTGGCGGCGCGGCAGGCGCAGCCGGCATGAGCGCGCAAGCGTTGCCGGCGGATCGGGCCGCGAGCGCGCCGCCGGCGCCGGCCGCACCGGCGCTGCGCGGCGCGAGGCTCGCGCTGCTGACGTTCGCGCTGTCGCTCGCGACGTTCATCGAGGTGCTGGATTCGACGGTGGCGAACGTCGCGGTGCCGGCGATCTCGGGCAGCCTCGGGGTGTCGAACAGCCAGGGGACGTGGGTGATCAGCTCGTACTCGGTGGCCGCGGCGATCGCGGTGCCGCTGACGGGGTGGCTCGCGCGGCGGGTGGGGGAGCTGAGGCTGTTCGTCGCGTCGGTGATCCTGTTCACGCTGACGTCGCTGCTGTGCGGGCTCGCGCGGGACCTGGAGGTGCTGGTGGCGTGCCGGGCGCTGCAGGGGCTGTTCTCGGGGCCGATGGTGCCGCTGTCGCAGACGATTCTGCTGCGCGCGTTCCCGCCGGCCAGGCGCACGCTGGCGCTGGCGCTGTGGGGGATGACGGTGCTGCTCGCGCCGATCTTGGGGCCGGTGGTGGGCGGCTGGCTGATCGACAACTTCTCGTGGCCGTGGATCTTCCTGATCAACCTGCCGATCGGGCTGTTCTCGTTCGCGGTGTGCACGCTGATGCTGCACCCGCAGGAGCAGCGGGGCGAGGCGAGCCCGATCGACGTGACGGGGATCGTGCTGCTGGTGATCGGGGTGGGGGCGCTGCAGGCGGTGCTGGATCTGGGCCACGACCGGGGCTGGTTCGATTCGTCGCTGATCACGACGCTCGCGATCGTGGCGGGGGTGTCGCTCGTGTCGCTGCTGATCTGGGAGTTGGGGGAGGCGCATCCGGTGGTGGAGCTGAGCCTGTTCCGGGAGCGGACCTTCACGTTCTGCGTGGTGATCATCTCGCTGGGGATGATGAGCTTCTCGGTGGTGGGGGTGGTGTTTCCGCTGTGGCTGCAGTCGGTGATGGGCTACACGGCGTACCAGGCGGGGCTGGCGACGGCGTCGATGGGGGTGCTGGCGCTGGTGTTCTCGATCCTGGTGGGGCTGTACGCGAGCCGGGTGGACGCGCGGGTGCTGGTGACGTTCGGATTCCTGGTGTTCGCGGGGGTGATGTGGTGGAGCACGCACTTCACGCTGACGATGACGTTCGCGCAGGTGGTGACGCCGCGGCTGATCCAGGGGATGGGGCTGCCGTGCTTCTTCATTCCGCTGACGGCGGCGACGCTGTCGCGGGTGTCGGACGACAAGCTGGCGGCGGCGTCGAGCCTGTCGAACTTCTTGAGGACGCTGTCGGCGGCGTTCGGCACGGCGCTGAGCGTGACGTGGTGGGACAACCGGGCGACGTATCACTACGCGGTGGTGTCGCAGTCGGTGACGCGAGCGTCGGAGAACACGCAGCGGTACGTGGACGCGCTGCACGCGATGGGTCTGCACGGGACGCGGGAGCTGAGCTCGCTGCACCAGGTGGTGCGGCAGCAGGCGTACATGATGGCGACGAACGACATGTTCTACATGGCGAGCGGGACGTGCGTGTTGCTGGCGGGGCTGATGTGGCTGACGCGGCCGAAGCGGGGCGCGGCGGCGACGATGGGGCATTGAGGTGCCATGCTCCGGGTGTGAGGGCGAAGGGCGATGCGTCGAAGTCCTGACGACTTGGCGCAGCGATAGGGTGCGCGGCGAGCACCCGAACCACCGAGGGAAGAGCGATGACGAGCTTGGGCGCGCTGGTGATTCTGTATTACCCGACGGACGAGCAGTTGTCGGGCCTGGAGGCGCTCGCGCGCGACAGCGACGCGCTCGTGGTCGTCGACAACACGCCGCACGAGCACGCGGCGGCGCGCGAGCGGGTGGGGGCGCTGTCGTCGCGGGGGAATATCGTATGGCGGCACCAGGGCAACCGCGGCGGGGTGGCGGGCGCGTACAACGCGGGGCTGTCGGCGCTGTTCGCGCAGGGCGTCGACGCGGTGGCGCTGTTCGACCAGGATTCGACGGTGCCGGCGGGGTACTTCGCGCAGATGCGCGACGCGTGCGCGCGGCTGGGCGAGGGGGCAGGCGCGGGCGCGTTCGTCGCGGGGCCGCGGATCTACGACGCGAACGAAGCGCGCTTCCTGCCGGAGCTGATGACGAGCGGCGTGACGGTGCGCCGGGTGCGGGTGGAAGGGGAGACGGCGCCGCAGCGCTGCGCGTTCCTGATCTCGTCGGGCAGCGTGATCTCGCGGGCGGCGTACGCGCGGCTCGGAAGGTTCGACGAGGCGCTGTTCATCGACCACGTCGACACCGAGTACTGCCTGCGCGCGCTTGCGCACAACGTGCCGCTGTACGTGGTGCCGTCGCTGGTGCTGACGCACCGGATCGGGGCGCGGCGGCGGCACAAGGTGGGGCCGTTCGAGCTGACCGCGATGCATCACTCGTGGCAGCGGCGGTATTACGGCGCGCGCAACGCGATGCAGCTGGGGCTGCAGTACGGGCTGCGGTTTCCGGTGGCGCTGGTGCCGAATCTGCTGACGGTGTGGCAGGTGATCCAGGTGGTGCTGTGCGAGCGGGAGAAGGGGGCGAAGCTGCGGGGGATCGCGCTGGGCGTGCTCGACGGCGTGTTCGGGCGGCTCGGATCGTTCGACGAGGCGCGCTCGGGCACGGCGGCTCGCGAGCCGCATCGAGGAGCCGGTCAGCCTGAATCGTTCAGTCACCCGAACGAATCTCGCCGCGACGCGACGCCGGACTCCCTGGAGCGCGACGGCGAGATCGTCGCGAGATGACATCGAACAGGTTGTCGATACAAACGGGATTGCAAGCGGACGATTGGTCGAATCCGACGCATTTCAACATCACGTCACGACACGCAACTCAGTGCGCATGAAGGAATGACGACGCGGATGAATCAGGCGGCAACGAGAACGACAGGAGGACGCGCGGCGCGCTGGTTCGCGGCGGCGGCGCTTGCATGGACGCTGGCCGGCTGCGTGCCGTCGGGGTTCAAGCCGACGCTCGCGCCGCGCGAGCCCGGCGACGACGCGCTCGCGCAGACGACGGGCGGCGCCACGCACGGCGCATGGCCGAGCCCGGACTGGGTGCGGCAGCTCGGCGATCCGCAGCTCGACGCGCTGGTCGCCGAAGCGCTGCAGCAGAACCCGACGCTGCAGGCCGCGCAGGCGCGAATCGGCGTCGCGCAGTCGCAGTTGCAGCAGTTCGAATCGCTCACGGGGCTCACCGCGACGGCGGGCGCGTCGCTCAGCAAGGCGCACGTGCCGCGCTCGGGCGGCACCATCAATACGACGTTGAACGGCTTGCCGGTGTCGGTGCCGCTCGTGGGCGAGTCGGTGGTGTCGTCGTCGTCGCTGTTCGTCGGGCTGAACTACCAGCTGGATCTGTGGGGCAAGAACGCGGCGGCGACGCGCGGGCTGATGTCGATGCGCGACGCGGCGCGGGTCGAGGCGGAGCAGGCGCGGCTCACGCTGTCGGTGGCGATCGTGACGCTGTACGGCGAGCTGGACCGCGCGTACGCGCTGCGCGAGCTGCTACTGCTCAAGCGCCGCTCGAGCGAGCAGGTCGAGACGGTGCTGCGCGAGCGCGCGGCGCGCGGGATCGACAACGGCTACGACGCGGACGATGCGGCGCTCAAGCGCAGCAAGCTGCTCGAGCAGATCGCGCTGCTCGACGAGCAGATCCAGCTGCAGAAGCTGCAGCTGGGGGTGCTGACGGGGCGCGGGCCGGAGCGGGGGCTGTCGCTCGCGCGGCCGAAGCTCGCGCCGCTCGCGGACGCGCCGCTGCCGGCGCGGCTGCCGGCGGGGCTCCTGGGTCGGCGGCCGGACATCGTCGCGGCGCGGCTGCGGGTGGAGGCGGCGTATGCGTCGATCGACGGCACGCGCGCGTCGTTCTACCCGGACGTGAACCTGGCGGCGCTGGGCGGGCTGTTCGCGCTGGCGCCGGCGTCGCTGTTCAAGCACGATGCGCTGGGCGGCTCGATCGGGCCGGCGCTGTCGCTGCCGATCTTCGATCGCGGCCGGCTGAAGGCGAAGCTGGGCGGCGACGTGGCGAACGCGGACGTGGCGCTCGCGCTGTACAACCAGACGGTGGATGGGGCGCTGGGCGAGGTGGCGCGGCAGCTGACGTCGCTGTCGACGGTCGATGCGCTGCTCAAGGAGCAGCAGCAGGCGGTGTGCTCGGCGCAGCGGATGGTGGCGCTGGCGGAGGACCGGCACCGTCGCGGGATGGGGATGCGGAAGGACGTGAACCTGGCGAAGCTGACGCTGCTGGACGAGCGCTCGCACGCGATCGAGCTGCAAGCGCGGCGTCGGACGTTGCGGGTGGGGCTGATCGGGGCGCTGGGCGGCGGGTTCGACGCGCGGCAGGCGAGCGGCGGGCCGCTCGCGCAGGCGGGCAAGCCGTTCGCGGCGGCGTCGCGGCCGGCCGAGGCGAACGAGCCGCAGCGCGACTGACCGGTGCGGTCGCGGGATTCGGCGGACGGTCGAAGCGACGGGCGAACGCGCGGCGGCGATCGAATGGCGGTCGACGCGATGCATGCTTCGGCGGGCGATGCAATGCTATTCGGGAGCGTCGAGCGCGCATGCATCAGGCACGAACGCATCGAGCGCGGGTGCATCGGGCATCAACGCATCGAGCACCATCAAGTAGGAAGACATCACCACGAGCGCCACCTCCATTGTGAATACGAGAGATTCAACCGACACTGCAACCGAACATCGAAGCCCTCCGGAGCGATCCGCGACGCCGCCCGGGCATGCCCGGCCAACGCACGATAGCGCCACCGACATCACGCACGCGAAGACCTTGAACGACACCGCCACTCACACCCGGCGCGCCAAGGCGCCGAACGATACGACGACCGCGGACGGCGCGCACGCGACGCCGGCGTCCGAGCACGCGCATCCCGACGCGGCCGCGTCGCTCGCCGCGCGCCGCGCGACGCGCCGCCGCCGCTTCACGCTGTTCTTCGGACTGCTGGCGATCGTCGCGCTCGCGGCGGCGCTCTACTGGTTCCTCGTCGGCCGCTTTAGCGAGGAGACCGACGACGCGTACGTGGCGGGCAACGTCGTGCAGATCGCCGCGCAGATTCAGGGGACGGTGACCGACATCCTGGTGACGGACACGCAGCGGGTGAAGGCGGGGCAGGTGCTGGTGAAGCTCGACGACGCGGACGCGTCGGCGGCGTACGCGCAGGCGCGGGCGCAGCTCGCGCAGGCGGTGCGGCAGGTGGCGAACACGCGGCTGTCGATGGGGATGTACGAAGAGACGGTGAAGGCGCGGGAGGCGGACCTGAAGCTCGCGCAGCAGGCGTACCGGGCGCGGGTGGGGGCGTCGGTGGAGGTGGTGGCGCCGGAGGAGCTGGCGCGGGCGAAGTCGTCGCTGGCGAACGCGCAGGCGGCGCTGGCGGGCGCGCAGGCGCAGCTGGACGCGGCGCGCGCGCTGGGCAGCGAGCGGCCGGCCGGGCAGAACCCGGCGGTGCAGCAGGCGGGCGCGCAGTTCAAGCTCGCGTACCGGAACCTGAAGCGCACGACGATCGTGTCGCCGGTGGACGGGACGGTCGGGCAGCGGTCGGTGCAGATCGGGCAGCAGGTGGGGCCGGGGGTGCCGCTGATGTCGGTGGTGCAACTGCGGCAGGTGTGGGTGGAGGCGAACTTCAAGGAAGGGCAGATCCGGCACATGCGGGTGGGGCAGCCGGTGCAGCTCGAGTCGGACCTGTACGGCGCGCGGGTGACGTATCGGGGCCGGGTGGAGGGGTTCTCGGCGGGGACGGGGAGCGCGTTCTCGATGCTGCCGCCGCAGAACGCGGCGGGGAACTGGATCAAGGTGGTGCAGCGGGTGCCGGTGGTGATCTCGCTGGAGCCGTCGGAGCTGGCGGCGCATCCGCTGCGGGTGGGGCTGTCGATGAAGGCGACGGTCCGCACGAAGGAGCGGGGCGGGCATCTGCTCGACGGCGAGGCGCCGCTGCCGGGCTTGCGCACGCAGGTGCACGACGGGTATGCGGGCGAGGCCGACGCGGCGGCGGAGGCGGTGATTCGGGAGAACGACGGCGGCCGGTGACGAGGCGCTCGCGGCATGTCGAACGACGGGACGCGGCGAATGTTCGTTGACGATCCGAGAATCCGTTTTCTTCAGGAGCGCGAATTTCCGTTCGTCGCATATGGCTGGACCGCCAGCGCTGCGCCGTATGCGTGGTTCGATTTCGACAACGAGGCGGGCGCGCACGCGGCTGTGCAGCGGCTGATCGTGTTCGGGCATCAGCGCATCGCGCTCGCGTGTGCGCCGCAGACGCTGAACTTCGCCGCGCAGCGGCGCGCGGGCTTCGAGCGCGCGCTGCGCGAAGCGGGGATCGAGCTCGATTCCGCGCTGTTTCGCGAATGCGCATTCACGCGCGACGGCGGCTACGATGCGACGCAGGCTTTGCTCGCGCTTCCGAGCCAGCCGAGCGCGCTTGTCGTCGACAACAACATCGCCGGCGCGGGCGCGTTCCGGGCGATCGTCGAGAGCGGCAGGCGCTTCGTCGACGACATATCGCTGATCGTCTACGACGGCGTGTCGCGCGACATCTCGTTTCCGCACCGGGCGACCGCGGTGGTGCAGCCTACCGGGCAAGCGTCCGGCTTGGCGATTGCCGAGCTGATGCTCGGCGTCATCGCGGAGCCGCCGGGCATCGCGCATCGGCTCGCGTCGCCTGTTGTCGAGCCGGGCGATACGGACGGGCCGCTCGGCGGTTGACGCGCACCGGACGCAAGATGTTGCGACGCACGCATTGCGTCGTGCAGCATGACGCCGCTTGGCGCAATGCGTGCGTTATGCCGAGGCGATTGCATGTCGCACGGCTCACGCCGCAAATCGCAAATCGCAAATCGCAAATCGCCGATTACTATCCACTGCCCACTGCCCACTGCCCACTGCACGCAGCACGCAGCACGCAGCACGCAGCACGCAGCACGCAGCACGCAGCACGCAGCACGCAGATCGCAGATCGCAGATCGCAGATCGTCGCCGCCGCCTCAGTCACCGCCGCCTCAGTCACCAGCGCCATCGCCATTGCCCTCCACCGTTACCGCTCCGATGTCGGCCGCAGCCAAGCCGATGTCGGTTTTTGGACGCTCGCCCCCCCGGCTCGCGGACTACCCTCGGAAAGCTCGCTGCAAGCCCGTCCGACGCGCCCGAGCGCGCGGGCCGGGCGAGGCGCGGCGCACCGCCAACGAGACATGGAGACAATGCGATGAGCAGCAACCGAGGTGTCGTGTATCAGGGGCCGGGCAAGGTCGAGGTGCAGAAGATCGACTACCCGAAGATGGTCGATCCGAGCGGTCGCGCGATCGGCCACGGCGTGATCCTGAAGGTGGTCAGCACGAATATCTGCGGCTCCGATCAGCACATGGTGCGCGGCCGCACGACGGCGCCCGTCGGCCTCGTGCTCGGTCACGAGATCACGGGCGAGGTGATCGAAGTCGGCCGCGACGTCGAGACGCTGAAGATCGGCGATCTCGTGTCGGTGCCGTTCAACGTCGCGTGCGGCCGCTGCGCGATGTGCAAGGAGCAGCACACGGGCGTGTGCCTGAACGTGAACCCGTCGCGCGCGGGCGGCGCGTACGGCTACGTCGACATGGGCGGCTGGATCGGCGGCCAGGCCGAATACGTGCTCGTGCCTTACGCCGATTTCAACCTGCTGAAGTTCCCCGACCGCGATCAGGCGATGGCGAAGATCCGCGATCTCACCTGCCTGTCCGACATCCTGCCGACGGGCTATCACGGCGCGGTGTCGGCCGGCGTGAAGCCCGGCTCGACCGTCTACGTCGCGGGCGCGGGCCCTGTCGGGATGGCAGCCGCCGCGTCGGCGCGCCTGCTCGGCGCCGCGTGCACGATCGTCGGCGACATGAACGCCGAGCGTCTCGCGCATGCGAAGGCGATGGGCTTCGAGGTTGTCG
Source organism: Burkholderia sp. MSMB617WGS (assembly GCF_001532025.2). Lineage (NCBI taxonomy): Bacteria > Pseudomonadati > Pseudomonadota > Betaproteobacteria > Burkholderiales > Burkholderiaceae > Burkholderia > Burkholderia sp. MSMB617WGS. The sequence continues at coordinate 2,096,132 of NZ_CP013458.1, read as the reverse complement.
ATTTGTCGAAGGACGCGACGCTCGGCGAGCAGATCGAGCAGATCCTCGGCAAGCCGGAGATCGATTGCGCGGTCGACTGCGTCGGCTTCGAGGCGCACGGCCACGGTTCGTCAGGCCATGCGGAGGAAGCGCCCGCGACGGTGCTGAACTCGCTGATGGAAATCACGCGGCCCGCCGGCGCGATCGGCATTCCGGGGCTGTACGTGACCGACGATCCGGGCGCCGCCGACGTCGCCGCGAAGCACGGCAGCCTGAGCATCCGCTTCGGTTTGGGCTGGGCGAAGTCGCACTCGTTCCATACCGGCCAGACGCCCGTCCTCAAATACAACCGCAACCTGATGCAGGCGATTCTGTTCGACCGGTTGCCGATCGCGAAGATCGTCAACGTCGCGGTGATCTCGCTCGACGATGCGCCGGAAGGCTACAAGAAGTTCGACGGCGGCGCGCCGCGCAAATTCGTCATCGATCCGCACGGGATGCTGAAGGCCGCATGATGCGCGCATAGGCGGCCCGCCGCGATCGGGTGTCCTGCCGGGCGACGAACATGGCCCGCCGGTTCGCAGAGCCGGCGGGCCATTCGTTTTGGGGTGCGAAGTCCGACGAAAAGCGAAGTTGCCAATGGAGCCGGAGCCGCCGAATCCGGCGCCGCTCGCGCGGACGAGCGCGCTCAGGCGTGCAACATCATCGCCGGCGCGGGTGCGCCGCCCGGCATCGCGGGTTGCGCGAGCGGCGCAACCTGCTTGCGGCGTTCGCGCGTCGGCGCGGTGCCGAACGCGTCGCGATAGCTCTTGCTGAAGTGACACGCGGACTGGAAGCCGCACGCCATCGTGATGTGCATGATCGACATGTCGGTTTGCAGCAGCAGCTCGCGCGCGCGGCGCAGGCGCAGCGTCAGGTAGTAGTGCGTCGGCGTCATCCCGAGATGCTCGCGGAAAAGGCGCTGCAACTGCCGCTGCGACATGTTCGCGAGCCGCGCGAGCTCTTCGCGCGACAGCGGCTCTTCGATGTTGTTCTCCATCAGCGCGATCACCTCGAACAGCGACTTGTTCGCGGAACCGAGCCGCGCGACGAGCGGCATTCGTTGCTGCGCGCTCGTGTCGCGCACGTGCTCGACGATGAACTGCTCGGCGATCTGCGTGACGCGCGCGGTGCCGATGCGCGCGGCGATCAGGTTCAGCATCATGTCGAGCGGCGCGACGCCGCCCGTGCAGGTCACGCGATCGCGATCGATCACGAACAGCTCTTTCAGAAAGCGGGTGTCCGGAAATTCTTCCTTCAGCGCCGAGAGGTTTTCCCAGTGGATCGCGCACGCATAGCCGGCGAGGAGCCCCGCCTTCGCGAGCGCGTAGGTGCCGGTGCACAGGCTGCCGAGCGCGACGCCCGCGCGCGCGAAGCGGCGCAGCGTCGCGAGATGCTCGGGCTGCGTCGCGCGCTGCACGTCGACGCCGCCGCAGACGAACACGATGTCCGGTTGCCCGACGCAGTCGGCCGGGCCGGTGTCGACCGCGAGTCCGTTGCTCGCCGTGACCAAGCCGCCTTCCGGGCTGACGATCGACCAGCGGTAAAGCGGCTGCCCGCTCAGGTAGTTGGCCATCCTGAGCACTTCGATCGCGTTCGTGAACGCGATCATCGTGAAGTTGGGCAGCGGCATGAACGCGAAATGAGACAGCGACGCAGTGCGGTCGGGCGACATGGGGAAGCGTTCCTTGGATCTGATCTTGATGCGGCCGGGGCGCTCGGCTCGCGTATTGTGAAATCGAGCGCAACAAGCGTGCCATACGGCTAAACCCTAGATCCGGGCGGCCGCCTGTCGGCGGCCTTTCGCTGCACCGCACCGTAACCGTGAGCGGCTGCGCCGCCCGAGTGCAGCGGCGGCACCGGGCCAGTGCCGGCCGCCAGCCGCCGCCGCGCCGCGGCTGCGGCGGCCGCCTCGGTCGCGGCGGCTACCGCAAAAACGCACGACCGGTCACTTGTTCAAAAGTGACGAACATGTCGGAAAAGGGAAAGAACGCGTCTGAATTCATCAATAGGCGAAAAATCCGAACGACAAGAATAGAGCCGTCGGCAGCCGCTGCGGCGGGACGCCAAGACGTCGCGCGGCGGGCCTTCGAGCCCGCTGCGGAGCCCCTCAAAATTCAGTGACGAGACGCCCTATGTCGAACGCCAATCCCTTCTTCTCGCAATCGCTCGCCGAGCGCGACGCGTCCGTGCGCGGCGCGCTCCTCAAGGAACTCGAACGACAGCAGTCGCAGGTCGAGCTGATCGCGTCGGAGAACATCGTGTCGCGCGCGGTGCTCGAGGCGCAGGGCTCGGTGCTGACGAACAAGTATGCGGAAGGCTATCCGGGCAAGCGTTACTACGGCGGCTGCGAGTTCGCGGACGAAGTCGAGGCGCTCGCGATCGATCGCGTGAAGCGAATCTTCAATGCCGGCTATGCGAACGTGCAGCCGCATTCCGGCGCGCAGGCGAACGGCTCGGTGATGCTCGCGCTCGCGAAGCCGGGCGAAACGGTGCTCGGGATGTCGCTCGACGCGGGCGGACACCTGACGCACGGCGCGAAGCCCGCGCTGTCCGGCAAATGGTTCAACGCCGTCCAGTACGGCGTGAACCGCGACACGATGCTGATCGACTACGACCAGGTCGAGGAACTCGCGCAGCGGCACAAGCCGAGCCTCGTCATCGCGGGCTTCTCCGCCTATCCGCGCGCGCTCGACTTCGCGCGCTTCCGCCGGATCGCCGACGGCGTCGGCGCGAAGCTGATGGTCGATATGGCGCACATCGCCGGCGTGATCGCCGCGGGCCGCCACGCGAATCCGGTCGAGCACGCGCACGTGGTCACGTCGACCACGCACAAGACGCTGCGCGGCCCGCGCGGCGGCTTCGTGCTGACGAACGACGAGGAGATCGCCAAGAAGATCAACTCGGCGGTGTTTCCCGGCCTGCAGGGCGGCCCGCTGATGCACGTGATCGCCGGCAAGGCGGTTGCGTTCGGCGAGGCGCTGACGGGCGACTTCAAGATCTACATCGACCGCGTGCTCGCGAACGCGCAGGCGCTCGGCGAAGTGCTGAAGGCGGGCGGCGTCGATCTCGTGACGGGCGGCACCGACAATCACCTGCTGCTCGTCGATCTGCGCCCGAAGGGGCTGAAGGGCGCGCAGGTCGAGCAGGCGCTCGAGCGTGCGGGCATCACGTGCAACAAGAACGGCATTCCGTTCGACACCGAAAAGCCGACGATCACGTCGGGCATTCGCCTCGGCACGCCGGCCGGCACGACGCGCGGCTTCGGCGCGGCGGAGTTTCGCGAGGTCGGCCGGCTGATTCTCGAGGTGTTCGACGCGCTGCGCACGAACCCGCAAGGCGATCACGCGGCCGAGCAGCGCGTGCGCCGCGAGATCTTCGCGCTCTGCGAGCGCTTCCCGATCTACTGAACCGAACGCCGCGCCTTCGCACGACGACCGACGCGCAGACAAGACTGGAGAATTCATGAGCACGCTGCATCAGGACAGCATCATCATCGACGGCCTGAACATTTCGAAGTTCGAACGTTCGGTGTTCGAGGACATGCACAAGGGCGGCGTGACGGCCGCGAACTGCACGGTGTCCGTGTGGGAGAACTTCACGAAGACGGTCGACAACATCGCGCTGATGAAAAAGCAGATTCGCGACAACGGCGAGCTGCTGACGCTCGTGCGCACGACCGACGACATCTTTCGCGCGAAGCAGGAAGGCAGGACGGGCGTGATTCTTGGCTTCCAGAACGCGCACGCGTTCGAGGACAACCTCGGCTACGTCGAGGCGTTCGCCGACATGGGCGTGCGCGTCGTGCAGCTTTGCTACAACACGCAGAACCTCGTCGGCACCGGCTGTTACGAGCGCGACGGCGGCTTGTCGGATTTCGGCCGCGAGGTGATCGCCGAGATGAACCGTGTCGGGATCATGGTCGACCTGTCGCACGTCGGCGGCAATACGTCGTCGGAGGCGATCGCGTTCTCGAAGAAGCCCGTCTGCTATTCGCATTGCCTGCCGTCGGGGCTCAAGGAGCATCCGCGCAACAAGAGCGACGAACAGTTGAAGGAGATCGCGGACGCGGGCGGCTTCGTCGGCGTGACGATGTTCGCGCCGTTCCTGAAGCGCGGGATCGACGCGACGATCGACGATTACATCGAGGCGATCGATTACGTCGTGAACCTGATCGGCGAGGACGCAGTCGGCATCGGCACCGATTTCACGCAGGGCTACAGCGTCGACTTTTTCGATTGGCTCACGCACGACAAGGGCCGCTATCGCCGGCTCACGAATTTCGGCAAGATCGTGAATCCGGAAGGCATCCGAACGATCGGCGAATTCCCGAACCTGACGGCCGCGATGGCGCGTGCCGGCTGGAAGGAGTCGCGCATCCGCAAGATCATGGGCGAGAACTGGGTGCGCGTGTTCAAGGAGGTCTGGGGCGCGTAGGCGTTCCGCATTCTTCGTTTTCAACCGATTCGATTCAGGACGCGCCCGCGCAACGAGCGACGGCGCGCGGACGATGCCGCGCGTGCGCGAAGACGCCGCGCGTTTCACCCCACGGAGTCACACGATGCAACCGCAACTGCCGATCGACGTCGATCCGAACACCGGCGTCTGGACCACCGACGCGCTGCCGATGCTGTACGTGCCGCGCCATTTCTTCACGAACAACCATACGGCGGTCGAAGAGGCGCTCGGCCGCGACGTCTACGCGGACATCCTCTACCAAGCCGGCTACAAGTCGGCGTACCACTGGTGCGACAAGGAAGCGAAGCAGCACGGAATCGCAGGGATGGCGGTGTTCGAGCATTACCTGAAGCGCTTGTCGCAGCGCGGCTGGGGCCTGTTCTCGATCGTCGAGGCCGAGCCGGAGGCCGCGCGCGCGAAGATCGAGCTGCGCCATTCGTCGTTCGTGCTCGCGCAGCCGGACAAGGTCGGCAAGCTCTGCTACATGTTCGCCGGCTGGTTCGCGGGCGCGATGGACTGGGTCAACGACACGACGCCGGAAGGCAAGCGCGCGCCGCGCGCGCAATCGAAGGAAACGCGATGCGCGGCCGAAGGCCACGACCATTGCGTGTTCGAAGTGTCGCCGCTTTCGCACTGACACGACATCTTCCACGCCAACGTCACGCTCACGAGAACGCAAGAGGTCGCCCGCGATGCGCTATCCCAATCTGTTCAAACCCTTGACGCTGAATCAGCTCACGCTGCGCAACCGGATCGTCAGCACCGCGCATGCGGAGGTGTATGCGGAGCCGGGCGGGTTGCCCGGCGATCGCTACATCCGCTACTACGAGGAAAAGGCGAAGGGCGGCGTCGGCCTCGCCGTGTGCGGCGGGTCGAGCCCCGTGTCGGTCGACAGCCCGCAAGGCTGGTGGAAGTCGGTGAATCTGTCGACCGACAAGATCGTCGATCCGCTCGCGCGGCTCGCCGAAGCGATGCATCGGCACGGCGCGAAGATCATGATCCAGGCGACGCACATGGGCCGCCGCTCCGCATTTCACGGCGAGCACTGGCCGCATCTGATGTCGCCGTCGGGCGTGCGCGAGCCGGTGCATCGCGGCAACGCGAAGATCATCGAGGTCGAGGAAATCCGGCGGATCATCGGCGATTTCGCGGCGGCCGCGAAGCGCGTGAAGGATGCGGGGATGGACGGCATCGAGATCTCGGCCGCGCACCAGCATCTGATCGACCAGTTCTGGAGCCCGCGCACGAACTTTCGCTCCGACGAATGGGGCGGCAGCCTCGAGAACCGGCTGCGCTTCGGCGTCGAGGTGCTGAAGGCCGTGCGCGAGGCAGTCGGCCGCGACTTCTGCGTCGGCCTGCGGATGTGCGGCGACGAGTTTCACGAGGACGGCCTCGGTCACGAGCAATTGAAGGAGATCGCGCAGGCGATGTCCGAGACGGGCCTGATCGATTATCTCGGCGTGATCGGCTCCGGCGCGGACACGCACAACACGCTCGCGAACTGCATGCCGCCGATGGCGCTGCCGCCCGAGCCGTTCGTGCATCTCGCGGCGGGCATCAAGTCGGTCGTCAAGATTCCGGTGATGCACGCACAGAGCATTCGCGACGCGGGCCAGGCCGAGCGCCTGCTCGCGAGCGGAATGGTCGATCTCGTCGGCATGACGCGCGCGCAGATCGCCGATCCGCACATGGTCATCAAGATCCGCGACGGCCGCGAGGACGAGATCAAGCAGTGCGTGGGCGCGAACTATTGCATCGACCGCCAGTACAACGGCCTCGACGTGCTGTGCGTGCAGAACGCGGCGACGTCGCGCGAGGCGACGATGCCGCACGTGATCGAGAAGTCGCGTGGACCGAGGCGCAAGGTCGTCGTGGTCGGCGCGGGGCCCGCAGGGCTCGAAGCGGCGCGCGTCGCGCGTTCGCGCGGCCACGACGTCGTGCTGTTCGAGAAGAACACGGAAGTCGGCGGCCAGATCGTGCTCGCCGCGAAGGCGCCGCAGCGCGAGCAGATGGCGGGCATCGTGCGCTGGTTCGACATGGAGACGAAGCGGCTCGGCGTCGATCGGCGGCTCGGGGTCGAAGCCGACGAGAAAATGATCATGGCCGAGAAGCCGGACATCATCGTGCTCGCCACGGGCGGGCGCAGCTTCACCGATCAGGTGCCGGCGTGGGGCGTCGCTGACGGGCTCGCCGTCAGCTCGTGGGACATCCTGTCGGGCCGCGTCGAGCCGGGCAAGAACGTGCTCGTCTATGACGGCGTCAGCACGCATGCGGGCGCGGGCGTCGCCGATTTCATCGCGAGCCGCGGCGCGAATGTCGAGATCGTCACGCCGGACGTGAAGATCGCCGACGACTGCGGCGGCACGACGTTCCCGATCTTCTATCGCCGCCTGTACGCACAGGGCGTGATCCACACGCCGAACTACTGGCTCGATCGCGTGTACGAAGAGGACGGCAAGAAGATCGCGGTGCTGCGCAACGAATACACGGAGGAGCAGGAAGAGCGCGCGGTCGATCAGGTCGTGATCGAGAACGGCATCGCGCCGAACGACGCGCTGTACTGGAAGCTGAAGCCCGAGTCGGTCAATCGCGGGCAGATCGACGTGCACAAGTTGTTCGCCGCCGAGCCGCAACCGTGCCTTTCCGAGGCGCTCGGCAACGGCCGCTTCCTGCTGTTTCGCGTCGGCGACTGCATCTCGATGCACAACATCCACGGCGCGATCTACGACGCGCTGCGCCTCGTGAAGGATTTCTGACGATGAATCCGGCCATCCTGATCACCGCGCTGTTGTGGCTGTCGCTCGCGGGCCTCGCGTTCGCGGTCGCGAAGCGTTCGTCGTACTGGCGGCTCGGCCGCGCGAGCGCGCCCGGCGCATTCGGGCTCGCGAATCTGCTTGCGATTCCGAAGCGTTACTTCGTCGATCTGCATCACGTGGTCGCGCGCGATCCGTATATCGCGAAGACGCACGTCGCGACGGCGGGCGGCGCGCTCGCCGCGCTCGCGCTCGTGTTCGTCAACTACGGGCTCGCGATCTACTCGCCGTGGCTCGACAAGCTGATCTTTCTGGCGGCGCTTTCGATGCTCGTCGGCGCGGTGTTCGTCTGGCGCCGCCGCCATGCGAAGGACGTGCCCGCGCGTTTGTCGCGCGGCCCGTGGAATACGCTGCCGTGGCTGCTCGGCGCGTTCTCGCTCGGGCTCGTGCTGTTCATGCTCGTGCCGACGGCCGCGATGTCGGGCGCGTTCGCCGTGCTTTGCGCGATGCTGATCGGCGTCGGCGCGTTCGCGATGACGCTCGGCGCGGCGAAGGGCGGGCCGATGAAGCATGCGATCGCGGGTCTCCTGCATCTCGCGTTTCACCCGCGCCAGGAACGCTTTGCGGCGACGCGCGAGCCGTACACCGGCAATGGCGCGGCGACGCCGCCGACCGCATTGAAGCCGTCCGACATCGAACACGACGAGTACGGCGTCGCGAAGCCGGCCGAATTCCACTGGAACCAACTGCTGAGCTTCGATGCGTGCGTGCAGTGCGGCAAGTGCGAGGCCGCGTGCCCCGCGTTCGCGTCGGGTCAGCCGCTCAATCCGAAGAAGCTGATTCAGGATCTCGTCATTGGGATGGCGGGCGGCACCGACGCCGCTTACGCGGGCAGCCCGACGCCCGGCATTCCTGTCGGCCAGCACGGCGGCGGCCCGCAGCGTCCGATCGTGTCGTCGCTGATCGAGGCCGACACGCTGTGGTCGTGCACGACGTGCCGCGCGTGCGTGCAGGAGTGCCCGATGCTGATCGAGCACGTAGACGCGATCGTCGACATGCGGCGCAACCAGACGCTCGTGCACGGCGCCGTGCCCGGCAAGGGCGCGGAAGTGCTCGCGAACCTGCGCGAGACGGGCACGATGGGCGGCTACGACGCGGCCGCGCGCTACGATTGGTCGGTCGATCTGAGCGCGCCCGTCGCGCAGCCGGGGCGCAACGTCGACGTGTTGATCGTGGCCGGCGAGGGTGCGTTCGACATGCGCTATCAGCGCACGCTGCGCGCGCTCGTGAAGGTGCTGAACCACGCGGGCGTCGATTACGCGGTGCTCGGCCGCGCGGAAACCGATACGGGCGACGTCGCGCGCCGGCTCGGCGACGAAGCGACGTTTCAGCAGATGGCGAAGCGCCTGATCGGCACGCTCGGCGCGCTGTCGTTCAAGCAGATCGTGACGGCCGATCCGCACGTGATGCACAGCCTGCGCAACGAGTACCGCGCGCTCGGCAGCCGCTACACGGTCAAGCATCACACGACGTTCGTCGCCGAGCTCGTCGCGGCAGGCAAGATCAAGCCGCAGGCGGCCGAGGCGCTGCGCGAGAAGCGCATCACCTATCACGACCCTTGCTATCTCGGCCGCTACAACGGCGAGACTGAAGCGCCGCGCAAGCTTCTGAAGACGATCGGCATCCAGGTCGTCGAGATGGAGCGTCACGGCATGCGCGGCCGCTGCTGCGGTGGCGGCGGCGGCGCACCGCTCACCGACATTCCGGGCAAGCAGCGAATTCCCGACATCCGGATCGCCGATGCGCGCGCGGTAAGCGCGGATGTCGTCGCGGTCGGCTGCCCGAACTGCACCGCGATGCTCGAAGGCGTCGTCGGCCCGCGGCCCGACGTGCTCGACGTCGCCGAACTCGTCGCCGCCTCGCTGGAGTGACCCGATGACCACGCTCAAACGAATCGATCCGCGCCGGCCGTTCGTCGTCACCGCGGCCGGACTCAAACGCATCACGCTCGGCGAGACGGGCGGCGCATCCGGCGACGCCGCGCGGTGGACGCCGCACGCGCACGGCGCGACGGCCACGAAGCCGGTGCGCGTCGTGCGGGACGCGAAGCGCGTGTTCCTCGTTGCCGCGCACAGCGAGCGCGGCGCGCTCGACGAGCACGCGCGCCAGACGCTCGCGGCCGCCGCGTTGCTCGCCGATGCGCACACGGAAGTCGCGCTCGTCGTGTTCGGAGAACTAAACGATGACGCCGGCGCGCTCGGCGCCGACACGCTGATCGTGCTGCGCGGCTTCGACCGCCGCGCGTTCGCGCCGGAGCGCGAGCTCGATGCGCTGCGCGCGTGCGCGGCGGCGCTGTCGCCGCAGCACGTGTTCATGCCGGACAACGCGACGGGCGACGGCGATCTCGGCCGACGCTATGCGGCGGCCACGAACGCGAGCGTCGCGACGCACGTCGCCGAAATCGCGACGGATCACGTCGGCGTGTACGTCGACGCGAAACGCAGCTTCGCGACGCGCACGCTGCCCGACGTCGTGCTGCTCGCGCCGAACGCCGTCGACCCGAAGCTGCCGTTCGTCGGCGCGGCGCTCGAGCGCGCGCTCGATGCCGTTTTCGACGCACGTGCTTCGTCCGGCGACCATTACCACGACCTGGGCCTCGAAGAGATCGACGCCGCGCAGGTCGCGCTAGAAGAAGCGGACTTCATCGTGTCGGCGGGCAACGGCGTGACCGACGTCGCCGCGTTCGAGACGCTCTCGGCAACCTTCGGCGCGGCGATCGGCGCGAGCCGCGTCGCGGTCGACAACGGGCATTTCACGCGCGACAAGCAGGTCGGCGCGACCGGCAAGACGGTCGACGCGAGCGTGTACATCGCGTTCGGGATTTCGGGCGCGGTTCAGCACCTGCAGGGGATCAAGGATTGCCGTCACGTGATCGCGGTGAATCTCGACGGCAGCGCGCCGATCGTCAAGCGCGCGAACCTGACGATCGTCGGCGATGCGCAGGCGACGATCGCCGCGCTGATCGACGCGGTGAGCGCGGCTCGCGCCACGCATGGGCGATCGAGCGCCGCATCGAGGGAAAGCGAATACATGGGAGCCGCTGCATGAACGCGAATCGCAAGCTGGCAAGCATCGCGGTGCTGGTGTCGGTAGGGCGCCATCCGGTGTCGGGCGCGCCGCGTTACAGCCGCAACGATGCGGCCGCGCTCGAGATCGGCCGCGCGTTGGCGGCCGAACATCGTGCGCGGCTCGATGTTATCCACGCGGGCGATCCGCGCTGCCCGGCGCTGGCCGACTATCTCGCGCTCGGCGCGGCGCGCGTCGAGGTGCTCGAATGCGCGGACGGCGACGACGCTGCCGCCGCGCTCGCCGAGCGCGTGCGCGGCCACGATCTCGTGTTGACCGGCACGCGAGCCGAAGGCGCATACGACACGGGCATGCTGCCGTACCGCATCGCCGCGGCGCTCGGCTGGCGGTTCGCGGGTGCGGCGGTCGACGTGGGCATCGACGCGGGACGCGCGACGCTGAGGCAATTCTTGCCGAAAGGCGTTCGTAGGCGTGTCGACGCGGCGCTGCCTGCCGTCGTCGCCGTGCATCCGCTCGCGAATGCGCAGCCGCGCTACGCGTATGCGCGGCTGCGCGCGGGCGAGGTGCGCGCGACGCGCGCCGCGGTGCGCCCGTCGGCCGATGCCGCGCGATGGACGACGCGTCCGGCCGAGCGCAAGCCGGTGAAGCTCGCGGCGGCCGACAAGCGCTCCGGCCACGCGCGGATGCTGTCCGCTACGACGACTGAAAGCCGCGGCGGAAACGTCGTAATTGAAGGGAGTTCGGTCGAAAAAGCACAAGTGATCCTTGCGTATTTGCGCGAGCATCAGCTCATCGACTACTGAACGAGGCCTGTCGGCAACAACACCATGGATGCAAGGAATCCGGAGCAAACGATGAAAGTATCGACAGACATCCGCGCGCTGGTGGCCCGGCGAAAGGCGGGCTACAGCCTCGAAGCCCCGTTCTATCTGAGCGACCAGATCTTCGCGCTCGACATGGACGCGATCTTTCGGCGGCATTGGATTCAGGTGGGTGTCGAGCCGGACGTGCCCGAGCCCGGCGATTACGTGACGGTTCAGCTCGGCGCGGATTCGATTCTGATCGTGCGCGACGACGACATGGAGATCCGCGCGTTCCATAACGTGTGCCGCCATCGCGGCGCACGACTGTGCAACGAAGAAAAAGGCTCCGTCGGCAACATCGTGTGCCCGTATCACAGCTGGACGTACAACCTGACCGGCCAGTTGATGTTCGCCGAGCATATGGGCGAGAAGTTCGATCGCTGCAAGCATAGTCTGAAGCCCGTTCATCTGCAGAATCTCGCGGGGCTCCTGTTCGTGTGCCTGGCCGACGAGCCGCCTGCCGATTTCGCGACGATGCGCGCGGCGATGGAGCCGTATCTGCTGCCGCATGATCTGCCGAACACGAAGATCGCCGCGCAGGTCGACATCATCGAGAAAGGCAACTGGAAGCTGACGATGGAGAACAATCGCGAGTGCTATCACTGCGTCGCGAACCATCCGGAGCTGACCATTTCGTTGTACGAATACGGCTTCGGCTATCAGCCGTCGCCCGCGAATGCCGAAGGGATGGCCGCGTTCGAGCGCACCTGCGTCGAGCGCGCCGCGCAGTGGGAAGCACTGAGCCTGCCGTCCGTCGAGGTCGAGCGCCTGACCGACGTGACGGGCTTTCGCACGCAGCGGCTGCCGCTCGACCGCAGCGGCGAATCGCAGACGCTCGACGCGAAGGTCGCGTCGAAGAAGCTGCTCGGCGAATTCCGCCGCGCCGATCTCGGCGGGCTGTCGTTCTGGACGCAGCCAAATTCGTGGCACCACTTCATGAGCGACCACATCGTCACGTTCTCTGTGATCCCGCTGTCGGCCGGCGAGACGCTCGTGCGGACGAAATGGCTCGTTCACAAGGACGCGAAGGAAGGCATCGATTACGACGTGAAGAACCTGACGGCCGTCTGGAACGCGACGAACGACCAGGATCGCGCACTCGTCGAGTTCTCGCAACGCGGCGCGGCGAGTTCCGCGTACGAGCCGGGCCCATATTCTCCGTACACCGAAGGACTCGTCGAGAAGTTCTGCGAGTGGTACATCGACCGCCTCGCCGCGCATTTCGGCGCATAGCACGACGACGGAGCGCAACATGATGCGAGATGCCGCGAATTTCGAACCGGCCGACAGCCGCGTGACGCGCCCCGCGTTCTGGCAGGCGCTGCCGGAGCGCTGGACGAGCGACGTCGAGGAGACGCTCGTCTGCTGTCACGTGCGGCAGGAAACGCACGACGTGAAGAGCTTCTTCTTCCGTTCGCCGCAGGGGCGCGCGTTCTCGTTCGAGCCTGGTCAGTTCGTCACGCTCGAGCTCGACATCGACGGCGAGACGATCAACCGCTGTTACACGATCTCGTCGTCGCCCGCGCGGCCGCATACGATCTCGATCACGGTCAAGCGCGTGCCGGGCGGCAAGGTGTCGAACTGGCTGCACGACAACCTGCAGCCGGGCGCGCCGCTGCGCGTGCTCGGCCCGGCGGGCGAGTTCACGTGCGCACGGCATCCGGCGCGCAAGTATCTGTTCCTGTCAGCGGGCTCGGGCGTCACGCCGCTGATGTCGATGAGCCGCGCGCACCACGATCTCGCGGAGGATCGCGACATCGTGTTCGTCCACAGCGCGCGCACGCCGGACGACATCATCTTCGCGCGCGAGCTCGACCTGATCGCGTCGACGCATGCGAACTTTCGCGCCGCGTTCGTCTGCGAGCGGCTCGGCGCGCGCACGAACTGGCACGGCGTGACGGGCTTTCTGTCGCTGCCGCTTCTCAAGCTGATCGCACCGGATTTCTTCGAGCGCGAGGTCTTCACGTGCGGGCCCGCGCCGTACATGAAGGCGGTGCGCGAGATGCTCGACGAAGCCGGGTTCGATCTCAGCCGCTATCACGAAGAGAGCTTCTCGTTCGAGACGCTCGCCGAAAACGGCGCGCGCACCCTCGACGGAGAAGCCGCATCGGCCGATACGTCGAGCGACGCTTCGGGCGATGCGCAGGCGCGGCAATTCACGGTCGCGTTCGCAAAGAGCAATCGCGAGATCGCATGCGGCTCGGACCAGCACGTGCTCGACGCGGCACGGCGCGCGGGCGTGCGTCTGCCCGCGTCGTGCACGCAGGGCATGTGCGGCACCTGCAAGGTGAAGCTCGTGTCCGGCCAGGTCGACATGAAGCACAACGGCGGCATTCGTCAGCGCGAGATCGATCAGGGCATGGTGCTGCTGTGTTGCAGCAAGCCGCTGTCGGATCTCGTCGTCGACAAGTGAGCGCGTCGCGGGCGCGCAAGAACGTGTCGTAAAAGAACGATACCGGGCAATTGTGATTGAAGAACCTAGAGAGGCCCTTCGCTTTCCGACAACCTCAAGGAGATCGATCATGAAATTCCTCGCGAAACTAATGGGTTGCGGCGTGCTGTCGATGATGCTCGCCGCCGTCGCGCCTGTGCAGGCCGATACGAAGCCGACGTTGAAGATCGGCTATGTCGAAGGCTGGGACGACAGCGTCGCGACGTCGAACGTCGCCGCGCGCATCATCGAGATGAAGCTCGGTTATCCGGTGCAGCTCGTGCCGGTCGCGGCGGGCGTGATGTGGCAGGGCGTCGCGCGCGGCGATCTCGACGCGACGCTCTCCGCGTGGCTACCCGTCACGCAGGGTGCGTACTGGGATCAGTTCAAGACGAAGGTCGTCAATCTCGGCACTAATTTCCCCGACGCGAAAATCGGCCTCATCGTGCCGAGCTACGTGAAAGCGAAGTCGATTGACGATTTGAACGCGGAGAAGGGCGAGTTTTCCGGCCGCATCGTCGGCATCGACGCGGGCGCAGGCGTGATGCGCAAGACCGACGACACGATCAAGGCATATGGTCTGAACTATTCGCTGATGCCGAGCTCGGGCAGCGCGATGACGGCGGAACTCGCACGCTCGATCCATGCGAACAAGGCGGTGGTCGTGACGGGCTGGGCGCCGCACTGGATGTTCGCGAAATGGAAGCTGCGTTTCCTCGACGACCCGAAGAAGGTCTACGGCGAAGCGGAACACGTCGATAGCGTCGTGAATCCCGCGCTCGAAACGAAGGCGAAGCCCGTTGTCGCGTTCCTGAAGAAGTTCCAGTGGAAGCCGGGCGAGATCGACGGCGTGATGCTCGCGATCCAGAACGGATCGAAGCCCGCAGCGGCGGCCGACGCATGGATCGCCGCGCATGGCGATCGCGTCGGCGAATGGACCGCTTCCGCGCAGTGACGTTCGTGCGCTCAGGCCCGTGTGGTCGGGCTTGAGCGGTTGGGAGAAAATTCGAAGGTATCCGAACTAATTCGCAAAAATAGCGGGTTTCCCCGCAGGATTTTTGACATTTTTCGACTCGCACAACGAAGTGTTGTTAAAATGTACCCTTGTGCGGAGTCTTCACAGGAGGATTTTGGATGAGTCAAGCAGGACTGCGCGCGCGCAGCACCAGCGAGATTGAGGCAACCATCTCACATGAAGAAAGAGGCCGCACGCTGCATCGTGGCCTCAGTTGGAAGGACGCATTTTGGGTAACGAGCGGCGTGCCGGCAGGCGTGCTGTTCACGATCGGCGGCGTGTGCGCGACGATCGGCCAGCCCGCGTGGGCGGTGTGGATCGCCGCGATCACGATGGGTTTGATTCAAAGCGCGACTTATGCGGAAATTTCCGGGCTATTTCCCCATAAATCGGGCGGCGCATCGGTGTACGGTGCGATCGGCTGGGTGCGATACGGCAAGTTGATCGCGCCCGTTTCCGTGTGGTGCAACTGGCTCGCGTGGTCGCCGATGCTCGCGCTCGGCTGCGGCCTCGCGGCAAGCTATGCGCTCACCAGCCTGTTCCCGGCCGACGCAGCGATCCTGCACTGGCAATGGACGCTCGCCGATCTCGGTTTCATCAAACCCGGCCTGACCCTGCGGGTCAACGCCACCTTCGTGATCGCGACGATCCTGTTGCTGATCACGTTCAAGTTGCAGCACAGCGGCGCATCGAAAGCCGCACGCACGCAGCGTATTCTCGGCATCGCGTCGTTGACGCCGCTTCTCATCGTCGGCATCGTGCCGTTCGTCACGGGCGACGTGCCGATGTCGAATCTCCTGCCGTTGTTGCCGCTCGGCCACGACGCGCAGGGCAATCTCACCGCCGCCACGTTCGGCAGTTGGAACGGGCAGGGCGTCGTGATGGCGCTCGGCGCGATGTTCATGGCCGGCTGGGCTTCGTACGGCTTCGAAACGGCCGTCTGCTACACGCGCGAATTCCGCGATCCGCGTCGCGATACCGCGAAGGCGATCTTCTGGTCGGGCGCGCTGTGCCTGATCGTGATGACGCTCGTGCCGATGGCGTTCCAGGGCGCGCTCGGCACCGCAGCGATGCTCGATCCGCGCATCGGTGACGGCACGGGCGTCGCGGCAGCGATGGCGCGCATCGTCGGCGGCGGCGCGTGGATCGCGAACGCGATCGTCGTGATGTTGATGCTGTCGATCCTTCTGATCGTGATGACGTCGATGATGGGCTCGTCACGAACGCTCTACCAGGCGTCGGTCGACGGCTGGCTGCCGAAGTACCTGTCGCACGTGAACGAGCACGGCGCGCCGACGCGCGCGATGTGGACCGATCTCGGCTTCAACCTCGTGCTGCTGCTGATGTCGGACTACATGACGGTGCTGTCGATCTCGAACGTCTGCTACATGTTGTTCGTCTTCCTGAATTTGCAGTCGGGCTGGATTCACCGGATGGATCGCGGCGGATGGGAGCGGCCGTTCCGTTGTCCGACGTGGCTGCTCGTGCTCGGCTCGATCTGCGGCTACGCGAATCTTGTCTACGTCGGCGCGGGCGCCGACCTGCAAGGCGCGGGTACGTTGCGCAACGGCTTGATCGCGATGCTGCTGATCGTGCCGGTATTCGTCTATCGGCACTACTGGCAGGATCGCGGTCGTTTCCCCACGCAGATGCAGCGTGACATGGAACTCGTCGTGCCGGCGCGCCGCACGTGGCTGAATGCGGCGCCATACGCGGCGCTCGCGGCTGCCGTGCTGACGATCGGGATGTCTTATTACTTCGCTTGGGTTCGATAGCCGGCGTGCGCCGGCGGGGATGCCCGGATGCATTGGCGCATCCGGGCCGTCGCGAATCGGCGAACGCGCCGTGCGCGCTACTGGAACACCACGGTCCGGTCGCCGTTCAGGAACACGCGGCGCTCGATGAATGCCTTCACCGCACGCGCAAGCGTGATGCATTCGACGTCTCGTCCCACCGCAAGCAGTTGCTCCGGCCGGTACGAGTGATCGACGCGCTCGACCACTTGTTCGATGATCGGCCCCTCGTCGAGATCGTCGGTGACGAAGTGCGCGGTCGCGCCGATCAGCTTCACGCCGCGTGCATGCGCCTGGTGGTACGGTTTCGCCCCCTTGAATCCGGGCAGGAACGAATGGTGGATGTTGATCGCGCGGTTCGCGAGCGTCGCGCTCGTTTCGGGCGATAGCACCTGCATGTAGCGCGCGAGAATCACGAGCTCGGCGCCGCTCGTCTCGAGCACGTCGAGCCATTGCGCTTCCTGTTGCGCCTTCGTGTCGGCCGTGATCGGGAAATGCCGGAACGGCAGCCCGTGCTGCGCGGCAAGCGGTTCGAGATCCGAATGGTTCGACACGATCCCGACGATGTCCATCTTCAGCTCCCCCATTTTCCAGCGGAACAGCAGGTCGGCGAGGCAATGCTCGAGCTTCGACACCATGATCAGCACCTTCGGCCGCGCGGCAACGTCGTGGATCGCCCATTGCATGCGAAAGCGCGTCGCGATCGGCTCGAACTCGCGTCGCAGCGCGTCGATGCGCAGCGAATCGACGTCGCCCGTCGCATGGAACACGCAGCGCACGAAGAAGCGCTCGCTGAGGTCGTCGTCGAAGACGGTCAGCTCGTCGACGTAGCAACGATGCCGGTCGAGCAGCCCGACGACGGCGGCGACCTGGCCCGCCGCGCTCGGGCACGACAGCGTCAGCACGAACTGAAGGGGACGTTGTGGAACGGACATGTGTTTCCTCTGACTCGATGGCGTCTCGTGCCCGGCGCGAGTGCCGGGCTTCCGAGGCGACGCACAAGTTAATCAAGCCGGATCGAATGCGGATAGAACCGAATCGCCGCGCCGCTGGAATCGGCGCGCCAATGCGTGGGGCGTCACGCGCACGCGTCGGGCAACCGGCGGCGAAATGGCAGCGAAACAGCATCGAAGCAGCATCGAAACAGCGGCACGGCGCGCGCCTGCGGGCAAACGGGCGATTGCGGACGAGGCGCTCGAGCCGGCGAACGGGCAACTCGTCGAACCGAGCGAGAAGGGGATGCTGACGCAGGTCGAATGCGCGGTGCGAGGCCGCCAACGGATCGAATTCCTCGGCTGAGAGCCGCATCTGATGAATACGGCATCCCATCTCGTTCACCTGTCGGGCGGGGACGCGTATTTTGGCCCGACCTCCAGAGGCGCAATCGGCGACACCGCCGCACGCGCGGATTTCTCGAACCAGTGAGCGAATCTCTCGCGCGCCTGTTCCGGCGGATGACGTTCACAGTCAATCTGGAGAACGGAACAATCGCCGCGATGCTGCAGGATAGACGCTCCGCTGTGGGCGCCGCGCAACGCGCGTCGCGCACGCATTCGCCGCTTGTCGACGAATCGCTCGGCGGCGTGACCACCGCGAACGGCGCGCTGCGCTTGCCTGCAGCGCGAGCCGCGCTGACGGCCGACGTCGGCTTCGGACCGGTTCGTCGCATCGTGACCATTCGACGTCGCCTGGAGACGGGTAGGGCGAAAAATGGGTTTGTATTTTTCGCCAACGGCATCCGATTGTGTGCGAGATGCGCAACGGCCGTCGGAGTGGTGCGTCGTTTCAGCAATAGTCGCGGATTCGCGTGGTCAAGGCGGGAATCTTTTTTCTTATCGAATGGGCAGGGTGGGGTGCCGACAATGAAGAAATCGAATGTTGCCGTGATGAGCGCGATCGCGCTCGCAATCGGAATCGCGCCGGGCGCAAGCCACGCGCAGAGCAGCGTCACGCTGTACGGGATTCTCGATGCCGGTGTCACGTACGTCAACAACACGGGCGGCTCGCACGTCTTCAAGTTCGACGACGGCGTGTCGTATGGCAACCGGATCGGCTTCAAGGGCACCGAAGATCTCGGCGGCGGCTTGAAGGCGGTCTTCGTGCTCGAGAGCGGCTTTCGTCTGGGTAACGGCCAGCTTGGCTTCGGCGGCGCGGAATTCGGCCGGCAGGCTTACGTCGGATTGCAGAACAATTGGGGAACCTTGTCGTTCGGCAATCAGCTCGACATGACGGAGGAGATGGTCTATCTGAACAACATCTCTGCGTGGGCGAGCGGCTATGCGATCCACCAGGGCGACTTCGACCGCTTCAACGGCGACCGTCTGCCGAACTCCGTCAAGTTCCTGTCGAATGACTTCAGCGGCTTCAAGTTCGGCGCGATGTATTCGTTCGGCAACGTCGCGGGCGATTTCCATCGCAACAGCGCGTGGAGCGCGGGCGCGAATTACACGCAAGGCAATCTGTCGGTGGGCGCGGCTTACACGCATCTGAACAATCCTTCCGGCATCTATGCGTTCGATCCGTACGCGATGATCGGCACGAGGACGTTCCTCGGCCAGCCGACCGTCAGCGTCGATCCGGCGACGGGCAAGGTCACCGACCTGTTCGCGAATACGCCGATGAACGTCGACAGCCAGGGGACGCTCGGCGTCGGCGCGAGCTACACGCTCGACAAGCTGACGCTGTCCGGCAATTTCACGTATACGACGATCAAGGGCTTCGGCAACACGTCGCACATGCAGGTCTACGAAGGCGGCGGCCTGTACCAGTTCACGCCGGCGCTCAGCTTCGTCGCCGGCTACCAGCACACGCGCTTCGAAGGCCATCATTGGAATCAGGGATCGGCCGGCGTTCACTATCTGCTGTCCAAGCGCACGGACGTCTACCTCTCCGGCGACTACCTGCGCGCGTCCAACGGCGTCGATGCCGTGATCGGCTACAGCTTCACGCCGTCCAGCACGCAGACGCAAGCCGACATTCGCATCGGGATGCGTCACTCGTTCTGACCCGCGGCGACACGCTCCGGCTCGGGAGCGGCGTGCGATGCGCGCCGCTCCCGTCGCGGCTTACCGCTTGGCGGACGGCGTCAGTCCGCCGCCCAGCTCGGCCGCATACGCGAGCGCGAGCTTGCCGAACTTCAGTGCGTGATTGCCCTGTGAGTCCGACCGGTCGAGCGTGTCGTACGCGGAGTGGATGTACGGATTGTCGTTCTGGTCCGCTTCGAACGGGAACGATGCCGGATAGCCTTGCGCGTTCCACGATGCGTGATCGGAACACGCGTACCCGCATTGCGAAGTGCCCACCGTCAGCTCGGGCAGATAGGTTTTCGCCAGGTTCGCGAGATACGTGTTTTGCGCTGAGTTGGTGTAGTCGGTAATCAGGTAGATGTCCTTCGGATCTCCCTTGTAGTTCGTCATGTCCAGCTGGAACGCACCGACCACGTTCACGTTCTGCGCCCTGAACTGCTTCGCGATCGCCTGCGAACCGAGCAGGCCTGCTTCTTCCGCAGCATAGCCGATGAACTTCAGCGTGCGCGTGGGCTGATAGCGGTTGGTGAGCAGCACGCGCAGCGCTTCGGTAAGGCTCGCGATGCCGGACGCGTCGTCGTCGGCGCCCGGCGCGCGCGTGTTTTCGCTCGTGCGGCCGACCGTCGAATCGAGATGACCGCCGATCACGACGACGCCCGCGCCCGGATCGCTTCCCTTGATCGTCAGGATCACGGATTTTTGCGGCCAGCTGGTGTGCGTGAACTGCTCGACGGTCACGTCGGCGCGCGAGCCGGCGAGCTGCTTCCACTGCTGCGCGAGCCAGTCTGATGCGGCGACGCCGTGCGACGTCGTGTAGTAACGGTTCGTGAAGCCGGACAGCGACACGATCGTGCTGACGATGTTGCTCGCCTGCAGTTGCGAGATCCAGTTGCGGACCTGCTGGGAGTTGGTGATCGGGTAGTCGATCGCGGCCGTCTGCTTGGCGACACTCGGTTGCAGCGACGTGCGCGCTTCGTCGAATGTGGCGTGGACGAAGAAGCCGGGGCCGTGGCCGCGCGTGCGGCGTATCGCCTGAGACAGCGATTCGAGCTGCGAATCGTCGATTTGCGCGACGTGGACCGTCTCGGTGCGTGCGGCGTTGCCCGTCGCGACGGCCGTGCTGTAGCGGCTCGTCGCGGCGGGATCGATCAGGCGCAGTTCGCGGAACGCGGGATCGGCGAGCGTGATCCACACCGGCGCGGCGTGGGCGGCCGACACGTAGAGGGCGCCGCATACCGCGGCGGCGACGTGCTGGAGCTTGGACATGTTCGATCTCCTCAGGTTGAGGGAGATACGGTCGTGGGGAAGGGCGCGCGGCAGATCGCGCCGCGCGCTCCGCGTACGTTGTCGCTTAGGTCTTTTTCTCGATGCGGGTTACAGCTTTTGCGGCACGGTCACGCCGTAGGTGCAGCTCTTGTTGTACGCGTTGCCGATCGCATCGAGCTGCGCGCTGCTGTAGCCGAGAGCCGCCGCCGCGGTTAGCACGGCCTGAGCCGCGGCCTTCTGGTTTGTCGAGCTGTTCGTCATCGACAGCCCCTTCAGGAATGCCCTGTCCATCGCCGTGCCGCCGATCGCGTCGCGCGCGACTATGTTGCACGACGCCCAGTACTGGCCGGCCGTGTGGATCTCGGAATTGCGGACCTGCGCGTACGTGCGGCCGACGTTGTAGTTCGTGACGCGGCCGGGCCAGAACTCGTTGTGGCCGTCCCAGTTGTAGACCCAGTTATATTGCGCGTCGGACGGGCTCCATTGATTGAAATCGCGGCTGTACGCAGCCGCGAGGTAATCGCCCGTGCCTTCGGACAGGCCCTCGACCTGAGACAACCCGCCGTTCGTGATCCAGTCGTGGATACCGTGGCCGAGCTCGTGAATCACGACGTCCGCGTCCTCGGCGTCGTCGACGCCGCCCTGGCCGAACGACAACCGGCCCGAGCCAGACGAATACGACGAATTGTCGGCGCCGGATTCGCCGTGCGGATCGTACTGGACGCCGCCGGAATACTGATAGGGCAACGCTTTGATGCCGAGCGTGAGGTTCACGTAGCGCAGGAAGGTGTCGATGTGGTAGTACGCGTTCACCGCTTCGAAGTACAGGTTCGAGCGCGTGAAGTCGAAGGTCGGCGACGACTGCACCGGGCACGCGTTGTCGAACGGCGAATCGAAGTCGATGCACGACGCGTACGGCCCCGTCAGCTTGTAGCCGCCGCTCGTCTGCGCGAGATCCTTGAGCGTCACGCGCACGCGCGCGGCGTTCAATTGCGGTGAGTCGGCGTCGTTGTTGTCCTTGTAGCCGGTGCTGCCGTAGCTGCTTTTGGTCGACGACAGCGGGTCCGGCAGGAACACGAGCCCGGTTCCGTCCGTTGCATAGGATGCCTTGTCTTCGGCGCGCAGCACTTCACCGCTGTTCGCGTCGATGACCAGTTCCCAATCGCCGCGCAGGCTGTCCTGCGGCTTGCCGCGAACCTTCCACGCGGTATGGGTGCCCGCGCCGTCGACGAAAGCGACGAGTTGCGACTGCACGCTCGCGAAGCCGCCGACGCCGAGGTATGCGCGCGCACGATCGAGCGCCTGCTGCTCGTCGACCGCCTGCGTCTTGCTCGACACGGCGGCGACGCCGTTCACCGCGTTGCTCGCGACGTACAGCACGCGGCCGTCGGACGCGACCGTGACGGCGATGTCGCTATCGTAGACAGGCAGGCCCGCGGCGCGCTGCTGGAAGCGGACGACGGTGAAATCGGCGTCGGCGCGTTCGGACGCGACGACGAGATTCGAGAGCGCCGTCTTGTCGAGGCCGAGCTGCGTGGCGCGCGCGGCGACGAACTCGCGCGCCATCGTCGCCGCGTCGGATTTCTTCGCGTGGAACGACGGGCTTGCGAGCGTGACGGCGACGGCGCCCGGGCGGAACTGCCCGGTTTTGCCGGCCTTCTCCACGGGCGGCACGACGCCGCGCGTGAGGCTCGCGCGGCGGCTTTCTTCTTGCGGATTCGGGGCCTTCGAATCGGCCCACGCAGGCAGCGCGGCGCCGAGGCCGATGGCAAGGCTCAGTGCGAACGGCAACGCTTTGACGGATGTTTGCATAGATTGTCCTCGTCTTCAAAGGTTTGGATAACAAACGAAACCACGGGAACCGCAGGGACGACCTGGCCCGTGCGCCGGCCTCGACGGGCCGGTGCAGGCGGGCGAAACAACAACGAAAGCGGCGCGACGCCGAGAGGAATCAGCGCGCGCGAAGCGTGCGGGGTGGAGGGACGGGGAACCGCCAGAGAGCGGCGGGCGGAGCAAACGGCAAGCGCTGCGATGGCTGTATGAGCATCGTCATTACAAACCCCTCGGAATAAATATTTGGAATGCTGCTTTTCTATTCGGCAAATGACCAGCCGTACTGGAATTTCACGTCGTTAGTCTGCCTATCTATTTTTAGAACATGTTACAGAATATTTTCAATGATATTTCGAATTATTTTCGAGGGGCGGTTCGATAAGCGAAAACGGTCTGGCGGCGCGCGATTTTGCACCGCCGCAATCGCGGTTGCGGCAACGCGTCCGGCTCAGCGCAGCATGCGGTTCAGCGCAGCGTATTGCGGTCGCTTCTCGGGCTCGCGCCGAATTGCGCGCGATAAGTGCGGGAAAAATGCGAAGGCGATTCGAAGCCGCATGCCGCGCATACAGCGGCGACCGTCATATCGGTCTGCTGAAGAAGTTCGCGCGCGCGATCGAGCCGCAGGCGCAAATAGAAACGCGTCGGCGTATCGCCGAGGATCGTGCTGAACAGCCGCTCGAGCTGGCGGCGCGTGACGCCGACTGCCTGCGCGAGCGTGTCGGACGGCAGCGGGCTTTCCATGTGATGCTCCATCGTTCCGATCACCTGGATCAGCTTGCGGTTGTGTACCCCGTAGCGCGCGGCGATCTCGAGCCGCTGGCGATCGGAGCGCTGGCGGATTCGGCTCAGCACGAACTGCTCGGAGATCGTCGCGGCGAGATCGGCGCCGTGCCGGCGGCCGATCAGGTCGAGCATCATGTCGATCGACGCGGTGCCGCCCGCGCAGGTGATGCGCCGCTCGTCGATCTCGAACAACTCCTGCGTCGTTTTCAGGCGCGGATAGCGCTCCTGGAACGCGGCGAGCGCTTCCCAGTGCAGCGTCAGCGCATGCGACGCGTCGAAGATTCCCGCTTCCGCGAGCACGAAGCTGCCGGTGTCGATGCCGCCCGTCGTCGCGCCGCGCCGATACTCGCGCTTGAGCCAGTCGCCGAGCGTGCGTGTGTAGCACGCGAGCGGGTCGAAGCCCGCGATCACGAAGATCGTGTGCGCATGCTCGATCTGTGCGAACGCGGCGTCCGCGTTCAGCGAGATGCCGTTGCTCGCGACGACGGGCGCGCCGTCTGCGCTCACGATGCGCCAGCGATAGAGATTCGGCCTGAAGCGGTTCGCGACGCGCAGCGGCTCGACGGCGGACATGAAGCCTAGCGCGGAGAAACCGGGCATCAGCAGGAAATGGAACTCTTCTGGCATCGCGCGTGTGCTTCGGAAGCAATGGGCCGAGCGTAGCAAGCAGGACGCAGGCAGGCAAGGCGCGTCGCGCGATACATGCCGATCAATCGCCGCCATGCCTGACGATTCGTCGATCTAATGGTTTTTACGCATAGTCGCAAACAGGCAAGAAAAGGTCGCCGTCGGTCGCCTTGCCGCGAATATGGCCCGTTAACTTTGAGCCCACGGTGCAGGCCTGTCGTCCCCTTGAATTGCCTGCGGAATCCGTCGAACAGGGAGGCCACCATGAAGTCCACCACGACACTCGTACTCGGCGCCGCGCTCGCCACCGCATGCGCGCTGCCGCTGCCGTCCTTCGCGCAGGATTCGGCCGCATGCCGCAACGTGCGTTTCGCGGACATCGGCTGGACCGACATCACGTCGACGACGGCACTCGCGTCGCTGCTGTTCGACGGTCTCGGCTACAAGCCGACGACGACGATCTCGTCCGTGCCGATATCGTTCGCAGGCCTCAAGAACAAGCAGATCGACGTGTCGCTCGGCTACTGGTGGCCGGTGCAGCAGCATCAACTGCAGCCGTTCCTCGATTCGAAGTCGATCGCCGTTGTCGAGCCGCCGAATCTGTCGGGCGCGAAGGCGACGCTCGCGGTGCCGGCCTACGTGTATCAAGCCGGGCTGAAATCGTTCGACGACATCGCGAAGCACCGCGCCGAGCTGGACGGCAAGATCTACGGGATCGAGCCCGGCAGCAGCGCGAACGCGACGATCCAGAAGATGATCGACACGAACCAGTACGGGCTCGGCGGCTTCAAGCTCGTCGAGTCGAGCGAGGCGGGGATGCTCGTCACGGTCGAACGCGCGATCCGCGACAAGAAGTGGGTCGTGTTCCTCGGCTGGGAGCCGCATCCGATGAACATTCAGATCAGCATGAACTATCTGTCGGGCGGCGACGCGGCGTTCGGTCCGAACTACGGCGAAGCGCGCGTGTATACGCTGACGGCGCCCGACTACATGACGCGTTGCCCGAACGCGGGCAAGCTCGTCGGCAATTTGCGCTTCACGACGCAAATGGAGAACCAGTTGATGCAGGCGGTGATGAACAAGGTGAAGCCGGCGGAAGCCGCGAAGGCGTACCTCAAGAAGAACCCGCAGGCGCTCGACGCTTGGCTTGCCGGCGTGAAGACCTACGACGGCAGGGATGGTCTTGCCGCGGTGAAGGCTTATCTGGGGCTCTGAGCCTAAGGTTCGCCGCCCATGATATCGGCGCGGCGGCGCGCATCCGAATTCGAATTTGAATCTGAACGAGGCGACAGCGATGAATCAGGAAGTCATTGTGACGTGCGCGGTGACGGGTGCGGGCGACACGGTCGGCAAGCATCCGGCGATACCGGTCACGCCGAAGCAGATCGCCGATGCGGCGATCGAAGCCGCGAAGGCGGGCGCGACGGTCGCGCACTGCCACGTGCGCGATCCGCTGACGGGCCGCGGCAGCCGCGATCCGAAGCTGTATCGCGAGGTGGTCGACCGGATTCGCTCGGCCGACGTCGACGTCATCATCAATCTGACGGCCGGCATGGGGGGCGATCTCGAGATCGGCGCGGGCGAAGACCCGATGCGCTTCGGCAAGGGCACGGACCTCGTCGGCGGATTGACGCGGCTCGTGCACGTCGAGGAGCTGCTGCCCGAGATCTGCACGCTCGATTGCGGGACGCTGAATTTCGGCGACGGCGATTACATCTACGTATCGACGCCTGCGCAATTGCGCGCGGGCGCGAAGCGAATCCGGGAACTGGGCGTGAAGCCCGAGCTCGAGATCTTCGACACGGGCCATCTGTGGTTCGCGAAGCAACTGCTGAAAGAAGGACTCCTCGACGATCCGCCGCTCTTCCAGCTTTGCCTCGGCATTCCGTGGGGCGCGCCCGCCGACACCGGCACGATGAAGGCGATGGTCGACAACCTGCCGCCCGGCGCGCACTGGGCGGGTTTCGGGATCGGCCGGATGCAGATGCCGATGGTCGCGCAGGCGATGCTGCTCGGCGGCCACGTGCGCGTCGGTCTCGAAGACAACCTGTGGCTCGATCGCGGCGTGCACGCGACGAACGGCTCGCTCGTCGAGCGCGCGCGGGAGATCGTCGAGCGCCTCGGCGCTCGCGTGCTGACGCCGGCCGAAGGGCGACGCAAGCTCGGCTTGCCGCCGCGCGGCGAGCGTCCGCTCGAGCGGCGCGCGATCGCCGAATCCGCATAGCGCGAGCGCGGCGCAGCACCGGACAACGTTGCGGGAGCGGCCGTGCGCGCACGCCGCGCCGGATCGGCCCTTTCGCGTCATCTTCTCGTTCAAGGATCGAAGATTCATGGCTGTCATCACCGAAATCAACACGTTCGCGGCGATCGGCGCGGGCGTCATCGGCAGCGGCTGGGTTGCGCGCGCGCTCGCGAACGGGCTCGACGTCGTCGCCTGGGACCCCGCCGGCGGCGCGGAGCAACAATTGCGCGCGAACGTCGAGAACGCGTGGCCCGCGCTCGAGCGCGCCGGGCTCGCGTCCGGCGCGTCGCCCGCGCGCTTGCGTTTCGTCTCGACGATCGAAGCGTGCGTCGCCGGCGCCGATTTCATTCAGGAAAGCGCGCCCGAGCGCGAAGCATTGAAGCTCGAGCTGCACGATCAGATCAGCCGGGCGGCGAAGCCCGATGCGATCATCGCGTCGTCGACGTCGGGCCTCCTGCCGACGGATTTCTATGCACGCGCGCGGCATCCCGAGCGCTGCATCGTCGGCCATCCGTTCAATCCGGTCTATCTGCTGCCGCTCGTCGAAGTGCTGGGCGGCGCGCGCACCGCGCCCGAAACCGTCGATGCGGCGATCGGCGTCTATCGCGCGCTCGGCATGCGGCCGCTGCGGGTGCGCAAGGAAGTGCCGGGTTTCATCGCGGACCGCCTGCTCGAGGCGCTGTGGCGTGAGGCGCTGCACCTCGTCGACGAAGGCGTTGCGACGACGGGCGAGATCGACGACGCGATCCGTTTCGGCGCGGGCATCCGCTGGTCGTTCATGGGCACGTTCCTCACGTATACACTGGCAGGCGGCGAGGCCGGCATGCGTCATTTCATGCAGCAGTTCGGTCCCGCTCTGGAGCTGCCTTGGACCAAGCTCGTCGCGCCGAAGCTGACCGATGCGCTGATCGACCGCGTCGTCGAAGGCACCGCCGAGCAGCAAGGACACCGAAGCATCAAGGAACTCGAGCGCTATCGGGACGAATGCATCACCGAAGTGATCGCGGCGATCGCCGCGGTGAAGGCGCGCCACGGGATGCGCTACGAGGATTGACGATGACGACGGCCGCGACGCAAGCGACGGAGCTGACGATTCACCGCGACACGGTGCGCGCGGAATGGGTCGATTACAACGGGCATCTGCGCGATGCGTTTTATCTGCTGATCTTCAGCTTCGCGACGGATGCGCTGCTCGACGCGATCGGTCTGGACGACGCGGCGCGCAAAGCGCGCGGCCGCTCCGTCTATACGCTCGAGGCGCATGTCAACTATCTGCACGAGATCAAGGAGGGGACGCGCGTGCGGGTCGATGCGCGCGTGCTCGCGCACGACGCGAAGCGGCTGCATCTGTATCTCGAGATGTTCGCGCAAGGGGCCGACGGCGCGGTGTCGGCGAGCGAACAGATGCTGCTGCACGTCGACACGAGCGGACCGAAGGCGGCGCCGTTCGACGCCGACGTCGCCGAGCGGATCGCGAATCTGCATGCGCGGCAGCGCGGGTATCCCGAGCCGGCTTACGCCGGGCGTGTGATCGGTCTGCCCGCGCGTCGCTGACGCGACGCGGATCGACGAACCGACGCAGGCGCGCGATGCTGGAACCGGAAATCGATGCGTTCGTCGCGCGTGTCGCCGTGTGGTATCCGGACGATGCCGCATCGCGCCCGATCGCCGAACAGCGCGTGCTCTACGAGCGCTTCGCCGCGGCGTGGACGCCCGCGTTGCCTGCGGACATCGACGTGACCGACGCGCACTTCGCCGCGGCGGACGGCCGCACGATCGGCTTGCGGCGCTATCGTTCGCGGCGCTCCGAAGCGCGCGGGACGGTGCTGTTCTTTCACGGAGGCGGCTTCGTCGTCGGTTCGCTCGACAGTCACGCGCTCATCGCCGCCCGGATCGCGGCGGACACGGGGCTCGACGTGATCGCCGTCGATTATCGGCTTGCCCCGGAGCATCGTGCGCCGGCCGCGCTCGACGATTGTCTGGAGGTCTGCGTCGCGGCGCTCGACGGCCGGCTGCCGTTCCGCCCGATTGCATTGCCGCTTCGGCTCGCCGGCGACAGCGCGGGCGGCACGCTCGCGGCTTCGGTTGCGACGGCGCTGCGCGACGGCGGTCGCGCGGCGCATGGTGATGACGGGTGCGAGGGCGGCGGCGTGTGCGCGGTCGCGCTCGTCTATCCGATGCTCGGCTTCGAGCCGCAATCGCCCGCACGCGAGGCGGAGGCGCACGCGCCAATGCTTACGCTCGCGCACGTTCACGCGTATCGCCGCTTCTATTGGGGCGATGCCGAACCGCCGCGAGAAGCGATGCCGCTCGGCGCGCGGCGCTTCGACGGCTTGCCGCCCGTGCTGGCGGTCGGCGCCGAGCACGATCCGTTGCGCGACGATGCGCGCGTCTATACGGAGCGCATTCGATCGGCGGGCGGCGTCGCGCGCTTCTGGCACGGCGACGGGCTCGTCCACGGTTGCTGGCGCGCACTCGACACGAGTCCGCAGGCCGCGCGGATGCATCGGATCGTATGCGATTTTCTGGTCGCGCCCGGCGCGTGACGCGTGAAGTGCGCCGAACGCGCGGCGCTTCGGACGGCGGCGCCGGACGAGCGTTCACCGATCGCATCGGGAAAGATGGTGGGCGGTGGGAATACACACGCAGCACGCGCCGCATCGCGTCGCTCGGCAAGCGGATGCGAGCCGGGCGAAACGATCGACGTCGACGCGAAATCGAGAGGTTCGCGTCGATTGGAATGTGACCGGGCAGGATGCGGGCGAGTGTTTTTGTAGCCGAATGCGCGTCATGCCGCGCGCTGAGGAGGGGCCGTGCCGATGCTCGATACGGCCCGCGCACGACGCGTGCATGCAAGGCACGCATGAACAAAATCGATCCTTACATATTGTGTAAGGATCGACCGTGTTTCGATTGACGGGGCCGCCGTAGCGGCGAACTTGCGCCTTAGCCGAAAAAGCGCCTAGGCGCCAGGCGCCCAGGCTAAGCCGCTCCTTGCGGAGCGGCGGAGGTTAGGGGCCCGAATGGGGGCGATGGCGCGCGGAAACGGCCGGTGCGCCATGCGGATTTCAGGCTGCGCGGCTGCCGGATCAGGCGGGGCCGCGCAGCGCGCGTGCTGCTTTACTGACCGAAGTAGATCGAATCGCGCGGCGAGCGGGGAGCCGTGGCGGCCGGCGCGCCGATGTGCGCGACGGGCGTGGCTTGCGCACCGTAGCCGCTCGTGTCGGCGGCGCCTTGCACGCGTGCTTGGGCAGCCTGGATGTCTTCCGGATAGTACGGGCTCGACACGCCCGGGTGGTAGCCGGCCTTCTCGAGCTGGACCAGCTCCGCGCGAACTTGCGCTCGGCTCAGCGACGGGTTGGATTGCGCGAACGCACCGAACGAAGCGCTCAGGGCGGAAGCGGCGACGACAGCGTAAACGAGCGATTTCATGAGAACCTCCGAATGTTTTATCGATTTCGCTTTCGACACCATGTCTTAAGCGATTGGTTACATCGTAGTCTTCGGGGTCCTACGGGTAAACGCTGGCTTTCGCGAAATATCTTTTCGTAAATTGAAAAAATCCAGACCGCAAGCGGTGGGGTGTCACAGCAAAAAAAAACCGCCCACCCGCTGCGGGGGCAGCGGGCGAAGCGGCAAGCTTGGGCTTGGCGAAATGCTTCAGAGCGCACGGAACGTCGCGTCGTAGCGCGAGTTTCCGCGGCGCGAGCCGGGCGACGGTGTGTCGAGATAGCGCACGCCGGTCAGTTGTTCGGATTTTTCCCATAGGCGGGCGCCCATCTGCGCGTCGCGCGCCTGGTGCGGGATGCGCGCGTCGGCCGGATAGCCGCGGGTCTCGCACAGGTGCGCGGGGCCGATGTACGCGCCGCCTACGACGTCGGCCGCCGTTGCCGCGTGGATCGCGGGCAGCGCGCCGACCTCGGCCGGCTGCGCGACGAGCCGGTTCGAGACGCGCATCGCGAATGAGCCGAGCGACGAATTCTCCATCGCCGGGCCGGCGAACTGCAGGTTCGTGGCCGCGTAGCCCGGATGCGCGGCCACGCTCAGGATCGACAGCCCCTCGCGATCGAAGCGGCGCTGAAGCTCGAGCGTGAACATCAAGTTCGCGAGCTTGCTGTCGCAATATGCGCGGTACTTGTTGTAGCCGCGCTCGGCGAGCATGTTGTCGAGACGGATCTTGCCGAGCCGGTTGAAGCCGCTCGACATCGTCACGACGCGCGCGCGGTGCGACGCGCGCAGCGCGGGCAGCAGCAGGCCCGTCAGCGCGAAGTGGCCGAGGTGGTTCGTTCCCATCTGCATTTCAAAGCCGTCGCGCGTGTGGCGCAGCGGCAGGAACATCACGCCTGCGTTGTTGCAGAGAATGTCGACGCGGCCGTGGCGATCGGTGACGGCGTCGGCGAAGCGGCACACGGATGCGAGATCGGCGAGATCGAGCGCTTCGACTTCGATCCGGGCGCGCGGATAACGGGTGCGGATCGTGTGCGCGGCCAGTTCGCCCTTCGCCGACTCCCGGCAGCCCATCACCACTTGCGCGCCTTTGGCGGCGAGCGTTTCCGCGATCTGCCAGCCGAGGCCGCTGTTGGCCCCGGTGACGACCGCGACTTTTCCGCCTTGCGGCAGCACGTGTTGCGCGCTCCATGCATGCATCTTCGTCTCCATCCGTTGGCGCGCCGTCGGGCAGCGCGTTCTCGGGCCCGCCGTTTGCGCGAATGGGCCCTGGGCCCGGTGCAGCGGAGCGTCGGCGTTTCCGCCGTTCGCACCCTTTACACCGTTACATTGATTGATGTAACGGTAGTGACGCAAGACGGCGAAGACAAGAAGCAGGCTAGAGACGCCGCTCTAACCGCGTGGTGTGGCGCGGCGTTACTTGCCGCTCGCGTGCCCGAGCACTTCGGCGGCGGAAATCATCGCGCCTGCATTGGCGGGCGCCGGGCGCTCGGCGGGGCGGAACACTTCGTCGCCGCGGTGGATCACCTGGCGCGACAGCGCACAAGTGCCGGTGCGTTGCGCGAAGCGGCGGCGCCAGCGTTGCTCGCCGTAGTGGCAGCGGCCGGGTTCGACCCAGCGGACGACGAGCAGCGTGTCGGAGCGTTCGAGGATTTCGACGTGAACGTCAGCGGGATCGAGCACAGGCTGGGATTTGGAGGACTTCATTTTGCCGTTTCCTAAAGCTCGTGCGGTATCGGCCTAGGCAGTTATTGCAACTGCTTTCCGTCGATTCCGTAGCGATTTCCATTAGAGGGGTGCGCTAAATGTAAGCGCGCTCGCGCGGAAAAAACATCCTGTCTGGCTCAAATTACTTTTTGCCGATTTAGAAACAATCGATTTCCATTTGCGGGCAAAAGTGGAGTGCGGAATCGTTCACTCGAATGGTGCGCGAACGGAGTGCGAGAACGCGTCCGAGCCGCGCCACAGCCTGCTGCACGCGGCATTCGCCGTTTGCGGATCGTCATCGCGCGGCGCGCGCATGCGGTGCGGGCGAGTGCTTTGTCACGTTGTTGCGCCGCGTGTCAAGGTTTCTCGCTTCAACGCGAAGACGGTTTGCGCGATCGTTTTGCGCGCGGCGCGTTCGAGTGCAATTCGGTTATTCGTGCATTCGATTCGACTGCATTGATTGTTCAGACGATGTTCGTTGTGAAAATTGCAAAGCACCATTCGTTCAACGTGCAATGATTCGCGGGCGGCGTAGCCCGTTGCTCGTTGCGCGATGACCGATTAGGCGCTCGTCGCGCTTCGACGATCGCGCAATATCGCTCCTGAGTTTCGCCGCCGCGCGGGTTTTGTTTAGTGGGCGAATAGCGAATCGGTCATGCGGCGCGTGGCGAGCGACATGATGCACGGATTATGTCGGCCGGTCCTTTGCCGTTGGAACGCATATGGGGCATGCATTCGCGGCGGCGCTTCTCGTCACGGTGCGCGAGCGAGCGTGCCGGCGTATCGAATGCCGCTGCCGCCCCCCGCGCTCCCGCGGCTTCCCGCTTCGAATCACAGAAACCGCTCGACGCGAAACGGCGCGACGTCCGCGACGGTCGGCTCGCCGCACATCATTTCCGCGAGCAGGCGCCCCGTGACGGGGCCGAGCGTGAGCCCGTGATGGTTGTGGCCGAACGCGAACCACATGCCGCGGTGTCGCGGTGCCGCGCCGATCACGGGGCGCATGTCCGGCATGCACGGCCGAAAGCCGAGCCACGGCGCGGGATCGAGCCGCGGGCCGAGCCTGAACGTCGGGCTGCGCGATGCGCTCCGCGCGCGCGAGCTGCACGCCCGTCGGCGGCAGCGTGCGCGCGGCGATCTCGACGCCTGTCGTGAGCCGCAATCCGCCGCGCATCGGCGCGACGACGTAGCCGTGCTCGAGATCGACGACGGGCGCGGACAGCGGCGCGCCGTCGGGCGGCGCGTAATGCATGTGGTAGCCGCGTTTTTCGCGCAGCGGTATCCGGTAGCCGAGCTTCGCGAACACGGTATCCGACCAGGGGCCGAGCGCGACGACGACTTCGCGCGCCGTCGCGACGCCGTCGGCCGTGCTCACGTTCCAGCCGTCGCCGCTCGATTCGACGCTCGCGGCATCGCCTTCGAGCAGCGCGCCGCCGTCGCGCTCGAAGAGCCGCGCGTACGCTTTGACGAGCGCGCCGGGATCGACGACGCTCTTGGGGTCGAGCCAGTGCAGCGCGCCGCAGAACCCAGCGCCGAGCGCGGGTTCTTGCGCGGCGAGCGCGGACGCGTCGAGCGTCGCCACGCGCAGGCCGTGCCGGCTCGCGTCGCGCCGCGCACCGCGCGCCGCATGCTCGAGGCGCTCCGGCGTCCGATACGCTTCGATCCAGCCGCGCGCGTGCACGAGGTCGCCGGCGTTCGCGCGCGCGATCAGCGCATCGTGCTCGGCGACGCTGAGTTCGATGAGCGGCAGCATGTCGCGCGCGGCGGCCGCACGGCGGCGCGGCGACGATTCCCACCAGAAGCGCGCGAGCCACGGCGCGAACGACGGCAGCGACGCACGATCCCAATAGAGTTCGGTCGAGCGGTTCATCGCGTAGGGCAGCAGCGCGAGCGGGTTGCGCGGAAACGCGTACGGTGCGACGGAGGACCGCTCGATGAGCCCGGCGTTGCCGAAGCTCGTGCCGCCGCCGGGCGCGCCGCGGTCGACGAGCGCGACCCTGCGGCCGCGATCCTGCAGATGCAGCGCGGCCGATACGCCGACGATGCCGGCGCCGAGAACGATGACGTCGAAATCCATGAAGCGAGCGTAAATGATGCGTGGTGCGAACGGCGGCCGATTTCCGCCGGATCGGAGTTGGATCGGAGTCGAACGGCGGGCGAATCGCGCGACCGGCCGGCACGGTGCCGCCTGAACCGGGCAAGCCGGCTCGACGGGAAAATGAAAGGGCCGGCTGACCGATTGCGCGCTCGCATTATTTCATCGAAATTCCAAAATGCCTGCTATGTCCCCGATGAAATTGCCGGTATATGCGCGCATGCCGGCGGATATTGCATGGCGCTCGTGTCGTTCGGATGGTCGGGCGGTCGTACCTCGCTGCGGAGGTCGAATCGCGTGCCGCCGTCGCTCGACGTCCGGATCGGGTTCGGCTCGTCTTACGGTGCGCCGCAGCGTCGCGATAAACGTCCGCGGCGAAAGGGAAATCGCGCGAGGCGGTTGCGCGAACGGTCGCGCGGCCGTCGAATCCGGCTGCGGTGCAACATGCGAACGACGGGCGCAACCGAGCGCCCGAGAGGCCGCGCGGACTGCGTGTTTTCCCTGATTCGTCCGTTAATTCTGGTCAGATGGATGAAAAACGATCCTATAATTTCGGCTGCCTTGCCAACGGCTGTCGGCATATCCGTCCGACGAGCAGTGAGGTAAGCGGGGCAGGCGAATCGCTTGCGCAATACAAGACGCATCACGTTGTCTTTCCGAACCAAGGTCTCCGTCGCTCGCGACGGCGGCTGACACTGCCGGGCCCCGCAAGCGCTGTTCCATCTGCAGGTCCGTCTTTCCGTCTCGGGCGTGCTCCAAGTCGTTTCGTCCACGGGTGTTGTTCGATTGCGCAAGTCATGTTGCCTTGCCCGTATGACTAAACATAATCGAGGAGCTCCTGATGATGCTGTCCCGTCTTTCGTCCATCTCTCTCGCCGCGATGCTCGTTGCAGCCGGCGCCGCTGCCCATGCGGAAACCGTGAAGATCGCCATTGCCGGCCCGATGAGCGGCTCGGTCGCTCAGTACGGCGACATGGTCAAGGCCGGCGCGCTGACGGCGATCGAGCAGATCAACGCAGCCGGCGGCGCGGGCGGCAATAAGTTCGAGGTGGTGATGATGGACGACGCGTGCGAGCCGAAGCAGGCGGTCGCGGTGGCGAACAAGATCGTCAGCCAGAAGATCAAGTACGTGATCGGCCACGTGTGCTCGGGCTCGACGATTCCGGCGTCGGACATCTACGAGAACGAAGGCATCGTGATGATCACGCCGTCGGCGACCGCGCCGCAGTTGACCGAGGGCAAGAAGCGCAAGTTCGTGTTCCGAACGATCGGCCGCGACGACCAGCAGGGGCCGGCCGCCGCGCAGTACATCATCGGCAAGGTCAAGCCGAAGAAGGTCGCCGTGCTGCACGACAAGCAGTCGTACGGCCAGGGCATCGCGTCGGCGGTGAAGAAGGACCTCGACGCGGCGAAGGTGCCCGTCGTGATCTTCGAAGGCATCAACGCGGGCGACTCCGACTACTCGGCGGTCGTCACGAAGCTGAAGTCGCAGGGCGTCGACTTCGTCTACTTTGGCGGCTATCACCCGGAAATGGGGCTGCTGATGCGCCAGGCGCGCGAACAGGGCGTGAAGGCCGTGTTCATGGGACCGGAAGGCGTCGGCAACAAGGACGTGACGGCGATCGCCGGCCCGGCTTCGGAAGGCATGCTCGTCACGCTGCCCGCCGACTTCACCGCCGATCCGGCCAATGCGGCGCTCGTGAAGGCGTTCGCCGACAAGAAGCGCGATCCGAACGGCACGTTCCAGATGCCCGCGTATTCCGGCGTGAAGATCATCGCCGATTCGATCGCGGGCGCGAAGACCACCGATCCGGCGAAGGTCGCCGCGTACATGCACCAGCACAGCTTCGACACGCCGATCGGCAAGGTGTCGTACGACGCGCAGGGCGACCTGAAATCGTTCAAGTTCGTCGTCTACAAGTGGCACAAGGACGCGACCAAGACGGCCGCCAACTAACTGGAGTATCTGCCCGCCCTTCCGCCCCGCTGCACGTTCGAGCGGGGCGGGTCGCATTGGCCCTGCGCTGGCCCTGCGCCGTCGCGCAAGCGGGCCGCCGCGGGGCGGGCGCATCGAGATCGGACGCCCGTGCGCTGCATGCGCCGCCGCTTTCGCGAGCGGCGGCGCATGCATGCGCGTCGGCGCGAACGGGAGCTTCCCGCATGAATGAATTCTTTCCTCAATTCGCCCAGCAACTGGTCAACGGCCTCACGCTGGGCGCGATCTATGCGTTGATCGCCATCGGCTATTCGATGGTCTACGGGATCATCGGCATGATCAACTTCGCCCACGGCGAGATCTACATGATCGGCGCATACGTCGGACTCGTCACGCTGACCGCGATCGGCACGTCGGCGGGCTATCCGCTGCCGCTCGTGCTCGGCGCGGCGCTTGTCGTGTCGGTCGTCGTCACGGGGCTCTACGGGTTCGCGGTCGAGCGCGTCGCGTACCGGCCGCTGCGCGGCGGGCCGCGGCTCGTGCCGCTCATCTCCGCGATCGGCATGTCGATCTTTCTTCAGAACTACGTACAGATCGGCCAGGGCGCGCGCGACATGTCGGTGCCCGTGCTGATCTCCGGCGCGTTCGATATTCACGTCGGCGGCGACTTCGACGTGACGGTGCCGTATGCGCGCCTGTTGATCGTCTGCGTGACGATCGTGCTGATGATCGCGCTCACGCTGTTCATCTCGCATTCGCGGATGGGCCGTGCATGCCGCGCGTGCGCGGAAGACATGCGGATGGCGAACCTGCTCGGCATCGACACGAACCGCGTGATCTCGTTCACGTTCGTGCTGGGCGCGATGCTCGCCGCGGTGGGCGGCGTGCTGATCGGGCTCACGATCGGCAAGCTCAATCCGTATATCGGCTTCGTCGCGGGCATCAAGGCGTTCACGGCCGCGGTGCTGGGCGGCATCGGCAGCATTCCCGGCGCGATGCTGGGCGGCGTGCTGCTCGGTCTCGCCGAGACTTTTGCCTCCGGGTACATGCCCGCCGAGTACAAGGACGTGGTGGCCTTCGGCCTCCTCGTGCTGATCCTGCTGTTCCGTCCGACGGGCCTGCTCGGCAAGTCGGACATCGAAAAGGTGTGAGGCCGCCCATGAATCAAGCGATGACTTCCGTCCGCACGACGGCCGGCGTGCCGGCCGTGCGATCGCTCAAGCACGCGGTGACGGCCGCCGTGCTGACCGCGATCCTCACGGTGCCGATCCTCGGCCTTCAGCTGAAGCTCGACGGCTATCAGGTCGTTCTCGAAGCGCACTGGCGGCCGGTCTGGATCGCGGTCGCCGCCGTGTTCCTGTTTCAGTTGTTCAAGCCCGCGCTCGTGCGCGCGAAGGCGGCCGTGCGCATGCCCGCGACGCCGCCGCTCGGCGCGCGCGAGCAGCGCGCGATCGTCTGGGCGCTCGTCGCGTTCGGCTTCGTGTGGCCGTTCTTCGGCTCGCGCGGCGCGATCGACGTCGCGACGCTCGCGCTCATCTACGTGATCCTCGGCCTCGGCCTGAACATCGTCGTCGGCTTCGCCGGCCTGCTCGATCTGGGCTACGTCGGCTTCTATGCGGTCGGCGGCTACACATATGCGCTTCTCAACCAGTACTTCGGGCTCACGTTCTGGGAATGCCTGCCGCTCGCCGCGCTCGCGTCGGCGACGTTCGGCTTCGTGCTCGGCTTTCCGGTGCTGCGGCTGCGCGGCGACTATCTCGCGATCGTCACGCTGGGCTTCGGCGAGATCATCCGCCTGCTCGCGAACAACCTGACGAGCATCACGGGCGGCCCCGACGGCGTCTCCGGCATCCCGAAGCCGACGGTGTTCGGCTTCGAGATGGCGCGAAGCGCGAGCGTCGAGGGCGCGAAAACCTTCCACGAGCTGATCGGACTCGAGTACAGCGGCGAGCACGTCGTGATCTTCCTGTACCTGATCGCGCTGCTGCTCGTCTGTTTCACGCTCTTCGTGACGAGCCGGTTGATCAGGATGCCGATGGGTCGCGCATGGGAGGCGCTGCGCGACGACGAGATCGCGTGCCGCTCGCTCGGCCTCAATCCGACGCGCATCAAGCTGTCGGCATTCACGCTCGGCGCGTCGTTCGCCGGCATCGGCGGTGCGTTCTTCGCGGCGCGCCAGGGGCTCGTGAATCCGGAGTCGTTCACGTTCATCGAATCCGCGCTGATTCTCGCCATCGTCGTGCTGGGCGGAATGGGCTCGCAGCTCGGCGTGATTCTCGCGGCGATCCTGCTGACCCTGTTGCCCGAGATCGCGCGCGGTTTCGCCGAATACCGGATGCTGATGTTCGGCCTCGTGATGGTGTTGATGATGATGTGGCGTCCGCAGGGCCTGCTGCCCGCGAGCCGCCCCCACGTGGAGCTGCCGCAATGAGCGCGACGACGGAAATGTTGAAGGTGTCCGCGCTGCAGATGCGCTTCGGCGGCTTGCTCGCGGTGGACGGGATCGATTTCGACGTGCGCCGCGACGAGGTGTTCGCGATCATCGGCCCGAACGGCGCGGGCAAGACGACGGTGTTCAACTGCATCGGCGGGTTCTATCGGCCGACGGCGGGCAGCGTCGTGCTCGACGGCCATTCGATCGGCGGGCTGACGAGCCACCTGGTCGCGCGCAAGGGGCTCGTGCGCACGTTCCAGAACATTCGGCTCTTCAAGTCGCTGACGGTCGTCGAGAACCTGCTCGTCGCGCAGCATCGGCAGGTGAAGTCGGGGCTCTTTCACGGCCTCTTCGCGACGCCCGCGTATCGCCGCGCGGAACGCGACGCGCTCGAGCGCGCGGCCGTGTGGCTCGACCGGATGAATCTGACGGCGGTCGCGAACCGGCCCGCGGGCACGCTCTCGTATGGCCATCAGCGCCGCCTCGAGATCGCGCGCTGCATGATCACGAACCCGCGCCTGCTGATGCTCGACGAGCCGGCGGCGGGCCTCAATCCGCAGGAGAAGGTCGAACTGCAGCAACTGATCGACCGGCTGCGCCGCGAGTTCGGCGTCGCGGTGCTGCTGATCGAGCACGACATGAGTCTCGTGATGGGCGTCTCGGATCGCATTCTGGTGATGGAGCACGGCCGGCCGATCACGATCGGCCGGCCCGACGAAGTGCGCAACGATCCGCGCGTGATCAAGGCCTATCTGGGAGAGGAGTGATGCTGAAGCTGGAGAAGGTCCATACGCACTACGGCGCGATCGAGGCGCTGTCGGGCGTGTCGATCGAAGTGAAGAAGGGCGAGATCGTCACGCTGATCGGCAGCAACGGCGCGGGCAAGACGACGCTGATGATGACCGTGTGCGGCACGCCGCGCGCGTCGAGCGGGCGCGTGCTGTTCGAGGGCAGCGACATCACCGCGATGCCGACGCACGAGATCATGCGCCAGGGGCTCGCGATCTCGCCGGAAGGGCGCCGCGTGTTTCCGAGCCTCACCGTGCTGGAGAATCTGAAGATGGGCGGCTTCTTCGCGAGCCGCCATGAGATCGACGAGGGCGTCGAGCATGTCTATCGCCTGTTTCCGCGGCTGAAGGAGCGCTCGGGGCAGCGGGCGGGCACGATGTCGGGCGGCGAGCAGCAGATGCTCGCGATCGGCCGCGCGCTGATGAGCCGGCCGCGCCTGCTGCTGCTAGACGAGCCGACGCTCGGCCTTGCGCCGCTCGTGATCGCGCAGATCTTCGACATCATCCGGACGATTCGCGACGAGGGCGTGACGGTGTTCCTCGTCGAGCAGAACGCGCACAAGGCGTTGCAGGTCGCCGATCGCGGCTATGTGCTCGAGACGGGGCGGGTCGTGCTCGCCGACACCGGCGCGAACCTGCTGGCGAACGACGGAATCCGCAGCGCGTATCTCGGCGCGTAGGACGGCGGCATCGCGGGCACGTCGCTCGCGCAACGAAACCGGCGGACGAACGCGCATCTCGGAAAATTAGAACATGGCGCGTTCGGTCGCATTCTCCGGTCAATGCGATTGTGTTTCAGGTTACATAACCGCCGATTCGAACGGATTCATGTAATCACGGCATTTATTTTTTAGAACCGCATCTTATCGGCGTGCATCATGAACGCGGTGAATGTCGATCTTTCCTGATCCGGTCGGCCGATTCTTCGGTTGCCCGTGATTCTCGTGGATCATTGCATGCGTGACATTAAGCGCCTGAAAAAGAAGGCATTTTGTGTTCTTGTTCGCATGACGGACATGCTTGGTCAGATCGATCGATCCGGCTCCGACATCATTCGGATTCCTTCCTTATTCGCCGTTTCGTGACGAATAAATTCTCATGCGCATATCGGAAACAATCACTATTTCAATATACGTTTCTGGTGCCAATATCGATGAAATAGCGGGATGGCTGCCTTCGTAAATCCGATCGATTTGTCGATTGCAAGGTTTACTTTTAGAGGAAAGTCACTATGATTCCCGGGGCGTAAGGGCTTTGTCGGTTTGGTCAAGCTGCTAAGCAGTCCGAATCGAGCTGTCAAGGTTCACCGTGGGATCGCTGTGGTCGCGTCGGCCGACGACACCGCATCGGGCCGCAGTCGGTCCCGTCCGTCGAAATGACGACGTTCACTGATAAGGGAGGCGTTCTTATGGGCCCGATGGTCTGGCGTAGTGCATCCGATTCCATCAAGCGTTTGATGGCCGTGCCGTTGATGGCGGCAGGCCTGTCCGGCGCCGCGTATGCGGTGCCCGTCGATGCAACGGACCTGCAGCAGGCAATCCGGCAGGCTTTCTCCACTCGGCTCGGCAAGCAGGGGCCGGCCGCGCCCGCTGCGCGCGACGACGTGATCGAGCCGATCAAGTCGGATCAGGAGGCCGGATGGGTGTTCGGCACCGTTACGCAGGTCGTTCCGAACGACTCGCCGGCCTACCCTGTGTCGAAGCTCTTCGTCGCGCAACGCGCAAAGGACGGATGGGTCGTCGGCATCGAAGGCACCGATGCGTTTTATGCGCTTGCCGCCGCGGCTCCGGCGAAGCTGCTGCCCCGCGACGAGCGCGCGCATCTGAATGCAGGCCGCGCGCCCGCCGCGTCGCGGCCGAGCGCGGCGGCGGGGCAGACGGGGCTTGCGCTGCCGTGGCAGCAAGGCGCCGCGTGGTATTGGACGGGCGGCGCGCATGGCTGGAGCGGCGAAAGCCGCCCGTTCAACTCGCTCGACTTTTCCATCGGCAACGGTCAGGTGCTCGCCGCGCGTGGCGGCGTTCTCTACAAAAGCTGCGAGCGCAACGGCAGCGCGATCGTCAAGGTCGTCCACGACAACGGCTATGCGACCACGTACTACCACATGGTTCAGCTGACTCAGGCTGGCAGCGGCACGCGCGTGCGCCAGGGCGAATACCTCGGGCGCGTCGGCAACGGCCTGCCGTGCGGTGGGCAGACGACCGGGCCGCACGTGCACTTCGCGCTGAGCCAGGGCGGCAGCGATGTGCCCGTGAACGGCAAGACGATCGGCGGCT
Source organism: Burkholderia sp. MSMB617WGS (assembly GCF_001532025.2). Lineage (NCBI taxonomy): Bacteria > Pseudomonadati > Pseudomonadota > Betaproteobacteria > Burkholderiales > Burkholderiaceae > Burkholderia > Burkholderia sp. MSMB617WGS. Next base: position 2,055,257 of record NZ_CP013458.1, on the reverse strand, counting down.
GGCAGTTCTTCGAAGGCGGCGGTGCGTATTCGGGCTATGCGATCCGCAATCAGCGGCGCGTGTCCGTGCAGGCGTCACTCACCAATTACGGCTCGGAGGACAGCGGCGGGCCGGCCGAACCGTCGCCGTCCGTGAAGGCGACCGTGCAGGCGCCGGGGCCTGTGAACCTGCGCAGCGCGCCGTCGCTGTCCGCTTCGGTCGTCGGCACCGTCGCGAACGGCGCGACGGTCCAGCTCGCGTGCTATGCGTACGGCGATACGGTGCGGGGCAACTGGGGTGCGACGCGGCTCTGGTATCGACTCGGCTCGAATCAATGGGTGTCGGACGGTTTCGTCCATACGGGGAGCAACGATCCTGTCGTGTCGGCCTGCACCAGCCGATGACGGCGGCCGTTGTCTGTCCACGTGCACGCAGGCGTTGCGCGGCGTCGGCGCGATTCGCGGCGCGAGCGGTGTGGTGTCGACTGTCGAGCGAAGCGTGCTCGATACGCGGCCGTGCATGTCTTTCGACCATGTGATCGGCGGCGGCCCGGCTGTCGGGCGGGCGCGCGGCGGCATGCGATCATGCCCGCCGTGCGCGGCCCGGCGCGGACACCTGCGATCTCCTTGCACGATCCCCGCGCGTGCGTTCATTCGGCGTCAGGCACCTCGATGACGAGATCGGATTGCGCGATCGCGACGCACGGCAGGATGTAGCCTTCCGCTTTTTCTTCGGCGCTCACGCCGGGCCAGTCGATCCGGTAGACGATCGAGCCTTCGCGCAGACGGCACAGGCAGGTCCGGCACGTGCCGTTGCGGCACGAGCGTGGCAGCGATACGCCGGCGAAGCCCGCGGCTTCGAGCAGCGACAGCGATTCGGGCGCGTCGAAGCCGGCTCCGAGCGGCTCGACTCGCACCCAGTGCGAACGTTCTTCGGTCATGCGATCGTAAGCGGCGGCGCGGTGTCGTGGACGATGAAGCCGCAAGGATACCCGATGCGCTCGCGCGTTTCGCCGCGCACGCAGCGCGGCCCATCTGCGCATCGTACGCAAGGCCGCACGCGCGGTGCCGCGCTCGCCGTCCGCGGCTGGCTGCGGCACCGGCGGCACCGACGATTCAGACGCCCGGCGGCCGTCGTCTGCGCAGATGTCGATAAACGGTGTTGCGCGCGAGCCCGAGCTCGCGCGCGGCCGCCGACACGTTGCCGCGATGCCGGTCGAGCGCGCCGTCGATCAGCGCGAACTGATGGGCTTGCAGCGTCGGCGCGGCGGTGGCGAACGCCGCTGCCGCGCCGGCCGCGTCGCCGTCGGTGGGTGTCGCCGTGGCTTCCCGCGCGGGCTGCGGGCAGTCGAGCCAGAAATCGTCGGGCAAATGCTCGACGTCGATTTGCGTTTCGCCTTCGGCGAGCATCCCGGCCGTGCGCAGCACGTTCGTCAGTTGACGCAGATTGCCGGGCCAGCGGCAGCGCGCAAACGCGGCGAGCACGGCCGGCGACACGGCGGCGGGCATCGGCTCGCTGCGCGCGAGCCGCGCGAGCACGCGGGCGACGAGCGTCTCGAGGTCCGAGCGCTCGGCCAGCGCCGGCAGCGTCACCGCGAGGCCGTTGATCCGGTAGAACAGATCCTCGCGGAACGTGCCGGCGGCGATCATCCCGCGCAGATCGCGGTGCGTCGCGCAGACGATCCGCAAATCCACCGGCACCGCGCGCGCGCCGCCGAGCGGCATCACCGCGCGTTCCTGCAGCACGCGCATCAGCCGCACCTGCTGCGCGAGCGGCATGTCGCCGATTTCGTCGAGAAACAGCGTGCCGCCGTCCGCCTGCGCGATCTTGCCGGGGCTGCCGCGCTTGCGCGCGCCGGTGAACGCGCCGTCCTCGTAGCCGAACAGCTCCGCTTCGATCAGCGAATCAGGCAACGCCGCGCAATTGACCGCGACGAACGGACCGTCGCGGCGCGGCGACGCACGATGCAGCGCCCGCGCGAGCCATTCCTTGCCGGTGCCGGTTTCGCCGAGCACGAGCACCGGCAGGTCGCGCCCGCGCACCTTGCCGACGCGCTGCAGCACGGCGGCCATGCGCGCATCGCCCGTGTCGAGCGTCGCGAACGTGATCGCGTCGGGATCGTCGTCGCGCGTGCTCTCGGCGTTACGGGGCGGCGCGATGCGGCTCGTCACCGGAACGGCCGTGCGCTGCGCATCCGCGAATTCACAGCGCGCGCGCACGCGCACGCCGCTGCCGAGCGTCAGCGCGAAGCACGCGAGCGGCTCGTGCGCCGCATGCTGCGCGAGCTTCGCGAACGACAGGCCGAACAGCTCGTCGCAGCCGCGATGCTGCAGCGCATCGAAACCAGCGCCGAGCTGGAATTGCGCGCTGCGGTTCGCCGCGATCAGCGCGCCGCTCGGGCTGAACGCGACGAGGCCCGCGAACAGCGAGTCGACGAATTCGTCGTGTGCGTGAAAGCGCACGCGCAGCGCGTCGGCGCACTGGTTCGCGAACAGATGATTCTCGATCAGTTGCGCGGACATCTTCACGAGCGCGAGCGTGTGCGAGCTGAAGCCGCGCGGATCGCCGCTCACGTCCAACGCGCCGAGGATGCGGTCGAAGGGATCGACGATCGGCGCGCACGAGCAGGTCAGCACGTGATTCGCGCGCAGGAAATGCTCGGCGCCGTGGACGGCGAGCGCCTGGCCCGAGGCGAGCGCCGTGCCGATCGCGTTGGTGCCGCGCGTGTCCTCCGCCCACGACACGCCGGGGCAGAGCGCGACGCGATTCGCCTTCTCGACGAAATCGGCGTCGCCGATGCTGTGCAGGATCACGCCGTCCCGATCGGTCAGGAGCACGAGGCTTTGCGTGTCGGCGATCTGCGTGTGCAGCGTGTCCATCACCGGGCGCGCATGCGTGTACAGCGACTGGCTGCCGTCGATCAGTTCGCGCAGCGCGGTGCGCGACAGCGGCGAAAAATCGGGCAATTCGGATGCGCGCAGGCCCACCGACGATGAGCGGGCGTGCGCTTGCGCGAGCAGGTCGACGCGGCTCGCCACGGCGGGCAGCACGGAAGATTGCGGCATGACTTGTCTCCATGGGGCCCGCCGACGGAGTGTGCGCTCCGCTCGACCGGCGCAGCGGTGGACGTGGCGGCGCGGGCACGCCCATCATACAAGCGCCGCGCGCGATGTGCGACCGCAAATCGAATTTCGCTTGCTTTTGTGCCCCGGCCTGCAATGATGGAAACAGGGTGCGCACGCGCCGCGCCCCGCCCGGACCGATGCGGAAATCATGAACGGTCCCCGCAATTCAGCATGCGCCGCGACATGCATCCGTTCGGGGAGAATCATCATGGTTCGGACGGAACTGAGAGTGGTGCTCGCCGCGATCGCGACGTTCGTCTCGCTGGCCGGCATTGCCGTGGCGATCCACGGATTGTTGTTCGACCAGGATGCTGCGGTGCGATATGGCGCTGCGGCGATTGCGCTCGGCGTGACGACTTGCGCGGTTGCACTGAACGTCTGGCCGAAGGACGAAAAGAAGTGAGCGGGATGGCCTGCGGGCGGCGCGACGGCGAGCGCGCTCGCGGCGCCGTGGGGCCCGATCGGCTCGCGCGTTGTGCGACGCGACGAGCGCTGCCGAATGCGATCGGCATATAACCCGCATGCCCGTCGCAATATAAAGGGCTTTGGCGCGGCGGTGCGCGCGTCGACTCGAGCGAAGGCCATCGAAGCTCGTTCGCGCGAAACCCGACGGCCCGCGAGCGGAGTTCGCCGGTCGACGAACCGCACGCGGAAATGCGGCGCGGACCATCGCTCCCTCTCGTTTGCAACTGCCTGACACCGGGATTCGCAGTCGAATCCGGTGTGCGATTCCCACGACGATTCATCGCACGATTCTTCCTGCAGTCAAGCCGTTGCGCGGTCAATTGACAGAAGAATGCGCGTGAGCCTGCGCGCGCGCAGGGTTTTTTGACGAAATCTTGTGTCGTGCCGGAAAGCGACTAAAGTGAAGTCAACCGGAGCATCCGGCGAGCGCGCGCCGCTCGCCGCACGACAGCCGCTCCGGTCAGCCCGCGCGCTTCCGGCCGGCGAACCCTTCCGGCGGCACGCGGTTTCTTGCATTCTCGAGCTACGGCAAAGGCGGTTCCGATGCAGATCCAGTTCACGAACGATGCGCCCGAATATTCGGGGCGCGAATTGACGCTCGCGTTCATGGCGATGGTCGACGGCGAGCCGGTTCAATGCCATATCACCGCCGAGGCGCTCGAGGACCATTACGGTGCCGCTTCGCCGCGCTTCGAGGATATGGTGGGGGCGTTCGATGCGCACCGGCTCCGTATCGAGGCCGCGGCGCGACGCCTGTTGTCCGAGACCCGCGCGCAATGCGTGGTGTTGAGAAGCGGGTACGTCAGGTTTTACGAGGCGAACGTGCGCTAGATTGCGCCGACTTCGCGAACGAGCGCTGCCCGCGGGTGGCGCTCGTTTTTTTTGAGCCGGAGCGGATTCGTTCGGCATGCTTGCGAGATGCGGCGTGCAGGCCTGCGTCGACACGCGGGCGTGTTCGCTTCTGCGGGTCGTTGATTTGAGGATTCGCGGCAGTGGACGGCATGCGCGCGACGATGCGTTGCGTTGCGTTGCGTTGCGTTGCGTTGCGTGGCCGTGGCCGTGGCCGGCTGCGCTTGCGCGAGCGCTGCGTCGGTTGTTCGTCGGGCTTCGTTCGGTCGCTTGCGAGCCGTTTATCGAACCGCTTTTTGAGCCGCTAATCGATTCGCTTATCGAGCCGCCTGTCGACGAGCGCGCAGGCGCGCTTCGAATGGTCGCGATGAGAACACGTGCTCCTTCCGGGCGCGACTGTCGCGGCGTTGCATGTTTCGCGGATCTCTCTTCGCAGTCGACTCTCGCACCGTCGAATCATCGGTTGCCGACGAGCCGTTCCGCCGCGCAAGCGAGCTTATTGGCCGCGCGCCGAATCGGTCGCTCGCGGTCGAGCTTCGTTCGATCGGTTATCCTAAAGACGAATGCGTCGCTGTCTGCGCCGAATGGAATTCGCAGTGAGGACGCCGGCTTCGTTGACGTCCTTCGGTCGGATATTACGTCGGACTCTCGCCGGTGTGCGGATGCGTCAGCGGTGACGTTCCTATTGCGTTCTGTCGCGGCCATAGCAGCCTCGCGAACGCACGAGCAAGCGCGCATGGGAGCCGCACGCGTGACAATCGCCGCCGGATCGCGGCGAGACGTCTTGCCGGCGCGCAACTGTCGCGCGGGCGGCGGGCTAGTTGGGAATTCAAGCATTGCCGACGAATCTGTCGCCCGGCGCATGCCGTCGTTGCGTCGGCTTCCGAGATCGCGCATCGTCGCGCGGCATTACCGTTCCCCATACGGCTGCGTCGTCGCCCGCGCGTCCAGACGCGGACGAGCCGTTTGCGGCGGCAGTCGCTTGCGCGTTCGCCGCCGCGCGTCGCGCCGTTATTCGGCGCCGAGGTAGAAGTAGCGGAACAGGAAGATCGCTGCGATGATCCAGACGATCGGCTTCACCTGCTTCGCGTGGCCCGTCAGCAGCTTGAGGCCGCCGTAGGCGATGAAGCCGAACGCGACGCCGTTCGCGATCGAGTACGTGAACGGCATCAGCAACGCGGTGAGCGCGGCGGGCACGGCCTCCGTCGCATCGTCCCACGGCACGTCGACCATGTCGCGCAGCATCAGGCACGACACGTACAGCAGCGCCGGCGCAGTCGCGTAGCCGGGCACGACGCTCGCGAGCGGCGCGATGAAGAGGCATGCAATGAACAGCACGGCGACCGTGATCGCGGTAACGCCGGTGCGCCCGCCCGCCTGCACGCCGGATGCGCTTTCGATGTATGCGGTCGTCGACGACGTGCCGAGCACCGAGCCCGCGACGATCGCGGTGCTGTCGGCGAGGAGTGCCTTGTTCAGGCGATGCATCTTGCCTTCGACGAGGAGCCCCGCGCGATTCGCGACGCCCATCAGCGTGCCCGTCGCATCGAACAGCTCGACGAGGAAGAACACGAGGATCACGTTGATGATGCCCGTCGACAGCGCGGCGCCGATGTCGAGCTTGAACAGCGTCGCGTCGATCGACGGCGGTGCGGAGAAGATTCCGTGAAACTCGTTGCCGCCGAAGAAGAACGACAGGATCGTCACGCCGATGATGCCGATCAGGATCGCGCCGCGCACGCGCAGGTAATCGAGCGTGACGATCGCGAAGAAGCCGATGATCGCGAGGACCGTCGTCGGCTTGTGCAGATCGCCGAGCGTGACGAGCGTCGCCGGGCTGCCGACGATCACGCCCGCCGTCTTCAGCGAAATGATGCCGAGGAAAAGGCCGATGCCCGCGGTGATCGCGATGCGCAGCGACTTCGGAATCCCATTGACGATCACTTCGCGCACGCGAAACAGCGTGACGAGCAGGAACAGGCAGCCGGAGATGAACACCGCGCCGAGCGCGGCCTGCCACGTAAAGCCCATGCCCTTGACGACGGTGTAAGCGAAATACGCGTTGAGGCCCATGCCCGGCGCGCAGGCGATCGGGTAGTTCGCGTACAGGCCCATGATGACCGATGCGAGCGCGGCGACGAGGCACGTGGCGACGAAGACGGATTCCTTCGGCATGCCCGCATCACCGAGAATCGCGGGGTTGACGAAGATGATGTAGGCCATCGTCAGGAACGTGGTGACGCCCGCGAGTATTTCGGTGCGCAAGTCGGTTCCGGCTTCCGCGAAGCCGAAGTACCGTTTGATCGATTCCATGTGGGCGATTCTCCGGTCGAGTAGTCGTGTTGCTGAATGCTTTGTGAGTTGTGTTGCCCGCGTGGCGGACGTACTGTAACCAGCCACTATTGGGCGGCTATCGGCGGATTGTAATAGCGGACATAGGCGGGACGATATATTTGCGGCGATTGATCGCGATTCGACATCGCGCTCGCGGCGGCTCGCGCAGCGAGCGCGGCGAGAATTCGGGCGGGTGGCGTCCGCGTACGCGTTCGTCGGCGAGTCGTTAAAATGACCGCTTGCCGGTAGCGAGAAGGGCGTGCGCCGCGTGCGGCGCCCTGGCGGCGTCGAACAACGAACAACGAACGGCGTCGACGCCCGTGCCGGTGCGCCGCCTATTCACGAACTGGAGAGTTCAGCTTGACGTCGATCGCTCGAATGCATGAAAGCGTCGTGCCGGCGCACGGCGAACAGCAAGCCGATGCCGGCCATCCTGCCTGGATGTCCGTCGCGCTCGCGGAACAGGGCGTTCGGCGTTTCAGGGTCGGCGCAAGCAATCCGCGCATCATCGAATACAACGGCTGCACGAATCTCGCCGGCTACGACGACAAGATTTCGTGGTGCTCGTCGTTCGTCAACTGGTGTTTCGCGCGCGTCGGGATATCGGGAACGGGCTCGGCGCTCGCGCGATCGTGGCTCGAGTGGGGCCGTGCGCTGAGCGAGCCGGCCTATGGATGCGTCGCCGTGCTGACGCGCGATCGTCCGACGAGCTGGCGAGGGCATGTCGGCTTCTATGTGCGGCACGACGACGAACGCGTGTATCTGTTCGGCGGCAATCAGCGCGGCGCGGTACGCGAGTTCGCGTATGCGCGTTCGAGGCTGCTCGGTTACCGGTGGCCCGACGAAGGCGGGCTCGGATGACGGACGGAATGCGGCTTGCGGATGAACGTTGCGCGTGACTGACGCATTGCGCGCGTTGTGCGCGCCGCACGCGACGCCGAGCCGGCGACGACATGCGGTGCGTGGCGGGTCGACGCGCCGCGCACGAATGACGGCTTGATATGCGCACGAGTGGCGAACAAGTTGCGTGCGAGTGGTGGACCGTCACGCATGGTTCGCATTGCCGATCGTAATATCTTCGAAAGCAACGGCGAGCCGTATCGCAGGCGCGACCGAGTGGGCGCATCGAAATCGGCCGAATGCGACGTGATGGACTTTCATGCCGCAATGGCGCGTGCTCGCGCGCTGCGACGGCGCGACGCCCCATTGTCGTGCATGCCGGTACGGCGTCATGTTCGAACGTACGCGGTCGAAACATGCGGCTGCATGGCCAGCCTCGCGCGATTCCTGGCGGATTGCACGGCAGGCAAGCTCGCCGGCTTTGCGGCCGCATGATGCCCGCGCCAATCGCATGAAAAGAAAAAAGTCCATGAGAATCGGCGTAAGGTTTCGGTCGAAAGCATGCGCTGCCGAACGATCGACATCCGGAAATTCACCCAATTCCTGCTACAAATCCGTTGATTTTAGAGATAGGTGTTTACATATATTTTTCGACGGATATTTTTCTTCTGGATCAATGGGATATCGTTGTTTTTTAGGATGTTGCAATAAGGTGGCTTGTGTAAAAGAATGCAAGTCGTCATCGCATTAACGCGATTCTCTCACTAGGATAGAGACAATGCTCGCGTCGGGGCCGTCGGGTGCCGGGAGCGGACGCGGGAATCGGCGCATTTCGCAGTGGCAGCTGAAGGTGAGTGCAGGGGCAGGGTTTCGCAGGTGGGACGCGCCCCACGCGATTTCATCCGTCAATACGGAGGCAAGCATGTTGAACTGGATCAGCCGATGGGCGTTGCGTCACGCCCCCACTCCCGAGAAGAGCGCGGCGTCGATGCTCGTGACTGCACGGATGGAGTTGTTCGCCGCCGAGCAGCGCGTGATCGACGCGAAGCTGCAGGCCGATTACTGGCGCGCGCGCGTGTCGTTTCTCGAAGAGGTGCAGAAGCAAGGCATCGATCCTTGGGTGAGCGCGCAGGTGCAAAAGACCGACGAAGAGCCGTCGACGGCCGTGCGCGGCGCGTCGGGGCCGCGTCTCGCGGCGAGCACGTAACGTCGCGTGCGAACGGTTCGCGGCGTGCGGCACGTGCCCGCCGGCCGCGATGTTTTCGGCGCGCTTTGTCGTGCGCGCTTCGCCGCCATTTCGAGCGCGCCGTTCATCGATCGGGGCGTCGTCGTTCAACACATGCGTTGCGTGCGTTCGTTCGGGGAACGGACCGAACCGGTGCGCGCAACGTTTCCTCATTTTTCCTGAAACGCCGTGCGCGCTTGCATGCACGAATCGCGTGCTCGCGGTCACGCGATTCGGCACGACGTGCGCGATGCGGCTGGCGGCTGGCCGTCGGCGGGGCATCCGCGCGAACCGAGTTCGCAGTTGTCGTGCGTCGACGGATCATCGTGCGCGCATCGCGATTCGAAGGGCGCGCGCGATTTTGTTCGATCGGTCGTGCGTGAGCGCTCCGATCCGATGCATCCGATGACGACGCACGGCCGACGGTATTCGACCGACGCGGGCGACGGGCGAAGTTGCGTCACGCGGTACCGGCATCGATCGGCCGCTTGTTGATTTCGCTTCTCTCGGCTTCGAAATGCATAGCGGTCCTGATGATAGAAGCCGACGCGACTGCGCGAAATTTATGCGACGCGACGGTGAGCTTCACCGTCGCTTTCGCGAGGCGTCCGTTGCTTCGCTTCATCGCGCGAAGCAACAGACGCCAAACGGTTCACAACGGCGTTTGTCGCGTCGAGCCGGCGCGGCATGCCTCTGCGTCTGCTCGCACGACGCGTCAACGCGGGCGCGGACTGGTCAGATCCGCCGCGATGTCGAGCAGCCCGTCGATCATGCCGCCGATCCAGCCGCGCCGGCGCGCGTACGCCGTCGTCAGTGAGACCTCCGCGGCGGACGGCCCGTCGGCGCTGAGCCAGATGCGCTCGCCGCGCGGCACGTGCAGCACGTCACCCGGCTGCAGCCAGTAGTCGTCGACGCTGTACGAGCGCGTGAGCCAGACGCGCGAGCTCAGCACGCGGATCTCGGTGTGGCTGCGCGCAAGCCACGTCATCATCGCGCGCGGCTCGAGCGCGAAGTGAAGCGTCATGCGCGGCAGCTGGATCGCGTCATATCCGTCGTGCCGCGTCGAATCGGGACGAAATAACAACCGGCTTGCCTGGTCCATCGTCTTCTCCTGAATAGAGCCGGCGGAAGGAGCGCAGCGCAATGAAAAAGGCCCCAACCGTTTCCGGCGGGGGCCTCTTGACATCCGATGTTGCGGATAGCTAACGCGCGAGCGCCCCCGGTGACACGCCACAACGGGCGTTCATTGGCGGGTGGGCATTTACGATGGCGATGTGCAGGCGCGTATCCATGTCGATGAGTTTCGTCATCCTTCGTTGGCTTGTCAACGAAAATATTGTGGCAAGCGCGATTGCCGTGTTCGCCGGCGCGACGCGGCGTTCGCGACGACGATGCCAGCCGGCGCGCATGCCGCCGCGGCGCGCGGTCCTCAGTAGGGCGGAACGAATCCGTTGCGCCGCGGCAGCGTGGTTCGCGTCACGGCCGGACTGGCGCGGGCGCCGAGTCGTCGAAAGGGGGATGTCGACATCAGATCGGTGGCGCAATGCGAGGCCACGTGAAGCGATCGCGTGTGCCGTATCGCGGAATCGAGCGGACCGGCGCACGGCGAGTCGTTCGACTCCGCGACGGCAGCGCGAGCCGCAAACGGATCGTTGCCGGATCGTTGCCGAATCGGCAACGTGGCTTCGCCGCAAACGCGAATGGCACGTGGCGCGCCGAGCGCGCAGCGGCTATTCGGTCCGGCTGACGCACGGGCTTCGAATCAGCGCATAGCGCCCCACAGCAGCGTCGTGCCGGCCGACAGCATCACGAGATCGAGCAGCCGGTGGAACGCGCTCGTCGACAGGCGCAGCGTGACCGCCTTGCCGATCGAGATGCCCGCGGATAGCGATGCGCCGACGAGCGTGCCCTTGATCACCACGTCGAGCGGCAGGCCGCCAAGCTGCCCGAACGCGGCAAGCTTGCTCGCATAGACGACGAGCGACGCCGCTGCTTCGGTTGCAAGCAGGCCGCCCTTGAGCAGCCCGTAGGCGGAGAAGATCGGCAGCGTCAGCGGGCCGGTGGAGAACACGATGCCGGTCAGATAGCCGACGACCGCGCCCGCTGCGGACAACTGCCACGCCGACAATGAAAATTCGTTTCGGCTTGCTACGTATCGGTATGGGATCATCGACAGGAAGAACACGCCGAGCGCGCAGTCGACCCATTGCGGCTTGAGCACCCACAGCGTCCGCGCGCCGAGCATGGCGGCCGGCGCGGCGGCGATCGAATAGGCGAAGAACGCTTTCCATGCGATGTCGCGGCGCCACACGTACGCGCGCGAGACGTTGCCCAGCACGGCGGCGATCGCCATGATCGGCACGGCCTGCTTCGGACCGAAATAGAACACGAGCGGCGGCAGCAGCATGATCGACGCACCGGTTCCGATGACGCCGCTGACGACGCCCGCGACGACGCCGATCAGCAATACGATCGCATAAGCAGTCATTGAAAATCCTCTTCGACCAGTCGACCTCCGGATTGGGGACGATCTTGCATCGTAGTCAATCGGCAAGTCGGGCACAGTGCTAAAATTTCACGCATCCGTGACATAAAGTACGAGCCATGTCGGCACTCCCCCCATTGGCGGCAATCCGAACGTTTTTGGTCGCGTGCCGCGCGGGAAGCTTCACGGCGGCAGCCGACGAGCTGTGCGTCACGCACAGCGCGGTCAGCCGCCAGATTCAGACGCTGGAATCGTGGCTCGGCACGAGCCTCTTCGAGAAGGACGGTCAGCGGATGGTCCCGTCCGTGCATGCGCGAGCGTTCGCGCAGGAGCTCGGCGGCGCGCTTGACGCGCTGACGGACATCGTTCAGCGCTACGGCAAGGGCAGCGCGCGGCAAGTGCTGCGCATCAGCGTGCCGACGACGTTCGGCATGCGCTGGCTGATTCCCCGTCTCGCGGCGTTTCGCGACGCGCATCCGGACGCGATGGTGCAGGTGTTGACCGTCACGACGCAGCAACAGCCGAGCGGCGGGAGTTGCGACGTCGCGATAAGACGCGACGATCAGGTCTTCAATCCCCAATCGGCGATCCGCTTTCTCAGCGATCATCACACGGTCGTCGCATCGCCGTCGCTGCTGAGCCGCGTGCCGCTCGATCGTCTCGAGGATCTCGCACGCCATACGATCCTCGAAACCGAAACGCGCCCGCGCCACTGGGACGACTGGTTCGCTGCGGCGAAACTGGACGCGAACCGCTTCACGAGGCGGCAGCGCTTCGATCATTTTCATGTGACGTTCCAGGGCATCGTCGACGATCTCGGCGTCGGCATCGGGCCGGTCGTCACGCTGAGCCGCGATTTCGCGAGCGGCAGGATCGTCGCGCCGTTCGGCGACATCCGGGTGGCGCCGCACGATTACTATGTGGTCACGCCGATCGGCATTCAGAAGACGGCGCTGCATCGCAAGTTCGAGGACTGGCTCGCGGCGGCGGCTGCCGGCTGACGCGCGCCGCATCGCGCATGCCCGTTCCTTCATGCCGCATCGGGTTGCGCGAGCGGGCCCCACGGCAGCGAATAGGTCTTCAGGTTCGTGAAGTTCTTGATCGCCTCCTGCATGCCTTCCTTGCTGCCGAGCCCTGAATCCTTGACGCCGCCAAACGGCGTGCTTTCCATCCGGAAGCCCGGCACCTCCCACACGTTGACGGTGCCGACATCGAGATGGGCGATCAAGTGCATGATGTAGTCGAACCGGTTCGTGCACACGCCCGATGACAATCCGTATCGCGTGCCGTTCGCGATCGCGATTGCTTCGTCGACGCCAGAGAACGTGATCACGGGCGACACGGGGCCGAACGTCTCCTCTTGGACGAGCCGCAGCGCCGGATCGACGCGGTCGAGCACGGTCGGCGCATAGGCGGCGCCGTCGCGGCGATGGCCGAACAACACGCGTGCGCCGGCGTCTGCCGCCTCGTCGACGCGTCGCGCGCATTCGGTCGCGGCCGCATCGTCGATCAGCGTGCCGATGTCGACGTGCTCGTCCATCGGATCGCCGGTTTTCCAGCTTCGGCTGTGTTCGACGAGCAGTTCGATGAACTTGCCCGCGACGGATCGCTCGACAAGGATGCGCTTGACCGCGGTGCAGCGCTGACCGGAATTCTTGTAGGAGCCCCTGGCGGCGAGTCGCGCGGCGCGGTCGAGGTCGGCGTCCTCCATCACGATCAGCGGATCGTTGCCGCCGAGCTCGAGGATCGCGCGCCGATAGCCGGCCATCTCGGCGATCCGCTTGCCGACCGCGACGCTGCCGGTGAACGCGACGAGTTCGACATGCTCGTTGCGAACGAGTTCGGAGCCGACCACGTCCGGCTCGCCGATCACGACGTCGAACATCGGTTCCGGCAATCCGGCCTCGCGAAACAGATCGAGCAGGTACAGCGCCGACAGCGGCGTCTTGTCCGACGGCTTCAGCACGACGCGGTTGTTCGACGCGATCGCCGGACAGATCTTGTGCGCGACCTGGTTCATCGGGTGGTTGAACGGCGTGATCGCGGCGACGACGCCGCGCAGCGGCTCGCGAACGGTGAAGATCTTGCGCTTGTCGGCGCTCGACGTGTTGTCGCACGAGAATGTCTGGCTGTCGTCTCGGTTCAGCTCGACGATCGCCGCGCGCAGCACGTTGATCACGCGGTCGATCTCGTACATCGTGTCCTTGCGGCACAGGCCCGATTCGAGCGTGACGAGGATCGACGCGTCGCGCTTTTCGGCCGCGAGCAACGCGATTGCCTTTTCGAACACGGCGATGCGGTCGTGGCGGCTGAGCGTGCTCCTGAAACGCGCGGCGGCCTGCAGTTTGCGCCGCGCGTCGTCGCCGTCGTTAAGCGGCAGTTCGGCGATCGTTTCGCGATTGTACGGATTGCTGACGATGAGCGTCGTGCCGGACGACGTTTTGCCACGGGCGCCGAGCGCGCGCGCGACGCGGTCGAAAGCGGCGGTGCGATGAGCGGTCAATTGGGCCTCGCAATCGTTCGTGTCGGATGCGCGGGTGCTACAGCGGCCGCGCGGGATCGGCCTCGATTTGCGTGCGCCACATCAGGCGCCGCGCATGCTCGTCGAACGCATCGCGCCGATGCATGGTGCAGCGGTTGTCCCAGATCATGATGTCGCCGACTTCCCATCGCTGCGTCCAGGTGATGCCGTCGAGCCGGGTGTAGCGCCACAGTTCGTCGAGGAGCGCTTCCGATTCGTCGACGGGCAGGCCCACGACGTACGCGTTCAATCGGCGCCCGAGATACAGATACGGCCGCTGCGTGACCGGATGGACGCGCACGATCGGATGGACCGAGCCGGGGCAGGCGGTCACGTCGACGACGGAGTCGAACCCGTAGCGCAGCTCGCCGACCGCGGTGTAGCTGCGATCGTGCTTGATCGACAGGCCGGCGACCCGTTTGCGCAGCGACGCGGGCAGCGCGTCGTGGACGCTGTACATGTTCATGAACTCGGTGTTGCCGCCATGCGCGGGAACCTCGATCGCATACAGGATGCTCGCGATGGGCGGCACGTCGGTGTAGCACATGTCGGTGTGCCAGTACGCTTCCTTCGAGCCGAGATGCCCGATCGACACGCCGTTCTCCAAGATGTTCGACACGATCATCAGCTCGGGCAGATCGTCGCGCGACGTCAGCTTCTGCTCTTGGTTCAGCGCGCGTTCGGGCTTGCCGAAGATCCGGCTGAACTCGACGAACTCCGCCATGCCGAGCCGCTGCTGGCGAAGCCGGCAGATGCCGCCCGCATGCCACGCGTCGATCAGCGTCCGAACGGCGTCGGAATCGTTAGGGAACGGCGTGTCGAAGCCGTACACCTCACTGCCGAGCGCACTGGACAGCGTCCTGTACGCCACTTTCCTGCGCGTGGTCGTTTCGATCATGTGTTGCTCCGTTGTGGGATAGGAACGCCATGAAACCGCGCTTGTTCTCGGCGGGCGACGTGCGCGGCCTGCCGAGATCGCTTCGATAGCCTGGCCGGCACGTCACTTCGATGAACGCGCTGCCGTCCAGGAGGCTTGCGTGATGAAGCGCGCTCTCCAGCTCGATCGGCGTCGCGACGGTCCGGGCGAACGCGTAGCCGCACGATGCCGCGATGTGCGAAAGCCGCAACTGCGCGGCGAGCGTGCGCTGTCCGCCGACGGAATCGTGGACGCCGTTGTTGATGACGACGTGCACGAGGTTCGGCGCGCTTGCGCAGTACGCGAGGCCGCCCATATGCATCAGCAGCGCGCCGTCTCCGTCGATGCAGATCACCTGTTGTCGTGGGCGGGCGAGCGCGATGCCGACCGCGATCTGCGACGCGTGGCCCATGCCGCCGACCGTCAGGAAATCGCGCGCGTGCGACTGGCCGAGCCGTTCGCGCAGCTCATAGAGCTCGCGCGACGCGACGCCCGTCGTCGACACGATCGCCGTCGCGTCGCCCGCATGCTCGACGATCAGCTCGATCGCGCGTTCGCGCGTCATTTTGCCGAGCTGCGCGTGTGCGACGTTCGTCCGGTGGGCGGGCGCATCGTCGAACGTATCCTTGCGCGCGACGAGTGCGACGGGCTGCGACGTGCGCCGCGCGTCATCGATCAGCCGCGCGATCGCCGCGTCATCGTCGTACGCGCGGTTCAACACGAGATGACGGATCGACAGTGCGTCGAGCAGCGGCAGCGTGATGCGGCCCTGCGTCGCGTGCTGCGGCTCGTCGTGCGCTTGCGAGCCGTCCGCCGCGATTTCCGCGCGCCAGCCGACGATCAGCACGAGCGGAATGCCGTACACCGCGCGATCCGCGAGCGACACGAGCGGATTGATCGCATTGCCGATGCCGGAGTTCTGCATGTAGACGGCCGGCACGCGGCCCGTCGCGAGATGGTGGCCGATCGCGATGCCGATCGCGGCCCCCTCGCTGCTCGCGACGATGTGACGAAGCGGACAATCCGGATCGTTCAAGCGACCGCAGAACGATTTCAATAAGGAATCCGGAACGCCGGCCGCGAGGTCGACGCCGGCATCGGTCAGTATGCCGATCAGGTCTTCCGATTTCATGGTCAGGCGGTTCCCGGAATGAGCTTCAGGATTTCATTGACAGGCAGGCAGCGCTCCTCGATTTCGAGCGTGCGGCCGTGCGCGAGGATGCCTTCCGCGACCGCCAGCATCGCCGGATAAGCGGCGCGCAACAGATGATTCGCGTAGATGACGACGCTGAAGTGCCGCGCGAGCTCGCCGAACGAGATCGCATTGAAGCTCGTCGGAACGCAGACGAGATACGCGTCGTGGCCGAGCGCGCGAAACCGCTGCGCGAATTCGACGACTTCGTCCGCGTCCTTCTTCCGGCTGTGGATCATGATGCCGTCGGCGCCGGCTTCGCAGTAGGCGGCCGCGCGTTCGAGCGCGTCCGGCATGCCCTTGTCGAGAATCAGGCTTTCGACGCGGGCGATGATCTGAAAATCGTCGGTGATCTGCGCCGCTTTGCCGACGCGAATCTTTTCGCAGAAGTCGTCGATCGATTCCTGGTGTTGAATCACGTCGTTGCCGAGCAGCGAATTTTTCTTCAACCCCGTTTTGTCTTCGATAATCACCGCCGACACGCCGGATCGTTCCAGAGACTGGACATTCAGCGCGAAGTGTTCGGGCTTGCCGCCCGTGTCGCCGTCGATGATGAGCGGCTTGGTCGTGACATCGAAAATGTGCTGGACGTTCGGCAGCCGGCTCGCGATGTCCAGGATCTCGATGTCGGGTCGGCCACGCAGCGTCGAGTCGGTCAGCGAGCTCGACCAGAAGCCGTCGAACTCGGATTGCGTGGCACCGTCCGCCACGTAAACCTTCTCGCTGATCATTGCGGAAATCGGACTGTGGCTTTCGATGAAGCGCAGCGCGCGGCCGGCCGCCAGTTTGTCCCGAAATGATCGACGTCTTTGTTCGTTGGTAATCGGCGCGCTTATTAATTCTCTTATCGGCACGATTTGCTCCTTGTAAATGAAGCAATTTAATAATTTAAGTTCGGCGTCATTGTTATTGTTTATGAAGATTGGATGACAATGTCAAACCGGCTTCCGTGAAATAAAGTCACGCGTGCGTGCCGCGAATGTACGGATCGACGGAGACGGCAACAAGCGGCGCGTTCATTCCGTTTTCGGCATCGGCGGCATGGGGCTCGGCGCGCACAGGCGTTTTCCAGGTGTGCCGGGATGGCGCGGGGCGAATGGATCGAAAGGCGGCGCGGCACGGCGCGGCGAGCGCGAGGTGCCGAGGTTGTCCAATGGCGCAGGTTCCGGTGGCATGCGCGGCGACTGCGGGCGGCGGCCGCGGCGCGACACGAATCGAGCAAGGTGGGTACGTGCGTCGTTCGATGCGCCGGAAGGCTCAAAGGCTCAAAGGCTCAAAGGCTCAAAGGCTCAAAGGCGAGAAGGCGAGAAGGCGAGAAGGCGAGAAGGCGAGAAGGCGAGAAGGCGAGAAGGCGAGAAGTACGGCAAGCCGGCGAAGCGCGACGACCCGGCCAGGCGGTGATGCGAGCGGCCGAGACGCCGCTGAACTGAAGCGACGAGTGCTGCGCCGGCGAAGCGGACGGCACGCGGGCACACAAAGTGAATCGAATCGGGCCCCGCGCGTGCTCGCACGGTGCCCGTCCGCCGTCGCGTCAGGGCGCTGCCTTCCCCGTTCCCCAGTTGCCGCCGTGCGCGGCGGCCTGCGCCGCTGGCGAGCGCGCGAGATATGCGAGCGCGACCTCGGTGGAGCCTTCGCCGTGCGGCGTGTAGCTCGGCCGGTAATAGCGCAGCGCCGCGCCGATCGTCTTCCAGAACGACGGCAGATGGCCGCGGCGCGACCCGCGCCACCACGACAGCACGAAGCCCGGATAGCGGCCGGTGCTCGGATCGCGCTCGTACATGTACTTCGCGCCCGACGTGATGAAGTAGAGCAGCACCAGGATCACGAACGTCATGTGGACCGCGCGCTCGACATAGTGGCCGCCGAGATGCTGGTAAATGTCGAACGCCACGGCCCGGTGCTCGACTTCCTCCGCACCGTGCCAGCGCAGCAGATCGACGACCGTCGGATCGGCGCGGCCGTCGTCGAGCCCACGCGCGTTCAGCACCCAGTTGCCGAGATAGCCGAAGAAGTGCTCGAGCGATGCGATCACCGCGAGCTGCTGGCGCAGCCAGAAGCGCGTGTGGCCGATCTTCAGGCCGAGCGGGCGTTCGCCCAGTACCTTCGTGAAGAGCCAGTTGATCCGCTGCGTGAACGGTTTGGTGTCGATCCCATGCCGCTCGTAGTAGTGCTTGAGCACGCTGCCGTGCGAGCGCGAATGCACGGCTTCCTGACGCAGGAAGCCGTCGGCGTCCGCGTGCAGCGCCGGATCGGTGATGAGGGGCAGCGCCTTGTTGTACACGCGGCAGAACCACAGCTCGCCTTCCGGGAACAGCAGGTTCAGCGTGTTGATGATGTGCGTGCTTTCGGGATCGCCTTCGATCCACTGGATCGGTGTCTTGGCGAAATCGAATTTGACGTGGCGCGCTTTAATCAGGTAGTGATTTTCCGGGGCATTCATCGATGTCTCCTCCAACGGTCGGGGCGGCTTTGCCGCTCAATGCGACGCCATGCTGATGCGGGCGATCATCCGGCCGAGCCACGGCGTGAAGCGCCCGACGAAACGCATCGCGTGCGCCTCCGCGCCGATCGCGACGACCGCCTTGTTCTGCAGCACGCCGTCGACCATCGCCTTCGCGACCGTCTCCGGCTTCAGGCCGCGCATCTGATAAAGCTTCGTCGCGCGCTTGCGCAGCCGCGCTTCGTCCTGCGCGCTCTTCGCGCCCGCGTACTGGGTCGACGCCATGATGCCGGTCTCGGCGAAGCCGGGGCACACGGCCGTCACGCCGATGCCGTGATCCGCGAGCTCGGCGCGCATGCATTCGCTGAGCATCAGCACCGCGGCCTTTGTCGTTGCGTAGGCGGGCAGGTCGCGCGACGGGCCGAACGCGGCCGCCGACGCCGTGTTGAGGATGTGGCCGCCCGCGCCGCGCGCGGCCATCTGCTTCGCGAACAGGCGCGAGCCGTGGATCACGCCCCACAGGTTCACGCGCAGGATGCGCTCCCAGTGCGCGGCCGACGTGTCGAGAATGCCGCCCGCCATGCCGATGCCCGCGTTGTTGACGACGATGTCCGCGCCGCCCAGCTCGTCGCCGACCCAATTCGCGAGCGCTTCCATGTCGTCGGCCGAGCCGACGTCGACGCGCCGCACGTGCGCCTCGACGCCGAGCAGGCGCACGAGGAGCGCGGTGCGCTCGGCCGCCTGCTCGTCGATGTCGACGGCGACGATCGACGCGCCTTGCTTCGCGAATTCGACGGCCGCGCAGCGGCCGATGCCGCTGCCCGCGCCCGTGATCACGACGCGTTTGCCGACGAACGGCCCGGTGCCGCTCGCGCGGCGCGCAAGCGCGAGCGCGGGCGGCTCCGCGCCCGTCTCGACCGCTTCGATCAGCTCCTGCGCGAGCGCGGCGAAGCGTTCGGGTTCGGACATCGGCAGCCAGTGCCGCTCGGCCACTTCGCGGCGGTAATAGGCCGGCACCCAGCGCGCGATGTCGGCCGACAGCGCGGGGCTCACGAACTTGTCGCGCAGCGGCACGACGACCTGCACGGGCGCGTGCGCGTAGCGCTCGCGCGGCGCGAACACGCGGCGGATGAAGTTCGCGCGATAGAGGCGCACGCCGTTCACGCCGTCCTCGGTCTGCGTCGGGCGCGGGCCGACGTCGGTGCGCTCGAGCCGGCGCATCAGCGAAGGCCACGCGCGGCCGAGCCACAGACGCCAATTGAGCTCGGGGATGAACGGCAGATGGAACAGATACACGTACCACGAGCGCACGAGCTGGCCGCCGAGACGCTTGATCGACGCGGGCGACGGACGCGCGAGCTGCTGGCGCAGCCAGTAGCCGACGTGGTCGAGATTCGGCCCGGAGCACGACGTGTACGACAGGATGCGCCCCGCGAGCCGCGGCTCGGTGACGAACTCCCAGCCCTGAATCGAGCCCCAGTCGTGGCCGATCACGTGGACCGCGCGCTTCGGCGCGAGCGCGTCGATCACCGCGACGAAATCGTCGACGAGCCGCTCGAGCCGGTAGTCGGCCGTGCGCGCGGGTTTCGTCGACAGGCCCGCGCCGCGCACGTCGTACGCGATCACGTAGTAAGACTTCGCAAGCAGCGGCGCGACGCGGTGCCAGACGCTGCTGCTGTCGGGGTAGCCGTGCACGAGCACGACGGCGGGACGCGACGCGTCGCCCCAGGTCTTCGCGGCGAGCGTGACGTCGCCGGCCGGAACGGCGGTTTCGGCGTGAACCGATTCGAACAGCGCGAGCGGCGCTTCGTCGGAAAGAGGCTGCATCGTGATGTCTTGTCTTGTTGTCGGAAAGGAGGGCGCGCGGCGAATCCGGTCACGCGGCCTGTTCTTGCGCAAGCTGCTTGCTCGCCTCGCGCGCGTGCCAGCGGCGCACGTGCGGCAGGTCGTCGTCGAGCCAGTACGCGTCGTCGTCGGTGATGACGAGCAACTCCTCGAATTTCGCGCCGACGCCGGCGAAGCCGAGATGCGGCTCGACCGCCCAGAGGCCGGGCGTCGGCGCGTGATCGGAGCGCGCGTCGATCGACCACAGCGGCGACCAGCCCTGTTCCTTGCCCGCGCGCGTTTGCTCGAGCAGCAGGTTGCGCGTCGAGTTGAGGCCGAAGCGTGCGACGAAACGCGGCTTCGACAGCTTGTGCAGCTTCGCGACGCGATGCGCGAGCACCTTGAACGGATACGCCTTGTGGCGCGGCTCGACGCCCTGGCGGCGGCACAGCGCGTCGACTTCCTGCGCGACTTCGGCGAGCGTGCGGCGCTCCTTGACGAGCTTCACGATCATCTCGCGGTGCGCGATCAGGTCGTCCTGCAGTTGCTCGAGGACCGGGTTGTGGCCGAGACAGGTTGCGTAGCCGACGTCGGCGACGATTCCGTCGACGACGGGCGCGACGTCGAGGATCACCGGCATGTCGGGCTCGAGCGTGCGGTTGCTCGGGAAGAATGCGAGGTTGAAGCCGCCCAGGTGCTTCAGTCCCGAGAAGCCCTCGAACGCGGTGCGATCGCCGAACCACGCGAACGGCTTGTGCAGCCAGTCGTGCACGCCGTGGTCCTGCGCCCATTCGATCATCAGCTTCGCGGCCTGCTTCTCGGTGATGCCGGGGTACAGCATGTCGCCGACCGTCTCGACGCAGCGGTACGCGAGCTGCTGGACGGAGCGGAACTGGTCCAGCTCTTCGATATGGATTTCCGGCAGCGGATGCTCGGCCATGGCGTCGTCTCCCTTTCTTCGTCGTTCTGAACGGCGATGCCGGCCGCGGATGCGTGCCGTCATTGCGCTGCGTCAGCAAATGTGACATTGATCAATGTAAGCATCTTATAGCAACTGACCGCGCGCGAGCGTGCGTTTGTGATGAGTACTTCTCCTAATTCGTCGGCGAAAAGCGCGGCGGCGCGGCGTGGGCTGCTACGGGGCGAAATGGGCGTCGAAACGGAAGTTGAAATGGGGAGCGATCTGCCGGACGAACGGCCGGCGAGTGAGCGGTCGGGCCGGCGGGCGGCCGAATCATCGAATCATCGAGCCGGCGGATCGGACGATCGGCGGATGGCGGATGGGCAGACGGCAGACAGCGGACAGCGGACAGCGGACGGCGGACGGCGGACGGCGCGGCCGACGGCGGACGCCAGGCGGCGAACGGCGGGCCGCGACGGGGCAGCCCGCGACGGGCACAACGGATTACCGCGGTGCGCCGCCGAAGCGTTCAAGCACCGAACTGAGCAGGTCGATCGGCAACGGAAAGACGATCGTCGAGTTCTTGTCGGCGGCGATCGTCGTGAGCGTCTGCAGATAACGCAGCTGCATCGCCTGCGGCTGCAGCGCGAGCCGCTGCGCGGCCTTCAGCAACTGCTCGGACGCCTGCAGCTCGCCTTCCGCGTGGATCACCTTCGCGCGCCGCTCGCGCTCGGCCTCGGCCTGCCGCGCGATCGCGCGGATCATCGTCTCGTTCAGGTCGACGTGCTTGATCTCCACCACCGATACCTTGATCCCCCACGCGTCCGTCTGCGCGTCGAGCGTTTTCTGGATGTCGGCGTTCAATTGCTCGCGCTCGGCGAGGAGCGCGTCGAGCTCGTGCTTGCCGAGCACGGAGCGCAGCGTCGTCTGCGCGAGCTGGCTCGTCGCGTCGAAGTAGCGCTGAACCTGGATCACCGCCTTTTCCGGATCGACGACGCGGAAATACACGACAGCGCTCACCTTCACCGACACGTTGTCGCGCGTGATCACGTCTTGCGCGGGCACGTCGAACACGACGGTGCGCAGGTCGATCCGCACCACTTGCTGGACGACCGGGATGATCAGCACGAGGCCCGGCCCCTTGACCTTCCAGAAGCGCCCGAGCAGGAACACGACGCCGCGCTCGTATTCCCGGAAGATGCGGATCGCCGACGCGATCACGAACAGCGCGAATACGAACAGCAGGCTGCTGAAGCCGAACGTGAAGCCCATCATGATTGTTCTCCTTGTGGTGGGGCGGTGTCGTACAGCGGGGCGACGGTCAGCGTGAGGCCGTTGCGGCCCGTCACGCGCACGCGGCGGCCGGCCGCGATCGGCGTCGCGCTCGCGACGCGCCAGCGCTCGCCGTGCACGCGCGCCCAGCCGGCCGCGGACGGCGCGAGCGGTGCGGCCGGATCGGCGCTCGGGCCGATTTCGGGCGGCTGATCGGGGACGAGCCCGTCGTCGAGCACTTCGCCGACGCTGCCGACGATCGCCTCCGCGCCCGTGACGACGGGCCGCCGCCGCGCGCGCAGCGCGAAGCCCGACACGCCGAACACGAGGATCGCGCCCGAGGCCGCCAGCGAGACGATCACGGGCCACGGCACGCCGTAGCCGGGCACGTCGGTGTCGATCAGCATCAGCGCGCCGATCGCGAACGCGACGATGCCGCCGACGCCGAGCGTGCCGAAAGTCGGCAGGAATGCCTCGGCGATCAGGAACGCGATGCCGAGCATCACGAGCGCGAGGCCCGCGTAGTTGATCGGCAGCAATTGCAGCGCGAACAGGCCGACGAGCAGGCTGATCGCGCCCGCGACGCCCGGCAGCACGAAGCCCGGATTCGCGAATTCGAAGAAGATTCCGTACATCCCCAGCGTGACGAGCACGAGCGCGACGCTCGGATCGGCGATCGTCGCGAGCAGGCGGCTGCGCCAGTCGGGCTCGATCGTCTCGATCGGCGCCTGCGCGGTGTCGAGCCGGTGCGTGCCCGTCGCGGTGACGATCTTGCTGCCGTCGAGCTTCGCGGCGAGATCGGCCGGATCGTTCGCGATCAGGTCGACGACGTGCTGCGCGAGCGCGTCGTTCGCGGGCAGGCTCACCGCTTCGCGCACCGCGCGCTCCGCCCATTCGACGTTGCGGCCTCGCAGTTGCGCGAGACTGCGGATGTATGCGGCCGCGTCGTGCAGCGCCTTGCGGGATTCGGTCGACTCGGCGTCGGTCGCGGCCGCGCCGGATGCGGCGCCGGGCTCGCGCCGCGCGGCGGGCGGCGCCGGGCCGCCGACGCCGAACTGCACGGGCGACGCCGCGCCGAGATTCGTGCCGGGCGCCATCGCCGCGATGTGGCTCGCATAGACGATGTAGGTGCCGGCGCTCGCCGCGCGCGCGCCGCCCGGCGCGACGAACGCGGCGACGGGCACGCCCGAGCCGACGATCGCCTTGATGATCTGCCGCATCGACGTGTCGAGGCCGCCCGGCGTGTCGAGCTGGAGGATCGCGAGCTGCGCGTGCTCGCGCGCGGCTCGCTCGAGGCCGCGGACGATGAAGTCGGCGCTCGCGGGCCCGATCGCGCCCGTGACCGGAATCACGACGACGGGCTCGCGCGTCGCGGCGGCGGCGGCCGCGCAGGCGAGCAGCAGGCCGACCAGCACGGCCGCGCGCGCGAGCCGCGCGGGAAGCCTGCCGTGCCTGGGCGGCGGGCGCGGCGAAGGGTGGGGCGTTTGCATCGCGGTGTCGGCCGGCGGCGCGCGGCCGCATGGTGCGGCGCCGCAGCCGGGCCGTGAGAAGGGCGTGCGCCCGGTGTTTAAAGAGTAGGCGGTTTCCGGCGAAAGCGCGAAGCGGCGGCGCGCGCGGCGAGTGCGGCGTCGCGGTAGTCGGCGGGGCTCATTCCGCGCCACTTGCGGAACGCGCGGTAGAACGCGCTCGGCTCGGCGAAGCCCGCCGCCGCCGCGACGTCGGCGACGGTGCGGGCCGGATCGGCGAGCGCCTCGCACGCGAGATCGCGGCGCAGCGCGTCCTTGATCGACTGATACGAAAGGCCCTCCTGCTTCAGCTTGCGCCGCAGCGTCGCCTCGGCGACGTGCAGCCGCGCGGCGAGCGCGTGCGAGGTCGGCCACGCGGCGGGCGGCAGCCCGCGCAGCGTCGCGCGCACGCGCTCGCCGAACGCGTGCGGATTGCGATACTTCACGATGAAGCTCGCGGGCGCGTCGCGCAGGAACGGCTTCAGCGTCTTCGCCGTCTGCACGACGGGCAGCGCGGCGAACGCCGGATCGAAATCGACGTACGAATCGGGCTGATCGAAGCGCATGTCGTCGCAGAACATCAGCTGATATTCGTGGACGGCGAGCGGCTCGCCGCACCGAAAGCTCGCGTGCAGCAGCGGAATGCGCCGCCCGATCAGCCAGCACGTGAGCCCGTAGACGATGATGAAATAGGTTGCGTACGCGAACATCGCCGGCGCGTTCGCTTTGTTGCGATGCACGAAACGCAGCCGCACGCGCTCGGCGTTCGCGTCGATCTCGGCGTGCAGATCGTCGAGCACGCAGTGCATGAAGTTGACCGCGCGCGCGAGCGCGCGCAGCCCGTTGCGCGCGGAGAGCGCCGCCTGGCTCATCGCGATGAAGCTGCCGCAGCGCATCGGATGCGAATCCTGGCCGAAGAACTCGTCGTCGAGCGCGCGCGCGATCGCGTTCCACAGCGCGCCGTATTGCCGCGCGGACACGCGCGCGTTCGGCTGCGCGAGCAGCGCGGCGGCAATGCCCGCCTGCGCGAGGAGCGGCGCGTCGTCGACGCCGCGCCGGCGCGACAGCGCGAGGCTCGACTCGACGAGCGCGATCGAAACGGTGCCTTTCTTCTCTTCGTGCTTCATCGCAGGGCGTGCCGTGGCGCGGTATGGCAAAAACGATCAGTGTAATTGAGCGAAGCGAGCATCGAACAGAATCCGCGCGTTGCCTACACTTGACTTATCGAGACAAAACGAACGAGGCGCGCCGCGCGACGACGCGGCTGGCCGCCCGGGAGACACACAGCAATGGACGATCTCTACACCGAAGATCAACGGATGATCCTCGACGCCGCGCGCGCCTTCTCCGCCGAGGCGCTCGCGCCGAACGCCGCGCAGTGGGACCGCGAATCGCATCTGCCCGACGAGGTCGTCGCGCAGATGGGCGAGCTCGGCTTTCTCGGCATGATCGTGCCCGCCGACTGGGGCGGATCGTACACCGACTACGTCGCCTATGCGCTCGCGCTCGAAGAGATCGCGGCCGGCTGCGCGTCGTGTGCGACGCTCGTGAGCGTGCACAACTCGGTCGGCTGCGGGCCGGTGCTGAATTACGGCACGCAGGAGCAGAAAGAGCGCTGGCTGCGCGATCTCGCGACCGGCAAGACGATCGGCGCGTTCAGCCTCACCGAGCCGCACGCGGGTTCCGAGGCGCACAACCTGCGCACGCGCGCGGAGCTGCGCGACGGCAAGTGGATACTGAACGGCAGCAAGCAGTTCGTCACGAACGGCGCGCGCGCGGGCCTCACGATCGTTTTTGCCATGACCGATCCGGGCGAAGGCAAGCGCGGGCTGTCCGCATTCGTCGTGCCGGCCGACACGCCGGGCTTCATCGTCGGCAAGCCCGAGAAGAAGATGGGCATCCGCGCGTCGGACACCTGCGCGATCACGCTCGAGAACTGCGCAATTCCGCAGGAGAATCTGCTCGGCAAGCGCGGCGAGGGGCTGAAGATCGCGCTGTCGAATCTCGAGGGCGGGCGCATCGGCATCGCCGCGCAGGCGATCGGCATCGCGCGCGCCGCGTTCGATCGCGCGCGCCGCTATGCGCGCGAGCGGGTCCAGTTCGGCAAGCCGATCGCCGAGCATCAGGCGATCGCCGAGAAGCTCGCGAACATGGCGACGCAGATCAACGCCGCGCGCCTTCTCACGCATCACGCGGCGCGGCTGCGCACGGCGGGCCTGCCGTGCCTGTCCGAAGCGTCGCAGGCGAAGCTCTTCGCGTCCGAGATGGCCGAGGCGGTGTGCTCGGACGCGATCCAGATCCACGGCGGCTACGGTTTCCTCGTCGACTACGAGGTCGAGCGCCATTACCGCGATGCGCGGATCACGCAGATCTACGAGGGGACCAGCGAAGTGCAAAGAATGGTGATCGCGCGGCAGCTCTGAGCGCCGCCGCGCGAATCACCGCGAAGAGGCACTCGCGCAACATGGATGGCTTTGCATGGGATCGGAGTAAGCGCCAAAGCGCCGACTCCGATCGACAGGAGACGACACGATGACGGCACAGGCGTTTCTCGACGCACGCGATTTCCTGCTGCGCCACCGCACCGACTACGAGAGCGCATATCGCGATTTCAAGTGGCCGGCGCTCGACGAATTCAACTGGGCGCTCGACTACTTCGACGCGATCGCGCGCGGCAACGACCGCCCGGCGCTGTGGATCGTCGACGCCGCGACGGGCGACGGCGCGCAGTACACGTTCGCGCAGATGTCGGAGCGCTCCGCGCGGATCGCGAACTGGCTGCGCGGCATCGGCGTTGCGCGCGGCGAGCGCATTCTGCTGATGCTGCCGAACCGCGTCGAGCTGTGGGACACGATGCTCGCGGCGATGAAGCTCGGCGCGGTGGTGCTGCCCGCGACGACGCAGCTGTCCGCCGACGACGTGCGCGAGCGCGTGCAGATCGGCGGCGCGCGCTATGCGATCGTCGACGAGAACGAAGCCGCGAAGTTCGAGCAGCCGGGGCTTGACGTGACGAAGATCGTCGCGGGCGCGCCGCGCGCGGGGTGGCTTCCGCTCGCCGACGGCTACGCGGCCCCCGCGGACTTCACGCCCGACGGGCGCACGCACGCGAGCGATCCGATGCTGCTGTATTTCACGTCGGGCACGACGTCGAAGCCGAAGCTCGTCGAGCACACGCACCGCACGTATCCGGTCGGCAGCCTGTCGACGATGTACTGGGTCGGCCTGCAGCCGGGCGACGTCCACTGGAACATCAGCTCGCCCGGCTGGGCGAAGCACGCGTGGAGCTGCTTCTACGCGCCGTGGAACGCGCAGGCGTGCGTGTTCGCGTTCAACTATGCGCGCTTCGAGCCGAAGGTCGTGCTCGATGCGCTCGTCAAATATCAGGTGACGACGATGTGCGCGCCGCCGACCGTCTGGCGGATGCTCGTCCAGCAGCCGCTCGCGACGTTCGCGGTGAAGCTGCGCGAGATCGTCGGCGCGGGCGAGCCGCTCAATCCGGAGATCATCGAGCGCGTGAAGAAGGCGTGGGGCGTGACGATTCGCGACGGCTACGGGCAGACCGAAACCACCTGCCTCATCGGCAACTCGCCGGGGCAGCCGGTCGTGCCGGGCGCGATGGGCCGGCCGATGCCGGGCTACGCGATCGCGCTGCTCGATCCGGACGGCGCCCCCGCGAGCGAAGGCGAGGTCGCGCTGCCGGTGGGCCCGGGCGTCGAGCGTCCGGTCGGCCTGATGAAGGGCTACGCGAACAATCCGGAGGCGACCGCGCACGCGATGCGCGGCGGCCACTACCGCACGTCCGACATCGCGCTGCGCCGCGACGACGGCTACTTCGTCTACGTCGGCCGCGCGGACGACGTGTTCAAGTCGTCCGATTACCGGCTGAGCCCGTTCGAGCTCGAAAGCGTGCTGATCGAGCACGAGGCGATCGCCGAGGCGGCCGTCGTGCCGAGCCCGGACCCGGTGAGGCTGTCGGTGCCGAAGACGTTCATCACGCTGCGCGCGGGCTACGAGCCGAGCGAGGCGCTCGCGCGCGACATCTTCCGCTTCTCGCGCGAGCGGCTCGCGCCGTACAAGCGGATTCGGAGGTTGCAGTTCGCCGAGCTGCCGAAGACGATCTCCGGCAAGATCCGACGCGTCGAATTGCGCCGCCTCGAGCTGGAGCGCGGCGGCGACGCGTCGAGCCGGATGCCCGGCGAGTATTGGGAAGAGGATTTCGCGGCCGAGGGCAAGTGACGCCCGTCATGCCGCTTCGCATCAACCGGCCGGCGGCGCGCGCGACGCGCCGCCGGCCATAGCCAGGAGAATCTCACGATGAACGCAACTCCGTCGTCCCAGAAGGGACATCACGTGCCGACTGTGAAGCTGTTGATCGCCGGCGAATTCGTCGAATCCCACGCGACCGAGTGGCGCGACATCGTCAATCCGGCGACGCAGGAGCTGCTCGCGCGCGTGCCGTTCGCGACGGCCGCCGAAGTCGACGCGGCCGTCGAGGCAGCGCAGGCCGCGTTCGCGAAGTGGAAGAACACGCCGCTTTCCGCGCGGATGCGGATCATGCTGAAGTTCCAGGAGCTCGTGCGCGCGAACCTGCCGCAGATCGCGAAGACGTTGACGGCCGAGCAGGGCAAGACGTTGCCCGACGCCGAAGGCGACGTGTTTCGCGGCCTCGAGGTCGTCGAGCACGCGTGCTCGGTCGGCTCGCTGCAATTGGGCGAATTCGCCGAGAACGTCGCGGGCGGCGTGGACACCTACTCGCTGCGCCAGCCGCTCGGCGTGTGCGTCGGCATCACGCCGTTCAACTTCCCGGCGATGATTCCGCTGTGGATGTTCCCGATGGCGATCGTCTGCGGCAATACGTTCGTGCTGAAGCCTTCCGAGCAGGACCCGCTGTCGACGATGCAGCTCGTCGAGCTCGCGATCGAGGCGGGCGTGCCGAAGGGCGTGCTCAACGTCGTGCACGGCGGCAAGGAAGTCGTCGACGCGCTGTGCACCCATCCGCTCGTGAAGGCGATCTCGTTCGTCGGCTCGACGGCCGTCGGCACGCACGTGTACCGGCTCGGCAGCGAGCACGGCAAGCGCGTGCAGTCGATGATGGGCGCGAAGAACCACGCGGTGATCCTGCCCGACGCGAACCGCGAGCAGACGGTCAACGCGCTCGTCGGCGCGGCGTTCGGCGCGGCGGGCCAGCGCTGCATGGCGACGTCGGTCGCGGTGCTCGTCGGCGCGGCGCGCGACTGGCTGCCCGACATCGTCGCGAAGGCGAAGACGCTGAAGGTCAACGCGGGCGCGGAAGCCGGCACCGACGTCGGCCCCGTCGTATCGCGCGCGGCGAAGCAGCGGATTCTCGGCCTCATCGAAACCGGCGAGAAGGAAGGCGCGACGCTCGCGCTCGACGGCCGAGAAGTGAGCGTCGACGGCTATCCGCACGGCAACTTCATCGGCCCGACGGTCTTCGCCGACGTGACGCCGGAGATGTCGATCTACACGCACGAGATCTTCGGCCCGGTGCTGTGCGTGATGTCGGTCGACACGCTCGACGAGGCGATCGCGCTCGTCAACGCGAATCCGTTCGGCAACGGCGTGGGCCTCTTCACGCAAAGCGGCGCGGCGGCGCGCAAGTTCCAGAGCGACATCGACATCGGCCAGGTCGGCATCAACATTCCGATTCCGGTGCCGGTGCCGTTCTTCAGCTTCACGGGCTCGCGCGGCTCGAAGCTCGGCGATCTCGGGCCGTACGGCAAGCAGGTCGTGCAGTTCTACACGCAGACGAAGACCGTCACCGCGCGCTGGTTCGACGACGACGCGACGGCGGGCGCCGTCAACACGACGATTCGCTTGCACTGATCGGGGAGGCGCGATGAAGATCGGTTTTATCGGCTTGGGCCACATGGGCGCGCCGATGGCGCTCAATCTGCTGAAGGCGGGCCATGAGGTGCGCGCGTTCGATCTCAGCGAGGACGCGCTGCGCCTCGTGAAGGACGGCGGCGCGCAGGTCGCCGGCTCGCCGCGCGAAGCGGCGGCGGGCGCCGAGTTCGTCGTCACGATGCTGCCCGCGGCCGCGCACGTGCGCGCCGTGCTCACGCAGGAGAACGGCGTGCTGGCGGGACTTGCCGCGGGCGCGATGGTGATCGATTCGAGCACGATCGATCCGGCGAGCGCGCAGGCGTTCGGCGAGCTCGTGCGCGAGAACGGCGGCGCGTTCGTCGACGCGCCCGTGTCGGGCGGCACGGGCGGCGCGGCGGCGGGCACGCTGACGTTCATGGTCGGCGGCAGCGACGCCGACTACGAGCGCGTGAAGCCCGTGCTCGCGGCGATGGGCAAGAACATCGTCCACTGCGGCGCGGCCGGGATGGGGCAGGTCGCGAAGGTCTGCAACAACCTCGTGCTCGGGATCACGATGGCGGGCGTGTCCGAGGCGATGGCGCTCGGCGCGTCGCTCGGCATCGATCCGAAGGTGCTCGCGGGCATCATCAACACGTCGACGGGCCGCTGCTGGAGCTCGGACACGTACAACCCGTATCCGGGCGTGATCGAGACCGCGCCGTCGTCGCGCGGCTACACGGGCGGCTTCGGCACCGATCTGATGCTGAAGGATCTCGGCCTCGCGAACGACGCGGCCAAGCAGGTCCGGCAGCCGGTGTATCTCGGCGCGCTCGCGCAGCAGCTGTATCAGACGATGAGCAGCCGCGGCGACGGCAAGCTCGATTTCTCCGCGGTGATCCGCCTGTATCAACCGGTCAAGAAGGACGCCTGATGATCGAGCTCGACTACGCCGACGACGGCGCGATCGCGCTCGTCACGCTCAAGCGCCCGTCCGCGAATACGTTCAGCGCGGACGGGCTCCTTCAACTGCAGCGCACGATCGAGCGGCTCGAGGCCGATTCCCGCGTGCGCGCGCTCGTCGTCACGGGCGACGGCCCGAAGTTCTTCAGCGCGGGCGCGGATCTGAACTCGTTCGCGCAAGGCGATCACGCGATGGCGCGCACGATGGCCGCGCGCTTCGGCGCGGCGTTCGAGGCGTTGCACGACGCGCGCTTTCCGACGATCGCCGCGATCAACGGCTATGCGATGGGCGGCGGCCTCGAATGCGCGCTCGCGTGCGACATGCGCATCGCCGAGCGGCACGCGCAGATGGCGCTGCCCGAGCCGTCGGTGGGCCTCACGCCGTGCGGGCTCGGCACGCAGACGCTGCCCTGGCTCGTCGGCGAAGGCTGGGCGAAGCGGATGATTCTCGCGGGCGTGCGCGTCGATGCGCAAACCGCGCTGCGCATCGGCCTCGTCGAGGAAGTCGTCGACACGGGCCGCGCGCCCGACGCGGCGCTCGAGCTCGCGCGCCGCACGGTCGCGCTCGGCCCGCGCGCGGTCGGCGTCGCGAAGGAGCTGATCGGCCTCGTGCGGCAAGGCGTGCCGCGCGGCGCGGCGCTCGCGGTGGAGCGCGAGCGCTTCGTCGAGCTGTTCGACGGCGACGAACCGCGCGAAGGCGTCGCCGCGTTCCTCGGCAAGCGCGAGCCGCAATGGCGCACCGACGGAGGGCACCCGCAATGAGCACGCCGGTGATGCACGACGCTCGCCACGACACGGCGGCGCGCGACGTGCAGATGCGCGTCGTAAACCGCGTCGCGCTGATCACGCTGAACCGGCCGGCCGCGCTCAACGCGCTGTCGCACGACATGGTGCGCGCGCTCGCCGCGTTGCTCGAACGCTGCCGCGACGATCGCTCGATCGTCGCGGCCGTGCTGCGCGGCGCGGGCGACAAGGGCTTTTGCGCGGGCGGCGACGTGCGCGCGCTCTACCGGATGGCGAAGGCGGGCGGCCGCGGCTGGCTGCCGTTCTTCGTCGACGAATACCGGCTCGATTACGCGATTCACACGTTCCCGAAGCCCGTCGTCGCGCTGATGGACGGCATCACGATGGGCGGCGGAATGGGGCTCGCGCAGGGCGCCGCGCTGCGCGTGTCGACCGAGCGCAGCAAGATCGCGATGCCGGAGACGCGAATCGGCTTCGTGCCCGACGTCGGCGCGACGCACTTTCTCGCGCAGCTGCCTGTCGAGCTGTCGCTCTTCGTCGGCCTGACGGGCGCGACGCTGTCGGGCGCGGACGCGCTCGTCGCGAAGCTCGCCGATCTGTCGGTGCCGTCGTCGTGGCTCGACACGTTCGAGACGCGGCTCGAGCGCGCGGACTGGTCGGGCGACGCGTTGCGCGCGTTGCGCGCGGTGTTCGAGCCGCCGTGCAACGTCGTGCCGCACGCGGCGCTCGACAGCCAGATGCCGTGGATCGTCCGGCATTTCGACAAGCGCTCGGGCGTCGAGCGGATCGTCGCGACGCTGCGGCAGGATCTGATGCGCGACGAGCTGTCGCGCGAGCACCGGCAATGGCTGCAGACGACGCTCGACGCATTGACGAGCCATTCGCCGACGATGCTCGAAGTCACGCGCGAGGCGCTGTTGCGCGGCCGGCAGATGACGCTCGCCGAATCGTTCCGGATGGAGCTCGGGATCGTCGCGCACGCGATCGAGGAGGGCGATTTCTGCGAAGGCGTGCGCGCGCATCTCGTCGACAAGGATCGCAGGCCGGGCTGGGCGCCCGCGTCGCTCGTCGAGGTGCAGCGCGAGCGTGTCCAGCATTTTCTCGCGTCGCCGTGGAAGCGCGACACGCATCCGCTCGCCGATCTCGGCGCGGCGTGACATGACATGACGTGAAATGACGTGGCGGACGGCGCGCCGCCGGGTGCGCCGGGCCGCGCCGTCCGGCGCGACGCCGCAAGGGGGCGACGGCGCATCGATGCGCCGTCGCGCGATGCGGCGCTCAGCGAGCCGCGTCGCGCAGCTCGCGCCGCAGGATCTTGCCGACGTTGCTCTTCGGCAGATCGGCGCGGAACTCGATGTGCTTCGGCCGCTTGTAGTTCGTGAGGCGTTCCTTGCAGTACGCGAGCACGTCCTGGGTGGTGAGCGCCGGGTCCTTCTTCACGACGAACAGCTTCACCGCCTCGCCCGAATGCTCGTCGGGCACGCCGATCGCCGCGACTTCGTACACGCCCGGATGGGACGCGACCACGTCCTCGATCTCGTTCGGATAGACGTTGAAGCCCGATACGAGAATCATGTCCTTCTTGCGATCGACGATCTTCACGTAGCCGCGTTCGTCCATCACGCCGACGTCGCCGGACTTGAAGAAGCCGTCCGGCGTCATGACCATCGCGGTTTCGTCCGGCCGATTCCAGTAGCCCGCCATCACCTGCGGACCGCGGATGCAGATTTCGCCCGGCTGGCCGAGCGGCACGTCGCGGCCGGCATCGTCGCGGATCGCGATCTCGGTCGACGGCAGCGGCACGCCGACGGTGCCGGTGTGCGCGGCGATCGTCACCGGATTGCAGGTCGCGCTCGGCGACGTCTCCGACAGGCCGTAGCCTTCGACGATCGGCACGCGCGTGCGCTCGTGCCAGCGCTTCGCGACGCTGTCCTGGATCGCCATCCCGCCGCCGTTCGCGACAATGAGCTTCGAGAAGTCGAGCTTCGGGAAGTCCGCATGATGCAGCACCGCGTTGTAGAGCGTGTTGACGGCCGGGAACGCGGAGATCGGATAGCCTTCGAGCGCGGCGATCATCCCGCCGATGTCGCGCGGATTCGGGATCAGCACGCCGAGCCCGCCCGCGTGGATCGTCATGAAGCCGCACACCGTCAGCGCGAACACGTGATAGAACGGCAGCGCGATCGCGGTCACGAACTGCACGTCCTTCGGCCGGCCTTCGACGAGCGGCGCGCGCCATGCTTCGGACTGCAGCACGTTGGCGACGATGTTCCGATGCAGCAGCGTCGCGCCCTTCGATACGCCCGTCGTGCCGCCCGTGTATTGCAGGAATGCGATGTCGTTCGGCTCGATCGGGATGCGCCGCAGCGCATGCCGCGCGCCCTGCGCGAGCGCCGCATTGAAGCGCGTGTACGACGGCAGGCTCCATGCCGGCACCATCTTCTTCACGCGGCGCACGACGTAATTGACGAGGACGCCCTTCACGCCGAGCAGATCGCCCATCGCGGCGACGACGACGTGCTTGACCGACGTCTTCGCGATCACCGCCTGCAGCGTCGTCGCGAAGTTCTCGAGGATCACGATCGCCTCGGCGCCGCTGTCCTTCAGTTGGTGCTCGAGTTCGCGCGGCGTGTAGAGCGGGTTCACGTTGACGACCACATAGCCCGCGCGCAGGATCGCGGCGATCGCCACCGGGTACTGCAGCACGTTCGGCAGCATGATCGCGACCCGCGCGCCGCGCGACAGGCCGCGCGACTGAAGCCACGCGCCGAGCTTGCGCGACAGCGCGTCGAGCTCGCCGTACGTGATCGATTTGCCCATGCAGACGAACGCGTCGCGCGCGCGATAGTCGCGAAAGCTCGCCTCCATCAGCGCGACGAGCGACGCATAGCGCGACGTGTCGATGTCGGCCGGCACGCCGGGCGGATAGGCCGCGAGCCAGATCCTGTTCATTCTCGTGTCTCCTCGTTGGTGTATTCGGCGTGCCGCGAGTGGCTCGCGGCATCGCTCGGCTGCATCGGCGATGCGTGGCGCGAGCCTGCGTCGCGGCGCGTCAACGCGCCGCCGCGGGTTCCGCGGCGCCTTCGCCCGCGCCGCCTTGCAGGATTCGCCGATAGATGTCCGCCGCGCTGATCCGGCCGTAGCGTTCGCGCGCCTCGGCGGGCGTCAGCGTTTCGCCGCGCTCGGGCGCCACGCCTCGAATCACGGGCTCGATGACCGGGCGGGTCGACGGCGTGATCGCGTCGACGAGCGCGAGCGAAGCACGCTGCGTCGCGAGTAACTTCATCGCGGCGCGCACGAGCGGCGCGATGGCGGCGCCGATCCAATGCGGCTGGCGAATGCCGGCGAGCTCGCGCATGTACGCGGGCATCGTCGACAGCGTCGCGGCGCGCATGACCCATGCCGCGAGCTTCAGGAACGGGCGTGCGGCGCGCGACGTGTTGGCGTCGATCGTGATCCGGGAGCCGTCGAGCAGATACCGCATCGTCGATTGCGTGAGTTCCGATGCGGCGAGCCGCGGGCGCATCTCGGCGAAATACTGGCGGATGCCTTGCCGCGTGCGCGGCACGGCGGACGACGGGCATGTCTGCAGCTCGGCCGCGATCGCGCATTCTTCCCAATAGCGCGCTTCGTCGGCCGCGGACAGCTTGCCGGGGCCGAAGCGCTCGTACGCGATCAGCACCGAATGCCAGCCGGTGAGCAGAATCCACAGCTGCGAATCCGGATCGTTCGCGTCGAAGCGCTTGCCGCTGACGGGCTCGATGCCGACCGCTTTCGCGTGCACTTTCACGAGTATCTCGGACGCGTCGAGCGCGCTGCGCGCGTCGCCGACCGCCACCGTCGCGAAATACCGGATCGTCCGGTCGTAGCGCAGCTTCGGGTTCGTGTAGATGCCGCGCCGGGAGTTGACGGCCGCGAGCAGGAACGGATCGAGCTCCTCGACGACGACGGAGCGCTGAAAGCCGATGGTGAGCGCGGTGGGGCAGGTCCACACGCGCCAGGTCGGGGAATCGGGGCCGAAGAAACCGTAGTCTTCCTGTCGTTTCCGATCCTGACGATCAATATTCCTGACTAAATCCATCGCAATGTCTCCTGTATGCGCCGCCATCGGAAGAATCCGGCCGTCAGGCTTTCATGAATCCGCCGAGCACGATCCGGCCCACGTATGCGCCGAGTTCGTCCGGCGTCCACTGCTGTTCGTCGCCTAGCATCGCGCGCACCGCGCCGTCGCCGAGCGACATGAAGATTTCGACGAGCACGGGCAGCTTCTTGTCGATCTGCTTGACGCCCGCCTTCTTCATCATCGGCCCCATCAGCGCGCCGACCTGCTGCGCGACGCGGCGTCGCGCATTGCCGTAGCGTTCGACCGCGTCGCGATCGTGATCCGCGGCGAGCACGAGCCGCCACGAATCGGCGTGTTCGGCGACGACCTTCAGCAGCGCCTGGAATCCGGCCGTCATCCATTGCTTCGGATCGCCGAACGGCGGCTCGTGCGGCAACGCGGAAATCACGCCGTCGAACAGGCGGCGCTCTTCGCGTTCGAGCAGCGCGTCGATCAATTCTTCGCGCGATGCGAAGCACGCGTAGACGACCGGCCGCGTGACGCCGAGCGCCTGCGCGATCGCTTCCATCGACACGCCCGCCAATCCGCGCGTGACGGCAATGCGCAGCGCGGCGTCCAGCACCTGCGGCCGTCTGCGCTCGGGGCCCAAATGGGCGGCACGAGTACGTTCTTGCATCGCTGTTCCTTCACATGCGTAGGAAATATATGCAGCGGCGTAGGATTTCGGCAAGCGAATTCGTTCGAGCGCGGACTCGAAACGGCGAGGCGCGCGCGGATTGGGGCTGCGCTCAGGACGGCCGGTCCG
This sequence comes from Burkholderia sp. MSMB617WGS, assembly GCF_001532025.2. Taxonomy (NCBI): domain Bacteria; kingdom Pseudomonadati; phylum Pseudomonadota; class Betaproteobacteria; order Burkholderiales; family Burkholderiaceae; genus Burkholderia; species Burkholderia sp. MSMB617WGS. Next base: position 2,018,989 of record NZ_CP013458.1, on the reverse strand, counting down.
CGCCGCCCAGCGCCTTGTAGAGGCTCATCCGATTGTTGAGGCGGCCCAATTGGGCGCGCGCCAGCGCGCTTTGCGCATCGCGCAGCCGCTGCTGTTCGTCGAGCCACGGCTGCACGCCTGTCGCGCCGGCGACGAAGCGCGCCCTCGCAAGCGTTTCCGCACGCCGCGCCTGTGCGAGCGCGAGCGTGCGTTCGTCGGCCTCGGCGTCGAGCTGCACGCGCGCGGACAGCGCGTTCTCGACCTCGCCGAGCGCGCGATACAGGTTCTGGCGGAAATTGACGACCGCTTCCTCGTACTGCGTTTTCGACACCTTGATCTGCAACTGCATCGTGTTCCACTGGATGAACGGCAGCGCGAGCCCGAGGCCGAGCGTCGCGACCGGGTTCTGCAGCACGCGCTCGAGGCTCGTGCTCGCGGTGCCGACGCTGCCCGTCAGCGTGAAGGTCGGATAGAAGCTCGTGCGCGTCACGTCGACGTTCGCGAGCGACTCGCGCAGCCGGAACTCGGCCGCGCGCAGATCGGGGCGGCGGCCGAGCAGCTCGGCGGGCATGCCTGCGGCGATTTCCGGCAGCGGCGCGTCCGGCAACGCGTCGCGCTCGGCCGCTTGCCGTTGCGGCGGGCGGTCGAACAGGATCGCGAGCGCGTTGCGATTCTCGGTGCGCTGCTGGATCAGCTGCGTCTGGTCGGCGCGCAGCGCGGACAGGTTGCGCTCGGCCTGCGCGACGTCGAGGCCGGACGTCGCGCCCGCGTCGTGACGCGATTGCACGAGCCTCAACGTGCGCGCCGCGTAGGCGATGTTCGCGTCGCCGAACGCGATCTGCTGATTCAGATAGGCGATCTGCCAGTACAGCGCCGCCGTCGTGCCGATCAGCGACAGCCGCGCCGCGTCGCGATCGGCCTGCGTCGCTTCGAGCTCCCAGCGTGCGGCGTCGCGCTGCGCGGCGAGCTTGCCCCACAGGTCGAGCTCGTAGCCGAGCGTCGCGGTGACGCCGCTCGCGCGGCTCATCCGATGCGTGTCGAGCGTGCGCGATACGTTGCCGTTCGCGCCGAGCGTGACGTTCGGCGTCAGGTTCGTGTCCGCGAGCCCCGCCTGCAATTGCGCGCGATAGACGCGGATCGCCGCGGCCGCCAGATCGTTGTTGGTGCGCAGCGCGCCGTCGATCAGGCGATCGAGCGTCGGGTCGCCGAAGCGGCGCCACCAGTCGTCGGGCGCGGCGCTCGCCTGCGCGGCGACGGGCGACGCCCAGTGCGCGGGCAGCTCGACCGCGGGCGGCGGCGCGTGGCGCGACGACGTCGCGCAGCCGGACAGCAGCGCGCCCGCGCAGGCGAGCGCGACGGCGCGACGGGCGAAGCGGCGGGGCGTGAGAATCGTCATCGCTTCACCTCAATCGCGCGCGAGCGCATCGATCGGATCGAGCCGCGACGCGTTGCGCGCGGGCATGAAGCCGAACACGACGCCGATCAGCGTCGAGCACAGGAACGCGGACGCGATCGAGCCGACCGAGAACACCATCTTCCATTGATCGACGAACAGAGAAAACACGAAGCTCATGCCGAACGACAGCACGATGCCGATTGCGCCGCCCATCAGGCAGACGGTCACGGCTTCGACGAGGAACTGCTGCATGATGTCCGCCTGCCGCGCGCCGACCGCCATCCGGATGCCGATTTCGCGCGTGCGCTCGGTCACCGACACGAGCATGATGTTCATCACGCCGATTCCGCCGACGACGAGCGAGATCACCGCGATCAGCGACAGCAGCAACGTGAGCGACTGCCCGGTCTTCTCGACCGTCTTGACGACGCTGTCCATGTTGTACGTGAAGAAATCCTTGCGGCCGTGCCGCTGCAGCATCAGCTTCGTCAGGCTCTTCTCGGCGGCGTCGCTCGGTTGGCCGTCGCGCACGCGCACCGTGATGCTGTCGAGATGGCGCTGGCCGAACAGACGCCCGGATGCGGTCGTGTACGGCACCCAGGCGTTGAGGTTCTTCATGTCGCCGAACGCGCTCTTCTTTTCCGCGGTCACGCCGATCACGACGCACGGCAGGTTGTCGATCAGGATCACTTCGCCGAGCGGGTTCGGATTCGCGCCGAACAGCTTGCGGCGCGTGTTCTCGTCGATCACCGCGACCTGCGCCTGGCGGCGCACTTCGTCGGGGCCGAACGCGATGCCTTGCGCCATCTTCATCCCGCGCACCTGGAAGAAGCGCTCGCCCACGCCGCTCACGAGCGCGTTGACGTCGACGTTCCGATAGCGCAGCAGCAGGCTGCGCGACGTTTCGGGCGTCGCGCTGTCGACGTAGATCTGTTCGGCGAGCGCGGAGGCGTCGGCGGGCACGAGCGTCTGGATCGTGTCCGCGCGGCTGTCGCCCCAGTCGCGGCCCGGATAGACGTTGATCGTGTTCGTGCCGATGCTGCCGATCTCGTCGAGCATGTAGCGCTTCGCGCCTTCGCCGATCGCGACGATCGACACGACCGACGTGATGCCGATGATGATCCCGAGCATCGTGAGCAGCGTGCGCAGCCGATGCGACACGAGCGCGATCCACGCCATCCGGAACGCTTCGGCGAAGCGGCCGACGCCCGCCGACAGCCGGCGCGCGCGGTGCGGCGCGGCGTCGCCGCTCGCGTCGCGCGCGCCGTCGGCATCGTCCGCGCGCGGGTTGAGCCGGTCGCCGACGATCCGGCCGTCGCTGATCTCGATGATGCGGCGCGCGTGCGCGGCGACGTGCTCGTCGTGCGTGACGATGATGACGGTGTGCCCCAGCGCGTTCAGCTCGCGCAGGACCCGGATCACCTCGCGGCCGCTCTTCGAATCGAGCGCGCCCGTCGGTTCGTCGGCGAGGATCACTTCGCCGCCGTTCATCAGCGCGCGCGCGATGCTGACGCGCTGCTGCTGGCCGCCCGACAGCTGGCTCGGCCGATGGTCGGCGCGATCCGACAGGCCGAGCCGCGCGAGCAGCTTCAGCGCGCGCTCGCGGCGCTGCGCGTGCGCGCTGCCCGCGTAGACGGCCGGCATCTCGACGTTCGCGGCCGCCGACAGATGCGGCAGCAGGTGATAGCGCTGGAAGATGAAGCCGAAGTGTTCGCGGCGCAGGCGCGCGAGCTCGTCGCTTTCGAGCTCGCTCGTCTCGCGGCCGCCGACCCGGTAGCTGCCCGAGCTCGGGTGATCGAGGCAGCCGAGGATGTTCATCAGCGTCGACTTGCCCGAGCCGGACGCGCCGATGATCGCGACGATCTCGCCCGCGTCGATCGACAGATTCACGTCGTCGAGCACGACGACGTCCTTGTCGCCCGCGGGAAAGCGCCGCGTGACCTGTGTGAGCTGGAGCAGCGGCTCGGCCATCGTCAGCTCCCCGCGTCGGACGCGGCCGCGCCCGCGCCCGCGGCCGCGGGCTCGTTCGCATCGCCGATGATCACGCGCTCGCCTTCCGCGAGGCCCGAGAGCACCTCGACCTTCACGCTGTTGTTGATGCCGGTGCGGATCTTGCGCGTCGCGACCTTGTCGTCGGCGCCGACGACGCGCACCGGATACGTGCCGTCCTTGTCCTTCGCGCCGAGCGCGGCGACGGGGATGTTGAGCGCGCGGCGCGCGGTGCCGAGCAGGATGTTCACTTGCGCGGTCATCGAGATGCGCAGCCGGCGGCCGGGATTCGGCACTTCGAAGAGCGCGTTGTAGAACACCGCGGTGTTCGCTTTCGACGAGCCGCCGCCGCTCATGCCGCCGATGCCGCCTTGCGTGTCGAGGAAGTTCTGCGGCGCGGGCTCGATCGCGCGCAGCTTGCCGTAGTAACGCTTGTCGGGTTCGCCCAGGATCGTGAAGTACGCGGCCTGATCGGGATGGATGCGGATCACGTCCGCCTCCGACACCTGCGCCTTGACCGTCATCGTGTCGAGCTCGGCGAGCTTCAGGATCACGGGCGCCTGCTGCTGCGCGATCACCGTCTGGCCCTGCTGCGTGACGATCGCGACTACCTCGCCGCCCATCGGCGCGACGATGCGCGTATAGCCGAGGTTCGCGCGCGCGGTCTCGATCTTGATTCGCGCCGCGCGGATCTGCGCGTCGAGCGCGACGAGGCTCGCGCGCTGCACGTCGAGCGTCGCGGCGGCCGCCTCGTAATCCTGGCGCGACGTCGCGTCGTCGGGCAGCATCTGCTGCTGCCGCTTGAACGCGAGCTCGGCCTGCTTGAACTGCGCGGCGCTCGAGCGCTTCTGCGCGACCAGGTTGTCGACGTTTGCCTCGGCCTGGCGCAACTCGTTCTGCGAGATCACCGGGTCGATCTCGGCGAGCCATTGATCCTTCGTCACCTTGTCGCCGAGCTTCACCTTCAGCGATTTCAGCTGGCCGGACACCTGCGCGCCGACGTCGACCTGCTTGAACGCGTGCAGCGTGCCCGTGGCCAGCACGGCGTTCTCGAGATCGGCGCGGGCGACCTTCGCGGTCAGATAGCGCGGCGCTTTGTCCTTCGCAACGAAGCGCTGATAGAGCACGGCGAGCGAGGCGAGCACGACGGCGCCGGCCGCCGCGGCGATCCAGCGGCGTTGGTTTTTTTTCATGGGAGGCAGAACGGTAAGGCGTGGCAGGCGAGCAATTGTAATGAAAATGCAAACCGGACATTGGAATACGGAAACGCGCGCCGGGTTCAATGCGGCGACAAATTTCCTCAATATTTCGACAGTTCGTGACACGGCGCGGGCCGAAGCGGCGCAACGGCGCCGTTTTGGCCGCCGAAATGCGTCATTTACATATCTCGCCGCAGCGGGCATCGATAGCTGGATTCATTGGTTGGCCGAAATACCGGGCCGCCCTACGATGCGCCGAGACAGAACGCCGCGCGCGGGCGGCGCGCCCGAGGGCCATCGCCGACCGGCCGGCCGCGCGCCGCCGATTTCCCGCCGTCCCCTTCATGCTTCAAGGAACGATCCGATGAGTCACGAGCCGGACCCCCTCAAGTTCGCCTACTGGGTGCCCAACGTCAGCGGCGGCCTGGTCGTCAGCAAGATCGAGCAGCGCACGAGCTGGGATATCGACTACAACCGCCGTCTCGCGCAGCTCGCCGAGAAGAGCGGCTTCGACTACGCGCTGTCGCAGATCCGCTTCACGGCCGGCTACGGCGCCGAATATCAGCACGAATCCGTCGCGTTCAGCCACGCGCTGCTGGCCGCGACCGAGCGCCTCAAGGTGATCGCCGCGATCCTGCCGGGGCCGTGGCATCCGGCCGTCGTCGCGAAGCAGCTCGCGACGATCGATCAATTGAATCAGGGGCGCGTCGCGATCAACGTCGTGAGCGGCTGGTTCAAGGGCGAATTCACCGCGATCGGCGAGCCGTGGCTCGAGCACGACGAGCGCTATCGCCGCTCCGAGGAATTCATTCGCGCGGTGAAGGGCGTCTGGACGCAGGACAACTTCACGTTCAAGGGCGACTTCTATCGATTCAACGACTACACGCTCAAGCCGAAGCCGCTGCAGCATCCGCATCCGGAAGTCTTCCAGGGCGGCAATTCGCCGGCCGCGCGCCGGATGGCGGCCGCCGTGTCCGACTGGTACTTCATGAACGGCAACACGCTCGACGGCCACCGCGCGCAGATCGACGAGATCCGCGCGGCAGCGGCCGCGCAGGGGCGGCAGGTGAAGTTCGGCGTCAACGCGTTCATCATCGCGCGCGACACCGAACGCGAGGCGCGCGACGTGCTCGACGAGATCGTGCTCCACGCGGACGTCGACGCCGTCAATGCGTTCGGCCACGCGGTCAAGCAGGCGGGCAAGGCCGCGCCCGAAGGGCAGGGGATGTGGGCCGATTCGAAGTTCGCCGATCTCGTTCAGTACAACGACGGTTTCAAGACGAACCTGATCGGCACGCCAGAGCAGATCGCCGAGCGGATCGTCGCGCTGAAGGCGATCGGCGTCGATCTCGTGCTGGGCGGATTCCTCCACTATCTCGAGGAAGTCGAGTATTTCGGCAAGCGCGTGCTGCCGCTCGTGCGTGAACTGGAGCGGCAGCGCGACGCGCAGCCGGCCTGACGCGAAAGGCGGTCCCGTCGAACGAGGGACGGCGGGGCCGCGTGATTATTCGGCATGCGACGTATTTTTTCGACGACGATGAAGCCGCCGGCGCGCGCAGGTGTCGCTTTACGGCGCGCCGTTTGGCGTTCTCGTTTGAAACCTTCACGCCGAACATCCTCGCCGACGCGTGCGATCACAGGCTCAGCCGCGAACCTCGCTCGTCTTGCGCCGACCGTCGTCTCCATCGCGCGGCTTGTGTCGTCGCGCCCTCGCAAAGTCACACCGCTGCAATATTGACGAAAGCACAATAGGCACCCGACAGTTCACCAACATCGCGGCGTCGCTCGCGCGGCCGCCGCGTCCATACTGAGGGGGGCCGGTATGTTTCGTACCTTCGCGCGCACCGCGTGCGCGCTTGCCGTCGCGTCGGCTTGCAACACCGCCAACGCATACGACTATCTGTTGCTCGCATCGTCCTGGGAGCCTGGCTTCTGCGCGACGCACAGCGCGACCGAATGCAATGCGCTGTCGGGTTCGTACGCGTCGACGAACCTGTCGCTGCACGGCCTGTGGCCGAACAATTACGACGGCAACCAGCCGTTCTTCTGCGGTGTGCCGCAAAACGAGGTCGACCTCGACAACGGCCATCAGTGGTGCAGCATGGACCCGTACCCGGTCAGCTCGTCGACGCTCGCCACGCTGTCGACGTACATGCCGGGCGTTGCGTCGTGCCTCGACAAGCACGAGTGGTACAAGCACGGCACTTGCGCGCAGGCGCCGTCGGCCGATGCGTACTGGAACAATGCGACGGGGATGGTGAGCCGTCTGTCGACCACGTCGTTCAACACGTTCCTGCAATCGAACGCGGGCAACACCGTGACGCGCACGCAGTTGCTGAACGCGTTCGAAGGCGCGTTCGGCAGCAACACGCGCGGCGCGGTGTCGCTCAAATGCGTGAAGGTCAACTATGTCAGCTACTTCACCGAAGCGTGGATTTCGGTGAAGACGGATGCGACGTCGCAGTTCCCGAGCGCGGCGTCGCTCGTGACGGATGCGGGCACGCAGGGCACGTGCCCGACGACCGGGATCTACATCGCGAAGTAGGCGAGCGGCGTTCGCTCGATCCGCGCGAAACGGCTCGGACGGGCTGCGCGATCCATGGACGGGCGCGCTTGTTCGGCGGATCGTCCGGATGCGGCGGGACAGCCGGGCGGCGGCATCGGTGTCGATGGTGTCGGCGCGATGCCGCTTGAACGTCGTTTCTTCGTTGCGTTCTTGCGCGGCGTGGCGGTCCGTGAGCCTGTCACGCTCCGGCAGGTGTGGGCTTTGATCACCGAACCGGCGCCCGGCCAGGAGGTTCAGTGCGGCGAACTGGCCATCCGCGGGGTTGCCTGGTCCGGCGCCGGGCCGATTGCCCGCGTGGAGGCAAGCGTGGGCGACGGAAGCTGGCAGGAATCGCATCTCGTCGGCGAGCGCAAGCGTCGCAGTTGGCAATGGTGGGAACTGATCACGCGAGTCCGTGAACCGGGCGTTGTTGCTCTGCGCGCCCGCGCCACGGACCTTGCCGGCCGGACTCAGCGCCGAATGCGTCGAGTGGAACCGATTGAGGTACGGCAACAACACGATCCACGAGTTTCCGGTTCAGATAGTCTGAACGCGCCATGATCACTGCAATCGTCCAATATCGTCTGCCGCCGAGCATCGACATCAAGGCCTGCGAAGAGCATTTCCGCAAGATCGCGCCGGGCTTTCGGACGGTACCGGGGCTCACCTGCAAGCAGTTCATTTATGCCGAGGACGGCTGGGCAGGCGGCGTCTATCGGTGGAAGACGCGTGCCGATGCCGAGGCCTTCCTTCAATTCGGGGCCGTGGCTCGCCGGTATCCGCGAGCGCTACGGCATGGATCTGTTGATTTCCACGGGCTGGGTGGTCTGCGCGGTGGTGTGTAGATTTTCGTTTGAGAAAAGCAGATAGTTATTCATGTAGCTATGTTGGCGTGGTACGAATTGCAATCTTCTTGATCCTCCCGCGCGCACGAATCGTTCGAGTCACTTGAAGGCTATTTGCGGACCGCAGTGCTGCGCTATCTCGTGCCACAGGAACAATGAGCGCTGTTTGTGTAGGCATAGACAATGTCGTGCGAAGATTGCGACGGGGTGTACGCCTTAGCCCACCTCCCACTTCCTGTGCCGCGTCAGGGACCGTAACGCCTGGTCGACACGACTCTATGCGGGGACGCCATGGAAGACGAAAAAGACGGACGAACCCCGCAGCGAATAAGGAGGCGCCTGTGGGCGATGTTGCGAGAGCGGGTTAGCGAATGGTTCATTGGGGGCGTTCTCTTGGCGCTTACCGGCTTCGCGCCGCAGGAATTCATTGCTCGACTCGTCCGCAATATTGCGGCACCGGAGAGGGTGGAGCATTTGTCGCGTTTAGCGCTCGATGCCCGGCCGGTGATTGTCTTTGTTGGCATCGCAATCATTGTGGCTGATGCGCTGTATCGGAACCGGCACCGACCGGTCACTGCCATCCCAGGAAGGCCGCCGCTCACGGAGGATGGAGCGGGGCGCTTGCAACCTAACGACGGGGCGCTGGTGGAAAGCGAACCGAGTGAACCGGAAGCATTACCGCTCCCAAATCATCCATGGCTATCGGAGGGGCGAGTGATACTGGTCGTGCTTCCGTTCGAAAGTCTTGGTGGCGGCGACAAATATGATTACTTCAGTGAGGGCTTAACTGAAGACATGATCACCCAACTTGCCCGGCTCAGCCCGGAGCGCCTGGGTGTCATCGCCCGGACTTCGGCGATGCGCTACAAATCCACGACCAAGACCATTCATCAGATCGGCCAAGACCTCGGGGTTTCCCACGTGCTTGAGGGAAGCGTCCGGCGTGCCGGAGATCGGGTACGGGTTGCGGCGCAGCTCATCCGGGTAAGCGACGAAACGCACCTTTGGGCCGAGACCTACGAGGGGAACCGACGTGACATCCTGGCACTCCAGATCGAGGTGGCCAAGGCAATTGCCCGCGAAATCGAGATCAAGCTCACGCCGCACGAGCAAGGGCGTTTAGACCGTGCTCCTGTCATTGATGCGCAGGCGCACGAAGCGTATCTCAAGGGGCGTCACTTCTGGTCCAAGCGCACCGAAGAAGGAATGCGAAAGAGCATTGAGTATTTTCAGCTCGCTATTGAACACCAGCCGAACTTTGCGGCCGCCTACGACGGAGTGGCCGATGCTTACACGATGCTTGCGTGTCGCGGCGTGAGCCCTGCGCGCGAAACGTTTCATCAAGCAAAAATGGCAGCCAGGAAAGCGCTGCAGATTGAACCCGATTTGGGTGAGGCTTATGCGTCACTGGCCCATGTACGTTTGCACGATTGGGATTGGGTCGATCTGGAACAGGATTTCCTGCGCGCCATTGAACTGAATCCAGGACACGCGATCGCCTACTACTGGTACGCGGAATACCTCATGATGGCCGGCAGAGCCGAAGAAGCCATTGCCAGGGTCAGGCAGTCCCAACAGATGGACCCCTTGAATTCCGTGCTGAATTCATCGGTTGCCATCATCTTGTACCTTGCTCGGCAATACGACCCGGCACGGGAAGAACTCCGTAAAGCCCTGGAAATCGATCCAACCCACTTTCTGCTTCACTTCAGGCTGGGGTTGGTTTACCAGCAACAGAAGTTGTTCCATGAAGCAATCGAGGAAATGCAGAAGGCTGTCACGCTTTCCGGCAGGAGCACTGAGACGCTGATGGGGCTGGCCCAGACCTACGCTGCCGCCGGCATGCGCGCGGACATGCAGCAGATCATGGATGCGCTGGAGACGGAATCCGAGAAGCACTACGTCCACCCCTACAACATGGCGAAAGTGTTTGGATCGCTCGGGGACAAAGAGCAGACCTTCGGCTGGCTGGAAAAAGCCTACGATGAGCACAGTCCTGACTTCATTGAGCTCAGGACAGAACCTACCTTCGACAGCGCTCGCTTCGATCCCAGATTCTCTGAACTGCTATCTCGCGTCGGGCTCGACCAGATCTGAAAGACGACGCTCTGTGATGGGCGCCAGGGCAAGTGGTTGCGCGTTACTCCGGCTGCAGTCGCTGAATCAGCGTCTCCCCCTAACGCTGTCGCGTTGGGGGGAATGGCTGGTGTCAGCGTCGGACAGATACTCCCCCCTTTCGTCGAAGTCATTTTCCCCGGTTTTTTATCTGACGGCACCGCGACCTACGTGATCGTCATTTTTTCCATGCTCGTGCAAGGAACGAGCTTCGGGCGTGTCCTCGGAAGGGCTATGCCCGCTATGAGCGAGATGCCTGTGCGCAAGTGGGAAACTCCACGGAACGCTCCGTTTTCCTCCATCCCTCGATTGCCCGTCGCCGTGAACAGGATGCTGCTTGAGCTGCCCGGATCAGGCCCTGGGGGTTCGCGCGCGCCTAGGGATCGAACGGCTCATATTTGCTTGCCCTACAGCCGCCGATCGAAAATGCTGTTTGACCGGCTCTTTTGGGTCGATCGCCGCGAAAGGACGAATTTCCCGTTCAGTGTGCCGGTGCGTGCCGAATTGACCTGTCACCGTTGCAAAGAATGAGTGGCGCCTGACTTTGACGCTTCAAAAGATCGACCGCCCCGAATAGGTGGTCAACCATTCCAACGCCAACGTGCCCGCAAGCGAGTTGCCGTTCGTATCGAGCCCCGGCGACCACACGCACACCGCCATTTCGCCTGGCAGCACCGCGACGATTCCGCCGCCGACGCCGCTCTTCGCCGGCAGCCCGACGCGGTAGACGAAGTCGCCCGCGGCGTCGTAGGTGCCGCAGGTCAACATCAGCGCCGACAGCCGCTTCGCCGAGCTCGGATCGAGAATCCGCGCGCCCGTCGCGGGCGCGACGCCGCCGTTCGCGAGAAAGAGCGCGGCCTGCGCGAGCTCGACGCAATTCATCGAAATCGCGCATTGGCGGCAATACGCGTCGACGACCGTCTCCGGCGGCATCCGCATGTTGCCGAAGCTCGCCATGAAATGCGCCATCGCGCGGTTGCGCTCCGCGTGCTGCAGCTCGGACAGCGCGACGCGCGAATCGTAGTCGATGTCGGCGATGCCGGTCAGGCGCCGGATGAATTCGACGAGCGCTGTCTCGGCGCGCACGAAGCGGCGGCTCAGCACGTCGGTGACGACGAGCGCGCCCGCGTTGATGAACGGATTGCGCGGCTTGCCGCGTTCGCTTTCGAGCTGCACGAGCGAGTTGAACGCGGTGCCGGACGGTTCGCGTCCGACGCGCTGCCACAGTTCGTCGCCGAGCAGCTGGAACGCGAGCGTGCACGCGAACAGCTTCGAGATGCTCTGGATCGAGAAGCGCTCGCGTGCGTCGCCGACCGTGTGGACTGTGCCGTCGAGCGTGACGACGGCCATGCCGAAGCGCTCGGCGGGCACTTTCGCGAGTTCGGGGATGTAATCGGCGACGCGGCCTGCGCCGATCCAGGGCGCGAGTTCGGCGTGGATGCGTTCTAGGATCGCTGGGTAATTCATCGAATCGGTACGCGGCGCGCCGCGGGTATCAAGCGAGCCCGTATGGAACCTTCTCGGCGGCAATTCGTCAAGCACCGGTGGCGCGGCGCATGCCTGCGCGGGGGAGAACGCGCGGCCGCGGCCGATTGCCTCGCCGAGCGACGCGCCGCATCCGCGACGGCCGTCACGCCGGGCGTTCCGAAGCCGCGCCGCGCGGGCGGCGAACGCGGGGTTTCGGGGCCGCCGACACAAGAGGTTCGTCGGCCGGCGCGTGTCGCAGTATCATTCCAAATGTTTCAGGATCTTACAAAGTAGGTGCGTCAGTTTCGCCTGTTCGCGCTAAGTGATTGTTTCAAAAAACCTTTGGCTTCCATATCGACTGATTTGCCCATGCCTTTCCGGATTCTCCTCGTCGAGGACGACAATCGCCTGTCCACGCTGATCGCGGGCTACCTGCGCAAGCACGAATACGTCGTCGACACCGTGCTGAACGGCGACGACGCCGTCGGCGCGATTCTCACGGGGCGCCCCGATCTCGTGATCCTCGATGTGAACCTGCCCGGCAAGGACGGCTTCGAGATCTGCCGCGAGGCGCGCGAGCATTACGACGGCGTCATCATCATGGTGACGGCCCGCGACGAGCCGTTCGACGAGCTGCTCGGCCTCGAATTCGGCGCGGACGACTACGTGCACAAGCCGGTCGAGCCGCGCATCCTGCTCGCCCGGATCAAGGCGCAGCTGCGTCGCGCGCCGGTGCGCCAGGCGGACGGCGCGAGCGGGCAGCCGGAGCGCTACGCGTTCGGCAAGTTCACGATCGACCGCACGAACCGGACCGTCAACCTGCCCGACGGCACGACGCCCGAGCTGACTTCGGCGGAGTTCGACCTGCTGTGGGTGCTCGTCTGCCATGCGGGCGAGGTCGTGAGCCGCGACGATCTGATGCTGCAACTGCGCGGCGTCGAATTCGACGGCCTCGACCGGACGATCGACGGCCGGATCTCGAAGCTGCGCCGCAAGCTGCGCGACGACGCGAGCAGCCCGCAGCGGATCAAGACCATCCGCAGCAAGGGTTATCAGTTCAGCAAGAACGCGTGGGAGTAAGTTGCGCGTCGAGCTGTGCGGCGCCGGCGGCTCGCGCACGGGCGGGCCGCACGCTGGACCGCGCGTCTTACGGTTCGACGGTTCGAAACGGCGTGTGCCGCGCCGGCGATCTCGAACCTTGCGCGCATCGCCGCGTGGCGCGGCGATGCGCGGCGACGTTGCGCGACGCGACATGACATGACATGACACGGGGCGACGCGATTTTCGCGACGGCTTTGTCCGATGCAACGCCGCTGCGTTCGCGCCCGCCCGCACGGCCGACGAGCCGGCCGCGCGCCCGCCGCCGGCTAGCCGGGGCCGTTCGCCGCCGCCGCCGCCGCCGCCGCCGCCGGCGCAGCCGGTTTCCGCTCGACGATTCACCGCACCGATTTCCGACATTCGCGACTCGATGATGAACAGCACGCAAGCGCACCGATTGTCCCCGTTCCGCTATTGCAAATGGCGCTGGCTCCATTTCCGCCGCTCGTGGACAGACACGCGCGCCGACCGGATTCCGAGCTGGTCGCGCCTTTATCTGCGGACCTATCTGCATCTCGTCGGCCTCGTGCTGGTGACGGTCGGCGGGACGATCGCGGCGCTGTGCTCGGCGCTCGGCGCGCGCGCGGTGTGGCGCGCGCTCGACGCGCTGCCGGGCGGCGCGCTGCCGCTCGCCGCGTTCGTGCTCGCGGTGCCGGCGCTCGCCGGCTATCGGTGGATGCGGCCCGTGTGGTCGGATCTCGTGATGGTGCGCGAGCGTGCGATCGACTTCACGGGCGGCCGCTTCAACACGCGCGCGCGCGAATCGCGCAGTGTGATCATCGGGCCGCTCGCGCGCACGCTGAACGCGCTCGCGATGCGCATGGAACGGCTGATCGCCGCGCAGCGCGACCTGACGAACGGCATCTCGCACGAACTGCGCACGCCGCTCGCGCGCGTGCGCTTCGCGCTCGAGAGCCTGCGCGAGCCGGGATCGGCGGCCGAATATCAGAACGCGATCGACAGCATCGAGCAGGACGTGACCGAGCTCGACGAGCTGATCGACATGAGCCTCACGTACGCGCGGCTCGAGTACAGCTCGCTGCAGTCGAATCTCGAGCAGACGGCGCTCGTCGCGTGGTTCGACAAGCAGGTCGCCGACGCCGCGCTGCTGTACCCGAGCAAGACGATCGATGCGCGCGTCGCGCTGCCCGCCGATTTGCGCGTGAAGATGGACAAGCGGCTGATGTCGTATGCGATGCGCAACCTGCTGCGCAACGCGAGCAAGCACGCGCGCGGGCAGATCGCGGCGGGCCTGCGGATGCGCCACGGCAATATCGAGATCTACGTCGAGGACGACGGGGCCGGCGTGCCGCTCGACGAGCGCGAGCGGATCTTCGAGGCGTTCGTGCGGCTCGATCGCCATACGGCCGGCTACGGCCTCGGCCTCGCGATCACGCGGCAGGTGCTGCAGGCGCACAACGGGCGCGTCGCCGTCGTCGATCCGTTGCTGCTGCGGGGCGCGCGCTTCGAGATGAGCTGGCCGGTGTGACGTGCGCCGCGGGCGCGCGCGTTTGCGGCGAGCGGAGCGCGGCAGCGCATGCGCGCTTCCGGTTGGCGCCTCCGATTAGTGTCTCCGATTCGTACCTCAGATTGGCACTTCCGATTCTCGCCCCCCGGTTCGCACGGTTGGCTCGCGCCGCCTGATGCGCCTCCGCCGGTTTGCATCCCTGATTCGCACCGCCGGGCGGCAACGCGCTGGCGGTTCGGCGCGGCACCAGGTGCAGGAAATCGTGCGACGTCGCCACGGCGCGGCCCCGCGCCGCGCCGCGCGGCGCTTTCGTCGACGAGCCGGCCTGCCGCATGCACATGCGTCTTTTGGAGATGGCTTTTGGGGGGCGGCTCGTTCCGTGCGGATTCGCATCGTGCCCGCCGCATCTTGTCGCGTCGCCGGCTCCCGATTCACGCCCCCCGGGCTCAATACGTGCGGCCGAGCTGGAAGTAAAGGTTGCGCCGCCCGCCCGGCGCGAACGCGACACCGACGTACACCGGCCCGAACGCGGTCGTGAGGCTCGTGAAGAGCGTGTAGCTCTGCTTGAGCGGACCGCTGGGCGTCGAGTCGAGCGACCACACGTTCCCGGCTTCCGCGCTCGCGCCGACGTAGAGCGCCTTGATCGGCGACGCGTTGAACGTCGCGAGCTGGTTCATGTACGTGATCTGCCCGTAGACGAGCGCATCGCCGCTCAACTGGTCGGCCGCGTACGCCGACAGATGCTGGAAGCCGCCGAGCGTGTAGCCGAGCGGATTGCTGAGGTTCACGCCGCCGAAGCTCTTGCCCGCTTCGATGCTCGCGCTCACGCTATGCCGGCCGAAACGCTCGGCGACCATCAGCTTGCCGTAGACGTCGGTGAACTTGTCGTCGCTCGTCGCGAGGGATCGTTCGGCGCGGAATTCCGCAAAATAACCCTTGCGCGGAAAGACCTGATCGTCGAGCTGGTCGATGACGAGCCGGGCGCGCGCGTTGATCTGTCGCGCGTACCAGGACGGGAGCCACGCGTCGCCGTCGACCCACTCGCCGAGCAGGAGGTTGTACGTCGGCGCGGCCGACAGGTGCGTATACGCGAGCCCGACGCGGAAATCTCCGAGCCGCGCGAGCGGCAGCCCGAAATCGAGGCCGACTCGTGCCGTCTGGATACGGTATTGCGTGACCTTGATGTCGCTTTCCCCGTTGTAGAGGTTCGCGAAACGCCGCTGGTAATCCGCATACGGTGCGACGTAGTAGCCGATCTTGTTCGACAGCGGTTGCCGCAGCTCGACGTGCGCCGACTGCAGATCGCTGCCCAGCGTCGTATCCACGCGGAATTCGAGGCCGGACGGCGTGAGCCACGGCCGCCGGTAGCCGAGATGCAGCCGGAAGCCGCCTTCGTCCGTCGAACTGCTCGACATCCCGAGCCCGAACAGCAGGAAGTTCGGCCCCCAGTACTTCTCCTGCGCGTCGATCACGAGCCGGTGCTCGTCGCTTTCGTTGACGATCTGCTGCGTGACGTTCTCGAAATTGCCGCTCGTCGTGAGCGACAGCAGGTCGGCGCTCACCGCCTGCGGATCGTAGAGGTCGCCCGGTTTCACGCGCAGCGCGTTGCGCACGATCTGCGTCGGCACCGACGAGCCGTTGGTCCGGATCTCGATCGACGTGATGCGGATCGGCTGCGGCGGCGGCCGCCGGTGCGAGGCGCGGTATGCGTCGTATTGCTCGGGCGACAGCGCGTAGCGCTCGAGACGCGGCAGCGCGGCGACGGCGGCGGCCTCGCCCGCGGCGATCGACTGGTTCGCGGTCTGGAAATCGGTGAAGGTCTGCTTGCCGAGGTCCGGCGCAAGCAGGATGTCGTCCGGCCGCAGCTGCTTGCGCTGCTCGGCGACGTTCTGCCGGATCAGGATGCCGATCATCTGCTGCATCACGTCGGCGGGCGACGCGAGCGCGTTCAGCGGGCGCAGCGGCGAGCCGATGTCGACGGCGATCACGACGTCTGCGCCCATCCGGCGCGCGGCGTCGACGGGCAGGTTGCTGACGAGCCCGCCGTCCACGAGCGCGCGGCCGTCGATCTCGGCGGGCGAGAAGAGCCCCGGCAGCGCCATGCTCGCGCGGATCGCGAGCGGCAGCGAGCCGTGGTCGAGCACGACCTTCTGGCCGGTTTGCAGGTCGGTCGCGATCGCGCGGTACGGAATCGGCAGCCGGTCGAACGGCTGGTTGGTCGGCACGGCGGCCGTCCAGTTCGCGAGGAGCGCCTGCAGCCGGTTGCCCTGCACGAGCCCGACGGGCGCCTTGAAGCCTTTCGAATCGAAGCCGATCGTCAGGCTGTCGATGTACAGGCGCTCGTCCTCGCGCTTCTTTTGCGGCAGGTCCGCACGGTCGGTCACGTCGAACGCGATGTCGGCGAGGTTCACCTGCGACAGCCGCCGCTCCATTTCCTGCGCGGTCATTCCGGTCGCGTACAGGCCGCCGACGACGGCGCCCATGCTCGTCGCCGCGATGCAGTCGACGGGAATCCGGTGCGCCTCGAGCACCTTCAGCACGCCGAGATGCGCGTAGCCGCGCGCGCCGCCGCCCGACAGCACGAGGCCGATCGCCGGCCGGCCGGGCTTGCCGCCGTCCGGCGTGCAGACGGGCTCGCCCGCGGCGGCCGGCGATGTCGCGGCCTGCGCGGGCGTTTGCGCGGCGGCCCGATCGGGCGCCGCAGCGGTGGGCGCTGCGGTGGCGTTCGCGGCGATGTTCGGCGCGGGATTCGAGGCGGGATTCGAGGCGGGATTCGAGGCGAGATTCGAGGCGGGATTCGAGGCGGGATTTGATACGGGATTCGAGGCGGCATTCGAGACCGCGGCTGCGGCCTGCTGCCGGGCGGCCCAGAACCAGGCGGGCGCCGCGTCGGCGGGCGCGGCCGATGCGGCCGATGCCGGGGCGGGCGACGTCCCGGCCGACGGCGCGCCGCCCGGCGAGGCCATTGCGCGTGTCGTCGCGTCGGCCGTCGCGGCAGTCGGCGCCGCGACGGCGCCCGCCATGGGCGCGGCGTCGGCCGCATGGGCGGCCGCGGGCCGGCCCGCCGCGACGCAGACGAACAGAAGGACGGCCACGAGGCCGGCGGCGCGAGCGCCCGGACGGGCGGAAGAGGCGAACACCGTCATTATCGTTGCTATGGCGTGGTCGGGCTGAACAGTCGGGAGGACCGATCCGGAATCGGCAAAAGCGAGAGAGTACCGCTTTTGCCCGCCCGCGGCCACGCGTCGGGCGCGATCCGCCCCGGCCCACGGTGCAAAGCGACCTGACGCTCTATAGAAATTTCATGAAATCTCCTAAAGTATTCAGGCATCCTGCCGCTAAGCGACTGAGTGGATTGTGCTCGTCGCCGGCAACCGGCCCGGGGGGGCGGCCGGCGACGCATCCGCGCAATCCTTCCACCAGATTCGATAGAGGCTTCACGATGGCGGCACCCTTTCTCGGAAGGTTTTTTGCGCACAACGTCGCGGTCGATCCGGGCACCGCGAGCACGCAGATCTACGTCCGCGATCGCGGCGTCGTGCTGAATCAGCCGTCGGTCGTCTGCTTCCGCAAGCGGGGCGGCCCGGCCGACAAGGCGCGCGTCGAGGCGGTCGGCGAGCAGGCGAAGGCGCTCCTCGGGCGCTCGCCCGAGCATCTCGAAGCCGTCCGGCCGCTCAGGCACGGCGTCGTTGCGAACTATCACGCGGCCGAGCAGATGATGCGGCAGTTCGTCGATATGTCGCATGCGCGCTCGCTGTTCGGGCGGCGCGTCGAGTTCACGATCTGCGTGCCGTCGAACGCGACCGCGGTCGAGCAGCGCGCGATCCGCGAAGCGGCGCTCGCGGCGGGCGCGTCGCGGGTCAGCCTGATCAGCGAGCCGCTCGCGGCCGCGCTCGGCGCGGGGCTGCCGGTGACGGAGGCGGTCGGCTCGATGGTCGTCGACATCGGCGGCGGCACGACCGAGGTCGCGGTGATCGCGCTTGGCGGGATCGTCTATCGCGAGGCGATTCGCGTGGGCGGCGACCAGTTCGACGCGGCGATCGTCAATCACGTCCGCAACCTGTACGGCGTGCTGCTCGGCGAGCACACCGCCGAGCACGTGAAGAAGGCGATCGGCACCGCGAGCTACCGGGTGCCGCGCGAATCGATCCATGCGGTTGGGCGCAGCGTCGCCGACGGCCTGCCGCGCACGATCCAGCTCAGCAACCACGACATCGCCGATGCGCTCGCCGCGCCGCTGAACCAGGTGGTGAGCGCGGTGAAGAGCGCGCTCGAGAACGCGCCGCCGGAGCTCATCACGGACATCGCGGATCGCGGGATCGTGCTGACGGGCGGCGGCGCGCTGCTCGCGAATCTCGGCAAGCGGCTCCACGACGAGACGGGGCTCGCCGCGCGCGTGGCCGACGAACCGCTGACCTGCGCGGTGCGCGGCGCCGGCGAGGCGATGGGGCGCGGCGGGTTCGAGGCCGGCGACGACGACGCGGGCGACATCGGCTTCAGCCGCTGACGCGCGCGTGTCGCCGCGTGCCCGTCCTCGGGCCGCGTTTCGCTAACGCGACTGCAACCACGCCGCGACGGCCTTCGCCTGATCGGTGTCGAGCGTATGCGCGACCGCGCTCATCACGGGCGCATTCGCGCGCGTGCCGTTCTTGAAGACCTCGATTTGCCGCAGCAGGTAGGCCTCGTGCTGTCCCGCGAGCCGGGGGAACGTTCCGACGCCTTGCCCGTTCTGTCCGTGGCACGACGCGCACGCCGGCGTGCCCTTTTCGGGCACGCCGTGCTCGAAGATGTCCTGCCCCTTCGCGACGAGCGCCGGATCGCCGGGCTCGCCGTGCGTCGGCTCCTGATGCGAGTAGTAGTCGGCGATCGACGCGATCGTCGCGTCGTCGAGCTGCGACGCGATGGCCCACATGTACGCGCGCGCGTCGGTCTCGCCGCGCGCGTGCTCGCGAAAGCCCTTGAGCTGCGCGCTCAGATACTCGTTCGTTTGCGCATTGAGCCGCGGGAACATCGGCGATTCGCTGCGGCCATGCGCGCCATGGCAAGCGGCGCAGAGCTGCGCGGCGAGCCGCGCGCCGTCCTGCGCGTGCGCGCGGACGGCGGGCCAGCCGCCGAGCGCGGCGGCGAGCGCGGCGATCCACATCGGTGATGCAAGCAGCTTTTTCATGATCGTTCTCGCGGAGCAGGCGGGTTGGCGAGGCAAGGTTCGGGCGGCGTCAGAACACGAACCACGCGAGCAGGTACAGCGTGTTGTTGTCGCTCGCGTTTCGGCCGTTGCCGTCGTAGTTGAAGCGCGCTCCGTTGAACTTGAGGAACCATGTGTACTGCAACGACAGCTTCACTTGCGGGAACGGCAGATAGTCGAGCTCCGCGATGACGCCTCGCGAGTCCGGGCTGCCGTTCGCGCTGCCCGTCACGGGCGTCGGCGAGTACAGCCCGGGATCGGTCGTGCCCGTTGTCGAGAAGTACGCGAGCGTCGCGCCGTACTTGCGCTGGTAGTAGTACGAAGCCTTCGCCTTGAACGTGTTGAGACGGTCGGTCGGGTTGGCGGGCGTCGGCCCCGCGCCGATTCCGCCGCTCGGGAAGCTCGCGCTCCAGTTCTGCTTCTCGTGGATGAACGTGAACTGCGTCGTGAACGCGTGCGACAGCGTCAGGTATTGATACTGCGCATCGAGCGCGATGTCGGTGAAGCGGTCGGTCGGCGTCGCGGGCAGCGTGTTGTCCGGATACACGTCGGCAATCAGGCCGAACGTGCCGAGCATCAGCGAGTGCGGGCCCCATTCGCGGTTGTACGCGACGCGCCAGTACGGGTTACCGCCCCGCAGCCGCGTCACGCCGCCCGGCGTGCTGATGTCCTGCCCCGTGCGGAACACCGAGAACATCTGGTCGGCAGTCCGATAGAGGCCGACTTCCGCGTAGATGCTGCGCTGCCAGAATGCGTACGCGGCGAAGCCCGCGACCTGCTGCGCGAGGCCGCCGTCGATCAGCGTGCTCGCCGTCGGCGTGAGCGACACGCTGCTCGACGCGTACGGATAGCCGAATGCCGGCGTGCTGTTCCAGACGTCGGAGACGGTCGGATTGTTGTTGACCGTGACGCCGTAGATGAAGTCGACGTCGTCGCGCGTGAAGTGCCCGGCCGCGCGGATGTCGGTGTTGTCGATGCCGCTGTGGTGCGCGATGCCGTCGTACGTCCATTGCGCGAACGCGCCGACCGGGCCGGCGATGCGCCCGCCGTAGAACAGGCTCGCCTGCTGCAGCACGACGTCCTGATTGCGCACGAAGTCGTAGTTGCGGTTGTCGATCGAGCGGGTATTGGTTTGCGACAGCTGCACCATGCCCGCGAGCGGAATCGTGAACCGGTTCGACAGCGTGTAGCCCGTCAGCTTGAAGAAGCGCCCGAACGGCGTGAGTTCCGGGAAGCTCACGTGGCACGCGACGCAGGCGAGCCCCGTTTGTCTCGCGAACGCCGGAACCGCGGCGGCGTCATTCGACAGGCACAGCACCCCGAACACGCATGCAAGCATGGCGGTAAGGCCGCGACGGATGCGATTGAACATACCGCCCCCTTCTTGTTTGTCGTCAGGGCTCGTGTATCCGGTTTCCGTTGAGAAACCGCCTTTTTCCAACGCATTGAAGCCGGTGTTTCCACTGATATCCGCTGCGGTCCTTCTCGTTTATTTCAATATCGTTCTGACTTCATCAAACGTGTCGCACCGCTAACGATCCATCTTTCGTCGCGACCGATGTCGATGATTCGAGTCTATGATCGCCACAATTGCGAAAATTGACTTGGATCAGCAACGAAGAGGGGGCGTCGCGCGTGCCGAACGGAACGCGATGCTCCGTTCGGCGCGCGAGCGGCTACTTGCCTTGCAGCAGATCCATGAAGGGCGGGAATGTCAGCAGGATGCCGAGCGCGAGCAGCACGAAGGCGACGGTCGTGACGCGGCCGAGCGCGACCGACGCCGCGTTCCATCGGCGCGACAGCGCCGCCCATGACAGCAGCCAGACGACGATCGCACTCGTCGTCACGCCCGAAAGCGGCCCGGTGGGCGTGTAGAACGTGAAGAAATGCGCAACTGAGCGGAACGCGTCGCCGGCGAGCGCAAAGAGCCCGACGGCGAAGCAGCCGATGCCGGCCGCGAGAATGGCGGCGGCGGCCGGGCCGTTCGGCAGCACTTCGGCGGCGGCGGGCGCGCTTGTTCGCGGCGAAGCGTTTGTCGGCTCGCTTGCTACGGATGACTGATTATGCGCCGTATCGGCGGCATGTTGCGCGGCGGTGTGCGGATGAGAGGCATGCATTTTCATTCTCCCGTCATGAGGTGGATGGCGGCGCCGCCGCGGACCGGCGCGTACTTGTTCAGGAATGCGCCGAACGCACCCGCGACGCCCGTCGCGACGAACGCGACGACGGTGAACGCCAGCACCGCGTTGCGAATCTGGCGTTGCTTGCCGAGCGCCGCGCCGTACTTGCCGAACACGTAGGCGACCATCGTCATCGCGATCGGCGCGAGCCACGCGACGTGCTCCTTCCATTCCATCCCGAGGCTGTGCCAGCCCGACGTGTCGCGGCTCGACATCAACAGGCGCTGCGGGTAGTTCGCGAGATCGGTCAGGCCGGCGGGCGGCACCGCGCGATACCACGGATAGACGATGTATGCGCCGGAGAACACGGTTGCCCACGCGAGGATCACCATCGCGGACAGATAGATCATCAACAGCCGATGTTCACGCGGCGCGGGCACGGCGGGCGCGCCCGGCGACGACGTGCGATAGAGCTCGGCGATCGCACCGGAAAACGCAAGCATGAACAACGCGCCGAATCCCATTCCGTGCAGCACCGTCAGCAGGTCTCTCAATGAAATTTCCATCATGGCCTCCGTTCATGTGGCGGGTTTCGCCTTTCATCGTGTTGGATGGCGGGCTTGCTGCGTTGAGACAGATCAATCGAAATGACGTGGCGAGTATTTATTCGAGATGCGAAATGAATTCGAAAACGATTCAAAGATTGCGAGTCGGCTATTTGTCAGTCGGAGTCATCTGAAAAAAATGGTCGAATGAAATGATAGGATGAATCGGCGGAAAAGATAAAGGTGGGGCGAATGCATGTTGCCGTTCGGGACCGAAGCGCATCGCGCGTTCGCGAAGGCGTTGCGCTCGGCGCGTCGACCACGCGCGGCATTTACCTGTTGCATACGTTTCGCTTGCGGCAATCGCGAGATCTCGGCCGAAACGATTCTCGTTCTTTGAAGTCCATTGCGAAGCGCATCGCGGATGCGGCGGGAAAGCCGCATTGAAGCCGAGGCAAAGACATCGGCGCCGACCGTTCCGATTTTTTGCATATCGGCGTGCTTTGATATAGCCTTCCGACAAGTCGTCATCCGCATTAACTAGACCAACTCGAGATGTCGCCGCCATAAAGGGGGAGTCGTCATGCCGTTCGCTTAGTCGATCAGATCGGCGTTCGCGCTTTCGCGGTTTTTCCGATTCCTGCGTTTCCTTCGAAACAGACGGCCGTCGCCGCGCGGCCGGAAGACTGTTTTGTCCCGACGATTCGCCGAATCGTCGACGCAATTCCCGCCGCGCCAGGCAGTTTCCTTCGACGTCTATTTTCGATGGCAAGGAAGGGGGCAACATGAACTGCACGCGTTCAAGAAAAAACAACGAGCTTGCCAAGCTCGTGCCGTCGATGGGCGTGTTCGTCGCGCTCGTCGGCGCCGGCATCGTTCAGGCGCACGCGGCCTGCACCCCGGCGGGCACCACCGTCACCTGCTCGGGGGCGGCCAATCCGCTCGCGCCGAGCTATTCGAACAGCGGCAACAATCTCAACGTGACGGTCGACAGCGGCGCGAGCCTGGGCGTGCTGCTCGGCATCGGCGGCACCGCGCTGTCGCTCACGGGCAGCGGCGTTTCGCTGACCAACAACGGCACGATCGATCCGACCGTGCTCGGCTCGGGGCTCGGCATCCTGTCGAGCGGCACCGTCGTCGGCAACGCGTCGCCGAGCACGACCAACGTCACGAACAACGGCACGATGAACGGCACGACAGGCGTGTCGATCAGCGGGCTGACCGGCATGGCGCTCGCGGTCCAGAACGGCACGGGCGGCGTGTCGAACATCACGAACACCGGGACGATCGGCTCGACGCCGCTCGTCGGCGCGACGCTGCTCGGCCCGGATTCGCCCGTGGTCGCCGCGTACGGCGGCGGCCAGGTCAATTTCAACAACAGCGGCACGATCACCGGCCGCGTCGCGTTCCAGCCGAACGGCGCCGCCGGGCAGGGCAACACGTTCGTCAACTCGGGGACGATCGACGGCAGCGTGTCGATGGGCGCGAACAGCACGAACACGTTCACCGCGATGACGGGCTCGACGGTCAGCGCGGCGGGCGGCACCGGGGTGGCGCTGAACATCGGCGTCGGCTCGCTCACGCTCGGCTTCGCGGCGACGGGCATCGTCGACGGCGGCGCGGGCGGCAACAACACGCTCTTGTTGCAGCAGGCCGCGGGCGGCCCCGCGAGCGGCACGATCGCCGTCAACAACTACATCAACTTCAATCATCTCGACGTGACGAGCGGCGCGTGGACGATCAACGGCGCGTCGAGCGCGCAGGACGCGACGCTGTCGGGCGGCGTCGCGATCATCGGCAACAACGCGTCGCTCGGCACGGGCACGATCGCCGGCAACGGCGGCGCGCTGCAGGCGGGCGCCGCGGGGCTCGACGTGAGCAACAACGTGACGCTCGGCGCGGGCGGCCTGACGGTGCAGGGCGCGACGGGGCTCACGCTGTCGGGCGCGATCTCGGGCGGCGGCGCGTTGACGAAGAACGGCGGCGGCACGCTGACGCTCACGGGCGCGAACACGTACACGGGCGGCACGACGATCAATGCGGGCACGCTTGCCTTGGGCGCGGGCGGCAGCCTCGCGGCGACGGGCGCGGTGAATCTTGCCGGCGCGGGTGCGGGCTTCGACATTAGCGGCGCGACGGGCAGCCAGACGATCGGCGGCCTGTCCGGTGTCGCCGGGACGACGGTCGCGCTCGGCGGCAACGGGCTGACGCTCGCGGGCAGCGGCGGCACGACGTTC
The DNA here is from genome assembly GCF_001532025.2 of Burkholderia sp. MSMB617WGS. Lineage (NCBI taxonomy): Bacteria > Pseudomonadati > Pseudomonadota > Betaproteobacteria > Burkholderiales > Burkholderiaceae > Burkholderia > Burkholderia sp. MSMB617WGS. The sequence continues at coordinate 1,994,801 of NZ_CP013458.1, read as the reverse complement.
GGCGGGACGATCGGCGGCACCGGCGGCCTGACGCTCGCCGGCACGGGCACGCAGACGCTGACGGGCGCGAACACGTACACGGGCGGCACGACGATCAACGCGGGCACGCTTGCCTTGGGCGCGGGCGGCAGCCTCGCGGTGGCGGGCGCGGTGACGCTCGCCGGCGCGGGCGCGACGTTCGACATCAGCGGCGCGAGCGCGAATCAGACGATCGGCGCGTTGTCGGGCGCGGCGGGCACGACGATATCGCTCGGCGCGAATACGCTCGGCTTCGGCACCGCGACGAACCAGACGTTCGGCGGCAGCATCACGGGCACGGGCGGAATCGTGAAGAACGGCGCGGGCACGCAGACGCTGACGGGCGCGAACACGTACACGGGCGGCACGACGGTCAACGCCGGCACGCTCGCGCTCGGCGCGGGCGGCAGCCTGTCGCCGAGCGGCGCGGTGAATCTCGTGAACGCGGGCGCGGGCTTCGACCTCAGCGGCGCAAGCGGGAGCCAGACGATCGGTGGCCTGTCGGGCGCGGCGGGCACCACGGTCACGCTCGGCGGCAACTCGCTGACGCTCGCGGGCAGCGGCAACGCGACGTTCGGCGGGACGATCGGCGGCACCGGCGGCCTGACGCTCGCCGGCACCGGCACGCAGGCGCTGACCGGCAGCAACACGTATTCGGGCGGCACGACGCTCGCGGGCGGCACGGTCGCGCTCGGCGGCAGCGGCGCGCTCGGCACGGGGGCGGTGACGGTCGCCGCGCCGACGACGATCGCCGCGACGGCCGCCGTGAACCTGTCGAACGCGGTCGCGCTCAACTCGACCGCGACGATCGGCGGCACGCGGAGCCTGACGCTGTCGGGCCCCGTGTCGGGGGCGGGCGGCCTCGTGATGAACGGCTCGTCGACGCTCACGCTCGTCGGCGCGAACACGTACGCGGGCGGCACGACGGTCGACGCGGGCACGGTCGTCGTCGGCAACGGCGGCGCGCTCGGCACGGGCGGCCTCACGGTGAACGGCGGCAGCGTGTCGCTCGGCGGCTCGAACGTGACGCTGCCGACGCTGAACGGCGCGGCGGGCGGCACGATCGACACTGGCGCCGGCAGCCTCGCCGTGACGGGCGGCGGCAGCTTCGGCGGCGCGCTGACGGGCGGCGGTTCGCTCGCGGTGTCGGGCGGCGCGCCGCTCACGCTGACGGGCGCGAACACGTTCACGGGCGGCACGACGATCGCGAGCGGCGGCACGCTGCAGATCGGCAACGGCGGAACGACGGGCAGCCTCGCGGGCAACGTCGCCGACAACGGCGCGCTCGTCTTCGACGAAGCGGCCAACGTCACGTACGGCGGCGCGATTTCCGGATCGGGCTCGCTCACGCAGGCGGGCAGCGGCGTGCTGACGCTGACGGGCGCGAGCACGCTCGCCGGGCCGACGACGGTCGCGGCGGGCACGCTCGCCGTCGACGGCTCGCTCGCGAATTCGACGGTGAGCGTGCGCAACGGCGCGACGGTGACGGGCACGGGCACGCTCGGCGGGCTCGTCGTCGCGAGCGGCGGCACCGCGTCGCTGCCGCAGCCGGGGCAGGTGCTCAACGTGGCGGGCAACGTGACGTTCCAGGCGGGCTCGACGCTGCAGGTCGCCGCGAATCCGCAGCAAAGCGGCAGCCTCGCGGCGACGGGCTCGGCGACGCTGAACGGCGGCACCGTGCAGGTGCTCGCGAGCCAGGCGAACTATCAGGCGAACACGACCTACACGATCCTGAGCGCTGGCGCGGGCGTGCAAGGCCAGTTCGCCGGCGTGAACGCGACGTACGCGTTCGTCACGCCGACGCTCGGCTACGACGCGAACCACGTGTTCCTGCGGCTCGCGCCGAACGCGACGCCGTTCACGTCTGTTGCGACGACGCAGAACCAGACGGCCGCCGCGGGCGCGCTCGGCACGCTCGGCGCGGGCAATCCGCTGTTCGACACCGTGCTCGTCACCGATGCGCCGACCGCGCGCAGCGCGTTTTCGCAGCTCGACGGCGAACTGCAGGCGAGCATGAAGAGCATGTTGTTGACCGACAGCCGCTACGTGCGCGACGCGGTGACGGACCGTGTGCGCCAGGGGCTCGCGCCGGGCTCGGGGCCGCTCGCGGCGCTGTCGTCGGGCGGGGCCGCGCTGTGCGACGACGCGGGCGGCGGCGCGCCGCGCCAGGACGCGACGCCGCCCGAGCGGCGGCTCGGCTCGCGCGAAAGCTGCGTCGGCGGCACGCCGTATCGGCCGGTGGTCTGGGGGCAGGCGTTCGGCGGCCGCAGCCGGCTCGCGAGCGACGGCAATGCGTCGACGCTCAACCGCAGCATGACGGGCTTCATTGCCGGCGCGGACGTCGCGCTGAACGACCGCTGGCGCGCGGGCGCCGCGGCGGGCCTCACGCACAGCTCGCTCGACAACGGCCTGAATTCGTCGGCCTCGCTGAACAGCTACTACGTCGCGCTCTACGGCGGCGCACAGTACGGCGCGTGGGGCGTGCGCGGGGGCGCGGTGTACACGTGGTACCGGATCGACACGGACCGCTCGCCCGCGTTCGCCGCCTTCCGCGATCACGATTCGGCCGGCTACGACGCGAATTCGGGCCAAGTGTTCGGCGAGGTGGGCTATGCGATTCCGGTGGGACGCTTCGCGCTCGAGCCGTTCGCGGGGCTCGCGTACGTGAGCCTGCATACCGACGGCTATCAGGAGAGCGGCGGCGCGGCCGCGCTGAAGGGCGACGCGGACACGAGCAACGTCGCGTTCTCGACGCTCGGCGTGCGCGCGGCGACGGAGCTCGGCGTGCTCGCGAAGGGCACGCTGAGCGCGCGCGCGATGGCCGGCTGGCGGCACGCGTTCGGCAGCGCGCGGCCGACGTCGACGCTCGCGTTCGCGGCCGGCGGCTCGTCGTTCCAGGTCGCGGGCGTGCCGATCGCGCGCGACAGCGCGGTGCTCGAGCTCGGCATCGACGCGAGCGTCACGAAGAACCTGACGCTCGGCGTGTCGTACAGCGGGCAGTACGGCAGCGGCGTGCGCGACAACGCGGTGCTCGGCAACGCGCTGTGGCGGTTCTGATGCGCGCGTGACGCGCGCCGCGCGGGAAGGGCGAACGGCAGCGCGCCGCGCTGCCCGGCCGTTCGCGTTTCGACGATATCCCGGCGATGGGGCGTTCGACGAAATGCGCGGGCGGCGCTTGCCGGAAAACGTCCACCCGGAATATCCCGCCCGCTCTCACGCTCATTGGACAGGTGCCGATGCGCCGCTTTCGTTTTTGCCCAGTCCAGACAGGCGAACGGGACGGTTAGACCCACGCCGCTCCACATTCAAGCCTCGGCGCATATCGGCCGACAACGGATACGACAGCCGCGAGCGGGCCGAACTGATCGAACGCCGGGGCAGTAAAGCGGTGCAGTAAAGCGGTGAATCCGCCGCGAAGTTGCCGGCGACCGCGGGCATACGACAAAGCCCGCTACCGGCTACGCAATCGCATCGAGCGCGGCTTTGCCCGCTGATTTGCGCGCGTCAGGCAATGGAGGCGCGTTGCGGCACGCTACGTCCGCAAGCCGGTCAACTTCCTGGCAACCATTCAGTTGGCTTCCGTCATGCCATGGCTGCAGTGAATGTCGATTCAGCCTAGAAGTTTCATGGGGCGAGCAAGCGAATAAGGCTGCATGGATTCGATTTTCAGATTGCGAATCCGAGTTTTGCAATTGGCGGGTAATTTGATTTTTATGGGATGTGATGATTTAACTGGATTTGAAAACCGTTTCCGCTATTATGCTTCATGTGTTTGTTTTCGATGCTGTATTTTCATTATTCTCGCCGTGAGCCATCACTTCCCCCTCCGGAAGCTTTGCGCTCAGCAAGGGTAACAACCACGCATTGATTTCTCCTTCAATGTGCAAAGCGATCCGGGAGACAAGAGCCATGTCTTCCCGGCTCGGCAATTTGGGTTTGAAACGGAACCCGAGGGGTATCTTGGTTTGCAACGAGTAGCAGGAGCGCGAAAGATTATCTTTTTCATCCGGGGCGCGACCATATCCGTTGCGTTGATGCAAGGATTTGTCGCGAGGCATGCGGTGTCGAGCGAGCCGGACAGCATGTGATCGCCCTTTTCTGACTGGCGGCCGGGGGCGCGCCTGCGGATTCCGGCTTGAAAATGTCGGAGGAACCGGATCTTGGTGAGAAGTATCGATCACTGATCTCGCGGCCGACGATCACTGGGGTTGTGCACTATCGCGCGGGCAATCGGGTCACTGACCAGTCACGACTTGTGCCCCCTGAATCTCTTCCGCCGCGCACGGGCGTGGGAGTCTTCACGAACGAATCGAAGGAGCCGTCTGATGAACAACGAAATGACGCCGACGCACGTGTGGCGCGTCGTCCTTGCCGCCGCACTGACGTTTCTCGCGGGCGCATGCACAGGGGGGAGGGCGGACATGACCTCCGAGGCGGCACCGAACGTCGCGTGTGCGTCGGACGACGTGACGCCGAAGCGGCAATTTCGCGCGTTCTGGATCGCGTCGGTGGCGAACATTGACTGGCCTTCCCGGGAGGGGCTCACGCTCGTCGAACAGCAAGACGAACTGCGAAAGTGGCTCGACGACGCTGTCCGGCTGAATTTCAACGCGGTGATCCTGCAGGTGCGGCCGGTATCGGACGCGTTCTGGCCGTCACCTTTCGCGCCGTGGTCTGAATTCCTCACCGGCACGCAGGGCGTAGATCCCGGCTACGACCCGCTCGCGTTCGCGGTCGCCGAGGCGCATCGGCGCAATCTCGAACTGCACGCATGGTTCAATCCTTATCGGGCGACGAGAAACACCCGTCTCGACGCGCTTGCGCCGATGCATCCGGCGCGTCTGCATCCTGACTGGCTCGTGCGTTACGGTGGGCAATTCTATTTCGATCCCGGTATGCCCGCCGCCCGCGAGCACATCGTCAGCGCCATCATGGACGCGGTCGACCGCTACGACGTTGACGGTGTCCATCTCGACGACTTCTTTTATCCGTATCCGATCGCGGGTCAGACGTTCGACGATGCCGCGACATACGGACAATACGGCGGAGGGTTCGCGACGCTTGCCGACTGGCGCCGTCATAATGTGGACGTGTTCGTCGAAACGCTCGCGCAACGCATCAAGGCGGCGAAACCGTGGGTCAAGTTCGGCATCTCGCCGTTCGCGGTGTGGCGCAACGCGCTCACCGATCCGCAGGGTTCGCAAACATCGGCCGGCGCGCAAACGTACGACGATCTATACGCCGATACGCGCCGCTGGCTCCGCGAGAACTGGGTCGATTACATCGCGCCGCAAGTCTATTGGGCGCAAGGCTTTCCGGTCGCGGACTACGACAAGGTCGTGCCGTGGTGGGTGGAGCAGGCCCGGATGTCCCGCGCGCATCTCTATATCGGCCAGGCGGCTTACAAGGTCGGCATATCGGAGCAATCTCCCGGATGGTCCGATCCCGGCGAGCTCGACAATCATCTTGCGTTCAATTGCAAGCTTCCCGAAGTGAAAGGCGATATCTATTTCTCCGCGAAAGACGTCCGCGCGGATCGCCTCGGCTCGATGTCGCAACTCGTTCGCAAGTGGTATTCGCGTCCCGCGCTCGTGCCGACCATGCCGTGGCTCAAAGCGACGCCGCCGCTCGCGGTGAATGGCCTGCGCGTTGAGCGGACTCCGGACGGCGTGCGGTTGAGATGGCAAGCCGGCTCGGCCGACACGGTGTCGTATGCGATCTATCGCCACGAACGGCCGCGGTGCGATGCGTGCCGGGACATCGACGCACGGCATCTGGTCGCAACCGTCAGAGGAACCGATTATCTCGACGCGAAGGCAAGCGTCGATCACGAATACATGTACTCGGTCACGGCGCTGGACCGTGTCTGGAACGAGAGCGCGCCAGTCGCCACGAAACCGATCCCCGCGCTTTGACGCTGACGGCAGCGCTCGTCAGGGCGCCGTCAAGTTGCTGGCATACGGATCATTCGTGGGCCGACAAGTCGGGTAGTCGTCCGATTCGTGCGAAATCCGGCGGCCAGCACCGCGGATGAATTTCAAAATCAGGGAACGTGCTTTGCCGGGAGCGCGGCAATGAGTCGCTCAGGCGCGACCGTGCGCGGCAACACGCCGGCTGCCCCGCTCGCCTGAGGGGCGACTGGGGCAATTCAACCGCAACCCGGCAGCCAGTTGCATGCGAGGCTCTTTTCGGCAGCGCTCCGGTCGTCAAAACGAGGCGCTTTTCGACAGTCTGATTGCGCAGCATTCGCTCGGGCTGCGCGCGCTTGTCACGCCGTGTGAATCGAATTTTCGCGGGATCGGCCGACGCAAGCCCCGGTCGCCGGGGCGCGCGCGCCGCGAATGCGTCGAGCCGCCGCTTCGTCGCGAACCTCGAGCCTGGCCCTTCGATGGCGCATGTGAGTCGTCATTCGGGTGAACCGACCCTGACAACGCTGCGCGTCCGGCGCGTTCTGTCCTATCCTGTGCGGAAAACGCGGCGCACCCGGCGTGCCGCGTCCCCCCAGGAGTTCCGATGCCGAGGCAAGCCGATTCCTCTTCCCCGCGCGCGCCGCAGGCCGCGTCTTCATCCTCGTCCGCGCCCGCCGCACCGGCACCGGCGCGGCCGGCGCCGTCCGCCCCCGCGTTCATCGCGCCCGAGTCCGACACGCAGAAGGCCGTGCGCGGCAGCCAGTTCGTGCTGAAGGCGGGCGACGCGTTCGTCGTGAGCGACGCGCTCGGCGACATCGGCGGCAGCGACGACGGCCTGTTCGTCGACGACATGCGCATGCTGTCGCAATGGCGGCTCACGTTCGGCGGCCGCGCGCCGTCGCTGCTGTCGGGCGCGACGAGCGCGGACAACGCGTCGTTCACCGCGCACCTGACGAACCGTCCGCTGCCGCCGCTCGGCGGCCGCGAGACGCCCGAGGGCGTGATCCACATCGAGCGGATGCGCGTGCTCGCCGACGACGTGCTGTACGAGGCGCTCACGCTGACGAACTACGGCACGAGCGACGCCGAGGTGCCGCTGTCGGTGTCGTTCGGCGCGGACTTCAAGGACATGTTCGAAGTGCGCGGAACGCGGCGCGATCGGCGCGGCGCGATCGCGCCGCCGTGCGTCGAGGCGGGCGCGGTCAGGCTGCGCTACGACGGGCTCGACGCGGTCGAGCGCAGCGTGCGGATCGGCTTCGATCCGACGCCCGACACGCTCTCGGTCGATCGCGCCGACTACACGCTGACGATCGCCGCGCAGGCGTGCGTGTCGCTGTATCTGACGGTCGAGGCGCGCGTCGGCGCCGCGCACGCGAGCGGCGACGCGTTCGCGCAGCAGCCGTGCATCGCGGCGGGGCGCGGCGCGCTGCGCAAGGCGCTTGCCGCCGTGCACCGCGCGATGCGCGAGCGGCGCCGCACGATGGCGCGCGTGCACACGAGCAATCCGCTCTTCAACGCGTGGCTCGACCGCTCGCTCGCTGACCTCGGCTTGCTGACGACATCGCTCGAATCCGGCCCGTATCCGTATGCGGGCATCCCGTGGTTCTCGACGCCGTTCGGCCGCGACGCGGTGATCACGTCGCTGCAGATGCTGTGGCTGCAGCCGTCGCTCGCGCGCGGCGTGCTGCGGTTTCTCGCCGAGCATCAGGCGCGCGAGACGGCGGCGTTCCGCGACGCGGAGCCGGGCAAGATCATGCACGAGTTCCGCAAGAGCGAGATGGCGGCCACGGGCGAAGTGCCGTTCGCGCTCTACTACGGCGGCGTCGACACCACGCCGCTGTTCGTCGTGCTCGCGGGCGCGTATCTCGAGCACACCGACGACGAATCGCTGATCGACGAGCTGTGGCCGGCGCTCGAGCGCGCCGCGCAATGGGTGATGAGCGTCTGCGACCGCAACCCGCGCGGCTTGCTCGACTATCAGCGCACGTCCGCGCGCGGCCTCGCGAACCAGGGCTGGAAGGACAGCCAGGATTCGGTGTTCCATGCGGACGGCCGTTTTCCGGCCGGGCCGATCGCGCTCGTCGAAGTGCAGGCGTACGCGTGCGCGGCGTTCGACGCGATGTCGGCGTTCTCGCGCCGGCGCGGCCATGCGGCCGACACCGTGTGCTACGCGCAACGCGCGAAGGCGCTGCGCGAGCAGGTCGAGACGCTGTTCTGGATGCCGGAGGCGGGCTTCTACGGGATCGCGGTCGACGGCCACGGCGAGCTGTGCCGCGTGCTCGCGTCGAACGCCGCGCATCTGCTCGCGTTCGGCCTGCCCGAGCAGAGCCGCGGCGAATCGGTCGCGCGCGTGCTCGGCTCGACGCTCTTCAGAACCGGCTGGGGCGTGCGCACGCTCGCGGCGGGGCAGCCGCGCTTCAACCCGATGGCGTACCACAACGGCTCGATCTGGCCGCACGACAACGCGTTCGTCGCGCGCGGCCTCGCGCGCTACGGCGACAAGCGCTCGGTGCTCGATCTGCTGCGCGCGCTGTTCGAGGCCGCAGTGAGCTTCGACATGCGGCTGCCCGAGCTTTTCTGCGGTTTTCCGCGCCGGCCCGGCGAGCCGCCGACCGCGTATCCGGTCGCGTGCCTGCCGCAGGCGTGGGCGGCGGGCGCGCCGTTCATGATGCTGCAGGCGTGCCTCGGCATCTCGGTCGACGCGGCGCGGCGCGAAGTGCGCATCGAGCGGCCGGATCTGCCGGAAGGCGTCGACTGGCTGCGCGTCGACGATTTGCGCGTCGGCGACGACGGCGTGTCGCTCACGTTCCGGCGCGTCGAAGGGCAGGTGGTCGCGGCGGCGGAGCCGAGCGGCGTGCGCGTCGTCACGGTGCTGTGAAGATTGCGCTCGCTCGCGTCGGGCGCGCGGCGCTCGCCATACAATGACGGCATCGATCCACGATTCGCAACGAGCCGATAGACGGGAGGCATCATCATGACGAACGAGAAGCCGGACGAAGCGCGCCGGCAAGACGATCAGCCGAAGCTCGAGCAGTTCGAGGCGGCCGTCGATCACCTGCACGAGTCGATCCAGTCGCAGAGCATCGCGGCCGGCGCGGCGAAAGGCATCCTGTTCAGCCTGATCGAGACGCTCGGCGCGCTCGTCGGCGATCCCGACCTGCCGGAGCATGCGCGCTCCGGCTACGAGGCGCTGCGCGACAAGGCGAGCGAGCTGAAGGCGAACCTCGAGAAGCGCTGACGCGACGCGCGCGGCCGGTGCCCGCTTATTGCCGCGGCGCGGAAAGCGCCGTGCTTTCAAGGGCTTGGCGCGCGCGTGCGCAGGATATCCACATATTTGTCGACAGAAATTGTTGATAACCCGCGGCGGCGGGCCGCGCGAAGCGGCTGCCCGTTTGCTTCCGCGTTATCCGCTGCGTGCGCAGCATGCGCGGCCCGGCCGACCGGCCGGATGCGATTGATCGACGCGCTTTCCGGCATCGTGTGCGATGCCGCGTCGACGCCGGCGCGCGCCGGCTGCGGCCGGCCGTTCACCTTACGGGAAAAATTTTTGCGGCGCATGTCGAATTCCGCCCGCTTCGTTCGTCGTGGCGATAGAGCGCCTCCGCGCAAGCGGCGCGCTCGATCGATGAAACCATTCGAAGCCAAGGAGCCGCGATCATGCCTGATGCAGTCAAACCGATCCCCGAGGGGATGCATTCGCTCACCCCTCATCTGATCTGCGACGGCGCCGCCGCCGCGATCGAGTTCTACAAGAAGGCGTTCGACGCCGTCGAAATCACGCGGCTGCCGTCGCGCGAGGCCGGCCGGCTGATGCATGCAGCCGTCAGGATCGGCGATTCGACGCTGATGCTCGTCGACGAGATGGGGAGCTGCGGCGCGCTCGGGCCGAAAGCGCTGAAAGGCTCGCCCGTGTTCATTCATCTGTACGTGCCGGACGTCGACGCGGTGATCGCGCGCGCGGTGGAGGCGGGCGCGAAGCTGACGATGCCCGCGGCCGATATGTTCTGGGGCGACCGCTATGGCCAGATCGAGGACCCGTTCGGCCATCGCTGGTCGGTCGCGACGCACAAGCGCGACTTGACTCCCGAGCAGATCCGCGAGGGGATGGAGCAATGCGTGCCGCCCGCGCGGTGAGCGGGTGGCCGGCGCGTGAGGCGCGTGAGGCGCGCGACGCGCGTGCGCCGGTCGGGCGAACGCATGACGCGGCGCGGGCGGCGTGCGCCCTGCCGCGCGTTTTTTTCGACGGGCGGCGTGCGCGCGTCGCGCGCCCACTCGACCGAGGAGGAACGCAATGAGCTTGAAGTTCTATGGGCATCCGTTCTCGTTGTATTGCCAGAAGGTGCTGGTCGCGCTGTACGAGTACGACTTGCCGTTCGAGTGGCGGCTGCTCGCGGGCGACACGCCGGACGCGAACGCCGAATTTGCCGCGCGGTGGCCGCTCAAGCACATGCCGATGATCGTCGACGGCGAGCGCACGGTCGTCGAGTCGACGATCATCGTCGAGTACCTGGGCCTGCGGCGCCCGGCGAACGCGCGGCTGCTGCCCGCCGACGCCGGCGCGGCGCTCGACGTGCGCATGATGGACCGCTTCTTCGACTGCTACGTGTCGACGCCGCTGCAGAAGATCGTGTTCGACGCGCTGCGGCCGCAGGCCGAGCGCGATCCGCGCGGCGTCGCCGATGCGCGCCGGATGCTCGGCACGTCGTATGCGTGGCTCGAACGCGCGCTCGAGGGCCGCGACTGGGCGGCGGGCGGCGCGTTCAGTCTTGCCGACTGTTCGGCCGCGCCGTCGCTGTTCTACGCGGACTGGACGCATCCGATCGATGCGTCGCTGCAGCGCGTGATCGCGTATCGCAAGCGGCTGCTCGCGCGGCCGTCGTTCGCGCGCGCGCTCGACGAGGCGCGTCCGTATCGGCACCTGTTCCCGCTCGGCGCGCCCGACCGGGATTGAATCGTTCGATCGACAGGAGACTGACATGACAGTGAGTTCCACGCTGACCCCCGCCGCCGAGCTCGTGAAGCGCAACACGACGCACTGGCCGAACGAGAGCGACGCATACCGTCGCGCGCGCGACGCGCTGCTCGTCGAGGAGATCGAGTTGCGCCGGCACGTCGAGCGCGTCGCCGCGCTGCGGCGCACGCTGCCGCCGGGCGGCGAGGTGACGGGCGATTATCGCTTCGAAGGCGAACGCGGGCCGTGCGGCTTCGCCGGCCTGTTCGGCGACAAGGCGACGCTCGTCGTCTACAGCTACATGTTCGGGCCGCAGCGAGAGCGGCCGTGCCCGATGTGCACGTCGCTCCTCGGCGCATGGAACGGCGAGGCGCGCGATGTCGAGCAGCGCGTCGCGCTCGCGGTCGTCGCGCGCTCGCCGATCGAGCGGCTCGTCGCGTTCAAGCGCGAGCGCGGCTGGCGCGATCTCAAGCTGTATTGCGATCTCGACGGCCGGTACAGCCAGGACTATCACGCGATCGGCGCAGACGGCGGCGAAGATCCGGCGATCAACGTGTTCACGCGCCGCGACGGCGCGATCCGCCATTTCTGGAGCGGCGAGCTGGGCGGCTGGAGCGTGGACCCGGGGCAGGACCCGCGCGGCGCGCCCGATCCGATGCCGCTATGGACGATCCTCGACATGACGCCGGAAGGGCGCGGCGTCGACTGGTATCCGAAGCTCGATTATCCGGTGTGAGCGACGCGCGCGTCATCGCGGGCGCGAGGTCAGGGCGGCGGCCGACGCGAAGGCGCGCGACGGCCGCCGCGTGCGCGAGCGGTCGCTCGCAAGTTCGCGCGAGCCGGCGCGCGTGAGCGCTTTCGTTGCCATTTCCCGGGCTGCGTCGCCGACGCTTCGCAACGGTTTGTGCCGACGGTACGACGATTCCGGAAAAATGTCGATATATCAATTGTTTGGCGCTGAGTTCGCCGAGATATCCACAAGCTTGCGCACAAAATCTGTGGAAAACCCTAATGTCGAGAATGCATTGTGGATTGTTTTGTCGCGCGGGCGCTTGCGCCGTGACGAGTCGGCGCGGCGCGACGCGCATGCATGCGCATGCGGCGAACCGATTTCCGTCGCCGTGCCGCAGTTCTGACTGCTCGGCGAAAGTGTCGTCGGATCAATGTGTTGTGCGCCCGATGCTCAGGATGTCCACAAGCTTGCCAACAAAAATTGTGGACAAGGCCCGACTTCAGATCGCGCATCGAAGATTCGCCGAATGCCGAGCGCATCGCTCGATATCGCGCGTTGAAATGCCGGATGTTGATGGTCCGCACGGGCGCGAACATGGCGCGCTCGTGCCGCTTGTTTGGTGCGTACGAGAAAACGTCGGCGGATCAATGAGTTGACTGTCGGATGCCCAGCCTATCCACAAGCTTGCCAACAAAAAATGTGGAAAAGGCCGCGATGCGATCGCGTTCGCCGACGCGATGGCGCGATTGTCGAACCCCGGCCGCGACGCCGCGCCGATCTGCGCGAAAAGGGGTATGCCGACGCCATGTGCCGCTTCATTGACATGCGGAGAAAAGTGTCGCTGGATCAATGGCTTGAGAATCGGATGCTCAGGATGTCCACAAGCTTGGCCACAAAAATTGTGGAAAAGGCGATGCGGAAGCGCTGCCGGAGATGCGGCGGCCCGGCTGCTCAAGCCGGCATGGGCGAACGGCGGGTTCGACCGGCGGTTCGCATGCGATGAACTTGCGTGCGCTGCTTCTTTGTCGCCCTGTTCGTGAAAATGTCGCGGGATCAATTGCTTGGGCGGCGGATGCTCAGGATATCCACACGCTTGACCACAAAAATTGTGGAAAAGCGGCTCGGCCATCGAGCATGTCGAATGGCCGGACGGCGCGAGGCAGTGCGCGAATTGCACGCGCGGAGACGTCAAAGGCCGTTGGCGACAGCGCGATTCCGTACGTGCCGCCGCTTGCCTGAGCTGCTCGACAAAAGTCCAATGGATCAACGAGTTGATCGCGGCGCACCCAGGATCTCCACAAGCTTGCCAACAAAAATTGTGGAAAACGACGGCGCATTTCTTATGGGCGATTTCGGTGAACGGATGTTCATATGTCGCGAAGCCGACGTGAGCAGCTCCGCGCACAGGCAACGCCGCATGCCGCGTACGTGCGCGCGTAGGCGCAGCGTGCCGCATTCGTGACACCTTTGGGAAAACGCTGCCGCATCAATGACTTGATTGCCGGATGCTCAGGATGTCCACAAGCTTGCCAACAAAAAATGTGGACAAGGACGTGGCGTTCGGCGCGCGATGATCGTGCGGTTCGCGTGATGAATTGGGTGATTCGCCGATTCAGTGGTTTACCCACTCACTGGTTTGCCGATCTGCCGACAAACCGACAAACCGATCCGCCGCCCCACCAAGCAGCGCACGTGCCGACCGCAAAGAACACGCCACCTCCGCCGGGCGTCGACGCGCAACCGAGCCGGCCGCCGCGCCCGCGTGCCGCGCCGCTCACGCCCGCGGCTTCGCGCCGAAGCGTACCGTCACCGTCAACCCGCGCCCGTCGGCGCCGCTCGCGAGCGACACCTCCGCGCGATGCTGCTCGGCGATGCGCTTGACGATCGACAGCCCGAGCCCGCTGCCCGACGCCGACACGAGCTGCGCGCCGCCGCCGCGATAGAAGCGCTCCCACACGCGCGGACGATCGGCCACCGGAATGCCGGGGCCGTTGTCGCGCACTTCGAGCGCGGGCGCGCCGCCGGCGTCGGCGCGCGCTTCGACGTCGACGCGCGCGCCCGCGCCCGCATAGCGGATCGCGTTGTCGACGAGATTGTTGAGCAGCACGCGCAGCGTGTCGGCGTTGCCTTGCACGCGCACGGGCGCCGTGCCGACCGCGCCGAGATCGACATGCTGCGCGCTCGCGACGCGCGAGCGCTCGGCGACGACCGAGCGGCACAACGCGGCGAGATCGACGTCGGCGAACGTCGCCGATTGCGCATCGGGCTCGAGGCGCGCGAGCGTGAGCAACTGCTCGGCGAGATGCGACAGGCGCGTCGTGGCGGCCTGGATCTGCGCGAGGATGCGCGCGCGCTCGTCGGCGCTCGCCGTGCGTTGCAGCAGCTGCGTCTGGATCGACAGGCCCATGATCGGCGTGCGCAATTCATGCGCGGCGTCCGCGATGAAGTTCCGCTGCAGCGTGAACGAGCGGTCGAGCCGGGCGAGCAGATCGTTGATCTCGGACGCGAGCGGCTGCGCTTCGGTCGGCACGGTCGTGATGTCGAGCTGGTCGAGGTGATTCGCATGACGGCGCTTCAGGCCCGCGGCAATCGCGCCGAGCGGCCGCAGCCCGTAACCGATGCCGAGCCACAGCCCGACCGCGAGCAGCGGCAGCAGCGACAGCACCGGCCAGAGCAGATGCACGGCGATGCCCGCGATCGCCTCCCAGCGCGCCTGGCGCGGCTGCGCGACGCGGATCGTGGTGCCCGCGCTCTCGCGCACGTACGTGTGCCAGCGCTGGCCGCCCGCGTCGAGCGCCACGAAGCCGGCCGCAGCGGGCGGCGGCAGCTGCGTTGCCGGATCGGTCGTGAATTGGAGCTGGCCGCCGCGCCATACTTGCAGCAGCACGTCGTCGGAATCGTAATCGGCCGGGTGGCGCTTGCCGAGCTTGTCGCGCCCCTCGATCGACAGCTTGCCGCTGTCGTCGACCTGAATCTGCTTCGACATGCTGCGCATCTGATCGTCGAGCAGATCGTCGAGCTCGCGCAGCGCGCCCCAGTAGGTGCCCGTGCTCGCGAGCACGCCGACGACGCACGCGGCGGGCAGCAGCCACATCAGCAGCCGGCCGCGCAGCGATGCGGTGAGCCGGCGCGCGAAGCCGCGCGGCGCGCCCGTCATGCGCCGTCTCCGATCCGGTAGCCGACGCCGCGCACCGTGAGGATCGTGTCGTGGCCGAGCTTCTTGCGCAGGTTGTGGATGTGGACCTGCACCGCGTTGCTCTCGATTTCCTCGCCCCAGCTGTACAGCCGCTCCTCGAACTGCTCGCGCGAGATCACCGCGCCCGGCTCGCGCATCAGCTCGTGCAGCAGCACGAATTCCTTCGGCGACAGCGCGACTTCCTCGTCGCCGCGCCACACCTGATGGCGCGCCGGATCGAGCCGCAGCACGCCCGCCGCGAGCACCGTCTGCGCGCGCCCCGTCTGGCGGCGGTTCACCGCGCGGATGCGCGCGAGCAACTCTTCGAGCGCGAACGGCTTGACGAGATAGTCGTCGGCGCCGCAGTCGAGCCCGGCGATCCGGTCGGGCAGCGCGTCGCGCGCGGTGATCACGATCACGGGCAGCGCGTCGTCGCGGCGCCGCAGCGCGGCGAGCACCGCGAGGCCGTCCTTGTCCGGCAGGCCGAGGTCGAGCAGCAGCAGCCCGTACGGCGTCGTGCGCAGCGCGAGCGACGCCGCGTCGCCGTTCTGCACCCAGTCGACCGCGAAGCCTTCCTGTTTCAGTCCTTGTTCGAGCCCGCTGCCGATGAGCGGATCGTCTTCGACGAGCAATACGCGCATGTTTCGAGATTCCGTCAGAGCGCGGCGCGCGCGTGCGCGTGCATGCCGCTTGCGGGAATGATAAGCGCTCGATGCTTAGCGGCGGCTTAAAGCGTCGGGAAATGCGGAGCGCGACGCGATGGGGCGGGCGACGGCGGGCGCGGGTGAGCCTAGATGGTCGTAGATGGTCGTAGATGGTCGTAGATGGTCGTAGATGGGCGATTTGGCGCGCGACGGCGCGAATCGCCGGCGCAGCGATGGATCGGCGCGCGTCGATCGAAGATTTGGGGATCGGGGCTTGAAGGCGCGCTGAAACGAGGGAGTCGCAAGGGAATGTGATGACGACGTTGATGAAGTCCTCGAATGAAGTCCTCGAATGGGACGATCGGCGAGACATCGAAACGGCGAAGAAGCGGTGAATCGAGGTGGGGCAACGATCGCGGGATCAAGTGAATCGACGGGTGAAACTTCGCCGGATCGAAGCGGGCGGCGAGGATCGTTGAGATTGGAATTATTGAAGGAGATCAGAAGATCGGATGACTCGAAGGCCCAAAGGTCCGAAGGCCCCAAAGCCCAAAAGCCCAAAAGCCCAAAAGCCCAAAAGCCCAAAAGCCCAAAAGCCCAAAGGCCCAAAGGCCCAAAGGCCCAAAGGCCCGAAGATCGAAGATCGAAAAATCTGACGATCGGAAGGATCGGAAAGATCGGAAAGATCGGAAAGCGCGTCATCCATCGCATCTTCTGCAAGCATGGCGGGCCGGCCCGACGATGCGCGCGCGAATCCGAATCACGGCGCGCTGCCGGGCAGGTCGCGGCGAACTTGGCCCCGGCCCCATCTCGCGCCGCCCGGCATTCGCAGGCATCGACCGCGTAACGCGGGTGATACCATGGCCGATCGACTTTTTCCCCGACCACGATGCCCGCCGATTTCGATGAACTCGCGTCCCTGATCCGGGCGCAATTTTCCGAGCTGAGCCCGCAATTCCAGGTGGGCGCGGCGTTCCTGCTCGATCATCCCGACGAGGTGGCCGTGTCGTCGATGCGCAAGGTCGCGCAGCGCGCGAACGTGCAGCCGGCGTCGCTCGTGCGGCTCGCGCAGCAATTCGGCTTTCCGGGCTGGAACGAGCTGCGCGATCTGTTCGTCGCGCGCGTGCGCACGCGGCCGCAGCCGCTCACGCAGCGCGCGCGTTCGCTCGTGAAGCCGAACGCGAAGGCCTCGCTCGCGGCCGATCTGCTCGCCGCGCAGCAGCACAACCTCGAGGCGAGCGCCGCGCAGAACGCGCAGGCGCTCGCCGATGCGGCGAAGCTGATGCGCAAGGCCGCGCACGTGCATGTCGCGGGCTTCCGGTCGTGCTATCCGGTCGCGTTCGGCCTTGTCTACGGCTATCGGCTGTTCCGGCCGACGGTGTCGCTGCTGACAGGCGTGGCGGGCTCGCTCGACATGGAACTGCGGACGATCGCGAAGAACAGCGTGACCGTCGTCGTCAGCTTCGCGCCGTATTCGGCCGAGGCGACGCGCGTCGCTCAGGCGGCGCGCGCGCAGGGCGGCAAGATCGTCGCGATCACCGACAGCGCGGTGTCGCCGATCGCGCTGCACGCCGACGCGCAACTGATCTTCACGCACGACAGCCCGTCGTTCTTCCCGTCGCTCGTCGCCGCGCATGCGCTGGTGGAAGCGCTCGTCGCGCAATTGCTCGCGCTCGAAGGCGGCGACGCGATCGCGGCGCTCGAGCAGGCCGAGGCGGAGCTGCACGCAAAGGGCGCATACGTCGTCTGAGTGCGGCGCCGCATTCGCGCGGATTGCAAAAGTCTTTCAAGCCGCCATATCCGGAGCATGCCGTTTACTTCCGGCGCATTCGATGATAAATCTGCTCCGCAATTGGAAACGTTTCCACGTATCGATGCGCTGAATTAGATTGGCGGCGATTGTTGCATTGCAAATGAAATTGCGGCGCAACACGCCGCCAAGGCCGCTCTGGCGCGCTGTCGAGCGGCCAAGGTCGCGTAACGATGCCGCCACTTATTAACCCGATTCGAAAAAAAGTTTTAATGGCGACTTGCCGGCTATTCAGTCGATTGCTAATCTGCGGGAGATGAACGAATAGCTGGATCGAAGATCCGGAAAAATGAATAAATAAATTATTTCCGAAAAAGGGCCACCATGATGACTTACCGTGATACGCATACCACTTCCTTTCGGGTCGGCGACGTCGTGACGCTCAAGACGGGCGGTCCACGCATGACGGTGACGTACGCCGGCCCGGTCGTGTTCGACACGGGCGAATGGGTGATCTGCCAATGGTTCGACGAGCACGGCGAATTCCGCCAGGAGATGTTTCCGAACGAGACCGTCGTGCTCGAGCCGCGGACGATTTCGGCGGGGCTCGCGCGGATGCGCTCGCAGTCGGTGCGCGGCGGCATGCAGGCGTGACGCGGGATCGCGCGTCCGAAGAACGTCAAGCATTCGTCAGGAAAACGGCGCACGTGTGAGCGCCGAACGCTGCGCCGCCGCCCGAACGGGCGCGCGGCGTAGTCGCATGTGCGGGTGGGCGCCGCTGCGTTGCCGCTCAGGCCGACCGCTATCGCGCGCGAGGACGCGAGAAACGCGGCGGGGCGCAATCAGCGAGTGCCTTGCTTTTCGGCCCAGCGCTCCTGCGCGGCGATCCGCCGCTGCACGCGTTCGACGAGGCCCGTCGAGAACGTCTTCATGCTGATCGCGCGGCGCTCGAGCAGCACCTCGCCGGCGAAATTGTTGGCCGCGTTCGGCTGCAGCGCCCAGTAGAGCGTCAGCAGCCAGCCGATTCCCGTCCAGCCGAGCAGCGCGTTGAACAGCGCGATCGTGAGCTTGTCGCCGCGGCCGCGGCGATCGGCGACGATCGCCGGAAGAAAATAGAGCGCGATCGCGACGACCGAGCCGCCAATCTGGATCAGGATTCCCATCTGCATGAGGCTTCTCCATCCGTGCTGCGGTGCGACTTGACGTCGCACCTACGATGGAGTTGATTGTCGCGCTTTTTCGGTTGTTGTGCAGACAACTAATTGTTGCGGATTCGTAACGGATCGATCGCTGCCTTACGCTGGCTTACACCGGTTGACGGCGCCTTACGCAACGTTACGCTTGCGCGCCGTCGGCGCGCGCGAGCGCGAACCCTTCGTCGAGCCAGCCCGTCACGCCGCCCAGCATCAGCTTCACCGGCCGGCCGAGACGAGCGAGCCGCAGCGCCGCGCGCGCCGCGCCGTTGCAGTGCGGCCCCGCGCAATAGACGACGAAGCACGTGCCGCGCGTAAATTCCGCGAGCTTGCTTTCAACGATCTTTCGATGCGGCAGGTTGAGCGCGCCGGGCACGTGTCCGGCCGCGTAGAGGCCGGGGCCGCGCACGTCGAGCAGCACGAAATCGGGCGCGCCGGACGCCAGCGCGTCGTGCACGTCCCAGCAATCGGTCTCGAAGGCGAGCGATGCCGCGAAGTGCGCGGCGGCGGCCGCGCTGTCGGCGGCGGGCGTTTCGGTGACGCGGGACATGGCCGGTTCTCCTCGTGTCGAATGGTTGCAGTGGCGAACGAGCGCTCAGTATCCGGATCGCGCGCGTCGCACGACAGTGGCGCGATCGACAACTTCCGGTAACATCGCGCCATGCACAATCATCTCGTCGTCGCGCTCGCGTACGATCGGCTCTGCACTTTCGAATTCGGCTGCGTCGTCGAGCTGTTCGCGCTGCCGCGGCCGGAACTCGGCGTCGACTGGTATCGCTTCGCGGTCTGCGCGAGCGAGCCGGGGCCCGTGCGCGCGGCGGGCGGCATCAAGGTCGAAGCACCGTATCGGCTCGCGCTGATGGATCG
The DNA here is from genome assembly GCF_001532025.2 of Burkholderia sp. MSMB617WGS. Lineage (NCBI taxonomy): Bacteria > Pseudomonadati > Pseudomonadota > Betaproteobacteria > Burkholderiales > Burkholderiaceae > Burkholderia > Burkholderia sp. MSMB617WGS. Next base: position 1,975,561 of record NZ_CP013458.1, on the reverse strand, counting down.
CGCGGACACGATCGTGATTCCCGGCTGGCGCGATCCGGACGAAACGCCGCCCGAGCCGCTGTTGAAGAAGATCCGCGCGGCCCACCGGCGCGGCGCGCGGCTTTGCTCGATCTGCTCGGGCGTGTTCGTGCTTGCCGCGGCGGGCGTGCTCGACGGCGCGACCGTCACGACGCACTGGCGTTACGCGCAGCGTCTGCAGGCGCGCTATCCGTCGCTGCGCGTGAATCCCGACGCGCTCTACGTCGACGAAGGGCGGATCGTCACGTCGGCGGGCTCGGCGGCGGGCCTCGACATGCTGATGCACATCGTGCGCCGCGATCACGGCAGCGCGATCGCCAATCGCGTCGCGCAGCGGCTCGTGCTGCCGCCGCATCGCGACGGCGGCCAGGCGCAGTTCGTGCCGCGGCCGCTGCCGGGCGTCGGCGGCGATCGGCTCGCGAAGCTGATCGACTGGATGCGCGCGCATGCCGCGCAGCCGCACACGCTCGCGACGCTCGCCGCGCGCGCGGCGATGAGCCCGCGCACGCTGCAGCGGCAGTTTCGCGACGCGACGGGGCTCGGCCCGTACGAATGGCTGATCCGCGAGCGGGTCGGGCTCGCGAAGGAGATGATCGAGCAAGACCCCGCGCTGTCGGTCGCGCGCGTCGCCGCGCTCGCGGGGTTCGGTTCGGAGGAGTCGTTGCGCCGGCACTTCAGGCGCATCGCGGCAACGAGCCCAGCCGCGTATCGCCGCGGCTTCGATGCGCGTTGACGCGCGCCGCCCGGGCGGCGGCGCGTGCGCGTGCGGTGTCGGGGCGATGCGCAGACGAAGGCGGCGGGGCGGCTCGATTCGGTGCCGGAGCGGAGCGAGCGGCGTTCGGCCCGCGACATCGCGGGGCAGCGGACGCCGTGCGTGCGCCGTAGACGCGCGTCTCTTGGGCGCGCACGTCGCGAACATGCGTATCGCGACAGCGCGCGTCGTACGACGCGCACGCTGCGAACGTCCTTGCCGCAACCGAGTGCGCATCTCGCGGCGCTCGCACGCGCACGCATCTTGAGCGCGCAGTCCGCAAACAAGCTCATCGCCTACACGAGAATCGCAGGCGCGCATCCCGAGCTACACAAAATGCGGACGTGGCACGCGCATACGTCGCATGCGAGCGGGCCGCAAACGCACATATTCCCGATGTGCGGCCGCAACACGCGTTCGGCGGCGGCTCGCCGCGACCTCGCCGTCGATGGCGGCTTCTGCGGGCCGCCGGTTTCCGATTCGGCGCGACGAACGCGCAACCGAGTTGCATCGCACAACGCGCGTCGCTTTTTTCGGCGCGTGCATAACTGCCCGCACCGGCGCTATCATCGCCACTCCACTTCCGTCAGACAGTTCGTCTGCTCCGCGCCATGACCACCGCCACCGCTTCCGCCATCGACCACGACCGCCTCGCCGATTTCATCGAACGCAAATGGAGCGACGAGATCCTGCACGCGTTGACCGACTACATCGCGGTGCCCGCGAAAAGCCCCGCATTCGATCCCGACTGGGCGAAGCACGGCTACATCGAGCGCGTCGTCGTCGACGCCGCGCAATGGGCCGAGCGGCAGCCGGTCAAGGGGCTGAAGGTCGAGATCGTGCGGCTCGCCGGCCGCACGCCGGTGATCTTCTTCGAGACGCCCGCGACGCGCGCGGGCAGCGCCGACACGATCCTGCTCTACGGTCACCTCGACAAGCAGCCCGAATTCGACGGCTGGCGCGCCGATCTCGGCCCGTGGACGCCGAAGCTCGAGGGCGGCAAGCTGTACGGCCGCGGCGGCGCGGACGACGGCTACGCGATCTACGCGAGCCTCGCGGCGCTCGGCGCGCTCGACGCGCAAGGCATCGAGCGGCCGCGCTGCGTCGGCCTCATCGAGACCTGCGAGGAGTCGGGCAGCTACGACCTGCTGCCGTACGTCGACGCGCTGCGCGCGCGGCTCGGCGACGTGAGCCTCGTCGTGTGCCTCGATTCGGGCGCGGGCAACTACGATCAGCTGTGGCTCACCACGTCGCTGCGCGGGCTCGTGTCGGGCGACCTGCAGGTCGAGGTGCTCGAGGAGGGCGTGCATTCGGGCGTGTACGGCGGGATCGCGCCGTCGAGCTTCCGCGTGATGCGCCAGCTGTTCGAGCGGCTCGAGGATGCGGCTACCGGCAATCTGCTGCCGTCGTCGTTCCATTGCGAGGTGCCCGCGAGCCGCCTGCGCGAGACCGAGGCGGCCGCGTCGATTCTCGGCGACGCCGTGTGGAAGGGGCTGCCGTGGGCATGCGGGCAGGACGGCAAGCCGGTGCTGCCGACGACCGACGATCCGAGCGAGGCGCTACTCAATTCGACGTGGCGGCCGTCGCTGTCCGTCACGGGCGCGCAAGGGCTGCCCGCGCTCGAGAACGCGGGCAACGTGCTGCGGCCGCGCACCGCGTTCAAGCTGTCGCTGCGGCTGCCGCCGCTCGTCGACGCCGCGCAGGCGGTGCAGCAGCTGAAGGCGCTGCTCGAGCTTGATCCGCCGTACAACGCGAAGGTCACGTTCAAGCCCGACGCGGGCGCGGCGACCGGCTGGAACGCGCCCGACGTCGCGCCGTGGCTCGGCGCGGCGCTCGGCGACGCGTCGCGCCGGCACTTCGGCGCCGACTGCGCGTACATGGGCCTGGGCGGCACGATCCCGCTGATGAACGTGCTGCAGGAGGGCTTCCCGGCCGCGCAATTCATGGTGTGCGGCGTGCTCGGCCCGAAATCGAACGCGCACGGGCCGAACGAGTTCCTGCACGTGCCGTACGCGAAGAAGCTGACGGCCGCGGTGGCCGACGTGGTTGCCGCCGCACGTTGATGCGCGTGTCGATTCGTCTTCATCGTTCGATGACGATCGCGCCGCCGCGAGCATGCGGCCGCGTGGCGGCGGGCGTTCGACCGCGCGCGGCGCGGCGCGGCGGCGAGCGATGAACTGGAAAGCGGAAAAGCTGCGCGCGGACGAGCTCGCCGAGCAGCTCGAAGCGCTCGGGCCGATCGGCGTCGCGCGCTTCTTCAGCGGCGCGTCGCTCAGGATCGACGGCGTGCTGTTCGGCTTCGTCCATGCGGGATCGCTGTTCCTGCGCGTCGACGATGACAATCGCGCGGCGTTCGAGCGAGCGGGCATGCGGCCGTTCTCGTATCCGGGGCGCACGCGAACGGTCGTCGTCGGCGGCTATTTCGAGACGCCCGCCGACGTGCTCGAAGACGTGGGCACATTGCGCGACTGGTGTCGCGGCGCCTATCGCGCGGCCGTTCGCGCGGGGGCCGGCGCGCGCCGCGCGAAGCGGAAGTAGCGCGGCTGCGGCACGCCGCCGCGCGGCGCGCGCCGGCACGCGCAATGGTGTACGGTGTGCGCGATGACATGTCGGCGAGACGCAACAGGGCGACAGCAGGGCGACAACAAAAAAGCGAAGTGCGATCGTGCGCGGACATGCGCAGCAAGCGTCGGGCGTCGGACGTCAGTCGTCGCGTCGCGCTTCGGCCTGCAAGCGCGGGCCGGCCGGTACCGTCGCATCCCGGTGTTGCCGGCACGAACGCGAGCGCGCGCGGCGAGGCCGGCGCAAGGCAGCGAGGCAGGTGTGCGCGGCATGGCGAGGTATCCCGATGCGCGCGCGTCGGCCGATCGCGAGATCGAGCGGGCCTTGCGGGCGTTGCGCCGCGCGCGCGCGGTCGTGAACCGCGCGGTGCGCCGGCGGCCCAGACGAGAAACGATGGTACGGAGGATGCGGAAGGGCGCGATGCGAGGTGTACGATGCACGGCGGCATCGTATGCCGATTCGGCCGACAACAAGATTTCCCCACCTGGAGATATGCACATGGTCGTCCTGATTCTCGGTTTGGTGATCTTCCTGGGTACGCATTCGATTCGAATCGTCGCGGGCGACTGGCGCGCCGCGCATATCGCGAGCCTCGGCGAGCGGCGCTGGAAGGGGATGTACGCGTTCGCGTCGGTGGTCGGGTTCGTGCTGATCGTCTGGGGCTACGGGCTTGCGCGCGCGGATACGGCGTCGCTGTGGTTTCCGCCCGTCGGCGTCAGGCACTTGACGGCGCTCCTGACCGCGATCGCGTTCGTGCTGCTCGCGGCCGCCTACGTGCCGGGCACGCGAATCAAGGCGCTCGTCGGCCATCCGATGCTCGCGGGCGTGATGGTGTGGGCGGGCGCGCATCTGCTCGCGAACGGGACGCTGCACGCGGAGCTGCTGTTCGCCGCGTTCTTCGCATGGGCGTTCGTCGACTTCATCGCTTCGCGTGCGCGCGATCGGCGCGACGGCGTTCGCTATCCGGCGGGATCGCTTGTACGCGACGGCGTCGCGCTCGGCGTGGGGCTCGTCGTTTGGGGGTTGTTCGCGTTCGCATTGCATGGCTGGCTGATCGGCGTGCGGCCGTTCGCATGACGGCGCGCATCGCCGCGGCTCGCCGCCTCTCGCGCGGCCCGCGTTTGCACGGCGGGCGCGGCGAACGTCGATCGACGCGCTGCCGAGTCGCGGGGCGCGCGATCGAATCGAATCGATTCGGATGAGGCCGGCGACCGGCGTCGGGCGGAGCGCGCCGGACGCGTCGGCGGCAAGCGCGTTTCTTTTCTCGCCGGCTGCGCTGGCCCGATGCGTACGTGCCGTCCGACGGCGTCGCCCGCGGCGTCGCGTTCACGGCCGCGCGCTCGTCGGCGCGAATGCGGCGCATGAGCGCGTTGCCTTCGCCTTCGAGTGCCGCTCGTCGACAAGCGGCGTCGGGCAACGCGCCGCCTCGCATTCCGCCCGGCACGAAAAGGCGCGCCGCGTCGCGTATCGGGCGACGCGCCGGCGCGGCGCGCCTTCATGCACGATCACCGGGTGCCGGTCACCGTCGTCGCGGCCAGCACGGGCATGCCGGCAACCGGCGCGGGCGACTGCTGCCGAAGCGCGACGAAGAAGTTGTAGGACCCCTGGCCGATCCACGGGATATAAACCGTGTAGCGATTGCCCGGATGTTCGCAATCCACGACGTAGGCCTGGGAATCGCCGGGCGTCGTGACCCACAGGCATGCGTATTCCGCGATCGGGTATTGGTGGGATTCGTCCCACGTCCAGTGAATGGTCGTGCTGCCCGTGCCGCTGACCGGCACGTTGACACGCTGCGGGTCCGCCGACAGGCTTCCGAACGGCGGCGGACAATTCCACATGCAGATCGGCCCCGGTTTCCATTTCTGCGAAGGGGCGCCGGCGAGCCACTGGACGAGTTGTTCCTGTTGCTCCGAAGTGAGACTGGACTGGTCGATGCCGCCGGATGCGCGCGTCGTCGTGTTGGACACGGCCGCGCGGAGCTGGTTGACGTCGAGGTCGCCGGTGTCGGCGCTCGCGGCGCAGACACCGGATACCGCCGCTTGCGCAATCACGGCGATTAATGCGGATTTGATTTTCATGATATCCCCAGGTTTTCGTTAATTGTTGTCGCGAGGAATGCTTGCCGATGCGCGGATATCAGCCGCGGGACGGCTTGAATATCGCGGCGACGGCTGAATGAAACGGGTTTCCCCGCGTGGCCGAGTATATTGAACGCGTATCGCGCGGATGGTGGATTCCCGTCTATTTTTGGCGCGACGGGGCGCCGGCCATGCGCGAGCGTTGAACGTCTCGGCGCGACGGGTAACGATCGGCGAATGCTCGGCCGAATTGATTCAAATCGAAATCGAGCGTTCCTATCTCGTCGCAAAAACGACGTATATCGGGGGCGACGTGGGCGAAACGCATATCGATATCCAGCGATTTTCGACTTTGGACGTGCCCGCGCGCGATCGATTCGAAGTCTGGACGGCCGGCGGCCATTGCGCATATTCGCTCGAGGATTCCGCGAGCGTGCCGTTCGACTGGGACTATACGGGGGCGGCCGTCGGTGCGATGTCGGTCGGCGAGCATCGCTGGCTTCACGCCGCGCGCCGCGCGACGATCAAGGCGACGCGCAACCGGCCTCGGATTCGCGCGGACGGTCTCGACGTCTGTCAATTCACGTTGCATGCGAGCGGTGCGCTCGTCTGGCAGAGCGCATCCGAAACCGGCGTCAAGCGGCCCGACGAGCTATATCTCGTCGACGCCGGGCAACCGTTCGACTCACGGATCGCCGCGGGCTCGATGCTGTGGCTCGCCGTTCCGCGGGCGCTGCTTTCGACGCGGGTGGACAGCTTGCACGGAAGTTCGCTGATGTCCGGCACCGGGCGATTGCTTGCCGATCACATCCGCTCGTTGATTCGCAACCTGCCGATACTGACGACCGCCGAGATTCCCGACATCGCCCGATCGACGGCGCGCCTCGCGAACGCGTGCGTGTCCGGGACGCCCGACGCCGTGGCGGAGGCGGGGCGGGAGATCGGCATGCTGCTCAGGCAGCGCGTTCAGCGGCACATCGACGCCCATCTCCTTGCGCCCGACCTGACGCCCGACTCGATCTGCAAGGCCGTGGGCGTGTCGCGGGCCAAGCTCTATCAGCTCTTCGAGCCGATGGGCGGCATCATGCACCGGGTTCGACGCAGGCGGCTCGAACTGGCTCGGCATGTGTTGGCGAATCCGGCGCGGCCGGCGGAGTCGATCGCCTCCGTTGCGTGGAGGCACGGGTTCGCGGACGAAAAATACTTCAGCCGGGCGTTCAAGGCGGCGTTCGGCCACACGCCGAGCGAGACGCTCGAGCAGGCGGGCGTACGCACGCGGTCGCGGCGCTTTTCCGGGCGGGCGGCGTCGTCCTAGCCGCGATCGTCGGCGTCGCCGTTCGCGCTCGCATCGCACGCCGCGCGCACTCACTCACTCACTCACGCCGCGCGAGGCGCGAGCGCGCGGCGCGTCGAGCACGCGCTTCGACATGCATCCCGCACCGCGAAACGCGCGGCATCGTCGCGTCTCTTGTTGAACGCCTGCGCTTCGCGTTATCTTCTGAAACATTCGCCATCGGCGTTTTGTTTTCCGGAGCCCTGCCGTGTCCACCTCATCGACGTCCGCGTTGCGCTTTTCGACCGACAACGCCGAACTCGACATCGACGCGATTCACGCGTTCCTGCGCGACGAAGCGCATTGGTCGACGGGCATTCCGCGCGACGTGGTCGAGCGGGCGATCGCCGGATCGCTGTGCTTCGGCGCGTATCTCGACGAACGGCTCGTCGGCTTCGCGCGGCTCGTTACCGATCGCGCGACGTTCGCGTATCTGTGCGACGTATTCGTCCTGCGCGCGTTTCGCGGCAACGGCTACGGCCGCGCGCTGATCGATCACGTGTTCGCGCACGACGCCGTGCGCGGGTTGCGCCGCGTGATGCTCGTCACGAGCGACGCGCACGGCCTGTACCGGCCCGTCGGCTTCGTCGCGCCCGCGCATCCGGAACGCTGGATGGAACTGCATCGGCCGAACGTGTACGCGCAACCTGAGGCGCGCTGAGTACGTCGGGCGCGCTGCGTTCGTGCGCTCGCCCGCGCATACAATACGCGCTTGCCGATTTTCAGGGAGCGCATCATGACCGAGCAGGAAGCCGAACGCATCGCGACGCATCGTCATTACAAGGGCGGGCTGTACCGCGTGGTCGGCGTCGCGCGGCATTCGGAGACGGAGGAATCGCTTGTCGTCTACGAGCAGTTGTGGCCGAAGGAGCGCAGCCTATGGGTGCGCCCCGAGGCGATGTTCAACGAAACGCTCGACGACGGCACGCCGCGCTTTCGCAAGCTGAGCGGCTGAGCGCGCGACGCGCGGGCGGCGGCCGGGTTGCCTGTGCCGCCGCGATCGAAGGCCGTTCGCGGCGGCGCATCGCGTGCGCGTCGATCCTTGCTCGGCGCGGTCGGCGGCGGGCGGGCCGGTCGCTCGTTTGCGAGAATGCGCGCGGCGTCGATCGGCCGGCGGTTCGTCGGCGAGTCGAACGGGAAGTCGGCGTGTGCGTGGTGGCCGTCTGTTTCGGCGCCGCGGCTTGCGGTGGCGCGCAGCCGTTCGGGACGGCGTGCGGGCGCTTGCGGCCGAGGCCCAACTTTATGCAGTCCGTGCGCGCACGCTGCGGGAAAGCGCGGCGAATCGCATTCCCGTGAAGCGCTTCCTTGTTTCCTTGTCGACGGGCGTCGATGCGAACGGAAAGCGCGACGGGCCGGCACCGGCGACGTTCGTCAGCGCGCGGCGGCGGCAGGGGGTTATCGATGGTTTGCCGTCGATGCGGTTTTCGACTTCGATTCCGGCCACGCTTCGCTTTCGGCTGCGGCTGCGGCTTCGCTTACGACCTCGGCGTCGGCTTCGGTTTCCATTTCAACTTCAACTTCAACCCGGTCTCGCCATCGTCCGCGTCCGTCATTGCGCGCCAATCGCCCGCGCAATCTCCTTCGGCGCGTTGCCGATCGCGATCACCGGCGTCTCGTGCCAGTCGGCGAGCTTGCGCACCGCGCGCCCGACGTCGGCCGCGAGCCCCGCGCCGAGCCGCACGCCCGGCTCGATGTGCACGGCCTTCAGCTCGAACACGCGTTGCGCGCGATGCGCCTTCGCGTCGACGCGGCCGACGAGCCGCCCGCGATGCAGGATCGGCAGGCAGAAGTAGCCGTAGCGGCGCTTGTGCGCGGGCGTGTAGCACTCGATCGTGTAGTCGAAGTCGAACAGCGCCGACGCGCGCCGCCGGTCCCAGACGACCGGATCGAACGGCGACAGCAGCGTCGTGACCGTCGAGCGCAGCGCGCCGTCGCGCGCGGCGTCGACGAGCGGCGCGAGTGCGCGATGCACGAACGCGTCTTCCTTCCAGCCGTCGACCGCGACGGGCAGCAGCTCGCCCGCATCCGCGCGCGCATGCAATGCGTCGCGATACGAGCGCTTCGGCAGCCGGTAATAGTCGGCGATCCAGTCCGCGCGCACGATGCCGAGCGCGCGGCACGTGTTGTCGACAAGGCGCGGCAGCACCGCGTCGCGCGGGGGCAGATCGCGCGCGTCGTCCCAGTCCGGCAGCACGCGTTCCGCGACGTCGTACACGCGTTGGAAGTTGCGCCGCTCGGCGACCATCAACTGCCCGGTCGAGAACAGCACTTCGAGATGGCGCTTCTCGGGCTTCCAGTCCCACCAGCCGTTGCCCTTGCCGGCGCTGCGCGTGAAGTCGGCGGAGCGCACGGGGCCGTTCGCGCGGACGTGCGCGAGCAGCTCGTCGATTTCCTTGCGATGGGTCGCGTGCCAATCGGCCGCGTATTTCCAGCCCATCCCGACCGGGTTGAGCATTTTGTGGCGCATCAGTCCGAAGTCCTCGGTCGGCAGGAAGCAGGCCTCGTGCGACCAGTATTCGAACAGCCTCTTGTCGGCGAGATGCTCGTCGAGCCATTGCGGCGCATACGGGCCGAGCCGGCTGAACAGCACGAGATACGGGCTGCGCGCGACGACGTGGATCGTATCGATCTGCAACTGCGCCATCCGGCGAATCGCGTCGAGCACGTCGGCCTTGACGGCTTTGCGCCGGGGCGGGGTCAGCAGGCCTTGGGCCGCGAGGTGCAGGGCGCGGGCGGAAGCGATCGAGAGCGGAGCGGTCACGAGCGGCGAGAACGATGCAATGGGCGGACGGATGCGCCACTTTAGCGCGAATCGGCGCGCCGCGCCGTGCGCCGCGAAGCATTGCGGCGCGGGCGTCTGACAATCGTTGACAGAAGTCTGTCGGAAGTTTCCTTATAGTCTCATCGACACAAGTACTCTGCTTCCGACGCACGATACCTCTATGGCACGCAGGGAGCGAGTCCGGACGTCTCACCCCCGTCGAGACGGCCGGAGCAGTTCAAGCGGACATCCATGCGGCTTTCAGCCGGCCCCGAGTGGATGTCCGCCGATTTTTTTGGGGCGACGGATTTTCCGCGGCCCAATTCCGATCGAACTCCGAACTCCGAACTCCGAACTCCGAACTCCGAACTCCGAACTCCGAACTCCGAACTCCGAACTCCGAACTCCGAGCGGCGACGCGAAGCGTTCGCCCGTCCCGATTTCCCGTTTATTTCGCACACCCGATCGCATCAGCCGCGCTTGCCGCGCGCGACTTCGTCGCCCGCGTTCGGCGGCAGCCGGCGCGTGATCGGAATCGACGCGAACGAACACAGGCCGACCACGACAAACGCGGGCCAGAAGTCCGACCAGACCATCGTCGGATGCCCTTGCGCCCAATGCGACACGTGCAGCACGAGCGCCGCGACCGTCACGCCGAGGCCGAGCGACATTTGCTGGACGACGCTGCCGAGGCTCGTCGCGCGGCCCGCGTCGCGCGAGGAGATTTCCGCGTAGATCATCGAATTGAGGCTCGTGAACTGCAACGCGGGGAAGATGCCGCCGACGAGCACGATGAGCCAGATCGCGAGCACCGACATGCCCGGATGGAACACGCCGTACGCGGCGATCGCAAGCCCGGCGAACGCCGCGTTGTACATCAGCACCGTCCGGAAGCCGAAGCGCTTGAGCGTGCGCGGCGCGAGCATGCGCGTGAGCGCGCCGCCGACGGCCGACGCGCACGTGATCGCGCCGGAATGGAACGCGCTCATGCCGAGCCCCTCCTGCAGCGTGAGCGGCAGCAGGAACGGCACCGCGCCGAGGCCGATCCGGAACAGCGAGCCGCCGACGACGCTCGCGTGATACGTAGGAATGCGCAGGAAGCGCAGATCGAGAACCGGCCGCTCGACGCGCCGCGCATACAGCACGTAGAAGCCGACGAGCGCCGCGCCCGTGCCGCTCATCGCGAGCGCGGTGCCGCGCGACACGAGCGCGCCGTCGAGCAGCGTGAGGCCCATCAGCAGGAGCGCGGCGCCCGCGGCGGACAGGATGAAGCCGAACCAGTCGAGCGGGCCGGGATCGAGCTCGTGCGTGTTCGCGATGTGCTTGTTCGCGAGATAGATGCCGAGCAGGCCGATCGGCACGTTGATGAAGAAGATCAGCCGCCAGTGCAGGTACGTCGTGATGAAGCCGCCGAGGAGCGGCCCGGCGGCGGGCCCGAAGAGCGCGGGCACGCTCAGGTAGTTCATCGCGCGCACGAGCTCCGTGCGCGGCACCGCGCGGAAGATGATGATGCGCCCGACTGGCACCATCATCGCGCCGCCGACGCCCTGCACGAAGCGCGCGAACGTGAAGAGCTCGAGGCTGTTCGACGCCGCGCACAAGAGCGAACCCGCGACGAAGATGCCGATCGCGGTGCGGAACACGGTGCGCGCGCCGAAGCGGTCGGCGAGCCATCCGCAGATCGGGATGAACACGCCGAGGCCGACGACATAGCTCGTGATCGCGATGTTCAGCGTGACGGGGTTCTGCCCGAAGTCGCGCGCCATCGCGGGCAGCGCCGTCACGATGATGTTGGCGTCTACGCTTTCCATGAACAACGCGCAAGCGACGATCAGCGGTGCGAGGAAAGCGTAGATAGCAGACGGCATGGCAACGACGCGCGATAAAGACGTCATTATTGCATCGATTGTTGCAGCATGCTTGCGCGTGCAACGACGTGTTGTCGTCGCGCGTCGCCGGCCGCGCGCGGCCCGGGATCGATGCTCGAGGCGCCGCGCCCGCCGGGCGGCGGGCCGGCTGCGTCGCCGGGCGGAGCGTCGCGGCGTCGCGCGCGGCGTTCGGCGAGGGCGCCGCGCGCCGCTCGCGCATCCGGCCGTCGCGACGCACGACGAGCTCGCGACCGCTGCTCGCGCCCGCGAAAGCGCTGCCGCAGCGGCGAGCGGGCGGGCGCGGCGAGAGCGACGCGACCGCGCTCGACGTGCGCATGCGGCGCGCGTTGTCGGGCCATATGTGCGTAATGTGCGATGTACCGCTTGCCTGAACGCGGGTTTTCGTGCGAATCTGCCCGCCGCGGCATACGACAGACAAAAGCCGCGACGCACGAGGCCCGCGCGGCAGGAGACCGTATTGCCATTCATCGCGAAAACGGGAGGAGGAGATATGGTCACGCCGCGGCATCGCCCGCTTCAGCTTCATGTTGAGAATCCGTTCCATCGCCGGCTGCTGAATGCGCCCGCCTGGGTTGCGCTCGTCGCTGCGGCCGGCATCGGCTGCACGAGCGCGACGCTCGCTCGCGCCGACTCATCGCCCGCGCCGGCTTCCGCCGTTTCCGCGGCGGCCTTCGCATCGAGCGTCGCGCCGAGCGCCGCTTCGATTCCGCCGCCGCCTAGCCAGCTCTACGGCGATCTCTTCGTTGCGGTGCAAACCGCGCAGATCTTCGAAGACCAGAAGACCTTCGTCGATTCGACGCCGAACGCCGATCCCGCGACGATCGTCCAGCTCTACCAGCAGCAGAAAGGGCAGCCCGGCTTCTCGCTGAAGGCGTTCGTCGCGCAGTACTTCACGCCGCCGTCGGACCAGTCGGTGAGCCCGCCGGCGAACCAGACGCTGCGCGAGCACATCGACTGGCTGTGGCCGAACCTCACGCGCACGACGGCGAGCGTGCCGCCTTACAGTTCGCTGATTGCGCTGCCGAAACCGTACGTGGTGCCGGGCGGGCGCTTCCGCGAGGGCTACTACTGGGATACGTACTTCACGATGCTCGGCTTGCAGGAGGCGGGCCGCGAAGATCTCGTCGACGACATGCTCGATAACTTCGCATACCTGATCGACACCGTCGGCCACGTGCCGAACGGCAACCGCAGCTACTACGTGAGCCGCTCGCAGCCGCCGTTCTTCGCGTACATGGTGACGCTCGCAGCGAAGGTCGAGGGCAATCGCGTCTATCAGAAGTATCTGCCCGCGCTGCGCAAGGAGTACGCGTACTGGATGCAGGGCGAGCGCACGACGCCGCGCGGCCAGGCGGCGCGCAACGTGGTCGCGATGCCGGACGGCTCGGTGCTGAACCGCTACTGGGACGCGAGCGACACGCCGCGCGACGAGTCGTATCTCGAAGACGTGAAGACCGCGCAGCAGGCGAGCGGCCGGCCGGCGGCGGAAGTCTGGCGCGACTTGCGCGCGGCGGCCGAGAGCGGCTGGGACTTCAGCTCGCGCTGGTTCGGCGACAACCAGACGCTCGTGACGATCCGCACGACCGCGATCGTGCCCGTCGACCTGAACAGCCTGATGTTCAACCTCGAGGCGACGATCGCGAAGGGCTGCGCGGTGACGCGCGATTTCGCGTGCGTCGCCGAGTTCGCCGGCCGCGCCGGGAAGCGGGCGGTCGCGATCAACCGCTATCTGTGGAACCGCAACGGCTATTACGGCGATTACGACTGGAAGCTCGGCAAGCCGCGCGAGAACCTGTCGGCGGCGGCGCTGTATCCGCTGTTTGCGGGCGTCGCGTGGCCGGAGCGCGCGAAGCTGACGGCGAAGAACGTGCAGAAGACGCTGCTCAAGCCGGGCGGGCTCACGACGACGACCTACGATACGACGCAGCAGTGGGACGCGCCCAACGGCTGGGCGCCGCTGCATTGGATCGCGCTCGTCGGGCTGCAGCAATACGGCGAGAAGGCGCTCGCGAACGACATCGGCACGCGTTTCCTAGCCGACGTGAAGGGTGTATACGCGTCGCAGGGCAAGCTTGTCGAGAAGTACGTCGTCGAAGGCGCGGGCACGGGCGGCGGAGGCGGCGGCGAGTACCCGCTGCAGGACGGCTTCGGCTGGACCAACGGCGTGACGCTCAAGCTGCTCGATCTGTACGGCGGCTGACGCATGCCGGAGCGGGTGGAGCGCGGGCGGCGGCGAGCGGCTTGCGCTGCATCCGTTGGTTGCGGATGCAACGATCGCGAGCAGGCAGATGCATGGCCGCGGCTCGCGATCGTCGTCGATGGCGCGTTCGTCGTCGCGCGGTGAGGCTCGGCGAGCGCGCGGCGGTCGCGTGGTGTTTGCGCGGGCGTTGTATCTTGCGTCTTCGCGTCTTCGCGTCTTCGCTTTTTCGCCTCTTCGTTCGTCGCATGCCGGCGCTTTGCGTTCGCCTTTCGGGCGCGCCGCTCGTTGTCCGTTGCCGCCGCCGGCCCGCGGCGGCGTCTCTTTCGATCTCGCGATCGCGCGCGGCCGGTCGCCGTGCGTGATCACGCGAATCAGATCAATCCGCGCGCCGACGCGAAATAAGTCAGCTGAATCCGGTTCGCGACGCCGAAGCGTTTGCGCAGCTTGCGCAGATGGTAGTCGACGTTGTGCGCGCTGGTGTCGAGCCGTCGGCCGATCTCCTTGTCGGACGCGCCTTCGGCGATGCCGATGAGCAGCTCGCGCTCGAACGGCGTGAGGCGCTCGGCCGCGCGCTCGCGCGACGACGCGATCAGTTGCGGCGCCGCGAACCGGTGCGCCGACAAGCCGAGCGACAGCACCTGCTCGAGCGTCGCCGACGAGATCCAGTCGCGCGAGCGGCGCGGCGCGGTGAAGCTCGCGAACGCATGCATGCGCGTGCCCGGCACGGGCATCGAATACATCACGCCGCTGCACATGTCGTCGTCGTGCATCACGCGCAGGAAGCCGTCGAGCCCGTCCGCGCCGCGCGGCGCGTGGTCTCGCGCGAGCTGGCGCAAGTCCCAGACGACGGGCATGCTCGATGCGCGCGAGCCGAGCATCCGCGGATCGACGTCGTGATGGCGGCGCCGCACGTAATCTCCGCGATACGCGGCGGGCGTGAACGCTTCGTGCAGGTACAGGCATTCGGCGTCGTCGCGCGTGAACTCGAGTGCGAAATAGGCGAACGTCGCGAAGCCCATCAGCCGCAGCAGGCTCGTCGCGATGCGGCCGCATTCGGCGGTGCCGCGCGCGCTCGCGAGCATTTCCGCCACGCCCAGGCGCGGCGCGAAGCGCGGCTCGGCATCGGTCGCGCGCCTCGCGTGGCCGCACCAGACGACGTCGATCGACTGCGCGTCGCGCGCCGCGCCGCCGGGGTTCGCGCACGACACGGGCCGCGCGACTGCCGCGGCGGCGGCGTCCTCCTGCACTGCAATGTCCGACATGACGAAAAACCTCGCGGCGGTGGCCCGATGCCGTTCGATCGAACGGACGGACGCGGTGTGCGATCGCCACGTGCACGCTCGTGACGAGCGCGTATGCGGCTCGTGTGCTCGCGACGCGAACCGGCTGCGGCGCGCGCGTTCGCGTGTGCGACGCGGACCCTTCCATCGTGCGCGGCGTGGATGCGCATGTCGTTGCCTCGCACGTCGCAAATGCGCACGGCGCTGACGCGCATGCCGCAGGCGCGCGCATTGCGGACACGCTCGCCCGCGCCCGACATCCGCACGTCGCAACTCGCGCCCTTGTCGCGGGCGAAGGCATTGTACAAAGCGGCACGCTTGCGCGTAATATCCCGTAATACTAACCGCACAGAGCAGCGCTACGAAAGCGCGAATCAAAGACCGCTTGCATGCCGGGGTTCCTGCGCAACAGCGTCACGAACACAGGAAGCCGATTTTCCCCATGACAATTGCCGACAGCGCGCCGCGCATCGAATGGTTCTCGCATGCCGAGCTCGCCGCATCGCGCGGAGAATTCGCGCCGCGCGATGCACATTCTTCCGTCTCGTCGTTCGCTGCATCGCACGATGGGCCGCGCCGCGCGTCGTTCGACGTCGCGGACTGCGATGCGCGCTTGCGCGCGGCCGGCTTCACGACGCTCTGCTACGGCGCATTCGAGCTGATCGGCCAGCAAATGCTCGCCGCATATCTGCTGCGCGAGTTCGCGCCCGTGTCGTTCGTGCGCGCGTACGTCGAAGGCCGGATGTTCGAAGCCGATCCGCGCTTCGCCGAATGGCGGCAGGGCGTCTCGCCGGTCGCGTGGCGGCTCGACGAGCTCGACGCGCACGCGCGCCGCACGGGCGAGCGGCGCATGCTCGCGCTCGTGAATTCGTTGCGTGCGCATGCAATGCACAGCGGCGTGATCTTTTGCTGGCCGGTGCCGCATCTCGATTTGCGCGTCGCCGTGAGCCTCGCGTCCGAGGCGCACGACGCGTGGTTCGACGATCGCGTGGTCGGCTGCGCGCTCGCGCTCAGCCTCGACGTGCATCGCGCCGCGCAGCCGCATCTCGATGCGCGCGTCGGCGGTGCGCGCGCGTTCGTGCTCGAGGACGGCGAGGCGGCCGTGCTCGAGCGGCTCGTGCACGGCCTGTCCGATCAGGAAATCGCCAACGCGCTCAGCACCTCGCTGCATCGCGTCGGCGCGCAGATCCGCACGCTCGAAAAACGTTTCAACGCGCGCAATCGCGCGCAGCTCGCCTATCTCGCGGCGCGACGTCTGCGTACATGACGAATCGCGCATCGAACGCGTGTTGGATGACGCGGCGCAACAGATCGGCGCATCGTGTACAAAATCGCGACAGCAGAATTAATTTTTCACTGGAAAAAAATGAACGCTGCAAGCCGGATTAATTGACGAATATTTTCTTCGTAATATGCGCCCAACCGACGGGTGCGAGCCGCCCGTCAAGCGATATCCTTTTCACCATTCGAACGAGATATTCGTCATGTGCGGAATCAGCGGCTTCGTGGGCCCTGTCGCATGCGCGCCGGAGACAGCCCGCGCGACCCTCGCGCGAATGACGGACAGTCTCGCGCATCGCGGCCCGGACGATAGCGGTTTGTGGGTCGATCCCGGCGCGGGTGTCGC
The DNA here is from genome assembly GCF_001532025.2 of Burkholderia sp. MSMB617WGS. Taxonomy (NCBI): domain Bacteria; kingdom Pseudomonadati; phylum Pseudomonadota; class Betaproteobacteria; order Burkholderiales; family Burkholderiaceae; genus Burkholderia; species Burkholderia sp. MSMB617WGS. Next base: position 1,959,059 of record NZ_CP013458.1, on the reverse strand, counting down.
GCTCGGGCATCGGCGCCTGTCGATCGTCGATTTGTCGGAGCACGGACATCAGCCGATGCACTCGGCGTGCGGCCGCTACGCGATGACGTTCAACGGCGAGATCTACAACTTTCGCGAGTTGCGCCGCGAGCTCGAGCGCGAGCATCGCGCGCCCGAATGGCGCGGTCATTCGGATAGCGAAGTGTTGCTTGCCGCGTTCGCCGCATGGGGCATCGATCGCGCGCTGCAAAAAGCGGTCGGCATGTTCGCGCTCGCGCTATGGAATCGGGAATCGCGCGTGCTTACGCTTGCGCGCGATCGCATCGGCGAGAAGCCGCTCTATTACGGCCGCGTCGGCGGCTCGTTCGTGTTCGGCTCGGAGCTGAAGGCGCTGCGGCGCTTTCCCGGCTTCGAATCGCATGCGGTCGATCGCGATGCGCTGTGCCTGTATTTGCGGCACGCGAGCGTGCCCGCGCCGTACACGATCTACGAAGGGATTCGCAAGCTGCCGCCCGGCACTTACCTGCAGCTCGAGGACATCGAGGTCGAACCGGTGCCGCGCCGCTACTGGTCGCTCGAGCGGGTGATCGCCGCGGGCCGCGCGAATCCGTTCGACGGCGATGCGAACGCCGCCGTCGCGCAGCTCGATCACGTGTTGCGCGACGCGATCGCCGAGCAGTCGGTCGCCGACGTGCCGCTCGGCGCGTTCCTGTCGGGCGGCGTCGATTCGTCGGTGATCGTCGCGCTGATGCAGACGCAAACGGCGCAGCCGGTGCAGACGTTCACGATCGGCTTCCATGAAGCGGGCTACGACGAGGCGGGGCATGCGAAGGCGGTCGCGAAGCATCTTGGCACGTCGCACACCGAGCTTTACGTGAAGCCGTCCGACGTGCTCGCGACCGTGCCGCGCATGCCGTGCGTCTACGACGAGCCGTTCGCCGATTCGTCGCAGATCCCGACGCTGCTCGTCTCCGAGCTGACGCGCCGCCACGTGAAGGTGAGCTTGTCGGGCGACGGCGGCGACGAGCTGTTCGGCGGCTACACGCGCTACTTCCTGACGCCGCGCCTATGGGGACGGCTGCGCCGCGTGCCGGCCGCGGTGCGGATGCGGATCGCGGCCGCGCTGCACGCGCTGCGGCCCGATCACGCGGACCAGATCGCCGCGCTCGTGCAGGGCGCATGGAGCGCGTCGGCGCAGCGCGACGCGTCGCCGCGCGTAGGCGACCGCCTGCACAAGCTCGCGAACGTGATGACGGCGGACAGCCGCACGTCGCTGTACCGGCTGCTGATGTCGTCGGTTCATCATCCGGAGCGCTTCACGCTCGCGGGCCGCGAGCCGCAGACGCTGATCGACACGCCGGGCGCGTGGCCCGCGGGCCTGTCGTTCGCCGAGCAGGCGATGGCCGTCGATACGCTCACGTACCTGCCGACCGACATCCTGACGAAGGTCGACCGCGCGGCGATGGCGGTGAGCCTCGAAACGAGGATGCCGTTTCTCGATCACCGCGTCGTCGAATTCGCGTGGCGGCTGCCCGAGGCGCTGCGGATTCCGAACGGGCAGGACAAATGGCTGTTGCGCAAGCTGCTGTACCGTTACGTGCCGCGGCCGCTGATCGACCGGCCGAAGCAGGGCTTTTGCGCGCCTGTCGGCGCGTGGCTGCGCGGCGAGCTGAGCGACTGGGCGGCGGAGCTGCTGAACCCCGCGCGCCTGCGCGACGAAGGCTATTTCGACGCGATGCGCGTCGAACGGCTGTGGCGGCAGCACCAGTCGGGCCGGATGAACTGGCAGCATCCGCTATGGACGGTGCTGATGTTCCAGGCGTGGCTCGAGCGTCAGCGCGCCGAGTAGGCGCGCCGCGCGCGGACTCGGTCCGCGTGCGGCGCGGGCTGCGCTCAATGGTATTCGGCGACGAGCTTGAGGTACGGCGCGGCGGACGGACGCGCGACCGGCGCGATCGGCGCGTTGGGCGCGATCGGTGCGATCGGTGCGGCCGTATCGGAGACGCGCGGTTCTTCGGTGCGCACCGCGTGCTGCGCGTCGTGCGCCTCGACGCGCGTCGTCGCCGCGCCGAACAGCACGAGCCGGTAGCCGACCGAATAGATCGGAATGATCCGCATGTTCTTGTCGAAGTCGAGGCCGAGCTTCGAGCGGATGCGCGACACGTGCGTGTCCAGCGTGCGCGACGACACCGCGAGCTCGCGGCCCCAGACCGCTTCCTGGATCGCCTGGCGCGACACCACCTTGTTCATGTTGTCGAGCAGGAATTCGACGACGTCGAACTCGCGCGGCGTCAGGTTGATCGGCTCGCCGTCGATCTCGATGATGCGGCGGACGAAGTTGATCTTGATGTTGTCGATGTGCAGATACTTGCAATCCATGATGAGCCTCGTGATTCGCAGATAAATGGGCGAACGGTACGAGGGGCTTACTGCAATTGTCGGGCCAGCATGGCGCGATGCAGCGGGAGAGCGCTTCAGAAGGTGTTTTTTTGTCGAATAAGTGCATGAATTGAAAGCGTTTTCATGCGGGTTGGGCGGGTTTGTCGCGGCGCCGGAAATGTAACAATCTGAAACCGGCTGAAGGTGTGTTACGTAGCACGGACGTTCGTGTTACGTCGCCGCGCGCGGCAACGTAACACGCGAGGGGCGGCCGGGGCCGGACGTGGCTCGGTCGCCCGGGCGGGCGGCGGGCCGGGCGATGGCATCGACAATCAGCGCTTCGAGTGCGATCGCTGCGCAAGAGGACGGACGGCCGTCTCGCACGCCGAGAGCCGTAATCGATGGACAAGGGCGGCGGCGGACGGCGCAGCCGCCTGCCGCCGCCCGTCACGCCCGTCACGCCCGTCACGCCCGTCACGCCCGTCACGCCCGTCACGCCCGTCACGCCCGTCACGCCCGTCACGCCCGTCACGCGCTCGCGTCGCCGTCGGCGGCCGGAAACGGCAGCGTGTAGTGCCGCTTGCCCGTCGCGGCGAAGATCGCGTTCGCGACGGCCGGGCCGATCGGCGCGACGCCCGGCTCGCCGACGCCCGTCGGCGCCTCGCCCGACGGCACGATGTGCACCTCGACCTTCGGCATCTCCGAGATCCGCAGCACGCGGTAGCCGTCGAAGTTGTTCTGCTCGACCTTGCCGTCCTTCAGCGTGATCGCGCTGTGCAGCACCGCGCCGAGCCCGAAGCCGATGCCGCCTTCCATCTGCGCGGCGACGATGTCCGGATTGATCGCGGTTCCGCAGTCGACCGCGCAGACGACGCGCTCGACCTTCACGCCGCCGTGCTCGTCGACCGACACCTCCGCAACCTGCGCGACATAGCTCTTGAACGCCTCGGCGACCGCGATGCCGCGCCCGCGGCCTTTCGGCAGCGACTTCGCCGGGTCCCAGCCGGCCTTCTCGGCGGCGAGCTCGAGCACGGCCTTCAGGCGCGGCTCGTGCGCGAGCAGGTCGCGGCGGAACAGGTACGGGTCCTTGCCCGCCGCGTGCGCGGCCTCGTCGATGAACGCCTCCACCGCGTACGCGGTGTGCGAGCTGCCGACGACGCGCCACCACAGCACCGGCACGGCGGACTTCGTCGTCGTCAGCTCCACCGACACGTTCGGCACCGCGTACGGCAGGTTCGCCGCGCCCTCGACCGACGTCTGGTCGATCCCGTTCTTCACCATCACCGGCTCGAACGGCGTGCCGGCGAGGATCGACTGGCCGACGATCCGGTGCCGCCACGCGACGAGCTTGCCGTCCTTCGTGAGCCCCGCGTCGAGCTTGTGGAAGTACATCGGCCGGTAGAGGCCGCCGTGGATGTCGTCCTCGCGCGTCCATTGCAGCTTGACGGGGGTGCCGTTCGCGCCGAGCGCCTTCGCGATCGACACGGCCTCGACGACGTAGTCCGACCACGCGTTCGCGCGCCGGCCGAAGCTGCCGCCCGCGTACAGCGTGTGGATCTGCACCTTCGACGGATCGAGGCCGGCGGCGCGCGCGGCGTTGCCCTGGTCGATCGTCTGGAACTGGTCGCCCGCCCAGATCTCGCAACTGTCGGCCGTCAGCTTGACGACCGCGTCGAGCGGCTCCATCGGCGCGTGCGCGAGGTACGGGAATTCGTACGACGCGGACAGCCGCTTCGCCGCGCCGGCGAGCGCGTGCTCGGCGTCGCCGTCGCGGCGCGCGGGCGCGCCCGCGCGTTCGGCGAGCCGGCGGTACTCGCGCATCATCGCATCGGAGCTGCGCTTTTCCGCATTCGAATCGTCCCATTCGACCTTCAGCGCGTCGCGGCCCTGCTTCGCGGCCCAGAAGCCCTTCGCGACGACCGCGACGCCGCGCTCCACCTGAACGACCGACACGACGCCCGGCACCGCCTTCGCGGCCGTCGCGTCGAACGACTTCGCCTTCGCGCCGAACAGGGGCGGGCGCTGCAACAGCGCGACGAGCATGCCGGGCATCGCCACGTCGATCGTGAACTGCGCGGTGCCGTCGGATTTCGCAAGCGCGTCGACGCGCGGCACCGGTTGGCCGATCAGGCGGAACTCGCGCGGCGATTTCAGCGCGGCCTTCTCGGGCACGGGCAGCGCGGCCGCGGCCGTCGCGAGCGAGCCGTAGGTGGCCTCGCGGCCGCTGCCCGCGTGGCGCACGTAGCCGTCGCGGGTCGTCAGCTCGGCGGCGGGCACGTTCCATTGCGCGGCGGCCGCCGACACGAGCATCGCGCGCGCCTTCGCGCCCGCTTCGCGCAGCTGCATCCACGAATTCGCCATCGCCGAGCTGCCGCCCGTGCCCTGCAGCTTGCCGAACTGCAGGTTCGCGTAGCGCGTCGCGTCGGCGGGCGCGCTTTCGACGCGCACGTCGCGCCAGTTCGCGTCGAGCTCTTCGGCGACGATCGTCGCGATGCCGGTGTATGCGCCCTGGCCCATCTCGACGTGCTTCGCGATCACGGTCACGCTGTTGTCGGGCGCGACGCGCAGGAACGCGTTCGGCGCGAACGCGCCCGCGGCGGCTGCGCCCGAGGCAGGCGCGGCGGCGAGCGCCGGGCGGCTCGCGTCGAGCCATTCGAAGCCGATCGTGAGGCCGACGGCCGCGGCGGCGCCCGCGGCCTTCAGGAACGTGCGGCGGGACGCGCGGGCCGCGTCCGGGAGATCGAGGTCGGTGGTCATCGCTCAGGCCTTCAGGGTGGCGGCCGCTTCGTGGATCGCGGCGCGGATGCGGGTGTAGGTCGCGCAACGGCAGATGTTGCCGTTCATCGCGGCGTCGATGTCGGCGTCGGTGGGCGCCGCGTTCTGTTCGAGGAGCGCCGTCGCCGACATGATCTGGCCGGACTGGCAGTAGCCGCATTGCGGCACCTGCAGCTTGACCCACGCGGCCTGGACGGCCTTCGCGGGCTTGCTCGCGAGCCCCTCGATCGTCGTCACGCGCTTGCCGGCGACGGCCGCGAGCGGCAGCACGCACGAGCGCACCGCCTGGCCTTCGAGATGCACGGTGCACGCGCCGCATTGCGCGGCGCCGCAGCCGAACTTCGTGCCGTGCAGGCCCGCGTTCTCGCGGATCGCCCAGAGGAGCGGCATCGCGGGATCGGCGTCCAGCGTCAGATTCTTGCCGTTCAGCACAAACGAGGTAGACATGGACAATCTCCGTGGGGAAAACCCCGGACTTGGCGCCGGGTGATAGCCGGCAGTGTGAGGGACGGACCGCCGCTGCGTTCACACAATCCTGCAAAAATATTGAACAATCCTGCAAATCCCCCGGCGGGCGCGCGGCGGTGGCGTCGGCCGCACGCGCCTGCTACGATCACGACGACCGACGCTCGTTCATTGACGATGGAACAGCGCTACACCCCATTCGAACCCGCCGCGCACGCGGCGCCCCCCCGATCCGATGCGCGGCCGCCGCCGCTCGCGCCGCGCGAGGCCGCGCGCCGTGAGCTCGCCGCGCTGATCGACCGCTTCGCGCCCGCGGACGGCGCGTATCCGAGCGCGATTCCCGCGCTGTCGTTCTTCCGCTGCTCGTCGCCCGTCGATCTCGGCTGCAGCGTCACGCGCGCCGCGTTCGTGTTTGCCGCGCAGGGCGCGAAGCGGGTGACGGTCGCGGATCAGGCGTACGAATACGATCATCAGCACTGCCTCGTCACGTCGGTCGATTTGCCGATGCTCTCGCAGGTCACGCGCGCGTCGGCCGACGCGCCGTATCTGTGCGTGAAGATCGCGCTCGATTTGCAGCGGATCGCCGAGCTCGCGGCCGAGATGCGCACGCCGCCGCCGGACGCGGTGCCGACGGGCGAGGGGATCGTCGTCGGCGAGCTGTCCGAGCCGCTCTTCGACGCCGCGCTGCGGCTCGTGCGATTGCTCGATACTCCAGACGACATTCCGATTCTCGCGCCGCTGATCGAAAAGGAACTGCTGTACCGGCTGCTGACGAGCGGGCAGGGTGCGCGGCTGCGGCACATCGCGGTCGCGGGCAGCCAGACATACCGGATCGCGCGCGCGATCGAATGGATTCGGCACCACTACGCGGAGCCGCTCAGCATCGATGCGCTCGCGCAGCAGGTGAACATGAGCGTGTCGTCGCTGCATCATCACTTCAAGTACGTGACGACGCTGAGCCCGCTTCAGTATCAGAAGCAACTTCGGCTGCACGAGGCGCGCCGCTTGTTGATCGGCCAGCACGGTGACGTCGGCTCGATCGCGCTCAGGGTCGGGTACGACAGCCCGTCGCAATTCAGCCGCGAATACAGCCGCCTGTTCGGCGCGCCGCCGTTGCGCGACGTCGTGCAGTTGAGACGCCGCAACGGGATCGGCGTGCAGGAATGAACGGCGCGCGGCGAGCCGCGCATCCGTTGCAAAGCGAGACGCCGGTCTCGATTCGCAGGGTTCGGCGCGCGGCGAGGGATGCGCGTCTCATGCGCTTGGCGGTGCCGTTCGCGCGCGCGAGCGCGAACGATACGGCAATGCGAACATGAATATGAAAATGAAAACGAATCTGGACACCGAAACGGCCGTCGACGTCGTGCACGCGTTCTGGCGCTTGATGGGCACGAACGACTTTCATGCGGTCGCGGCCGTGCTCGCCGACGACTTCGTGCTCGAATGGCCGCAATCGAACGAGCGCATACGCGGCGCCCGAAACTTCGCGCTGCTGAACAGCGAGTATCCGGCGCATGGGCGGTGGACGTTTACGATCGGTCGTGTGATAGGCGGCGCGCACGAGGCCGCGTCGGACGTATCGGTCACCGACGGCGTTCAGCGCGCGCGGGCGATTTCGTTCTTCACGGTGGTGCATCGAAAGATCGCGCGCATCGTCGAGTTCTGGCCCGAGCCGTACGATGCGCCATACGACCGCTCGCATCTGGTCGAGCGGATCGAGTAAGCGCGGCGGTATGAAGGCGGCGCTCGACGCGGCGGATTGCATTCGCCGCGCCGTGGCCGTGCGTTCGCGCGTTGCGTGCGCGAACATCATCATGCGCGACGCGCACGCAAGCTCGAGCATCGCGCATCGTCGAAAATCAATCGGGCGCTTTGCGGCGACCAGTTCGACGCGCGCGTCGCGCGGCGACATGCCGCACTCGCACGGCGCGCGCGAACGGCGGTCATGCGAACCGTCGAATCGCGAACCGTCGAACCGTCAGCACAAAGCGGCGTTCGCCCGTTGAGCGAACGCCGCTGTCGATGCAATGCGTGGTGGTGGTGTGGAAGGTCTGCTGCCGACCGACGTATCCGATCCGAAAATCGATTGCATCGGCCTATCATGTGCGCGGCGCCCGGTGCAGGGCCGGACGCGCGCGCGCTCAGCGCACGATCGTGAATCCCTGATGTTCGGGTTGGATCGATGCCGAGTCGACCGCTTGCAGGCGCCACGCGCCTTGCGGATTCTTGCCGCCGAGGACCGCGTCGCCGTGCTCTTCGTCTTCGGACGAAGGCTGTACGTTCGAGAACGACAGCCCTTGCAGCCGGCACAGCGCTTCGCCGCTGTCGGCCGAGCACAGCGCAACCGCGCCTTCGACGTCCTTCACCTTGCCCCACGCCGGCAGATCGATGCCTTGATGCGCTTCACGCGACCACAGTTGCTCGTCGGTGTCGAGCCACAGGACCGCGAATTGCTGCGCAGAGGAATCGCTGCCATTGATTCGAATGGTGAGGCGCATGCTTCGTCTCCTTTCGAAGGTTAGCCGGTGAGCTTTCTCAGTCTAGGTGGATTGACGCGGAACGCAAGCGGCGTTGCGAAAAGATTGATGCGGGTCGCATCGCCCGGCACTGGGCAACGCGCGCGAATCATCAATGCATAGCGTGCCGTGTGCGGACTCTTCTGCGCAATCGGGTGTTTTCATGAGCGATGCTTGCATACGCGCGTCACATTGATCCGATTGCTACGCGCTGTTGCGTCGCGCAAGCGCTTCGCGCGGATGTGTCGCGCAGGTGTGTCGCGAAGGTGTGTCGATTTGCCGCCCGCATTCGATTGCACGCACCGCCAATGCAGCGCGCGCGATGCACATTTTCCGGCGCGCGGAATAACGATTCCCGAATCGATCGGTTGGTCGCGACAGGCCCCATTGATAGATTGGTCCCTTGTTCTTCAACGGAGACAAGCATGTCCGCGATCCATGAGACGGCCGTCCAACCCGCGCGCGGCGAGCCCGCGCGAGACGCGCATCTAATCGCGAGCGACGCCGAGGCGATCGACGTCGCGCGCACGCTCGCCGAGCGGCTCGCGCAAGGCGCCGCCGAGCGCGATCGCGAGCGCCGGCTGCCCTATGAAGAAATCGACTGGTTCTCGCAATCGGGCCTGTGGGCGATCACGGTGCCGAAGGCGCACGGCGGCGCGGGCGTGTCGCACGTGACGTTGACCGAGGCCGTGAAGATCGTCGCGGCCGCGGACCCGTCGCTCGGCCAATTGCCGCAGAATCACTTCGGCCTCGTCGACGTGATCGCGCTCACGGGCACCGACGAGCAGAAGCGCTTTTTCTTCGGCGAGATCCTGAAGGGCAAGCGGTTCGGCAACGGCTTCTCGGAGAAGGGCACGAAGAACGTGCTCGATCTGAAGACGAGAGTGATTCGCGACGGCGACGGCTATCGCGTCGACGGCACGAAGTTCTATTCGACGGGCGCGCTGTTCGCGCATTACGTGCCGGTGCTCGGGATCGACGAAGAGCGCAAGGGCTGGCTCGCGTACATTCCGAAGGGCACGCCGGGGCTCTCGGTGGTCGACGACTGGTCGGGCTTCGGCCAGCGCACGACCGCGAGCGGCACGGTGCGGCTCGAGAACGTGCGCGTCGCCGCATCGCACGTGTTCCCCGCGCATCGCGTGTCGGATGCGCCGACGCTGAACGGCCCGCTGTCGCAGATCATCCAGGCGGCGATCGATGCGGGCATCGCGCACGCGGCGCTCGACGATACGCTGCGCTTCGTGCGCGAACGCTCGCGCCCGTGGATCGACAGCGGCGTCGAGCGCGCGGCCGACGATCCGTTGACGATTCGCGAGACGGGGCGCCTCGTGATCCAGTTGCACGCAGCCGATGCGCTGCTCGAGCGCGCGGCGCGCACGCTCGACGAGATCGCCGCGCAGCGCGACATTTCGGAGGACGACGTGGCGCGCGCATCGGTCGCGGTCGGCGAGGCGAAGGTGCTGACGACCGAGATCGCGTTGCTCGCGAGCGAGAAGCTGTTCGAGCTCGCCGGCACGCAGGCGACGCTCGCCGAGCACGGCCTCGATCGCCACTGGCGCAACGCGCGCACGCACACGCTGCACGATCCGGTGCGCTGGAAGTATCACCTCGTCGGCAATTACTATCTGAACGGCGTCGCGCCCGCGCGCCACGCGTGGAATTGAGCCGATGAACGCGTTCACGCAGCCGGCCGCCGCGCGCGCGGCGCGGCGGATTTCGAACGACGCCGAGGCGCTCGAAGTGGCCCGCGCGTTCGCGGCGACGATCGCGCCGGACGCCGCCGCGCGCGATCGCGAGCGCCGCCTGCCGTACGCGGAGCTCGACGCGTATTCGGCGACGGGCCTCTGGGGCATCGCGGTGCCGCGCGAATTCGGCGGCGCGGCGGTATCGGCCGCGACGCTCGCGGAAGTGACCGCGATCGTGTCGGAGGGCGACCCCGCGATCGGCCAGATTCCGCAGAATCATTTCTTCATGCTCGAAGTCTTGCGCGTGAACGGCACGCGCGATCAGCAGCGCTTCTACTTCGATCGCGCGCTCGCGGGCGAGCGCTTCGGCAACGCGCTGTCCGAGCGCGGCACGAAGCACGTGCGCGATTACCGGACGACGATCACGCCCGACGGCGCGGGCTTCCGGCTCAACGGCCGCAAGTTCTATTCGACGGGCGCGCTGTTCGCGCACTGGGTCCCGGTCGTCGCGAAGGACGCGAACGAGCGGCTGCACGTCGCGTTCACGCCGGCGCACGCGCCGGGCCTCGCCGTCGAAGACGACTGGAACGGCTTCGGCCAGCGCACGACGGGCAGCGGCACGACGCGGCTCGACAACGTGTATGTCGACGCATCGGCCGTCGTGCCGTACAGCGACGCGTTCGACGCGAAGCCGACGCCCGTCGGCCCGCTCGGCCAGTTGCTGCACGCGGCCGTCGATCTCGGCATCGCGCGCGCCGCGTTCGCCGACGCGCGCCGCTTCGTGCGCGAGCGCGCGCGGCCGTGGATCGACAGCGGCGTCGCGCGCGCGAGCGACGATCCGCTCACGCTCGAGATCTTCGGCAAGCTCGCGCTCGATCTCGACGCGGCGGGCGCGCTGACCGAGCGCGCGGGCTTGCGCGTCGACGCGGCGATCGACGACGCGAACGAGCGCACGGTTGCGTCCGCATCGATCGCGGTCGCGAAGGCGCGCGCGGCGACGACCGAGATCGCGCTCGCCGCATCGTCGCGCCTGCTCGAACTCGCGGGCACGCAAGGCGCGCTCGCCGAGCACGCGCTCGATCGTCACTGGCGCAACGCGCGCACGCACACGCTGCACGATCCGGTGCGCTGGAAATACATCGCGATCGCCGACTACTACCTGAACGACACGCTGCCACCGCGCCACGGCGCACTGTGACGCGCGCCGCGCATCGCGCGCAACGCAGGCGGCAACACGCATCGACCGAATCGAGAGACTGCTTCACCATGACCCGACAGATCCGCTTCAACGCCTTCGACATGAACTGCGTCGGCCATCAGTCGCCCGGGCTCTGGGCGCATCCGCGCGACGAGTCGTGGCGCTATCGCGAGCTGAGCTACTGGACCGAGCTTGCGCAACTGCTCGAACGCGGCAAGTTCGACGGCCTCTTCATCGCCGACGTGCTCGGCATCTACGACGTCTACCGGAGCAGCGGCGAAGCGGCGATCCGGCAAGGCGCGCAGGTGCCCGTCAACGATCCGATCCTGCTCGTGTCCGCGATGGCGGCCGCGACGCGGCATCTCGGCTTCGGCGTCACGTGCTCGCTGTCGTACGAGCATCCGTATCCGTTCGCGCGGCGCATGTCGACGCTCGATCATCTGACGGGCGGGCGCGTCGGCTGGAACGTCGTCACGTCGTATCTCGACAGCGCCGCGCGCAACCTCGGGCTGCCGCAGCAGACGAACCACGACGAGCGCTACGCGATCGCCGACGAGTATCTCGAGGTCTGCTACAAGCTGTGGGAAGGCTCGTGGGAGGACGACGCCGTCGTGCGCGACGCCGCGCGCCACGTGTTCGCCGAGCCGTCGAAGGTGCATCCGATCGGCCATCACGGCCGTTACTACGACGTGCCCGGCATCCATCTGTGCGAGCCGTCGCCGCAGCGCACGCCGGTGCTCTATCAAGCGGGCGCGTCGAAGCGCGGCAAGGACTTCGCCGCGCAGCACGCGGAATGCATCTTCGTCGCCGCGCCGTCGCGCACGATCCTGAAGGCGTTCGTCGCGGACATCCGCGAGCGCGTGAAAAAGTTCGGCCGCGATCCGCACGACGTGCTGATCTTCAACCTGCATACGGTGATCACAGGCCGCACGTCGGCCGACGCGCACGCGAAGCACGCCGACTATCGCCGCTACGCGAGCGACGAAGGCGCGCTCGCGCTGATGTCCGGCTGGACCGGGATCGATCTGTCGAACTACGGGCTCGACGAGCCGCTCGAGCACGTCGAGAGCAACGCGATTCAGTCGGCCGTCGAGGCGCTGTCGAGCGCCGATCCGACGCGCAAGTGGACCGTGCGCGAGATCGCCCGCTGGGGCGGCATCGGCGGGCTCGGGCCGGTGTCGGTCGGCGATGCGCGCGAGATCGCCGACGATCTGCAATCGTGGGTCGACGAGACCGACGTAGACGGCTTCAACCTCGCGTACGCGGTAACGCCGGAGACGTTCGTCGATGTCGTCGAGCTTGTGGTGCCGGAGCTGCAGCGGCGCGGCGTCTATCAGACCGACTACGCGCCGGGCACGCTGCGCGAGAAGCTGCATCGCGCGGGGCCGAGGCTGGCCGCGCCGCATCCGGCCGCGCGATATCGCGTTGGCCACGAGCATGCGGCGGCGGAGCGCATCGCGGCGGAAGAGTGAAGGAGGGCGGCGTGTCGGCGCGACTCGGCGGCGAACGCTGGCCTCGGCCGCGACGCCGGCGATGGATGATTCGACGGGCTGCCGCAACGGCGCGAATCGCGCTGCGCGATCGCGGCATCGCGTGATGCGGCGCGCGACGAATCGGACGATGACGCGAGCGGGAATGCGCGCGGCCGAATCGCCGCGGCGAATCAAATGCGTGACGAATCGCCGATGAATCGCCGATCGGATTGCTGACCACGTTGCCGATTGCGTTGCTGATCGAGCTGCAAACCGCGCGCGCGATCGAATGAGGAATCGTGCGGCAAACCGCATGGCGATTCAAACGATGAATCGAACAGCGAACCTAACGACGATTCGAACGACGAAGCAAGGCCGCCACGCGGAAGCGATGCGTCTCGACGGAGCGGCGCGCATCGTGCCGATGAATCGTTTGTCGCTTCGTTTTTCGCTTCGTTTGTCGCCTCGTTTGTCGCTTCGTCAGTTGCTTCGCTAGCGGCTTCATTCGCCGTTGCACCGACGCGTCCGGCGCTTACCCCACCCGCGATTCGACGCTTCCACCGCCTCCCCCGCCAACCAGGCGTCAGGCCGCCGTCGCCCGCGCCTTCTGGTCGTGAGGCGGCGATTCGAGCGCCGGCAGCGTGATCGCGAAGCGCGCGCCGCCGATCGGCGCGCCGTCGAGCCGCACGTTGCCGCCGTGCGCGAACGCGACGCGCCGCACGATCGTGAGCCCCAGGCCGAAGCCGCCCGTTTGCCGGTCGCGGCTCGAATCGAGCCGATGGAACGGCTCGAACACGCGGTCGCGATCGGCGGCCGGAATGCCGGGACCGTCATCGTCGACCGTCAGCACGAGCGCGCCCGCGTCGCCGAGCGACGCATGCAGCGAGATCGTCGTCGCCGCGTAGCGCATGCCGTTGCGGATCAGGTTCAAGAGCGCACGCGCGACGAGCTTCGGATCGCACACGTGGCAAGCGGGCGCGCCGCGCATCGATACGTCGAGCGTGAGCCGGCGGTCGGCGATGTCGTTCGCGACGCTCGCGACGACGCTGTCGATCAGCTCCGAAACCGTCACCTGCATCAACGCGAGATGCCGCTCGTCCTGTTCGAGCCGGCCGATCGTCAGCAGCTCGGTGACGAGCTCGTCGAGTTCGCGCACGTCGCGACGCAGCGCTTCCTGCCGCTCGTGCATGCGCTCGGCCGCGTCCGGCGACGCGAGCAGCGCGAGGCCGAATTCGAGCCGCGCGAGCGGTGTCTTCAGTTCGTGCGAGATCCCGTGCATCATCTCGCGCTGTTGCTGGATCGATGCTTCGATCCGCTTCGCCATGTCGTTGAACTGCTGCGACAGTTCGTAGATGTTCGATTTGCGCGATACCTGCGCGCGCGTCGACAGCCGGCCGCTGCCGAACGCGCGCGCGGCCGCCTCGAGCTTGCGCAGGTCGCGCCAGTGATAGTGAATCCACAGCGCGACGGCGAGCAGCGTCGCGAGCGCGACCGTCAGATAGGCGTAGATCTGGATGTCGAGGCTCGTCGGCTCGTCCGGGCGCGCGTGCAGAACGGTGCCGTCGACGAGCGGCATGAAATAGTCCCTGCCGTCGTAGCTGATCGCGATCTCGCCGCGATCGAGGTCGCGCTGCTGCCTGGCGCTCAGCATCTTGCGGGCCGCGTCCATCGAGATGAACTCGAAGCCCTCGTTGCCGTGCTTCGCGAGCTCGCGCAGCGCCTGACGCCGCTCGGGGCCCGGATGGCGCTCGAGATAGTCGTTCAGCACGAACGCGTAGGTGGCGAGCGTCTCGCGCGCCGCGCTCGAAATTCGCTCGTAGAAGAAGTGGTTGAACGACGTGTTGATGAAGACGATCGCCGCTGCGCCGCAGACGACCACGACGAGATACAGCCTGACGAGCGAGCGCAGCATTCAGTCATCCCAGGCAGACGGGCTGAACAGATAGCCGCGGCCCCAGATCGTCTTGATCTTGTGCGGCTCGGACGACGCGTCCTCGAACCGGCGTCGCAGCTTCGAGATGCCCGAATCGACGGAGCGGTCGAGGCCGTCGAACTCGATGCCGCGCAACTGCTTCAGGATGTCGTCGCGGCTCAGCACGGTGCCCGCCGCGCGCGCGAGAATCAGCAGCAGGTTGAATTCGGCTGTCTTCAGATCGACGGGCTCGCCGCGCCACGTGACCGTGCGGTTCGGCGGCGAGATCGTCAGCTCGCCGAACACGAGCGCCTCGCTCGCCGGCGAGTCGACGGGCGCGCCGGCAGGCTGCGCGCGGCGCAGCAACGCGCGAGCGCGCGCGACGAGCACGCGCGGCTCGATCGGCTTCGTCACGTAGTCGTCCGCGCCCGTCTCGAGGCCCGCCACCTGATCGTAGACGTCCGAGCGCGCGGTCAGGATCAGCACCGGCACGTTCGAGAACGCGCGGATTCGGCGGCACACTTCCATGCCGTCGAGATGCGGCAGCATCAGGTCGAGAATCACGAGCGCGGGCTGATGCTCGCGCACGGCCCCGACGGCGAGGTCGCCGCGCCGGACCACCGTCACCGAGAATTCGTAGCTGTCGAGATACTCGCGGATCAGCTGCGCGAGGCGGTCGTCGTCTTCGATCAGCAGCACCCGGTATTTGAGCGGCACTTCGTTCATGGTCTCCTCGGCGTGGTTCTGCGCGCGTGAGCGCCGGCAGCGCACGCGCATTCTAGCCGCGCGCGCCGCACGCCGGGGGCGGCTGCAACAATCGCCGACAATCGGACACAAATCCGCACATATTCCTGAAACATTCGGGACAGATTCGTCGTGCGCACGAACCTAGACTGCGGACTCCTTGACTCTCGCCCGTCACCGTGCGCTCGCCCATTCACTCACTTCGGTATTGCGTGCCGTTCGCCGGCTTCATGTCGATTGCGGCCGCGCATGCGGAAAACGTCTACACGCTGTCGATCGGCGGCGGCTTCGTGCCGCGCTACGCGGGCAGCAATCAGTATCACGGCGTGGTCGCGCCGTCGTTTTCCGCGGAGTTCGACAACGGCATCTTCATCGGTCCGCTCGACGGCATCGGCTACAAGCTGAAGCTGCCGGGCGACGCGTTCGTCGCGGCCGCGCTCACGTACGACCCGGGCCGCTCGGACGAAAACCGCTTCGACCTGCCGGGCTCGAACTACCTGAAGGGGATGGGCCGCGTACCGGGCTCGGTGCTCGTCGCGGTGCAGGCGGGCGTGAAGCTCTACGGCGGCAGCGTGCTGAGCGTGACCGTGGACACGCCCGTCACGCACACGTCGCGCGGCGTGTCCGGGCACGTCGATCTCGCGGTGCCGGTATTGAGCGCCGGGCGTCACGAAGTCGTCGTGACGGGCTCCGTGCATGCGGGCTCGGGCCGCTACACGCAGACGTTCTACGGCGTCACCGGCGCGCAGGCGGCGGCGACCCGCTTCGCGCCGTATTCGACGAAGGGCGGCATCGACAGCGCGTCGATGTCGGTCGCATGGACGTACGCGTTCTCGAGGCACTGGTCGGCGGACACGACGCTCGGCGTCACGCGTTTCATCGGCCGCTACGGGGGCAGCCCGATCGTGCAGCAGAAGACCAATTATTTCGGAGTGTCTTCGCTGACCTATCGTTTCTGATTTTGAAGAAGGAGGTGGCCATCGTGCTGATCTGGAAAACCGCGCTTTCGCTGACCTGGCGAGCGGGCCTCGTGTCGCCCGCGAGCGTGCCCGCCGCCGCCGCGCACGTCGGCCGGATCGTGCTCACCGGAGCGACCGGCTTCATCGGCGGCGCGGTGCTCGTGTCGCTCGTCAACGCCGGGCTGCTCGATCGCGTCGTGTGCGTCGTGCGCGCGTGCGACCGCGCGCATGCGCTCGCTCGGCTGCGCGAGGCGGCGCTCAAGAGCGGGCTCGCGCCGTACTGGGCCGCGCGGCTCACCGAGGCGAACGTGATCGCGGGCGAACTCGACGGCGCGTTCGCCGACGTCGACGCCGCGCGTCTTTCGTCGGCGTCGCACGTGATTCACTGCGCGGGCGTTGCGTCGCTCGCCGACGCGAGCGTCGTCAACGAGACGAACGTCGATGCGACGCTGCGTTTCGCGCGCCGCTTCGCGGGCAGCCGGCGGCTGCAGCGCTTCGTGCACGTCGGCGCGGCGTTCGCGTGCGGGATCAAGGCGCGCGGCACGATCCGCGAGGACGACGCGCCCAAGCGCGGCCGCGAGGTCGATTTCGCGCCGTACACGCGCGGCAAGCGCGACGCGGAAGCGCAGTTGCGCGCGCTCGGCCTGCCGCTCGTGATCGTGCGGCCGTCGTGCGTCGTCGGCCATACGCTGCTCGGCACGCAGCCTTCGGCGAGCACGTTCTGGATGTTCCGGATCGTTCACGCGGCGCGCCGCTTCACCGCGCGGCCGATGGCGCGCATCGACGTGATCGCCGTCGACGATTGCGCGCGCGCGCTGATGCTGCTCGCGCTGAAGCCGTCGCTCAAGTACGACACGTACCACGTGTCGGCGGGCGACGAAGCGCCGAGCGTCACGCAGATCGTGCGCGCGATGGACGAGGCCGTGGGGCTCGACGGCGAGCCGCGCTATGCGCTCTGCTCGTGTGCCGAGTTTACGGCGATCGCGCGCGACGTGCTCGGCCGCCGCGACGCGCCGCGCGAGCGCGTGATCCGGCGCGCGTTGCAGTCTTACGCCGCGTTCGCCGAGCTCGACCACGTGTTCGACAACTCGCGCGTGCGCGACGAGATCGATTTCGAACCGCTGCCGTTCGTCGATTACGTGAACGAATGCATGCGCACGTCGCGCGGCGTCGACGTGCTCGCGCAGATGCCGAGGACGGCGGCGCGCTGAGCGTGCGCGCGGCGGCCGCGCGTCACGAGCCGCCGACTTCGATCAGCTTGTCGAGCGCCGCGTACACTTCGCCGAGCGCATCCGCGCCGAAGCGTTGCTCGATGAGCCTGTACTGCTCGTCGATGCGCGGGCTGATCTGCGCGACAAGCTGACGACTTTGCGGCGTCAGGCTGACGATCAGCCTGCGCTGATCCTCCTGGGCGCGCGTGCGGCGAATCAGGCCGTCGCGCTCCATCCTCTCCAGCACGCCCGTGAGGCTCGGGCTCAGGATGCAGCAGCGCTTCGCGATCTGACCGGCTTCGAGCTCACGAGACGGTTCGCCGTCCAGCACGCGAATGATCCGCCATTGCTGCTCCGTCAGCGCAAATTCCTTCAGGATCGGCCGGAACCGGCCCATCAACGTTTCGCGGGCCTCGAGCAGCAGCATGGCCAGATTGCGGTGATCGAACGTACGATTCATGAGGTTCCTGGAAGAGCAGTTGATCCACTCATCTTAGCAGGGCGAAAATCGTCGGTGACCGCCTTATCACGGCTATCAGGGTTATCGCGGTTGTTCTTTTCGCGTGCTGTAGTTAATATGTTAAGTAATTGACCCGGCCGCGCGACGCGGCGGAGGATGAAACGCATGGAGCTGTCCCTTGTCGTCGACGGCGCGCCGGCCGAAACGGTGCGCATCGGCACGGTATACGGCGCGCTGCTCAACGATCGCGGCGCGCTCGCGGCGCTTGGCGACGCGGTGCATGCGCCGCCGTACAACAAGCCGCCGCAGGCGCCCGTGCTTTACGTGAAGCCCGCGAACACGCATGCGGGCGACGGCGCGGCCGTCGTCGTGCCGGCGGGCGTCGACGCGCTCGAAATCGGTGCGACGCTCGGCGTCGTGTTCGCGCGCCGCACGACTCGCGTATCGGTCGAACAGGCGTTTGATTTCGTTAAAGGTTTTACGCTCGCGAGCGACGTGTCGATTCCGCACCCCGATTATTATCGGCCGGCGGTGCGCTTCAAGTGCCGCGACGGCTTTTGCCCGCTCGGGCCGGCGATCGTTGCGCGCGCAAGCATCGGCGACGTGGACGCGCTCGCGGTGACGGTGCGCGTCGACGGCGAGCGGCGCTACGAGGCGAGCACCGCGAACCTGATCCGCTCCGTCGCGCGGTTGATCGCCGACGTGTCCGCGTTCATGTCGTTCGACGCGGGCGACGTGCTGCTCGTCGGCGTCGGCCCGAACGCGCCGCGCGCGGCGGCCGGCAGCGCGATCGAGATCGACGCGCCGGGCATCGGCACGCTGCGTCACACGTTGATTGCGGAGGGCGCGCGATGAAGACCGCACGCGTAGTGTTCAACGGCGCGCTTCACGCGGCCGAGCCGCTGGACGAAGGGCTTTTGCGGCTCGATACCGGGCGCGTGCTCGCCGAGACGGATGTCTCGTGGCTGCCGCCCGTCGCGCCGCGCACGACGTTCGCGCTCGGCCTGAACTACGCCGATCACGCGAAGGAGCTCGCGTTCAAGGCGCCGACCGAGCCGCTCATCTTCCTGAAGGGGCCGAACACGTTCGTCGGCCACCGCGCGCGGACGGTGCGGCCCGCGGACGCGACGCACATGCATTACGAGTGCGAGCTCGCGGTCGTGATCGGCCGCGAGGCGCGCCGCGTGACGCGCGCGCGCGCGCTGGACTACGTGCTCGGCTACACGATCGGCAACGATTACGCGATCCGCGACTATCTGGAGAATTATTACCGACCGAACCTGCGCGTGAAGAACCGCGACACGTGCACGCCGCTCGGGCCGTGGCTCGTGAGCCGCGACGAGATCGGCGATCCGGGGAGTCTCGCGCTTCGCACGACGGTCAACGGCATCGAAACGCAGCGCGGCAACACGCGCGACATGATCTTCGACGTCGCGTCGCTGATCGAATACATCAGCGGATTCATGACGCTCTCGCCCGGCGACCTGATCCTGACCGGCACGCCCGAGGGGCTCGCCGACACGAAGCCGGGCGACGAAGTGATCACCGAGATCGAGGGCCTCGGACGGCTCGTCAACACGATCGTCGGCGAAGCGGATTACTATCGCGCCGGCTGACGCCGCCGCACAAGGAGAGACGCATGAGCATCAAGCACTGGATCGGCGGCCGGGAAGTCGGCAGCCGGGAGACGTTCACGACGTTCAACCCGGCGACGGGCGAGCCGATCGCCGAGGTCGCGTCGGGCGGCGCGGAGGAAATCGACGCGGCGGTGCGCGCCGCGAAGGACGCGTTTCCGAAATGGGCGAACACGCCGGCGAAGGAGCGCGCGAAGCTGATGCGCAAGCTCGGCGAGCTGATCGAGCGCAACGTGCCCGCGCTCGCCGAGCTGGAGACGCAGGACACCGGCCTGCCGATCTCGCAGACGAAGAAGCAGCTGATCCCGCGCGCGTCGGAGAATTTCCACTTCTTCGCCGAAGTGTGCACGCAGATGAACGGGCGCAGCTATCCGGTCGACGACCAGATGCTGAACTACACGCTGTATCAGCCGGTGGGCGTGTGCGCGCTCGTGTCGCCGTGGAACGTGCCGTTCATGACCGCGACGTGGAAGACCGCGCCGTGCCTCGCGCTCGGCAACACCGCGGTGCTGAAGATGTCGGAGCTTTCGCCGCTCACGGCCGACCAGCTCGGCCGCCTCGCGCTCGAGGCGGGCATTCCGGCCGGCGTGCTGAACGTCGTGCAGGGCTACGGCGCGACGGCGGGCGACGCGCTCGTCCGGCATCCGGACGTGCGCGCCGTGTCGTTTACGGGCGGCACGTTGACGGGCAAGCGGATCATGGAGCGCGCGGGCCTGAAGAAGTATTCGATGGAGCTCGGCGGCAAGTCGCCCGTGCTGATTTTCGACGACGCCGATTTCGACCGCGCGCTCGACGCGTCGCTCTTCACGATCTTCTCGATCAACGGTGAGCGTTGCACGGCGGGCTCGCGGATCTTCGTGCAGAGGACGATCTACGACAGGTTCGTCGCCGAGTTCGCGCGCCGCGCGAACAACCTGATCGTCGGCGATCCGGCCGACGAGCGCACGCAGGTGGGCTCGATGATCACGCGCGCGCACTGGGAAAAGGTGACGGGCTACATCCGGCTCGGCGCCGACGAGGGCGCGCGGCTCGTCGCGGGCGGCCCGGACAAGCCGGCGAACCTGCCCGCGCATCTTGCGAACGGCAACTTCGTGCGGCCGACCGTGTTCGCCGACGTCGACAACCGGATGCGCATCGCGCAGGAAGAGATCTTCGGGCCGGTCGCGTGCCTGATTCCGTTCGACGGCGAGGAGGACGGGCTGCGTCTCGCGAACGACACGTCGTACGGCCTCGCGTCGTACCTGTGGACGCAGGACGTCGGCCGCGTGCACCGGCTCGCGCGCGGCATCGAGGCGGGCATGGTGTTCGTCAACAGCCAGAACGTGCGCGACCTGCGCCAGCCGTTCGGCGGCGTGAAGGAATCGGGCACCGGCCGCGAGGGCGGCGAATACAGCTTCGAGGTGTTCGCCGAGATCAAGAACGTGTGCATCTCGATGGGCAGCCATCACATTCCCCGCTGGGGCGTGTGACGCCCGCCGACAACGAATGATACGCCGCGCGCGGGCTCTGTTTGCCGGCGACGCGGCAGGAGACTCACGATGGGAAAGCTGTCACTCGCCGCGAAGATCACGCACGTGCCGTCGATGTATCTGTCCGAGCTGCCGGGCAGGCATCACGGCTGCCGTGCGGAGGCGATCCGCGGCCATCAGGCGATCGGCGAGCGCTGCCGCGCGCTCGGCGTCGACACGATCGTCGTCGCCGACACGCACTGGCTCGTCAACGCCGGCTATCACGTGAACTGCAACGGGCATTTCGCGGGCGTCTACACGAGCAACGAGCTGCCGCATTTCATCCGCGACATGCGCTACGAGTATCCGGGCAATCCGGCGCTCGGCCATCTGATCGCGGCGGCCGCGAACGAGCGCGGGATCGGCACGCGCGCGCACGAGATCGACAGTCTCGAGCTCGAGTACGGCACGCTCGTGCCGATGCGCTACATGAACGCCGATCAGCATTTCAAGGTCGTGTCGATCGCCGGCTGGTGCATGTGGCACGCGCTCGACGAGAGCCGGCGCTTCGGCGAGGCGCTCAGGCACGCGATCGAAGCGAGCGATTCGAACGTGGCGTTCTTCGCGAGCGGCTCGCTGTCGCACCGTTTCAACGACAACGGCAGCCCCGAGGAGGCGATCCACATGATCAGCCGCGAGTTCTTCCGGCAAGTGGACCTGCGCGTCGTCGAGCTGTGGAAGCAGGGCGATTTCGCGACCTTCTGCAAGATGCTGCCCGAGTACAACGAGCACTGCTTCGGCGAAGGCGGCATGCACGATACCGCGATGCTGCTCGGCCTGCTCGGCTGGGACCGCTACGACAAGCCGGTCGAGATCGTGACCGACTACTTCGCGAGCTCGGGCACCGGGCAGATCAACGCGATCTTCCCGCTGCCTTGAGCGGCGCGACGATTCGCTTCGGATGCCGACGCAATTCTGAAGAACACGGAGAGCCGACATGCCTCACATCATCGTCGAATACACCGCGAACATTCGCGACGACGCGCGGATTCCCGTGCTGCTCAAGACGATCAACGAGACGCTGATCGCGCAGGGCGGCGTGTTTCCGACGGGCGGCATCCGCTCGCGCGCGATCGAGCTGCAGGACTACTGCGTCGCCGACGGCACCGCCGA
This sequence comes from Burkholderia sp. MSMB617WGS, assembly GCF_001532025.2. Classification (NCBI taxonomy): domain Bacteria; kingdom Pseudomonadati; phylum Pseudomonadota; class Betaproteobacteria; order Burkholderiales; family Burkholderiaceae; genus Burkholderia; species Burkholderia sp. MSMB617WGS. The sequence continues at coordinate 1,937,049 of NZ_CP013458.1, read as the reverse complement.
CGACGCGTTCGTGCACGTGACGCTGAAGATCGGCTCGGGCCGCGACGACGCGACGAAGAAGGCCGCATGCGACGCGCTGTTCGACGCGATCAAGGCGCATTTCGCCGCGCTCTACGAACGGCGCTATCTCGCGCTGTCGATGGAGCTGACCGAGTTCAGCGAGACGGGCTCGTACAAGCACAACAATATCCACGCACGCTACAAGCGCGGCGCGTGACCCCAACCCCGACAACGAAGACCATGCTAGATTCCGCCACCATCCAGCTGCTCGCGCGCCGGCTGCACGCCGCCGAGCGCGAGCGCAAGCAGATCCGCCAGATCTCGCTCGACTACCCGGAGATCACGATCGACGACGCGTATGCGATCCAGCGCACGTGGGTCGCCATGAAGCTTGCCGAAGGGCGCGCGCTGAAGGGGCACAAGATCGGCCTCACGTCGAAGGCGATGCAGTATTCGTCGCAGATCGACGAGCCCGATTTCGGCGCGCTTCTCGACGACATGTTCTTCGAGGACGGCGCGGCGATTCCGGCGCACCGCTTCATCGTGCCGCGCGTCGAGGTCGAGCTCGCGTTCGTGCTCGGCAAGCCGCTGCAAGGGCCGCACTGCTCGGTGTTCGACGTCTACGACGCGGTCGACTACGTCGTGCCCGCGCTCGAGATCATCGACGCGCGCAGCCAGTCGATCGATCCGGACACGAAGCGCCCGCGCAAGGTGTTCGACACGATCGCCGACAACGCGGCGAACGCGGGCGTCGTGCTCGGCGGGCGGCCCGTGCGGCCGATGGACGTCGATCTGCGCTGGGTCGCGGCGATCATGTCGCGCAACGGCGTCGTCGAGGAAACGGGCGTCGCGGCGGGCGTGCTGAATCACCCCGCGAACGGCGTCGCGTGGCTCGCGAACCGGCTCGCGCGCTTCGACGTGTCGCTCGACGCGGGCGAGATCATCCTCGGCGGATCGTTCACGCGGCCGTGCGCGGCGAAGAGCGGCGACACGTTCAACGTCGATTACGGCCCGCTCGGCGCGATCCATTGCCATTTCGAATGACGGACGACGATGCTCATTCCTGACAACACGTTCAAGGCCGCGCTCGCGCGCGGCGAGGCGCAAATCGGGCTGTGGCTCGGGCTCGCGAATGCCTACGCCGCGGAGGTCGTCGCGGGCGCGGGCTTCGACTGGCTGCTGATCGACGGCGAGCACGCGCCGAACACGGTGCCGACGATCCTCGCGCAATTGCAGGCGATCGCCGCGTATCCTTCGCATCCCGTCGTGCGCGTGCCGTGGAACGACGCGGTGGTCGTCAAGCAGGTGCTCGATCTCGGCGCGCAGACGCTGCTCGTGCCGATGGTGCAGAGCGCGGGCGAGGCGCGCGCGGCCGTCGCGGCGACCCGCTATCCGCCGCACGGCGTTCGCGGCGTCGGCAGCGCGCTCGCGCGCGCGTCGCGCTGGAACCGCGTCGACGATTACGTGCGGCAGGCGAACGAGCGGATCGCGGTGCTCGTGCAGGTCGAGACGCGCGCGGGGCTCGACGCGATCGACGCGATCGCGCGCGTGGACGGCGTCGACGGCGTGTTCATCGGGCCCGCCGATCTCGCGGCCGATCTCGGGCATCTCGGCGATCCCGCGCATCCGGACGTGCAGGCGGCGATCGATCGCGCGATCGCCGCGATCGCCGCGGCGGGCAAGGCGGCGGGCATCCTGAGCGCGGACGAGCGCGCGGCGCGGCGCTATCTCGAGGCCGGCGCGACGTTTGTCGCGGTCGGCGTCGACACCACGCTGCTCGCGCGCGGCGCGCAGCAGCTCGCCGCGCGGTTCAAGTCGCCGGCAGGCGGCGCGGTTCGCGCGGGCGACGGCACTTACTGATTTCGGCTTGCGCCGGCATTGATCGGCGGCGCGTCGCCGCGCCGCCCGCCGGGCTTCGCGTTCACATACTGCCCGGGCGTCGTGCCGAGCGTGCGGCGGAACATGTCGATGAACGCGCTCACGTTGTCGTAGCCGAGGTCGAGCGCGACCGTCGTCACCGTCACGCCGTCCGCGAGCCGTTCGAGCGCGCGCAGCAGGCGCGCCTGCTGACGCCATTGCGCGAACGTCAATCCTGTCTCGGACACGAAGCGGCGGCTCAGCGTGCGCGGCGCCATGCCGGCCCACGCGGCCCATTCGTCGACGCGGCGGTTGTCCGCGAGATCGCCGGCGAGCGCGTCGGTGATCCGCACGAGCCGCGGATCGCGCGGGCGCGGCAGTCCGAGCGATCCCGTTTTCGCCGCCGCGATCTCGTCGAGCATCACGTCCGCAATCCGCGCGCGCGCGCCGTCGAGCTCGCCGCCGCGCCAGCTCGCCGCGCGGCGTACGGCTTCGCGCAGCAGCGGCGACGTGACGATCGCGCGCGGCGCGTCCGGCAGCGTCGCGCACCGGTGCTCCGCGATGAAGACGCTCCAGCCGGAGAACGGCCCGAACGAGCGCAGCGAGTGCACGCGATGCGGCGGAATCCAGATCGCGTGGATCGCGGGCACGACCCAGTCCTCGTCGTCGAGCCCGATCGACACGAGCCCGCTCGACGTGCCGACGAGTTGTCCGCGCGCGTGGCTGTGGCGCGCGGTGGTGCGCGCGCCGTGCTGCGTCAATTCGACAGCGGCGACGAACGGGCCGTCGGACGACGTGACGAGTTCGATGGGAAGAATGGGATCGAGCATGGCCTGAATACCGTATCGAATGGCCTTTATACCGGAGACCGGTCGCGCGCGCACGTCTACACTGCGTTCACTTCCATTCGATTCGGCGCGCCGCGCCTGGCGGTGCGAGCCGAATCGGTTCCCCACGTACACGTCGAGCGATGCGAGGCGTCCAGCGTCGCGAGCCGCGCCCCCGCCACGGCCGCGGTTCTCGCGAACGCGCGCGCGCCGGCTGATTGCGGCGCGATTCGGGGTGACTCGGGGCGATTCGCCTCGACGCGCGGCGACGCGGCGGGGCGCAAGCGCAGCGGGCGCGCTGCCGATGCTGCCGATGTCGACGCCGACGCCGACGCCGATGCCGATGCCGATGCCGATGCGTCGGCCGCGGCACGCGCGATCGACTCGTTCGACGGTCCCGACATTCACGACGCGCGGCGATCGAGCGATCCCGCTGCGACCCAATGATCAAGGAGCCTTCATGAAAGCTGCTGTCGTCCTGGGCGCGGGCCAGCGCCCGGCCTACGCCGAATTCGATTCGCCGGGCGCGTCGCCCGGCCATCGCGCGATCGACGTGACCGCTTCCGCGTTGAGCCGGCTCGCGCAGGCGCGCGCGTCGGGCGCGCATTACTCGTCGACGGGCCGTTTCCCGTTCGTGGCGGGCGTCGACGGCGCCGGGCGTCTCGACGACGGCCGGCGCGTCTACTTCTTCGGCCCGCAGGCGCCGTTCGGCGCGATGGCCGAGCGTACGCTCGTGCCCGAAGCGAACTGCATCCCGCTGCCCGATTCGCTCGACGACGTCACGGCGGCCGCGATCGCGCTGCCGGGCATGTCGTCGTGGGCGGCGCTCACCGAGCGCGCGCGGCTCGCGGCAGGCGAGACGGTGCTCGTCAACGGCGCGACCGGCACGTCGGGGCGGCTCGCCGTCCGGATCGCGAAGCACCTCGGCGCCGCGAAAGTGATCGCGACCGGGCGCAATGCGAACGTGCTCGATGCGCTGAAGTCCGCGGGCGCCGATGTCACGATCTCGCTCGCGCAGGACGACGGGCAGGTGGCGCGCGCGTTCGAGACGCATTTCCGCGCGGGCGTGGACGTCGTGCTCGATTATCTGTGGGGCGCGAGCGCGCGGGCCGCGCTGATGGCCGCGGCGAACGCGTCGCCCGAGGCTCGCCCGGTGCGCTTCGTGCAAATCGGCACGATCGGCGGCGCCGACGTGCTGCTGCCGGGCGCGGTGCTGCGCGCCACGGCGATCACGCTGATGGGCAGCGGCCTCGGCAGCCTTTCGCTGCCGCGCCTGCTGGATGCCGCGCGGGCGGTGTTCGAGGCGGCGCGTGCGGCCGGGCTGCGGATCGACACCGAAACCGTGCCGCTCGCCGACGTCGGCGCGTATTGGGACGACACGAGCAGCCTGGTTCGTCCGGTGTTCACGATGGGCGCGTCCCGGTGACGGGCGCGCGGCCGCGACGATATGCGGCGCGCGCCTCCCGACGCCTCCCGACGCCTCCCGACGCCTCCCGACACCGCCCGACACCACCCGGTCGCCGGGTGCCGTCCGGTTCCGTCCCGCGCCTCCCGTGCAATCGCATGCAATCGCATGCAATCGCGCGCCGTTCGCTCAGAACCGCTGCTGCATGCCAAGCGTCACGCCGGCCTGCGTATCGGCGTAGCCGACCGAATCGCGCGACACACCGACGTTGCGCCCATGCCGGGCGATCGCGAAGCCGCCCGCCGCATACAGCACGGTGCGCTTGGACAGCGAATATTGCGCGCGCAGCGACACGAGCGTCGGATCGGCGTCGGTGCCGCCCTTGATGTTCTGGTGATAGACCGCGCCGATCAGCGAGAACGCCGGCGTGAAGTCGTACGAGCCGCCGATCCAGTACATGTCGCTCAACTGCGTCGCCGCCGCCGTGTGGAACGTGCGGCGGTAGTTGCGATAGCCGGCCATCGTCTTCAGGTTGCCGAAATCGTAGCTGACGCCCGCATGAATGCCCTGCACGTAGTCGACCGGATCGGCGGGGCTCACGCTGTCGCGCGCGCCGTTCTGGCGGTCGAACGTGACGACCGCCGCGAACGCGCCGCGCTCGTAGCCGAGCGCGAAGTCGTACTTGGCGCTCGTCTTCATGCTGCCCGGCACGTTGCCGAAGCCGTACATCGCGCCGAAGCGCAAGCCGCCGTACGCGCCGTCGTAGCGCACTGAGTTCGACGAGCGCGTGAACATGCCGTCCTTGCGGCCGCCTGTGGCCGTCGACGACGTCGCCCACGAATAATTCTGCGCGTAGCCCATCGGGTCGAACGGCAGCATGTAGTCATACGTGACGGTGAAGTTGCGTCCGAGCGTGAGCTCGCCCCACTTGCCCTTGAGGCCCACCGTCGCGCGCCGCGCGAAGATCGAGTCGGGGCCGTCGTCGAAGCCGCCGTTCGCGAGGTCGATCCCGCTTTCGAGCCGGAACACCGCCTTCAAGCCGCCGCCGAGATCCTCGACGCCGCGCAGGCCCCAGCGCGACGTGTTCTTGTTGCCCGACTTCAGGCGCAATGCGCTGCCGCCCTCCGGCGCGGCGTGGTTCGCGTATTCGACGCCCGCGTCCATGATGCCGTAGAGCGTGACGCTCGACTGCGCGAGCGCGTGGCCGGCCGCGAGGCTCGCGCACGCGGCGAGGCCGGCTGAGATCGCAGCCCTGCCGGCGTTTCGGCGATGCTTTTTCATTTTCGGTGTCTCCGATTGAGTGGTGGTTGTTTTAGGTGGCGCGCGCACGTTCGCCGTCAGGCGGCGTGCGCGCGCCGGGTGCGCCGGCGGATGCCGGCGCGGGTTTGCTGCTGGGTGCTACAGGGGATTGCGCCGGGGCGTTCGGGGCGGGTTCGTCGCGCGCGTTCATGCTTCGCGAGCCGGAGCGACGAGCGCCGCCGCATGGCGCGGGGCGATGCGTCGCGGGTTCGCGCGAAGGCGGCGCGGCGTGCGTGGCGTTCGGCGTCGTTTGCGGTTGCATACGGCATCGCATACGGCCGCGTATCCGGCAGCATCTGGAATCGCACCCGGCATCCCGCGCGCCGAAAGCGCCGCATCACCTCGAACTTGCGTTGCCGCTTGCCGCTTGCCAATCGCCGAACGCCGAACGCCGAACGTCAAACGCCAAACGCCAAACGCCAAACGCCAAACGCCAAACGCCGAACACCAAACGCCCCCCCGGTCAGCCCGCCTTCGCGAACGCCCAGCAATCGTTCGCCGGAAACTCCAGCCAATGCCGGCCCGCCGCGCGCGGCGCCGAGCCGAACGCGCGCAGCCGCAGCTCGCCGCAATGGAACAGGTATTCCCAGCGGTCGCCGAGATACATCGACGTGACGAGCTCGGCGGGCAGCCGGTTCTCGCCCGGCTCGTCCGCAACCTGCACGCGCTCGACGCGGATCACCGCGTGCGCGTCCTCGCCTTGCCGAAGCGCGCCGCGCGCGAGCGCCGCGAGCCGCCAGCCGTCGCCCGCGAGCGTCACGCGCTCGCCGTCGATCGCGTCGACGCGCGCGTCGATCCGGTTGTTGCTGCCCATGAACTCGGCCGTATAGAGCGTGCGCGGCGCGCCGTACAGCTCGGCGGGCGTGCCTTCCTGCTCGATGCGGCCGTCGCGCAGCAGCAGGATGCGATCCGACATCGCCATCGCCTCGGCCTGGTCGTGCGTGACGCAAAGCGCCGACAGCCCAAGCGACACGATCAGCTCGCGCAGCCACGCGCGCGCTTCCTCGCGCAGCTTCGCGTCGAGGTTCGACAGCGGCTCGTCGAGCAGGATCACGGGCGGGTTGTAGACGAGCGCGCGCGCGATCGCGACGCGCTGCTGCTGGCCGCCCGACAACTGGTGCGGATAGCGTTCGGCGAGATGGCCGAGGCCGAGCTGGTCGAGCGCGGTCTGCACGCGGCGCTTGATCTCGCCCGCCGCGACGCGGCGCAGCTTGAGACCGTAGCCGACGTTCTCCGCGACGCTGCGGTGCGGCCACAGCGCGTACGACTGGAACACGAGGCCGAGCGAGCGCGCCTCGACGGGCAGGTCGACGCGGCCCGCGCCGTCGAAGAACGTGCGCTCGTCGAGCCGGATGCGGCCGGACGACGGCGTCTCGAGCCCCGCCACCGCGCGCAGCAGCGTCGTCTTGCCGCTGCCCGACGCGCCGAGCAGGCACACGACTTCGCCCGCTTTCAATTCGAACGACACGCCCTTCAAGATCGGGTTCGCGCCGTAGCTCAGATGCAGATCGTCGACGATGAGCTTATCCATGCAGTTTCACTCCGAAGCGCAACGCGACGGCGAGTCCCGCGCCGACCATTGCGATGTTGATGACGGACAGCGCGGCGACCTGATCGACCGCGCCCGTCGCCCAAAGCGACACGAGCAGCGCGCCGATCACCTCGGTGCCGGGCGACAGCAGATAGACGGCCGTCGAATATTCGCGCTCGAAGATCATGAAGATCAGCAGCCACGCGGCGAGCAGGCCGAAGCGCACGAGCGGCAGCGTCACGTCGAGCGACACGCGCGCGCGCGTCGCGCCGACGCTGCGGCCCGCTTCCTCGAGCTCCGGGCCCACCTGCAGCAGCGCGCTCTGGATCACGCGCATCCCGTACGCGAGCCACACGACCGTGTACGCGATCCAGATGCTCCACATCGAGCTCTTCAGCTCGCGCAGGCCCGGCACGAACAGGAAGATCCACAGGAACGCGAGGCCGGCGAGAAGGCCCGGCACCGCGCGCGGCAGCAGCACGATGTAGTCGAGCATGCGCGCGGCCCAGTCGTGACGGCGGTGGCCGGCGAACGCGACGAGCGAGTAGAAGCCGATCGCGAGCGCGCCGCCGATCACGCCGATGCCGAGCGTGTTGAAGATCGCGCGCACGAGGTTGTCCTGCTCGAACAGCTCGACGAAGTTCGCGACGGTCAGCACGTCGGCGAGCGGCACGCCTTCGCCCCAGTTCGTGACGAACGCGCGCAGCACGATGCCGGAGATCGGCACGATCACGGTGAGCGCGAGCCACGCGGCGACGATCGCGAGCGCGACCCAGCGCCACGCGCGCAGCGGCAGCACGGTCGGGCGGCCCGCCTTGCCCTTGACGGTCACGTAACGGCTCGCCGATTTCAGCAGATGGCGCTGCAGCAGCACGAGCGGAAACGTGATCGCGATGATGCACACGGCGACGGCCGCCATCAGGTGATACGACGGCACGCCGAGCTTGTTGGTCAGCTTGTACAGGTACGTCGCGAGCACGAGATGGCCTTCGGGGTCGCCGAGCACGAGCGGCAGCCCGAACACTTCGAAGCCGAGGAAGAACACGAGCACGCCCGAGAAGAGCAGGGCGGGCAGTGTCATCGGCAGGCTCACGTCGAGCGCGACGCGAAACGGCCGCGCGCCCGTCACGCGCGCGGCCTCCTCGACGTCCGAGCCGAGGTTGCGCAGCGCGGCGGACGCGTACAGGTACACGTGCGGCACGTGCGTCAAGCCGACGATCACCGTGATCGCGAAGATCGAATAGATGTTCCACGGCACGGACGAGATGCCGAACAGCGCCTTGAACCACACTGAATAGAAGCCGACCGGGCCCGCCGCGACGACGTAGCCGAACGCGAGCACCATCGGCGACACGAACACGGGCGTGAGCACGAGCGGCTCGAGCCAGCGGCGGCCGGGCAGATCCGTGCGCACCATCAGGAACGCGAGGATGCCGCCGAGCGGAATCGAGATGAACAGCATCCCGCCCGCGATGACGAACGAGTTCTTCGCGGCGGACCAGAAGTCGGGATCGGTGAAGATGAAGCGGAAGCCTTCGATGCCGAGCGTCCTGTTCGCGTCGAAGAACGGCGCGGTCAAGAGGCTCTGGAACACGATGAACGCGATCGGCAGCGCGACCGCGATCGTCAGCACCGCGACGACGATCCAGCGCAGCATGCCCGCGAGCGGCCAGAGTCCGCCCGCCGCCGGCGCGGGCGGCGCGCCGTCGCCGCGCGCGCGCGCGACGGGCGCGGACGGTCGGCCGCTGGTGGTTGTAAGCATGAGTTTGCCCTTGCGGCCCGCGGGCCGCGTCGATGGAAAAGGAAAGCGGGGAGGGCGCGCGCGGCGGCGGCCGCGCGCGCTCACGCGTGCGGGCTCAGCGCTTGAGCGCCTGCTGCCACTGCTTGAGGAACGCGAGGCGCTTCGACTGATCGAGGTAGACGAGCAGGCCCGAGCCGATCTGGATCGGCTTGAGCGAATCGGCGAGATCCTGCGCGAGGCGCGTCATCGACGTCTCGCCCGACACGTCCGTGCGGATCGAGTAGAGATTGGCCTGGTTCGCGATCAGCGTCTGGCCGCGCTTCGACAGCAGGTAGTCGACCCACAGCTTGGCCGCGTTCGGATGCTGCGCCTGCTTCGAGATCGTCACGAGGCGGCTCACGACGAGCGTGTAGTCCTTCGGAAACACGTAGCCGATCGACTTGTCCTTCTTCGCCTTTGCGTAGGCATACGAGCCGATGATGTTGTAGCCGACGAGGTTCTCGCCCGACGAGATCCGCTCCATCATCGCGCCCGTGCTCGACTGCAGCTTCGGCCCCGCCGCGCCGATCGCGCGCACGAGCTCCCACGTCACCTGTTCGTTCACGTGCGCGTCCTGCGTCAGGTAGTTGAAGCCGACGCCGGACTTCTCGATGTCGTAGGTCGTCACCTTGCCCTTGAATTTCTCGGGCTGCGATTGCAGCAGCCTGATCAGATCGGCGCGCGTCTTCGGCACGTCGTTCTCGGGAATCAGGCGCTTGTTGTAGACGATCGCGAGCGGCTCGTAGGTCGTGCCGTACGCCTGTTTCTGATACTGCGCCCATTGCGGCACGTTCGGCGTCTCGGGCGAATCGTACGCGGCCATCAGCCCGTCGTTGACGAGCTTCACCTGCAGATCCATCGCCGAGTTCCACAGCACGTCGGCGCTCGCGCTTTTCGCGGCGCTTTCGCTGACGTAGCGGTTGTAAAGCTCGGTGCTGTTCATGTCGTTGTATTCGATCTTCACGCCGTACAGGCTTTCGAAATCCTTGATGAGCGGGCGCACGAGCGCTGTGTCGGTCGTCGAGTAGACGACGAGCTTGCCTTCCTGCTTCGCGGCGTCGATCACGCGTTGGTAGTTACCCGGATAGCCGGCCGGGACCTGTGCGCAGACAGTGCTTGCGGCGACGAAAAGAGCGGCGGCGATGGCGGCCGGTGCGTACTGCATGTCTTCCTCCAGTGGCGTCTTGGTTGGTTCGAGTGACGCGGATGGTACGCGGCGCGCACTTTCAGCACGCTTTCATTTTTCGTCACAATCGCTTTCTTTTGATTATGGATTTCCCGAGGTTTTGCTTGATGCGTGTGCTGCTCGTCGAAGACAACCCGATCCTCGCGCAGTCGCTCGCCGACGCGCTCGCCGCCGCGCGTTTCGCGGTCGATCACATGGCGGACGGCGAGGCCGCCGACCACGTGCTGCACACGCAGGACTACGCGCTCGTGATTCTCGATCTGGGGCTGCCGAAGCTCGACGGCCTCGAAGTGCTGCGGCGGCTGCGCGCGCGGCGCAATCCGGTGCCCGTGCTGATCCTGACCGCGCACGGCTCGGTCGAGGACCGCGTGCGCGGGCTCGATCTCGGCGCGGACGACTATCTCGCGAAGCCGTTCGAGCTGACCGAGCTCGAGGCGCGCGCCCGCGCGCTGATCCGGCGCAGCCTCGGCCACGAGCACACGCGCGTCGAATGCGGGCCGCTTGCGTTCGACAGCGTCGATCGCAGTTTTCGTCTGAATAATGACGTGCTCGCGCTGACGCCGCGCGAGCGCTCGGTGCTCGAGGTGCTGATCCTGCGCAACGGTCGCGCGATCAACAAGGAGACGCTGTCGGAGAAGATCTTCGGGCTCGACGAATCGGTGAACGCCGACGCGATCGAGATCTACGTGCACCGGCTGCGCAAGAAGCTCGAGGGCAGCGGCGTCGCGATCGTCACGCTGCGCGGGCTCGGCTATCTGCTCGAGGCGCAGCCGCGATGACGCGGCTCAATCTGCGCGCGCAGGTCGCGCTGTGGCTGTTGCTGCCGTTCCTCGGGCTGCTCGCGCTCGATTCGTGGCTCACGTACCAGCGTGCGATGAACGCCGCACACGTGGCGTTCGACCGCACGCTCGCGTCGTCGCTGAAGTCGATTCGCGAGGGCGTGCGGCTCGTCGGCGGCGAGGTCGAGGTCGATCTGCCGTATCTCGCGCTCGAGATGTTCGAATCGAACGACGGCGGCAAGATCTACTACCTGATCCGCGACGACGACGGCCGCGCGATCACCGGCTACCGGGATTTGCCGATGCCGCCCGCGAAGGCGAACGCGCCGCTCTACACGACGGCGTTCTACGACGCCGTCTACCGCGGCGAGCGGCTCAGGATGGCTGCGCTGCGGCTGCCCGTGCACGACGTGCCGAGCGCGCTGACGCGCGTCGTCTGGGTGATGGTCGGCGAGACGATCGAGGCGCGGCAGGCGCTCGCGCGCGAGATCCTCGTCGGCTCGCTGCTGCAGGAGGGCCTGCTCGTCGTGCTCGCGCTCGGCATCGTGTGGCTCGGCGTCGGGCGCGGGCTGCGGCCGCTGAACCGGCTGTCGGCGAAGGTCGCCGCGCGCGCGGAGGACGACCCGACGCCGCTCGAGACGCTCGGGCTGCCGAGCGAGGTCGCGCCGCTCGTCGAATCGATCAACCAGTACGTCGGGCGCACGCAGCGCATGCAGGTCGCGCGGCGGCGCTTCTTCGCCGACGCCGCGCATCAGCTGAAGACACCGCTCGCGGCCGCGCAGGCGGGCGTCGAGCTCGCGCTGCGGCCCGCCGAGCGCGAGCGCGTGAATGTGCATCTGCGGCGCGTGAACGGCGCGGTGCGGCAGGCGGCGAAGATCGTCCAGCAGTTGCTGTCGCTGTCGCGGCTCGAATCGGATGTCGCGCCGGCGATCGAGCGCAAGCCCGTCGCGCTCGCGAAGCTCGCGCGCAGCGTGACGCTCGACTGGTCGGGCGTCGCCCGCGCGCGCGGCATCGATCTCGGCTTCGAGCAGCACGCGAGCGTCGACGTGATGGGGCGCGCGGATCTGCTCGGCGAGCTCGTCGGCAACCTGATCGACAATGCGATCCGCTACGCGGGCGACGGCGCGGTGATCACGGTGCGGATCGCGCGCGACGGCGAGCTCGCGCGGCTCGAAGTGATCGACGACGGGCCGGGCATCGCGCCCGACGAGCGCGACGCGGTGTTCGAGCGTTTCTATCGGAGCCAGGCGACGCTCGCGATCGACGGCACGGGGCTCGGGCTGTCGATCGTGCGCGAGATCGCGCGCGTGCATCGGGGGAAGGTCGAGCTGGACGATGCGGCGGGGACGGGCGGCGTGAGCGATGCTGCCGGCATGAGCGGCATGAGCGGCATGAGCGGCGTGGGTGGCATGGGTGGCATGAGCGGCGCAGAGCGCGACGGCGGCGGGCCGGCGGGCGCGCGTGCGGCAGGCGCTCGTGCACGGGGCCGCGGGCTCGTCGTGCGGGTGACGCTGCCGGTTCATGCGGCCTGAGCGCTCGATGTGAGGCGGCGGGAGGTCGATTTTTCGTTTGGGGGCGGCGGGCGGACGGGCGCGCTGCGATGCGGCGGATAACGGATTGCCGGCGGCGGCCTGCTCGACGATCGGCGCTGTTGATGCATGCGATGCGGCGTGATTCGAGGCTTTCGTTGTGAAGCCGTTGGAGTCGACGGGATCGCGCCAGGCGGGAACGGCAATGGGATCGCTTCACATGCCTGAAATGCGTTCAGTACTTTCAGTACGTGAAGCGCTTGAAATGCCTTCAGTGCCTGATGTGCCTGAAGTGCTTGAAATGCCTGAAATGCCTGAAATGCCTGAAGTGCTTGAAGTGCTTGAAGTGCCCGAACTACCCGAGCTACCCGAAGCATTCGAAATGCTGGAAGCAGAACAAGCGCCCGCCGAAGATCGCCATCGCCGCATTTCGCATTTCGCCTCGTGTTCGCGGCGCGGAGCGCTCGCTCCCGATCTCGCGGCTGGTTGGGGGCCGGCGGCGCATACGACGCGCATGCCGATGCGCTTCGACGCAGCCCTCCACTGCGTCGGCCCGCCGCGCCGCCGGCCATGGCCTCGCACGCGGGCGCAAGCGCGGACGTCACTCGCGGAACGCGATCTCCGCGTCGACCGACTGCCCGACCTCCAGAAACGCGCCTTCGCCGTTCACGACGATCGCGTTCTTGCCGAACGTCAGCGCGCCGTCGAATTGCGCGCTGCCGCGATAGACGCTCATCGTGTCGGTCGGCTCGTTCGGCCAGGCCGGGTCCAGCGCGCCCGTGCGCTGGTCGATCGTCGGGACAGGGCAGCGCGTGCAGAGCTTCACGAGACTCAGGCGCACGCCGCCGTCGTCGGTTTCCACGTCGAGATAGTCGACATAGTCTTCCTCGTACGCGTCGAGGCCCGTCAGCACGACGTTCGGGCGGAAGCGGTTCATCGGCACCGCGCTCGCGCCCTTGCGGCGCAGCCGCGCGTTCAGGTCGTCGAGCGACGATTGGCCGACGACCAGGATCGGAAAGCCGTCCGCGAACTGCGCGTACGACGTGAACGCGCCCGTCCATTTCGCGCCGACGACGCGCCGCGCGTCGGGCGCGAAGCGCGCGAGCCGCGCGGGCGTGCCGAGGAACTCGCTGAACCAGGCTGCCGCGTGCGCGCCGGCGTCGAGCGCGTTCACGGTGTCGCGCCAGACGGTCGCCGCGAGCGGCTGGGCGCCCGCGAGCGCCGACGCCGCGAGCGGCGTGCGCAGCTCGGGCATCCCGGGCGCGTCGACGACGAGCTCGCGCTCGCCGATCGCCGTGCGCACGAGCGCGAGCCGCGGATGCGTGCGCTGCGTGATCATCATGCCCGCCGGGTCGGTGACCATCCAGTTGCGGTCGTATTCGAGGCCTGTCACGTGCAATTGCGCGCGCACCGTCGCAATGCCCGCACAGGACTTGATCGGATAGACGAAAAGTTCGCTGATGACTGGCATGGCGCTCGAGCCCGGGGACCGGTACGGATTAGCAAAAAACGGCGGCGGAACCGTGATTCTGCCAGATTGCCCGCGTATGCAACTGTCCGCGTCCGAGCGCGCGCACTAGACGCGCCTGGGCCGCGCGGGGCCGCACCTGCCTTCGCAAGGCGGATTGGGCGTCCGCGCGGCGGCCGCGCACGGGCCGATCGCCGCGTCGCGCGGCGCTTTGCGCCGCTTGACATGCGTGCCGCCGCCGTCGCCGAACGCGGGTTTTCCGCCATCGAACGCGGTCCCGCCGGGCGGATTGCCGCGGCCGCGCGCCGGATATCGGCGTGAGCCGCCGCTAGCCGGACGCGAGCGGGAAGGCGCGATCGAACGTGGGCCGCACGTCGAGCGGACGCTTCAGCAGGCCCGCCTTCAGATAGAAGTCCGCGGTGCGCTGCTGTTCGGCGACGATCGCGTCGTCGATCGGCTGCCATTGCGTGCGGCGGCGCTCGAACTGCAGGCGCGCGGCGGCGGGCGGAATGCCGATGATCCGCGCGAGCGCGGCCGAATACGCGTCGACGTGCCGATACGACCACGCCTGCGCGCGCGCGACCCGCTGCAGGAAGTCGCGCAGCGCGTCGCGCTTCGCGGCGATCGCGGCGTCGGTCGCCGCGACGTAACTCAGGCCCGACCACAGCCCGCGGCCGTCGACGAGCACGCGTGCGCGGCCGCTCGTCTGCGCGAGCGCGGTGTAAGGCTCCCAGGTCGCCCATGCGTCGATCGAGCCGCTCGCGAGCGCGAGCATCGTGTCGGCGGGCGGCAGGAAGCGGAAATCGACGTCGGCGGGCGCGAGGCCCGCCGCGTCGAGCGCCTTCAGCGTGACGAAGTGGCCGATCGAGCCGCGCGTCGTGCCGACGCGCTTGCCCTTCAGATCGGCCGCGCGGCGCAGCGGCGCGTCGGGCGCGACGACGACGGCGGTGCCGTACGGGTCCGAGCGGTTCGCGCCGATCACCTTCACGCGCGCGCCGGACGCGAGCGCGAAGATCACGGGCGCGTCGCCGATCGGGCCGCAGTCGACCGCGCCCGCGTTCAGCGCTTCGGCGAGCGGCGCGGCGGCGGGGAACTCCGTCCACTGGATGTCGTACGGCACGCCCGCGAGCGCGCCCGCCGCTTCGAGGAGCGCGCGCAGGCCGCCTTTCTGGTCGCCGGCTTTCAGCAGCGGGCGCGCGAGCGCTTGCGCGCGGGAAGCGAGCGGCGCGGCCACGGCGGTTGCGGCGGCGTAGGCGAGGAATCGCCGTCGGGTGGGGTTCGGTGTCGATGTCATCGGGGTGTCGGGCGTGTGGATGCCGGGTGGCGGTTGGTCGGGATGCGGGCGGGTGACG
The DNA here is from genome assembly GCF_001532025.2 of Burkholderia sp. MSMB617WGS. Classification (NCBI taxonomy): domain Bacteria; kingdom Pseudomonadati; phylum Pseudomonadota; class Betaproteobacteria; order Burkholderiales; family Burkholderiaceae; genus Burkholderia; species Burkholderia sp. MSMB617WGS. The sequence goes on along the minus strand of NZ_CP013458.1, from coordinate 1,922,036 downwards.
CCGATCGCGGCGGGCGAGCGGCCGGCGGCGTTCGGCGCGGTTGCGGCGATCGGGGCCCCGGTTGGCTTCGCGGGGCGAGGTGCTTCGTCGTGCCGGCGCGCGGCGTCGGATGGGGCCGAGACGTTTCGGCGGCGTACGGCGGTTCGTGTTTTCCGGGCATTCATCGGGCCGCAGTGTGTGAAGTGCTCAAAACGCTTGGTGGTTGAAATTGTGGGCTTGCGGTTCGGGGTTCGAAATTCGGAATTCGGAATTCGAAATTCGAAGCTCGAAGCTCGAAGCTCGAAGTCCGAAGTCCGAAGTCCGAAGTCCGACACCCGACACCCGACACCCGACACCCGACACTCGACGCCCGAAGCCCGAAGCCCGAAGCCCGAAGCCCGAAGCCCGAAGCCCGAAGCCCGAAGCCCGAAGCGAAGCCCGAAGCCCGAAGCCCGAAGCCCGAAGCCCGAAGCCCGAAGCCCGAAGCCCGAAGCCCGAAGCCCGAAGCCCGAAGCCCGAAGCCCGAAGCCCGAAGCCCGAAGCCCGAAGCCCGAAGCCCGAAGCCCGAAGCCCGCGATTCGAATCGCGCGCGTCGAGCCGAAAAGTTCAATCGACGTCGCTTTCCGTTGCCGCATCGCCGGCGCGGTCGTCGTCGGCATCGGCCGTCGTCCATCGTGCATGGCCCGCGCCTCAATGAACGAAGCCGCCCTGCACGTCGCGCACCGGCTCCGCATCGATGCGCAACAGCAGCGCGGTCAGCGCGTCGCCGCCGCGCGCCGGTGTCGGTGTCGGCGGAGGCTGCGGGCGGCGCGACGGACGAGGCGACGCGCACAGCAGATCGGCGTCCCGCCAGCCGGGCGCGCCGGGCTTGGCCGCCGCGCGAAGCCAGCCGTCGCGGTCGGCGAGCAGTTGCGCGCCGGCGAACGCTCGCGGCGCGACGCCCGTGAGCGCGGCGAACGTATCCCATGCGCCGGGCGTCGCCGCGACGCAGGCCGCGCGACCGGCCGCGCCCGGCGCCGCGGGCGAACCGCCGTCGCGCGTGACGAGCAGCGTCTGCCAGCGCGCGTCTTCGACAGGCGGCGTGTCCCGCTCGCCGAGCACGACGACGCGCACGCGCTGTCCGCCGCGCCAGTGCGCGAGCGGTTGCGGCGGGCCGCCGGCGCAGCGCACGTCGAGCGCGGGCAGTCGCACCGGCAGTGGCCAGCCGTCGCCGCCATGCGCGCCGCCGCGCGCGGCGAGCACGCGCAGGTAGTCGAGCGCGGCCCAGACGTCGTCGTCCGACAGGCGGCCCGCGAAGCCCGGCATCGTCCGCGCGCCGTGCGCGTCGCGCATGCCGGCGAGCACGCGCCAGAATAGTTCACCGTCGAGGCGGCGGCCGAGCAGCGGTCCGACGACGGTCGGCGGCCAGCGCTCGAGCGTGTGCGCGAGTGGGCCGTCGCCGCGGCCGTCACCGCCGTGGCAGCTCGCGCAGTGCGCGGCGTAGACGCGCGCGCCGCGCACGGCCGATGCGACGGAGAACGGCTCGGGGCTCGCGTGGAAGCTGGTCGGCACGGCGTCGGCGAGCCATAGCGACGGCGCGGGCCACGGCGCGCACGCGGCGAGTAGCGCGGCGATCGCCAACAGTGCGATGCGCCGTCGGCGCCGCATGAGCGCGGCGGCCGCGATCGGCAACGCGATCGCGGTCATCGCGAGCGCCGCGGCAAGCGCGCGGGCGGCGCCGAGATCGAGCCGCAGCGTCTCGGCGGCGATCCGCCGCGCCCACGGCCATGCGGGCTGGCCGTGACTGTCGCCCGCGATGCCGAGCGCATGCGCCGCATGCAGCAGCGCGAGCTGGGCCGCGTGCAGCGCGCTCAGCAGCGCGTTCAGCCAGAGCTCGGCGGGCGGCGGGCTCATCGCTTCGCCGACGAGCGCGGTGCGCCGCGCCGCGTGCGAATCACATCACACGCGACATCCCGTTCGACATCCCACCCGACATCCCACCGCGCATCGCCTGCAAGCCGCATGCGCGCGACGTCGGGCGCGCGTTCCGCGCAAACGGATCGCGCGCCGTCAACGCCGCGCCTTCCGGCCGTCATTCGCCGCGCCGCCACCGCTCACCAGCTCGCGTCGAGCCCGAGATGCGACAGCGCGTCGCGCCGCAGCTCGGCGAGATGCGGATCGCCGCGATGGCGCGGGTAGGGCAGATCGACGCGCAGCTCCGCGACGATGCGCGCGGGTCGCGGCCCGAACACGATCACGCGCTGCGCGAGAAAGAGCGCCTCCTCGACATCGTGCGTGACGAGCAGCGCGGAGAAGCGCGTGCGCCGCCACAGCGCGGCGAGCTCGGCCTGCATCGCGAGCCGCGTCAGCGAATCGAGCTTGCCGAGCGGCTCGTCGAGCACGAGCAACTGCGGATCGTTGACGAGCGCCCGCGCGAGCGCGACGCGCTGCGCCATCCCGCCCGAGAGCTGATGCGGGAACGCATCGGCGAACTCGGTCAGGCCGACGCGCGCGAGCGCTTCGTCGACGCGGCCGCGCTCGCGCTTCAGCACGCCGCGCGCCTGCAGCCCGAGCGCGACGTTCGCGCGCACGCGCCGCCACGGATACAGCGTCGGGTCCTGGAACACGACGATGCGCGACGGGTCGGGCCGCCTGATCGGCGCGCCGTTCTGCAACAGCGCGCCGTGCGTCGCCGCATCGAGCCCCGCCACGAGCCGCAGCAGCGTCGATTTCCCGCAGCCGCTCGGCCCGAGCAGCGCGACGAACTCGCCGGGCGCGACCGACAGCGTCACGTCGTCGAGCACCTGGAGCGGCCCGCCCGCCGTGTCGAACCAGTGGCTGACGCTTCGCACGTCGATGCGCGCGCCGGCCGGCGCGGCGCTCGGCCCGGCGGACGTCGCGGCCGCGTTCGACTGGGCCGCGCGTGCGCCGGCGCGGGCATCGGCCGCCCGCGTCGCCATCGTTTCGCTCACCATTTGACGGTTCCTTTCTGCCACGCGAGCGCCCGGTCGCGCACCGCGAACAGCAGCGTGATGAGTCCGGAGAACAGCAGCGCCATCACGATGAGCGCCGCGTACATGTTGACGTACGACGCCCAGCCCTGCGCCCAGCTCAGATACCAGCCGAGACCCGATTTGACGCCCATCATCTCGGCCGTGACGAGCACCGTGAACGACGCGCTCAAACCCATGAACAGGCCGACGAACACCTGCGGCAGCGCGGCCGGAATCGCGACGCGCAGCACGAGGAAGCGCGCGTTCGCGCCGAGCGTGCGCGCGACGTCGTAATACGCGTTGTTCACGCCCGCGACGCCGGACCACGTGAGCACCGCGACCGGAAAGCCCGTCGCGAGCGCGATCAGGAACGCGGCCGCCGAATAGCTCGACGGGAAGAAGTAGAACGTGAGCGGCAGCAGCGCGGTGGCGGGCACGGGGCCGAGCACGCGCAGCACCGGATGCACCCAGTAGCCGATGCGCCGCGACCAGCCGATCGACACGCCGACGAGAAAGCCGACGATCGCGCCGTACAGGAAGCCGATGCCGAGCAGCTTCAGCGTGTTGCCGGCGCTGCCGGCGAGGCGCGGCCAGTCGTCGACGGCCACTTCGATCAGCGCCTGCGGCGGCGCGAAGAACGGCGTCGGCAGCAGCGCGGTCTTCGCGGTCAGGATCTCCCAGGCGGCGAGGCCGAGCGGCAGCGCGACGAGCCACGGGCCCGCGCGCCGCAGCGCCGCGAGGGCCTCGAGCGCCTTGACGGCTTTGACGGCTTTGACGGCCGCGCCGGCACGCGGGCCTGGCGCGACGCGCGCGAACGCGCTCGGCGCCGCGAGCGCGGCCAGCGCGGCGGCGACGGCCCAGGCGGCGGCGCCGATCTCGTCGGTGTACGCCCAGTCGGCGAAGCCGACGATCCGGTTCGGCCACAGCCGCGCGATCGCGCCGAACGCGAGCCAGGCGACGGCCGCGACGAACCCGGTTAGCCACGGCGCGGCGGCGTTCGCGCGGCGTGCGGCGGCGTCGCGCGTCGCCGCGCACGCGCCGCACCCTAAGGCGGGCGGGCGTGCGGCGCGCTGCGCGGTAACGTCGGGCGACGACGTGGAGGCGGAGGCGGAAGCGGAAACGGAGGCGGCCGCGATGCCGGCCGAGCGCGTTCGCGCGCCGTCGACGGCGGCCGACGGCGTCGCGGACGTTGCGTGAGGTAGCGTCGCCATCGGTTCACCCCAGCACGTTCGCATAGACCTGCCGCGCGAAACGCTGCGGGTCGGTCGATTTCTTGATCACGCCGATCCGGCGAAAGTCGTCCGCGTAGAACGCGATCTCGCTTTGCAGATCGACGTTGGTCGGATGGTGCGTGTAGGTGAGCGTCGCGTACAGCTTGCGCAGGTCCTCCGGATCGATCTTCGGCGAATACTTCGCGAACACCTTCGCCGATTCGCCCGGATTCTCGTGCGTGTAGTCGGTTGCCTGCACGATCGAGCGCGCGAGCGCGGCGGCGGCCGGCCGGTCGTCGCGCACGAGCGCGCCGCGCGCGCCGATCACGCAGCACACCTTGCGCGCGTATTCGCCGGACAGGTTCGTCGCGAGCTCCGCGTATTTGCCCGCGCTGCGCTTTTCGAGCAGGTAGAGATTCGGGTCGCCGTCGGCGATCGCCTGGATCTCGCCCTTGTCGGCCGCGACGCCGAGCAGATCGGCCGGATACTGCCGCCACGCGACGTCGCGCTCCGGATCGACGCCGTGCTTCGCGAGCAGGATCGAGAAGAAGTGCTTGCCGGGCGCGGCGAGATCGCTCACGCCGACCGTCTTGCCCTTGAGCGCCGCGAGCGACGTGACGCCCGCCGCCTTCGCGCCGACGAGGCGCACGCAGCCGCCGTGCGAGCTGCCGATGATCTTCACGTCGAAGCCCGCCTCGAGCGGCTTGAGCCACCGGTGGATCATGCCGACCGCGGCGTCGGCCTTGCCGGTGGCGATCGATTCGAGCAACTGGTCGGTCGAGCCGCTGTAGTTGATCAGGTCCACCGACAGGCCGTTCTTCTCGAAGAAGCCGAGCTCCTTCGCGACGACGATCGGCGTGAGGCAGAACGCGTTCTGGTTCCACGCGAACGTGAGCTTCTTGAGCGGCGGCGCGGACCAGACCTTGCGGCCGAGCGTGAGCGCCGGGGCCGCGAGCGCGGCCGCGCCCGCCGCGCGCAGCAGCTTGCGGCGGCCCGATGCGGGCGGCGTGGATGCCGGCGCGCGCGCGTCGCTGGCGGGCGCGGCGTCGGGCGAAAGGGCGTCGGGGGCACGTGTCATGACGAAGATCTCCGGGCGTGGCGAGGGTTGAAGCGGCGGACCGCGCGTCGGTCGCGCTCAGTCGAGCAGGTCGGGCTCGGCGGCGACGAGCGCCGCGTACAGGCTTTCGAACGCGTGCAGCGCGCCGTCGGGGCCGCCGATCTGGCCGTGCGTATGGCGTGCGGTTACCGCGTCGATCGGGCGCGGCGCGCCCGCGGCCTCGGCGAGCAATTGCGTGTGCGCGGTGTCGTCGAGCGCGATGTACCACCACGCGGCCGCCTCGACGCTCGGCCCGGCGGTCAGGATTCCGTGGTTGCGCAGGATCGCGCCCTTGTGCGTGCCGCCGCCGCCGGGCTTCGCGAGCGCGCGGGCGATCCGCTCGCCTTCGCCCGTGTCGACGACCATGCCGGTGAAGTCGTCGAAGAGCGCGTGGTCCTCGAAGAACACGCACGCGTCCTGCGTCAGCGGGTCGAGCGGGCGGCCGAGCGTCGACCACGCCTTGCCGTACGTCGAATGCGTGTGCGCGGCCGCGACGACGTGCGGATGCGCGTCGTGGATCGCGGCGTGGATCGCGAACGCGGCCTTGTTGAGCGGCTGGTCGCCGATCACCGTCTCGCCTCGGCCGTTGACGAGCAGCAGATCGGACACCTTGATCCGCGAGAAATGCACGCCGAGCGGGTTGACCCAGAAGTGATCGGTCAGCTCCGGATCGCGCGCGGTGATGTGGCCGGCGAGGCCGCGATCGAAGCCGTGCCGCGCGAACAGCCGGAACGCGCCGGCGAGCCGCTCGCGCCGGTGCCGGCGCTCCGCTTCGACGCCGATGCGCGGCGCGGGCGGATCGAACCAGAATTTCTGCTGCGGCTGCGGATTGAGCGCGAGGCCGGATGCGGAGCGAGTTTCGGCGGACAGGACGGCGGACATGGCGTGGACGGTTTGATTAGCGTGAGTGGCGGTGGCTGATGGCGGCTGGCGGCGGTTTGCGATGGTCCGCAATGGCCGGCGGATCGGCTGAGCGGCGATTGATGCGAATGGGCCGAGGAGCGGGCGCGCGAATGGCCGATGCGGCCGTCGAGTCGGCGCGACGTCGATCGAGCCCGGCTCGCTCACGCGACCTTGCGGGCCGCGTCGCGCGCGGCGACGCGCTCGCGCACGCGCGGGATCAGCTCGCGGCCGTAATCGATCGCGTCGTCGAGCGGGTCGAAGCCGCGGATCAGGAACGTCGTGACGCCGAGGTCGTAGTAATCGGCGAGTGCGTCGGCGACCTGCTCGGGCGTGCCGACGAGCGCGGTCGAATTCGAGCGCGCGCCCGTGAGCCTCGCGATTTCCGTCCACAGCCGCGTGTCGACGCGCGCGCCGCGCTCGGCCGCGGCGAGCAGCCGCCGCGCGCCTTCGCTCTGCTGCGGGCTGCCCACGCCGAGCCCGGCCGCTTCGCGCAGCCGCCGCGTCTCGTCGAGGATGCGATGCGCGCGCGCCCACGCCGCGCCCTCGGTTGCGGCGAGGATCGGGCGGAACGACACCGAGAAGCGCACGTGCCGGCCGTGCGCGGCCGCCGCGGCGCGCACGCGCGCGGTCAGCTCGCGCACCTGGTCGAGCGATTCGCCCCACAGCGCATAGACGTCCGCGTGCTTGCCGGCGACCGTGAGCGCCGCATCCGACGCGCCGCCGAAATACACGGGCACGTGCGGCTTCTGCGCGGGCTTCACTTCCGAATAGCCCTGCCTGAAGCGGTAGTGGACGCCCTCGTGATCGAACGGCTCGTCCGCCGTCCAGATGCGGCGCAGGATGCCGAGATACTCGTCGGTGCGGGCGTAGCGCGCGTCGTGGCCGAGAAAGTCGCCGTCGCGCTGCTGCTCGTCGTCGGAGCCGCCCGAGATGAAGTGGACCGCGAGGCGGCCGCCGCTGAACTGGTCGAGCGTCGCGATCTGCCGTGCGGCGAGCGTCGGCGCGGTGAAGCCGGGGCGGTGCGCGAGCATGAAATGAACCCGCTCGGTGACGGCCGCCGCGTACGAGATCGTCAGCGTCGCCGACGGCCCGGTCGAATGGTGCGGCACGAGGATGCGGTCGAAGCCGGCGCGCTCGTGCGCCTGCGCGAATGCGCGGACGTAGTTGCGGTCGACCGCGTTGCCGGTCGGCGGATGGATCTCCGACTGCTTCTGGCTCTGGATCATGCCGATGATCTCGACGCTCATCTGTGTCTCCGATGCGGGGCGCCCGGGCACACGGCCGGGCGGTTCGATGCCGGCCCGGCGCGCGGCGTGAAAGCGCACGCGGGCCGGGAATCCGGAGCGCAGATTACCGCCAGGATCATGCAACAGATAAATAATAAATATCGGAATCCATATCGCATTTGCATGGTTTGCCGGGCCGGGCGGCGCGCTTACGCTGTGGGCGATCCGTTTCGTTCGCGTGCGCTCGCGCGCCGGGCGGACGGTTTTTTTGACGATCGATCGGCATCGCGATCGACTACGACGATGGAACGTTCGCAGATGGCTTCTCTCTTTGCCGAATCGCCTTTCGCGCCCGCACGCGGCGACGCGCGCGAAGCGGGCTCGCACGACGACGGCGCGGCGGCCGGCGGCGCATGCGCATTGGCCGATCGCGCGCCGGGCGAGGACCTGTCGCGTCCGAGCGATGCGCGCGGCGGCCGCGCGCCGGTTGAGCGTGCAGCCGCGGCGGCTGCGCAGGGCGCATCAGCGGCGCCGATCGCATCGACTGCATCAACAGCATCAACAGCATCAACAGCATCGACCCCGCCGACTACTTCGCCCGCCCTCGTGCCGCCCGAGTTCGCGAGCACCGCGAGCGACGACGCCCGGCTCGACGCGAGCCTCGCCGAGCTCGCGCCGCGCATCGCGGAGGGCGCGGCGCGGCACGACGCTGACGGCAGCTTCCCGCACGCGCATTTCGAATGGCTGCACGCGCACGGCCTGATCGCGCAGGCCGTGCCGCGCGAGTACGGCGGAGGCGGCGCGACGCTCGCCCGCGCGCGCCGGATCGTCGGCGCGATCGCCCGCGCGGACGCCGCGACCGCGCTCGTGCTGACGATGACTTATTTGCAGCACCGCGCGCTCGGCCGCGCGGACAGCCGCTGGCCGGCGGCCGCGCGGCGCGCGGTGTTCGCGAGCGCGGTCGCCGACGGCGCGTTGATCAACGCATTGCGCGTCGAGCCCGAGCTCGGCTCGCCCGCGCGCGGCGGGCTCCCGGCGAGCGTCGCGCGCCGCGACGGCGACGGCTGGCGCATCAGCGGCCACAAGCTGTACAGCACCGGCATCCCGGCGCTGCGCTGGCTCGCGGTGTGGGCGCGCACGGACGAAGCGCGGCCGCGCGTCGGCGTGTTTCTCGTGCCGCGCGGCGCGGCGCGGGGGCAGGCGGGCGGCGACGGCATCCGCGTGATCGAAAGCTGGAATCACCTCGGGCTGCGCGCGTCGGGCAGTCACGAGGTGGTGTTCGACGACGTGCGGATTCCGCTCGATCACGCCGTCGATCTGCGCGCGCCCGACGCGTGGGCGCCGACGGGCGCGAGCCAGGCCGACGTCGATGCGCACGCCGACCAGCAAGCGTGGATGATCGTGCTGCTCGGCAGCCTGTACGATGCGCTCGCGCGGGCGGCGCGCGACTGGGTCGTCGGGTTCGCGAAGGCGCGCGCGCCCGCGAGCCTCGGCGCGCCGCTCGCGACGCTGCCGCGCGTGCAGGAAATCGTCGGCGAGATCGACGCGCTGCTGCAGGTGAACCGCGTGCTGCTCGACGATGCGGCCGCGCGCGCGGATGCCGGCGCGCCGCTCGACGTCGACGCGAGCGGGCTTGTCAAATTCACGGTGACGAGCCACGCGATCCGCGTGACGGAGCTGGCGTTGCAGCTATCGGGCAATCACGGGCTGAGCCGCCACAACCCGCTCGAGCGCCATCATCGCGACGCGCTGTGCAGCCGGATTCACACGCCGCAGGACGATTCGATTCTCGTCGCGGCGGGACGCGCGGCGTTCGCCGCGCATGGCGATGGGCGGTGACGCGTTCCGAGGGGCGTGCGACGACGTGCGAAGCGAACGGCGTGAACGGCGCGATGAACCGCGCCGCGCGATGCGCGATGCGGCCTGCAACGCCCGGCGCGTGGCGCGCCGCGCCGCATCGGCCGGCGCAGCCGCGCTCGCGCTCAAATCGAATCGCGCGCCCGTTTCGCGGCGCCGTCGATTCGCCCGCGCGGCGATCGCGTATCGCGCGCCGCATGCGGCTCGCGCGCATCGCCGAGCGCGCGCAATCGCGTCCGCGCGAGCTGGCCGATCGCGCCGGCAGGCGCGGCGAGGCGCGAAGCGTGCTCCCGCCGCAGCGCCCACAGATCGATCTGCGGCTTGAAATCGGCGATCGGCACGATGTCGAGCGCGTCGCGCAGCGGGCTCATCTCGACGAGCGGCAGCGGCATGAGGCCGAGGCCGAGCCCGTTCGCGACGCTCTGCAATTGCAGCTCGCGCCCGTATGTGTCGAGCGTGACGCGCAGCGGCAGCCGCTGCGCGTCGAGCGCGCGCTTCAGGCCCGCGCGGAATCCGCAACCGTCCGGGTTCAGCACCCAGCCGGCCTCATGGCAGTCGGCGAGCCGGTAGCCGCGGCGCGGAAAGTCGCCCTTGCGCGCGACCACGACGAGCCGCGTGCCGATGAGCCGCTCGCCCGCGACATGCGCCGGCAGCGCGATCTCGCGCGCGAGGAACACGAGCGCCGCGTCGAGCGCGTCGTGGCCGAGCTGGTCGAGCAACGCGCCGCCCCAGCCGGTCGCGACTTGCGGCGCGAGCGCGGGCCAGCGGTCGCGCAGCATCGCGAGCAGATCGAGCAGCAGCAGCTCGCCGATGCCGTGCGTGAGCCCGAGCCGGAACTCGCCCGCCGGCGGCAGCGGCTCGGCGACGAGCTCGCGCAGCGCGCGCATCTCGCGCAGCACCGTGCGGCACTGGTCGTGCACGCGCCAGCCCATCTCGGTCGGGCGCGGCGGCTTCGTGTTGCGGTCGAGCAGCTCGACGCCGAGCGCTTCCTCGAGATTCTGCACGCGGCGCGTGATCGCCGGCTGCGTGATGCCGAGCTCGGCCGCCGCCAGGCTCAGCGACTGGCAGCGGACCACGGCGGCGTATGCGTCGATGTCACTGATTTTCATGTTTGTCTTGCATGGAGTTTAAGGTGCATCATGTCGAACAATCATATTCGAAGAGGCTGCCGATGAGCGCGCATTCTTTGCATAACGAATCCTCTGCGGCTGCGTTGCGCGCGAGCGTGCCGTTGCGCGCGTTCGTCGCCGCGTTCGAGCGGCTCGTCGACACGCGCCCGGACGAGCCGCGCATCCTGCGCGACGGCGCGGCGCTGCTCGCGGATCTCGTCGCACGCGACGACTGGCTGCCCGCCGCGTATGCCCGTTGCGATCCCGAGCGCTACCAGCAGTTCCTGCTGCATCTCGATCCGGCCGCGCGCTTTTCGGTCGTGAGCTTCGTGTGGGGGCCGGGGCAGACAACGCCGATCCACGATCACACCGTCTGGGGGCTGATCGGCATGCTGCGCGGCGCCGAGTATTCGCAGCCGTACGCGCTCGCGCCCGACGGCCGGCCGCTGCCCGCGGGCGACGCGGTGCGGCTCGAGCCGGGGCGCGTCGAGGCGGTGTCGCCGTCGGTCGGCGATATTCATCGCGTGAGCAATGCGTTCGCCGATCGCGTGTCGATCAGCATCCATGTCTACGGCGCGGACATCGGCGCGGTCGAGCGCTCGGTCTACCGCGAGGACGGCACGCGCAAGCCGTTCGTTTCCGGGTATTCGCGTGTCGGTTGAGCGTGCGCTTCGGGCGGCTGCGTTGCCGCGGGCATGTCGGTCGATTCGGCGTCGCTGCCGGCTTCGCGCGGCGGACGGACGGTGCGCCGTGTCGCGTCGATCGCGCGGCGCGCGATATGCAATGGGCGTCGGCGTGCGCCGGTGCCGCGTTGCGTGCCGAGTGTCGAGTGTCGAGCGCCAAGCACCGAGTACCGAGTACCGAGTACCGAGTACCGAGTACCGAGTACCGAGTACCGAGTACCGAGCGCCGAGCGCCGAGCGCCGAGTACCGACTGTCGACTGTCGATTCGATTCGGCGCAGCGCATCGGGCGTTGCGTGTCGTGCGTCGCGCGTTGCGCGTCGATGCGCGGCGGTCGCCGCCTGCGCGCCCGACCGCTCGCTCAATCGGTCGCTCGCGCGTATGCAGCGGACTCGCATGCGATCCGTCCGTATCGTGAGCTTTCCGTGTTCCGCGTGTCGCTTGCCGGCATCGTTCGCTTTGCCTGCTTCGGGCATTCCGCGCGCTTCGTGTGTCTCGCATGCTTTGCAAGTTCCGCGGCCACTCGTGTTCGCGTCGGATCGCGAAGTTCAGCGGCGCGACGGTTTCCGTTCGGAAGCAACGTCGCAGCGCCTGCCGCGTGTGGATTCGATTCGGCGGCAACGCGCGCATTTGCTCGACCACGTCTTCTCTCGTGCCGCGCGTCGATATGCATCGACGCGGCGCAACGTAGTTCTCCACCATCCAAACTTCCGGCTGCCCTGATCCGATGAGCCTCGATTCCGTGACCGATCCTTCTTCCTCGTCGCTCCGCGACACCGCTCCCGCGCCCGCTCCCGGGGGCGATTCGGCGCCCGCGAGCTTCCCGACCTTATCCGCCGCCGACGTGCGCGCCGCGCTGCTCGCCGGCGCGGAGATCGCGCTGATCGACGTGCGCGAGGAAGACCCGTACGCGCACGGCCATCCGCTGTGGGCCGCGAACTTTCCGCTGTCGAAGCTCGAACTCGAAGCGTGGACGCGTATTCCGCGCCGCGACACGACGATCGCGGTCTACGGCGAAGCGCTCGGCGAAGATCTCGCGCCGCGCGCGGCCGCCGTGCTCGCGGCGCTCGGCTACACGCGCGTGCATCGGCTCGAAGGCGGGCTCGACGGCTGGCGGGCGGCGGGCGGCGAGCTCTTCATCGACGTGAACGTGCCGAGCAAGGCGTTCGGCGAGCTCGTCGAGGCGCAGCGGCACACGCCGTCGCTGTCCGCGCAAGAGGTGCGGCAGTTGATCGACGCGCGGGCCGACGTCGTGATCGTCGACGCGCGCCGCTTCGACGAATACCAGACGATGAGCATTCCGACCGCGACGAGCGTGCCGGGCGCGGAGCTCGTGCTGCGCGTGCGCGAGCTCGCGCCCGATCCGGCGACGCGCGTGATCGTGAACTGCGCGGGACGCACGCGCAGCATCATCGGCACGCAGTCGCTGATCAACGCGGGGCTGCCGAACCCGGTTGCGGCGCTGCGCAACGGGACGATCGGCTGGACGCTCGCGGGGCAAACGCTCGAACACGGCGCGTCGAGGCGCTTTCCCGAGCGCGTCGACGCGGATCGGCGCGAGGCCGCGCGGCAGGCGGCGCGCGGCCTCGCACGTCGCGCGGGCGCAACGCGCATCGCGCTGCGCGATCTGCACATGCTCGAGTCCGACGATCTCACGCTCTATCGCTTCGACGTGCGCACGCCGGACGAATACGCGGCCGGCCACCTGCCGGGCTTCGCGAGCGCGCCGGGCGGCCAGCTGGTACAGGAGACCGATCATCATGCGCCCGTGCGCGGCGCGCGGATCGCGCTCGCGGACGACGACGGCGTGCGCGCCGACATGACCGCGTCGTGGCTCGCGCAGATGGGCTGGGACGTGCGCGTCGTCGAGCCGCTCGACGCGCATGAGCGCAGCGAGCGCGGGCAGCCGGCGGCGCGCGCGCCGCAGCCTGCGGAAAGCGCGACGGTGTCGGTCGGCACGCTCGCCGAGTGGCTCGGCTTGAAAGCGGTGGAGCGCGAGGCGGTGAACGGGCGGGCGGAAGCGCTTGCTTCACCGCGGACCGGCGCGATCGCGCAGCGCACGCAAGACGGGCGGAATGCGCTGGACGCGACGGATGCGCGTGACGTGCATGACGTACGAGACATACGAGACATACGAGACATACGAGACGAGCGAGACGAGCGAGACGTGCGCGCAGACGAATTCGCGCGCGGAGGGAGCGGCGGGGCGGCGGATCGCCGAGCCGACGCGCGACTGGACGACGCGCAACGAGGATCGCTTGCCGAACGCGTCGTGCCGCCGCACGACGCGCCGCTCGACGTGGCGGTCATCGACGTCACGGCGAGCGCGAACTACGTGAAGCGGCACATTCCCGGCGCGTGGTACGCGGTGCGCGCCCAACTGGGCGACGCGCTCACGCGCATTCCGCGTGCGCGCCGCTATGTCGTGACTTGCAGGTCGGGGCAGTTGGCGGCGTTCGCGGCGGCGGACCTGCGCGCGCTGCTGCCGGAAGAAGCGTCCGTCCACCTGCTCGACGGCGGCACGCTCGCGTGGCTCGCCGCGGGCCTGCCGGTCGAGAGCGGCGAGACGCGGCTGGCGTCGCCGCGCATCGATCGCTACCGGCGTCCATACGAGGGCACCGGCAACGCAGCGGAAGCGATGCAAGCGTACCTCGATTGGGAGTTCGGCCTCGTCGAGCAGCTTGGACGCGACGGCACGCATCGATTCGAGGTGCTCGGGGCACTTTGAGCGCGCGTCGCGCGTATCGTGAGCCGAACGGGCTCCGATGCGGGGGGCGGTTGCGTCGAGCGCAGAGAGCGGCGAAGGCGGGGAGACGATAAGCGGCTCGATAGCGCGTGATGCTCTTCGGCGCGAGATCGCGCGATCGCATTCGGCATGGCGGCGAGCGAGGGCGACGCTTGTGGCGGTCGATCGGCTTTGCTCAGCGCGCGTGGCCGTGGGCTGGGATATCGTGCGCGGGTGTGATCTGTGCGTTCCTCGCGTCGAGCGTCGAGCGTCGAGCGTCGAGCGTCGAGCGTCGAGCGTCGAGCGTCGAGCGTCGAGCGTCGAGCGTCGAGCGTCGAGCGTCGAGCGTCGAGCGTCGAGCGTCGAGCGTCGAGCGTCGAGCGTCGAGCGTCGAGCGTCGAGCTTCGAGCTTCGAGCTTCGAGCTTCGAGCTTCGAGCTTCGAGCTTCGAGCTTCGAGCTTCGAGCTTCGAGCTTCGAGCTTCGAGCTTCGAGCTTCGAGCTTCGAGCTTCGAGCTTCGAGCTTCGAGCTTCGAGCTTCGAGCTTCGAGCTTCGAGCTTCGAGCTTCGAGCTTCGAGCTTCGAGCTTCGAGCTTCGAGCTTCGAGCTTCGACCTTCGACCTTCGACCTTCGACCTTCGACCTTCGACCTTCGACCTTCGAGCGCCTGGTTCCAAGTTCCGAATGCGAAGCCCAAGGCTTGAAAAAAACGCACAGATGTACCCGCCGTCGACTACCCGCATGAACCGGTAGCACACCCCGCACCGGCCACCCGGATTTCGCCGCAAGCCATTGACCCATCGAGTTTTTCCGCCGCGCCTGCGCCGGCCGACGGATTTCCGAATCATCACACGAAAGTAAGTTGGAAGCCGTCTGGAAGGACTGTGTGAATGTAAATTCGGGTAAATCCGGGGACGAGGGAACCGGTTCCAGCAATCGCCGCGCACACCCGCGAAACCCTTGTCCGTGCAGCGTTGAAACTAACTAGTTAGTGAATCCCCGCGTTGCGCGGAGCCGACGGATCTTTATTCTTCGTTTTGCGGCACGGACGAATCGGTGAGAATGGCGACCGCATGGACAGGCCATGTGCGTGACACACACCACAAAAATTTCTTGAGGACGGAGAATCAATGAAAAAGCGCGCAGCGGCCGCGATGACGGCCGCCGGATTGGCGGCAGTCGCCACGGCACACGCTCAGAGCAGCGTGACGCTTTACGGTATCGTCGATAACGGCATCGCGTATCAGAGCAGCAGCACGTCGCTCGGCTCGACGACGGGCGGCCGCTCGGCGGTGAAGATGTCGACGGGCGTGTGGGCGGGCAGCCGCTTCGGCCTGAAGGGCAGCGAGGACCTGGGCGGCGGCTCGAAGGCGATCTTCCAGCTCGAATCGGGCTTCAGCACCGCCAACGGCACGTCGCAATTCGCAGGCGGCATCTTCACGCGTCAGGCGTGGGTCGGCCTGACCAATCCGACGTACGGTACGCTGACGGCCGGCCGTCAATACACCGCGTACTACTCGCTGCTGTCGCCGTACAGCCCGACGACCTGGCTCACCGGCTACTTCGGCGCGCACCCGGGCGACATCGACTCGCTCGACACCAGCTACCGCACGAACAACTCGCTCGTCTACATGTCGCCGAAGTTCTACGGCTTCACGTTCGGCGGCTCGTATGCGTTCGGCGGCCAGCCGGGCAGCGTGAACGCCGGTTCGACGTGGAGCGCGGGCATCCAGTACATGAACGGTCCGCTCGGCATCGCCGCGGCGTTCCAGCGCGTGAACAACTCGACGTCGGGCGGTGGCGACTGGGGCGCGAACTCGGCGACGTCCAACGGCGGCGCGCAAACGGCCGTGTCGGCGATCAACAACGGCTACAAGACCGCGCAAGCGCAGCAGCGCGTCGCGGTGACGGCCGGCTATCAGTTCTCGTCCGCGTGGGACGTCTCGGTGTCGTACTCGAACGTGCAGTACATCCCGGGCGTCAACTCGGCGTTCCGCAACACCGCGATCTTCAACACGGCGGGCGCGGTGCTGCACTTCAAGCCTTCTGCTCAGTGGGATTTCGCGGGCGGCTACGCGTACACGCGCGCGACGCAATCGAATGGCATCACGAGCTCGGCGCAGTACCACCAGTTCACGCTGTCGCAGTACTACAGCCTGTCGAAGCGCACGGGCCTCTTCGCGGTCGAGGCGTATCAGCGCGCGAACGGCAAGACGCTCGCGGGCGGCAAGATCATCGACGCGACCGCGTCGATCGGCGACGGCTTCAACACGTCGCCGTCGTCGTCGCGCAGCCAGGTGGGCCTCGGCGTCGGCCTGATTCACCGCTTCTAAGCGCCAAGCGTCGGCGCGACGCTCGGCGTCGCGCGGGCAGCCGCACGAGCAGCCGGCCTTCGGGCCGGCTGTTTTTTTTGTACTTGCGCAAAGCATGCGCGCGCGCGGTTCGGGCGCGCGCGTCGGCGCGGCGTATGGTGATGGCGTCGCGTGCGAGGGCGAGGGTTCTTCGGCGTTCGCGCGCCGCGCGGCGTTGTTCCGGCGCCTTCCGATGGCGGCCGCGATCGTCAACGGCAACGACGCGCCGTCGTCTCGAAAGATGTCCCGCGCGTCACGCCAAGCCATCCGTCTCATATTCACCGGAGGCAAAAGTCTGGCCGATCCGAAGCGGATCGAAGCGTACGCCGCAGATGCGTGAGGGCGGTCGGTGCCGCTTGCCGCCGCTGCCCTCGTTCCGGAATTCCCTTCCGGCGACTTCTTGGCGATCCCGTGGGAAATGCCGCATCCCGATGATCCCCGCCCGGCCGGCGCGCAAGGTCCGGCGGGCGTGTAAGCACGGAGCGGACGCCGCGTGTCGACCGCTTGGTCAGAGGAAGAATCGATTCGGGTACCCGAGCGACGTCCGTCGAGCCGTTGCCGTCAGCCGGGCACCTCGTTCTTGCCATCTCTGCTCGTCCGCCGTCCGTCAGCGTGCATGACGTTGCGCTCCGCAGGAACGCGCCGCTCGAACGGACATCCCCCGAGAGGCGTCAATCGTGAATCGCATGCGCTCTTCGTCCCGGCATCACGCGCGCGACGGCGCGCCGCGCGCGGCGTTCGTTGAGTGACCGACGCGCGGTTCGTTCGGCGTTGACCGTCAGGCGATGCGGAGTTTCGCGTGCCGTGGAATGTCGAGCGTATTGCGCGGAAGAAGCCGGCATTCGTCAATCGGGCCATCGGCGCTCCGCATTGCTCGGCGGCGCGCAGTGGAACGATCGATCGGTTTCGACGCATCCGCGCGTTCGGCGTTGCGCCGATGTCGGGCCGCGCTTGACGCGCCGTCAGCGCTCGATGTCGACGCCGTAGCCGCGCGTGCCGACGCGCAGCACGTTGCCGTCCGGCGTGAACAGGCGGGGAATGTCGGGGGCGGCGGGCGACGGCAGCGCGGGCGTCGTGCGCGGCGCGCCGTCATCGATCGCGCGCGGCTTCGGCGCGATCTTCACGGCGGTGGGCGGATGATGCATCCGCGCCTCGACGACGTGCGGCGCGACGCGCTTGCGCTTCGCGGCAGGTGCGGCCGGTTTGCGGGCGGACGGATCGTGGCGCACGCCGTTGCTTTGGCCGGCGCGCGCTTCGGGCGGATTCCAGATCTCGACGTAGCGTTCGCTCGCGAACGCCGAGAAAGCGAAAGCCAACAACAGCAACCCGCATCCAACCAGTTTCACTATGTCTTCTCCGTGGCCCGTCTCGCGATACCCGATCGACCTCGGCCGCGCGCCGAAGCGCAGGCGGCTCGTCGGACCGTCCGGCGGCACGCGATTCTCGCATGGATCGCCGATGGCGAGCACTGTATGAATATACAGCTTTTTGCGGCGATGTCCACCGCCGCGGCGCTCTTCGGCGGACGGTGTCGGTTTTTCGCCGCATCGACGGATTCGCCTGCGCGCATCGCTTGACGCAACGCGGCTTGATCCGGACGGGATACGGTGTACCTTGGTTCGACACGCGCCGGGCGATGTCGCCGTCCGCACCGGCGCGAGCACGTGCCCATCGAGGAGGACGACATGGAACCATCCAGCCAGGCGGCGGTGCCGCCGCTCCTGCGCGACGATCGCGACGGCGTCGCGACGCTGCGCCTGAACCGGCCGTCGCAGTTCAACGCGCTGTCGGAGGCGCTGCTCGGCGCGTTGCAGCGCGAGCTCGCCGCGCTCGCGGGCGACCCGCGCGTGCGCTGCGTCGTGCTCGCCGCCGAGGGCCGCGCGTTCTGCGCGGGCCACGATCTGCGCGAGATGCGCGGCACGCCCGATCTCGCGTACTACCGTGACCTGTTCGGCCGATGCAGCCGCGTGATGCAGGCGATTCACGCGCTGCCCGTGCCCGTCGTCGCGCGCGTGCAGGGAATCGCGACGGCGGCGGGCTGCCAGCTCGTCGCGTCGTGCGATCTCGCGATCGCCGCCGACACGGCCCGCTTCGCGGTGTCCGGCATCGACGTCGGGCTGTTCTGCTCGACGCCCGCGGTCGCGCTGTCGCGCAACGTGTCGACGAAGCGCGCGTTCGACATGCTCGTCACCGGCCGCTTCGTCGACGCGGCGACGGCCGTCGACTGGGGCCTCGTCAACGAGGCGGTGCCGGAGGATGCGCTCGACGCGGCCGTTGCGCGCACGGTCGCGGAAATCGTGTCGAAGAGCCCCGCCGCGGTGCGCTACGGCAAGGCGATGTTCTACCGGCAGCGGCAGATGCCGCTCGACGACGCGTACGCGTATGCGTCCGACGTGATGGCGCGCAACATGATGGAAGAGGATGCGTGCGAGGGCATCGACGCGTTTCTCGAAAAGCGGCCGCCGCGCTGGCGGACCTGAGCGCGGCGGCGTTTGCGCCGCCGCGCGCGCGGCCGATCGTGTGCTTCGCATACTGCGCGAATCGTTTCGCGCGCGCGGACGTGATGCGTTCGATCGGCCGAGGGCGCGCGAGGTTGCGCGAAGTCACGAAGTTGCATGAAGTCACGAAGTCACGAGATCGCACGAAGCCGGCCGACGGCGGGACGGTATCCGGATGCGCGAATCGCCTGCGCGACATCGAACGCGGAACCGCCGGCGCGGCGCGCCGCCCCCGCGCCGTTGGCCGCCGTTTCGCTCAGCGCCCGTAGCTGCCGGTGCGCGCGGGCTCGATCCGCGCGGCCGCCGCGGGATACGGATCGACCGCGACCGGCACTCGCCGCGCGAGCGCGCACATCAGCTCGTAGCCGATCGTGCCCGCGGCTTCGGCGACGTCGTCGACGCGCACCCGCTCGCCCCACAGCTCGACCGTCGAGCCGACGCCCGCGTTCGGGCACGGCGTGAGATCGACGGTCAGCATGTCCATCGACACGCGCCCGACGAGCTGCGTGCGCACGCCGTCGACCGCGATCGGCGTGCCGGTCGGCGCGTGGCGCGGGTAGCCGTCCGCGTAGCCGCACGCGACCACGCCGATGCGCATTTCGCGCTCGGCCGTGAAGCGCCGCCCGTAGCCGACCGTCTCGCCAGGCGATAGCGTCTGCACGCCGATGATCCGGCTGGTGACGGTCATCGCCGGGCGCAGCGGCACGTCGGCGATGTGCCGCGCCGCGCCCGTCGGCGACGCACCGTACAGGATCGTGCCGGGCCGCACCCAGTCGCGATGCGCGCGCGGATGCCACAGCACGGCCGCCGAGTTCGACAGCGTGCGCTCGCCGGGCAGGCCGTCCGTCGCGGTGTCGAACTCGCTCATCTGCCAGTCGATCTCGCCTTCGTCGGCGTTCGCGAAGTGCATCATCAGCGCGATGCCGCCGATCGACGGCGCGGCGGCCGCACGCTCCCACGCGGCGCGAAACGCGCCCGGCCGATAGCCGAGCCGGTTCATCCCGGCGTTCATCTTCAACTGGATGTCGATCGGCCGTGTCGTCCTCGCGGACGTCAGCAACTGCAACTGCTCGTCGCCGTGCACGGCGACCGTGAGCCGATGGCGCTCGGCGATCTCGACGTCCGCCGCATCGAAGATGCCCTCGAGCAGCAGCACGGGCTTCGTCCAGCCGAGCTCGCGCACGCGCACCGCTTCGTCGAGGTCGAGGAGCGCGATGCCGTCCGCGCCGGCGAGCGCCGGATAGATGCGCTCGATGCCGTGGCCGTAAGCGTTCGCCTTGACGACCGACCAGACGCGCGAGGCGGGCGCTTGTTGCCGGACGATCGCAAGATTGTGCGCGACGGCTTCCGGATGAATGCGGGCGACGATGGGGCGGGGCATGAATTTCTCTGCGAAGTCAAGGCGGCGGGCGCTCGTGCGCGGCGCGCCGCGAGGGTCGATCGGAGGCGCTCGTTCGGTGCATATTCATCGTGCGAGACGCCATTGCCAGTGTTGGCCGCTATGGTATTTGCAGATTGATGGTTTTATTTAATGTATTTGTCGCAATTTCAGTAAAAACTGACGGGTGCTGCAAGCGTGCGGCGCGCACCGTCGCGCGCGAACGGTTCGTTGCGCGCGGCGGCTGACGGCCGGGCCTCGTCGAGCGCGGCGGACGGCCTGAAAAGGGCGATGTGCATCGATAGCCGGAGCCGGCCGCATGTTTGCGGTCATGCGGGAACGGAATCTGCGAAGACGCGAACCCGAGCGAGCCGTGCGCGTCGCGCTTCGATCGTCCCGCGACGCGCAATTAACGGCGCATGCAACGGTGATTGTTCGTTCGCCCCAACTTCAGAATTCGCGGCTCGCGCGTCGCTTCCCGCGCCGCGGCGGCGTACGATGTCGCCGAAGTCCGACGTGTTTCGCCACCGGAGGCGCTTTCATGACCCAGTCAAGTCACCCCGTCAGGATTCCTGGCCCGGACCATCCGATCACGATCGACGCGACGCGCGAGCGCGTCGTCGTCCGGGCGGCCGGCCATTCGCTCGCCGACACGCGCGATGCGCTCACGCTGCGCGAGGCATCGTATCCGCCCGTGCAATACGTGCCGCGCAAGGACGTCGACCTGTCGCGGCTCGAGCGCACCGCGCACACGACCCATTGCCCGTACAAGGGCGATGCGTCGTACTACAGCATCAAGGGCGCCGGCGAGCGCGGCGTCAACGCGGTTTGGTCGTACGAAACGCCGCACGACGCGGTGAAGCAGATCGCCGGCCATCTCGCGTTCTATCCCGATCGCATCGATTCGATCACGATCGGCTGACATCGAAGCATCCATCCATACGAACGGGGCGAGCCGCGCAGACGGCGCTTGTTTGTCGCGCGCGGCGTCGCGATTCGGATCGCGACGCCGCGCGCGTGTCCTATTCTTTGTTGCATGGGTTCGCGGGCGGCGCGTGGCGCGCGCCGCCGAACCATCCAGTCGGGACGGTGCACATGACGAAAAACGAAGAAGCGACGCGCGGTCTCGCGTCGGATCTCGCGCGCGGCTTTGCGCACGTGCGCAGTGGCAGCGTCGCGCTCGCGAAGCCGCTGTCCGCGGAGGATCAGGCGTTGCAGTCGATGCCGGACGCGAGCCCGACGAAATGGCATCTCGCGCACACGACCTGGTTCTTCGAGACCGTGATCCTCGCGCGGCACGCGCGCGGCTACAAGCTGTTCGATTCGCGCTATCCGTACCTGTTCAATTCGTATTACGAAGCGCTCGGCCCGCGCCATGCGCGGCCGCAGCGCGGAATGCTGTCGCGCCCGTCGCTTGACGACGTGCATCGCTATCGACGCCACGTCGACGACGCGCTGCTCGAGCTGCTGCGCACGGCCGATCTGCCGTCGCTCGTCGCGATGGAGCCGGAGATCACGCTCGGCCTGCATCACGAGCAGCAGCATCAGGAATTGCTGCTGACCGACATCCTGCACGCGTTCTCGCTGAATCCGCTGTTGCCCGCGTATCGAAGCGATGCCGCGCCGCCGGGCGACGACGCGCCGCTCGCGCGCGGCGCCGCGCGCTGGCTGTCGCGGCCGGGCGGCGTCGTCGAGATCGGCCACGACGGGCGCGGCTTTTCGTTCGACAACGAGCGGCCGCGCCATCAGACGATTCTGCGGCCGTACGATATCGCCGAGCGGCTCGTGACGAACGGCGAATTCGCGGCGTTCATCGACGACGGCGGCTACGCGCGCCCGGAGTTCTGGCTGTCCGACGGCTGGGCGATCGTCCAGCGCGACGGCTGGAAGGCGCCGCTCTACTGGATCGCGTCCGACGGCGGCGAAGGGCTCGGCTGGCGCGAGTTCGGGCTCGACGGCCTGCAGCCGCTCGTGCGCGATGCGCCCGTGTCGCACGTGAGCTTCTACGAAGCGGCCGCGTATGCCGAGTGGGCGCGCGCGCGCTTGCCGACCGAAGCCGAATGGGAGGCCGCGTTCGACGCGCCGGGCATCGCGCAGATGATGGGCTGCGCGTGGCAGTGGACGCGCTCGTCGTATGACCCGTATCCGGGCTTCCGACCGATGGCGGGCGTCGCGGCCGAATACAACGGCAAGTTCATGGTCGGGCAGCAGGTGCTTCGCGGCGGCAGCGTCGCGACGCCGCCGGGGCACGCGCGCGCGACGTATCGCAACTTCTTTCCGCCGGCCGCGCGCTGGCAATTCACGGGAGTGCGTCTTGCGAGAGATATCTGAAGGCATGAAGGAAGCCGCCGCGGGCGTGGCGATCGAGGCGATGTGCGACAGCGCGTTCGGCCGCGACCTGCTCGCCGGCCTGCGCCGCTCGCCGCGCAGCATTGCGCCGAAGTACTTCTACGACGCGGCGGGCTCCGCGTTGTTCGACCGGATCTGCGAGCTGCCCGAGTACTATCCGACGCGCACCGAGCTCGCGATCCTGAAGCGCCGCGCGCACGAGATCGCCGCGCAGATCGGCCGCGACGCGAACCTGATCGAATTCGGCGCGGGGTCGCTGTCGAAGATTCGCGTGCTGCTCGATGCGTGCGCGGCGTCGAATCCTCCGGCGCGCTATCTGCCCGTCGACATCTCGGCCGAGCATCTCGCGCAATCGGCCGCCGCGCTGCGCGACGCATATCCGTGGCTCGACGTGCAGCCCGTCGTCGCCGATTATCTGCAGTCCGAGCAAATGCACGCGATCGAGTGCGCGAAAGGGCGGCGCGTCGGGTGCTTTCTCGGCTCCACGATCGGCAACTTCTCGCCGGACGAGGCGCAGGCGTTCCTGCGGCGCGCGGCTTCGCTGCTGAAGGGCGGGGGGCTGTTGATCGGCGTCGATCTCGTGAAGGACGTGTCGATCCTCCACCGCGCATACAACGACGCGGCGGGCGTGACGGCCGCGTTCAATCTCAATCTGCTCGAGCGCGCGAACGCCGAGCTCGGCGCCGACTTCGCGCTCGACGCGTGGGCGCATCGCGCGTTCTACGACGTCGAACATCAGCGCATCGAGATGCATCTCGTGAGCCGGCGCACGCAGACGGTGCGCGTCGCCGGGTACGCGTTTCGGTTCGAGGCGGGCGAGACGCTGCATACCGAGAACTCGCACAAGTTCACGGTCGACGGGTTCCGCGCGCTCGCGCGGGGGGCGGGGTTCACGCCGGGGACGGTGTGGATCGACGACGCGCGCTTGTTCAGCGTGCATTGGCTCGAGAGTCGCGCCTGACGCTTCGGCGGGCGGCGCGGCGATCCGGGCGTGCGCCCGCGTGCGGGGCGCGTGCGGTGGCGCCGATCGAGCGCGTTTCGATCGCGTGCCCGTCTTCGATCACGTGTCCGTCAACCGCGCGTGCATCGAGCGCGCACGTCCTCCCATCACATGCGCGTCGCTCGCATGTGCGCCGATGCCGATATCGCGTGAAGCGGGCGTCCGCTTGCTCGCCGCTTCGCTCGCGTCACTTCCAGAAGACGTATCGCGCGTAGTACGGCGAACTGCCGAGTTGATGCTCGGCCGTGCACGGCGTGGCGGGTGCGGCGCCGCCTTTCGTGTCGAGACGCTGCACGTAGCGCACGGACGCGAGCGAGCCGCTCGCGGTCGCGTGCGTCGACAGCAGCAACTGCGGAATGCTGTCCGCGTTTGGGCTGGGCGCATCGGCGATCTTCTCGCCGACGATGCGGCTGCCGTCGCGCGCTTCCCATGACGGGCCCGCGCCGTGCCGGATCGCGGCAGTGCCGGAGGCGTCGTAGAGCGTGGCTTCGGGGTGCTGGAAGGTCCATGCCAGACGGTGGTTGGCGTCGTACTCGCAGGCGTAGATCTGAACGCCGGCGGCGGTTGTGGTCTGGGCTTGGGCGGCGTCCTGGGGAATGAGGTTCGATGGAGGCGGGGCCGCGTGGGCGGCCAGGGGCGCCAATGTCAGCAGCGCCGTCGTCATTCGACGAGCGATGCGGTTCCGGATTTTCCAGTTGGCCTCGCGCGTTGCGCACCGGCCGGAACGGCGCATGGATTCGGCGTTTTTTCGCATGGTGTCGATCGTGGTAGGGATAGGGCAAATCAAGCGTAGCCGATGCGCTGTCGTATGCAAGCCGTTCCAACGCGGCGACGTCGGGCCATCAGCGGATCACGCGTGCCGGCGGGCGGCAGACCCGATGGGTAAACGCATCGAGCGATCGGGATGACGGAAATCGGCTTGCGGCAGGCGAAGCGGCTTTCGGTCGCGGTCATTCGACGTGACGTCGCGCACGGAGCTTGTTCAACGCATCCAGATACGAGCCGGGTGCAGGTCGAATCTCGCCTTCAGGTCCCATCACATGGATCGTCGGATCGCCGGCGACCACTTGGAGGCCGGGCGGCAACGCAAGGAATCTGATCAGGTCGGCTCTGTCGATACCCAATTGATAGAGCGAAATCCTGACGAACCGCGCGGGATCTTGCGAACCGGCTTCGTCGGCCAGATCCGTGAGCGACCAGCCCGAGTCCGTATCGCAAGCAGCGGCGCGCGTCATCAGCGCGCGGCCGGCACGCTTGTATTCGACGTGCGCCACGGCGCTTTGTCGTAGCGACGGAAAGTCCGGTTGCCGATCCGCGGCGATGCTTTCGGCGACGTCTTTCTGACTGCGCAGGTGCTTCAGCGTGTTGTCGACCGAATCGACGAACTTGATCGGAATCGCCTTCATGTCGGGTTCCATGACGCGCAGAAAGCCGCACGCCCCGGCCTCGATCATGGTCAGCATCCAGCCGATTTGCCGCGTTTCTCCGGCGCGGAACCGCTCGCCTTCGGCGACGCGATGCTCGAAATGGCGTAGCAGCCAATTGACGTCCTGAGCCGGGATCGCGCGGTCGTCAACCTGAATCCGGAATTCCGGATGGCCGAACTGTTTGCAACCGACGGTTCGATGAACGGCGGCGTTTGAGCGCCGCGCAGCTTGTTGCGAGCCGGGCGCCCGGAACAGCGAGCGAAAGTCCATCGATCGTTTTCCCGGATGGCGAGCGGTGAATTGCCGACGATCCGGCTTGCGGCGTCGAGCGACTGCGTGCCGCCGGGTTCAGGCGCGCAAGGGGGCTCGACGCGGCGCCGCGGCCCGACCGGCACGTGCCGAGGAGAGGGCACGTTCGCGCTCACGTTCACGGTTCGACCCGCCGCATCCTGCGCGCCATCGCCGGGCTCGCCGCGTGCGACGGATCGAAGCCGAAAAACGTCAGAACCTGCCGGGCGACTTCATCGCGATCGTTGTCCGCGCAGATCATGTGGTAGCTGTTCTCCAGCACGATCCCGCGCGCGTCGGGCAAGCGCTTCAGCAGGAAGTCGGCCGAGCGCAGGCTCGTCAGCTCGTCCTCGCGCGCGTGCAGCACGAGCGTCGGGCATTGCGTGTCGGCTGCGGCCGCGTGCGCCCAGTTGCGCATCCGGTCGACCTGGCGAATGCACGCAAGCGGCACCCATGGGTAGTGGAAATTGTCCTGACGCTCGAACTTCTTCTTCACGATCGCGCGAATCGTCGGATTCTTGATGCCGAACGGCTCGCCCTCGTCGACGCGTAGCCGCTCCGACACGCCCGGCACGCGATACAGCAGATGTCTGAGCGATCGATACCAGGGCGTCGACCAGCCGTCGATGAACATCGGCGTAGCCAGCAACGCGAGCCGCCCGCGCGCATGCCGCACGCGCTGGCACAGCAGCAGCGCGACGAGCGCGCCCATGCACATGCCCGCGACATGCAGGGTCTCGTACTCGCCCTCGAGCGCGCGATACTGCTCGGCGACCGCGTCGAGCCACGCTTCCGCGCGCACGCCGACGAGATCCTCGGGGCGCGTGCCGTGCCCCGGCAGCGTGATCATGTGCGTGTCGCCGCCCGCCCGGCGCATCGCCTTGTGCAGCGAGCCGAGATCGTACTGCGTCCCGCCGAGCCCGTGGATCAGCAGAATGCCGGTCTGGCCGGTCATGTCGCCCGCTCGCTCATTCGTCCGCCGGCCACACGCGCTCGATTTGCCAGACGCCCGCGACGACCGTCACGTCGACGTTCGAGTCGAGCAGCGGCGCGCCGTGATCGGTGATCGTCTGCGTGCCGCCGTCGCGCCGCACGACGCGCAGCGACAGCGACGCGCGCTCCTCGCCCGCGATCTCGGCGCGCCAGTAGTCGCGCAGCGCGTCGCGGTCGCCGGGGTGCACGCGTTCGAGCACGCGCGACACGCTTGCGATCTGCGAGGCGTCGACGCCGACGCCGAATACGCGCTCGACGTCGCCGCTCCAGTCGATTCGCCCGGATTGCGGATCGAGCACGTACGCGATCTGGCCGGCGCTCGCGAGCGCGAGCTCCATGTTGTTCTGCAGTACCGCCGCGTGTTCGTGCACGCGTTCTCGGGTCGTTTTCAGCGTACTCACCGTCAGCACCAGCAGCGACGCAACCGCGAGATAGAGCTGCGCCTCGAGCAGCGAACGGCCGTGATGCGCGTCGAGCGACGCGAACGGGCCGTCGCCCTGCGCGGTCTGCATGATCACGATCAGCGCGAGCACGAGCACCGACGATGAGCCTGCGCGGCCGCCCAGCAGCAGCGCCACCGCGACGGTCAGGAACAGCGGGATGTAGGTCATCGCGAAGCCGGCGCCGATGCCGAATTTCGACGCGCTGTCGCCATCGAAGATCGCGAAGGCGCCGATCACGACCAGCGCGAACGCGACGAAGCCGAGCATCAGGTCGAAGCGTTCGTGATCGCCCGAGCGATGCGCGCGGAAGCGCGACCACGACGCGAGCACCGGCGTGACGAGCAGCACGCCGACGAAATCGGACGCGGCCCACACGAGGCCGACGTCGATGAACGACGCGCCGTTGACGAGCGCGTACCAGGCCGCTCCGCCGATCGCGCCGAGCACGCCCGCGATCACGCCGGCCAGGATCACCGAGCGCAGGAAATACAGGCCTTCGAGCGAGAAACGGATGCGCCGCACGAACCCTACCGCGAGCGCGGCCGCGCCGACCTCGTCGATCGTGAACAGCGCCGCGTTGAACAGGTTGCCGTGCTCGATGCCCGTCAGCGCGAGCTGCGCGGCCAGGAACGCGGCGGCCAGCGTCGGCCATTCGCGCACGGGGCGCAGCATGAACGCGCCGATCGTGACGCCGGCCGGCAGCCAGATGTAGCCCGTCTGCCGCACGGGGCCGTTGAACGCGTGCGAGATGTAGCCGGTCGCGAGATACAGCGCCGCCCAGAGCAGCGCGGCGACGAGTTCCGTCCGGTAACGCTTGTTGTTCATCGAGGATTCCTGTGTGCTGCGCCGCGCGGGCGAGCGCGCCGCCCCGTCCGTTGGAGGTGGCGCGCCGGCGGCCCTGCAAATGCGCGATGCGCGAATGATATGCGTCTGGCTCGCGGGTTGGAATACCTGGGCGAAGTTCGTGAGGCGTCGCGGCATCGGGCTTCGACGCGCGGATCACCGCCGGCGGACTCGCAGCCTGGTGCTCGCGGCCGTGAATGATATCGTGCTGACCGGATAGGTTTCTCGTTGCCTCTTGTCTCCATTCGGCAAGAGGGCGCTTTTCTCGCAACGGCAAGGGGAGAAGAACACGCTGAATGAGCGGTCTGCCGGCGTAGCGGATCATCCCGGCCTCGCCGCGCGCGCGAGACGGCGCGCCATCCGACTATTCAACGAGCGCGATCATGGCATGGGACAGCGCGGCTGGATCAAGCGAAGGTGCGTGCGTCCACGGACGACTGACCTCGGGGCGTGCGATCGGCGCTTGCCGATCCGTCGCTGCCGCTCGGACTCACGCCGCAGGCTTGTCCGCTTACGCGCAGGGAACGGCCTTTTTGCCAACAAAGCCAATTCGCGATTGCAAGCTCGATGAAGAGCGTCTCGCCCATCCAACCTTTGGGCGGTCAATCTTTGCGGACGGGCAATTTAGGCAGTTTAACTTGCAAGTTTAGCTGTCGTATTCTATGCTCCTCTCATGACTCGTTCACCCATATCCGATCCTTCGCTGGAACTCACCGTCACTGACCTGACGTTGGCGATTGGCCAACTGGTGCGCAGGCTTCGCTCGGAAGCCAATCCCGGCGAACTCAACTTGTCCCAGTCGAGCGTGCTGGCGCGGCTGGAACGTGAAGGCCCGATGACGACGGCCGATCTTGCACGCGCGGAATCGATGAAGCCCCAGTCGATGAAGTCGATTCTGGCCGGCCTCGAAGAAGAGGGGAGCGTCGAGCGCCGGCCTCATCCGACCGACGGCCGCCAGATACTGTTCGCGGCCACTTTGAAGGGTCTTGAAGAGCGTCGGCGGCATACCGTGGCCAAGCGCGAATGGCTGATCGCGGCGCTTGCGGGCTTCGACCGGACGGAGATCCAGACGCTCGCCGCGGCTATTCCGCTTATCAGGCGGCTCGGCGACTCTTAACGTTCCGAACGGCGCGCAGTACGTCCGGCAGCGAAGTGCCGCCGGCATGCGGTTCTTCTCATCCGCATAAAATCAGGAATGCATATTATGAGCGTAACGACCCTCGACCCGAGAACGGCACTGGTCGCCATCGATCTTCAGAAAGGCATCGCCGGGCTGCCGGTCGCCCATCCCATCGGCGGCGTCCTCGCGTGCGCCGCTGCCTTGACCGCCGCGTTCCGGAACCGCGGTTTGCCGGTCGTGCTGGTCAACGTCACGGGCGCCGCACCCGGCCGGACCGAACGAAGCTACAGCCTCGAAGGCTTGCCGGCGGATTGGGCGGATCTCGTGCCTGAGTTGAACGCGCAGCCTGACGACCTGCTGGTGGCCAAGAGGACGTGGGGCGCTTTCACCAATACCGATCTCGAGGCACGGTTGAAGGCTCTTGGCGTTACCCAGTTGGTGCTCGCCGGGGTCGCCACCAGCATCGGCGTGGAATCGACCGCCCGCCACGCCTATGAACTCGGGTTCAACGTCACCCTGGCGCTGGACGCGATGACCGACATGAGCCTCGAGGCGCACGATAACAGCGTCGCCCGGATATTTCCGCGATTGGGCGAAACGGGCTCCACGCAGGCGATCGTCAGCCTTCTTGATCGCGTATGAGTTTGCCGCCGAAGGACAGCCCCCCGGTGTCGACTGCGGGCGACGGTCAAGCCGATCGCCTCGCTTCCGGCGTGTGGAAAGTGGTCTGTGTCGCGGCCATCGGCTCCTTCATGGCGCAACTCGACGCTACTGTCGTCAACGTATCGCTCGCGAGCCTTGCCGCCGATCTGCACGTCAGCCTTTCTGCGATCCAGTGGGTGACGAGCGGCTATCTGCTGGCGCTCGCGCTGACGCTTCCGCTCAATGGCTGGCTCGTCGATCGCATCGGCGCCAAGGCCCTCTATCTCTGGTGCTTCGCGGCCTTTACCCTCTCTTCGACACTGTGCGGGCTGGCATGGTCCGCGAATTCACTGGTGGCCTTCCGTATCGTCCAGGGCATGAGCGGCGGCCTGCTCGCGCCGATGGCGCAGATGATGATCGCCCGCGCCGCTGGCAAGCAGATGGCGCAGGTGATCAGCGTCGCCGCGTTGCCGGTCCTGCTCGCGCCTCTCTTGGGGCCCGTCGTCGCCGGCGCGATCGTCCAATTCGCCTCCTGGCGTTGGCTTTTCCTCATCAACCTGCCGGTCGGCGTCCTGGCGCTCGCACTGGCGGCGGCATTCCTGTCCGATGATCGGCAGGAGACACGGCCGCGCGGCCTCGACCTGCTCGGGCTGACCCTGCTATCGCCGGGGCTGGTGCTGTTCCTTTACGGTTCGGATCATCTGGGCGAGCGCGTCGGTGTCGTCGCCCTGGCTGTCTCCGTCGTGATGTTCGCGCTGTTCTGCCGTATGGCGCAGGCCAAGGGTGACGCCGCGCTGATCGACCTTCGGCTGCTCAAGGGCAAGGTGTTTTCCACGTCGATCGCCACCATGTTCATGGTCAACGGCGTCTCCTTCGCAGGCCAGATGCTGATTCCGGTCTATCTGGTCCGCGCCTGCGGTCTGTCGCCGGGCCGAACCGGCTGGCTGCTTGCGCCTCTGGGATTGGGCATGATGTGCACCTATCCATTCATGGGCCGTCTCACGAAGCGGTTCGGCATTCGCAAGCTCGCGGCCTGCGGCGCGCTCACGGCTCTGGCAGGGACTCTGCCGCTCGTCTTCCTGTCCCGGCACGGCCTGGTCGTCTCCGTCCTGGCGGCGAGCCTCTTCATTCGGGGTGTCGGTGTCAGCGCCATTGGCATTCCGTCGATCGCGTCGGGCTATGCGTCAGTGGCGCGCCAGGATCTGCCGATGGCGACGACCGCCATGAACATCGTTCAGCGCCTGGGCGGCCCGACGTTGACGACACTCTGCGCGACCTTCCTGGGATGGCGTTTGTCGGGCGCGCCCGATACCGCGACGACGTCCGGCGCCTTCGTCGCGGCGTTCAGCCTGCTTTGCGCTCTGCACGCGCTGCTGTTCCTCGTCACTCTCCGGCTGCCCTGGATGGTTCCTCACTCGGGCGCGGCGCTCCAATCTTCCGCCGCGGATTCGCGGCCTGCCTGAAGAACCCGGTATCGATCGGTACCTGACGCGTTGGCGCATGGGCATTGCTGCACAGCTGCTGGAGGAAACCGAGCTACGGCTGGGTGAAATCGCGTCGCGCGTTGGTTACGGGTCGGAATTTTCTTTCAGCCGCGCATTCAAGTTGGCGCGCGGCGTCTCGCCGGTCCAATACCGTCGTGAACGGCAAGGCTACTTGGCAACCGGTGAGCACGAGCTTGGATCGGTTGCGCCATAGTTGATCGGCGCAACGCATGAGCCTCGGTCGTTCATGCAAAATCAGCAGGCGGTCCGCTGCTTGAGCGAGGCAGCCGCTTGATTGATCGTGCGCCGACCATGGCTAACGACGGAAACTGGCCGATCTCGGACAACGCACCGCACGACACGACAAAGTTGCGCCCGCCGCGCGATAGGCGAGCAGCCAACGGGCGACGGCGCGATCAAGAACGCGAAGCCCGGACCGCGCCGACGTCGCCGATTTGTCCCGCCGTTTTCAGCCGTGCGGCCAAGCGCATCCCGCGCCGGCCTCAGGGCCAATTTCCGGTTGCTAGACGACTGGTCTAATCTCGCGCTATCATCCACCCTCATGAACGCAGCAGCCACCACCGCCGACGTCCGGCAGCACATCCTCGACACCGCCAAGCCCATCATGCTCTGCAAGGGCTTCACGGGCGTCGGCCTGAACGAGATTCTGGCGGCGGCCGGCGTCCCGAAGGGGTCGTTCTACCATTATTTCGGGTCGAAAGAGGCATTCGGCGAGGCGATCCTCGAGTCCTACTTCGCCGACTACCTCGCGCACCTCGACGCGTTGCTCGTGCGCGGCTCCGGCCCCGCGGCAGACCGGCTGATGCGCTACTGGGGCCAGTGGCAGCAGATGCAGGCGGGCAACGACCCCGAAGGCAAGTGCCTCGTCGTGAAGCTCGGCGCGGAAGTCTGCGATCTGTCCGAAGCGATGCGCGTGGCGCTCGAGCGCGGCACGTCGCAGATCGTCGCGCGGCTCGCCGCGTGCATCGCGGCGGCGTTCGAAGACGGTTCGCTGAAGGTCGATCTCGACCCGCGGCAGACGGCCGCGATGCTGTACGAGCTGTGGGTCGGCGCGACGCTGATCGAAAAGATCTGGCGCAGCGGCGAGCCGCTCGCGATCGCGATGGCGACCACCCGGCGCATCCTCGGTTTGCCGGGAGCACGCTGAACGCGAATTGCGATGCGCGGCGGCGCGTACGATGAAAGTCGAAATCGCGCCGCCGCGTTTTTTGCGGTCATTTTATAGACGACTGGTCTATTAGAGGGCATGCAACATGCGACAGTTCGACGATCGCAACGCGATCCGAATCCGGTTCGACAAACGGATCGATGCACGATCGATCCACGCTTGCCGAGCGCCGAAAGCGCCCGACGCGAAGCCGCGTCCGTTCGACGATGACAGGCGGGGCGATGAACGCGCCGAGGAATGCGCCCGCGGGCGCGTCGACGAAGCCGTGCGGCGGGACATTCGGGCGGCGGGAAGCGCGCACGGTGCCGGCGTGCGATGCGCGCACGCCGCGTCGAGGCCCGATTGCTCCGATACGGACCGAAGCGATGCGGCGCACGACATGACGCACGACATCACGCGAGCCGCGCAACGCGACGTGGCCCGGCAGCGGGGCGGCACTCGATGCACGCCGCGGCGAAGCCCACGCTATCTCGCGGCGCGGGCAAGCAGGCGGCCGGCCGCCTCGGCGGCGCACGGCCGGCGGGCCCGTCCGGGCCGCGCCGCCTGATTCTCAAGACATCAAGGAGGGCATCCAAATGAAGATTCTCGTAGTCCTGACTTCGCACGACGAGCTCGGCGCGACCGGCAAGAAAACCGGCTTCTGGCTCGAGGAGCTGGCCGCGCCGTACTACGCGCTGAAGGACGCGGGCGCCGAGCTGACGCTCGCGTCGCCGCGCGGCGGGCTGCCGCCCGTCGATCCGAAGAGCAGCGATCCGGCGTCGCAGTCCGACGCGACGCGCCGTTTCGACAAGGACGCCGAAGCGCAGGCCGCGCTTGCGTCGACGCGCAAGCTCGCCGACGTGTCGATCGACGATTACGACGCCGTGTTCTACCCGGGCGGCCACGGCCCGTTGTGGGATCTCGCCGAGGACCGTCATTCGATCGCGCTGATCGAGCGCGCGATCGCGACGGACAAGCCGGTCGCGGCCGTTTGCCACGCGCCCGGCGTGCTGCGCAACGTGAAGGGCCCGTCGGGCGCGTCGCTCGTGAAGGGCCGCAACGTCACGGGCTTCTCGAACAGCGAGGAGGCGGCCGTCGAGCTCACCGAGGTCGTGCCGTTCCTCGTCGAGGACATGCTGAAGTCGAACGGCGGCCATTACTCGCGCGCGGCCGACTGGGCGCCGCACGTGGTCGTCGACGGGCTGCTCGTCACCGGGCAGAACCCGGCGTCGTCGGAGCCCGTCGCCGAGGCGCTGCTCGAGCTGCTCGAGCAGTAATACGCCGCGCGGGCGGCCGCGTTGCGCGTCGCCCGCGGCGTTTTCGTCGAGTCGATTCAACTCGCGTCGAGGCATCGAGCCGGATCGAGTCGCGTCGATTTGCATCGCGGTGCGTGCGCATCGCCGGGCGAGGTCGTCGCGCCGCATCACCGGCATCACCTGCGTCACGGAATCACCGAATTACCGCGTTACCGCGTTACCGCGTTACCGCGTCACCGCGTTACCGCGTCACCGTGTCACCGCGTCACCGAATCACCCGAATCACCCGAATCACCCGAATCACCCAAGTCACTCGAGTCACCTCACCGACCCTAAACACGAACATCGAAGGAGTAGTAGATGGCTGCATTGTTCGAACCGTTTCAACTGAAGGACGTCAAGCTACGCAACCGCATCGCGGTGCCGCCGATGTGCCAGTACGTCGCCGAGGAAGGCGTGCCCAACGAGTGGCATCACGTGCATCTCGCGGGCGTCGCGCGCGGCGGCGCGGGGCTCGTGATCGCCGAGGCGACCGCGGTGTCGCCGGAAGGCCGCATCACGCCGGGCTGCACCGGGCTCTGGAACGACGAGCAGGCCGCCGCGTTCGAGCGCTCGGTCGATGCGATCAAGGCGGCGGGCGCGGTGCCCGGCATCCAGCTCGCGCATGCGGGCCGCAAGGCGAGCGCGAACCGGCCGTGGGAAGGCGACGATCACATCGCCGCGGGCGACGCGCGCGGCTGGCAGACGATCGCGCCGTCCGCGGTGCCGTACGGAGCGCATCTGTCGAAGGTGCCGCACGAGATGACGCCGGACGACATCGCGCGCGTGAAGGCCGATTACGTCGCGGCCGCGAAGCGCGCGCGCGACGCGGGCTTCGAATGGCTCGAACTGCATTTCGCGCACGGCTATCTCGCACAGAGCTTCTTCTCGGTGCATTCGAATCGCCGCACCGACGCATACGGCGGCTCCGCGGAGAATCGCGGGCGCTTTCTCGTCGAGACGCTCGCGGCCGTGCGCGAGGTGTGGCCGGAGCGCCTGCCGCTCACCGCGCGCTTCGGCGTGATCGAATACGACGGCCGCGACGAGGAGACGCTCGCCGAATCGATCGGGCTCGCGAAGCGCTTCAAGCAGGAAGGGCTGGACCTGTTGAGCGTGACGGTCGGCTTCTCGACGCCCGACGCGCGCATTCCGTGGGGCCCCGCGTTTCTCGCGCCGGTGGCCGAGCGCGTGCGCCGCGAAGCGCAATTGCCCGTCGCGTCCGCGTGGGGGATCGATACGCCGGCGCTCGCCGAGCGCGTCGTGAAGGACGGGCAGCTCGATCTCGTGATGGTCGGCCGCGCGCATCTCGCCGATCCGCACTGGCCGTATCGCGCGGCGCTCGAGCTCGGCGTCGAGCGGGCGTCGTGGACGCTGCCCGCGCCGTATGCGCATTGGCTCGAGCGTTATCGCGCGGCCTGACGGCGTGCCGCGCCGCGCTACCGGGCGGGGCGCGGGCGCGCAGGGACGGGCGGCGAGGCGTTCGGGGCGGCATGCGGGGCGGCGTTTTGCGCGGCGTTCGGGGCGGCGGATGCGGCCTCGATCGGTCGGTGCCTCGATGTCGCGTGCTTGAATGCGTGTTCGCTCGCGAAGCGGGCTCGCGCGAACGAGCTTTCGCCGCGCGACATCGTCACGGCGCGGATGACCTGATAGCGGGCGGACGGCGAGATGTCGTCCGCCCGTTTTTCGTTCGGCGCTCGCGATCGGCATCGGGTCGAGGCTGCGTGAAAATGAAAACGCACGCCGAACGCGCCAGTCGAGAGAGTCCACCGTCCAGATCGCGCGGTATTGGCTGCGTGACAGCGCGGGAAGGGTAAAGCGACACTCGACAACCGAGTGGATTTGCGTTTTCACGCCGCCTCGGTCGGCGGGAGGCGTTCAGCGTCGACGCTTGCGGGGCGCGGCGTTCGTCATGTGTCGCGCGATAGCTTCCTTCGACGAAACGCGCGTTGTTTTTTGAGGCAGGAATGGACGGCTTCGGATCGGCGGGCGTCACTTGGCGTCGCCATTCGCCGCACCCCGCACCCCGCACCCCGCACCCCGCACCCCGCACCCCGCACCCCGCACCCCGCACCCCGCACCCCGCACCCCGCACCCCGCACCCCGCACCCCGCACCCCCGGCTGCTCGCCGCTTGCCATTCGCCATTCATCGCTCGCCCATCGCCCATCGTGTGCGCACTCGTCGCGCGGCGTTCATCATGCGCCGCGCATGGCCGTCCCGCGATGAAGCGCGCGCCGATTTCAACAGGCGCAATGCGATTTGCGCTCCCGCATCCTGTTGACATCGATCAACACGCGAACCGCATCGATCCCCGACAGTCGACGGGCGGAGCGACGCGCATCCGCCCGCTCGGCCAGCATCGAAGGCGGCCGGGCATTCGCGGCACGAATACGCCGGCCCGCATCCACCGGCCGCCGACGCGCCCGCGCCGCCGGCATACCGCTTCGCGCGGCGCGATCCGGCCCGTCGCTCGGCGGCTCATGCTCGACCGTCGAAGGAGATCCCTATGCGTCTTCCGAACAAGCGTGGCTTGATCATCGGCATTGCAAACGAAAGCAGCATCGCGTTCGGCTGCGCGCGCGTCATGCGCGAGCAGGGCGCCGAGCTCGCGATCACCTACCTGAACGACAAGGCCGAGCCTTATGTCCGGCCGCTCGCGGAGCGTCTCGGAAGCGGGCTCGTCGTGCCGTGCGACGTGCGCGAGCCCGGCCAGCTCGAAAGCGTGTTCGCGCGCATCGAGCGCGAATGGGGGCGGCTCGACTTCGTGCTGCACTCGATCGCGTACGCGCCGAAGGAGGACCTGCATCGCCGCGTGACGGACTGCTCGCAGGCGGGCTTCGCGATGGCGATGGACGTGTCGTGCCATTCGTTCATTCGCGTCGCGCATCTCGCCGAGCCGCTGATGGCGAACGGCGGCTGCCTGCTGACGGTCACGTTCTACGGCGCAGAACGGGCAGTCGAGGACTACAACCTGATGGGGCCCGTGAAGGCGGCGCTCGAAAGCTCGGTGCGCTACCTCGCCGCGGAACTCGGGCCGCGGCGCATTCGCGTGCACGCGTTGTCGCCGGGGCCGCTGAAGACGCGCGCAGCGTCCGGCATCGACCGCTTCGACGCGCTGCTCGAACGCGTGCGCGAGCGCACGCCCGGGCATCGCCTCGTCGACATCGACGATGTCGGCCATGTCGCCGCGTTCCTCGCGAGCGACGATGCAACTGCGCTGACAGGCAACGTCGAATATGTCGACGGCGGCTATCACGTCGTCGGCTGACGGCGCGGCGCGCAACTTGCAGCGGGCAGCTGCGTAACGGGCAACTGCGTAACGGGCGTGCGCGGCGGGCGCTCGCGCGCGTTTGCACGTATTCGAGCATGTTCGACGGTGTTTGAGCGCGTCGCGCCTGCGCGATAAGATGGCCGTCTCGATTCGACTCGCCATCCCGCTCGCCATCCGCCACGCCCGAAGGACTGCCATGCCGCCCGTCACGCTCGTCGTCACCGATCGCCCCGAACCCGCCCAGATCGATTTCATCGATGCGGGCCTCGCCGCGTACAACGTCGAGCGCGCCGGCGTGAACGACGAGCGTGCGCTCGCGGTGTTCGCGAAGGACCCGGACACGGGCGCGCTGCTCGGCGGCCTGACGGGCCGCACGTCGCTCGGCCTGATGTTCGTCGATCTGTTCTATCTCGCCGACGCGCTGCGCGGCGACGGCATCGGCCGCGCGATCCTGCGGCTCGCCGAGGAGGAAGGGCGCGGGCGCGGCTGCGGCGCGGCCGTGCTGTACACGATCAGCTTTCAGGCGCCCGCGTTCTACGAGAAGCTCGGCTGGCGCCGCTTCGGCGAAGTGCCGTGCGATCCGCCCGGCACGAGCCGCGTGTTCATGACGAAAACGCTGCGCTGAGCAGGCGCGCGCGACGGTCGGCCGCCGCACCGGCATCGTCGTGCGCGTCCATTAAGATGGCGATGTCGCGGCGCGCCGCGCTTTCCCAATTCGCCAAGAGTCCTCATGGTCCAGAACGCACCTGTCTCGCCGGAGCCGTCCGGCCGCCCGAAGGCCCAGTCGATCGCGCTCGGCGCGCTGTATGCGGCGCTCGTCGCGCTCGCGTTGTGGGTGATTCGCGATTTTATTCCCGCGATCGCATGGGCATGCGTCGTCGCGATCGCGCTGTGGCCGGCGTTGCGCCGCATCGACGCGCATCCCGCCTTTCACGGCCGCGCGACGCTCGTCGCCGCCGCGTTGACGACGGCGATCGCGCTGCTCGTCGTCGTGCCGATCGCGGCGGGGCTCGTCGAGGCGGTCGACCAGAGCCACGAGTTGCTCGGCTGGCTGCATCGCGCCGAGCAGGCGGGCATTCCCGCGCCCGACGCGCTGTCGCGTCTGCCGTTCGGCTCGCAGCAGGCGAGCGCGTGGTGGCAGGCGAATCTCGCGAAGCCGCTGCATCCGGCGGCGGTGAAGGGCGTCGACAGCGGGACGGTCGTCACGTTCGGCCGCCACTTCGGTTCGCGCGTCGCGCACGCGGCGGTGCTGTTCGGCTTCATGCTCGTCACGCTGTTCGTGATCTTCCAGGCCGGCCCGCGCCTGTCGGGCGCGCTGCTGACCGGCGTGCGGCGCGCGTTCGGCGACAACGGCGCGGCGCTGCTGCAGCGAATGGCGGCCGCGGTGCACGGGACGGTCACGGGGCTCGTCGTCGTCGGCTTCGGCGAGGGCGTGCTGCTCGGCATCGCGTATGCGTTCGCCGGCTTGCCGCATGCGGCGCTCCTCGGCCTCGTCACGGCCGTGGCCGCGATGCTGCCGTTCTGCGCGCCGCTCGTGTTCTGCGGCGCCGCGCTGTGGCTGTTCGTGCAAGGCGCGGCCGGCTGGGCGATCGGGCTCGCGGCGTTCGGCTTCGTCGTCGTGTTCGTCGCCGAGCACTTCGTGCGGCCGGTGCTGATCGGCAGCTCGGCGCGGCTGCCGTTTCTGCTCGTGCTGTTCGGCATTCTCGGCGGCGCGGAGACGTTCGGGCTGCTCGGCCTGTTCGTCGGCCCGGCGCTGATGACGGTGCTGACCGTGCTGTGGGCGGAGTGGGTCGATTGACGGCGCACGTCGAACGAACGGTGCGTTGTTTTTCCGACTGTTTTAAGAAAATTCAACAAAAAGACAGCGAAACGTCGATTAGCATGCAGTTTTCCACTGCGACGGCATCGCGCCGCACGGTTGAGCCGCATGCCATTCCAGACGACGAACCGCACCGTTCCCGCCCTCGCTTTTCCGCTCGCCGCCGCGCTGCTGTTGAGCGGCTGTTCGTGGTTCAGCGGCTGGTTCGATTCGTTCTCGTACGCGAGGCTGCCGCTGCCGAAGGCGGCCGCGCAGCCGGGCGCGACGCAGACGCAGATCGTGGCGGCGGGCGGCAATCCGGCGAGCGTCTGGATGGTGCGCAACGGCTCGGGCGTCTGCTACAACTACGATTTACGCCACGGCAACGACCATCGTCCGTACTACGTCGTGTTCGATCGGCGCGGCGTCGTCTCGCGGCACGGCTTCGCGACCTGCTCGGAAGCCGACCGCGGCGGCTTGCTGCGCGGCTCCGCCGTTCGCTGACCGGCGCGGCGTCCGGGCGCGGCGGGCGGCTCTTGCGGTGGACCTACTGGCGGACCTATTCGTCCGCGCACGCATGACGCGCGACGGATTGCCGGATCGAACTCAGAATGTCCCGCCAGTGCGAATAGATCAGAAAGTGCCCGCCATCCGCGATTTCATGCAGACGGGCGCCCGGAATGCGCGCCGTCAGCCGACGCACGGCGTCGATCGAGATGTGCCAGTCCAGGCTGCCGTGAAAGAGCTCGACGGGCATCGCGAAGCGCTCGCCGTCGATTTGCCAGCCATGGACGTTCAGCAGCGTTTCGGCGACGAAGTGCCGTGTGCCGTGCCTCACGCCGGCCAGCAATTCGCGCGCGTAGTTTTCGCGAAATTCCGCATGCTCGAACACCCGGCGATCCACTTCCGGCATCGATTGCAGGATGGATTCGATATAGCCGTACACGTCCTTGCGAATGCTGCGTATCACGACTTGCAGTAGCGGCGGCAGCAGGTTGGGCGTGTAGCGCGCCACCATCAGCGCCATGCGGAAATGGGCCGAGTATGCGCGGATATCCTCGAAGCGCTCGACGGGAGGCGTCGCGCCCACGACGAACAGCGCATCCACGCGGTCCGCCATCGCTCGCGCGGTGGCGAGCGCGTAGGGCGTGCCCGCCGAATAGCCGAGCACGGCGAAGCGCGTCAGATCGAGATGATTCGCCAGGGCCGCGACGTCCGCCGGCCAGTCCGACACTCGCCGCCCCGGCATCGGATCGGAATCGCCCGTGCCCGGACGCTCGGGAATGATGAGCCGGATGGATGCCTCGCGAAGCAAGGCGTCGTCCGGATGCCGCAGGTGCCGCGAGCACGACAGGCCGTGCATCAGGATCAGGGGAAGGCCGTCCGGATCGCCGCTGTCGGACCACGCTAGCCACCGGCCGTCGGGCAGGCGCAGGCGCCCGTCCTCTTGCGCGGGCGAACGCGCGGCGGCCGCGGGTGGCCGGCGCAGGCGAGACCATGGTTGCGCCGTTCCGGTTTGATCGAGCCAGAGAGGCGTCGACCAGATCGCCTGAACCAGTTCCGGTTGGCGCCGCACGCCGATCTTCGCGAACACCGATTTCAGTTGGGTCTTGACCGTGTTCACGCTCGTGCCGAGATCCTGCGCGGCGTCCTCCAGCGTCATCCCGCGCACGAGCCGCTGGGTGAGCCGCGCTTCCGCCGCGCTCAGGTCGAAGAGCGCGCTCAGGCCGGCTTCCGGCACGAGCGGCGCATCCGAGCTGGCGACCCAGACCATCGCGTGCGCGTTCGTTCCCGCTTCCCGTGCGACGCGGCTCACGAGCACGGACAGCGCCGCTTGCCCGCCGTCGAGCCGGAATGCGGCCTGCGTTTGCGCATGCTCGGGCGCGTCGCGCAACGCGTCGTCGAGAAGCCGCCGGGGCCGCGATTCCAGGCGGCCGGCGACGATCGCCAGGCCGCCGTGGCCATTCAGGATCGATCGCGTCGCCCGGTTCATGTGGACGATCGCGCCGTTGCGCGCCACCAGCGCGATGCCGACCGGCAGCCGATCGAGCACGCTTTCGCTCAGGCATCGCTGCCCGTCGGAATCGGTCAGCCGCTGGCGCATGTCGCAAGCCCGGACGAAGTGCGGCGCGAGAAGCGTGAAGATCTGGCGTTCGGCCGCCGTCGCGCTCGTCGGCAGCGGGTTGCCCATGCCGTCGAACCAGCTCGCGACCATGCGGTCAGTCTCGTGCCGCGGAATCGGCAGCGCGTCGTGAACGCGGGCGTCCGACAGGAAATCCGCCATCGCCTGCAGCAGATGCGGCCACAGGTCGTCGTCGTTCGCCGTCTCATAAATCAGACCAATCAGGCTCGACAGCGGCCCGGCCGGAAATTCAGTGCGTTCGTTCATCCCGCCCCCCTCGACGCGGCGCCGCCTCGAGCCTCGATCATGACATGCCGCCGCGCTCGATCGATACCTCGAACGGGTGATGCGCCGCGATCGCATTCCGACCACGATGGGTGCCGGATCGAAGCGCGGCGTCGACGCGATTCGGTCCAGGCGCCACTCGGTGGCTCTTCCTGAAAATGATACGCACGGCTAAGGGGACGATGATGAAAAATCAGATCAGGCTACGGCTTGCCGCGATGGGTGTCGCGACGGCCATTTCGTCGATGCTGGCGGGTTGCGGCGCAGACGGAAATTCGGTGGGCGGCGCAAACGCCAATTCGGGCCCGGGCGGCGCGGCGCAGGGCGCGACCGTGAGCGGCACGGTCGCAAGCGGCAGTCCGGTGCCGAACGCGGTCGTCACCGCCGTCGACGTGAACGGCAAGACCGTGACCACCCAGGCGGGGGTGAGCGGCGCGTATACGCTCGACGTGACCGGGCTCGCGCAGCCCGTCGCGCTCGTCGCGACCGATCCGGGGGGGCAGGTCGGCCCGTTCGTCTCGGTGCTCGCGAGCACGCCCGCCGCCGGACAAAGCGCGACGGCCAACGTCACCACGCTGACGACGGCCGTCAGCGCGCTCCTCACGCCCGGGGGCAATCCGCTGGAGCTTGCGATACCAGCCAATTTGAGCGCCGAGGTCACGCCGGCCAAGGTGCAATCTGCCACGCAGGTGCTCGACACGTATCTCACGCACTTCCTGAGCGCTGCCGGCGTGTCGAACCCCGCCGCATTCGATCCGATCGGCGCGCCGTTCTCGGCAAACCATGCCGGCGCCGACGCCGTGATCGACATGTTCCGGATCGTCGCTCAAGGTTCCGCGACGTATCTGACCTTCATCGGCGCGACGTCGGCGCAAGGAAACGTCGACCTGACGCTCAACGCGCAGCAGTCGCCGGGCAGCGTGCCGCAACCGCCCGTCCCCGAGGCCGCCGCGACGGTTGCCTCGCTGAACGCCGGCCTTGCGAGCCTCGTCGCCGACATGCAGGCATGCGTGGCCGCGGGCGGCACGGGGGCCGCCTGCAACGTGGTCGATCCCGGCTACATGGACAACGGCTATGCGCGCATTTCCCAATACGATGCGAATCTGCAAAGCGCCACCGTCGTGTTCGGCACGCCGTCGATCGTCGAGACGGTCGGCATTCCGAATGCGACCGGGGGGCAAGGCGCCACCGGCGCGTTGATCGGCATTCCTTATGCGTTGACCGCGCCCGCGCAAGGGCAACCGCAGGCGTATCCGTACACGCTCTACACGACGGTGCAACCGTCGGTTCGAACCCGCTATGGCTGGGACATCGTCGGCAACCAGCTGCCCTTCGATATTTCGGCGACGTCGCGCGCGACCTATCGCAATTTCCACGACAGCTTCGTCAATTCCACGGGAAGCCACGATGCGAGCTTCTTCGATGCGGGCGTCACGTTGGGCGTGAACCTGGGCGGCCCCGGCGGTCGCAACATCGATGCCGCCCACGTGACGGGGCCCGGCCTGCCGAGCGCCGGATTGTGGCTCGTGCATTCGACGGTCACGGGGGACGGTTCGCTGGCGATCATGGCGAAGCAGCCGTCGTCGCAGCCGGCGCCCGGAACCACGACGGGCAGCAATACCAACGAATATCGCTGGTCGTGGGCCACGCTGCCGGGCGGCGCGTTCACGCCGCCCGCCAAGGGCTTCTGGAGCACCGGCAAGCTCGACGGCTCGCTGCCGTTGTACGGCGCTTACACGTTCACGCTGTACGACGCGACGGGCGCGGCGCTCGGCACTTACAGCGTGTTCAATCCGACGCCGCTCATCGATGCGCAGGCGGGGCTCAACGCCTACGGGCAGGGCAACGACGCGGCCCATCCGCAAGGCGCCTGGCCGGTGCTGGGCGCCGACGTGGCTGCGGGTTTCCTGTCGGCCACGGGCGCGTACGCCGGCGCGCAAGCCGCGTTGAACGTGGACTTCACGCCGCCGCCTTCGCCTTCGCCGAACCCGGCGCAATTGACGCTCGGCAAGATCAACGTTCAGAGCGAGGACCAGAACAAGGCCGGATGCGAAGCGACCGTGCCAGTCACGAGCGGCGCGACTTCGGTCGCGGTGGCGGCGCCCACGTCGCCCATCGCGTGCAGCTTCCTGGCCGTCGACAATGCGTCGGATGCCGCCTATCGCATCGTGCAGTTGCGCAGCAAGAATACGCAGGGGGTGCAGTTCTACCTGAATGAAACCTACCGCAGCGGCCAGAACGCGCCCGATGCTTCGTAGCCCGGAGCCGATGGCGAGCGGGCTCGCGCCCGCGCGCCGTCCGGCTCATCTCGCGGCGTCTCGCGCCGGTTTTCGCGCGCCGCGCCGCGCATCGTCGATCGCGAGGCCGATCCGCCGCACGCATGCGTCGATCTGCTCGGTCGGCACCGCGCCGTAGCCGAGCACGAGGCCGTTGTACGCGGCGCGATCGGTGCCCGGCAGGCAGAAGCGCGACAGCGGCCGCACCGTGATCGCGCGGGCGAGCGCCGCGCGCGCGACGTCGACGTCCGCGACGGACGCGTCGAGCCGCGCGGACAGGTGCATGCCGCCCGCGCCGCCCGACACCGTCAGCGCGCCGCCGAGATGGCGCGCGAGCGCGGCTTGCAGCACGTCGCGCCGCTCTTCGTAGAGCCGGCGCATGCGGCGCAGATGCCGCGTGAAATGCCCGGCCTCGATGAAATCGGCGAGCGCGAGCTGCTCGGCGAGCCGGCCGCGCGGCGCGAGCGCGCCGATCGTGCGGCGCAGCTCCGGCGCGAGCGCCGCCGACGCGACAACGAAGCCGATCCGCAGCGTCGGAAACATCGTCTTGCTGAATGTGCCGAGATAGACGACGGGCGCGTCGTCGCCGAGGCTTTGCAGCGCGGCGAGCGGCGCGCCGAAGTGGCGGAACTCGCTGTCGTAGTCGTCCTCGATGATCCATGCGCCGGCCGCGCGCGCGTTCGCGACGAGCGCGATGCGCCGCTCGACGCTCATCACCGCGCCGAGCGGATACTGATGCGACGGCGTGATGTAGACGAGCCGCGGCGGAGCCGCGCGCCAGTGCTCGGCGCTCGGCGCGAGGCCGTCGGCGTCGACGGGGATCGGCACGAGCCGCAGGTCGGCCGCCTGGAGCGCCGAGCGCGCGCCGACGTAGCCGGGATTCTCGATCCATGCGGTGTCGCCCGCGTCGGCGAGCGTGCGCGCGCACAGGTCGAGCCCGTGCTGCGTGCCGTCGGTGACGAACACCTGCTCCGCTTCGCAGCCGATTCCGCGCGACACGCGCAGATATTCGGCGATCGCCTGCCGCAGCCGCAGGTTGCCGCCGAGCGGCGCATGGCCGAGCTGCGCGGGGCCGATGCGCCGCCACGCGCGCTCGGTCGCGCGGCGCCACGATGCGAGCGGAAACTGGTCGAGCGCGGGCATGCCCGGCAGGAACGACAGCGGCTCGCGCTCGTCGTCGACATCGGTGTCCGGCAGATCCGCGGTGCGTCGCGACAGCACGGGCCGCGCGTGCGCGGGCGATGCGGCCGCGCACGCCGCCGGCAGGCCGACGCGCGCGACCATCGTGCCTTGCCGCCGCGCGACGACGAAGCCCTCGGCGGCGAGGCGCTCGTACGCATAAAGCACCGTGTTGCGCGCGATCCGCAGCGTCTCGGCGAGCGCGCGCGACGACATCAGGCAGGTGCCGGGCTCGAGCGT
Organism: Burkholderia sp. MSMB617WGS; assembly: GCF_001532025.2. Classification (NCBI taxonomy): domain Bacteria; kingdom Pseudomonadati; phylum Pseudomonadota; class Betaproteobacteria; order Burkholderiales; family Burkholderiaceae; genus Burkholderia; species Burkholderia sp. MSMB617WGS. The sequence continues at coordinate 1,877,830 of NZ_CP013458.1, read as the reverse complement.
GCCGCTCAGAATCGCCGCGCGCAGGCAGGCATAAAGGCGATGCTGCTGCGACGCGCGCGCGAGCGCGTCGTGCGCGTTGTCCCGCTCGAAGTTCGACAGCAGCACGCCGTAATCCATCGTGGCTCCAAAAATGATCGATCTCATGGATCTATTCATGGTGCCACAGATTTTCTATCGTCGAGCCTGTCGAAACGATCATGTCCATCCAGGAGCCACGCCGAATGACCTCGACCGCAGCCGAATCCGCTCGGCCCCCGACCGCGCCGAGCTCGCGCACCCGCGTGCGCCGCGTCGCCAACCGCGGCCGCTATGATCGCGCGACCCTCGAAGCGATTCTCGACGACGCGTACGTATGCCACGTCGCGTTCGCCGACGAGTCGGGCGTGCACTGCATTCCGACCGCGTGCTGGCGCGAGGGCGATCATCTGTACATCCACGGCTCGAACGGCAGCCGGATGCTGAAGCTCGCGGCGGCGGGCGCGCAGGTGTGCGTGACGGTCACGCATCTCGACGGCCTCGTGCTCGCGCGCTCGGCGTTCAATCACTCGATGAACTACCGGTCGGCGGTGATCTACGGCGAGTTCGAGGTCGTGCCGGATGCGCGGAAGGCGGCCGTGCTCGATGCGTTCGTCGAGCGGATCGCGCCGGGCCGAAGCCGCGACGCCCGGCCGGGCGACGCGAACGAGCTCGCGGCGACGACCGTGCTGCGCATCGCGCTCGACGAAGCCGCGACGAAGATCCGCGCAGGCGGCCCGAAGGACGACGAGGCGGATCTCGGCTTGCCGGTGTGGGCGGGCGTGCTGCCGATGCGCGACGCGCACTTCGCGCCGATCACCGACGCCGCGCCGGCGGGCGTGCCCGATTACGTGCGGCGCTGGCAGGACGCGGTGCCGCTGCGCGAGACGGACGACGAGGAGGCGAGGCGCGTCGCGGTGCGCTGAGCCGCATGCGCGCTCGCATGCGCTCGGCGATGGGGCGGGGCGGCGGCTTTCGGCGACGGGGGCCGCGGGCGCCGCGCGCATCGACGCGCGCGGGGCGGCATGGGCGGCGCGGCGTCGGCGACATCGAACGCGCCGGCCGCTCAAGTCGTCTTCAGCGTAGGCCGCGGCCCGGCTGCCGCCGTGCGCGCGTCGTGCGCCTGCGGCTCGGCGTCGGCGGGCCGCGCGGCGACCGAGAACCCGATCGTGTTCCAGCCGCGTTCGCACGACACGAACACGGCGCCGCCGTGCATCTCGGCGACGGCCTTCACGATCGACAGCCCGAGGCCGTGATTCTCGTTGCTGTTCGCGCGCGCTTCCTCGATCCGGTAGAAGCGCTCGAACAGATGCGCGCGCGCGGCCGCGTCGATCGGCTCGCCCGGGTTCGACACCGCGATCTCGACGGTTTCGCCGCGCGCCGCGATCGTCACGCGGATCGTGTTGTCCGGCCGCGTGTGCTGGATCGCGTTGATCAGCAGGTTCGTCATCGCGCGGCCGAACAGCGACGGATCGACGCTCGCGCGCGCGTCGCCGGCGAGCTCGGCGCGCAGTTGCGCGTCGTCGAACGACATGTCGAGAAACGCGAGCATGCGCGTGACCTCGGCCGCGAGCGACACGTCGGCGAGATCGGTCGCGCGCTCGCCGCGGTCGCGGCGCGCGAGGAACAGCATGTCGTTGACGATGATCCGCAGCCGCTCGAACTCCTCGAGATTCGATTCGAGCGTCTCGCGCAGCCGCTCGGCCGAGCGCTCGCGCGCGAGCGCGACCTGCGTCTGGCCGATCAGGATGCTCACGGGCGTGCGCAATTCGTGCGCGACGTCCGCATTGAACGATTCGAGCCGCTCGTGCGCGTGCTCGATCCGTTCGAGCGCGCCGTTGAACGAGCTCGCGAGATCGTGCAGCTCGCGCGGCAGCGCGTCGGTGTGCAGCCGCCGGCGCCGGTTCGCGGGGCCGAGCGACGCGGCCTCGCGCGACAGCCGCGCGAGCGGCGCGAGCCCGACGCGCGTGACCGCGCGGCTCAGCAGCAGCGTCGCGAGCGTCGCCGCCGCGATCAGCGCGGCGAGCGTCAGCATGATGTGCCGCAGCATCTTCTGCGTGCGCTCGCACGCGGTCGACACGACGAGCGTGAGCGCCGGGCGCTCGCCGCTCGCGGGCAGCGCGACGGTCTTCGTCATCACGTCGTATTCGCTGCCGGGCGGGCGCAGCCGCAGGAAGCCGTCCGCGGCGGGCCCGTCGGGCTCGCCTTCGACCGGCTTGCCGAAGCGGAACGCCGGATCGGCGCTGTCGACGTGATAGCGGGTCGAGCCGTCGGGCGGCTCGAGATCGGCGAGCTTGTCCTGCGTGATCTTGAAGCGCGCGGCCGTCGTGCCGTGCGACACGATCATCGCGGCGATCTTCGTGCGCGTGTCGAGCGTCGCGCGCAGCTCGGCGAACAGTTGCCGCTCCATCATCGCGAACAGGCCGACGCCGACGAGCGTGAACACGAACAGCGACGCGACGCCGAACAGCACCGACAGCCGCCTGGAAATCGAGCGCGTCATGAGCGTTTGGCCTCCGCGTCCTCTTCCGCGCGTTCCTCGAGCACGTAGCCCATTCCGCGGATCGTGTGCAGCAGCTTGTCCGCGAACGGGCCGTCGAGCTTTGCGCGCAGCCGCTTGATCGCGGTCTCGACGACGTTCGCGTTGCTGTCGAAGTTCACGTCCCAGACGAGCTCGGTGATCGTCGTCTTCGACAGCACCTCGCCGCGCCGGCGTGCGAGCACGCCGAGCAACTGGAATTCCTGCGCGGTGAGGTCGAGCCGCACGCCGTTGCGCGTCGCGCGGCGGCTGATCAGGTCGACGCGCAGATCGCCGATCGAGATCAGCGTCGATTCCTGCACGCGCGCGCGGCGCGTGAGCGCGCGCAGCCGCTCGACGAGCTCGAGGAACGAGAACGGCTTCGTCAGGTAGTCGTCGGCGCCGCCGCGCAGGCCGCGTACGCGGTCGTCGACGCGGTCGCGCGCGGTCAGCATGATGACGGGCGTGTCCTTGTGCGCGCGCAGCGCCCCGAGCACGCCGAAGCCGTCGAGTTTCGGCAGCATCACGTCGAGGACGACGACGTCGTAGTCGTACTCGAGCGCCATCCATGCGCCTTCCTCACCGTCGGTCGCGGCATCGACGACCCAGCCCTCGTCGGCGAGGCCGCTCTTCAGGTAATCGACCACTTTCGCTTCGTCTTCGACGATCAGTACTTTCATGTTCTGTCCCGTTGTGCCGGTCGCGTGCCGCTATGCCGCGTCGGCCGGCCGCCGGGGCGGGGCGGCGGCCGGCGTCGCCCCGGCGTTCGCCGTAGATTGTGCGCCCATCCCGGCGGATCGTGCGGATTCGGCTGGCGTGACGGCGAGCCATGCGGATGCGGCCGGCGCGGATGCGGCCGACGTGGATGCGGCCGGCGCGGAAACGGCCGATGTCGCAGTGGCCGACGCGGCAGTAGCCGGCACGAAGGCGGTCGACGCGGCGGCTTCGCCTGTTCCAGCCTCGTTCCCGACTCCGACTCCGACTCCGACTCCGACTCCGACTCCGGCTCCGGTTCCGTTCGCCGCCGCGCGCGTCGCGGCATCCCGCGACGCAGCGGCCGGCATCGGAGCGCCGCCTGCCGGCCGCTGCGCCTCTTCCGTCTCCACCGCGCTCCACCCGCCGCCGAGCGCCTTCGCCAGATACACGACGAGCGCCGCGCGCTGCCCGCGAATCTGCACTTCCTGCCGCTCGCTCGCGAGCAACTGCTGCTGCGCGCCGATCACGTCGATGTACGCGGTCAGGCCGCCCGCGTAGCGGTCCTGCGCGAGGCCGACGAGCCGCTGCGCATCGTCGACGGCCGCCCGCGCGCGGCGCTCGGCCTCGTCGAGCACCGACAGCCCGGTTACCGCGTTTTGCACTTCCTCGAACGCGGTCAGCACGGTTTGCCGGTAGTTCGCCTGCGCGGCCGCGTAGCCCGCCTGCGCGTACGCGACGCCTGCCGCGAGCCGGCCGCCCTCGAACAGCGGCTGCGCGAGCGACGCGCCGACCGACCACAGCAGGCTCGGCGCCGTGAAGAGGCTCGCGAAGCGGGTCGCGTCCCAGCCGAGCGCGGGCGAGAGCGTGATGCGCGGGAAATACGCGGCGCGCGCGACGCCGATTTCGGCATTGGCGGCCGCCATCGCGCGCTCGGCCGAAGCGACGTCCGGCCGGCGCTGCAGCAGCTCGCTCGGCAGCCCGGCGGGCAGCGTCGGCGCGGCGAGCGTCTGTACGCGCGGCGGGATCGAGAACGCCGGCGCGGGCGTGCCGGCGAGCGTCGCGATCGCGTGCTCGAGCTGCGCGCGCTGATTGAGCAGCAGTTGCGCCTGCGTGCGCGTCGCGTCGAGCTGCGCCTTCTGCTGCATCAGATTGAGGCCGGACACGGCGCCCAGGTCATGCTGCGCGGACACGAAGTCGAGCGCTTTGCGCTGCAGCGCGACCGAGCGGTTCAGCACGTCGATCTCCGCGTCGGTCTCGCGCAGTGCGAGGTAGCTCGTCGCGAGGTTCGCCGTCATCACGAGGCGTGCGTTCGCGAGGTCGTCGCGCGCCTGGTCCGTCGACGCCTGCGCGGACTCGACCGAGCGGCGAATCCGGCCGAACAGGTCCGGCTCGTAGCTGACCGTCGCGCCGATCTGCATGTCGTTCTGCACGGTCGAATGATTCGCCTGCGCGTAGTTCGTGAGCGGGCGGTCGGCCGAGATCCGCGCGCGCGACGCGCCGGCGGCGAGGCCCGCGCTCGGCCATTGCGCGGACGCGACCGACGCGAGCGTCGCCTGCGCCTGGTCGTAGCGCGCGGCGATCGCCTGCACGCTCGGGTTGTGCGCGAGCGCGCGGGTTTCGAGCTCGTCGAGGAGCGGATCGCCGAACGCGCGCCACCAGTCGGGCGCGAGCGATGCGCGCGCGGGCGCGGCGGGCCGCCAGTACGAATCGGCCGGGCCGATGGACCAGGCGGCGGGCGTGTCGACGGGCGGGCGGCGGTAGTCCGGGCCAACCGTGCAGCCGGCGAGCGCGAACGCGGCTAGCGCGAGCAACGCGAGCGGGCGGTGCGGCCGGCGTGAACGCGATTCGGGCGGCGGCAGATCGGGAGAATTCGGCGAATTCGGCGCGCCGCTTGTATACGGCGATTGAAGCGAGCAGCGAATTTCGGGCGAACTGGCGGGGGTGGCTGAATCGGCGGAGGTGCGCGAACGGGTGAGCGCGGCCGAATCGGCGAAGGTGTGCGAACTGGCGAGGGTGGGCGAATCGGCAAGGGTGGACGAATTGGCGAAGGTGGGCGAACCGGCGAGGGTGGACGAATTGGCGAAGGCGGACGAACCGGCGAGGGTGGACGAATTGGCGAAGGTGGGCGAACCGGCGAGGGTGAACGAATTGGCAAAGGCGGACGAATCGGTGCAAGCCGACGAAAGGGCGAAGTCCGGCGCTCGCGACGGTTTTCGCGCGCCGGTCGATCCGTGCGGCTTGATCGCGACAGACGTATTAACCGTATCGATTACATCGACCGCGCCGACCGCGCCGATCGTATCGATCACATCGACCGCGTCGACCGCACCGATCGGCGAGATCACCGGGACAACCGGGACAACCGGGACAACCCGGACCGCCCGGACCGCCCGGATCGAGTGGACCGCCCGGATCATCGCCCGAACCGCCCGAACCGCCCGAACCGATCCCGACGACGCGAACGGCCGAAGCCCCCCGCGCCGACCGCGCGCGCCGAACGCGATGCGCGCGCTCACGTCCGCGCTCCGGCCGCCTGCGCGGGCATCGGCGCGGCCCGCCCGCTCTTCGGCGGCTGCGCGACGATCACCGCGTCGCCGTTCGCGAGCGAATCGCTCGGATTCAGCACGATCCGGTCGGCCGGCGCGAGGCCGCCGTCGATTTCGAGCGTCTGCCCGAGCGTGCGCGCGATCGTCACGCGATGCAGCCGGATCTGCCCGTTCGCCTCGACCACCGCGACGCTCGGCCCCTCCGCGCGGAACAGCAGCGTGTTCGCCGGAATCGTCAGGTTGCCGGCCGGCGCCATCGGCAGCGTCGCCTTCACGTAGGCGCCCGGCATCAGCTTGCCGTCGCCGTTCGGCAGCGTGATCTCGATTTGCAGCGTGCGCGTTGCAACGTCGATCGCCTGCGCGGTGTGCGTGATCGTGCCGTCGAACGTCTGCCCCGGCAGCTCGGGCTGCGCGACGCCCACGTGCTGGCCGAGCCGCACCTGTTGCGCATATGCCTGCGGCACCTGCACGTAGAGGCGCAGCCGGTCCGCCTGCACGACCGTGAAGAGCGCGCGGCCCGCGCCGCTGTTGCCCGCGTTGACGAGATCGCCTACGTCGATGTTGCGCTGGGTGACGATCCCGTCGACCGGCGCGACGATCTTCTGGAACGATTTCAGCTCGGTGAGGCGCCGCATGTTCGCGGCGGCGGCGGCGACGTTCGCGACGCCCTGGTTGTACGCGCCTTGCCGATCGTCGAGCTCCTGCTGCGACACCGCATCGCGCTCGCGCAGCTGCCTCGCGCGATCGAGCGACGTTTTCGCGAGCGCGAGCGTCGATTCGGCCTGCTGCCGCTGCGCGACCGCCTGCGCAAGCTCCTGATCGAGCTCGGGCGTGTCGAGCTCGGCGAGCAGCTCGCCCTGTTTCACGCGCGCGCCGATGTCCGCGCGCCAGCGCAGCACGTAGCCGCTCGCGCGCGCGTAGATCGGCGCCTCGACGTAGCCGCGCAGCGTGCCGGGCAGCGTGAGGCGGCTCGCGCCCGTCGCCGCGCTCGGCTGCACGACGCTCACGTACTGGCGCGCGTTCTGCGCGGCGAGCGCGTCGAGCCGGTTCGCGCGGCTCCAGTCGGCGACGAGCGTGCGGAGCCCGCCCGCCGCGAGCAGAAGCCCGACGGCGGCGAGCGCCCATTGCGCGCGCTTCCACATTTGCGCGCGCGCGGGCAGATCGAGACCGGATTCGTCTACGTGTATGACGACGGAGCTGTGATGTTTCTCTTCCATGGATTCAACCGGTTCTCAATTCGGGTCAACGGAACGGGGCGCGGCGTCGCCGGCACGCTCGGCCGCGGCGCGGCGCGCGCGGCGCTTCGCGAGCCGCTGGTGGACGCCCGCGAACACGAGCGGCACGAACAGCAGCGTCGAGACGGTCGCGAGCAGCAGGCCGCCGATCACCGCGCGGCCGAGCGGCGCGTTCTGCTCGGCGCCGACGCCCAGGCCGAGCGCCATCGGGATCATGCCGATGATCATCGCGAGCGCGGTCATCAGCACCGGGCGGATTCGCGTCGCGCCCGCCTCGAGCGCGGCCGTGAGCGGCGGCGCGCCGGCCTCGAGCCGCTGCCGCGCGAACGCGACGACGAGAATGCTGTTCGCGGTCGCCACGCCGACCGTCATGATCGCGCCCGTGAGTGCCGGCACCGACAGGTGCGTGCCGGTGATGAACAGCATCCACGCGATGCCGGCGAGCGCGGCGGGCATCGCGCTCACGATGATGAGCGGATCGAGCCACGACTGGAAGTTCACGACGATCAGCAGATAGACGAGCACGATCGCCATCGCGACGCCCGCGCCGAGGCCGAGATACGACGTGCGCATCGTCTCCACCTGGCCGCGCATCGTGATCGTCGTGCCGCGCGGCAGCGTCGCGCGCGCGTCGTCGATCGCGCGGCCGATCTCGGTCGCGACCGAGCCGAGGTCGCGGCCCTCGACGCTCACGAGCAGGTCGATCACCGGGCGGATGTTGTAATGCGTGACGACGGCGGGCGACACGCCCGGCACGATGTCGACGAGATTGCCGAGCAGCTGGTACGGCGCGCCCGCGCGGCCGCTCGCCGACACGGGCGTCGCGAGCAGGTCGCCGACCGAGCCGACCTGGTATTGCGGCGTCTGGATCGTCAGCGGATATTGCACGCCCGTCTTCGGATTCACCCAGAACGACGGCGCGGTCTGCGACGTGCCGGCGAGCGAGATCAGCAGGTTCTGCGCGACGTTCTGCGCGGACAGGTCGAGCTGTTGCATGCGCGTGCGGTCCATGTCGGCCGTGAGGCTCGGCTCGTCGTTGCGTTGCAGGACGTGCGCGTCGACGGCGCCGGGAATCGCGCGCACGCGCTTCATCAGCCGGCTCGCGATCGCCATGTTCGACGCGAGGTCGGCGCCTTGCACCTGCACGTCGATCGCGGCCGGCTGCCCGAAGTTCAGGATCTGCGTGACGATGTCCGACGGCTGGAAGAAGAACTCGACGCCCGGAAAGCGCGCGGGCAAGAGGCCGCGCAACTGCTCGACGTAGCGCTGCGCGCTCGCGTGGCCGGGCTTGAGCGCGATCAGGATCTCGCCGTCGAGCGTGCCGATCGTGCCCGCGTTGCTGTACGACAGGTTGATGCCGCTCACCGGCAGCCCGAGATTGTCGACGATCGTGCCGAGCTCGGCGGCCGGCACCGCTTCGCGGATCGTCTGCTCGACCTGGTCGGCGAGCCGCGCGGTTTCCTCGATCCGGTAGCCGGTCGGCGCGCGCATGTGCAGGCGGAGGTTGCCCGCGTCGACGCTCGGGAAGAAGTCGCGGCCGAGCGCGAACACGAGGCCCGTCGACAGCACGCAGAAGCCGAGAAAGAGCGACGCATGGAAGCGGCGGCGCACGAGCAGCACGCTCAGCAGCACGATGTAGCCCGCGCGCAGCCGCTCGAACGCGCGCTCGAACGCATGATGAAAGCGCGCGAAGCGCGACGGCCGCGCGGCGGGCGCGGCTGGGCCGATGCCCGGGCGGTGCTTGCCGAACAGCAGCATCGCGAGCGTCGGCACGAGCGTGCGCGACAGCACGTACGACGCGAGCATCGCGAACACCACCGCCTCGGCGAGCGGCACGAACAGATAGCGCGCGACGCCCGTGAGGAAGAACATCGGCACGAACACGACGCAGATGCAGAGCGTCGACACGAGCGCGGGCACTGCGATCTCGCCCGCGCCCTCGAGGATCGCCGTGCGCAGGTCGGAGCCCAGATGCAGATGGCGTTCGATGTTCTCGATCGTGACCGTCGCGTCGTCGACGAGAATGCCGACCGCGAGCGCGAGGCCGCCGAGCGTCATGATGTTGATCGTTTCGCCGAGCGCGGCGAGCGCGAGCAGCGACGTGAAGATCGACAGCGGAATCGAGATCGCGATGATGAGCGTGCCGCGCCAGTTGCCGAGGAACAGCAGGATCATCATCGCGGTCAGCGCGGCGGCGATCAGCGCCTCGTGAATCACGCCCTGGATCGCCGCGTCGACGAACACCGACTGATCGAAGAGCGGCGTGATTTTCAGATCCTCGGGCAGCGTGTTCTCGACCGACGGCAGCAGCGCCTTCAGCGTGTTGACGACGGCGAGCGTCGACGCGTCGCCGCTCTTGAGCACCGACACGAGCACGCCGCGCTCGCCGTCCTTGCGCACGACGTTCGTCTGCGGCGTGAAGCCGTCGCGCACGTGCGCGACGTCTGACAGATAGATCGTCGCGCCGCCCGTCGTCCGCACCGGCAGCCGGTTCAGCTCGGCGAGCGTGTCCGGCGACGCGTTCGTGCCGACGCGGTATTCGGTCTGGCCGATTTTCGCGGTGCCGGTCGGCAGCACGAGGTTCTGAGCGTTGACTGCATTGACGATGTCGGCGGGCGTCATGCCCTTCGCGAGCAGCGCCTGCGTGTCGAGATCGACGGAGATCACGCGCGTGCGGCCGCCGTACGGGTAGGGCACCTGCGCGCCGGGAATCGTGATCAGTTGCGGGCGCAGGAAGTTCATCGCGACGTCGGCGAGCTGCTGCTCGCTCATCGACTGGCTCGACAGCCCGAGCTGGATCACCGGAATGCTCGACGCCGAGTAACTGATGATGAGTGGCGGCGTCGCGCCCTGCGGCATCTGCCGCACGATCGCCTGCGCGGCCGACACCGTCTGCGCGATCGCCGTCTGCGTGCTCGCGCCGGGCTGCAGGAAGATCTTGATGATCGCGATGCCGGGCAGCGTCTGCGATTCGATGTGCTGGATGTTGCTGACGGTCGTCGTCAGCGTGCGCTCGTGGACGGACGTGATCCGGTCGGTCATCTCCTGCGCGGACAGGCCGTTGTAATTCCAGATCACGCTGATGACCGGAATGTCGATCGACGGCAGCACGTCGGTCGGCGTGCGCATCAGCGCGAGAGGCGTGGCCAGCAGGATCATGATGGCCATCACGATGAACGTGTACGGGCGCTTGAGCGCGAGATTGACGATCCACATGGAGGGCGGGTGCTCAGACGGGCGGGCGTTGCGTCGGTGGTCGGGATCGCATGATAAAAAAGCGCGCCGGACGTGTCGCTGACGCGAAGATGGCGGATTTGTCAGGAACGGATCGTCGGAGGAATCGGGCGGGGCGGGCGTCGGCGCGCAGGCTTTGCCGGACCGGCCGGATCGGGGTGTGGCATCCGGCCGATGATTGGCGGGCTTGGGTGCGGCATGGGGACGAGTTGCAGGTTGCGATCGATGCTCGTTCTGATCGATGGCGATTGCGGCGGGTTTGTCGCGTTGCGATCGCTGGTCGCTGGTGGTCGGTCGTCGCTCGCCGGTCTCCGGCTCGCCGCTCACGGCGATTGCCGATGCCAACTGTGGTTGCGGGCTCGGCATCGCAGGTCGCGCGTCGTGAAGGCACGTCCATTCGCCGTGCCGTTTTTCTGTTTTTTTGTCGGCGTCGACGTTGGTTTTGGCTCGGGCTTCGGCGCACAGTCACCAAGTCACCAAGTCGGCCGCTTTGCCGGCGCATGGGCGGTTCCGCTCAATACGCGCGTTCGTGCCGTCCCTATCGATGAACGAGTGCATTCGATGAATCCACATGGGCGTTCCGCTTTCGATGGCAGCCTTCGCGCTGGCCGCGTCGATCACCTCCGACCCGACCCCGTCAATCGCGTCGCGCTGAGCGCGGGCGCGCGTTACGGCGTCGCGGCCAGTCTGCGCCACGTGGCGGGCGCGGCGCTCGGCTTCGTCGCGTTGTTCGTCGCGATCGGCCGCGGCATGCACGCGATGCTCGAACGAGGGCCGTTCGTCGCGGAGGCGATTCAGTGCGGCGTCGCGGCGTTTCTGCTGTATCTCGCGTATCGGCTCGCGATCGATGATGGGCGCATCGACGCCGGCGAAACAACGAGCGGCGCGGGCAGGCCTTTGGCCGAGCGCGGCGCGGCGATGCAGCGGCTCAATACGAAGGCGTGGCTCGCGTCCGTCGCGGGGATGGGGGGCTATTCGGCGGACGGCGACGCCGCGCTCGTCTGGCGCTTCGCGGCGATCTAACTGGCGATTTGTTCTCTGTCGGTGGCGAGCTGGGCGGGGCGGGGGCGTATTGGCTTGAGGTTTAGCGGCCGCGCGCATCGATTCCCAACCTGTGCCCGCCCCATAGATTTCGCTGTACATGCGTGGCGATGCGCGTAGCATAAGGCTGCATCGACAATGTACGTCCGATGTCGGCGTGGCCGTGCAATCTGAAATTCGCTGACAGGGCGGTGCTATGGAGCGGGCCCGTGGCAAGTACATTCGACGTGGGCGATCCGCGTCAGATCGGCCACATCACGTGTTTCCGGTCGTTCCTTCGGTCCTGCGCTTCTACTCAACTACGCTCACCGCTGCCCGCCCTGCGAAACCGGTGTCACACGATAGCGGCGACATATTTTCAGTTTCATGCCGGCGACATGCCGGTGACACCGGAGTGGCGATATGAAGAGATTCGACCTGTTGCGCTCGATCCGGGGCGACGGTGCCCGTTTTGTCGAGCGGTACCTGCCGGCCGACGCGGAAGTGGAACTGGAACGCCTGATCGACGAACGGCGCTATGAAGTCGACGCGAGTGCATTCCGGATGTTCGCATCGATTCGCGCAAGATTGAGCGAGGGCGGTGCGGAAGACGGAGAGACGGCCCGCGAAGCCGGCGAAATCATGGTGCTTCTGAGCACGGAAAGCGATTGACGGGCCCGATACAACCCTGCTGTGTCCTGGATGTGGTGCGATTCGGGCGTGACGAAGAAGGAGCGTTTATGCAATTCACGACCACGAGATTTCGTATCGATCCGACGCCGCGCCGCGCCGACGGCGAGTATATCGCTCATGCGCGCATCAGTGCGAATCGTGCGAACGGAGACGAATACGATGTTCATCTGAGCGGCGATCTTGCCGGCTTCGACCTGCGCGAGGATGCGGTCGGCTATGCGCAGCGCTGGGCGCAGCAATGGTTGCTTGCGCACTTCGGCTGACGATATGCGCGCCGGCGGACGGATGATGAGTGCAATGCGGCCGGGCTGAAGGGGCGGCAAGCCGAATAAAGGAGATGGCGCGCGACGCGAGGAGGATCAACCCCTGTTGTCGATCCATTCGCGGGCCCAGCGATCCGAATGGCGGAGCGCGGCCTCTTCACTGCCAAAGTACTCTAGCGAGTAGAACTCATAGGATGTCGCCCCGTTACTCACGTCGGATCGACGGAGCGTGAGATTGGACGAAAAGCATCCGTCAGGCAAGCGGTGAGCGGATGGCGAGATCGCGTAACCGCGGTAATGTTTGATGATTGAACTTCGCATAACAAATTGATGTGTTGGATAGCATGGTCGCGTGTAGTGCTGTTCCAGCATGCATGCTGGGTGCGCTCCCCTGAACCCGGCCGTCGCGGTGCCACGAATGGTGCCGGCATGCCCGATACGGAACGAAGGACGGAAGGATGGGGCGAGACAAATTGACAGGGCGCGCGGGACGTAGCGTCACGCTCGCTTTCGTGCATGTGACGGCGAATGCGCGTGTGCGAGTCGCTTGCATTCGATTGCCGGTGATCGGCGTCGTCGACGCCGTTACGCGCTACACATTGTCGCGGCCGCGCGGAAGCTCCGTGCGGCCGTCTGTTTGGACAGAAGCGTCATTGACGCCGTTATCAGCGTCGGTGAATTCGCGATCGCGATGCGCTGACCGCAGCGCGTTCGTCCTTGTGTCGATAATTGATGCGGCCTTTCGTCAAGTCGTAAAGTGACAACTCGAGTCTGACGCGGTCGCCCGCGAGAATGCGGATACGGTTCTTTCGCAGGCGCCCGGACGCGTAAGCGGCGACGACTACCCCATTCTCCAGTATCACACGATAACGGCTGTCGGGCAGGACCTCGTCGACGACGCCGTCCAGTTCCAGTAGATCTTCCTTTGCCAAATTGATGTCTCCAATAACTCACCGAATTCACTGGTGCGGCCGCGTTGCGGGCTGCCGGGTAACGGCAACGGGCAACGGGGATACGGGCTTGACGTTGAGACGGCGCGCAAACACACGCGTCGCGCGGATGCGATGCTACGTGCCGGCTTCCGACGTCGACTGCTAGCGTTTCGTGGTCGGGGGCGCGTCCGTGCGCGACGTAACGGGTGTCGCCGCTTTCGGCGGCCCCCAATTGAGGGTGGCACCGAGCGCCGGTGTCGTCCTGGCTCGCTTCGCCGCCTTGGTGTTGCGCGAACGTTGCCGGCTCATGTCGCTCCAGTGTTTCGACCGCGGCATCACGATGAATCGGCAGGCATCGTGCACGATGCGATTGGCCTGCCCATCGGGCCTGAGCGCCGACAGGCGATGTCCGTCACGTGCGGCAATGGCTGATGAATCGCGGGAGGCCGCATGCGCAAAGGCCGGAGGCGTCCGACCGCACCGGCCAAGCCGGTCAAGGCCGTGCGCCGCGGGGAATGGTTTCCTGCACGGCAGGCAGGTACGTACCGATGCGAATCAGAGCGGCTTGATGTTGGATGCCTGCAGACCCTTCGGGCCCTGCTTCGTTTCGAAGCTCACGTGCTGGCCTTCGACGAGCGTGCGGAAGCCATCACCGCGAATTTCGGAGAAGTGGGCGAACAAGTCGTCCTTGCCGCTGTCGGGCGTAATAAAACCGAATCCCTTGCTGTCGTTGAACCACTTGACGATACCGGTATCCATGAAAATCCTTTGATGTAGACGAACGAAGACGCGCACCTCGACTTGGGCACGAAAAAGAATCAAGGAGGGAGAGGACAACGAATACCGCGGTGTGCGGTTAATGATGAGCAGCAATCGCGCTTCTTGAAGACTTCTGGGGCGGACTGTACGTGCTGTTGCTGATTCGGTCAAGCGATTTTACTGGCGAGACTCAGGCAGCGCAGCCTTGACCATCCGCCGACGAATTGAGGGGCGGTGCGCGAACGCTTATGCCGCATCGACTCGATGCGCGGTGCGCCCGGTTCCCGCGCTCGGCTCGCGATGCCGGGCGCTGACGGAGTCGACGGCCGAAATGAAATATAAATTGCAGGCTCGCTGTGCAATTGGCGTATCATGGTTCGCACGTCGGGCCGGAACACCGCGCTCCCCGACGACAGGCCATATCGATCGCTACGTTCTTCGTACGCCCGTTCCCGCCGTCGATCGTTCGACCTCCCTCCCATTCCGAACTGCCATGCGCATGGCGTGCAACGGCGGTCCGTCACCATCAGCGACAACATTCCGAAATGATCGTCAGGAGTCGGACATGAGCATGCACCTGTATCGCGGCTTCGAAATCTATCCATTGATCTACGCTCACACGCAAACGACGGACGGCGCGAGCCGCAATTACGACGACGGTTTCGACGCGGCCGTGAAGATCTGCCTGCGCGACACCGATACGGCATTGACGTGCAGCGATACGTACAAGCTGGACGAGAGCCCACCGTTTTCGACCGCCGGTGCCGCGCGACGCGCGTCGCTCGAATACGCCAAAGGCCTCATCGATCGGCACGGCGGCGAGAACTGGATGCTGCCGTAGCAGCTATCGATCGACAGCGCGCTTGCGTGATACGCGGCGCATCGATGATGAACGCGCCGCGCATATTCCTCCCGCGTGAGGAGCCGGGTCGAACATTTGATTTCGCGGGCGAAGCGCGTTGCGATACCGGGCGACGGTTCGCGCCGCAAGCCCCCCGCGCGACTTTCCACAAGGCAGATATGACCAAAATCGTTTTGAAGCTCAATGAACCCGTCGATGTCGCGCTTCGGCGGTTCCGCAGGGAAATCCAGAAAGCCGGACTGATTCAGGAGTTGCGCGCCCGTTGCTTCTACGAGAAGCCGACCGCCGAGCGCAAGCGGAAAATGGCAAGTGCTGTGTCCAGACAGCGCGCGCGAATCAAGCGGGAGACGCCTCGGCCGAAACTGTTCTAGCGGGGCGTTAGGGAGCGCCGGCAAATCGATCGTCGTACGTGCCGCCCGCTCACTCGATGCTGGATCGATTTCGCGTCGGCCACCAGACAGGGTCGTGCCGCGTTCGGGCTTCCACGTGTCCGGCTGTGAGTGCGGCAGCGGCGGTTTCACGCTGGATCGCGACGATGCTTGATGGCCGCTCAGCGGCAATCGGCAAGTTATTTCGTCTTCGCTGCGCGGTGCCATGACATTTCAATGGCAGGGCTCGGAAATCCTGAAATATCACTGAAAGCGCGTCTACTCGGTGAGCCCGAAAACGAACGTGATTGAGAAAGCGGCTTCCGTTCAAACACCACCGAACATCCCGCATCACCCCCGATACTGCCCCGGCATCGCCGCGACCACTTTTCAGAACGCCCGCTGAACATGCGCCTGATCGGCGAAGCCGGCATCGAGCGCGACGTCGGCGATCGGCCGGCCGAGCTTCAACCGCGCGCCGCCGTATCGAATGCGCCGGTTCGCGAGAGACGCATGCGGATTCATCCCGTATCGCGCGTCGAACGCGCGGACCAGATATGACGGCGACAACCCGGCCGCCGCACAGATAGATGTCGTCGAGCGGCGGCGCGTGCGTGCGACGCCCGTCGACGCACGGCTCAGCCGCCCTCGGGCCGCCCACAGGCCGCCCGAGCGTCGCGGCGGCCCTTCGTCAGATCTGCTCCATCCCGAACGCCGCGAGCCTCGGCAGATCGAGCACGTCGATCTGGTTGTACGCGACACGCAGTGCGCCGAGCCGCTCGAGGTGCCGGAGCGCCTGATTGATCCGCTGCCGCGACACGCCGACGAGCATCCCGAGTTCCTCCTGCGAGATCGCGAGCGTCGCGCCGGTGTCCGGATACAAGTCGGGATTGAAGAGCTGCGCGAGCGACTGCGCGACGCGCGCGTTCACGTCGAGCAGCCGGCTGTTCTGGATCGACGCGATGAACTCGCCCATCCGGTTGTTCAACTGGCGGATCACGAAGCCCGTGAACGGCAGGCTGCTGTCGAGGAGCGCATGGAACGTCGCGGTCGGCACGAACAGCACGAGCGAGCGCTGGACCGCGATCACGTCGTACTTGCGCAGCTCGCGCTTGATCACGCTGCCTTCGCCGAACCAGCCGCCCGACGGCACGCCGGAGAACGTGCAGCCGCGCCCGGACGCGTTGTAGATCGCGAGCTTCACGAGCCCGCGATGCACGCCGATCCAGTATTCGGTGGGCGCCTGCCGGCGCGCGACCCACTCGCCCGCGTCGCGATGCTCGGCGTGCGACTGCGCGACGACGAGCGCCTGGTGCTCGGGCGCGAGCGCGTTGAACCAGCCGCAGTGGGAGAAGAGCGCGCGAAGATCGCCGGGCCCGGTCGCGCCGGCCGTATCGGCTGGCGGCGCGTCGAGCGGCGGCGCGCGGCGAATCGTTTGGGCGTCGGCTTGAACCTCGGCTCGAGCGTCGTCTTGCATCACACAGGGTTTGCGAGGATAGGGAATACGCGCGGTCGCCGGCGGGGAGTCTGTCGCTTGGGTGACAGACGGCTCACAATGGCCGCGAGTAGGCTTGTCCAATTGGACCACAAACCAACGATATCGAGGCGCGAGCCTTGCAGGAGACGACATCATGACGCAGAGGTTCGAGGAGGGACTCGGCAAGCGCGACGCCAATTACGTGCCGCTCACGCCGATCGATTTCATCGCGCGCGCGGCCGAGGTGTACGGCGCTCGCCTCGCCGTCGTGCACGGCGACGTGCGCCGCACATGGAGCGAAACCTACGCGCGCGCACGGCGGCTCGCGAGCGCGCTCGAGCGCGCGGGCGTCGGGCGGGGCGACACGGTCGCCGCGCTGCTGCCGAACATTCCGCAGATGATCGAGGCGCACTTCGGCGTGCCGATGGCAGGCGCCGTCCTCAACGCGCTGAACACGCGGCTCGATATCCCGTCGATGCTGTTCATGCTGCGCCACGGCGAGGCGAAGGTGCTGATCGTCGATACCGAGTACGCGGAGTTCGCGCACCGCGCGGCGCTCGAGGTGCCGGGGCTCGCGATCGTCAGCGTCGCCGACGCGATGCCCGCCGATCCGGCCCGTTTCCGTGGCGCGACCGACTACGAGGCGTTCCTCGCGGGCGGCGATCCCGCGTACGCATGGAAGCCGCCGTCCGACGAATGGGAGGCGATCGCGCTGAACTACACGTCGGGGACGACGGGCGATCCGAAGGGCGTCGTCTATCACCACCGAGGCGCGTACCTGGCCGCGATCAGCAACATCCTCGAATGGGACATGCCGAAGCACGCGGTCTACCTGTGGACGCTGCCGATGTTCCACTGCAACGGCTGGTGCTTTCCGTGGGCGGTCGCGGCGCGCGCGGGCGTGAACGTGTGCCTGCGCAAGTTCGACGCGAAGCTCGTGCTCGACCTGATCCGGCGCGAGCGCGTCACGCACTACAGCGGCGCGCCGATCGTGCAGGGCGCGATCGCGAACGCGCCCGCGCAATGGCGCGAGGGGATCGCGCACAAGGTGCATGCGTTCGTCGCGGGCGCGGCGCCCGCGCCCGCGGTGATCGCGAAGATGAAGGAGATCGGCTTCGATCTCACGCACGTCTACGGGCTCACCGAGGTGTACGGCCCGGCGACGGTCTGCGCGAAGCAGTCGCACTGGGAATCGCTGCCCGACGAGGAGCTCGCGCAGCTGAACGCGCGGCAGGGCGTGCGCTACCACCTGCAGGCGGGCGCGACGGTGCTCGATCCCGACACGATGGCGCCCGTGCCGGCGGACGGCGAGACGCTCGGCGAGATCATGTTCCGCGGCAACATCTGCATGAAGGGCTATCTGAAGAACCCGCACGCGACCGACGAGGCGTTCGCGGGCGGCTGGTTCCACACGGGCGACCTGGGCGTGCTCACGCCCGACGGCTACATCCGGATCAGGGACCGCCGCAAGGACATCATCATCTCGGGCGGCGAGAACATTTCGAGCATCGAGGTCGAGGACGCGCTGTACCGGCATCCGGCCGTCGCGGTCGCGGCGGTCGTCGCGCTGCCGGACCCGAAATGGGGCGAGGTGCCGTGCGCGTTCGTCGAGCTGCGCGAAGGGATGAGCGCGACCGAGGAGGAGATCATCGCGCACTGCCGGCTGCTGCTCGCCGCGTTCAAGATCCCGAAGGCGGTGCGGTTCGGCGAGCTGCCGAAGACGTCGACCGGGAAGATCCAGAAGTTCCAGTTGCGCGCGCAGGTCGGCTCGAGCTCGGCGATCGATCTGGCGGGGAGCGCCGGCAAGAAGCCCTGACGCGCGGCGCGGCGACGCTCCCGGGCGCGCCGCTTACCCGACATTCATCGGCAACAACACCATCTGCCGCCCCTGCTGATGCAGCCGCGCCTGCAATTCGACGGGCGTCTGGTTGTGCAGCCACGCGGTCAGGAAATTCACGCGCCGGAAGATCAGCTTGCTCGCGAAGCAGACGCTGTTCGGAAACTCGTCCATCGTCTCGTCGGCGAGGCGCATGAATTCCACGATCGGATGCGTGCCGAACGCGATCCGGTAGTCGGCCGCGATCCCGTGGCGCCGGCAGTGCGCGACGTAGTAGTCGAGCGACGACGTGATCGCGTGCCGCAGCCGTTCCAGATGCTCCTCGCCGTCGTAGCTCTTCGCGTCGACTTCGCCGACCGCCAGAAAAATCACGTTGCGAAAGTGCCCGGGGAAGAGCCGGTTCACCCACAAGAGCGCGTGCATGCTCGCGCCGCGATGCTTGCCGACGAGCAGCACCGCGGTCGGCTGCGCCGGATCGGGCTTGCCGGGCGCGGCGCCCTCGTCGACGGCGGGCGGCTCGCCGGCGAACAGCGCGTCTTCTTTCGCGAGCTGCGCGCGCGTGTCCGAGTAGTGGCGGTGGATCAGCAGGCACGCGGCGATCACCGCGCTCGTCACGAGCACCGTCAGCCAGCCGCCCGCCGTGAACTTCTCGACAAGCGTGATCACGAGCACGACGCTCGTCACCGACAGCCCGAGCGCCGACAGCGCGAAATGCCTGAGCCAGCCGGCGTCGTCGCGGCGGCGCCGCCACCAGTACGTGCAGAGGCCGAGCAGTGACATGCTGAACGTCAGGAACACGTTGATGCTGTACAGCACGACGAGCACGTCGACGTTGCCGTGCGTCCAGAGCAGGATCAGAAAGCTCGCGACGCCCATCACGACGATCCCGTTCTGCCGCACGAGCCGCGTCGACAGATCGCGGAAATGGCGCGGCACCCACGAATCGGAGGCCATGTTCGACAGCACGGCCGGCCCGTCGAGAAAGCCCGTCTGCGCGCCGACCAGCAAGAGCCCCGCCTCGAACGCGAGCACGGCGGCCAGCAGCGCGTGGCGCGCGAACGACGAGCCGAGCCCGAGGTGGTCGATCACGCTGCCGAACACGACCGCGTTGAGCGTCTGCCCCTCGACGGGCTTCGCGTGCCACAGCATGTAGAGCAGAATGATGCCGCCTGCGGTGAACGCGAGCGACGTCGCCATGTAGAACATCGTCACCTTGCCGCTCGGCACGCGCGGCTCGGCGAGCATGTTGACGTTGTTCGACACCGCTTCGAGGCCCGTGTACGTGCCGCCGCCGAGCGAGAACGCGCGCATCAGCAGCGCGATCATCACGAGCGGGCCGAGCGTGTGCGACATCCCGCGCGCCTCGCCGAACGCGTCGGGCACGACGTTCGCGAGGTTGCTGCCGTGCGCCGCGACGCCGTAGACGATGAGGCCGAAGTGCAGCACGACGAAGCCGACGAAAATCGGCAGCAGCACCATGATCGATTCCTTCATCCCGCGGAAGTTCAGGCCCGTCATCAGCACGATCAGCGTGAGCTCGGTCGTGAGCTTGAACGCCTGCGCGCCGACGGGCAGCAGGCTGAAGAATGCGTCGACGCCGCTCGCGAGCGACGTCGCGACGGTCAGCACGTAGTCGACGAGGAGCGCCGCGCCGGACACGAGCCCGGGCTTCGGCCCGAGCAGCGCGGTCGACACGCGGTAGCCGCCGCCGCCCGTCGGGAACAGCTCGATCACCTGGTTGTAGCCGAGCGCGATGATGAACACGGTCGCGGCGGTCGCGAGCGCGAGAAAGAGCGCGAGCGGCGTGTGCTGGCCGAGCGCGAGGAACGCCTCTTCCGGGCCGTAGCACGACGACGACAGGCCGTCCGCGCCGAGCCCGACCCACGCGAGAATCGGCGTGACCGCGATCGCGTGCCGCGTGCGCGGGTCGAGCGGATCAAGCGGCTTGCCGAACAGGAATTGCCACATCTTGTCGAGCGAGGTCATCGGTTCCCTCCGGTGCGATCGCATCTGGCCATGCATCCATGCCGCGAGCACAAGGTAAGGGAGCCGCGCGCCGTCTGTCAGTCGGCGTTATCCATGAGACGGATGCGCGAGCTTTCGGATGCCTGACGATGCGCCCGAAAGCTTACGAACGGCGTACGCGCTCAGTGCGCGGCGACGCGGGCCGATGCCGCGCGCGTTTCGTCTCGCGCATGCGCGCGTTCTTCCGCCGCGAGCTTGAACACGCTGACCGCATGCGCGAGCTGCGCGGCCTCGTCGCGCAGCGCGGCGGCCGCGCGCTCGGCGTCGGCGATCAGCGTCGCGTTCTGCTGCGTCGCCGCGCCGATCTGCGTGACCGCGAGATTCACCTGCTCGATGCCGCTCGACTGCTCGCGCGACGCCGCGCTGATCTCGGCGATGATCGCGCGCACCTGGTCGACGCGCGCGACGATGTCCTGCATCGCCGCGCGGGCGTCCTCGGCGATCCGGAAGCCGTGCTCGACCGTCGTCGCCGATTCGCCGACGAGCGCGTCGATCTCCTTCGCCGCCGCGGCGCTGCGCTGCGCGAGCGCGCGCACCTCGGAGGCGACGACCGCGAAGCCCTTGCCGTGCTCGCCCGCGCGCGCCGCCTCGACGGCCGCGTTCAGCGCGAGGATGTTGGTCTGGAACGCGATTGCCTCGATCACGCCGGTGATCTCGGCGATCTTGCGCGCGACGCCCTGGATGTCGCCCATCGTCGCGACGACGCGCTGCACGGCCGCGCCGCCCGTCGTCGCGGCGGACGACGCGCCCGTCGCGAGCGCGTTCGCCTGCGCCGCGTGGTCGGCGTTCTGCTGGACGGCCGCGGTGATCTGCTCCATGCTCGCCGCGGTCTGCTCGACGCTGCTCGCCTGCGTCGCGATTCGCGCGGCCATGTCGCTGCTGCCCGCCGCGATCGTCACTGTGCCGTGCGCGATGTCGGCCGCGCCTCGGCGCACCTGCGCGACGATCCGCGCGAGGCCGTCGCCGATGCCGTCGACCGCGCGCACGAGCCGGCCGATCTCGTCGCCGCGCCCGCTCGCGTGCGGATCGGCCGGGCCGTCGTGAACGCCGCGCGCGGCGATCCGCACGCTGAGATCGCCCGCCGCGAAGCGCTCGGATGCGTGCGCGGCCGCGTCGAGCGGCCGGCTGACGACGCGCTTGACGACCGCGACGAAGAGCGCCGCGAACGCGAGCACGAATGCGCAGCCGATCGCCGCGAAGCGGTTGCGGGTCGCGCGCATGCCGGCCATCACTTCGTCGTCGATCGCGATGCCGCCGACGAGCCATTGCCACTGCGGGATCGTGACGAACGACACGAATTTCGCGCGCGGGCCGCTGTCGGACGCGGCCGTGTCGGTCGACGTGTAGGACAACTGGCCTTCCTTCGCGGCGAGCATCTGCGCGTACGGCGCGGCTGCGTCGTCGGCGCGCTGGCCCGCGCGCTGCGGATGGACGATCAGGTTGCCGCGCGTCGGGCCGTTCGATGCGTCGAGCACGAAATAGTAGCCGTGCTCGCCGATCTTCAACTGGCGGATGCCGTTCTCGACGAGCCGCATTTCCGCGCCGACGTCGATGCCGACGAACAGCGCGCCGACGATTGCGCCGCTCGCGTCCGCGATGGGCTTGTATTGGGTGATGTAACGTTTGCCGAACAGCGTCGCGAGACCGGTATACGTGTTGCCGGCGACGAGCGGCGCGTACGCGGGGCCCTTGCGGTCGAGCAGCGTGCCGATCGCGCGGCTGCCGTCCTGCTTTTTCAGCGACGTCGTCACGCGGACGAAGTCGTCGCCCTTTCGCGCGAAGATCGTCGCGATCGCGCCGCTCTTCAGCAGGAACTGGTCGGGGATCGAGAAATCGAGGTTCAGCGTCTGGCCGCCCGCGGTGAGCGCGGGCGTCGCGACGCCCGCGACGTCGACGGTCCGCGCGGGATCGAGCGCGTAGCCGGGCGGCAAGAAGCTCCCGAGGAGCGTCATCGCGCGGCTCGCCTCGGCGGTGAGCGCTTCGTCGAAGAGCGCGATCATCGCGGCGATCGAGCGGTCCTTCTCGTCGATGCGCGCGTGAACCTGGTCGGCGATCTGGCCGGCGGCGGCGTGGGTCAGCGCCCAGACGAACGCGGCGAAGAGAAGCGCGAAGAGCGCGCTCGACAGCGCAGCGAGGCGTGCGCCGACGCTCGCGCGCCGCAAGAATGGCACGTTCATGAATGACTCCGAGTGCGGTGGCGGGGACGTTGGCGGAACGCACGCGTCACCGCTCTCTGATGGCGTGGTTGTCGGCAGGCGCGGGGGATTCTTTAGGATTTTGTAAGGGGTTGATCCGGGTAGGGCGGCGAGGCTTCACGCAACGGCGAGCGGCGGGTTCAGGGCAGCGGCGCGCTCGGGGCGCAGGCGGCGCTCGGGATGAGCAACCGCGACACGCGGGCGGACCGGGAGCCGGCGATACGGAAGGCCTGAGCCGCTTTTTCAGGTCGAACTTCCGGCCGAACTTCAATGATCCATTGGCTTTTCGCCGGAACAATCGAGTCCATTTTGCTGAGGCGGGTCTGTCGCGGGGCCGCGCGGTTCGATCCGGCAGTCGCGGAGGGCAATCGGGCGGGATCGGGGGGAATCTTGCGCGAATGGCCTGCCGGCCGATTGCGGTGCCGTCGGCCGCGAGCCGCCACAGAGATCGAACGGCGGATTTCGCGTATCCGTTGTGGCGGAGAAGGGGGCGCGAAAAGCGTCGGGGCGTTGAACAGGTCGCCGGCGTATCGCGTATTCTCGCTCGTGGTTTCCCCGCTTCAACGCCATGCGTTACGTAACATTTTTGAATCGTTTTGACGCCGTCTGTGCGTTTGGGCCGACGCGGCGCGGAGCGGGGGGGCCGCGGGCACCATGGGACATGCTGCCTCGGACGGCCTGTCGACGGCCCTGACGGCTCATCTCCGTCCTTCCGTCGCGTGCGCCGCACTTGACGTTGTCGACGCTGGCACGGTTTCTGCGTCGCATCGAATACGAGGGCCGCGCCGGCCGAACGGCGCGGATTCAGGCAAACTGGTCGGGCGCATCCGCAAGATCCGCTCGTCCCCAAGCAGCACGGTGCAATACATGGACACGCTCCCGAACCAGTCCGACGCGCAATTCCAGGCCTTCCTGGCGAAGCTGCTCGAGCAGCCGCAGCCCGCCGTCTGGACCGAAAAGCAGCAGATCGAGCTCGACATGGCGCGCGAGCTATCCACCGAGATGCTGCAACTCGCGGAACGCATGCAGGCGACCGACAAGACGGATCTCGAAAGCTGCCTCGTGCTGCTCAGGCACGCGAAGGTGCTCGACTTCATCCTGTCGTCGCTCGCCGCGCGCCGCGACATCCATCCGCGGACGCTGCGCACGATCTTCAAGCTCGCGAAGCTCAAGGTTCACGATTCGTATCCGGAGTGAGCGGAGCTCGATCGAACGACGCGAGCGGGCATTCGCCGCCGGCAGTGCACGGCGGCCTTGATGCGGCGGCCGTCGTCGCGAACGCGCAGCGCACGGCTGCCGCAACCGCACGCCGGTTTCGCGCGATGGGCGCGATGGGCGTGCGCGCTCAGCGCGTGACGAAAGGCGGCGCGACATCCGGCTTCGCGCGCGCGAACTTGCGTTCGCGCAGCAGTCCGACCCGGCCGTTCTCGCGCGCGGTCTCGTTGCCCGCATCGTCGAGCAGCACGAGATCGCCTCGCATCACGTTGAACGTGACGACCGCGCCCGTCTCCGATGCGATCGCCTCCGGCGTGTGGTGCGAGCCCGCCGGCTCGAGCACCGTGCTTCCCGGCCGCGCGATCCAGTCGTATTCGCGATAGCGCCACTCGCCCTGCAGCGTGTAGACGAACACCGCGCCGTCGTGTCGATGGCGCGGCAGCGCGAGCCCGACCGGCATCCTCAGCAGCACGGTCATCTCGTCTTCGGCGACGTTGATGTGCAGGTACTTGATCGCGAGCCCGGGCAGGCTCGCGTCCATCGGCAGCCACGGACGTTCGTCGTCCTGCAGGCACGAGATCGGCGGCAGCGGCGCGGCGGGGGCGGTCGGCAACGGTGAATTCATGGCTTGGCGCGGCGCCGCATCGGCGCGGAAGTATGCGGGAAAGCGCGATTATCGCAGAGCGGGCGGCGGTGGACGTCGGCATCGTCGGCGCGGTGCCGCGCATGCCCGTAACGGTTTTCGCGCTTTCCCCGCGACGGCGTTCGCCGGCTTGTCATCGAGCGGGCGCGTGGCGTTGCGCACCGCGCCCGGCTGAGGCCGCGGGTCGATTGAAGCTTGATTGACCGGCAATGGCGGGCGTCAGGCACGCAGTCAACGCGTCGTTGCGGTTTGAATGTGCTGCGGCGGCGGGCCGTAGCGACGGTGCTCCTTCGCTTTTCATTCGCATGAGTGGGTAAAAGCCGGGTTGACGCGAACGGACGTCGACACGGGCAGCCTCGCGTTCGACGGCGGCGCGGAGAAATACAACGAGATATCGCAGGCGTGGACGGTTCCGTATCGTCTCGACGGGCGGCAATACATCGCGTGGGTCGATTGCGGCGGCGGCATGGAAATCAGCGGCCCCATGGACTCACCCTCCAACGGTTCGATCGTCGTCGCGCTCACGCCTTCGCCCGCGCCGCCGCATGCGCGATTTCCAGGCAATCCTGAAACAGCAGCGCCGCGCGCGAAGGCCGCGGCGAGCGCCGCAGCAGGCTCACGAACCGGCACGAGTAATGGAACCGCTGCGGCGCGACGGGCCGCATCAGCCCCTTCGCCTCGAAGCTCTGCGCATAGTGATCGGGCAGGAAGCCGAGATACCGCCCCGACAGGATCAGCGTCGCGATCGACTCCTGGTCCGACGCCGTCGCGCTGCGCGTGAGCTTCGCGCGGTGGCTCAGCTCCATGTTCGGCGAGTGGTAGCCGAGGCCGGCGAACGCGTAGCCGCGCACCTGGCGCCACGTGAGCTTCGCGTGCGGCGCGTCGAAGAGCGGATGGCTCGCGCCGCAGTACAGCAGCATCCGCTCGTCGAACAAGTCCGTGTAGACGAGGCTGCCCGAGCTGCGGTGCGCGGGGATGATCCCGACCTGATAGCTGCCGTCGATGATCCCGCGCTCGACCTCGTTGATCGACGCGACGTGCAGGTTCAGAGCGACGTCCGGCGCCTCGTCGTGAAAGCGCCCGATCGCGTCGCCGAGCCGCGCCTTCGGGTTCGTCGCGGTCTTGTCGAACACGGCGATGTGCAGCTCGCCGCCCATCCGGTCGTGAATCCCGTCGACGCGGCTCCTGAACGCCTCGACCGACGCCAGCAGCCGCAGCGTTTCCTCGTAGACGGTCTGGCCCTCGGGCGTCAGCGTGAAGCCGGCGCGGCCGCGCCGGCACAGCACGAGGCCGAGGCGCGTTTCGAGATCCTTCACGTGCCGGCTGATCGTCGAGATCCCGATGTTCAGCTCCAGCTCGGCCGCCGCCATGCCGCCGCACTGGACGACGCTCCTGAACACGCGCAGCAGGCGCAAGTCCATGTCGGTCAGCCGGCCGAGGAGCGCGCGGCTCTTCGGTTTTCTTGCTTGCATAAATGCTCAAGTAAACATTGATATTGCGATATTCAAAAGACTATTCGTCGACTCGACAATGCGCAACATCTTCATTCATCCGCGCCGCGCCGCCGACCGACATGAACGCTCTGACCGAACCCACGACCCCCGACACGCCGCTGCGCACCGATGCGCAGTGGCTCGACGCCCACTGGATGCCGTTTACCGCGAACCGCCAGTTCAAGCAGGACCCGCGGATCATCGTCGAAGGCAAGGGCGCGTACTACACGGCGGCCGACGGCCGCAGGATTTTCGACGGACTGTCCGGCCTCTGGTGCTGCGGGCTCGGCCACGGCCGCACCGAGATCTCGGACGCGGTCGCGCGCCAGGTCGCGCGGCTCGACTACTCGCCCGCGTTCCAGTTCGGCCATCCGCAGTCGTTCGAGCTCGCGAACAAGATCAAGGCGCTCACGCCGGCCGGCCTCGACTACGTGTTCTTCACGGGCTCGGGCTCGGAGGCGGCCGACACGTCGCTCAAGATGGCGCGCGCGTACTGGCGCGCGAAGGGCAAAGGCACGAAGACGCGCCTGATCGGCCGCGAGAAGGGGTATCACGGCGTGAACTTCGGCGGCATCTCGGTCGGCGGGATCGGGCCGAACCGCAAGCTGTTCGGCCAGGGCCTCGATGCGGACTTCCTTCCGCACACGCAATTGCCGGAAAACACGTTCTCGCGCGGGCTGCCCGAGCACGGCGCCGAGCTCGCCGAGCGCCTGCTCGACCTGATCGCGCTGCACGACGCGTCGAACATCGCCGCGGTGATCGTCGAGCCGTTCTCCGGCTCGGCGGGCGTCGTCGTGCCGCCGAAGGGCTATCTGCGGCGGCTGCGCGAGATCTGCACCGCGCACGACATCCTGCTGATCTTCGACGAAGTCATCACGGGCTTCGGCCGCGCGGGCGCGATGACGGGCGCCGATGCGTTCGGCGTCGTGCCGGACATCATGAACGTGGCGAAGCAGGTGACGAACGGCGCGCAGCCGCTCGGCGCGGTGATCGCGAACCAGGACATCTACGACACGTTCATGGCGGCGGGCGGCCCCGACTACATGCTCGAGTTTCCGCACGGCTACACGTATTCCGCGCATCCCGTCGCATGCGCGGCGGGCGTCGCGGCGCTCGATCTGCTCGAGAAGGAAGACGCGATCGGCCGCGTGCGCGCGCTCGCGCCGCATTTCGAGGCGGCCGTGCATGGCCTGAAGGGCGTGCGCCACGTGGCCGACATCCGCAACTGCGGGCTCGCCGCGGGCCTGACGATCGAGCACGCGCCGGGCGAGCCTGCGCGGCGTCCGTACGAGATCGCGATGCATTGCTGGAAGAACGGTTTCTACGTGCGCTACGGCGGCGACACGATCCAGCTCGCGCCGCCGTTCATCGCCGAGAGGCACGAGATCGACAGCCTTGTCGGCGCGCTGAACGACGCGCTGCTCGCCACCGCGTGAGGACGCGGGGCCGCCGCGCGCGCGTCGGGCGGCGGCCGAAACGGCGTTCGCCGCGCCGGGGCGGCGCGACGGCAGTTCGCCGCCGAAGCGGTTCGGCCGCGGCGCGATGCGCTCCGGCTTGCGCGGCGGCGCGCGTTCGCCGCATCGACGAAACACACGAACGCAACACATGAATTCAGGAAACACCGCGATGAAACACGACAGCAACGTGACCTCCACCCTCGGCCATCTGATCGACGGCAAGCGCGTCGACGGCGGCGAGCGCGTCCAGCCGGTGTTCGATCCGGCGACGGGCACATCGACGACGAGCGTGCGGCTTGCCGACAAGCCCACGGTCGAGGCGGCGATCGCGGCCGCGCAGGCCGCGTACCCGGCGTGGCGCAACACGCCGCCGCTCAAGCGCGCGCGCGTGATGAGCCGCTTCAAGACACTGCTCGAGGCGCACGCGGACGAGCTGTGCGCGCTGATCACGGCCGAGCACGGCAAGGTGCTCGCCGACGCGATGGGCGAGCTTCAGCGCGGCATCGAGAACGTCGAGTACGCGAGCTACGCGCCGGAGCTGCTCAAGGGCGAGCACAGCAAGAACGTCGGCCCGGCGATCGATTCGTGGAGCGAGTTCCAGGCGCTCGGCGTCGTCGCGGGCATCACGCCGTTCAACTTCCCGATCATGGTGCCGCTGTGGATGTGGCCGATGGCGGTCGCGTGCGGCAACACGTTCGTGCTGAAGCCGTCGGAGCGCACGCCGTCGTCGACGCTGCGCATGGCCGAGCTCGCGCTCGAGGCGGGCCTGCCGCCGGGCGTGCTGAACGTCGTGAACGGCGACAAGGAAGCCGTCGACACGATCCTGACCGACGCGCGCGTGAAGGCGGTGAGCTTCGTCGGCTCGACGCCGATCGCCGAAACCATCTACACGACGGGCTGCGCGCACGGCAAGCGCGTGCAGGCGTTGGGCGGCGCGAAGAACTTCGCGGTCGTGATGCCGGACGCCGACATCGGCAACGCGGTGAACGCGCTGATGGGCGCCGCGTACGGCTCGTGCGGCGAGCGTTGCATGGCGATTCCGCTCGTCGTCGCGATCGGCGACGAGACCGGCGACAAGGTGGTCGAGGGCCTCGCGGCCGAGATCGCGAAGATGAAGGTCGGCCCGGGCACGGGAGAAGGCGTCGACATGGGGCCGCTCGTCACGCGGCAGCACTTCGAGAAGGTGGCGGGCTTCGTCGAAGCCGGTGTCGAAGCGGGCGCATCGCTCGTCGTGGACGGCCGCGGCGTGAAGGTCGACGGCCACGACGGCGGCTACTACCTCGGCCCGTGCCTGTTCGATCACGTGAAGCCCGGCATGCCGATCTATCAGCACGAGATTTTCGGGCCGGTGCTCGGCGTCGTGCGCGTCGCGTCGCTGGCCGAAGCGATGGCGCTCGTCGACGCGCACGAGTACGGCAACGGCACGTGCCTGTTCACGCGCGACGGCGAGGCCGCGCGCTTCTTCAGCGACAACATCCAGGTCGGGATGGTCGGCATCAACGTGCCGCTGCCCGTGCCCGTCGCGTATCACTCGTTCGGCGGCTGGAAGCGCTCGCTGTTCGGCGATCTGCACGCGTACGGCCCGGACGCGGTGCGCTTCTACACGAAGCGCAAGACGATCACGCAGCGCTGGCCGTCGGCCGGCGTGCGCGAGGGGACGGTGTTCAGCTTCCCGTCGAGCCGCTGAGCAGCTTTGTAGTTGGCCCATCCAGGCCGTTCGGCGATGCGTTTCGTCGACGGCCTGTTCGAAGCCCGCGTAACGCGGGCTTTTTCTTTTGTGCTCGTGCTTGCGTGTGTGCGTGTGTGCGTGTGTGCGGAGTGCGGAGTGCGGAGTGCGGCTTGCCGCTTGCGCGGCGTACGCGCGCGATACGCATCGTCTCCGGTTGGACCACGGCGCGCCGCGCGCGACGGCTGGCCGCGGCGGTCCTGCGCCGCATCGGGATGGCGCTGTAAGAATATGTAAGGAAATTGTATTGAATGGATCGTGCATGGTATCTCTTTCCGGCGTCGCGCGCCGGCCACGGCACGCGCGCGACGTGCCCAGATCCATTGCAACAGAGAAGTGAGAAGTCGATGCCGATGATGTCGTATACGAAGCCAACCAATCTTTCGGACAAGTCCTTCACGGTCACGCTCGCGCTGCGCGCCGCATGCGCCGCCGCCGTCGCGGCGCTCGCCGCCTGCGCGACGCAGCCGGGCTCGACTCCAGCGGCGGGCGCCGCGGATGCGAAGGGCGCGGTCGCAAGGCAGTCGCAGCAATCGCAGCAGCCGAGGCAATCCGCGGCGTCCGCCGCCGCGCCGAGTTTCGCGTGGCCGGTGCGCGGCCCGATCCTGAAGAATCCCGACGATGCGAAGCATCCCGGCATCAACATCGGCGGCGTCGCAGGCGAGCCGGTGAAGGCCGCGGCGGACGGCGTCGTCGCTTATGCGGGCGACAGCCTGCGCGGCTACGGCAGCTTCGTGATCGTCAAGCACGACGACGTGTATCTCAGCGCCTACGCGCACAATCGCAAGCTGATGGTCAAGGAGGGCGACAAGGTCGCGAAGGGCCAGACGATCGCGGAGATGGGCGACAGCGACGCGGATCGCGTGATGCTGCATTTCGAGATTCGACGCAAGGGCGTGCCGGTCGATCCGTTGACGTATCTGCCGGCTCCGTGAGCGCGTGGAGGGCTGGCCGGGCCGCGTCGGCGGCGCGCAGACGCTGATGCGCGCGCTTGCGTGCGATGCGATGTTCGGGTTGCGGTTGCGATCGCCGGCGCGATCGCTGCCGGCGCTGCCGGCGCATCGGCAGCCGTGACGCGAGCGGTTCGTCGTCTCGTGTCGACGCACTTCACTCGTATCGCTCAAGAGTGCGGCTCAAGCGCGAAGCACGCGCGAATCGAGCGCCGCGAAGCATGCGCCGCGAGCCTCGGCCGCACGGTGTTTGCGAGGCGCGCGCACGGCTTCGCGGGCCGGAATAGTTGCAGGAACGCGCAAGTATCGAGGTGTTTGCTGACGAGTTCGTCCTCTGCGATCGCGATGCGTAGGCGGCCCGCGCGGCGAGTGCGTGCCGATCGTGCAATCCGTCGGCGCATCGCGCGCTGACGCAACGTACGCACCGCGCTCGATCGGCTCGCGCTCAAGCGGCCGCTGCAAACGACGTCGCGGCGGTTGACGCGATGCGCGCGAAGCGCCACGCTGCAATGCTCGTGCTCGTGCTCGTGCTCGTGCTCGTGCTCGTGCTCGTGCCCGTGCCCGTGCCCGTGCTCGTGCCCGCCCGTGCCCGTATCCGCGCTCGCGCCCGCGCGCCGAGCGCGGCGAGACGCCGTCACGTCCCGCCGCGCCGCCCGCGCGCCTATTCCTTCACCGCGTGCCAGACGTCCTTGAAGCCGTCGCCTTTCTTGTCGCCCTTCGCGGCATCCTTTGCGAAGAAATAGAGCGGCTTGCCCTGGTAGGCCCATTGCAGCGTGCCGTCGTCGCGCTTGATGATCGTGTAGCCGCCCGTCGGCTGATCGGTCGCGCTCGCCTTGTACGGCGGCCAGTTCGCCGAGCATGGGCCGCTGCACATGCTCTTGCCCGAGTTCGGGGTGTCCTTGTCGAACGTGTAGAGCGTCATGCCGTTGGCGGCGACCAGCATGCCGCCGCTCGGCATCGCGGGCGCATCGGCGAGCGCGGCGCTCGAAGCGAATCCGAGCGCGAGCGCGCATGCGACAAAAGCGGTTCTCATGTGTGTCTCCTTGTTCCGGCGGGCGCGGGGGCCATTCGAACGACGTGAGCGATTGATGCGAGCGCCGTGGCGTTGTTCTCGCACCGCTGCGGTGTCGCATCCGTTTCGCACCCTTTCAAAACATAGGCGGTTTTGCGCACGGAGGAAAGGCGATCGTCGACGGCGAATTCGATGCATCGCCGGCCGCTTTGCCGCTTCACCGCCGCTTCACCGCCGCCTCACGGCGGTTTCATCGCGGCGTCACCGCGGCGCGTCGTGCCCGAGCGCCTGCAGGAACAGCGAGAACAGCTCCGGCTGCGACGAAATCCCGAGCTTCGAATACAAGTGCCGCCGATGCACCTTGACGGTCTCGGGCGAGATCGCGAGCCGCTCGGCGATCGCCTTCGACGAGTTGCCGCGCAGCACGAGCCGCGCGATCGCCATCTCGCGCTCGGTCAACAGTTCCTCGCCGAAGCTCGCGAGCGCCCGCTCGACGCGTGCGGCGAGATCGTCGTTCGCGCCCGTGCGCGATGCGTCGCCTTGCAGCCGGCGATGCTGGCGGATCGCCGCGAAGAGCCACGGCGAGCATGCGGCGAGGCGGCCGAGCGCGCCGGTGTCGAAGCGCGCGTGCGCGCCGAGCGACAGCGACAGCATCTCGTCCGGCCGCGTGCGCACGATGATCTGCAATTCGTCCTCGCCGACCGCGTCGCGAAAATAACTGAGGAAATACTCGCTTTGCCGGAACAGGTCGGGCGCGACTTCCTCGAGCCGATAACAGCCGTCCGCGAGGCCGTCGTGCGCGGCCTGCAGGAACGGATCGAGCAGATAGAGCCCGTCGAGATACAGCGGCACGGGCGACGGCCCGCTCGCGCCGCCCGTGTCGTATTCGTCGAGCACGACGGGCACGCCGTCGCGGCCGAGCGCGGTCGCGAGCGCGTTGTCGAACGGCACCATCTCGTTGAGAAACAGAATCAGAAAGCGCCAGAAGCGCGGCTCGCCGAGGTGATCGAGCGCGCGTCCGAACGCTTGATGCATCGCTACTTCGCTGAACAGTCGATCCATGTGCGCCCCGATTTGGCGTAACCCCAAGGGGGAATGGCGGCGTGCAATTTGGCTTCCTAGACTGCGCGCCATGCGTTGCCCGAGTATGGGCGTTCAAAAAACCTGCGGCAAAGGAGAGCAAGATGGCGATGATATCGGAGTCCTCGAGCACGGCGGCCGCCGCGCCGGCCGAAACGCACGCACGGGACACGCTCGTGCGCTCGCTCGGCGTGCGCGACGTCGTGATGATCACCGTGTCGGGCGTGACGCCCGCGAGCTCGATCTTCGTGATCGCGCCGTTCGCGATCCAGCAGGCGGGCAGCGGCGCGGTGATGTCGTTCGTGCTCGGCGGGCTGCTCGCGTTCGCGTTCGCGCTTTGCTACGCAGAACTGAGCGCCGCGCATCGCAGCGCGGGTGGCGAGTACGTGATGGTCAAGCGCGTGTTCGGCGCGCTGCCCGGCTATCTGACCTTCGTCGCGGTGCTCGCCGTGAACGTGTTCATTCCGGCCGTGCTCGCGAGCGGCGCCGCGCCTTACCTGAATGCCGCGCTCGGCACGCAGTTCGGCAATCAGTCGGTCGCGCTCGCGATCGTGCTCGCGAGCTATGCGCTAGGCATCCTGAACATTCGCACGAACGCGTGGATCACCGGCGCGTTTCTCGTGATCGAGATCCTCGTGCTCGCGCTGATCGCGTATCTCGGCTTTTCCGAACCGCATCGCCCGGCGCTCGCGCTCGTCAATCCGGTCGTCGTGAGCGGAGCCGCGCTCGTGCCCGCGACGCTCGCCGCGATCATGCCGGCCGTCGGCACCGCGATCTTCTGCTACAACGGCTTCGGCGCGGCCGTGTTTCTCGCCGAAGATCTCGAAGGCGGCAACCGCGACATCGCGAAGGCCGTGATCTGCTCGCTCGCGGTGATCCTCGTCGTCGAACTCGTGCCGCTCACCGCGATCGTGCTCGGCGCGCCGTCGTTCGTCGAGCTCGCGAAAAGCGCCGATCCGATCGGCTACGTCGTGCGCGCGCTCAGCAATTCGGGCGTGTCGCGCGTCGTGAGCGGCGGCATTTTCCTGTCGGTGTTCAACGCGATCATCGCGATCGTCATCATGGTCGGGCGCTTCCTGTACAGCAGCGGGCGCCATGCATTGTGGTCGCGCACCTGCAACGGCGCGTTCACGCGCATCCATCCGCGCCTCGAGTCGCCGTGGATCGCGACGCTCACGCTCGCGGTGCCTTCGACGCTGCTCGTGTTCGTGTCGAGCCTCGACGAGCTGACCGCGTTCACGGTCGATCTGCTGCTGCTCATCTATCTCGCCGTCGGCATCGCGGCGCTTGCGAGCCGCGTGACGCGGCGCGACGTCGATCATCATTACCGGATGCCGTGGTGGCCGCTGCCGCCCGTCGTCGCGATCGCCGGAGCGGGGTATACGCTCTATACGACGATCGCCGCCGCGACCAAGCCGACCGACCTGTACATCATCGCCGGGCTCGCCGTCGTATCGCTCGCGACTTATGCACTCTGGGCGCGCCGCAGCGCGGCGTTCCGCGAACTCTGAACCACGAACCGAAAGAGAGGACCATCAGCATGCGCACACGAGATCTGGGCATTCGCATCGGCCGCGGCAAGCCGGGGCGCTTCAACGCGATCACCGACGTCGCGGGCGTGCGGGTCGGGCATCGCACGGTGCACGTCGACGCGGGCGACGCGTCGGCGCATACCGGCGTGACGGTGATCGAGCCGCGCGCCGGCCGCGCGCGCGACGAGCCGTGCTTCGCGGGCGTTCACGTGCTGAACGGCAATGGCGACGCGACCGGGCTCGAATGGATTCGCGAGGCAGGGCTTTTGACGACGCCGATCGCGTACACGAACACGCACAGCGTCGGCATCGTGCGCGACGCGCTGATCGCGGCCGAGCGCGCGCAGGGCGGCGCGCGCGATCGCGAGCACGTGTACTGGTGCATGCCGGTCGTGATGGAGACGTTCGACGGACTCCTGAACGACATCTGGGGCCAGCACGTGCGCGTCGGGCATGTCGCGCAGGCGCTGGCCGCCGCGCGTTCGGGCGCGGTCGAAGAGGGCTGCGTCGGCGGCGGCACCGGCATGATCTGCCACGAGTTCAAGGGCGGCATCGGCACCGCGTCGCGTGTCGTCGCCGACACGGCGGGCGGCTGGACGGTCGGCGCGCTCGTGCAGGCGAACTACGGGCAGCGCGCGGCGCTGCGCGTCGCGGGCTATCCGGTCGGCGAAGTGCTGCACGAGATTCATTCGCCGTTCCGCGCGCCGGGCGCGGCGGGCGAGCCCGGCATGGGCTCGATCGTCGTGACGCTCGCGACTGACGCGCCGCTGCTGCCGCATCAATGCACGCGGCTCGCGCAGCGCGCGAGCGTCGGGCTCGCACGCGTCGGCGGCGGCACCGACAACTCGAGCGGCGACATCTTCGTCGCGTTCGCGACCGGCAACGCCGGCCTGCCGATCGCGAGCTACGGCCGACCGGGGCCGACGACGGTCGGCGTGCGGATGGTCGCCGACGAGCACATCTCGGCGCTGTTCGATGCGGCGGCGGAAGCGGTCGAGGAGGCGATCGTCAACGCGCTCGTCGCGGCGACCGATCTATCGGCGCGCGGCGTGCAGGTCGAGGCGCTCGGCGCCGCGCGGCTCGTCGACGCGCTGCGCGAGGCCGGCTGGCGGCCGCGCGCGGGCGACGCTCAGCGATAGCCGTGGCAGCGTTTCAAGCCCGCGTAGTCGTAGAAGCGGCTGCCGGGCGCGATCCGCGCGTCGTCGCACGCGGGCTGGAAATCGGTTTCGCGCTCGTTGTACAGCATCTTCACGATGAGCCGTGATCCGTTGCGATACACGTCCCACTGCAGGTTCGCGGCCATCGGCGACACCGTCTCGCCGCGCCACGGGTTGCTCGCATACGTGTAGGTTTGCGCCTGCGGCACGGGGGCGAACACGTTCCCGAGCTTCAGGATCGACGCGAACGGGATCACGACCTCGGCGTGCGTGAAGCGCAGCTTCGCCGCGTTCGTCAGGTCGCCGCGTGCGATCGCGTCGATCTCGCCGAAGAAATCGTCGACGAGCGCCTGCGCCATCCGGTACGTGACGGGATTCGCTTCGGCGACGCCCGGGCCTTTCCCGTAGAAATCCTCGGCGTCCTGAAGATACGCGAGGTGCTCGGCCTGCGGCGCGGCGATGTAGCGCTCCATCGCGACGCCGCCTGTTTCGGCCGTCATCGCGGGCGCGACCTGCAGCAGGTTGTACAGCACGTTCGCGGCGTCGGCGGCCGATTTGATCTTCGTCTTGCCGTCGCCCTTCACCGTGTTGGCGAATTTGCCGTCCGCCGACGCGAACGCGTAAGCGCCCGTGTTCGAGAACGTGTAGCCCGCGGTGCCGAGCTTCGCGACGAACTCGGGCGCGACGAGCCCGGCGAGCACCGCTTGCGCTACCTGCCCCGTTTGCGGCGATTGCACGATCGCGTCGAGTTTCGCGGCGGCGACGGGATCGCCTCCGTAGGCCTGATACGCGAGGCTGTCGCGATAGGTCGCGTAATACGGATCGGCCGTCGACGCGACGAGATCGGTGGCGGGCTTCAGTGCATGGAAGTAAAGCAGGAAGCGATTGACGCCCGCGGCTTGCGCAACCGGCGCGCCTTCCGGATAGCCGGCGGGCGCGGGCGGCAGCGTGATCGCCGGCGCGAGCGCGGGACGTGCGGCCACGAGCGCGCCGGAAAAGAACGTCGCGCTGTCGACCGCGCGATCCTGGCCGGAACTCACGACGACGATCTTGCGCGCCGCGTTGCCCGCCGTCGCGCCGGCAGCCGAGTCGAACAGCGCGGGCAGCCGCGTGAGCAGCCGCGCGGCGAGCTGCCGGTGCTCGCGGATGCCGACCTGCGTGAGATTGCCGTAGCCGGGCGTCGAGATGCCCGCGACGCCATAGCCGAGCAGCGCGTTCGCCCTCATCATCGCGAACGTGTCGGCCTTCAACTGCCGGCCGAGCGGCGTGAGCGCGCCGTCGGCGTCCGCCTTCTGCAGCATGTCGTAAATCGCGCCGTCGTACTTGAAACCGGACAGCCCGCGCGAGCCGTGGCGCGCGACCATCTCGGTATAGACAGGCGCGTAGCCCGCGGGAGGCGCTTCGTACGTCGAAGCGTCCTGCTGTGGACGATAAGGCGTCTTCGTCTGATAGTAGGTGGGCGCGGTGGGCGCGGGAGAGGGCGCCGGCGCTTCGGGCGCCGGATTCGGCTGCGCGGCGGGCGGCGTGCCGTTGTCGTTCACGTCGTCGGCGCCGCAAGCGGCAAGCGCGGCGCACAGCAGGGTCGGGGCGAGGAGGCGGGCGAGACGGCGTTTCATCGAAACGGAGGAGCGAGGAAGAATCGGCTGGAAGGCACCGCCGCTCGTCGGAGTGTTGCGCGTGCGGTGAGTCGAGCGCGCAGTCTCGCAAATGAATTTGACAGCTTGAAGTCATGAAACGGAAAGCTCGTGTCGAGCTTTCCGTTCGGTCCCGAGCGCGGCGCGCACGACGCTTAGCTGCCGAAGTAGATGTTGCAGAAGCTGACCGGGCCGACGCATGCGTTCGGTTCCTGGCCGTCTTGATGAGCGGCGGGGACGCGGCCGGCGGCTTGCACGGCCTCGGTGCGGTTCGCCGGTTGCCGGCCCGCGTCGGCGGGTTGCGCATGAGCGGCGGCCATGACGGCGGACAGCGACAGCGCGACGACGGCGATTTGCAGCGACTTCATTTGATTTTCTCCTTGAGGGTTTCCGTCTTGCTCGACGGTGATGAAACTATATGACCCGAATCGGATTGAATTAATCGCCGGGCGTGGGGAGCTTCTTTCCATTTCGCACAACGATCGTTTCGCGTGTCAGCCGCGCGAGCCGCGTCTTGCGCGCACGCGTTCACGGGCGCGCGAGCCGCGATTGAACGGCGCGTCCCCGTCGATCAGCGCGCTGCGGATGAAGTGCAGGCAACTGACGATGCGCTGCATCTGACGACGCTCGGCGGGCACCGCGGACCACAGGTGCTGCGTGTGCCGGACCGCACGGATCGCGAGATTGACGGACTTCAGCGCACGCGCGAGCCGATGCGCGTCGGGTGTCTCGAAAAGCCGTGGCAGCGCATCGCGCACCGCGTCGATCAACGCGCGCCAGCGCAGCGCCTGTGCGGGCTGCGCGGCCGTGAACGCCTGCATTTCGCGGCGCAAGTCGATCACCGCATGGCCCACTTCGAGCGTCGCGAGCATCCAGCGCAGCGCGTCGCGATGCCGTCGCGAGCGCTTCGTGAGCAGGTTGCGCAGCTGCGACATCAGATCGTGCGAGCTCGACTGGAAGCGCTGCTCGAGGCCCGACAGCGGGCCGTCGCACGCGAGCGTGATCTGGCGGCGCAGATCGCGCGCGATTCTGCCGGTGAGCCAGGGCATCTCGGCGGGGAACACCACCGCGAACGCGATCGATGCGGAGAGCATCGACACGACGAGCGCGAGGCCGTTGTTGATCAGCGCATCGGGTGCATAGACGATCACGTTGTCCGGCCCCGCGAGCAGGCAGAAGAACACGACGAAGCCGATCCCGTAGCCGGACTTGCCGGGGCGCGTCGCGAGATACGCGCCCGCCGCGAGCGCGGGGGCGAGCGCCGCGCACAGGAGCGGGAAGCCGTCGATGCGCGGATACGCGTAGCAGACGTACAGATAGCCGGTGAGCGTCGCGAGCGCCGCGCCCGCGGCCATCTGCGCGACGAAGCGGCTCGCGCGCGGCGCGGTCGAGCTGAGCGCGCACGCGATCGCCGTGCCGATCACCGCGAGAGCACCGCTCGACCATTCGGACGCGATCCAGAACGCGCTCATCGCGCCCATCGCGACGAGCGTGCGCAGGAACGTGAAGCCGACGAAGTAGCGGTTCGTCTTCACCGCGTAGCGCGTGACCGAGCGCTCGAGCACGTGGCTGTCGAGCGCGAGCGACGCGTGCGTTTCAGCGTAGCCGAGGAATTCGTCGACGAAGCGGTGGAGCAGCTCGATCGCGGTGTCGAAGTCGAGCGCGCCGGCCGGAACGAGCGTCTCGACCGCGCGGCGCGACGCGCGCGCGCGTTTCGGCAGCGCGGCGAGGTACGCGCTCAGCTCGACGAGCGCGGGCGATGGTGACAGTGAAGGCGACCGCGACTGCGTCGCGCGCCGTTGGGCGGAGTCGCCGCGCAGCGCGGACAGCGCGGCCGACAGCGCGTCGACATGCGGACCGATCGCCGCGAGCACTTCCACCGCGTGACTCGCGCGCAACCGCTTGAGCAACTGATGGAACGCATGAAGCCGCGCGCACGCGTTCATGAATTCGCTGTTCAGCCGCGCGAGCCGCCGGCTGCGCGCACGGATGTGCGGGTCCTCGAACGACGCGAACGCGCGCGTGGCCTCGAAGCCGACGATGCCGTCGACGAAGTCGGCGAAGCGCCGCTCGAAATCGCCGCGCTCGACCGCGCCGGCGAGCGTGCTCGCGGCGAACGCGACGAAAGCGGCGTGCCGCGCATTCAGCGTGCGCATCAGCGCGTCGCTCGAGCTGAGCGGAAACACGAGCGCGCTGACGGCGCCGGAGCAGAAGATGCCGACCGCGACTTCGGCCGCGCGCGTGAGCGCCGACAGGAACAGCGTGTTCGGCGCCATCACCGCGGGCAGGCCGATCAGCGCGGCCGTGTAGCCGGCGAGCACGTAGCCGTACCAGCGAAAGTGCCGGTTGCGCACGGCGGCCGCGATGCAGCCCGCGACCCACAGCGTGATGCCCGCCATGTACAGCTCCGGCTGCTGCGCGAACAGGCCGCCCAACGCGAGCGCGGCCACGAGCCCGACGCCCGTGCCGACCACCCGATAGAAGCTCTTCGCGAGCACCATCCCGCTCATCGGTTGCATCAGCACGAACACGGTCGTCATCGCGATTCTCGGCTGCGACAGGTCGAGCAGCATCGCGATGCCCATTGCGGCGAGCGCGGCCGCGATCGTCTTCGCGAGATGCAGCCAGACGAGGCCGTCGCGGCCCGCCCAGTCGCGCGCGAGCCTGGCGACGCTGCGCAGCCGCTCCTGCCATCGTTGCGGATCGATGAGGAATCGCTGTAGCGCGGGCTCGTGCTTCATGGCTGGTGCTGGTGGCGGTGCTGGTGGCGGGCGCGAATCGGGGCCTCCGGCCTCGCGCGACGACGCCAGTCCGACCGGAGAGGCGCCGATTGTAGGAGCCGCGCGCACGCGCATTAACGCAACCGCAGGGAAACCATAGTTGCCGTGGCGGCAACAATGCGCAGGTTCCGCTGGAGGACAATATCGGCTCTACGACAGGTTTCGAACGGGAATGGATACGCTACAGAACATGCGGGTGTTCGCCCGCGTGGTGGAAGCGGGCAGCTTCACGGCGGCCGCTCAATCGCTGAATTCGACGACGGGCGCGATGTCGCGCGCGGTGTCCGAGCTCGAGGCGCGGCTGCGCACGCGGCTGATGAACCGCTCGACCCGGCGCCTTGCGCTCACGCCCGCGGGCGAGCGCTATCTGCTGCGATGCCGGCAGATCCTCGCGGACGTCGATCAGGCGGAGGAGGAAGCGAGCTGCGCGCACGAGCGTCCGGCGGGCGTGCTGCGGATGCACAGCTTCGCGAGCATCGGCCAGCATTACGTATTGCCTGCGCTCACCGCGTATCGCAGTCAGCATCCGGACGTGTCGATCGAGCTCACGCTGTCGCAGCGGATGCCCGATCTGTTCGACGGCTCGAGCGACATGGCGGTCGTGACCGCGTCGTCGCTGCCCGATTCCGAGCTCGTGTCGCATCTGCTCGGCTCGACGTTCAGCATCCTGTGCGCGACGCCCGCGTATTTGCGTGCGCACGGCGCGCCGCGCACGCCGCGCGATCTCGCGCGGCACGCGTGCCTCACGCTGCGCACGCCCGCGTTTCCGACGCACGAATGGCTGCTCGAAGGGCCGAACGGCACCGAGGAGATCAAGGTCGACGGCCCAGTGCAGACCAATACCGCCGAGTCGCTCGCGGTCGCGATCCGCGCGGGCATCGGCATCGGCATGCTGCCGCTTTATGCGGCGATCGAAGACCTGCGCTGCGGCAAACTCGTGCGCGTGCTGCCCGCGCACCGGCTGCAGAAGATGAACGTCTATGCGCTCTATCCGTCGCGCCGCTTCATCGACGCGAAAGTGCGGACCTGGGTCGATGCGCTGCGCTTTCACATGCCGAAGATGATCGCGCGCGACGAAGCGATGCTGTCGGCGATCGGCGCGGAGGCGTCCGATGCGACGCAAAGCGCGATCGCCGCGTCGCTCGAAGTCGGGCTCGAAGCGGCGCACGCGCTCAGTCACTGAGCGAATCCTCCGATATCGACGCGATGCGCGGCCGCGCTCGACGGGCGGCCGCGCGTTGCGTGTCGCGCCTTGTTTTTTTTCGGGCGTCGCGGGTGTCGGGCAACGGAGATTGCACGGCGTGGCGGCTTTCATCGAGATGATGCGCACGTTCGCGGGGGCGCCGCGCTTCGCTTCGGCCATGCGCGGCCAAACAAACAAGGGGACGGCGCGCGGATCGCGCGGCTGCGCGACGGAAATGCCGCGAAATGGCCGCTAAATAAATAGAGAAGCTGCTGAACAGCAAGACAGCAAGACAGCAAGACAGCAAGACAGCAAGACATCAAAACATCAAAACAGCAAAACAGCAAAACAGCAAAACAGCAAAACAGCAAAACAGCAAAACAGCAAAACAGCGAAGAGACGACGCATCTCGCATCGCCTCTTCATCCGTGATGTCTCCTTTCCCGACGTCTCCTCAACGACGTT
This sequence comes from Burkholderia sp. MSMB617WGS, assembly GCF_001532025.2. Classification (NCBI taxonomy): domain Bacteria; kingdom Pseudomonadati; phylum Pseudomonadota; class Betaproteobacteria; order Burkholderiales; family Burkholderiaceae; genus Burkholderia; species Burkholderia sp. MSMB617WGS. Next base: position 1,836,828 of record NZ_CP013458.1, on the reverse strand, counting down.
CGTTTACTGCACGCCCGCCGCGGGCTTGCCGGCTTGCGCCGCGCCCGCGACGGCGGGGCCGTACGCGGCCTCGGCGGCCTTGCGCGCGGCGAGGCGCTTCGCGTCGAGACGGCGCTGCGCGGCCTGAATGTCGTCCGGATAGGTCGTTTCGTTGCCGCGCGACGGCTGGTAGCCGACCGATTCCAGATCGACGAGCTCCTGAACGACTTGCGCGCGCGTGAGCGAGCCGTTCGACGATTGGGCAAACGAGACGACCGGTGAGGCAAGCACGAGGGCGGCGGCGGTGACGACGATCGATTTCAAGATGACCTCCAGTGTGGTTCGATTCGATGCAGTTCGCGGTTCAACGATCCGAACTGACGAAGCAGAGTCTACGCAGCGGCCGCGCGCGGAAAAACCGGCCGAGCAGGCAAGCAGCCTTGCGGATTGCACAACACTGAAAAACAGCAGAGCGCGTCGCGCGGCCGATCGGGGTGAGGCTTCGTGACGGAAGTGTGTCCGTTCGTTCCGGCCTGCGCAAAGAAGCTCTACGCGCCCGGCCGCTGATTCTCGGCGGACGAATCCCTAAACTCGGTCGTCGTCGAATCGAGTCGTTTCATTCCAATCAACAAGGAGTTTCGTTGTGAAAAACATCCGGTTTGCATGCGCAACCGCAGGGGTCCTGGCCGCGACGGCCGCGCACGCGCAGAGCTCGGTCACGCTGTACGGGCTGATCGACGCGGGGATCATGTATACGAACAACGTCGCGAGCGGCAACTCGCACGGCGGGCTCGTGCAGGCGACGACGGGCGCCGTCAACGGCAGCCGCTTCGGCGTGCGCGGCACCGAGGATCTCGGCGGCGGGCTGAAGGCGCTGTTCGTGCTGGAGAACGGCTTCAACTCAGAGAACGGCAAGCTCGGCCAGGACGGCCGCCTGTTCGGCCGCTTCGCGTACGTCGGGCTGTCGGACAATCGTTTCGGCACCCTGACGATCGGCCGGCAATACGATTCGCTCGTCGATTTCGTCGCGCCGATGTCGGCGACGGCGGGCACGTTCGGCGACGCGAGCTTCGCGCACCCGTTCGACAACGACAACCTGAACCACTCGCTGCGGATCAACAACGCGATCAAGTACACGAGCAACACATACGCGGGCTTCAGGTTCGGCGGCATGTACGCGATGTCGAACAGCACCGGGTTCGCGGCGAACCGCGCATACAGCTTCGGCGCGAGCTACACGCGCGGGCCATTGAACGTCGCGGCCGGCTACCTGCAGATCGACGGCTCGAAGGGCACGACGGCGGGCAGCCCGGGCGCGGTCGACGTCGTCGAATCGGCGGCGAACGGCAGGGGCGGCTTCTCGCTCGGCGCGGACCGGATGCGCTCGTACGGCGGCGGCATCAACTACGCGTTCGGCCCGGCGACGGCCGGCTTCGTGTACACGCGCGCCGAATACGAGAACACCGCGTCGTTCGGCTCGACGGGCGGCACGGTTCGCTTCGACAACTACGAGCTGAACGGAAAGTATCAGGTGACGCCAGCGTTCAGCGTCGGCGCCGCGTACACGTATACGGACGGCCGCGTCGAACACACCGTCAAGTACGGTTCCGATCCGAAGTGGCATCAGGTCGATCTGCAGGCGGTGTACCGTTTGTCGCTGCGCACCGATGTCTATCTCGAAGGAATGTACCAGCACGCGTCGGGCCGCAACTACGTCGCGATGATCAACACCGCGGGCGGCGCGTCGTCGACAGGCAATCAGGTCGCGGCGGCGGTCGGGTTGCGCACGCGCTTCTAGCGGCGCGGGCGCCGCGCGGCGTTGCGCGCGGGCGACGGACGAAGCACGAATTTGCGGCTTGACACGGCGCGCGGCGTTGGCGACAGTGGTTTGCCGTCGACACGACACCGAAGGAGCCGCTCGCATGAATGCCTTATCCCGACGCCCGTCGTTCAGCAGCGCGGTGTTCTACCGCGATCCGCGCGCCGCGCTCGAATGGCTCGAGCGCGCATTCGGCTTCACGCGCGAGCTCGTCGTCAGCGATGCGCAAGGGCGTGTCGCGCATGCGCAGATGTCGTTCGGCGACGGCATCGTGATGATCGGCGAGGGCGGATGGAGCGACTTCGCCGTCAGCCCGTCGTCGGTCGACGGCAGGAACACGCAATGCGTGCACGTGCGGCTCGAATCGGGCATCGACGCGCATTGCGAGCGGGCCCGCGCGGCGGGCGCCGTGATCCTGCAGGCGCCCGCCGATCAGTTCTACGGCGATCGCACGTACCGCGCGCGCGATCCCGAGCGGCACGTCTGGACGTTCGGGCAGACGGTGCGTGACGTATCGCGCGAGGAGGCGGAGCGGGACAGCGGGCTGAAAATCGAGGGCTGGCAGTGAATGCGGCGTGACGATGCGGCGCGCGGGCCGCGCGTTGCGTTGTTGCGCCGTTGCGTCGTCATTTCGCCGCGACGTCATTTCGTCGCATCGTCGCGCCGCGGCATCGCGCACGCGCCGCGTCGCTCGTCATGCTCGCGTCGAATTTCGTCGCGCCGCGCCAATCGGCCGCGTCGCGCCGCGACTGCGCACGCTTGCCGCTCGCCGTCCTTGCCGCATGTCCATCCGCACGCTTTTTCGGCAAGCGCTTTCCGACCGATTTCCCCGAAATATGCCCGCCAAGTTTCCGACATAATCGGAAATTTTTTCAATATAGCGACGAATCAGTTTTTCCCGGCCTGAATTACTCGCCTTGGATTGCGTTATTGCATTGAGCGCTTTGCACAGTAAAATGGCGGCCGGGCGCTGACATGATGAGCGGTGCCTGTGCAAAGTGAACGGCGGGGATTGTCCGCTTTGCCGTATTCGAGTTCGATTTCGGTATTAATTGTCCAAATCGGGATGCGACGGCTTGATTGGCCGCGCATCATCCGTTCACGCTGAAATGCTGGAGACCAAAAAACGATGGCGACACGGGGTGAGTTCTCATTGAGCGAAGTGCCGGCACACGAGCGCAAAGGCGTGCTGTCGATCACGATGGTGCTGCTTAGCTTCACGTTCTTCACGGGCACGATGTTCGCGGGCGGCAAGATCGGCGTTGCGTTTCGCGTCGTCGACATGCTGTGGGTGGCGGTCGTCGGCAATTTGCTGCTCGCGGCCTACGCGGCGGCGCTTGCGTTCGTCGCGTCGCGCAGCGGATTGAATTCGGTGCTGATGGGGCGCTTCTGTTTCGGCGAGGTCGGCAGCAAGCTGTCCGACTTCCTGCTCGGCTTTGCCGAGCTCGGCTGGTACGCATGGGGCACCGCGACGGTCGCGATCGTGCTCGTCAAGCTGCTCGGCTGGCCCGCGTCGGTCACGACGCCGCTGATGGTGCTGTTCGGGTTCGGCTTCTCGATCACCGCGATCGTCGGCTATCGCGGGATGGACGCGCTGTCGCGCGTATCGGTGCCGCTGATGTTCGTGCTGCTCGTCGTGTCGATGTGGATCGCGACGCGCTACGTCGGCGGCTGGCCGGGCCTCGCGAAGATCGTGCCGACGCAGCCGTTGAGCTTCGCCGCCGCGGTCACGATGGTGTTCGGCACGTTCGCGAGCGGCGCGACGCAGGCGACGAACTGGACGCGGCTCGCGAAGAGCGGCCGCGCGGCCGTCGCCGCGAGCATGATCGGCTTTTTCGTCGGCAACGGGCTGATGATCGTCGCGGGCGCGTACTGCGCGATCGTCTATCAGCAGTCCGACATCGTCGAAGTGATGATGCTGCAAGGGCTGTCGATCGCGGCCGTCGTGATGCTCTGCATGAACCTGTGGACGATCCAGGGGCCGACGATCTACAACGTGTCGGCGGCCGCGTGCCATCTGCTGCGCAGCGAGCGCCGCCGCACGCTGACGCTCGTCGGCGCGGCGGTCGGCATCGTGCTCGCGATCGGCGGCATGTACGAACTGTTGATTCCGTTCCTGATCCTGCTCGGCTCGATCATTCCGCCCGTCGGCGGCGTGATTCTCGCCGATTTCTGGTATCGCCACCGCGGCCGCTATCCGGCGATCGCTGCCGCCCGATTGCCGCGCTTCAATGTCGCGGGGCTCGCCGCGTATGCGATCGGCGCGGGGCTCGCGTATGCGTCGCCGTGGATCGCGCCGCTCGTCGGCATCGCCGCGTCGTCGCTTAGCTACATCGCGTTCGTGCAGATTGCGGAGCGCATCGCGCGTGCGCCGTCGGTCCAGGGAGAGTGAAGCGATGAGTCTGACCGTCAGCGAGATCCTGCACCTGCCCGGCCTCGAGGAGCTCGAGCTGCGCGCGGGTGAGCGCGGTGTGCAGCGGCCGGTGCGCTGGTATTACGTCGCGGAGAACGAGGGCATCGCCGACTGGGTGATGGGCGGCGAGCTCGTGTTCGTCACCGGAATCAATCATCCGCGCGACGAGGCGAACCTGCTGCAGTTGATTCGCGAAGGGGCGAAGAGCCGCATCGCCGGGATGGTGATCCTGACGGGCGAGGCGTTCATTCGCCGCATTCCCGATTCCGTCGTCGCGCTTGCCGAGCAGTTCGACATTCCGCTGATCGAGCAGCCGTATCTGCTGAAGATGGTGATCGTCACGCAGTTGATCGGCACCGCGCTCGTGCGGCACGAGAACACGCTGCGCTCGCAGCGCGACATCGTCAACCAGCTGCTGACGGGCGATTACCCGAGCATCGACATCGCGGCCCATCGCGCGCGCAACCTGCAGCTCGCGCTCGACAGGCCGCGGCGCGTCGTCGCGCTGCGGCTCGCGGGCGTGCCGGCGCTGTTCGACGGACGAGAGCCGGCCCTGGCCGAAGCGCTGCTGCAGGAGGCGCGGCAGACCGTGCAGCGCGGCCTCGACGACTGGCTGCGCGACGCGCACGGCGCGCTGCCCGTCGTCGAGCAGGGCGAGCTGTTCGTGCTGCTGCTGCCGTGCGACGATCCGCGCTTTCGCAAGAGCAAGCTCGCGCTCGGCGCGCTGCGCGACGCGCTGAACCGGCAGATCGGCCCGCTCACGCTGTTCGTCGGAATCTCGTCGACGGTCGGCGCCGCGCGCCACTATTGCCGCGGGCTCGCCGAGGCGCGACAGGCGCTCGGCGTCGCCGAAGGCATGCGGCCGGGGCTGGGGCTGTGCGATTACAGCGAACTCGGCGTATTGAAGCTGCTCGCCGCGATCCCCGATCCGACGCTGATCGACAGCTTCGTGAAGGAAACGCTCGGTAATCTGCTCGACAGCAACCGCAAGCATCCGACGATGCTGATCGAGACGCTCGAGGCGCTGCTTCAGGAGAACGGCAACGCGATCAAGGCGGCCGAGCAGTTGTCGATTCATCGCAACACGCTCAATCACCGGCTGCGCAGGATCGAGACGCAGTCGGGGCAATCGCTCGCCGATCCGTATTTTCGGTTGAACGCGTCCGTCGCGCTGCTCGCGTGGCGGATGTCGGACACGCAACGACAGGAGTTCTGATGAAGCTCATCAACGCGACGCTGCGCAAGCGCAGCGGCCTTTTCAGCATCGCGCTCGACGGCGACACGATCGCGAGCGTCGAGCAGCAGGCGGCGCGCATCGACACGCAAGGCGCACCGGGCGCGGACGAAGTCGACGTGGAAGGCAAGCTCGTGATCCCGCCGCTCGTCGAGCCGCACATCCATCTCGACGCGGTGCTGACGGCGGGCGAGCCCGAATGGAACATGAGCGGCACGCTGTTCGAAGGCATCGAGCGCTGGGCGCAGCGCAAGGCGACGATCACGCATGCGGACACGAAGGCGCGCGCGCATGCGACGATCGGGATGCTGCGCGACCACGGCATTCAGCACGTTCGCACGCACGTCGACGTCACCGATCCTTCGCTCGCCGCGCTCGCGGCGATGCTCGAAGTGAAGCAAGAGGCGCGCGCGCTCATCGATCTGCAGATCGTCGCGTTTCCGCAGGAAGGGATCGAATCGTTCGAAGGCGGCCGCGTGCTGATGGAGCGCGCGATCGAGATGGGCGCGGACGTCGTGGGCGGCATCCCGCACTTCGAGAACACGCGCGAGCAGGGCGTGAGCTCGATCGAGTTCCTGATGGATCTCGCCGAGCGCACCGGCTGCCTCGTCGACGTGCACTGCGACGAAACCGACGATCCGCATTCGCGCTTTCTCGAAGTGCTCGCCGAGCAAGCGCGCGTGCGCGGCGTCGGCGCGCGCGTGACGGCGAGCCACACGACCGCGATGGGCTCGTATGACAACGCGTATTGCTCGAAGCTGTTTCGCCTGCTCAAGCGCTCGGCAATCAATTTCGTCTCGTGCCCGACCGAAAGCATCCATTTGCAGGGCCGCTTCGACACGTTCCCGAAGCGCCGGGGCGTCACGCGCGTCGCCGAGCTCGACCGCGCCGGCATGAACGTGTGCTTCGGGCAGGATTCGATTCGCGATCCTTGGTATCCGCTCGGCAACGGCAACATCCTGCGCGTGCTCGACGCCGGGCTGCACATCTGCCACATGATGGGCTATCAGGATCTCGCGCGCAGCCTCGACTTCGTCACCGACCACAGCGCTCGGGCGATGCATCTCGGCGAGCGCTACGGCATCGAGCCGGGCCGGCCCGCGAACCTCGTCGTGCTCGACGCGAGCGACGACTACGAGGCGCTGCGGCGGCAGGCGAAGGCGCTGCTGTCGATTCGCGGCGGCGAAGTGATCATGCGCCGCGCGCCCGAGCGCATCGACTATCCGGCCGCGCGCTGACGCATGGAGGCGGCGGGTGCATGCGGCCCGCCGCTCTTGATGCCGTCACTCGCGCCCGTGCCTGAGCCGCAGGCTCGCGAGCGCGGCGACGACGAGCGCGATCGCGAGCCACGCGAGGCCGTTCTTCGCGTGGCCGGTGGCCTGTTCGATCGCGCCGACGACGGCCGGGCCGACGAAGCCGCCGAGCAGGCCGCACGTGTTGACGAGCCCGAGCCCGCCCGCGAGCGCGCTGCCGGAAAGGCGCGAGGCGGGGAACGTGAAGACGATCGACTGCACGACGAAGAACATCGACGCGGCCGCGCACACGCTCACGAGCGCGGCCATGGGCGGCGCGTACGCGGCGCAGACGAGCCCCGCCGCCATCACGACGAGCCCCGCGCACAGCATCCGCCGCGATTGCGACGCATCGCGCGCGAAGCGCGGCAGCGTCGCCGCGCCGAGCGCCGCGGCGATCCACGGCATCGCGGTCAGCAGGCCAACGACGACCGGCGTGAAGCGCCCCGATTCGCCGACGATGCCGGGCAAGAAGAAGATCATCGTATAGATCGTCAACTGATGGCAGAAGTACACGAAGATCGCGAGCCAGATCTGCGGATCGCGCAGCGCGGCCCCGAACGCGTGCGCGCCGTGCGCCGCCGCGCTCTGCGCCTGCTCGCTCGCGAGCGCGCGCTCGAGCGCTTGGCCGAGTTCGGGCGCGAGCCAGCGCGCGTCGCTCGGCCGGTCCGGCAGGCAGGTCCAGACGACGAACGCGAGCACGATCGCCGGAATGCCCTCGACGATGAAGAGCCATTGCCAGCCGTGCAGCCCGAGCGCGCCGTCTAGCTCGAGCAGCGCGCCCGCGAGCGGGCCGCCGACGATGTTCGCGACGCACACGCCGAGCAGGAAATAGCCGGTCGCGCGCGCGCGTTCCTCGCCGCCGAACCAGTAGGTCAGATACAGCATCACGCCGGGAAAGAGCCCGGCTTCCGCGGCGCCGAGCAGAAGGCGCATCGCGTAGAACGACGTCTCGCCGCGCACGAGCGCCATCGCGACGGACAGCGCTCCCCACGTGATCATGATCCGCGTGATCCAGAACCGCGCGCCGACGCGATGCATGATCAGATTGCTCGGGATTTCGAACAATGCGTACGTGAGGAAGAAGAGCCCCGCGCCGAGGCCGTACGCGGCCGATGAAAGGCCGAGATCGATGCTCATCGAATGCTTCGCGAACGCGATGTTCGTGCGATCGAGAAAGCTGATCACGTAGGCCGCGATCAAGAGTGGCATCAGCTTGCGAAACAGCAGGCGGTTCAGCGACGAGCGGGCGTCGCCCGCGGGTGGGCAGAGGGCTTCGGCGTGTTGAGCGGACATGAATGCGACTCCGGTAGGGACGAGCCGGAGCGCACGGCAAGCACGGCGCTCCGCGTTCAGCAGGTGACGGGCAGATGCGCGGGTCGCGCGCCGGCGGCGCTCGTGGGGAGCGGGGCGAAAGGCGGCCTGCCGGGCATCGGCGCATGCCGATGCCGCGTTTCTGCGCTTGCGTGTCGAATGGTCGGGCGGCGCCGTGTCAGAAGTTGACCGCGTCGCGGCCCTTGAGCGCGAGCATCGCGCGCGCGTCGGCGGGCGTCGCGATCTCGAGCGACAATCCTTCGAGCACCTGACGAATCTTGCGCACCTGTGCAGCGCTCGATTCGGCGAGCGTGCCCGGCGCGATCCACAGCGAATCCTCGAGGCCGACGCGCACGTTCGCGCCTTGCGCGGCGCCGATCGTCGCGAGCGGAATCTGGTTGCGGCCCGCGCCGAGAATCGACCACACGTAATCTGCGCCGAACAGGCGGTCGGCCGTGCGGCGCATGTGCGCGAGATCCTCCGGATGCGCGCCGATGCCGCCGAGCAGACCGAACACGCTCTGGACGAAGAACGGCGGCTTCGCGAGCCCGCGGTCGACGAAATGCGCGAGGTTGTACAGGTGCGAGACGTCGTAGCACTCGAATTCGAAGCGCGTGCCGTTCGCGCCGCAACTCGTCAGGATCGCTTCGATGTCCGCGAACGTGTTCTTGAAGACGAGATCGCGGCTTTTTTCCAGATGCTCGCGTTCCCACGGGTGCCGGAATTCGCGAAAGCGCTCGAGCATCGGATAGAGGCCGAAGTTCATCGAGCCCATGTTCAGCGACGCGACCTCGGGCCGGAAATGATGCGCGGGGCGCAGCCGCTCGGCGACCGTCATGTGCGGGCTGCCGCCCGTCGTGATGTTGATCACCGCGTCGGTGCGCGCCTTGATGCGGGGCAGGAATTCGGCGAATACGGCCGGGTCTTGCGTCGGCCTGCCGTCGGCGGGATCGCGCGCGTGCAGGTGCAGGATCGCCGCGCCGGCTTCGGCGGCCGCGACCGCCGCTTCCTCGATCTCGCGCGGCGTCACCGGCAGATGCGGCGACATCGACGGCGTATGGATCGCGCCGGTCGGCGCGCAGGTGACGATGACTTTGCGGGTGCTGGCCACGTTAGGGCTCCTTTCCATGCTCGGCGGTGAGGGGCGATGAAGGGCGATGAAGGGCGATGACGGAGCGGCGGGTCAGAGCGTCTCGACGTTGCCGCAGACGGAAATCGCCTGCCCGGAAATTCCGTGGCCGCCCGGCGAGCAGAGGAACAGCGCCGTCGCGGCGATTTCGTCCGGATCGGTCATCCGGCGCAGCGAGATCTTCTCGAGATAGCGCGCCTCCATCTGGTCGTAGTCGATGCCGAGCTGCGCGGCGCGCGCTTCGATCACGCGGCGCATCCTCGGCCCGCGCACGATGCCCGGCTGGATCGCGTTCACGCGGATGCCGAGCGGGCCGAGCTCGATCGCGAGGCTCTTCACGAGACCGACCACCGCCCACTTGGTCGCCGAATAAGGCGTGCGAAACGCGTAGCCGAGGCGCCCCGCGACCGACGACAGCGCGATGATCGCGCCGCCGTGCGGCGCGTCGCGCAGCATCGGCACCGCGCGCCGTGCGAACTGGAACTGTGCGTTCAGGTTGATTGCGACCGTCTGCTCCCATTGCGCGGGATCGATCTCGTCGATACCGCCCGTCGGCCCGGCGATGCCCGCGTTGTTGACGAGCACGTCGAGCCCGCCAAGCGTGCGCGCGATGTCGGCGAACACGCGCTCGACGGCGGCCGGATCGGCGACGTCGGCGAGCGTCGTGCCGAGCGCGGCGCGCGACGGCCGGCCGGCGAGCACGGCGAGCGCCTTCTCGGACGCGTCGCAGACGTGAACCTTGCCGCCTGATTCGGCGAACGCGTCGGCGATCGCGAGCCCGATGCCGGACGCGCCGCCGGTCACGAGTACGCGCAGCCCCGCGTACGGTTTCAGCAGATCGAGTGCAGTCATGATGTCTGTCTCCTGTGATGTCTGTATTTTTTTGATGTCGCCGATGACGGGCGAGATGCTCGACGGGCTGCGCGCCGCGCGCGCTGCCTCGAAGGCTGGACTGCTTATTCGTTCGCGAGCCGGCGCGGGCCGAGCCGCTCGCGTTCGGCCGCGAGCGTCGCGGCGAGATCGTGCGCGGCGCCGCCGATGTCGAGCGCGATGCCCGCGCGCGCGCCCGCGCCGTCGCGCCGCTCGAGCGCGTCGACGATCGCGCGGTGCGCGTCCATCGAGCGCCGCATGTGCGGGACGTCGAGCGCGACCATGTTCAGGAATGGGCCGATGCGCATCCACAGGTTCTGGATGATCGCGAGCGTGTTCTCGCTCGCGCCGTGCGCGTAGATCGCGCTGTGGAACGCGAAGTTGCTCTGCAGGTACGCGCGGCTTCGGCCGGCTTCGACGTGCGCGTTCATCGTCTCGCAAATGCGCCGCACGCCGGCGATCTGCGCATCGGTCATCCGCGCCGCCGCGCGCTCGGCCACGCAGCCTTCGAGCGCGATGCGCACGTCGCGCAGCTCGTCGAGCATCTCGACGGTCATCGGCGGCACGACGAGCGCCCGGTTCGGGCCGTCGGCGAGCGCGCGCTCCGCGCGCAGGCGCGTGAGCGCGGCGCGCACGGGCATCGTCGACGAGCCGACCGCCTCGGCGACGCTGCGCAGGCTGAGCGCCTGGCCGGGCGCGAAGCGGCCGCTCATCAGCGCCTCGCGCAGTTGCTGGTAGACCTTGTCGGCCATCGTTTCCTGTTCGATGGCCTTGAGCGCGGGCGGGACGATGCGCGGTGCCAAGTCGGGCTCCTTTGGGTTTAATGTGTGATCCGTGATCACACTTGCGATGTCACGCAGTGTTGTCGATGCGATGCATGCAGTCAAGTGCGAAGCGATCAGGGAAAACGCGGGGGCGGTGGCTTGCAACGTCGGGCGCCGAGCGGAGCCGCGTGACGTGGGCGGCCTCGGGGAAGGGCGACCCCGTCGGTTCGCCACGCGTCGCGCAGCGACGAGTGCGTTGAATTCATCAATAAAGAAGAAAAATCCATTTGTTTCATGATTGACCGACGCATACGATGGCGCCATTCGTTCATGCCGAGCCTCTTCGCCGACGCGCGCCGGCTTGCCCATTCGAATCGCCATCGCCCATGTCCGCTCCGATCGCATCCGCTTCCGCTTCCGCGGCTTCAGCCGCTTCGTCGACGTCGCCCGAATCCGCGCCGACGGCGGCCGCCGCCGCGCGCAGCCCGCTCGTCAAGCTCGCGGCCGTCACGTTGCTGACGGGCGTCGGCGCGGGCCTCGGCGGGATGCTGCTTGCGTTGCTGCTGCATGCGATCCAGCACGCCGCGTACGGGTACGACGTCGCGCACATGATCGGTGACGAGAGCTTTCTGCAGGGCGTGACGGCCGCGCCGCCGCTGCGTCGGCTTGCCGTGCTGATCGGCTGCGGCGTCGTCGCGGGCGGCGGCTGGTGGGCGCTGTACCGGTTCGGCGCGCCGCTCGTCAGCATTCGCCGCGCGGTGCGCGCCGACGATTCGCGGATGCCGGTGGTCAGCACGACCGTGCATGCGCTGCTGCAGATCGTCACCGTCGCGCTCGGCTCGCCGCTCGGCCGCGAGGTCGCGCCGCGCGAGATCGGCGCGATGTGGGCCGGCTGGCTCGCGCATCGCGCCGGGTTGCCCGCCGCGGACGCGCGCGTGATGGTCGCGTGCGGTGCCGGCGCGGGGCTCGCCGCCGTCTACAACGTGCCGCTCGGCGGCGCGCTCTTCGTGCTCGAAGTGCTGCTCGGCACGTTCGCGTGGCGCGCGCTCGTGCCGGCCGTCGCGACGTCCGCGATCGCGGCGTTCGTCGCGTGGATCGGGCTTGGCAACGAGCAGCAGTATCACGTCGCGCCGCTTGCGGCGGATGCGTCGCTGGTCGCGTGGTCGGTCGTCTGCGGGCCGCTGTTCGGCGCCGCCGCATACGGCTTCGCTCGGCTGACCGCGCACGCGCGGGCGCGCGCGCCGAAGGATGGGCGGCTGCCGGTGCTCGCGCTCGTCAATTTCGCGGTCGTCGGCGCGCTCGCGATGCACTTTCCTCAACTGCTCGGCAACGGCAAGGGGCCGGCCGCGCTCGGCTTCGACGGACAGCTCGCGATCGCTCTCGCGGCGACGCTGCTCGTGCTGAAGGTGGCGATCACGTGGGGCAGCCTGCGCGCGGGCGCCGAAGGCGGGCTGCTGACGCCGGGGCTCGCGAACGGCGCGCTGCTCGCGATCGTGCTCGGCGGGCTATGGAGCGTCGCCTGGCCAGGCATGCCCGCCGGTGCGTGCGCGATCGTCGGCGCGGCGGCGTTTCTCGCCGCGTCGATGCAGATGCCGCTCACCGCGACCGTGCTGATCGTCGAGTTCACGCGCGTCGGGCATGATTTCCTGATTCCGATGCTGATCGCGGTGGCGGGTTCGGTCGCGGCGTTTCGCTTGATCGCGCGGTATAGAGAGAAGCGGGCGTGACGGGCGGATCGGCGGCCATCGACGATGCCGCGAGACGATATCCGGAAGGGCAAATTCGATTTGCGATGTCGTTTTATTCGAAGCCCTAACGACGACGCGCAGCGTATCGCGTGACGCGCCGCGTGCGGTATGGCGTACCGCGTGCGGATCGCGGATCGCGGACCGCTGATTCTGACTGCGGATTCGGCATGCCGTGCGCGATGCGACATGGCTCGCCGCACGTCGCGTGCGCCGCGGCGAGCGGCTGGGAGGAAGGCGACGTCGCGCGCACCTGCGGCGATGCGCGCCGACGCCCGGCGATGCCTGTCGCATGTTCGCGCCGGCAGGCATCGCGGCCATCTGCGCGAAGATCGCCGACGCATCGCGCGACGCGCATGCCGCGCCCGACGCCGCATCAGGCCGGCGTCTCGGCGATGCACGGTTCTGCCCCCGGCCGCTCGTCGTATCATCGGCGCCGGCGTAATCGGTGCGGTAGATGTTGACCGTGAGATCGGTGTTGGCGACGCTGATCACGGCGAGCGCGAGCGTGTCCGGACAAGGGGCCGCGTGTTTCGGGTCCTGCAACGCGCACGCGACGACGACGGGACGCGAGGGGAGCGCCGCGGGGAACGGCACCTTGACGGTCAGCGGCGCATTGGTCCATGGCTTGCCGGCCGGAAATTTCTCGCGCGGGCCGACGACGTGCGTACCGACGAATTCTTTAGTCATGTCGGATTCTCCATCGTGTTGTCGATGTGGCGCGAAGCACGAGCTCGTCAATGACGGACGGCCGCACGTGCGTGATGGAAACCGCACGACGCGACGAACAACTCGGAGATTTTTTGGCTTGCGAACGTCGGTGGCCGCCGGTGACGGCGAATGCGTAGCGGGGCGGGCGCGGTCCGGCGCGGCGACGAATCGCGCGCCAAGGCGAATGCGATGCGGCGCGCGCGGCGCGCCGCGCGCGGGGCCCGGATCGTCGACACGGGCGGGCCTGGAATCCGCGCAAGCAGGCGTGCGCGATTCCGGGCCCGCCGCACATCGGACGAAGCTCAGAGCCCGTTTGAAAATTGATGAATGGCGAATTCCAGCTCATCTGGTCCACGCCTGCATTCCTTGCCGACGGGCTACTTTCAAAGCAGCGCGCTACATCAGCGTGGCTACGAGGGCGGAAATTTGCATTTCCAAACGGGCTCTCAGCGCTTCTCGTCCGTCAGCGTGTTCAGGAACGCGACGATGTCGCGCATGTCCTGCTCGGTCATCGCGGGCGCGTCGCCGGGCTTGCGATCGAACGGCGCGTCGGCGACGTCGACGTTCGCGCGATACGCGGGCGGAATGTCGTCGTACTGCCGGACCCGGCCGCTCGCGTCGCGCGGATACACCTTGCCCGGATCGACACTGCGCAGGTTGTAGAACGCGAGCACCTGATCGAGCGAGTGATAGACGCCGTTGTGGAAGAACACGCGTCGCGTCGCGACGTTGCGCAGCGACGGCGTCGCGAACATGCCGCAGTATTGCGTCTGCGTCTTCAGGTCTTCGCGGAACGGCCCGCAGATGCCGAGATCGTAGAACGCCGGATCGCGGTTCTGCGCAAGCGCGCGGTTGCGCGGCGCGCCGAGCGCTTCGTACTGGTAATCGGTGAACATCGGCGGCAAGCCGTCCGCGGCCGGTTTCGACAGATGGCAGCCCGCGCAATTCGCCTTCGCCGGATCGTTGAAGAGCCGCATCCCGCGCAGTTCGGCCTGCGTGAGGCGCGCGTCGCCTTCGAGCCAGAGGTCGTACTTGCTCGAATACGGATGGAACGACGGGTCCTCGACCTGGTAGCGCGCGATCGCGAACATTGCTTCGGATACCGTAAGACGCGCGTCGTCGAAGATGCGCGGGCCGAACAGCTGCCGGAACTGCGCCGCATACCGTGCGTCGGCGAGCTTGCGCGCGACGTCGTCGATGCTCGCGTTCGCCATTTCGACGGGATTGAGCAGCGGGCCGAACGCCTGCTGCTGCAGCGTGTCCGCGCGGCCGTCCCAGAACATTCCGCCTTGCGGCACGAGTTGCGGCGCGGCGGCGGCGCCCGCCGTCTTCTGCTCGCGCACGACGCCCGCCGCCGAGGCCGCCTGCTGCGCGACGCTCGCCGCATCGTCGCTCTCGGACGAGTCGGGGCCGATGCTGAAATTCGGCTGACGGTACAGGTACATCAGCGACGGCGGGGGCCGGTAGCCGGGCCGCGTGAGCGCGGCGCCGCCCAACTGCACGTCGAGATCGTTCGGCGGCCCGTATGCGCGGTCGGGGCTGTGACACGACGCGCACGACTGGCGGCCCGACGCGGACAGCGCCGGATCGAAGAACAGCGCCCGGCCGAGTTGCGCGACCGCGCTCAGCGGTTCGGCGCTCGGGCGATGCAGCGTGACCGGATGCGGATTCGCGCCCGTCAGGTTTTCGACGATCGCGCCGACCGCGTCCGGCGCATGCTCCGGAAACGCGAGCGCGAATGCAGCGGAGCCGAGCACGCCGAATGCGGCGAGCGACAGCGCGTGGCGCACGGCGCGCGCATTGCGGCGGCGCACGTGGGGCGAGCCGGCGGGAGGCGCGGCCGCCGCGCGCGCATCGGGCCGGGCGGGGCGGCAAGGCCGCGCGGCAGCGGCGGATCGGGCGGGCGACGCGGATTGCGCGGAAAGCGGTTCGGCCATGCTGGAACGTTCGGTCGTCATCGTGCAAACGAAAAATCCGGCGCGCGGCGCGCCGGAGCGACGGCCGGCCGACGCGCTGCGCGCCGGCCGGCCGCGTGTCGGGCGTCACGCGGCGGCACGCCGCGCGACACATCCGGACCGGTCACATCGAGGGCGCCGCCGCGACCTTCGTGCCGAGCGTCGGATCGAGGTACAGCGGCGCCGCGTTCACCGTGCCGGTGAAGTTGAACAGATCGCGCATGTCGCCTGCCGTCGCGTCGAACGAGCCGCCGCCGATCCGCTGGCCGCCGAGCCAGTTGTCCTCGATGAAGCGGACCACCGACGCCTGATCGATCAGCGTGTGGCTCACGTAGTTCTGCTTCGCCCACGGCGACACGACCACGAACGGAATCCGCGTGCCCGGGCCGCAGCGGCCGTTGACGGGCGCGCCGTTGATGCCCGTCGTCGCCGTGCCGGAGCCGCACGCGCCGTTGCCGTTCAGTTGATCGACCGCGTCGAACGACGCGCGCGTCGGGCTCGCGTACGCATGGTCGTACCAGCCGTCCGAGTCGTCGTAGGTGATGATCACCGCGGTGTTCTGCCAGTCGGGCTGCTGCTGCAGGAAGTTGATGACATTCGTCACGAACTGCTGCTCGTCGAGCGGATCGGAGTAGCCGGCGTGCGCATCCTGCGCGGCGGGCGCCTTCAGGAAGCTGACCGACGGGAAGTTGCCCGCCTTCACGGCCGCGAAGAAGTCGTCCGAATCGTACTGATGGTTCGCGGGCTCAGGCGTCTTGCCGTCCGTCTGCACGCTCGAGCCGATCGCCGCGGTGGAGCTCGGGCGCGTGTGCTGCGGGTTCGCCGTCGACGCGTAATACTGGAACCAGTTGTGGTGCGGGATGTAGTCGGTCGTCGCCGCGTTCACGGCGGTCGCGATCGTGCTGCGCTTGCAGCCTGTCGTGCCGTTCGCGTTCGTCGTCGACAGGTTGAAGCCGCCCATGAAGCCGCCCCACGTGATGTTGCGCGCGTTCAGCAGATCGCCGATGTTCTTGCCGGACATCATCGCCTGATCGGTCTGGCTCGAGCACATGTCGTAGCCGGGGTCGACGTCATTGATCATCGTGAGGCCGCCCTGGCCGTCGTTGATGTAGTACGACGTCTTCGCGAGCGTCGATGCGGCCTTCGACGTCTTCACGATCTGCATCCCGTTGGTCTGGCCGGCGATCACGTTGAGCGCGCCCGGCGTCGACGGGCCGTAGGTCGACGTATACGCGTTGTCGCTCATCGCGAAGCGCTGCGCGTAGTTCCACAGCGCCGTCACCGTGTTGCCGTCGAAGTAGCCCATCACCTGGCCCGTCGTGCCGAACGCGCCCGCGCCGCCGCTCGAGCCGTTGCCCGTGTATTTCGGGAAGAGATCGGCGAGGCCGTTGTCGTATGCCTGCTCTTCGGCCGTGTACGCATGGTTCTGGTCGGCCGTCGCGGCCTGCGTGCGGTCGAGGCGGAACGGATTCGTCGCGCCCGTGCCGTTCGCCGGATTCGTCGCGTTCGGATTCGCGGTGAGCAGGAGGCCCGACAGGCCGTTGACCGACGGCGTGCCCGACGCCGCGCTGAACGCCGGCTCGCCCGGCGGGTTCGCGGCGCTCGGATAGGTGCCGAAGTAGTGGTCGAACGACACGTTCTCGCCGTAGATCACGACGAGGTGCTTGATCGGCGTCGCGGTTTGCAACGCGTTCTGCGACGTGACGGGCGCGGAGCTGTCGGTGCCGCCGCAGGCATGGAGGGCGATGGCCGATCCGGCGCACGCGGTGGCGATCAAGGCTCGACGAAACATCAGGTGGGACTCCCAGGAAAGGCTGTTCGGATGACGCGAATCCGCGGCGGATCGCGCGGCGGGAACCGGTCGCGCGGGAAGCGCGGGCGTCGGGGACGCGCCGTGCGCTGGAAACGAAACGGCAGCATTGGACCAGTTTGGTATGAAGCTATGGAGGCGATGCGCCTTCGACACAATTACAGGTCGATGTCGGCGGCGTTACGGATGGAAAGCGGATCGTAGGAGAGCGGGCCGCGTGTTGGATCGATCGAGCGCGCGTGCGGGCGCGCCGCGTGGTTTCGCGTTGTGCGGCGTGCGAGTTGCGATGCGTGTCGGGTCGTGTCGCGTTGCGTTGCGCCGGCGAAAGCGCGGCGCGCATGTCGTGTGGGGCGGCGTGCGCGGCCGCGCGGCTTCGCCTCGCGCGATCGCGTGCGCCGCATCGCGCGCCGCGCGATGTACGCCGCACGCGGTCGCGTCACGGCAGCAACCGGTTCAGCCGCGCCCATTGCTCGAAGAGCGCGGGCCATGCGCGCACGGCGCTGCCGGGCTTGCCCATCCCCCAGCCGTGGCCGCCCGTCTGGAACGCGTGCAGCTCGACGCTCACCTGCGCTGCGCGCAGCGCGCTCGCCATCAGCAGGCTGTTGTCGATCGGCGCGATCGGATCGTCGAATGCGTGCGCGAGAAACGTCGGCGGCGTGCGCGGACTCACGTGCAGGTTCGCCGACAGCGCCTCGCTGTCCGCCTGCGCCGGATGCGCGCCGACGATGTGCAGGCGCGTGCGCGTGCGGTCGAACGGTGGCATCAGCGTCAGCACCGGATAGAGCAGCGCGGCGAGATCGGGGCGCGCGGATTCGCGATCGGCGTCGTCGACGCTCGCGTAGCGTCGTGCGTCGGGCTCGACGGCGGTCATCCCGGCGAGATGCCCGCCCGCGGAAAAGCCGACGATCGCGATCCGCGCGGGGTCGAAGCCGTCGCGCTTCGCGCGCGCGCGGATCACGCGCATCGCGCGCTGGCCGTCCTGCAGCGGCGCGAGCCGGGACCAGCCTTGCTCGGGAAGCCGGTAGACGAGCTCGAATGCGGTGACGCCCAGCGCCTTCAGCCACGTGCACATCGGCGTGCTCTCGTTGCCGAGCTCGACGTGGTCGTAGCCGCCGCCCGCGATCACGAGCGCCGCGCCGCCGGTGCCGCGCGCGGGGCGATAGACGTTGAGCCGCGGCCGCGCGACATGCGACACGCTGCCGTGCTTGCCGCTCCGCTCGCCGTCGCCCGCGCCCGTCGTCGCGATCGGGTCGGGTGCGGGGCCGGGCCACAGCGGAATCGTTTCGTCGGGAGCGGCGCGCGGCGCGTCGTCCGGCTGTGGCGACGGTGATGTCGGCGTTGGCGTCGCGCGCCCGGCGGCCTGCGCGCGCGCGCACGGCACGGCCGCGTCGAGCGCGCCGGCGAGCGCGGCGCCGAGCAGGCTGCGTCGGGTGAAGTCCATGTCGAAGGCTCCGGATCGGAATCAGAGGGCGACGCCGTTCGAGCGGCGTCGGCGTCGGGGGCGAATTGTCCGCGTGCGTCGCTACGCGCTGTCGCGTTCGACGAGCGTGAAGCCGACGTCGACGACGCGCCGCTCGTCGGCATCGCGCTCGATCCGCTCGATCAGGAGCGACGCGGCGAGCTTGCCGATGCCGGTGCCGTCGATGCGGATCGTCGTCAGCGCGGGCGTCGTGTCCTTCGCGAAGGTCTGGTCGCCGTAGCCGAGCACGCGCAGCCGTTGCGGCACCGCGATTCCGCGATGGCTCGCCTCCATCAGCACGCCGAGCGCGAGGACGTCGGCGCCGCAGAAGATCGCGTCGACGTCCGGCATGCGTTCGAGCAGCTCGCCGAGCGCGCGCCGGCCGTCGCCGAGCGACGCGGGCGATTCGGCGGCGATTACCGGGATTGCGGCCGCCGCGCCGAACGCGTCGACGAACGCTTGCGTGCGCACTTGCGCGCGCCGGTCGCTCGGCGTGACGACGGCGGGCCGGCGCGCGCCGCGCCGCTGCAAATAGCGCGCGGCGGCTTCGCCGACCTCGCGGTGCGAGAAGCCGACTAGCATGTCGAGCGGCGAGCGCGTCAGATCCCACGTCTCGACGACCGGAATGCCCGACGCGCGCAGCTTGCCGCGCGCGTGCTCCGAATGCGCGACGCCCGTCAGCACGATGCCGGCCGGGCGCCGGCCGATCACCGCGTCGATGAGCGCGTCCTCGCGCGAATCGTCGTAGCCGCTCTGGCCGATCAGCAACTGGTAGCCGGCCGCCGCGAGCTCGTTCGTCAGCGCGGCGACCGTCTCCTGGAACACGCTGCCCGCGATCGTCGGGATCAGCGCGACGATCAGCCGGCTGCGGTTCGACGCGAGCGAGCCGGCGACGAGATCGGGCGTGTAGCCCGTCTGACGGACCGCGGCGAGCACGCGCTCGCGCGTGTCGGCCGACACGAGCTCGGGCGTGTTCAGCGCGCGCGACACCGTGACTTTCGTGACGCCCACCAGCTTCGCGAGATCGTTCAGCGTCACGCGCCCGGTGTTCTTGCGTGCACGGCGGGCGGGCGGGCTCGGCGCGGCGGCGGGGGCGGGCTGGGGTTTCGTCACGGGCAAGGTGGTTCGATTCGGGTTATGGAGGGTAGCCATTATCGCAAAAGGCGGCTACGATCGCGGCTATGTTACCGGTTACATGAACCGGTAACATAGATCTGGAGAATCGCGGGGCGACGGGCGTTGGAGCGCGGCCGGCGTCGTCGGGGCATCGCGTGCATGTGCTCGCGTCGCTTCGCGGCGGCGCGGAAGGCGGGCGGGCCGAACCGTGCGCGTACCGCGACGTATGGACGAGCCGGTTGGACGGCGTGTGTTTTGCCCGATGCGGGAACGGAGCCGTCGGTCCGGGACGAAGGTTGCAGGCGGCTCGCTTGGAGGCGTGCCTTGAGGCCGCTCGCTTTGGGGCCGCTTTGGGGGCCGCTTCGAGGCGAGGTTGATCTGTCATGCGACGTCGCATCGGGATGCGGTGCGCGAGCGCCCACGGCAATGCCGATGCGCGCCGCCGACGTCGCGACCGGCCTCGACATCGAGGCCGAAATCGACGCCAAGGCCGATGCTGAAAGCCGATGCTGAAAGCCGAAGCCGAAGCCGAAGCCGAAGCCGAAGCCGAAGCCGAAGCCGAAGCCGAAGCCGAAGCCGCAACCCACGTCGGCGCGCCCCGCCGACAAAGAACGAAGGAGCAGGAATGTCGCAGCAACGCCCGGCAGGCGCCGGTCCCCTGATCCGGCTGCACGCGGCCGACAACGTGCTGATCGCGCGCGACGCGCTGTCGCTTGGCCAGACGCTCGCGCTCGACGGCGTCGCGGTGCGGATTCGCGCGCAGGTGCCGCCCGGCCACAAGGTCGCGGCCGCGCCGATCGCGCGCGGCGAGCCGATCCGCAAGTACGACGCCGTGATCGGCCGTGCGGCGCGCGACATCGCGCCGGGCGAGCACGTGCACACGCACAACGTCGAGCTCGTCGATTTCGCGCGCGATCCGGGCTTCGGCCTCGACGTGCAGCCCGTCGACTACGTGGCCGCCGCCGAGCGCGCGACGTTCGACGGCATCGTGCGCCCGGACGGGCGCGTCGCGACGCGCAACTTCATCGGCATCCTCGCGTCGGTGAACTGCTCGGCGACCGTAATCCGGCAGATCGCCGCGCGATTCACGCAAGAGCGGCTCGCCGCGTTCCCGAACGTCGACGGCGTCGTCGCGTTCGCGCAGACGAGCGGCTGCGGGATGTCGTCGCCGAGCGAGCATTTCGACGTGCTGCGCCGCACGCTCGCGGGCTATGCGCGCCATCCGAATCTCGCAGGGGTCCTGATCGTCGGACTTGGTTGCGAGCGCAACCAGGTCGCGGATCTGATCGCGTCGCAAGGGCTCGACACGGGCCGGCTGATGCGCACGCTCGTGATGCAGGAGACGGGCGGCACGCGCGCGACGATCGAAGCGGGCGTCGCCGCGATCGAAGCGATGCTGCCCGCCGCGAACGACGTCGTGCGGCGGCCGGTGCCGGCGAGCCATCTGAAGATCGGCCTCGAATGCGGCGGCTCCGACGGCTTTTCCGGCATCACCGCGAACCCCGCGCTCGGCGCGGCGATGGATCTGCTCGTGCGGCACGGCGGCACCGCGATCCTGTCGGAGACGCCCGAGATCCACGGCGTCGAATACATGCTGACGCGCCGCGCGGTGTCGCCGGAAGTCGGCCGCAAGCTGCTCGAGCGCCTCGCGTGGTGGGAACGCTACACGCGCGGCCACAACGGCCAGTTCAACGGCGTCGTCGGCCCCGGCAACCAGCAGGGCGGCCTCGCGAACATCTTCGAGAAATCGCTCGGCTCGGCGATGAAGGGCGGCACGACGCCGTTGCAGGCCGTCTACGAATACGCGGAGCCGATCGATCGCGCGGGCTTCGTGTTCATGGATTCGCCGGGCTACGACCCGGTGGCCGTCACCGGGCAGATCGCGAGCGGCGCGAACCTGATCTGCTTCACGACGGGCCGCGGCTCGATGTTCGGCTCGAAGCCCGCGCCGACGCTCAAGCTCGCGAGCAACACGCCGATGTTCGAGCGGCTCGGGGAGGACATGGACATCAACTGCGGGCGGATTCTCGACGGCGAGCGCACGGTCGAGGAGATGGGGCGCGAGATCTTCGAGCACATCCTGCGCGCGGCGTCCGGCGCGCGGACGAAGAGTGAATTGCTCGGGCTCGGCGATCACGAGTTCGTGCCGTGGCATCTCGGGATCGTCAGCTAGGCGGCGCGGCACGGCGAACGGTCGGTGCGGCGGCGAATCGGCAAGGCGACAAGGCGACTGAGCGGTCGAGCGGCAAATCGGCAAATCGGTAAAGCGGCAAATCGGCAAATCGGCAAATCGGTAAAGCGAATACGCGGCGAAGTACGCGAAGCATCAAGACAATCTCGGAGACACACCATGCAGCACACCCCGCAACGCGGCACGCGCTCGAACGTGCGCTGGATCGTCGCCGGCCTGATGTGGGCGGCGATCGCGATCAACTATATCGACCGCACCGTGCTGTCGGCCGCCGCGCCGCACATCCAGAAGGAATTCCATCTGGGCCCGGTCGAGATGGGCATCGTGATGTCGGCGTTCTTCTGGTCGTACGCGCTGCTGCAATTGCCGGCCGGCATGCTCGCCGATCGCTGCGGGCAGAAGAAGGTGCTCGGCTTCGCGGTGTTGTGGTGGTCGCTCGCGACCGCGGTGACGGGGCTGTCGAACGGCTTCAAGTCGCTTGTCGCGCTGCGCGTCGCGCTCGGCGTCGGCGAGGCGGGCGCGTACCCGAGCAACGCGGGCATCACCGCGCGCTGGTTTCCGAAGGCGGAGCGCGCGACGGTGGCCGCGATCTTCGACAGCGGCTCGAAGCTCGGCAGCGCGATCGCGCTGCCGCTGATCGCGTGGCTGATCGCGGCGTTCGACTGGCGCGTCACGTTCGCGGCGACGGGCGCGCTCGGCATCGTCTGGAGCGCGGCGTGGTTCGTCGTGTTCAAGGATTCTCCCGCGCGGCACAAGCGCGTGAACGCGGCCGAGCTCGCGCACATCCGCGGCGGGCAGCCTGCCGCGCGCACGGACGCCGGCGCGCCGCGCATGCCGTGGTATCGGCTGCTCGCGCACCGCAACGTCTGCGCGATGTGCATCGGCTTCTTCATGATCAACTACAACTCGTACTTCTTCATCACGTGGCTGCCGACCTATCTCGTCAAGGAGCGCGGGATGGGGCTGATGGAGATGGGCTTCATGGCGTCGCTGCCGCTGTTCGTGTCGATGTTCGTCGAGGTGCTCGCGGGCTGGGCGTCGGACCGCGTTCATGCGTCGGGCCGGCTGTCGCTGACCGCGACGCGCAAGCTGTTCCTCGTCGTCGGCCTCGTGATGGCGTCGAGCATCGGGCTCGCCGCGTTCGCGCAGTCGGCGGCGCTCGCGGTGTTTCTGCTGTGCGTGGCGAAATCGGGGATGACCGTCGCCGCGTCGCAGGTGTGGGCGCTGCCCGCGGACGTCGCGCCGGGCAACTCCGTGTCGATGGTGGCCGGATTGCAGAACATGGTGTCGAACCTCGGCGGCGTCGTCGGGCCGATCGTCACGGGCGCGATCGTCGGCGCAACCGGCTCGTTCATGCCCGCGCTCGTGTTTTCTGCCGCGCTGATCGGCGTCGCGATCGTCAATTACCTGTTCCTGCTCGGCAAGGTCGAGCCCATCGTTTTCAACCGCAACGTTTCCGGACCGGCTCTTCATGAACGCAACAACGTCAACGCCCGCACTTAATCCCTTCAAGGCCGCGCTCGCCGGCAAGCGCCGGCAGATCGGCTTCTGGCTCGCGATGAGTGACCCGTATCTCGCCGAAGTGAGCGCGACGGCCGGTTTCGACTGGCTGCTGATCGACGGCGAGCACGCGCCGAACGACGTGCGCAGCATCCTCGCGCAGTTGCAGGCCGTCGCGCCGTATCGCGCGGAGCCGATCGTGCGCCCCGTGACGGGCGACCCCGCGCTCATCAAGCGCCTGCTCGACATCGGCGCGCGCACGCTGCTCGTGCCGATGGTCGACACTGCCGACGACGCGCGCGCGCTCGTCGCCGCGGTTCGCTATCCGCCGCGCGGGGTGCGCGGCGTGGGCAGCGCGGTCGGCCGCGCGTCGCGCTGGAGCGCGCGCACCGATTATCTCGACATCGCGGACGACGAGGCCTGCCTGCTCGTGCAGGCGGAGACCGTGACCGCGCTCGCGAACCTCGAAGCGATCTGCGAGGTCGACGGTGTCGACGGCGTGTTCATCGGCCCGGCCGATCTCGCGGCGTCGATGGGGCATCGCGGCGATCCCGCGCATCCGGACGTGCGGCGTGCGATCGAGGCGGCGATCCGGACGATCGTCGCTTCGGGGAAGGCGGCGGGCACGCTGACGTCGGAGCCGGCGCTCGCGCGGCGCTATCTCGATCTCGGCTGCACGTTCGTCGCGGTCGGCGTCGACATCCTGATGTTCGCCGGCGGCGCGCGCAGGC
This sequence comes from Burkholderia sp. MSMB617WGS, assembly GCF_001532025.2. Taxonomy (NCBI): domain Bacteria; kingdom Pseudomonadati; phylum Pseudomonadota; class Betaproteobacteria; order Burkholderiales; family Burkholderiaceae; genus Burkholderia; species Burkholderia sp. MSMB617WGS. The sequence continues at coordinate 1,812,796 of NZ_CP013458.1, read as the reverse complement.
TGGCGGGCGCGTTTCTCGGAGGCGCGGAGGGGTGAGGAGGACGATTGCTCGGAGCGTCTTGCGTTGCGCGTCGTGCATGGTGCAGCGTTCGACGCACGACGCACGACGCGTTCCATGCGTCGCGGCTCTATCAGGCTGTTGAAATTGGATACGGTGTAAACGAGCGCTGTGGGCGGTGCGTTAGAGATATCGTGTTCACGATCTCGAAACGTTCTTTACCGAAGTCATGAGTTTGGCCGACAAGCAAGGGCTGCTCTCCAGAGAACACTTCTCGGTGGATGGCACGCTGATCCAGGCATGGGTCAGCCACGCCGACGGTTTCGGCGAACGCGCGAGTGCATTGCGCCTGCTCGACTGCGTGCCGGGTCGTCACGCCAAGACGCTCGGCGCCGACAAGGCTTACGACATGCGCGACTGCCGAGCGCGTAAGGTGACGCCACACGTCGCGCGCAACGACGCGCATCAAGGCGGCAGCGCGATCGACGGCCGCACCTCTCGGCACGTCGGCTATGGCATTAGCCAAGTGATTCGCAAGCGCATCGAAGAGCACTTCGGCTGGGGCAAGAGCGTCGACAGGATTCGACAGACCGCGTATCGCGGCATCACGCGAGTCGACCAGCACTTCAAGCTGACGATGCTGGCGAGCAACCTGACTCGAATGGCTCGAATACTGGCAGCGATGCCCAAGGGGCAATGCGATGAGCCGCCCAAGCGCAGCCGTTGCGCGGCAACGCGCCGGCCGGCCCGCTCGCAAGCGAGGCATCCGGCACGATCCATCGGCAACTCAGCGGCCAATCGCATACGAAACCCTTTTAAACAGTGCCCCGATCGTCAAAACAAGGCGCTTTTCAACGCCCTCATAGAAGAGCCTGTTATGAACCTAGATGAATGAAGTCGATGATTTTGGGCAGCATTAGACAGGTGAAGGCGAGGAAATGGAATCCGGCCAGCGTGTGAGGCAAGCGTTTACCGTCGCGCGCGAGGCGTCGAAAGCGCGCAGCCCATGAGAAGCTGCGCTCGACCACCCAGCGTCTGGGCAGCAACACGAAACCGCGCTTGGCCTCGGTGTGCTTGAGCACCTCCAACTCAATGCCGTGGCTTTGTGCTACCTGACGAGCCGCTTCGCCTGTATAGCCCTGATCCACGTACGCAAGCGCCACGCTCTGGCCGGTCAATTCTTGTACCGCATGGGCCAATTGCTCGACCTGTGTGCGATCCTGCTCATTGGCCGGTGTCACATGCAGTGCCAGCAACTGATCCGGAGTATCGACCGCCAGATGCACTTTCGAACTCTTGAGGCGCTTCGCGCGGTCGTAGCCGGTGCGCGAGCCGGATTCCGGTGTCGATTGCAATGTACGGCTGTCCAGGATCGTGGCACTGGGTTGCGCTTTGCGTCCATCGCACACGCGCAACGGTTCTCGCAGATCATGCACGTTCGCCTCGAAACAGTCCGCTCGCATCCAGCGCTGCGTCTGTTGATAGACCGCTTCCCACGGGGGCAGGTCATTAGGCAACATGCGCCACGGCGCGCCGCTTCTGATCAGCCAGCGCAGCGCATTGAAGACCTCGCGAAGCTCGTGGCGGCGTTGTTCGCTGTCTTCTCGCACCAGCGCCAGATACGGCACAACGAACGACCATTCTTCGTCGCTGACATCGCTCGGATAAGGCTTGCGGGTTTTCATCCGTAAGCGCCTCGCGAAGGCCGTCCGCAATCCGGCGCGCACGTGAGGCATGATTGGTTATCGAGCGCTCATGTTGGCCCGCTGGCAATCAGCCCGTGGAGGCAGGTGGGCAAGACTTCCCTGGCAGCTTTTTTGCCACGTTCCAGGGTAGTAATTCGTCGATGCGGTTAATGGGGTGATCAGCGATATGGGTCAGCACGTATTCGAGGTAAGCGCGCGGGTTGATCCCGTTCAGCTTGCACGTGCCGATCAGGCTGTACATCGCCGCGGCCCGTTTCCCCCCACTGTCGGAGCCGGCGAACAAGAAGTTCTTTCGACCCAGACTCACACAGCGCAACGCGTTTTCGGCCAGGGCGTTGCTGATCTCGGCACGGCCCTCTTCGCAGTACAGCACGAGGGCATCCCACTGATTAAGCGAGTAATGGATCGCTTTGGCCAATTCGGATTTCTTCGACAGCGTCGCGAGTTTGTCCGTCATCCACGTCTTGATGGCCGCGAGCAGCGGGATGCTTTTCTCCTGGCGCACGCGCAGCCGCTGCGCGGCGGGTTTGCCGCGGATGTCGGCCTCGATCGCGTAAAGTGCACCGATCAGCTCGAGCACCTCCCGGGTCGCCTCGGCAGGCGTTCGGGCATGCACGTCGTATATGTACCGTCTCGCGTGGTCCCAGCATGCCGCCTCGCGAATCTTGCCGCTCTCGTACAGTTCGTTGAAGCCGCTGTAGGCGTCGGCTTGCAAGATACCCTTGAATCCGTCCAGGTGGGTCTGGGGATGAATGCCTTTGCGGTCCGGCGAGTAAGCAAACCACACTGCGGCCGGTTCGGTCGAGCCCGAACGAGTGTCATCGCGCACATACACCCACAGGCGCCCCGTCTTCGTCTTCTTCTTGCCCGGCTCGAGTACCGGGATAGGCGTGTCATCCGCGTGCAGCTTCGACGGCGCCACCGTGTAGCGGCGCAGTGCCTCGGTCAGCGCATCGCAAAGGGCCTCGCACTGGCCGACCCAGCGGCCCATGCTGGCCGGGTCGAGCTTCACGCCGTCGCGCGCGGCTATCTGCGACTGGCGGTACAACGGGGCGTGGTCGGCGTACTTCGAGACGAGGATGTCGGCCAGCAGGCTCGGATGGGCGATGCTGCGCGTAATCGGCAGGCCGGGCATCGCCGGCTGCGAGAAGTGGTGGCCGCACGGGCAAACCGTCTTGCGCCGGATCGTACGAATCACCTTGAACACCGCCGCGACGCGGGCGAGCTGCTCGGACACGTCTTCTCCGAGCGGCTGCATTGCGCTGCCGCACTTCGGACACGTTGCGTCAGCCTCCAGTACACGTTCTTCGCGTGGCAGATGCGGCGGCAGCGCTTCTTTCGGCGATGCGTCGCTCACAGGCGTGCTTGCGCTTGATTGGCGGGCGCGCCGCACATCGGCGACGCCACGCTCGCCCGTCAGGTCCTCGAGCGCTGTTTCTAGCCGTGCAACCTCGCGGTCCAACTGCTCGGACTTGCGTCCGAATTGCATGCGCCTAAGCTTGTCGAGCTGAGCCTTGAGTTGCTCGATCTCCAGATCGCGCTCGGCAAGCTGAGCACGAGCCTCGAGCAGCAATGCTCGCAGCGTTTCAACATCGTCAGGAAGTTCGGCGCCGTTCGACATGCGGCGCAGTTTACGAGCCTTCTGCTCGGTTTACAACATCGACAGTGCAGCGGTGCGACGCGGTTGCCGCCAATCGATGCCTTCGAGCAACATGGACAATTGCGCTGCCGTCAGATGAACCTTGCCGCCATCGGCCTGCGGCCAGACGAAACGACCACGCTCAAGCCGTTTCGCAAGAAGCCAGAGCCCGTCCTCGGTTGCCCACATGAGCTTCACGAGATCGCCGCGCCGGCCCCGGAAGATGAACACGTTGCCGCTGAGCGCATTGTCCTCGAGCGCCGTGTGCACCTTCGCCGCCAGCCCTTGGAATCCGCAGCGCATGTCGGTGACGCCGGCCACCAGCCAGACTCGGGTACCCGTGGGAAGAGAGATCACGATTGCATGCTCCCCAGTACAACACGTAGCGTGTCGGCGTCCACAATGCCGTCCACCTTGACGACCACCTCACCGAATCGAATCTCGATTGTCCCGGCTCGAGTAGTGCGGTTGCCCACTGCCCGAGCTTCCGAGGGCATGGTCACGCGCTGCGCCGGCGTTTCATCGACCACCGCCACCGGAATCAGCGACGTCGTTTGGGCCAGCAATTGCTCGCGATAGCGACGCCGCCACGTGAACAGCATGTTTGCATTGATGCCATTCTCGCGCGCCAGCTTTGCGACCGAAGCACCCGGCTCGCATGCCGCGGCCGCAAGACGGCGTCGAAACTCGCGATCATAGTTTGGGCGCCCCTTGCGGCTCCCGGGCTTGGCTTCCGGCTCTGTCACGGTGATGTCCATCAAATCGAAAATGATGGGCACCACTTTGATGTCGCTTCTCGCCCTCGTCTACGACGGTCGCCGTGAGGCGCTTACTTTCATCCCGACATCTTGTCTTATCGGCGGCAAAGTTCATAACACCCTCTAGCCATTGGCGGATTTGACCAGTGGCATATTCAAAGTGAAACGCAGGTGATGTTTGTTTTCATCGTGCCGGTTCTTATCGCGGCTGTTGGAGTCATCCTGATCGTAGTGGGCCCAATTAAACGATTCAGGGCGCGCGATTGAACCAGGCACGCGGCAATTGCCGCTTTACTTTGCGGCGCGAAAATCGGTGTGATTGGGTAACAGTGTTTGCGTCGACTTTGAATCAGGAGCAGGAATTTCCATGCGCGGCATCATTCGGGTCGGCGACGTACAATTTGTTGCACAACGGCAACGCTGTGACAAATGCGCTATTCCCCCTCCAACCCCTTGAAACCAGGCGGTTTTCGCTTGATCGCCGTTAGCATGGTTACTGAGCACCACTAGCGCTTATTGTGAACGCCAACAGCTGCCCGAATGCAGAATGACTAGCAACTAATACGACAGTTCGCCCCGACGCGTGGCGACCGTCATCGACACCAAGGAAGCAAGATGCCGACATTCCAGGTGATGTTGAAGATGGCATTCTACGTTTCGCTGGTCCTGGCCACGCCAGGGCCGACAAATACCCTGCTGCTGTCCTCAGGAATCAAGGTCGGCTTCCGGCAATCGTCGCCTCTCCTGGTTGCAGAGGCATCGGGCTATGGCATCGCGATATCACTGTGGGGTTTCTTCCTGGCGACATTCGCGGCCACACGGCCGTGGCTTTACGATGCGCTGAAGCTGGGGAGCTCGGCCTATATTTTCTATCTCGCCCTGCAGCTATGGAAAAGCCCACGCTTTGAAGACATCCAGTCGGGTACCATCGGCTTTCGCGACATGTTCGTCGCGACGACCATGAACCCGAAGGCGTTATTGTTCGCCACTGCGATCTTTCCCCCGCAGGCTTTCGTATTGGTTCCGTTCTATCTCTGCTCGATCGTGGTCTTCACGGCGCTCACCGTGACGATCGGTTCGATGTGGCTTACCATCGGCGGCGTCTTGACGGCGCGCCGATCTCTGGCCACACATACCGGAACGCTGCTTCGCGGTGCGTCGGTCGTGCTGTTGATGTTCGCGGGCACGCTGGTGTTTTCCGTACTCAACCGCTAGCAGGCTGTTGAAATTCTCTCGCGAGGACTACGGCTGAAAATTTCCGACCTCGTAAACGCTCTACAAACCGCTCGCGCGACTTCGGGAAGAGGTGGACGACCCGCGAAAACCATCTGCGATCCCCCTCAAAGTAGTTTTTCAACAGCCTGCTAGAGCCTGTTATGAACCTAGATGAATGAAGTCGATGATTTTGGGCAGCATTAGACAGGCAAAGGCGAGGAAATGGAATCCGGCCAGCGTGTGAGGCAAGCGTTCATCGTCGCGCGCGAGGCGTCGAAAGCGCGCAGCCCATGAGAAGCTGCGCTCGACCACTCAGCGTCTGGGCAGCAACACGAAACCGCGCTTGGCCTCGGTGTGGTTGAGCACCTCCAACTCAATGCCGTGGCTTTGTGCTGCCTGACGAGCCGCTTCGCCTGTATAGCCCTGATCCACGTACGCAAGCGCCACGCTCTGGCTGTCTTATCAGCGGCAAAGTTCATAACACCCTGCTAAACGCAGGGAGCAGGTCAAGACCACCTAAATGAGCAAAGATTGACATATTTGTTTCGAAAATGGTGTCGACGTTATTTCTTTATTGTGAATTTAGATGTTCATTTCGCATTTTTATTCAATAATTTCATCGGCACGCACGCTATAAATGAAAAAGTGAATTTATTTTTTTGAAAAATAAAATAGTTTTTGGAAAAAATTCGTCGATATTTTTAAGGATTAAGTATTTCTCTGGATGAATTGAGGTTGATATGAAATTTTGCGAGGTGTGCCATCGTGAACACTGCTATGGTGTATCGGAGAGGTTACGTGCATGGTACGGCAAGCCTCGGGAAGCTGACGTTGTCCGAGCATCTCGATGCGCTAATGGAGATTGCCGCATCGGCAAGTCAATCTGTTGATGCGGCATCCCTTACGCGGTGCGCCGCCGATGCGATGAGCGCCTCGCATTGTTCGATTTCGCTTCTATTTGAACCGAGAGGGGAACAGCCTCAGATCAAACTCCGGGGATGCAGCCAAGGATGCCCGGATATTGCGTAGAGGGACGTCCTCCATGGCCCTGGAGAGGTGGCTGGCGCCCGCAAGGCAGCCTTGTCGGGGGGGGCAGTCCGTCCGCCGCTGCGGACCGGTGCGCTGGACGGTGTGCTGTCGTCAGGCGATGGGGCGGTTGGAAGGTCTTTTCACGGAGAGTTGCCGAGCTTCGCTGCGATTCACTATGCCTTCCCGGTGTCATTAGTCGTGATGAGCCAGACACGTTATGACGCGTTATCGGACGAGTTGCGAGTTCAGCTCGATAAGGCGGCACTATCCATTCAGGTTTCAAATCCCATGAGAAGCGTGTCATGAGCAACCCGATCAAGCATATCGTCATCGTGGGCGGCGGCACCGCGGGCTGGATGGCCGCCTCGTACCTCGTCCGGGCGCTCCAACAGCAGGCGAACATTACGCTCATCGAGTCTGCGGCGATCCCCCGGATCGGCGTGGGCGAGGCGACCATCCCGAGTTTGCAGAAGGTGTTCTTCGACTTCCTCGGGATACCTGAGCGGGAGTGGATGCCCCAGGTGAACGGCGCGTTCAAGGCCGCCATCAAGTTCGTGAACTGGAGGAAGTCTCCCGACCGCTCGCGCGGCGATCACTTCTACCATTTGTTCGGCAGCGTGCCGAACTGTGACGGCGTGCCGCTTACCCACTACTGGCTGCGCAAGCGCGAACAGGGCTTCCAGCAGCCGATGGAGTACGCCTGCTACCCGCAGCCCGGGGCGCTCGACGACAAGCTGGCGCCGTGCCTGCCCGACGGCACCCGCCAGATGTCCCACGCGTGGCACTTCGACGCGCACCTGGTGGCCGACTTCCTGAAGCGCTGGGCGATCGAACGCGGGGTGAAACAGATGGTCGACGAGGTCGTGGAGGTTCGCCTGAACGACCGCGGCTACATCTCCAGCCTGTCCACCAAGGAGGGGCGGACGCTGGAGGCGGACCTGTTCATCGACTGCTCCGGCATGCGGGGGCTCCTGATCAACCAGGCCCTGAAGGAGCCCTTCATCGACATGTCCGACTACCTGCTGTGCGACAGCGCGGTCGCCAGCGCCGTGCCCAACGCCGATGCGCGCGTGGGGGTCGAGCCGTACACCTCCGCGATCGCCATGAATTCGGGGTGGACCTGGAAGATTCCGATGCTGGGCCGGTTCGGCAGCGGCTACGTCTTCTCGAGCAAGTTCACCTCGCGCGACCAGGCCACCGCCGATTTCCTCAACCTCTGGGGCCTCTCGGACAAGCAACCGCTCAACCAGATCAAGTTCCGGGTCGGGCGCAACGGGCGGGCGTGGGTCAACAACTGCGTCGCGATCGGGCTGTCGTCGTGCTTTCTGGAGCCCCTGGAATCGACGGGAATCTACTTCATCTACGCGGCGCTTTACCAGCTCGTGAAGCACTTTCCCGATACCTCGTTCGACCCGCGGTTGGCCGACGCATTCAACGCCGAGATCGTCCACATGTTCGACGACTGCCGGGATTTCGTCCAGGCGCACTATTTCACCACGTCGCGCGACGACACGCCGTTCTGGCTCGCGAACCGGCACGACCTGCGGCTCTCGGACGCCATCAAGGAGAAGGTTCAGCGCTACAAGGCGGGGCTGCCGCTGACCACCACGTCGTTCGACGATTCCACGTACTACGAAACGTTCGACTACGAATTCAAGAACTTCTGGTTGAACGGAAACTACTACTGCATCTTTGCCGGCTTGGGCATGCTGCCCGACCGGTCGCTGCCGCTCTTGCGGCACCGACCGGAGTCGATCGATAAGGCCGAGGCGATGTTCGCCCGCATCCGGCGCGAGGCCGAGCGTCTGCGGACGAGCCTGCCGACGAACTACGACTACCTGCGGTCACTGCGTGAGGGCGACGCGGGGCGGTCTCGCAGCCAGCCCGGGCCGACGCTCGCGGCGCCGGAAATCCTGTAGTGGAGCGCACCCTGGACCGGGTATGCAAATTCGCGGCCACGCACGCCGCGGTGGCGGCCTGCGATTCGCTGCAGGCGCGCTCGCTCGTTCTGCAGCTGCCGGGCCTGAACCGTAAAAAGGATGTGCCCGGCATCGTTGGCCTGTTGCGCGAGTTCCTCCCGGCGCGTGGCGTGCCCTCCGGCTGGGGCTTCGTCGAGGCCGCCGCCGCGATGCGGGACATCGGGTTTTTCCTGGGGTCGCTCAAGCGGCACGGACACGAGCCCGCGGACGTGGTGCCCGGGCTCGAGCCGGTGCTGCTCGACTTGGCGCGCGCGACCGACCTGCCGCCGCGCGAGACGCTCCTGCATGTGACGGTCTGGAACCCCGCGGCGGCCGACGCGCAGCGGAGCTACACCGGGCTGCGCGACGAAGCGCACCTGCTCGAGAGCGTGCGCATCTCGATGGCGGCCCTCGAGGCGGCCATCGCGGTGACCGTCGAGCTCTACGACGTGCCCCTGCGGTCGCCCGCGTTCGCGCAAGGGTGCGACGAGCTGGCGGCCTGTCTTCATAAAATGGTCGAATCGATCGTTTACGCCTACCGTTTCATCTCGGTGCAGGTCTTCTACGACGAGCTCCGCCCCTTCTACGAACCGATTCGAGTCGGGGGCCAGAGCTACCTCGGCCCCGGTGCCGTGGAAATGCCCCTCTTCGTGCTGGAGCACGTGCTGTGGGGTTCGCAATCGGACCACCAAGGTTATCGAGAATTCAAAGAGACGTACCTGCCCTACGTGCTTCCCGCGTTCAGGGCGGTCTACGCCCGGTTCGCCGGGGGGCCAGCGCTCGTCGACCGCGCGCTCGGCGAGGCGCAAGCGGCCGGCGCGCGGGGCGAGCACGTCGGCGCCGGGCTGGCTGCCCTCGACCGGGTCTTCGAGGTCCTGCTGCGCTTCCGGGCGCCTCACCTCAAATTGGCGGAGCGGGCGTACGAAGTCGGGCGAAGCGGCCCCACGATCGGCAGCGGGGGGTACGCGCCCAGCATGCTCGGCGATCTACTCACGCTCACGCGTGCCGCGCGGTCCCGCCTTCGCGCCGCGCTCGACGAGCCCTGACACCTGACGCTTGACGCGTGCGGCCATGTGTTCCATCTCACAAGGAGAGTGTGCCCCCATGACTCAGAAGAGCCCCGCGAACGGGCGCGACAACAACCACTTCGACGTGATCATCCTCGGCTCGGGCATGTCCGGCACCCAGATGGGGGCCATCCTGGCCAACCAACAGTTTCGCGTGCTGATCATCGAGGAGTCGTCGCACCCGCGGTTCACGATCGGCGAATCGTCGATCCCCGAGACGTCTCTCATGAACCGCATCATCGCCGATCGCTACGGCATTCCGGAGCTCGACCGCATCACGTCGTTCTACTCGACGCAGCGTTACGTCGCGTCGAGCACGGGCATCAAGCGCAACTTCGGCTTCGTGTTCCACAAGCCCGGCCAGGAGCACGACCCGAAGGAATTCACGCAGTGCGTGATTCCCGAGCTGCCGTGGGGTCCGGAGAGCCATTATTACCGGCAAGACGTTGACGCCTACCTGTTGCAGGCCGCCATCAAATACGGCTGCACGGTCCGCCAGAAGACGAACGTGACCGAATACCACGCCGACAAGGACGGCGTCGCGGTGACCACCGCCCAGGGCGAACGGTTCACCGGCCGGTACATGATCGACTGCGGAGGCCCCCGCGCGCCGCTCGCGACCAAGTTCAAGCTCCGTGAAGAGCCGTGTCGCTTCAAGACGCACTCACGCAGCCTCTACACGCACATGCTCGGGGTCAAGCCGTTCGATGACATCTTCAAGGTCAAGGGGCAGCGCTGGCGCTGGCACGAGGGGACCTTGCACCACATGTTCGCGGGCGGCTGGCTCTGGGTGATTCCGTTCAACAACCACCCGCGGTCGACCAACAACCTGGTGAGCGTCGGCCTGCAGCTCGACCCGCGTATCTACCCGAAAACGGACATCTCCGCGCAGCAGGAATTCGACGAGTTCCTCGCGCGGTTCCCGAGCATCGGGGCGCAGTTCCGGGACGCCGTGCCGGTGCGCGACTGGGTCAAGACCGACCGCCTGCAATTCTCGTCGAGCGCCTGCGTCGGCGACCGCTACTGCCTGATGCTGCACGCGAACGGGTTCATTGACCCGCTCTTCTCCCGGGGGCTCGAGAACACCGCGGTGACCATCCACGCGCTCGCGGCGCGCCTCATCAAGGCGCTGCGCGACGACGACTTCTCCCCCGAGCGCTTCGAGTACATCGAGCGCCTGCAGCAGAAGCTTTTGGACCACAACGACGACTTCGTCAGCTGCTGCTACACGGCGTTCTCGGACTTCCGCCTGTGGGACGCGTTTCACAGGCTGTGGGCGGTCGGCACGATCCTCGGGCAGTTCCGGATCGTGCAAGCCCACGCGAGGTTCCGCGCATCGCGCGACGAGGGCGACCTCGATCACCTCGACAACAACCCCCCGTACCTCGGGTACCTGTGCGCGGACATGGAGGGGTACTACCAGTTGTTCAACGACGCCAAAGCCGAGGTCGAGGCCGTGAGCGCCGGGCGCAAACCGGCCGAGGAGGCCGCGGCACGGATTCACGCCCTCATCGACGAACGAGACTTCGCCAGGCCGATGTTCGGCTTCGGGTACTGCATCACCGGGGCCAAGCCGCAGCTCAACAACTCGAAGTACAGCCTACTGCCGGCGATGAAGCTGCTGCACTGGACGCAAACCAGCGCGCCGGCAGAGGTGAAAAAGTACTTCGACTACAACCCGATGTTCGCGCTGCTCAGGGCGTACATCACGACCCGCATCGGCCTCGCGCTGAAGTAGTCGGCCGACAACGACACGAAAACGATGAACGACGTTCAATTGGATCAAGCGGGCACCAAGGAGCATGCCCCGGGGGCGTACGACGCGACCACGCGCGTGGCCGCGAGCTGGTACGTCGCGATGCGCTCGGACGACCTCAAGGACAAGCCGACGGAGTTGACGCTCTTCGGCCGTCCGTGCGTGGCGTGGCGCGGCGCGACCGGGCGGGCCGTGGTGATGGACCGCCACTGCTCGCACCTCGGCGCGAACCTGGCCGACGGGCGGGTCAAGGACGGGTGCATCCAGTGCCCGTTTCACCACTGGCGGTACGACGAGCACGGCCAGTGCGTTCACATCCCCGGCCACAGCCAGGCGGTGCGCCAGCTGGAGCCCGTCCCGCGCGGCGCGCGCCAGCCGACGTTGGTCACCGCTGAGCGATACGGCTATGTGTGGGTCTGGTACGGCTCCCCGCAGCCGCTGCATCCGCTGCCTGAAATCGCCGCGGCCGACGTCGACAACGGCGACTTCATGCACCTGCACATCGCGTTCGAGACGACGACTGCGGTCTTGCGGATCGTCGAGAACTTTTACGACGCGCAGCACGCGACCCCCGTGCACGCGCTCCCGATCTCGGCCTTCGAGCTCAAGATCTTCGACGATTGGCGCCAGTGGCCGGAGGTCGAGTCGCTGGCCCGGGCGGGCGCGTGGTTCGGTGCCGGGATTGACTTCACCGTGAACCGCTACTTCGGGCCCCTCGGCATGCTGTCGCGCGCGTTCGGCCTGAACATGTCGCAGATGAACCTGCACTTCGACGGCTACCCCGGCGGGTGCGTCATGACCGTCGCGCTGGACGGAGACGTCAAATACAAGCTGCTCCAGTGCGTGACGCCGGTGAGCGACGGCAAAAACGTCATGCACATGCTCATCTCGATCAAGAAGGTGGGCGGCGTCCTGCGCCGCGCGACCGACTTCGTGCTGTTCGGGTTGCAGACCAGACAGGCCGCGGGGTACGACGTCAAAATCTGGAACGGGATGAAGCCGGACGGCGGCGGCGCGTACAGCAGGTACGACAAGCTCGTGCTCAAGTACCGCGCGTTCTACCGGGGCTGGGTCGACCGCGTCGCCGAGGCAACCGCTCGACCGGGCCGCCGCGAGTGAGCGGCGATGCGTGAGTCGGCGGCTCTAGCAGGCTGTTGAAAAGCGCCTTGTTTTGACGATCGGGGCACTGTTTAAAAGGGTTTCGTATGCGATTGGCCGCTGAGTTGCCGATGGATCGTGCCGGATGCCCCGCTTGCGAGCGGGCCGGCCGGCGCGTTGCCGCGCAACGGCTGCGCTTGGGCGGCTCATCGCATTGCCCCTTGGGCACCGCTGCCAGTATTCGAGCCATTCGAGTCAGGTTGCTCGCCAGCATCGTCAGCTTGAAGTGCTGGTCGACTCGCGTGATGCCGCGATACGCGGTCTGTCGAATCCTGTCGACGCTCTTGCCCCAGCCGAAGTGCTCTTCGATGCGCTTGCGAATCACTTGGCTAATGCCATAGCCGACGTGCCGAGAGGTGCGGCCGTCGATCGCGCTGCCGCCTTGATGCGCGTCGTTGCGCGCGACGTGTGGCGTCACCTTACGCGCTCGGCAGTCGCGCATGTCGTAAGCCTTGTCGGCGCCGAGCGTCTTGGCGTGACGACCCGGCACGCAGTCGAGCAGGCGCAATGCACTCGCGCGTTCGCCGAAACCGTCGGCGTGGCTGGCCCATGCCTGGATCAGCGTGCCATCCACCGAGAAGTGTTCTCTGGAGAGCAGCCCTTGCTTGTCGGCCAAACTCATGACTTCGGTAAAGAACGTTTCGAGATCATGAACACGATATCTCTAACGCACCGCCCACAGCGCTCGTTTACACCGTATCCAATTTCAACAGCCTGATAGAGCCGAGTGCGTGCGCGGAATTTCGTGTGGGCCGCAGTCGCGCGCGACATGAAGTCTTGCGGCGAAGGTGCGTCAAAAGACGAATCGCGGACAAGGTGAGGTGTCGCGCCGCGCACGTGAAGAACCGCGCGTCGCCGCACGATTCGCGAATCCGCGACATGCGCAGCGGATCGCCGATCCTTTGCGCGACCGTGCAACGAACGAGCGCCGATTCGTTCGGCCACTCCCGCTTGTCGAGCACGTGCACCCGGCAGATCCGAACGGTCTTCGCACGGATAACGCCACGCGCTTGCCGCCCCGGCGGCGTTCACGGCGGATCGCCGATCCGATGCGCGACCGCGTAGCGAACGAGCGCCGATTCGTTCGGCAGCTCCAGCTTGTCGAGCACGTGCGCCTTGTAGATCCGGACGGTCTTCGCGCTGATCCCGAGCGCCTGCGCGATCTCGACGGGCGTGTCGCCGGACGCGAGATGGCGGAACACTTCGAATTCGCGTTTCGACAAGCGCTCGTGCGGCGGCGCGCCCGACGGCGAATGCAGGTTCCCCGCGAGTTGCTCGGCGACGCGCATGCTCACGTACACGCCGCCCGACGCGATCTTGTGAAGCGCGGCGATCAGCTCGTCGCAGCCGCTTTGCTTCGTCAGATAGCCCGACGCGCCCGCCTGAAACACGTCGGCCGCGTGCCGCTGGTTGGCGCGCGCGGTCATCACCAGAATGCGTATCGACGGCGCGGCCTGACGAATGCGACGCATCAGGTCGACGCATTCCCGGCCGAGCGTGTCTTGATCGAGCAGCGCGACGTCGGCGCGGCCTTGTTTGACGAGCTCGAACGCGGACGCCGCGTCGCCCGCTTCCCCGTCGATCGCGAAGTCGCCCGATTTTTCGAGAATATGTCGCAAGCCGTCGCGCAGCACGGCGTGACGGTCCACCACCAACAGCCTGATCATCGGCGAAGCCTCGTAGCGCGAACCTGTTTATGGCCTTCGTGTCCCGGTGGTCGACGGGTACGCCGCCGTGCGTCGCGACGGCGCGCGAACGCATGCGGCGATCCGGCCGAACTCCGGACGCTTGTTCCCCGGACCGTTGCGTCGCGCCGGGCGGCGATCGGCGATCGCCGGGCCCGGTCACGCGCGTCGCGACTGGTCGCCACGGCTTGAAAGAATCGAGGCCGCCGCTTCGCGCAAGCCGCGCGGCGGCGACGATGCCCGGCCGCGCGCGCGATGCGACGCACGCCGCTCGGGGTGTTGTTCACGTCATCGGGATCGTCGCCCGCCGGGCGGCGGACGCGTGGCCGTCGCGAGCGCCACGTTTCAATCTTATGCCGGCATGCTTACGCATTCCTGATCGTTGCGCACGCAATCGCATCGGTGAAATCGCGGATGACGTTACGCCGCGCGGCTTTGCGGATTGGTCATACCGTACGACGACTGGGCGCGTGCGCGACGGAGGTTCGAGCGCCGGCCGTTTCCGATTCGATGCGATCGGCCTCGGGCGAAGAAGCGCGCGATGCGCATTCGATGGCGATCCTCGCGAGCCGCTGCGCGGCGCATCGTTTGCCGAGCGCAGGCGACCCGGCGATCCGATTGCGCGCACCGCGTGCGAGCGAACGACGGTCGACACGTTTCGGGCCGCCCGAAAACGAATCGCTAATGAAGCGCTTACGCCCGATCCGATCGCGGCGGCCCCCGGCGAAAGGCGTCACGGGCTCGCGTGTCTTCCTGGCGCAGGATGCGACACGTGCGCGCACGCGAGCCCGGGTCGGAACGGGGAAAACGTTTTCGAAACGCTCGCGTTTCGCATCGGCGCATCCGCGCGAATTGCCGAACCGCGGCGCATCTTCGCGCGCTCGGCGATCGAATCCGCAGTGGAATCGGAAAATTCCTACAGCCCGGCGCGCGGACGCTGTGTGCTTATCTCGTAATTGCCGATTTTCTTTCGCCGTCTCGACTTGCACAGTGCGATGGAACGCAGTTTCGATCGCGGACGAAGCGAGAGCGGAGCGGCCGAGGCGGGCCGACGTCGCTCGATGCCGGAGACATGACCATGTTGACGCCCCATGAATTCTCAACGCTGTTGTGCATTGCGCGTTCGCCCCAGGACGTCGACGAGGCGGACCCGGAATTCGTTTCTCTCGTCGAAATGGGCCTCGCGATGACGGCGGTCCGAGGGCAGCCGATCGTGCCGGGTTCGCTGCTGACGTCGCGCGGCCGCGAATTGCTCGAGCGGATCGTGTGCGTGAAGGCGGCGGCCGTGCAGAGGGTTTGAGCGGGGCCGTTCGATTCCGGCGCATGCGACGTAGACGCATGGCCGGATGACGGTTGCAGCGCACGACGGCGGCGCCGGCCGATCGACGAACGTTGCCGTTGTCGACGGGCGCAAAGCGCTGCGGCGCGATTTCGTGCGCGATCTCTCGCGCGATGCCGCGCATTCGCGTTCGCGTCGCGCGTTGACGCAACTCAAGTCCGTTCGCCGCGCGAAGGCGCACGCTGATCATCGGCGCAGCGCGCGTTTGGCCGTGTGAAGAACGGCCCGCGCGCGGTGCGATTCGCGCGGCGCGCGACGCCAGGCCATGCGGCATCGGGCGAACGAAGCGAGCCGACACGCGCCGCGCGATGCGCGCGCCGTCTGCGATCATTGAACGGGCGACAAGCATGGAACACCCGCACCGCCTCTCCGACAACGCGGCGCGTCTGCTCGCGTTGATCGACGCATTGCTCGCCGAGCTGTACGGCGAGCGCAACGGTCATCGTCGCGCGACGCTCGACGCGCAGTTCGAGCGCGATCTCGGCTTCGACAGCCTGACGCGCGCGGAGCTGTTCGACCGGATCGAGCGCGCGTTCGGCGTGCGCTTGCCCGTCGACGTGTTTGCGTCCGCGGCGACGCCCGCCGACGTCGCGCGCGCGCTCGCCGACGCGCACGCGCAACCGCAAGCCGCGCCGGAAGAGGACGCGCAGCCGCCGCCGGCCGCCGCTGCCGCCGCATGGCCCGTCGAAGCCGATACGCTGATCGACGTGTTGCGCTGGCACGCCGAGCGACATCCCGATCGCGTCCACCTGCGGCTGCTCGAAGACGGCCTGAGCGCGACGCCGCTCACCTACGGCGAACTGCACCGGCGCGCGTCGGATCTGGCGAGCGGCTTGCGCGAGCGCGGCATCGATCCGGGCGACACGGTCGCGCTGATGTTGCCGACGGGGCTCGACTATTTCGTCGCGTTCGCCGCGATCCTGTATTGCGGCGCGATTCCGGTGCCGATCTATCCGCCCGCGAGTCTCGCGCAGCTCGACGAGCACGTCGTGCGTCACGTGCCGATTCTCGAGAATGCGCAGATCAAGGCGTTGATTGCGTTTCGCCAGGCCGTCTCGGTCGCGCAGCTTCTGAAGCTTCGCGTGAGCACGCTGCAGCACGTGTTCACGCCCGGGCAGATCGAAGGCCGCGAGCGGCTGCCGCCGTTTCGCGCGGCAGCGAGCGATATCGCGCTGCTTCAGTACACGTCGGGCAGCACCGGCACGCCGAAGGGCGTGATGCTCAGTCATGCGAATCTGCTCGCGAACATCCGCGCGATGGGCGAGCGGATGCGGGTCGACGCGACCGACGTGCTCGTGAGCTGGCTGCCGCTCTATCACGACATGGGGTTGATCGGCGCGTGGCTCGCGCCGCTTTATTTCGGCATCCCGGCGATCGTGATGTCGCCCGTCGCGTTCCTCGCGCGCCCGGCGCTCTGGCTGCGCGCGATCTCGCGATATCGCGGCACGATCACCGCCGCGCCGAACTTCGCTTACGAGCGTTGCGCGCGTCATCTCGCCGCGCTCGAGCCGACCGAATTCGATCTGTCGTCGCTGCGCTTCGCGTGCTGCGGGGCCGAGCCCGTCCACGCCGACACGCTGCGTGCGTTCGCCGCGCGCTTCGCGTCGTGCGGCTTCGACGCGCGCGCGCTGACGCCCGTCTACGGTCTCGCGGAAAACACGCTCGGATTGACGTTTCCGCCTCCCGCGCGCGGGCTGCGCGTCGATCGGATCGCGCGCGAGCCGCTCAACGCGGGCGGCCGCGCGGTGCCCGAGTCGGGCGGCGCGAACGCGCTCGACGTGCCGAGCTGCGGCTATCCGCTCGACGGCACCGAGCTGCGGATCGTCGACGACGACGAGCGCGAGCTTGCGCAGCGGCAGGTCGGGCGCATCGAGTTTCGCGGCACGTCGGCGACGCGCGGCTACTATCGCAATCCCGCGCAGACCGCGCGCCTGTTCCGCGACGCATGGCGCGATACCGGCGATCTCGGCTATGTCGCCGACGGCGAACTGTACGTCACCGGGCGCGTGAAGGACATGATCATTCGCGGCGGCCGGCATTTCTTCCCGTACGAACTCGAAGAGGCGATCGAGCGGCTGCCGGGCGTCGTGACGGGCGGCGTCGCGGTGTGCGGCGGCGCCGATCCCGTCAGCGGCACCGAGCGCGTCGTGATTCTCGTGGAAAGCGAAGCGACCGATGACGCCGCGTGCGAGCGGCTGCGAACGAGCGTCAACGACGTGACGGCCGCGCTCTGGGGCGCGCCCGCCGAGCAGGTGAGCATCGTCGCGCCGCACGGCATCCTGAAGACGCCGAGCGGCAAGATCCGCCATGCCGCGACGCTCGCGCAGTTCGAGCGCCACGCCGGACGGCTGCCGCAAGCGAGCGCGTCGTGGCGGCAGCTCGCCGATCTGGCGGCGGGCAGCGTCGCGCCGTTCTGCGGGCGCGCGTGGCGGCGCGCGGCGCGGGCGCTTCGCGGGCTGTACTGCTGGTGGCTCGTCGCGCTGCTCGCGCCCGCGCTATGGGCGCTCGTCGCGTATCGGAAGGATCTTCAGGACAACTGGCAGCTCGCGGCGTATGCGTGCCGCACGTTCCTGCGTTTCGCCGACGTGCGCACGAACCTGATCGCCGATCCCGACGCGCTTGCGGCCGGGCCGTCGATCGTCGTCGCGAATCATACGAGCTACCTGGATGTCGTCGCGTTGCTCGCGCTGCTGCCGTATCCGGCGCACTTCGTCGCGAAGCGCGAGCTCGCGGCGCGGCCGTTCGTCGGGCGCTTCCTGCGCGCGCTCGGCACGCGCTTCGTCGAGCGGCGCGAGTACGGCCGCAGCGTCGAGGACGAAGCGCGGCTCGTCGCGCAGGCGGCCGCCGACGAAACGCTGCTGTTCTTCCCGGAGGGCACGTTCACGCGCGCGGCGGGGCTCGCCGCGTTCCGCCTCGGCGCGTTTCGCGCGGCGTGCGCCGCGCGGCGGCCGGTGGTGCCCGTCGTCGTGAGCGGCGCGCGCGCCGTGTTGCGCGACGGCGAATGGGCGCCGCGCCGCGGCGAGATCACCGTGACGATGCTCGCGCCGATCCTGCCGGACGGCGAGGACTTCGGCGCGATGGCGCGGCTTCGCGATCGCGCGCGCGGGGCGATTCTCGCGCACTGCGGCGAGCCCGACTTGCGCGACGACCGCGCTCAGCGCGCGGCGTTCGCGTCCGTCGCGTAATACGCGCGGCATTGCGCTTCGCGTCCGCGCACCACGCGCTTGCCGATCAGCGCGCCGCGCGTCTCGGTGACGACGGTGCGCTGATGCTCGTCGTGATCGCTGTCGTAAAAGTACAGGATCACCCAGTCCACGGTGCGGCCGAGTTCGTGCGCGCGGCCGGTGTTCGAATAGAGCGCGGTGAAGTGCCAGTCGTCGCGCGTCGCGTGCAGCACGGGCAGCCACGCTTCTTGACGCGGGTTCAGCCGTTTCGGCGCGATCTTCGGCAGCGCGCCGGCCGCGGCCTTCTCGCGATAGAGCCGGTCGACATCGAGCAGCACGGAGACGGAAGGCTCCAGTGCGGGCGTCGCGCGGCGCACGAGCGCCTGCCGGCCGCGCCGGCGGCTCAGCAGACTCTCGAGCGCCGCGCGGATGCCCGCGATCCGTCGCGGGCCGAGCCCTTCGACGGTCGCGAGGCGGCCGTCGCGCACGGCGAGCTCGAGATCCTCGAGCGTGTCGATGTGGAGCGCCTCGTGGATGCGCTCGGCGAGCGCGCGGCCGACGCCCGGCACCATCTGGAACGACAGCGTCGGACTGGCCGAGCCGCGCAGGCGGTCGAGCTGGCGCCAGCGGTCGGTGATCAGCATCTCGGCGATCGCGCGCGCGATGCCGAGGCCGATGTGGGGCAGGGCGTCGAGCGCGTCGATGCCGCCCGCGTCGAACAACTCGCGGACGTCGCGATCGAGGCTCGCGACCGTCTCGGCGGCCGACCGGTACGCGCCGGCCCGATACGGATTGGCGCCCTGCGTTTCGAGGAGCTCCGCCGCCTCGAGCAGTCGGTCCGCGATGTGCCGGTTGTCCGTCGCGGCGGTGGGTGGGGCAGTCTGCATCGTTCGAAGGCGGTGGGTTGCGCGGCGGGGCCGGGCCCGCATCGGCGGGCGGCGCGAGCGTTCGTCGCGCGGCCCGATCGAGCGGCATGGTTTCGGCGCGCGCGGCGTGCCGCGTGCGCCGAGCGGTCCGACGAAAGCGCGGGGAGCGCGGTCGGGGCGCAGGCGGCGGGGCGAATCAGGCGGCGCCGTGCCTGTGCCCGCGCGCGTACCTGCACGCGTATCGCTTCACGCCGCGATCGGTCGGCTCTCCAGAAAATTCTCACGGAACGAATGCTCGGGAAATTGACGCGCGTCAATGGTGTGTGATCCGAGCGCGCACGGCATGCGGCGCGAGGTTGGCAGGATTCGTGGCGCGCGTCGTCGCGCGATGCGACGCACGCACGATGGAAGCGATTCCGCGGCGCGACGCCGCGCGCCGTTTGCGGATACACGTGTTCGCCGCGCTTGGCGGCGGCCGGAACGGCGGAGACCATCGTGGATGGCCGACGACGTGCGCGGCCGCTGGTAAGATACCGCCCGATCCTGTCCCACCGCCGAGAGCCCGCCGCCCGATGAAGCCCGCCGTCAAGCGTTCGACGAAGCCAGCCGACGCCGCTCGCGCCGCGGCGAAAGCGCGCGCGCCGCAGCGGCTCACGTACGTCATCGGCAATCTCGACCGGCTGCTCCGCCGCCACATGACCGATGCGCTCGCGCCGCTCGGCATCACGCTCGCGCAGTACACGGCGCTGTCGGTGCTCGAGGCGCGCGGTCCGTCGTCGAATGCGAAGGTCGCCGAGCGCTCGTTCATCACGCCGCAGTCGGCGAACGAGGTGATGAGCGCGATGGCGGGCCGCGGCTGGATCATGCGCGAAGCCGATCCGAATCACGGGCGCGTGATCCTGCTGCGCGTCACGCCCGGCGGCGTCGCGATGCTGCGCGAATGCGAAGCCGCGCTGCGGCCGCTCGAAAGCCGGATGCTCGACGGCGTGCCGCACGCCGACGCCGAAGCGGCGCAGCGCTGGCTCGAGATTTTCGTGCGCAATCTGCGCGGCTGATTCGCGTCGCGCGCTTTCGTTGGCCGAATCGAGTTGCTTCGACGGCCGGAACTGTCTTGCCGCCGCGCCGCGTCGAGTTGCGTCGGGCCCCGCCGCATCGGCGAGGTTTTCCGCTGTTGGTCACGAGCTGCCGTCGCGCGCCGCTGAAGCGCGCGTCCCGGCGCTGCCGCGGCATCGTTGCGCGGCGCGACAGCGCATCGAGCGCCGATCTTCCGCTGAAAAAATCATTCAGAATCATTGCGTTGCGAGCGAGCGACTTCCCGTGCATGCAATGTCTTGTTAATTTCATACAAATTACCGAATTATTTCTTGCGATTGACCTATCGAATCTCACAAAATGGCTGCCGTCGGCCCTTTCGGGGGCGCGTCCGGTGACGGATCGGCCGCCCCCGGCCGCCGCGTTTTCTCACCATCCGCGAATCGAACCGCAGCCAAGGTAGATCCATGTCCCGTCCCGTTTTCGAGGCCGTACGATTGGACGACGTCGTATTGCAGCCGTCCCCCATCAACCCGGCCTGGGTTCTCGAAGGCAATCCCGTCGCGCGCAGCGGCCAGTGGTCGTGCAGCCCCGACTCGACGACGTCGATGTGGGTTTGGGATTGCACCGCGGGGCGCTTCAACTGGCACTTCGACTGCGACGAAACCATTCACGTGATCGAAGGCGAAGTGATCGTCACCTCGGAAGGCCAGGCGCCGCGCACGCTGCGCGCCGGCGACGCCGCGCTGTTCCACGCCGGCAGCCGAGCCGAGTGGCACGTGCCGCAGTACGTGCGCAAGCATGCGATCCTGCGCCCGCATATCCCGAAGCCGGTGCTGTTCGTGCACAAGGTCGTCCGCAGGTTGAGCAGCACGCTGCGGTGACGCTTGCGCGGCGGGCGGGCGCGCAGCGGCGCGCGCGGCTTGCGCTGCCTACTTCGCGCGCTTGGCCTTCGCTTTTTGGCCGGCCGCATTGAGCGCGATCGCGGCGCGCACGAGCGCCTTGAACGCGTCGGCGTCGGGCGCCTCGCCTTCGTGGATGTCGATCGCGCGCCGGACGTTGCCGTCGAGGCTCGAGTTGAAGAGCCCGGCCGGGTCCTCCAGCGACGCGCCCTTCGCGAAGGTCAGCTTCACGATCGACTTGTACGATTCGCCGGTGCAGATGATCCCGTCGCGCGACCAGACGGGCGTGCCCATCCACTTCCATTCCTCGGCGACGTCCGGGGCGGCGTCGCGGATCAGCTCGCGCACCCGGCTCAAGGCGTCGCCGCGCCAGTCGCCGAGCTCGGCGATCCGTTTGTCGATCAGCTCGGAAGCCGACGGGCTTTCCGTCGAATCGGTCTTCTTCATGTTCTCCTCCTGAAGACGTCGGGACTCTTGGGCGTTCGGCGCGATTTTGCGTTGCGGTCGCGGCGTTGGGCGCCTTCGTCTCGCTGCCGCGGCATGTTCGGCCGACGCGCTCTCATGGTCATCGGCGCTGTCGCCGCCCGGACGGCGGCGTCGGCGAATGCGGCTCGGCGGTCGACGGCGCGTCCGTCACGATACGCGATCCTCGGCACGGCCGCGCGACATTCGTTTATCGGGCGCGAAGCGCGCCGGGTTTCGTCGACAGGGCGTGCGGGGGCGGTGTGACGCCGTTGCCGGCGCAATCATCGAAAAATGGGCGGGAAATTGCCGACAGATCGTCGCGAAATGGCCGCGAAATGGCCGCGAAATGGGTGGAAGGCGGCCGCGATACGGTTTCCTCGCCCGTCGAACGAGGCGCGCGGCCCAACGCGGCCCAACGCGGGCGAACGGACAGCTTCGCCATCGCGCGATAAGCGGAAGGACTGATTGCGCACGCGCTTCTGCACGCGTGAATCACGCGGGCCGAATCAGAAAAGACCGCGTGCACCACGGCGATCGTCGCAAGTCGCTCGTCGCGGTTGCGCATTCGATGTCCGGCGATCTCGATTCCACCGCCCGCTTGAGCCGCGAACACTGCAGACGGCGGCGCGCGAACTGCCGCTGAAGCGTGCGGCGGCGACGCGTGCAGCGCCGCTGCGCCTTGTCGTGGCTGCGCTGCGCTCGCATGGTGGCCGACGGCTCTCGTCCAGAACCTCGCCTCGGCGCGTTGGGGCGGGTTGGGCTGGCGAATCGCTGCGAAACCAGTAGCCATGCAGGCTGCCATCATCTCGCGAGCCCAAGGGCTGAGTTTTTGCGAAGGTCGGAAAGTCTGGCGATGATTTGAAGTCGCCGCGAAGGACGGAGCGTGCCAGTTCCTCGAGCACAACTCTGCTGTCCACGCCACACGGGGGTGGACAGCTGTCCTTCGGGCAGTACCAGAGTTCCACGCGCTCGATGTCTGACGCGCCGGCTCTGCCCGCTTGCCAATTTGAAAAAATGGAATGTCCAACCCGAGGAAGCGGTCATCGACCGATTGGCGCGTGTTGCCCTGCGCTCAGAGTCAGGTTCGGGTGCGCTCTGTTACTCGTCTTTCAGAAACACAAGCTCACACACCATGACGATGTGTATAGGCTATCGATTCCGGGGGGGGATGTCCATGCCGGCTTATGTGCGGGTGAGAACCTGTCACCTCAGACCACTGCGTTGAAAATAATGGTCCGTAGCACTGCCGGCTCTCGGGGTATCTTCACTTTGTTCGAAGAGCAACTCCGACCATAACCTTCCGTCTCGCGTTAGCGCTAGCTTCCCCGAGTGTCGCTCATGTTCAAAGCGCATGAGCGTGCAAATACTTTGGTGCCGACGGCGAGACTCGAACTCGCACAGCTTTCGCCACTACCCCCTCAAGATAGCGTGTCTACCAATTTCACCACGTCGGCATTTCAATGCAACCGGGATGCACTAGGTCCCGTATCGCGACAGCCTTGCCAGCCAGGACTTAGGCACGGCATTGTATTGTGCACCAAGGGCATGTTGAGATAAGAACCCGCACGCCTCTCGGCGCTACCCCCTCAAGATAGTGCGTCTACCAATTCCGCCACCTGGGCAAGGGGCGCAATTGTAGCGGCTAAATGAATTCTTGTGAACTGTCTCGCAGCGGGAAAGCAAGACGATGCGACCTGGCCATGCGTTCCGCAGCGGCGACGCGATTGTCTTTGCGTTGGCGACGTCGGGCGGAATGGCGGCATGGGCCGGAATTCGGGCCGCCGTCCGATCCACCGTCCACCTTTCGTCTTTCACCTTGTTCCGGTATTCATGAAGCCGGCAGGGAGCGCGTCATTCGACTCACGTGTCCAGCCGGGCAACTTGCTCCCGCCGCTTCGATTCGTCGTGAAGTGTTCCGCCGCGCGAGCGCGGTCGCGCGATCCGAGCGGCTCCTTGTCGCGACGTTCATGATGGGGCGGCTTCGGAGCGCAAGCTGCTGTTCTTGCGATGCACCGATGTCGGTCGCGGCGTAGCGCTCGGGTCGGCGGCTCGTCGGAAAGGCGCGTTGATTGATGCGGCCGCGATGTTCGCCAATGTCCGTTTCGCCCTTCCTTCGGCAGGTCGGTCGCGCGGCGATCAAGCCGTGCTCGGCAGGACGGATAGTCAACAAGGAGCGCGGTCGCATCGACTCGCGGGCCGGCTTCTCAATCGGCCTCTCGCTTGGCTTTTCGCTCGGGCTCGCTACGCCTCGCGCGCCTCGCACGCAGCATGTCGACTTGCGCGTCTCCGAATGTCCCCGCCGGTCTCCCGCCATCGTTCTTCGTCCGATCGAGTGTTTGTCCGAGCCTCCGTCGATACAGCTTTACATGTCAGGTAACCTGATATTAAATGAGCGTCGAGCCGCGTATCGCGACGATGTCATTGGAGAAAGATCGATGAGTTATGAAGGTCGCTGGAAAACCGTCAAGGTGGTCGTCGAGGGGGGGATCGCGTGGGTCGCGCTGAATCGTCCCGACAAGCGCAACGCGATGAATCCCGCGCTGAACGCGGAGATGATCGACGTGCTGGAGACGCTCGAGCTGGACGCCGAGGCGCGGGTGCTCGTGCTGACGGGCGAGGGCGACGCGTGGACGGCCGGCATGGACCTGAAGGAGTACTTCCGCGAAGTCGACGCCGGCCCCGAAATCCTGCAGGAGAAGATCCGCCGCGACGCGAGCCGCTGGCAGTGGCAACTGCTGCGCATGTACGCGAAGCCGACAATCGCGATGGTCAACGGCTGGTGCTTCGGCGGCGGGTTCTCGCCGCTCGTCGCGTGCGATCTCGCGATCGCCGCCGACGAGGCGGTGTTCGGCCTGTCGGAGATCAACTGGGGCATTCCGCCCGGCAACCTCGTCAGCAAGGCGATGGCGGACACGGTCGGTCATCGTCGGGCGCTGTACTACATCATGACGGGCGAGACCTTCACCGGCCCGCAGGCCGCGCAGATGGGCCTCGTCAACCAGAGCGTGCCGCGCGCGCAACTGCGCGACGAGGTGCGCGCGCTCGCCGCGAAGCTGCTCGACAAGAATCCGGTCGTGCTGCGCAACGCGAAGCACGGCTTCAAGCGCTGCCGCGAGCTCACGTGGGAGCAGAACGAGGACTACCTGTACGCGAAGCTCGATCAGGCGCAACTGCGCGATCCCGAGCGCGGGCGCGAGCAGGGGCTCAAGCAATTCCTCGACGACAAGTCGATCAAGCCGGGGCTGCAGGCGTACAAACGTTGAGCCGAAGCCTCACGGGGCGCCGCGCTTGCGACAGCGTGACAGCGTGACAGCGTGACAGCACGCCAACGCGCCAACGCGACACGCGGCGCCGAAACGAGACGGACTGGAGACAACGATGACCGACAGACGGATGTTGATCGGCGGCGCATGGCGCGCGGCCGAAGACGGCGCGACGTTCGAGCGGCACGATTCGGTGACGGGCACGCTCGCGTCGCGCGCGCCGGCCGCGGGCGTCGCACGCGCGCTCGCCGTCGCGCGGCGGATCGAATCGGGAATCTGCCACGTGAACGGGCCGACCGTTCACGACGAAGCGCAGATGCCGTTCGGCGGCGTGAAGCCGAGCGGCTACGGGCGCTTCGACGGCGCGGCGTCGATCGCGGAATTCATCGGGTTGCGCCGGATCACCGCGCAGACCGCGCCGCGCGCGTTTCCGATATGAGCGCGGAGGGCTTCGCCGTGTCCCGTCTTTTCTCCGATGCGCCGCGCTATCGGAGCGCGGACGTCGCGCGCGGCGCCGCGCACGTCGAGCCCGACGGCGACGGCTGGCGCATGCGCGCCGCCGAGCCGCTCGGCGCGTACCCCGAGCGCCTGACCGACTGCCTCGCCGCGGGCGCGCGCGATCATCCGGCGCGCGTGCTCGCCGCGCAGCGCGGCGCCGACGGCCGCTGGATCGAGATCACGTACGCGCAGATGCTCGAGCGCGCCCGCGCGCTCGGCGAAGGGCTGCTCGCGCTCGACCTGTCCGCCGAGCGGCCGCTCGCGATCCTGTCCGGCAACGATCTCGCGCATCTGCAGCTCGGCTTCGCGGCGATGCTCGCGGGGATTCCGTACGCGCCGGTGTCGCCCGCGTATTCGCTCGTGTCGACCGATTTCGGCAAGCTCCAGTACACGCTCGGCGTGCTGAAGCCGGGCGCGGTGTTCGCCGCCGACGGCGACGCGTTCGCCGCCGCGCTCGCCGCGGCCGCGCCGGCCGACGCCGCGGTGATCGTCGCGCGCGGCGCGCCGCCGCCGCGAGGCCGCCCGGCGCCGTTCGAGCGCTTGCTCGACACGCGGCCGCGCACGATCGACGCCGCGCACGCGCGCGTCACCGCCGATACGCTCGCGAAGATCCTGTTCACGTCGGGCTCGACGAAGCAGCCGAAGGCGGTGCCGACGACGCACCGGATGATGTGCAGCAACCAGCAGATGTTGCGCCAGACGATGCCGGAGCTCGCGCGCACGCCGCCCGTGCTCGTCGACTGGCTGCCGTGGAATCACACGTTCGGCGGCAGCCACAACGTCGGCATCGCGCTCTACAACGGCGGCACGCTGTACATCGACGACGGCCGGCCGACGCCCGAGCGCTTCGGCGAGACGGTGCGCAACCTGCGCGAGATCTCGCCGACGATCCATTTCAACGTGCCGAAGGGCTGGGAGGAGCTGACGGCCGCGCTCGAGCGCGACGCCGCGCTGCGCGCGTCGTTCTTCGCGCGCGTGAAGCTGTATTTCTTCGGCGGCGCGGGGCTGTCGCAAGCCGCGTGGGAGCGGCTCGACCGCGTGACGCAGGCGCATTGCGGCGAGCGGATTCGAATTCTCGCCGGGCTCGGGATGACGGAGACATCGCCGTCGTGCCTGTTCACGACGGGGCCCGTCACGGGCGCGGGCTACATCGGGCTGCCCGCGCCCGGCTGCGACGTGAAGCTCGCGCGCTGCGGCGACAAGCTCGAGCTGCGCTTCAAGGGGCCGAACGTGATGCGCGGCTACTGGCGCGCGCCGGCCGATCCGGGCGGCGTGTTCGACGGCGACGGCTACTACAGGAGCGGCGACGCCGCGCGCTTCGTCGATCCCGCGCGCCCCGAGCTCGGGCTGATGTTCGACGGGCGCCTCGCCGAGGACTTCAAGCTGAGCTCGGGCACGTTCGTGAGCGTCGGGCCGCTGCGCGCGCGGGCGGTGTCGGCGGGCGCGCCGTACGTGCAGGACGTGGTCGTCACGGGACTGAATCGCGACGACATCGGCCTGCTCGTGTTCCCGCGGCTCGACGCGTGCCGGCGGCTCGCGGGGATCGCGGGCGACGCCCCGGCCGCGCAGGTGCTCGCGTCGCCGGCGGTGCGCGCGCAGTTCGCCGGATGGCTCGCGCGGCTCAACGAAGCGGCGACGGGCAGCGCGTCGTTCGTCGCGCGCGTGCGCCTCCTCGATGCGCCGCCGTCGCTCGATCTCGGCGAGATCACCGACAAAGGCTCGATCAATCAGGCGTCCGTGCAGCGGCATCGCGCGGCGCTGATCGACGCGCTGTACGCGCAGGCGCAGGCCGATCCGCTCGCGATCGTCGCGTAGCGGACCGAAGCGCCGAGTGGAATCGAGCCGAACCGGATCGAATCGAACCGGATCGGCAAGTCGGGTCGCATGCGGCGCGCGCCGAGACCGCCTGCCCGGCATGCGCACCGATCCGTTCTTCGTCGGCGCCGCGTACCGGGCCGCGCCGTTGCGCGCACTCGACGGCGAGGGCTACCGGATCGTCGATGCGCGGCACCACCCGCGAGCCACGTTGGCGATGCCGCGCGCGACCTGCTCGCTGTCGAAGCGCACGGCCGTCTACGCGCGGACCGCGCATCTATGGAACGGCGCGCACGCGCGCTACTCGGTGAGCGGCGGTGGCGGCACGAAGCACGCGCCCGGCATCGGCCGGCTCGGCGCAATGGCAGGCATTCGCCAGCTGTTCCGAGCCCGCGCCATTCGTCTGTCATCCGAATTTTTCGCATGGAGCCGAAGATGAAATCCAAGCACATCGCGCGTCGCGTTCGCCTGCTCGCCGCGCCGCTCGCATGCGCCGCGCTGCAGGGCTGCGGCGGCGTCGTCGATTCCGCGCTGCCGCGCCTCGCCGCCGCGACGCCCGCCGCGATGACCGAAACCTGCGGCACGCTCGCCGCGAAGCTGCGCTTTCCGAACACCGCGTTCACGTCGGTCGCGACCGCGGCGGCGGGCGCGCTCCGCATCGCCGGCAAGCCGATCGGCGAGCATTGCGTGATCGAGGGCAAGATGAACGAGCGGGTGAGCGCGGTCGACGGGCAGACGTATGCGATCGGCTTCGAGATGCGGCTGCCGAAGGCGTGGAACGGCCGCTTCTTCCATCAGGCGAACGGCGGGCTCGACGGCAACGTCGTGACCGCGACGGGCGACATCGGCGGCGGCGGGCCGCTCGACAACGCGCTCAGGATGGGCTTCGCGGTGATCAGCTCCGACGCGGGGCACGGCGCGAAGCAGAATCCGCGCTTCGGCGTCGATCCCGGCGCGCGGCTCGATTACGGCTATCGCGCGGTCGATGCGCTGACGCCGATGGCGAAGCAGGTGATCCGGATCGCGTACGGCAAGGCGCCGGAGCGCAGCTACTTCGTCGGCTGCTCGAACGGCGGCCGGCATGCGATGGTCGCGGCGGCGCGCAACGCGGGCGATTACGACGGCGTCATCGCGGGCGATCCGGGCTTCCATCTGCCGAAGGCGGCGATCGGCGAGATGTTCGGCGCGCAGCAGTTCGCGCGGATCGCGACCGCGACGACCGCGTCGGGCCAGCCGGACCTCCGCAGCGGCTTCACCGACGCCGAGCGGCGGTTCGTCGCGAGCCGCATTCTCGCGAAGTGCGACGCGCTCGACGGCGTTGCCGACGGGCTCGTCGAGGACGTCGCCGCCTGCCAGGCGCACTTCGATCTGAACGCCGACGTGCCGCCTTGCGCGAACGGCGCGCGCACCGGCCAATGCCTGAGCGCCGCGCAGAAGCGCGCGCTCGCGAACGTGTTCGCCGGCGCGCGCAACGGCGCGGGCGACGCGCTGTACGCGAGCTTCCCGTTCGACGCGGGCGTGAGCGGCGGCAACTGGGCCGAATGGAAGCAGGGCAATTCGGTGACGCTCGATCCGGGCGCGGCGGCGTTCACGTTCACGACGCCGCCGCGGCCCGCGCCGGTGCTCGCGAACCTCGAGGCGTACGCGCTCGGCTTCGACATGGACCGCGACGCGCCGGCGATCTTCGCGACGAGCGGCGTGTACGCGGAATCCGCGTGGTCGTTCATGACGCCGCCCGACGAGGCGAACCTGTCCGCGCTGAAGCGGCGCGGCGGCAAGCTGATCGTCTATCACGGCACGAGCGACCCGGTGTTCTCTTCGAACGACACGACCGACTGGTACGCGCGCGTGATGCAGGCGAACGGCGGCGACGCGAGCGACTTCGCGCGTTTTTTTCGCGTCGCGGGGATGAACCATTGCTCGGGCGGGCCGGCCGCCGACCAGTTCGACATGCTGACGCCGCTCGTTGCGTGGGTCGAGGCGGGCCGCGCGCCCGACGCGATCGTCGCGACCGCGCGCGGCGCGTCGAACGCGGCGCCGAATCCGGACGTGCCGGCGTCGTGGGGCGCGGGGCGCACGCGGCCGCTGTGCCCTTATCCGCGCGTCGCGCGCTACGACGGGGGCGACGTGAATTCGGCGGCGAGCTTCAGTTGCCGATAGCGGCGGTTCGCGCACGCGCCGAGCGCCGCGCGGGCGGGCGCGCGGCGGCCATGGGGCGCGTCCGGATTCGCACGCTCGAATTCTTGCGCGCCGCTTATAACGTGCGCGTCGGCGGGCAGCCGAGCGCCGCGTCCGCGACGGCCGCCGCGCGCATCGACACGATCGCGCCGGACCCGCCGGACCCGCCGATGTGAGGTTCGTCGAATGGGAAGCGTTGACGAGCGCGCTCCAGCAGCCGGCGCCATGGACGCTCGCCGGCACGAAGCGGGCGCCGATGGCGCGGGTCTTCGATTTTTCGAGGCCGTGACGCGCGGCTGCGGCGGAATGCGCATCCTTCACCGGGCTGGGCTGGGCTGGGCGCGGTCGGCGCGTGAATGTCGACGACCGGACGACCAGACCAGCAGTCGACCCGGTGTCGTCGCGCTCCTTGCCGATATGCGTCGGCGCGCAGGTCGCGGAGCATCGGCATGACCCTCGGCCCGCGTTATTGGCGGCCAAAATCATATCGGCATGCGACATTGATTCTCGCCGATATTTCGACCACTCTTGAAAATCCGCGGCGAGGCGCTCGACTGTTTTGGGGCGATGCGATGCGCCGTCGCCAGTCCGTCGCGGGGCGAGGCGGCTTCCGGCGGAGACGGAAGCGGGCGTGCGGCGATCTCGCGAATGAGATTGTTCTCGAATTCGAATTCGCCGATGCGACGCGCCAGTTCGCGTCGCGGCGGCGATGCGGACCGGCGCATGCGAGCCGGCGCCGAGCGGGGCCTCGGTGTGCTTTCCGCTTGATCGGGATTCGAATCGACGCCGCCGATTCGAAGCGGTTTCGAGAGCGGGTGGTGAGCGGCCTGTAATGCGCGGCGCTCGCCGTCAGCTGCGATGTCCGGCTCCTTGCGGGCCTCGATGCGCGCGATGGCCGTCGGGCATCCGGTTCGGGCGTTCGCCGGGCGGCTTCCGGCGTGTGCGGCCACGCCAGTCACGCGCCGGCTGCGCGGGCATCGCCGTATCGTTCGAATCGACGCGGCCGGCGCGGCCGACGCGGTCGATTTGGTCGATTCGGTCGATTCGGCCGGGCGGTCGCGGCAACGGAGTGCGCGACGACGCCGTCGGCTCCGCACGCCGGCCGGCGATTGAGCGCATCGATGCGCCGCCGGGAGCAACGAACGGCGATGAAGGGCGACGAACGGCGACGAAGATCGACGAGGAGCGGCGAAGCATCGCAAGAGAACGCAATCGCAGCGCCGTCGGATGCGAACCGACCGTTGCGTCTCGCTGAACGTCGGCGCCGATCGGCGCCGCATTCGATTGAATCGGCAGAAGCCGCGCAACCGCACTTTCTACAGTGGAGGACCGCGATGAGTTTTCTGAACTACGGCACCCGGACGACCCCGCGCTGGACGATCGACCAGCCGATCTTCACGATCGTGCGCGCCCGTCAGGGCCGGCAGGCGACGTATGTTCCGGGGCGCCAATTCGGCGCGTCGTGCGCATCCGTGTTGCTCGGACCCGATCTGAAGATGCCCGGCCAGGGGCGTCACAACCCGCCGCAAGTGGGCGGCGCGCCGTGGGACGTCGTGATGGCGGGCGGCCCGGCGCTGACGTTCGTTCAGGACGAGAACCCGAGCTACCGGCCGTGGGTGCGCGGGCACCTGATCAACGGCGGCTGGGGCGGCTCGGGCCGGGACTGGCGCAATCTCACGCCGCTGACTCATTCGGCCAACATGAATCACAAGACGGTCGAGACGTACATCAACAACTTTCTGGAACTGAGCCGCCAGTACGAGGCGAGCGGCCGGCGCGACGCATGGTACGGCGTTTACTACTGCGTCCAGTGCGCGGCGGACCCGTTCGCGTTGAATCCCGGCGCGACCGATCTGTACACGTATGCGCCGAGCTTCATCCGGATCGGCTGGCGCGCGGTGCGTATCGACAAGCCGGTCGGCGGCAGCACGGCGCTCGGCGTGGCCCAACTGGCGGTCAACGAATTGACGGCCGGCGCGCTGAATGCTGCGCCGGTGCTTCCGTTTGCCCCGCCGGCGCGCGCGTGGGGACCGAGTCCGACGCTGCCGCTCGGCGAGCGCCCGGGCGATCCGGTGCTCGGCTCGTTTCCGGGCGACTGCCCGCCCGCGGCCGGGAACGGCTTCGACGGCTGGGTCGAGGTCCATCAGGGGTAGCCCGCGCGCCGCTTCACCTTCGCCTCCGCCGTCGCCGTCGCCGCCGTCGCCGCCGCGATCAGGCCACGAACGGGCTACGAATGGGCTACGAATGAGCCACGCGCGGCGGCGGCCGCACGACCGGCGCCTTACTTCGACACCGACCGCCATGCCGCGACGGCGAGCTCGTCCCGATACTTGACGGGCGTCGCCTTGACCCGGCCGCTCAGCCACGCGCGACAGTAATTCTCCGATTGGCCGACGATCAGCGACGGCAGCAGTTCGGCCGGCCATTGCGCCATCTCGTCGCGCCCCGGCGCCTGCGCGAACCAGGCGAGCACGCGGCGATTGCGCGAGCGGTTCTTTTCGGCCAGCTCGTCGGCGCGCGGCCCCGACGCGACCGCCGTGCGCGCCATGAACTGGAACCGCGCGAACTCGGGCTGCGCGCTGACCCAGTCGACATAGCTGTGGACGAGCGCGGTGACGCCTTCCCGCGCGGTCGTCGCGCGCCCGAGATAGTCGGCGAGCAGTTGCGCCTGATCTTCGATCGCGCACAGGAAGAGCGCGGCGATCAGCCCGTCCTTGTTGCCGAAGTGGTGATAGATGTTGCCGACGCTGGTGTCGCAGCGCTCGCGGATCATCTCGATCGTCGTCGGTTCGAGCCCGTGGTCGTTGAAGCAGGCGAGCGAGGTCGCGAGGATCGTGCGCTTCAGGGTGGCGCGGCGGCCGGGAAACTGCCGCGTCAGGATGTCGAGGGTAGGCAAGCTGGGTCGCGAAGGAAAAACGAGGGTCACGCAATGGTACCTTGACGCCGGTCGCGGAAACAGAATATTCTTCCGCAACAGAACATTGTTCTGTTTTGCCGATACAGGAGACGACATGAGCCAGGTTCTCGATATGTTCAACGCGGCCGGGGCCGCGCAATTCAGCAAGATGGTTTGTCAGATGGCGCCGTATTTCGGCACGATCGAGCCGGAGGTCGTCGGGTTGCAGCCGGGGCGCGCAGAGGCGAAGGTCGGCTTCCGGCGCGAGATCACCAATCACATCGGCACGGTCCATGCGATCGCGCTGTGCAACGCGGCCGAGCTGGTCGCGGGGCTGATGACCCAGGTGTCGATCCCGGACGGCCTGCGCTGGATTCCGAAGGGCATGACCGTCGAATACCTGGCGAAGGCGAAGACCGACGTGACGGCCGTGGCCGACGGCGCGGCCGTCGACTGGCAGAGCGAAGGCGACAAGATCGTGCCGGTCGAGATCACCGACGCCGACGGCAACACCGTGTTCACCGCGCGGATCACGATGAACATCAAGGCCTGACGCTTCCGGCGCCGCGCGGGGCGCCTGCGCCTGCGGCGCGAAGGCGCTCCGCGCGGCTCGCTGCAACGAATTTTGACCGGGTATCATCCGATCATATGATCAACGCCCGACCAACAAGGAGACTGCAGTGAGAAGGAAAACCGACAAACTGTTGCCGATCAGCGCGGCTGCGATGGTGATGGCCGTTGCCGCGACTCATGCGATGGCCGACCAGGTCGTGAAGATCGGCAGCGCCGAGCCTTTGACGGGGGGCATCGCCCACCTCGGCAAGGACAACGAGAACGGCGCGCGCCTCGCGATCGAGGAGATCAACGCGAAGGGCCTCACGATCGGCGGCCAGAAGATCACGCTCCAGCTCGACGCGCAGGACGACGCGGCCGACCCGCGCACCGCGACGCAAGTCGCGCAGAAGCTCGTCGACGGCAAGGTCGTCGCGGTCATCGGCCATTTGAATTCCGGCACGTCGATTCCGGCGTCGAAGATCTACAGCGACGCGGGCATCGTGCAGATCTCGCCGTCGGCGACGAATCCGGCCTACACGCAGCAAGGTTTCAAGACGACGTACCGCGTCGTCGCGACCGACGCGCAGCAAGGCCCGGCGCTCGCGAACTACGCGCATTCGAAGGGGATCAAGACGGTCGCCATCGTCGACGATTCGACGGCGTACGGCCAGGGGCTCGCGAACGAATTCGAGAAGCGGGCGAAGGCGCTCGGCCTGAAGGTGCTGTCGCACGACGCGACGAACGACAAGGCGGTCGATTTCCGCGCGATCCTGACGAAGATCAAGGGCACGAATCCCGACGCGATCATGTACGGCGGCATGGACGCGACGGGCGGCCCGTTCGCGAAGCAGGCGAAGCAACTCGGCCTGCGCGCGAAGGTTTTCTCGGGCGACGGCGTGTGCACCGAGCAGTTGCCCGCGCTCGCGGGCGCCGCGGCCGACAACGTCGTGTGCTCGCAAGCGGGCGCGGCGCTCGAGAAGATGCCGGGCGGCGCGGCGTTCCAGGCGAAGTACGAGAAGCGCTTCAACCAGCCGATCCGCTTCGACGCGCCGTTCACGTACGACGCGGTGTACATCGTCGTCGATGCGATGAGGCGCGCGAACTCGACCGATCCGGCGAAGATTCTCGCCGTGATGCCGAAGACGAACTATACGGGCGTGATCGGCACGACGGTCTTCGATGCGAAGGGCGACCTGCAGCACGGCGTGATTTCGCTGTACGACTTCAAGGGCGGCAAGAAGACCTTCCTCGATCAGGTCACGATGTAGTTGAGCCGCGCGGCGGCGTTGGCCGCCGGGTTTGCCGGCGGCACGAAACGGGCGGGCGCCGGACGTGGCGCCCGCCCGTTTTTTTCATCTGGCGGGCGGGGCGAAGAGGATGCGCCGCCGACGCGCAACCACGCCGATCGACGCCGCCGTCAAGGGGCGCGCACATTCGTTCGACGCCTTGCGGCCGGCCACCCGCTTCGTCGGCGCCGCGCGCGCTGTGAGCACGAAAATCGCGAAGCCGCGTGTCGGGCGGAGCGCGAAGCGACGGCGGCCGCGCACGTCGACGGCATCGCGCGGGCCTGGGCCGGCCGCATCCGGACCCCGCACGGCGGGCTCTCGGCTCGCCGGACGGGCGTCGGCGCGCATCGATTTGATCTGAAGCCCCTTCGGCGAACCAGGCCGCACCGCTTTCTTCTCGGGACCGGTATCATCTGAGCTATTTGTCTTGGCGAAACCGTGCGGGGGATTGGCGTCGTGCATGTCGGTGAGCGTTTCAACAGCATTACCCATCTCGTGGGCGCGGTGTTGTCGGTAGCGGGGCTCGCCACGCTGGTGACGATGGGCGCCCTCGACGGCGACGCATACAAGGTGGTGAGCTTCAGCGTGTACGGCGCGATGCTGTGCGTGCTCTACGCGATCTCGACGCTCTACCACAGCGTGCGCGGCCCGCGCCTGAAAGCCATTCTGCAGAAGTGCGATCATTCGGCGATCTATTTGCTGATCGCAGGCAGCTACACCCCGTTCACGCTGGTCACGCTGCGCGGGCCGTGGGGGTGGTCGCTGTTCGGCGTGAGCTGGGGGCTCGCCGCGCTCGGCATCGTGCAGGAGCTCACGCTCGGACGGCGCACGCGCAGCATTTCGATGGCGCTGTACGTCCTGATGGGTTGGCTCGCGCTCGTCGCGATCCGCCCGCTGATCCACGCGCTTCCTGCGGCGGGAACGGCGTGGCTCGTCGCGGGCGGCGTCATCTATAGCGCCGGCATCTACTTCTTCATCAACGACGAGCGCATCCGTCACGGGCACGGCATCTGGCATCTGTTCGTTCTGGCGGGCAGCCTGTGCCAGTTCGTCAGCGTTGCGGGCTACGTCGCGTGACGCGAAGCGGGGCGCCCGATCGCCGATTTGCCTGCGCGTGCGGCTCGTGCGGCTCGTGCGGCTCGTGCGGGCGCCGCCGCGCTCGGTTCACCCGCCATGAACGCCGATAACGTCCTCGTGCACGTTCCATCCGCCTTCCACGTGCGTTTTCGCCGCGCCGTCGCGACCCAGTGAAGCGTGAAGCCCTGTGATCTGCGCGGCGGCGTGACGTCCCATATCGGCGATTCCGCTTGCGGCCAGCCGGTTTTGCCAAATGGACTGATCGCCGTTCCGAGCGGCCTCGGTTTCCATCCGGCATAGCTCGGTCAGGTTCTCGCTCGTCATCGGCTGCTCGCGCAATTCCGCCATCGCCGGATTGTCGTGCGCCGCGTCGACCAACGCCGGCGACGCACCGGTCGTGGCGGCAAACGCCGCAGCCGCGGCGTTCTGGAGTTCGCCGACGGTGCCTCTCTTGGCAAGCGGCATCAGTCCGCTCAGCGCGCCGTCCGATTGCTTGCGTTGAATCTGATGCGCCGGTGCTTTCGAATCAGCGTTCGTCCTGGAATTCGAATCGGTGGCGGATACCGACGTGACCGACGATCCGCCGCTTGTTGAAATACTCGAGCCCATGCCATCTCCTTGATTGTGTCGCCTGCCGTCGCGCAGCGACAGATATGGTGTTGCGAGTATCGCCGGGGGGGCGCAGATCGATTCGCCGTGCCGGAAGTCACGTCGCGAAACGCGAACATCCTGACGCGATCAGATATGGCGGGATGGGCTCACTGGCGGGACCGCTCGCGAAGCAGCGAGACAGCGAAGCGGTAAGGCGACGAAGCGGTAAAGCAGTAAAGCAGTAAAGCGATAAAGCAATGAAGCAATGAAGCAGCCCGAGCGGCGCGCGAAGGTTTTCGCGAGCGACGGCGTGTACGCCGAGCAGCCGTGCGCGCATGCGTGCGTTGCGGCCAAGAACGTCGTGTGCCCGCAAGCGGGCCGAACCCCGCGGCGTCGAGCTTCCGTACGACACGTTTCAACGAGCCTTACGCGTCTCCGGTTTTGGGAAAGGCGAACGCACACCTGCGTGCGTCGGCATCGCGCGATCGAGATATCGATGGATTCCCGCGAGCCGCGGATACGAAAACGACGTTCTCGAGCGCCGTCCGCAGACGCGCGCCCGGAACGCCGAAGCAACGGCCTCGTGAATCGCCCCGTTCGCCATGACGCCGGCGGGCGAGCGGGACGACTGGAGCGGTGTAACCTCGAGCCTTGCCGACGTTATTGCGGCAATGCCGTGGCGCGGAAGCCGATCGGGCCCTCGCCGCTGTAGGTCATGGTGCCGTGGAACGTGTTGCCGTTGTCGCCGGAGGTGATGTAGAGCTCGACGACGTTTTGGCCCGAGCGGCAGCCGAGCAGCCAGACGCCGCCCGGATGCCACGGAGCGGACGTGCCGCCCCACTGATTCTCGACCGCGTAGTTGTTGCCCGTGACCGCATTCCCCTTGAAGCCGATCGGGCCCTCGCCGGCATAGGTCATGTTCCCGTTCAGGGTCTTGCCGTTGTCCGTCGAGCCGATGCTCACCGCGACGACGGCCTGGTCACGCGCGCCGATCACCCAGACGCCGCCGTTGTGCCACGGCGCTGTCGAGCCGCCCCATTGATTTTCGACCGCGTACACGCCGCCGTCGGCCTGCTGGCTCTTGAAGCCGATCGGGCCTTCGCCCGCATAGGTCATCGTGCCCGCGAGATTCGCGCCCTGGTCGCCGGATTCGAGTTTGAGCGCCACCACGTTCTGATTGGAGCGCCCGCCGATGATCCACGTGCCGCCCGGGTGCCAGGGCGCCGAGCTTCCGCCCCATTGATTTTCGACGTTGTACGTATTGCATTGCGTGAGCGTCGCCCTGAAGCCGATCGGGCCTTCGCCGGCATAGGTCATCGTGCCGGTGAGCGTTCTTCCGCCATCAGCGGATTTGATGTCGATCGCCACGACGTTCTGCCCGGAACGGCATCCGAGCACCCACATGCCACCCTCATGCCACTGGGCCGACGAGCCGCCCCATTGATTCTGTACGTGCTGCAGATTGTTGAAGCCCTTGCTGGTCTTTGCCATTGTTATCTCCGGTGATAGTACGGGTGACGCGGGAGTTCAACCCGCGTGCGGAGAACGGCCTTGCACATGGATTGTCGTTGTTGCGCCCGTCGTCCTGTTCCAGAAGGCGAGCGCCGTGGCAGCGCGATCGACTATGGGCAAGGCACGGGCGCTTTTGCAATTGCACGGCCGATCAAACGAGATGGCCACGATCTACCTGCATGATGAGTCGATTTGTTTCTCGCAGGCGATCGACGCTGCGGCTCGTTCTCAAAAAAAGTAGTTCAGCTTCGACCCTCTCACAACTACTAGAACCCGTAGGTATGCGGCGGGCTCCGCGATGGCGTGGCTGCCCTGACACCGGTGCCGGGCCGAGGCCGAATCGAACGCACGGCAGGGCATCGCTCCGCGAGATACCTACCATTACTGAGAGGCGCCTGTCCTCGAGCGATGGCCTAGACTTCACTCATTTCACCTGGCCTCGCGTGCGAACTTTCGAGTCGGCACCGGTACTCGTCATATCACGCGCGCGCCGGCGCATCGGCGCATCAGATCAGCTTCGACACCGAACTTTTTCCGGTGTGGGCGTGCGGCGCGCCATGTGCATCATCCGCTAGAGCGACTTTCGCATACTTCAAAAACGATGGATGGGATGCCTAATGAATTCGTCCGGTGCCATTCGAGAGGAACCGCAAGCCGCTCATCGGGAAAAAGTCCTGTTCGGAATTTCAATGGACGGCGTGCTGGCTTCCGGCATCACCGAGGAGTTTTTGAAAGTCGCGTCGATTTTCAATGGGCACGGCTATCGAACGTATCTCGATCTCGGCTATGACATCAGGAGCGATAAGGGCGATTTCTTTCGGCCTTACGCGAACGAAGCCGAGGCGTTGCCTGATTGGCTCGCGTTGGCGCGCATCCGAGGTCTCGCCGAGGTGAGAGGCTACACGCAGCGTCTGGTCCGGGAAATGCTGGAGCAGATCCGCGATGGGGACGGCGAGCGAATACGCCGATGCCTCGGCGGAGCCATCGTGCCTCGGATTGCCGCATCGATCGTGGATACCTGGCGGCGTCTGGATGTTTCGGTCGTCATCGTGGAGAACGGGTCGCTGCCGGAGAATCTGCTGTTCTCCGAGGCTTTGCGTCTGGCAATCGAGCAGTACGGGCGCGAAAAGCGCAAGGGGCCGTTCGTGCTCTGGCGGGATCACGATCTGATGTGGTTCAGCGAAAGCGAGAAATACGGAGGGCCTGCGTTCGAACACATTCCGAAGCCGCCCGTCTCGAAGTACATCCGATACGCGACCCTCACGAACACCGCCAGAAAGCGGTTCAACGAGTGGGCCCCGCACATCGATGCGACCGTGTTGCCGAACTGCTTTCGGTTCGAGCAAGCCGCAATCGACGACGCCAATCGGCATTTTCGTGCGCACTACGGCATTCCCGCCGATGCGCTGCTGATCGCGCGGTGTACTCGGGTCATTCCGCAAAAAAGGCTGGATAGAGACATTTTCCTTTTGCATGCGTTGCGCGAATCGATGCGTTCGTCGGGCAGCGAGCGGTCCGTTTATCTCTTCGTGACGGGGCCGACCGGCGAACACGAAGAGGAGCATGGCCGACTGTCCCGCATGGCGATCGAGCTGGGAGTCGACGCACAGGTCATCTACGGAAACGGACTGTTGCCGTGCTCGGCGCTGTGTCGCCCGTCGAATCGCGCGTCGCGGGAGCCCCAGTATTCCGTCGGTGATCTTCTGGCGCACGCCGATCTGAGTTCGTTTCTGACCTCGTACGATTACGAAGGCTTCGGCAATCCTCCCGCCGAGGCCAGCGCCCAACAGCGCCCGTTCATCAGCAGCACGTATGAGCTGTACGACGAGGTATACGGGGAAAAGGGATTCAAGAGCCTGCTTTTGCGCACGCGGAAGGATTGGGATGGAATGCCCGACGGCGCCTATGCGCACGCCGTGCGGGAGCTTCTGCTCGACGAACGACGGCGGCAACGATGGGCTCGTTTCAACTTCGAGCTCGGCAGAAGGCACTTTTCCCTGGAGTTCTTGCGGCGCCGGCTTCGCGCATGCCTGCCCGGCGCGCTCGATAGTGCGTCATCCGAAACGATGCGTGATGCAATCAGTGCCTAGGGCCTGTTCCCGCTAATCACGGGCTTGCGAACGTGCCTTTGCGCCCGCAGGGCAAGGAGAGAGGAGGCGCAATAGCCGTCGGCTATTGCAACGACGAACGACGCCGCTATGCGGGCGCAAAGGCACGTTCCCGTGACTGAAAAAAATCCGTCGAGGGGCTGGCCGCCAGAAGGGCCGATCGCTGCGTCATGCTCCTCGCGAATACGTCGAGTATTCGCTTCGTCGCAATCCTTGCGCTCGGCCCTTCTGGCGGCCAGCGCAAGCCCGTTATTAGCGGGAACAGGCCCTAGGAGGTGCCATCGATGTCCAGCTCGCCCATCCTGATGCTAGAACGTGTGAGTCCTCGAGAGAGCCTGATGATCGTCGACGGGGATTATCCGCGGCCGCGTGCGGCGGACGTGTTGTGCCGGCCCGAGAACGATCATCTTCTTCGATACGTCGTGAGCGACCCGTTCGGCTCGCACGTGTTTCCGGGTACGAGGGCGTGCTCCCGCGAACGGTTTCTTCAAAATCTTCAGGCCGAGCTGGAGGAACGAAATCCCTATTTTTTGTGGGCGACGATTCCGCTTTGCCAATACCATTGCTACTTCTGTCAATTTCCCATCGTCATGCGCAAGCGCGATGCGGCGGCGTTTCGCGAGCAGGCTCGAAACTGGGTCGAGCTGAACATCGCCGAGGCCAGGCTGTGGCTGACGCGGGTGCCTGCGTTACGCGACGCTCCGGTTGGAGAGTTTTGCCTGTTCGGCGGAACGCCCACTCTTTTGCCCGACGATCTGCTGGCCGAGCTTCTCGATTTCTACCGGTCGAATTTCGGGTTCAACGCCGGCACCACCATTCGCATCGAGGGCAGCCCAGACAGCCTCACGAGCGACAAGCTCGCGCTTCTCCATGAAAAAGGATGCCGAAAGATCACCTACGGCATTCAGTCTTTCGACGATCGGCTGGTTGCGCTCGCCGGGCGAGAACACACGGCCGAGGAAGCCCGGGCGGTCATTCGCGACGCGTTCCGGTTGGGCTTCGAGCGGGTGGACGGCGATCTGATCTACGGATTGCTCGATCAACGTGTCGCGGGTTTCTGTCATGACGTTCGGCGCATGCTGGAACTGGGTTACAGCACGGTCGTGATGACGAAGCTGCACCTTCGCGCGTTCGGCGAAACCGGCACCGCGATCGCGGGCGTTCCCGCCAGGTGGCAGAGCCCGGCGAGCAGGGCGCGCGCATCGCGGGAGGGCCATCGCTGGCCGAGCTTGGGCGAGCAATATCAGATGCGCGAGGCGGCAGTCGCGTTGCTGGAGGACGCCGGGCTCTTCGAGTATCCGACCATGTATTTCCAGAAGCCGCAAACCGGATGCGGACGATGGAAGTCGCTCGTCCTCGATCAGGACAAGCAGTTCGCCGAAGTCGGAATCGGGTTGGGGGGCAGTTCCGCGACTCGGCGTTGCGCGGCTAACGTCGTGACGCGGCCGGGAGAGTACGTCGATGCGATCGCAAGCGGGGAATTGCCGCTCGAGCAGTCGGAAATGAGCGCGGAAGAGGAGATCGCCAGCTCGATGCGCCGCGCGCTCACCACGTGCCAGCCGCTTCGAGACGATTGGCATCGCGCGAGGTTCGCCGGCAGCTCGCTCTTCGATCAGCGCTGGAAACCGGTGTTTCAGAGCCTGGAGCAGCGAGGGCTCGCGACGATGCGACCCGCGGAGGGCACGGTCGCGCTCACCGGCGTCGGCAAGACGCTGGTCGAGGCCATCGTCAACACGGAGATTCGCTGAGCGGTTGTCCGAACACGCGATGGGGCCGCGCCCCGCCGGCCTGTTGAAGCCGCGCGCATTCGGCCGTCGAGCGACGGACGAGTCTTGCCCGGACGCGATCGAGAGAAAGCTGCGTCGCGATACCGCCAGCGTCGTCATGGCGGGCGAAGGGGGGGCCGATGCGTGGGCCCACTGTCGGGCTCGTCGAACGCGTCGGGGCCGATGGCCGCGGCGCGTTTCGATACGATGCCGAAGCAACGCCGGACGGTGGCGCCGACGCGCCCCGCGTCGACGATGACGTGCTCGCAGCCGCGCATCATGATCGCGTGTCGGCGCGGCGTCGCAGCCGGGCGGCGATATAAGGCGCGTCGAGATGGAACCCGGCTACCGTTCCCGAGGACTGCGTACGAAGTCCGTGGAAGCCCAGCCAAAAGAAGCCTTCGACCGGCGTTTCGCAGGATGCGGGCAGTCCGCGAGAATTCAGTGCCAGGCGGACCGCGTCGATCCGCAGCCAGCTCAGGTCGGTGCGCCAGCCTGTCGCCCACACGACGGCGCGGATGCCGTGCTCGCGCAGCGCCAGGCGCGCGGGAGGAGTCGATGCGAGCAGCGGGGGATAGGGCTGCCATGCCGGCTCGATGGTCGGTGGCGGATACCGTGCCC
The DNA here is from genome assembly GCF_001532025.2 of Burkholderia sp. MSMB617WGS. Taxonomy (NCBI): domain Bacteria; kingdom Pseudomonadati; phylum Pseudomonadota; class Betaproteobacteria; order Burkholderiales; family Burkholderiaceae; genus Burkholderia; species Burkholderia sp. MSMB617WGS. The sequence goes on along the minus strand of NZ_CP013458.1, from coordinate 1,770,894 downwards.
GCTCGCTCGCGTTGCGGCTTGCGATCCAGCGCTCGATGCGATCGATCAGTTCCCGGCAGCCTTGCGATGCGCATGCAACGTTGGCGTGCAGATCCTCGTCGAACGTCGCGATTGCGCCGTCCGGCGAGATGCCGTTCAGTCGCCCTAACAATTGAACGCCGAGCCGAGCCAATGAATGGTGAGAAATCGGATGATCGTGGCCGACGATGGGCATGCGGTCGTGTTGCCCGGCGGAATGCGCGAATGGGCTCGCCGGCGCGCGCAGCAGCCCGATGCGGTCCAGCCAGAACATGATGTCCTCGCCGCGGTAGCTGCGTGGGGTTCCCTCGACTCTCGACGTCGCCAGGTACACGCGGCGGCCGGCCCCGGCCAGTTCCTCGCTGAGCTGCACGCCCGTTTGTCCGCCGCCGACCACCAGAACCGAGCCGTCCCGGACGGCCGAAGGGTTCGTATATGTCCCGACGTGAAGTTGTTGCACGTCGGTGCGCAGATGCCGCGCAAAGTCGGGAATGCTCACGAGTTGATAATTGCCTGGCGCGGCGACGACGTTCAGCGCGTCGTAGCGCTGCGGGCCATCGTCGCTTTCGACGTGTATCCGGAAACGCCCGCCTTCGATCCGCTCGACCGAGCAGACCCGGCAGTGCTCGCGAATGGGAAAGCGCCGCTGTGCGATGCATGCGTCCCACATCCGTACGATCTCTTCGAGCGGGATGCTTCGCCGGGTGCCGGGAAATCCGTCGGTTTGCCCCATCAGCCGTGAATAGGCGAGCGGAGAGTTGATTCTGAACGAATCCCAGCGCGCCGAGCGCCATTGTTCGAGTGCGCGCGCCTTCTCCAGCACCACGTGTTCGCGCCTCTCGCGCTGCAGGACGTAGCTCATGCAAAGGCCCGCGTGACCGGCGCCGATCACGACGGTGTCGATGCGCTTGTCTCGTCGCGTGCTCTCCGTCGACCGTGTCATGCCGTTACAGAATCAGCATGCTGTCGCCGAACATGTCGAATTCGTATTCCCCCATCTCGAGAATCTCCGCGTAGCCGCGCATGAGGAGATCCTTGCCCGCGAAAGCCGCGGTCAGCACGATGTGGCTCGATCGCGGGCGATGCAGGTTCGTGAGCAGCCCGTCCGCGATCTTGAACTCGAATCCGGGATAGATGTAGAGCTCGGTCCATCCCGCTTGGGCGCGGAGGGCGGCGCCCGGCTCGCCATGCGCCGCGAGCGATTCCAGCGTTCGCATGGCCGTCGTGCCGATGGCTATGATGCGGCGCTTCTCCGCGCGCGCGCGGTTGATTTGCTCGGCTGCCTCGGCGCTCACTTCGAAGTACTCGGGCCTCACCTTGTGATGCTCGATCTCGTCCTCGCTGATATGGCGAACCGCGAGGATTTCCGTCGCGCCGACATGCAGCGTGACGTAAGCGAATTCCACGCCTTTTTCGGCGATTTCCTTTAGCACGTCGGCGGAGAAATGCAGGCCTGCTGAAGGAATTTCCAGCGAGCCGGGCTTCTTGGCATAGACGGAGCGGTAGGCGTCGCGCCTGGTGCTCCAGTAAGCCGGGTTCAGTTGGAGCTCGTCGTCGCAGCGCCATCCGTATCGATCGAGGACGCGAGCCAATTCCTCGGCGGGTTCGAATCGCGCCCGCCAGAGTCGGTCCGGCTGCGGAGCGAGCAGCGTGCAGGTGAGGCGGTCTTCGTCGGTGGAGGTCAGCGTGAGGCCGGCTTTCGGCGACAGGGAAGACCGGAGCTCGACGATGTTGGTTCCGTCCGGCTCGTGACCGTACACGATCACATGGGCCGATTCGTCGGCATGCTGGAACGACAACGTGTTCGACAGCATGTAGCTGTCGTTGAACACCAGGAGATCACCCGGATGAAGATGGTCGGAAATCGTCGAGAAGACCGTGTGCTCGATCGTTGCCGCCGCGCGATCGAGAACGATCATTTTGCCGCTGTCGCGACGCCTACCGCGCAATTCGGCGGGATCGTTCGGCATGGCATTCCGATCAAGGCCGAAATCAAAATCGTCGGTTTTCATCGTTTATTGTCCTTTGTAGTTCATTTTTTTGAACTGAATCCGATGAGTCGGCATGCGCGTATGCGCGGCAATCATTCTTGGTCGATGCGCGTCGTTGTATTGTCTTCGGCGCCGCAAGATGAATTGAACCATGCAGATCTAACCGAAGGAAGGCGTTGAAACAGGCCGGAGCTTTCGGTGTCTTGGTCATTTACAGACTAGGACATGCCGTATCCGTTTTCAAATAAATAGAGAAATCGAAGCGCGCTTTTATTGGGGTTTGCGTCACTCGCGAAATTGGCGTCATTCGGTTGCTTACGGCATGCCGGGACGGTCGGCGAATGCTTGCGGCCGCTCGCCGGCATGGACGCTCCGGGGCGGGGCGACGAACCGAAATGCGTGATCGGCCGGCAGTCCCCATTCGGGCTCGACAGGAACGATTTCGAGAGTGGATGAGTAATATGCTCCGAACGCCATTGCGCCGGCCGCGACGATCCTCTTCTATCGGAATCGGCGGTGGTCTGGCGTATTGGGGAAGAAGCGCATATGCCGAGTTGAATATATCGAGGCGTCGAGAATTAAGCCGTCGGCATGACGAAATATTCGAAGGGCAAGCCGTGGCGATGAGAGTTGATCGAGCAATTTCCCATGAGCGCCACGGGCTCGGCCACAGACTTTTTCCGGCGCGAATTGCGGCGGGTCTATGGGCGCATGCATCACGGAAATGAATGGCGCGCCGGGTCGGCTCGGGATTGCGCGGTCGCGCTGCCGGACCGTCGGCGTCGGCTGCCGACTGCGAGGATCACGCCGCGGTTGATTGCGGGTGCGAGCCGCGGCCCGATTCAGGACAGCAGGACATCAAGACATCGCTCGATCGATCGGCGCTGATGCGGGCGGCTTATGCATCGCGACGATTGCCGGCCGCGGCCATTTCCCCCTAGGAGCCGGCCGCGACCCTACCGTTCTCCCCGACGAGCCTCATCGGTCGACCCGCGTGCATTCGCGGCGCGCGCTTCTCTCGAGCGCGGCGCGTTTCCGCGCCCGTTCGCGCGGCTACAGCGGCATCGCGCTCGTGCACTTGATCTCGTCGAGACACACGCTCGAATGCACGCCGCTCACGCCGGGGATGCGCATCAGCGTGTCGAGCAGGAACGTCGACAAACCCTTCAGATCCGCGGCGACGACTTTCAGCACGTAGTCGATATCGCCCGTGACCGAAAAACACTCCTGAATCTGCGCGAGCTCGGAGACGAGCTTCTGGAACGTCGACAAGTCGCGAATGTGGCCTCGCTCCATCGTCACCTGGACGAACGCGGTGACGCCGAAGCCGAGCGTGTCGGCGTCGAGCCGGGTCTCGTAGCGCTTGATGGCGCCGAGTTCCTCGAGGCGCCGGTGCCGCCGCAGCGTCTGCGCGGGCGACAGCCCGACGGCCTTGGCCAGCTCCAGATTGGAGATGCGGCCGTTTTCCTGCAGGATCTCGAGCAGATGGCGATCGATGCGATCAAGAAGCGGTTCTTGCATTTTTGTTTCCTTAGTTGTCTCCCGGATGCAATTTTATCTCATAATGTAGGGTTTGCATGAAGGGCTTACGAAACCCCATTTCATCCTGCCGGCGATAAACTGAGCCCCGATTTTTGCGTGAGATCAATGAAAAATCGGTGCGCGCACGCACGGGCGGGGAGCGGTTTTCCCGCCCGACGCACGACGACGCACGCCGCGCAGGAATTCGGCATCCACAGCCCGGCCGCTCGCCGCGACATCCGCGCGCGGCCGGAAACAAGTACACGGCGCCCGGCCGGGTCCGAAGGCGCACCGCCTCCAGAAAGGGCGGATGAGACGGAGAAGACATGGTTTCAGAACAGGACAACGACGGCCTGAAGCGAGGGCTGAAGAACCGCCACATCCAGCTGATCGCGCTAGGCGGCGCGATCGGCACGGGGCTTTTTCTCGGCATTGCTCAGACGATTCAGATGGCGGGGCCGTCGGTGCTGCTCGGCTACGCGATCGCCGGTGTCGTCGCGTTCTTCATCATGCGGCAGCTGGGCGAGATGGTCGTCGACGAGCCCGTCGCCGGCTCGTTCAGCTATTTCGCGAACAAATACTGCGGGCACTTCACGGGCTTTTTGTCCGGCTGGAACTACTGGGTGCTGTACGTGCTCGTGAGCATGGCCGAGCTGTCGGCGGTCGGCATCTACGTCCAGTACTGGTGGCCGGGCGTGCCGACATGGATCTCGGCGCTCGTGTTCTTCGTCGCGATCAACGCGGTGAACCTCGCGAGCGTCAAGTCGTATGGCGAAACCGAATTCTGGTTCTCGATCATCAAGGTGGCCGCGATCGTCGGGATGATCGGCTTCGGCGGCTATCTGCTGCTGGCCGGGCACGCGGGCCAGGACGCCGGCGTCGCGAACCTGTGGCGGCACGGCGGCTTCTTCCCGAACGGCATCGGCGGCCTCGCGATGGCGATGGCGGTCATCATGTTCTCGTTCGGCGGGCTCGAGCTCGTCGGCATCACGGCCGCCGAGGCGAACGACCCGTCGCACAGCATCCCGCGCGCGACGAACCAGGTGATCTACCGCATCCTGATTTTCTACATCGGCGCGCTCGGCGTGCTGCTGTCGCTGTATCCGTGGCAGAAAGTCGTGACGGGCGGCAGCCCGTTCGTGCTGATCTTCCACGCGCTGTCGAGCGACGTCGCCGCGAACGTGCTGAACGTCGTCGTGCTGACGGCCGCGCTGTCGGTCTACAACAGCTGCGTCTATTGCAACAGCCGGATGCTGTACGGCCTCGCGCGGCAGGGCAACGCGCCGCAGGCGCTCGCGCGCGTGAACCGGCGCGGCATCCCGATCGCGGCGCTCGGCATGTCCGCGTTCGCGACCGCGCTCTGTGTGGTGATCAACTATTTCATGCCGGGCAAGGCGTTCGAGCTGTTGATGGGACTCGTCGTATCGGCGATCATCATCAACTGGGCGATGATCAGCGTGATCCACCTGCGGTTCCGTCAGGCCAAGCGCGCGGCGGGCGAGCAGACGCGCTTCAAGAGTCTCGGCTATCCGCTGACGAACTATCTCTGTCTCGCATTCATGGCGGCCATCCTCGTCGTCATGTTCCGGACGCCCGATCTGCGCCTGTCGGTCTACCTGATCCCCGTGTGGCTCGCGGTGCTCGCGATCGGCTACCGGTTCCGCCAGCGCGGCGCCGGCTATGCGCTCGGCGACGGCGTCTCGGCCCGTTGACCCCGATTTTTCTTCATCAGTCAGAAACCGCCATGTTTGAACACATCGATGCATACCCCGGCGATCCGATTCTCACGCTGAACGAGAACTTTCAGAAAGATCCGCGCACGCGCAAGGTCAATCTGAGCATCGGCATCTATTTCGACGACGACGGCCGGATTCCGGTGATGGGCGCCGTGCGCGAGGCCGAGGCCGCCGTGCAGCGCGAGTCCGGTCCGAAGCCGTATCTGCCGATGACGGGGCTCGCGTCGTATCGCGACGCGGTGCAGGCGGTCGTGTTCGGCGAGGAGAGCGCCGCGCGCGCGGCCGGATGCGTCGCGACGGTCCAGACGCTGGGCGGCTCGGGCGCGCTCAAGGTGGGCGCGGACTTCATCAAGCGCTATTTCCCGGATTCGCAGGTGTGGATCAGCGATCCGAGCTGGGAGAATCATCGGTTCATCTTCGAGCGCGCGGGCTTCACGGTCAACACGTACCCGTACTACGACGAGGCGACGGGCGGCCTGAAGTTCGACGCGATGCTGGCCGCGATCGACGCGCTGCCGAAGAAGAGCGTGGTGCTGCTGCACGCGTGCTGCCACAACCCGACGGGCGTCGATCTCGACGACGCGCAGTGGCTGAAGCTGATCGACGTGCTGCAGGCGCGCGAGTTGCTGCCGTTCGTCGACATGGCGTATCAGGGCTTCGGCGCGGGTCTCGCGGCCGACGCGTTCGCGATCCGCGAGCTCGCGCGCCGCGGCGTGCCTGCGTTCGTCGCGAACTCGTTCTCGAAGAATTTCTCGCTGTACGGCGAGCGCGTGGGCGCGCTGTCGGTGATCTGCGACGACGCGGCGGCGGCCGAGCGCGTGCTCGGCCAGCTCGCGGGCGCGGTGCGGTCGAACTACAGCAATCCGCCGACCTACGGCGCGAAGATCGTCGCGCGGGTGCTGACGACGCCCGCGCTGCGCGCGCAATGGGAGGAAGAGCTCGCGGCGATGTGCCGGCGCATCGCGAAGATGCGCAGCGCGATCCACGACGGCCTGCGCGCGCACGTGCACGGCGAGGCGCTGTCGCGCTACGTGAAGCAGCGCGGAATGTTCACGTATACGGGGCTCACTGAAGCGCAGGTCGATTGCCTGCGCGAGCAGCACGGCGTGTACGTGCTGCGCTCGGGCCGGATGTGCGTCGCCGGGCTGAACGAAGCGAACGTCGGCATCGTCGCGGAAGCGATCGGCGCCGTGATCGCGAGCGGCGTTTGACGCGGTGACGCGCGCGGGCGCGCGGGGCCGGTCGGGAAGCCGGGTTGCGGCGCGCCCGGCGTGTTTGGGGAGCGGCGCTGCGCTGCGTGCCTTCGGCCGCGCGCCGGTGCCGCATCGACAGGCGCGGGCGGCGGCGCGACGTGGCTGCCGCCTCGGTGCCGCTGTCGTGTCGCTGTCGTGTCGCCGTTTGCGTAAGACGATGAGCCGTGGGCCGGCGGCGATGGATGTGCATCGTCCGCCGGGGCTTTGCGTGAACGTGTGCGCGCCGGCCACTCTGAACGGGAGTCCAGCATGAGCATCAGCATCGTCCAACTCGGCAAGCCGCGCGCCGGCGACGAGGGCTTGCGGATCGGCACCGTGCGCCGTCCGCCGCGCGGCGTGCCGAAGGAAGAATTCGCGTCGCGCGACTATTACGACGTCTGGCTGCCGACGCTGTCGCCGAGTCCGGAGCTCGTCTCCGAAGCGCTGGCGGCGCAAACCGACGCCGAATGGAAGGCGTTCGCGCGCAAGTTCCGCGCCGAGATGAAGCATGGCGACGCGAGCAAGGTGCTCGACGTGCTCGCCGCGTTGTCGGCGACGTCGAATTTCGCGATCGGTTGCTATTGCGACAACGAGGCGCGTTGTCACCGCGGTATCCTGCGCGAGCTGCTCGCGGAGCGCGGGGCGTCGATTCGTTCGTGATCGGCGGGGTTTGGGGCGCGGGACGTTGCGCGCGAGACTCGATCGCGGCGTCATCCGCGACGCCTCTCATGCGAGGGCGCAGACTTTGCGATCGCAATCGTGGGCACTCGTCGGATACGGGGTGTCCGCTTTCACCGGACGCGGATGCATCGGCACCTGCGAAACACGCGGCGAGTGGCTGTGCAATGTGCTTTGCGAAGCGGAGCCGTACATCGATCGCCTTGCGTCCGGCGCGTCATGCGAAGGATGCGCTGATCCAATTCGCTGTCGCGACTGATGACCATGGATGCCAACGGCGCACGTGCCGACCGGCCACTCGGCGCGCATCGAGCAGGTTGCGTGGGAATGCGATGCCGGGCGGTGGGCGGACGACGACGCCACGTTTGTCGCTCGCGCTCGCGTAGCTTGCGACGTGCTTCTCGATTTCGCCCGGCACGGCTGCCCTCATCCGGTTTGACTCCATTCGATTCCGGCAATGCGGCACGATTCGCTGCCCTTGGCGTTGCCGACTTTCGGCCGAACTGCAGTCGGCCAGCGGTTCCGCCTCAGTAGGTTTGCTTGAACCCTTGACTCCAAGCTCCCTGGCTGCTGATCGAGTCGGGCTCGTTGGCTCGTTGCCTGGCGCGCGGCCTCACGATCATGGTCAACCGGCGGCGAGCGGTATCGCCCGGATGCGCGACCCGCTGCGGAATCGGGACGCGACGTTGGCGCCGAGGCCGTCGGCAATTGAGCGCCAAGGCTTGCCGGGAAGGCCCGCGATGACGAACCTGATTGGCCTGATCGGTGCGCAACCGGCCGGTTGCCTCTTGCCCGTATGTGGCCGGAGTTCGGAGCAGGTCGTCGCGCGCTTCGGCTTGCGTGCAACGCGCGTCGATTTCCAGGCCGCAGACGGCAGCCGTATCGTTCGCGACGGCTCTGATGCGTTCGGCGACGCATTCGGTAAGTTGCTCGAGGCGCGCTTGAGCGTTCGTTGATCGCGGGTCGGTCAGCCCGGCTTCTTCGGCCGCGAACCGTTAAAGCGTTTGCTGCGGATGCGTCTTGCCGGACGCTCGGCGCCACCCGGCGCTCGAATGGCGGCGGACGTACGTGCCGATCTGCCCTTTGACGGGCCGTCGGCCGCGCGCTCCGTCCTATTCGCAGCGGCCGATCAGGTTCGGATATCGCGACGGTGCGCGACTTTTCCTTTCGACCATTGCACTCGACTCCGTCGATAGCCGGCCTGGCATCCCCACGCTCGCAGCAGGCTTTGTCCATGCGCTTCCTCCTCCCGGCTGCCTTGCCGCCGGATGTCGGCGCGCGCGGTCGCCTTCACGTTCTCGGCGGTTTCACTCAATGAACCGCGATATTCCGGGAGCAATGTTCCGGAAGCAACGGCGGTGCAGCCGAATTCATTCGGAACATCAATATCATTCGCGAGATATCCGGGTTTCAGGAAGTTCATAAATGCGTATCGATTTAAAGAAGTATTTGTTGTGCGGTAATTGCATGATGTACTTAATACGGAAAATATCAAAAGCAATGCTTGCAACGTGATTTCAATTCCTTTAGATTTGGTTGACTGCTAATTCAATTGGATAAGAACTAAGAACTATGAACTGCCGATGTGCATTATTGGAGGGGTGGGGGTACTAGTTCTCGACGAGAAATAAACGATCTTCAACCAGGGAAAATGGAGTTCACATGAATCTTTTGGATGTGGAAGTGCATGCGACATCTCATGATCTGGATCAAGATTTTCCAACGGACCTTAAAGTTTCGGCCGGCGGACATGAAATAGACGTTGATGACGGAAGTACCGCTTACGGCTATGTCCAAGAGGGAATGCTGACGATTTATCATCCCTGTTTCACGCAGGATTTGACGTCCGGCATGTTCTTTTCAGTGCCGGGCCCCGCGCGCCTCAGTCCGTTTATCGGCATGGCGTGCATCCGGAACGAGTATCAGGGCGTCAACATGTCCGGCGGCCCGGTCGAAATTCTGGGCCGGCTCAAATATATCGACGGATGCTCGGACAGCTTGCTTGTCGCGCCGGTCATCAAAGGCGATCCCTGCCTCAACTATCTGTATGTCCCGCCTCATCTCGATCAGACGGCGCATACCCATCCATCCGTACGGATCGGCGTTGTGATCGATGGTTGCGGCTATTGTTTGTCCAAGGACGAGAGGCACGAGCTAACCGCCGGCAAGATATTCATTTTGCCGCGTGACGAGGTTCATAGCTTCCATACCGAAGAGGATTGTCTGAGAATCGTCGTATATCACCCGGATTCCGATTTCGGACCTACTCACGAAACTCACCCGATGATAAATCGAACGTTGGTGAATGGAGAATCCCTGGCAGGGGAAAACCAATATCGAACCCGCAAGATTCAAAGACTCGTCACCGAATAAGATCGCCATCCCATGCAGAGCGATGTTCGTCCCGGATCTTTATCCGTCCAAGTCACTCATGACGCGTTGACTGGTGAATTACCCTCAATACCTTCCTGGCTGAATGACATTCGGCAGGAGTCGTCCCAATTGCCTTGGTCCGAGGGGAAAATCGCCGGTTCGACCAAACTCAGTCTGGGTGAATTCACACGAAGGCTCAAACAGGCCGAGATTTGCGATAGCGACATAATCGCAGTGCCCGGCGCCGTCGTTGTTCTTCCATGGGGCGTCGAGTTGTGCGAGCGGTTCGCGCAACTCGTTCGGGGTATTTATGGAGAGCTGGAACTTCAGGAATACGCGTACCCGCAAGTGGTTCCCGAGAGTTGCTTCAGCCCCATGGCCGACCTGCTGGATCTGCGGCGTTGCTTGCTGCGCGTCGGAACCGAACAGGACTCGAAGGAGGGCCGAACGCGCGGCGTCCTGACACCGACCGGGGAGCAAGTGATCGCGAATCATTGGCGGCATATGGTTAGCCGATTCGATACGTTGCCGATTCGGCTATACCAGCGCGCACGTTACTTCCGGCCAATCAGCTCCGCGGATCGAAGCGGCAAGGGGGTATTTTCGGCGCTCGAGGCGCCTGACGTATTCGAGTTTCACTGTTGTCATGCGACTGAAGCGGCCGCGTCGGACGACATTCGGAGGCTGGCCCGAGGCCTGCTGGAAATGAGCGATGCGCTGCCGCTTCCCCAGTTCATCGGCGTTCGCCCTCCATGGGGCAATCGCAACGATTTGTATGAATGGGGTGTCGGCGGCGACACGCCATTGCTCAGCGGCGAATGCGTGCAAACGTCCGCCGTGTATTGCCAAGGGCAAAGGATATCGCGCCGCTACGATATCGGCTTCGGCAAGAACGAGCAGCGCCGGCATGCGTGGCAGGTCGACGGGTTCGTCAGCCGACGCATGATGTATGCGCAGCTTGGCTTGTCCACGCTTGCCGATGGATCGTTGATCGTTCATCCGAATCTGGCTCCGATCCAGATCGCGGTATTGGCTCGGAGTCAATTCGAGGACGAACGTCAAGCGCTGCGATCGACATTCGACGAAATCAAATCCCGCGGGCTTCGCGCGACGATCGATTTCGTGGCCGACGCACAGGTGATGAAAGCGCGCATCAAGCAGTTGCGCGCTCGGGGGGTACCGCTGCTGCTGCTTTACTTTGGCCGACGCCACGTGCAGGACGCCGCCCGAATCCGACTATGCCGGCCGGACAACGAGCAGGAGCTGGCGATCGACGAAAACGACGATCTCCCCGAAGTGCTCTCGAAGGCGCTGGCCGACGTCGAAGCATCGGTGAATCGGCTCGTCCATTCCCAAGTGCGTTCACTGGTCTCTTTCGCGCAAACCGAGGCGCAAGCCAAGGAGATGCTGGCTGCGCGCAAGTGCGTGATCGCTCCGATTGCGCCCACCCGAGCGAATGTCGAGGCAGTCGCGAACTGGCGCATGGGAGAACTGTGCAGCTTCGCGGCCGCGGAAGACGTTGCGCCCTGCATTTTTTCAGGCAGGCCGACTCGCGCTCGCGCACTTCTGTCGCGCCGCATCTGACATCCAACTTCACGAAATTCATGGCTGAAAGGAGAAGACAATGACTGTCAACACCGTCGATCAATTGGAGTTGATCGTGGGGCCGGTTCGCTTGCCGCTGAAGATCGAGGATTCCGTTCATTATTTCTCGCTGCATTACTTCGAATTTCAGGGGAAGCGTTGGGCGAGCGCCGCGCTCAACGATCTGTCCGAACTGGATGCCGTCCCGCTTCGCATCGAGTCCGCCTGTTTTTTTGGCCACGTGATGCATTCGCAGCAATGCGACTGCGGCTTCCAACTCGACGAGGCTTTTCGCCGCATCGTGCAGCGCAACGGGGGACTCGTCATCTACGGCATCGATCAGGATGCGCGAGGGCTGGGCATAGAAAAGCACTTCAGAATTTACGACTACCGGCAGAACCATCATCTGGACACCGACGAAGTCTATAAACGCTTTCATGCGCCTTTGGACAGCCGGTCTTACGAAGCGGTTGCGGCAATCCTCCGCTTTCTGGACGTGGAGAAGATCCTGCTGATGTCCAACAACCGCGCTCGGCTTGCCTTTCTTCGCGCTGAGGGATTTCAAGTCGAGCGGGATCAGATCGAGGCGCCGCTCACGCGATACAACATGGCCACCATGATGCTCGAAAAGGAGGATCTCGCGTATCAGTGGAGCTTCAAGACGCACAGCGAGTGGCTGCGCCCATTGCAAGACAAGGTGGATGGTCATCCCGACTCATTCGCGGCCTGCATCGTCAAGGACAATCAGGCCGTCGTGGCCGAGTGGCAAGGAGCGGACTGGAACGTGGCGCTCAACCTGCTAGCGACGCACGAAGGCGGCGAGGATGGAAATCTCGTCATTTACCTGAGCGATTTGCCGCGGCTGGACGAATTGGCGCTTTATGCCTCCACCGGCGCGCGTTTCGTGGTCGTTCCGTTTGCCGTCATTCCGGATTATCTGCTGAGCGAGGCTCAGCGGCAGGGCCTCAAGCTGCAAGACTGGGAAAGAAACAATCAATATCGCACGGCCCGCCCGCAATGGCGGCTGACTGAACACGGGCGCGACGCGCACGTATATCAGCGTGGCGACGAGCGTCGCGTCTATCGCGCGGGCGACGCCGCCGCCGATTGAGCCAGCCGATGCCCAGTCCGGCTCTTTCCCTGTCGCGCCAGGATGCGCTTGCCGTCATGTTGGACGATGCGTCAGCCTGCCTGATGGTGGACAGCTTCAACGGCGCGCCGGCGAACATGCGGCCATATCGCTTTTTCAACCCGTTCCTGTGTTGGCCCGAGCCCGCTATTCCGGTGCCGGGCCAGCCGGGGCGGCTGGCCCGTTCCGTCGAGTCGATATGGCAAGGATTGAAGCTCGTCGATGGCCGGACGGAATTCGATCAGTTCTCGTCGACCCCGCGCAAACGTCCGACTGACGCCGAACGGCGCGTGCTTGCCGGCTACCGCTACCAGGACAGCTGCTTTGCCTATGGCGACCGAAGGCTCGATCTGCTGGCGGCGCGCTTCCTGATCTACCTGCCGAGCTACTTGTTCGTGCTGGACAAGCTCGCGCCGGAAACGCTGTTGCGAGCGTTGCGCGATCACATCGACCATGTCGGGCCGGTATTGTTCTATGACTGGGATGCCAACCAGGACATCACGGATACGTCCGCGTCGTTCAGTCACTCGGCCATTCTCGCGTCGTGGTTCAACGGCTCATTGGAAGAACAGTACTTCTTCGCGGCGCGGCAATGCCTGTCGAGATCCGATTGGCGGATCTTCGAAGCCGGAGTGGATGCGTTGCTCGGACGCTATCGCGACTTCAATCGAGATCAATCATGACATTGAATCCGAATTTGGCTCGTAATCTGTATTGGCGATGTGAAAAATTTCAAGGGCGATCGGATGTCGCCCATCGTCTGCGCTGGCTCGAGGAGACCCAGTATCTGTCGCCGAGGGATTGCCGCGAGCTTCAGATGAAGAAGCTGCACGCGCTGTTGACTCATGCTTACGAGAGCGTGCCTTACTACACGCGCATCTTCCGAGAGCGCAGCCTCGTGCCCGACGATTTCGGTTCGCTCGCCGATTTACGGAAATTACCGCTGCTGACTCGCCAGGCGCTCATCACCCATCAGGACGATCTGATTTCGAGTCGCGCCGATCGCGGCAGCCTGCAGGTCAACTACAGCAGCGGCTCGACCGGCAGGCGCGCGCGTTTCGTGCAGGACCGCAACTTTCGATTGTGGATGAGGGCCCATCAGCTACGCACCTATCAGTGGTGCGCGAACTGGAAAATCGGCGAGCCTTTCGCGCTCCTATGGGGGTCCTCGATTTACTGGGATTTGAAGAGCGTGTCCGACCGATTGAGGAACGTATTGAGCAATCGCCGCGAGTTCAACACGTTCCGCCTGTCGCCGGACCTGATCGCTCAATTCACGCGCAGCCTCGCGCGCTTCAATCCGGTGTTGATCAGCACCTATACCAACGCGATGCACCTCATCGCTCGGCAAGCCGAGCGGGAATCTCTGGCCGTTCCGGCATTGAGGGCGATTCAGGGCACCTCGGAGCCGCTTCCTCCCATCGTTCGCGAACGGCTGAAGAGAATTTTTGGATGCGAGATCTACGACAAGTACGGTTCACGCGAATCCAATATCGTCTCGCACGAAAGTCCGAGACATGACGGGATGCTCATCCAGGTGGAAAACGTCGCGGAGGAGTTCATTCGCGACGATGGTGCAGCCTGCGCGCCGGGCGAAGTCGGGCGAGTCGTGTTGACCACGCTGAACAATTTCGCGATGCCGCTGATCCGATATGAAACCAGCGATCTCGCGTCGCCCGTGTCCGGCCACTGCGCATCCGGCATGGGATTGCCTCGCATGAGCCACGTGGCGGGCCGGCAGCAGGATCTGATCGTCACGCCGGACGGCGCCTATGTCGATGCGTATTTCTTCTCGTTCCTCATCATGAGCTTCGAGGAGATCGAGTGGTTTCAGGTGGTGCAAGAGGTCGCCGATCAACTGCGAATCCGGCTGCTCGCGCCAGCGGGCATCACCCGCGAGCGGCGCGACGCCATCGTCGAGCGCATTCATCATCACACGGGCTATCCGTTTCGCATCGAATTCGAACAGCTGGACCGAATGCCTGAGTCGCCTACCGGGAAATTTCGCCTATGCGTGTCGGCGTTGAGCGATGTCGGAACGAGCCAGACCGTCTTCTCATGAGCGCCGCCGTCATCTCCGTCGCCGGCATGCGCGAATTGGCGCAACGCGCGCTCATCCGGCATCGCGTATCGAGCGAGCTGAGCGCGCAGGTCGTCGCCGATTTGCTGGAAAACGAATTGGTCGGCTATCCGTCGCATGGATTGCTTCGACTGGTCGACTACGTCGACGACATTCGCGCCAACCGATTGGACCCCGCCGCGCGCCCCCGGATTGTTCGATGTGACGCCAATGTCGCCATCGTCGACGGGCATCGCGCATTCGGCGTTCTGGTGCGTCGAGCGATCGTCGACGCGCTGCGGCAGCAGGCATGTGACCATGCGGTGGCCGTGGTTTGCCTTCGTGAAGCGCCCCATCTGGGCCGCTTGGCGGCAATTGGCCGAGCGCTCGCCGGTGCGAGCGAGCATCCGCTTGCCGTCATGGGGTTCTGCAATTTCCGGGGGCGGGGCCTGAGAGTCGCCGCTCCCGGCGGCAAGCTGGCGCGGCTTTGCACCAATCCATTGCTGTTGGCTTTTCCTTCCGACGATGCGGACCCCATCGTGTTGGACATGAGCACGTCCGCCGTGTCGGAAGGTTACATCCGGCGCTCGGCGTTGGAAGGCCGGCCGCTGCCGCCGGGCTGCCTCACGAACGCGGAAGGCCAATCGGAACTCGACCCGTCCACGCTTTATGCGACTCCGCCGCAGGCCACGATGGAGCCGCTCGGCGGGAAATTGGCGGGCCACAAAGGTTACGCGCTGGCCGTCGCGATGGAGATGTTCGCGGGCGCGTTGGCGGGCGCCGACCATGTCGCCCAGCCGGGCGAGCCGGGAAATGGCGGCATGTTCATCGCAATCGACCCCGCACGCCTTCCTCCCGGCCTCGCCGCGGCTCGATCCGCCGCCTCGGCCATTGCCGCGCATTGCCGGGAAACGGGCCTGTCCGGCCAGCCGGCGAGAATGGCGGGAGAGGGCGCGAATCAGCGGAGCCGGGTTGCCGCCGCGCAGACGGTTCTCACACTACCCACGACCACGTTGGCGGCCATCGAAGCGTTGGCCGGCCACGCAATTCAAGGAGGCGATCATGTCGAATGACGCTCGGCATCACCCGTTGCTGTTGCTTCGCAATCCGAACAAGGAGAAATTGCGAGCCGGCGAAGTCAGCCTGGGCCTGTTCCTCGTGTCCGCGAATGCGTTGATCGCCGAGTGCTGCGCGACCCGCGGCTTGCCGTGGCTCCTCGTCGACATGGAGGCGTCGCCGGCCGACCGCAAGGATCTGGTTCATGTGTTGCAGGCGCTGAACGGCTCCGGTACGACAGGCATGGTTCGCGTCGCACGCAACGACAGGCAACTGATCGAGGCCGCGCTGGACAGTGGTGCGCTGGGGTTGATGGTGCCCAAGGTCGATTCGGCCGCGGCGGCCAGGGCGATCGTGGACAGCGCGTATTACCCGCCGAAGGGCCGGCGCGGCGTCAATCCCATTCGTTGCTCCGGGTATTTTCGCAACTTGCCCGGCTATTTCGCCACCGCCAACGATTCGCTTCTGATAATCGCGCAAATTGAAACCGCAGAGGCGGTCGAGGCGGCCGACGATATTGCGGCGGTGGACGGCATCGACGTGTTGTTCGTCGGCTGCGGCGACCTTGCCTGCGATCTGGGGCAACCCGGCCAGGTTACGGGGCCACGCATGGACGAAGCCATCGCGCGGACATTGGATGCGTGCCGGCGACATGGAAAGATCCCCGGAATCTTTGCCTACAGCCTCGATCTGGCGCGGCATTATGCGAGCCAGGGCTTCCGCTTCATCGCGTTCGGCAATGATCTCAAACTGTTGGCGCAATCGCTGGAGCAGCAGATGAGCGCGCTGGAGGACATCGCGGCGTCGCGCGACCCGGTGCTCGCCATCCCCGGCGACTGAACGGTTGCCTCTCGGCGAGGCGCGTGGCGCGAGGTGCCCGCAGCGTGTCTTTCCGCTCGATCGCCGAGAGATCTTTTACTTCGTACTGCGTATCCGGCGCGCGGGTTGCCGTCTTCGTTCTCCGGATTTTCGTCCATTCGTGCGCATCGCTTCACGACGCCGGCCGACGTGCGTCCAACGGGGTCCCATGTCCCAGACAAACCATCGTTTCTTGCCCTCCGACATTCTCGAAAAGCGGCGCTGGATGGCGCTCTATGTCCTGTGTTCAGGCGTGTTGATGATCGTGCTCGACACCACTGTCGTCAATATCGCACTTCCGGCGATCAAGGCCGATCTCGAATTCTCGGACGCCTCTCTCGTATGGGTCGTCAATGCATACACGTTGACGTTCGGCGGCTGCATGCTGCTGAGCGGCCGGCTCGGAGACTTGTACGGACATCGCAAGATGTTTCTCGTCGGGCTGACGCTATTTACGGCCGCCTCGGTCGCCTGTGGCGTCGCGCAATCGCGCGAATTGCTGATCGTCGCACGTGCGGCCCAGGGGATCGGCGGAGCTGCCGTCGGGGCGACGGCGTTGTCGCTCATCATGTTCCTGTTCAGAGAAGGCGTGGACCGCGCGAAGGCGATGGGCGTGTACGGGTTCGTCTGTGCGTTTGGCGGAGCCTTGGGCATGCTGGTCGGCGGAATCCTGACCAGCGTGCTTGGCTGGCGGTGGATCTTTCTCATCAATCTTCCGCTCGGCGCGATCGTGTGCGTATTGAGCATCAGGCTGTTGCCGGCGTGCGATGCCGTCCCGAACTCGCGGCGGATCAAGCTGGACTGCGCGGGAGCGATCACGATCACCGCTTCGTTGATGGCGGCGGTGTACGGTTTCGTGAAGGCGGGCAACGGCGCCGGGTGGGCATCGACCGAGACGCTCGCGAGCATCGCGATTGCGGTTGTCCTCTTTTCGCTGTTCGTCTACGGCGAAACGCATGTCGACCACCCGTTGATCCCATTGGCAATGATCGCGAAGCGCAACATAGCGGTGGCGAATGTCGTTCGTGCGATATGGTCCGGAGCAGTTTTCGCGTGGTTCTTTCTCACCGCGCTCTACATGGAGCGCGCGCTCGGCTACGATCCGCTCGAGATCGGCCTTGCGTTCCTTCCGGTAGATCTCGTCATGGGCGTGTTCGCTCTCGGTCTATCCGCGAGAATCGTGATCCGGCTCGGCGCGCGCGAGCCGATCACGATCGGGCTGTTGCTCATCGCGGCCGGCCTCGTGCATTTCGCGCATATTCCGGTTCATGGCGATTACGTGAAAGACGTGCTGCCCGGCATGCTGCTCATCGGCATGGGCGCAGGCGTGGCGGCCAACCCGATTCTTCTGGCTGCGATGACGGATGTCGACCCCGCTGAACTCGGCGTCGCATCGGGGGTGATCAACACCACGTTCATGCTGGGGGGCGCGATGGGGCTGGCCGTTCTTGCGAGCGTCGCCGCGACTCGCGCGAACGCGCATGCCGGGCACATCGAGTACGCGGCTGCGGCTACGGCGCTCAATGATGGCTACCGCCTGGCGCTGCTGATAGGCGCAACGGTTGTCGCGCTCGCCGCGCTGATCAGCCGGCTGCTGGAGCGTCGCGCGATATTCGCCGAAGAGCGTCGAGCGGGCTAGCGGACACATCGCCGGGGACGCGATGTTGTCGACCTGCGGTGCAGCGATGTACCGGTGAGAGGCTCTGCGAATCAGCGTTCGGCGCAACGGCTGCCAAGCATTTGGCCGCACCGCGCGCCGCGGGCGATCGTCTCGGGTCGGAGGTGACGGCGCGGCGGGATGCGCTGTTGCGTTCGGTCGGATGCGACATGTTGCAGCGGATCTCGAGACCCCGGACGCTACAGCGGTGCGCGAGTCCGCGTGGATCGCCGCGAGCGCGCGGTTGCGCCGGTCCGGCCCGCTTTTTCCGCGCCGCAGCGGCGCGCGCCGATGCAGGGATTCCCCGCATGAGGCCGACGCGCGGCCCGTCCGTAATCCGGATTATCGGAAGCGGTGTCCGGCGCCGGGCGCTTCGCGCGGCGCCCGCCGCCCGCCCGCCGCCCATCCGCCGCCCGATTTCGCGTTTCGCACCAACCGAACCCGAGCCATGTCCGAGTCCGCCAGCCTGCAGATGTCCGAAGCCATCGTCGAGCAGCTCAACTGCGGCGTGTTCTCGGTCGACCGCGACATGCGCATCCTCGCGTGGAACGGCTTCATGCAGTACCACACGGGCCGATCGCGCGACGACGCGATCGGCCAGGACCTGTTTTCGCTCTTCCCTGCGCTGCCCGAGCGCTGGCTGCGCAAGAAGCTGGAAAGCGTGTTCGTGCTCGGCGTCGCGATGTACACGGCGTGGGAGCATCGCCCGTATCTGTTCCGCTTCGATCATTCGCGGCCGATCACCGGCACGATCGACGCGATGCGGCAAAACTGCAGCTTCATCCCGCTCGACGGCGGGAGCGGCGGCGTCGCCGCGGTCGGCGTGACGATCGTCGACGTGACGGACATCTGCATCGCGCACGATGCGCTGCAAAATCGCGAGAAGCGGCTGACCGACGCGCTCGCCGAGCTGACCGCGCGCCATGCGGAGATGTCCGAGCTGAACCGCCAGCTCGCGCACGCGCATCAGCAATTGCTCCAATCGGAGAAGCTCGCGGCGATCGGCCAGCTCGCCGCCGGCATCGCGCACGAGATCAACAATCCGGTCGGGTTCGTGCTGTCGAACCTGAATGCGCTCGGCGGCTATCTCGGTACTTTGATCGACCACGCGCACGCGATCGAGCGGCTCGTCGCCGAGCGGCAGCCGCAGCTCGGGCCGGCGCTCGCCGCGCTCGCGCGGGACGCGGATCTCGACTATCTATGCGAAGACGCGCCGACGCTCGTCGACGAATCGAAGGAGGGGCTCGCGCGCGTGCGCAAGATCGTCGTCGACCTGCGCGATTTTTCTCGCGTCGACAGCGCGCATCAGTGGGAATGGGTCGATATCCACCAATGCATCGAATCGACGCTCAACATCGTGCGCAACGAAATCAAATACGCGGCGGATCTCGTGCGCGAGTACGCGCAGCTTCCGTTCGTCCGATGCATTCCTTCGCACATCAATCAAGTGGTGTTGAACCTCGTCGTCAACGCCGCGCAGTCGTATTCGATCATGCGCGCGGACGGCGCGCACGGCGACGCGCGGCGCGGCACGATCGGCATCCGCACCGGCGTCGACGCGCGCGATCCGCCGCGCGTCTGGTTCGAGGTGGCCGATGCGGGCTGCGGCATCGCGCCCGAGCACTTGCCGAGGATCTTCGAGCCGTTCTTCACGACCAAGCCGGTCGGCAAGGGCACGGGGCTTGGCCTGTCGGTCGCCTACGGCATCGTGCGCGCGCATGGCGGCGAGATCGCGGTGTCGAGCGGGCTGGGCGCCGGCACCACGTTTCGCGTGACGCTGCCGGTAGAGCGAGCCGGCGTCGAGCCCGATTCCGCGCCGGCCGCCGCCCGCGCCGCTTCCTGAGGAGGACATCATGGCGTTGCCCGTGCTGGTGGTCGACGATTCGACGTTGGCCCGCAAGCTGTTGATCAAGTCGCTGCCGCCCGACTGGGACGTGGAGATCACGCAGGCGTCGAACGGCGCGGAGGCGCTGTCGCAATACCGCGCCGGCAAGGGTGCCGTGATCTTTCTCGACCTCACGATGCCGGTGATGGACGGCTTCCAGGTGCTCGAGCGCATTCGCGACGACGGCCTGAACGCGTTCGTCATCGTCGTGTCGGCCGACATCCAGTCCGGCGCGCGCGAGCGGGTGAAGGCGTGCGGCGCGATCGGCTTCGTCGCGAAGCCGGTGAGCCCGGAGCGAATCGTCCCGATCCTCAAAGGGTATGGCCTGTATGAATGACATCGCGCTGACCGAAGCGCATCGCGACGCTCTTCAGGAGATCTCGAACATCGGCATGGGCCGGGCGGGCGCGGCGCTCGCGAAGCTGCTCGGCGCGTTCGTCACGCTGTCGGTGCCGGACATCAAGCTCGTCAGCGCGCGCGAGCTGCTCGACGAGCTGCAGCAGTGCGAGCGGCGCGCCGACACGCCGCGGCCCGTGCGGCAGTCGTTCCAGTCCGACATCTGCGGCGAGGCGCTCGTGCTGTTCGGCGGCGACGGACGCCGCGAGCTAAAGGAGCTGATGGGCTACGACGATGCGACGGACGATATCGAGGACGAAGCGCTGTCCGACATCGCGAGCCTGCTAGTCGGCGCGTGCGTGCACGGCGTGTTCGAGCAGCTCGATCGGCGGCTCACGTTCCTGCGCCCGACGTTCGTGCCGCCCGACGTTCGTGCCGCCCGGCTCGCTCGCGACGGCGCTCGGCGACGCGCATCTCGGCCGATGGGACGTCGCGCTGCTGCTCGAAGTGCACTTCACGCTGGAGCATGGCGGCTTTGTCGCGAAGCTCGTGATGCTGCTGCCGGACGCGGCGATCCACAAGATGAAGGCGGCGCTCGAGCAGTTTCTCGATGCGCTGTGAGTGCGTGCCGCTTCGCTCGGGAATCCGGCGATCGCGAGCTGATGCGTCGGGCGCGACGGTGCGCGGGCCAGCAGAGAAACGGGGCGTTCGGCTTGGGCGCGAGCTAGTTTGAGCCCGCCCGTCGAGCGGCGGCGCCGGTGCGCGAGAGCGGGCGGGTGGTCGATCGGTTCGGTTCGTCGTGCTCGTCGTTCTGCTTAATCGCCCGATTGCCCTCTGACGGAAGCTCTTGATCTAATCGCACGGAGAATTCCAACCGACCGATGTGAATGGAAATGGCGGGCTGGCTGGCGATGAGCGGCGCGGGGTTTTCCGTGGAGCCGAGCGGGGCTTGACAGGCGCGCCGAGGTCGCCGCAACGTGCTCGGGCGATGGATGAATCGAAATCAAGGCGCTTTGGCTAATTTTTTGAAAAATCAACCGTATAAAATACGTACCATCGCCATTGAGTTTGTATGAATATTCTAGATGTCTATGTGTAATTGTCTATAAAATATCAGTTTTCGTTTAAAACAAAAATAGACCGAAATGACTGAAGCGACCGTGGTTAGAATGGCCCGTTCTGGCGATTATCCGAACATTATTTCTCTGCAAAAAGCGAATCAAATCGCGAATCTCTCCGAAGCCGAGCGCAAGAACGGCTTTCTGTCCGCCGAGATTCCCGAGGCCAAGATCGAGGCGCTCGCGACCGACGCCGGCATCGTCGTCGCATACGAACAGGCGGAATTCGCCGGCTTTTTCTGCATTTCGCGTCTTGACCAATGGCGCGGCAATGCGATCATCGACGCGCTCGCCGCATCGTTCGAAGATGAGCGCGACGCCGCCTCCAGCGATTTTTCAGGAAACGCCTGCCTATTCGGGCCGATGTGCCTGAGCCAGGTGGCGCGCGGAAAAGGCATTCTCGAGAAAATGATCGATCTTGCAACGGCGTCGGCCAAAACGCGTTTCAGTGCCGCGATCAGCTTCATTGCCGTCGATAACGAGCGATCGCTCAATGCGGTTGCAAAACTCGGATATAAACCCGCCCATCGCTTCATGTCCGGCGAGCGCGAATATCACGCGCTGACCGTCGATTTCGTTTGAGTGAGAAAGGCCCCCTTTGGGAGGGGGGCTGGGGAATGCGGGTTCGAATCCTGTCAGGTGTGCCGCCATTTGTCCGTCGACAATAAAGAGCGTGACGATGCCGCGGGAATGCTCGATCACTAGCGGCTCAAGGTGGTTCAAGGTGGTTCAAGGTGGTTCAGGCGTCGCTGGCGCCAGTCGTCGAGCGCTTGAGCGAAGCCTCTGCGACGCCGGTGGGCAACGCGGTGCCATTGCTGGGTATTCCACCCGCAACGGCGCCACCCGCGACGGCGCTACCCGCACGCGTGCAGCGCGAGACCGAGTTGAGCGAGCACGCGGCCCACGTGGCGCTTGCGGCGCAACGGGTCTCGCAGTCGATTCCAGCCTTGTCGCAGGCAGCCTGACCGTGAGCGGGCCGAATGGCGTAGACGGCTGAGCGTCGGCGCAGAGTCTGACGCCCTGGATTCGACGTTCCGGGCTCCGAGGCGGCTGCGCAGGCTGGCGGCCGTCTCGGCTCACGTTCGCCGTTGATCGCCGTCGATCGCCGTTGGTATAAGCGCGGCGATGCGAAACCCTGCTGTTTTTCCGATGTCCGGCGTTGCGCCGCCGGCCGTCGCGAATTGCGACGATGTTGTCGATCCACTGATCCGCGAGCGCCTGCACCGCCCCGTCGTTGGCCCGCGTCGGTCCCAGTCGGAGCGGCCTGCCGGCACGCAGGCGCGCACGCATGCGTGCTTGGCGAAGACGCGCCAAACGCGGCGCGCGCCGAAAATTGGCGAATCCGCACCGGGTTTTGTCGCGTGCGCGCAGGCGAATCGTGCGACGCTCCGACGATTTGAGTCGAGAGCATCATGAAGAATCCCGCCGGCCCATTGCTGAGCAACATTCAGGCTGCGCGAGCCGTCGCCGCTTTGTGCGTGGTTGCGTATCACCTCGGCGTCATGCCGTTCGGGCAGGTCGGCGTCGACGTCTTCTTCGTGATCAGCGGCTTCATCATGTCCTATGTCGCGCCGAAGGAGGGCAATGCGTTCTTCATCAAGCGCGTGATCAGGATCGTGCCGCTTTACTGGATGCTGACGATCGGCGTGTATGCGATTGCCGTTGTAAGGCCGCAATGGCTCAACACGACGACGGACGGCGTCGCCTATCTTTTCAAGTCGATGTTCTTCGTGCCGTACGTCAAGGAAAACGGGAACTGGGGGCCGCTGTTGAGAAACGGGTGGACGCTCGACTTCGAGATGTTCTTCTACGTCGTCGTGGCGGCGGCGCTCGTCGTCGTCAGGCGGCAATACGCGACGATCGCGGCCTCGGCGGCGCTGATCGTGTTCTGCCTGTCCTCGCAGGCGGTCGGCGCCGGGAGCCAGGTGGCCGACTATCTGGCGCAGCCGCTCGTGATCGAATTCTGCCTGGGCGTCGCGTGCTATTGGATCACCCGCGCGCGCGCCTTCGACGCGGCGCCTCGCGGGTTGTTCGGCGCGGGCGCGATCGCGGCGCCGTTGCTGGTCGTCGCGCTGTATCCCGAATTCGGCGATCCGGTCGGTTTCCAGCGCGTGCTGCAGTACGGCGTCCCGGCGTTCGTGCTGATTGCTTCGCTGCTCGGGCTCGAGAAATCGGGCGTGTCCAGCCGCAACGCGATCCTCGCGAATCTGGGCGCGGCCAGCTATTCGATCTATCTGCTGCATCCGTACGTGATCGGCGTGGCCGAGAAGATCCTGAAGATTCATCCGGGCGCGGGCACGGTCGGCGGATGGTGCGCGGCGGCGGCGGTGGCGCTCGTCGTCTGCGCGGCGGGATGGGTCTGCTACAGGTATGTCGAGATGCCGATTCAATCCGCGTTGAGGTGGCGATCGAGCGCGGAACGCCCGATGAGCGCGCGGGCGAATTGAAGCGATGAGCCGGCGGCCGGCGAATGCGCACGAGTCGCCTTCACGCGAGCCGGCTTCACGTGGCGACTTGATTCGCGCATCGGCGATGCTTCCGGCTGGATTGTTATAAAAATCGATTTTAATGCTTGAATAATTCAGTCTGTTAAAATGCATTAATTTGCTCGATCATTAAATTGACTTGTTAATCATCGGTGTTATATCTTCGGCGATCCAAAATAACCGAGGGCAAGTCAAATGCTAATAACGGAGGTGTGTCGCAAGACCCGTCGCTGGTCCGCCGTCGTCGCGATGTCGGTATTCGCGGGTTTGATCGGATCGGCGGCGGCCAATACGCAGCCGGCGCCGCAAAAGCAGGCGCGCATGCCGCGCGTGCCGCAGAACCTGCCGGTCTCGCCCGAGCAGGCCGAATACAATTTGCCGCTCAGCAAGCAGGATCGCGCGACGCTGATCGAGCCGTCGCGGCGGAATAAGGCGACAAGGAACGGCAAGAACGGCAAGCACGGGGCGCCGGGCGCCGATTGCCGCGACATGTCGGCGATGACCCAGTATCGCGGCGCGGCGCTCGCCGATTACATCGCGAATCTCCCGGATTATGAATGCCATTACGGTTTGTTCTCGGTCGATAAATCGCTGGCCACGCAGATTTTCAGCGCGGAAAACGTGTATGCCGTGGCGAGCCGTTTTACACAGGAGGCATCTCGCTACGACGCGAGCAATTTGATTTTTGTCAATTTGCTGATTTATTTGCGTTCCGCTTATTACCAATATGATGTATCGGGTCTCGTCAATCCGTTTCCGGAACTCGCCGATCGGCTGCGCCCGTATATCCGGCACAGCCTCGAGGGCGACGCGCTCTATCGTGAGAATTCGCGTGCGCCGAGCACCGCGAACGAGCTGATGAAGCTCATCACGAACATGCGGGACGAGGCGTACTACCTGCCGACGCTGAAGGATCGCATCGCGTTCTACACCGCGAGCGCGACGAACCCGCAAGCGGCGGCGCCGCTGTTGCAGCGGAGCGCGGCGGGCGGCTTCACCGGCTTGCTGACGGTGTTCTTCTACGCGCATCAGCGCAGCGGCGCGCAGCAGATGCTCGACAGCGACGCGACACTGCCGGAGACGCTCAATCGTTTCGTCACCGCGAACCGCGCGAGCCTGTCGAACACGAGCGCGGCCTACCAGCTCGCCGATGCGTCGCGCGAAACGTATCGCTTTCTCCGCTATCCGGCGCAGAAGCCGCGCGTGAAGAAGATGATCCAGGACATGCTCGGATCGACGAGCATGACGGGCGCGGGCAGCGACCTGTGGCTGGCGGCGGCCGAGGCGGTCGACTACGGCGACGCGGGCAACTGCGCGGACTACGGCACCTGCGACTACAAGAAGCGGCTGACCGATGCGGTGCTCACGCACCGTCACGCATGCAGCGCGAGCGTGCGCATTCTCGCGCAGGACATGACCGGGCCGCAGCTGCAGTCGGTGTGTACGGCGGTCGCGCAGCAGGACGATTACTTCCACCGGATGATGAAGACCGGGCGCAAGCCGGTCGCGGGCGATCGCAACGACACGATCGAGCTCGTGATCTTCGACGACTACGAGAACTACCGAAAATATGCTTCGGTAATCTACGGAATCAGCACCGACAACGGCGGCATGTATCTCGAAGGCGATCCGTCGGCGCCCGGCAATCAGGCGCGCTTCATCGCGCACGAGGCGTCGTGGCTGCGGCCCGAGTTCAAGGTCTGGAAC
The DNA here is from genome assembly GCF_001532025.2 of Burkholderia sp. MSMB617WGS. NCBI lineage: Bacteria > Pseudomonadati > Pseudomonadota > Betaproteobacteria > Burkholderiales > Burkholderiaceae > Burkholderia > Burkholderia sp. MSMB617WGS. The sequence goes on along the minus strand of NZ_CP013458.1, from coordinate 1,745,470 downwards.
CTCGAGCACGAGTTCACGCACTATCTCGATGGCCGCTACGACATGGCGGGCGATTTCGCGGCGAGCACCGTGAAACCGACCGTCTGGTGGATCGAAGGCGTCGCCGAATATCTGTCGAGGAAGAACGACGATCAGGAATCGATCGACGCCGCGGGCACGGGCGCATACCGTTTCTCGGACGTGCTCGCGACGCGTTACTCGTCGAGCGACTACGTCGCGCGCGCATACCGGTGGGGCTACATGGCGACGCGCTTCATGTTCGAGCGCCATCGCGCCGACGTCGATACGATCGTGTCGCGCTTCCGCGCGGGCGATTACGACGGCTACGAGAACTACGTCGCCTACATCGGCGGCCGCTACGACAACGAGTTCGCCGACTGGGCCCGCGATGCGACGACGGCGGGCGAGCCGCCGCTGCCGACGGCGAGATAGGCCGGCGCGACTGCCTGAGCACGCGCGCGGGACGACGGCGGCGCGAACGAAGCGAACCCGATGGGGCGCGATGATCGTGCGCTGTTCACCCGCGCCGTCGAGTTCGGGGCGGGCGCGCCGGCGGCCGGCGACGGCACGAATGCCTGCCGCCCGCGGCGCGTTCGCTCAGCCAACGCGCGAGAGCGCGCGGTGTGCGCGGTTGTCGTCAGCGCATCGGGCGAGCGCCGTCGATGGGCGGCGCCTATCGCGGCCGGCGTAGCCGGCCCGCGCGTCGATCAGTGATGACGATAGGGTGCGTCCCAGCCGCCCGACGTCGGCGAGACACGCTGGCCGGACTGCATCGCGCCGCCGGCGGAGCCGCCGTAGCCGGACAGGTCGGCGTGGCCGTTGGCGGGCGCGATACGCGCTTCGGCCGCCTGGATATTGGCCGGATACTGGTTCTTCGAAGGCTGATAGCCGGCTCTTTCGAGTTGAGTCAGCTCGTCGCGCACTTGCGTGCGCGTTAGCGGCCCGTTGGACGACGGCTGCGCGAACGACAGGGCCGGAACGGCGAGCGCGAGCGCGAGTGCGGCCGTTTTCAGAGCGGATTTCACGATGCATACCTCCATTTGTCGCCGCTGCGGGCAGGCGTGCTCGCAGCCGGCCACTGAAGCTTGACAAATCCGCCTTAAGAGAGAGTTAACGGCGTCGCATCGAATGCTGCCGCATGTCATGCGGTACGAGTGCGCGATCGGACGGTGAGAGACGTCGCGCGGCCGACGTGCGGTCGCGAAAGCCGGCCCGCGATGGCGCGCGGCGATGCGCGATCGAGCGGCACGACGGGCGCGACACGACAATCGCCGCAACGCCGCAACGCCGCAACGCCGCAACGCCGCGACCGGACTGGCGAAAGCGGCGTTCGATGCGCATGCGCGGTATCCGCGCGCATCGCGCCGTTCGTCCGGCCGAGGGCGAGAACGGGCGGCATGGGGCCGCCTCCCGTTCGCCGGCGCTCGGCCAGGACGAATCGCCGGTACGAGTCGTTGCGGCTTTGATGCCGATGCATCCCCGTCACGGTGGGGCGATTCGCTCGCGCGGCATCGCGGGAGCCGTGCTTCGCGCAGTCCGCTCGCTCCACGAGGCGAAGCGACTCAACGGCGCGACATGGCGACGCGACATGACGCCACGACGCCACGACGCCACGACGCCACGACGCCACGACACCACGACACCACGACACCACGACACCACGACACATCCGCAGCGATTACTCGGAATATCCGGTCATCCTCGCTCACGCTTCGACGGCCGTCCCGAGCAACGCGGAATCGCGCCCGCTCGTCTGCAATTGCGAACGGAAGCTCGCAAGGAGCGCGGAGCGATCGTGGTACGTGGTCGCCAGCGCGTGGCCGTAGGAAATCACCGCTTCGTTGACGGGATGCCGCGCGCGCTCGAACCGGCCGAGCGCATCGGCGAGCGTGGACTGTCCGCTCAAGTACGCGTCGAGGCACTGGCCGAGCTCGCCGGCATCCTCGATCGCGAGATTCATTCCCTGGCCGGTGATCGGGTGAATGCTGTGCGCGGCATCGCCGAGCAGCGCGACGTTCTGCTTGTGATAGCAGTCGACGTTCATCCGCCCGAGCGGGATCAACGGGAACGGCGTTTCCGCGCCGATCACGGCCATCGCGTCGGCGCTCTCGTCGCCGACGAACTCGCTCAGGCGCGCGATCAGTTTCGTGCGCGTGGCGTCGGCGAGATAGCCCTGCATTTCGTCGGCGGGAAAGCTGACCACGATGCGCGTGGCTTCGCTGCCGATCGGATAGAAATACGCGAGGCCCCGGCTCGAATCGACGTACAGCCGGTTGCATGCGCGAACGCTGTCGGTCAGCGCAATCGTGCCGAACGCCATCGGCGTCGCATAGGGAATGCGCTCGGCATCGATGCGCAGGATGTCGGTGCGGACCGTCGAGCGCGCTCCGTCGGCGCCAATCAGCACCTTGGGCGCGACGGTGCCGCCGTCGCTCAGCCCGAGCGACGTCACCGCGCCGGCGGCATCTTGCTCGATACGCTCGATCGACGTCTCGAAGCGCAAATCCACGTTGGGCAGGCCGTCGAGCTTGACGAGCAGCAGGCGTCGCAACTGCTCGCACGGAATCAGGATGAAGAAGCCGAGCGCGCTGGACGCGCGATAGTCGAGCGAAGCGATCGGTTCCTTGTCGTGGAACAGCTTCATCGCGTCGCGCCTGAGCCCGCCGGCGGCGAAGACGTCGTCGAGCAACCCCATCTTGCGAATGACGTCGATGCCGGAAGGTTTCAGCAAATCGGCGCCGTTTTGCGCGCGGTTGCGTGCCACGCGCTCGATTACCGTGACACTGTGGCCGCGCGTTCCGAGCAGGTACGCCAGTGCGACGCCTGCGATGCCGCTGCCGTTGATCAGTACATCGACTTGCTTGTTTTCCATAGTGGGTTCGTTTTTTTTCCAGTGATCGCCGTCGACGGCGCTTCCCGGCACCGAGCGGGCCCCGTCAGGCGAATTTCGACGCGGGTCTATGAGCGATATCCGTGTGCCGCTTCGATTTTTTACGATGCTTTATTCGTGATTTTTAAGTCGCCAAATTAATGATTGATACGATTTTGTCGGCATTCTTGTCGATCCGGTTCGCGATGAATGTTGCGTTCGTCCGGGATCGACAGGCAGCTTCCCACGGCGGGCCGGCGATCGAGCGCCGCGAAATGAATGCATCGCTCGCCGTCCGCGCGGGAAATCGTATTAAAGATGCAAAAAATATGCAAATAAATATGATGGCGGGAAATAAAAATTGAATGGGAACCGCGTTTAGGATGGGGCGGATTATTTGTTTTGAATTATTGAAAAATATAGCGATTCATTTCATTGAAATTGAAATGAATGTGATGATTGAATCGATCGCTGATGCGGAAATTCGCGATGACGCAGCGCATGCGTCGCGCGACGCGTTCGAGCATGCGTTCAGCCGCATGCGAATCGTGATGCGATACGGACGACCGAGCGTTATGCGAGCGGTGGGCGCGATTGCCGTGCGCGCGCGTGCCGTTCAACGGCGACGCGCGCCCGAGCGTCGCGGAATCGAAGCCCGCACGCGCTACAAGGATAGGCCCCGGCGTGCCGGCATCGCTTGCTCGGCATTCAGCGGGCGGTTTTCTTCGCGCCGCGACGCACGGCGCCGTTCGTCGCGGCCGTGCGCGCGGCCGGCGCCTGCTTGCGTCGTCCGGCCTTTTGCGTCGAAGGCGCCTGCGCCTGCGTCGGCTCGACCTTCCCGCGCGCCGCGCGTGCGCGCGGCCGCTTCTGCTCGCCCGGCAGCGAAGGGAACGCGGGCTGTCCGTCGCCGAAGAGCGGCAGCGTGCCGACCGCGATCAGCTCGACGGGTTCGTTGCCCACGTTCACGACGCGATGCCGCTCGTGCGCGTTGAAGTGCAGCGAATCGCCGGGGCCGAGCGGGTAGTCCCGCTTGCCGACCGTGTATTGGACGCGCCCCGACAGCACGAACACGAATTCGTCGCCGGCGTGCGCGACCCATTCGGAGCAGTAGCCTTCCATCATCGACACCTTGACCGCATTGAGCTGGCTGCCCGCGAAGGTGGTCGACAGGCGCTCGTAGCGCTGCTGCGTCGGACGGATCGAATACGACTCGCGGCTGCCCTGGTGCGAATCCGGCTGATCCTGACGGGGCTGGTCGATGAGTGCGGCAAGCGGCGCGCGCAGCGCTTTGGCGACGTTGACGAGCGAAGAAATCGAAATGCCGGTCAGGTTGCGTTCGACTTGCGACAGGAATCCGACCGACAGGTTTGCCTCGGTGGCGATCTCGAGCAGCGTTTTCTTCAGCTCGCGGCGCAGGCGGCGGATGCGTCCGCCGATGTGCATGATGTCCGAATCCATGAATCTCCCACGAGGCTACGGTTGCCGTTCGACGCAGACAAACGCGCGGCGCGCGTTGGCGATTGCATCGTCCGCGCCCGTTCGCGCGGGCGCGGCGCGGCGATGATGCCCGTGCATTGTACAGCGACGCTTTTCGCTTTTTACGCGTGTGGAGGCGCATTTCTACGCGCGTTTCCGACGCTGCGCCCGGCACGTTCGCGCGCCCGGGCGGCGCTTGACTCAGGTCAAGGCCGCCGTCGCGCGACGGGCGATCATACGCAAAGGCTGGATAGGAAGCACGAGCGTCGATCGCGCGTGACGACACCGGCGGCGCGGCCGCGCAGGATCGAGCGGCCGCTCACACGAAGCCAGGAGACCGTCATGGTGCGCAAATATCGGGTCGTTCTCGCGACCATCGCCGTGTTCATTTCGCTCGCGGGGATGATGGAGGCGGTTCGCGGCCTGCTGTTCGACAGCAACGCCGAATTTCTCTATGGCGTGGTCGCGCTGTCGCTCGGCGTCGCCGCGTTTGTCGTGCTGCTCAATCCGACGCCGAAGGACGAGCGCTGAGCGTATTGAAGCGCACGTTTTGCACGCGGCGCGCGCTGGCGTGTGTTGCGCATCGAGCGGCACGCTCGCCGAGGAATGCGTGCACCCGGGCGCTTGCCCATGCCGCGCCCGCGCGCGGCGCGATCGTCGCAAGAGCTCAGTTGTCGCGGCGTTCGGGGCCGAGAGCGATCGCCGGCGGCCCGCCCGCCCGGCGCATTCCGGTTGCCCGAATCGCGGGCTCGCCGTTCAGCCCGGCTCCACCGCCGAATGCGCGCGCTTGTCCGCGAGCGGCAATTCTCCCCACGCGAGCGGAATGAACACGGTGCCGCCTGCTTTCTCGATCGTCTCGACGAACGTGCCGAGCGTCGCGCCCGCGGCGATCGACAGCGGCTCGCCGCCGAAATAGCTTTCGGTCCGAAGCCAGGGCGCGAGCCCTTCGTTGATGTCGACGACGCTGCAGGTGAGCGCGCCGCGCCCGGCCTCGGGCGGCAGCAGCGGGCCGTCGAACGCGACGCGCAGGATCTGGTCCGGACTGTCCCCGTAAGGCGGCCCTGCGTACAGCTCGTAAGGCGCCTCGCTCCAGCGGTCGCCGCACTGGCGATCGAGCGGCAGGCACGTGAAATAGGCCCACGGACTGCGCACGAAGCACAGACGATACGTGTCGCGCACGCCCTCGAGATTCGCTTTCAGTGTCATCGCTCGCCCCATCGTTCGACGCTCGCGGCGCCGGCGCGAGCGATGAAACGATCATCGTTGCGCGGCGTGCCGGCGGGTTGACGCAGATCAACCGTGCGCCGTGCGCGGCCGATTGACGTGGGTCAAGCGTGCGCGGCGCCGCGGCTCTATGCTGAGGCATCGATGGGTCCGCTGCCCGGCCGGGCAGCGGCTACAGGAGGTTGTCATGTCGGTCATGAAGGTTTCGTTTCCACAGGATCCACCGCCCGAATATTGCGCGCGCGATCTCGTCGTCGCGTTTCCCGCGCTCGTCGACGAGGCGTACGTGCAGTGCGCGATCACGGCCGAGGCGCTCGAGGATCATTTCGGCGCGCAATCGCTGAAGGAGGACGATCTGCTCGCGGCGTTCAACCTGCACCGCAAGAAGATCGAGCACGCCGCGCAGCGGATGCTCACGGAGATCGGCGGCAAGCCGGTCCTGCTGCACAGCGGGTTCTTTCGATTTCTTTACGAGTAGCGCCCGCGCGCCGCGCGGCTTCGCGACGCGACGCGGCGGCCGGTTCGGCAGGAGAACGACATGACGTTGTCAGGCAACATTCAGGATGGCGACTGGACGGTCGAGGTGACGACGTCGCCGGTGCCGGGCGGTTACGTGTGCGACATCAAGGTGATGCACGGCGCGCCGGGCGGGGCGTTCAAACACGCGTTCCGGCACGGCCGGACATTTCCGACCGAGCGCGACGCGATGGTCGAGGGGCTGCGCGCCGGCATGACCTGGATCGAGCTGAAGATGTCGAAAGCATTCAACATGTAGGCCCGAGCACGGCAAGACACGGCGCGCGTCCGCGTGCCGCGGCTCCGTCGCGCGTGGAAGCGCCGCATCGACGCCGCGCGCCGGCCCGGGCGGCGGCCGTCAATCCTCGTCCGGGTCGTCGATCAGCTTGTGCCGCAGCGCGTAGCGCACGAGCGCCGCTTCGTGCGGCATCTGCATCTTCTCGAGAATCCGCGTCTTGTACGTGCTGACCGTCTTCGCGCTCACGCACAGCTCGTCGGCGATCTGCGTGAGCGTCTGCCCCGACGCGATCCGGCGGAACACATCGAATTCGCGGTCCGAGAGGCGGTGGTGCGGCAGCGTTTCCGCCGGCTCGTTCAGGCTTTGCGCGAAGCGCTCGGCCATCGCGAGGCTCACGTAGACGCCGCCAGACGCGACCTTCGTCACCGCGCCGACGAGCTCCGAGCTCGCGCTTTCCTTCGTCAGATAGCCGGACGCGCCCGCGCGGAACGCGCGCACCGCGTACTGCTGCTCCGCATGCATCGTCAGCACGAGGATGCGCAGCGCGGGCTTTTCTTCCTTGATCTGCTTGATGAGCTCCACGCCGTTGCGTCCCGGCATCGACAGATCGAGCACGAGCACCTGCGCGGGCGTCGAGCGGACGAGCGCGATCGTCGTCGCGCTGTCGAACGCTTCGCCCGCGACCTCGAAGCCGGATGCGTTCTGCAGGATGTGGCGCAAGCCGTCGCGCACGAGCGCGTGGTCGTCGGCAATCAGAACCTTGATCATGGGTGGAAATCTTCCTGTCGAATCGATTGCATCGGGGAAGGCGGCCGGCGGACGGCGGTTTCGATGGCGCGAGGCGTCGTGCGCACGCGCGGCCGCGCGCCGCGCGTGCGGGCCGGCGCGCGCGTGGCCCGGCCGGCGCCAGGCGTGCCGGCGTCGGCAGCCGCGAATGCGGCGGCGCGTGCCCGCGCGGGCGAACCGGCGCCGGGCGCGGCGTGCGCGCGTTCGTTTCGAACCGTCGTATGAGCGGTCGTCAAGATCCTCCCCGGTCGAGGCGGGCAGCGACGCGGCGTCCCGAACGCTCGGACGCAGTCGCAAGAGTGCCGCAGCCTCATTTCATCAATATTGAGACGAAATTGTGCTCGATTTGATTGCTTTTGGCTAATGGGATTGACGCAATGCGTGCCGCGAATGCGGCAGCGCCGCATGCGCGCCGCGCAATGTGCCGGCGCATGCGCGTGCCCGAGCGCGCGCTTGATCCTCGTCAACGGTGGCCTGCTCGCGGCGCGCGAGACTCTCCGCAGGGCGTGCTCGCACGCGATTCGAGTGAGGTTTTCCGGAGGTGTCGACCATGTACAAAAAAATCTTCGCGGCGCTCGACGGCAGCCGCAGCGCGAGCGTCGCGCTCGACGAAGCGATCAAGATCGCCAAGACGTTCGGCGCGACGGTGACGGCGGTTTGCGTCGTCGAGCACAAGCCGCAGCTCGTCGACGTCAACGCCGCGTACATCGAGCCGCAGGAGGACGACAACTCGGCGGCCGACATCGCGACTCGCGTGCTCGCCGACGCGAAGGGGCGGCTCGCGGAGCAGCACGTCGAGGGCTCGGTGCGAGCGATCGATTCGTATGGCGAGGATGTCGCGGCGGTGCTGATGCGCACGGCCGCCGAATCCGATGCCGACCTGATCGTGATGGGCACGAGCGGGCGCCACGGGATACGCAGGCTGCTGCTCGGCAGCGTGGCGGAATCGCTGCTCCGGATGGCGGACCGGCCGGTGCTGCTGCGTCGCCACGACGAACTCGCGTCGTGACGCGGATCGCCGCGACGCGATCGGCCGCATTGGGATGGTGCGCCGCGGAAACGGCATGCGCGGCGAGCGAAGGCGCGCGGTCGCGAAGCCGCTGATTCGCCGAGCGCGGCGGCCGTGCGAATCGTCGGCTTCGGCATATGACGAAAGTCGCGCGGGCGATGCGATGTGCAACCTATGCAACGCCCGCCGCGCACGAACGGCAACGGACGAACGGCAACGAACGACAACGGACGGTAACCGGAAACGGGGCCGGAAATCGAGCCTTTTCGCGCATATCGGCCGGCGCCGGATCGGCGAACTCAGGCGCCGGGCTCCCGGCCCGGCCTGACGCAGGGGCGCCGGCGACCATGCCGCTCGCCGGCGCCGTGACGGCGCGGCGTCAGTGCGACAGCAGCACCGGCACCGTCATCGATTCGAGCATCGTCCGGGTCACGCCGCCCAGCACGCGCTCGTGTGTGCGCGTGTGGCCGTATGCGCCCGTCACGAGCAGGTCCGCATGCAGGTCGGCGGCGCGGTTGAGCAGTGCCGCGCCCGTTTCGACGCCCGGCACGTGCGCCGACGCCGAGAACGACGCCTGGATGCCGTGCCGTCCGAGGTACGCCGCGACGTCGATGCCGGCGGGCGCGAGATCCGCGCCCGTCTTGCGGCGCCGCAGCACGCTCTCCACCGTCACGAAGCGCGCGCGTTTGAGGAGCGGCAGCGCATCGGTGACCGCGCGCGCGGCTTCGCGGCTGCCGTCCCATCCGACCAGCACGTTCTCGCCGAACGTGCGCATCGCGCCCGTGAACGGCAGCACGATCGCGGGCACCCCGCAGCTCATCACGACGTCGTCGACGAAATGCGGCTCGATGTGTGCAGCGTCGTCGCCGGGATCGGGCTGGCCGAGCACCACGAGGTCCGCGTGGCGCGCATGCAGCGTCGCGACGTCGGTGGGCGGGCCGGCCGGCGCGCGCCATTCGAAGCCGACGCCCGCGCGCGCGCCCGCGGCGGTGAAGCGCGCCTGCGCGGCGTCGCGCCGCGCGGCGTGCTGCGCCTCGTTCGCCGCGAGCCGCAGGCTTTCGTCGCTGCGAAAGAGCGGCCGCATCAGATCCTGGCTCACGACGTACAGGCCGATCACGTGGGCGTCCCAGCGCCGCGCGAGGTCGAGCGCGAACTCGGTGCGCGCGTCGCTCTGGCGGCTGTCGTCGACATGGACGAGCAAAGTCTTGAATTTCATCTCACGGCCTCCGTCGGATGAATGGCGTTCGCGTCGTCGGCCGGCGCGCTGCGGGCCGGAATCATCAGCACGGGGCAGCGGGCGTGCCGCAGCAATCGCTCGGCGACGCTGCCGAGCATCAGCCGCCGGACGCCGCGCCGGCCGTGCGTGCCCATCACGATCAGGCTCGCGCCGATCTCGCGCGCCGCGCGCTCGAGGCGCTCGGCGACGTCCTCGCCCGGCGGCTCGACCTCGACGAGCCGCGGCGCGCCGGCGACGCCGCGCCGCGTCATCCGGCCCTGCGCGTCGTCGAGCACGCGCCGGCCTTCCTCGCGGAACGCGTCGATGAGGATCGACGGGTCGTAGCCCGGCGTGTCGAACGCGAACACCGGCATGTCGACGACGTAGACGGGCACGAGCCGCGCGTTCGTGTCGACCGCGAGCTGCAGCGCCGCGTCGAGCGCGTGCGACGCCGTCTCGCTGCCGTCGAGCGCGACAAGAATGATCGAATACATGTCTGTCTCCCAACACCCGTTTCGTTTTCGGCCGTTTCCGGTCGCACATCGCGCGCCGGAACGGCCATTACCCAGCGCGAACTGCGGGCCGCGCGATGCGCGCCCGCGCGGCCTTGCGTCCGCGCGCCTCTTCGGGCGGCTGCGAACGCGCGCCTTGCGCCGCTCAGTGCGACATCAGGACCGGCACCGTCATCGACGCCAGGATCGTGCGCGTCACGCCGCCGAGAATCAGCTCCTTCCAGCGCGCGTGGCCGTATGCGCCCATCACGAGCAGATCCGAGCCCGATTCGTACGCGTGCGACAGCAGCACGTCGCCGATCGACGAGTCGCGCGAGCGTTCGAGATCGCGCACGTCGATGTTCGCGTGATGCCGTGCGAGCGTGAGCGCGATGTCGGCGCCCGGAATCCGCGCACCGGGCGGCTCCTGCGCGGCGCCGTTGACGGTGACGATCGTCGTCTTCGTCGCGAGCGCGAGGAACGGCGCGGCGTCGTGGACGGCGCGCGTCGCCTCGCGGCTGCCGTCCCACGCGGCGAGCACGCGCGTGCCGATCGCGGACGGCATGCCCGCGTACGGCAGCAGCAGCACCGGGCGGCCCGCCGACAGCACGAGGGTATCGGGGAAGCTGTCGTCGACGTAGGTTTCCGGATCGTCCGGATCGGTCTGGCCGGCGATCACGAGATCCGCGTAGCGTGCGTAGTGCGGCACCGCGTCGTTCGCGCGCGCGTCGGCGACGATCCACTGGCCCTGCACGTTCGCGCGCGTGAGTTCCGCATGGAACAGGCGCTCGAGCGCCGCGCGCTTCTCGCCGCGCCGCTTCTCCTGGTCGGCGAAGTAGTCGGCCGTGCCCGCCATCACGTAGAACGACGTGGGCTCGGGCGTGTAGATCGCGAAGACCGCCGTCAGGTGGGCGCCGAACTGACGCGCGAGCGTCAGCGCGGTTTCGAGCCGCGTGCGCGCGCGGTCGCTCGTGTCGAGATGGACCAGGATGCTCTTGTAGCTCATCGCTCGTTCTCCTTGGTACCGGCGCGCCTGGCGCCGTCTGTGCGTATGCCCCCAGTCTATGAAGCGCGCGGGCGGGGCGCTTGACTCAGATCAAAACCCGTCCGGCCGCCCGCCCGCGCCCGGGCGCCGCACGCGGGCGGGCCGCGCCGCTTGATGCGCGTCAACCGGCGTGCGCGGCAAGCGCCTAGAGTGAGGCGCGAGGGGCATCCCACGCCCCGCGAGCGGAGAAGACGACATGAAAGCGCTGGTGTATCACGGGCCCGGCGGCAAGTCGCTGGACGAGCGCCCGATGCCGGAGTTGGCGGCGCCGACGGACGTCATCGTGCGCGTCACGCGCACGACGATCTGCGGCACCGATTTGCACATCCTGAAAGGCGACGTGCCGAGCTGCGAGCCGGGGCGCATTCTCGGCCACGAGGGCGTCGGCGTCGTGCATCGCGTGGGCGCTGCGGTCAACACGCTGAAGGAGGGCGACCGCGTGCTGATCTCGTGCATCTCGTCGTGCGGGCAGTGCGAATACTGCCGGCGCGGGATGTATTCGCACTGCACGACGGGCGGCTGGATTCTCGGCAACCGGATCGACGGCACGCAGGCCGAATACGTGCGGATTCCGCACGCGCAGACGAGCCTGTACCGGATTGCGCCGGGCGCCGACGAGGAAGCGCTCGTGATGCTGTCCGACATCCTGCCGACCGGCTTCGAATGCGGCGTGCTGAACGGCCGCGTGCAGCCGGGCGGCACGGTCGCGATCGTCGGCGCGGGGCCGATCGGGCTCGCGGCGCTCTTGACCGCGCAGTTCTACTCGCCCGCGCAGATCGTGATGATCGATCCCGACCCGAACCGGCTCGCGGTCGCGAAGCGCTTCGGCGCGACCGCGTGCATCGACAACGGCCAGGTCGACGCGATCGCCGAGGTGAAGGCGTTGACGGGCGACGGCGTCGATTGCGCGATCGAGGCGGTCGGCATTCCCGCGTCGTTCGAGCTGTGTCAGCAGATCATCGCGCCGGGCGGCGTGATCGCGAACGTCGGCGTGCACGGCGTGAAGGCGGACCTGCATCTCGAGACGCTCTGGGACCGCAACATCACGATCACGACCCGGCTCGTCGACACCTCGAGCACGCCGATGCTGCTGAAGACCGTCGGCGCGGGGCGGCTCGATCCGAAGCAACTGATCACGCACCGTTTTCCGCTCGCCGACATCGAACAGGCGTACGAGACGTTCGGCCACGCGGCGAACACGCGCGCGCTGAAGGTCATCATCGACGTGTCCGAATAGGCTGGCGGCCGGGCGGCGCGCGGGCCTTGCGCGCCGCGGACGCCGCCGCCTTCGACGGCCGTCGCGATGCGCCCGGTTTTCCGAAGCCGGGCGGGGGCGCGCTCGTCCGCGCGAACGGGTCACGAAACGCGTTTAGAATGCGGGATGCCGATTCACGCCGCGCTCGCTTCGCGGCCGGCGCCGCGGCGGTCCGCGCGCGCCGACGCCACCCGGCTCGGCATTCGTCGCGTTCGAGGTGCGCCCGTGTGGCATTTTCCCCAGGCTATTCCCGCGTCGCTCGGTCCGTGGGCCGTGTTCGCCAGCGTCCTCGTCACGCAACTCGGCATGCCCGTTCCTGCCGTGCCGATGCTGATCATCGGCGGCACGATGGCGGCGATGGGGCAGGCGTCCTATGCGAGCATGCTCTGCGCGGCGGTCGCCGCGACGGTGCTCGCCGATTCGATGTGGTTCTTCGCCGGGCGCGCGCGCGGCCGGCGGCTCCTCAACGCGCTCGTGCGTTTCTCCCTGTCGCTCGACGCGACGCTGCGCGTCGCGCGCAAGGTGTTCGAAAAGCACGGCGCGCCGCTGCTCGTGCTCGCGAAATTCCTGCCGGGCCTCGGGCTCGTGTCCGCGCCGCTGCTCGGCACGACGGCCGTCGCCGTGTGGGTGTTCCTGCTCTGGGACGTCGCGGGCGCGTCGCTGTGGGCGAGCGTGTGGCTCTTCGGCGGCGCGGCGCTGCACGACGAGATCGTGCGGCTGATGCAGTGGGTGAGCGCGAGCGGCGGCACGCTGTTCGACGCGTTCGCGGCGATCTTCGTCACGTTCCTGCTGTACCGCTGGGCGATGCGCGTGCGCTTTCGCCGCTGGCTCGCGAAGATCCGCATCAGCCCGCAGCAGCTCGACGCGATGCTGAAATCGGCCGCGCCGCCCGTCGTGTTCGACGCGCGGCCGCGCGCGGTGCGCGAGAAGGAGGCGTACCGGATCGCGGGTGCGTATCCGCTCGATCTCGATTCGCCCGATTCGTTGCATCCGGACCTGACGACACGTGCGATCGTCGTCTACTGCGTGTGCCCGAACGAGGCAACCGCCAAGCGCATCGTGAGCCAGCTGCAGCGCAAGCAGATCCGCCACGCGCTCGCGCTGAAGGGCGGCCTCGACGCATGGGAGAAGCTCGGCTATCCGGTCGAGCCGCTGCCCGCGGATTTCGACGCGGCTCGCTACGTCGCGCCGCCCGTCGTGCCGGGCGACGGCGGCTTTCCGATGCGCGCAGGCGTGACGGACTAGCCGCGCGGCGAGCGCGGCGGCCCGGCGCGCCGCCGCCGCGCCGTTTCATCGTCCGGCCGGATCGCTTCGACGCTTCGCGCGCATTCCATTTCGACGACCGATCACGAACCCGCCCATGCCCGCGCGTCCCGCTTCCTCCGCTCGTCCGCCGATTCCGCGCACCGTCTGGGCGCTCGGCTTCGTCAGCTTGTGCATGGACGTGTCGTCCGAGCTGATTCATGTGCTGCTGCCGATCTATCTGGTGACGACGATGGGGATGAGCGTCGCGGCGCTCGGCGTGCTCGAAGGCGCGGCCGAGGCGAGCGCGATGATCGTCAAGATCTTCTCGGGCGCGCTGAGCGACTGGCTCGGCCGGCGCAAGGCGCTGCTTCTGCTCGGCTACGGGCTCGCCGCGCTGACGAAGCCGCTGTTCCCGCTTGCGGGCGGCCCGGCGACGGTGGCCGCCGCGCGGCTCCTCGATCGCGTGGGCAAGGGCATCCGCGGCGCGCCGCGCGACGCGCTCGTCGCCGACATCGCGCCGCCCGAGATCCGCGGCGCGTGCTTCGGGCTGCGCCAGTCGATGGATACCGTCGGCGCGTTCGCCGGGCCGCTGCTCGCGATCGCGCTGATGCTCGCGTTCGCCGGTCACATTCGCGTCGTGCTGTGGTTCGCGGTCGTGCCGGCGTTTCTCGCGGTCGCGCTGATCGTGTTCGGCGTCGACGAGCCGGCGCCCGCGCCCGCCGCCGCGCGGGCGTTCCGCTCGCCGCTGCATTGGCGCGCGCTGCGCGCGTTTTCGGGGCGCTACTGGTTCGTCGTGCTGATCGGCACCGCGTTCACGCTCGCGCGCTTCAGCGAAGCGTTTCTCGTGCTGCGCGCGCAGCAGGCGGGCCTCGACGTTGCGTGGATTCCGGCCGTGATGGTGGTGATGAGCGTCGCGTACGCGGCGTCCGCGTACCCCGTCGGCATCGTGTCGGACCGGTTCGGCGCGCGCGTGCCGCTCGCGGCCGGCATGTTGCTCTTGGTCGCGGCCGATCTGGTGCTCGGCGCGAGCGCGTCGCTGACGGCGCTGTTCGCAGGCGTCGCCGTGTGGGGATTGCACATGGGCTTTACGCAGGGGATGCTGGCGGCGCTCGTCGCGGAAACCGCGCCGCCGGACCTGCGCGGCACCGCGTTCGGCGTGTTCAATCTCGCCGGCGGGATCGCGATGCTGGCGGCGAGCGCGCTCGCCGGCTGGCTGTGGGAGCGCCACGGCGCACCGACGACGTTCTTCACGGGCGCGGCGCTCGCGGCCGTCGCGCTCGCGATGTGCGGCTTCGTTCGGCGGCGGGCGCAATACGCGGAGTGACGGCGGCCGTTCGATGTTCGGTGACGCGCCGGATCGATCGGCGTTGACGGAGATCGAGGCGGCGAAGACGAGGGCGAAGTCGAAATCGAACGCAGCGGTAGCGTCGGCGGCGACGACGATGGCGACGACAAGGGCGACGACGAGAGCGACAAGGATGACGATGGCGACGATGTGACGAGCGATGGGCTCGAGCATGGGGGCGTGCGGAGCGTGAGCGTGACGCATGTCGATTGCGCCGATCGCGCACACGTTGCCGCACGAAGCGCCTGCCTGATCGCGCGGCGTCAACGCTGCGTCGCGCATCGCCATCGCGCATCACGAACGCGTTCGTCGCCGGACGCGACCGACCATCCGCGCACGGCGATCGGAAACGCTGCGCGCCGGCGCGCAGCGATCGACGAACATGCCGAGCGCCGCGCTCGCTCTTCCCGCCGATCGTGCGCCGCCGTCCGATCGCCTTCCCGGTCGCCTTCCCGGTCGCCGATCATTCGCAAAGCCCCTGCAAAACCCCTGCGAAACTGCTGCGAAACCCCGGTAAAACACCCGCAAAACTGCGCGGCCGACAGGGTTTTAAAAACGCTCTATGCTCAACGCTCCATCAACGAGCGCGTTCGCAACCGTCCGGATAAACATATCTCGTTTTCTTCGTTTCGCACGCGCGACAGACGATATAGGGTTCGCCGATATGACGATCGATACGGTGTCATCCACTTCCATTCCGCTCGCGTGGATCGCGGGCGTCGGCGCGAGCGCCGGGCTCGGCGCGGCCGTCGGCCGGCGCTTCGCGCGCGAGGGCTTCGCGGTCGTGCAGACGGGGCGCACGCACGAGCGCGTCGCGGCCGTCGCCGACGAGATCCGCGCGCAAGGCGGCGTCGCGCACGTCGCGAGCGGCGACATCGCGAGCGAGTCCGACGTCGAGCGGCTCGCCGTCGAAGTGCGCACGCTCGGCACGCTGCGGGCGGGGGTGTTCAACGCGGGCAACGCCGTGCGCGCGCCGACGCTCGAACTGAGCGTCGCGCAGTTCGAGAACGCTTGGCGCACGAACGTGATCGGCGGTTTCCTGTTCGCGAAGGCCGCGCTTGCACAGCAGTTGCTCGACGCAAGCAACGACGCGCCCCGCAGCCTGCTGTTCACGGGCGCGACGGCGTCGTTGCGCGGCCGCCCGCCGTTCGCCGCGTTCGCGTCGGCGAAGGCCGGCCTGCGCGCGCTCGCGCAGACGCTCGCGCGCGAGTTCGGGCCGCGCGGCATTCACGTCGCGCATGCGGTGATCGACGGCGGCATCGATGGCGAGCGCTTGCGCAGCGCCGCGCCCGAGCGCGCCGCGCAAGCGGGCGCCGACGGGCTGCTGTCGCCCGACGCGATCGCCGAGAGTTACTGGCAACTGCACGTGCAGCATCGCAGTGCGTGGACGCAGGAGCTCGATCTGCGTCCGTACAACGAAGCGTTCTGACGAGGAGTAGTCGCGATGAGCACAGTCATCGAACAGCGGCCGCTTGTGCAGGAAGGCGGCGAGATCGAAGCGGAAGTCAACTATCTGGCGAAGGGCGTCGCGCGCCCGGTGGCGTACACGTTCGAGCCGCCGCCCGGCACGCCGTGGGCGACGGGCGAGCTCGCGCCGCGGCGCGTGAAGATTCGCGACGCGCGGCCGCTCGCGGCGGCGGGCGCGCTCGGGCTCGATGCGAGCGGCTTCGAGCTCGTCGCGCATCGCAGCGCGCTCGCGGATTTTGCCGACGACGCGGCGATCCGCTCGCGCTACTACGCTGAAGTCGACGCGCTCCTGCGCGCGGCGACGGGCGCCGAGAAGGTCGTCATCTTCGATCACACGCTGCGCGACAGCGCGCAAGGCTCGCGCGCGACGGCCGCGCTGCGCGAGCCGGTGCGGCGCGTGCACAACGATCAGACGTTCGTGTCGGCGCCGCGCCGCGTGCGCGATCATCTGCCCGCGGACGAAGCCGAGGCGCGCTTGCGGCACCGCTTCGCGATCGTCAACGTGTGGCGTCCGCTCGACGTCGTCGAACGGCTGCCGCTCGCGCTATGCGACGCGCGCACGATCGCGCCGGACGATCTCGTGCCGAGCGATCTCGTCTATCGCGACAAGGTCGGCGAGACGTATTCGGTTCTCGCGAATCCCGCGCATCGCTGGCTCTACTTTCCGCGGCTGCGCGCCGACGAGGTGCTGCTGCTGAAGATCTACGATTCGCTCGACGACGGGCGCGCGCGCCTCACCGCGCACACCGCGTTCGACGATCCGACGACGCCCGCGACCGCCGCGCCGCGCCGGAGCATCGAGGTGCGCGCGCTCGTGTTCTGGCCGGCGGCCGCGTGAGCCGAGCGGCAAGCGGCCTGCGGCGGCGACGCGGCGAATAGCGCGGGGCCTCGGTCGGGCTGCCGGCGCACATTGCGCTTGCGACGCGCGTCGGCGGCGCGCGCGGGGCGCGGCGCGGCGCATGGCGCACATGGCGGGGCGGGCCCGCCAAGCGCCGGCCGCCGTGCGCCGCCGCACCGCAAGCCGCCGCCGCACCGCAAGTCTGCCGCGGCATCGGCCGCATCCTCGGCCATGCGCGCAGCGCAGCGTGCGCATGGCCGCCTTGCCGCTCGCACGCGGCACAAACGGCTGGCGGCGAGCGCCGTATTCTTCATATAATTACCGCTGCATTTCGGCCGGGCGTGCAATGTCGATCCGGGCGTCGGCGCGTCTTGCGTCGCTTGTCCGATCGTCGTCGATTGCCCGCTTCAAGCAAAGCGAACGCGCGCGTGCGACACGCGCGTTCGTCGATGCGCGTGCGGCGCGGCGGCGGCGCATTGCTTCGACGCGACCCGAAGCAGCTTCCGGCGCGTGTAGCGATACGTGATACGCGAGCGATTCGCACCGCCGAGCCGCATCGTTGCGATCGTCGGCGCGATTCGGCTTCGACGCCGATGCGATCACGGATCGCGTGCGCGTTCATCGGAGCCGGCGCGTCGCGCCGTCTTCGCGCAGCGGCCCGCGGCGGCGCACGCAACGGTCTTTCCTCGACACGAACATGACAGCGGCACACTCGCGCGCCGCCAGGAGACATCGGTGACTTCACAAGACGAACGGCTGCACCGCGGCCTGGAGGAGCGGCACATCAACCTGATGGCGCTCGGCGCGACGATCGGCGTCGGGCTCTTTCTCGGCTCCGCCTCCGCGATCCGCGCGGCCGGCCCGGCGATCCTGCTGACCTACGTCCTCGGCGGCATCGCGATCTTTCTCATCATGCGCGCGCTCGGCGAGATGGCGATCGACAATCCGGTCGCGGGCGCGTTCAGCCGCTACGCGCAGGACTACATCGGGCCGCTCGCCGGCTATCTGACGGGCTGGACCTACTGGTTCATGTGGATCGTCACGTGCATGGCCGAGATCACGGCGGTCGGCGTCTACATGCACATGTGGTTTCCCGGCGTGCCGAACTGGATCTGGACCTTCGCCGCGCTGATCGTGATGGGCGCGGTGAACTTCATCGCGGTGAAGCTGTACGGCGAATTCGAGTTCTGGTTCGCGCTGATCAAGATCGTGACGATCGTGCTGATGATCGCGGGCGGCGGCCTGATGATCGTCGCGGGCGTGGGCAACGGCGGCGTGCCGACCGGCATTTCGAACCTGTGGGCGCACGGCGGCTTCATGCCGAACGGCTGGTCGGGCGTCGTCGACGCGCTGCCGATCGTGATGTTCGCGTATCTCGGCGTCGAGATGCTCGGGCTGACGGCGGGCGAGGCGCGCAATCCGGAGAAGTCGCTCGCGAAGGCCGTGAATTCGGTGTTCTGGCGCGTCGTGATCTTCTACGTCGGCGCGCTGTTCGTGATCATGTCGATCTATCCGTGGAACCAGATCGGCACGCAGGGCAGCCCGTTCGTCATGACGTTCTCGCGGCTCGGCATCCCGGCCGCGGCCGGCATCATCAACTTCGTCGTGTTGACGGCCGCGCTGTCGTCGTGCAACAGCGGAATCTTCAGCACCGCGCGGATGCTGTTCAATCTCGCCGAGCAGGGGCAGGCGCCCGAGCGGCTCGCGTCGGTGAACCGGCGCGGCGTGCCGGTGCAGGGCGTGCTGATTTCGGTGGCGCTGCTGTTCGTCGGCGTCGCGCTCAATTACTATGCGCCGCAGAAGGTGTTCGTGTGGCTCACGTCGGTGTCGACGTTCGGCGCGATCTGGACGTGGTGCGTGATCCTGATCGCGCAACTGCGCTTTCGCCGCCGCGTGCCGGCGGAGCGCCTTGCGCGGCTGCCGCTGCGCGTGCCGCTCTATCCGGCGTCGTCGTTCGTCGCGCTTGCGTTTCTCGCATTCGTCGTCGTGCTGATGGCGTTCTCGCCCGACACGCGCGTCGCGCTCGTGATCGGGCCGCTGTGGATCGTCGCGCTGACCGTGTACTACTACGTGAGCCAGGCGGGGCGGCGCGCTCAGATGACGTCGCCGACGGACGGTTGAGCGCTGCAAGGCGCTGGCCGACGGCGGACGACGAGAGGCGTGCGCGCGCCTGCCGTCGATCGCGGCGGGGCGTTCGTCGTCGATTCGGCGGGCCGGTGCGCGCGCGAGCGCGTGTGGCGGCGCGTCACGTCGGCACGTGCCGGTTCCATTGGAATTTCATTTTCCGCTTCGGATGGGGGCGCGTTTCGCGTATTGCGGGCGCTTTCGATTTCGCCGCGTGAGGTGCGATGCGGCATGCACTGGCGTGCGAGCGATTTGGTGCGCGATTCCGCGCGCGGCGGCGCATGCCATGCCGGCCGGCCGCAATGGGAACGCGACGAAAACGACGCAAGAACATCCGCGTGCGACTCACTTCGCGCGCCATGCATGCTGCGAACCCGCGCGATTCATGGGTGCGATACGCGATACGCGATGCGACGGAAGATGGAAGATATGCGAACGAGCGCACCGACAAACGAAGCGACGAACGCCGCGCGGGATTCAAATCGCTTCAAATGGCGCGCTGAAGCCGCCCCCTTCATTCAGACGCCGGCGTCGATTAATTCGGATACCGCGAGGTTCGGCTCGACGCCGCAATGACGACACCAATCGAGATAAAGGAGAATATCGACATAGCGTTCTCCGCGTTCGATCTTGGAGAGATAGGACTGGTCGATGCTCAGGCGCTCGGCCAATTGCGTCTGGGTGAGACCCGCCGCTCTTCTCAACGCGCGCAGATGCGTGCGCAGAACGACATAACGAGGGTGATGAATGGAAGGGAGCATGGGCGAATGCTCCCTGCTGAATCCAAATAGTCCACCTTGGCCTAATTGGGCTATGATAGCTGAAAACTGACTTCGGCACTATTCAACATAACAACATGGTATTCGATTGTCGGTCGAAAAGAGGCAGTGGAATCATACGGGGAAATGGTAATGGCAACATACAAGGAATTGCTTGCCCAATTGGATGATTTGAAGCATCAGGCGAAGACCGCGCGCGCGGTCGAACTGCCCGATGTGCTCGTCGAGTTGCGTAGAAAGATCGACGAGTACGGCCTCACGCAAAAGGACCTGTTCCCGCCTCGTCTCGGCCGGCCAAAGAAAGAGGACTTGCTGCCGAAGCCGCGCTATCGCGATCCGGAGACGGGCGCGACGTGGACGGGACGCGGTCGAGCCCCGGCGTGGATCGCGGGGCAGGACCGCGATCCGTTCCTGATCGATTAGCGTGCTTGCTGCGATCGCACGCGGCGAGGGTCGCGGGCGAACCGGTTGCGCGGCATTCGTTGCCGCCGGTTCGTCGTGGCTCGTCTGCGTTCGTGCGTTCGCGAGTCGTACGTTCTTGTGATCGTCGGTTCACGCGATCGCCGATTCGCGCGCAATGTGCGTTTGAATGTGCGCCGCCCGTGCGGCGTCGCGGCAGGTTTCGATCGCCGTGACGCGCTGCGCGGCCGGGTATCTTCATCAACACGGCGCGCGTTCGATCGCACGGCGCGCGTTCGATCGTCGTCGTTCGTCTTGTTTGAAACGATCGAAGCGCGCCGAACCGATATCCATTGTCATGTCGGCCGCCGCGCTCGCGCCATGCGACGCGGCGCGACGGCGCGGGCGTCAACGCGCGGCGTCCGTCCGTGCGACCCCGAAGCGCTCGTTGTGTCCGGCGCCGTTCAGATAGTAATTGCCGATCACCGCTTCGCGGGCGGCCGCGGGATTATGTGAGGCGAGCACGCGCGCGTTGCGCCAGTGGCGGTCGAAGCGGCGTGTCTCGCTCGTCGCCGATGCGCCGCCCACTTCGAACAGCAGCGTCGCGGCCTCGAGCGTCTGCGCGAGCACGATTTGCTGCGCCTGGAACGCCTGGATGTCGACGCGCACGTACGCGTCGTCGGTCGCATTGCCGTTCGCGCGCGCGGCGCTGACGTCGTCGAGCGTGCGCGCGATCGCCGCGACGATGCTCTGAGTCGAATAGGCGAGGCTCGCGAGCCGCCCGATCACGCGCTGCACGAGCGGATCGTGACGCGGGCTCGATTCGCCCGGCACGCCGAACGTGCGCGTGCGCTCGCGCGTGAACGCTACCGCGTCGCGCAGCACCGCGCGCGAGATGCCCGCGAGATTCGCTAGGTGCAGCGTCTGGAAATACGCGGTCAGCAGGCTGTTGGTGCGCGGCGCCGACGCGTCGAAGCGGCGATAGATGTTGTCGGGCTCGACTTCGACGCGCGTGAAGCGCGTCGTGCCGCTGCCCGTCAGGCGCTGGCCGAAGCTGTCCCAATCGTCGATGCGCTCGACGCCGGGCGTGTCGGCCGGCACGAGCACGCGCAGGTCCGTGTCGCCATCGTTCGCGGTCACGTCGATCCAGTCTGCATACAGCGTGCCCGTCGTGTAGTACTTCTCGCCGTCGAGCACGAGCCTGCCGTTTTCGCGCGACAGCCGCACCGTGTTGCTCGTGACGGCGCTCCGCTCGGCCGTCGCGCCGCCGACGATCGTTCCGCGTGCGATGCGTGCGAACCAGCGCTCGCGCAGCGTGGCTTCGGGGCTCTCGTGCAGCATCTCGACGAAGCCGCCGTGCACGCGCAGGATCTGCGGCAGATTCGAATCGGCTTCGCCGAGCCGCGCGATCAACGCGAAGAACGGCGCGAGGCCGATGCCGCCGCCGCCCGCGACGCTCGGCACGCGCAGCTTCGTGAAGCCCGCGTCGCGCAGCCATTCGACGGGCTTGTACGGCAGGTCGCGATGCTGATCGCGCGCGACCGCGCCCTGCGCGATCCGATCGAACACCGGCGCGAAGCGGCGGATCAGCGGATCGTCGTCGAACAGGAGGGCGGCGTCGGCGGTCGCGCGTTCGTGCGTGTCGGCGTGGGGCGTGTCGGCGTGCTGCCGGGCGGCGGGCGTCGCGGCGCGCCGCAGCATGAAATCGGGCGTGGAGATGGCCATCGAAGGTCCTGGCGGGATGTGGGCGCAAGAAAAGACGTTAAACGGAGCGAGCCCGCCCGGACAACAAACGATTCATGCGATGCTTATGCGGCCGAGCGGGTTCGCGCGACGGCGTGCGCCGTTCGACGTTGCCGCGCGACGAGCGTCGCGCGGCGATCGACGCGGTGCCGGTTGACGCGATGCGCATCGGCGCGCCGTCGCGTCTCGCGACGGCGCGCACGGCATGATGCGCACGGCATGATGCGCACGGCATGATGCGCACGGCATGATGCGCACGGCATGATGCGCACGGCATGATGCGCACGGCATGATGCGCACGGCATGATGCGCACGGCATGATGCGCACGGCATGATGCGCACGGCATGATGCGCACGGCATGATGCGCACGGCATGATGCGCACGGCATGATGCGCACAGCATGATGCGCACAGCATGATGCGCACAGCATGATGCGCACAGCATGATGCGCACAGCATGATGCGATGCGATGGAAGCGCACACGGCGGAGTTCCCGTAATCGTTCGTACGCGTGCACGAGCCGGCAACGACAAACGACAAACGACAAACGACAAACCGCAAACCGCTAACGACCGACCTTCGCAATCTGCCGCTTCGCCGCCTTGCTCCGCGCGGGAATCCACGTGGCGGCGAAGAGGGCGAGCGCGAACCAGCCGAGCGCGACGTCGCCGACGAGATGGATGAGCTCGCCCGGCATCATCAGGCCTTGCACGAACATCAGGCCGAAGTGGGCGGCATTCGCGACGACCGTGAAGTCGAGAAACAGCCGGTGCTCGAACGGATCGTTCGCGGCTTCCCACAGGAAAATGCCCCACACGACATAGACGGTGGAGATCATCAGTTCGTAGTGCTCGCCGCCGCCGTGCACGCCGCCCCAGCGCACGAGGCGCATCACCAGAAGGCCGATCGGATCGCCCGCGATCTGATGGTCGATGCCGAGCAGGATCGTGACGATCGCCGCGCCGAAGAACAGAACGAAGGCCGCGCCGAGCAGGCGCGTGATCAGCGAGAGCCATGGGGAGGCTTGCGGCCGGTCGTGCTGCCGGGTCGAAGTCGAAGACATGAAATGCACCGTCCGTGTGAGATTGATCGACGCGAGCGCGCCGACGCACGGTCGAAGCGCTCGCGCTTGCAAAAGGCGCGGGCCGATCGCCGATGCGCGACGCATCGGCGATGCGCGCGGCGTTCAGCTTGCTTGTGCCGTCATCGGATGCAGCGGAATGCGTCGCGGCGCGGCATTCGCCGCGTATCGCGCGTTGCTTGCGTCGATGTTCTCGAGCAGCCGGTCGAGTTGCGCGAAGTGCCTGCGATTGTCGTGTTGCCACGGGTGGAAGCCGGGCTTGAAGTACGCGAGCGTACTCGGCGTCAGACGGATGAGGCCTTTCACGAAGAACCGTGCGAACGCCCACTTACCGGTGACCTTGCCGTGCATTCGCCGGTGCGCGTTCATGAACGCGATGTGGAAATGGAAATTCGTTCCCCAGAACACGGCGCTCGTCATCAGCATCGAGCCGACGCGCATCAGATAGCGCGTCGGGCCCGGCTTCATCACCGCGTTCCACACGTCGAACGCGACCGCCTTGTGCTCGGTCTCTTCCATCGAATGCCAGAGCCACATGTTCGCGTACGCGTCGGCCGAGTCGTGGAAGTGCTCGAAGTTGCTGAGCAGCATGTCGGTCATGATCGCCGTGTAGTGCTCGAACGCGATCGTCTGCGCGAGCCGCAGCGGAGGCGGCAATATCTTCCACATCAACTGCGTGAACTTCCAGAAGCCGCGGTCGAGCCGATGCGCGGGATAGCCGGCAGCCTCGGCGACGTCGTTGAACTCGACGTGCTCGCGGCTGTGCATCGCCTCCTGTCCGATGAAACCCCGGACTTGCTCCAGCAGTTCGGGGTCCTGAATGCGATCCCGGTAATGACGAACCGAATCGATGAAAAAGCGCTCGCCCGCGGGAAACATCAGCGACAGCGCGTTGAAGTAGTGCGTGTTGGCCACGCCGTTCACGTGCCAATCGCCGATGCGATCGGGCGGGAGGGCGAAGCGAACGTCACGGCGGATTATGGCTGACATCGGGTCTCTCCATGTTTTGCGAATCAGCGGCGCGTCCGCATCGATTGAGCGATCACGGGCGGACGCGAGCGGTCGAGCCGTCCGCGTTCCGTTCGACGCAATGCGGCGGCTCTTTAAATAACGATCGTTATGGAATGAACGCTACGCCGCGATTTGATCGTTGTCAACTGAGTCATTGTTCAATGTATTGATTGAGGCGTGCCGGGCGACGCGATAAGACAAGCCGGGCGCGGGCGGGCGGTTGGGGGTGAGGGGAAACGCGAAGCCGGCGGAGCGCGGAGATCCGCGTGCGCCGGATGCGTTGTGCATCGCCGCATCGCCGCGCGGCGCGACGCATCCCGGCACGCCGCGCCGCGTTGAGTCATATTGCGATGCGGCAAGGCGCGCCGCCGCGGCGCGCCGCCGCGCGTCGTGCGGCCTCTTGTTGCGCCGCGCGAGGTGCCCGCGCACCGGCGACATCGCCGCCGCCCGCTTAGCGCCGCCGCGCATAACGATTTGCGGATAAATTCGTGGCGACGCGCATCCGATCGGCACAGAATCGCCGGCATTCCCAACGACATGCCTCGCGAGCGAGGCCGACCGCCGATGAGCCGAGATCTGTTGCTCCTGCTGGAACCCGGATTCGCCGATCCCCAACACCCGGGCGAGCGTTTCGTCTGTCCCGGCAGCGTGCCGATCGAAGGGCTGCTCGCGAGCGATCCGTCGAGGCAGGCGCGCCTCGACATTCGCCGGCTGCCGTTCGCGCGGCCGCGCGAGGCGGCGATCGCCGCGCTCGACGCCGAGCATCAGGGCCTGCCCGTGCTCGTGCTGGGCGACGACGCGCCGCCGCCCGACGACGCGCTCGCGCTCGGCGACAAGCGCTTCGTCACCGATTCGCGCCGCATCCTGGAGCTGCTCGCCGAGCGGCACGGTTTTCCGAAACTGCACTGAGCGGCCCGGCGGCCGGATGCCGACGCGGCCTCGGTCGCCTTGCCCGCGGCCCGGCGCGGCATCGGCCCGGGCATGCCGCCGCCGCATCGCCGATTCGCCGCCGCCCGACTTCATCGATGACGCCGATCCTCAAACAGCCGTCGCGCCGCCAGCTGCATCTGAACGTCAACATCCTGCATTCGGGCTTCGTGCCGTCCGCATGGCGGGTGGACGACGCCGATCCGCGCGCGTTCGTCGACGTCGCGCACTACGTGCGCGTCGCGCGGATTGCCGAAGCCGCTAAGTTCGACGCGGTGTTTCTCGCGGACAACGCGTCGATCGTCGATCAGATCGACTTCCGTCCGATCACCGCGCTCGAGCCGACGATCCTGCTCGCGACGATCGCCGGCGCGACGACGCGCATCGGCCTCATCGGCACGGCGTCGACGAGCTACAACGAGCCGTTCAATCTCGCGCGCCGCTTCGCGTCGCTCGATCACGCGAGCGCCGGGCGCGCCGGCTGGAACATCGTGACGACGGCCGATCCCGGCTCCGCGCGCAACTTCGGCCTCGACGCGGTGCCCGATCATGCGCAGCGCTATGCGCGCGCGGCCGAGTTCGTCGAAATCGTGAAGGCGCTGTGGGACAGCTGGGACGACGACGCGCTCGTCGCCGACAAGGCGCGCGGCGTTTTCGTCGATACGGCCAAGGTGCGGCCGATCGCGCATCGCGGCGCGCATTTCCGCGTGCGGGGGCCGCTGAATCTGCCGCGTCCGCCGCAAGGGCATCCGGTGCTCGTGCAGGCGGGCGGCTCGGCCGACGGGCGCGCGTTCGCCGCGCGGCACGCGGAGGCGGTGTTCTGCGCATCGCAATCGTTCGACGAGGCGCTCGGCTACGCGCGCGAGCTGAAGGCGGCCGCCGCCGGGCTCGGTCGCGGCGACGTGAAGGTGCTGCCGGGCTTGACGACGATCATCGGCGCGACCGAGGCCGACGCGCTGCGCCGCCGCGACGCGCTCGTCGACCTGATCCCGCTGCGCTACGGGCTGAACCGGCTCGCGGGCACGCTCGGCGTGCCGGTCGAGCGGCTCGCGCCCGATGCGCCGCTGCCGGACGATCTCGCGCTGCCCGACGGCGGCAACGGCAACCACACGTTCTTTCACGCGACGCTCGCGAGCGCGCGGCGGCATCGCTACACGGTGCGCGAGCTGTTGCGCGAGATGGCGGGCGGCGGGGGGCACCGGGTGATCGTCGGCACGCCCGAGCAGATCGCCGACGACATCGCGCACTGGTTCGAAGCCGGCGCGGCCGACGGCTTTAACCTGATGCCGGACGTGCTGCCGGGCGGCCTGCAGGATTTCGTCGACGGCGTGGTGCCGATCCTGCAGCGGCGCGGCCTCTTTCGCACCGAATACGAAGGAACGACGTTGCGCGACCATCTCGGCCTGCCGCGGCCGGAGCGAGAGTGTGCGTCTGAGCGTGCGTGAGGTGTGTGAGGCGCGCCGGTTCGATCGGCGCGCGCGACGCCCGCGCATGCGATCGCATGAAGCGGCGCGATTCGCTCGGCGGACGAATGCGCGACCGAACCTGAACGGGATTCGACACCGCTTGATACCGCTCGATACGGCTCGATACGGCTCGATACGGCGAGTCGAGTCGAGGCGATTCGGGCGATTCGCTTTCCCGCCGCATCCGGCCGGACCCGCAGGCAAAAGACGTGCCTCGGAGCGCTTCCGAACGCCTCGCCGATTCCACGCTCCGGATCACGCACGACGTCGCTCGCATCGCCGATGCGCCGAGCGATCGCGGGCGGCGCGCGGCGCAGCGCAAAGCCGGCGCGCCGCAAAAAGCCCCAAGGAAACGCTGATTAAAGACCAGATTCACGCTACTGAGCACGACCCGACAAGGGTTTGCGGGGCTGCCAGTGTTGCCCCAACACAATGATTTGCGGGGTTGTTAATTCGTTGTGTTCGCGCGTCCAAGACGACAGCACGGGTATCATTCGACGCTTCCCACCATCGCGCGGCGGTTTCCTGTCGCGCCCACGACGAGATACCCATGAGCCTGCACAAGATCATCTACGATACGGACCCGGGCGTCGACGATTCGATGGCGCTCGTGTTCCAGGTGCTTCATCCGGACATCGAACTGCTCGGCGTGACGAGCGTGTTCGGCAATGCGACGATCGACACGACGACCCGCAACGCGCTCTATCTCGCGGGCCGCTTCGCGCCCGGCGTGCCCGTCGCGTGCGGCGCGGCCGCGCCGCTGCGGCGGCCCGCGCCCGAGCCGCTCGGCGGCATCCACGGCGACGACGGCCTCGGCAACACGGGCCTCAGCCAGCCCGTGGACGTCGCGCGCGCGCCGAACCTCGACGCGCGGCCCGCGCATCGCTTCATCATCGACACGGTGCGCGCGCATCCGCACGAAGTCACGCTGCTCGCGGTCGGCCCGCTGACGAATCTCGCGCACGTGCTTGCCGAGGCCCCCGAGGTCGCGACGCTCGTCAAGCAGGTCGTCATCATGGGCGGCGCATTCGGCACCGCGGGCGTGCTCGGCAACGTGTCGCCCGCCGCCGAGGCGAACATCGCGGGCGATCCGGACGCGGCGGACATCGTGATGTCGGCGTCGTGGCCGCTCGCGGTCGTCGGGCTCGACGTCACGCAGGCCACGATCATGACGACCGACTATCTCGCCGCGCTGCGCGACGACGCGGGCGACGCGGGCCGCTTCGTCTGGGACGTGTCGCGCCATTACGAGGCGTTTCATCGCGCGAGCGCGGGGCTCGCGGGCATCTACGTGCACGATTCGTCGGCGGTTGCGTACGTGGTCGCGCCGCAGCTGTACAAGACGCGCACGGGCCCCGTGCGCGTGCTGACGAGCGGCATCGCGGCCGGCGAGACGATCCAGAAGCCGTCGACGATGACCGTGCCCGCGCCGGACTGGGACGGCCGGCCGCCGCGCGACGTGTGCGTCGGCGTCGACGCGGACGCGATGCTCGCGCTCTATCGGAAGACGCTCGTCGGCTGACGGGCCGCGCGCCACCCGCGCCGCCCGCGGTCCGTCAGGCGTCGAAGCCGATCGTCTGCAGGAAGCGCTCGAACGTCGCCGCGTCCGCGTACGACTTCTGCGTGCCGAGGCCCGTCACCGAATGCGCGGCGTACGCGGACGCGAGCCGCATAGCGGCGGGCGCGTCGCCCGTCGCGACGTAGTGGCGCGCGAAGCAGCCGATGTATGCGTCGCCCGCGCCCGTCGTGTCGCGCGCGTCGGCGGCAACGGGCGGCACGCGCACGACGCCCGTGCGCGACACGAGGAGCGAGCCTTTGTCGCCGAGCGTGACGATCACGTTCTTCAGCCCGCGCTCGACGAGCGATTCCGCCGCGCGCTCGATCGCGTCGGGAGAGTCGGTCGGCATGCCCGACACGAGCGCGAGCTCGGTTTCGTTCGGCACGAGGAACTCGAGCTTCGCGAGCCGCGCGAAGTCGAGGCCGGGCGCGCCCGGCGCGGGATTGAGCAGCACCGGGATGCCGCGCGCGGCGGCGAAGTCGATCGCGTAGTAAACCGTATCGATGTCGATCTCGAGTTGCAGCACGACGAGGCGGCTCGCCTTGATCTTCGCGGCGGCCGCGTCGATGTCGGCCGGCTTCAGATGCCGGTTCGCGCCCTTGACGATCAGGATGCGGTTGCGTGAATCGGGGCTCACGAAGATCGGCGCGACGCCGCTCGACACGCCGGGCACGCGGCGCACGTGCTCGGTGTCGATGCCGACGCGCTCGAAGTTGCGCAGCGTGTTGTCGGCGAACAGGTCGTCGCCGACCTTCGACACCATCACGACGCGCGCGCCCAGCTTCGACGCGGCGACCGCCTGGTTCGCGCCCTTGCCGCCGCAGCCGAGCTCGAAGTTCGGCGCTTCGAGCGTTTCTCCGTCGGCCGGCATCCGCGTGACGTAGGTCACGAGGTCGACCATGTTGCTGCCGATTACGGCGATCGTCTCCATCTGTTGTGTCCTCGGAAGTGAAGTGTTGTCGTGTTCGACGGGTGAGCGCGTGCGGTCGCCCGCATCCGAATGGAATCACATCGGGCGCGCGCGCTCAATCGTCCCGGCGACCCGGCGAGATCGGCGAGATTGACGAGATCCGCGCGATCCGCGCGATCCGCGAGATCGACGCCGCATCCGCGCGGCAGCCCGTTTGCTCGCGCGAGACCCGAAAGACGTTTCGGTTTCCGACATCTTTACGTTCGCGCAGCGCGCGCAGGGGCATTCGTGGTGCTCGGCGCATCGGCTGATATAGTGGCGCCCTTTGTTGCCGATGTCGTTGTCAGCGTATGAATAGGTTGTCGCTCCCGCTCAAATGGCCGTTTGCATCACTGATCGTCGTTCAGGCGGCGACGAGCTGGGCGAACGGACCGCATCCGCTCGATGCGGCCGCCGTGTCGTCGCACACGTTCACCGCGAAGGAGATTGGCCGCTCGACGGCCGATGCACGTAGCTACGGATCGCCCGTGACTTCGGTGTTCGGCGAGGCGAAGGGCGCGTCGCGTTCGTTCGAAGCGACGCGGGAAAACGGTGCGGGCGCAGCCGGCTTCGCCGACGAGCTCGGTGCGGCCGAGCGCCGCCAGCGGCTCGCGGAGGAAGACCGGGCCGCGCAGCGATTGCGCGATTCGCGATACGACGGGCGCGGCCGATGGCCGAGCCAGGCTGTGCCGTCCGGGATGCCGAGCCGTCCGGACATCGCGATCGAGAAACCCGTGCCGGGCGTCGTGTGCGCGAGCGGCACGGACAACTCGATCGGGTGCAGCAGGGGGTTCTGAACGCAGGCGCGGCATCGGGCGCGCCCGCGGCGCGCGTCGCGTAGCCGCGTGTCGTTGCTCGTTGCGCCGAGCTGCGCCGCGTCGCTGGCGGGCTTCGTCGAGCCAGGAGGGCGAGCGCATCGCGTGTGCGTGAGCGCGACGCACTGCGCGCACGCGCGGCGGGCCGGCCGTGCGCTATCATCTGCGAATCCCTTGTTCGGTCATGGCCTTCCGTCCCCGTAATCGGGCGAGCGCCACCGGCCGTCCGTCATCGCCGAAGCCCGTGCCGCCCGATTCGTCGTCTCCTCCCGCGTTCTATTACCTGTCGAACTTCGAGCGCGCGCTCGCGTGGCTCGTCGAGCGCTACGACGACGTGCTCGACGCCGACGAGCGCGCGTTCGTCGCCGCGTTCGGCGCGCTGCCGCGGGCGTCGCGCGCGCTGCTCGTGCGCATGCTGATGCGCAAGGGGCCGGTCTTTCGCGCGAGCAAGCTCGTTTATGACGAGATCGGCTGTCCGTGCGCGGCCGCGGCGCCGCTCGCGGAGCTCGGCTGGATCGATCCGGAGCCGCTGCTCGCGCTCGACGAACTGTTCGCGCTCGCGACGAAGCCCGAGCTGCGCGGCGCATTCCCCGGCGCATCGGCGGGCGGCGCGATCCGCAAGGCCGACTGGCTCGACGCGCTGCGCGCGAGCCACGAAGGCGCGCGCCCGTGGGCGCAATGGCTGCCGTCGATCGACGATCGCGTGCTGCGCGTGACGGTCGGCGCGCTCTGCGACCGGCTGCGGCTCATGTTCTTCGGCAACCTGCATCAGGACTGGTCGGAGTTCGTGCTTGCCGATCTCGGGCTGCTTCAGTACGAGACGGTCGCGTTCGAGCCGTCGTCGCGCGCGTTTCAGCGGCGCGACGATGTCGACGCGTATCTGCAACTGCACGCGTGCCGCGAGCAGCTCGATCTGTGGCCCGGCGACGCGCCGCTCGCACCCCTCGTCGCGGTTGCGGCCGGGATCGACTGCGGGAACGCATGGCTCGCGATGCGGCGCGCGAAGCTGACGTTCGCGATCGGCCAGGCTTGCGAGCGCCGCGCGGATTGGGACGGCGCGCTCGCCGCCTATGCCTCGAGCGCATGGCCCGGCAGCCGGCAGCGTCGCGTGCGCGTGCTCGAACGCTGCGGGCGTTTCGACGCGGCGCTCGCGCTCGCCGACGACGCAATGCGCACGCCCGAAAACGACGCGCAGGCGCAGCAGATCGCGCGGATGCTGCCGCGGCTGCGGCGGCGCGTCGGCCTGCCGGCCGCGCGCGCGACGATCGCGCCGGCGATTCCGCGCGACTGCATCGAACTCGCGCCTCCGGGCGCGCCGTATCCGGTCGAATATGTCGCGCGCGATCATCTGAGCCGCGCGGACGCACCCGTCTTCTACGTCGAGAACGCGCTGATCAACTCGCTGTTCGGGCTCCTGTGCTGGGAGCCCGTGTTCGCCGCG
The DNA here is from genome assembly GCF_001532025.2 of Burkholderia sp. MSMB617WGS. Taxonomy (NCBI): domain Bacteria; kingdom Pseudomonadati; phylum Pseudomonadota; class Betaproteobacteria; order Burkholderiales; family Burkholderiaceae; genus Burkholderia; species Burkholderia sp. MSMB617WGS. The sequence goes on along the minus strand of NZ_CP013458.1, from coordinate 1,714,156 downwards.
GTGCCGGGCGCGTTCTTCCATCCGTTTCAGCGCGGGCCGGCCGATCTGCATGCGCCCGACTTCCGCGCGCGCCGCGCCGCGCAGTTCGACGCATGCCTCGCGCAACTCGACGGCGCGCAATACCGCGACACGATCCGCCGGCACTACGCGCAGAAGATGGGCGTGCAGTCGCCGTTCGTGTTCTGGGGCGCGCTCGACGACGCGCTGCTCGAGCACGCGCTCGCATGCCTGCCCGCCGAGCACCTGCGGCTGTGGTTCGAGCGGCTGCTCGACGACGTGCGCGGCAATCGCTCGGGGCTGCCCGATCTCGTGCGCTTCTGGCCCGGCGAGCGGCGCTACGAGCTGATCGAAGTGAAAGGGCCGGGCGACCGGCTGCAGGACAACCAGATTCGCTGGCTCGACTACTGCGTGCGGCACCGGATGCCGGTGCGCGTGCTCGACGTGCGCTGGGCGGACGCCGCGCCGGCGCGGAAAGGCGAGGAGGCGCTCACGTGAGGTACGTCGTCGCGGTGCGCGCGATGTGCGAGTTCACCGCGCGCGAAGGTGATCTCGATCTTCGCTTCACGCCCGCGCCGAGCGCGCTCGAAGGAATCGCCGGGCACGTGACGGTCGCATCGCGGCGCGGCGCCGGCTACGAGAAAGAGATCGCGCTCGCGGGCGAGCATCGCGGCCTCACGGTGCGCGGCCGCGCGGACGGCTACGATCCGGCGCTGAACCGCGTCGAGGAGATCAAGACGCACCGCGGCGATCTCGACAGGATGCCCGCGAACCAGCGCGCGCTGCATTGGGCGCAGGCGCGCGTGTACGGGCATTTGCTGTGCGAATCGCGCGGGCTCGCGCAGCTGACGGTCGCGCTCGTCTACTTCGACGTCGGCACGCTGCGCGAGACGGTGCTGACCGAAGCGCACACGGCCGCGACGCTGAAGGCGTGCTTCGTCGAGCAGTGCGAGCGCTTCGTCGAGTGGGCGGCGCGCGAGGACGCGCATCTCACGGCGCGCAATGCGGCGCTGCGCGCGCTCGCGTTTCCGCACGCGCGGTTTCGCAGCGGGCAGCGCGAGCTCGCGGTCGCCGCGTATCGCGCCGCGCGCGACGGCCGCGCGCTGCTCGCGCAGGCGCCGACCGGCATCGGCAAGACGCTCGGCACGCTGTTTCCGCTGCTCAAGGCATGCGGGGAGGCGCACCTGGACCGGCTCTTCTTCCTGACCGCGAAGACGCCCGGCCGCGCGCTCGCGCTCGACGCGGCCGACACGCTGCGCGCGACGGCGGGCGGCGCGCTGCCGCTGCGCGTGCTCGAGCTCGTCGCGCGCGACAAGGCGTGCGAGCATCCGGACGCCGCGTGCCACGGCGAATCGTGTCCGCTCGCGCGCGGCTTCTACGATCGGCTCGCGGCCGCGCGCGCCGCCGCGCTCGAACACGGCCGGCTCGATCGGGCGGCCGTGCGCGCGGCCGCGCTCGCGCACGACGTCTGCCCGTACTATCTCGCGCAGGAGCTCGCGCGGTGGAGCGACGTCGTCGTCGGCGACTACAACTACTACTACGACGGCAGCGCGCTGCTGCACGCGCTCGCGCAGCAGAACCAGTGGCGCGTCGGCGTGCTCGTCGACGAGGCGCACAACCTGCTCGACCGCGCGCGCGGCATGTACAGCGCGGCGCTCGACCAGCGCGAGATCGCCGCAGTCCGCAAGCTCGCGCCCGCGCCGATCGCGAAGGCGCTCGAGCGCCTGAACCGCGAATGGAACGCGCTCAATCGCGAACAGGCGGCCGCGTATGCGGTGCACGCAGGCGTGCCGCCGCGCGTGCTGTCGGCCGCGCAGAATCTTGTCGGCCGGTTTTCCGAGCTCGCCGCGCAATCTCCGCTCGTGTTCGACGACGCGGTGCTGCGCTTTTGCTTCGACGCGATTCACTTCGTCGCGCTCGCCGAGCAGTTCGACACGCATTCGATCTTCGACGCGACGCGCGTGCGCGCGAGCGCGCCGCGTCGCGGCGCAAAGGCATCGATCCTGTGCGTGCGCAACGTGATCCCGGCCGATTTCCTCGCGCCGCGCCACGACGCCGCGTGCGCGACCGTGATGTTCTCGGGCACGCTGAGCCCGTTCGATTTTTATCGCGACACGCTCGGGCTGCCGGGCGACACGGGCTTGCTCGATGTCGAGGGGCCGTTTCGCGCCGAGCAGTTGACGGTGAAGGTCGCGTCGCACGTGTCGACGCGCTGGCGCGACCGCGAGCGCTCGCTCGAGCCGATCGTCGAGCTGATCGCCGCGCAGTACGCGGCGCGCCCGGGCAACTATCTCGGGTTCCTGAGCAGCTTCGAGTATCTGCAGCAGGTCGTCGCGCGGCTGCGCGAGCGCCATCCGGCGCTGCCCGTCTGGGAGCAGGCGCCCGGCATGGACGAGGCCGCACGCGACGCGTTCCTCGCGCGCTTCGAGCCGAACGGGCGGGGCATCGGCTTCGCGGTGCTGGGCGGCGCGTTTTCGGAGGGAATCGATCTCGCGGGCGACCGGCTGATCGGCGCGTTCGTCGCGACACTCGGCCTGCCGCAGGTCAACGACGTCAATGAGGAGATGCGTCGCGCGATGGACGCGCGCTTCGGCTGCGGCTACGACTACATCTATCTGTTTCCGGGGCTGCGCAAGGTCGTGCAGGCGGCGGGGCGGGTGATCCGCACCGAGCGCGACGAGGGCGTCGTGCATCTGATCGACGACCGGTTCCAGCGCGGCGAGGTGCGCCGGCTGCTGCCGCGGTGGTGGCGGTTGATCTGACCGGCCGGATGGCGGAGCCGCGCGCGCGGCGCGGCATCACCGTGTCCATTTGGGGCCGGCGGGCGACGTCGTGCGTCGGCCGGCCCGACGGCGGCGATCAACGCACCCAGTGGCACACGCGATGGTGGTGGTGATCGAAGCGGCACGCGCGATGCGGATGCGCTTCGGCCGACGGCACGAGCGCGGCGAGGGCAACGGCGGCGACGAGCGCCGACATCAGCAGGCTCTTCATGTTTCGGTCCTTTTCCCGAGCGAATGAGCGTGCGGCGGAGCGGTCGCGCCGCACGCCGCCGCGCGACCGCTGACGGCCATCATACGAACGCGCGCCGTTTCACATGTAATGAGTTGCTACGGCCGATGACGGATCGAGCAAGCGGTAATCGACGGAAAGAAAACCGCCGCGCGGCTCGGCTGTCTTGCGAATTGGAAGGCTCGGCCCGCTCGCCCGGCGGCCGGACCGGCCGGCGAGCCGGCCCGCTGGCCCGGTTGCATCCGTCGTTTTCGGCGACGCCGGCGTTGGCCGTGACACGGTCGCCGATCGCGCCGATCGCGCCGTTTGAGCCACGTGAGTCATTCAAGTCATTCGCGCGTCGCGGCTCGCGTCGTCTTTCCCGCTCACGTCGCCCCGCGCGCGCCCATCGACCGCCGCAGCCAGTCGGCGAGCCGCTGCGCGCCGTCAGGCAGGTCCGCGTCCGCGCGGGTGCACAGGTAGTAGTCGCGTCCGTCGTCGAGCGTGTGGTCGAACAGCTTGACGAGTTCGCCGTTCAGCAGTTCCCGCTCGATCAGCGGCGTGCGCAGGAGCGCCGCGCCGAGCCCCGCGCGCGTCGCGGCGAGCGTCAGTTGGCCGTCCTCGAAAAGCGGGCCGACCGCGTGCGTGACGTGCTTCACGCCCGCGCCCTGAAACCAGTTGACCCACGCATTGCGATCCTCGTCGTGCACGAGCGGCGCGAAGGCGAGATCGGCCGGCCGCCGGAACGGCCCGTGGCGGCGCGCGAACGCGGGGCTGCACACGGGCGCGACCGCGCCCGACAGCAGCCGCTCGCAGCGGTAGCCGCGCCAGTCGCCGACGCCGAAGCGGATCGACAGATCCGACGCGTCGCTCAGGTAGTTGCGGTGGTGCGCGTACAGCACGGTGACGTCGAGGTCCTGATTGTCCGCGAGGAACGCGTGCAGGCGCGGGATGAACCAGCCGATCCCGAACAGCGGAATCAGGCTGATCGTGATCTGCCGCAGCGACGAACGGTCGCGAACGAACCCGGTCGCGCTGCGCAGCACCGAGAACGCCGCGCTGATCGACCGATAGTAGTCGCGTCCCTCGTCGGTGAGCGCGAGCGTGCGGCCTTCGCGGACCGTGAGCGGCGTCTGCACGAAGGACTCCAGCAACTGAAGCTGATGGCTGACCGCGGACGGCGTGATGTCGAGTTCGGCCGCGGCGGCCGTGACCGAGCCGACGCGCGCGAACGCTTCGAACGCGCGCACGGCGCGCAGCGGCGGATCGTTGATCAATCGTTCGATATTTTTCATGAATCGAATTTTATCGAATCATATTTCGTTGCGGAAATGAAAAAAGTTGACTTGAATACAATGCGTTATCAAGTACGCGCGGTATCGGCATAAGTATCGAACAATTGAATATTTGCGGCCATTGAAGACGAATATTTAATATTTTTCATGTTTGGCGCGCGTTTTTATTCCCCTTCGATCTTCAGGTCCCGCTCTTCGATGAAATTCCCTGTCATGTTGTCGCTCGGCGCCGCGCTGTCGGCCGCCGCCATGCTCTCCGCGTCCGCCGCGCAAGCGGCGGCGCCTGTCCAGGCCAACCCACCCGCGCAGCCCGCCCAATCCGTGCCGCAAACCGTGCTGATCGGGCTCGCCGCGCCGCTGACGGGCCCCTCCGCGCGAATCGGCAAGGATCTGCAGAACGGCGCGCAGCTCGCGCTCGACGACGCGAACAGCCGCCATCCGACGGTGGGCGGCAGGCCGGTCGTCTACAAGCTCGTCGCGGTCGACGACCAGTCCGACCCGCGCACCGCCGTGACGGTCGGGCAGCAGCTCGTCGAGCGGCGCGTGATCGGCGTCGTCGGGCACTGGAACACGGGCTGCAGCGTGCCGGCGTCGCGAATCTATCGAGACGCCGGCATCGCGCAGATCGCGCCCGCGTCGACCGGCCGCCAGTACACGCGGCAGGGCTATCCGACCGCGTTCCGGATCGTGGGCCACGACGACGCGAGCGGCGCATACGCGGGCGCGTACGTCGTGAAGACGTTGCGCGCGAAGCGGATCGCGGTGATCGACGATCGCACCGCGTTCGGCGCGGGGCTCGCGGATCAGTTCGCGAAGGGCGTCGAGGCGAGCGGCGGCGCGATTGTCGATCGCCAGTACGTGAACGACAAGACGACCGATTTCAGCGCGGTGCTGACGGCCGTCAAGGCCAAGCGCGCGGACGTCGTGTTCTTCGGCGGCCTGGACGCGCAGGCCGCGCCGCTCGCGCGGCGGATGCGCCAGTTGAAGCTGAACGCGACGCTCGTCGGCGCGGGCGGCTTCGTCACGCAGACGTTCCTGTCGCTCGCGGGGCCGGACGGCGACGGCGTGACCGCGCTCGAGCCGGGACTGCCGCTTGCGCGGATGCCGGGCGGCGCGGCGTTCGACGCCCGCTATCGCGCGCGCTATCACGCGCCGATCGAGCTGCACGCGCCGTTCGCGTACGACGCGGCCGCGACGCTGATCGCCGCTGCGGAGCGCGCGAACTCGACGGACGCGGCGCGTCTGCCGGCGGTGCTGCACGTGCTGCGGCGGCAAGGCGTGACGGGCGCGATCGCATTCGACGCCGAAGGCAATCTGCGGGACCCGGCGTTCACGATCTACCGCGCGGGCGGCGGCAAATGGACCGCGGTCGACGTGCTCGGCGGCGCCGGCGCCGCGGCCGGCTCGGCCGGCATGGCGTCGAAGACGGCGAGCCTGCCGAATGCGTCGGTTGTATCGGCGACATCGACTGCATCTGCCGTATCTGCCTCATCGACAGCATCGACAGCATCGACAGCATCGACCGCATCGAAATAACATCGAACCAGGAGACATGCTGATGACGATCATCCCCATTCATCCGGTCGCAGGCGGCGCGGCGGACGACGAGCCGCTCGGCATCCTCGCGCGGCGGCGCATCGAAGCGCAGATCATCAAGCCGATCTACGAGATCATGAAGCGCGAATTCGGCATCGAGCGCGCGCAGGCGGTGATCGCGGAGGCGGTGCGAGGCGCGGCGCTCGACGCGGGGCGCTCGTTCGCCGCGAAGGAGCCGGGCGGCACGAGCATCGCGTCGTTCGTCGCGCTGCAGGTGCTGTGGGAGAAGGACGACGCGCTCGATGTCGACGTGCGCCGCGCGGACGACGCGCATTACGACTACGACGTGCGCCGCTGCGCCTATGCGCAGATGTATCGCGAGATGGGGCTGGGCGAGATCGGACATCTGCTGAGCTGCGCGCGCGACAGCGTGTTCATCGAGGGCTACGACCCGCGCATCGAGCTGACGCGCACGCGCACGCTGATGCAGGGCGGCACGCATTGCGATTTTCGGTATCGGATGACGGAGCCGGCGCGCGGCGAGACGGGAAAGGCCGGCGAGACGGGAAAGGCCGGCGAGGCGGGAGAGGCGGGCGAGGCGCGAGAGGCGGGAGGGGCGCGAGAGGCGGGAGAGGCGCGAGAGACAGGCGAAATCGAGGCGGCGCGTGAAGCGAGTGGCGTGGCGCGAAACGCAACGGCGGCGCCGGGCGACGTTTCCGGCGACGGGCGCGAAGCGCGGACGCCTGTGCACGAGTCGGCGGTGCGGCCGGACCCTTCGCCAGCCCCTTTGGCGGAATCCCGGACGGAATCCCGGTCGCCCGGCGACGCGCCACCGGGGCCTTCGTCGCTGTCCGCGTCCGATCGGGACGCCGCCGCATCGCCGCTCACCGGCGCGCAAGCGAAGCCCGAGGCGAGCGATGCGACGCGGTGAGGCACGTGGTGAAGCACGCGACAAGGCGCGCGAAAAGTCATGCGACAAGGGATGCGATGCGGCGCTGCGCGTCGACGGCGCGCGCCTGTGGGCGTCGCTCGAACGGATGGCGGAAATCGGCGCGACGCCGAAAGGCGGCGTGTGCCGGCTCGCGCTGACGGACGAAGATCGTCGCGCGCGCGACCTGTTCGTCGAATGGGCGCGCGACGCGGGCTGCACGGTTCGGGTCGACCGGATCGGCAACCTCTTCGCGCGCCGCGCGGGCCGCGATCCGCTTGCTGCGCCCGTGCTGACGGGCTCGCACGCCGACACGCAGCCGACGGGCGGCCGCTACGACGGCATTTACGGCGTGCTGGGCGGCCTCGAGGTCGTGCGCGCGCTGAACGACGCGGGCGTCGAGACCCGGCGGCCGATTGACGTCGTCGTGTGGACCAACGAGGAAGGCTCGCGCTTCGCGCCGCCGATGATCGCCTCCGGCGTGTTCGCCGGCGTCTATTCGCTCGATTTCGGGCTGTCGCGCGCGGACGCGGCCGGCGTGACGCTCGGCGACGCGCTCGCGCGGATCGGCTACGCGGGCGACGCGCCCGTCGGCGGCGCGCCGGTGCACGCGGCGTACGAACTGCACATCGAACAGGGCGCGATTCTCGAGCGCGGCGGCCATACGATCGGCGTGGTGACGGCGGGGCAGGGGCAACGCTGGTACGAGGCGACGCTCACGGGCGTCGACGCGCACGCGGGCACGACGCCGATGGCGCTGCGCCGCGACGCGCTCGTCGGCGCCGCGCGGATGATCGGTTTCGTCGATTCGCTCGGCCGCCGTCACGCGCCGCACGGCCGCGCGACGGTCGGGATGATCGAAGCGCGCCCGAATTCGCGCAACACGGTGCCGGGGGCGTGCTTCTTCACGATCGAATGCCGGCACCCGGACGCCGCGACGCTCGCCGACATGGACGCCGCGCTGCGCGAGGAACTCGAGCGTATCGCCGAATCGTCGGGCCTCGCCGCGCGGATCGAGCAGATCGCCGATTACGCGCCGGTGCCGTTCGCGCCCGCGTGCGTGGCGGCGGTGCGCGACGCGGCGGCCGCGCTCGGCCTGCCGCACGCGGACATCGTGTCGGGTGCGGGGCACGACGCATGCCATCTCGCGCGCGTCGCGCCGACCGGAATGATTTTCGTGCCGTGCGTCGACGGCCTGAGCCACAACGAGGCGGAGGCGATCACACCGGAATGGGCGGAGGCGGGCGCGAACGTGCTGCTGCACGCGGTGCTCGCGAGCGCGCGGGACGTCTAGCGGCCGGGCCGCGTTTCGGCGCGCGGCCCGGCCGGGGCGTGCGCCCCGGATGCGCCGCGCCCGCCGCGCTGTCGCCGTGCGCCTTCGGCCGCCGCGCGCACTGCACACACCGTCCACACCGTCCACACCGTTCACCGTTCACCGTCCACACCGCACGCGCGCGGCAGCGAATCAGCGAATCAGCGAATTCGCGCGCCGCGGCCCCCGGCCTTCGTTCCGGTCGGATCAACGCTTACAACAATCTTCACAAACAGGTTCCAATAATTGCGATATGCTTTCATATTACGAATGATCATGAAATAAACCAATCACATAAACGGGGGAAATTCGATGGCGATCACCCAAACGGGGACCGGCTCTCTTCTCGCGGCGACGCAAAGCGATCCGTGGTCGCAGTTGCAGGACGCCGCGCAGTCGCTGATCAACGGCACCACGGGCAAGTCCGCGCTGGACGTGAACGGGCTCGTTTCGGTGCTCGTCAACGCGAAGACGGCGGGCCAGGCGGCGGAGATCAAGAACCAGGTGACGTGGAACAACACGCAGATCTCCGCGCTCGGCGCGCTGAAGCTCGCGCTCAGCAACCTGCAGACGGGCGTCGAGCCGCTGTCCGACGGCACGCTCGCGCAGAAATTCGCGTCGAAGGCGAGCGGCAAGGGGCTCACCGCGACGACGGACAAGGGCGCCGTCGCCGGCACGTATCAGGTCGAGGTCAAGCAGGTCGCGCGCTCGCAGACGCTCGTGTCGGGCGGCTTCGATCCGAAGCAGCAGCTCGGCTCCGGCACGCTCACGCTCAAGATCGGCGACCGCTCGACGTCGGTCGGCATCGACGCCACGAACAACACCCCGGCCGGCATCGCGGCCGCGATCAATTCGGCGAAGAACAACCCCGGCGTGACCGCGACGGTCGTGACGGGCACCGACGGCGCGCATCTCGTGCTGCGCTCGACGGCGCCGGGCAGCGCGAACGTGATAGACGTGAGCGTCTCGAACGTGAAGGACGACGCCGGCCTGTCGGGCCTCGAGGTCAAGTCGACGGCCGACGACAAGGGCGGCAAGTCGGAGATCGCGTCGCCGAGCGGCGCGTGGAAGCAGAGCGACTTCGCGCAGGACGCGATCGTCACGGTGGGCGGCGTGATCACCGCGCGCAGCGCGGACAACGCGGTCAAGGGCGTGATGGCCGGCGTGACGATCAACGTGACCGAGGAAGCGATCGGCGCGCCGCAGACGCTGTCGATCACCCGCGACATCGAGGGGCAGGCGCGCACGGTGACGAACTTCGTCGACCTGTACAACTCGATGGTCGGCACGATGTCGCAGCTCACGTCGTTCGACAAGACCGCGAAACCCGGGCAGCAGGGCGGCCCGCTGATCGGCGATTCGATGCTGAACGGCATTCGCAATTCGCTCGCGCACATCGTCGGCGGCGGCGTGCCGCACGGCGACAACAAGCGCGCGTCGCTCGCGGCGCTCGGCATCACGTTCGCGCGGCCCGGCGACAAGCAGCCGGAAGGCTCGCTGATCGTCGACAAGAACAAGCTGAACGCGGCGCTGGAGAAAGATCCGCAAGCGGTCGAGGCGCTGTTCAACAAGACGAACGGCATCGGCGCGCAGATCACGAAGGCGCTCGACACGCACTTGCGCAAGGACGGCTCGTTCGACATCCGCTCGAACGCGATCGACCTCGACATGAAGAGCATCGCGCAGCGGCAGGCGCGGCTCGAGACCTTTTCCGCGCAGCTCACAGCGCAGTTCAAGGCGCAGTTCACCGCGCTCGACGCGCTGATGGCGCGGATGCAGCAGAACAACAACTATCTGACGCAGTTGTTCGGCGGCGCAAACAGCTCGGGCGCGCTCGCGAACAACAAATAACGCGAACGGGGGCGCGGCGCATCCGCCGCCCGCGGCGGCCCGCGCGGGCGGACGCGCCTCCCGCTTCTCACGACGGCGACGGCGACGGCGCGCGCGGCGGCAATGCGCGTGCCGTCGCCGTTATTCTTGGCGATTCGCCGCCGACCCGTTGCCGCTTCGCTGTCGTCGAGCTGTTGTTTCGCCGCCGTCTCGCTTGGCTTTGCTACGGTTCGGTTCAGTTTGCCCCCGCTTTGCCCCGATTCGTCCCGCTTTGCCCCGGTTCGCATACTTGGCGTCCGTCCGGGCGCTTGCGTGCGCTGCAATTCCAATCACGCTGGGTTCTTTGTTTCGTCGCCGAACGCGGCTCGGCGCGCCTACGCGTCCCAGGCGGGCGTGTCGCCGAATCGCTCGGCGAGAAAGTCGATCATCGTGCGCATCGCGAGCGGCATCTGCTTGCGCGACGCATAGACCGCGTAAATGCCGAGATCGGGCGCCGCGTAGTCGGGCAACACGCGCGCGAGCGCGCCCGCGCGGATCGGCTCCGCCGCCGCGAACGTCGGCAGCAGCGCGATGCCGCCGCCCGCGATCGCCGCGCGCAGCAGCACGAGTGCGTCGTTCGCGCTCAGATTGCCTTGCACCGGCACGGTCGCGGCTTCGCCGTCGCGCGCCAGGTGCCACAGGCTCTGCCCGAAATACGCATACGTGAGGCAGTTGTGCCGCGCGAGGTCGTGCGGCCGCTTCAGCGCGCCGTGCGCGGCCAGATAGCCGGGCGACGCGCACAGCGCCGAGCGGCACGTGCCGAGCCGGCGAGCGATCAGGTTCGGATCGACTTCGTTCGTGATGCGGATCGCGAGATCGATGCGTTCGTCGACGAGATCGGCGGTGCGGTCCGTGACGAGCAGATCGACCGATACGGCCGGGTAGCGGGCCAGATAGTCGAGGACGGCGTCGGTCACGTGCGTCTGCGCGAAGATCGCGCTCGCGGTGATCCGCAATGCGCCGCGCGGCGCGTCGCCGGGCTCGGCGACGACCGTCGCGACGTGATCGGCGAGTCCGAGCATGTCGCGGCAGAGCGGCAGCATCTGCGCGCCGGCCGCCGTGAGCGTCAGGCGGCGGGTGGTCCGGTGCAGCAGGCGCGCGCCCGTCCATTGCTCCATGAACGCGACGTAGCGCGACGCCATCGCGCGCGACATGTCCAGATGCTGCGCGGCCGCCGACACGCTGCCGCGCTCGGCGGTCTCGACGAACACTCGCATCGCGGTGATTCGATCCATATTCGCTCAATTGATGCAACAAATTGTCGATCGCTGCATTGTATTTGATCGATCGGATATCGAATAGACTCGCTCCACTTTCTTCACGAACGAGCTTGCACACGATGAACAGCTTCCGACTCCAATATTTTTTCGATCCGCTCTGCGGCTGGTGCTATGCGAGCGCGCCGGCGCTCGCCGGGCTCGACGACGCCTATCCGGGCGTGCTCGAGCTGATGCCGTCGGGGCTCTTCGCCGACGAGGGCGCGCGCGATCTGACGCCCGAATGGGGCGAGTACGCGTGGCGTAACGATCAGCGCATCGAGCAGATGACGGGGCAGCGTTTCACGCACGCGTATCGCGAGCAGGTGCTGCTGCGCGGCGGCGTGCGCTTCGATTCGGGGCCGGCGAACCGCGCGCTGACCGCGCTGCGCGGCGTCGACGCGCGGCTCGAGCGGCCGCTTCTCGAGGCGATTCAGCTCGCGCGTTACGTCGACGGCCTCGATACCGCGCGTGCGGACGTACTGGCGCGCGTCGCGGCGGACGTCGCGACGAAGGCGGGCGCGACGGTCGACGCCGGCGCGCTCGCACGCCGCATCGACAGCGACGCGGCGCTTGCGGACGCGACGGCCGAGCGCATCGCCGACACGCAGCGGACGATGCGGCAGCTCGGCGCGTCGGGCGTGCCGCAACTGCTGCTGACGGTCGGCGAGCGCGGCTACGTGCTGCACGGCGCGAGCCTGTACGGCGGCGCGCACGCGGCGGTCGCGGCGGTCGAGCGCGTGTTGCAGGACGCGTAACGCCAGCGGCGGGCGGCGGGCGGGGCGTTCCGCCGCTCGCACGGTGCGCACGGTGTCGACATGGCTCACGGCCGGCGAACTGCGCGCAGGCCGGCTCGAGACCGTGCTGACCGGCCGCGCGGCCGACGACATGGCGATCAACGTGCTGTGGCCGCATTCGCGCGCGCTTGCGCCGAAGGTGCGCGTGACGATCGATGCGCTCGTCGAGCGCTTTATTCGAGCGCTTTATGCCGGTTCCGCCGCGGGCCGGCGAAGCCGGTTGGGGCGGCCGATCGCAGCGGCCGGCCTTCGTCGGCTGGGCGCGGCGCTTTCCGCCGCGCACGGCGCTCATCGGCAAGCGATGTGTGCCGGACCGCGATTGCGGCGGGCTGCTGCGCATGTCGCCAATCCCTTGTCTGCGCACGGTCTTTGGAAATCAGGTTTAATCGGTTTGAACCGCGCCGGCCGCACGTTAGCATCGACCGTCGAATCCAGGCCTGTCGCACCGCACCGTGCATGCCGGCCGGACGCTCATCATCGAATGGAGAGAAAACATGGCACTACGCTCACTCGGCACCTCGACGATTCAAGTTTCGCCGCTCGTGTTCGGCGGCAACGTGTTCGGCTGGACCGCCGACGAGAACACGTCGTTCTCGCTGCTCGACGCGCTCGCCGACGCCGGCATCAACTTCATCGACACGGCCGACGTCTACTCGGCCTGGGCGCCCGGCAACCGAGGCGGCGAATCGGAGACGATCATCGGCAAGTGGCTCAAGCGCTCGGGCAAGCGCGACCAGGTCGTCATCGCGACGAAGGTCGGGTTGCTCGAAGCGCGGGCGGGCCTGTCGCGCGAGAACATCCTGAAGGCCGCCGACGATTCGCTGCGGCGCTTGCAAACCGACTACATCGATCTCTATTTCTCGCACCGCGATCTTGCCGACACCGCGCCGCTCGAAGAAACGCTCGGCGCATACCAGACGCTGATCGAGCAGGGCAAGGTGCGGATCATCGGCGCGTCGAACTACAGCGGCGCGCGGCTGCGCGAGGCGGCCGAGTTGAGCCGCCGCGCCGGCCTGCCCGCGTATCAGGTGATCCAGCCCGAATACAACCTGTACGACCGCGCAGAATACGAGCGCGATCTCGAACCGGTCGCGACCGAGCTGAAGTTCGGCGTCGTCACTTACTACGCGCTCGCGAGCGGCTTCCTGTCGGGCAAGTACCGCACCGAGGCGGACCTGAAGAAAAGCGCGCGCGGCGGGCGCGTCGAGCAATACCTGAACCCGCGCGGCTTGCGGATTCTCGAGGCGCTCGATGAGGTCGCGGCGAAGCACGACTCGACGCCGACGTCGGTTGCGCTCGCGTGGCAGATCGCGCGGCCGAGCGTCACCGCGCCGATCGCGAGCGCGACGTCGGTCGAGCAATTGGGTGCGCTCGGCGCGGCGATCCGGCTGCGGCTCGACGCGGACGACGTCAAGCGGCTCGACGACGCGAGCGCGCCGTAAGCGGGCGATCCCGTCGGCGCGGCGGAGCGCGCCGGGTCGGATCGTGACGCGCGGTTGCGACGGCCCGGGGGGCGGATGCGTGCGGGCGCGGCGCTGAAACGCGAATCAGCGCGCGCGCATCGCCGTCGGGAGGCGGGCGGCCCGCTGTGCGTGAGCCTGCCGGCGCCGTTCCGACGGCGCCGGGGCTGTCGATGCTGCGCGACGTCGTGGAACGGGCGTCGATTGCCGTTTGCCGCATGGTTGGATCGCGTCGTGCGTGCGGCGCGCTTGCGAAACGCATCCGCTTGGCAACCGCCGCCGCTGCCGCCGTTCATCCATTCGGTCGATACCGCGCCGTCAGGCGCGCGGGCACCATAGCCTCCTGTTTCGCGATCGCGCCCGCCGGCGCGTCGCTCAATCGGAGGAAAGCATGGGAGCAGATCCGGTCTTCATTCAAGTCGGCGCGCTGGCCGAAGGCTTCGCGCCCGACAGCCACATACTCGAACCCGTCGACGATCTCGCGGGGCGCACGCTCACGCTCACGGCGACGGACGGCGCGACGCGCGAATACACGTTCGCCGACCGATCGACGCTGCACTGGCGCGAGCAGCGGGCGGCACGCGACGCAAGCGATGCCGCCGGGGCAGGCGGCGAGGCCGCGTACCGCGCGACGCAGCTGCGCGACGGCATCTACTTCGTCGACTATGTCGACCCGACCCGCCGCGCGACGTCGGTCAGCATCGTGCTCGATTTGCCGCGGGCCGTCTGGACGTCGGTCGAAGGCGTGCTGCCGACCGAGGGCGACGTGCGCATCGATGCATTCTCGCGTGTCGCGCGCGGGCTGCCGCTGACGGGCGTCGAGGCGGCGTTCCGCCACGGCGCGATCGTGGGTGCCGCGGCGCCCGGCCCGCTGCACGCGCCGACGCGTGAGCTGATCGGCAAGCGGACGATGTACCGTTACAGCCCGACGGAGTGCTACGAGCACATCTACCTGAACGACGACTTCTACGCGTGGCATTGCCTGGAAGGCGTCGAGCGCGGGCTCGCGGACGTCGACCGCTGCCATTACTTCAAGCTCGCCGACGCGCTGTACCTGTTCGTCTGGCGCGAGAAGATCGTGCCGACGCTCGGCGTCGTGCTGATCGATCTGGACCGGTGCAAGACGGACGGCAAGATCTTCGGCTACCGCGAGGGCGACTTCGGCGCACTGTCGAATTTCCCGATCGGCGCTCGCGCACAGGTGCTGAACGAAACCGTGCACCCGCTCGCGCGATGAACGGCGCCGACTCGAAGCACGCGACGCTTCCGCGCGGACGGCTCGTTGCCGATTTCGGCGGCCGCACCGTACTCGTGACGGGCGGCGCGCAGGGAATCGGCGCGGCGATCGCCGAAGCGTTCGCCGCCGCCGGCGCGACCGTCGCGATCGCCGATTTGCAGCACGACGCGGCTGCCGCGCTTGCCGCGCGGCTCGCCGCGCGCGGGCGCGAGGGCGGCCGCGCGGCTCGGGGCGAGCAGGCGGTGCGCGCGTACCGTGTCGACGCCGCGCGGCGCGACGAGCTGTTCGCGCTCGTCGCGCAGGTCGAGGCGGACAGCGGGCGGCTCGACGTCGTCGTGCACAACGCCGCGTATTTTCCGCTGACGCCGTTCGACGCGATCTCACACGACGTGCTCGAGCGCACGCTCGCCGTCAATCTGTCCGCTCTGTTCTGGCTCGCGCAGGCGGCGCTGCCTGCCTTCGAGCGCGTCGGGCGGGGGCGCATGCTCGCGACGTCGTCGGTGACGGGCCCGCGCGTCGCATATCCGGGGCTCGCGCATTACGCGTCGTCGAAGGCCGGCGTGAACGGCTTCATCCGCGCGGCGGCGCTCGAGCTCGCGAGCCGGAACGTGACCGTCAACGGCGTCGAGCCGGGCATGATCCGCACGCCGGCCGCCGGCAATCTCGGCGATGCGGCGCACAGCGAGCGGATCGCGCGCGGCGTGCCGCTCGGCCGTCTTGGCGAGCCGGAGGACATTGCGGCCGCGATGCTGTTCCTCGCGTCGGACGCGGCCGGCTACATCACCGGACAGACGATCGTCGTCGACGGCGGCGCGACGCTGCCGGAGACCGGCGCGACGCTCGCATAGCGTCGAATGGCACGGCGGGGGACGAGCGCCGGCGTGCGCCGGCGCGACGAGCGGGCAGCGTCGGCGAGCGGCCTGGTGTCGGAAGTCGCCGGGATGTCTCGCGCGCGAGCGCCGGCTCGTGTCCGCGGCGGTTTGCACGGCGTGCGAGCCGGGCGGCACCTGCGGACGGCCGATTCGCGCGACTCGTCCGCCCTGAGTCGCGAAACGTGCGGCGCAAGCGGCGTCGATGCAGGTTTCGGCGCCCGTCTCGACGACGGCGCGCGGTGAAGCGGTTTTCATGCTCGGTCCTCCTCGAATCGGTGATCGATGGCCGTGACTGCAGAACGAGTGTAGGGATCGCACGCGCGGCGCGATATTTGTCGCTCGGCTGACTTGACGCCCGTACGATTTGCCGATCCGTGCTCACCGTTGCGACGGCGGCGCGCCCATGCTGCCGGAGTCGCCCGCTCGCGATCGAGATGCCCGCCGCCATGACGCACGACCCAGTGACGCACGACCCAGCCGAACCCGATGCCGACGTGCACTGCGCGTCGTACGCGCATGCGTTGCGAACCTGCGTGGCTTCGCTGCAGGCGCTCGCGCGGCCGACGGCGACGGTGTTCTACCGGATCGACGCGAGCGGCGAGCCCGTCGATTTCGAGTTGTTCGGGATGACGGCCGGGATGCACCGCGCATACGTGAGCCGCTACCGGCCGCTCGATCCGCTGCATCCGTCGCGTTGCGCGGCGCAGCCGGGCGCGGTGGTCACGCTCGCGTCGCAGTTGCCGGACGAACGGCGCGACGCGTCGTCTTACTGGACGGGCTTCCTGCGGCGGCACGGCGTCGCCGACGTCGTCGAGGTGCTGCTGCGCGACGGCGGCGCGGTGATTGCCGCGTTCTCGCTGCTGCGTCTGGAGGGGGGCGGTCGCTATTCGGCAGCCGAGATTGCGGCGCTGCGCGTGATCCAGCCGGTCATCGAGGTGGCGCTGCTGCCGCCGTTGCGTGCGGTGCGCGGGATTCGGCGGATCGCATGCGACGCGCGGCTCACGCATCGCGAGGAGCAGATCGCACGCCTCGTGCGTGACGGGCGCTCGAACAAGCAGATCGCGCGCGATCTATCGCTCGGCCAGCCGACCGTCAAGACGCACTTGCTGCGGATGTTTCGCAAGCTTGGCGTATCGAACCGGACCGAGCTCGTCGGCGCGCTGTTCCTTTGACTGGCGCTCGGGTGGCGCGGAGGCGGAAGATGCGGCCGCCGCGCGGCGCTGTTCGCGTGGCCGCGAAGGCGGTCGAGGCGAAGAATGCGGAGCGTGGCCGCTTGATTCGCGGAAGCGACGTGTCTTGAATTCCCGGCCGACTGCCGACTGCCGACTGCCGGCTGTCGAAAGTCGAAAGTCGAAAGTCGAAAGCCGAAAGCCGAAAGCCGAAAGCCGAAAGCCGAAAGCCGAAAGCCGAAACGGCAAAGGTTGGATGAGTAAAGACCTGAGCCGAGCGTCCAAAGCCCGAAGCCCGAAGCCCGAAGCCCAAAGCCCAAAGCCCAAACACAGCCTCCTCCCCGGCGTCGCGCCGTCCCCCGCCAACCTGCCAATTTGCGCTAACCCGCCGCGAAACGCGGTCGCTACAGTGGTGCGCAATCGCCCGCGCGGCCGTCTTTTCGCGCGGGCGTCGAACGGTCAAACCACCATTGCGAGACGCTTATGACAAAGACGGACATCGTCACCGTGACCGATGCGGTGCGCGCGTTCACCGAGCGCGAATTCGGGATCTTCGTCGACGGCGCGATGCGTGCCGCGCATTCGCCGCGCCGGCTCGACGTGTTCGACCCGGCGACGGGCGAGCGTCTTTCGCGCGTGCCGGACGCCGACGCGCACGATGTCGACGCCGCCGTCGCGAGCGCGAAGCGCGCATTCGACGCGCGCGCGTGGAGCGGGCTGCGGCCCGCCGATCGCGAGCGCATCCTGCTGAAGCTCGCCGACGTGCTCGACGCGCATGCCGAGGAACTCGCGCAGCTCGAAACGCTGAACCAGGGCAAGTCGATTCTGGTATCGCGCGGCGTCGAGGTCGGCGCGACGATCGAGTACGTTCGCTACATGGCCGGCTGGGCGACGAAGATCACCGGCGAGACGCTCGACGTATCGATCCCGTTTCCGCCCGGCGCGCGCTACACCGCGTACACGCGCAAGGAGCCGGTTGGCGTCGTCGCCGCGATCGTGCCGTGGAATTTCCCGCTGATGATCGCCGTCTGGAAGCTCGTGCCGGCGCTTGCGGCAGGCTGCACGGTCGTCCTGAAGCCGTCGCCCGAGACTCCGCTCACGGCGCTGAGGCTTGCCGAGCTCGCGCTCGAAGCGGGCGTGCCGGCGGGCGTGTTCAACGTGGTGACGGGCGGGCGCGAATGCGGCGCCGCGCTCGCGAGCCATCCGTCGATCCGCAAGATCTCGTTCACCGGCTCGACCGCGACGGGCAAGCTCGTCGGCGCGGCCGCCGTGCAGAACATGACGCGCTTCTCGCTCGAGCTGGGCGGCAAGAATCCGATCGTGATGCTCGAGGACGTCGACGTCGAGCAAGCGCTCGGCGGCGTGGCGGCGGGCGCGTTCTTCAACCAGGGGCAGGTGTGCGCGGCCGCGTCGCGCATCTACGTGCACCGCAGCAAGTTTCGCCGGCTCGCGGACGGGCTCGCCGGCATTGCGGCGTCGATGCGGCTCGGCCCGGGCCTCGATCCCGCCGCGCAGATCAACCCGCTCGTGTCCGCGCACCATCGCGACAAGGTCGTCGGGCACATCGAGGCGGCGCGCCGCGACGGCCTCACGTTCCTCGCGGGCGGCTCGCCCGCCGACGATCTGCCCGGCTACTTCGTGCGCCCGGCCGTGATCGCCGACGCGGCGCACGACAGCGCGATCGTGCGCGACGAAGTGTTCGGCCCGGTCGTCGTCGTGCTGCCGTTCGACGATCCGGCCGACGCGGTGCGGCTCGCGAACGCGTCGCCGTACGGGCTCGCCGCGAGCCTCTGGAGCAACGACCTGAAGGCGGTGATGGATCTCGTGCCGCGGATCGAGGCGGGCACGGTCTGGGTCAATTGCCACATCCCGCTCGATCCGTCGATGCCGTTCGGCGGCTACAAGCAGTCGGGCATCGGCCGAGAGTTCGGCCATCATGCGATCGAAGGCTTCACCGAAACCAAATCCGTCTGCATCGCGCACTGAACGCGCGGGCGGCTCGATTCTTCCCCGGAGCAATGCAATGAGCTACAACGATTCCCGTTTCTGGCACCCGATGCTGCACCCGAACGACATGAAGCGCCGCGAGCCGATCCGCATCGTGCGCGGCGAGGGCTGCTACGTGTACGACGAGCGCGGGCATCAGCTCGTCGACGGCGTCGCGGGCCTATGGAACGTCAACGTCGGCCATAACCGCGCCGAGGTCAAGCAGGCGATCGTGCGCCAGCTCGACGAGCTCGAATACTTCCAGCTGTTCGACGGCATCACGCATCCGCGCGCCGAGGAGCTGTCGAAGCGGCTGATCGACATGATGGAGCCCGAAGGGATGCGCCGCGTGCTGTACAGCTCGGGAGGCTCGGATTCGGTCGAGACGGCGCTCAAGATCGCGCGCCAGTACTGGAAAGTGCGCGGGCAAGCGGATCGCACGAAGTTCATCTCGCTGAAGCAGGGCTACCACGGCACGCATTTCGGCAGCGCGTCGGTGAACGGCAACACGGTGTTCCGGCGCAACTACGAGCCGAACCTGCCCGGCTGCTTTCACGTCGAGACGCCTTGGATCTACCGCAATCCGTTCACGCAGGACCCCGAAGAACTCGGCCGCATCTGCGCGGAGCTGCTCGAGCGCGAGATCCTGTTCCAGAGTCCGGACACCGTCGCCGCGTTCATCGCCGAGCCGATCCAGGGCGCGGGCGGCGTGATCGTGCCGCCCGCGAACTACTGGCCGCTCGTGCGTGAAGTCTGCGATCGCTACGGCGTGCTTCTGATCGCCGACGAAGTCGTGACGGGCTTCGGGCGCAGCGGCAGCCTGTTCGGCAGCCGCGGCTGGGGCGTGAAGCCCGACATCATGTGTCTCGCGAAAGGCATCTCGTCCGGCTACGTGCCGCTCGGCGCGACCGCGGTGAACGCGCGGATCGAGGAGGCGTTCGCGTCGAACGCGGATTTCAGCGGCGCGATCATGCACGGCTACACGTACTCGGGGCATCCGGTCGCGTGCGCGGCGGCGCTCGCGAGCCTCGACATCGTGCTGCGCGAGGATCTGCCCGCGAACGCGGCGAAGCAGGGCGCGCACCTGCTCGAATCGCTGCAGCCGTTCGTCGAGCGCTTCGGTTCGGTCGGCGAAGTGCGCGGCAAGGGGCTGATGGTCGCGCTCGATCTCGTCGCCGACAAGGCGACGCGCACGCCGATCGATCCGATGTCCGGCTACGCGAACGCGGTTGCCGAGGTCGCGCGCGAGCACGGCGTGCTCGTGCGGCCGGTCGGCACGAAGATCATCCTGTCGCCGCCGCTCGTGATCGAGCGCGAGCAGATCGAGCGGATCGTCGCGGGCCTCGAGGCCGGCTTCGAGGCGACGCCGTTCGCGGGCGGCTGATCGCGACGATCGCAGGCGACGGATGGCCGACGGCCGGGGCGGCGTGCGCGCAGCCCCGGCCGTTTTGCCAATTTGCGCTACATGCAGGAATTTTGGCCTCCGTATTTTCTCGACATTGACGCATCGCAAAGGAGACGAGGATGTCGGATTTGTCAGACTATTCGAATGCGGGGGCGGGATCGGCGGCGGGCGGCGCGAGCGGCCGGCCCGCGCTGGCGGCGGGCGCGGTGGGTTTTCCGACGGCGCTCGCGAGCGCCGTCGGCCTCATCATGGCGAGCCCGGTGATCCTGACCGCGACGTCCGGCTTCGGGATGGGCGGCTGGGCGTTCGCGGTCGCGATGATCATCGCGTTCGTGATGATGCAGGCGCAGGCGACGACGTTCTCCGAGGCGGCCGCGATGTTGCCGACGGCCGGCTCCGTCTACGATTACCTGTCGTGCGGGCTCGGCCGTTTCTGGGCGATCACGGGCACGATTTCCGCGTACTTTCTCGTCCACGTGTTCGCGGGCACGGCCGAGACGATCCTGAGCGGCATCATGGCGCTCGTCAACTTCGAATCGCTGAACGCCGCGTTCGAGCGGCACAACAGCGCGTGGCTCGTCGGCGTCGGCCTCGTCGCGACGTTCGCGGTCACGAACATCATCGGCATCAAGGTGTTCAGCAAGCTCGAGGTCGTGCTGACGATCGGCATGTGGCTGTCGCTGATGATCTTCGGCGTGCTCGGGCTCGCGGCGGCGCCCGCCGTGCAGCTCGACGGCTGGTTCGGGCGCTCGGAAATCGGCGCGTCGGTGCCGGCCGTGCTGTCGCTCGTCGGGATGGCGATGTTCATGTTCGTCGGCTGCGAGTTCGTCACGCCGCTCGCGCCGGAAATGAAGACGCCCGGCAAGACGATTCCGCGCGCGATGGCGCTCGGGCTCGCGGGCGTCGCGGTCTGCATGTTTCTCTACGGCGCGGCGATCAAGCGCCAGGTGCCGAACGTCGCGGTGACGGCCGACGGCCTCACGCATCTGCTCGACACGCCGGGCGCGATTCCCGCGTTCGCGTTGCAGGTGCTCGGCCCGTTCGGGCGCGTGTGGTTCGGCGTCGCGTTCCTGTTCGCGGGCGCGGCCACGATCAACACGCTGATGGCCGGGCTGCCGCGCATCCTGTACGGAATGGCCGTCGACGGCGCGCTGCCGAAATGCTTCGCCTACCTGCATCCGCGCTTCAGAACGCCCGTCGTCGGCATCGTCGCGGCGGCCGTCGTGCCGATCGCGCACGCGTGGATCATCCACGGCGACCTCGACAGCATCATGCACCTCGTGCTCGCCGCGACCTGCGCGTGGGGCACCGCGTACCTGCTCGTCACGCTGTCGGTCGTGATGCTGCGAATTCGCCGCCCTGACCTGCCGCGGCCGTACCGGTCGCCGTGGTTTCCGCTGCCGCAGATCGTGTCGAGCGTCGGCATCGTGCTCGCGATCTGGTACATCGCGCCGCCGGGGATGAACAGCCGCGACGTCTACGTGCCGTTCGGCACGATGCTCGGATGCACCGCGCTCTATGCGCTGTTCTGGACGGTCGTCGTGCAGCGCAAGCATCCGTTCAGGCCGGTGCCCGTCGAGGAAGTGCTGCACAACGAGCACGTGCGATGAGCGGGCGCGCGACGGCGGCCGGCCGCGCCGCATCCGCGGCCGGGTGGCGGCGCTGGTTCGCGCCGGCGCCCGTGCCCGGTTATCGGTGCGGCGCGACGCTCGCGCGCGTCGCCGCGGATCTGCGCGCAATGCTCGCCGTCGACGGTGAGCCCGCCGCCGCGCGGATCTTGCTCGACGACGGCATCGAACTGCACGCGGCCGAGCGCGTCGACCGGCAATTTCTGCTGCATACGGTCAGCGTGCGGTTGGAGCGGACGCTCGCCGGCCCCGTGGCGAACGGATCGGCGTCGATCGCCGCGCGCGGCTGGGTGCGCCGCGGGCCGGTCGAGGCAGCGATCGCGCGCGACGCCGACGCGCAATTCGCCGCGCATGTCGCGGCGCTGCTCGCCACGCCCGCGCTCGGCGTGCCGCTCGCGGCGCTCGATCTGACATACTGTGAAATCGCCGCGCGCGGCCCGCGCTGGGTGTTCAGCATCGTGCCGTTCGGCGGCAGCGAAGTGGTCGGCAGGATGCCGTCGTTCCGGCGCTACGTGCGTCTCGCCGATACGCAGTGCGAAGCGCTGCGTGCGGCGTTCGCCGGTTTCGAAGCCGCGCTTGCGCGTGCGTCGGGCGATTGACGACGGGCCGTCGGCCGAGCGCGTGCGCACCGCCGCGCGGGTGGCTGTCGCCGCCGCCGTCACGCCGCATCGGAATTCTCTGGAGGCATCGATGTTGTTCCAGTCGCGTTCGCTCGAAGACGTCCACGACCACGGGCTCGCCATCGCCGGCTGGCGTCAGGTCTACCGGCAGATGACGCCCGGCCGTTTCAAGGGCACGGTCACGCAGGTTTTGTACGACGATTTCCATTTCTTCCGCGAAACGACGAACCGCCGCGTCGCGCAGACGGGCATGTCGCCGGAGGGGCGCATGTCGCTCGCGGTGCCCGTGCTCGCGCCGCTGTCGGGGACGTTCCAGCGGCAGCACGTCGACGGCTACGCGCTTCTCGCGCTGCGCCCCAGCGAGGATTTCGAGTTCTACACGCCGGAGGGGATGCGGCTCGTCGGCATCAGCGCCGCACCGGACATGATCGACGAGCTGTGCGAGGCAGAATTCGGAACGCGCGACAGCCGCGCGCCGCGACACGTGATCCGGCTCGCGGACGAGCGGGGCGCGGCGCTCGGCGCGCGCCTGTCGACGTACATCGACGAGGCGCAGCGCAACCCGGCGTGGCTCGAATACGACGCGACGCGCAAGATGTTTCGCGATGCGATGCTCGGCGTGTTCCTCGATGCGCTCGCGAGCGCGGTGGGCGAAGAGCGGCGAGACATCACGCATGCGACGTACAGCGACATCGTCCGGCGCTGCGAGCGTTATCTGGGGGCGCGGCCCGAAGAGCCCGTGACGGTGCTCGAGCTGTGCCGCGCGCTGCGCTGCAGCCGGCGCACGCTGCAGACGAGCTTCCAGCGCGTCGCCGACGTGACGCCCGTCACCTACTTGCGAACGATCCGCCTGAACGCGGTGCGCCGCCTGCTGCGCACGACGTCCGCCGATGCGCTATGCGTCGGCGAGGCCGCCGCGCGTTGGGGCTTCACGCATCTCGGCTATTTCGCACGCGAGTATCGCGGCCTGTTCGGCGAGCTGCCGTCGCAGACGCGGCGCTCGTCCTGAACGTCGTCGGCATGGCGCGTTGCGTGCGCGCCGCGTCCGCCGCCCGCGCCGCGTCCGCTGCGTGCGCGAAGCGCCCGTGCGCACGTCTGTCCGTTCGCAATCCCGACCTCGCCCGTCATCGCGGCGACGCATTTGCCGATTTGGGATACAGGGCCAAGATTTTCGCTGGATAGAGTTCCACCACTGCCGCCGATCGAGCCGCGTCGACCAGTCGATTGGCAATCCAAATCAACGACGGGAGTGGGGGACATGCGGATCAAAGCCTGGATCGCGGCCGGCGTCGCCGGCGCAGCCGTCGCGCCCGCTTGCGCGCAAAGCAGCGTCACGCTGTACGGCACGGTGGACACCGGCGTCATCTATTCGACCAATCAGCAGGTCACGCACGCGGACGGCGGCGTGAGCGGCGGCCACGCATGGCTAATGGGCGGCGGAAACCTGGTGCCGTCGCGATGGGGTTTGCAAGGCGCGGAGGCGCTCGGCGGCGGCTTGAAGGCAGTGTTCGCGCTCGAGCAGCAGTTCCTGTCGGCGAACGGCCAGGCATTGCAGGGCGGCGCGGCGTTCAGCCGCCAGGCGTGGGTCGGCCTGCGTCACGAAGCGTACGGCACGCTCGGCGTCGGACGCCAATACGATTCGTACACCGATACGCTCGGCGCATATGTTTCGAGCAACAACTGGGCGACCCCGTACGGCTCGCATCTCGGCGACGTCGACAATCTGAACGCGGCGTTCAACTTCAACAACGCGATCAAGTTCACGAGCGCCGATTTTCACGGACTGACGTTCGGCGGCACGTTCAGCTTCGGCGGCCGGGCGGGGGATTTTTCGGCGCATCGCGGCTATGCGGTCGCGGCCGCATACAACCGCGCGCCGGTATCGTTCGGCATCGGCTATTTGAACTTGCGGCAGCCGCTCGACGCGGCGCTCGGCGGCGCGAGCGGATACATCGGCGATTTCGCGTGCGGCAACGCGGGCGCGATGTACTGCTTGCTTCAGGATGGGGTGTCGATGCAGGCGTTCGGCGTCGGCGGATCGATCGCGTTCGGCGAAGCGACCATCGCGCTCACGTACACGCATACTCGTTTGGGCGATAGCGCGTATTTTGCGGCTGCCGCGCATCCGTCGCGCGCGTCGATCGCGTTCGACATCGCCGAGCTGAACGCGGCGTATGCGTTCACGCCGATGCTGCGCGGCGGCGTCGCGTACATTTTCAACAATGCGAAGGCCGACCCGCGCGGGACGACGCGCTTTCATCAACTGAATGTCGGCGCGAACTACAGCTTGTCGAAACGGACTGTGCTCTACGCGGTCGCGATCGGCCAGATCGCATCGGGGCGCGGGCTCGGCAGCGACGCGAACGGCGCCCCCGCGAATTACGCGCAGATTCCCGTGCTCGCGAACAGCAACTCGAATCGACAACTCGCGGTGATGGCGGGGGTGAAGGTGGATTTCTGACACACGGCGAATGCGGGAACGTGCGCGCGAGCGCCGAGGAGGCGCTTCATTTCTGCGCGAACCGCGCGGGAAGGAGCGAATGCGGCTGTGCTCGCCACGTTGTCGCAACGCGCGATTGAGCGATTGCGTGTTATCGGCAGAGGCTGCAATGAACGCAGCGATTTCCGCGCCGAGGCGGGCGGCCCCTCGGGACGTGTCCGCGATTCGCGCGTTGACGCGAGCGGCGCATGCGAAACGGGTGCCGCTCGTCGGCCGTGAGTCTAAGCGGATGACGGCGGATCATGCCGAGGCGGTGGCGAATCCTCTCGTTCATTTGATGGAGGCCGGCGAAATTCCGGTCGCGCTGATCGAACTGGTGCTCAACGACGATCACGTGGCGATCGAGAACGTCGCGGTTCTGCCGGCGTATCAAGGGTGGGGCCTCGCTCGCCGATTGCCGGACTTCGCGCAACGGGGGGGGCGGCGTCGCGCGGCCGCGTGGAGATCCGCCGCTACACGAACACGTTGTTTGTCCGGAACGTCGAGATGTGCGGTCGGCCAGGTTGTGGGATCGATCGCGAAGAGGCGTTCAAAGGCGGACACCTCGTGCATTTCTCCAAGCGTTGCTGACGCGCGGCGCGCGGTCTGGCGGCGCTGCCTGCGCGAAATGGCGCACAGGCGCATCGTTTTGCCGCGCGGCTAGCGCGTCGCGATCGCGGCGGCGGCGCCCGCCATCGCGGCCGCGCTCGCTCGATTGGCGGCCTTCACTGCGCGACGGCTCGTCAGCAGCGCTCGGGCGCGCGCGGCGAGCAACGCCCATGTGCAGTCGATCGCGATCAATACGACCAGCAGCGTCAGCGTCAACTCGAACCATGCGACGGCGCCGACGTGCGACAGATCGACCATCGTCGGCAGTAATGCGACGTAGAAGATCATGATTTTCGGGTTCCCTAGCGTAACCGCGAGACCGGCCAGGAACATGCGCAACGGCGATTGTCCGCTCGGAAGCGTGCCGGATTGTACGTCGGAGGGCGCGAACCACATCTTCCACGCGAGAAACAGCAGGTAGGCGATGCCGACGAACTTCAGCACGAGAAAGCCGACCGCGAACGTGCGCGCGACCACGGCGAGCCCCGCGACCGCGCACGTGAGCCAGATCACTTCGCCAAGCCACATCGCCGCGAGAAACGGCAGGACATCACGCATGCCGTTCGTCAGTACGCGGGCGACCAATGCGGCGATGCTCGGGCCCGGCGAGCCGGCGGCGATCAGGAGTGCGGCGGCGAAGACGGCCAGGCTGGAAAGCGGCATGTCGAATCTCCCGGTGCGATGCACGATGGCAAACGACGCGAAGAATTCATTATAGTGGCGGCGACTCGCATCCAACCGACCGATTGGCCATTCGACTGTGACCGAATCCGACTCCACCGCGCAACGAACCCCGATCCGCATCCGTGCCGCGCGCATCGATGAAGCGCCGCTGATGGCCGACATCGAAGCCGCCGCCGCGCGCCGTTTCGGCGATGTCGGCATGCCGCACATCGCGTCAAGCCCGCCGACCGACCTGGCCGATCTGCGCGCGCGGATCGACGGCGATCGCGCGCTCGTCGCCGTCGATGACGCCTGCGGACGCATCGTCGGCTTTGCGATGTACAGAATGCTCGACGCGTCGCGTCTCTATCTCGAGGAACTGGACGTTGCGCCCGAGCATGCGGGGCGGCGAATCGGCTCCGCGCTGATCGAGGCCGTCGCGGCGCGCGCGCCCGGCGCGGGCGTGCGGCAGATCGTGCTGTCGACGTTCCGGCACGTGCCGTGGAACGCGCCGTATTACCGCCGCCTCGGCTTCGTCGATCTCGACGACGACATGCTCGATCCCGTGCTGGCGGCGATACGCGCGGCGCACGTCGCGCACGGGCTCGACGAATCGCAGCGCGTGTTCATGAGCCGCCCCGTCGGCGAGTAGCGCCGGCATCGGCGCTGGAATTCGACGAACGGTACACCGACCATGCTCGACCGCCGACCGCCGACCGCCGACCGCCGACCGCCGACCGCCGACCGCCGACCGCCGACCGCCGACCGCCGACCGCCGACCGCCGACCACCGACCACCGACCACCGACCACCGACCACCGAACACCGACCACCGAACACCGAACACCGAACACCGGCCGCCACGCCGAATTCCGAAAACCGGAAGAGCCGACGCTCAACCACCCGCGATCGGCCCGCCCCGGTCCACAAACGTCCTCACGCCGCGCTTTCGAGCGTCGGGTAATCCGTATACCCCGTTTCGCCTTCCGAATAGAACGTCGCGGAATTCGGCTGATTGAGCGGCGCATTCAGCTCGAATCGACGCGGCAGGTCCGGATTCGCGATGAAGAGCTGGCCCCACGCGACCGCGTCCGCCTGCCCGGCTTCGAGCGCCGCTTGCGCGCTTTCGAGCGTGAATTTCTCGTTCGAGATGAACGGGCCGCCGAACGCTTCCTTCAATTGCGGGCCGATGGCGTCGCCGCCGAGCGATTCGCGCGCGAACAGGAATGCGATGTTGCGTCGGCCGAGTTCGCGCGCGACGTAGCCGAACGTCGCGGCCGGGTTCGAATCGCCCATCGTGTGCGAATCGCCGCGCGGCGCGAGGTGCACGCCGACGCGCGCCGCGCCCCAGACGTCGATCGCCGCGTCGACCACCTCGAGCAAGAGGCGCGCGCGATTCTCGATCGAGCCGCCGTACGCGTCGGTGCGGCGGTTCGAGCCGTCCTGCAGGAACTGATCGAGCAGATAGCCGTTCGCGCCGTGCACCTCGACGCCGTCGAAGCCGGCCGCGCGCGCGTTCTCCGCGCCGCGGCGGAATGCGGCGACGACGCCCGGGATCTCGTCGAGCTCGATCGCGCGAGGCGTCACATAGGGCCGCTGCGGGCGCACGAGGCTCACGTGGCCGCCGGGCGCGATCGCGCTCGGCGCGACGGGCAGCGCGCCGTCGAGAAAGACCGGGTCGGATACGCGGCCGACGTGCCAGAGCTGCAGGAAGATACGGCCGCCGGCCGCATGAACGGCGTCCGTCACTTGCCGCCAGCCCTCGACCTGCTCGGGTGACCAGATGCCGGGCGTGTTCGCGTAGCCGACGCCCTGCGGCGTGACCGATGTCGCCTCGCTGATGATGAGCCCCGCGGACGCGCGCTCGGCGTAGTACCGCGCCATCAGCGCGTTGGGAACGCGCGAATCGCCGGCGCGGGCGCGAGTCAGCGGCGCCATGATGATGCGGTTCGGCAGCGTCAGGTCGCCGATGGTCAGCGGATCGAACAGAGAAGGCATGAGGGACCTCATCGAGTGTGGCTAAGCCCTTGCGGCGAACGGGCGGGTGTCAAAGGCCGCGATGCAGCGAATCGAGAAACGCTTGAATCACCGCGTCGTTGCGCTTGAAGAACGCCCATTGGCCGACGCGGGTCGACGTGACGAGCCCGGCGCGCTCGAGCGCGGCGAGATGCGCGGACACGGTCGATTGCGACAGTCCGCACAGCGCATCGATCTGGCCTGCGCAGACCCCGTGCGGAAACGGTCCTGCGTGCGAGGCCGGGAAGTGCTTGTCCGGCTCCTTGAGCCACGCGAGGATCGCGCGGCGCACGGGGCTCGCGAGCGCTTTGTGAATGGCGTCGGCGTCGAGATTCATCGGCAGGGCGGTGCAATCGTGCGGATCGTCGGTCCCCGAAGCTTAGATCGGTCAATGACGATATAGACAGCAACACTCTATTGACTAGGGGCGATTGATGTTCGCAATCGGCGCGATAGCGTCCGTGGTGCCCGCCTCGGCGGGAGGCGGGCGGACGATTGCCTGCGTTGCGCTTCCCGCAATCGCGCCCGCACCATCGCACGGCGATCCGCATCGCCGTATCGGTCGACGAACCGCTCCGACGAACTGCTCCGACGAACTGCTCCGACGAACCGCTGCGCCGGCCGCGAGTTCGCTTGCCGTTCATCGAACGCGCCGAATAGCCGCGCTCCTCGAGCGATCCGCGTCGCGGCCGGCATTCGCGCGCCCGCGAGACGCGCTCAATTCCATCGCCCTTCGATGTAGATCCAGGCGCCCGAGCGTTGCTGCCAATGGCCGGGCACCCAGCGGTGGCCGGGGCGCGCCGCGATCCAGCGGCCCGGAATCCATACATACCGGCCGCCGCGCCAGCCCCAATAGCCGCTCGTCCATACATAACCGCGCGGGCGCGGCGGCGCGGGGCGGCGCTCGTGCCGAAGCGGCGGCGGCGGACGGTCCGGGCGACCATGGTACGGCGGCCTGGCGGGCTGAGGCTGCATCGGCGGGCGGTAGTCGGGCGGCCGATAGCCGGGCGGCGACTGTGGCGATTGCGGCGGCCCGGGCGGCTGCTGGGCGGTTGCGGCGGTGCCGAATCCGAGGCCGCCGGCAAGTGCGATGCCGCCGAGCGAAAGCGTGTGGAGAAATTGACGTCGATTCATGGTTGCTCCATGGAGTGAACCGGAAGCGGCGCAAGCCGAAGCGCCGCCGCAGGTTCGACCCTAACGCGTTGCAAGCAGGCTATCGTTACGAACCCTGTAACGGCTGTTACGGCGCCCAACCGTGGTGCGGACTGGTGGAGCGAACGAGATCTATCGAAAGTATGCTGGCGATAGTCTTTCGTTTTGGCGACGCCGAGTGCGCTTAAATGAGTAAAAAATACCGAATCCGCCGGTTTTACTGGAAGGCGTTTGTTGTTTATACGCAACCGTCAAGACGCTGACACAGAGGAATGATCTTGGCGAGACCGCCAAAAAGGAGGTGTCAAGAGGTCAAAAACTTGCGACAAAACAAATACTTATAAGAGGTCGGCATTTCTATTATTTCTAGTTCTGGAAAAGCTTATTTCTTTATTCGCGAATGGCGCCCCTAGGGTACACCCCTAAACTCACGGTTCCCAGAACGGGCAACCATCCGGGCGCGGCCATGCAGGAAGTTTCGCAAGCCGATATGGCGCTTCCGGGCGGTTGCAGACCGTTTATCGAAACGAGGTCGCAAGGCCTACCTTTTTTAAAAGGGAGCTCCACGCATGAACAAGACTCTGATTGTTGCAGCAGTTGCTGCATCGTTCGCCACCGTCGCACACGCGCAAAGCAGCGTCACGCTGTACGGCGTGCTCGACGCAGGCATCACGTACCAAAGCAACGTCGCGACGCCGTCGGGCTCGGGCAAGTCGCTGTGGTCGGTCGGCTCGGGCGTCGATCAAAGCCGTTTCGGTCTGCGCGGCTCGGAAGACCTGGGTGGCGGCCTGAAGGCAATCTTCACGTTGGAAAGCGGCTTCAACATCGGTAACGGCCGCTTCAACAACGGTGGCGGCATGTTCAACCGTCAAGCGTTCGTCGGCCTGTCGAGCAACTACGGCACCGTCACGCTGGGCCGTCAGTACGACGCAACCCAAGACTACCTGTCGCCGCTGTCGGCAACGGGCACCTGGGGCGGCACGTACTTCGCTCACCCGCTCAACAACGACCGCCTGAACACGAACGGCGACGTCGCGGTGAACAACACGGTCAAGTTCACGAGCGCGAACTACGCCGGCCTGCAATTCGGCGGCACGTACTCGTTCTCGAACAACTCGCAATTCGCGAACAACCGTGCATACAGCGCGGGCGCTTCGTACCAGTTCCAAGGCCTGAAGGTCGGTGCTGCGTACTCGCAAGCTAACAACGCTGGCGCGAACACCACGGGCGCAACGGATCCGTTGACCGGCTTCAACATCGGCGGCACGAACGCGGCGAACATCCAAGGCCGTTCGCGCGTGTACGGCGCTGGCGCAAGCTACGCGTACGGCCCGCTGCAAGGCGGCGTGCTGTGGACGCAATCGCGCCTCGACAACCTGGCAAACGGCACGCCGACCATCCGTGCCGACAACTACGAAGCCAACGTGAAGTACAACCTGACGCCGGCACTGGGTCTGGGCGTTGCTTACACGTACACGAACGCGAAGGCAAACGGCGAAAGCCAGCACTGGAACCAAGTTGGCGTCCAGGCCGACTACGCTCTGTCGAAGCGCACCGACGTGTATGCACAAGCTGTGTACCAACGTTCGTCGAAGAACGCGAACGCGTCGATCTACAACGGCGACCTCAGCACGCCGTTCAGCACGTCGATCAACCAAACCGCGGCAACGGTTGGTCTGCGTCACCGCTTCTAAGCTTGACGGCTGGCTTGTCCAGTCTCGAAAAGGCGCCTTCGGGCGCCTTTTTTTATGCGCGACGCCGATGCGATGCGCGTCGAGGTGAAAGAAAAAAGCGAGGGTTGCACATGCATCCTCGCTTTTCTCTTGGTGGGTCGACGTCGACGGGCGGCGCGCCCGTTCTTCGGCATTCGTGCTGTGCGGCCGGCTGGCTAGCCGGCCGTGCTTGCCCGGCTACCGTGCCGCATCCGGCGATTCGCCGCCGTTCAGTAGGTGTAATCGCCGCTCGCTTCCGGCTGGTACACGATCTCGGCGATTTTCAGCGTCGCGTCCGCGCCGCCCGGCAGCGTGACTTTCACTTTTTCGCCGCAGCGTGCGCCGAGCAGCGCCATGCCGACCGGAGAAAACACGTTCAGCCGGCCCTGTTCGAAGTTGACCGCATCCGGATAGACGATGGTCCAGGTCATGTCCTGGCCGGCCGTTTCGTCGATCAGCTTGATCTGCGAGTTCATCGTGACGACGTTTGCCCGAATCTTGTCGGGCTCGACGATATCCGCACGCTCTAGCAGCGTGTCGAGCATTTCCTGGTAGCGAGGGTTGCGTTCCGCGTGCTTTTCGAGGCGCGCGACGTCGAGTTCGGTGAGCTGATAAATCCTGTTCTTCATGACAGTCTCCAAATGATCGGCTTGGGTGGCGTGGCCAACCTGCGGGATCGCCCGGAGCCTGGCTGACGCGGCTCCGGGATGGAGGCTGCTGTCAGGTCAAGCGCCGGGCCGCGGCGAGCGGCGCTGCAAGCGTGCTTCGAAGGAGGGGAGGCGTCGCGACGGCGACCACGGCCGCGCGCGCACCGCGCGGGCGGTGCGCAATATTGGCGTGGAAGGTCTGCGTGCGCATGATCGAGGCAATGAAACGAAAGACGAAAGACGGGACAAACTTTACAAATATACAACAAAACGACGAACCGGACAGCAGGCGAGCGAGCCTGTGGCGTCGCTTCCCATTGTTGCCGTCGTGATGCTTTTGACTGGCTTTCGGCTGCAATACAGCCTGAAATTATTGCTATTGATGCAACGCTGTATGTTTAAACTAGGGGTTTCCCCTTGTAATGCCGGTGACTAGACTGGAATCAATCGCTTCGGACAACGGTGCCTGGAGCGACGCCAATACAACATTCCGGAGGTCCATCATGAAATCGTTCGTCTATGCAGCCGTTGCCGCGTCGATGCTCGTCGCGCCGCTCGCTTCTTTCGCGCAAGCCGACCAGCAACAGCCGCTGACCCGCGAGCAAGTGAAGTCCGAGCTCGTCCAGCTCGAGCAGAACGGCTACAAGCCCGAATCCGGCGAGACCCAGTATCCGGCGAATGTCCAGGCTGCTTCGCAACGCATGCGCCCCGCGCAGCAAACGCTCACGCACGCCGACACGAGCGGCTATGGCGTGCAGCCGGCCGGCGCATCGGAATCCGGCAGCCGCGCGAGCATGTCGCCGACTTCGCCTTCGTTTGGCCATTCGGTCTACTTCGGCAACTGACTGGATCGGCACGTCGTACTGAATGCACCCGGCAGCGCCGAGCGCCGCCGGCAACCCTGAAGAGGTCGATTCCATAAACCGCGAGCCCGTGCGATGCGCGAGGCTCGCGAGTGCAGAGCCGAACCTCCGTCGCCGCACTTCGGCGGCTTTGCCCAGACGCGATGCGTTTGGGCATTTTTTGATAGGCGCCGTGGCGCGTGTCTACTGCGGGTGCACGGCAGCCGGAATTCCGTGGATGTAATGCTCCAGCTGATCGATCGTAAACTGCTGATCGGCGATCACGTTTTTCACAAGGTCGCCGATCGACACGAGCCCGATGAGCCTGCCGTCGTCGAGCACGGGCAAGTGGCGCATCCGGTGTTCCGTCATCAGCGCCATGCACTCGTCGCTCGTCTGCGTCGGTTCGACGTAGCGCACCTTCGACGTCATGATTTCCTCGACGCGCGTCGCCTTCGACGAACGGTCGAGGAGCACCACCTTGCGCGCGTAGTCGCGTTCCGTCACGATGCCGGCAATGTCCGCGCCGTCCATCACGAGCAGCGCGCCGATGCTCTTTTCGGCCATCAGCTTGATCGCGTTGTAGACGGAATCGGACTTCTCGATCGTGTGAATCGTGCGTCCCGAATCAGGCTTGGACCTGAGAATCTGTGCGACGGTGAGGCTCATACGCTGTCTCCCTTGGCTGGGCGATTCACGGAAGGCGGCGCGCGGCCGCCGCGTCGGGTGAAGAATCCAGTATAGATCGGCGTCCGCGGGCGGGTGCGTTCAGTTCGCAGATTAGCGGTAAACTCCGTCCACTCGCCATCCAGAACATTCCTTAATTCTTTCGTTTGATGCATTCCATGAAGTCTTCGCATCCTGAATCGCCGCAGCCCGACGACGGCGCCGTGCCCGAGTGCGTGACGCTCGTCGCCACGGCGACGCTTCCCACCCGCTACGGCACCTTCACGTCGTATGCGTTTCGCGTCGCGGGCGGCGATGCCGAGCACCTCGCGCTGGTGATGGGCGATGTCGCCGAGCAGCCGTCGGTGCTGACGCGGCTTCATTCCGAATGCCTGACGGGCGACGTGTTCGGCTCGTATCGATGCGATTGCGGCGAGCAACTCGATCTCGCCTTGCGCTACATCGCGGCCGAGGGGCGCGGCGTGCTGCTGTATCTACGCGGACACGAAGGCCGCGGGATCGGCCTGAGCAACAAGATCCGCGCGTATGCGCTGCAGGAGCAGGGGCGCGACACCGTCGAGGCGAACCTCGACCTCGGCCTGCCGGACGATGCGCGCGAGTATGATTCCGCCGCCGCGATCCTGCGGATACTGAAGGTCACGTCGGTCCGACTGATGAGCAACAACCCGAAGAAGTTCGACACGCTCGTGCGGCACGGCATCCCGGTCTGCGAGCGTGTCGCGCTCGCGGTGCCGGTGCGCGAGGAGAACGAGCGCTATATTCGGACGAAGCAGCTCAAGTTCGGCCACTATTATTTCGACGAAAACGAGTAGAGCGCATTGCGCGGCGCGGCTTGCGCGCGCCGAAGCGCTGCTCGGCAATCGGTAGATCGAAGCGGCGGCGCATCTCGGCCGCGATCCACTCGCATGCTTGCCGCGCGCAATCGGTGAGCATTCTACGGTCCGCGTGGCCGTCGATGTCGTAGACGAAGCGCACGTCGACCTCGTCGCCCGTCAGGTGCCGCTCGAGCTCGTTCAGGTGCAGCCGCGGCGACAGGCCTTGCGCGAGCGCGCGTAATTCGTCGAAGTGGTATTCGAGCCAATCGGCGAAAAAGAGGGCGTCGCCGCGGTCCGCGAGCCGGAACGCCGCGCTGCGCGTCACGCGCATGCCGGCCCCGGCCGCTTGCGAGCCGCACGGTTCGTCGCGCGTCGACGCGTCGCGCCGGCGCGACGCCGCTGGCGCGTTGGCCGCCGACGGCGCTCGGCCGCCCGGTGCGCGTTGCGCGAGCGGCGCCCGCGCATGCCGGCAACGCGTGCGCAGCGCATGCCAGAGGAGCGCGTCGCCGTTCGCGGCCGACGGCTGCATCGTCAGGTCGTGCGCGCCGTCGTCGCACGAGTCGACTTCGCGGATCACGAGGCGCAGCGTGCAGAGCGGCTCGTCGTCGAGATACAGCGTCGCGGAGCGGGGCAGTCCGCAGACGGGCGGCATCGCGCCGCGCGCGCGAAAGACGAGCCCCTGCCTGCCGAGCCGCACGAGCGGCAGGCGCCCGGCGAACGACGGGAAGGCGACGGCGATGCGGGTTTCGCCGGCATCGAACGTGGGCAGCATCGCGCGAAATACCGATGAATGGTCCACGGTGTATATATCTCCTTGAATGGCGAACGGCACGGTTCCGAGGGCCGACAATCGCGCGCTCAGGCCGCTTCGGCGCGCGGCGCGCACAGCAGCGGATCGAGGCCGAGTGCGGCGAGCGTCTGTGCATCGAGATCGATCCAGCACGCGACCACCATGCGCCCGTCGATCTGTTGCGCGGGCCCGGCCCGGTGCGCGTGCACGCCAATCCGGCGGAACAGCCGCTCCATGCTGAGGAAGGTCACGCCGATCAACTGCTTCGCGCCGCGCCGCACCGCGCACTCGACGACGGCGGCGAGCATCGGCCGCACTGCCCACGCCGGATTGCCGCTTCCGGCCGGATCTTCCGCGTTCGCGGCGAAGCGCGACAGCTCCCAGACGGCCGCGGCCTGCGGCAGCGGCATGTCGTTCGCGACGAGGCTCGGGAACAGTTCCTGCAGAAGATACGGGCGGGTGGTCGGCAGCAGCCGCGCGCAACCGCAAATTTCGCCGTCGTCGTCGCGGGCGAACACGTAGACGGTGTCGTCACGGTCGTACTGGTCCCGCTCGAACCCTTCGCTTGCCGACGGTAGCTTCCAGCCGAGCTGCTCGACGAAAACGCGGTGCCGATAAAGGCCCAGATCAGCCGCCAAGTCGCTCGGCAGGCGCCCGTCGCCATGAACGAAAGTTCGCATGGTGTCGTCCTCGTGCGTGTACTTTGGAATGGGCGCATTACATCGCGCGCTCCGAGGACAAGTAACTGTTAACCCTTACAGGGTCGGGATGGCGAGGCGGGTGGGGGAGCTTTGGCGGATTTCGTCAGTGCCGGGTTGCAAAGATTGAATAATTTGCTTGTCAATCCGCAACGTTCGAGGAAAATTGGACAATATGCACTAATTGCACCAATGCGCATCATTGCAGAGTGGGGCCCGCGTGCGAAAAATCGCCGCGACGAAACATCGCGGCGGCGACTGCGGACGGCCAGTTCAACTGGGCGAGCCGGCGTGACAGCGCGGCCGACGTCGGGTCCATCCCGATGTCGAGACCGTTGCCGTCCACGCCCATCACGTTGCTGCGCACGTCGCCCCATGCTATGACGAATGCGCCCGTGGAGCCGTCGACGTACCAGTCCCAGCCGACGGTGACGTGCGCGGCGCACGTGCTCGACGGCCGCTCCCATTCGGTGTAGCCGGCGAGACGGGCGTCGATTTCGCTCGCGCGCAGCTCGACGAGCAATCCGGAATCGATTCCGGACGACACGTGCACGAGCTGCAGCTCCGCGAGCGCGTGCACGGGAAGGCGCACGTAGCCGTCGGTGGATGGGCCGCAAAAGCGGTGGAGCAATGGTGAATTCATGCCGCGGAATGTATCAGTCCGCGCGCGTGCTGAAACCTAGCAAGTATGACAGCGTGAAGCTGCTGGAGAACGAATGGAACTGCGCTGGCAAGATGCCTATCTTCAATTTAGCGCCGCGGAAAACGAGCAGCAGCTCTTTCAACAGATCGCCGCGTACTCGAAGCGGCTCGGCTTCGAATATTGCTGCTATGGCATACGCGTGCCGCTGCCGATCTCGAAGCCGGCGGTGGCGATCTTCGACACCTATCCGAACGGCTGGATGGAGCGCTATCAGGAGATGAACTACCTGGAGGTCGATCCGACCGTGCGCGACGGCGCGCTCTGCTCGAACATGATCGTCTGGCCCGAGGCGAGCAGCGTCGAGGAGACGACGCTATGGCGCGACGCGCGCGATCACGGGCTGGCCGTCGGCGTCGCGCAGTCGAGCTGGGCGCCGCGCGGGGTGTTCGGGCTCCTGACGATCGCGCGGCACACGGATCGCCTGACGCCCGCCGAGATCAATCAGTTGACGCTGCAGGCGAACTGGCTCGCGAACATGTCGCACTCGCTGATGAGCCGCTTCCTCGTGCCGAAGCTCGCGCCCGAATCGGGCGTGTCGCTCACGCATCGCGAGCGCGAAGTGCTGTGCTGGACGGGCGAGGGCAAGACGGCGTGCGAGATCGGCCAGATCCTCAACATCTCCGAGCGCACCGTGAACTTCCACGTGAACAACATCCTCGACAAGCTCGGCGCGACGAACAAGGTGCAGGCCGTCGTGAAGGCGATCGCGATGGGGCTCATCGAGGCGCCGTGAGCGGCGCGGGCGCGCCCGCGTCACTCCATCATCGGCTCGGCCTCCTTCGCCGTCCAGCTCACGCTCGAGATGCTCTTTTCCATGCTCATGCGGCTCGCGATCTGCTCGAGCTTCTGCTGATCCTTCGGGTGCAGCTTGAGCGTCGCCGTCACCTTGATGCGCTCGGGCGCGTCGGGCTCGCGCGGCACGTCCTCGCTCGTCAGGCTCTGGAACGACAGCGGCTTCGCATACATCGAATTCGACAGCAGCGTCCGGATGTGCACTTCGTCCGACGCGAGGCAGATCACGATGATCTGATATTCGCGCACGAGATCGGCGTTCGAGACGGGCGTCGCGTTGATCGCCTGGCTCACGCCGCGCAGCAGCGTGTTCGTCAGCAGTACGACGCCCGTGCCCGCGAGCGCGGGCATGTAGTGGCCGGCGCCGGACAGCACGCCGACCGCGGCCGAGCACCAGAGGGTCGCCGCGGTGTTGATGCCCTGGATTGAGCCTTTGTCGCGCATGATGACGCCGCCGCCGAGAAAGCCGACGCCGGACACGACGTAAGCGGCGATCTGCGTGACGCCGGGAATCCCGTTGCCCGTCAGCACGCCGAGCGTGACGAAGAGGCACGCGCCGCTCGCGACGAGCGTGATCGTGCGCAGGCCGGCCGTGCGCTGGCGGATTTGCCGCTCGAGGCCGATGGCGACCCCGCAGGCGAATGCGGTGAAGAGGCGAAGTGCGAATTCGAAAGTCATTGGTGTTCTGCCATGCCGAGTGCGCGGCGCGCGACGGAGCGCGGCGGCGCGAGCGTCCCGAGCGGGCGCGCATGCATCGTGCGCCGCACGCCACTTTAGCGCGCGAATCGATGCGTTTGTGTGAATCGGGAAATCGCACGCGTTCCGATGAACGCGCGCGGCGGCGACTGGGCCGGCAGGCGGGCGTTCAGGCGAAGCGGCGTGCGGACGTTGCGCTGCTACTGTCCACGACGGTTCCTGAAAGGATGGATGGCCGGCATTCTAGGCGGGACCCGTCGCGCGAGTCAACCCGCAAGAGCGGCTGCGCGGGCGCTCGGGTGGGCGACGTCCGGCGACATTCCGTGACGGCCGCGGCGATGCGCGAACGCGGGCGGGGTGCAGACGTTGCGGAGTGGATATCGTCGGGATTCCGCATGAATCGATCCGGCAGGCGACGGCGAGCGTGGGCGTTTGCCTCGACATTCGTCTCTTCTATGGTCCGTCGAATCGCGTTCTGCCTTCGGCGTTCAGCATTCGGCATTCGGCATTCGGCATTCGGCATTCGGCATTCGGCATTCGGCATTCGGCATCGACGGCGCGCACGCTTAGTTCCCGTCGTCGCGCACGAGACGCAATCGCGTGATTTCCGACGGCGCGCCGAGCCGCTTCGGCGGCCCCCAGTAGCCGGTGCCGCGGCTCGTATAGACCCACAGCCCGCCGAGCCGCGCGAGCCCCGCGGTAAACGGCTGCTGGAGGCGCACGAAGAAATTCCACGGGAAGAACTGGCCGCCGTGCGTGTGGCCCGACAATTGCAGCGTGAAGCCCGCATCGGCCGCCGCGGTCGCGCTGCGCGGCTGGTGCGCGAGCAGCACGCGGATGCGCACGTCGACGGGCGCGCCCGCGAGCGCCGCGTCCGGATCGCTGCGATGCGCGGGATCGAAGTGGCCCGCCGAGTAGTCGGTGACGCCCGCGATCACGAGCCTGCCGTCGCCGTGGTCGAGCGTGCGGTGCTCGTTGAGGAGCACGTCGAGGCCGATGCGACGGAACTCGGCGATCCATTCGTCGGCGCCCGAGTAGTACTCGTGATTGCCCGTCACGACGTACGCGCCGTGCCGCGCGCGCAGCCCGCCGAGCGGCGCCGCGTGGCCCGCGAGCTGCGCGACCGTGCCGTCGACGACGTCGCCCGTCACCGCGACGAGGTCCGGCTCGAGCCGGTTGACCGCGTCGACGATCGCCTCGACGTAGCCGCGCTTGATCGTCGGGCCGACGTGGATGTCGCTGATCTGCACGATCGTGAAGCCGTCGAGCGCGGCGGGCAGGTCGTCGATCGGCACGTCGACGTCGACGACGCGCGCGCGGCGTCGCGCATTGACGAAGCCGACGACGCTGACCGCGAGCGCCGCGAGCGGCACGCCGGCCGCCGTCTGCGTGCGCCAGTGCGCGAGCGACACCGCGCCGGGCGCGAGCGCGTCGATGGTGACGAGCGACGCGAGCAGCACGTCTCGCGCAAGCGTGAGCACGAGCAGCGACGAGAAGAAGCCCATCGCGACGAGCCCGACCCATGCGATGCGATCGCCGAGCGGCTGCCGCTCGAACACGCGCGAGAGCATCCCGAGCGGAATCAGGAAGCACGACGCGACGAGCCACAGCGCGCCCGCGTAGCGGGCGGCGGGCGACGCGAGGTCGGGAAGGAGGCGAAAGCCGACGTACACGTGCAGCAGCACGCCGATGATCGTGAGGCGCAGCAGAAACGAT
Organism: Burkholderia sp. MSMB617WGS; assembly: GCF_001532025.2. Lineage (NCBI taxonomy): Bacteria > Pseudomonadati > Pseudomonadota > Betaproteobacteria > Burkholderiales > Burkholderiaceae > Burkholderia > Burkholderia sp. MSMB617WGS. The sequence goes on along the minus strand of NZ_CP013458.1, from coordinate 1,674,782 downwards.
GAAACGCGTCGCATGGGCGGGAACGGGAGGAACTGGGGAGAAGGCGGCGCGCGCACGCGCCGCCCGTTGCACGATTATGCGATGCGCGCGATTTCGTCGAACGAGAAGCGGGGGCTGCGCGGGAACAGGCCGGCGGGGTCGCCGTAGCCGAGGTTCACGAGGAAGTTCGATTTGATCGACGTGCCGGCGAAGAACGCGGCGTCGACGGCCGCCTGATCGAAGCCGGACATCGGGCCCGCGTCGAGGCCGAGCGCGCGCGCGGCGACGATCAGGTACGCGCCTTGCAACGACGAATTGCGGAACGCCGTGGCTTCGATCAGCGCGTCGTTGCCCGCGAACCAGCTGCGCGCGTCCGCGTGCGGAAAGAGTTTCGGCAGATGATCGTAGAACGCGAGATCCATCCCGACGATCACCGTGACGGGCGCGGCCATCGTCTTCGCGCGATTGCCCTCGGACAGCGCGGGCTCGAGCTTCGCCTTCGCTTGCGGCGACTTCACGAACACGAAGCGCGCGGGGCTCGAGTTCGCCGACGTCGGGCCGTATTTGACGAGGTCGATCAGCTGGTGGAGCAGCGCGTCGTCGACGGGCCTCGGCTGCCACGCGTTGTGCGTGCGCGCGGTGCGGAAAATTTGATCGAGGGCGGAATCGGAAAGAGTCATGTCGAGATCCGGATGAGCGCGCAAACGGCTTTGCGTTTGCGCGGCTAGAATTTGAACAGGGCGGCGCGGCGCCGCACGATGCGATGCGCGCCATTCCGCGATGATAGCCGGATGCGGAGATTTTGACCGACGATGTTCGATTTGTTCGACGACCTGCCGAAACCCGATGTGGACTGGCATCCGGACTGGCTCGCGCCCGCCGACGCAGACCGTTTCCATGCGCGCCTCGTCGACGAGGTCGCGTGGCGGCAGGACACGATGCGCACGCCGCGCGGCCTGCTGCCGCTGCCGCGCCTGACCGCGTGGCAGGGCGAACCGCAGGCGATCTACGTGTACTCCGGTATCCGCAACGAACCGGCGCCCTGGACGCCCGCCGTGCTCGAGCTGAAGCGGATGGTCGAGGCGGCGAGCCGCGCGCGCTTCAACAGCGTGCTTTTGAACCGCTATCGCAACGGTTTCGACAGCATGGGCTGGCACGCGGACGACGAACCGGAGCTCGGCGCCGAGCCGGTGATCGCGTCGCTGAGCCTCGGCGCGACGCGCATTTTCGATTTGCGGCACAACGGGACGGGCGTTGCGCATGCATATCGTCTGACGAACGGCAGCCTGCTCGTGATGCGCGGACGTACCCAGCAGGAATGGCGGCACCGCGTGCCGAAGGAGCCCGCCGTGCAGGGCGAGCGGATCAACCTGACGTTTCGCTGGGTGAGCGCGCCGCCCGCCGCCGCGCGGCGCGTCCGGCCGCTGGCGGGCGGATGACGGCGGGCGCTGCCCGTGCGTCAAAACCGGGCAGCCTTCGCGTTATGATTCGGTTTCTTTCCGTCCACTGCAGCCGACATGGCCAAAACCACCACGACAGCCGCGGCGAAGCGTGCCGCCGACGCCGCAACGGGCAATCCGCGCCACGCCACGGCCGCTGCGGCCGCAGCGCCTGACGCGGCCGACGACGAAGCCGCGGGCGGCGCGTCGTCCTATCTCGTTCCGGGGCTCGAACGCGGGCTGCGCATCCTGGCCGAGTTTTCCGCGCGCGAGCCGGTGCTGAGCGCGCCGGAGCTGTCGAAGCGAATCGGCATTCCGCGCACGACGACGTTCCGTCTGCTGCAGACGCTCGAGGCGCTCGGCTTCATCGAGCGCGCGAACGGCGACCGTCATTTTCGGCTCGGCGTCGGCGTGCTGCGACTCGGCTTCGAATATCTGAACTCGCTCGAACTGACCGACCTCGGCACGCCGGTGCTCGAGCGCCTGCGCGATGCGACCGGCCTGTCGGCGCATCTGCTGATCCGCGACCGGCGCGACGTCGTGTTCGTCGCGAAGGCGCAGAGCAACGCGCCGATGTTCGGCTCGGTGAAGGTGCACGTCGGCACGCGGCTGCCCGCGCACGCGACCGTGCACGGCCATGTGCTGATGGGCGACCTGACGCGCGACGCGATGCGCCAGCTCTATCCGGAAAAGCGGCTCGAAGCGTTCACCGAGCATACGCCCGCGACCGTCGACGAGCTTTACGAGCGCGTGCGCCATTACGCGCGCCTCGGTTATGCGGTAAGCGAGGGCGCGTTCGAGAGCGGAATCTCGGCGGTGACGGCGCCCGTGCGCGATCACTCGGGCTCGATCGTCGCCGCGATCACGGCGACGGTGCCGCGCTCGGAGATCGGCTCGGCCGATGAAAAGGAGCGGCTCGTCGAAGTGGTGTGCGGCGCGGCCGTCGATCTGTCGCAGCGCCTGAACTATCGGCCGCTCGACAGCGATCCGACCGTCGCGCACGCGCGGCACAAGGTCGCGTTGTTCTGATCGCTTCGTTCGTCTCGGGCGGCGCGGGGCGCGTGGGATGTGCGGGCAGCGCGGGCGGCGCACGATGCGGCGCGAGGCGAATCGGGCTGCGGCGGTGGCGGTTCGAACTGGCTGATCGGTCTTTGAGGTTCTTCTCGACGACGCTTCAAAAGACAAAGCCCTCGCACGAAGCGAGGGCTTTTTTGCATCCGCGCGCTGCCGCTGCGGCGTGCTGGGCCGCCGCGGCGAAGCCGCGTTGCGCGCCGCCCGCTCGTCACGCGACGGGTGCTCGGCGCGCCCGCGCGGCGTCACGCCGCGATCGGAGCAACGTCAGAACGAGTGATGAATCCCCGCCAGAAGGATCACCTGGTTCGCCGTGCTCGACACGCCCGCCGTGAAGAACGCCGCCTTCGCATTGCCGCTCGCGTGCTCGTAGAGCACGTTCGCATAGAGCTGGGTGCGCTTGGACAGCGAATACGTATCGCCGAGCTCGAACTGCGTCCAGCGGCGGCCGGCGAGCGTCGATGTCGCCGCGCCGCCCGCAATCACGTTGAACGGCGACGTCTGATAGTTCGCGCCGGTGTCGTAGCTCTGGAACGTGTCCGAGTGGCCGTTCGCCTGCAGCTTCACGCGCGTGTAGAGGCCGTGCACGAGCAGCGGCCCGAACTGGTACGACAGCCCCGCGCCCATGTTCTCCGCCTTCTTTGCGACGTAATTCGCGACGGGCATGCCCTGGAACGTGCCGCCCGGCCCGGCGATGCCGCCGACGGTCGCCATCGAGAACGCCTGGTCGTGCTCGTTCGAATAGACTGCGGCCGCCTTGAACGGGCCGTTCGCGTAGTTGACGCCGAAGCTCATTGTCCGGCCGGTCGAGAAGTTCGTCGTGTTGCCGAAGCCGAGCATCGCGCCCGCGGTGAAGCCCGCGTAGGTGGGCGACCGGTACTTGACCGAGTTGTTGAACGGCACCGTGCTCGTGTCCGCGAGCTGGTCGAGGTTGCCCGGATGGAACGCGTACCAGCTCTGCGCGAGGAACGCGGTCGACAGCGGGTCGAGCCAGTCGAAGTTGAACGGCGTCTGATGGCCGAGCGTCAGCGTGCCGAGCTTGTCCGAATTCAGGCCGACGAACGCCTGGCGGTTCCACATCGTGCCCGCCGCCGCCATCTGGCCGCTGTTCGTATAGAAGCCGTTTTCGAGCTGGAAAATCGCCTTCAGGCCGCCGCCCAGATCCTCGACGCCTTTCAGGCCCCATCGGTCGGGCTGCGTGTTGCCCTGAATCATCGACCACTTCGCGCCGCCGCCGGCGTTGTTCACGTACGCGACGCCGGCGTCGAGGCTGCCATACAGCGTGACGCTGCTCTGCGCCCACGCGCCGGCGGCGACGCCCGCCCCGAGTAATGCTGCTACCGCATGCTTGACCATCTGATCTCCTGACCTTCGCTTCGAATGACGCGGGCGGTGGCCGCGCGCGAAAGAGTCGGCCACGCGCGTTCCCACGGCTGAGTATTTGGCCTTCTTGTGTTCCATATATGGAACTTTGTGCCTTTGGTGGAATGGAGTATAGGGGCGAAAATTGACAGGAACAAAATAAATTTTCGAATCGGAACGGCGCGCGCGATTCGTCCGACGACACACTCGTAACATCATGAAAAATCGAGGGAAAACCCGAAATTCCCATCTCGTGCCCGGCTGGCCTGGGTTGCGGCGCATCGCACGGAATCCCCGCATCGGTGTTTTCCCTAGGAGCTGCAGCTTTTTATTTTGATCTTCGAGACGCACTCCTATAATCACCATCCATAAACTGATGTTCCGCATGTGGAACAAACGGACAGGCCGACTTGAAGGAAGGGTGTGAGATGTCTGAACAATGGGTTTGCGCCGGACATGCCGGCGCGTTGTCCGAGGATTCGCCGATCGAGTTCAAGCGCACCGACGGCGTCGAGATCGGGATCTATCGCGTCGGCGACGAGGTGTACGCGCTCGAGAACGTCTGCCCGCACGCGTATGCGCTTCTTACGCAAGGCTTCGTCGACGAAGGCACGGTCGAGTGCCCGCTGCACGAGGCCGTGTTCGACATCAAGTCCGGCCAGTGCCTGAAGGGGCCGGGCGGCCGCGCGCTGAAGACATACGCGGTGCGGCTCGCCGGCGAAGAAATCCAGATCAAGGTGGAATGACATGAACGAGACGACCGTGAACTTCAACCCGTTCCTCATGCCGTGGCGCGCGCCGCAGCCGAACAACGTCGCGGGCAAGGGGCAGATCGAGACCCCCGGGCAAATGCCGAATCTCGTGTGGCAGACGCGCAAGGCCGAGCCGACGCAGTACGAGAACGATCTGGGCGACGCGCTCGAGCGCGTGTTCGAAGGCGGCGCGACCGAGCTGGCGGACGTCGTCGCGGGCCTGAACCGCATTGGCTTTCGCGCGCCCGACGGCGCCGAGTGGACCGCCGAGCGCTTCTGCGCGGAACTCGCCGCGCTCGCCGAATGACGCAGCCGCCCTCAAACGCTTCCGGAGCAAACAGATGACGTCTTCCGCCCAAACGAACGCCGGCGCCGATCCGATCCGCGAGTATCTCGACCGCGGCATCCGTAACTACTGGTACCCCGTCGCGCCGAGCTGGCAAGTGTCGAGCGCGCCCGTCGGCATTACTCGGTTATCCGAACAGATCGTGCTGTGGCGCGATCAGCAGGGCAAGGTGCAGGCGCTCGAGGATCGTTGCCCGCACCGCGGCGCGCGGCTGTCGCTCGGCTGGAACCTCGGCGATCGCGTCGCGTGCTGGTATCACGGCGTCGAAGTGAACGGCGGCGGCACCGTGACGAAGGTGCCGGCCGTGTCGAACTGTCCGCTCGAAGGGCAGGCATGCGTGAAATCGTATCCGGTCGAGGAGCGCGCGGGCGCGATCTTCCTGTGGTTCGGCGACGACGCGCATCGCGAGCCCGCGCCGCTCGTGCTGCCCGACGAGCTCGTCGCGCCCGAGTATGCGCAGTTCGTGTGCGTGTCGAACTGGACCTGCAATTACCAGTACGCGATCGACAACGTGATGGACCCGATGCACGGCGCGTACTTGCACGCGACGTCGCATTCGATGGCCGAAGGCGACAAGCAGGCCGACATGCGCGTGCGCAAGACCGAGACCGGCCTGATGTTCGAGAAGGTCAACCAGCGCGACGTGAACTTCGACTGGGTCGAGCTCGGCGAGACGGGCTGCATCTGGCTGCGCCTCGCGATTCCGTACCAGCGCAAGTTCGGCCCGGGCGGCAGCTTCGGGATCGTCGGCTTCGCGACGCCGATCGACGACGACCACTGCCAGGTCTATTTCTGGCGCACCCGCAAGGTCGATGGCTGGCAGCGCGACGTGTGGCGCTTCCTGTATCGCAATCGCCTCGAAGGACTGCACTGGGCGGTGCTTGAACAGGACCGCTACGTGCTCGAGAGCATGGCGCCGAACGCGCGCGATCACGAATACCTGTATCAGCACGACGTCGGCATCACGCGCGCGCGGCGGATGCTGCGCCAGCGCGCGCAGGAGCATCTCGCGGCGCTCGACGCGCATCGCGCGGCCCAGGCCGAAGCGGCGGAGCGCGCATGAGCGCGCCCGTGCAAGCGGTCGCGCTCGCCGGCCGCCGCGTGCTCGTCACGGGCGGCGCGCGCGGGCTCGGCGCGGCGTTCGTCGAGGCGCTCGTCGCGGCGGGCGCGAAGGTCGCATTCGGTGACGTGCTCGACGTGGAAGGGCGCGCGCTCGAGCAGCGTTTGCGCGGCGCGGGCCACGACGCGCGCTTCATTGCGCTCGATCTGGCGGACCCGGCGAGCGTCGCCGCGTTCGTCGACGAAGGCGCGCACGTGCTCGGCGGCGTCGACGGCCTCGTCAACAACGCGGCGATCACGAACTCGGGCGGCAAGCTCGCGGCCGAGCTTTCGATCGACACGTGGGACGCGGTGATGAATGTCAACGCGCGCGGTGTCTGGCTCGCGTGCAACGCGGTGCTGCCGCATCTCGCGCGCTCGGGGCGCGGCGCGATCGTGAATCTCGCGTCCGATACCGCGTTGTGGGGCGCGCCGAAACTGCTTGCGTACGTCGCGAGCAAGGGCGCGGTGATCGCGATGACGCATGCGCTCGCACGGGAGTTCGGCGAGCACGGCGTGACGGTCAACGCGATCGCGCCGGGCCTGACCGAAGTCGAGGCGACGGCCTACGTACCCGCCGAGCGCCACCAGTATTACCTGCAGGGCCGCGCGCTGCCGCGCGCGCAGGCGCCGGCCGACGTGACGGGGCCGGTGCTGTTCCTTCTGTCCGACGCCGCGCGCTTCGTGACGGGCCAGCTGCTGCCCGTGAACGGCGGCTTCGTGATGCATTGACCGATTGTTAGAACTCTTGAAGGAGATGACGATGGCGGACGCCGATATCGAGCGTAAATCGTGGGACCAGCCGGCGAGCGCGAGCTTCGCCGAGTGGATGGACGGGCGCGTCGCGCGCTTCGCGACGCGCCGCTACGACTGGGACGCGCTGAAGTTCCAGGCCGATTTCGATCCGAAGTACCGCCGCGCGCAGATGCGTTACGTGGGCACGGGCGGCACGGGCGTCGCGAAGGATACGAACACGGTGCCGGCGGGCGGCTTCACGTTTTCGACGATGGTGATTCCGGCCGGCAACGTCGGCCCGAGCCACATCCACGTCGACGTCGAGGAAATTTTCTTCGTGCTGCGCGGCAAGATGAAGGTGATCTGCGAGCGCGACGGCGAGATCTGGGAAGCCGTGCTCGGCGAGCGCGATCTGATCTCGGTGCCGCCGGGCGTCTATCGGACCGAAATCAACGTCGGCGAGGAGGACGCGCTGATGTGCGTGATGCTCGGCTCGCCGAAGCCGATCACGCCGACGTATCCGCCGGATTCGCCGCTTGCGAAGATCAAGCGCTGAGGCACGGACGACGACGATGAGCGCAATTTCCACGCCGGCTGGCGACGCCAGCGCGAAACCGTTCGCGGAGCTGCTCGGCTGCTTTGCCGAGCGCCGCGCGGACGCGGGCGCCGCGGGCACGATCGGCTACCGCGAGGCGGGCGACGCGCACGGCGAGCGCTGTCCCGTCGTGTTGCTGCACGGGATCGGATCGGGCGCGGCGTCGTGGGTGCGTCAACTCGATGCGCTCGGCGCGACGCGCCGCGTGCTCGCGTGGGATGCGCCCGGCTATGGTGCTTCGTCGCGCGTCGCGGCCGATTCGCCCGTCGCGGCCGATTACGCGGCGGCGCTCGGCGCATGGCTCGATGCGTTGCGGATCGGGCGCTGCGTGCTTGTCGGCCATTCGCTCGGCGCGATCGTCGCGGGCGCGTTCGCGCGGCGCGCGGGCGAGCGTCTGTCAGGATTGCTGCTGATTTCACCCGCGGGCGGCTACGGCAGCGCGCCCGCCGACGTGCGCGCCGAGCGGCGCGACAGCCGGCTCGCGCTGCTCGCGGCGCTCGGCCCGCAAGGGCTCGCCGACGAGCGCAGCGCGAACATGCTGTCCGCGTACGCGAGCGACGCGGCGCGCGCGTGGGTGCGCTGGAACATGGCGCGCATCGTGCCCGCGGGCTATGCGCAGGCGACGCACCTGCTCGCGAACGCGGACCTCGCGTCCGATCTTTCGCATTATCACGGCCGCATCGCGGTCGCGGCCGGCGCGAACGACGCGATCACGCCGCCCGCCGCATGCGAGCGGATCGCACAGGCGGCGGGCGTCGGGTTGCAGGTGATTCCGCGCGTGGGCCACGCGGGCTATGTCGAAGCGCCCGATGCGTACAGCGCGTTGATCGACGCATTTTGCCGTCAATGCGACGGATCGCGAGGTGCGCCATGAGCGAGCCGCTGCTGAAAGACGCCGACGACGCGAAGAATGATTCGAACTACGTAGTACCTGGGCTCGAGCGCGGGCTGCGGATTCTCGCCGAATTCTCGCCGCGCGAGCCGGTGCTCGGTGCGCCCGAGCTGTCGAAGCGGCTCGGCATCCCGCGCACGACGGTGTTCCGCTTGCTGCAGACGCTCGAATCGCTCGGCTTTCTCGAGCGCGCGGACAAGGATCGCAACTATCGCCTCGGGGTTGCGGTGCTGCGCCTCGGCTTCGAGTATCTGAGCTCGCTCGAGCTGACCGATCTCGGCTTGCCGGTGATCGAAGGGCTGCGCGACGCGACGGGCTTCACGACGCACATCGTGATCCGCGACGGCCGCGACGTCGTGTTCGTCGCGAAGGCGCAGAACGCGGGGCATGCGTTCGGCTCGGTGCGGGTGAACGTCGGCACGCGCCTGCCCGCGCATGCGACGACGCACGGTCACGTGCTGATGGGCGACCTGTCGCTCGCCGAGTTGCGCGCGCTGTACCCCGAACGGGAGCTCGAGCGCGTGACGAAGGCGACGCCGGAAACCCTCGACGCGCTCTTCGACGTGATTCGCGACGACGCGCGCCGCGGCTACGGGATCGGCAATTCGGCGTTCGAGCGCGACATCTCGGTCGTCACCGCGCCCGTGCGCAACGACGCGAGGAAGATCGTCGCGGTCGTCACGGTGACGGTGCCGAGGCCCGAGATCGACGCATCGCTCGTCGCCGACGGGCTGATCGACAAGGTGCTGCGCGCGGCGGCGGAGCTGTCGCGGCGGCTCAACTACCGTTCCGACGACGAAAACACCTATTTGAAGGCTTTGGGATTGCGATGATCCAGATCGATTTGAGCGGGCAGGTGGCGGTGGTGACGGGCGGCTCGTCCGGCATCGGCTACGCGAGCGCCGAGCTGTTTCTGCGCGCGGGCGCGTCGGTCGCGATATGCGGCCGCAGCGACGAGCGGCTCGCGAGCGCGCATGCGCGGCTCGTGCAGCAATTCCCGCGCGAGCGCGTGCTCGCCGCGCGCTGCGACGTGCTCGACGAGGCCGACGTGAACGCATTCGCGCAGGCCGTCGCCGAGCGCTTCGGCGGCGCCGACATGCTCGTCAACAACGCGGGCCAGGGCCGCGTGTCGACGTTCGCGGACACGACGGACGACGCATGGCGCGACGAGCTCGAACTGAAGTACTTCAGCATCATCCGCCCGACGCGCGCGTTCCTGCCGCTGCTGCGCGCATCGGCCGCGCCGACGATCACCTGCGTGAATTCGCTGCTCGCGCTGCAGCCGGAGCCGCATATGGTCGCGACGTCGTCGGCGCGCGCGGGCGTGCTGAGCCTCGTGAAGTCGCTCGCGACCGAACTCGCGCCCGAGCGCATCCGCGTCAACTCGATCCTGATCGGCATCGTCGAATCGGGGCAGTGGCGGCGGCGCCACGAGGCGCAGGCGCGGCCGGGCGAATCGTGGGAAGCGTGGACGGCCGCGCTCGCCGCGAAGAAGAACATTCCGCTTGCGCGTTTCGGCCGGCCCGACGAGGCCGCCTGGGCGCTCTTTTATCTCGCAACGAATCTGTCGTCGTACACGACGGGCAGCCATATCGACGTATCAGGAGGCTTTGCACGCCATGTCTAACAAAACCACGACCACGGTGGGCGAGCTGATCGCCGCCTTCCTCGAACAATGCGGCGTGAAGACCGCCTTCGGCGTGATCTCGATTCACAACATGCCGATCCTCGACGCGATCCATACGCGCGGCAAGATCCGCTACGTCGGCGCGCGCGGCGAAGCCGGCGCCGTCAACATGGCGGACGGCCTCGCGCGCGTGTCGGGCGGCCTCGGCGTCGCGTTCACGAGCACGGGCACTGCCGCCGGCAACGCGGCGGGCGCGATGGTCGAAGCGCTGACGGCGGGCACCGCGCTCTTGCATATCACCGGGCAGATCGAGACGCCTTACCTCGATCAGGATCTCGCGTACATCCACGAAGCGCCGGATCAATTGTCGATGCTCAACGCGATCTCGAAGGCCGCGTATCGCGTGCGCACGGTCGAGACCGTGCTGCCGACGATCCGCGAAGCCGTGCGCGTCGCGATGACCGCGCCGAGCGGCCCCGTGTCGGTCGAGATTCCGATCGACATTCAGGCGGCCGAGATCGAATGGCCGGACGATCTCGCGCCGCCGCACGTCGCGGTGCGCGAGCACGACAGCGCGCGCGTCGCGAAGCTCGCCGACGCGCTTGCGAACAAGCGCCGGCCGCTTCTGTGGCTCGGCGGCGGCGCGCGGCATGCGCGCGCGGAGGTCGAGCGGCTCGTCGCGCTCGGCTTCGGCGTCGTCACGAGCGTGCAGGGGCGCGGCGTGCTGCCCGAAGACCATCCGGCGACGCTCGGCGCGTTCAACGTGCACGCGGCCGTCGAGAGCTTCTACAGGACCTGCGACGCGATCGTCGTCGTCGGCTCGCGGCTGCGCGGCAACGAGACGCTAAAGTACAAGCTCGCGCTGCCGCGTCCGCTCTTCCGCGTGGATGCCGATGCGCTCGCCGACAACCGCGGCTATCGCAACGATCTGTTCGTGCACGGCGACGCGAAGCGCGTGCTCGCCGAGCTCGCCGACCGGCTCGAAGGCAAGCTCGCCGTCGATCCGCGCTTCGTCGACGATCTCGCGGCCGCGCGCGAGGCGGCGGCGGCCGACGTGGGCAAGGGGCTCGGCCCGTACAAGCGTCTCGTCGACACGCTGCAGCAGGCGGTCGGCCGCGACTACAACTGGGTGCGCGACGTGACGATCTCGAACAGCACGTGGGGCAACCGCCTGTTGCAGATCTTCGAGCCGCGCGCGGGCGTGCACGCGTTGGGCGGCGGCATCGGCCAGGGCATGCAGATGGCGATCGGCGCGGCGCTCTCGGGCGCGGCGGCGAAGACCGTGTGCCTCGTCGGCGACGGCGGCTTGATGGTGAACGTCGGCGAGCTCGCGACCGCCGTGCAGGAAAACGCGAACGTGATGATCGTGTTGATGAACGACCAGTGCTACGGCGTGATCCGCAACATCCAGGACGCGCAGTACGGCGGCCGCCGCTGCTACGTCGATCTGCATCAGCCGGATTTCGCGCAGTTCTGCGCGAGCCTGAACCTCGCGCATCACCGGATCACGTCGCTCGACGACGCGGAGCGCATCGTTCGCGAAGGGCTCGCGCACGAAGGCCCGGTGCTCGTCGAAGTCGACATGCTGTCGATCGGCTCGTTCGCGACCGCGTTCGCGGGCCCGCCCGTGAAGAAGGACACGCCCGCGGAGCGCCAATATGCGTAACGCACACGCTCCCGTCGACGTCGCGATGATCGGCTTCGGCGCGATCGGCGCGGCCGTCTATCGCGCGGTGGAGCACGACGCCGGGCTGCGCGTCGCGCACGTGATCGTGCCCGAGCATCAATGCGACGCGGTGCGCGGCGCGCTCGGCGAGCGCGTCGACGTCGTGTCGTCGGTCGAAGCCCTCGCGTACCGTCCGCAGTTCGCGCTCGAATGCGCGGGGCACGGCGCGCTCGTCGACCACGTCGTGCCGCTCTTGAAGGCGGGCACCGATTGCGCGGTCGCGTCGATCGGCGCGCTGTCCGATCTCGCGCTGCTCGACGCGCTGTCCGAGGCGGCCGATGAAGGCGGCGCGACGCTCACGCTGCTGTCGGGCGCGATCGGCGGCGTCGACGCGCTCGCGTCCGCGAAGCAGGGCGGCCTCGACGAAGTGCTGTACATCGGCCGCAAGCCGCCGCTCGGCTGGCTCGGCACGCCGGCCGAGGCGCTCTGCGACCTGCGCGCGATGACGTCCGAGCAGACGATCTTCGAAGGCAGCGCACGCGACGCGGCGCGGCTCTATCCGAAAAACGCGAACGTCGCGGCGACGGTCGCGCTCGCGGGCGTCGGGCTAGACGCGACGAAGGTGCGCCTGATCGCCGATCCGGCGCTCACGCGCAACGTGCACCGGATCGTCGCGCGCGGCGCGTTCGGCGAGATGTCGATCGAGATGAGCGGCAAGCCGCTGCCGGACAACCCGAAGACGTCCGCGCTGACGGCGTTCAGCGCGATTCGCGCGCTGCGCAACCGCGCGTCGCACTGCGTGATCTGAACGGTTAGGACACCCATCATCATGACTGCATTCGACTCTTCCCTCGTGCCGACGGGCGAGATCCTGATCGGCGGCGAATGGCGCCGCGGCCGCGGCGCGACGACGCCGAATTTCTATCCGGCCGACGGCTCGCTCAACACCGAGATCCACATGGCCGGCGCGGCCGACGCGCACGAAGCGGTCGAGGCCGCCGACGCCGCATGGCGCCGCGCGAACTGGTCGGGCCTGAAGCCGCATCAGCGCGCCGGCGTGCTGTACCGGATCGCCGATCTGATCCACGCGAATCACGAGGCGCTCGCGCAACTGCAGCGGCGCGACAACGGCAAGCCGATCAGCGAGACGCGCGCGCTCGTCGCGAGCGCGGCGAACACGTTTCGCTACTTCGCCGCATCCGCCGAGACGCTCGACGAGGCGCTCACGCCGTCGCGCGGTGACTATCTGTCGATGAGCGTGCACGAGCCGCTCGGCGTCGTCGCGGCGATCACGCCGTGGAATTCGCCGATCGCCTCCGACGCGCAGAAGCTCGGCCCGGCACTCGCGGCGGGCAACGCGGCCGTGCTGAAGCCGGCCGAGGTGACGCCGCTTGCGTCGCTCGCGCTCGCGCGCCTCTGCGAGCAGGCGGGCGTGCCGCCCGGCGTGATCTCGGTGCTGCCTGGCAAGGGCTCGGTGATCGGCGACGCGCTCGTGCGCCATCCGCTCGTGAAGAAGGTGTCGTTTACGGGCGGCACCGAAGTCGGCCGAGGGATCGCACGGCTCGCGGCCGAGAAGCTGATGCCGCTGTCGCTCGAGCTGGGCGGCAAGTCGCCGACGATCGTGTTCGACGACGCCGATCTCGATCACGCGGTGAACGGCGTGCTGTTCGGGATCTTCAGCTCGTCGGGCGAATCGTGCATCGCGGGCTCGCGCCTGTTCGTGCAGCGCGCGATCTACGACGCGTTCGTCGCGCGGCTCGTCGACGCGGCGCGCAAGCTGCGCGTCGGCGATCCGGCGAGCGAGCGCACGCAGATGGGGCCGCTCGTCACCGCGCAGCATCGCGACACGATCGAGCGTTACGTCGCGCTCGGCCGCGACGAAGGCGGCCGCGTGCTGTGCGGCGGCGAGCGGCCGACGGGCGAAGGCCGCGACGCGGGCTTCTTCTATCTGCCGACGATCCTCGACGGCTTGTCGAACCACGCGCGAATCTGCCAGGAAGAGATTTTCGGGCCGGTGCTCGTCGCACTGCCGTTCGACGACGAGGCGTCGCTCGTCGCCGAAGCGAACGACAGCGTGTTCGGCCTCGCGGCCGGCATCTGGACGCGCGACTACAAGCGCGCATGGCGCATCGCGCGCGCGCTCGACGCGGGCACCGTGTGGATCAACACGTACAAGCAGTTCTCGATCTCGACGCCGTTTTCCGGCTGGAAGGAAAGCGGAATGGGCCGCGAGAAGGGCAGCCTCGGGATTCGCGAGTACATGCAGCAAAAGAGCCTCTACTGGGGCTTGAACGAATCGCCGCTGCCGTGGGCGAACTGACGCAAAGGATCATCGAATGAGCATTCTCGGCATCGAACAGATTACCTACGGCGTGACCGATCTCGCGACGTGCCGCCGCTTCTTCGCGGACTGGGGGTTGAAGGAGATTGCGTGCGACGACGTGCACGCGCGCTTCGAAACGATGAACGGCTGCACGGTGCTCGCCGTCGACGCGCGGGAGCCGTCGCTGCCGCCCGCGTTCGAAGCCGGCCCGACGCTGCGCGAGGTGACGTGGGGCGTCGGCACGCGGGCGGAGCTCGACGCATTGCGCGGCAGGCTCGCGGGCCAGCCGGGCCACTATGAGACCGACGACGCGATCGGCTGCATCGATCCGAACGGCATGGCGATCCGCATCGAGGTGACGCGCAAGCGCGCGATCGACGTGAAGGGCTCGCTGCCGAACGTGTGGGGCGAGACGCTGCGCGTCGATCAGCCGGCCGCGATCTACGAGCGTGCGGAGCCGATCGAAGTCGGGCACGTCGTGTTCTTCACGAACCGGCTCGCGGAGCAGGAGGCGTTCTATCACGAGCTGCTCGGCTTCGAGACGTCGGACCGCTATCCGGGCCGCGGCGCGTTCATGCGCTGCGCGCCGCACGGCGGCCACCACGACCTGTTCCTGCTTGCGCTGCCTACGGCCAAGCGCGGCCTGAATCACGTCGCGTTCACGGTGCGCGACATTCACGAAGTGTTCGGCGGCGGCATGCACGTGAGCCGCTGCGGCTGGGAGACGCAGCTCGGGCCGGGGCGGCATCCGGTGTCGTCCGCGTATTTCTGGTACTTCCGCAATCCGGCGGGCGGCCTCATCGAATACTACGCGGACGAGGACATGCTGACGCCCGCGTGGCAGCCGCGCGAGTTCGAGCCGGGCCCGACCGTGTTCGCAGAGTGGGCGATCGACGGCGGCCTCGACGGCAACACGCGCCGGCAGAAGAACGCGAAGGCGCCGGAGGGCAAGTTCATGACGGAGCGTAAGGATGACTGAGCAAGCGAATGCCGAAGCGCTCGCCGCGCCGCGTACCGTCGTCGTGATCGGCGGCGGGCAGGCGGCGGGCTGGGTGGTGAAGACGCTGCGCGGCGAAGGTTTCGCCGGCCGCATTGTGATGATCGCCGACGAAACGCATCTGCCTTACGAGCGGCCGCCGCTGTCGAAGGCGGTGCTGGCGGGCGATGCGGACCTCTCGACCGTGCGCGTCGTGCAGCCCGACGAATTCGGCGCGCTCGGCGTCGAAGCATGGCAGCCTGAGCGCGCGGCGTCGATCGATCGCGTGCGGCGCGTCGTGCGCGCGGCGTCGGGCCGCGAGGTCGAATACGATCGGCTCGTGATCGCGACGGGCGGCGCGCCGCGCCGTCTGCCGGAATCGATTGTCAAGACGCCTAACCTTCATTATCTGCGCACGCTCGACGAGGCCGTGGCGCTCGGCGAGAAGCTGCGCGCGAGCCGTCGCGTGCTCGTGATCGGGGGCGGCTGGATCGGGCTCGAGGTCGCGGCGACCGCGCGCAAGCTAGGCGTCGACGCGGTCGTCGTCGAAGGCGCGCCGCGCCTTTGCGCGCGCTCCGTGCCGGACGCCGTGTCCGACTTTCTCCTCGAATTGCATCGTGCGAACGGCGCCGACGTGCGGTTGAACGCGTCGCTCGCGTCGCTCGGCGCGCATCCGGACGACGCCGGCCGCGTGCGCGCGGCGCTCGCCGACGGCACGACCGTTGATGCGGATTTCGCGGTCGCGGGAATCGGCCTCGCGCTCAACACGTCGCTCGCGGCCGAGGCGGGCCTGCACGTCGAAGACGGCATCGTCGTCGACGAATACGGAACGACGAGCGATCCGGCGATCTTCGCGTGCGGCGACGTCGCGAATCATCCGAACGCGTGGCTCAAGCGCCGCGTGCGGCTCGAATCGTGGGCGAACGCGCAGAACCAGGCGATCGCGGCCGCGAAGGCGGTGCTCGGCGTGCGCGCGCCGTATGCGGAGATTCCGTGGTTCTGGTCCGATCAATATGACGTGAACCTGCAGATTCTCGGCGACCTGCCGGCCGATGCGCAGCTCGTCGTGCGCGGCGACGTCGCCGCAAAGCGCGCGACGCTGTTCTTCCTGACGGACGGCGCGCTGCGCGGCGTGATCGCGATCAACTCGGCGCGCGAGCTGAAGCTCGCGCGCAAATGGATGAACCAGGGGCGCGCGATCGACGTCGCCGCGCTGGCGGACACGACGAAGGCGCTTGCCTGACCGACGAGAACGACGACATGGAGGAGAACACACGCATGAGCACACTGGAAAGCGTCGTCGCGGGCGGGGCCGCGGCGCAGGCGGCGACCGCCGCGACCCCGGGCGCGATCATCGCCCGCCTCGAGCGGCTGCCCGCGAACGCGATGCAGATCCGCGCGCGCGTGTTGATCGGCACCGCCACCTTCTTCGACGGCTTCGACGTGATCACGATCGCCGCGACGCTGCCGCTGCTGATCCACAAATGGGGGCTGTCGCCGAATCAGGTCGGGATGCTGATCGCGTCCGGCGCGATCGGCCAGTTGCTCGGTGCGTTCCTGTTTCCGGCGCTCGCGGAGAAGCACGGCCGCGTGCGCGCGATCGCGTGGAGTTCGGCCGTGATCGGCGTGACGAGCATCGCCTGCGGATTCGCTTCGACATTCGAAGCATTCGTACTGCTGCGCATCCTGCAGGGCCTCGGCCTGGGCGGAGAGCTGCCGGTCGCCGCGACCTACATCAACGAGATCACGCGCGCGCACGGCCGCGGCCGCTTCGTGCTGCTGTACGAGATCGTGTTTCCGATCGGCCTGCTCGCGTCGATGGCGCTCGGCGCGTGGCTCGTGCCGCGCTTCGGCTGGGAAGTGATGTATTTCATCGGAGGAATGCCGCTTGCGCTCGCGTTCGTGCTGACGCGGCTCGTGCCGGAGTCGCCGCGCTGGCTCGCGTCGCGGGGGCGGCTCGACGAGGCGGGGCGCGCGCTGCACGTGTTCGAATCGGCGGTGAAAGGGCCGCTGCCGCCCGTCGCGCATGCGAGCGAGTTCGACGCGCTCGTGCGCAGTCATCCGAAGCGCCGGATGGTCGATCTGTTCGGGCCGGCCTACCTGAAGCGCACGCTCGCGATCGCGACGCTGTGGGCGACGTGCGGCTTCATCCAATACGGGCTGTCGACGTGGCTGCCGACGATCTACAAGAACTTCTACCACGCGCCGCTGCAGCTCGCGCTGAACCTGGCGGTGATCGGCTCGGTGATGGGCGTGGTCGGCTCGCTCGTGTCGGCGCTCGCCGTCGACGTGGTCGGCCGCAAGCCGGTGATCGTCTGGTCGTTCGTGCTGTGCGCGCTGTCGCTCGCGTTCGCGGGGATCTATCACGCGTCGTCGGTGTACGTCGTCGCGACGTTCTGCTCGCTCGCGCTCGGGCTGATGGCATCGGGCTTCATCACGTCCTACGTATACACGCCCGAGCAGTATCCGACGAGCATCCGAGCGGCCGGCTGCGGGCTCGGCAGCGCGTGGCTGAAGATTGCGTCGTTCGTCGCGCCGATGGTGGTGCCGCGCGCCATCGTCGGTGGCGATCTGAGCCCGGCGTTCTACCTGCTCGCGGCGGTGCCGCTCGTCGCCGCGCTGACCGTGCATTTCGTCGGCATCGAAACGAAGGGGCAGGTGCTCGAGAAACTCGAGGCATAGCGCGGCATTTTCGCGACGTTTGGCAATGCAACATAAACGGCCCGGACATTCCGGGCCGTTTTTCTTTGGCGCGCATCGGCTCGAAAGCGGCAAAAGGGATGCATCGATTGCGGCGATCGGCGCATCCGGCGATTCCGCGCGGACCGGCCAAGGGCGGGCCGCTGCGCGCATTCGATAACTGACATTCCAGGGATTTATTAATGGCGAGTTTAAAACATTTATTAGTGAATATAAATTTGGCGACGTGGGATTTATGGAAATGTTAGGTGGATTACATTTCTCACATTCTTTCGCTAGTGTTCGATGGGTTACTGTTTTTGATTATTTGAAGTTTGGTCGGGTGGAAAGTTATTAATATCCCTGCCTGCGAGGCGTGATCGGGGTTCGCGATTGATATGCGGGAAATCATATATATGGTTTTTACATTTTAATCGCAATGCGTGATTTCGTATTCGGCGGCAACGTCGTGCGAACCGCGCGCTCGGAATTCAACCCTGCTGACGACCCGTGCGAATTAAATTCACAGGGGATATTGAGTGAACAAAATCTACAATGTTGTCTGGAGTCGGGTGCGAGGCCAGTTGATTGCGGTTTCTGAATTTGCCGGGTCGAATGGAAGCAAGGGATCGACGACGCGCGTCGTCACGGCGGCGCCTCGCATCGGCGCAAGTGCCGCGGCCTCGCGGGCGTCGCGCCTGTCGTGGGCGAAGCTCGGGCTGATGTCGCTGTCGGTGAGCGCGGCGATGGGTTGGATGGCGGCTGACGCCGCCGCGCAGGTCAGCTATGCGGCGGGCTATAACGCCTACGCCGGCCCCGGCAGCAATACGGGCCCGTGGGCGTTCTACAACCCGGCCTTCAGCCCGGGCGCGCTGCTGTACGGCACGGCGGTCGGCAATTACGCGCACGCGAACGGCGAAGGCAGCTCGGCCTACGGCGATCACGCGACGGCGACGGGGCGCATCGGCACCGCGGTCGGCGTCTATTCGGAAGCGGCCGGCGACGGCGGCACCGCGATCGGCGCCAGCGCACGGGCGCTGCCGGACTTCAGCCTCGCGATCGGCGCGAACGCGCAGGCGCTGAAGGACACGGGGCAATCGATTTCGGGCCGCGAAGACATCGGCACCATCGCGATCGGCGCGGGCGCGCTCGCGCAGGGCGACAACAGCGATCCGCTGCACGTCGCCGCGCCGAATGCGTTCGGCGGCTACACCACTGCGACGGCGAGCGGCGCGGTGGCGCTCGGCGAGGGCGCCGCGTCGACCGCCTATTACGCGAACGCGCTCGGCTCGTATTCGAAGGCGTCGGGCGCCGGCGCGGTCGCGGTCGGCGGCGGCGCGCAAGCGACGGCTCAAGGCGCGGTCGCGATCGGCGGCGCGACCGGCGTCAACAACGCGACCGCACTGTCCGGCTTTGCTAGCGCGAGCGGCGTCAATGCGATCGCGATCGGTTCCGGCGCGCAGGCGACGGGCAGCCAGTCGATCAGCATCGGCACGGGCAACGTCGTGTCGGGGGCGAACGCCGGCGCGTTCGGCGATCCGTCGACGGTCACGGGCACGGGCTCGTACTCGTTCGGCAACAACAACACGATCAACTCGAACAACGCGTTCGTGCTCGGCAACAACGTGACGATCGGCTCGGGGCTCGACGGCTCCGTCGCGCTCGGCAACGGCACGACGGTGGCGGCGGCCAACCCGACCAGCAGCGCGACGATCACGACGATGTCTGGCGGCCAGCTGACGCTATCCGGTTTCGCCGGCGCGAATCCGACGAGCGTCGTGAGCGTCGGCGCGCCCGGCGCCGAGCGCCAGATCACGAACGTCGCGGCGGGACGCATCACGGCGACGTCGACGGACGCCGTCAACGGCAGCCAGCTGTATGCGGTCGCGAGCACCATCGACAACGCGGTGAACGGCGGCGGGATCAAGTATTTCCACGCGAATTCGACCGCGCCGGATTCGACGGCGGCGGGCACGGACAGCGTCGCGATCGGGCCTGCTGCCGTCGCGTACGGCCAGGACTCGATCGCCGAGGGCAACAACGCGACGGCGGGCGTGAGCGGCAATCCGGCGATTGCGGGCGACGTCGCGCTTGGCAGCGGCGCACAGGCCACGGGCGGACGCTCGCTCGCGCTCGGCGCGAACGCGACCGTCAACACGGCGGGCGGCGTCGCGCTCGGCGCGGGTTCGGTCGCGAATCGCGCGGCCGGCACGTACACCGATCCGATCACGGGCAGCAGCTTCACGACGGCGTTCGGCGCGGTGTCGGTCGGCCTCGAAGGTTCGCTGCGGCAGATCACCAACGTCGCGGCAGGCACGCAGGCGACGGACGCGGTGAACGTCGGGCAGTTGCAAGGCGCGATTGCGCAGCTCAATCAAACGATCCAGAACATCACGAACGGGTCGAACTCGGGCAACAACGGGAACAACGGCAATAACACCGGGCAGACCGTGTCGGGCCAGTGGATCACCGGCAATCCGTCGACCTATACGCCGCCGGTGGCGAGCGGTGTCGGCTCGACAGCCGCGGGCAGCAGCAGCGTCGCATCCGGCGCGAACAGCGTGGCGATCGGCGACGGCGCGACGGCTTCCGGCAACAACTCGGTCGCGCTCGGCGCGCATTCGGTCGCGACTGCGCCGAACACGGTGTCGGTCGGCTCGGCCGGCAACGAGCGGACGATCTCCAATCTCGCGCCGGGCGTCAACGGCACCGATGCGGTGAACGTGAACCAGTTGAACAGCGGCATCGGCAATGCAGTGGGGCAGGCCAATCAGTACACGGATCAGAAGGTCGACCACCTGCGGCGCGAGATGAACGGCGGCGTGGCGGCGGCGATGGCCGTGGCCGGATTGCCGCAGCCGACCGCGCCGGGCAAGAGCATGGTGGCGGTCGCGGGCTCGACGTGGCAGGGCCAGCAAGGTTTCGCGCTCGGCGTGTCGACGATTTCCGAGAACGGCAAGTGGTTGTACAAGGGGTCGCTCACGACCAGCACGCGCGGCGGCACGGGCGCGGTGCTCGGGGCAGGCTATCAGTGGTGATGGGGTGAGGTGAGTCGCGCATGACGGCCGGTTTCGCGCCGGCTGTCCAAACGATAAGGAATCCAATATGAAAATGAACAGGATATCGAAATATGTGGCGGCTGCCGGGTTTTGCGGGGCGCTGCTGGCGGGATGCGGAATGGCGCCGACCACCGCGCCGGACGGCTCGGTCGGGTTCCCGGCGCGCAACAGCGCGTGGCTGAAGGAAGGTACGTTCGTGAACGCCGAGAATCTGCGGCAGATCGGGCCCGGCCTCGACAAGAACCAGGTTTATGCGCTGATCGGCGAGCCGCATTTCAGCGAAGGCATCGTCGGCGTGCACGTGTGGAACTACGTGTTCAATTTCCGCACGGGTCAAGGGCCGGGGGACGTCGTGACCTGCCAGTACCAAATCCAGTATGACGATCACTATCGCGTGAAAGCGACGTACTGGAAGGACCCGGCATGCAAGGCGCTGGCCGACGGCCCGAAGCCGCCGCCGGTGGCGCAGACGGCGCCGAGCGATGAAGTGAAGCAATTCACGCTCGATTACCACCTGCTGTTTCCGTTCGACAAATCGGCGCTGCGCGATCTGCTGCCGAGCGGGCGCGCGGAACTGGACCGGATCGCGACCACGCTGCAGCAGCAATACCAGCACATCCGTTCGGTACGGGTCACGGGCTATACCGATCGGCTCGGCACGGACGAATACAACCGCCAGTTGTCGCATGCGCGGGCCGAAACGATTCGCTCGTACCTGACGACGCGCGGGCTGCCGGGCGATCTGATCGTCGCGCAAGGTTTCGGCAAGGCCGATCCGGTGAGCGCCGGCTGTCCTGCCGGACGTTCGGCCGAGGCGATCGCCTGTCTCGCGCCGGATCGGCGCGTGAGGATCGACGTCGCCGGAGAGCGGCGCTAGTTTCGCGGCGAATCGCTTGCGTCGGCATGCATCGGCGGCCATGACGGCGCCGGCGCATGCCGCGTTTGCGCGTCTATGTGATGGTGCGGTGGTTCGATGGTGCGGTGGTTCGGCCGTGCGCAGGCGCGACGTCCGGCAGTCGCTGAAGGCGGATCAAGCGCGAATTATCGCAAGCATCGCCTCGACCCGGCGCGCGACTCAGCGCACGGCGGTGACGGGCACGCTCGCGATGCGCACGAGGCGGTCGAGGATGCTTTGGTGGAAGAAGTGGGTGATCGCGTGGAGCGGATCGCGGCGCGGGGCGACGACGACGATTTCGTCACAGCCGTTTTCCGTTGCGCACGCGGCGATCGTGTCGGCGATCGGGCCGACTTTCATCGCAACCGAATATTTGACGTTGGCGTCCTTGAGGATGCCGATGGCTTGGGCGAGTTCGCCCTCGGAGAAATCATGCTCGATCTGGCGGAGCTTCGCGAGCGAGTGGAAGGCTTCGAGGCGGGTGGATTCGAGAGGGGGCTGCACGTTGACCAGCACGACTTCGGACGCACATCGCTCGTGATACAGAAACGCGGCGTGCCGTACGGCCTGCAGCGAACGCTGCGAGTGACCGACGGGAACCAGGAGTTTGAGCATGAGAAAACCTGTTCGGTGATGCGATGACGATAGGCTAGTCCTGTCCTCGTCGGCATGGCCTAAAGAATTTTGGGGACGGCGTAAAAATGTCGTAAACGCCCGGTGCGCATTCGCTTAATAAAAAATATAAGAAAAATAAGTTTATGCGCATAAAGGGGCGGGTTCAGCCGGTGACGGATTCGGATCTTCTGCGCCCGGCGCGCATCGAGGCGCGCCGTTGCGCGGTGAGTGCGGCAACGTTGGCGCGTGACCATGGGCAACGCGCTTGTGCGCCGCCGCAAGGCGCTGCGGGTTCGATGCGTCGATTGGATCGTAATCCGAATCGTCTGTCGGACGTCTCAGGGGATGTTGCGGTGCAGCGGGCTATGCGCGGTTCACGGCCGTAGCGCAGTGCGATCCCATGCGTTTATATAATCGTCTGCAATCGTTCGACGCGACGCCGCCGAGCATGGTCGCCCGCGTTGCCGCCGATCGCCCCATCGACCCGCACGGAGTTCCGCATGTCAGCAGGCATTCCCCCGTCTCCCGCCGCATCTCCCGCGCCGTTCGATCCGCTCGTCGAAATGCCCGCTCATGCGCTTGCCGCAGCGATCCGGCGCAAGGACGTTTCGTGCGTCGAGACGATGCGCGCGTATCTCGCCCACATCGAGCGCGTGAACGGCGACGTCAATGCGATCGTCGCGCTGCGCGAGCCCGACGTGCTGCTTGCCGAGGCCGCGCAAAAAGATGCGGCGCTTGCGCGCGGCGAATACGCGGGCTGGTTGCACGGCATGCCGCAGGCGCCGAAAGATCTCGCGATGACGAAGGACATCGTGACGACGCTCGGCTCGCCGATCTTTCGCGCGATGAAGCCGTCGGCCGACGCGATCGTCGTCGAGCGGATGCGCGCGGCGGGCGCCGTGTTCATCGGCAAGACGAACACGCCGGAGTTCGGGCTGGGCTCGCACACGTTCAACGAGGTTTATGGTGCGACGCGCAATCCGTACGATCTGTCGAAGAGCGCGGGCGGCAGCAGCGGCGGCGCGGCGGCCGCGCTCGCCGCGCGGATGCTGCCCGTCGCCGACGGCAGCGACTTCGGCGGCTCGCTGCGCAATCCGGCCGCGTTCTGCAACGTGTACGGCTTTCGCCCGTCGCAAGGGCGCGTGCCGCGCTGGCCGAGCGTCGACGTATTCATCCAGCAGCTCGGCACGGAAGGGCCGATGGGGCGCACGGTCGTCGACGTCGCGCAGCTGCTTGCGATCCAGGCGGGTTACGATCGGCGCGATCCGCTGTCGCTCGCCGAGGAGCCGCGGCGCTTCGCGCAAGCGCTCGATGCCGACTTGCGCGGCAAGCGGATCGCATGGGTCGGCGACTGGAACGGCTATCTCGCAACGGAGCCGGGCGTGCTCGAACTGTGCGAGGCGAGCTTCGACGCGCTGCGCGCGATCGGCTGCGACGTCGACGCGGCGCTGCCGTCGTTCTCGCCGCAGCGGATCTGGCAGACGTGGCTCGTGCACAGGCATCTGCTGTCGGGCGGGAATCTGCTGACGCATTACCGCGAGCCGTCGCGGCGGGCGCTGCTGAAGCAGGAGGCGATCTACGAAGTGGAAGGCCTGTTTGAGCTTGGCGCGTCCGACGTATACGACGCGAGCGCCGCGCGCAGCGCATGGTATCAGGCGCTGATGACGTTCTTCGAACGGTATGACTACATCGCCGCGCCGACCGCGCAGGTCTTTCCGTTCGACGTGGATCTGCGCTGGCCGCGGACGATCGCCGGCCGCTCGATGGATACCTATCACCGCTGGATGGAGACGGTCGTGCCGTGGACCCTCGCAGGCTGCCCGGCGATCAGCGTGCCGGTCGGATTCAACGCGGCGGGATTGCCGATGGGCATGCAACTGATCGGCCGGCCCCGCGGCGATTTCGCGGTGCTTCAGCTCGCGCGCGCATACGAAAAGGAGCGTGATTGGGTGAATGCGCGCCGGCCCGTGTTATCCGGCGCTTGAATCAAAAGAATGCGGCGCAGCCGCTCGCCCGATGCGGTCGACGGGCGGCACGCAGAGTCGCTCTGCGCAAGTGGCGAGATCTATTCTGGCCGCAGCCGGGTGATGACTGTCCCGACTGACGGCTGTTGGTGACGGGCGCGGAACGATACCCGAAGTTATTTTGTCATGCTGAATTGTTTGGGGCGGGTAGGCCGCGCCAATTAAACAGATTCACTTCGTCATCCTCAATTCGTTCGCCGGCAGCCGGCTCGTCGATTTCAATTCGCGCATCGAAATGGTGCTGAGCAGTTCCTTGACGCCCGGCAACGACCGGAGCCGATTCAACACGAAACTCGAGAACGTATCGAAATTCTTCGCCACGATCTGCACGAGATAGTCGTGCTGGCCGGTCGTGTTGTGGCACGCGACGACTTCCGGCATCGCCATCACGCCCGCCTCGAACGCGCGGCAGGTTTTTTCGGTGTGGCTGTCGAGCGAAATGTTGACGAACGCGACGATCTCGTAGCCGAGCGCGCGCCGATCGAGGATCGCCTGATAGCCCGAGATGAAGCCGTCGGCTTCGAGCCGGCGCAGGCGCTTCCAGCACGGCGCCGCCGACAGCGCGACGCGATCGGCCAGCTCCGCGTTGCTGAGGCGTCCGTTCTCCTGCAGGATCTTCAGGATCTTCAGATCTGTCTCGTCCAGCTTCATGCCGATCGCCATTTTTTTATGAGGAAAATGAAAGAAGAAAGATTCTTTTGATTATAGGGGCGAGCGGGAATGAAATGGAAAGCATATTTCCTGCTAGCTTTTTTACACTAATTCGATTGGCGATCGGCGCCGCGCCCGGCCTGCCGCCTGCCGGCGATCCGCTTCGCATTCATCGTAAAAAGGAGCCACCGCATGACGTATTCGAGCTATCACAAGAAGGACATCGACGGTCGTCCGTTGCATCCGGAAACGCAAATGATGTCGTACGGATTCGACCCGTTTTTGTCCGAAGGTGCGGTGAAGCCGCCGGTGTTTCTGACGTCGACGTTCGCGTTCCGCTCGGCGGAGGACGGCGCCGATTTCTTCGACGTCGTGTCGGGCCGCAAGCCGCTGCCGCAGGGCGAGGCGGCGGGCCTCGTCTACAGCCGCTTCAATCACCCGAACCTCGAGATCGTCGAGGATCGCCTCGCGCTGCTCGACGGCTCCGAGGCGGCCGTCGTCACGTCGAGCGGGATGTCGGCGATCAGCTCGATTTTTCTCGCGTTCCTGCGCCCGGGCGATCAACTGGTTCAGTCGGTGCCGCTGTACGGCGGCACGGAAACGCTGATCGCGAAGTACTTTCGCGAATGGGGCGTCGCTGCGCACCCGATCCAGGACGGCCTGTCGCCGCAGTCGATCGGCGCGGCGCTCGAGGCCGCCGCGCAGCAGGGCCCCGTGCGGCTTTGCTACGTCGAGACGCCGGCGAACCCGACCAACGCGCTGATCGATCTCGACGGCATGCGTCGCGAGCTCGACGCGTTCGAAGCGCGTCACGGCTATCGCCCGATTTCGGTGTGCGACAACACGTTGCTCGGGCCGATCTTCCAGAAGCCGAGCGAGCACGGCGTCGACATGTCGGTGTATTCGCTGACGAAGTACGTCGGCGGCCATAGCGATCTCGTCGCGGGCGGCGTGACGGGACGCCGGGATCTCGTCGCGAAGGTTCGAGCGGTGCGCAGCGCGTTCGGCTCGCAACTCGATCCTCACTCGTCGTGGATGCTGATCCGTTCGATGGAAACGGTCGTGCTGCGGATGAAGCAGGCGGCGCGCACGGCGTCGGCGGTTGCGAAGTGGCTCGCGACGAATCCGTATCAGAAGGTCGACGTCTATCATCCGGAGCTGATCGTCGACGATGCTTATCAGGCCGTGTACAAGCGGCAATGCGAGGGCGCCGGCTCGACGTTCGCCTTCGTGCTGAACGGCGGCCGCGCCGAAGCGTTCCGGTTCATCAACGCGCTGCATCTGTTCAAGTCGGCGGTGAGTCTCGGCGGCACCGAGTCGCTGATCTGCCATCCGGCGTCGACAACGCATTCGGGCGTTCCGGAAGCGGCGCGCAAGGCAGCGGGTGTGTCGGAAGGGTTGATTCGCGTGTCGATCGGGCTCGAGCACGAAGAGGATCTGATCGCCGATCTCGACAACGCGTTTCGCCGGTCCGGCCTCGCGGCGGGCGGCTGACGCGCCTGCGGCGAGTGTGTGGGGGATGAATCGGCGTCGTCAGTGATCCTGAGCGATCGACGCGCCGGGCTCGTTTGCGTTCGTCGATAACGTCGCGCGATATCCGAAGAATGCCGGAATTTGGCTTCGACGGATGGCGGCGCGCCGTTGATCGGAGTCGATCGATTTTTATCGATCGGCTCCGGTTTCCATTCCAGTCAATTGGAATGGGACTGGTACGTCGACAGCGCAGCGATGATCGCGTTTCTCGATTCGATGAAGTCTTTTTGCACTCGCTTGATTTCCTCTCCCGTTTTGGCGAAGCCGATCTTCGGCACGAGCGTCGCTGCGTACAGATCGACGATCCATTGAGGCGGGTGTGGCGATATCTCTCTGACGAGCTTTGCGGCGATGATTTCCGCGTCGATTGTTGAGGTATCCATAATGAAGTTTTCAAGTAATCGATGTGGTTAACCTAGGTAATTTTTGGCGATTGGTCAATTCGTCGGCCGATGTTTTTTGAGTGCTCGATTAATCTATTTTTTAAAATGGGGCGGTGTCGAATTCAATAAGGCATTCGAAAGAAATCAGATGTTGAATTTTGCTGCGGGAGCGCGCGATGCCGTGCGCATGGAACAGTTGCCGTCACCGCAAGCACGGCATCGGTTTCGGCCGCCGACCGCCGACCGCCGACCGCCGACCGCGGACCGCAGGTCATCGATCACGCCACATCCGTTCAATCGCGGTTCAACTGCGCGAGCCGGCGAACGTCGATTCGCCGCGCGTGTGCCGTGCAACAGATCCGGCGGCGCCGCCGCATGCATGTCCCCGCAACATGGCCCGTCAATACGTTTCGATATGTATCCGTGATTGCATTCGCCGCATGCTCGCCTCGACAATTCTGCTGGCAGGATTCACAGGGAGATTCGATGAAATCAATCAATCGCTTCGCGAAGCGCGCGGCGCTCGTCTGCTGCGCAAGCGGCGCGTTCGCGAGCGGCGCTGCGTTCGCACAGGTCGATCTGCAAAGCCTCGGTGCATCGCTGCTCGGCGGCGGCGGTGCGACGCAGCAGGCGAGCACGTCCGGCGCATCCGGCATGTCGCAGTTGCTGCAGTCGTACGTCGGCGCAAATCAGCAGGTGCTTGCCGGCCAAGCGAGTCTCGCGTCGGCGATGGGGCTCTCGGGCGCGGCCGGGCAGGCGCAGCACGCTGCGGGCCTGTTGACCAACGGCGGCGCGAACGCGCTGACGCCCGGCGCGCTGTCGCAGGTCGGCGGCGCGCAGCAGTCGGTCGCGCAGGCGCTGACGCAAGCGTTCGCATCGGGCGGCGCGAACGGCGCCGCGCCGGGCGCGGGCGTCGACAAGGCGGCGTTCACCCGCGGCCTCACGTCGCTCGGCGAAGGCGTCACCCAGTATTCGCAGCTTCAATCCGGGCTCGGGAATCTCGGCGCATCGAACCCGGCGTCGCTGCTGCAGGCTGGGCTGGACCCGAACAACCTGCAAGCCGCGTCGTACATCGCGCAGAATGCGCCGAACCAGTTGCAGTCGATCGGCGGCACGCTCGGCGCGGCCGTGCAGTTCGCGGCGAGCCACGGCATTTCGGTGCCGTCCGTCGCATCCGCGGCGCTCAAGCTGCTGCCGTAACGCGTGTTGTCGATGCGCGCGCCGCCGCGACGGCCGGCGCGCGCTTTTCCCCGCGTCGGATGGGGTTATCCGCGTAATGCTATGGTGACGCGATTCGTTATCCTCGGATTGCCTACATGCGCGACGCAGTCGATCTTTCCCGTTATTTCGCCCGCATCGGTTATCGCGGACCTGCGCAGCCGACGCTCGACGTCCTTCGCGAGCTGCAACTGCTGCATCCGCAGTCGATTCCGTTCGAGAACCTCAATCCGTACACGGGCGCGCGCGTCGCGCTCGACCTCGAATCGGTCGTCGACAAGCTGATCGAGCGGCGTCGCGGCGGGTACTGCTTCGAGCAGAACAAGCTCTTCTACACGGTGCTCGTGCAGCTCGGCTTTCGCGTGACGCCGCTGATCGCGCGCGTGCGCTGGCAGCGTCCGCCCGACGTGTCGACGCCGCAGACGCACATGCTGCTGCGCGTCGATCTGGACGGCGCGACGTGGTTCGCCGATGTCGGCTTCGGCTCGACGACGCTGACGGCGCCGCTGCGCTTCGATCCGAACGTCGCGCAATCCACGCCGCACGGGACGTTTCGCGTCGTCGACGCGCCTGTCGCGGGCGAGCTCGAAATCGAGTGCGAGACGCCGGCCGGCTGGCAGCCGCTGTATCGCTTTTCGCTGAAGCCGGTCGAGTGGGTCGATTACGAGGTCGCGAACTGGTACACGTCGCGTCATCCCGATTCGTTCTTCACGCACGACCTCGTCGTGTGCCGAATCCTGCCCGATGCGCGCGCGCTGCTTTTCAACGATGCGGTGACGCTGCGGACGACGGACGGCGCGGCGCAAACGACCCGGCTGCCGGATGTCGACGCATGGGCGGCGTGCGTGCGCGAGCGCTTCGGCCTCGACCTGAGCGGATTCGATGTGGCGGCGCTCTACGCGCGGGCGGTCGCGCGCGCCGCCGACGAGCGCGAGAGCGACGAGACGACTTGAATCGGCGTTGCCGGCCGGACGCAGGTAAGTTGGGGCGCGATGCTATTTGCCGAAGGCGCGGACCGACTCAGTGAATGGGCTCGCGTGTGCTGCGAATGCCGATGAAGGCCGCTGCGCCGTTTGGCGTCACGAAGCGCATGAGGCCGCCGACGCAAAGCGACGCACGGCACTCGCGCGACGACGAACGCATCCATGTTCGCCCGCGCGCATTGGCGCAAGCGATCGAAGGTTAGAGACAAAACAGAGACAATCGAGGAGAAATCCGATGCGTGAAGTGCGTTGGGCGTCGCTCGAGCACGACGGGATCGAGCATCTGGCGTTCGAGCGACACGCATTCGGCAGCATCGCGGAGAGCGTGGTCGTCGGGCGCGACGAAGGGCGTGCGTATGGTGTCGCCTATCGCGTCGTCTGCGACGAGGGCTGGCGGGCGAAGCACGTGATTGTGACGGTGATGGGCGGCGGCGCGCTCGAGCTGCGCGGCGACGGGGAGGGCCGCTGGCGCAACGGGGCGGACGAGCCGCTCGCGATGCTTGACGGGAGCATCGACGTCGACATCGCCGCGACGCCGTATACGAACACGCTGCCGATCCGCCGTCTGAGGCTCGCGCGCGACGAGCGGCGGCCGATCGATGTCGTCTATATTTCGATCCCCGATCTGACGGTCGGCCGCATGCGACAGGCGTACCGATGCATCGAGCCGGATCGTGTCTATCGCTACGAAAGCGTCGCGAGCGGCTTCACCGCGCAACTGGAAATCGATCGCGACGGGCTCGTGCTCGACTACGAAGCGCTTTTCAGGCGCTTGCCGGCCGACGCGCGCTGATTCGCCCGCTGCTGGCCGCCGGATTTCGCGGCGGCGGCCGCATGCCGCTTCGGCTCGTGCGCGGTCGCGAACCGGCCGATTCGCGCGGCGATCAGCGCCGCGTCGCGAATCACCGTCCAGTGCGATGCGGCGATTTCGTCGCGGCGATGCGCGCCGAGCCAGCGATCGAGATGGCGGGTGAGGGCGGGCGTCACATACCGGTCGTAACGCGGCACGATGATCTGCACCGGCGCCTGCGCGTAGCGCTCGCGCGGCCGACGGGCGCGCTCGATGAAATTCGCGCGGTAGAGCTTGAGGCCGTTCAGGCCGTTGCGCAGTTGATCCGGATCGGCGTCGACGGCGATGCGCTCGGTCTTGCGCAGCCACAGCGGCCACAGCTTCGCGCCGCCCAGCCGCCACACGAGCTCGGGCACGAGCGGCAGATGAAAGAACGCGATGTACCACGACTTCAGCGTCTGCTTCAGATTGAGCGGCGCGCGAAACACGTGGTCGAGGCACGGCCCCGAGATCGACGTGTACGACGCGAGCCGGCCGTTGATCGCGGGATCGGTCGCCGCTTCCCAGCATTGAATCGATCCCCAGTCGTGGCCGACGAGGTGAAACGGGCGATCGCCGCACGTCACGTCGGCGACGGCGAGCAGATCCTGCGCGAGCAGGCTCAGCTTGTAGTCGGCGCGGCGCTTCGGCGCATCCGATGCGCCCGCGCCGCGCACGTCGTACGCGATCACGCGAAAGCGCTTGTCGAGATGCTCGCGCACGCGTTCCCACACGCGCGCCGAATCCGGATAACCGTGCACGAGAATCACGGGCGGAGCGTTGCGCGGCCCGCTCAGGTAGACGGCAAGGCGCACGTCGCCCGAGCGGACCGTCAGCGTGTCGCGAACGGACGCCATCGCTCGTTCGCTTACGCGTGCTGATGCGCGGGCGACGAGTGCAGCGGCACGCGGCGCGGCGCGACCTGGTCGGCGTAGCGCTCGTTCGCGGCGTCGATGTTCGCGAGCAGCGCGTCGAGGTCTTGCAGGTACACGCGATTGTCGTGGTCCCACGGATGAAAGCCCGGCCGGAAGTAGTCGAGCCATTCGAGCGCGATGTTCGCGAACACGCCGTTCTTCGGGCTGTACAGATACTTGACGAGCCGCCACATTCCCTTGAGCTTGCCGTGGCGCATCCGGTGCGCGAACATCAGGCGCACGTGGAAATCGAACACGACGGTCCAGAAGATCAGCGTCGTCAGCAGCATCGTGCCCGTGCGCAGCAGGTAGGTCTTCACGCCGGGCTTCATCACGGCCGTCCACACGTCGTACGAAACCGCCTTGTGCTCGGTTTCTTCCATCGCGTGCCACATCCACATCTGCTTGTAGCCTTCGACCGAGCCGTCGATCCGGTGTTCGTGGCCCGACAGCAGCTGGTTCGCGAGAATCGCCGTGTAGTGTTCGAGCGCGATCGTGATCGCGAGCTGCATCGAATGCGGCAGCACTTTCTTGCCCCAGCCGAGGAGCGCCCACAGGCGCTTGTCGAGCTTGTGCGCGGGCAGGCCGGCCGATTGCAGCAGATCGTTGTACTCGATGTGCTCGCGCGTGTGCATCGCTTCCTGGCCGATGAAGCCCGCGACCTGCTTCTTCAGCTCGGGGTCGTGGATCTGGTCGCGGTAGTTGCGCACCGAATCCATGAAGAAGCGCTCGCCCGCCGGAAACAGCAGCGACAGCGCGTTCATGAAGTGCGTGACGGGCGCGCCCTGGACGTGCCAGTCGTAGACACGGTCGGGGGGCAGCGCGAAGCGGATGTCGCGCCGGACCGGCATCATATGCGGTGTCGTCATGATTGCTCTCCTCCCTGGTTGCCAGCGGTGTTGTAGGTTGCCTGCGCGGGCGCCGGCGTTGCACGGCCCGCACGGCGGCGCGCTCGCGCGCTCTGAAGCTTGGTCGCGAGCACGACGAGCGGCTGGTACGCGGCGGGCAGCGTGCGCGCGAGCCAGTCGGCGCCGCGCGCGTCGCGGCCGATCAGCACGCGGCGCTTGTTCTTGCGCACGCCCTGCAAGATCACGCGCGCCGCTTCGTCGGCCGTCGTGATGAAGAACTTCTCGAAATCCTCCTTGCCCTGCTGCTCGCTCTCGACCATGAAGCCGACCATGTTCTGCGCGAGCCGCGCCGATTGCGCGATGTTCGTGCGGATGCCGCCCGGATGCACGCAGGTGGCCGACACGCCGCTCTTCATCAAGTCGAGCTCCTGGCGCAGCGATTCGGTGAAGCCGCGCACCGCGTATTTCGTCGCGTTGTAGCCGCTCATGCCGGGCTGCGCGAAGATCCCGAAAATGCTCGACGTGTTGACGATGTGCCCGTCGCCCGACGCCTTCAGATACGGCAGGAACGCCTTCGTCCCATGCACGACGCCCCAGAAGTTGATGTTCACGATCCACTCGAGATCGCTGTATTCCATGCCGTCGATCGTGCTCGACAGCGCGACGCCCGCATTGTTGAAGACGAGGTTCACGCGGCCGTGCGCGGCGGCCGTCTCGTCGGCCCATGCGTGCATCGCGGCGCGGTCGCCGACATCGAGCACGCAGGTCGTCACGCGCACCGACGGCGCGAGCGCGCGGACGATCCGCTCGGTCTCGGCGAGGCCGGCCGCGTTCCTGTCCGCGAGCGCGACGTGGCATTGCTGTTGCGCGAGCTGCACCGCGAGCGAGCGGCCCATGCCGGAGCCCGCGCCCGTGATCGCAGCGACTTTGTTGGAGAAGGATTTCATGTCGTAGGCTCGTGTGGGTTCGGGGCTCAGGCGGTCGTCTCGGCGGCTGTCTGCGCGACAGCCGGGTTCGGCAGCGCGGGGGCCGGCTGCCCGTTCTGGCGCGGGTTCGCGTAGTACGCGTGATAGTCGGCCATCGAGAAGAACGCCGTTTCCTGCCGGAAGCGCCACGTGAAGGTCGGCCAGAGCGTCGTGTTCTTGCCGGTGCGGGGGTCGAGATACCAGCTGTTGCAGCCGCCCGTCGACCAGACCGTGCCCTTCAGCTTGTTCTGGATGCGGTTGTTGTATTCGAGCTCGACGAGCGGACGCACTTCGATCGCCTCGGCGCGCTCGGTGCGCATCGCCTTCAGCGCGCCGAGCACGTACTCGATCTGCGATTCGATCATGTACACCATCGAGTTGTGGCCGAGGCCGGTGTTCGGGCCCATCAGGATGAACCAGTTCGGATAGCCGGGGACCGTCGCGCCGAGATACGCGTGCAGGCCGTCGCGCCATGCGTCGACGACGTCGACGCCGCCGCGGCCGACGATCGTGCCGCGCGGGAACGGGTTGTTGATCTGGAAGCCCGTGCCGTAGATCAGGCAGTCGACTTCATGGCGCTTGCCGTCCGTCGTGACGACCGCGTTTTCCTCGATGCGCTCGATGCCCGTCGTGATCACGTCGACGTTCTTGCGCGTGAGCGCCGGATAGTAGTCGTTCGACATCAGGATTCGCTTGCAGCCGATCGTGTAGTCGGGCGTCACCGCGGCGCGCAGTTCCGGCTCGGAGATTTGCCGGCTGATGTGGCGCAGCGCGAGCTTCTGCACGAGCTTCATCGTCGACGGATGCACGGCGAAGCCGAGCACGCGCGATTCGAGCATCCAATAGATGCCGCCGCGCATCAGCTTCTGCGTGAACGGCAGATTGCGGAAGAGCCACTGCTCGAAGCCGCTGACCGAGCGGTCCGGCTTCGGCATGATCCACGGCGGGGTGCGCTGGAAGAGCGCGAGATTCGCGACGCGCGGGGCGATCTGCGGGACGAACTGAATCGCGCTCGCGCCCGTGCCGATCACGGCGACGCGCTTGCCTTCGAGCGGATAGTCGTGCTTCCAGTGCTGCGAGTGGAACGCTTCGCCCTTGAACGTCTCGATGCCGGGGATGTTC
The DNA here is from genome assembly GCF_001532025.2 of Burkholderia sp. MSMB617WGS. NCBI lineage: Bacteria > Pseudomonadati > Pseudomonadota > Betaproteobacteria > Burkholderiales > Burkholderiaceae > Burkholderia > Burkholderia sp. MSMB617WGS. Next base: position 1,641,203 of record NZ_CP013458.1, on the reverse strand, counting down.
GGGTACGCCGCGCGCGACAGCCCGCCCATGCCCGACACGAGCACGCGCGCGCATACGCGCTTGCCGTTCTCGAACGTCAGGCGCCAGCGATGCGCGGTTTCGTCGTAGGTCGCGTTGACGAGTTCATGATTGAAACGCAGGTGCGAGCCGACGTTGAAGCGCTGCACGCAGTCTTCCATGTACGCGCGGATTTCCGGCTGCGGCGCGAACATCCGCGTCCAGCGCGGATTCGGCGCGAACGAGAACGAATAGACATGCGATTGGACGTCGCACGCGCAGCCGGGGTAGTGGTTGTCGCGCCAGGTACCGCCGACCGAGCTGGCTTTTTCGAACACCGCGAAGTCCTGGTTGCCGGTCTGCCGGAGGCGAATCGCCATGCCGAGCCCGGAAAAGCCGGTGCCGATGATGGCGATATCGATGGTTTCTTCGTGATTTGTGCTGTCGAGTGGACCGAAGGACATATTGCGCGCGTTCATCCAAGCGTCTCCATTTGGGCTCATTTTTTACTGTTACATTGATGGATGTAACAATAGTTCGTGAAAACCGAAACCGCAAGCCGGGTAGACATAGCCCTCTAAGCGCGGGATTCAACGGATGCCGAAGCCCGCCGGATGGGCTTGTGCGAGAAAAAGCGCGGCGCCGCGCGGAATTCTGATGTTGCGTTGCGGAATCGCTCGCAGTCCCTAATAAATTAAGGATTGCGATGCGAATTCGATTAGTTCGTTTTGCGCCGCAACACGCCGAACGCAATGGTCAATTGCGCGACCGCATAAAAAAACCAGATGAAATAATCGACGCCGCTGAACGCGCCGAGAAAACGATCGATGCCGATCAGCGCATCGGATGCGACGAACACCAGCGCGCCCGCCGCGATCTGCGGGCCGGGCGTGCGTGCGCTAAGCGCGAGGCTCGCCATCGCGCCGAGCACGGCGACGTAGACGGCCACGGGCGCCGCGAGCGCGGCGAGATGGGGAAGGAACGCGGCATAGAGCGCGGCGGCGGCGATCCACAGCGCGACGAGCGCGATCGCGCGCGGCCCGCGCGGCGTGGCGCGCCACGGCGCGAACAGCGCGCAGTAGGCGAGATGGGCGAGCAGGAATGCGCCGAGGCCGGCGATAAACGACGGCGGCCATTGGGGATGCGCGAGCAGCACGTCGCCGAGCACCGACGCGGCGAGCGCGGCGCCGAGCCACGCGCGCTCGCGCGCAGGCGAATGCCGCAACGCCGCGGCGAACAGCAGGACGCCGAGCGCCGCCTTGGCGGCGGGCTGGCCGGGATAGGGAGCATGGCCGAGCGACAGCCCGTACAGCAATGCGGCAAGCGCGGCGGCGAGCCAGAAGCCGCGCGTGCGCGCGGGCAGGTTGGACAACATGGTCGGACGGTCTCCTCGCACGCAGCGTGTCGTCGGGTGCGCGGTGCGGCGTCTCGGGCGACGCTCAATGTCCGCGCGGCCGTCCATTATCGGCAAGAAGGCGTTATCGGGGACGGACGAATCCTTCTAACCGGGCTGCGGGCGAGGCGTCGCGCCTACTTCGCCGCGAGCGCGGCGGCGGCGTCGCGCTCGGTCCAGACGTTGTCGCCGACGGTCAGCTTCTGCGGAATCAGCTTCGCGGCGTGAAACGCGTCGGCGACGCCCTGTTGCGACGCGACGATCTTCTCGTCGAGCGGCGTCGTGCCGTACGGCACGCGCTTCACCCAGGTTTCGACGAGCGCCCGATCGAGCCCGATCTTCGGCGCGATCAATGAGGCGGTCTCGGCGGGATGCGCGTTGACCCACCGGCCGGTTTCGCGCAGTTGCTGCAATACCGCGCCGACCACGTCCGGGTGACGTGTCGCGAATTCGCGCGTCGCCTCGTAGAAGTTATAAGCGGCGGGCAGGCCCGTGTAATCGGCGAGCGTGCGCGCCTTCAGCGCCTGCTGCGCGGCTGCGTAGTAAGGGTCCCAGACGACCCACGCGTCGACGGTGCCGCTTTCGAACGCGGCGCGCGCATCGGCGGGCGGCAGATAGATCGGGCGGATTTCGTCGTAGCGCACGCCAGCCTTCTGCAGCGCCTTGAGCAGCAGGTAGTTCGCGCTCGAGCCTTTCTGCAGCGCGATTTTCTTGCCCCTGAGGTCGGCCACGGTCTTCAGCGGCGAATCGGCCTTCACGACGATCGCCTCGTTGTGCGGCGACGGCGGCTCCGCGCCGACGTAGACGAAGCGCACGCCGCTCGCCTGCGCGAACACGGCGGGCGGCGCGCCCGTGTAGCCGATGTCGATGCTGTCCGCGTTCAGCGCCTCGAGCAACTGCGGGCCGGCCGGGAACTCGAACCATTTGACCGCATAGCCGAGCGGCTTCACGCGCGCCTCGAGCGAGCCCTGCGCCTTGACGACCGCGAGCAGCCCCGCCTTCTGGTAGCCGACGCGCAACACTTTGCCGCCCGCGTCGTCCTGCGCGAACGCGGCGACGGCGACGAGCGACGCGAGCGCGGCGGCTACGGTTCGGGGAATCCAGCGGGCAGGGCGAATCATCGGCAATCTCCACGACGTTGAAAAGAAGCGAGCGGCGCGCACGCCGCTCGGGTCGGGAAATCGTCGCACGGGCAGCCGCCCGCGCGAACCAAGCATTGCCGATATCAATATGACGCGTGCGCGCCTAACGTTTCTTGGGCGTGTCCTTCGCCGCCGCTCGCTCGAGCTTGGATTCGCGGTCGCGCGCGGCCTGCGAGCTCAGCTTCTTGTCGAGGATCGTCGCGACGCGGCCGCCCAGGTACGCGCTCGACGCCGCTTCGAGCGCCCGGTTCATCTCGCCCTCGACGAACACCGACGACAGCGGGCGCAGCCGCCAGATCGCGTCGACGAGCGCCGGCACGTCGGTCGGCGGCGGCAGCGAGCCTTCGTCGTAGCGGTCGAGGCGGCGCACGACGAGCTCGACGAGCACGCGCGCGATCGCATCGAAATACGGCCGCGTGATGCTGATCGCGTCGAGCAGTTCGCGCGCGGGAATGCCTTCGCGCACCATCGCGGCCGCGGCTTCGAGAAGCGCCGGACTTTTCGAGACGAACGACATGCCGCGCCGCTCGAGCAGGCCGAGCTCGGCGACGCGCCCGAGCGACGCGGGCGTCTGCGGGCCGAACATCTGGATCAGCTGCGCGAGCGAGAAGGATTGCGGGCGCTCGTTGGACCAGCGGCCGCCGATCGCGTTTTCGAGCCCGAGGATCGAGCGAAGGTCGTGGCCGTCGTCGATCGCCTTGATGAGATCCTGGATGTTCGACAGCGTGTAGCCGCGCGCGAGCAGGTGATTGATGACCTTCAGGCGGGCGACGTGCGTATCGTCGTAGATGCCGACGCGGCCGCGCTTGCGCGGCGGCGCGAGCAGGCCGCGATCCTGATAGGCGCGCACGTTGCGCACCGTCGTGTCCGACACGCGCGCGAGCTCGTCGACCGTGTATTCGTTCAACGTCGACGCGTCCGGAGCGGCGTCGGCGGGGGTGGTTGAGTTCGATTTCGGCATGCGACGATTTTAGCGCGACCGCGCGCTTCAGTGCGAGGCGTCGTCGTCGGAGGGCGGCTTGCGCGCGCCGTCTCCGAGCACGCGTTGCATCAGTGCGGTGTCGATCCATCGGCCGTGCTTGAAGCCCACGCCGCGCAGCGTGCCGACGGGCTCGAAGCCAAGCGCGCGATGCAGCGACGTCGAGCCGCCGCGTCCGCCGTCCGCGATGACCGCGATCATCTGCCGCCAGGGGCCGGCTTCGCAGCGCTCGATCAGCGCGGCGAGCAGCACGCGGCCGATGCCGCGGCCGCGGCACGCGTCGTTCACGTAGATCGAATCCTCGATCGCATAGCGATACGCGCTGCGCGGCCGGTACGGCGTCGCGTACGCGTAGCCCGCGACCATGCCGTCGAGCTCCGCGACGAGATACGGCAGGCCGTGTCGCCGCACCGCTTCGCGCCGCGCGCGCAGATCGTCGACGGACGGCGGCGTCTCCTCGAACGACGCGACGCCCGTCAGCACGTGATGCGCGTAGATCGCCTGGATCGCTGCGAGGTCCTGCTCGGTGGCGTCGCGAACGATCGCGGCGGAAAGGGCGGGAGCGCCGGATGTCTTCATTGCAAAACGGGGCGGGAATGGCGGAATCGTTACTATGCTCGCATTCAAAAATGTCCGCAAAGCGAGCGCTTCGATCGCAGCGCGCCGGAATTGCGGACGATGCGTGCGATGTATGACGATGCGCGTCGCGATGATCGCGGCCGCCGAGAAACGCATTCGATCGGCGATCCTCGACGGTTGCGTCCGAAGCCGCCGGCGATCTTATAATCCGCAGCCGTTCCGAGGCGCGTAGCGTAGCGACGAAAGCGACGATAACGACGAAAGCGGACGCCGTCGCTCGATACGAATGCGTAATGAAAAAATGCTCGCGACGATTTGGGCGAGCCGAATAATCAAGACACGATGAACAAGCGAAACACGAGGCCCGCCGATTTCCAGAAGAAGACCGACGCGCGCCGCACGTCCGGCGCGCGAGAAGCGAAGCCCGTTTCGCGATCGGTTGAATCGAAACATGGCGTGCGGCACGCGCATGAAGATGTCGCAACCGCAGAGGTTGCGACGAATGTGGTGCCGGAGCTGCGGGCGCAACCCGCGCGATCGTTGGAGTCGCAACCGAGGCCCGCGATTGCAACCGCTGCGCCCACGAAAACCACGGCACCCGCGGCAACCGAGGCGGCTGCGCCGGCTTCCGCGCCGATCGACTCGACCGATTCCACTCGCTCGACCGGCATGCGTGGCTCGACGGAAGAGGCCGCTCCGGCCGCTCCGGCCGCATCGCCCGAGCTTTCGTCCACGCCCGGCCGACCGGCCGCACGGGCCGGCGTGCGGATGCCCCGCCTGTATCGCGCGATCACGTGGCTGCAAGGCACTTATCAGAAGCTCGACACGGGGCAAAGGCTCTACCTGAATTGCGCGCTCGCGGTGCTGCTGTACTTCGTGACGTTTCCGCTGCATCGCTGGTGGAACTTCGTCGGCTTGCTGATGCTCGCAATCGTCTTCTGGTTCGCGGGGATGGTCTACGACGCGCTGACGCTCTACAAGCGGATCTACGCGACGCACATCGGCAAGGGCCTGCTGCTGCTCGCGTTCACGGGCCTCACGAATCTGTCGATCGCGCTCGCGAATTTGCGGATCAACGGCATCGCCGGCGTCGATCCGTCGAAGTTTCCTCATACGGAAATCTTCGTCGCGATTCTGTCGATCCCGTTCATCGGGCTGTTGATCCTGATGACGCTGTATGCGGCGTCCGTGCTGTTTCTGCCGGTCTACGGCTTCTTTTTCTTCGCGATGGACGCGAAGGCCAAGGCCTTCTTTTCCGCCGGCCTGATTAAACAGGACGAAAGCGCGTATCCAGTGATCACCGGGATTCTCAGATTCGTCGGCTTTTTCGTCTTTGTCGGCATCGTGATCTTTTTCGCGAAGCAGAAGCTCGTCGACTACGACCGCTTCATGACGCAGACCGCCGAGCAGTCGATCTATCAGCTCGAAATGTACGAGAAGGCGCCGTGCGACGTGCCGGCCGGCGCGCGGGTCGCGTTCCTCGACGACGACAACATCGTGTACGCGCTGCGCGTCGGCGCCGAGCTGAAATTCTTCCCGCAGCCGTGCAAGAAGGGCGCGAAGTGATCGATCGGGCCGACGCGCGCGCCGTCGGCTCGAATCACGCGCGCTTCCTGAACGGCACGTCCTCGACGAACCACGCGAGCGCGAACGCGATCGCGATCACCGCCGCCGCCCACAGATACACGGAATGCAGCGAGCTCGCGAACGCGTGCAGATACGCGCCGCGCACGGCGTCGGGCAACTGGCGGACCGCCGACGGCCCGAGCGACGGCGGCAGCTCCGTGTCGGGCGGCAGCGCGGCCGCGAGCCGCGCATGCAGCCCGTTCGAGAACAATGCGCCGAACGCGGCGACGCCGAGCGAGCCGCCGATCGAGCGAAACAGCGTCGCGCCGGACGTCGCGACGCCGAGGTGCCGGAACTCGACGGTGTTCTGCACCGCGAGCACGATGACGGGCATCACCATCCCGAGCCCGCCGCCGAGGAGCGCCATGTACAGATACATCGCGCGCAGCGGCGTGTCGAGCGACAGCGTCGCGAGAAGCAGCATCGCCGCGCCCGCGACGAAGGTGCCCGCGATCGGGAACAGGCGGTACTTGCCGAGCTTCGTGATGAGGCGCCCGCTCGCGATCGACGTCACGAGCATGCCGCCCATCAGCGGCAGCAGTTGCATGCCAGCTTCCGACGGCGTGGAGCCTTTGACGACCTGCAGATAGAGCGGCAGGAACGTGACCGAGCCGAACAGCGAGAGGCCGACGACGAAGCCGATCAGGCTGCACAGCACGAAAGTCCGATGGCGGAACAGCTCGAGCGGCATGATCGGCTCGGCGGCGAGACGTTCCTCGTAGACGAAGCCCGCGGTCGCGACGATGCCGAACGCGAGCGTGAACCACAACTGCGGCGACGACCACGGCAGGATCGTGCCGCCCTGGCTCGTGAACAGCACGACGCAGGTGAGCGCGGTCGCGAGGAACGCGGCGCCCGCGTAATCGATCCGGTGCCGCACGTGCGCGGTGTGCGGCCTGAACGCCGCGCCGATCACCGCGAACGCGAGTGCGCCGAGCGGCAGGTTGATGTAGAAGATCCAGCGCCACGACAGGTGCTGGACGAGAAATCCGCCGAGCAACGGCCCGATCACCGTCGCGATGCCGTACACGCCGCCGAACATCCCCTGATAGCGGCCGCGTTCGTCGGGCGGAATCAGGTCGGCGATCGCGGCCATCGTGACGACCATCAGCCCGCCGCCGCCGAGCCCTTGCAGCGCGCGCAGCAGGATCAGCTGCGTCATGTCCTGCGCGAGTCCGCAAAGCGCCGAGCCGACGACGAACAGCACGATGGCCGCTTGCAGCACGATCTTGCGCCCGTACAGGTCGCCGAGCTTGCCGTAGAGCGGCAGCACGACGGTCGACGACAGCAGGTAAGCCGTGACGACCCACGACAGCTTCTCGAGGCCGCCGAGCTCGCCGACGATCGTCGGCAGCGCGGTCGACACGATCGTCTGATCGAGCGCCGACAGCAGCAGCACGAGCAGCAGCGCGGCGACCGTGAGCCGCACGGATGCGCGCTGGCCTCCGGCATCGGCGTGGTCGGGCGGCGCGGAGGAGTCGGTATGCATGGGGAGTCGCATTGTCGTTGGGAGCGAGTCGGAATGTAGAAATAATCGATTGACTAGTCAATATCTGCTTCGTCACAAAGATTTCCATCGGTTACGAGTCGTAACGGCTGCGTTCGGGCGGGGCGGCATGTCGCCGCACCCCGCGAGGCGTCTCAAGTTTTCGGAAGCCGGGCCGTAATACCGGCGACTGTCCCCCAAACCGGCGGCTACCATTTGCGACTCTCCCTGGTCATGAACGCTTTTTTCTCCCGTTTTTCGATTCGCACCCGGATCTTCTCGACGCTCGGGCTCGTCGCCGCGCTGCTCACGATCACGGGCGTGATCGGTTTCTTCAGCATGCAGAACTCGAACGCCGCGCTCGACGACGCTTATACGCGCCAGCTCGCGGCGAAGACGGCGCTCGCGTCGGCGAGCCTCAATCTCGCGATCACGCGCACGACGCTCGACCGCGTGATCCTGCATCCGGAGGCGCCCGACGCCGCGAACACGATCGCGAAGGCGGAGCAATACCTGGCCGCGTCGGACCGCGGCTGGGGCGATTATGACGCGCTGCCCCGCAGCGACGACGAAAAGGCGCTCGCCGCGCAGGCGAACGCGGCGCGCCGCGCGCTCGTCGACGAGGCGATCAAGCCGATGATCGACGCGCTGAAGGCGGGCCGCCACGACGACGCCGATCGCCTGATGATGATGGCCGCGCCGCCGCTGTCGGTCGCGTGGACGAAGGCGACGACCGCGCTCGCCGACGCGCGCGCCGCGTACGGCAAGGCGGCGTACGACGACGCGGAGCAGATGTACGGCTGGCTGCGGCTGACGCTCGGCGGCCTGATCGTGTTCGGTCTCGTCGCGTGTCTCGGCTGCGCGATCGGCCTGCACTTCGCGATCACGCAGCCGCTCGTGCGGATTCTCGGGCACCTGCGCCGCCTGTCGGACGGCGATCTGACGAGCGAGCTGCACTGGACGTCGCACGACGAAATGGCCGAGCTCGTGAGCGGCTTGACGACGATGCAGCGCAGCCTGTCGGACACGGTGCGCAAGGTGACGGACGGCTCCGAATCGATCGCGACCGCGACGCGCCAGATCGCGGCCGGCAACACTGACCTGTCGCAGCGCACCGAGGAGCAGGCGGCCGCGCTGCAGCAGACGGCGGCGAGCATGGAGCAGCTGACCGTGACGGTGAAGCAGAACGCCGACAACGCGCGCGAGGCGCAGAACTGCGCGGACAGCGCGACCAACATCGCGACGAAGGGCGCGACCGTCGTCGGCGAAGTGGTCGGCACGATGGCCGAGATCGACCAGAGCTCGCAGAAGGTGGCCGACATCATCGGCACGATCGAAGGGATCGCGTTTCAGACCAACATCCTCGCGCTCAATGCGGCCGTCGAGGCGGCGCGCGCGGGCGAGCAGGGCCGCGGTTTCGCGGTCGTCGCGGGCGAAGTGCGCACGCTCGCGCAGCGCTCGGCGTCGGCGGCGAAGGAGATCAAGGCGCTGATCGGCGAATCGGTCGAGCGGGTCGCGACGGGCTCGCGTCTCGTCGGCTCGGCGGGCGACACGATGCAGGAGATCCAGCGCGCGATCGCGCGCGTGACGGGCATCATGACCGAGATCTCGGCCGCGTCGAACGAGCAGCGCGACGGCATCGAGCAGGTGAACCGCGCGGTGTCGCAGATGGATCAGGTGTCGCAGCAGAATGCGGCGCTCGTCGAGCAGGCGGCGGCGGCCGCCGCGTCGCTCGAAGAGCAGGCCGACGGGCTGCGCCGCACGGTCGGCGTGTTTCGCGTCGTCGTCTGACGTTTTAGTGTCGGCCCGCGTCGGCCGATCGCGGGCCCATGCGGCCCGCATGGGCGGCCGATCCACGCGCGTTGCTCAGCCGAAGCGATTCGGCCGCGTCCGGCGCGAATGCGGCGTCGACGCCGTCAAGCGGACGGCGCGGACGGCGCGATCCGTTGCGCCGCGCGCTGCGCCGCGACGACGATCAGCTTCATCGTCGCGCGCGTCGCGCCGACGAACAGCTTGCGCGCCGCTCGCGCGTCGAACGCGTCGAAGTCGACTTCGGTCAGGATCACGCACGGCGCCGCCTGCCCCTTGAAGCGATAGATCGAATCGAGCAGCACGTCGCCTTCCCGATATTCCGGATTCCCGAACAGGTCGTACTTGCCGGTGAAGCTTTTCACGCGGTGCGGGCCGAGCTGGTCGAGCGCCGTGAACGCCGAGCCCTCCCGCCCCCTGAACGAGAGCACCGCGATGTCCTGCTTGCGAAAGCCTAGCGCGAGCGCCTGCGTGATCGCGCGCTTCGTCGCGTCGATGCACGCTTGCGCGGCCGATTCCGCGTCCGTCGCGTCGTACGCGGAGATCGCGATCTCCGATCCGCCGAACGGGCTGCCCGACGTGAGTTCGGCGGCGAGCGGCTCGACGCCGCCGACGACGTCGCGCACGTAATCGAGAATATCGCGCGGGCTGCGGTAGTTCGTCGTTTCCTTGAGCGTCACCCAGCCGGGCAGCGGCACGCTGTCGCGCATGTAGAGATTCTGCAGCGGGTCCTCGAGCCACCACCATGCGCCGCCCGGCGCGACGAGCCGCTCGAGCGCGTCCGCCCACGGCGGCTGGAAGTCCTGGCCTTCGTCGACGATCAGCGTATCGAACTGCCAGCGCTCGGCGATCGGCGTCTGCGCGAAGCGCGTCTCGAGTTGCCCGAATGCGTCGCGCGCGCCGAAATCGGGGACGTGGCCGCCGTCGCGCGCGACCCAGTCGCAGAGCTGGTGATAGTTCGCGATCTTCGCGCCCCCGGGTGCGATTCGTGCGACGTGATCCGCGAGCGGCCGGTTGAAGCACACGTACAGCACGCGCTTGCCCGCCGCGATCGCGTCGCGCATCGCCTGCACGGCGAGCTGCGTCTTGCCGGAGCCCGCGGTCGCGATCACGCGCAGCCGGAACGGCGCGAACTCAAGCCGGCGCGCCCAGGCCGCGAGGCCGCCCGACAGCCGCGTGACGAGCGTGTCCGCCTGGCCGACGAGCGCGCTCGTGTCCGGCGTCAGCGACAGCTCGTCGGCGAGGAAATGGTGGATTTTCGCCGCGCTCGGAAAGGGCGGCTCGTCGGCGGGCAGCGCGTCGACGATGCGCGCGGCGAGTTCGTGCTTGCGCGTCGCGTCGACGATTCGCGCGGGCGCGACGCCCGCGATCGCCGGATTTCTCACCGTGTAGTCCGGGCAATACAGCAGTTCCTCGACGCCGTACGCGCCCGCGCCGAGCGCGGCGGTGAGCCGCCGATGCAGGTTTTCGAGCGTGCGTGCGAGCTGGATCGACACGTTGCGTTCGGTCTGCAGATAGACCTTGACGAGCCCTTTCGGCGTCTCGCGCAGGAAGCCCGCCTTCTGCTCGATCACGAGCACGCGCCCGGCCGGGCTCACGATCACGAAGTCCGCTTCGCCGAATACCGAGAAATTCTGGTCGGCGCGCGTCCAGTGCACGCCGTGGTAGACGGTGTATGCGTCGGGCAGCGTCCGCTCCAGCGTCGCGAGCGTTTCGCGCTCGCGTTGCGCCGCGCCCGTGGCGGCGAGATTCTTCCAGTCTTCGGGAATGATGCGGGCCATGTCGGGTCCTGGCAGTGCGTGCGATGGGCAAGGATCGCCGGCTATTGTACGCAGACGCGTGCGCAGCGGGCGCACGGCGGTTCGGTTCGCAGGATGCGCGGCGGGTCGGGCCCGCGACGGGCGGGCGAGCGCGGTCGACATGAATCGGCTTGCATGCGCGACGCGCGCATGTGCCGATGCGCGTTCGTCGGGCGCGCGTTCGCGGCGGCGCGCCCGGGTGCCGGCGATGAAGTCGGCGCGCAGGCGTCACGCACACGCTCGCGGCGGGGCGCGCAGCGGCACACGCGGCGGATCGAATTCGATGCGGCGACGGCCGCATGTCGACGGACGAATAATCGTGTCGATCGAAGCGGGTATGTCATGTGCGCGACATATCGTCGATGTGGGCGTTTCGACGCGCGGGCGCTGCCGGCGCGGCGCGGGGCGCGCGCGCCGATCGACGCGACCAGCCGCAAGCGGGACGGGAATCGAACGACGTGGAACGGCGACGCAAGCCGTGCGGGCGCGAATGCGAAGTGAGGTGCGATGAGTTGGCGACGAACGTCGCGATTTCACGGAAAGGGGCGCAATCTCAAAATTCGTCGCGGCGACGGCCGCCGCGGCATGCCCGACATCCGCGGGCCGGCGCGCATGCCGCGCGCTTTCGTCGTCACGCGCGCGACAGACGCTTCGCGAGATCGGCGCTCAGGATCGCCATGCGGGCGGGTTTCTCGTAGCAGACGACGTCGTAGACGCGGATCACTTCGCTGATTTCGGTCTCGCTCGCGCGGCCCGTCAGCAGATCGCCCGTCAGCACGAAGATCGGCGCGCCCGGATTGTCGGACGCGCGCACGGCCTGGATCGCGTCGGCGGCGCTGCGGCCGTCGAACATCCACTCGGTGACGACGGCGTCGAACGCCTGGCCCTGCAGCGCGTCGACGAACGTGCCGACACTGCCGAAGCGGGCCGTCACGAAGCCTTGCTCGTCGAGATAGCGGCAGACTTCGTCGGCGCTCACGCTGTCGGCGTCGATCACGGCGACGAGCAGCCTGTCGCTTTCCGCGCGGCGCGGATAGATTTCGATCTTGTGAACGTCGTACGCGTTCTGGTAGAGCACGCCCGTGTGGCGCAGCACGCGCCAGCGGCCTTGCTGCTCGTACGCGACGAACTCGGGGCGCGCGCCGGAGTCGAGCAGGCCGCCGATCCATGCAGTGCACGGAATCTCGGCGATGCCCGCATACAGCACCGCGTCGCGCGCGCATGCGCCGACCATGCCGGGGTCGAGCGCCTGCGCGCCGAACAGCTGCGCGGCGGGCTCGCCGTAGGCTTCGGCGACTTTCTTGATTTGCGCGAGCGTCCAGGGACTGCTGCCGCGCAGTTTGCGATGCCCTTGCGAGAAACTCAGGTCGAGAATGCGACAGAGCTCGGTCGTCTGCTGACGCTTGCCGATGCCGTGTCGGGTCATCAGCTCGCGCACGCGCTCGGCGACCGCAAGGGAATCCGTGGTGATTGCTTCGTTGGCCATACTGCGGGAACGGATCGGTTCGAATAATTCAGAACGGAGCGCCGGATGGCGCACGGTACGGCATCGTTCGATGCCGTCGGATGAGGCGAGCCGACCGGCCACGCGTAGAAAGATAACTTTACCGCAAAACAAAGTTCGTCCTGCGCACTAGTGTGCGTTTTTCTGTGAAAGGTGTTTCCTCAAGTTACTGTGACGGGTTTTCGCCGATGGCGCTTTCGTCAGAACTACCGACATGACCACGACCTATCCGCTTTACAACACGCTCGCTCGCGCCGACGAGCCGTTTCCGTCGCAAGCCGACGTCGCGATCGCGGGCGCCGGCATCATGGGCTGCGCGGCCGCCTATTATCTCGGTTTGCGCGGGATAAAGGCGGTCGTGTTCGACAAATCCCGCATTGCGGGACAGCAGTCGACGCGCGCGTGGGGCTTCGTGCGCCAGCAGGGCCGCGAAGCCGCCGAAGTGCCGCTGATGATGGCCGGCATGCGCCTATGGGAAGGCCTCGAGCGCGAACTCGACGCCGATCTCGAATGGCGGCAGGGCGGCTGTCTCTATATCGCCGGCAACGACGACGATTGGGCGTCGTTCCAGCAATGGACGGACATCGCGCGCACGCACGGGCTCGACACGCGCACGCTCGCGCGCGCCGAGATCGACGCGCGCGTAAGCGGCCTCGCCGCGCCCGCGCTCGGCGGCCTCTACACGGCGAGCGACGGCCAGGCGGAGCCGCGCCGCGTCGCCGCCGCGTTCGCCGCGCGGGCGGCCGAAGCCGGCGCGCGCTTCTTCGAAGGCTGCGGCGTGACCGCGATCGATACGTCGAGCGGCGCGGTGACGGGCGTCGTCACCGAGCGCGGCGTCGTGAAGGCGCGGCGCGTGATCTGCGCAGCGGGCGCGACGAGCTTTCGCCTGCTGGACGGCGTCGGCATCCGGCTGCCGCAGCAGGCGGTGCGCGGCACCTGCATGCGTACGAACGCGCTGCCCGCCGTGTCCGCGTCGACGATCTGGGGGCACGGCCTCGGCATCCGGCAGCGCGCGAACGGCGCGATCAATCTCGCGGACGACATGCAGGTCGACGTCGACGTCACGCTCGGCCATCTGCGCGGGCTGAGCCTGTTCCTGCCCGAGCTGTGGGCGCAGCGCGAGAAATTCCGCTTCCATCTGAACGGCGCGGCGTGGCGCGATCTGACGACGCGCGTCGCGGGCCGCGCATCGGCGATCGAGCCGCGCGATCCGAATCCGCAGCCGAATCCGGCTCATGCGCCGCGCGCGCTCGCGAAGCTGAAGGCGATCTTTCCGGCGCTGCGCGACGCGCAGATCGTCGAGGCGTGGGCCGGCCTGATCGACGTGCTGCCCGACGGCATTCCGGTGATCGACGCGCCGCGCACGCCGGACGGGCTCGCGGTCGCGACCGGGTTCTGCGGGCACGGCTTCGCGATGGGGCCGATCGTCGGCCGCCTGCTCGCCGAGTGGGTCGACACCGGCGCGACGTCGCTCGATCTGTCCGCGTTTCGCGCGGCGCGCTTCGTCGACGGCACGATGCGGCGGCCGACGAGCATGCTGTAACGTCGGCGAGAGGAGCGCGCGCGACGGCCATCATGATAACGGCGGCGTCGCCGTCGGCGCGGCGCACGTCAAAGATCGTCAAACCTTGGGCGTTCGCACGCGGCGCACGCCGCGCGACGACGGTTTGCGCCGCGCGCGGCGGCGTTTCGCGGCGTAAAATCGCGACGCCCCGTTCTGGAGAAAATACTTGCCGTCGCCATCCGATCATCGCAAGTCGCTGCGCTTTCGGCTGCGCCGCGCGCGCGCGCCGTGGACGGCGCCGCGTGCGCGCACGCTGTTCACGCGGCCCGCCGCGTCGCCGCTGCGCACGCTGACGTTTCGCCTCGCGCTCGTCGTCGGCCTGTGCACGCTCGCGTTCCTCGTGCTGTATCTCGATCGCGACGGCCTGCGCGACTCGACGAAGAGCGTGCCGATGAGCATCGCGGATCTCGTCTATTTCACGATGGTCACGGTCGCGACGGTCGGCTACGGCGACATCGTGCCCGTCACCGCGCGCGCGCGGCTCATCGACGCGTTCTTCATCGTGCCGATCCGCATCGGCATCTGGTTCATTTTTCTCGGCACGGCTTATCAATTCGTGATTCAACGGGTCATCGAGGAGTTCCGCATGAAGCGCCTGCAAAAAAATCTGCGCGATCACATCGTGATTTGCGGCTACGGGCTGAGCGGCTCGATCGCCGTGCGCGAGCTGCTCGAAAGCGGTGTCGATCCGGCGACGCTGATCGTCATCGATTCGCAGGAGCAGGCGCTCGAGGCGGCCGCCGCGCTCGGCGTGACGGGGCTTTGCGGCGACCCCGCGCACGAGGACCTGCTGCAGCAGGCGCAGGTGCGCAGCGCGAAGGCGGTCATCATCTCGGTCACCGACGATCCGACCGCGATCCTGCTCACGCTGTCCGTGCGCAGCATCGCGCCCGATACGAAGATCGTCGTGCGGATTCAGGAGAACCTGTATCAGCGGCAATTGCGGCAGGCGGGCGCCGACGTGATCGTGTCGTCGACGAAGATCGGCGCGCTGTTGCTCGCCGATGCGGTCGCGAGCCGCTACATCGTGCCGTTCGTCAACGACATGCTGTCGACACGCGGCCGCGCGACGCTCGTCGAGCGGCCGGCCGCCGCGCACGAGATCGGCTGCATGTCGAACGAGGTGACGGGCGCGCTCGTCGTCGGGCTCGACCGCGCGGGCAAGATCCTGTCGTTCTACGAAGATTCGCCGTGCCGGATCGAGGCGGGCGATACGCTCGTCGTGATCCAGTCGACGCGCGCGATGGAGCGCGCGGGCATCGCCCCGACGGACTGAGCCCGGCGCTGCGGCACGCCGCGCCGCGCGCCCGGCGAACCGCCGATCAGCTCGCCGGCGCGGGCGCGAGCGGGCCGGGCGCCGGGCCCGGCCGCACCGCGATCGATTCGCGCACGAGCGCGGCGAGCTTGTCCGCGTCGTGCTCGGGAATCCAGTGCGTCGCGTGCGGCAGCACCTCGAGCCGATACGGCCCGCTCACGAAATCGCGCGCGAGCTCGGCGCCGCGCCGCGACAGCGCCGCATCCCGCGCGCCCCAGATATGCATGACGGGCACGGGCACCTTGCGGGTCAGGTAGCCGGGCGGCGTCAGCGCCATCGCGCGATACCAGTTGAGCGACGTCGTCAGCGCGCCCGTATCGACGATGTCGGCATAGACGGTGTCCACTTCGTCGCGCGTCATCCCGGTGCTCGCCAGCATTTTTCCGAACAGCCCGCGACAGCGCGTGACGAACAGTTCCGGCAGCTTCGGCAACTGGAACAGGCCCATGTAGTACGAGCGGAACAACTGGTCGCTGCTGAGCATCGAGCGCATGAACGCGCCCGAGTGCGGCACCGACACGGTCGTGAGCGTGCGCACGGCGGCCGGATGCCGGCCCGCCAGCGCCCACGCGACGGCCGCGCCCCAGTCGTGCCCGACGACGTGAACCGGGCCGCCGCCGAGCCGCTCGATCAGCGCGACCACGTCGCCGACGAGATGCTGCATCCGGTATGCGCCGACCCGGCGCGGGCGGGCGCCCGGCGAATAGCCGCGCTGGTTCGGCGCGACGGTGCGGTAGCCGTCGGCGTTGAGCGCGGCGGCGACGCGCGCCCAGCATTTCGCCGTCTGCGGCCAGCCGTGCAGCAGCACGATGATCTCGCCGTCGATCGGGCCCGTATCGACGACGTCGAAAGTCAATTCGTCGTGACTGAACGAAGTCACGCGGCGTGCATCATCCAAGGTCGGATCTCCTGAATTTTGACTTCGGTATCTTGTCTTCCACACGCGAGCGGCGCTCGCGACGCGCTCGAAGCGTCGGCCGCCAGCCGACGGCCGGCGTGCTCGCGTGCGGCTGCCGTCATCGTGCGCCCGGCGGTCGGCGCAGGTGTGCGTCGCAGACGCACGAGCTGCAGAAAGTCTAGACGGCGATTGCCGGTTTGCCTATTCGATATTCGTGATGTGATTCATTGACGATCCGGAATTCGCCTGCGGGGGGCGCGTGGCGGCGTGCGCAACGCACGCGAGCGACGACGTCGCCGCAATTGGGGAAAGACCTCGAGCGCGAAGGGCGGGCGACGGGATTGAAGCCGTGTAGCATCTGAGCCGAACCGGATTCCACTACGATCATCCCATTCAGGACAGGAGAGCGGCATGAGCGAAGCAGACCGCGAGCGGGGCAAGGCGCGCCGCTCGCAGGTGATGGGCGACGCGTTCGTCGAGCGCGCGATGAGCGATCTGGACGGCTTTTCGCGGCCGTTGCAGGAATGGCTGAACGAGCACGCGTGGGGCAGCGCGTGGCAGCGCGGCGGCATCGACCTGAAGACGCGCAGCCTTTGCACGTGCGCGATGCTCGCGGCGCTCGGGCGCGGGCACGAGCTCAAGGGGCATATTCGCGGTGCGTTGAACAATGGCGCGAGCCTCGTCGAGATTCGCGAGGTGCTGCTGCACAGCGCGCTGTACGCGGGCGCGCCGGCGGCCGTCGAGGCGTTTCGCAACGCGCGCGAGGTGATCGACGCGCTCGGGCTCGACGTGCCCGACGATGGCGTGTGATGGCGTGTGATGGCGTCGGGCAGTGTGTTGGCCGCGTGCGAGCCGGGTCCGAGGCCGGGCGGTGCGGCGGGGTGGCGCCGCCCGGGCGCGATCGCTGCGGTCGAGGCCGAACGCGCGCCGATCGACGTTCGTCGTCAATGCTGATGTTTCGGGGTTGGGCGTTCGGCGATTTGTCGATTCGGAGATGCGTGATTCTGGGTTTGGAGTTTGGGGCTCGGAGATTCAGGGGCTAGGAGGCGAGGCGCCGAGGCGAATCGCCGAATCATTGAACCGACGCCGACGCATCGACGAAGCCGGGAACGCCGACGTCGACGACACGAAACGCGAAGTCGGATAGCAGCACCGAAACGCACATGGGAACTCGAAGTGCGCGAAGCCCCGAAGCCCCGAAGCCCCGAAGCCCCGAAGCCCCGAAGAACCGAAGAACCGAAGAACCGAAGAACCGAAGAACCGAAGAACCGAAGAACCGAAGAACCGAAGAACCGAAGAACCGAAGAACCGAAGAACCGAAGAACCGAAGAACCGAAGAACCGAAGAACCGAAGAACCGAAGAACCGAAGAAGCAAAGCCTCCGACTCCGAAGCCCCTTCGAGAGGACAAACGATGACGACAGCGGTTTTCGACGCGGCGCAGACGGCGCGCCTCACGCCGTTCGCCGAGCTGGTCGACGCATTGCGCACCGCGGCGCTCGACGCGGCCGACGGCCGGATCGCGAGCCCCGCGCGGCTCGTCGTGCCGCTCAACGAAGGCGGCGCGATGCTGTCGATGCCCGCGTCGGCGAGCGATCTCGCGATCCACAAGCTCGTGACCGTGTGTCCGCGCAATCGCGGCGGCGATTTGCCGACGATCCAGGGGCAGGTGAGCGTCTTCGAGCCGACGACGGGCGAGCCGCTCTTCGCGCTCGACGGCCCGACCGTCACGGGCCGCCGCACGGCCGCGGTCACGCTGCTCGCGATCCGCACGTTCCTGCGCGCCGCGCCGCGCGACGTGCTGCTCATCGGCACCGGCACGCAGGCCGCGCACCACGTCGACGCGCTCGCCGCGCTGTTTCCCGGCGTGCGCGTGCGCGTGAAGGCGCGAACGGCCGCGCAGGCCGCGGCGTTCTGCGCGCGTCTGCGAGCGGTGTTGCCGACGCTCGAGCCGTTCGAGCCGTCCGAGCCGCTCGACGGCGATGCGTTGCCCGACACGCTCGACGCAGTCATCACGTCGACGACGAGCGCCACGCCCGTCTACGACGAGGCGGCGCGAGCGGGGAGGCTCGTCGTCGGCGTCGGCGCGTTCACGCCCGACGCGGCCGAGGTCGGCGCGCGGACGATCGCGGGCAGCGCGCTCTACGTCGACGATCCGGCGGGCGCGCGCCACGAAGCGGGCGACCTGATCGTCGCGGGCGTCGACTGGACGCGTGTGCGCTCGCTTGCCGACGCGCTGCGCGCAAAGGAGCAAACGTACGCGACCGCGTCCGCGACCGCATCAGCTTCGACACCGACACCGACACCGACACCGAGCGAGCCGTTGCAAGGCACCCCGGTCTTCTTCAAGAGCGTCGGCTGCGCGGCCTGGGATCTCGCCGCGTGCCGCGTCGCGCTCATTTCACGCACTCGAGCGTGTACTTGAGCGCAGGCGCGATCAGGCGGCGCCACACGTCCCACGTGTGCGCGCCGTCGACGATCCGCAGCGCGGCCGGATTCTGCGCGCGCCGCAGGCTCGTGTAGAGCACGCTCGACTCGGCCTGGATCGACAGATCGTCGTCGCCGGCGGCGATGAACATCCGCAGCCGCAGCGGCTGCGCGAAGTAGCTGCGCCACTGCGCCGGGTAGTTGAGCTCGTGCCAGACCTTCGGGTCGAACTGCTTGTCGCCGAACACGCCGACGTAACGCGCGGCCGAGCCCGTGGGCGGCTCGTTCGCGTAGACGGCCGGGCTCAGCAGCATCGCGCCGCAGAAGCGCTCCGGCTCGAGGAACGCGAAACGCAGCGCGCCGAAGCCGCCCATCGACACGCCGCCGATCGCGCGTCCCGCGCGCTGGTTCGACACCGCGTAATGCGCTTCGACGTCGGGCATCAGATCGTCGAGAAACGCGCTCTGCATCTTTTCCTTGCGGTCGACGTACCAGTCGGTGCCGCCTTGCGGCATCACGATCACGACGGGCGGAATGTCCCGGCGCTCGATCAGCGCGTCGGCGGTGAGTTGCAGGCGGCCCTGCGTGATCCAGTCGTTCGCGTTGCCGGCGTTGCCGTGCAGCAGATACAGCACCGGATAGCGCGCGCCTTCCGGGTTGTAGCCCGCGGGCAGGTAGACGGTGTAGGACCAGTCGCGGTGCAGCGCTTGCGAGCGGAACGTGCGGGTGACGATGCTGCTGGCGGGCGCCGCGTGCGCGGCGAGATGGAGCGCGGCGGCGAGCAGCGCGGCGAGAGGCAAGACGAATCGGCGCATGACGGCGTAATGGGAATGGGCGCCGATATGCTAGCAGCAGCGAATGACGGCCGTATGCGGATTTTCAGCGCCGCGGGCGGCGCAGCGGCAGCCGGGGCGGCCGCTGCGGGAGCCGCCATTGCCTGACGAACTCGGACGCCCGCGCGACGAGCGGTGCGTACAGCTTCGCGACGACGTACAGCAGGCCGACCGCGGCGGCGTCGGCGACGAGGCCGAGCGGCACGTTCAGATAACCGTCCGTCGCCGCGTACAGCAGCGAATCGACGAGCAGCGAGATGCCCGTGCCCGCGACGAAGCAGAGCAGGCCTTGGCGGCCGATCGTGCCGATCCACGGCATCGCCTGCGCGATCCGATGCATCCAGCCGAGGTGGACGAGCTTCGCGGCGAGCCACGCGATCGCGATGAAATTCGCGAGCCGCAGCACGCCGAGATTCTGCTTGATCGACGGATCGGCCGGGAACGGCTCGATGCGCAGCCGGTAGTACGCGCCGGCCGCGACCACCACGATCGCGGCCGCGGTCGCGAACCAGCCTACGGGCCGCCGCGCGAGCACCGGGTAGATCGGCTGGCAGCGCGCGACGATGCCGAGCAGGAACAGGAACTGCCATGCGAACGGATTGAAGTCCCAGGGCACGCCGTCGACGGTCGGCAGATAGCCGGCGATCTTGCGCGCCGCGAGCCACAGCGCGGCGCTGGCGGCGACGAGCAGCCACCACCAGCGGCTGCGCGCGACGGGCAGCGCGAGCGGCACGAGCAGCGCGAAGAACGCGTACATCGGCAACACCGACGCGAGATACGGCTGGCGCCGTAGCAGCAGGATGTCGCGCAGCGCGGCGAGCGGCGCGTGCATCAGCCCGTCGAGATCGTTGGTCGGCATGTTCGGCGCGTCGATCGCGAACGCGTTGAGCATCGCGGTGATGAAAAGCATCAGGCCGGCCGTGAACAGGAACGCGCGATAGATTTCGAACGCGCGTTTGATGAAACGCTGGCGCGCGGCGGACTCGGTGTGGCGCGCGGCGAGCGAGTTGTACGCGATCGCGGTCGCGAAGCCGCCGAGGAACACGAACACTTCGGCCGCGTCGCAGAGCGCGTAGGCGTGCAGCGTGACGCGCGACAGCATGCTGCCGCCGATATGGTCGACGACGATGATGAGCAGCACGAGACCGCGAAAAAAGTCGAGCTCGGCGTAACGTTGGGCTGGCGCGGCGTTCATGCGGCGTCGCGGGCGCGCGGCGACGCGCGGCGGACGCGGTGCGTGGCTCGAACGGCGAAAACGGGGGCGGACAAATGGCGCATGGTGGGGGGCGGCACGCTACATGATCGGATTCAGACAACGATGCTCGCGCATTGTGCCATCGATGGCGAGGGTTACGGGTTTACGCGAAGTTACGGACGAGTCTGACGAATTCCCGACACGGCAGTTGGCAATACGCAACGAAATGTAAAAAAGTGATGCACCAACATGGACGTTGCATTTTTTGCATGACAGTATTTCCCCCAGTGCAGCAATCCCGAGGCGTCGGCCGTACGAGGCGGGATGCGCCCGAGATGCCCCCCGAAATGAAACGCCCCGAAAGGGGGCGCCGAAACGTCACATGCGTCGTGGCGGCTTCGCATGTGCGAGGCCGCCGAACACAAGGTCTGGAGATATCGATAATGAAAAAGCAAGCCATTTCCGCCGCCGCACTGCTCGCGTTCGCCGCGCCGGCCTTCGCTCAAAGCAGTGTCACGCTGTACGGCGTGATCGACGAGGGCTTCAACTACACGAGCAACGTGAACGTCAACGGCATCGGCAAGAGCAACTACCAGCTCGCGAGCGGCTTCGCGCAAGGCAGCCGCTGGGGTCTGCGCGGCTCGGAAGACCTGGGCGGCGGCCTGAAGGCGATCTTCACGCTGGAAAACGGCTTCGACCTGAATAGCGGCAAGCTCGGCCAGGGCAGCCGGATGTTCGGCCGCCAGGCGTTCGTCGGCCTGTCGCACACGCAATTCGGCTCGCTGACGCTCGGCCGTCAGTACGATTCGGTCGTCGACTACCTCGCGCCGCTGACCGCGAACGGCAACTGGGGCGGCACGCTGTTCTCGCACCCGTTCGACAACGACAACACGGACAACTCCTTCCGTGTGAACAACACGATCAAGTACGCGAGCCCGGACTGGAACGGCCTGCAAGTCGGCGGCACGTACAGCTTCAGCAACGCGACCGGCTTCTCGAACAACCGTCAGTACAGCATCGGCGCCGCTTATACGCTGGGCGGCCTGCAACTCGCCGCCGCATATCTGCAGGCGAACAACCCGGGCAAGACGGCGGGCGGCGCGATCGCGGACAACGACGCGAACTTCACGGCCGATCGCCTGCGTATCTTCGGCGGCGGCGTCAACTACACGTTCGGCCCGGCGACGGTCGGCTTCGTGTACACGAAGGCGGACATCAAGAATCCGGTCTCGACGGTGTATCTGCCGTCGTCGACGTTCACGGGCCTCGGCCTGACCGCGACGAAGTTCCAGAACTTCGAAATCAACGGCAAGTACCAGCTGACGCCGGCGCTCTTCATCGGCGCGCAGTACGTGTATACGGACGGCAAGTTCGACGCGGCCGCGGGCACCGCGAAGCCGAAGTACCACACCGTCGGCCTGATGGCGGACTACAACCTGTCGAAGCGCACCGACGTCTATCTGCAGGGCGCATGGCAGAAGGTCGCGGGCGACAAGACGGGCACCATCGCGGACGGCGGCTATGTCGTCGGCACGGACGGCCCGTCGGCGTCGGCGAACCAGTTCGCGGTCCGCGCGGCGATCCGCCACAAGTTCTGATCGCACCGGCCAAGCGGGCGGCGCGCGATCGATCGACGTGCCGCCGCCGGCCGGTTCAAGTTGGAGTTTTGCATTCAGCCGGCTCGTTCGGGCCGGCTGAACGGCTTTATCGATCAGGCGGGGACGGCTGCATCGCCTGATGCGTGGGTTTTGCTTTTGCGGGCGCGGCCGGCGCGAAACGGCCCGATGTGTGCCGTCGCGGGGGCGTTTCAATCGATGTTTCGCGACATCGCCGACGCTCGGGGCCGCCGAGCCTCACTTCGTTTTCCTCCATTTCCTCCTGATTGACGGCAGGCGCGTGCGCCATGCGGGACGCGCGTCGGCGGGCTGTCGCCTCGCCGTGTATCCGGCTGTTCGCTGACGCTCGAAGCGGCGTGCGACGATCGTAAAACGACCCGCCCGCGGGGCCTGCCTTGTCCATCTCGAGCGACTGCCGATCCAGTGCAGGCCGATTCGAGAATCGAGTGATTCGGCCGACGCGTCAGATTTGCGTTTGCTGCGCGACGCAGATCAATCGCAGCGCGTATGCGCCGTTCATGTCCGCCTGCGAATTCGGATCGTGCGTATCGGAATTGAAATGCTCGCGTCGACTCGCTGCGCACTGCGGTCGATCTGTTGGTTCGACTCGAACGAGCGGCCACCGAACGTCCGCGAGTGCGCCGCATGTCGCATCGCGGGCGCGCGGCGAAAGGAAGCGCCGCACCGCCGATCGCGCGGCTTTGCGGGCCGGCGCTTGCGCGGCGACGAGCGGCCGCCGACCGACGCACCGCGGCCTATCCGCCTATCCGCCTATCCGCCTATCCGCCGCCGAGCTCAAGCCGCGCACGACTCGTTCTTGCCCGGATCATGCGCGAGAAATGCGATGAAGTCGCGCGTGTACTTGGGCAATTCGTCGAAGCTGCGCGCGCAGATCGTCAGCCGGCGGTGCGCCCACGGATCGGTGAGCTCGATCAGGCGGATCTGCATCGTCTGCTGCGCGCGCAGCGCCGCGTGGCGCGACACGATGCCGATCCCGACGCCGCGCGCGATCAGCCGGCAGATCGCGTCGAAGCTCTTCAACTGGACGCGGTAGTCGATCCGTTTGCCAAGCGCCTTCGCCTGCTCGGAGAGGTGGACCTGCAGCGCGCTGCCGTCCGTCATGCCGATGAAGTCCGCGTCGACGAGCTCGGCGAACGCGACCCGCTCGCGCGCGGCGAGCGGGTGGTCGACCGCCGCGACGGCGATCAGCCAGTCCTCGCGAAACGGCATCTGCTCGAGTCCGTCGAGCCCGACCGAATCGGCGACGATCCCGAAATCCGCGGTCTTGCCGCGGATCGCATGAACGATCTCCTGGCTCGACCGCTCCTCGACGCTCACCGACAGCTTCGGGTGACGCGGCAGGTATTCGGCGAGCGCGTCGGGCAGATATTCGCTGAGCGCGGCGGTGTTGCTGAGGAGGCGGATGTGGCCGCGCAGCCCGGCGCCGAACTGTTGCAGTTCGCCGCGCATATGGTCGATCTGTTGCAGGACGACGCGCGCATGGTGCTCGAGCGCGCGGCCGGCTTCGGTCGCGCGCGTACCGCGCTTCGCGCGCTGCAAAAGCGGCACGCCGAGCTCTTCCTCCATGCCGCGAATGCGCTCGCTCGCGGATTGCAGCGTCATGTGCGCGCGCTCGGCGCCGCCCGTGATGCTGCCGGCCTCGCAGACGTGCAGGAAAAGTCGCAGATCGGTCAAGTCGAATCGCATGGAGCTTGCTTGCGTTGTCGTTGTAATGGCCGATACGGTAACAGGATTGCGGGGCGCCGCGTTCAGGCGGTGCCTGAGGCCCGCTTCGCCGGTTCCGCATTTTCGTGCGACGAATTGCCGCGCATCATGTCCACTCGTTCGTCGGCCCGGAGGCGCGCATGGGTAGCAACCCGTCTTGGCTGTTGGCGTTCAAGATCGCATTGCACATCTTCTTTCTCTGTTGCGGCATCGCTTTCGCGTTTTCGACGCTGAGCGTGCAGTACCTGTGACGCGCGTGACCGAGGCCGGCGCGGCGCGCGAATTCATCATGCGGCGCGCCGGGCGGCGGTTGTGCGAGCCGTCGAGCGGCGTGCCTGAAAACGCGATCGATCGGCGGAAATGGGCTTGGATCGCCTGTTTTTGGGCGCTGAACATGTATTTTTCGCTCGGCGTCAAATGAGGGTTCGTGTCGCCGTGCCGGCGAATTATTTCGTTCGCCGTGAGACTCGATCGATTCAATTCCAGCATCGGCAATGCTCGTTGCGATTTTGTCATCATTCTTGCATCCGGTTACACGCGCTTCCGGCGATTTTTGAGATGCTCGAAAAATTCCATGACCGGAGTTGTCTCGAGCATGAGCAAGAGCGAGATCGACCGCAGTGTCGCGTGGCTGTCCGGCGTGGCGGCAGCGCTCGTGGTCGCGGGCTGCGCGACCACGTCGCCCGTCGCGCCCACCGATACGCTCGCCGGCGCGGCCGCGTCGTCGGCGAGCGCCGCGCAGGCGGCGTCCGCGCCGCAGCCCGGCGATGCGGCGCAGCATCAGGACGCGGCCGCCGCGCCGGCGCCCGTCGTGACACGCTACGTCGTGAAGCGCGGCGATACGCTATCCGCGATCGCGCAAGCGAATGGGTGCACCGTGCGCGATCTGCAAACCTGGAATCGCCTCGGGCGCCGGACCCGGATCGCCATCGGACAAACGCTGCGGATCGCGCCGCCCGGCGCGGAAAACGCGGCCGCTTCGCAGGCGGCGAGCGGTGCCGATGCCGCGCGTGCGCCCGGCAATGCCGCCGACGCCGCTCGCGCAGCCGATGCGGCGAGCAGCGCGGGCGCGGCGCCCGCCGGCGGCGCGACCTCGGCCGGCGCGCCGCAGCCTGCTTCGGCGCCCGAAAGCGCCGCGGATCGCGCGGCGGACCGTCGCGTGGTCCAGGAAACGAAGCGCCACGCGCAGTCGATCGCGCTCGCGTGGCCGGCGAAGGGCGCGATCGTCGAAACCTTCCAGCCCGGCCGCAATCGCGGCATCCGGATTGCCGGACATGCGGGCGACCCCGTGCGCGCGGCGGCGTCCGGCCGCGTGATGTACGCGGGCACGGGCTTGAACGGCTACGGCACGCTGATCCTCGTCCAGCACAACGCGGATTTCCTGACCGCATATGCGCACAACCGCAAGGTGCTCGTGAAGACGGGCGACGTTGTTCAGCAGGGCGAACAGATCGCCGAAATGGGCACGGGCGACGGCGCGCGCGCGGGGATGCTGTTCGAAGTCCGGCGCGACGGCAAGCCGGTCAATCCGATGCAGTATCTGCCGGGCCGGCAGCAGGGATAGCGGCCGGGCACGCCGGGGGCAAGCGAACGGAAGTGGGGCGGCGAGCGGGCCGCGAGCGCGCGTCGCCGTACGCGTGGGCGAGCACGGGACGGCCACAATTTCACACGGATTCGTGCGACGAGAACTGATACGCTCGTGGGCCGCGAGATCGCGGGCGCGAGTGCCGCGCGGCCCGATCCGCTTCTGTTCAATCTTCTCGCTATCCGCTTATGAACCATTCTCCGTTGCGCCGTTCGCTGCTCGCCGCGGCCGTCTCCGTGCCGCTCGTCGGCGCATGCGCGCCGCTGCGCGGCGATTCGAACGGCGTTACCGCCGCCGAGCGGCAATTGCGCGAACTCGAGTCGACGTTCGACGGTCGCCTCGGCTTCGTCGCGCTCGATACCGCGACGGGTACGCGCATCGCGTATCGCGCCGACGAGCGCTTCCCGTTTTGCAGCACGTTCAAGACGATGCTGTCGGCCGCGATCCTCGCGCGCAGCGCGGGCGACGCCGAGTTGCTGCAGCGCCGGGTCCGTTACACGAAGCGCGACCTCGTCAACTATTCGCCGATCACCGAGAAGCATGTCGGCAAAGGCATGACCATCGCCGAGCTGTGCGCGGCGACGCTCCAGTACAGCGACAACACCGCGGCGAACCTGTTGATCGCGCTGCTCGGCGGTCCGCAGGCCGTCACCGCGTACGCGCGCTCGATCGGCGACACGACGTTCCGCCTCGATCGCCGCGAGACCGAGCTGAACACGGCGATTCCCGGCGACGAGCGCGACACGACGACGCCCGCCGCGATGGCCGCGAGCGTGCGTCGGCTGCTCGTCGGCGACGCGCTCGGCGCCGCGCAGCGCGCGCAGCTCGATGCGTGGATGCTCGGCAACAAGACGGGCGACGCGCGGATTCGCGCGGGCGTGCCGGCCGACTGGCGCGTCGCCGACAAGACCGGCACGGGCGACTACGGAACGGGCAACGACATCGGCGTCGCATATCCGCCGAACCGCGCGCCGATCGTGTTCGTCGTCTACACGACGATGCGCGAGAAGAACGCGCAGGCGCGCAGCGACGTGATCGCTTCGGCGGCGCGCATCGCCGCGCGGGCGTTTGCCTGACGGCGTCGCGGAGCAAGCCGTTTCGGCATGCTCGACGTGAACCGCCCGGCGGCCTGCGCGGCGCATGCGGCTGGGTGGTTGCGCCGGGCGGCGCGGGGCCGATGCGCCGGCGAATGTGCGGGGTGCGGGCGAATTCGGCGCTCGATGCATGGATCGGCGCGGCGTTGATGGCCGCGCGCCGTGGCGCTGCAGCGATGCAGTCCGCCGGACTGCGCGCGTCATGAGGCCGCCCGGTAGAGGCGTGGTAGATGCTGCGCGTGTGCTGCGGGCGGCGCGTGTCGGCATCGGCGCATGTCGAATGCGGGCGCGCCGCGCACCGGCCGCCGGTTCGCCGTCGACATCGAATCGACAATACGAAGCGCGAAGCGCGTTCGCCGCTTCGGGCGGACAGCGCGGCATGCTTGTCGCCCGTCTCGCGCTTCATGACGCTGACGCCGATAATCGTCTGTCATAACGGCGCGATGTCGACGCGATTTCCGCATGATTTCGACGTGAGTTCGGCGCGAACGATATGCGAGTCGGCGACGCGCGAATCGCTCCGATGAGGCTCGCCGCAATGGCCGCCTCGGCGAGCTCGGCGCGCGCCGAGCCGTTTCGCCGGACGCGTCGCGCAACGGCATGCGGCGTCCATGCTCGCGCAACAGCCGCATTTCGCTTATCGTGACGGCTCGCCCGCAGGCATCGCTCGTCGAATCGCCCGCGCGTCTCCGAATCGCCGAGTTACTTCAGTCCAGCCGTCGACCGCCATGCGCCGCCTCCCGCCCTTGAATGCCCTGCAGATCTTCGCGACGGTCGCGCGCCATCGCAGCTTCACGCGTACAGCCGAAGCGCTGTGCGTGACGCAAGGGGCGATTAGCCGCCAGATCCAGTCGCTCGAAGCGCATTACGGCTTCCCGCTCTTCATGCGCCACGCGCGCGGGCTCACGTTGACGGCGGAGGGCGAGCAACTGCTGCCCGTCGTCGTCGAGAGCTTCGCGCGGATCGAGGACATTTCGCTGAAGCTCACGCGGCAGCGCACCGATCTCGCGCTGAAGGTGCCGACTTGCGTGATGCGCTGGGTGCTGCCGCGCATCATGCGCTTCCAGCGCGAGCATCCGGATTTGCACGTGCAGATGACGACGACCTGGCGGCACGACGTCGATTTCAAGAGCGAGCCGTTCGACGCGGCGATCGTCTATGGGATGTCGCCCGGCCCGGACGTGACGGCCGTGCCGCTCTTCGACGAGCGGCTCACGCCCGTATGCTCGCCGGAGCTGCTGAAGGACAAGCCGCTCGCGGGCGTCGACGATCTCGCGGGCCACACGCTGCTGCATCCGACGCGCGATCATCGAGACTGGCGCCGCTGGCTGGACTATGCGGGCGTGACCGGCGTGGACCCGGACCGCGGGCCGAGCTTCGATTCGCTCGATCTCGCGACGAGCGCCGCGACGCAAGGCTTCGGCGTCGCGCTGGGCGACCTCACGCTGAGCGAAGAGGATCTCGCCGCACGGCGGCTCGCGATGCCGCTCGACATCGTGCAGAAGACGGGCGCGCGCTACTACTTCGTCTATCCGGACAGCGTCGCGCAACAGCAGAAGATCCAGCGTTTCAGCGCATGGCTCGACGCGAATCGCGACTGACGAGACAGGGTGTCGGGTTCGATGGCGGTCGTGTCGTTTGACCGATGGAGAACGTCGTGCGCCGAGTGCTGAACACCGAACACCGAACACCGAACACCGCATGCTGCCGCGTGCCGCAATCCGTGCAACGGCGAACACTCGTTTCGCGCGGGCCGCTACAGATACGACACGACGGCGACGATGCGCGACGTTTCGCCGGGCCGCCCCGCGGGCAGCGGAATCGCGCGCGACTGCTCGGTGAACTTCACCGTGCGCAGCGCGGCGCCGCTTTGAGGATCGACGAACGTGACGTCGCCTTTGGCCGGACGTGGGCAGGCGGGCTGCAGTTGTGCTTGCGCGCCGGCGCCGCTCGTGATCGAGAACGAGCACGGCGGCTCGACGATCATGCCGCTGAAGCGGATGATCCCGGTCTGCTGGGCGTGGGCTGCGGAGGAAAGCGCAAACATCGACACGGCCAACAGGCTGGACGCAATGAGCGATGAACGTTGCATAGAGTGCTCCACGCGAATGGGCGCTGCGCAACGTTCCGAACGGCGTGCTGCGGATACGCTGCGAAGCTAATTGCGTAAACGGCAGTGCATGCGAAAACTTGATGCGGACGGATTAGAAGGTTGCGTCGACAACGAACGGCTCGGCATCGTTCGAACGACGCCGACGCTTTCAAGATAGAAGCGTCGCGCCGCGAATGCAAGGCGGCGTGCGGGCGGGCGCGGGGGGCGTCGGTGCATCGGTGATGCGAGGGCCGCGATGGCGCGTCGGCGCGCTGCGTCGAACGGACGCATGCGGACGCGTCGTTAGCGGCGCGACGTATTGGGTGCGCGTTCGTGACGGAGACGGTTTCGCGCGATGCCGGTCGATCGGGTCACGGATCACGGACCACGGACCACGGCTGCCGCATCGGGCGTGACGGCGGCACGTTGCGCCGAGCGTCGTGTGCCGCGCCGCACGAGTCGGGAACGCATCAAGCGAGCATCGTCAACGTGCCGAACAACGCGAGATCCTCGTGCCTGGCGGAGTGCGGGCGACGGCGAATCACCTGAAGCAGACAATCGGCGAAGCAATGCGCGGCGTGCCGCCCGCGCACGAGCGCCGCCGAGGGTCGGCGCAACCCGCTCGCCCGTCAACCCGCTCGCCGATAGCCTTGCGTCGCGCGCAGCAACGTTCGCGTGTACTCGGAACCGACGCGCGCCGCGCGCACGTCCTCGATTCCGAGCTGTTCGACGAGCGCGCCGTCGCGCATCACCGCGACGCGGCTGCACAGGAACCCGACGACCGCGAGATTGTGGCTGACGAGCATCATCGTCAGCCCGCGTTCACGATGCAGCCGCTTCAGCAGATTCAGGATCTCCGCCTGCACCGATACGTCGAGCGCCGACGTCGGCTCGTCGAGCAGCAGCACGCGCGGCTCGACGATCAGCGCGCGCGCGATCGCGACGCGCTGCCGCTGGCCGCCCGACAATTGATGCGGATAGCGAAAGCGGAACGCGGGGCCGAGCCCGACCTCGGCGAGCGCGCGCGCGATCCGCTCGTCCGCATCCGGCATCCGGTGGATCGCGAGCGGTTCGCGCAGCGTTTCGTCGACGGTGAAGCGCGGATGCAGCGATGCGTAGGGGTCCTGAAACACCATCTGCACGTCGCGGCGGAATGCGCGGTCGAGCTTGCCCTCGATCGGGCGCGCGTCGATCGACAGCGCGCCGCCCGCGAGCGGCACGAGGCCCGTCAGCGCGCGCAGCAGCGTCGATTTGCCGGAGCCGGATTCGCCGACGAGCCCGAACGCCTCGCCCGCGGCGACGGCGAGATTCGCGCCGCGCACCGCGTCCACGTGGCCGGTGCGGGTTGGAAAGCGGATCGACGCGTCGCGGATGTCGATCATCGGTGCGCCGCTCATCGTGCCGCCTCCGCAAGCCACGCGGGATCGCGCTCGAGCACCGGCAACTCGTCGGGCGGATTCACGAGCGGCGGCGTCGCGGCGAGCAGGCCGCGCGTATATGGATGCGACGCGCGGGCGAGATCGCGCGCCGCGCACGTCTCGACGACGCGCCCCGCGTACATCACCGCGACGCAATCGCAGAACGACGTGACGAGCTGCAGGTCGTGGCTGATGAACACGAGGCCCGTGCGATGGCGCGCGATCATGTCGTCGAGCACCGCGAGCACCTGCATCGACACCGCGACGTCGAGCGCGGACGTCGGCTCGTCGGCGACGAGCAGGCGCGGGCCCGTCGACACCATCATCGCGATCATCACGCGCTGGCCCATCCCGCCCGACAGCTCGTGCGGATACGCGTCGGCGACGCGCGCCGGATCGCGAATCTCGACCGACGCGAGCGCGCCGACGATCCGCTCGCGCAGCGCGCGGCCGCGCAGGCCGGGCTCGCGCAGCCGGAACGCCTCGGCCATTTGCTTGCCGACCGTCATCACGGGGTTCAGCGAATATTTAGGATCTTGAAGGATCATGCCCATCGCGCCGCCGCACAGCGTGCGCCGCTCGCGGGCGTTGAGCGCGAGCAGGTCGCGGCCGTCGAAGCGCAGCGCCTTCGCGCGCCATTGCGCGGCGGCGGGCAGCAGGCCGAGCAGCGCGCGGCCCGTCAGCGACTTGCCGGAGCCGGATTCGCCGACGACGCCGAGCCGCTCGCCCGGCGCGAGCGAAAGCGACAGGTCGCGCACGGCTTCGACGAGCGTGCCGTCGTGCGTGCGAAAGCCGATCCGAAGACCTTCGATTTCGCAGAGCGGCGGCGTGTTCGGAGAACCGGGGCGAGCGGACATGTCAGGCTCCATGGCGCGGATCGAAGACGTCGCGCAGACCGTCGCCGAGCAGGTTGAACGCGATGCTGACGATGAGGATCGCCGCGCCCGGCAGTGTCGCGACCCACCAGGCGTCGAGCAGCACGTTGCGGCCCGACGCGACCATGAAGCCCCATTCCGGGCTCGGCGGCTGCGCGCCCAGCCCGAGAAAGCCCAAGCCCGCGACGGTCAGGATGATGCCGGCCATGTCGAGCGTCGCGCGCACGATCACCGACGACAGGCAAAGGGGCGCCACGTAGCGCAGCACGATGCGCAGATCGGATGCGCCTTGCAGGCGCGCCGCGTGGATGAAGTCCGCGTTCGCGATGCGCAGCGTCTCCGCGCGCGCGAGTCGCGCGTACGCGGGCCACGCGGTGATCGAGATCGCGACGACCGCGTTGACGACGCTCGGCCCGAGCGCGGCCGCGAACGCGAGCGCGAGCACGATCTTCGGGAACGCGAGCGCGATGTCGGTGATCCGCATCAGCGCGCTGTCGACGAAGCCGCCGCAGTAGCCGGCGGTCGTGCCGATCGCGAGCCCGATCGGCACGACGATCGCGACGACGAGGATCGCGATGCCGAGTGTGACGCGCGAGCCGGCGACGAGGCGCGAGAGGATGTCGCGGCCGAGCTGATCGGTGCCGAGCCAGTGCGACGGCGAGCCGGGCGGCAGCAGCCGGTCGGCGAGCACCTGGCGTAGCGGATCGTGCGGCGCGACGAGCGGCGCGACGATCGCGATCGCGACGAGCGCGGCGAGGATCGCGAGCCCGAAGAGGTTCAGCGGATTGCCGGCAAAGCGGCGCCAACGGCGGTAGGCGAGGCCGAGCGTCGCCTGCCGGCGCGACGCGGGCGCGTCGGACAGGAGCCACGCGCGCAGCGTCGGCGCGGCGGGATTCGGCGTGGAGCGGTGGGGTGAAGCGTTCATGTGTGCGTGTTCGTGGCGGAAACGGTCGGATGCGCGCGGCGGGTCAGCGGGCGCGCGGGTCGAACACGCGGTAGAGCGCGTCCGTCAGCAGATTGATCGTGATGAACATGATCCCGATCACGAGCGTGCAGCCGAGCACCGCGTTCATGTCGGCGTTCAGCAGCGCGCCCGTCAGATACGAGCCGATGCCGGGCCACGCGAACACGATCTCGGTGAGCACGGAGCCTTCGAGCAGGTTGCTGTACGTGAGCGCGATCACGGTCAGAAGCGGCACCGCGATGTTGCCGAACGCGTGCCGCCAGATCACGCGGCGCTCGGCGAGCCCCTTCGCGCGCGCGGTGACGATGTATTCCTGGCTCAGTTGATCGAGCATGAACGAGCGCGTCATCCGGCTCAGGTAGGCGACCGAGTAGTAGCCGAGGATCGCCGCGGGCAGCGCGATGTGCGACAGCGCGTTGCCGAACACGTCCCATTCGCCGGCGAGCGCCGAATCGATCAGCAGGCTGCCCGTGCGCGTGTCGACCATGCCGTCGTAGACGGGATCGAGCCGTCCCGGCCCCGCGACCCAGTGCAGCCGCGCGTAGAACAGCAGCAGCCCCATCAGCCCGAGCCAGAACACCGGCACCGAGCTGCCGATCAGCCCGACGAAGCGCGCGACATGATCGATCGGCCGGTTGTGCCCGACGGCCGCCGCGACGCCGAGCGGCACGCCGAGCGCGACGCCGATCAGCGTCGCGAGCGTCGCGAGCTCGAGCGTCGCGGGAAACACGCGCTTGATGTCGTCGAGCACCGGGTTCGAGGTCAGCAGCGACATGCCGAGATTGCCGTGCAGCACCTCGCGCACGTAGATCATGAACTGCGCGGCAAGCGGCTTGTCGAGCCCGAGCGCGATGCGCTCGGCCGCGTAGGCTTGCGCCGACGCGCGGTCGCCGAGCACGGCGAGCACCGGATCGATCGGCACCTTGCGGCCGATCACGAACGTGAGCGCGAGGAGCCCGGCGAACGTCACGGCGAGCGTGAGCGCCCAGCGCAGGACGCGCAGCGCCCAGCGCACGCCGGGCCGCCGCGCGGGCAGCGTGCGGAGCGCTTCGAGGGAGGAGGCGGGTGTCGACATGTCGTGGTTCCGGTGCGGCGTCACTGCTTCTTCAGATTACGATACGACACGAGGTCGCTGATCGGGCCGACTTCGAGGCCGCTCACGCCGGGCCGCGTCGCGACCTGCGCGACTTTCTCGAACAGGATCACGAACGGCGATTTCGCGAGCACCTCCTTCTGCATCGCCTGATACGACTGCGCGCGCTTCGCTGCGGACGGTTCCGCGAGCGCCGCGTCGGTTTGCGCGGTGAGCCGCGGGATGTTCCAGCCGTTGCGCCACGCGAGCATCTTGTAGCTGGACTGATCGGAATCGTCCGGGTTCCATGCGAAGCCTTGCGCGTTGCTGTGCGGATCGATGTAATCCGCAGACCAATCGCCGATGTAGATATCGTGCTGGCGCGCGCGGTACTTCGCGAGCGTCTGCTTGTTGTCGCCCGGAATCAACTGCACCTTGACGCCCGCCTGCGCGAAGTTCGCCTGAACGGCCTGCGCGATTTCGGTGTACGGATAGTCGTTGCGCACGTCCATCGTCACAGTGAAGCCGTTCGGCACGCCTGCCTTCGCGAGCAGCGCCTTCGCCTTCGCGACGTCGAGCCGGTACGGATTCGCGTTCAGCGTGCCGAGAAAGCCCTCCGGCATGAACGTCTGATGGACTTTGTACGTCGTCTTCACGACGTGGCTCTGGATTGCGCTGTAGTCGACGAGCCATTTCAGCGCTTCCTGCACGTCGGGTTTCGCGAGCGTCGGGTTCTTCGTGTTCAGGCCGAGGTACAGCAGCGTCGCTTGCGGCGACGGCGTCACCTTCGCCTTGCCGCTCTTCGCGACGGCCGCGAGATCGTCCGGGCTCAGGTCGCGTGCCGCGTCGACGTCGCCGCTTTCGAGCAGGAGCCGCTGGCTCGCCGCCTCCGACACGTGCCGCAGCACGATCCGCTTCATCGCGAGCGGCAGCCGGTAGCCGTCGTAGCGCTGCAGCACGATGCTGTCGCCCGCCGTCCACTTGACGAGCCGGTACGCGCCCGAGCCGGCCTCGCGGGTCTTCAGCCAGCCGTTGCCGAAGTCGCTGCCCTGCTGGTGCGCGAGCAGCAGCTTCTTGTCGACGATCGACGCGGGCCACGAGCCGAGCACGTTCAGCACGAAGGTCGGCGCGTACTTGCGGTCGGTCGTCACGGACACCGTCACGTCGTCGAGCTTCTTCACGTTCGCGAGCGCGTTCGCCTTCGTGAGGCCGATGCCCGCGAGCACCGCTGCCGGCCCCTTGTCGAGCAGCACCGCGCGCCGGATCGACCAGGCGACGTCGTCGGCCGTCACCGGATTGCCCGAGTGGAACTTGAGGCCGGCGCGCAGCTTGAACGTGAACGTGAGGCCGTCCGGGCTCACGGTCCACGACTGGGCGGCGTCGCCGTTGAACTTCGACGGATCGGCGAGATCGACCCGCACGAGCCGGTCGTATGTGTTCGCGACGTATTCCTGCGGCACCAGCTCGTAGATTTCGCCCGGGTCGAGCGAGATGAATTCGTCGAGCAGCGTGGCCATCACGAACATGTCCTTCGGGGGCGCGGCGCGCGCGTCGAGCGCCGGGACGGCGGCGAACGCGCAGGCAGCGGCGAGCGCCACGGCGAGCTTGGGCATCGAGAGTTTCATACGCGCTCCATGGGGCAGGGATTCGAGGTGAGGGCGGCGGCTCCGGCGCGGGGGCGGGCCGCGTCGCGCGCCGCATGCGCTTCGCATGTATCGCATGTATCGCATGTATCGCATGTATCGCGGGCGGGCGTCACATCAACCGCCACGGCGCGCTCGCGTCGTCATGGATCAGCGGCAGCGCGCGCGAGCCCGGCAGCTCGTCATGCCACCACTCGCTCGCGATGTGCGTGAAGCCCGCCGCGTGCATCACGCCGAGCAGCAGCAGCCGGTTGCGTTGCACGGGCTCGGGCAGGCCGTCGTGAAAGTGGTTCGACGCGGCGACCATCTCATCGAAGCCCGTGCCCATGTCGAGCGCGGCGCCGTTCGCGTCGATGAGCGTCAGGTCGAGCGCGGCGCCGCGGCTGTGGTTCGAGCCGCGGCCGAGATCGGCGACGAAGTTCGGATCGGGCAGGAAGTCCCACAGCACCTGCTGCGCGCGCGGCGGCCGGTACGCGTCGAAGATTCGCAGCCGCAGGCCGATCTGCGCGGCGACCGCGACCGCGCGGCGCAGCGCGGCTTCGGCCGGCTCGAGCAGCAGGCAGTGCGAGCGCCGGTAGATCGGCTTGCCGGTGAGGTTGCGGCAGGTCGCGTAGACGAGATCGATGTCGACGCCGTGCGTGTCCGGCGTGATCTCGACGAGGCGATGGGCGGAGGTCTTCACGGGCGGCGTCTCCGGCGGCTTCAAGATTCGAATTGATCGAGCGCGCGCTGCAGTTCGCGGTTGCGCGCGACGCGCGCGTCGATTGCATCGCCGAGCCGGTCGACGACCGCGCTGATCAGCAGGTTGAACAGGCACGTGAGCGGCGCGAGCGAATCCCAGAACTGGCCGACGTCGGTTTTCACCTGAAGCAGATCGCACGGCAGCTCGCGCGCCCATGGGCAGTAGACGTCGGTGACGAGCGCGAAGCGCACGCCGCGCGCGGCGGCGGCCTCGCAATAGCGCCGCGCGATCCGCGAATACGCGCGCGTGTCGGTGACGATGCAGTACGGATCGGCGAATTCGGAGTTCAGCGAATCGACGTACGAGCCCGACATGCCGTCCGAATAGAACACGCGCGGGCGCAGGTATTCGAGATAGCTGTGGAAGGCGTTGCTGATCCCGCGCGTCGACTGGATGCCGAGGATGAACACCGCGTCGGCCCGCGCGACGCGATCGGCGACCTGCGCGAACGCCGGCGTGCGCGCGAGCCGGTACGCATGGCGGATCGCGTCGAGCTCGCGCGCGAGCGCGTCGTCGAGCGGGGCGTGCGCGCCGTCCGGCGCCGCGCGCGCGCTTGCCGGCGCGAACGCGCCCGTCACGCGGCGGTATTCGTCGAGGCGGTCGGTGATCATCCACGAGCGCTCGGCCGTGCCGCGCAGCTCGCGCTTCAGGTCGTCGAGGTTGCGATAGCCGACGCTGCGCAGGAAGCGTCCGACCGAGATGCCGCTCGTGCCGGCCTGGCGGGCGATCTGGTCCGCGGTTTCGAGGCCGAGCCGCTCGAAGTTCGCGAGCATGTAGCTCGCGATGCGTTTCGCCGTGGGCGTGAGCTCGGCAAAGCGTGCTTCGACGGTCTGGACGAAGGCGGGGGGCATGAATGCGCTGTTAGTTATCTGTCGAAATCGATAGACATGACATTTATCTAACAAAAACAAAATAACGCGCGCCACATCAAAAAATCTATCGAATCCGTATATTCATAGCGCTCTATTATCGGCGACCCGAATCCGACGCGATGAATCGCCATGCGAAGTATTGCGCAGATGATTTTGTTCGTGTCTCATTTCTATTGCATTACTGAACATTACATTGAAATTAAAATCATCGCCCGTTTAATCGTTTTTCCGTGAAGGAATAAGCGGAGCGGCGATGCCGGTTCGGCGCGGTGAACCATTGGCCATGGGCGCGCGCCGCGCCGGATCGGGCCGCTGCGGCGACAAGGCCGGTCGTCGCATGGCCCGGCATGCGTGCGAAGAGAGCGAGGCGGCGCAATTGCGCCGCCAATAAATAAAAAGGAGAAAACCGATGATCCATATTGGCAGGAAGAATAAATTGAAAATCGAGGAGAAACCGAATGGCCCGGCGTAAAAATTCGAAAACGATGAAGCGCGCCGGGTCGAAGCTGCTGGTCCCGGTGGTCGTCGCGGCCGCCGCGGCCGTTGCCCGCCCAGGTTGGGCGCAGGCCGAGCCATACGAGGACCCGGGCCGGCGCGGCGATCCGGCGAACTGGCGCACGCCGGAATTCACGAAGGAATGGGGGCTCGGCGCGATGCACGCAGAGTACGCGTACGCGGCCGGCTACACCGGCGCGAACGTCTCGATCGGCGTGCTGGACTCCGGCTATTACGCGCAGCATCCGGAGCTGCCCGGCAGCCGGTTCGTTCCCGTGACGGCGGCGGGCGTCTCCGGCGTGCTGAACCCGAGCAACAACAGCCACGGCACGCTCGTGAGCGGCGTCGTCGGCGGGGCGCGCGACGGCGTCGGCATGCACGGCGTCGCGCCGGACGCGACGGTGTACGTCGGCAACACGAACGCGACGGACGGCTTCCGGTTCGGCGTGTCCGATCCGAAGTTCCCCGCGTCGGACGCGAAGTACTTCGCCGACGTCTACGACGCGCTCGCCGCGAAGGGCGTGCGCATCATCAGCAACAGCTGGGGCTCGCAGCCGGTCGACGAGAATTACGGCACGCTCGCGAACGTCACCGACGCATACAAGCTGCACGAGGCGGTGCGCACCGCCACCGGCCAGGGAACGTGGCTCGACGCGGCGGCGAAGGTGTCGCGCGACGGCGTGATCAACAACTTCAGCTCGGGCAACACCGGCTACGGGAACGCGAGCCTGCGCGGCGCGTATGCGTACTTCCATCCGGAGCTCGAAGGGCGCTGGATGACGACGACGGGCTACGACGAGTTGAGCGGCCAGGTCTACAACCAGTGCGGGATAGCGAAATGGTGGTGCGTGATGGCGCCGACGGGCGTGCCGTCGACGACGTACACGGGCGGCGCGGCGGCGCCGACGGGCGCGACCTATGCGAACTTCAACGGCACGTCGGCGGCCGCGCCGCACGCGTCGGCGGCGCTCGCGCTGATCATGGAGCGGTTTCCGTACATGACGGGCGAGCAGGCGCTGTCCGTGCTGTTTTCGACCGCGCAGAACATGGAGCCGGACCCGAGCCGGCCGGACTACACGAACAACGGGCTGTTCTCGACCGTGCATCCGGCGAAGCCGGGCGCGTCGAACGCGCCGAACGGGTTCGGCGGCTGGGGGCTGGTCGACTTGAAGAAGGCGATGAACGGGCCGGGCCAGTTGCTCGGCACGTTCAATGCGGCGCTGCCGTCGGGCGTCGCGGACGTGTGGTCGAACGACATCTCCGACGTCGCGCTCGCCGCGCGCAAGCTGGAGGACGACGCCGAACATCGGGCATGGCTCGACACGCTGAAGACGAAGGGGTGGGAGCGCGGGCTGCCCGCCGGCGCGAGCGATGGCGAGAGGATCGACTACGCGCTCGGGGTCGCGCGCGAGGCGGCGTATCGGGCGCGTGAGTATCAGGGCAGCCTCGTGAAGTCGGGCGGCGGCACGCTGACGCTCGCGGGCGCGAACACCTATCGCGGGCTCACGACCGTCGACGGCGGCGAATTGAGGATCGACGGATCGATCGCGGCGGGCGCCGTCGTCAATCCGGCGGGCCGGCTCACGGTGAACGGCCGCGCGGCCGACATCGCGGTCAACGGCGGCGTCGCGACGATCGCGGGGACGAGCGCGAACCTGTCGGTGGACCGGCAGGGGCAGGCGGCCGTGACGGGCACGACGGCGGACGTGCGCGTCGCGAGCGGCTTTGCGTCGCTCGGCGGCACGAGCGGCAATGTCGCGGTGGGCGCGCTCGGCGTCGCGGCGATCACCGGCCGCACCGCCGACGTGTCGGTCGACGGCGGCCGGGCGTCGCTCGACGGCGCGAGCGGCGACGTGTCGGTCGGCAACGGCGGGATCGTGAACGGCAACGGCACGGTGCGCACGCTCACGGCCGCGGCCAACGGCACTGTCGCGCCCGGCCATTCGGTCGGTGTGCTGACGGTGTCGGGCGACGCGCGCTTCGCGCCGGGCTCGACCTATGCGGTCGAGGTGGCGCCGGGCGGCGCGAGCGACCGGATCGTCGCGGGCGGCCGCGCGCGGATCGACGGCGGCGCGGTGACGCTCGCGCTCGAGAACGCGCCGCCCGCGCTCACGCCGGAGCAGTCGCGCTCGGTGCTCGGGCGTCGCTTCGAGATCCTGAATGCGGCGGGCGGCGTCGAAGGCCGGTTCGACGCGCCGGGCCGCTATCTGTTCGTCGATCCGGTGCTGGCTTATGGGCCGACGAGCGTAAGCCTCACGATCGATCGCAATGCGACGCCGTTCGCGAGCGTCGCGCGCACCGCCAACGAGCGCAGCGTCGCCGCCGCGCTCGAGACGGTGAATCCGGGCAGCGCCGTCTACAACAGCGTGCTGCTCGCGGCGTCGGCGCAAGCGCCGCAGGCGACGTTCGCGCAACTGACGGGCGAGATCTACCCGGCCGCCTATGCGGCGCTCATCAACGAGAGCCGACAGGTGCGCGACGCGGCGCTCGACCGGCTGTGGACGGTGCGGGGCGCGCCGGCTCGCCCGGGTGCGTGGGCGCGCCTGCTCGGCTCGTGGGGCAGCGCGAGCGGCAGCGGCGACGTCAACGGCTATACGAGCTCGACGGGCGGCTTCCTCGCCGGCGCGGACGCGGCGCTGCGCGACGGCGTGCGCGCGGGCGGCTTCGCCGGCTACGGTCACACCGGCGTGAACCTGAGGAATCAGCCGTCGTCCGCGTCGTTCGACAGCTTCCACGTCGGCGCGTATGCGGGCTGGCAGCCGGGCGCATTCGGCGTGCGCGTCGGCGCGGCGCACGCGTGGCACCGAGGCGGCGTCGACCGCGCCGTGCAATACGGCGCGGCGGCCGAGAGCGAGACGACGACGCTCAACGCCGAGTCGACGCAAGTGTTCGGCGAAGCCGGCTACCGATTCGCGCTCGGCGCCGCCGCGACGATCGAGCCTTTCTTCAGCCTCGCGTACGTGCATCTGAAGAATCAGGGGACGACCGAAACCGGCGGCGCGGCGGCGCTGCGCGTTCTGGAAGGCAATCACGACGTGACGTTCTCGACGCTCGGCGTGCGCGGCGAGACGCGCGTCGGCCTGACGCCGCGGCTGCAACTGACGCTGCAAGGCAGTGCCGGATGGCAGCACGCGCTGACGGGCGGCCAGCCGGTCGGCTCGCTCGCGTTTGCGACGGGAAGCAGCGCGTTCTCCGTGTCGGGCGTGCCGGTCGCGAAGGATGCGGCGGTGCTGAACCTCGGCGCGGGGCTCGAGCTCGGCAAGAACGGGCTGCTGCGCATCGGTTACGCCGGGTCGCTCGCGAGCCGTCAATCGGAGCATGCGGTGCAAGGCAGCCTGCACTGGAAGTTCTGACGCGCGCGGCGCGGGGGACGGCCGGCCCGCGTTCCGCGCGTCGTGCATCAGGCATCAGGCATCAGGCATCAGGCATCAGGCATCAGGTGGCGCGTGCGCGGCAGCTTCGGCGGCGCGCGCGTCGCATCGAGCCGTCATCGACATTCACGGAGACACGATGGACATTTCAACTCCGCCGCGCGCGCCGCACGCGTGGCAGGACATCACGATCGTCGACGATCTGCTGCCGCCGCGCGAGCACGTGGAGATCTACCGGTTTCTGTCGACGGGCGAGTGGCGTCACGGCTGGCGCTCGCACGGCGGCGCGGATGCGCAGCCTTTCTGGAACAGGCATTTCGCGGGTGCGACGGACCCCGCGCAGCCGCATGTCGGGCCGGGTGCCGCCGACGAGCTGGCGCGCGCCGCGCCGCCGCTGCACGCGTGCTGGCGGCGGCTCGCGCAGACGCACCTGAAGCAGCACGCGCTGCAGAGCTGCTACGCGAACGGTCTGCCGTACGGCGCCGACGGTTCGGTGCATGCGGATTCGCTCGCCGCGGGCGCGTGCACGGCGGTCTATTACCCGCACGAGCATTGGAACCCCGATTGGGGCGGCGAGACGGTCCTCTTCAACAAGGACCGCAGCGACATCCTGAGCGCCGTGTATCCGAAGCCGAACCGGCTGCTGATCTTTCCGGGCTTCGTCTATCACGTCGCGC
Organism: Burkholderia sp. MSMB617WGS; assembly: GCF_001532025.2. Classification (NCBI taxonomy): domain Bacteria; kingdom Pseudomonadati; phylum Pseudomonadota; class Betaproteobacteria; order Burkholderiales; family Burkholderiaceae; genus Burkholderia; species Burkholderia sp. MSMB617WGS. Next base: position 1,600,417 of record NZ_CP013458.1, on the reverse strand, counting down.
GGGGCGTGTCGCGCGCATGTCCGACGATGCGCATCACGCTGATGTTCAAGACGCAGTGGCTGCCGCCGCGCACGTGACGCGCGCGGGTTTCGCGGCGCGGCGGCGAACGCATGCGCCGCCGCGAGCGGGCCGCGGTTTCCCGACAGGACTGACACGCGGGGCGATGCGATGCCGGATGTCGAGACCGGCGACGATCGCGACGTCGTGACGTCGCGACGGAGCGCGGCAACGCGGGCATACCGGCATACCGGCATACCGGCATACCGGCATACCGGCATACGGCCGCACGGGCATGCGCGCGCGCCGACGTCGCTACTTCTTCAGCGTCTGATACGACACGAGATCGTTGATCGGCCCGATCTCCGGCCCGGTGACGCCCGGCCGCGTCGCGACCTGCACGACCTTCTCGAACATGATCACGAACGGCGAATTCGCGAGCACCGCCTTCTGCAGCGCCTGATATTCCTGCGCGCGCTTCGCGGTCGACGGCTCGGCGAGCGCGGCGTCGGTCTTCGCGGTCAGCTCCGGCACGTCCCAGCCGTTGCGCCATGCGAGCAGCTTGTGCGTTGCGTTGTCCGAATTGTCGGGATTCCAGGCGAAGCCGCGCGCGTTGCTGTTCGGGTCCATGTAATCCGGCGACCATTCGCCGATGAAGATGTCGTGCTGGCGCGCGCGGTACTTGCCGATCGCCTGCTTCGCGTCGCCCGGGATCAGCTTCACCTTGATTCCGCCCTGCGCGAAATTCGCCTGCAGCGCCTGCGCGATCTCGACGTACGGGTAATCGTTCGGCATGTCCATCGACACCGCGAAGCCGTTCGGCAGCCCGGCCTTCGCGAGCAGCGCCTTCGCCTTCGCGACGTTCTGCCTGTACGGATTCGCGTTCAGCGCGCCGAGGAAGCCGTCCGGCAGGAAGGTCTGATGCACCTTGTACGTCGTCCTGACGATGCCGCGCTGGATGCCGTCGTAATCGACGAGCCACTTCATCGCCTCCTGCACCTCGGGCTTCGCGAGATTCGGATTCCTCGTGTTCAGGCTCAGATACAGCAGCGCGGACACGGGCCATGACGCAACCTTGATCTTGCCCGCCTTCGACAGCGCGTCGAGGCTGTCGGGGCTCAGGTTGCGCGCGGCGTCGACGTCGCCGTTCTCGAGCAGCAGGCGCTGCGCGGACGCTTCGGGCACGTGCCGCAGCACGATGCGCTTCATCGGATAAGGCGTGCGATAGCCGTCGAAGCGTTGCAGCACGAGGCTCTCGTTCGGCGTCCACTTGACGAGCCGGTACGGGCCCGAGCCCGCGTCCGCGTTCTTCAGCCACGCATTGCCGAAGTCGCCGTTCTTCTCGTGCGCGAGCAGCAGCTTCTTGTCGACGATCGACGCCGGATCGGCGCTCAGCACGTTCAGCACGAAGCTCGGCGCGTACTTGCGCTCGGTCTGGATCGATACGGTCATGTCGTCGATCTTCTTCACCTTCTGCGCGACGTTGTCCTTCGTGAGGCCGAGGTCCGCGAGCACGCCGGCCGGGCCCTTGTCGAGCAGCACCGTGCGCTGCAGCGACCACGCGACGTCGTCGGCCGTCACCGGATTGCCCGAGTGGAACTTCAGGCCGGCGCGCAGCTTGAACGTGTAGGTGGTGCCGTCGGCGCCGACGCTCCACGACTGCGCGATCTTGCCTTCGAACTTCGACGGATCGCGCAGATCGACGCGCACGAGCCGTTCATATGCATTCGCGACGTATTCGGACGGCACGAGCTCGTAGATCTCGCTCGGATCGAGCGTCGTGAACTCGCCGAGCTGCGTCGCGATCACGAAGATGCCGGGCGGGGTGGCGGCGTGCGCGCAGAACGCGGGGGCCAGCGCGACGAGCGCGGCGCTCGCCGCGAGCTTGGACAGCAAGTGCTTCATCGAGACTCCGTCGGTAAGGGTGTCGAGCCCGATTCTCTCATTGTCGGGCGTGTTTCAGAAACCTCGGCGGCCGGGATGCCGCGGAGCGGCAACCGCCGCCGCGCGGCCGTCCGAATATTACAAACTTAAAGGGAATCAGATTAATTCATCGGTTCAGGTTAACAAGTCATTTAATTTTTTTGATTATTTGTATTTAACTTGCATGGCGGGATGTCGATTTAAAGAAAGTCGAATCGATATTCCGTGGCATTCATTTTTTTGTTAAGACGATCGAAGAGGTGAACATGACGAACCTGTCCCGACGCAAGATGCTCGCCAATACGGCCGGCGCGCTCGCCGCAGCCGGCATCGCGGTTTCCGCGAAGGCCGCTTCGTTCGGCAATCCGGACAGCCCGCCCGAGGGCGCGGTGAATGCGCGCAATTCGCAGAGCCTGACCGATCCCGGGCCGAAAAATCCGGCGCTGATGAAGGAATTTCCGTCTATTCAGAATCCGCCGGCCACCGATATCAACGGAATGCCGATTTTCTGGGCGTCATTCAATAATTCGCACAAGCGAATTCAGAACGGCGGCTGGGCGCGCGAAGTCACGCAGGACGATTTCGCGATTTCCGAAACGATCTCCGGCGTCAACATGCGGCTCACGCGCGGCGGCATTCGCGAGATGCACTGGCACCAGCAAGCCGAATGGGCGTTCATGCTCGACGGCCGCTGCCGGATCACCGTGCTCGACGAGGAAGGGCGACCGTCCGTGCAGGACGTGAAGGCGGGCGACCTCTGGTATTTCCCGCCCGGGCTGCCGCATTCGCTGCAGGGGCTCGGCGTAGACGGCGCCGAATTCCTGCTCGCGTTCGACAACGGGCGCGCGTCCGAATTCAACACGCTGCTGGTGACGGACTGGATCGCCCACACGCCGCCCGACGTGCTCGCGCTGAACTTCGGCGTGCCCGCCGGCGCGTTCTCGAACATTCCGCTCGACGACCTGTGGATTTTTCAGGGCGACGATCCGGGGCCGCTTGCCGACGCGCAGCGGGCGTCGGCTTCGTCGCGCGGCGCGCCGAGGCATCCGTTCATCTTCTCGATGGGCGACATGAAGCCGAACGTGCAGACGCGCGGCGGCGAGGTGCGGATCGTCGACAGCGCGAACTTCGACGTGTCGAGGACGATCGCCGCCGCGCTCGTCACGGTGAAGCCGGGCGGCATGCGCGAGTTGCACTGGCATCCGAACGCGGACGAGTGGCAGTACTACATCCGGGGCGAGGCGCGGATGACGGTGTTCGACACGGGCCCGAAGGCGCAGACGGCCGATTTCCGCGCGGGCGACGTCGGCTATGTGAAGAAGAGCCTCGGCCACTACGTGCAGAACACGGGCGCGACCGATCTCGTGTTCCTCGAGATCTTCAAGGCCGACCGCTACGCGGAAGTGTCGTTGTCCGACTGGCTCGCGCACACGCCGCCGAAGCTCGTCGAGGCGCATCTGAACGTCGCGCCCGACGTGATCGCGCGCTTTCCGCGCAACCGGCCGGACGTGGTGCCGGCGTAGGCGCGGCGCCGGCCGCGCCGCGCGGTCGTGGGGCGGGCGGGTCTCGTGGCCCGCCGCGCCGCGCATTCCGAACGCTTCCAAGCGCTTCGGAATGCTTCAGAACGCTTCAGAACTCGAACGGACAAACACCATGCTTTTCTCCACCACGATGAGCAAATCCGCAGGCGAATTCGCGCTGGCCGGCGAGGCGAGCTCGCGCACCGTCCGCGCGGCGCGCGACGCGCTCGAAGGGCGCCGCAAGGGCGTCGCGGCCGCGCTGCCGTTCGTCGGCCCGGCCGTGATCGCGTCGATTGGCTACATGGACCCCGGCAACTTCGCGACGAACATCCAGGCGGGCGCCGCATACGGCTACGAACTGCTGTGGGTCGTGCTGGCCGCGAACGTGATCGCGATGCTGTTCCAGGCGATGTCGGCGAAGCTCGGCATCGTGACGGGCCACAACCTCGCCGAGCTGTGCCGCGAGCAGTTTCCGCAGCCCGTCGTCTGGGGCATGTGGGCGGCGTCGGAAATCGCCGCGATGGCGACCGACCTCGCCGAATTCCTCGGCGGCGCGCTCGCGTTCGGCCTGCTGTTCCATCTGCCGCTCGTCGTCGGCATGGGCGCGACGGCCGTGCTGACCTGCGCGATCCTCACGCTCGAGAAGCGCGGCTTCAGGCCGCTCGAGGCCGCGATCGCGGCGCTGGTCGGCGTGATCGGCGCGAGCTATCTCGGCGAGCTGCTGATCGCGCCGCAGGACTGGCACGCGGCCGCCTACCATCTCGTCACGCCGCAATTGCGGGACGGCGCGGCGCTCACGCTCGCGGTCGGCATCATCGGCGCGACGATCATGCCGCACACGCTCTATCTGCACTCGAGCCTCACGCAGCGGCGCACGACGCCGCGCGACGATCGCGAGCGCCGGCTGCTGCTGCGTTTCTCGAACCGCGAGGTGGCGCTCGCGCTCGGCGCGGCCGGCTTCGTGAACATCGCGATGGTGATGATGGCGTCGTCGGCGTTCCACGAGGCGATGCCGGGCATGGCCGATATCGGCGACGCGTATCACACGCTGATTCCGCTGCTCGGGCCGGCGGCGGGCGCGCTCTTTCTCGTCGCGCTCTTCGCGTCCGGCGTGTCGAGCTCGGTCGTCGGCACGCTCGCGGGGCAGGTCGTGATGCAGGGCTTCCTGCGGCGCCAGGTGCCGATCTGGGTGCGGCGCGTCGTGACGATCGCGCCCGCGTTCGCGATCGTCGCGCTCGGTTGCGACGTCACGCGCGCGATGGTGATGAGCCAGGTCGTGCTGAGCCTCGTGCTGCCGCTGCCGATGGTTGCGCTGCTGCTGCTGTCGAGCCGGCGCGCGGTGCTCGGCGACTACGCGCTGCGCATGCCGATGCGGGTCGCGGCGAGCGTGGCGGCCGCGACGATCGTCGCGCTGAACGTGTATCTGATCTGGGCGGCGTGCCATTGACGCGGCATCGCGTGTCGATCGGGGCAATCGGCGCGGGCGCGATGTCCGATGTCGGCTCCCGATTGCTTCTCGCAGTAGTCCCAATGATCAAAGCATCGTTATCGATGAATTCTTGTTTATCGACTAATCATGGATAAAACGCGTCGTATGCGCGATCGACTCTGATTCTATGGCATCATCGATCGTCGATGTCCGATCGACGCCGAATCGATGAAATCGGCCGAAAAGCGGCCGAAACTGCGGCTTCGGCAATGCATCGATTTCACTCTATTTATTTATAAGATGGCCCAATGACAAAATTCAAAAAGCGGATTCTGCTATGCGCATTATTCGGCGTGCTGAGTTCCGTGGTCGCACAGGCGGCGCCGATCGGCGGTGAAGCGGACGAATACTCGCCCGCGACCGTATGGACGCCCCCGAAGGGAGACGATTTCTCGGGCTGGCGAACCTGCACCGGCAATCAGGCCTGCCTGATCGACTATCTGAAGAAATCGGGCGCGAGCCGGCAGGCGATCGCATTTCTCGAGGCCGACAACGACGGCGGATATCTGAGTTCGTTCAAGGAAATGGGGCGTGTCGATTTGGGCGTGGTCACCTATCCGGGGCGGGCGAACACGAACGAAGCGTACGTGCTGCTGAACGGCGTGCCGCCGCTCGTCACGACCGAGTTGATCGACTCGGTCGATATCAGTCGTGCGCGGGGCTACAGCGCACTCAAGAAGAAGTATCGCGCGCTCGAGATGTGGGGCGCCGGCGCGCGCTTCGTCTCGGCGGCCGATACGCGCGGGCACGGGCAGCGTTTCGTGTTCGCCTACGAGCTCGTGGACGGCTGTCACGCGTGCGGCACCCAGCATGTCGCCCATGTCGCGTTCGATTTCGATCGGGCAGGCCGGTTCAAGGGCACGAAGCTGATCAAGCTGACTCGCGACGCTCGTTGAGCAACGCGCGAGCGTCGCCGTGATCGGCAGGCGCCGATTCGATCGGCACCGCGTCCGGGCGGCGCATCGCCTCCGTCACGTCAGCCGGTGGCTCTCCCCGGCGCGCATTTCGTCCGGCAGCGGCAGGCCGGCCAATTCGAGCAGCGAGCGCTCGATCTGCCGCGTCAGCGCATCGAGCGCGAGATGGTTCGGCCCGTCGCCGAACGGATCGGCGATCTCGCCTGCGATCGCGTCGAGCGCGATCAGCGTATACGACACGAATACCGAGACGAACGGCGTCGCGATGCCGATCGAATCGACGAGCCCGAACGGCAGCATCACGCAGTACGCGTAGACGGTCCGGTGCAGCAGCACGTGATACGGAAACGGGATCGGCGTGGACGCGATTCGCTCGCAGCCCGCGAGTTTCGCGCCGAGCTCGTTGAGTTGCGCGTCGAGCATCCACAGCTGCGTGTCGGTCAGCGCGCCGCGACGATGCCGGTCGGCGAGCCGGCCGCGCAGCGCGTGCAGGATCGCGTTCGGGCGGAACTGCGCGGTGAGCGTCGGCGCGATCCAGTCGGCGGGCAGGCGGCGGCGCAGGTCGTCCGCCGGATCGGTGCCGCGCAACTGATGCTTGAGCGCGTATACGAAGCCCACGGCGGCGCGCGCGAACGCGGCGCCGTCGGCCGTCGCGTCGTAGCCGATCGCCTGCGACGTCAGCGCGCGCGCCGCCGTCAGCACGCCGCCCCACAGCTTGCGCGCCTCCCAGTAGCGGTCGTAGCTCGCGTTGTTGCGGAACGCGGCGAAGATCGCGAGCGCGAGGCCGGCGAGCGTGAACGGCGTCGGATTGAGCGGCACCTTCTCGCCGAGAATGCGCCCGTCCGTCAGCAGCGCGACGACGCTCACGGCGCTCATCAGCGCGAGCTGCGGCAGTATCGATGGGAGCACCGAACCGTTCCAGACGAACAGCATCCGGAACCAGTGCTCGCGCGGCCTGACGATCATGCGGAGCCCGCGTTACGCCGCCCGCGGCGCGTCGGCCGTGCACCGGTGCATCAGCACCGGAATCGACTTCGACGTCGGCGTGTTGCAGACGTCCCCGACGCTGTCGAGCGGCACGAGCGGATTCGTCTCCGGGTAGTACGCGCCGAGACAGCCGCGCGGAATGTCGTACGCGACGAGCAGGAAGCCTTCGACGCGCCGCTCGATGCCGTCGTCCCACACCGTCTCGAGATCGACGCGCTCGCCCGCCTCGAAGCCGAGCATCGCGAGATCGTCGGGGTTCGCGAACACCACGCGCCGCTGCCCGAACACGCCGCGATAGCGGTCGTCGAGCGCGTAGATCGTCGTGTTGTACTGATCGTGCGAGCGCGTCGTCATCAGCGTCATCAGCCGCTTGCCGTGGCGCGCGCGGGCGCGCTGGATCGGCGTGTCGGCGGGCAGCGCGTGGGCGATGAAGTTCGCGCGGCCGCTCGGCGTGAGCCATTCGCGCTCGCGCGACGCGATCCGCAGATGGAAGCCGCCTGGCCGCGCGATCCGCGCGTTGTAGCCGTCGAAGCCTTCGATGCTCGCCTCGATCGCGTCGCGGATCTTCGCGTAGTCGTTCATGTAGCCGAGCCAGTCGATCTTGTCGCCGCCGAAGAGCGCGTGCCCGAGCCGCGCGACGATCGCGATCTCCGACAGCAGGTTCGGCGACGCCGGTTGATTCATCCCGTACGACACGTGGACCATGGACATCGAATCCTCGACGCTCACGCCCTGCGCGACGCCGTTCTGCCGATCGATCTCGGTGCGGCCGAGCGTCGGCAGGATCAGCGCTTCGCGGCCGTGCACGAGGTGACTGCGGTTGAGTTTCGTCGTGACGTGGACGGTCAGGCCGCAATTGCGCAGGCCTTGCCAGGTGCGCGGCGTGTCGGGCGTGGCCATCGCGAAATTGCCGCCGAGGCCGATGAACACGTTGACGCGGCCGTCGAGCATCGCCTCGATCGTCTCGACGACGTCGTAGCCGTGGCCGCGCGGCGGCGCGAAATCGAACGTGCGGCCGAGCCGGTCGAGAAACGCGTCGGACGGCTTCTCCTCGATGCCGACCGTGCGGTTGCCCTGCACGTTCGAGTGCCCGCGCACGGGGCAAAGGCCCGCGCCCGGACGGCCGATGTTGCCGCGCATCAGCATCAGGTTCGACAGCATGTGCACGGTCGCGACCGAGTGCTTGTGCTGCGTGATGCCCATGCCCCACGTCGCGATCACGCGCTCGCCGCGCACGTAGATTTGCGCGAGCGCGTCGATCTGCTCGCGCGGCACGCCGCTTTGCGCGACGAGCGCGGCCCAGTTTTCCGCGCGCAGATCGGCCGCGAACGCGTCGAAGCCCGCCGTGTGCGCGGCGATGAACGCGACGTCGAGCACGCGCGTGTCGCCGTGCTCGCGGGCCGCGTCGTCGAGCTCGAGCACGCGCTTGGCGACGCCCTTGAGCAGCGCGAAGTCGCCGCCGACCTGCGGCTGCACGAACGTCGACGCGATCGGCGTGCTCGACAGCGTCAGCATCTCGGCCGGATGCTGCGGGCTCGCGAAGCGCTCGAGCCCGCGCTCCTTCAGCGGGTTGACCGATACGATCGTCGCGCCGCGCTTCGCGCACGCGCGCAGCTCGCCCATCATCCGAGGGTGGTTCGTCGCCGGATTCTGGCCGAAGATCAGCAGCGTGTCGGCCAGCTCGAAATCGTCGAGCGTGACGGTGCCCTTGCCGACGCCGACCGTGGCCGGCAGCCCGCGGCTCGTCGCCTCGTGGCACATGTTCGAGCAGTCGGGGAAGTTGTTCGTGCCGTAGTAGCGCACGAGCAGCTGGTACAGGAACGCGGCCTCGTTGCTCGCGCGTCCCGACGTGTAGAACGCCGCGCGGTTCGGATCGTCGAGCGCGCGCAGGCGTTTCGCGATCAGCTCGAACGCGGCGTCCCATGCGATCGGCACGTAGCGGTCGCTGGCGGCGTCGTAGACCATCGGATCGGTGAGGCGGCCGTGCTGCTCGAGTTCGTAATCGGATTGATCGAGGAGCGACGTGACCGTGTGCTCGGCGAAGAACGCGGGCGTCACGCGCTTCGCGGTCGCCTCCGCGGCCACCGCCTTCACGCCGTTCTCGCAGAACTCGAACGTCGACGCATGCTCGCGGTCGGGCCATGCGCAGCCGGGGCAGTCGAAGCCGTCCGGCTGGTTCTGACGCAGCAGCGCGCGGTAGTTGCCGCCCGGCACCTTTTCCTTGAACAGGTTGATCGCGACGTACTTGAGCGCGCCCCAGCCGCCCGCCGGGTGGGCGTACGGCGCGATGCGCGCGTCTGGTTCCTTGATTTTCATGTCTTCGAGAGTCCGAGCGCCGGTTGGGGACGGCGACGGAACGAAGCGTACGCGCACGGCGGCGCGGCCCGGGAGCACACCTCCCCGGAAAGAAAAAGAATACAGTTCGCAATTCTGGTGCGTTGCGTCAATAAACTGTACTCTTTCATATCGACAAATGAATGAACGGGGCGAGCGGTGAAGCGCTACGAACAACTGGCGGACGACATCGACGCGATGATCCGGCGCGGCGTCTACCGGCCGGGCGAGCGGATTGCGTCGGTGCGGCAGGCGAGCCGCCAGCACCGGCTGAGCGTCACGACCGTCGTGCGCGCGTATCTGGTGCTCGAGAGCCGCGGCGCGATCGAAAGCCGGCCGCAGTCCGGCTACTTCGTGCGTGCGCGGCAGGAGGCGCCGGAGCTGGAGCTGCATGCGTCGGCGCCCGTCGCGGTGCCGTCGGCCGTCGACGTGAGCCGGCTCGTGCTGTCGACGTTGCGCTCGATCGCGCGCGACGACGCGGTGCCGCTCGGCTCGCCGTACCCGGACGCGACGCCGTTTCCCGCGCAGCGCATCGCGCGGCACGCGCACGCGATCGCGCGGCGGCGTACGCGCTGGGGCGTGATCGACGATTTGCCGCCCGGCAATCCGGAGCTGATCCGGCAGATCGCGCGCCGCTACCTGGAAGGCGGCGTCGCGGTCGATCCGGACGAGATCGTCGTGACGATCGGCGCGACCGAGGCGATCAATCTGTGCCTGCAGGCGGTCGCGAAGCCGGGCGACACGATCGCGGTCGAATCGCCGACGTTCTACGCGATGCTGCACGCGATCGAGCGGCTCGGGATGCGCGCGATCGAGGTCGCGACGCATCCGGGCGAGGGCATCGACCTCGACGCGCTCGCGCGGATTCTCGCGCGCGAGCGCGTCGCCGCGTGCATGGTGATGCCGAATTTCCAGAATCCGCTCGGCTTCCTGATGCCGGACGAGCGCAAGCGCGCGCTCGTCGAGCTGCTCGCGCGGCACGACGTGCCGGCGATCGAGAACGATGTCTATCACGAGCTGTATTACGGCGCCGCGCGGCCGAGCACGCTGAAGGCGTTCGATTCGCGCGGGCTCGTGCTGCATTGCGCGTCGTTCTCGAAGAGCCTGTCGCCTGCGTACCGGATCGGCTGGGCGATGCCGGGGCGCTACCGCGATCGCGTCGAGAAGCTCAAGTTCCTGAACACGCTCGCGACGCCCGCGATCGACCAGCTCGCGATCGCCGAATATCTGAAGCACGATGGCTACGACCATCATCTGCGGCGGATTCGCAAGCTCTATGCGCAGCAGGCGAGCATGATGGCGGCGATGGTGCGGCGCTTCTTTCCGGACGGCACGCGGCTGTCGCAGCCGCGCGGCGGCTACGTGCTGTGGGTCGAGCTGCCGCACGACGTCGATGCGATGGAGCTGTACCGGCTCGCGCTCGCGCAGAAGATCACGCTCGGGCCGGGGCACATGTTCTCGACGACGCTCGCGTACCGGCATTGCATCCGGTTGAACTACAGCTATCCGTGGTCGCCGCAGATCGAGGCGGCCGTGAAGACGCTCGGCAGGCTGGCCGCGGTGTGTGCGAAGCGATGACGGCCGAGGCGGCGATGACGGATGCGATGGGCGACGAACGCGACGTGCGCGACGTGCGCGACGAACGCGGTGAACTCGTTGAATGCGTTGAATGCGTTGAATGCGTTGAATGCGGTGAATACGGCGAGAGCGGTAAGCGGGGCGAACGTCCGGCAGGCGATGAACGCTCGACGTCGCCGAACGGCGACGACGGCCTTGATCCGGCGATCGTCGCGGTGCTGCTGCAATTGCGCGAAGCGGCCGACGACGCGCGCGGCGCGCCGTGGTCGCTCGCGAAGCTCGGCAAGCGCGCACGCGTGCCGATGAGCGTGCTGCGACGCACGTTGACGCAGCTCGATGCGTCAGGCCTCACCGAGACGACAATGCGCGACGACGGCACGGGGCGCGCGGCGCTGACCGCGCAGGGGCGCGAGTTGTGCGATGCGCTTTTCGGCGGCGGCACGGCGGCGCGCGGCGACGGCTGACGCGGCCGTGGGTGGCTCGCATGAGCGCAGGAGGGCGCGCGGCCGTCACGAAGCGCCGACGCACGCGCGATGCGGTTCGCGCGATGAAACGAGACCGGCGAAGCGGGGCCGGCGATATAAGGCCAGTGATACAAGGCCGGCGATACAAGGCCAGTGATACAAGGCCAGTGATACAAGGCCAGTGATACAAGGCCAGTGATACAAGCCCGGCGATACAAAAGAGAGCGGGGCGGCCGACAGCCCGCCCCGCCGTCACGCTGCCGCGGCTACGCGGCTCACCACCGCACGGTGATCCCCGCCATCAACGAATGATCGTAGATCTGATCGTTGAGCCCGCGCCGATAGCCGACGTCGAGATCGAGCCAGTCGCGCGGCGTGTAGATCGCGCCCGCGATCACGTACGCCGGATTCGCGCTGGCGCCGCGTTCGGAATTGCGCGAGATGCCGATGTCGATGCCGAGCCGCAGCTTGTCCGTCGCGCGATAGATGATCGCGCCGGACGCCTGCCAGATCGACGTGAGGTTGTCCTGCCGATTCGACTGGTACATGAGGCCCGCGTTGGCGAGCAACTGCACGCGCGCGATGTCGTACTGCGCGAGCAGCGTCGCGCCGGCGTTGACGCGGCCGTTGCCGAGTCCGCGCGCGTCGTGGCCGGCCGGCATCGTGAAGCGAGGTTTCACCGCGATGCTGAACGGCCCATGTTCGAGCACGCGCCACTTCGCGCCGATCTCGACGTCGCCGAAGCCGGAGCCCTGCTCGTCGGAGCGCGTCTGCACGTGCGTGTACGGCGCCTGCACGTACAGGTCGACGCGCTCGCCGAAGCCGCGCGTGAGCGTCGTGTTCCATAGCTGCTGGCGGCCGATGTCGGGCTGCTTCGACGTGCGCTCGACGTTCAGTTCGTACTGCCAGTTGCCGTCGCCCTGCGTGTTCGTGTCGTCGGACGTGAACGGGTGGTCGGCGTGCGCGCCGGCGGGCGTGAAGAGGGCGCCCGCGGCCGCGAGCGGAAGCATTCTTTTCATATCGTCACCTTCGATGAAACGAGCGGCCGGCGCGCGCGGCGCGCGGCCGGATGCAGCGTGGAGGCGTCGCGTCAGAACCACTGCTTGTAGCGACGGACGTAGAGCGTCTTCACGATCTGCGCGAGCGCGATGTAACCGGCCATCGTCGCGACGAGCCACAGCCAGTAGTCGCCGGGCAGGCGGATGAAGCCAAGCGCTTGCCCGAACGACGAGAACGGCAGCCAGCAGCCGATCGCGATCGCGGTCGTCGTCGACAGCAGCACGGGCAGCGATGCGGTGCTCTGCAGGAAAGGAATCTTCTGCGTGCGCAGCAGATGGACGACGAGCGTTTGCGACACGAGGCTCTCGACGAACCAGCCGGAGTTCATCACGAGCTGGCCGGCGGCGCCGCCTTGCGCGTGGTAGAGCGCGCCCGCGCCGAACACGGTCCACATCAGCACGTACGTCGTGATGTCGAACACGGAGGACGTCGGTCCGACCCACAGCATGAAGCGGCCGATGTTCTTCGCTTCCCACTTGCGCGGCTTCTTCAGGAACTCGGGGTCCATCTTGTCCCACGGCAGCAGCATCTGCGACGTGTCGTAGATGAGGTTCAGCACGAGCATCTGCACGGCGAGCATCGGCTCCCACGGCAGGAACGCGCTCGCGACGAGCACCGAGAACACGTTGCCGAAGTTCGAGCTCGCGGTCATGTTCAGGTACTTGAGGATGTTGCCGAACGTCTCGCGGCCCTTGATCACGCCTTCCTCGAGCACCATCAGGCTCTTCTCGAGCAGGATGATGTCGGCGGTTTCCTTCGCGATGTCCGCGCCGCTGTCAACCGAGATGCCGACGTCGGCGTCGCGCAGCGCGGGCGCGTCGTTGATCCCGTCGCCGAGGAAGCCGACCGTGTGGCCGTTCGCCTGCAGCGCCTTCACGATGCGCGCCTTCTGCAGCGGCGTGAGCTTCGCGAACACTGTCGTGCGCTCGACCGCCTTTTCGAGCGCCGCGTCGTCGAGCGCCTCGATTTCGGCGCCGACGAGCGGCTTGCCGGGCTCGAGGCCGACTTGCCGGCACACGTTCAGCGTGACGGTCGGGTTGTCGCCCGTCAGCACCTTCACGGCGACGCCGTTCTCGCGCAGCGCGGCGAGCGCAGGCGCCGCCGATTCCTTCGGCGGATCGAGGAAGGTCAGGAAGCCGCGCACGACGAGGTCGCGCTCGTCGGCCGTCCGGTATTGCTCGCGTTCGTCGCCGCGCGCAATCGCGCGGGTCGCGACGATCAGCACGCGGAACCCGTCTTCGTTGTACGCGCTCGCCTGCGCGAGCAGCCGCTTGCGTTCGACGAAATCGAGCGGGCGCACGCCTTGGTCGTCCTGAACATGCGTCGACACCGCGAGCATTTCCTCGACCGCGCCCTTGCAGACGAGCAGGTGCGTGCCGCGCGGATCTTCGACGACGACGGACAGGCGCCGCCGCACGAAATCGAACGGCAGCTCGTCGATCTTGCGATAGCCCTGCGGCTTGATCCAGTCGCCGAGCTGGTTCGCGCGATTGACGATCGCGATGTCGATCAGGTTCTTCTGGCCGCTCTGATGGAAGCTGTTCAGCCAGCCGAGACGCAGCACGTCCTCGTTCTTGCGGCCGGATGCGTCGAGGTGATGCTCGAGGATGATCTTGTCCTGCGTGAGCGTGCCCGTCTTGTCCGTGCAGAGCACGTCCATCGCGCCGAAGTTCTGGACGGAGTTCAGCCGCTTGACGACGACCTTGCGCCGCGCCATCGCGACCGCGCCGCGCGCGAGGTTCGCGCTCACGATCATCGGCAGCATCTCGGGCGTCAAGCCCACCGCGACGGCGAGCGCGAACGTGAGCGCGCTCAGCCAGTCGCCTTTCGTGAAGCCGTTGATCATGAAGACGACAGGCACCATCACGAGCATGAAGCGGATCAGCAGCCAGCTGACGCTGGATACGCCGCGATCGAAGCTCGTCTCGATCCGCTTGTGGCTGACGACGTTCTTCGCGAGCGCGCCGAAATACGTATCGGCGCCCGTCGCGACGACGACCGCGGTCGCGGTGCCGCTCACGACGTTGGTGCCCATGAAGCACACGTTCGCGAGATCGAGCAGCGAGCCGTCGTGTGCGGCGTGCTCGGCGCGGGACGCGCCGCCGCCGGGGCCGCTCGCCGGTTCGGCGGATTTCTGCGCGACGGCGCCGAGGGTGTCGTATTTCTCGACGGGCAGCGATTCGCCCGTCAGCACGGCCTGGCTGATGAAGAGGTCGCGAGACGAGATGAGCCGCACGTCGGCGGGGATCATGTCGCCGGCGGAAAGATGCACGATGTCGCCGACGACGACGTCGCGCATCGGCACGTCGTGCTTGATCGGCCCATTCGCATCGTCGGTGCGGCGCTGCACGGTCGCGGTGGTGCGGACCATCGCCTTCAGTTTTTCGGCCGCGCGCAGCGAGCGGAATTCCTGCACGAAGCGCAGCAGCACGCTGATCGTGATCATCGACAGCAGGATCGTGATCTTGACGTAGTCGCGATCGTCCGGCTCGGCGAAGTAGACGTCGGTGAGGAAGCTGATCGCGGCGAGCACGAGCAGCACGTAGACGAACGGATTGTTGAACGAGCTCAACAGCTGCCGGGTCCAGTGCGGCGGCTTGTCGTGTGCGATTTCGTTCGGGCCGTCGCACAGCAGGCGGTCCTTCGCATCGGCGGTCGTGAGGCCGCGCTCGCTCGTGCGCAGATTGGCGAGCGTGTCGGCGAGCGGTCGAGCGGATTCGTATTCGATGCGCATCGGGCGGCGATCGTCGCCGTCGCCTCGCGCGCCGTAATGGAGGAATCCGCGTTGCTTGTTTTTTGAAGGAGTGCGTTGTGTCATCGGTCGCTCCGTGTGCCGCGCGCGGCGGGCGGGGAGCGCCGGCGTCATCGAGGGCCGAGCGTCTCCCGCCGCCTCGCGTCGCGCGCGTTCGGCTGAGTGAGTGGGAAATCGGGATCGCTCGCCGGCGCAGCCGACGCGACGCGCGCGTCGCGCGGCATGACGCCGGCGAGCGGTAATCGGCTACTGTCGTCTGCTTCCATCTGGACTCCTGTCGATCGTGGGCCGGACGCGAGGCGGCGTCCGGGAGGAGGACTGCGCACGGCGGGCGCATGCGAAATCGGCGCGCACACGCACGCGGGGGCGGCGCGCGAGCGCATGCGCCCGCGTGCACGGCGCAGGCCGTACATCGTGCGAACGAGCGTGCACGACGCGCGCATGGCGGCGCATGCGTCGTTCGTTCGGAAAATTCGTGGCGGGAAGATCGGGCCGAGACGGCCGGAAAGACGCCGCATCCTGCTGGCCGGGATGCGGCAGAAGCGTTGGGGGCTCTGCGCGAATGCCTCAGTCAGCAGTCAAGCCGGTGCAGGACCGACTACAACTCGCATCGGTGTTCACGGAACACTCCAAGTATCAAGACGGGGGCGATGGTAAAGGGTCGGCGTACGAAGCGTCAAGCTTTTTACAGCGCGCTTACGCGACTTGCGCGCATATTCGCGGGCGGTGCGATGTGCGATTCGTGCCGGGCGACGGCGGCCATGCGTGGCCGCAAGCGCGAGCGGCCGCCCGTTCGGGCGGCCGCCGCATGCGCGCGTGAGTGCGGCGCTCGCCTATTTCGTTGCGGACGCAACCACTACGCCCGCATCGGCGATGCCCGCGCCCGGCGCGCGCGCGAGGCAGGATGTCGTCGATGGCGACGGCCGTGCGGTGCCTGCGAGCTTCTGGGCGATCTGGGCGGGCGTCAGGTTCGGATTCGCCGACAGCATCAGCGATGCGATGCCTGCGATCTGCGGCGCGGCGAGGCTCGTGCCGCTGTGCGTGCCGTACGCGTCGGTGGTCGGCACCGTCGTGCCCGCATTGGTCGTCGACAGGATGTTCGAGCCCGGCGCGCTCAGCGTGATGTCCGTGCCGAAGTTGCTGTACCACGCGCGCTGGCCCGTGCTGTCGGTCGCGCCGACCGCGATCACGCCCTGGCAGTTCGCCGGGCGATCGAGCGTCGTCGCTTGGCCGTCGTTGCCGGCCGAGACGACGACGCTCACGCCTTTCGCGATCACGTCGTTGATCGCTTGCTGGAACGTGTCGCCGCACGTGCCGGTGCCGCCGAGGCTCAGGTTGATCACCTTCGCGGGCGTCAGGTTCGTCGGCGCGCCGGCGACGGGCAGGCCCGCCGCCCAGCGCATCGCGTCGGCGATGTCGCTCGTCGCGCCGCCGCACTTGCCGAGCACGCGCACGGGCAGGATCTTGCCGTACCAGTTGACGCCCGCGATGCCGATGCCGTTGTTCGCGGCGGCGCCGATGATGCCGGCGACCTGCGTGCCGTGCCAACTGCTGTTCGACGGCCCGCTCGCGCATTGATAGAACGGGCTCGACGGATCGGTCAGCTCCTGCTGCGTGACCCAGTCGCCCGGATCGGTCGCGTCCGGGCCGCGGCCGTGGCCGTTGTTGCCGGTGTTGATGTCGGTGATGAAGTCATAGCCGGGCAGCAGGTTCGCGATGAGGTCCGGATGCGGGCGATAGCCGGTGTCGAGCACCGCGGTGACGATGCCCGGCGAGCCGGTCGTCACGTTCCATGCGTTCGGCAGATCGATGCCGGCCGTCGGATCGAAGTAGTTCCATTGCTGCGCGTAGTCCGGATCGTTCGCCACCGTGCGGGCGAACACACGCCGGTCGGGTTCCGCGTACGCAACGTCGGGGTCGGCCGCGAACGTTTGCGCGAGTGCGCTGGCCGTATCCGCGTTCATCTTTTGTCCGAGTGCGAGCAGCGTGGCGCCGCCCGACATCGTCCGCTCGACCTGCACGGCGCTCGTCGGCGCGACGTTTTGCGCATAGGCGCGAGCGGCGCCGCTCTTCGTGTTCCATTGCGACATCACGCGCTGGATCACCGCATCCAGTCGCGTCGCGCCGTTCGTCGCGGCCATGATGCGCGCGCCCGATCCCGCCGTCGCCGCCGCGTCCTGCAGCTTGACGATCAGGTGGTCGACGGGCGCGTCCTGCGAAACGGCGCTGGAGGCGAGCTGCGCGCTTGCGGCTGTCGATGCGGCTTGCGTGACGGGGCAAGCGGCTGTCGATGTCGACGAAGTCGCGGATTGCGACGAACCCGATGAGGGGGCAGGTGTCGGCGCCGGAGCAGGCGTCGGCTGTGCGGCTGCCGAAGGGGTGCTGCTTCCGCCTCCGCCGCCTCCGCCGCCGCAACCGGCGAGCGGAACGAGGAAGGACATGGAGAGAATGCCGGCCACTGCGCGGGCCTGGCCAAACCGCGTCTTGTCAGGATTGCTACGTTTGTTGTACATGGTGCCTCTCCACCCGTGGGTTCGAAACCGCATGCGCGGTCAACGCGGTCAAGGCCATGGCGCGGGAGGTCGCTGAGCATCCTCGTCCTCGTTGCATCCCGTACGTCGCCAGGTCTTGTCCTGAATCCGTCGGGCTCGTGCGCGCCCGATCGGAGTTACTGGTGTGAGTAACGGCTGCGTTTAACAATTCTTGATAGTCTTTCGGAAAATATAGTCGCTTGCCGCACAAAATCACGAGCATTTTTGGTGTACGAAGCGGCCTGGTTCGAGATTATTTTTTGAGATAAGCGGGGGAAACGGAGAACGACCGTATAAAACGGCCAATCGGATGCGCGCTCGGCGCATATTCGGCATGCGGGCGCGTCATCGAGCGGAAAGGCGAGGCCGCCGCGCGTCGGGGTTCGAAGTTTTTGATCGCATTACGATCGCATTTCTTCCGGCTTTTCCCCGCGAAAAGCATGTGCGTTCGTTTCAAACGGATTGCCGCCGCATGCGCGTGCCGGCTCGGCCGCGGGCGCATTCGGTGGATGCGCGCGAACTTGCGGGAGCGCGCGGGAATATCGACGGGGCGGGCGTTGCGCGACTCGGCGCTCGCGAAGCGCCGATGCCGTTTCTGATTCCGACGAACCGTGGAGGGGCGTCGGCTATTCGCGCGACGTCGCGACGAAGATAGCAGGCGAATTCGAGCGGCCGATGAAACGCACCGGGCTCGTCGTCAACGCAATTTCGTTCTCGTCGCGGAACCGCATTTCGCTCGTGCGGAACCACACGAGCGACCGTTGGAGCCGCAGCAATGACGAATACGCATGAGCGGCAGAAGCGGGCGGCGCGGCCGAGCGAAATGTTTCCTCCCGGCGGGCATTCGCTTTCGCACGCGCAGGGATTCGGGCATCGAGGATTTCAGCGGTCTCGCGGCAAGACCTTCGCGACGGCGGCGGGCACGTGCGGCGCGCGTGCGTTGCGCAAGTCGAGCGAAGGCAAACGTATGAGTATGACGATCGTCGGCGTGCGGGGGCGCGCCGAACCGTCCAGGAGCGGGGCGATCGAGCGCGAGCGTTCGCGATGGCCGGGCGCCGTCGTGCGGCGCGTTCGTGAATGAAAAGCGTTTCTTCGGCGTATGGATGGCCGCACGTGCGCCGCGTATCCACGATAACGATGCGGGCACGATATGTCGGAACGTTTCCGCGTGCAAAACGTTCCTCGATTCGGCAATCACGCGGCGGCGGGCATAGGGGGAGCGGAAAAGCGCCGTGGCAAACACCTCATTCAGACGATTCCGCCAAGCTGGCCGAATTCGTGAACTGAACCATTCGTTGTCGGCGCTGAAATGCGCGCGCTCTTCAGGAGTCCGGGCAATCGTACGAATGACTGGCATCGGCGCGCGCGGAGGCGGTCGGTGCGATGCGCCGGCGCGTCGAACCGACCGCGCGGCCGATCGAGCGTCAACGGAACAGCCGCGCCGCGCCGCGGCGCGGCTTCCGCCATCGATTCCGGCAGCCTCCGAACGCCGTTTGCGCCGCGCCGTTCGTTCAAGTCATCGGCGCGCGCCTCCGTGATCGCGCCACGCCTTATTGCTGCGTACTCCAGATAGTCCGCACGCCGCAACGCCGCATTGAGAAACAATTTTTTGCGAAAACTGAAAAAGCCGCCGGAACCCGCATTGCAAGGGAGTGCAAAACGATTCGATGAACTATAAAGGGATTGTTCAATTGGCGGCGAACGCGTACATTTCGGAGCCGCGCCGTAGTTTGAGAAATATCAACACTCGTTTTCCCGAACCCGACGCTTGAGAGAAGGAACGATGAATAACGACACCAATCCCCACGCGCGTCGCCCGAGCGACGCGGTCGAGCCCATGGGTGGGGGGCTCACCCGACGCCAATGGCTGCAGCGCTCGCTCGCGCTGAGCGCCTTGGGCCTTGCGGGATCGCTCACGCTGCGCGCGCTCGCCGATGCGCCGAGCGCCGCGCCGCTCGACGCGTTCATGACGCTGTCCGAGGCGCTGACCGGCAAGACCGGCCTGAACCGCGCAGTCGGCGAACGGCTGCTGCACGCGTTGCAGAAGGGCTCGTTCGAACTCGGCGACGGGCTGCCGAAGCTCGCCGGCGCGCTCGCCGCGAATACGCTCACGCCCGATCAGGAAGCCCTCGCGCTGCGCATTCTCGAAGCGTGGTATCTCGGCATCGTCGACAACGTCGTGATCACCTATGAAGAAGCGCTGATGTTCGGCGTCGTGTCGGACACGCTCGTGATCCGCTCGTACTGCCCCAACAAACCCGGCTTCTGGGCCGACAAACCGATCGAGAGGCAAGCCTGATGTCCGATACACAACAAGCCGACGTCGTCGTCGTGGGCTCGGGCGTCGCGGGTGCGATCGTCGCGCATCAGCTTGCGAAGGCGGGCAAGTCGGTGATCCTGCTCGAGGCCGGCCCGCGCATGCCGCGCTGGGAAATCGTCGAGCGCTTTCGCAACCAGCCGGACAAGATGGACTTCATGGCGCCGTATCCGTCGAGCCCGTGGGCGCCGCATCCGGAATACGGTCCGCCGAACGACTACCTGGTGTTGAAGGGCGAGCACAAGTTCAACTCGCAGTACATCCGCGCGGTGGGCGGCACGACGTGGCACTGGGCCGCGTCCGCGTGGCGCTTCATCCCGAACGACTTCAAGATGAAGACCGTCTACGGCGTCGGCCGCGACTGGCCGATCCGGTACGACGATCTCGAGCACTACTACCAGCGCGCCGAGGAAGAGCTGGGCGTCTGGGGCCCCGGCCCCGAGGAAGACCTGTTCTCGCCGCGCAAAGAGGCGTACCCGATGCCGCCGCTGCCGTTGTCCTACAACGAGCTCACGATCAAGACCGCGCTCAACAACCACGACCCGAAATTCCACGTGGTGACCGAGCCGGTCGCGCGCAACAGCCGCCCGTACGACGGCCGTCCGACCTGCTGCGGCAACAACAACTGCATGCCGATCTGTCCGATCGGCGCGATGTACAACGGCATCGTTCACGTCGAGAAGGCCGAGCAGGCGGGCGCGAAGCTCGTCGAGAACGCGGTCGTCCACAAGCTCGAGGTCGGCCCGCAGAAGAAGATCGTCGCCGCGCTCTACAAGGACCCGAAGGGCGTCGAGCACCGCGTCGAGGGCAAGTACTTCGTGCTCGCCGCGAACGGCATCGAGACGCCGAAGCTGATGCTGATGTCGACGAGCCACGATTTCCCGAACGGCGTGGGCAACAGCTCCGACATGGTCGGCCGCAACCTGATGGACCATCCGGGCACCGGCGTGTCTTTCTACGCGAGCGAGAAGCTGTGGCCGGGGCGCGGCCCGCAGGAGATGACGTCGCTGATCGGTTTCCGCGACGGCCCGTTCCGCGCGACCGAGGCGGCGAAGAAGATCCACCTGTCGAACCTGTCGCGCATCGATCAGGAAACGCAGAAGATCTTCAAGGCCGGCAAGCTGCTGAAGCCCGCCGAGCTCGACGCGCAGATCCGCGACCGCTCCGCGCGCTACGTGCAGTTCGACTGCTTCCACGAAATCCTGCCGCAACCGGAGAACCGCATCGTGCCGAGCAAGACGGCGACCGATGCGATCGGCATCCCGCGCCCGGAAATCACCTATGCGATCGACGACTACGTGAAGCGCGGCGCGGTGCACACGCGCGAGGTCTACGCGACCGCGGCGAAAGTGCTGGGCGGCACCGACGTCGTGTTCAACGACGAATTCGCGCCGAACAACCACATCACGGGCGCGACGATCATGGGCGCCGATCCGCGCGATTCGGTCGTCGACAAGGACTGCCGCACGTTCGACCATCCGAACTTGTTCGTGTCGAGCAGCGCGACGATGCCGACGGTCGGCACGGTGAACGTGACGCTGACGATCGCGGCGCTCGCGCTGCGGATCTCGGACCAGTTGAAGAAGGAAATCTGATGCTGAAACGAACGCTTTCCTTCATGCTGGCCGGCTGCCTCGCGTTGCCCGGCCTGTCGAGCGCGGCGGACGCCGGCGCTGCCGCCGCGCCGGCCGCTGCGGCTTCGTCCTCGCCGGCCGCTGCCGCCGCATCTGCGACGTCGGCGACATCCGCGCCTTCCGCCGACGCCGCGCTCGTCGAGCGCGGCCGCTATCTGGCCGTCGCGGGCGACTGCATGGCGTGCCACACCGCGAAGGGCGGCAAGCCGTTCGCGGGCGGCTTGCCGATGCGCGCGCCCGTCCTCGGCACGATCTACACGACCAACATCACGCCCGACAAGGAAACGGGCATCGGCGACTGGACGTTCGCGGATTTCGAGCGCGCGGTGCGTCACGGCGTCGCGAAGAGCGGCGACAACCTGTATCCGGCGATGCCTTACGTGTCGTACGCGAAGGTCAGCGACGACGACGTGAAGGCGCTCTACGCGTACTTCATGCACGGCGTCGAGCCGGTCAGGCAGCCTGCGCGCAAGAACGAGATCCCGTGGTATCTGAGCATGCGCTGGCCGCTCAAGATCTGGAACCTGCTGTTCCTGAAGGACGGCGCGTACCAGCCGAAGCCGGAGCGCGGCGTCGAATGGAACCGCGGCGCGTATCTCGTGCAGGGCCTCGCGCACTGCGGCACGTGCCACACGCCGCGCGGCGTCGCGCTGCAGGAGAAATCGCTCGACGAGACGGGCGGCAGCTTCCTCGCGGGCTCGGTGCTCTCGGGCTGGGACGGCTACAACATCACGTCGGACGCGAACGCGGGGATCGGCGGCTGGACGCAGCAGCAGCTCGTGCAGTACCTGCGCACGGGCAGCGTGCCGGGTCTCGCGCAGGCGGCGGGGCCGATGGCCGAGGCGGTCGAGCACAGCTTCTCGCAGATGACCGACGCGGACATCGGCGCGATCGCGACGTACGTCCGCACGGTGCCCGCCGTCGCCGACGGCAGCGCGAAGGCGCGCGCCGCATGGGGCAAGCCGGCCGAGGACGGAATCCGGCTGCGCGGGGTCGCGCTCGCGTCGACGGGCGTCGATCCCGCGCGTCTGTATCTCGGCAACTGCGCGAGCTGCCACCAGATGCAGGGCAAGGGCACGCCGGACGGCTACTATCCGCCGCTCTTCCACAATTCGACGGTCGGCGCGCCGAACCCGACGAATCTCATGCAGGTGATCCTGAACGGCGTCGCGCGCAAGGCGGGCAAGGAAGACGTCGGCATGCCGGCGTTCCGCCACGAGTTGTCGGACGCGCAGATCGCCGCGCTCACGAACTATCTGACCGGGCAGTTCGGCAATCCGGCGGCGAAGGTGAGCGAACAGGACGTTGCGAAGCTGCGCGCCGCGCAGTAACGTACGGGTCGGGTTATCCGGCGATCGAGGAGGACGGCATCGCACCGGGCGGCCGTCCGGTGGCAGGTCGCAGTCGACAGGGAGGCGGCGCGCGGCGCGCGCCGTGGGCCGCCTCGGTTCGCAACCGGCTCGTGCGCGACGCGTCGTCGCAGCGCGCGCGACGCCCGCTTCCCGCTCCGCACGACGATGAGACAAACTTTCCTTGCGCGTCAAAAAGACGCTCTGCTGCTGCTTTCCCGCATTCTGATCGTCATCCTGTTCGTGATTTTCGGCTGGGAGAAACTGCTGAATTTCTCGGGCACGGCCCAGTTCATGGCTTCCGAGGGCACGCCGCTGCCCTCGATCGCGGCGGTCGTCGCGATCGTGATGGAATTCTTCGTCGGCATCGCGATCCTGATCGGCTTCTACACGCGGCCGCTCGCGCTGCTGCTCGGCCTCTACACGATCGGCACCGCGTTCATCGGCCATCACTATTGGTCGATGGCCGCCGCCGAGCAGATGAACATGATGATCCATTTCTACAAGAACATCGCGATCACGGGCGGCTTGTTCGCTCTGTGCGCGGCTGGCCCCGGACGCTATTCGCTCGATCGCGGTTGAGCGGCGTGCCGGACGTGTGTTGAACCTGAGAGAAGACAACAGGCGGAGAACAATGGTTTTTCATTCGAAGAAAATGATGGCCGCGCTCGTCGCGGCCGGGCCCGCGCTCGCTTGCGCGCAGACGAGCGTCACGCTGTACGGCCGTGTCGACGGCGGCGTCGAATACCTGAATCACATCGCGAATCCCTCGGGCGGCAGCTCGTCGCGCTGGAGCGCCGAGAGCGGCGACTGGGGCACGAGCATGTTCGGCCTGAAGGGCGTCGAGGATCTGGGCGGCGGCACGTCGGCGATCTTCAACCTGGAGACCGCGTTCCAGGTGATGAACGGCACGACGGGCGGCGGCCGGATGTGGTCGCGGCGCGCGTACGTCGGCTTGAAGAACGACACGTGGGGCAAGCTGCAGGCGGGCCGCAATCTCTTCATCGACAGCGACGGCGTGTGGGAATTCGATCCGTTCGTCCAGCAGGCGTTCTCGTCGGCGTCGCTCGTGCGCGGGCGCAACTGGCAGCAGACGAGCAACAACGTCGAGTATCACAGCCCGGTGTTCGGCGGCTTCGACGTGCAGGCGCAGTACGCGTTCGGCAACCAGTCGCGCGGCTTCAATTACGGCGCGCAGGGCGACTTCGGCCGCTCGGACGGCGTGATGATCTCGTATCACTCGCCGATGCTCGACGTGCGCGGCATGTACGACGAACTGCGCGACAGCAACGGCCGCATGAGCAATATCTTCTCGAGCTCGCGCGAGTATTTCATCGGCGCGAACGTGAAGGTGCAGAAGTTCAAGATCCAGGGCGCCTATACGCATTATTCGGCGCCCGACACGCCGGCGGGCCTTGCGGATCGCGCCGATCACTTCTGGCTCGGCGCGACCTATCAGGCCACGGCGCAGTGGGCGGTGACGGGCGGCGGCTACTACGTGCGCGTGCGCGGCGGCGACGGCAGCGACGCGGCGCACGATCCGTCCGGCCACGCGATCCTGTACGCGCTCGGGACGACTTACAACCTGTCGAAGCGGACCTTTCTGTACGGCACGGTCGCTTACATGCGCAACGGCGGGAATTCGAACTTCTCGCTGCTCGCGACGCCGCGCGACGCGACGCCGAACACGAGCCCGCTCGCGGGTGAATCGCAGACGGGCGCGTACGTCGGGATGATGCATACTTTCTGACCCACGTCGCGCGTTGCGGGAAACGAGGCTTCGGCTCATCGGTCGAAGCCCGTTGTTCCGCGCTTTCCGCCAATGATGGCGGCGCGCCGATTGTCGACGATTCGGCTTCCCGCATCCGTCGGTCGTCCGGAGCCGGCCGAAAGCGGCGGGCCGTTGTCTTGCGCTGCCGCCGAACATCGCCGACCGCTCTCGAGGGGCTTTGCCGCGAATCCCGGTGAACAGGCGATGAACCCATTACGTCAGACATGAGACGGCCGCGCGCAGGTGCGTACGAACGAACCGACTCGTCCATCCCGTGACGAATTTCATTCGCGCTCCCGACGATCGCGCGCTGCGGCCCGCGCATCGCGCTTGAGCATGATGCGGCCGGCCGGACATTAGAGAAAAACACTGATTGCCGGCCGAATTCGGTCGAAGCAAAGTTGTACATACAACTTCGGCGGCATGAAATCGCCGTGCCGAAGCGATTCGTAATCCCCCTGAAACCAGACGGACAGCTTGCGCGCGCGCTCCACGGCGACGGCGCGCTGCGCCCGCGCACATCGAGGAAATCGCAGATGCTCTTTCAAGGCTTCGGCCCGCTGCTGTGGGCCGGCACGCTCGAGACGATCAAGCTCGCCGTGTTTTCGCTCGCCGCGTCGCTCGCGCTCGGGCTCGCCGGCGCGGCGGCCAAGCTGTCGCGCAATCGCATGCTGGCGGGCATCGGCACGTTCTATACGACGTTGATCCGCGCGGTGCCCGATCTCGTGCTGATGCTGCTGCTGTTCTACGGCATCCAGATCCTGCTGAACGACGCGACCGACATGCTCGGCGTCGACCAGATCGACATCGATCCGTTCGTCGCCGGCATCGTCACGCTCGGCTTCATCTACGGCGCGTACTTCACCGAGACGTTTCGCGGCGCGTTTCTCGCGGTGCCGCGCGGCCAGCTCGAAGCGGGCTTCGCATACGGAATGAGTTCGTGGCGCGTGTTCGCACGAATCATGTTCCCGCAGATGATGCGCTTCGCGTTGCCCGGCATCGGCAACAACTGGCAGGTGCTCGTGAAGGCCACTGCGCTCGTGTCGATCATCGGCCTGGCCGACGTCGTGAAAGCCGCGCAGGACGCGGGCAAGAGCACGCTGAACTTCTTTTTCTTCACGCTCGCGGCGGGCGCGATCTATCTCGCGATCACGACGCTGTCGAACCTCGTGTTGATGTACCTCGAAAAACGCTATTCGGCGGGTGTGCGGAGGCTGGCGCTGTGATTCAGATCATCGGTCAATATTGGCAGAACTACCTGTTCAGCGACGGCTACCGCATGAGCGGCCTCGCGATCACGCTGTGGCTGCTCGTCGTGTCGATCGGGCTCGGCTTCGGTCTCGCGGTGCCGCTCGCGATCGCGCGCGCGTCGAGCAACCGCGCGCTGTCGGGCGCGGTCTGGCTCTATACGTACGTGTTTCGCGGCACGCCGCTCTACGTGCAACTGCTGCTCTGCTACACGGGCATCTACAGCCTGAGCGTCGTGCACGATCATGCGTGGCTCGACAGCTTCTTCAGAAGCGCGATGAACTGCACGCTGCTCGCGTTCACGCTGAACGAATGCGCGTACGCGACCGAGATCTTCGCGGGCGCGATCAAATCGACGTCGCCTGGCGAGATCGAGGCGGGGCTTGCATACGGGATGTCGCCGTTCAAGCTGTATACGCGGGTGATCCTGCCCTCGGCGCTGCGCCGCGCGCTGCCGAGCTACAGCAACGAAGTGATCCTGATGCTGCATGCGACGACGCTCGCGTTCACGGCGACGGTGCCCGACATCCTCAAGGTCACGCGCGACGTCAATTCGGCCACCTACGCATCGTTTCAGGCGTACGGCATCGCGGCCGCGCTGTACGCGATCGTCGTGTTCGCGCTCATCTGGCTGTTCCGCCGGATGGAGGCGCGCTGGCTCGCGTTCCTGAAGCCCCAAGGGCATTGATGCGCGACGCGGCGCGCAGCGGCATCGAGCAACGAAATTCCACGACGATCAAGGACGACGGCGAATGTACAAGCTCACGGTAGACGACCTGCACAAGAAGTTCGGCGACAACGAGGTGCTGAAGGGAATCTCGCTGCAGGCGAAGGCGGGCGACGTGATCAGCATCATCGGCTCGAGCGGCTCGGGAAAGAGCACGTTCCTGCGCTGCATCAACTTTCTCGAGCAGCCGTGCGCGGGCACGATCACGCTCGGCGACGAATCGATTCGCGTGACGCGCGACAGGCGCGGCGCGCCGAAGATCGGCGATCCGAAGCAATTGCAGCGGATGCGCGTGAAGCTTTCGATGGTGTTCCAGCACTTCAATCTGTGGGCGCACATGACCGTGCTCGAGAACGTGATCGAGGCGCCCGTCAGCGTGCTCGGCCTGCCGCGCGCCGAGGCCGAGGCGCGGGCGCGCGAGTATTTGCGGAAGGTGGGGCTCGCGCCGAGCGTCGAGGCGAAATATCCGTCGCATCTGTCGGGCGGGCAGCAGCAGCGCGTCGCGATCGCGCGCGCGCTCGCGATGGAACCCGAAGTGATGCTGTTCGACGAGCCGACGTCGGCGCTCGATCCGGAACTCGTCGGCGAAGTGCTGAAGGTGATGCAGGCGCTCGCGGAAGAAGGGCGCACGATGATCGTCGTCACGCACGAGATGGGCTTCGCGCGCAACGTGTCGAATCATGTGATCTTCCTGCACCAGGGGCGGATCGAGGAAGAGGGGCATCCGCAGGACGTGCTCGTCAATCCGAAGAGCGAGCGGCTGGCGCAGTTCCTGTCCGGCCGGCTCAAGTAGGCGGCCGGCAAGCCGTGCGGGCGCGTCGCGATTGCGCGAGCGCCCGCGCGGCGCATCGATTTACTCGCCGCTCGTCCACTCGACGTTCGCGCCGACCGAGCGAAGATTCTCGACGAAGTGCGGATGCGCGCGGCGGATCGGCTGCGCGTTCAGGATCTCCGAGCGCCCGTCGATGCTAGCCGCGACCATCAGCAGCGCGATCGCGACGCGGATGATGTACGGGCTCTCGACGCGCGCCGGGCTGAGCGGCAGCCCGCCGAACGTGATCAGCCGATGCGGATCGGACAGGAACACGTGCGCGCCGAACTTCGACAACTCGCCCGTCCAGCCCATCGCGCCGTCGTAGACCTTGTTCCAGAACATCACGCTGCCTTGCGCCTGCACGCCGAGCGCGATGAAGATCGGCAGCAGGTCGACGGGCAGGTAAGGCCACGGCGCGGCCTCGACCTTCGTCAGGATGTTGCGCGTGAACGGCTGCTTCACCTTCAGCGGACCGTCGCGCAGCGCGTGCGACCAGCCGTTTTCGTGCGTGACCTGCACGCCGAACTTCGCGAAGGTCCGGTCGATCAGCGGGAACTGCTCGGGCGAGCCGTTGCGCACGGCGATGTCGCCGCCCGTGATCGCGCCGAGCGCGAGGAACGTCGCGATCTCGTGGAAGTCTTCGTTGAAGCGGTACTCGCCGCCCGCGAGCGCGCGGCCGCCCTGAACGCTCAGATGCGACGTGCCGATGCCTTCGATCGGCACGCCGAGCATCGCGAGGAACCGGCAGAACTCCTGCACGTGCGGCTCCGACGCTGCGTTGACGAGCGTCGACGTGCCGTTCGCCGACGCCGCGCACAGCACGAAGTTCTCGGTCGTCGTGACGGACGCGTAGTCGAACCAGTGATGATTCGGCGTGAGCGGGCCGTCGGCGCGCACGATCAGCGAATCGGACGTGCGCTCGATCCGTGCGCCGAAGCGCTCGAACACCTCGACGTGCGGGTCGATCTCGCGCACGCCGAGCGTGCAGCCCTTCACGTCGTTCTCGAGCCGCGCGACGCCGAAGCGCGCGAGCAGCGGCGGCACCAGCATGATCGACGAGCGCATTTCCTCCGGCAGCCGGTGGACGGCCGGATCGAACGCCGTTGCGCGGTGATGCAGGTCGAGCACGCCCGTGGCGTAGTCGATCGACACGTCGCTGCCGAGCGTGCGGAAGATGTCGAGGATTTTGCGGACGTCGGTGATGTCCGGCACGCCGACGAGCCGCAGCGGCCGATCGGTGAGGAGCGTCGCGCACAGGATGGGCAAGACGGCGTTCTTGTTGGCGGACGGCGTGATTTCTCCGCGAAGCGGGGCGCCGCCGTGAACGATCAGGTTCGACATGTTCGGATGCAGGTGGGTGTAATGACGCGCAAGGTCGTTATCATGCCACCGTTCGCGGGGATTTCGCAGATTCGTTGCGCGGCGCAGCGCGGCGCGGCGGCGCGACGGGCGCGCGACGTCGGACGCGGGCGGGTTCGGCCGGGCGAAGCAAGAGAAGGCGCTTCACACGAATCGCGCGAAGGGCGATCATCGGATGGCGCGACGCACAGGCGATCGTGCCCCTTTCAAGCGAGGCGACGCATGCCAACCGACGAATCCCCGATCTACGAAGGCGGCTGCACGTGCGGCGCGGTGCGCTACCGGATGACGTCCCGGCCGCTCATCGTGCATTGCTGCCATTGCCGCTGGTGTCAGCGGGAAACCGGCACCGCGTTCGCGCTGAACGCGCTGATCGAATCGGACCGCTTGCTGCTGCTGCGCGGCGAAGTCGACATCGTCGATACGCCGTCGAACAGCGGCAAGGGCCAGAAGATCGCGCGCTGTCCGCATTGCCGCATCGCGGTGTGGAGTCATTACGCGGGCGGCGGCGGCGCGGTGAGCTTCGTTCGCGTCGGCACGCTCGACGATCCCGACCGCCTGCCGCCCGACATTCATATCTTCACGTCGTCGAAAGAGCCGTGGGTGGTCTTGCCGCCCGACGCGCGCGCCGTGCCCGAATACTATGCGTCCGACGAAGTGTGGTCGGCCGAGAGCCTCGAGCGGCGCGCCGTGCTGCGCGCGAGGCGGGATCGCGGCGCGCAGTAGCGGCGGCCACGGCGCTCGCCGCCCGCGTGTTCGGCGCGGCATGCTCGGCGCGCGGCGCGCAATGCTCGAGACATGCGTGGATTGGCGCGCCGATGCGTCGACGTGCCGCTGCGCGATCGACATGCGCGAACACGAGGCGTTGCGTCTACGCAGATTCCCGAAACAGGAGAAGGGTTGCTCATGCAGAAAATCATTCGCTTCGCCGCCGCGCTGAAACTGCTGTCCTCGCTCGTCGCGGCGCCCGCATTCGCACAATACGATCCGGGCGCGACGGCGGATCTCGGGCGGGGCATGATCGTGAACGACGACCTCGGCGGCAATCTCGGGGGCGGCTCGCAGGTGCCCGGGCGCGATGCGCGCGGCGGCGCCGATCGCGCGCGTTCCGCTTCGCCGCATGCGGCGCCCGCGGCGTTGACGTTCGCCGAGACGGCCGCCGTCCACCGGCAGGTGCAGGCCGATATCGTGAACTTCCTCGCGCACGGCGACGCGTCCAGGCGCGACGAGGCGAAGCGCGTGGTCGAGCAGGGCGAATTGCTCGAGGCGTTCGAGCGCGTGGCGTCGCGCCGCGCGTTCGATCGCCGCAATCTGGGCGACGTGTTCGCCGCGTATGTCGTGATGTCGTGGGAGGTCGTCAACGGAGAGGACGCGCGCGGACGGCAAGCGGGCGTCGATGCGCTGCGCGCGAAGTCGAGCGCGACGCTGGTTCGCGACGACCGCATTCGCGCGATGTCGGACGCCGACAAGCAGCGGCTCGCCGAGACGCTTGCCTATTTGGCGATGATCGCCGTCACGGCGCAGAACGACTTGCGCCGCAGCGGCAACGCGCCCGCGCTCGAACAGTTGCGTGACGGCGTGCGGCAGTCGACGCGCAAGATGATCGGCATCGACGTGAAAGGGCTGCGGCTGACGGAAAACGGGCTGACTCGATGAAGGCGTCGCGCATGCGGATCGGTCGGCGCGCGAGGGGGCGGGGCGGTGCGAGGGAGCGGTAAACGCGCAACACGCCGGCGCGACTTCCGCCGCGCCGGCGTGTTCGGCGCATGCCGGCGTCGCCGGCAGGTCAGGCGTTACAGGCAGCTATTGATGTCGCTCGCGGCAGCGCCGCCCGCGGCGCCGCTGCCCGCGCGAAAGCCGACCCAGGTCTTCGCGTTGCCCGAGGGCGCGGGGCGCACGACCGCGGCTGCGCCGTTCGGCGGCTGCTGGCCCGGCACGTAGACGTCAGCGGCGAGACCGTTCGCGAGCACTTCCTGCGTGACGACCTGCTGCTGCGCCTTGTCGGCCCAGGTCTTCGCGATGCAGGTTGCGACGTCCTGCGCAGGCTTCTGGCTCTGTCCCACGTTTTGGACATCGGTGCCTGCGGCGCTGGCCGAAGTTGCCACCGAAGCTGCCATGATCAATGCGATGAACGGTGAGTATTTCACGTTATCTCCCTCTGGTCGTGATTCGTGAATCGGGTTTCAACGGGTACTACGATCCAGTCTGAGTGCGCATCGTCGGCGATGTTCCGACGATTCGGAAACAAGATGTTAAGGAGCTTGCCAATCGCAACCGGGTGCGTTGCGCACGTCGCGAGAGTGTCGCAGCGAGATTGCTGCGGCGCACACACACGCGCGACGACCCGGCGTCGCCGAGGCCGCGCGCGTGCTTGCGGACGAATGGGATGAATGGATTGGCGCTGCGAAGGAGTGAAGCGGGGAATTCTGTGCGACCCGTCGCGCCGGATGCGGCGCGCTTTTGAAACCGTCAGCCTGCGCCGCGCGGCTCTGCGGCCGCTTGGCGCAGGGTGCATGCTAACGGTGGCCCCGTCGCGTTCGTATTCGTTGAGTTCATGATGGCAAAGGATGCGCTCGATGACTGTTAAGCACGTTCAAATCGACGGCAAAAGATTGTCATAGATTGTTTGGCGCGCGCCGCTCGTTTGACGGGGCAAGCGGCCCTCATTGAACAGACGATGCTTTCAACTCACGGGACCGACGCTTTGGACAGCGAAAGTCGATCTCCGAGCAGTCTTCCTGTCTGACAGGCGGAACGTCCGCCGGCGCTCCCGTTTCATCTTGCCGCCGTTTCGCCTTCGGGCGAACGGTGCGCATCGCGATCATTTCGCTTGCGCATCTCGTGTCGGTGCGTGTCGATGCAGGTGTGTTCGCGGGCATCCGCCGTCTCGTGCAGCGCCGCGCCGCGTCACGTGCGATGCGGTACGGCGCGCTTCGTCCGCACCGCGCGTGTCGGTCGATCGAATCGACGTGGCCGAATCAACAGAGCCGCATCGACTAAGCGGTATCAATAAAGCCGCGTGCGATTACGCTCCTCGAGTTCTCGCTCATATTGCTCGGCGTCGAATCCGGCGGGAGCGAGCTTCTTCAGGATCGCGCCCGGCGACGGCAGTTCCGCGCGCGGCACGTGTCGCGACGCATCCCACAGCTGCGAGCGCAGGAATGCCTTCGAGCAATGGAAATAGACGGCCTCGATGTCGACGACGATCGCCGCCTTCGCCGGCTTGCCGTCGACCGCGAACGACGCGAGCAGCTCGGGGGCGATCGACACCTTCGCGCGGCCGTTCACGCGCAGCGTCTCGCCTATGCCCGGCACGACGAACAGCACGCCGATGCGTCCGTTCGCGACGATGTTGCGCAGCGTGTCGACGCGGTTGTTGCCGGGGCGATCGGGGATCGCGAGCGTGTGCGGGTCGAGCACGCGGACGAAGCCGGGGCGATCGCCGCGCGGCGAGCAGTCGAGGCCGTCCGGGCCCGACGACGCAAGCACGATGAACGGCGATTTCGCGACGAACGCGCGGTAGTCGTCGCTCAAATGCGGGATCTCCTTCCAAAGAGAGCGGTCGCTCGGCTTGCCGTAGTGCGCTTCGAGTTGTTCGAGGGTCGTGAGAAGCATCGTTGATCCTGTGTGATCCGGCCGATGGGTTCGTCATTATGCGGGCCGCGCGGGATTCCTGTCTTCGGTGTCGAGGTGCTCGGCCGGCCGGCATTCGGTGCGATCGGGCGCGCATCGGCGGGCGCGGGCTCGACGCGAGCCCGTCGATCGGCCGGCGCGGCTCGCCCGAACGCCGCCGCGCGCCTGGCGCGATCGCCGCGCGGCGACTGCGCCGATCGCGCCGATCGCGCCGATTGCGCACCGCCGCGTTCTCGCGCATATCGGGTCAGTTCGAATCGAACGTGTATGCGCCGTCCTTGCCGCGCGATTCGTTCGCGTGCCGGACGCAGCGCGCGACCACGTTAATCGCGCGGCCGAGCGGCATGCCGACGAGGATGCCCCAGACCGCGAACGACGCGATGACGAAGGCGTTCGTCACGGCCCACGGCTTCGCGGCCGTGACCGCGTAATGCATGTAGGTTTCGGCGGCGAAGGTGAGCATCAGCGTCGCGAGCAGGCTCGCGTCGCCCGGCAGGCGCACGAGCCGACGCGTTTTCTCGACGTTGAATTGCAGTTTCCAGCGGCGCGCATGGAGCCAGCCGATCGCCGCACCGGCGGCAAGGCTTGTCAGCGCGATGGCGTCGGCGCCGGTGCCCGCGCGCGGGAACAATGAATTGAGGCTCGTGATGCCGAGCATCGCGAACACGATCGGCGTTAGAAGCGGGCGCGTCGGCGTCACTTCGCGCGGGAAGCAGCGTTTCACGCCGACGTAGACCAGTGCGCAAAACAGCACGAAGACGTAGGGCGGGAGGCGGGGTATCGAGGACATGATCGAGATCGCAATCGTTGGTCGGCTTGTCGACCACAATAGGCGCGCTCGATTGCGTGCGCAGTTGTTTGCGACGGACAGCGCAATCCGGGCGACGAACGGCATCGATGTGCGACGAGCGGGCGGGCAACATACGGCGGCGCGGCACGTCTCACGCGGCATCGCGGTCGGCCCGGCGTGGCCTGAGCGGCGTTTGCTGCGAGCGGGTTTTGCCCGGCATGTTGCGTCGCCGCAAGCCGCGTTCGTCGATCGGCGCGACGATGCGACGCCGCGACGGCGGGCAATGCGATTGCAATGCGCGAACGGGCGGGGCGCGCACGATCGGCTCGCCGCATTCGGCAAGGCCGGCCGCTCGACTCGGCGTTCCACTACAATCGTGACCGAGGCGTCGCCGCGCGTCGGATGCAATGGCGTTTCGTCGCGCGTCGGCGCCGTTCGTCGCACGCGGCGCCGTTTGCGCGCGCCTGGCGTCAAGGTCGTGGCATCGCTTTCGTTCGCGTTCTCGCTCGCTCGACACCATGCAAAGCCGGCCTCATCCATTTTTGTTCGCTCGGACGACCGATTCCGGCGTTCCGCGAACCATGCGCCGCAGGATGCTCGGTCTGTTCGGCCTCGTGCTGTTCAACTGCGTGATCGGCCTGAGCTCGTGGGCGAACCGTCGCGACGACGCGGTGCTGCCGTACCTCGTGCTCGCGAACGGCATCGGCCTGTCCGCGCTGCTGCTCTGTTGGTGCGCGGACAAGTTGACGCGGGGCAAGCTCGGGGTGCTGCCGAAGGTGCTGATCGTCGCGCCCGTCAGCGTCTTCGCCGGTTTCGAGATCACGGCGTCGACGATCGGGCACGTGCCGCATCTGATCGGCCGGGCGAGCGTCCGCGAATGGTTCGCGTACGGCTCGTCGCTCGCGCTCACCAGTGTCGCCTGCGCGTTCTTCATCTTGTTCGTGCAGGCGGCGAGGATGCGCGCATCGCTCGAGACGCAGCGCCGCGAAGCCGCCGAGGCGCGTCAGGCCGAGACGGCCGCGCGCCTCGCGCTGCTGCAGGCGCAGATCGAGCCGCATTTTCTTTTCAACACGCTCGCGAACGTGCAGAGCCTGATCGAGCGCGATCCGGTCCGCGCGTCGACGATGCTCGACAGCCTGAACCGCTACCTGCGCGCGAGCCTCGGCCGCACCCGCCGGGCGACGTCGACGCTCGGCGAGGAGCTCGAGCTCGTCGATGCGCTGCTGCGGATCGCGTCGATCCGGCTCGGCGAGCGGCTGCGCTATGCGATCGACGTGCCCGCGCCGTTGCGGGAGCTCGCGTTTTCGCCGCTTCTGTTGCAGCCGCTCGTCGAGAATGCGCTGCTGCACGGCATCGAGCCGTCGATCGACGGCGGCGAGATTCGCATCCGCGGCGTGCGCAACGGCGCGACGCTGGAACTCAGCGTGATCGACACCGGAGTCGGCCTCGGCAACGGCGAAACCAAGCTTCACGGCGGCGTCGGGCTCGCCAACGTGGTCGCGCGCGTCAAGCGCCTCTACGGCGAGCACGGCCGCGTGTCGGTAGGCGCGACGGCCGGCGCCGCGCGGGGCGTGACCGCGACCTTGCACATTCCGATCGATTGACATGCCGACCGCGCTCATCGCCGACGACGAACCGAACCTCTCCGCCGAACTCGCCGAGCGCCTTGCCGGGTTGTGGCCGGAGCTCGAGATCGTCGCGATGCCGCGCAACGGCGTGGACACGCTCGCGGCGCTCAACGCGTCGCGCCCCGACGTCGCGTTTCTCGACATTCGCATGCCGGGCATCGACGGGCTGAAGCTTGCAAGCCTCGTGCCCGACGTTCGCGTGGTGTTCGTGACGGCGTACGACGAGCATGCGGTCGAGGCATTTGATCGATCGGCCGTCGACTACCTGCTGAAGCCAGTGACGGACGAACGTCTTCTGCGCTGCATCGCGAAGCTGCAGCGCGGCGGCTTCGCGCCGGCGCGCGCACACGCGCTCGTTGGCGCGCGGATGTCGCAGGCGGCGACGCCGATCCGCTGGCTGACGGTGGGGCTGAAGGATACGACGCGGCTCGTGTCCGTCGACGACGTGCTGTATTTCCGGGCGCTCGACAAATACACGGAGGTCGTGACGGCGGGCGAGCGGCACGTGATCCGCACGCCGCTCAAGGAACTGCTGCAGCGGCTCGATCAGGATCGCTTCGCGCAGGTGCATCGCGGCGTGATCGTCTCGTATGCGGCGATCGACCGGATCGAGCGCGATCTGCTCGGGCGTCTGCGCATTCATCTGCGCGGCCGATGCGATGTGCTGCCGGTGAGCCGCGCGTATGCGGGGCGGTTCAAGCATATGTGACGCGTTGGGCGTCGGGTCGTCGCGGGAGATGGCCTCGCACGAGCGAATCGGATCGGCAGGCGGCGCGGCTTGCCGGACGGCTGCGTTTTTCGCTCGCGCGCCGGATGCGCGATGACGTTGGGAAGCCGACGTTCCGCAACGCGCAGCGCGCGATGCGCCGAACGTGGGCGTGCACCCGCCGGTCGCGGCGCTCTTCACTCGAGGCGCCGATGCGCGGCGTCGCCCGGCGGCGAGGCGAAAGCGAATCGATAAACGGAATGCGCCAGATTCGCCGTCCGCGCGCGGCCGATCAGAGCCGCTTGCGTCGCAGGCGCGGAGGATGCGCCGGCATGACCGCCCCGGCCTCGGCGCGCAGCTCGTCGGCCTCGTTCGCGGTTCGAACCTTGCGCTGCGCGCAACGCAGGCATGCGTCCGCCCGGGCTTGCAGCGCCTGAATGACCGGCGGCGTCAAATCGACTCCGCCGAGCCGATTTTTCCAATCGTCGACTTCGCGCGCCCGGGCGCGAAGCCAGATCGACCGTTCATCCGGGGTTTTGCTCGACACCCCGGTTTTGACGATGCGCTTGCGTAGTGTCTCGATCTGATTCTCAAGTTCGTCTTTCATCGCGCGCCAGCCGGATTCGCAGCGGGGAATTATCCGCCGATGCGATCGCCGGCGCCATGTGCCATGCGCGAGCGCGCCGCTCAGCCCGTCTTGCGCGCCGGCGCGAAGCGCCGCCTCACGAACGCGGCCGGATGCGCGCGGCGGAAGCGTTCGCGCTTGTGCTCGTCGTCGAAGTGGCGCAGCGCCGGCTTCACGAGATCGCTGCGCGACACGATGCCGACGAGCCGCATCGTGTCGGGATCGGTGACCACGGGCAGGCGCTCGAGCCGATGCATGGCGAGCCGCGTCGCGACGAGGCGGCACGTTTCGTCGGCGAGCGAGAAAGGCGGGGCGCGGCGCGGCA
Organism: Burkholderia sp. MSMB617WGS; assembly: GCF_001532025.2. Lineage (NCBI taxonomy): Bacteria > Pseudomonadati > Pseudomonadota > Betaproteobacteria > Burkholderiales > Burkholderiaceae > Burkholderia > Burkholderia sp. MSMB617WGS. Next base: position 1,563,943 of record NZ_CP013458.1, on the reverse strand, counting down.
GCAGGTCGGCCACCGGCAGGTCGGGTACTCGTGCGTCGGCCACCCGCGCGTCGGCCACCCGCATGTCGGTCACCCGCATGTCGGCCACCCGCATGTCGGCCATCGGCTCTCGCTTCGCTCGCCCGTCACTCGCCCGCATTTCGCCGCCGTTTGCATCGCCCGCGTGCGCGTCGCCGCCGCGATCGAGCGTCGCGCGATCGAGCAGGCCGATCAGCACGCCGTCGCGCACGACCGGATAGGCGCGGTGCGCCTGCGTCGCGCCGAAATACCGCGCGCGCACGACGCCGACACTCAGGTCCGCGTCGATCGTGACGACGTCGCGCGTCATCACTTCGTCGACGTAATGACGCTCGAGCGGATCGACGCCGTATTCGCGATAAATGTGATAGCCGCGCCGCGCGATCTTCTCGGTCATGATCGAGCGCTTCATCACGACGGTCGCGAAGCCGTGCGCGACGAGCGTCGCCGCGAGGAGCGGCAGCAGCGCGTTCGCATCGTGCGTGAGGCCGAGCGCGAAGACGATCGCGGTGAGCGGCGCGCCGAGCGTGGCGCCGAGCGTCGCGGCCATGCACACGAGCGGCCATAGCGCCGGCTCGCCGCCCGGCAGCACGGGCCCGAGCAGCGTGCCGAGCCCCGCGCCCAGCATCAGCAGCGGCGCGAGCACGCCGCCCGAGGTCCCCGAGCCGAGCGCGATCACCCAGATCACGGCCTTGACGACGAGGATCGCGAGCGCGAACTGCAGCGTGATGTTGCCGTGAAGCAGATCGCCGATCACGTCGTAGCCGACGCCGAGCGCACGCGGCTCGATCAGCCCGCCGATCCCGACCGCGAGGCCGCCGATCGCGGGCCACCACATCCAGTGGACGGGCAGCTTGCCGAACCAGTCCTCGGTTTTGTAGAGCGCGACGGACAGAGCGCATGCGAGCGCGCCCGACAGCAGCCCGGCCGCCGCGCACGAGCCGAGCGCTGCGGCCGACGGCGGCGCGGTCACGAGCGGAAACAGCGGCCCGACGCCGAAGAACGCGGCCCGCGCGAAGCCCGCGACCGCGCAGGCGAGCGCGACGGGCAGGAAGCTGCGCGGCCGCCATTCGAACAGCAGCAGCTCGACGGCGAGCAGCACGGCGGCCACGGGCGTGCCAAACACGGCGGTCATCCCGGCCGTCGCGCCCGCGACGAGCAGCGTCTTGCGCTCGGCCGCCGTCACCTTCACGAACTGCGCGATCAGCGAGCCGATCGCGCCGCCCGTCATGATGATCGGGCCTTCGGCGCCGAACGGCCCGCCGCTGCCGATCACGATGCCGGACGCGAGCGGCTTGAGCACCGCGACCTTCGGCGACATTCGGCTCTTGCCGAACAGGATCGCCTCGATCGCTTCGGGAATGCCGTGGCCGCGGATCTTCTCCGAGCCGAATCGCGCGATCAGCCCGACGACGACGCCGCCCGCGACCGGCACCGCGGCCGCCCACGGCCCGAGCGTGTTCAGCGCGGGCGAGCGGTCGGCGAACGAGAGCCGCTGGAAGAAGAACAGGTTCGTGAACAGATGGATGAGGCTCAGCAGCGCGAACGCGGCGAACGTGCTGAGCACGCCGATCGCGAGCGCGAGGAGCGCGATGCGCGGCAGTCTTGCGTTCGTCGCGAAATCGCGTTTGTGTGGATCGGCGATGCTCATGGTGTCGGGGGAGATTGCGTTGATTGTCGGATCAGTAATCGATTTGCGGCACCTGGAACGCGCCGCGCAGCGATTTCAGCTCGGCTCGGTGCAGCTCCGCGAGCCGGGCCAGCACGCGCTCGCCCGCCGGCTCCAGATGCACTTCCACTTGCCGCCGGTCGGTTTCGCTCGTCTTGCGCCGCACGAGGCCGAGCGCCTCGCAGCGCGTGACGAGCGCGACGACGCCGTGATGCTGCGCCTGCAGCCGCTCGGCGAGCTCGCCGACCGTCGCCCAGTCGCGCTCCGGATAGCCCTTGATGTGCAGCAGCAGCAGGTATTGCAGTGGCGTGATGCCCTCGCTTTGCGCGGCCCGCTCGGAGAAGCGCTCGAAGCGCCGCATCTGGTAGCGGAATTCGGAAAGCTGGGCAAAATCCGCCTTGCGCAGCTCGCGTGCCGGTTTCGTCATCGACGCTCCAACGTGATCGGAAAGCGCGAAAATATATCATGTTGTGATGTATTTGGGCGGTGTCCGGCGCGTTCGTGCTCATGGTGTCGAGTCCCGTCTCGGTTTTCTTCGCTTCGGCTCTCTGCGCTTACGCGGCGAGCCGCTCCTGAGATTGCCGGTAGAGCCCGGCGATCAGGTCCGCCTGCGTGACGATGCCGGCGAGCTTCTGCTCGGCGTCGACGACCGGAATGTGGTGGTGGCCGTGATCGGCGAAGAGCGGCACGAGCTCGGCGATCGGCGTGGTCGTGCGCGCCGTGCGCACGCGCGCGCTCATCACCGCGCGCGCGACGAACGCCGGGCCGACGAGCGAGCGCGGCAGCCGCGCGGACAGGTGGCGCAACAGGCCCGGCGTCGCGTGCGGCGCGGCCTTCGACAAGTCCGCGCGCGTGACGATGCCGACGACGCGCGCATCCGCGTCGACCACGGGCAGCGCCTTGATCCGGTGCCGCTCGAGCAGCGTCAGCGCGGCGGGCAGCGGCGTGTCGGGCGCGATGCTGATCGGGTGGCGCGACATGATGTCGGCGCACGACAGTTCGTCGAACGTGCGCGCATACGCGCGCAGCTCGGTTTCGCGCAACAGCGATTCGAGGTCTTCCGGCGCGACGTCGAGCCATTCGCCGCGGCTTTTCAGCGCCGCTTCGAGATCGGCGCGCACGAAGCGCGCGTGCAGCGGGGGCGCGGCGGCGTGCGCGTTCGTCTCGGGCTGCTTGCGCGCGCCGCCGTGCGGATAGCGGTGGCCGGTGAGCGCGTGATAGACGAGCGCCGTGCCGAGCAGCGCCGTCGATTGCAGCGCGATCGGCTCGACGACGAAGCGAAAGCCGAGCGCATGCACGGCCGGGCCGCCGACGACCGCCGTCAGCGCGACCGCGCCCGACGGCGGATGCACGCAGCGCAGCGCGAACATCGCGCCGATCGCGCACGCGATCGCGAGCGACGCGGCGAGCACGGGATCGGCGATCCACCGCGCGCACGCGACGCCGACCATTGCCGCGACGAGGTTGCCGCCGATCAGCGACCACGGCTGCGCGAGCGGGCTCGCCGGCACCGCGAACAGCAGCACGGCGGAGGCGCCCATCGGCGCGACGAGGAGCGGCATGTCGCCCGGGATGCCCGGCAGCGCGCGCATCGTCACGCCGACGCAGCCGATCCCGGCGAGCGCGCCCGCGCACGAACGCAGGCGCTCGCGCCAGCCGAGCGTCACGGGAATCGGGACGAAGCGCAGGAGCCACTGAAAGAGGCGATGACGAAACGCGTGGGACGAAGACAAGGTCGGAGTGCCGTAACGTAAATGGAGGGTGCGCCGATCGGTCGCGCGACGAACGCGAAATTATATGTCATTGTGATATAAATTGCCGACCCCGACGATGGCGGGGCCGGCCGTCGGTGTTTCAGGATGCGGAAAATGGGCGCGAGCGAGCGCGCCGGCGCGCATCGGCGTACAATTCGCCCGAACTGATCTCGACGAATCACGACATTTGCCGCCCGCGATGCCCGCACCTAGCCTGTCTCATGGCCCGCGCATCCGGTCGATCAGCCGTCCCCGGCCGCGCTCGGCGGCGCCAGCCGCGTCTCGCCGGCCATCGTTTCCCATTCATTCCCGAAGCCAATCCCCATGGACATGCTCGATAACATGCGCCTGTTCGTGCGCGTCGTCGAAGCCGGAAGTTTCACCGCGGTCGCGAAGGAAATCGACGCGACCACCGCCCAGGTGTCGCGCGCCGTCTCGAACCTCGAAGCGCACGTGCAGACGCGCCTGCTGCACCGGACGACCCGCCATCTCGGGTTGACGGAAAGCGGTCAGCGCTACTTCGAACGAGCGAAATCGATTCTCGCCGAGATCGACTACGCGAACGCCGAGGCGCGCAACGCGCTGCTGCGGCCGAGCGGCAAGCTGCGGATTCACGCGATGACCGGGCTCGGGCAGAGCCACGTGGTGTCGTCCATCGTGCGTTATCAGGAAGACAACCCGGACGTGTCGGTCGAGCTCACGCTCGCACAGCGGATGCCGAACCTCGTCGAGGAGGGCTACGACGTGTCGATCGTGTCGGCGTCGCACTTGCCCGATTCGGGCTACGTCGCGCAGACCTGCGGGACGAGCTGCAGCGTGCTCGTCGCGTCGCGGGAGTATCTCGCGCGGCACGGCACGCCGACGACGCCCGAGGATCTCGCGAAGCACGTGTGCCTGCGGCTCGATACGCCGGCGTCGCCGGGCGGCGAATGGCGGCTCGAGCGCGACGACGGCGACGAGACCGTGTACGCGTTGCCGCCCGCGCCGTTCCAGGCGAACGTGCCGGATGCGCTGTCGGTGGCCGTGCGCGCGGGGCGCGGGATCGGCTCGATCGCGCTGTACACGGCGCTCGACGACATCCGCGCAGGGCGGCTCGTGCGCGTGCTGCCGAACTATCGGCTCGACACGCTGAGCGTGTACGCGGTCTATGCGACGCGCCGCTATCTCGATGCGAAGATCCGCACGTTTCTCGATCACCTGCGCACGACGCTCGCGCCCGCGCTCGAGAACGATTTGAAGGAACTCAATCGGCTGAACGGCGCGGCGGCGGGGAAGAAGCTGCGCGAAGTCGCGTAGCCGCTGCCGCGACGGTGAGCGTATCGCGCATCATGCGCCGCGCGCCGGATGACGCGCGGTGCGGCCAATCCGATCGAGACGACTAGGCGATCGAGCCGGGCGGCGACGTGCAGGGACGTGCGGCTCGTTGGCCGTCGCGCACGGAAGGCCGGCACGGTGCTTCGAGCCGCTCGTGGCAGCGAGCGGCTCGAAGCACGCTCGAAGCACGCTCGAAGCACGCTCGAAGCACGCTCGAAGCACGCTCGAAGCACGCTCGAAGCACGCTCGAAGCACGCTCGAAGCACGCTCGAAGCACGCTCGAAGCACGCAGGCGCGATGGCCGCTCTATCCGCCGCCGATTCTTTCCGGCAACACGAACCGCGGCGCGTAAGGGCGCGCGACACGCGACGTAAATCCAAGCTTGCCCGCCGCCATCCGGGATCGGCGCGAAGCTTCCCGCGGAACGCCCGAGCCGGCGACGCGTGTCAGTGCGTGACCGACAGGAACAGATAGGCGGCGAACAGCGACAGGTGCACGACGCCGTGCAGGACGGTCGTGCGCCCCATGCTCAGCGTCAGCGTGCTGACGAGCAGCGTGAGCGACAGCAGCACCGTCTCCATGCCGCCGATGCCGAGCGTGAGCGGGTCGCCCGTCCAGATGAACACGGCGGCGACGGTCGGAATCGTCAGGCCGATGCTCGCGAGCGCGGAGCCGAGCGCGAGGTTCATGCTCGTCTGCAGCCGGTTCGCGCGCGCCGCGCCGACCGCGGCGAGCCCTTCCGGCAGCAGCACCAGCGCGGCGATCACGATGCCGACCGCCGCTTCGGGCGCGCCGAGCCTGAACACGGTGCGCTCGACCGCGGGTGACAGGAGCTTCGCGAGCAGCACGACCGAGACGAGGCTCACGAACAGGAACACGATGCTCATGAGCGCGGTGCGGCCGCTCGGCGGCACCGCATGGATGGATTCGTCGGCACTGCCGTCGATCAGGAAGTAGTCGCGGTGGCGCACCGTCTGCACGAACACGAACATGCCGTACAGCACCAGCGACGACACGCCGGCGAACGCGAGCTGCGACGTCGACAGCCGCGGGCCGGGCGCGGCGCTCAGGTAGTTCGGCATCACGAGCGAGAGCACCGACAGCGACGCGAGCACCGCGAGCGCCTTGGTCGCGCCGCGGCCCTGGAAATCCTGCTCGCCGTGCTTCCAGCCGCCGACGAGCAGGCACAGCCCGACGATCCCGTTGCAGACGATCATCACCGCGGCGAACACCGTGTCGCGCGCGAGGCCCGATTTCTCGGGGCCGCTCGACAACATCACGGACACGATCAGCGCGACCTCGATCACGGTGACGGCGATCGCGAGCACGAGCGTGCCGAACGGCTCGCCGACGCGGTGCGCGACGACTTCGGCGTGGTGAACGGCGGAGAACACGGCACCCGCGAGCGCGGCGGCGACGAATGCGATCGCGAAGCCTTCGGCCGGCACGACGCGCGACAGCGCGAGCACCAGCCAGGCGGCGAGCGGGGCGATGAGCGTCCAGCGCGGGAGGGCGGGCGAAGAGATCGGCATGGCGGGTCCTTGGTCGTGGCGGGGCGCGAGCAGGGATTCTAACAGGCGGTCCGGCACCGAAATCCGGCGTGCGGGCCGTGCGGCGCTTCGGCGAGCGGCCGGCGGACAGGCAAAAGAAGCGCCGCCGTCATGCCGCCGATGCTTGCGCGGACGGTAAAAGTGCCTTGCGGAACGGCCCGCGAATACTTCTTTATTGTCGACCGACTGGTCGGTTTATAATTCGCGCTCGACAACGCAGAACGACATCACTCCATCGGAGGAGCGACCCCAATGACTCGACCGTCCCACCCGGCCGGCGCACTCGAGCCGATCGAGACCGCGAGCCGCGACGAGCTGCAGGCGCTGCAGCTGTCGCGGCTCAAGTGGTCGTTGCGCCACGCGTACGACAACGTCGGGCACTATCGCCGCAGCTTCGACGCGGCGGGCGTGCATCCGGACGACCTGACGACGCTCGCCGATCTCGCGAAATTTCCATTCTTGACGAAGGCAGACTTGCGCGACAACTATCCGTTCGGCCTGTTCGCCGTGCCGCGCGAGCAGGTGGTGCGCGTGCACGCGTCGAGCGGCACGACGGGCAAGCCGACGGTTGTCGGCTACACCGCGCGCGACATCGACATGTGGGCGAACGTGACCGCGCGCTCGATCCGCGCGGCGGGCGGCCGGCCCGGCGACACGCTGCACAATGCGTTCGGCTACGGGCTCTTCACGGGCGGGCTCGGCATTCATTACGGCGCGGAGCGGCTCGGCTGCATGGTCGTGCCGATGTCGGGCGGGCAGACGGAGAAGCAGGTGCAGCTCATTCGCGATTTCGAGCCGCGAATCATCCTCGTCACGCCGTCGTACATGCTGAACCTGCTCGACGAAATGGCGCGGCAGGGGATGGACCCCGCCAAGTCGTCGCTGGCGATCGGCGTGTTCGGCGCGGAGCCGTGGACGCAGGCGCTGCGCGACGAGGTCGAGGCGCGCGCGGGCATCGACGCGCTCGACATCTACGGGCTGTCCGAGGTGATCGGGCCGGGCGTCGCGTGCGAGTGCATCGACACGAAGGACGGGCCGACCGTCTGGGAAGACCACTTCTATCCGGAGATCGTCGATCCGGCGACGGGCGAGGTGTTGCCCGACGGCAGCGAGGGCGAGCTCGTGTTCACGTCGCTCACGAAGGAAGCGCTGCCCGTGATCCGCTACCGGACGCGCGACCTGACCGCGCTCCTGCCGCCGACCGCGCGCGCGATGCGCCGGCTCGCGCGGATCACGGGCCGCTCGGACGACATGCTGATCATCCGCGGCGTCAACGTGTTTCCGAGCCAGATCGAGGAGCTCGTCGTCGCGCTGCCGCAACTGTCCGGCCGCTACCAGCTGACCGTCTCGCGCGACGGGCACATGGACCGGCTCGACGTCGCGGTCGAGCTGCGCGCCGACGCGCTGGCGGGCGCGTCGGAGGGCGCGCGCGGCGACGCCCGGGCGGCGCTCGCGCACGAGCTGCGGCACCGGATCAAGACGATGGTCGGCGTGTCGGCGGGCGTCGCGGTGCTGCCGGCGGGCGGGATTTCGACGACCGCGACGGGCAAGGCGAGGCGCGTGATCGACACGCGCGGGAAGGCGGCGTGAGCGGCGCGTGACGGCAACGGGTGACGTCGGCACGCAAAGTCGACGCATAAAGGCGGCGCGTAAAGTCGACTCATAAAGGCGGCGTGCAAGGGTGATGCACGAAGCCGACACGCAAAGGGGATGCGTAAAGGCGACGCGCAAAGGGTAAAGTCGACACGCAAAGGCAACACGCAACACGCAACGGCGGCGGGAATGCCGAGGCCGTCGGTGCGGCTCGGCCGCCGTGCGTGCCGTCGGCCGCGGCGCGGCGAGCATGCTCTACAATGGCGCGGCCGCGCGAGCGGCGCCCCATAACCCTTCTTCGTTCTTCCCGCTTCCCGATGATCGTCGACCGCCTGATCTCCGAAATCCTGTTCGGCTTCACCGGCCTCATGGGCATCATCAATCCGTTCGGCATCGCGTTCCTGTTCCTCGAGCGCACCGAGTCGCTGACCGAGGCGCAGCGCGCGGCGCTCGCGCGCAAGGTGGCGATCAACGCGTTCATGGTGCTGCTCGCCGCGTTCTTCGTCGGCACGCCGATCCTGCATTTCTTCGGAATCTCGCTCGAGGCGCTGCGCATCGGCGGCGGCCTTGCCGTGGCGGTGGCCGGCTGGCAGATGCTCAACGAGCCCGACGTGCCGAGCGGAGGCGATTCTGCGGCGAAGCCCGTCGAGCCGCGCAACGCGATGGCGCGCGCGTTCTTCCCGCTGACGATTCCGCTGACGACGGGCCCCGGCTCGATCGCGACCGCGATCGCGCTGAACGCGAACCGCACGCACAAGCTGTCGGAGTTCCTGCTGTCGAGCATCGTGTCGGTCGCGGTGTCGGCGCTCGCGGCGCTCGTGATCTGGCTCACGTACAGCCGCGCCGCGTTCCTCGCGCGCTACCTCGGCACCGAAGGGACGAAGGTCGCGATGCGCGTGTCGGCGTTCCTGCTGCTGTGCGTCGGCGTGCAGATCATGCTGACGGGATTTTCGGAATTCTTGCAGCCGATCGCCGATCAGATGAAGTGACGGCATCGATCGATGCGGCGCGCGGCCGGCGCGGCCGCGCGGGAAACGGCGTGACGGCCGGTCGGCGCGCGTACGAAAGGCCGTGACGGGCAGCCAGACTCGGCCTCGCATCAAGGCGCGTTGCGCGGCCGGTGCGAGCGCGCGTGCGACTCACGCAACGCGCGGCCGGTTCGGCCCGCTTGGGACGGCGCTTAGCGCGCGGCCGCGAGCATCGGATACGTGAACAGGCCGAAATGCGCGAGATTGAGCCCGACGTGCGCGAGCACCGCGGCTTGCAGTCCGCCCAAGCGATACGCGATTCCGTAGCCGATGCCCGCGACGGTCGCGAGCGCGACCCACTGCCAGCCGCCCGCGGCGTGCGCGGCGCCGAACAGCAGCGCGGCCGCGACGAGCGCGACCGCGCCCGACGCCGGTACGCGATTCGCGAGAAGGCGGCTCAGCCCGCCTTGCAGATAGCCGCGGAACAGCGCCTCTTCGGCGAAGCAGACGAGCAGCAGATTGTTCGCGAACCAGAGCCATGCCGATTCGGGCCACTTCGGCGCCCAGCCGACGAGGCCGACGCCGAGCGCGAACACGAGGCAGACCGCCGACGTCGCGATCGCCGCGACGATGCCGGTGCGCCATGCGCGCGCGCGATCGTCGATCGGCTGCAGCCACGGCAGCGCCCACAGCAGCCAGAAGCCGACGAGCGGCTTGTCGAGATTCAGGTACATCGAGAACGGCACGGCGTCGGGCGTGTAGCGCACGGGGCCGATCACGCGCGGGTTGTGAAAGCCCGGCAGCCAGTGAAGCATCAGCGCGATCGCGAGCACGACGAAGACGGTGTGTCCCGCGACGCGAACGGCCGCGTGGCGCCGCGGCGCGGCCGCGTATGCGGCGGCTGCGAGGAGCGCGATCGGAGCGAGCGCGACGGGCGCCATCAGGCCGGTCGCGAACGCGCCCGCATAGCCGAGCGCGCCGAAACCGAGGCTTGCCGCGCGCAGCTTAGGAAACCAGACGGCCGCGAGCGCGGCGACAAAGAGTGCGGCCCACTGAGCCGCGAGCCAGAAGGTGTTGCCAGACATGAATAGAACCACGAATGATCTGATGAAAGGCCGCACATCATAACGCGATTGGAATCGCGGGCCGCCCACGCGGCTTCGTTCGACGCGCCGTTTGTCCGAGCAACTGCCGTCGACGCCGCGCGCGGGCGACCGGCGACGGCGCCGCGACGTTGATTTGAGGCGCATCGGGATCATGGCCGCCGAGGCCACCGTATCGCCGCGCGGCGCGAGCGCGACGGCGGACGCCGAGTGTGCGCGGGCCGTCTCCGTTGCCGCTGCCGCTGCCGTTGCCGCCGCTGGCGTCGGCGAGAGCCTCGCGACACGGCGTATTGCGATTGCGTGGTGGCTCGCGGCGGCGGCGATATTCTGGATGCGATGCGATGCGATGCGATGCAGCGCGGTGTGGCGCGGTTCGCGCGCGGGCCGCGCCGCGCGACGCCGCGTATCGAGGAGGGAGCGATGAACGAGATTGTGCGGGAATCCGTGCTGACCTGCCCGCACTGCGGCTTCGCGCGGCGCGAGACGATGCCCGAGGACGTCTGCCTGTTCTATTACGCATGCGGCGCGTGCGGCGCGCTGCTGCGTCCGAAGCCGGGCGACTGCTGCGTGTTCTGCTCGTACGGCTCGGTGCGTTGCCCGTCGATGCAAAGACGATCGCAAGCCGAGGGGCCGGATCGGGCGTGACGTCGGGCGGCGCGGACACTGACGTCAGCGCCGCCGCCGCGGTCCGGCTCGACCCTGCGCGCGACGTTGCCCGAATGCCGGCGCGGACGACGCGCTGCACGACACGGCGCACGCGAAGGCGCGCGCCGCGCGAGCGCGGAATCGCTCACGCCGCGGGCTTTTCCCCGACGACGAACTCGAACGACGCGACGCCGTCGACGCCGCCCGTCACGCGGTCGCCCGGCTGCAGCGCGGCGACGCCCGCCGGCGTGCCGGTGAAGATCAGGTCGCCCGCGCGCAGCTCGACCGCGCGCGACGCGTACGCGATGACGTCCGGAATCGGCCAGATCATGTCGGCGAGATCGCCCTGCTGGCGCGTTTCGCCGTTGACCGCGAGCCAGATCCGTCCGCGCAGCGGATGGCCGATCGACGCGACCGGAAGGAGCGCCGTCAACGGGCCCGATGCGTCGAAGCCCTTCGCCCAGTCCCACGGGCGGCCGGCTTTCTTCGCCTGCGCCTGCAGATCGCGCCGCGTCAGGTCGACGCCGACGCCGTAGCCCCACACGTGATCGAGCGCCGCGTCGGCGGCGATCGCGCGGCCGCCGCGGCCGATCGCGATCACGAGCTCGATCTCGTGGTGCAGGTCGGACGTGAGCGTCGGATACGGCACCGTGCCGCTCGCGGGCACGATCGCATCGGCCGGCTTCGTGAAGAAGAACGGCGGCTCGCGGTTCGGATCGGCGCCCATCTCGCGCGCATGGTCCGCATAGTTGCGGCCGACGCAGAACACGCGGCGCACCGGAAAGCGCGCGGCGGAGCCGGCGACTTCGACGGACGGAGCGGCGGGCGGCGCGAAAACGTAATCGGTCATCTTGTGGTCTCGGAAAAGGGTTCGGAAAGCGAAAGCGCTAGCAGCGGCCTTCGCGGGCGGGACGTCCGCTCGTGCGTCGCGGCGGGCGTCGTCGACCCGTCGACGATACCAATGCGGCGCGCACGCCGATGCGACGGATGTGTCGCGTTCATGGACAAAACTACGACGCGCGCGGTTTCGCGGCCCTCCGCGCCACGCTTTTCGCCGCGCCGGCCGCGCCGGCCGCGCCGTTCGCTTCGCGGTACTCCTTCGGCGACACCCCGACGCACGCGCGAAACCGCCGCGAGAAATAGCCTTCGTCGCGAAACCCGACCGCGTGCGCGATGTCGGCGATCCGCCGCGTCGTGTGCGCGAGCAGCGACTGCGCGAGCGCGATCCGCCGCTCGGTGACGAGATCGGTGAACGTGCTGCCCGTTTCCTTGCGGATCAGGTGCGCGAGGTAGTTCGGCGACAGGAACGCCGCGCGGGCGGTGCCCGCGAGCGTCAGCTCGTCGTTCGTCAGGTTCGCGCGCACGTGGCGCAGCACGCGCGCGAACGCGTCGCGGCGGCCCGCGCGGTGCGCGCCGCTTAGCGCGAGTTTCGTGAGCGGGCCCGCGTACTGCGTGCAGACGAGCCCGATCAGTTGCAGCAGATAGCCGCGCAGCAGCGGCACCGAGCCGAACGTGCGCGCGCGGTCGGCCTCGAGCATGCGCTGCGCGAGGCGGCGCGCGTCGTCGAACGCCGCGCCCGTCAGGATGAAGTCGAGGTGCTCCTGGAAGCGGAACGGCGCGAGCTCGGGCGCGCGCTGCGCGGATACGTCTTCGAGATCGAGCGGGTCGACGTCGAGATCGGCGCGCAGGAACGTCTGCGAAAAATTGATCACGACGAAGTGCGCGCCCGGCGGATGCGCAATCAGGTGCTCGCGGTACGGCAGCACGAACGCGAGCGCACCGCGCGGGAACGCCCGCGTGAGCCCGCCGATCTGCTGCTCGGTGTCGCCGCCGAGGTTGAACTGGATCTGGAAGTAAGCATGCCGGTGCGGCTCGGTGATCGCCTGGCGCGTGGCCTCGTCGCGGATGTAGAAGTCGAGGCGGTCGCTGCGCTCGGGCATCGCGTACGTGCGCGGCTTGGCTGGGGTGGGCGGCATGGGCGGTCGGGGCTGTCGTGATGCGGATGGTGCGGTCGGCCGCGCGCGGCGGCGCGGCGGGCAATCGTCGAATTGTCGCAAAAAAGGGCCGCGGGGGGAGCGGCATGGGCCGGCCGCGTGTTTGGGCGCGCGGCGGCGGGCGCGCTCGCAGCTTGCTTGCATCGGCGTCGCGTCGGCGCGGGATGACGCGCAGGAACGCCCGCCATCCGATCCCGAAACGGTTCCACCGCGTTTTCCAGCACGTGCAACGCCCGCGAAGCCGCGTATCGTTGTGAGTGGTTGTGAGTGCGTCCCGCAAACAACGGAATAAAACAAGCGCGGTGATCGTTCTCGTACACATGGGGCGCCGTCCGCCGCGGCGTGCGCGCGACGCCCGGACCCGACTGGCGCGCCGCCCGGAGGCGGAAATGAAATCGACGCGGATACTTTCGGTCGTATGCGCGCTGCTCGCGCTGATGCTGTCCGCGGGCTGCGCGTCGTCGGACGACATGTCGCCGTCCGGCCATGCGGCGCCGGCGAGCGGCTACGGCCGAGGCAGTGGCGGCGGCTATTGAACGACGGCGCCGCGCGTGAGCTTCGAAACGGACGTCGTCGGCTGGCTGCCGCAACTGCGGCGCTATGCGCGCGCGCTGACGGGCGACCCCGCATGGGCCGACGACCTGGTGCAGGACACCGCCGAGCGAGCGCTCGCGCGGATGCGCGCGTTTCGCCCCGACAGCAACCTGCGCGCGTGGCTGCTGACGATCCTGCGCCATTTGTACATCGACCAGTTGCGCGCGCGCCGCGAATTCGCCGTCGACGACGACGAGGGCCCGTGGCGCACGCTCGAGGCGCCGGCGGGCCAGGTGGACGCGCTCGTGCTGCGCGACGTGCAGCGGATGCTGTACCGGCTGCCGCTCGAGCAGCGCGAGGTGCTGCTGCTCGTCTGCGTCGAGGAGCTGAGCTATCAGGAGGCGTCGGCGGTGCTCGGCGTGCCGGTCGGCACGGTGATGTCGCGGCTCTCGCGCGCACGCGAGCGCATGCGCGCGCTGCTGACCGACGCGCCGCTTCGACGGCCGGTGTCTTTCACAACGATGGGACATCATCGATGAGCGACGATTTCGATTCCACCGTCGCGCCGGATTCCGACGAGCCGGGGCTCTTCTCGCTGTCGGCGTTCGTCGATGGCGAGCTGCACGAGGCGGAGCGCCGCGCGGTTGCCGAACGGCTCGTGGGCGATTCGCGTGCGGCCGGCGTCGTGTCGCACTATCGCGCGCAGCGTGCGGCGCTGCGCGCGCTATTCGCCGATCCCGTCGCGCAGACGAGCGGCCCGTGCATCGTGCTGCGCGTGCGCACGCCGTGGTGGCGGCGCGCCGCGCTCGCGGGCGGCGCGCTGGCGGCGGGCGTCGCGCTCGGCTGGCTGGGCGGCGCGTTCGCGCCCGAGCTCGCGCCGCAGTTCGCATTACCGTTCGCCGCGCCCGCGGCCGCGCAGACTGCGTTCGCGCGCCAGGCGAATCTCGCCTACGCGGTCTACGCGCCCGAAGCGCGGCACCCGGTCGAAATCGCGGCCGGCCGCGACGGCGCGCTCGGCGCATGGCTGTCGGCGCGCGTGGGCCGGCGGATCGCCGCGCCGTCGCTCGACGAATACGGCTTCGCGCTGCTCGGCGGCCGGCTGCTGCCCGGCACGGCCGGCCCCGCCGCGCAGTTCATGTACGAAAGCCCCGCGGGCGGGCGGCTCGCGCTCTACGTCAGCGCGTCCGCGCAGCGCGAGACGGCGGTCCGGCTGCTGCGCGACGGCGAGCGGCGCACGTTCTACTGGGTCAGCGACCGCACCGCGTATGCGCTCTCGGGCCAGATCGCCGAGGACCGGCTGCGTGCGATCGCGGTCGACGTCTGCGGCGAGCTCGGCGGCCATCCGGAGCAATGGCGGTAGGCGCGAACCGGGGCCGGCGTCGATGCCGCGAAGGCGCTCCGAAGGGAAAATGGCGCGGTCGTCGTCGCGCTCGCGTCTCGACCGCCGTTCATCGATCTCGGATCGTCGGATCGTCGGAGCGACGGGCTTGTCCTGCGCGATCGCATCGCCGTGCCCGACGATCATCCGCGCGAGCGTCATTGCGTCGACGAATCCGCAAGCCGGGCCGAGGCCGCGCTCGGCGCGAGCCGCTCGCGCGCGGCGAAATGAAAACGGATTCCGGCGTTGCGGCCGTGCGTTCGCCGAGTGAGGGGCTGCCGGCCGCCTGAAGCCGGCGATCGCACGGGTCGAACCAGAACCACGGCGGCTGCTCGAGACGCGCCGGGCGCCCGCCCGCACGCCGACGATCGCCATGACGCGCTCGCTCGTCACGTGTTCACGCTTCAACCGGAATGCGGCCTGCGTCGATCCGCGGCGGATGGGGGCGCGGCTGATCGCGCATCGGCGCGCCGAGCGGGCGCGGCGGCCGTCGCGAACGTCGATGCGAGGCTGCGTCGGGCATTCGATCGCATGGCTCATCGGGGGGCCGTCGGCGGGGGCACGCGCTCGCGCGTGCGGCGCCCGTCGCTCGTACGCGTTGGCGTCGGCCCCGTAAATCGCCAGCCTGATGCGACGAGCGAGGCGGCCGTATCGGCGCGACGCGCATCGGGATCGGCCGGCCATCGCGACGAATCAAGCGACGAATCAAGCGACGAATCAAGGATCACGAATGCCCGCCGCCGCCGCCGGAAAGTGGCGGCGGCCCCACAGATCGCGCGGCCATGCTAACTGTCCGATTACAAGCTTGTATATAATAATCATTCTCATTTACAAAACCGCATCCCGGCGCGACGGTCCGGGGGGATCATGCCCATGCCGGCCAACACTCTGCCTTTGCAGCGAGAGATCGCTGCGCTCTACACGGGCCATCGCGGCTGGCTGCACGGCTGGCTGACGAAGAAGCTCGGCTGCGGCGATCGCGCGGCCGATCTCGTTCACGACACGTTCATCCGCCTCCTCGCGCGCGACGAGCCAATCGACGCGGCCGAGCCGCGCGCGTTCCTGACGACGGTCGCGCAGCGCGTGCTGTACAACCACTGGCGGCGCGAGCGGCTCGAGCGCGCGTATCTCGATGCGCTCGCGCAGTTGCCGCAGGAGGTCGTGCCGTCGCCGGAGACGCGCGCGATCCTGTTCGAGACGCTCGTCGAGATCGAGCGGATGCTCGACGGGCTGCCCGCCGCGGTCAGGCGCGCGTTCCTGCTCGCGCAGCTCGACGGGATGACGCATGCGCAGATCGCGGCCGAGCTGCGCGTGTCGCTCGCGACCGTCAAGCGCTACCTCGTGAAGGCGGGCGCGCAGTGCTATTTCGCGATCGCCGCATGAGCGGGGCGCAGCGCTCGTGCGGCTCGCCCGCGGTGCCCGCGCCCGTCGCGCGCCGCGCGGTGCAATGGTGGGTCGAGCTCGGCTCCGGGCATGCGACCGACGCAACGCGCGCGCGCCTGGCGCGCTGGCGCGCGGAAGATCCGGCGCACGACGCCGCGTGGCGCCACATCGAATCCGTCAACGGACGGCTCGGCCGCGTCGCCGACGCGCTGAGCGCGCAGGCCGCCCGGGCCGCGTTGTTGCCGCCGCGCTCGCGCGAGCGGCGCGCGGCGGTCAAGGCGCTCGCGGTGCTGCTGTTCGCGGGCGGCGCCGCATGGATGGCCGATGTCGACGCGCCGTGGCGCGCGTGGGGCGCCGACGTGCGCACGGCGATCGGCGAACGGCGCACGATCACGCTCGCGGACGGCACGACAGTCGTCCTGAACACCGCCAGCGCGATCGACGTCCGCTTCGACGACGCAACCCGCCGCGTGCGCCTGTTGCGTGGCGAGATCATGGTGACGAGCGGCGACGACGCGGCGCGCGCCGTCGCCCGTCCGCTCGTGATCGCGACCGCGCACGGCGACGTGCGGCCGGTCGGCACGCGCTTTTCGGTGCGCGAGCGCGGCGACGCGACGCGCGTCGACGTGTTCGAGGGCGCGGTGCGGATCGCGCCGCTGCGCGCGGCGGGCGACGCGCCATGGGTCACGGCCGGGCACGGCGCGGATTTCACGCGCGACGCGCTCGCCGGGCCGCCGCGCGCGATCGGCGGCGGCGCGGGCGCGTGGGCCGACGGGATTCTCGTCGCGTCGAACCTGCGCCTCGCCGATCTGCTCGCCGAGATCGACCGCTACCGCGCGGGCCGCGTGCGCTGCGACGCGGCGGTCGCGAACCTGCGCGTGTCGGGCACGTATCCGCTCGACGATACCGACCGCATCCTCGACACGTTGCGCGAGACGCTGCCCCTCGACGTCGAATACGTGACCCGCTACTGGGTGACGGTCGTCGCGGCGCGCGAATGAGCGCTTGCGAGCGCTTCGGACAAAAAAATCTCGCCGGGCCTGAGCCGTTTTCGATGTTCGCGTGACATGGGAAGTGAAGGCTGCATTCCACCCATCGTCAACGAGTCATCGATCATGGATTCATTCTGCAATCGCCAATATCGCCAATATCGCCAGGCGCGCGGCGGCGCGTTCGCCGCCCCGGCGCTCGTGCCGGCCGAACCGGCTGAACCCGCTGAACCCGCTGAACCCGCTGAACCCGCTGAACCGGCGGCGCACGCCGCGCGTCCGTCTCGTGCGCATGGCCGCGCGCATGCGGCGCAGCGAAGCGAGCAGCGGCGGAGCGAGGCGCCCGCGCCGCAGTTCGCGCCCCGTCGCATCGTCACGAGCGTCGCCGCCGCCGCGCTGTTCGCGGCGTTCGCCGCGCCCGCCGCATCGAAGGCCGCCGAGCCGGCCGCCGCGATGCGCGCGTACGACATCCCGGCCGGCCCGCTCGACGCCGCGCTGACCCGCTTCGGCCGCGAGGCGGGCATTCTGTTGTCGTTCCCCGGCGAGCTGGCGGCCGGCTTGCAAAGCCCCGGCCTGCACGGCCGCGCCGACACGGCGGCGGCGCTCGACCGGCTGCTGACGGGCACGGGCCTTGTGGCCGTGACGCAGCCGAGCGGCGGCTATACGCTCGTCAAGCTGTCCGCCGCGCCGGCCGCGCCGGGCGCGGGCGCCGCGCTCGCGGCCGACACGACGCTGCCCACCGTCTCGGTGCGCGCGAGCGGCCTGCACGCGGACAGCTACCGGCCGCCGCGCGAGGCCGCGGGCCTGCGCAGCGACGCGCCGCTCGCCGAGGTGCCGCAGGCCGTCAACATCGTGCCGCAGCAGGTGCTGCGCGACCAGCGCCCGCGCAACCTCGACGACGCGCTCGCGAACGTGAGCGGCATCACGCAGGGCAACACGCTCGGCAGCACGCAGGACACGGTGATGAAGCGCGGCTTCGGCGACAACCGCGACGGCTCGGTGATGCGCAACGGAATGCCGATCGTGCAGGGGCGCTCGCTGAACGCGACGACGGACAGCGTCGAAGTGCTGAAGGGGCCGGCGTCGCTGCTGTACGGGATCATGGACCCGGGCGGCGTGATCAACGTCGTCACGAAGCAGCCGCAGCTCGCGCGCTACAACGCGATCTCGGTGCTCGGCTCGACCTACGGGCACGGCAGGAACGGCGGCGAAGTCACGTTCGACTCGACGGGCGCGATCGGCGATTCGCGGCTCGCGTACCGCCTGATCGTCGATCAGACGAACGAACAGTACTGGCGCAACTACGGCGAGCATCGCGAGACGCTCGTCGCGCCGTCGCTCGCGTGGTACGGCCGCGATACGCAGGTGGTGCTGTCGTACGAGTACCGGCGCTTCCTGATGCCGTTCGACCGGGGCACCGCGCTCGATCCGCGCACCGGCGAGCCGCTCGCGATTCCCGCGCGGCGGCGCCTCGACGAGCCGTTCAACGACATGCGCGGCGAATCGAATCTTGCGCAACTAACGGTCGACCATCGGCTCGCGCCCGACTGGAAGGTGCACCTCGGCTACAGCTACAACCGCGAGACCTACGATGCGAACCAGATTCGCATCACGGCGATCGATCCGCTCAAGGGCACGCTCACGCGCAGCAACGACGCGACGCACGGCTCGCGCAGCACCGACAGCTACGGGATCGCGTACGTCGACGGCCGCGTCACGCTCGCCGGGATGCGGCACGACGTGCAGTTCGGCGTCGACAGCGAATACCGGCAGGTCTATCGCGCGGACATGCTGCGCCAGTCGATCAAGACGCCGTTCAGCTATCTGAATCCGACGTACGGGCTGATTCCGCCGTCGACGACCGTCTCGGCGTCCGACAGCGATCAGAGCGACACGCTGCACACCGCGTCGCTGTTCTTTCAGGACAGCGTTCACCTGACCGACAAGTGGATTCTCGTCGGCGGCGCGCGCTTCGTGCGCTACAGCCAGATCGCGGGACGCGGCCGGCCGTTCTGGGTCAACACGAACCTGAGCGGCACGAAGTGGCTGCCGCGCGCGGGCATCGTCTACAAATGGAACGACGCGCTGTCGCTGTACGGCAGCTACACGCAGTCGCTCAAGCCGACCTCGAAGATCGCGCCGATGACGGGCGGCTACGTGATCGACGGCTCGACCGCGCCCGAGGAGGGCGCGTCGTGGGAGCTCGGCGCGAAGCTCGACATGCCGAGCGGCCTGACGGGCACGCTCGCGTTCTTCAACATCGACAAGAAGAACGTGCTCGTGTCGCAGTACAACGACGCGACGAGCCAGACCGACTGGCGCACGTCCGGCCGCGCGCGCTCGCGCGGGATCGAGCTCGACGTGTCGGGGCGGATCGGCGAGCGCTGGAACGTGATCGCGAGCTATGCGTACATCGACGCGAAGACGACCGAAGACCCGCTCTACGCGGGCAACCGGCTGTGGAACGTCGCGCGGCACACGGCCTCGCTCGCGGCCGTCTACGACGTGGGCACGGTGTTCGGCGGCGACGATCTGCGGATCGGCGCGGCGGGGCGCTACGTCGGCGCGCGGCCGGGCGATTCGGCGAACAGCTTCACGCTGCCCGCGTACGCGACCGCCGATGCGTTCGCGACCTACGACACGCGGATCGGCAAGCAGAAGCTGCAGTTCCAGCTCAACGTGAAGAATCTGTTCAACCGGACTTACTACCCGTCGAGCGTGAACCGCTACTTCGTGTCGATCGGCGACGCGCGGCAGGTGTCGCTGCTGACGACGCTGCAGTTCTGAGCGGCGGCGTTTTCCATCGCGGATTTTTTGAATCGATGAAGCGCGCTTCGTGCCGTGCGGCGCACGGCGCGGGCGCGCGGGAGAAACCGATGAAGCAACGATTCGATCGTGTGGCGCAGGCGCGCCGCCGCGTGCTGCGCGGCCTCGGCGGCGCAGTGCTCGCATATGGCCTTGCGGGCGCGGCGACGCCGGTCGTCGCGCAGCCGGCCATGCAACCGGCCACGCAGTTGACCGCGCAACCGGCCACGCAGTTGGTCACGCAGTCAGCCGCGGCCGCGGCGACGCCCGCGTCCGCCGGGCAGCCGCAGCGCGCGCCCGGCGGCTCGCCGAAGCTCGCTGCCGGCAAGCGCGTCGCGATGCTCGTCCAGCTCGGCGGGCCCAATCTGAAGACGGACGAGCGGGCGAAGGCGCATCTGGAATCGCGCGGCTACGCGGTGCGCTTCGTCGACGAAGCGCAGCCCGTCGACGCCGCGGCCGACGCCGATCTCGTGATCGTGTCGTCGAGCGTGTCGAGCAAGCGCGTCGCGCGCGGCTGGCGCACGCTCGCGAAGCCGCTGCTGACGTGGGAGAACGATCTGCTCGACGATTTCGCGATGACGGGCAAGCGCCACGACGTCGATTTCGGCGAGACGGGCAAGGCGCGCTATCTGTGGCTCGTGAATGCGCCGCATCCGATCGCGGCGGGGCTGCCCGCGGGCACGACGAACGTCTACGGCCGGCAGGCGTCGATGAGCTGGGGCAAGCCCGGGCTCGGCGCGAGCATCGTCGCGACCGTCTACGGCGAGCCGGACAAGGCGGCGATCTTCGCCTACGAGAAAGGCGCGACGATGGATTACGAATCGCTCGCGCCCGCGCGGCGCGTGATGTTCTTCCTGAACAACGACACGTTCGGCAATCTGTCGCCGGAGGGCGTCGCGCTGTTCGACGCGGCGATCGACTGGGCGGCGGGCTTGCGCTGAGCGGCGGCTCTGGAGGCGGAGCGCGGCAGCCGACGACTCGGCGTCCGGCAACTCGCCATCCGACGACTCAGCATCCGGCAATTCGGCAACTCGCCGTTCCGCAACTCGCCATCCGGCAACTCGCCATCAGCGGACGTCGCGCCCGCCGCTTCACGCGTGGCCCGCCTCGCGCGCGAGGCGTCCGCGCCCGAATGCAGACCCGAGCACGAGCACCGCGAACACGAGCGCGCCGCTCGCCACCTGCTGCCAGTAGAAATTCCACCCGATCAGGAGCAGCCCGTTCGCGACGAAGCTGACGAGCAGCACGCCGACCAGCGTGCCGACGACGTTCGGCCGGCGCGTCGCGGATAGCGTCGCGCCGATGAACGTCGCGCCGATCGCGTTCAGCAGATACGCGTTGCCCGCTTGCGGCGCGTACGACTTGACCGTCGACGACAACACGAGCCCGGCGGTGCCGTAGATCAGCGCGCTCGCGACGAACGCGCCCGCCGCGAGCGCGCCGACGCGCAGCCCCGAGTAGCGCGCGACGCCCGGTTGCGCGCCGAGCGCGCGTGCCTGCCGGCCGAGCGTCGAATGCTCGAGTGCGAGATGCAGCGCGATCGCGAGCGCGGCGACGATCCACAGCGGCAGCGCGACGCCGAACCAGACGCCGTGCGCGAGCGCGTCGAACGCGGGCGGCGGAGCGGCGCTCAGCAGGTAGATCGGCTGTCCGCCGCCCGTCGCGAGCTGCTGGATCGTCTGGCCGATGAAGAGCGTGCCGAGCGTCGCGAGAAACGGCGCGATCCCGAGCCGCGTGACGAGCAGCGCATTGCCCGCGCCCACCGCGAGCGCCGCGCCGAGGCCCGCGAGCGCGGCGGGTGCGAAGCCCGCGCGATGCGCGAGCGCCGCGACGAACGCGAGGCTCGCGACGTCGATCGCGGTGCCGAGCGACAGATCGATCGCGCCGATCGACAGCGCGAGCGTCATCCCGAGCGCGGCGATCGCGAGGAGGGCGAAGTTGTTGACGAGCACGCGCTCGACGTTCGCGAGCGTCGCGAAGCCGGGCGCCGCGACCGCGAAGAACGCGAGAACGGCGACCAGCGCGCCGACGGCGGCGAAGCGTTGCAGGCGATCGAATGCGTCATGCATCGAAGGGACCCTCCGACTGGCGCCGGCGCAGCAGCGCGACGGCCGCGACGACGAAGAGAATCAGCGCGCCCTCGACGCCGCTCACCCAATAGCTCGACACGTTGTTCAACTGAAAGCCGTTCGCGAGCACGCCGACGAACAGGACGGCGACGAGCGTGCCGGGGATCGTCGGCACGAGCCGCCGCGAGAACGCCACGCCGAGCAGCACCGCGGCGACGACGGGCAGCAGGTAGTCGCCCGCGCCGGGCGCGCTGCCGCTCAGGAGCGCCGACGACGCGAGCGCGGCGAGCGCGGCGGACAGGCCGCTTGCGAGATAGCTCGACGCGACGTGGCGGCGCGCGTCGACGCCCGCGGCGAGCGCCGCCGCGCGATGCGCGCCGACCGCGTGCAGCCGCAGCCCGTAGCGGGTTCGGTGAACGAGCACGCCGAGCGCGGCCGCGACGCCGACGAGCGCGTAAGCCAGCCACGCCGCGCCGAACGGGCCCGCGCCGACGAGCGCGCCGAGCAGCGGGCTCGCCGACGGCACCGGCGTGTTCTCGGTCAGCACGAGCTCGAGGCCCGCGCAGACGTTCATCGTCGTCAGCGTCGCGAGGAGCGGCAGGATTCGCAGCCACGCGACCGCCCACGCGTTCACCGCGCCGACCGCGACGCCCGTCGCGCAGGTCGCGGCGATCGCGAACGCGTCGCCGTGCCCGTCGCGCGTGAGGACCGCGAACACCGCCGCGCACAGGCCGAGATTGGCCGCGATCGACAGGTCGAGCCCGCCTTTGACCGCGTCCGCGCCGCCGCCGATCATCACGATCGTCAGGCCGAACGCGAGCAGGCCGGTGACGGCGCTTTGCTGCAGCACGTTGCCGAGGTTCGCGAATGTCAGGAAGAGCGGCGAGCCGATCGAAAAGCCCGCGAATACGAAAGCGAGCGCAAGCCATGCGCCGCCGCGAAGGAGGGCGCGGCGGTCGAGCGCATGGCCGAGGGCGCGGCCGCGCGCGTGCGGGCGTTGCGCGGCCGCCGCGTCATTCGCGCGCCGCGTCGTCGTGGCCGGGCGGCCGAGATCGAATGCGCCGCGGCTCATGCCGCCGCCTCCGCGGCGGGCGGCGCCGGCTTCTCGTCGCGCGACGCGTCGGCGGCGGCCGCCGCATCGTGCGCGCCGGCATCGCCTTGCCGCGGCTCGCGCGCGAGCGTCGCCCACGCGAGCACGTCCTGCGTCGTCGTTTGCGCGGACGCGCGCGCCGCGACGATCTCGCCGCGCGCCATCACGTACACGCGATCGGTCACGTCGAGCAGCTCGGTCAGGTCGCTCGAAAACAGCAGCACGGCGGCGCCCGAGCGCGCGAGCTCGTCGATCAGCCGGTAGATCTGGGCCTTTGCGCCGACGTCGACGCCGACCGTCGGCTCGTCGAGCAGATAGACCGACGACGCGCGCCCGAGCCACTTCGCGAGCGCGACCTTCTGCTGGTTGCCGCCCGACAGGAAGCGCACCGGCCAGTCGGCGCGCGCGGGGCGGATGTCGAGCCGGCGGATCAGCGCGTCGGCGGCGTCGGCTTCGCGGCGGCCGCGCACGAAGCCGAAGCGCGACACGCGCGGCAGGCTCGCGAGCACGACGTTCTCGCGCACCGACAACGCGAGCGCGACGCCGTGCGCGACGCGGTTCTCCGGCACCAGCGCGATGCCGTGCGCGACCGCGTCGCGCGGCCGGCGCACGCGCACGGGACGGCCGTCGAGCGCGACGCCGCCGCGCACGCCGCGCGCGAGGCCGAAGAGCGCGCGGATCACGTCCTTGCCGCCCGAGCCGAGCACGCCCGTCAGGCCGACGACCTCGCCGCGCCGCACCGCAAACGACAGCGGGCCGAAGCGGCCGGGCAGCGCGAGGTCGCGCACGTCGAGCGCGACCTCGCCCGGCGTGCGCGGCGCGGCCCGCTCGCGGCGCGGCGTCGCGCCGCGAGCGGCGGCATCGGCGGCATCGGCGGCATCGGCGGCATCGGCGGCATCGGCGGCATCGGCAGCATCGGCAGCATCGGCAGCATCGGTGACATCGGTAGCATCGCCGTCGGCGTTTTGCGGCGCGCCGATCATCGCGGCGACGAGCGCATCGCGCGACGCGTCGCGCGCGTCGAGATGCGCGACGTCGACGCCGTCGCGCAGCACGGTCACCCGATCGCACACGCGCGCGATCTCGTTCAGGTAATGCGACACGTAGAGGATCGTGTGGCCGCCGGCGCGCAGCCGCTCGATCGTCTGCAGCAGCCGGTCGACCTCGCTCGACACGAGCGCGGCGGTCGGCTCGTCGAACACGAGGATCTCGTGGCGTCCGATCAGCGCGCTCGTGATCTGCACGATCTGCTGCTCCGCGACGGAGAGCTCGCCGATCAGGCGATCGGGCGGCAGATCGACGCCGAACTGCTCGTGCAGCACCGCGCGGCAGTCGCGCCGCATCCGGCCGACGTCGAGCGGCAGCAGGCGGGCGAGCCGCGACGCGCCGCCGAGCGTCGGCGGGCGCGGGAAGAACAGCGCCTCGGCGACCGTAAACGTCGCGGGCAGCAGGCGTTCCTGATGGATGAAGCCGATGCGGGCGGGCCGCTCGCGAGCGGAGCCGGCCGCCGCGGCGGAGAGCGTCGCCAGCGGCGCGCCGCCGACCGCGATCTCGCCTTCGTCCGGCGCGTGGAGACCCGCGAGCATCTTGATGAGCGTCGATTTGCCCGCGCCGTTCTGGCCGATCAGCCCGTGCACGGTGCCGCGCGTCACCGCGAGCGACGCGCCGCGCAGCGCGGCGACGCCGTTGAAGCGCTTGACGACGCGCCGCACGTCGAGCGCGAGCGGCGCGCCGGCGTCCCTCTTCGCGCGTGCGGCGCCCGCGTCGGCCGTGGCTGTCGACGCGGTGGATACAGCGGATACGGCGGATACGTCGGGAAGCGCCGCCGTCATCGCCGCGCGACCTCGGCGTCGGCGGACGCCTGCCCGAGCGTGCGCGGCGCGCCGCCCGCGTTGTCCTTGGTGACGAGCACCGACGGCACGAACGTATACGCCGGCAGCGACCGGTCGCCCGCCAGATAGCGCGCGACGTTGCGCACGGCGGTTCGCCCGATCAACGCCGGCTGCTGCGCGACGACGGCCGCCGCGCTCGATTTCGGATTCTTCACGAGCGCGACCGCCTCGGGGCTGCCGTCCACGGCGTACGTGCGGATCTCGCCGCGGCCGGCCGCGTCGACGGCCTGCGTCGCGCCGACCTGCGGGATGTCCCACGCGGCCCAGATCGCCGCGATCGAGCCCTTCGGATACTTCTGCAGCAACTGGCTGATCTGCGCATACGCGTTCTGCGCGGTGTTCGGGATCACGTCGCGCAGTTCGGGCTCGATGATCTTCACCTTCGGATACCACTTCAGCACGGCCTTCAGCTGGTCGTAACGGATCGCGCAGACGGGCACGCCGTAGAAGCCGTTGAAGACGAGGATGTTGCCTTCGCCGCGAATGTCGTTGACGAGCTTGAGCGCGAGCTGCGAACCGATCACGAAGTTATCCGATGTGACGACGTTCAGGCTCGATGGCGACGCGGTGTCGATCGTGAAGAGCGGTATGCCCGCCTGCCGGATCTTCTTGAGCCACGGTTCGAGCACGGACGCGGTGCCGAGCTGCTCGATGATCGCGTCGGGCTTCTGCGCGATCAGCGTCTGGATCTGCGCGATCTGGCGGCTGTCGTTGCGGCCGGCGTCGAGCGCGATCGGTGTGCCGCCGAGGCGCTTCACTTCGTCGACGGCGCCCTGGTACGCCTGCAAGTCCCAGTAATGATCGGTGCCGGCTACCGTGATGCCGATCCGCTTGCCGGCGAGCGGCGGCGCGCGATCGGGCTGCTCGGGCGCAGCGGCGCGAACGGAAGCGGCGGCCAGACCGAGCGCGAGCGCGGCGGCGAACAGCGTGGACAGCAGGCGGGCGAGCGGCGGGAGCGGGCGTGACATGGTGCGTGAGCGTTCGGTGCGGGCGTTGAGACGAACGAACGATTCTGTGCAACGGCGGCGGCGAAGGGAACGATGGATTCGTGCTTTGGTTATGGGATTGCGGCAAATGCGCGGGCCGCACAAGCAAAGATGCGGAGCGGGAATCGACGCGGACGGCGAACCCGCGACAAAGCGGACGCTTTCGGCGCTAGGCTCTCGGCGTTAACCCTCGACCGTCATCCGGATTTTGTCAGGGTAATGAAAACCGATGCCGGAGCAATGCTGAATGAATTGTCCGGCGATCCGATAAATCAAAATGGAATGAATGAAAGCGAATGGGAAAATGGCGTCGCGCGAATAAGATCCGATGAAAGGAAGCCGCCGAAGCCTTGGCCGGAGCGGCGCGGAACAGGCGCGCTCGCTTCTGGAAAACCCGAGTGAGCGGCGTGAGCGTGGCGCTTTTTGGCAAGAGAATCATGCGCTCGGATTCTTCGGTTCATTCGCAAACGATTGTATTTGATCGAATCGGGAAAACCATCGATTTATTATCGAAGGACTTAACCTAATTTTTAGATTCGGCATGCCGGCGTGCGCGAGCCGCGTGATAAGCTCGATCGACAGAAAACAATGAGGCGACGAAACGGGGGGCTCGCGATGGAACACGATATCCGGCCACTGAGGGCCACCAAGCGGCACGGCGCGGCGGCCGTGCTTGCGGCGGCTGCGCGCCCGGGCGCCGCGCACGGCGCCGAGGGTTTCGCCGGCATCCTGATCGAAGTGTTCGCGCGCGTCGCCGCGGCGCTCGCGCTAGGAATTTTCGCGTATGCGGCGTACATGCAATGGCGGCTCGATCCGTCGCGGATCACGCTGATCCTGCTCGCGGTCTCGACGACGCTGACGGTCGGCTTGTCGCTGTTCGCCGAGCCGCCGAAACAGCGGGACTGGAGCCCGGTCGCGCTGTTCTTTTCGCTCGGCGGCACGTTCTACTATCTCGTCTTCCAGTTGAGCGCGAGCCACCAGTTGATCCCGGAGACGATCGGCGCGGCGATCCAGCTGTTCGGCCTGTTCTGGCAACTGTTCGCGAAGGCGTCGCTGAGAAAATCGTTCGGCATCCTGCCCGCGAACCGCGGCGTCGTGTCGCGCGGCGCATACCGGTTCGTTCGGCACCCGATGTATCTCGGGTACCTGATCATCGATACGGGCTTCCTGTTGACGAACTTCAGCGTGCGCAACCTGATCGCGGTCGCGCTGCAGATCGGCTTGCAGGTCGGCCGAATCCATCGCGAGGAGCGGGTCCTGTCGGAGGACGCCGCGTATCGCGCTTACCGGCGTTCGGTCCGCTATCGGGTGATCCCGGGCATCTTCTGATGCGCGCAGGCGCGCATCGGCCGGCCCGATCGCGCCGATCGCGCCGATCGACATCGCGCGGTTTCATCTTTTCGCCGGCCGCGCGCCGGGCCGGCGCTCGCTATCCGAATCGAAACGCCGCGCCCGCGCGTTGCCGGTTCGCGCGCGACGCGTTCGGACACCTACCAGAAATGCTAGGTTCGCGCCGCGGGCGATGTGACCTAGTATTCGTACTGGCTTCACGGACTGGCGGGGCGCGCTCCGGCGGGCCGGCGCCGCCAGCCGCCATGACCTGGCCCGCCTCGGGAGATGCGACATGGCTTACAAGAATCTCGTCAATCAAAGTGGATTGCCGCTCAGCATCGAACTGGTGACCCGTCAGGGCTCCGATCCCAGCCAATCCGGCGCGACGATCACCGTATCGCTGGCTGCCAACGGAAAGCAGACGGTCGAATACGGCAACAGTCAGAATCCGTACCTGAACGGGCTCGTCATCACGTCGGCGGCGAACGGCGCGTTCTCGAACGGCGCGCAGATCGTGACGGCGCGCGGCAGCACCTGGGACAACGTGCTGAACACCAACAACACGCTGACGTTCAGCGGGTCGGGTGGGCTGAACGTCGTCGGCTCCAATACGTGACGGCGCGGCACTAGCGATCGGCCCGCCTGGCGCCGCACGGGCGCCGGGCGGGCATGCGCGGCGCGCACGCCGCAGCGCCTGCGCGCGTCACGCCGCCTTTTCCTTTTCTTCTTCTCGCTTGCCGGCCCCCGCGCCGATCTGCCATACGTACGGCGGCTCGGTTCCGTTGACGGCACGGTCCCCGACGATCCGCGCCTTGTAGACGAGCGGATTGTGCGACGCGACCGTGCGCGCGTTGCGCCAATGACGATCGAGCGCCTTCGCCGCGCTGATCGCCGACGCGCCGAGCGCGTCGAACAGATGCGTCGCCGCGCGCAGCACCAGCTCCGACACGACCAGTTGCCCTTGCGCCGATTCGATCTCGGCCGCTACGTTCGCATCGTGCTCGGCGGCGGCGTCGCCGCCGAAGCGGGCCTCGTATGCGCGTTGCGACGGCTGCGCGGCGCGCAGCGCGACCGCCTCGGCCGCGTACGCCCACGCGGAGATCTCGCCGACGACCTGCAGGATCTGCGCATCGTCGCTCACGCGCGGCGCGTTGCCGTGGCTGTAGATCCGCTTGCGTTCGCGCACGAGCGCGCTCGCGTCGCGCTCGACCGCGCGGCCGATGCCCGCGAGCGTGGCGAGATGGAACAGCTGATAGAACGCGGTCTGATACTTGAAGCGCCGCGCGAAGTCGGTCACGTGCGCTTCGTCGACGTGCGCGTCGACGAAGCGCGTCGTGCCGCTGCCCGTCGTCGCCTGGCCGAAGCCGTCCCAGTCGTCGTCGCGGATCACGCCGGCCTGATGCGTGGCGACCGCGGCGATCACCGGGCTGCCGTCGTCGGCGCGCTGCGCGTAGACGTCGATCCAGTCGGCGAAGATCGTCCCGGTGCTGTAGTACTTCGCGCCGTTGACGACCCAGCGGCCGTCGCGTTTCGACACCCGCGTCTTCACTTCGCCGAGCGCGACGTCGCCGACCTCGGTCCACGCGTTGCCGACGAGCTGGCCGCTCGCGAAGCGGTCGAACCATGCCTGCGGCGCGGGGCCGGGCGGCGCATTCAGCGCGTCCTCGACGAACGCGAAGTGGCCGCGCAGCGCCTGCGGCAGATTCGAGTCGGCGGCGGCGAGCTCGATCAGCAAGCGAAAGAGCTGCGGAATCGACGCGCCGGCGCCGCCCGCCTGCACGGGCACGCGCACCGCGCCGAATCCGGCTTCCTTCAGCCAGCGAATCGGCTCGTGCGGCAGCGTGCGCGTGCGGTCGCGCTCGATCGCGCCTGCGGCGATGCGCGCGAAGATCGGGCGGAAGCGGGCCGCGAGCGTTTCGTAGTCGGTGCCGGTCGAGAGCGGATGATCGGGAAGTGTCTGGGGCATGGCTGGGTCCTCGGGTGAATGATCGAAAAGGAGATTCGACGGCCGCGGGGCGGCTTGCGTGTTGTGCGTCGCCCGGGCGAGAAATCGGGCGCGGCGGGGCGGCATCGGGCGGTTCGGCGATCCGGCTTTCGCGCATCCGGGCGTTGCCGTCGTTGAGGGCGCAGACGCGCGGACGATCGACGGCGAATGCACATGCATCGTTCTCCGTAAGGCGCTTGCCGTATGCGGCGCGTCGCGATGTGTCGCGATGCGCCGCACGAATCGCGTATCGCGTATCGCAGATGACGCCGCCGAAATGCCGGATGCGGCGGTAAGCGACGCTCGACCCATGCGGATCGCGCGACGTCGTGGCGGCATCGCGAAGAAGTCGGGACCGCCACGGCAGCCGCCACGGATGTCGCGAACACATCGCGGTGCCGTCGCGCCGAACGTCGAACGCCGAACGCCGAACGTCGAACGTCGAACGCCGAACGCCGAACGCCGAACGTCGAACGCCGAACGCCGAACGCCGAACGTCGAACGTCGAACGTCGAACGTCGAACGTCGAACGTCGAACGTCGACCACCGACCACCGACCACCGACCACCGACCACCGACCACCGAACACCGAACACCGAACACCGAACACCGAACACCGCGCGGCGACATCGCCTATGCCGCTTCGCGCGCGATCTCGCGATCGTCTTCGACATCGATATCGACGTCGCGCGCGGTCGGTTCGAAGCGAATCGCGGCCAGAAACACGATCGGCACGAACGCCGCGATCGACACGATCCAGAACATCCCGGTGCCGAGGCGCGCGTTGAGAATCGGCAGCACGAAGAGCGCGAACGCGCTGCCGATGCCGGTCAGCGAGCGCCCGAAGCCGAGCCCCGTGCCGCGAATCGACGTCGGATACGACAACGCCGGATAGATCATCATCTGCGCGCCGGGGCCGAAGCCTTCGGCGAAGAGCCACAGCCCGAGCATCAGCACCGCGACGCCGATCCCGAGCGCGGTCTGCGGATGGCCGAGCAGCGCGAGCGCGACGAGCGCGACGACTTGCAGCGCGAAGCCGGCGATCGCGACGCGCCGCGACGGCTGTCGGTACGCGAGCCGCATCCCGAGCAGCCCGCCTGTCAGCGCGAACAGCACGTTGAGCGCGAGCGTCGCGGCGATCGTCTCGAACACGCCCGCGCCGAGGAACTGCGACAGGATCGTCGGCAGGAAGAACGCGATCGCCGTGTATTCGAACGGAATGCACAGATTCATCGCGCTCGCGACGAGCGTGCGCGGCAGATACGGCTGCCTGAACAGCTCGCGGAAGCTGACGCGCGGCTGCGTCGGCGCGGGGCGCGCGTCGTCGTCGGCCGCATGCGCGCGGATTCCGTACGATTCGCGCAGGATGCGCGCGGCGTCGCTCAGCTTGCCCTGATTCGCGGCCCACAGCGGCGATTCGTTCATGTAGCGGCTGCGCACCATGATGATGACGAGCGCCGGCACCGCGCCGAAGATCAGCGACGCGCGCCACAGCCAGCCCGCGTGCTCGGCGGGCAGCAGGAAATACAGCCCGAACACGATCAGGAAGCATACGGACGACGCCGCGTACCACATCGGGCACCACGCGGCGAGCCGCGACGCCTTGTTGCCGCGCCCGCTGAACTTCGAGAACTCGGAGAGGAACGCCATCGCGACCGGCAGATCGATGCCGACGCCGAGCCCCATCACGAAGCGCGCGGCGATCAGCACCCACACGTTCGGCGCGAGCCCGGCGGCGATCGCCGCGAAGACGAAGAACAGCATGTCGGCCATGAACACCTGATAGCGGCCGATCTTGTCGGTGAACCAGCCGCCGATCAGGCTGCCGAGAATCGTGCCGATCATGATCGATGAGCTGACGAGCCCGCTCAGCGCGGGCGTCAGCGCGAATTCGCGAGTCACGTCCTGGATGCCGTACGACAGCGTCGTCAGATCGTACGCGTCGAGGAACACGCCGCCGAGCGCGAGCAGGACGATCACGCGCGCATGGCCGGAGCGCGAGCCCGACGAGTTGATGAGGCGCGAGACGTCGCTCGCGGAACGGATCGGCGTCGAGATCGGCGCGTCGAGATCGAGTGTGCTCAAGGGATGCTCTTCGGTCGGGGCGGTTCGGACGGGAAGTCGCAGTTATACGAAGCAGGCCCGCAAAACACAAAGAAGCAGTTTGCGATTCGTTATGAAGCGCAAGGCGATAAGCAATCGACGCGGCCGGGCGGCAAGCGAGGGGGAGCGGGAAAGCGGCCGTGGTTCGAGGCCGGAGATCGGGGAGAAGCCGCGCGCGGGCGGTTCGCGCGGCGCGACGTCGGATGGGCGCGCGGCGCGGCGGTCGGCCAGCGCATCGCTTCGTGCATCGGCTCGCGACGGCGTGCGGCGACGCGCCGTGCGGTGCGGTACGCCGCACGCGCCAGGCGGTTCAGCGCTGCAACCGCGGAAAGATGCACGGATGCATCTTCACGTACAGGGTTTGATTGACGCACGGGCCTCCGGCGTAGTCGACGACCTCGTTCGCCGGGCGTCGCGATTCGCGTTTCACGCCGCCGTCGTCGCCGGGCTTCGACGATGCGACGGATGGCCCCGCTTCGCCGGACCGGAGATCCTGGCGAAGCGGGGCGCAGGCTGCCAGCGCGATGCCGAACGCGACTGCGATGATCGGCGCTTTCATGATGTTCCTCTTGTCGTATGTCGTTCGATTCGAATTCGGCGCTCGCTGCGAGGCGATCGCGTCGGCGCCGGTTCGGGCCGCCGGGTGCGCGAATCGCCGGATGCGGAGCGCGTCGTTCGATGTGCTCACATGTTGCGCGGGCGACGCTGCGCGGACGTGATCCGAACATGACAAAGTTGTCGGCGAAGCGAGGCTAGACGCGTTCGACGTGAGCGATGCGGATGCATCGGAGAACCAAGCAAAGCGCTTTCGGCGAAGGCCCGGCGAACGCGACGCCGGGCCTTCGCCGAAGACGCAAGCGCAAACGCAAGTGAACATGAAAGCGAAAGCGCCGCCGATCGCTTCGCGTCGCCGCCGATCGACACGCGCGGCGCGCATCCGCAAGCCGCGCCCTTGCCACGTATGCGCGCAAAAAAATGGTTCATCGCAGGAAACCGTGGAGGGTTTTCGAGCGATTGCATAATCTGACACCTGATTTTAAGGATGTCGGAGGAAGCAATTGCTCGATCGAAAGGCACTTCAGGCACTGGGCTGCTGGACAGGTTATCGGCTGGAACGTGTGGAATGGCCACAAGGAGAAGAGCGCACGCTATCGCTGTATCTGAAGCCGGTCAGCAAGGTCATGTACTGCGAGCAATGCGGTGCACGCTGCCAGCAGATCCACGAGACGACGGTTCGTCGAGTGCGCGATTTGCCGCTGTTCGAATACCGGGTGGTGCTGCACGTTCCCCGTCGCCGGGTCTGGTGCGAACACTGCGGCGGCCCGCGACTGGAGAAGCTGGCGTGGCTGGGCCGCTACCAGCGAGTGACGGAGCGGTTCGCCAAAGCCTGCGAGAAGCTGCTGCAGGCCGCCAGCGTGCAGGCGGTAGCGGCCTTTTACGATTTGGGCTGGCACACGGTCAAATCGATCGACAAGATGCGCTTGCGAGCGCGTGTGGCCGAGCCGGACTGGTCGGCGATCCGCTATCTGGCGATGGACGAGTTCGCGCTTCATAAGGGCCATCGCTACGCCACGGTGGTGGTTGATCCGATCGGCCGGCAGGTGCTCTGGGTCGGGCCCGGACGTTCACGCGAAACGGCGCGAGCCTTCTTCGAACAACTCCCTGAAGGCGTGGCCGAGCGCATCGAAGCGGTCGCCATCGACATGACCACGGCCTATGAACTGGAGATCAAGGAACAGTGCCCGCAGGCGGAAATCGTCTTCGACCTGTACCACGTCGTGGCCAAGTACGGGCGCGAGGTGATCGATCGGGTACGGGTGGATCAGGCCAATCAACTCCGGCATGACAAGCCGGCGCGGAAGGTCCTGAAGTCCAGTCGCTGGCTGCTACTGCGCAACCGTCATAACCTGAAGCCAGAACAGGCCGTGCATCTGAAGGAGCTGCTGGCCGCCAATCAGTCGCTGTTATGCGTCTATGTGCTGCGCGACGAACTCAAACGGCTCTGGTTCTACCGCAAGCCAGCCTGGGCGGAAAAGGCCTGGGGGCAATGGATCGAACAGGCTCAGCAAAGCGGGATCGCCGCCTTGCAAAAGTTCGCCGAGCGCTTGCAGAGTTACTGGCACGGAATCGTGGCCCGCTGCCGCCATCCGCTCAATACCAGCATCGTTGAAGGCATCAACAATACGATCAAGGTCATCAAGCGCAGGGCCTACGGGTACCGTGACGAGGAGTACTTCTTCCTCAAGATCCGCGCCGCGTTCCCCGGAATTCCGCGATGAACCAAAAAAATGCCGGACAGGGGGAGACTGTCCGGCATAAGTGCGACGGCACCTGCTGGTGCCAATGCGCCTCGCGTGCTCGAGGGGGGGAACCAAGCACCTCGGTCCAATCTCGTCTGATCGGCGATCTTGGAATACAGATGCTAAAGGATCGACACAGCGCCACGCTGACGCGAACGTGAAATTTTCGTCATGCGCGCGCGTCGCGCACGCTTGATTCCGAGCACGGCGCGGATGACGAATTTGTCATCGCGCGCTCATGGCCGCGTACCGTTCGGCGTTCAAAGTGGAGGCTACTGTCGCACGACAGTGATCAACTCGATGGAGAACGAACGATGAACACGACAAAACTCATGGCATGGGCCGCCGCCGCGGCACTGACGACGCTGGCCGTCGCGCCCGCCGCATTCGCGCAAGGCAAGACGCGCGCCGAAGTCCGGCAGGAGCTGATCCGCGCGCAGCACGAAGGCATCGTGCCCGCGGGGAAGAACGACTATCCGCCGAGCCCGGCGCTCGTCGAGCGCAACAAGCAGCTGCATGCGATCTCGGTTCACGGCGGCAAGACGAACGTGGCGCTCGATCAGCATGACCGCACGGTTGCGCGCTGATGCGCGGACCATCGACGCGTGCGCGGGCCGCGTCGCGCGGGCCGCGCACCCCGCGCACCCGATAGCGGCCGTAGGGGCCGAAGCGGGGGCCGCAGGGGCCGCGCGCTGCGCCGCGTCGCGCGACGCAGCCGGTCAGGCCGCGTGCGCGGGGAACGTGAGCCAGAACGTGGTGCGCACGTGCGGCTCGCTGTCGACGCCGCACGCGCCGCCGTGGTTGTCCATGATCGAGCGGACGATCGCGAGGCCGAGCCCCGTGCCCGACGCCGAATTGTGCCGCGCCGGATCGACGCGGTAGAACCGCTCGAAGATCCGCTCGCGATGCTGCGGCTCGATCCCGCGGCCCGTATCCGAAACGCTGATCGTCGTCGCACCGCCCGCCTGCCGGCATTCGATCGTGATCGTCGAGCCGCGCGGCGCGTGATTGAGCGCATTGCTGATCAGGTTGCTGAGCGCGCGGTGATAGAGGAGCGCGTCCGCCTGCACGGCCGCTTGCCCGCGCACGACGATATTCACCTCCGCGTCCTCCGCCATCGGCTCGTAGTAGCCGGCGACGCGCTCGGCCTCCGCGGCCGCGTCGAGCGTGCGGATCGCCAGATGGCTCTCGGCGTTGTCCGAGCGCGCGAGGAACAGCATGTCCTCGATCATCCGCGACAGGCGCTGATATTCGTCGATGCTCGATTCGATCACGTCGCGATATTCGTCGGCCGTGCGCGGCTTCGATAGCGCGACCTGCGCTTCGGCGAGCAGATTCGTGAGCGGCGTGCGCATGTCGTGCGCGAGATTCGACGAGAACTGGCTCAGGCGTACGAACGATTCGTCGAGCCGCTTGAGCATGCCGTTGAACGCATGCTCCATCTCCTTGAGCTCGCCCGACGTGTGGAGCTCCGGCAGCGGATGCGCGAGCCGGCTCGACGACATCTGCTCGGCGCGCGAGACGAGCCGGCGCAGCGGGCTCAGGCCGAGCATCGCGATGCCGTACGCGAGCGCCGCGGTCAGCGCGACGGCGAGCACCTCGATCACCACCACCGTGTACGCATACGCGCGCAGCAGCGCGTGATCGTTCCTGCCGTCGTACTGGACGACGATGCGCGCCGTCCGGTTGGCGTCGCGAAGCGGCGCGTCGCCCGCGAGATAGCTGTAAGTCGTGCCGGCGTGCGTCGCGCTCGCCGGCACGCGCGCTTGCGGCGCGCCGAGCGCGAGCTGCGTCGCGACGAAGCCGCGCGTCGCGAACAGCATCCGACCGTCTGCGCCGTAGATCGCCAGATCCAGATTCTGATGGCCGTGCAGCTGATCGATCCACAGATCCGACTTGCGCGGAATCTCGTCGACGCTTCGCACGTTCACGAGATGCGTGCGCATCGCCGCGAGCGTCGCCGACATTTCGTACGACGACATGCCGGCCAGCCGATTGTGCAGCGCGCTGTAGAGCGCGATGCCGCTCAGCGCGAGCGTCGCCGCGGTCGACAGGATGATGAGCGCCGTCAGGCGCGCGCGCAGCGTGCGGGGCAACAGGCGCTTGATCATCGGCTCGGCGCGCTCCGCACTTCGAGCACGTAGCCCATCCCGCGCACCGTATGGATCAGCTTGGGCTCGTATGCGTCGTCGATTTTCGAGCGCAGCCGGCGGATCGCCGCGTCGACGACGTTCGTGTCGCTGTTGAAATTCATGTCCCACACCTGCGACGCGATCGTCGCACGGGGCAGGATCTCGCCTTCGCGGCGCATCAACAGCCACAGCAGCGCGAATTCCTTCGCGGTCAGCAGCACGACGTCGCCCTGGCGGGTCGCCTTGCGCCGCGTGAGGTCGAGCTCGAGATCGGCGATCTTGAGGATCGTCGATTCGCGCCCCTGCCCGCGGCGCAGGATCGAGCGCACGCGCGCGACGAGCTCGATGAAATCGAACGGCTTGACGACGTAATCGTCGGCGCCCAGCTCGAGCCCCTTCACGCGGTCGCCGACGTCGTCGCGCGCGGTGAGGAACAGCACGGGCGTCGAGTGCTCGCGGCGCAGCCGCTCGAGCACGGTCCAGCCGTCGTGGCCCGGCAGCATCACGTCGAGGATGATCAGGTCGTACTCCTCGGTTTCGGCCTGATGCAGGCCCGTCACGCCGTCATCGACCCAGTCCGCGATGAAGCCCGCTTCGGTCAGCCCCTTGCGCAGATACATGCCCGTCTTCGGCTCGTCTTCCACTATCAGTATTCGCATCTGGTTTCACCTCGATGATTCGCGCCGCCGGCGCAGGACGGCCGCGGGCGCGAGCTTCGCGAGCCGCCCGGCGAACCGCTCGCCGAGCGCGGCGCGCAGCGACGCCGAGTGCGCCACCCGATAGAGTACCGGCAAAACGAGCAGCGTCAGCGCGGTCGACGACAGGATGCCGCCGATCACGACGGTGGCGAGCGGCCGCTGGACCTCCGCGCCGGTGCCGGTGGCGAACGCCATCGGCAGGAAGCCGAGCGACGCGACGAGCGCGGTCATCAGCACCGGCCGCAGGCGCGTGAGCGCGCCTTCGCGCACCGCGGCGTCGAGCGGCATGCCTTCGTCGCGCAGATTGCGGATGAACGAGATCATCACGAGGCCGTTGAGCACGGCGACGCCCGACAGTGCGATGAAGCCGACCGCGGCCGTGATCGACAGCGGAATGCCGCGCAGCCACAGCGACACGACGCCGCCCGTGAGCGCGAACGGAATGCCGGTGAACACGAGCAGGCCGTCCTTCGCGTTGTTGAACATCACGAACAGCAGCACGAACACCATCGCGAGCGCGAGCGGCACGACGATCTTCAGCCGCTCGCTCGCGCTTTGCAACTGTTCGAACTGGCCGCCCCACGACAGCCAGTAGCCGGCCGGCACCTGGACATCCGCCGCGATCTGCTCGCGCGCGTCGGCGACGAACGAGCCGACGTCGCGCTCGCGCACGTTCGCGCTGACGACGACGCGGCGCTTGCCGTTTTCGCGGCTGATCTGGTTCGGCCCCGGCGACAGGTCGACCGTCGCGAGCTCGGCGAGCGGCACGTACGGCGCCTGGACGACCGGGCCGCTCGCGCCCGCCGAAGCCGGGAACGGCAGCGCGATCGGCAGCCGCTTGATCGCCTCGACGTCGGTGCGCAGCTCGTCCGGCAGCCGCACGACGATGTCGAAGCGGCGATCGCCCTGGAACAGCAGGCCCGCCTTGCGGCCGCCCACCGCCGCGGCGACCGCGTCCTGCACGTCGCCCACCGTCACGCCGTAGCGCGCGAGCTTGTCGCGATCGAGGTTGACGGTCAGCACGGGCAGGCCGGTCGTCTGCTCGACCTTCACCTCGGAGGCGCCCGGCACCTTCTGCAGCGCGGCCGCGATCCGCTCGCCGGTCGCGTTGAGCGTCGCCATGTCGTCGCCGAAGATCTTGACCGCGACGTCGCTGCGCACGCCTGAGATCAGCTCGTTGAAGCGCAGCTGGATCGGCTGCGAGAACTCGTACGCGTTGCCGGGCAGCCCGGCCAGCGCGGCCTCGATTTCCTGGCGCAGCGCGTCGCGCGACTTGCGCGGATTCGGCCATTGGTCGACGGGCTTCAGCATGATGTAGCCGTCGGACATGTTCGGCGGCATCGGATCGGCGGCGATCTCCGCCGTGCCGGTGCGCGCGAACACGCGTTCGATCTCGGGAAAGCGCGCCTTGAGCGTCTTCTCGATCGAGCGCTGCATCTCGATCGACTGCGTGAGGCTCGTGCCCGGAATGCGCAGCGCGGACACCGCGAGATCGCCTTCGTTCAGGCTCGGAATGAACTCGCTGCCGAGCCGCGTCGCGAGCACGAGCGTCAACGCGACGATGGCGGCCGCGCCCGCGAGCACCTGCCTCGGCCGCGCGACGAACGCGTCGAGCGCGGGCGCGTACAGACGCTTCGCGGCGCTCATCAGCCGGTTTTCCTTTTCCTCGACGCGCCGGCCGATGAACAGCGCGACCGCCGCGGGAATGAACGTGACGGTGAGCGCCATCGCGGCCGCGAGCGCCATCACGACGGTGATCGCCATCGGATGGAACATCTTCCCCTCGACGCCCGTGAGCGCGAAGATCGGCAGATAGACGACCATGATGATCAGTTGCCCGAAGATCAGCGCGCGGCGCGCTTCCTGCGACGCGGCGAACACCTCGGCGAAGCGCTCGTCGCGCGTGAGCGGGCGGCCGGCCGCGTGTTGCGCGTGCGCGAGCCGGCGTATGCAGTTCTCGACGATCACGACCGCGCCGTCGACGATGATGCCGAAATCGAGCGCGCCGAGGCTCATCAGGTTCGCGCTGACCTTCGCGTTGACCATTCCGGTGAACGTCATCAGCATCGACAGCGGAATCACGAGCGCGGTGATCACCGCCGCGCGGATGTTGCCGAGGAACAGGAACAGGATCGCGATCACGAGCACCGCGCCTTCGAGCAGGTTCTTCTTGACCGTCTGCACGGCCTTCTCGACGAGCACCGTGCGGTCGTAGACGGGGATCGCGCGCACGCCGGCGGGCAGCGTGCGGTTCACGTCGACCATCTTCGCGGCGACGGCCTTCGCGACCGTGCGGCTGTTCTCGCCCATCAGCATGAACACGGTGCCGAGCACGACTTCCTCGCCGTTGGCCGTCGCGGCGCCCGTGCGCAGCTCGCGGCCGATGTCGACGGCGCCGACGTCCTTCATCCGCACCGGCACGCCGCCGACGTTCGTGAGCACGATGTTCGCGATGTCGTCGACCGAGCGCGCCTGGCCCGGCACGCGCACGAGATACTGCTCGCCGCGCTTTTCGATGTAGCCCGCGCCCACGTTGTCGTTGTTGCGCTCGAGCGCGCGCACGACGTCGGCGAGCGTGAGCCCGTACGACATCAGCTTCGTCGGATTCGGCGCGACGCGGTATTCCTTCACGTATCCGCCGATCGAGTTCACCTCGGTCACGCCCGGCACGTTGCGCAACTGCGGCCGCACGACCCAGTCCTGCAACTCGCGCAGATCGGCGCTCGTGTAGCGCGTGCCGTCCGGCTTGCGCGCGTCGGCGTCGGCTTCGACGGTCCACAGGTAGATTTCGCCGAGGCCCGTCGAGGTCGGCCCCATCGCGGGCGCGACGCCGGGCGGCAGCTTGTCCTTCGCCTCCTGAATGCGCTCGTTGACGAGCTGGCGCGCGAAGTAGATGTCGGTGCCGTCCTTGAAGATCACGGTGACCTGCGACAGCCCGTAGCGCGAGATCGAGCGCGTCTGCTCGAGATTCGGCAGGCCGGCCATCGCGGTCTCGACCGGATAGGTGATCCGCTGCTCGGCTTCGAGCGGCGAATAGCCGGGCGCGGACGTGTTGATCTGCACCTGGACGTTCGTGATGTCGGGCACCGCGTCGATCGGCAGCTTCTGGTAACTGTAGACGCCGAGCGACGCGACCGCGACGATCGCGAGCATCACGAGCCAGCGGTGCGCGATCGCAAAGCGGATCAGGCGCTCAAACATGGTGACAGTCCTCTGGAATGCGAAAAAAAGCGCTGCGCGCCGGCGCGGGGCGGAGCGCGGCGCGTGCGGCGCGTCAGTGCTCGTCGGCAACGCCCTTGCCGAGCTCCGCCTTCAGCACGAAGCTGTTCGCGGCGGCGTAGATCTGGCCGGGCGCGAGGCCCTTGACGACCTCGACGCTCCCGGCGTCGCGCCGGCCCGTCTCGACCGACTGCGCGACGAAGCCCTTCGGCGTGCGCACGAACACGGCGGGCGCGCCGTCGATGTCCTGCAGCGCGTCGCTCGCGACCGCGACCGGCACGTTTTGCGTGCCCGCGTCGACGGTCACGTTGACGAACATTCCGGGCCGCCACGCGCCGTCGGGGTTCGGCAGCACGACGCGCGCGGGCGCGGTGCGGGTCTGCTCGCCGAGCAGCGCGCCGACGTACGCGATCGGCCCGCTCGATTTCGACTCGAACGCGGCCGCGTTGACGCTCGCGTGGCGGCCGACGCGCACGTCGTTCAGGCGTTGCGCGGGCACGGCCATCTCGGCCCAGACCGAGGACAGATTGGACACGACGAACACGTTCGCGTCGGCGGCGATCGCCTCGCCGGGCGCGATGTGCTTCTCGACGATCGTGCCCGCGAACGGCGCGCGCAGCTCGTAGCGGTTGAGCGCGCCGGACGCGGCGCTCGCGTTCAGCGCGGCGAGCTTTTGCCGCGCGTTCGCCGCGGCGATCTCCGCCTCGCGCAACTGCACCTGCGCCAGCAAATAGTCCTGCTCGGCGGAGATCCGCTCTTCCCACAAGGTCTTTTCTCGCGCGTACGACGTGCGGGCCGCCTCCAGCCGGCGCTCGGCCGTCATCAGCTCGCTGCGGCGGTCGGCGAGATCCGTGCTCGCGATCACGGCGAGCACCTGCCCCGCTTTGACGTTCTCGCCGATCGACACGGCGACCCGCTCGACGATCCCCGCGACGCGCGGCACGACGTGCGCGGTGCGGTCCTCGTTGAACTTGATCTCGCCCGGCAACTGGAAGCTCGCGACCACCTGCGCGGGGCCCGCGCGCGCGACCCCGATCTTCGCCGCGCCGATCTGCTCGTCGCTCAGCGCGATCGCGCCGTCGGCGCGCGAGAACGGGAACGACGCGCGCCGCGCGCCGATCTTCACGTCGATCGACGCGTCGAATACGTGAGGCTTCGCGATCGCCTGCGCCGACGTGTATTTCGCGCCCGCTTCCGAGAACTGCAGCGCGACGCGGCTGCCGTCGTAGCGGGTCAGCGTGCCGGAGACGCTCGCGCCTTTCGGCGCGGGCTTGCCGTCGGCGAACGGGTAGACGACGAGGCGCGCGTCGTCGGGCTTTTCCGACAGCACGATTTCGACCGACAGCGCGCCTTGCGCGAGCACCGTGCCGCCGTGCCGGCCGGCCGCGCCCGATGCGGGAGCGGCGGCGGCTCCGGCCGGCGTGGACGACGTGGACGGCGCGCGCGCGAGCGCCAGCGCGATGGCGAGAGCGCCGGCCGCGGCCGCCCCGGCGAGGATCAATTGCTTGCGTTGCATGGCGAGTTCTTCAGTGAAATGGGTTCAGCGAAGTTGGGCGAGGGGGCGGGACGCGTCGCGCGACGGCGCGCCGACGAGGCGATCGATGTCCGCGTACGACTGGTGCGCGTCGGCGAGCGCCAGCACGTAGCGCGACTGCGCGTCGAACAGCGTGCGCTGTGCGTCGAGCACGTCGAGGAAGCTGAACTTGCCGAGCTGGTAGCCGCGCGACATCGCGTCGAGCGATTGCCGCGCGGCCGGCAGCACGTCGGCCTTCAGCCGCCGCGCTTCATTCGTCGAGCGCTCGAAGTTCGCGTAGGCCTGCGTGAGATCGAGCCGCAGGCGCGCGCGCTCGGCGTCGAAATCGGCGCTCGCCTTCGCGGCCTTGTGGACCGCTTCGAGAATCGCGCCCTTGTTCGTATCGAACAGCGGCAGCGGAATGGATATGCCGACGACTGCTTGATTGTCCGGCGCGCCGCCCGTGACGACGCGCTTGACGCCCGCGCTCACGGTGATGTCCGGCACGCGCTTCGCGCGCTCGATCGCGATCTGCGCGTTCGTGCGCAGCATGGCGGCCTTCGCCGCGCGAGAGAGCGGCGCGTCGTCGAGCCGTCCGAGCAATTGCGGCAACGGCTCGACGGTGGGCAGCGCATCGAGGTCGCCCGACGCGGCGCGCTCGCGCACGAGGGCGCTGCCCGTCACGTTGGCGAGCCGCGCGAGCGCCGCCGTCACGCGCGTCTGCGCGTTCGACAGCTCGATCTGCGCGGCCGTCTGCGCGACGCGCGCCTTCGTCGCCTCGACGGGCGACACCTTGCCGGCCCGCGCGCGCTTGTCCGCCATGTCGGCCGAGCGCGCGGCGATCGCCGCGGATTCCTCGGCGACCTGCAACTGACGCTGCGCGGCGAGCAGGCCGTAGAACGCGCTCGTCACATCGGCGCGCAGCGCGCTCGCGCGGCCGTCGAGCGACGCGAGCGCGAACTCGCGGCCGTACGATGCGGCGTCGACGCGCGAGCGCCGCTTGCCGCCCAGCTCGATCGTCTGGTTGACGAGGCCGGTCGTCGTCCGCTCCTGCCGCTCGAAGCCTTCCTGCAGGAGCGACACGCTTGGATTCGGCCGCGCGCCCGCCTGGACGAGCGCGCCGACGGACGCATCGGCGTCGGATTGCGCGCTCTTGAGCAGCGGGTTGTTCGCCGCGGCGAGGTTCAGCGCGTCGTCGAGCGACAGCGCGGGCGGGGCGGCGGTGGACTCGGCGGTGGACGCGGGCGGCGTCGGCGCGGAAGGCGCGCCGGCGTCGGCGGGCATGGCGGTCGGCCGGCCGGGCGCGACGGCGGGCGGTGCGGACTGCGCTTGCGCCTGCACCGCCGACGCCGCGATCGCGGCCGACACGAGTGCGGCGAAGATACGCTTGGGCATGGGTGATCGAGTTTGGGTGAAACGCGATCGATGCTACGGGGCGTGCCGCAATGCAAACATGAGGCGAACATGACATTTTTGTCACGTTCGCGCGGGAGGGGGGCGATCGGTGCGGCGGGGCGTGTCGGCGTGCGGAGTGCGTGTCGAGGGCCGATGCGGCAGATGCGGTCGATGCGGTGGAACGCATCGGCCGAGCCGGACATGGAGGATGTGTCGCGACGGCGCGCGGACGCGCGCTGGAGTCGAACGCCGTGACGCCGTGACGCCGTGACGCCGTAATGCCGTGATGCCGTGATGCCGTAATGCAGTGACGCCGGATCGCCGCTCAGTCGCTCGACCGCTCAGCCGCCGCTGACGGCCGAATGCGCGCCGGCGGCGCTTTCGATATTGACGGGACGCGGGTTCGCGCCCGGCGCGCCGTCGTTGCGTTGCGAGAGTTTCGCGCCGGCCGCGCAGTCGCGCGCACAGGCGGGCGACGGCGCGTCGCGCTGCGGCTGTTGCGGCGTTTCGGCGCGAATCGGCTTGCGCTCCTTGAACACGCGCTCGGGCATTCCGTGCGCGAACGCGGATGAGGCGGCGACGGCGAAAAGCGCCGCGACGGCCATGGATGTTGCTCGTTTCATCGAATGTCTCGCTTGGTGGTCGCCGCCGGAACGGCGGACCCGGCCAGTGTGACGACGGCGCGGTGCGTGGCGATGACCGCGCGGTGACAAGTCTGTCAGGAACCGGGCGAGCCGCGGCATTCAGGCGGCTTCCCGCGGCAGAGGAGCGGCGTCGGACGTCGTCGTCATGCGGTCGTCATGCGTTTCGGCGTTGATCCGCGCGGCGCGCGCCGCGCCGATCGGCGGAGCATTGCGTCAGTACACGCGCATCGCATGCAATGCAATCGCGGCGACGCATGCAAACCGCCGCGGCGAATCGTCGATCGAACGAAAACCGGGATTCGACACCCGTTCGGCGACAGGCGGGCGCGCCGCTCGCCCGCGCCCGCATCGGTCGATCGCCGCCGAATCAGCAGCCTTCGCGGCAGTCGGCGACGCCGCATGCGATGAGATTTCCGGCGACTTCGCGCAGCAGGTGTTGCGTGAGCGCGCCGGCGCCGCCTTGGGCGAGACGGAGCAATTCGATCAGATCTTGCGCGGCGAGGCTCATGTTGGTCTCCTTCGCTGCGGCGCTTCTCGAGCGCCGCCGCAAAACATGAAATTCTCTTTGTTGTGACCCAAGTATCGTCCACGGGCCGCACCGATCCAATCAGCCGACGACGAACTTCGCGTCATCCGCTGCAGCGGTTTGTCGGCGTTTTCCTACGCAATCCTCAGCGGAAATCGGCGGTATG
Source organism: Burkholderia sp. MSMB617WGS (assembly GCF_001532025.2). Lineage (NCBI taxonomy): Bacteria > Pseudomonadati > Pseudomonadota > Betaproteobacteria > Burkholderiales > Burkholderiaceae > Burkholderia > Burkholderia sp. MSMB617WGS. Next base: position 1,520,197 of record NZ_CP013458.1, on the reverse strand, counting down.
GAGCGGGGTGACGGAAGGGGGCGGCGAGATCATGGGGCGCACGCGGCGCGTGGCGTTCCCGTTCGATCCGTCGCGGTTTTGTCTGCCGCGCGGCGAGCGGTTCGGCGCGCGCCGGGGCGGCTCGCTCGGTTGAACGGCGGGCATCGATTGCCGGCGCGGCGAGCGTCTGATTCGAGCCGGCATGCAGGCACGCCGGCACGCCGCATCGTGCCCGTGAACGGGGCGGTAAACGTGCCCGCGAAGTGCCCGCGAAGTGCCCGCGAACGCATCGATCCCACGCAGCGCGCGATCAGCCCGAAATCGGCCGAAAATCGGCCCAAAGCGTCGTTCGCCGCCCGGCGGCTACGCCTTGTAGCCGATGTTGCGCAGCAGCGCCTTTCGCCAGCTCACATCCTCGTCGTTTTCGACGCCGAGCGGCGCAAAGCCGTCGACGACGCCGAGGATGCTGCGTCCTTGATCGGTCTGCGCGACGACGACCTCGGTCGGATTCGCGGTCGCGCAGAAAATCCGGCAGACCTCGGGCACGGCCTTGATCGCGTTCAGCACGTTGACCGGATAGAAGCCCTCGCCGAGAAACACGAGAAAGCAGTGGCCCGAGCCGATCGCGGTCGCGTTCCGGCACGCGAGCTCGGTCAGCTCGCCGTCGGTGCCGGAGCGGCGCACGAGGCGCTTGCCGGACGCCTCGCAAAACGCGAGGCCGAACCGAATGCCCGGCACGGTGCCGACGAGCGCCTCGTGGATGTCCTCCACCGATTTGATGAAATGCGTCTGACCGAGAATGAAGTTCGTCGTCTCGGGCTTGTCGATCGCAACGGTAAGCAATTGCAGCATGTCGCACCTCGTCTCGTGGCGACGCGAATGCACCGGCGCGCGAGCGCCGCAGGCCCGGTCGCTTTCGGGCCGCTTTCCAGCTTAGTACGCGGCTCGCGGCGGCGAAAGCGCGGTGCCGGCCGGCGCCGTCACCTATCCTTGATGTAGGTCGAGCCGCCGGCGCGCGGGCGGGGAAGGGGGAACGATCATGGACGTGCGGCAGGGTTTCGTCGACTGCGTGGGACGCACGCCGCTCATCCGCCTGGCGAAGCTCAGCGCGGAGACGGGCTGCGACATTCTCGGCAAGGCCGAATTCATGAACCCGGGCGGATCGGTCAAGGATCGCGCGGCGCGCTACATCATCGAAGACGCCGAGCGGCGCGGCGCGCTGAAGCCGGGCGGCACCGTCGTCGAGGGCACGGCCGGCAACACCGGCATCGGGCTCGCGCATCTTTGCGCGGCGCGCGGCTACCGCTGCGTGATCGTGATTCCCGAGACGCAGTCGCCGGAAAAGATGGCGCTGCTGCGCACGCTCGGCGCGGACGTGCGCTCCGTGCCGGCCGCGCCGTACAAGGACCCGAACAACTATCAGAAGATCGCCGGGCGGCTCGCCGCCGAGCTGGACAACGCGATTTGGGCCAACCAGTTCGACAACCTCGTCAATCGGCAGGCGCACTACGAGACGACCGGCCCGGAAATCTGGCGCGATACGGCGGGCACGGTCGATGCGTTCGTCTGCGCGACGGGAACGGGCGGCACGCTCGCGGGCGTGAGCCGCTATCTGAAGGAGCGCGATCCCGAGATCCGCATCGTGCTCGCGGACCCGTGCGGAAGCGGGCTCTACAGCTACGTGAAGACGGGCGAGATCAAGGTCGAGGGCAACTCGATCACGGAAGGCATCGGATCGAGCCGCGTGACGGCCAATCTGGAAGGCGCGCCGATCGACGACGCGGTGCGCATCGACGATCCGGCGTGCGTGGCGATGGTCTACCGGCTGTTGCGCGAAGAGGGGCTGTACGTCGGCGGATCGAGCGGAATCAACGTCGCGGCGGCCGTCTGGCTCGCACGGCAGATGGGGCCGGGGCATACGATCGTGACGCTGCTGTGCGATCGCGGCGACATTTACCGCACGCGGCTCTTCAACCGCGAGTGGCTGCGCGAAAGAGGGCTCGAGCCGTCGTAGGTGCGGCGCCGCCGCATTGTTCGGACGAGCGAGCGCGACCTATTCTAGAGACATCCTGCCAACCGGCGGCGATCAACGTTTGTTAGACGGAGGTGTGCCATGTCGATGTCCGTCACTTTGCAGGACTGCCTGCGCCAGAAGGCTTCGCGATACGAAGTCATCCATCATCCTTACAGCCACTCGAACATGGAGGCGGCCGCGGCGGCGCACATTCCAGGCGACCGTCTCGCGAAGACCGTGCTGCTCGAAGACGCACAGGGCTACGTCGCGGCCGTGCTGCCGACCACGCACGCGGTGCGGCTTTCGGAACTCTGGGCGAAGACCGGACGCCATCTCGTGCTCGCGAAGGAAGTCGAACTGCGCGAACTGTTCAAGGACTGCGACGTGGGCGCGCTGCCGCCCGTGTGCATGGCCTACGGGATGCAGACGTTCCTCGACGAGAGCCTCGCGCAGCAGCCGGACGTGTATTTCGAGGCCGGCGACCATGAAGAGCTGGTCCACATGGATCGCGACGAGTTCCTCTCGCTGATGGACAAGGCGGAACGGGCGAGCTTCTCGCACAAGATTCAGGGCGTGGTTTCGTGAACGACTTGGCCGGCCTCGGCCCTCGAGCCGAGGCCGAGCAGCGGGCGCGGGGCGACGGGCTCGGAGGGGCCCGTCGCCCCGTTCGATTTGACTGGCGTCGCACCCGCGGGAGCAACGCCCCGCAAGCATCGGCGGGTAGCGCCAGCCGCCGGAAATCCTCGGGAGATTATTGTCGGTCGGCCCGCTCGGGCAGCGCGCGCCTCGTCGTTCTTCGCGCGCTCGATTGCCTAAGCGAGCACTGGTTCACGAGCCTCGCGCATGCCCAGGTGCCTATCGCCGCCCGGCGCCTGGACTACAACGAGTAAAGGCGACACGGCGCACTGGATGGATTGCCTTTCGCCTGCAGCGTTCGCGGCGAAACTTCCGGCAACGGCGGATGCGCCTGCCGCTTTCCGGGAGCTGGTTTGAAGGGACTTTGCTAGACGCCCGTTGGCCTTACCGAGGGGGCAGGTCAGTATCGTCCCTCGACATCACTCCAGGTAGTTCGGTCCCGCCCCTCGTTGCGGCAAATCGCGACGGGATAATGGTTTCTTGTCCGTTCAAATGCCGCTCTTGGGATCAAACGTTACCGGCAGATGGACGAGGCGTCTGGCGCACCATAACAGGCTATGTTCGGCTGGCGGCAGTGTTCCCTCAACCGAACTTGAACAGCACCCCGTGGCCGCCCCGCGGATACTCCCATTCGATGTTTTGATGGTCGCTGCACAGGATGCGGCAGCTTCCGCATTCGAGGCAGCCGTCGGTGATCAGCGTCACCGAGCCTCGCGCACGAGCTGCAGGCCGTCGAGCGGGTGCTGCTCGACGGCGACCTGCTGATGGCGGCGCTGGTCGGCCGCCGCTACGTCTACGTCGGCGGCCGGCCGGGCAGCAACGCGGTGTTGCGCGCATGGCTGCGCGCGGCGAGTTCGTCCATCACGTCGCGCTGATCGACGACGACGGTGGCGCGCGGGCGAAGCGATTCGCGTCGCTGCTGCAACAGGCCGATGCAGTGCTGGTTCCGCTCGACACGATCGATCCCGAGTCGCTCGCCGCGCTGCGCGCGCACTGCGCGCGTCATCGCGTGCGCTGGTTCGCGCTGCGAACCTCGGGCGTCGCGAGTTTCATCGCCGGCCTGCAGAGAGTGCAGCGCACGAGGCGAGGCACGGCCGTCCCGGCATGTGCGTGCCCGCGTCATGGCTGACGGGTCCCATTGGCACAACCTATCTTTCGTTCCACGTCACGAACCCGACATGTCTACTTCATTACCTCGCCTCGGCGTCTTCCTCAACGTCGAGAACCAGGACGGCGACGAGCGCGTCGCGCTCGAGCAGACGATCCGAACCGGCGTGCTTGCCGAGACGCTCGGGTTTCACGACGTCTGGGTCGCCGAACACCATCACAGCCGCTTCGCGATCGGCAGCGCGCCGACCGTGCTGCTTGCGCAGATCGCCGCGCGCACGTCGAGGATACGGCTCGGCACGGGCGCGTCGCTGCTCGCGCTGAACGATCCGGTGCGGGTCGCGGAAGACGTCGCGACGCTCGATCTGTTGAGCGGCGGGCGCATCGAATTCGGCGTCGCGCGTGGCGGCCCGTTCCCCGACCAGTACCGGCAGGCGGGCATCCCGTCGGCCGACGCCGCGCGCGAGCGGACGTTCGAGGCGCTGGAGCTGGTTCGCCGGTTGTGGCATGAGCCCGCCACGCACTTCGACGGCCGTTTTTTTCGGTACGAGGACATCGCGATCCACCCGCGTCCGCTGCAACGGCCCGTACCCGTCTGGCTCGCGAGCCTGAGCGGCGACGCGTGGCGGCTCGCGGCCGAGCAGGGCTTCGGCCTGATGGCGACGCCGGCGGTGCCGCTGGAACTGGTCGCCGGGCAGGTGAGCGCCGAGCGCACGCGCCGCGCCGATCTGCCGTTCGCGATTGTCCGGTTCTTTCATTGCGAGGACGACGATCGCCGCGCGGTCGACACGGGTGTCGCGGGGGTGCGCGAATATCCGCGGCTGATGCAGGCGCAGTTTCCGCCGGGCAAGCTGCCGCCGATGTTCGAGCCCGGTGCGAGCGGCGCCGACATCGCCGCGAACGCCGTGTTCGGCGACCCGGCCCGCTGCGAGGCGCAGATTCGCCGGCTTGCCGCGTTGCTCGGGCCGCACCGGCTGCTGCTCAAGCCTGCCGCTCACGATCCGGAGCGCAGGCAGGCGGCGCTCGCGCGGCTCGCGGCGCATCTCGGCGTCTCCGCCGGATAGCGATCGATGTCGTCGCATGGCCCGCATCTTGCTGAAATCCTGATGTAGACCGTTACATAACGGAGGTTGTCGCGAATGTCGGATTTCCTACAACGCATCGATTGGCCGCCATTGTTGCTGTCGCTGAAAGTCGCAGGGATCGCGACCGTGCTCGCGTCGATCGTCGGCATCGCGCTCGGCTGGCTGTTCGCGCGCCGCCGCTTTCCGGGACACGCGATCTGCGAGGCCGCGTGCATGCTGCCGCTCGTGCTGCCGCCGACCGTGATCGGCTACGGGATTCTCGTCGCGGCGGGCCGGCGCAGCGCGCTGGGCGCGTGGATCTATACGCATTTCGCGTACACGTTCGTATTCAACTGGCACGGAGCAGTGCTCGCGTCCGCGATCGTCGCGCTGCCACTCGTGCTGAAGTCTGCGAGCGCCGCGTTCGCCGGCGTCGACGGGTCGCTCGAGGCGGCCGCGCGCACGCTGCGGCAGTCGCCGTTCTCGACGTTCGTGCGCGTCACGCTGCCGCTTGCGTGGCCGGCGATTCTGGCGGGCGCGCTGCTCGCGTTCGCGCGCGCGATGGGGGAGTTCGGCGCGACGCTGATGATCGCGGGCGACATCCCGCGGCAGACGCAGACGCTGTCGCTCGCCATTTATGACGCGATGCAGGACGGCCGCGACGGCACCGCGTTCTTTCTCGCGTGCGTCACGTCCGGGCTGTCGATCGCGGTGCTCGTGCTGTCCAAACGCTTTTTCACGCTACGTTGATCCCGGGAGACCGCCTCGTGAAATCCGCTCTCCGATTTTTTGCCTGCGTGTTCTGTGCCCTCGCGCCAGTCATCGCGCTCGCGCAGCAACTGACGGTATCCGCCGCCGCCAGCATGACCGATGCGTTCAAGGAGATCGGGACGCACTTCGAGGCCGCGCATCCCGGCGTGACCGTGCGCCTGAACTTCGGCGCGTCGGGCGTGCTGCTTCAGCAGATTCGCATGGGCGCGCCGGTCGACGTATTCGTCAGTGCGGACGAGGCGAGCGTCACGCGCGGCATCGACGCGGGCATCTTCGATCCGGCGACGAAGCAGACGCTGGCGTCGAATACGCTCGTGCTCGTCGTGCCGGCCGGTCAGGCGTCGCGCGTGAAGATGCTCGCCGCGCTCGCGGACCCGGCCGTCAAGCGGATCGCGATCGGCAAGACGGCGACCGTGCCGTGCGGCCGTTACACGCAGCAGGCGCTCGAGCGCGCGAAGCTCTGGGGGCCGCTCGAGCCCAAGATCGTGGAGTCCGACAGCGTGCGGCAAGTGCTCGACTACGTCGCGCGCGCCGAGGCCGACGCGGGCTTCGTCTATCGCACCGACGCGATGCTGATGCCGGATCGGGTCGCGATCGTGCAGACGGTGGACGATCACGATCCCGTGAGCTATCCGGTCGTCGCGGTCGGCGCGAGCCGCGAACCGGCGCTTGCGAAGGCCTTCATCGCGTATCTGTTCAGCCCGCCCGCGCAGGCGATCCTGAAACGCTACGGCTTCGCGCATGCGTGAGGGAGCGCGCCGGTGATCGACGTCGATTTCGAGGCGGCGGTGTCGGACGGCGCGCGGCATTTCGCGCTCGCGATGCGCTTCGCGTCCGACGCGCGCGTGGTCGCGCTGTACGGACCTTCCGGCGCAGGCAAGTCGCTGACGCTGCGGACGATCGCGGGGCTGCTCACGCCGCGGCACGGGCGCGTGCGCGTCAACGGGCGCACGCTGTTCGACGCGGCCCACGGGATCGATGTGCCGCCCGAGCGGCGAGGCATCGGCTGCCTGTTCCAGCATTACGCGCTGTTCCCGCATCTGCCGGTGCGCGAGAACGTCGCGTTCGGACTCACGACCTGGTACCGCGCTCGCCTGTCGAACGAGGCGCGCCTGCGCGTCGAGAGCCTGCTGGAGCGCTTCGGTCTCGCACCGCTGGCCCGCAGCCGGCCGGACGGGCTGTCGGGCGGACAACGGCAGCGCGTCGCGCTCGCGCGCGCACTCGCGTGCCGGCCCGATCTGCTGTTGCTCGACGAGCCGTTCTCGTCGCTAGATCCGTCGCTGCGCGACGACTTGCGCCGCTATCTCGGCGAGGTGCTCCGCGAATGGCAGATACCCGTCGTGATGATCACGCACGATGTCGACGACGTGACGGCGCTGGCCGACGTCGCATTCGTGATCGACCAGGGCCGGGCCGTGCGCGAGGTCGACGTGCGGCGCGGGATTGCGACCGAGCTCGAGTGCGGGCGTCGGGAAGCGCTGCGGCCCACGCCGCGCGAGCAGCGCATCCGCGAATTGCTGCGCGTGCCCGCGGCCGACTGACGGAGGCCGACTGACGGAGGCCGTGCGCGGGAGACGGGCGCGACGATGCGACGCTGTTGGGCGGCGACATGAAGCTCGCGGGTCGCTTCGACGAGCGGTTTTTCGCGCTGCTCGAGGCGATCGACAACACGGGTTCGATCAACCGCGCCGCGCGCGTGGCCGGCTATAGCTACAAGGGTGCGTGGCTGCTGCAGGAGAGCGCCGCGAACCTGGCGAATCAACCGCTGTTCACGACTGAGACGGGCGGCAAGGGCGGGGGCGGTACGCGCCTCACGCAGGCCGCGCACGAACTGCTGTCCGCGTGGCGAGAGCTGCAGGCCCAGGCGCGACGGTTCCTGCGCGAACAGGAGGCATGGCTCGTTCGATTGCCGGCACTGTCCGGCCTTCTCAGGAGAATCGCAACTCCCCAAGCTTGATGTGCTTCATCTTGGCATCGAGTGGCGACTTATATCGATAGACCCAAGTTTCGCGCTTTGTCGTTACGACGATCCGAAGTCCAACGAAGCCGTCGATTGCCTCATCAGTCTCCGGAGACATCTTCCTTATCTCGCTTGCATCAAATTTCGATTTTTCCTCCAAAAAACCTATGCCAAAACCTACGCTGGGGTTCAGGCTTGGAAGGGAATTTCGGGTGCTTACCGACTATTGAAAGCAGCGTTACCAGTTCGCGTCACGCATCGGCCCACCGCCGCAGCAGATTGTGATAAATCCCGGTGAGCGCGATCACGCTGGCATCGCGCCGTAAGCGCCTCACGGCGACCGTCGTAGACGAGGGCGAGAAGCGACATCAAAGTGGTGCCCATCATTTTCGATTTGATGGACATCACCGTGACAGAGCCGGAAGCCAAGCCCGGGAGCCGCAAGGGGCGCCCAAACTATGATCGCGAGTTTCGACGCCGTCTTGCGGCCGCGGCATGCGAGCCGGGTGCTTCGGTCGCAAAGCTGGCGCGCGAGAATGGCATCAATGCAAACATGCTGTTCACGTGGCGGCGTCGCTATCGCGAGCAATTGCTGGCCCAAACGACGTCGCTGATTCCGGTGGCGGTGGTCGATGAAACGCCGGCGCAGCGCGTGACCATGCCCTCGGAAGCTCGGGCAGTGGGCAACCGCACTACTCGAGCCGGGACAATCGAGATTCGATTCGGTGAGGTGGTCGTCAAGGTGGACGGCATTGTGGACGCCGACACGCTACGTGTTGTACTGGGGAGCATGCAATCGTGATCTCTCTTCCCACGGGTACCCGAGTCTGGCTGGTGGCCGGCGTCACCGACATGCGCTGCGGATTCCAAGGGCTGGCGGCGAAGGTGCACACGGCGCTCGAGGACAATGCGCTCAGCGGCAACGTGTTCATCTTCCGGGGCCGGCGCGGCGATCTCGTGAAGCTCATGTGGGCAACCGAGGACGGGCTCTGGCTTCTTGCGAAACGGCTTGAGCGTGGTCGTTTCGTCTGGCCGCAGGCCGATGGCGGCAAGGTTCATCTGACGGCAGCGCAATTGTCCATGTTGCTCGAAGGCATCGATTGGCGGCAACCGCGTCGCACCGCTGCACTGTCGATGTTGTAAACCGAGCAGAAGGCTCGTAAACTGCGCCGCATGTCGAACGGCGCCGAACTTCCTGACGATGTTGAAACGCTGCGAGCATTGCTGCTCGAGGCTCGTGCTCAGCTTGCCGAGCGCGATCTGGAGATCGAGCAACTCAAGGCTCAGCTCGACAAGCTTAGGCGCATGCAATTCGGACGCAAGTCCGAGCAGTTGGACCGCGAGGTTGCACGGCTAGAAACAGCGCTCGAGGACCTGACGGGCGAGCGTGGCGTCGCCGATGTGCGGCGCGCCCGCCAATCAAGCGCAAGCACGCCTGTGAGCGACGCATCGCCGAAAGAAGCGCTGCCGCCGCATCTGCCACGCGAAGAACGTGTACTGGAGGCTGACGCAACGTGTCCGAAGTGCGGCAGCGCAATGCAGCCGCTCGGAGAAGACGTGTCCGAGCAGCTCGCCCGCGTCGCGGCGGTGTTCAAGGTGATTCGTACGATCCGGCGCAAGACGGTTTGCCCGTGCGGCCACCACTTCTCGCAGCCGGCGATGCCCGGCCTGCCGATTACGCGCAGCATCGCCCATCCGAGCCTGCTGGCCGACATCCTCGTCTCGAAGTACGCCGACCACGCCCCGTTGTACCGCCAGTCGCAGATAGCCGCGCGCGACGGCGTGAAGCTCGACCCGGCCAGCATGGGCCGCTGGGTCGGCCAGTGCGAGGCCCTTTGCGATGCGCTGACCGAGGCACTGCGCCGCTACACGGTGGCGCCGTCGAAGCTGCACGCGGATGACACGCCTATCCCGGTACTCGAGCCGGGCAAGAAGAAGACGAAGACGGGGCGCCTGTGGGTGTATGTGCGCGATGACACTCGTTCGGGCTCGACCGAACCGGCCGCAGTGTGGTTTGCTTACTCGCCGGACCGCAAAGGCATTCATCCCCAGACCCACCTGGACGGATTCAAGGGTATCTTGCAAGCCGACGCCTACAGCGGCTTCAACGAACTGTACGAGAGCGGCAAGATTCGCGAGGCGGCATGCTGGGACCACGCGAGACGGTACATATACGACGTGCATGCCCGAACGCCTGCCGAGGCGACCCGGGAGGTGCTCGAGCTGATCGGTGCACTTTACGCGATCGAGGCCGACATCCGCGGCAAACCCGCCGCGCAGCGGCTGCGCGTGCGCCAGGAGAAAAGCATCCCGCTGCTCGCGGCCATCAAGACGTGGATGACGGACAAACTCGCGACGCTGTCGAAGAAATCCGAATTGGCCAAAGCGATCCATTACTCGCTTAATCAGTGGGATGCCCTCGTGCTGTACTGCGAAGAGGGCCGTGCCGAGATCAGCAACGCCCTGGCCGAAAACGCGTTGCGCTGTGTGAGTCTGGGTCGAAAGAACTTCTTGTTCGCCGGCTCCGACAGTGGGGGGAAACGGGCCGCGGCGATGTACAGCCTGATCGGCACGTGCAAGCTGAACGGGATCAACCCGCGCGCTTACCTCGAATACGTGCTGACCCATATCGCTGATCACCCCATTAACCGCATCGACGAATTACTACCCTGGAACGTGGCAAAAAAGCTGCCAGGGAAGTCTTGCCCACCTGCCTCCACGGGCTGATTGCCAGCGGGCCAACATGAGCGCTCGATAACCAATCATGCCTCACGTGCGCGCCGGATTGCGGACGGCCTTCGCGAGGCGCTTACGTCTCAAGTCACAATGTCTCTCCAATAGAATTACGTTAAACGTGCACATCCGAGTACCGCGCATCGTCAGGGGCGCGTATCGTGCGCCATGCATTCGACGACACGATGAGAATAAAAAGGCGATCGTCGATATCGACGATCGCAAAAACCGCCTGCTCCGAGGCAGATCGGAGGGCAGAAGGCGGTGGCCTAAGCGGTTTTAACCATCAGGTGTCGCTCACGTATCGGATTGAATTCCAGCGAGCGGTGTTCGAAGAAACGGTCGAATTGCCGATCGAAGGTCGGCCACTGTGGGGCGTTAAACGGCGCCCGAACATCCGACTGCCTGAGGTCTTTTGGTTTTCTAATGGAGGCCTAATGTTCGTGCGCGACGAGCACGGGCGCTGGCGATTCATGGTGTGCGGCCTTGCGTGCGTCGTCACGAAAGGAAGCGTTGAGATATCGAAACGACAAGTGTCCCGATGTTCCCGTAGAATAGATTCAGCCATGGTGGTCTCTCAGTGTGTACACCTAGGTCAGGTCGTGGGTAATGTTCGCAGCATTGCCCACGGCCGCATCATTTCAGTACGCCAGGATCGACGGCCCTTTCCAGAACATCCAGGCATGCCGTCTTAAGCTTGTATTTTTCTTTCCTTCGATTATTCGCCGGTTTGGAGCTCGTTGGGCCTATGGTGTATCAGCGATTTCCCTTCAACTTTAGCCAGACTTTGTTTCGTAACTGAATCGCACCCGGCGAACATATTTTGTAAGGGCGGAGCCTTACCTTGTATTGCTCCGGGGTTTTGATCGCTGGGTTCTTCAATAGTGCGGCATCGATATACCGCTCGGAGCCGATGATCTCGTTGTTGTAGCGAACGGCATTTGTAACCTGTGCAATGTTCTCTGGGCGCATCATCCAGTTGACGAATTGATATGCCGAGTCGCTGTTTCGTGCCTTTACCGGGATAAGCAAGCTATCCATGAACAGACGGACGCCCTCCTTCGGGTATACAAACGTGATGCTGGGAAGGCGGTCCTGCGCACGCGCAGCGGCGCCGCTCCAGATATGCTGCACTGCGATCTGCTTGGATGCGAGACGATCTATGGTCCCGTCATTGCTGTACGTCTTCACGAACGGTTTCTGTTTTTGCAGAACGTCGAGCACCCGCTTCGCATCAGCGGGATTTTCTGTGCATTCATCCTGTCCCAGATACCAACTCGCGGCCATATACAGTTCCTCTTCGACGTCCAGGTCGCCGATCTGTCCGCGCAACTCCGCCGGCGGATCGAAGAACGACTTCCAACTCTCGTCGAGTTTCCCACCGGGAACGCGCGCGCTATCGTACGCGAAGCCAGTCAGCACGACGGTGTATGGCATTGCGTAGTCCCGTTTCGGATCGAATGACGGATGGCGATACTCGGGTTTGATGTTGGCGATATTCGGCAGCTTGCTCTTGTCAAGCTTTTGCAGGAGTCCGGACTTCACAAGCACCGGAACGTAATAGTCCCCTGCGATCACTACGTCGTAGCCGCCTCCGCCCGACTGCAGCTTTTGAGTCAGGGCTGCATCGCTCGCGTAGGTGTCGAGCGTCGTCTTGATGCCGGTTTCCGCCTGGAACTTCTTGATCAGCGTATCGGGCAGGTAGTCCGGCCAGCTTCCGATGTGGAGCTCGGCTGAGACGGCATGACCAACAGCAAGCAACAGCATTGCTCCGACTACTTTTTTCATACGGTTCCTATCGTTTGAATGTTCGTGTGATACGACTCGGATTGCCCCAGCGTGGCAGTCTGCCCTGCCCCCTCCCTGCCGAGAACCCAGACCGTCAGTAGTTGAATCGACGATAGCCCAATGACGGCTGTCGAGATCGCACTCACCTTTGGCGTAATTCCAATCTTCAATGCGCTGAAGATGTACACGGGCAAGGTGGTCATGCCGGCACCAGCCAAGAAGTAGCTGGTGACGTAGTCGTTCATGGACGCGACAAAGGCAAGCAGCGCACCGGCGGCGATACCGGGCAATGCCAAAGGAACCGTTATTTGACGGAATGCCGCCCATGGCGGGGCCGACAAGTCGGCTGCTGCCTCAAGCAATGTTCGATCGATTGTCTTCAGACGCGCGTTGATCGGAAGATATGCGAGTGGGACACAAAACACCACATGCGCAAACAGGACGGCAACGAACCCGATTTCGAATGCAAACATCGAGAACACCATCACGGTAGCGATCGCGAGAACAACCTCCGGTATGACGAGCGGCAAAGCAATTACAGATCCGCGGAGATCGAAGTTGTACGCCTCCTGCCGTGACCATGCAGCAACCGCCGCACTCGTTGCGAGCGCGGTCGAAATAACCATAGACGACACAGCTAAGATCAGGGAGTTTTGCGTTGCACGGATGAGCGTCGGATCAGACCATGCTTCGAGGTATCCCTGGATACTCCAACCTTCCCACACAAGGGCCGACGGCCCCCGATTGAAACTCATCCATGCGACAACCGCCAGCGGCAGATAGAGAAACAAGAGGACAGCAATCGCGAGTCCTGCCGTCATCGGAAAGTGGCGCAGTTCACGCGAGGTCATGGGCAAGTTTCCGTCGCTGGAGGGTGGATGTCAGCCGCAGCGTGAGCATGGCCAGAAGAACGACAGCGAGGAGGACAAACGACATAGCTGCGCCCAACGGCCAATCGCGGCCACCCGCGAATTGGAAATCGATCAGGTTCCCGACCATGAATGCGTGATTGCCGCCAAGCAAGCTAGGAATCGCGTACGAACCTAGTGCTGGCACGAAGACGAGCCCGATGCCAGCCATGATGCCGGGACGACAGCCTGGGACGATCACTTGCAGAAGCGCCCCTCCCTTATTGGCACCAAGATCGTAAGCCGCCTCGACCAATCGCCAGTCAAATTTGTCGAGGGCCGCAAAAATCGGCAAAACCATAAAAGGAGTGAATGCATAGACGAGACCGACCAGAGTCGCGATGTCGGTGTAAAGTAGTCCTAGTGGACCTCGAAGGAGGCCTAACACGGCAAGGACACGGTTAAGTAATCCATTGTCCGCCATGACGATAATCCAACCGCACATTTGCACCACGACACATGTCCAGAATGGTATGGTCACGAGCACCAACAGGACGGCCCTCCAAATCGGTGCACGGGTTGCGATAAATAGAGCGGTTGGAAATCCAAGGAGCACGCACCCGGAAGTCGCCAGTAACGCCATGGTCGCAGACCGCAGGAAGATGCTCACGTAGCCTTGTTGAAGTACCAGCGAGCCGTCCCAGTCACGATCAAACACTACGCGCTCATAGGCACGAATCGTGAAATCCCCCCACGAAACTCCGCCGAACTCGAGCGGTGCGCTCAACGATATGACTGCGAGAACCGCGAGGGGTAGTATTACGCCCAAAATCATAACAAGCGAGGTCGGCTCGTAAACCGCTCGCCATGATTTAAACTTCTCTAGAGTAGGGATTCGAAAATTCACCGATTACCTCGAATCGATCAGCTTACCGGAGATAAAGCGTAACAAATTGTCCACCATATTTATAGATCGCATGCGTGCTGAACGCGCCAATCTGTTATCTCAAAGCGCCAAGTTTGTTACAGGGTTATGTGCTCGCATCGAACACCATCATCATTTCACATGACGAAACGAACGGATGCCGATTATCATCATAAAGCTTAGGAGTCGCTCTATGTTGATTCGTTTATTAACAGTTTGAATGTTGTGTCTCGCTTGCAAGCATGCCGTTACAATGACTGCATGCCATTCGTACCTTCAGCGCACTCCGCCACCTACGTTCATCATAATGCCAACGGACCCAGCGCCCTGAAAGGCAACCACGAGGACGTGGCGGCAAATGTGCAACAATAGTGATGCCGACGCCGACATTGTAATGTTGCGCGCCGACGTATTTCACAATGTAAAATCAGAGTGGCTAGCCAATATGACAATGGCCGACAGACTAGAATACCGCCCGATGAGGGTGACCGACATCGGGGCGTTTTACGACATCCGCTTCTCCGTGAAAGAGAATCGGATTCACCCGCACCAGATCCACCTACTTGATCGCGATCTTCTGATAGAGCAAATTCGTCAAGGAGGTGGTTGGATCTGTGAGTACCGGGGCGAGGCGGTAGGTGTTTGTTTGCCCGTCGTGACCGACATGCCGTTTATTTGCGCACTGTTCGTGAAGCCATCCTTCCACGGGCACGGCATTGGGCGTGAGTTACTTGAGCACGCGATCAAATGGTTGGAAGGTCAAGGCGTACAGCAGGTCAAACTGGTCACGGACCCAGGTTCGCGAGCGGACGGCTTTTACCAGCGGCTTGGCTGGAAACGCGAGGGCCTGGATGAATACGGATGCCAAGTTGTGTTCACTAAGTCGTTGAAAAACTGAACCAGAGCAAGGATTCGGATGAAGCCGGTAGCCAACGTGTTCAGTCGCACTGCTGCGCAGCGCCCCGCGCCCCTCCATACCATCGTCATTGCGCTCAATGTGATGAAAGAAATGGGAGTTTCTGCCGAAGTGATATTGAGAGGTACAGGGATATCGCCGGAGGAAATTGAGAAAGCCAATGCGATGGTAACGCATGCTCAAGAAATGGTCTTGTTCGCCAATGCTCTTGAGGCAACCGGGAATTCGGCTATCGGACTTCATATTGGCAATTCAATTCCGGTGACGGCATATGGACTCCGGGGGCACGCGATGCTAGTCAGCCCAACCTTGGGCGACGCGATGCGCCTTGCGTACGAGCATCCGCTGATGGCCATCAGCTATTTTCAGATTACGCTAAGGGTGAATGCCGACCTTGCTCGCGTTACAGTCGGTGGGTACACCTACCGAGCAGATCTTCTGGTTCTCAATACAGATATGTGCCTCGCCGCAGTCAGACGTGAAATAATCGATCTCATAGGTAGAGTTCCAACGTTTAGACGACTGGGACTCGCCTTTCCGCCGCCGGCTCATGCCAACGTATATTCCGATATATTTAACTGCGAGGTGATATTCGGCACCAAGGAAAATTTCTTGGAATTCGACGCTGATTTGCTAGACACAAGACTACCGCTTGCACATTCTATCGAGTTCGAGATATCAAAAAGGGCGTGTGAAAAACGTGAATTCGAATTATCGCACTGGGTTCCGGCTGACCTTGTCGGGCGCTTGCTTGGAATAATGTACGACAATCCGATGTGCCAGGATGTCGTCAAGCTCACTGGAAAGCTCGGAATGTCACCGCGGAGCTTACAGCGCAAATTAAAGGAGATGGGTACATCCTTTAGTGCCTTGCATGATTTGGTGCGACGCGATATTGCCTCGCGGTATCTTTCGGAGAATAAATCGACCAAGGAAATTGCAGCAAGACTGGGATACAAAAATACCTCGGCTTTCAGCCGGGCAATGAAGCGCTGGTCAAAGCTCGCTGGAGACTGACCCAGCTTAGCGGCCGCTTACCTGAGTCCGATCATCGTGCCACGGCATCGCGTGGCACCGCAATGGCAGGCATACTGTCGGCGTAGTTGGTTGGTTGCCCGTTCTGGGAGATCCAACGAGTAGTCGATCTAGAGTTCGTCGCCTGGAGCGATGCTTTTGATCGTTTCGATGTAGATGCGATTGTTTGCTTCGACGGCATGGTAATTTGGTTCACATGCGTGATTGAACCATCGGGCGTTGTTACCGCCACTGCCGCCGTCGATGACGCGTCCATTGGAAAGCCCGAAGTAGAAGGTATGCTCGGCCAGTCCACTGCGACGGTGTGCCCGGACTGCAGTTCGCCACGCAATAACTTCGCCTTTGTACTCGAGCAGCAACTCGCCCGCCTTAATAGACCACAGCGCGAATACGCCTCGCCCGTGACGCGCGGCGCGCGGATCGCGTCGTTTTTCTGGATTCAGGGCATGGTGCGCGACGGTAATCCCCCCGCTTTTAACGCGAGTCAGAAGTAGAGACTATGCCGCGGCCATGAGCCGCTGTTTCGGCGTCATGCCGCCAAGGCCCATGTTAGGGCGCTCGTGATTGTATTGCCACATCCATTCGGTCGCGAAGCTCTGCACGTGCGCAAGGTTGTCCCAGTAGTACTGCGACAGCCACTCATAGCGCACCGTCCGGTTGAATCGCTCCACATAGGCGTTTTGCTGCGGCTTGCCCGGCTGAATGTAGTTCAACGCGATGCCATGCCTGGCTGCCCATTGCGTGATTGCCTCGCTTAAGTACTCGGGACCGTTATCGCACCGTATCGCCATCGGTTTTCCTCGCCAGCCGATGATCTGCTCCAGAGCCCGGATGACGCGCGCTGAGGGCAACGAGAAGTCGATCTCGATGCCCAATGCTTCGCGGTTGAAGTCGTCGATCACGTTGAACAGTCGGATACTGCGGCCGTCCTTCAACTGGTCGTGCATGAAGTCCATCGACCACACCGCATTCACCGACGCCGGCACGATCAGCGGCTCCGGCGCCTGCCGTACAAGCCGCTTACGAGGCTTGATGCGCAGGTTCAGCTCCAGTTCTCGGTAAATCCGGTACACGCGCTTATGGTTCCAGCCGAAGCCCTTCACGTTGCGCAGGTACAGGAAACACAGCCCAAAGCCCCAGTTGCGATGATTGTCGGTCAGCCGTAGCAGCCAGTCGGCAATCTGCTCGTTCCCTGCATTGCGCTGCCGCTCGTAGCGGTAGCACGTCCGGCTTACGCCAAATGCCTCGCATGCGAGCCGGATCGACACGCCCCGGCTCGCTACTGCTTCTCTGGCCATCTCGCGGCGGGTAGATGGCCTCAGTCTTTTTTTGCCAGCGCCTCTGCGACGATCTCCGCCTTGATCTTCTCTTCCACGTACATCTTGCGCAGTCGCGCGTTTTCCGCTTCCAGCTCCTTCATCCGGGCCATCAGCGACACGTCCATCCCGCCGTACTTGCTGCGCCAGTTGTAGAACGTCGCCGTGCTGACACCCAGCTCCCGGCAAATCTCCGGCACCGCCACGCCAGCCTCCGCGCGCTTGAGCGCATCCATGATCTGGCTATCCGTGAACTTCGACTTCTTCATTGCGTAGAACTCCCTTTGCTGGAAATTCTACTTCTGATCCCACCTACTGGACGGGAGGATTACCCGACGACGCGGACCGCACGCTGCTGTTCCAGCTCGACACGCAGATTCAGCAATTGACCGCAGACAAAGGCGGGCGCGATGTAAGCGCCTCGCGAAGGCCGTCCGCAATCCGGCGCGCACGTGAGGCATGATTGGTTATCGAGCGCTCATGTTGGCCCGCTGGCAATCAGCCCGTGGAGGCAGGTGGGCAAGACTTCCCTGGCAGCTTTTTTGCCACGTTCCAGGGTAGTAATTCGTCGATGCGGTTAATGGGGTGATCAGCGATATGGGTCAGCACGTATTCGAGGTAAGCGCGCGGGTTGATCCCGTTCAGCTTGCACGTGCCGATCAGGCTGTACATCGCCGCGGCCCGTTTCCCCCCACTGTCGGAGCCGGCGAACAAGAAGTTCTTTCGACCCAGACTCACACAGCGCAACGCGTTTTCGGCCAGGGCGTTGCTGATCTCGGCACGGCCCTCTTCGCAGTACAGCACGAGGGCATCCCACTGATTAAGCGAGTAATGGATCGCTTTGGCCAATTCGGATTTCTTCGACAGCGTCGCGAGTTTGTCCGTCATCCACGTCTTGATGGCCGCGAGCAGCGGGATGCTTTTCTCCTGGCGCACGCGCAGCCGCTGCGCGGCGGGTTTGCCGCGGATGTCGGCCTCGATCGCGTAAAGTGCACCGATCAGCTCGAGCACCTCCCGGGTCGCCTCGGCAGGCGTTCGGGCATGCACGTCGTATATGTACCGTCTCGCGTGGTCCCAGCATGCCGCCTCGCGAATCTTGCCGCTCTCGTACAGTTCGTTGAAGCCGCTGTAGGCGTCGGCTTGCAAGATACCCTTGAATCCGTCCAGGTGGGTCTGGGGATGAATGCCTTTGCGGTCCGGCGAGTAAGCAAACCACACTGCGGCCGGTTCGGTCGAGCCCGAACGAGTGTCATCGCGCACATACACCCACAGGCGCCCCGTCTTCGTCTTCTTCTTGCCCGGCTCGAGTACCGGGATAGGCGTGTCATCCGCGTGCAGCTTCGACGGCGCCACCGTGTAGCGGCGCAGTGCCTCGGTCAGCGCATCGCAAAGGGCCTCGCACTGGCCGACCCAGCGGCCCATGCTGGCCGGGTCGAGCTTCACGCCGTCGCGCGCGGCTATCTGCGACTGGCGGTACAACGGGGCGTGGTCGGCGTACTTCGAGACGAGGATGTCGGCCAGCAGGCTCGGATGGGCGATGCTGCGCGTAATCGGCAGGCCGGGCATCGCCGGCTGCGAGAAGTGGTGGCCGCACGGGCAAACCGTCTTGCGCCGGATCGTACGAATCACCTTGAACACCGCCGCGACGCGGGCGAGCTGCTCGGACACGTCTTCTCCGAGCGGCTGCATTGCGCTGCCGCACTTCGGACACGTTGCGTCAGCCTCCAGTACACGTTCTTCGCGTGGCAGATGCGGCGGCAGCGCTTCTTTCGGCGATGCGTCGCTCACAGGCGTGCTTGCGCTTGATTGGCGGGCGCGCCGCACATCGGCGACGCCACGCTCGCCCGTCAGGTCCTCGAGCGCTGTTTCTAGCCGTGCAACCTCGCGGTCCAACTGCTCGGACTTGCGTCCGAATTGCATGCGCCTAAGCTTGTCGAGCTGAGCCTTGAGTTGCTCGATCTCCAGATCGCGCTCGGCAAGCTGAGCACGAGCCTCGAGCAGCAATGCTCGCAGCGTTTCAACATCGTCAGGAAGTTCGGCGCCGTTCGACATGCGGCGCAGTTTACGAGCCTTCTGCTCGGTTTACAACATCGACAGTGCAGCGGTGCGACGCGGTTGCCGCCAATCGATGCCTTCGAGCAACATGGACAATTGCGCTGCCGTCAGATGAACCTTGCCGCCATCGGCCTGCGGCCAGACGAAACGACCACGCTCAAGCCGTTTCGCAAGAAGCCAGAGCCCGTCCTCGGTTGCCCACATGAGCTTCACGAGATCGCCGCGCCGGCCCCGGAAGATGAACACGTTGCCGCTGAGCGCATTGTCCTCGAGCGCCGTGTGCACCTTCGCCGCCAGCCCTTGGAATCCGCAGCGCATGTCGGTGACGCCGGCCACCAGCCAGACTCGGGTACCCGTGGGAAGAGAGATCACGATTGCATGCTCCCCAGTACAACACGTAGCGTGTCGGCGTCCACAATGCCGTCCACCTTGACGACCACCTCACCGAATCGAATCTCGATTGTCCCGGCTCGAGTAGTGCGGTTGCCCACTGCCCGAGCTTCCGAGGGCATGGTCACGCGCTGCGCCGGCGTTTCATCGACCACCGCCACCGGAATCAGCGACGTCGTTTGGGCCAGCAATTGCTCGCGATAGCGACGCCGCCACGTGAACAGCATGTTTGCATTGATGCCATTCTCGCGCGCCAGCTTTGCGACCGAAGCACCCGGCTCGCATGCCGCGGCCGCAAGACGGCGTCGAAACTCGCGATCATAGTTTGGGCGCCCCTTGCGGCTCCCGGGCTTGGCTTCCGGCTCTGTCACGGTGATGTCCATCAAATCGAAAATGATGGGCACCACTTTGATGTCGCTTCTCGCCCTCGTCTACGACGGTCGCCGTGAGGCGCTTACCTTGAGACGTTTCTTGTAGCCATCGGTCCTGCCTTCATCGCACCGGGCAGTCCGTGGCAAAACGGGTTTGTCGAGAGCTTCAACGGCAAGCTGCGTGACGAATTGCTGAACCGGGAATGGT
Organism: Burkholderia sp. MSMB617WGS; assembly: GCF_001532025.2. NCBI lineage: Bacteria > Pseudomonadati > Pseudomonadota > Betaproteobacteria > Burkholderiales > Burkholderiaceae > Burkholderia > Burkholderia sp. MSMB617WGS. The sequence goes on along the minus strand of NZ_CP013458.1, from coordinate 1,500,081 downwards.
TCCGCAGCCGCGCCGAGGCCATTCGCCTATTCCGACAAGGAAACGGAATGGGCACGCCGTGTCGTAAGAGCCGCGCAGGCGAGTGGTGGCGAAGCAGTCTCCGTTGACGGGACGATGGTCGACAAACCGATAGTCCTTAAAGCACTTGAAATTGTCTCATCTGCCGATCGATAGGCCATGCCATCAAATTGGGGGGGCGTCATGGGCATCTGCGGACACGAGGCAGAGAAACGTATTTACTGGTCTCAGACCACCGCCTGCTTCTATCCGGTTTTCCTCAGAGGGGGGCGCGATCGCCGAAACGGCGATCACTCTTTTATTTCGAGATGTTGGTCAGCATCAACTCAACATGCAAGTGCATCGACCACCGTCGTCGTATCTCGAGGACGCATTCAATATGATATGTACTGCGACAACTTGTGATGAATTTGATGTGTGTACTGACGAAATATCGTGGGAGACACGTCGTGACATTAAGGTTAGGCCAATCCACGGGAATCATGGGCACGAGCTTTGGCAAAAATTATTTGGAATTTCCTGGAGAATTCTGGCCCTCTCACGCGCCTACCGGGTGTTTCGCATGCCAGTCAGTCGCGGATTGGAATGCGTTGGATGCGTTCACCAATTCTGCTTCAGAAAATGGTGCACCGATCAACTGAAAAACCAGCGGCATCGCGTCTGCAGAAAATCCGCAGGGCAAGACCACGGAAGGCAAACTGGCCATATTGAATGGGCATGTGAATCGATGGATGTCCGCAATAAGTTCGTCGTCAATTCTAGACATGCGTTCGATCGTCGGAACGCCAGCCGGCAATACAGGCAGCGCGACGAAATCGACTTGACTGAACAACGCCAGCAGCCTGCCTCGGAACTCCTGACGGCGCAACAGCAATCGTTGGTACTGCGTGCCCGGCAGTGCGCGTCCTTGCTCAATCAGCGTCGCGAGACTCGGACTGTATTCGCTTCTGCGAGATGGGTAGGTCGTATCGTGTGCGACTGCCGCTTGTACCGCGCATACCGGAAACCAGTCCCAGATCATTTCTTCGACATTTGGCAGCGCAACCTCCACGATCGTCGCGCCGAGGTCAGAGAGCGTCGCAATGGCATCGGAGATCGCCAGGGACATCACGTTGCTGAGGCGCGCGCCGAGCCACGACGTGTCGACGCCAAGCCGAACGCCTTCGAGGTCATGGCACGGCTCGACGGAAAATTGAGGCACTGCGCGGAGCGACGTAGTCGGGTCGGCGGGGTCCCGGCCGGCGACAATTCCAAGAGCGGCCGCAGCGTCAGCAGCCGATCGAGCGATCACACCAACGTGGTCGAGGGTCGAGGCAAGCTCGAACGTTCGATGGCGAGACACACGTCCCCAAGTAGGCTTGATACCCGTAACTCCGTTGGCAGCGGCGGGCAGGCGGATCGAGCCGCCAGTTTCGGATGCGAGCGCTGCGTAACAGAGACCGGCGGATACGGCAACCGCGCTACCGCTCGACGACGCACCAGGCCAATAGTCGGCGTGCCACGCGTTACGTGGTGTCGGGAACGGCGCCCGATGTTCCGCGTAAGCGCCCTCCGTCATAGACAACTTACCGAGTATCACAGCACCTGCTTCGCGCAATCGCCGAATGACTGTGGCGTCTTCCGTCGCAAGGGCATTGGCGCGAATTGCCATGCCTGCCGTTGTTGGCACTCCCTTCATGTCAAAAATGTCCTTCACTGCCACTGGCACACCGTGCAAGGGCCCGCGATCTATCCCACGCGCGATTTCCCGCTCGGCTCGGTTCGCTTCGGCGAGCGCGGAAGCTTCCGTTACCCGGATGTATGCCTGCATGATTGGGTCGACTGTATCAATGCGAGAAAGCATGATCCGAGTCAACTCAACCGCGGAGAGAAGCCGCCGCTTAACAGACCGTTGAAATACGTCGGTCCGTCCTGCACGATGTAGGCTCCCGAGATCAAGGAAGAGCAGGCAGATGCGAGGCGCGGACGGTTACAACGAATCGTTGTTCAGCACGGTGAGGCTAGAGGAATTTGTTCCGCAGGCGCATCCGCTGCGCCAGATCCGGACGTGGCTGAACGAAGCACTGTCGAAGATGGATGCGAAGTTCTCGGCGATGTACGAAGTCGACGTGAAGGGAGGCCGACCGAGCATCGCGCCTGAGAAACTGATGCGGGCGATGCTGTTGCAGGTGCTGTACAGCATCCGCAGCGAGCGGCAACTGGTCGAGCAGATCTCGTACAACCTGCTGTTCCGGTGGTTCGTAGGCCTGTCGATCGAGGATGCGGTTTGGAACCACTCGGTGTTCAGCAAGAACCGGGATCGGCTACTGGAATTCGACGCGGTGACGGAGCTGTTCAACGCGACGGTGGAAACGGCGCAGAAACGGGGCCTGCTGTCGGGCGAACATTTCAGCGTCGATGGCACACTGATTCAGGCCTGGGCTAGCCACAAGAGCATCCGTCGCAAAGATGGTAGCGACGACGACCGGCCGCCAGGCAACTGGCACGGCCAGCCGCGCAGCAACGAAACGCATGAATCGAAGAGCGACGGTGACAGCCGCCTGTACCGAAAGAGCAATGTTGCACCGGCGCTGCCGAGCTATCTCGGTCATGTGCTGACCGACAATCGGCACGGTCTGGTGGTCAATGTACAGGCCAGCCGGGCGAATGGCCGAGCCGAACGCGACGTTGCCGCCGAGATGTTGCAGGACGTCGCGCGACCAGATCGACGCATCACGGTCGGGGCCGACAAGGGTTACGACACGCGCGGGTTCATCAAGGCTTGCCGGGACGCGAACGTGACGCCGCATGTGGCGCGGAACACGAAACGCAGCGGCGGCAGCGCGATCGATAAACGCACGACGCGGCACCTGGGCTACGCGCTGAGCCAGCGCAAACGGAAATGCATTGAGCAGTGCTTCGGCTGGGGCAAGACGATAGGCCCGCTGCGACAGGTCATGGTTCGTGGTCTCGAGAAAGTGGACCAACTGCTGACTCTGACGATGGCAGCCTACAACCTGACGCGGTTGAGATCGCTGGCCGCGTTGCGCCCGCAGAGCGCCTGAGGTACCAGAGTGGGCACCGGGAAGCCCACGACGTTGATCCATTCGCATTGAAATCGGCAGAGCGAGCCGAAATCGAACGCTTCGCGGTGATCGTCGTGAACGGCGGAAGGGAAAATACGTCAGGACGGACAGTAATTCAACGGCCTGTTAGTGCGTCGCCTGCTGCGTCGCGAAGGGATCACCGTGTTTGTGAAGGCCGGCCCGGCGAAGCGCATGCAGAACGTTCACGACGAAACGCCGGTGCATACGCTCGTATGCTGCGACGATCCGATGTCGCTGCCTCAAGCGCCCGCCGGCACGGTTCGATTGCATCCGCGTGACGGCGGCACCGAGCAACGCGACACGGTCACGCTGTTCGCGCTGCACCGGCAACTGGTTCCGGGCAAGGCCGGCCGGCCGTCGTGGGACTACAAGAAGGCGAGGATAGACGAATCGACCGTCGGCTCGAGTCTCGATCAGGGCGAGTCAGGCAACGACCTGGCCAGGTTGCTCACCGACGTCGCGATCGACATCCCGCACGCGGGCGATTCGTGGAGCGACCACGAGCGACTCACGCGCGCGCGCATGCTTGCGCACGAGTTCGAAGCCGAACGCTACGACGGCGTCAGCAGTGTGCGGGATCTCGCCGTCGGCGCGTGGATCACGCTGACTGGCGATCCGGATTGGGACGTGCAACTTGCCGACAAGCGCCAGTTCGTGATCACGTCGATCGACCACGATATTTGGAACAACCTCCCCAAGGGGTTCAACGAACGCGTGCAGGCGCTGTTCGCGGCGAGCCGCAATCTCGCGCAGGCAGCTCCTGCATTACCGGCCGCGCTCGCGAAGGATGCCGATACGCGTTACGAGAACGCGTTCGGTTGTGTGCGCCGCGGCGTGCCGCTCGCGCCCGCGTACGATCCGCGAACGGACTTGCCGCCAGTGCATCTGCTGACGGGCACGATCGTCGGCACGGAGGACGATGAAGTGTTCTGCGACGAGGACGGCCGCGTGCGCGTGCGGATTCACGGCCTCGATCCGGCGGACCACGCGCACGCGCAGGGCGCGGGCACCAACGACAATGCGGGCGATAGCGCGCCGATTCGCGTCGCGACGAGTCTCGCGGGAACGAATTTTGGGGCATCGTTTCTGCCGCGCGTCGGCATGGAAGTCCTTCTCGGTTGTGTCGGCGGCGATCCGGACCGGTTGGTGATCATCGGGGTGCTGAGCAACGGCGCGCATCCGCCGGCGACGTTCAGCCACACGGGCCGGCTGCCGGGCAACCGTTACCTGTCCGGCATCAAGACGAAGGAAATCAAGGGGCAGCGGTACAACCAGCTGCGCCTCGACGACACATCGAATAGCAGGAAGGACACGCTAACTATCGCAAGCCGGATGCGGGCGCCAGCCGACAACGTGATCACTTCACGCACTCCTGCAGGGACGCCTCGGCGCTGGCGCCAGCAGCCCGCGAATCCGCACACGTCGATTGCGGACCTCCCTGAGGGTCGGCCAGGATTCGCATATTTTCGAATCCCGGCCGACCCTCAACTTCCTCCGGAGGCGTTCGCGGCACGCAATCGCGATCGGCCTCGGGCTCATTCTGGATTCCGCCGGCCCAACAAGCGCCCATTTGCTGAGCCCGCTATGACGGCCACGCGGCCCTCGTGCTGGCGACGACTCCGTTTCGCTTGTGGCGAATCGTTGATCGAACGGTATGAGTCGCGCAGCACGAGCGACTGCGACGCGAGGCAACATCGTTGTCAGCCAAATCGTGACGACTGTATTTCGCTCTACGTACTTTGTGCGACTTCGTCAACGGACATCAAATAGCAGCGCGGAGATTGGCCGGTGACCCGGCGGAACGAGCGCGACAGCTGAGTGTTGCTTTGGAAGCCGACTTCGATCGCGATGTCCAGCAGCCGCATATTTCCCCGGCGCATCAGCCGTTTAGCTTTCTCGACTCTCCTTTCCGTGATGTATTTGCACGGCGGCACGCCGAAATGATGCTTGAACGTACGGGAAAAATGGTACACGCTTAGCCCGACCACGCCAGCCAGGTCCCTCAAAGTGATCGACGAATTCAGATTTTCGTCGATGTGATGGGTCAGTCTGCGGTGCTGCGCGCTGGAGAATCTCTTGCCGCTCGCGTTGTCTTCGGTCGATTGAAGCCGGAGCATCTCGGACAGCAGCGCGACTGCCATGTGATCGTGAAAGTACGGCCATCTATGGCGATTGGTTGATGTGTCCACGACGTGTCGCATGAGCTTGAGCAACACCTCGCCGGTGACGTTCATCGCCGGCTTGAGCATCGATGACGCACTGTCCATGAAGCCCGTTTCGCGAGCATCCACGGCAAATATGAAATAGCTGACCTTCCCACCGGAGCCGCCCTTGCAACTGAGCGTGTGCAGCGGCGGCAAGTAGTCGAGCCCGACGTCGAGCCGGCGTGGCCCTGCGACGCGCCGTCCGTCGATCCACGTGCCGCCCGTGGACACGGCGTGCCGGTCATATAGGAAAAACAGGTGGCGATTGCTTTCGATCTCGACCTGGTATGTCTCGGACAATACTTCGCACCGGTACATGCCGCATACGTCGGTCTGCATGAGCGGAGTCACTCTCGCATGATCGCGGTCCTGATAGTGAAGCCATGTGGGCGCATCGGCTGAGACGGGGAAGTTGTCGCGGGTAGTGACGGAATGCATGGGTGGCCTCAAGTTTCTTATGCTTGCAACAAACGGAGTCACGGGTGAAAGCTCGAGCGAAAAGGGGCGCTTTGCGTGATGCTCGACGTGTTCCGCAAGGAAGCGCTTGAACAGAGCCGGGAGGCGCCGGATGGAGTGCGGGCGGAATGTGTAATGTTGTTGCACATGATCCAATGCTATGCGGCCGGATTCGAAGGCGGTGGGCGAGCGGAGGCGCTTCCCGCGGACTCGCGCGAACTCGCTGTGACGTGGGTGAAGCGAATGCTTGATTTAAGAAATCGCTGTGCGCATCTTTCTGGCTCCTTGATTGGGAAAGCGAAGAATCACTTTTCATTCGCTAACAGACGGGAATCAATGGCGCATATCGCCGAACGGCTTCCGATAGCCGTTTTGCATTTTCCTGTTGGTTCGCGACCCTCAGCGCCATGTGACTTATATAAACAAAAAACGTTCAAATCGGAATCAGAGTTGAATAAATTGGATGGTCGTCTCACGAGATAAAAATGACTTTTGCCGATTGCATTCTCTTATTCAGAATGCAATATGGATGCGATGAAGCCGTGCGCATGCATTGATGGGACATGCCCCAATTTCGATAGACTTTGCGCCATGTCGGCATGCGCCCTCGTGCAATCGCCACAAGGGCAGGCAATGTTGCTCTCTCGCCGATTTCCCGGTTCGTCCATCGATCAGCCCGAGCGTGCGTTCCGTTCGTCTTGCAGCGCACGGGGCTGGTGCGCTGGCAGCGTAGGGAGGCGCGAGGCAGCTGCGGGATTTCGATACGCTGGACGACGCAGCGTCGCTGAATCGTGGGCACCACGAGTGGCCGGAAATGCCATCGCTAAACGAAAGGCGGTATATGCCAAACGGGAAATAATTGACCTGAACATCGAAAATAATTTTCGATTTGTTTCCAATCGTCGTCAATTGATGATCGATTAGATGTTGGTTATGCGCATGTTTCCAAGGAATCGGGACAGATAGAAAGCAATTTTGATCAAATTTCCGCAATGGTGATGGGGACGAGGAAACGCGGATATAGACAATGTGAGCGCATATCCGAGCGTTGATAAAGAGTTGCTCAAGCGGTCAAGCACGGAGGCGATGTTTATATCAAAAGCGAGGTCAAGTCGGAGCCGCTCGCATTATGTTCGTACGCGTGACGGCACATGTCTTTTCCCGCAGCGCACGCATCGAGACTCACGTACCGCGGCCATTCCTGGCAAGAGGCCTTCGCCGACAGCCCGGTCATTCACGAGGGGGCGTTCGGCAATCTGTCGATGCTCGGCACGTGACATGTCCGATTTCGGGCGACAGCAGCTCGCAGTCGACGTGATCGTGAATGTTCTTGCGCAGCCGGATATCGATGTAGATGTGACAAGGAGATACTCGATGATTTCCGATGTGAGCCGGCAAGTTTGCAGTGTCAGCCGAGAACTACCGACGGGCGGATGCGTGATCGGGCGCCAGCGCATGAAGCCCGATGATTCCAGCGCGCGCCGCGCTGAGCGAAGAGGATGGCGCGCGCTTCATCCTCCGCGCGCGGCGGCATGCGGCCCCCTTCGGCGCGTCTGCACCGCCAGCCGAAACGAAAGCCGAAATAGGAAAGCGACGTCATGAGCACCTCTCGTATCGGCGCATCGCCCCCGCCTCCCGTCGACGACAAGGCTCGGAACGGTCGCTCTTCCACGTATTCCGGCGCCGAGTCGATCGCCGGGCAATTGATGTCGCGTGCCGAAGCGGCCCCCGATTTTCCTGCGTTCGCTTCCGTCGGCTCATCGGAAGACGTTTGTTTGACCAATGCGTGTCTATGCGAACGCGCATCCGCGATTGCTTTCCGCCTGGCGCGCATCGCGTCGGTCGGCGATCGCGTGATGCTGGCTTTTCGGAATCCTCTCGATTTCATTCCCGCCTTCTTCGGCTGTTGCCTGGCCGGCACGATTCCTGTTCCCGTGGCGCCTCGGCATGGCCGCGACACGATGCTCGCGATCGCGCAGGATTGCGGCGCGGCTATCGCGTTGACCGCCGAGGAGCGTGAGGCGCTGCCGGGTATTCAGTGGATGCGCACGGACGACGGTGAACGTCGCGCGCCGTTCCTGAGCGTGGTCACCGACGACCATCCCGCCCTGTTGCAATACACGTCCGGCTCGACGCGAACGCCGCAGGGCGTCGCCGTGACGCACTCGGGGCTGCGCGCGACGATCAGGGACCTCGACAGCGCCGCGCTGCACGACCCCGACAGCGTCATGGTCAGTTGGTTGCCGTATTTCCACGACATGGGCCTCGTCTACGGCATTCTCACGCCGTTGTACTGCGGCTTCACCGCGTATCTAATGCCGCCGGAAAAATTCATCGCACAACCGATGTCATGGCTGCGGGCGATCGCGACCGTGCGCGGCACGCACACGGCGGCGCCCAATTTCGCGTACGCGTTGTGCGCGGACCGAGCGGCCGATCTCGCGCCCGAAACCGATCTTTCTTCGTTGCGCTTCGCGCTCAACGGAGCCGAACCGATTCGTTGCGAGACGGTACGCCGCTTCGAGGCGGCGTTCGCGCCGTTCGGCTTGCGGCCATCGGTGGTGACCCCCGGTTACGGGCTGGCCGAAGCGACCCTGAAGGTGGCGTCGGGACGCAGTGGCGAGGGGATGCGCAGCGCGCGTTTCGAGCGCGATGCGCTGGCGCTCGGCCGCGTCGTCCCGCATCGGGACGGTGTCGAACTCGCATCGTGCGGCACCAGCCTGATCGACACGCGTGTGAGAATCGTCGATCCGCAAACGTGCCGGCCGTGTGCGCCGGATGTCATCGGCGAAATCTGGGTGAGCGGGCGAACCGTCGCCGGGAGCTACTGGCGTCGTCCTCAAGAAACGCAGCGGATCTTTCGCGCGCGACTCGACGACGGCGAAGGTCCGTGGCTGCGGACCGGCGATCTCGGCTTCGTGCACGACGGCTCGCTGTTCGTCGCAGGCAGGCTGAAGGATCTGATCATCGTCGGCGGCCGGAATTTTTATTGCCATGATATTGAGGACTCCATATCTGGATGCCACCCCGCCATCCGGATGGGGCGGGTATTCGCCGCGGCGATCGAAGGCGCGGACGGCGAAGGGATATTGGTCGGCGCCGAGGTGCGCAGCGGCTGCGACGAGACGGCGGCCCGCGCGATCATTCCGGTGATCCGCTCGGCGTTGATGAACGAACACGGCGTCGCGCCGGCGCGCATCGTGTTGCTGCGGCGGGGGAGCATCCTTCGTACGTCGAGCGGGAAGACCCGCCGGGCGGCGACGCGCGACGCGCTCGCGCGCGGCGACTTGCAGATCGTTGCCGATGACGGTGGCGGCATGGCCGGCGACGCTATCTTGGCCGAGATCGCGCGATTTGTGCCGGGGGCTGCGGCGCAGCCGGCCAGCCGGCTCATCGACCTCGGGCTCGATTCGCTGTCGGCCGCGCGGCTGGCCGCGTCGGTGCGCGCGCGCCACGGTGTGGACCTGACGTTCGCGACGCTGTTCGCCGCTTCGGCCGATAGTCTGAGGCGCGAAATCAGCGACGGGCACAGCGCGCAGACTGCGGCCCCCGCGGCGCCGAGGCACTACGAGGCTGACCAGCCGTTCGAGTTGTCCGAGATGCAGCAGGCCTATTGGATCGGCCAGCAAAGTGGCGTGCCGCTCGGTAGTGTCCAACCGCATATTCGCGTCGATTTCGAAGTCGACCACGCCCGCGTGCCCGATCTGAGCCGGCGGCTGGCGCAGCTTGTCGAACGCCACCCCGCGCTGCGGATGGCGGTGCGCGGCGACGGGCGCGCGGTCTTCGAGGCGCACGCCTACGATCCGGTCCTGCCTCAGCAGGACCTGCGCGATCTGGAAGAGTCGACATTGGCCGAGCGCTTGTGCGCCGTGCGTGCGGAACTGGCCGACGGCAACGGACGCCCCGTCGCCGCATGCTTCAGCCGCATCACGGACACGATGTCCGTTCTGCATGTGCGCCTGGGGCTGCTCGCCGGCGACCTGCGCAGCTTTTTGCGGCTGGTGCGCGAACTGGCGCACGGCGCGTCTCGCGAGCCGTCTCCCGGCATCGTGCCGCCCGCGCCGCCGCCGTTGCCCGATGAACGCCGCGAAGCGTGGCTGCGCCGCGTCGAGTCGATTGCGCCCGCGCCGGAGTTGCCGGCGGCGATGGCGCTCGCCGACGTCGTCGACCCACGTTTTGTCAATCTTCGCCGGGAATTGCCGGAGCCGCTGTCCGCGGCGCTGACGGCGCGCGCGCAGGCGCTGGGCGTCACGCTCGCTTCGTTGTGCACCGCCGCGTTCGCCGACGTCGTGCGGTTGTGGTCGGCGGCGCCCGAGTTCACGCTCAACGTGACCTGCAATGCCAGGGCGGCACAAGCCGGGGAAGCGATCGGCGACTACACCAGCAATACCTTGCTTTCCCTGCGCGAGCGTCACGCTTCGTTCGTCGAGCTTGCCCGGGCGGTGCAGCGGCAAGTCTGGGCCGACCTGGACGAGCCATGGTGCTCCGGCGTGGCGATCCTGCGCGAGCTCGGTCGCCGCAACGGCGCGCCGGTGCTGATGCCGGTGGTCCTGACGAGCCTGCTGTCGGGCGACCCGGCGGACGATCTGGCAGTGCTCGACGCGCTCGGGCGGGTGGTCGACATGGCCAATCCGACGCCGCAGGTCTCGCTGCATGCCATCCTCGGTCGGCGCGGCGAGCGTCTCGTCGTGATGTGGGAATACGTCACGCAGCTGTTTCCCGAACGGATGGTGGACGCGATGTTCGCCGCGTTCGTCGAGTCGCTTGCGACGATCGCGGCCGAGCCGTCGGCCGTCGAGCTGCCCGTGGTTGCGAAGCTTGCGCCGGACGAGGCCGCACGGCGTGCGGCGACCAATGCGACGGAGGTCGAGCGCGCGCCGCGTCGTCTGGAGGCGGCGTTCGTCAGGCAAGCGAATGCGCGCCCCGATGCCGTCGCCGTGAGGCAGGGCGGTGCGGCACTGACCTATGGCGCGCTGTTGCGCGACGCAGAAGACATCGGCAGCGCGCTGCAGCGGCTCGGCGTCGCGCGCGGCGATGTCGTGGCGGCCGTCGTCGAGCCGGGGCCGCGCGCGATTGCGGCGCTGCTCGGCATCGAATTGGCCGGCGCGGCCTATCTGCCGGTCGAGCCGTCCTGGCCGTCGGCGCGCATCGACGAGTTGCTGCGTGAGGCGGGCGCCCGTCACGCGGTCGTGACGACGGGCGACATCGATCTGCCGGTGCCGTCGCTGCGCCTCGACCGTCCGCTCGCGCGCGTCGCGCCCGCGCCGGTGGCGGATGCGGGCCCGGACGACGCTGCCTATGTGATCTTCACGTCCGGCTCGACGGGCCGCCCGAAGGGCGTGGTCATCACGCACGAAGCCGCGGCGAACACGATCGACGACATCAATGCGCGTTTCGCCGTCGGCCCGGCCGATCGGGCGCTCTGCGTATCGTCGCTTGCTTTCGACTTGTCGGTCTACGACATATTCGGACTGCTCGGGGCAGGCGGCACCGTGGTGTTCCCCGAGCGCGCGCGCGATCCTGATGCGATCTCGCAGGCGTTGCGCGATGCCGAGGTGACGATCTGGAATTCCGTGCCGGCCGTGCTCGAACTGTTGCTCGACGTGGCCGCGCCGCGCTCGCCGCACCTGCGGCTCGCGCTGCTGAGCGGCGACTGGATCGCGCCGACGCTGCCCGAGCGGCTGCGCGACGCGTTCCCGAACGTCCAGCCGATCAGCCTCGGCGGTGCGACGGAAGCGTCGATCTGGTCGGTCGTCCACCCGATCGCGCCGGCCGACGCGGCGCTGGCTTCGATTCCGTACGGCAAGCCGCTGTCGAACCAGCAGTGCTTCGTGCGCGCGCCCGACGGGCGTGAGCGTCCCGACGGCGTCGCCGGCGAACTGCTGCTCGGCGGATGCGGCCTCGCGCTCGCCTACCTCGGCAACGAGGCGGAAACCGCCCGCCGTTTCTTCGTCGATGGGGATGGCAGACGGCTTTACCGGACGGGCGATCTCGCGCGCTGGCTGCCCAATGGGGAACTCGAGTTGCTGGGGCGGATGGACGGCCAGGTCAAGGTGCAGGGATACCGGATCGAGCTGGGCGAGATCGAGGCCGCCGCGATGCGCGCGGGCGGCATCTCGCGCGCGGTGGCGTCGGTGGTCCGGCGCAGCGGCGCGACGGTGATTCAGTTGCACGTGGTCGCGTTGCCGCAGCGGCGCGGCGACATTGTGTCGGCGGTGCGCGCCGAGCTGGTTTTGCATTTGCCCGCCTATATGCAGCCGCACCACGTCGCCGTGCTCGACGCGCTGCCGCTGACGGCGAACGGCAAGGTGGATCGCGCGCGGCTGGCCGCGCTGCCGGCCCCGGCCCCGGCGGCACGGGTCGCGGCCGCGGCGCGGCGCGACGCGTCGCTCGAAGCGACGATGCTCGATGCGTTCGCCGAGGTGGTCGGCGTCGACATCGATCCGCAACAAGGGTTCTTCGACGCCGGCGCGACCTCGATGCACATCGTGCGCTTGCGCGCGCTGCTGGCGTCGCGGGGCGTGGCGGTTGCGCCGCTCGTCGATTTCTTCTCGCTCGCCACGATTCGCGCGCTCGCCTCGCGCTCCGCCGCGAGCGGCGCAGACACGCTCGACACGAAGGACGTCGCCGGCGTGCGCGCCTACAGACAGCGCGCACGCGCACGCAAGGAGGCTATGTGACTGTTTACGAAACACCCGTGGATGCAGTGGCGATCGTCGGCGCAAGCTGTCGGCTGCCGGGCGCGACCACGCTGGAACAATTCTGGTCGCTGATCGCCGATGGCCGCATCGCGATCGAGCGCTTCACCACCGATGCGGCCCGCCGCGAGGGCGTGCCGGAGGAAGTGTTGGCGCAGCCCGGCTTCGTCGGGGCGGGCGGGGCGCTCGAAGGCGTCGACCTGTTCGACGCGGCGTACTTCGGCATTGCGCCGTCGCAGGCGGCGGCGATGGACCCGCAGCAGCGGATTTTCCTCGAATGCGTGCACGAGGCGCTCGAGCGCGCCGGCCACGGCGCGGTGCGCGGCCCTCGCGTCGGGATCTGGGCCGGGTCGGCCACCGTCGATTATCTGGTCGACCATGTGCGCGACCGGCTCGATCGCGCGTCGCCGAACCGCTTCCTGCAGCAATGGGTGGGCGTCGACAAGGACTATCTCGCGACGCAGGTCGCGTACCGGCTGGATTTCGGCGGGCCCGCGGTCACGCTGCAGACGGCCTGTTCGACTTCGCTCGTCGCGGTGGTCCATGCGCTGCATGGGCTGCTGAGTTTCCAGTGCGACTTCGCGGTGGCGGGCGGCGTCAGCATCGCGCTGCCGCAGCGGCAAGGGCATGTGTACGAGGAGGGCAGCATCCTGTCCGCCGACGGCGCGTGCCGGCCATTCACGACGGAAAGCAGCGGCACCGTCTTCGGCAACGGCGCGGGGGTCGTGGTCCTGAGGCGTCTGGAGGATGCGCTCGACGACGGCGACCCGATTCTGGCGGTGATTCGCGGTGGCGCGATCAACAACGACGGGGCGGCGAAGGTCGGCTTCACCGCGCCGGGCGGCCGGGGGCAAAGCGAGGTGATCCGTCACGCGCTGGCGTTGAGCGAAGTCGACGGCGCGTCGATCGGCTATGTCGAGACGCACGGCACGGGCACGGCGATCGGCGACGAGGTCGAGCTGGCGGCGCTGACCGCCGCGCTGGGCGATCGACGGCCCGGCGACGCGCGGTGCGCGCTTGGATCGCTCAAGGCGAACGTGGGGCATCTGAACGCGGCCGCGGGAGCGTGCGGCCTGATCAAGGCCGCGCTTGCAGTGGAGCACGCGCAGATTCCGGCGGCGGTGGGGGCCGAGCAGGCGATCGCGGCGCTGCGCGGCGAATCCGCGTTCTACCTGCCGACGAACACGGTGCCGTGGGACGCGCCGCTCAGGCGTGCGGGCGTCAGTTCGTTCGGCATCGGCGGCACCAATGCGCACGTGATCGTGGAGGCCGCGCCGCCGCGCGAACCCAGGACGCCGCAAACGGTGCCGCTGCTGTTGCTGTCGGCGCGCGGCGACGCTGCGCTGCGCGAACTGTGCGCGAATTATGCGACGTTTCTCGAAGGCAACCCGGACGTGCGGCTCGAGGACGTGTGCTTGACGGCGGCCATAGGCCGCCGCCATTGGGAACAGCGCGCGGCGTTTCGCGCCGAATCCCGCGAGCGGTTGATCGGTTCGCTGCGGGCATTCGCCGCGGGCGATTCCGGTGCCGACGTGATCAGCGCCGAAGTGCCGGCCCGCGTGCCGGAAGTGAGCTTCGCGTTTGGCGGCGCACGCGATCTCGACGCGGTCCTCGCCCGCGTGCGGGCGTGCGGCGTCGTGCCGGCGAGCGTGTGCGCGACGGGCGACGGCGTGTTCGCGGCGGCCTTCGCCGCCGGCGCGCTGAGTCTCGACGACGTACGGAACCGTCGCGCGGACAACGTCGCCGCGCCGGCGCTGCTGTGGATCAGCGCATCGTCGGGCTTGCCCATCGACAGCCCGGCGGCGGTGCGCGACGAACTGGCGTGCGCGAACGACGCCGCGTACGATGCCGCGGCGGCGCTGGAGGCCGCGGGCGCCGCGCTGGTGCTGGAATTCGGCGACGTGGCATTGGGCGCGGGGGGCGCGGGCGTGGTGTCGCTCGATCCGGCGTCGCCGGAGGCGATCGCCCGCATGTGGACGGCCGGCGTGGCGCTCGACCTGACGCAACACTATCGCGACGGCAACCGGGTCATGCTGCCGACCTATCCGTTCCAGCGTCAGCGCTTCTGGATCGACCGCGCGCCACGCTTCGCCGAAAGCGGCGTGTCGCCGTTCCTCGGCCGGCGGACCGACGCGCCCGCGCTGGATGCGACGTTCTTCGACGCCGACTGGAGTGTGGCGACGCTGCCGTTTCTCCAGGATCACGTGATCTACGGAAAGATCGTCGTGTCGGGCGCGGCCCTCGCGGTGATGATCGCCGACGGCGTGCGGGAGCTCACCGGGGCGGATGCTTGCGTGTTGAGCGACCTGCGCTTTCCGGCGGCACTGGTGATTCCGGCGGGCGCGGCGCGGCGGGTGCAACTGCAACTGGTGCGGGACGGCGACGGTTTCGAGGCGGCCGTGCTCACGCCCGAGCCCTTCGAAACCCATGCGACGGCACGCGTCGAAGCGGGCGCGGATCAAGACGCCGCGCCATCGGCGCAGGTGCGCGGCGAAGCGATCTCCACCGATTTGCTGGATACGTGGCTGCGCGCTCGCAGCGTCGTCATGGGGCCGACATTCCGCCGGCTCTCGGAGATCGTCGTGAGCGACGGCGAGGCTGCCTGCGCGATGCGTGCCGATCCCGGCGACGCGGGCTGGTCGCTGCACCCCGGAATTCTCGACTCGGCGCTGCAACTGGTCGCGGCCGCCGCGCGGCCCGACGGAAGCAACGCGTTCGTGCCGACCCGCATCGCGCGGTTGACGATCCGGGGGCGCGCCGGCGCGCAGATGCGATGCTATGCAGCCGCCGACCGCGGTTACGCGAGCGTGTTCGACGGCAACGGCGCGCTCGTCGAGCTGACGGGCCTCGAATCGCGCGAGGTCAGCCGCAACGAACTGCTGCGGATCGAGCCGCTGCGCGACGGCTACGCGGTTCAATGGCGGGGCGTGACGGACAGTGCGCCATTCGCCTTGCCGGAGCCGATCGTCGTCGTGCGCGATGCGGGCGAGGTCGCATCGGGGCTCGCGTCGATCTTGCGCGACGAGGGCAAAGAGACGCTCGTCGTCGCGACGCCGGACGAGATCCCGTTCGAGCGGGCCGGCCTGATCGTCGATTGCCGGGGCATCGACGCGCGCTCGGCCGCGCCGGCCCCGGCGCTCTATGAGGGCGCCCTTGCGCTGTTCGCGGCGGCCGCCCGGCGCGACGAGCCCTGCCGTATCGCCGTCGTCCTGGCGCCGCAAGCGCCGGCGTCGGCACCGTTGCAGGCGCTGGCGCGAGCGGCCGCGATGGAAACCCCGCACCTGCGCACGCTCGCGCTGCATGCGGACGACGCCTGCGCGATTCGCCGCGGCCTCGACTGCTTCGATCGGGAAACCGAGGTGTCGATCCGCGGCGCGGAGGTCACGGCGCCGCGCCTCGACGAGCGCGCGCTGCCCCGGCGCGCCGAATACGCGCCGGCGGGCGACGGAACCTGGCTGATTACGGGCGGCCTGGGCGATCTCGGGCTGCAAGTCGCGGGCTGGCTCGCGGCACTCGGCGTGCGCTCGCTGATGCTCGTCGGCCGCCGGCCGCCCGGCGACGCGGCCGACGAGACGCTGGCCGTATTGCGGCGGGACGGCGTCGATGTGCAGGTAAGGCAGGCCGACCTGTCGCGGGAAGCGGACGTCGACGCGCTGCTGAACGACATCGGCGCGACGATGCCGCCGCTACGCGGAATCTGCCATCTCGCGGGCGTCGTCGAAGACCGGCTGGTGAGCGACGTCACGCCGGCGTCGCTCGCCGCGACCTTCGCCGGAAAAGCTCAGGGCGCGTGGCTGCTGCACGAGCGCACGCGCGGCCATGCGCTCGAACACTTCGTGCTCTTCTCGTCCGCGGCCGCCGCGTTCGGCGCGCCGGGGCAGGCGAGCTACGCGATGGCGAATGCGTACCTGGACGCGCTGGCCGCGCATCGCCGCGCTCAGGGCCTGCCTGCGCTGTCCCTCGCATGGGGGCCGTGGCAGGACGTCGGCATGCTGGCCCGCACGGCGGCGAGCGCCAAGCGCCGGCTGGCGCAACTGGGCATCGGGCAGATCGAAACCGAGTGCGGGCGCGCGACGTTCGAGATCGCGCTGGCCGCCGATTTGCCGCCGCATGTCGTGCTGTTGCCGATCGACTGGCAGCGGCTCATCGATCAATGGCCGCCGCACGTTCCCGCAAGCCGCTTCGACGGCATCGCCACCGCGCGGCCCGGCGCCGGGCTCACTTCGTCGGTCAGCGAATTGCTGGCGCTTCCGGCAGCCGATCGCCGGCATCGATTGTTCCGGCTGCTCGCCGAGGATGCGGCGGCCGTGACCGGCACGAGTCTCGCCGCACTCGATCCGGAACGCTCGCTGTTCGACTACGACTTGGATTCCCTGCTGATCACCGACCTGCGCGTGCGGCTAGAAAAGCGCTTCGGCCGCACGATCTCCACCACGGTCATCTTTTCGAACCCGACGATTGCCGCGCTTGCCGACTACCTGGCTCGGACGATCTTCGGCGCCGCGCTCGACGCTCCCGCCGCCGGAGCAGGCGCGGCTACGGCGGCGCCCGCGCCCGGCGACGCGCAACCGCAGGCGCCGGCGGAGCGGCTGTCGCAAGAGGAGATCGTCGAACTGCTGTCCGCAAAGTTGGACGAGCTTCGGGGGGCGGACTCGCGATGAATCCGATCGATCCCACTGCGCTGATGCAGGACGCGCTGCTCGAAATCGAGCGCCTGCAACACAAACTCGGCAAGTTCGAGCAGCAGCTGCATGAGCCTATCGCGGTGATCGGGATGGGCTGCCGGTTCGCCGGCGCGAATTCGCCGGACGACCTCTGGCGACTGCTGCTGGACGGCACGGATGGCGTTCGCGAGGTGCCGCCCGATCGATGGGACGCCGAGCGATATTTCGACTCCGATCCGGATGCCGCCGGCCGCATCTACTGCCGGGCCGGCAGTTTTCTCGACGACATCGCCTCGTTCGACGCCGGCTTCTTCGGAATTTCCGCGCGCGAAGCGGTGATGCTCGATCCGCAGCAACGCATGCTGCTGGAGGTGGTGTGGGAAGCGATCGAGCGCGCCGGCATTCCGGCGTCCGCGCTGAAAGGCACGGCGACGGGGATGTTCGCCGGCGTGATGCATCAGGACTACGCGCACCGGTTCCGCCGCGCGGCCGACGTCGATCTCTACACCGCCGCGGGCAACGCGCCCAGCGTGCTCGCCGGTCGCGTATCGCACGTGCTCGGCCTGCACGGGCCGTCGCTCACGGTCGATACCGCGTGTTCGTCGTCGCTGGTCGCGGCGCATCTCGCCTGTCATGCGCTGCGCGTGCGCGAATGCGACATCGCCATCGTCGGCGGGGTGAACGTCGTGCTGTCGCCGCTGTCGACCGCTGCTGAGTGCCGGGCGCACATGCTGTCGCCGAGCGGGCGCTGCCGGTCGTTCGACGATGGCGCGGACGGCTTCGTACGCGGCGAGGGATGCGGCGTGGTGGTGCTGCAGCGGCTTGGCGACGCGCAGGCCGCGGGCCGCACGATCGACGCGTTGATCGCGGGTTCGGCCGTCAATCACGACGGCCGCAGCGCGGGCCTGACCGTGCCGAACGAGCACGCGCAGCGCGAACTGGTGCGCAGCGCATTGAGGGCCGCGCGCCTCGATGCGTCGCAGGTACGCTACGTCGAGGCGCACGGCACCGGCACCGCGCTCGGCGATCCGATCGAGGCGGCGGCGCTCGCGTCCGTATTCGCGGGCCGTGCGAAGGACGCGCGCGTGCTGCTCGGCTCGATCAAGAGCAACTTCGGGCATCTCGAAGGCGCGGCCGGCATCGCCGGACTGATCAAGGCGATCCTCGCGGTCCGCCACGGCGTCGTGCCCGCCACGCTGCACGTCACGCAACCGAACCGAGGCATCGACTGGGACAACTTGCCGCTGCGGCTCGCGCTCGGCAACGAGCGGATCGATCGGGACGCCGGGCCGTGCATCGCGGGCGTCAGCTCGTTCGGCTTCAGCGGCACCAACGCGCACGCGCTCGTCGTCGCGCCGCCGCGCGTCGAGCAGGCGGTTCAGCCGGACGACCGGCCCGGCGCGCAACAACTACTGACCGTGTCCGCCAAATCGGATGCGTCGCTGCGGGCGAACGCGGCGCGATACGCCGATCACCTGGCGGGCCTCGATGCGCGCGCGTTCGCGGCCGCCTGCCACGCGTCGCGCGTCGCACGCTCGCATTTCCCGCACCGGCTCGCGGCCGTCGCGGAAAGCGCGGACGACATGGCGCGCGAGCTGCACCGCTTCGCGCGCGGCGAGGACACGGCCGTCAGCGCCGGCGTGTGCGGCGCGATGCCGCTCGGACGCGAGTCGTCGCCGGACCTTGCCGGCGGCGCGAACGGTCTCGACCTGCTGCCGTCGCTCGCGCAGCGTTACGCGGCGGGCTTGCCGGTCGACTGGGCGGCGCTAGGCGGCGCTGGCCGCCACCTCGCGCCGTTGCCGACCTATGCGTTCGACCGCCAGCGCTACTGGGTCGACGAGCGCGCCGTCGGGGCGCCGTCGCAGCTCTTCCGGATCGCATGGCAACCGGCCTCGACGCCGGCGGGCGCGCACCGCACGGGTGCGCGCGTCATTGCGGGCGACCCGGCGCTCTGCGCGGAAGTCGCGCGCGCGCTCGAAGCCTCGGGTGAACGCTGCTCGATCGTGGCCGCCGACGCCGATGCGATCCTGCAAGCCGGACCCGCCGACCTTGGCATCGTGCTCGCGTTCGACAGCGCGGTGCATGACGGCGAGCCTGTCGAGGCCGTGGCGTGCCGCGGCGCGCTAGTCGGCGCGCTTGCGTACCGCCTGGCGGCGGCGCCTGCGGCGGGGCCGGTGACGCTCGTCACGCGCGGCGCGGTTGCCACCGGGCCCGCGGAGGATGTCGATCCCGTCGCCGCCGCCATGAACGCCGCCGTTCGCGTGGCGCGGCGCGAGCAGGGCCGTGCATGGCGCGGCACGATCGATATCGACGGATCGGCGGCGTCGTTCGAGACGCTTGCCGCGCTGCTCGGCGACGAACCGGGCGACGAGCAGATGGCGGTACGCGGCGCGACCGTGCTCGTGCCGCGGCTGCGCCACGCCGGAGCGGGCGCGGCGGGCGGGGTTCCGGCGCTCGACGGAGACGCCGCCTACGTCGTGACCGGCGGCACCGGCGCGCTCGGTCTCGCGACCGCCCGCTGGCTCGCGGGTCGCGGCGCACGCCATCTGCTGCTGATCAGCCGGCGCGGCGAGGTCGGCGACGGCGTGCGGGCAACCTGCGAACGCCTGCGCGGCGACGGCGTCGACGTGCAGGCCGTCGCCTCGGATGTCGCGGACGAAGCATCGCTGCGCGGTGCGCTCGCGGCGGCCGCGCGGCCGATCCGCGGCGTCGTGCACTGCGCAGGCATCGTTCAGGACGCGCCGCTCGCCACGCTGGATGCCGCCGCATTCGCGAACGTGCTGCGCGCGAAGGTGGGCGGCGCGGCGCTGCTCGACCGCCTGACCGATGCACAGCCGCTCGACTTCTTCCTGCTCTATTCGTCCATCTCCGTCGTGGTCGGCCGCCACGGCCAGGCCGCGTACGCTGCCGCGAACGCGTATCTCGACGCGCTCGCGCAACGGCGCCGCGTGCGCGCGCGTCCCGCGCTGTCGATCGGCTGGGGACTATGGACGTCCGGCATGGGCACGGCCGATGCGAAGACGGCCGAGCGAATCCGCTCGAGCGGCCTCCATCCGCTCACCGAGGTCGAGGCGTTCGCGTCGCTGGAGCAGGCATTCGCGGGCGAGCCGCACGTGATCGTCGCGGCGATCGACATCGATCGAATCGCGGCGCAGCCGGATCTTCCGCGCGCGATCGAGGGCATCACCGGCCGCGCCCAGGCCCCGCGCGCACGCGCCTTCGACATCGAGCAACTGCGCGGCCGCCCGGCCGCCGCCCGCCGCGCGCTGATCGCCGGCTATCTCGACGCCGAATTGCGGGCGGTGCTGTCCAGTTCCTCGGCGTTCTCGCATCAGGCGTCGCTGATCGAGCTCGGCGTCGATTCGCTGACCGGCTCGGAGCTGCGCAATGCGATCGAGCGCTCGATGGGCGTATCGGTGTCGATTTCGAACCTGGTCGACGGTTCGTCGCTCGACGCCGTGATTGAAGCCGTGGCGGCGCAGATCGAGCGGCGACTCGTCACTGAACACAGCTCGACGACCGGAGCCGAAACGGAGGAAATCACGCTATGAATATCGTTCGGCTCATGGCCGATTTGGCCGATGCGGGGATCACGCTGCGCCGCCGCGACGACCGGCTCCACGTGGAGGGACCGCCGGGCGCGCTTGACGGCGCGCTTGTCTCGCGGCTGCGCGACGCGAAGGATGCGCTGCTGGCGATGCTCGACGACGACGCATCGCGCGCGCCCCCGCTGCCGCCGCCGTTGCCGGGCGAGGGCGGCGACGCGGGCGCGCTGTCGCCGGGACAGGCCCGCCTCGTTGCCGCGACGCGGCTCGGCGATCCGGCGATGTACAACGAGCAGATGGCGATCGAACTGGCGGACGCCGTCGACTCGCAGGCAATCGGCCGTGCGTTCGTCGCGCTCGCGCGCAGGCACGACATCCTGCGCACCGTGTTCGTCGGCGGCGAGCCGATGCAGCAGACCGTGCTGCCCGAGCCGGTGGTGCAGATCGAGCGGATGTCGGTCGACGGCGACGGTGCGTTGCGCGCGCGCGCCGCGGAGGTTGCCCGTCTGCCGTTCGCCGCCGGGCGGCCGTTGTGGCGCATCGACCTGTTCTCGACGCCCGAGCGGCCGCTCGTGCTCGTGCTGACGATTCATCACGCGATTTTCGACCGGTGGTCGATGAGCGTGCTGATCCGCGACTTCAGCGCGTATCTCGCCTCTCCGGACGAAAGCGATGCACCGGGGGGCCGGCTGAGCTACCGCGACTTCGCGGCCTGGCAGCGCCGCTGGATGGAGACGCCCGACTACGCCGCGCAACTGGACGCGTGGCTCGAGGCGCTGGCGGACCTCGATGAGGTGCCGGCGATTCGCGGCGACCGCCCGCGCGCCTCCGTTCCGAGCTGGCGCGGCGGCACCGAACGCGTCGAGATTCCAGCAGACTGCATCGAGGCGGCGGCGGCGTTCTCGCGCACGCGCAACACGACGTTGTTCACGACATTGTTCAGCATGTTCGCGCTGCTGCTGCATCGGTATACCGGCGATCCGCGCGTCGTGGCGCTCACGCCCGCGGCCAACCGGCCGTTCCAGGCGGCCGAGGACATCGCCGGCTATTTCGTCAATCTCATCGCGCTCGCGACGAGCGTGCGCGACGACGACAGTTTCAGCTCGCTGGTCGAGCGGATGCGTGAGGCGACGGCGCGCGCGTTCGCGCATCAGGGCGTGCCGCTCGACGCGATCGTCGACCGGTTGCGCGCGCGCGGCGGCCCGCAGCACGATCAGTTCGCGCAGACGGCGTTCGCATTCCAGAACGTACGTCTACCGGCGGTGCGCACCGCGAGCGGCACCGCGACGCCGTTCGATCTCGACAGTCCGTTCGCGCGCTTCGACCTTTATCTGTCGATCGAGGGGGATGAGCGCGGGATGTTCGCGGTCTGGCAATACAACGCCGATCTGTTCGACGCGGAGACGGTTTGCCGGCTCGGCGCGCACTACGTCGCGTTGTTGCGCGCGGCGCTCGCGTCACCGGAGGCGAATGCGCATGCGCTGCCGATACTGTCGAACGCGGAACGCGCGCAACTGCTGGTGGACTTCAATGCGACCCGGGCCGACTTCTCGCATGGTGTGCTGATCCACCAGTTGTTCGAGGCGCAAGTGCAGCTCACGCCCGACGCCACTGCGGTGGTGTTCGAGGACCGGGCGCTGAGCTATGCGGAACTGAACCGCCGGGCCAATCGGTTGGCGCACCATCTGATTGCACTGGGGGTGCGACCGGACGACCGTGTGGCGATATGTACGGGACGCGGCTTGGAGACGGTGGTGGGCTTGCTCGGCGTCCTCAAGGCGGGCGGCGCCTATGTGCCGCTGGACCCGGCATATCCGGCCGCGCGGCTTGCCTACATGCTCGACGACGCGGCGCCGGTGGCGGTGCTGACCACGGCAGCGCTGGCCGATGAGCTGGCGTTCAAGCTGCCGACGATACTGCTCGACGCTCAAAATGCGTCTTTCCAGTCGCAGTCGAATGACAATCCCGACACCGCGGCACTGGGGCTGACTTCGTGCCATCTGGCGTATGTGATCTACACCTCGGGCTCTACCGGGCAGCCCAAGGGGGTCATGGTAGAGCACGACAGTTTGGTCAATTTGATCCAATCGAATTGGCAGCATTTTTCGGGAGTCAGCCACGCACGCACGTCTTGCTGGACCAGCTTCGGCTTTGATGTTTCCGTTTTCGAAATATTCATTTCGCTCGCGATGGGCGGCGCAGTCCATATCGTGCCGGATCGCGTGCGTATCAGTGCGGACGGTTTTTTCCAATGGTTGATCGCGCAACGTATCGCGATCGCGTATCTGCCGCCATTTCTTGTTCGGCGTTTGCGCGAGTACCCGGATGAGTTGGTAGCCTCGCTGTCGCTTCGTCGCATTTTGGTCGGCGTCGAACCGCTGCGTGAAAAGGATCTTTATCGGCTTGAAAGGCTGTTGCCCGAGCTGACCGTCGTTAACGGGTATGGGCCGACGGAGACGACGGTCTTCAGCACTTGCTATCTCGATATGCGGGAATACGATCGCGCGGCGCCGATCGGCCGCCCGATCGCCAATACCCGGATCTATATCCTGGATTCGCACGGCCAGTCGGTGCCGATCGGCGTGGCGGGCGAGATCCACATTGCCGGTGCCGGCGTCGCGCGGGGCTATCTGAACCGTCCCGAGCTGACCGCCGAACGCTTCGTGTCCGATCCGTTCGCGGCCGCCACGAACGCGCGCATGTACAAGACCGGCGACCTCGGGCGCTGGCTGCCCGACGGCACCATCGAATACCGCGGCCGCAACGACTTCCAGGTCAAGGTCCGCGGTTTCCGCATCGAACTGGGCGAAATCGAAGCACGCCTCGCGCGATGCGACGGCGTGCGCGACGCGGTGGTGATCGCTCGCGAAGACACGCCGGGCGACAAACGCCTCGTCGCCTATGTGCTGCCGCAGTCCGGCGTCGCGCTCGTCCCCGGCGAATTGCGTCGGCAACTCGCCGGGCAACTGGCCGAGTACATGCTGCCCAGTGCCTTCGTGATACTGGATGCATTACCGCTCACGCCCAACGGCAAGCTCGACCGCGAGGCGCTGCCGGCGCCTGATTTGGCGGCGGTCGCGTCCCGTGGCTATGAAGCGCCGACGGGCGAAGTGGAAACGGCGCTGGCGCGGATCTGGCAGGACTTGCTGGGCCTGGAACAGGTCGGCCGCAACGACCATTTCTTCGAGCTCGGCGGCCATTCCATGCTGGTCGTCAGCATGATCGAGCGGCTGCGGAGCCTCGGCTGGTCGCTCGACGTGCGCAGCATGTTCGTCGCGCCGGTGCTCGCTGATCTGGCTCGGGCCATCGACACCCGGCGCAGCGACGCGCCCGCTTTTGTGGTGCCGCCCAACCGCATCCCCAACGGTTGCGGTGCCATCACGCCGGCCATGCTGCCGCTGGTGGCACTTTCCCAGGCCGAGATCGACGCCGTCGTCGACGCGGTTCCCGGCGGGGCAGCCAATGTGCAGGACATCTATCCGCTGGCGCCGCTGCAGGAAGGCATCCTGTTTCATCATTTGCAGCAGACGCAAGGCGATGCCTATCTGTTGCGCAGCCTGCTGGCTTTCGATACCCGCGCGCGTCTCGACGCCTTTCTCGCGGCCTTGCAACAGGTCATCGATCGTCATGACATCCTGCGCACCGCCGCCTGCTGGAAGGACTTGGCGCAGCCGGTTCAGGTCGTTTGGCGTCAGGCGGCACTGCACGCCGAGATCTTCAGTCCCGCAGAGGAGGGCCATGTTCCCACCCAGCTGCTAAGGCATACCGATCCGCGCGCGCGCCGCCTCGACTTGAGCCGTGCGCCGCTGTTCGCGCTCGACATCGCTCACGATCCGGAGCGGGGCGAGTGGCTGCTGGCGCTGACCTTCCACCATCTGATCGCCGACCATCTGACGCTGGAACTCATCGTCGCCGAAATTACCGCGATTCTGCACGGGCAGGCCGAAGCCCTTCCGGCGGCGCTGCCTTACCGAAACTTCATCGCGCAAGTCTCGAGCGTGCCGGCGGATGTGCACGAGACCTACTTTCGCGAGGTGCTCGGCGACGTCGATGAGCCGACCGCTCCCTTCGGCGTGCTCGAGGCGCGAGACGACGGAAAGGAGATAACCGAGGCCCATCTCGCGCTGGCCGACGACCTGGCTCGGGCGATCCGCAATCAGGCGCGGCGGTTGGGTATGAGTCCGGGCGTGCTGTTCCATGTCGGCTGGGCCCAGGTGCTGGTGCAGACCAGCGGCCGCGACGACGTGGTCTTCGGGTCGGTGCTGCTGGGTCGTCTGCGGGAATTGGCCGGCGCCGATCGGGTGATGGGGGTGCTTATCAATACCCTTCCGGTACGGATATGCCTGGCGGAGCGCAGCGTGCAGGAGGTGGTTCAGGCCGCCTATCACGGTTTGACGGGGCTGCTGGAACACGAGCAAGCGCCCCTGTCGCTGGTTCAGCGCTGCAGTGGGGTGGTGCCGCCGCTGCCGCTGTTCAGCACCTTGCTCAATTATCGCCACAGTACCGCCGGCATAGCCGACGGGACCTGGGAGGGAATGCGCCAGCTTCACTCGGAGGAGCGCACCACCTATCCGGTGACGCTCTCGGTGGATGACCTGGGCGAGGGCTTTGGCTTGACCGCCCAGACGGTTGCGGGCATCGACCCGGCCCGGATGGCCGCCTACCTGGCGACTGCCATGCGTGGCCTGGTCGAGGCATTGGCCGCCGAACCGCAACGGCCGATCCTGAGCCTGTCCATTCTGTCGCGGGAGGAAGAACGGTGCCTGATTCACGATCTGAACGCCACGCCGCCGGAAGGCGACGGTTATCTGCTGCACGCCGGCATCGAGCGCCACGCCGCGCTCACGCCGCTCGCGCCCGCGGTCATCTGCGCCGAGGGCTGCATGCAGTATCGCGAACTGGCGGCAGAAACGCGCCGCGTCGCCGGCGCGGTCGTTGCGGCTGGTGCGCGGCGTGAACCGGTCGCGGTGCTGCTGCCGCGCTCGGTCGGCGCGATCGCCGCGTATTCCGGCGTGATGCGTGCAGGTTGCGCTTATGTGCCCATCGACCCGGCGACGCCGCCGGAGCGCATGCGCGACGTGCTCGCCACGCTCAACTACGTGCTGACGACGCGCGAACTCGCCGCGGCGCTTGACGGCATCGACGCGCGGGTGATCCTCGTCGACGAGGCCGCGCCCGCCGATGTCGCGCCTCCGACGGTCGCGCTCGGCGATCTCGCCTATGTCATGTTCACGTCCGGCTCAACCGGCAAGCCCAAAGGCGTGATGATCGACCATCGCTCCGCCTCGCTAACTATCGAGAGCATTCTCAGGCGTTACGCGATCGGCCCGGCCGACCGGCTGCTGTGCGTGTCGTCCGTGGGATTCGACCTGTCGGTGTTCGATTTCTTCGGCGCGTTCGCGGCGGGCGCCGCGGTCGTGCTGGCGCCGGAATCGTCGAACGTCGAGCCGCACGTCTGGCTCGACCTGATGGAGCGTGAGCGGGCGACGGTGTGGGAGTCCGTGCCGGCGGTGATGGAGCTGCTGCTGCTCGAGTGCCGCAACAGCCGGCGAAAGCTGCCGCCTTCGCTGAAGCTCGTGATGCTGAGCGGTGACCGCGTGCCCGTCAATCTGCCCGCGCGAATCAGAGAAGCCGCGACCTCCGAACTGCACGTGATCGCACTCGGCGGGGCGACCGAGGCGGCGATCTGGTCGTGTTACTACGACACGCGCCACCTTTCCCCCGACGCCTCCTTCGTGCCTTATGGGCGGCACCTCCCGGGGCAACGGCTGTATGTGCTGTCGTCGTCGCTGCGACCCTTGCCGATCGGCGTGCCCGGCGACCTCTGGATCGCCGGCGCGGGCGTCGCGCGCGGCTATCTCGGCCAGCCGGACCTGACCGCCTATCGCTTCGTCGACGATCCGCACGTGCCGGGTGAGCGGATGTACCGCACCGGCGACCGCGCGCGGGTGCTCGCCGACGGCAACCTTGAATTCCTCGGGCGGATCGACGACCAGGTCAAGATCCGCGGCTTTCGCATCGAAATCGGCGAAATCGAGGCGGCGCTCGGCGCGGCGCCCGGCGTTGAGCGCGGCGTCGCGACGATTGTCGAGCACAATGGGCGCCAGACGATCGCGGCATATGTAGTGGCCCGCGCCGACGCCGTGCTGGACCATGCCGAGATTCGCGACGCGCTCGCGCGGCGCCTGCCGCCATACATGCTGCCTGCGTCGATCGTGTCGATCGACAGCGTGCCGTTGACCCGGAACGGAAAGATCGATCGACGCGCACTCATGCAGGTGCGTGCACAGACGTCGCCGGCGGAGGGGCCGCGAAACGCCGTCGAGAAAGCACTCGCGTCGATCTGGCAAGTGGTCCTGGGTCGCGAAGCCATCGACGTTCACGAAAATTTCTTCGACGCCGGCGGCGACTCGATGCTTGCCATTCGCATCGTGACCCGCGCACGGGAGCAGCGGATTCACATCATGCCGCGCGACGTGCTCCAGTTGCAGACGATTGCCAAGATCGCGGCCGCCGCGGGAGCGGCCTCCGATGTCGTCGAGCCGGACGGCGAAACCGCCGCTCCGTTACCGCCGATGGCTCGCTGGTTCTTCCTGCAGCAACCGCGGGAGCCTGACTGGTTTCACCAATCGGTCCTGTTGCAGGTGCCGGCGCAGACCGAAACCTCGGCCATTCGCGGCGCGCTGGAAACGCTGGTGACGATTCACGAGGCTTTGAGGACCGCTTACTTTCGCGAAGAGGGTGAATGGCGGCAGCGGGTGATCCAGCGGGTGAAGCCCGTCTTTGAAACCGTGAAGCTTGCCGTCGCCGAAGACGATGCGATTGACGAGGCCGCGGATCGGCTTCGGGCATCGATCCGCATCGAGCACGCCGCGTTGCTCAGCGCCGGGCTGCTCGAATTCCCGGACGATTCGCGGCGTCTACTGCTCGTCGCGCATCATCTCGCCGTCGATGCGGTGTCCTGGCAGATCATCATTGACCAGATTGCTTCGCTTTGCGCGGGCAACGACCTTGGCGCCGTGCCGACGACGATGCGGCGCTGGACCCGGCGTCGCATCGACTGGGCGGCCGCGGCGCCCGCGGGCCTCATCGACGAATTGCTCGGCGGCGCGGCGTCGTCCGAGTCGCTGCCGCTCGACGGCACGGACGACGCCGGCGACGTGGCGGCATCCGGCGAACAATCCTGCGCGCTGGACAGGGCGACCACGTCGCGGATCATCAGCGGCTTTGCCGCTGCCGAGGGCTATCGCATCGACGAGGTGACGGCAGCCGTTGTCGCCGGCGCGATCATGCGCTGGTCCGGACGGCACGAAGTCGTGATCGATCTGGAATCGCACGGACGCAACGGCTTCGCCGACGATCCGGAGGTTCCGTTCACCGTGGGCTGGTTCACGACCATCATGCCGACCGTGATTCGCGGCGGAACGTTCAAGGAAACGCTGCAGAGCGTGCGCGCGGCGATCCGGTCGAGCAGCGAGCACGGCGCCGATTATCAGGCGCTGCACTATCTGAAGGGGCGAGCCGACTGGTCGCCGCGCCCGCTGTTGTTCAACTTTCTGGGACGACTGGAGGCCAAGGCGGGGGAATGGCGACTGCTGCGCGCCGGAATCGGGAGCGACCGCGCGCCTTCGACACCACGCTCGCATCTGCTCGACATAGGGGCGGCCATCATCGACGGCTCACTGAACGTGAGTATCGAATACAACCCCCGTGCGCATCGCGACGACACCATCGCGAGCCTGCTCGACGACATCCGCACGACGCTAGACGAGTTGGGTTCCCGCACGGCGCTCGGCGATTCGTCGAGCATCGACGTGGAAGACGTTTACCCGCTCACGCCGATGCAGGAGGGGATGCTGTACCACGCGCTCGGCGGTGACGGGATGTATGTGGAGCAACTGACCTGCACGCTGGCCGGCGCCGTGAACGAGCAGGCGCTGAGGAGCGCCTGGAGCGACGTGGTCGCGTCGAACCCGGTGCTACGTACCTCGTTTCATTGGGAGGGCGTGGCGCAGCCGGTTCAGATCGTGCACACGTCGGTGTCGGTACCGTGGCAGCAGGAGTCGTGGCCGCGGGGGCTGGACCTGGACGCGTGGCTGCGTGCCGATCGAGAGCGGGGGCTGGATTTGCGCGCGGCGCCATGTCTGCGCTGCGCGCTTCTGAAAACGGACGAGGATCGATGGGAACTGGTGGTGACGTACAGCCACCTGTTGCTGGACGGCTGGTCGCTGTCGCTGCTGATCGGCGAGCTCGTGCGCGCGTATGCGGCGCGGGTGGCGGGCGATGTGGCGCAGCGGCCGCCTCGCAGCCCGTTCAGCGGCTATGTGGCGTGGTCTCGGTCGATCTGGGAGCAAGGCGCGGGCGAGGGATTCTGGCGGGCGGAACTGGGCGATTTCGAAGGCACGCGGGAGTTGGTGCTGCCGACGCCATTGCCGGGTGGCGAAGACGGCGCGCCGGTCACGGTCGAAGTCGATCGCGGTGTGCTGGAAGCGCTGGAGAAGCGCGAGCGGGTGACGCTCGCGAGCGTGGTGGCCGGATGCTGGGCGGTGCTGCTGAGCCGCTACGGCGCAAGCGACGACGTGCTGTTCGGGATGACGAGCTCGGGGCGGCGGGCGGAAGTGAGCGGCAGCGAGTCGATGGTGGGGGTGCTGATCGAGACGCGGCCGGCGCGGATCAAGGTGGACGGGCAGGCGCCGCTCGGCGCGTGGCTGAGATCGGTGATGCAGGCGGAGGCGAGACGGGAGGAGGCGGGCGCGGTGTCGCTTGCGCAGATCGAGGGCTGGGGCGAGGCGGAACGCGGTACCCGGCTGTTCGATACGCTGGTGGTGGTGGAGAACTATCCGATGGCGAAGCCGAGCGATTTGCTCGGAGGCGGGATCGGCGTGGTGTCGGTGCGTGCGGTGGAGCGCACGAACTGGCCGCTAACGGTAGTGGCGGTGCCGGAAGGCGGGCGCTTGAAGCTGACGTTGCTGTACGACCCGGCGCGCTATGAGCGCGCGTCGATCGAGCAGGTGGCGGGGCATCTGGCGCGGTTGTTGAGCGCGGCGGCGCAAGCGGCGACGGTCGGCGACCTGGCGGCGGCGATGCTCGATGACACGGAGCGCGAGACGCTGCTGGTTCACTGGAGCGGCGGGGACCAGGTGCTGCCGCCGCCGTGCCGGACCATCGTCGAGCGGATCGACGAGCAGGCCCTTGCGCGGCCCCAAGCTACGGCGTTGCGGCTTGGCGATCGGCGGCTCAGTTATGCGGAACTGACGGCGCGGGGCCGACGGATGGCGGCTTGGCTGCAGGGTCAAGGCGTGGGCGTGGGAGGACGCGTCGCGATAGTCGGCGAGCGGACGATGGAGACGATCGCCGCGATGTACGGGATTCTGGCAAGCGGCGCCGCCTATGTGCCGCTGGACCCCGACTGGCCGGACGAACGCAAGGCGCTCGTGATCGAGGACGCGCAGCCGCTGATGGTCATCGGAGGCAGCGGGGCATGGTGCGGCGCGGTGCGGCAGGTCGAATTGGGGGAACTTGAAGTCACGCCTGACGCGGCGCTCACGCCATGTCAGGCGACGGTGGACGATCTGGCGTACGTGATCTATACGTCGGGATCGACCGGCCGGCCAAAGGGCGTGATGGTGCGGCACGGTGACGTGATGCATCTGGACGGTTTGCGCGAGCGGATGGAGCTGAGCGAAACCGATGTATGGACGGCGTTCCATTCCTACGCGTTCGACTACTCGATCCTGGAGATCTGGTATCCGCTGATGACGGGAGCGACGGTGGTGCCCGTGCCGTATTGGGTCACCCGTTCGCCGGAAGCGTTTCACGAATTGCTGCGCACGGAAGGCGCGACGATCGTGTGCCAGACGCCGGCGGCCTTCCAGCAGCTTGTGGCGGTGCCGCATCGAGGCGTGCGGCTGCGATGGGCGGTCGTGGGCGGCGAGACCTATCACGCCTCGCTGCCGGCCAGCGCCGATCCCGCCCAATACCCGCGCATCGCGAACGTGTACGGCATCACCGAGACAACGGTGATCACGACGTTCGAGCCGCTGGGGCGCGGCCAGCCGGTGACCATCGGACGGCCGTTTCCGGGCCAGAGAATCTATCTGCTGGACAGGCATGGGCGCCTCGTGCCGCCGGGCGCCGTGGGCGAGATTCACGTTGCGGGCGAAGGCATCGCGGCCGGCTATCTGGGCGCGCAAGCGCTGACGGCGCAGCGGTTCGTCGCGGATCCGTATCGGCCCGGCGAGCGGATGTACCGCTCGGGGGATCTGGGACGATTCCTGCCGGGCGGACGTATGGAGTCGCTGGGTCGGGCGGATCGACAGGTCAAGATTCGCGGTTACCGGATCGAACTGGGCGAGATCGAGTGCGCGCTGTCTTCGCTGGAGGGAATCGGCGGCGCGGTGGCCGACGTTCGCGAGGGCGCAAGCGGCCGTCAGTTGGTGGCCTGGTATGCGGCGGCCGCCGACGTGGATGCGCAACGGGTTCGCACGGCACTCAAGCAGCGGCTGCCGGACAGCATGATGCCGTCGGCACTGATTCGGGTCGACGGATTTGCGCTGACGGCGAACGGCAAGATCGACCGGCGGGCGCTCCCCCGGGAGAGCGCGCCGACGGCACCGGCGCAGGGACCGCGCAACGCGCTTGAAGAAGCGCTCGCCGCGATCTGGTGCGAGGTGCTGGGCCGCGAGGCGATCGGTGTCGATGAAAACTTCTTCGACGCGGGTGGCGACTCGCTCGCGATCGTCCGGGCGCACGGCCTGATGAGCACTCGCCTGCCACGCGCCGAAAGTCTGCGCGTGGTCGATCTCTTCCAGCAACCCACGATCGCCGCGATCGCTTCGCAAATCGCCGCCGGCGAAACCCGCCAAGCCACCGCCGACGAACCGGACGAGCGCGCACTGCGCCGCCGTCGCCGGACCATGGAACGCCGTCAAAAGATCGAGAGGGAACACGAATGAGCACTCCGCACGTTGCAATCATCGGCATGGGTTGCAGGTTTCCGGGCGCGAGCTCGCCCGAGCAGTTCTGGAACAACCTGGTGCACGGCGTCGAGTCCGTCACGTTCTTCGGCCCCGTCACGCCAACCGACGCCGGATACGAGGTTCATGCCGCGGGCATCCTCGACGATGTCGCCGGGTTCGACGCGGCGCTGTTCGGGCTCAGCGCGCGGGAAGCCGAACGGATGGACCCTCAGCATCGCGTATGGCTCGAATGCGCGTGGGAGGCGGCCGAACGCGCCGGCTACGATCCGAGGCGGCTGCCGGGACGCACCGGCATATTTGCCGGCGCCGGCTTCAACGAATACCTGATTCGCAATCTCGTGCCGTCGGCGCTGCACGACGATCTGTCGTTGCTGCTCTCCAACGAGCCGTCGTTCCTGCCGTCGCGGCTTGCCTATCTGCTGGGTTGCACCGGCCCGGCCGTCTCGGTGTCGAGCGCCTGTTCGACATCGCTCGTCGCCGTACATCTGGCCGTTCAGGCGCTGCTCGCCGACGAATGCGACACGGCCATCGCCGGAGGGGTTCGCATCACCACGCCGCAACGCCGCCCCTACCGCCACGAGCCCGGCGGCATCGGCTCGCCGGACGGCCATTGCCGCGCATTCGACCGCGCGGCCAACGGCACCGTCGGCGGCAACGGCGCCGGCGCCGTGGTGTTGCGCCGTCTGGACGACGCGCTGGCCGACGGCGACCCCGTCGCCGCGGTCATTCTCGGCAGCGCGGTTTCCAACGACGGCGCGCGCCGGGTCGGCTTCACCGCGCCCGGCGTCGACGGGCAACGTTGCGCGATTCGCGAAGCGCAAGTGCTGGCCGACGTGCCGCCCGATTCGATCGGCATGATCGAGGCGCACGGCACCGCGACGGCGCTGGGCGACCCGGTGGAATTCGAGGCGCTGGCCGCCGCGTTCCGGCAAGGTACGGCGCGACAGGGCTTCTGCGCGCTGGGCTCGGTCAAGACGAACATCGGCCATCTCGACGCGGCCGCCGGCATCGCAGGTCTGATCAAGACGGTGCTCGCGCTGCAGCATCGCGTGATTCCGCCATCGCTGCATTTTCACGAGCCCAATCCGCGCATCGACCTCGCGAACTCGCCGTTCTTCGTGAACGCCGCCGCACGCCCGTGGCCCGATGCCACTCGGCGTGCCGGCGTCAGCTCGTTCGGCATGGGCGGCACCAACGCGCACCTCGTGCTGGAGTCCGCCACCGAGCCGCAGCCCGAAGCGACCGGCGGCGACGCCGGCGGCCCGTGGCCGCTCTTGCTGTCGGCGCGTTCCGAGGCGGCTGTGCGGCGGCTCGCGACGGATCTCGCGGATCATCTCGAGCGCGAGCGGCCGCCGCTCGCGGATGTCGCATACACGCTCGCGATGTCGCGCGGCGCGTTCGAATGGCGGATCGCCTGCGAGTGCGCGTCGCTCGAAGAGGCGATCGAGATCCTCAGAAGCGATCTCCCGGTGACGCGCGCCGCGGCCGGCGCGGCGGCCGTCGCCGCGCGCGGACGCCGGGTTGCGTTGCCGCCGACGCCATTCGAACATCAGCGCTACTGGATCGATCCGCCGTCGCCGCTCGCACGCGTCGCGGACCCGGTCGGCTGGCTGTATGCGCCACGCTTGCGCCAAAGCGCACCGCTCGAGCGGGCACTGATCGACACTCGGCGGCACTGGCTGGTGCTGCTCGACGAGCATGGCGTGGGCGCGCGCGTCGCGACGAGGCTGCGTGAGGCAGGCGCGCAGGTGGCGGAAATCGCGTATGCCGACGAGATGGACGCGCAAGCGATCGATGCCGTCGCCGCGGCGGCCGCAGATCGTCCTTCCTCCATCATCGCGCTGTGGAGCCTCGCCGCGAAACCCGCCCGCGACGACGATTCGATGCTGAAACGGCATTACATCCGCCCGGCGCAGCTCTTGCGCGCGTGGGCGGACCGCACGGGCGCCGACGTGGACGTCACCTTCTTCGCCGACGGCGCGCTGGCCGGTTTCGGCGCGCCGGCCGCGCCGGAAAAAGCGATGCTGCTCGGCCTCGCGCGCGCGCTGCCGGCCGAATATCCCGGCTGGCGCGCGCGGGTTGCGGATGTCGACGCCGCCGCGGCCGATCTCGTCGAATGCATCGTCGCCGAAGCGTGCGCGCGGATGGCCGACGACGCGGCGATCCATCGGCACGGATCGCGCTGGGTCGAAGTCTTGGAACCCATCGGGGCCGCGACGACGCAGGCGATGGCGATCCGTCGCGACGGCGTCTACGTCGTCACGGGCGGCAACAGCGGCATGGGGCTCGCAATCGGCCGGCATCTGGTCGAGCGCGGTGCGCGCGTGGTCGCGTTGAGCCGGCGCGGCGGCCAATCGATTCCCGGGCTGACCGCGATCGCGGTCGACGTGAGCGACCTCGATGCGTTGCGGCGAGCAGTCGCGCAGATCCGCGCCGAGCATGGCCCCATCAACGGCGTCGTGCATAGCGCGGGGATGCCGCCGCATGCATTGCTGCGCACGGCGACCGATGCCGCGATGCGCGATGTGCTGGCGGGAAAATTTCTTGGCGCGCGCAATCTGCGGCAGGTGCTATGCGCCGATCCCCTCGATTTCGTCGTGCTGTGCTCGTCGCTGCGCGCGCATGTGCCGGCCGCGGGCGCGAGCGACTATATGGCTGCCAACCTCGCGCTGGAAGCGCTGGGTGCTTCGTGGGCGGCCGACGGTACACGCGTGCGTGCGATCGCGTGGGATACATGGAAAGAGATCGGCATGGCGACGGTGTCCGACGAACGCTTCGTGCCGGATGATCTGCGCACGGCGGGCCTGAGCGCCGACGAGGGTGTCAGGGTCCTCGAGATGGCGTCGGCTTGCGGATCGCCGCGCATCGCCGTCAGCACGCGCAAGCTGGACCCGCTGAAGGCCCGCGCCCGCGAAGCGTTTTCGCTGGAGCGTGCGGCCGACGCGCATCAGCCGGCCGCCGGCTCGCGGCATCCGAGGCCGGTGCTCGCGGTACCTTACGTACCGGCGCGAACCGCGCTCGAAGCCCGGCTCGCGACGATCTGGTCCGATGTGCTCGGCTTCGAGCCGATCGGCGTCATCGACGACTTTTTCGACCTCGGCGGCGATTCCGTCGCCACCTTGCAGATCGTCGCGCGCGCGAAGGAGCAGGGCATTCATCTCGATACGCATTTGGCGTTCGGCGCGCACACGATCGAAGAACTTGCCGCCGCCGGCGCCGGGCGGACGGCGCAGGCCGTGCCGCGAGAAACGCCGCTGCCGCTCTCGCCAACCCAGCAGTGGTTGTTCAATTGCGGATCGGGCGACATCAACCGCTTCGTTCAAGGCGTGGTCGTCAGCGTGCCGGCCGAGATCGATGCGACGGCGCTCGGCACCGCCATCGACGCCGCGATTGCGCACCACGCGGCGCTGGCGGCGCGCTTCGAGCAAACGGAAGCCGGCTGGAAGCAGGTGCTCGGCACGCCCGCGCCTGTTGTCGTCGCCGTTCATCGGCATTCGGGGCCGGCCGACGAGCAACTCGGTTTCGCACAGGGGATCGGCGCAACGTTGCAGTGCTCGCTCGACATCCGGACGTCGCCGTTGCTGCGCGCCGCGCTCGTATTGGGCCCGGCCGGCTCGATGCTGGTCCTCGTCGTCCATCATTTGCTGATCGATGCATTCAGTTGGCGAATGTTGCTGGGCGACCTCCACGGGCGCGTCGGCGCATCGGCGTCGGCGGCAGGTCAGCAACGGGCGGCGGCCGATGAGTCGTTCTTCCAATGGGCGATCGCGCTCGAACGCGTCGCCGCGGCAGGGGAGCTCGACGACGATGCGGCGTTCTGGTCATCGCTCGATACGCCGCCGGATGCGTTTCCCGTCGCACGGCGCGATGGTGCGCGCCGCTCCCTGAATTCGACGCTCCCGGTCGAGCAGACGCTTGCGCTGAGCGCCACCCGTCGCCCGCTCGAAGCGCTTCTCGCGGTTGCCGTCGCGCGTGCGATCCGTTGCGCGGGCGAATCGGACCGGGTTCCGGTCGACATCGAGTCCTTCGGGCGCGGCTGGTCTCGCGTGCCATGCGACGTTTCAAGCGCGATCGGCTGGTTCACCGCAATTCATCCGCTCGTCGTGGACACATCGGCGGACATCGAGGCCGCCGCGACGCATGCCGCGGCGCTGTTGCCCGACGCCCGACGTCGCGCCGTCGCCTACACGGTGCTGCGCCAGGCCGCGCCGGAGCGCCTGCCCAAAGCGTTGCGAAGCGACGCGCCGGTATCGATCGCGTTCTTCCCTGCGGAATCAGCCGTGCCGGCGTGGCCGATCGCCGCAATCCTGTCCGCGCCGGAGCAAATGCCGGCGCCGCACGCGATCGCGCTCGCAGCGACGATCGAGGGCGGCGCGCTGCACATCGTGTGGCACGGCCAGGACGAGCCATTCGACGGGGTGACGCTCGACACCATTGCCGCACGGGCCATGGACGAACTGCGGGCGCTGGCGACGGGAGGAAAGGCCAGGATGAGCACCATCCTGGCGCAGTTGGACATGTCGGAGGCAACCAATGATTGAACGGGTCGCAGCATTTCGGGACGTCGAAGCGGCGCTCGCGGAACCGGAGGCGGCACTGGCGGCAGGCGACTTCGCAGCGGTCGAGCGGTTGATGGCCGGGGTTCGCGCGGCCAACCGGGCGCGAGGCCTCTGGCTTCCGCAGGCGCCGCGCGCGGACGGCGGCATGGGGCTGAGCCTGCTCGAACTGGTCGAGGCCGGAGAAATCCTCGGCCGATCGCCGCTCGGTCACTATGCGGTCAACTATCAGGCGCCCGACACCGGCAACATCGAGGTGCTGTTCGAGTATGCGACGGCCGCGCAGAAAGCGCGCTGGCTCGCCCCATTGTTGCGCGGCGAGATCCGCAGTTGCTTCGCGGCGACGGAGCCGGACTCCGCCGGCTCGAATCCCGCGTCTCTCGAGTCGAAGGCGGTTTTCAAGAATGGAGCATGGTATCTGAGCGGCCGGAAGTGGTTCGCGTCCGGCGCCGATCAGGCGGCGTTCGCGATCGTGCTGGCCGTTACCGACGAGACGGCGCCATTGCATGCTCGCACCAGCACCTTCATCGTGCCCGCTGACGCGCCGGGCTACCGGCATGTTCGCAACCTGCGCGTGATGGGCGATGAAGGCTGCGGCTGGGCCAGTCACGGCGAACTCCAGCTGAACGACTGCCGGGTGGGCGAAGATGCGCTGCTGGGCAAGCCCGGCGAGGGGTTCATCGTATTGCAGGCGCGCCTGGCAACCGGGCGTCTGCATCATTGCGCGCGCTGGATCGGCGTGTGCGAGCGCGCGTTTGCGATCATGTGCCGGCGAGCGTGCCGCCGCGAACTGGCTGCGGGCGAACTGCTGTCGTCGCGTCAAACGGTGCAGAACTGGATCGCCGAGAGCCGCGCGTCGATCGATGCCGCGCGGCTCCTCGTCACCCAGGCGGCATCGCGTCTGCAAAGCCGGCACGAGCGCGCTCAGATCGACATCTCGATCGCGAAATTCTTCGTGGCAGGCGTGACGCAAACCGTCCTCGACCATGCGTTGCAGGTACAAGGCGCGCTCGGCGTCAGCGGCGACACGATTCTCAACGTGCTCTGGCGCCACGAGCGAGCGGGGCGCATTTATGACGGTCCCGACGAAGTCCACAAGGCGCTCGTGGCGCGCCATGCACTGGCCGCGTTTCGGGGGGAAGCCCGATGAGCGCCGAAATCGCGCAGCGTGCGATGGCGGCGCTCGGCCGCCCCGGCGGCCCCGCTCAGGCGACGCGCATCGGCGGCGGACGGGCCAGCGAGGTTTTTCTCGTGCAGACAGGCAATCGCGACGTGATTGCCTACCTGCTGCCTGCGGGAGCGCCGAGAGAAGCGCAGCGCCGATTCGGCGTCCTGGAGCGAATCGGCGAGCATTTTCCGCTGGCGCCGAAGCCGCTCGCGGTTGGCGGCGGGGCCGACGACGGCTCGACGTTGCTGCTGGTCGAACGGCTCGACGGCGTCTTGCCGGCCGCGTGCGGGCCGCTTTCGCCCGACATCGTGCGCCGCCTCGCCAAGAATTTCATCGCCGCGCTCGCCGCGTTGCATGCCGTCGAAATCGCGCCGGCCGAGCGGCCGCCCGATTATCTGCGCCGAAGCCTCGGCGAATGGCGACGGCGCTGGAACGAGGAAGAAGCCGCGGGCGCCGACGGCGACTTCAAGGCGGTCGCGCGGTGGCTGACGGAACGGCTTCCTGATGCATCGCCGGCGGCATTCCTGCACAACGACTTCAAACTGGACAATACCCTCGTCGATCCGGGCGATCCGGCGCGGGTGGTCGGGGTTGTGGATTGGGAGCTGGCCGCCATCGGCCATCCTCTCGCCGATCTCGGGATCGCGCTGGCCTACTGGATCGAGAGTCGCGATCCGCCGCTGCTGCGTCTCGATGCGCCGGGGCCGAGCTGCGCGCCGGGCGCTCCGACTCGCGAGGCACTCGTTGACCTGTACGCCGAGGCCGGCGGGCGCGAGGTGGCGCAACCGGCGTACTGGTATGCCTATGGCCTGCTGCGACTCGCCGTGGTCACGCAGCAGCTCGCGCTGCGCCACCGCCGCGACGGGCAGCGCGTGCCGCGCAGTCGGTTGATCGTGCGCTGGCTGCTGAGCCGCGCATCGGAAGTTTGCGGGAGCGCACGGCTATGAAGGCGAAAGTTCAGGACATTCACGCACTCGCGCCGTCGCAGCGCGGGATGCTGCTCGAAAGCGCGCACGGCGCGATCAAGGGCGGCTTGTTCATCGAGCAGACCGTGCTGTCGGTTCGCGGGCATCTCGATCGCAACCGTTTCCTCGCGGCCGTCGAGCGCACCGCCGAGACTCACGCGAGCCTGCGCTGTTGTTTCGCATGGGACGCCGAGCAGCCGGTGCAGGTGGTGTTCGAGCGGATTCAGCCCGAACTGGCGTGGGAGGACTGGCGAAACACTGACGACGCGGACGATCCGCAGGCGCTGACGGCCTGGCTGGACGAGGATCGCGCGCGAGGCGTCGCTGTCAACCGCGCGCCGCTGTGGCGCTTCGCCGTGATCCGGCTGCGTGATGACGCATACCGGGTCGTCTGGACTCACCACCATCTCATCACTGACGGCTGGTCGATCGCGGTGGTGCTTTCGGATCTGCTCACATGCTACGAGGGTGTTCGGCCAGTGCCGCCGGCGCGGCCGCTACGCGATTACGTCAACTGGATCGACGCGCAGGATGCGGCGGTCGCGGCCGCGTTCTGGCGTCAGCGCCTCAGCGCATTGCCCCGCCTGTCCCCGATGGCGCGGCGCGCGTCGGGCGACGGCTTCGCAGAGGTCACGGACATCGACGCGAGCGCGCTCCTCGACGTCGCGCGCTCCCACGGAGTCGCGTTCGCGATTACGGTGTTCGCCGCATGGGCGCTGATCCTGCGCGCGTTTCGCGCGACCGACGACGTGGTCTTCGGCGTCACCACTCACGGCCGTCCCGCGACGCTTGCGGGAGTTGAGCGCATCGTCGGGCCGTTCATCTCGACCTTTCCGCTGCATGTGCGGATGACCGATATGGCGACGGTCGGCGAGTTGCTGGACCGGATCGAGGCGATGCAGCGCGAGCAGCGCCCGTTCGAATATCTGTCGTCCGCCGAAGTGCATCGGGCCGCCGCCGTTGCCACGCGTCTTTACGATACCTTGGTGGTGGTCGAGCATCTGCCGCAGCAAGACGCGCCCGCCGATGCCGGTATATCCGTCGCGGCCGAGGCGGGCAGTGGGGCGCGCTCGCATCATCCGTTGCTGTTGCGCGTCTCGCCTGACGGTATCGCGCGCTTGCTGTACAACCGGCGCTTCATCGACGACGCAACGGCGGCCGGGCTGGCGTCGCTGTTGAGCGAAGCGGCGGCGCGACTGGCGGCGGACGATGGCCTGCCGCGCCTCGAAGATCCGGCAATCCCGCTCGCCGTCGCGCAGCCGGCCGCGTCGCGCGCGCCTGAAACCCCGGAAGAGCGGGTGGTCGTCGCGCTGGCGCGCGATCTGTTCGGCGGCCAGGCGGGGCTCGACGATAGCTTCTTCGATCTCGGCGGGCATTCGCTGCTCGCCGTCGACTTCCTGCATCGCATCGCGAACGCA
Organism: Burkholderia sp. MSMB617WGS; assembly: GCF_001532025.2. Taxonomy (NCBI): domain Bacteria; kingdom Pseudomonadati; phylum Pseudomonadota; class Betaproteobacteria; order Burkholderiales; family Burkholderiaceae; genus Burkholderia; species Burkholderia sp. MSMB617WGS. Next base: position 1,460,324 of record NZ_CP013458.1, on the reverse strand, counting down.
ACCGGGGTGCGCTTGCCCGTGACTCAGTTATTGCACGACGCTCGCCTGGGTGCGATCGCGCAGGCGCTCGCCGACAACCTCGCGGGCAACGCCGGCTCCTCCAGTGCACCACGGATTTTCTTCGTTCCCGGCAACCCCGGTTCGCCGTTGTACGCCGCTCGCCTCGCCGCGCATCTGGGCGGCCCGAACGGCTGGCGCCTGCACGGCCTTGAAGCGCCGGGACTCGACGGCGCGCAAGCGCCGCTGCCGAGCGTCGAAGCGCTCGCCGAGCACCATCTGGCCAGTCTGTCGGACGCCGACGATCCGGCCGTGCTGGTCGGCCATTCGTTCGGCGGGTGGGTGGCGTTCGAGATGGGGCTGCGCTTGCAGGCGAGCGGCCGGGCAGCGGTGGTGATCCTGCTCGACACGCTCGCCCCACATCGGCTGACTTCACGCGGGGATGTCGGCGATGCGGGTTTGCGAGCCGAAGTCGCGAGGCTCGCGTCTCGCGCCAACGACGCGGGCTTCGCTATCCATGTCACGCCCGCAGCTTTCGCGGTCTATGCCGCCGCGCGGCGCGCGACCTATGCGCCGTCCGCGCGGGCCGAGTTTCCGCTCGCGCTGTTTCGCGCCGCCCGCGCGCACCCCGAGGACGGCTGGGACAGAAGCGATTCCGCCTATGGCTGGACTGAGCTCTGCCGCAATGTCCATGTGGATTGCATCGACGGCGACCATCTGTCGATGATGGCCGAGCCCGCCGTCGAAGTTCTGGCCGAGCGGATCGGGCATTGGCTGCGTCAACGGGAAGGTTGACGCTCGCGGGCAGTGCGGCCCGGTGCCGCGCATCCGCTTTTCTCAAACGCGGTTTTCCCCTTGTCAAAGGATGAATCATTCATGAATACGGAACGTTCCTCGACGCGCTTCGATGTCGTCGTGATCGGTGGCAGCTATGCGGGACAATCGGCCGCCATGCAGCTTGCCCGTGCGCGTCGGCGTGTGCTCGTGGTGGATGCCGGCTTGCGCCGCAACCGCTTCTCCCTGGTCTCGCACGGCTTGATCGGGCAGGACGGGCGTCCGCCCGAAGAGATCGCGGCAAACGGCAAGGCGCAGCTTCTTGCGTATCCGAACGTGCAGTGGCTGGAAGACACCGTGATTCACGCTGAACGCACCGATGCCGGTTTTGTTTTTCGAAGTGCATTGGGGCAGCACTTCAACGCGAGCAGCGTGGTGCTCGCGTTCGGCGTGGTGGACGAGATTCCGGATTTGGAAGGCGCGGCCGAACGATGGGGGCGCAGTGTATACCACTGCCCGTACTGCCATGGCTACGAATTGGACCAGGGGCGCATCGGCGTGCTCGGGAACGGCTCGATTTCGCCTCTGCTGGCGCTGCTGATGCCGGACTGGGGCAAGACCGTGCTCCTGACCAACGGAACATTTGAGCCAAACGACGAGCAACGCGACGCGCTGGCCGAGCGAGGCGTCGCGATCGAGCCCGAACGGGTGACGCGCATCGTCGATACGGCGAGCGTCGAGCTCGCCGACGGACGGTGCATCGTGCTCGATGGCCTGTTCACCATGAATCGCACCCATCTGTCGAGTCCGGTCGCGGAACAATTGGGGTGTGCGATCGAAGACGGGCCGCTGGGGCCTTATATCCGTGCCGACGAATCCATGGAAACTTCCGTGCCGGGCGTGTTTGCATGCGGCGACGCCACGCAGCGAGGCGGCAGCGTGGCGCTCGCCGTGGGCAGCGGTGCGCTCGCGGGCATCGTCGCGCATCGAAAGCTGGTCATTCCCTGATGCGCAGGAGAATCCATTCGGACTACAACTTTTCGAGCAACCGATTTTTCTTCATCTACCGGGAACATGATCGTGAGTTGGCAAAACTGGTGCTTTTCCTGGCTATCGCGTAAAACGACCAAGTCCCTGACCAGAAAACCGGCGCTGTCCGCTCACGACATGCGAGCGCACAGCGCCAAATGGTCCAGCCGTGGCGTGAAACCTCCCCGGGGCTGGCGCGTACGCGAAATGACCGCACGGCCGCTATGCGGCGAATGGATCGAACCGGCGGATCCGGTTCGCCGCGACTCGCTTCGCCGCATCGTCATTTATTTGCATGGCGGAGGATATTGCTTTTGTTCTCCCCGCACGCATCGAACGATTGCCGGTGCGTTGGCCAAAGGGGCGGATGCGCGTACCTTTTCATTGGATTACCGGCTTGCTCCGGAACATCCGTTTCCCGCCGCGGTGGAGGATGCATTGGCCTCCTATCGGCAACTTCTCGCCGATGGCGCATCTTCAGACCGGATTGTCATCGGTGGGGATTCCTCCGGCGGGGGGCTCGCGCTTGCTCTGTTGCTGTCATTGCGCGATGCCGGCGATCCGTTGCCGGCTGGCGCAGTATTATTTTCTCCGTGGACGGATCTGGCCGCGACCGGCGCGTCCCTGAAGGCGAATGACGAAGCCGATGTCATGCTGAGCGCGGCCGCCGTAGCGAATTTTTCCCAGTACTATCTGGGCGGCACAGCTGCTGATCACCCTATTGCTTCACCTCTCTATGGCGAATATTCGGGTTTGCCGCCCTTGTTCGTCCAGGCGAGCGACACGGAGGTATTGCTGGACGACGCCGCACGGGTCGCGGAAAAGGCCCGCGTTGCCAACGTCGCGGTGGACTTCAAGGTCTGGCATCGGGTTCCGCACGCCTGGCCTACGCTGACGCCTTATCTGCCCGAAGCGAAGGCGGCCGTAAAAGAGGCAACCGACTTTATTCGGAGGGTGGTGCCGTGAGCTTCGAATTGACGGAGAAAGCCGGCGCCGGCCGCTGGATCGAGCCGTCATCGTCGGCCGGGAACGCCATGCAGCGGTTGTTCTGCATCCCTTATGCGGGCGGCGGCGCATCCGTGTTCCGCGGCTGGCAGGCACGGCTTGCGGCGACGGTTGACGTCCGTCCGCTGCATCCGCCTGGGCGAGGCCGCCGTTTCCGCGATGCGTTGCTATATCGGGTGGACCTGATCGCCGACGAGGTGACGGAGGCGATCGCGCCGCTACTCGACCGGCCCTATACCCTGTTCGGCCACAGTATGGGCGCCAGCGTGGCGTTCGAGGTGGCGTGGCGCATCCAGGCCCGCCGCCTGCGGGAGCCGAGGTGTTTGATCGTTTCCGGCCGCGGCGCTCCGCATCTGCCTACGAAGGGACGGCCGATCCACGATTTGCCGGACGATCAATTTCTCGACGAGGTGATACGCATGAACGGCACGCCGCCTGAAATTCTCGCTCATCCCGAAGTGATCACATTGCTACTCCCGATTCTTCGTGCCGATTTCAAGGCGGTGGAGACTTACCGGGCAAAACCGCATCCCCCTCTGAACTGCCGGATCGTTGCATTGGGAGGCAGTGGCGAACCAGGCAGCGCGGAGGCGGTGGAGTCGTGGCGCACTTACACTACCGGCGGCTTTCGCGGCGAGATCCTTCCCGGCGATCACTTTTTTATACATGGCAATGCTGAGCAACTGTTTTCGGTTCTCAGCGAGGAATTGACGGATGCGCTGCGTTGCGCCGCAACCCCGTTGGCAACACCGTTAGCAACACCGGTGCATCAGCCATTCACAGATTCATGTGACGTGCGGAAGTGATCGCACCAAGGCTCGGAACGCAACACCTCCAGATATACGCATCATGTTAATCACCTCCCGGTCGCAGCAGTCCAGCGCGAACGTTACGCGCAGCGGCATGCCGTCGTCGCACCGGAACTCAAAGCCATCGGAGCACCAGCGGGCGTTGCTGCGGTCCACAGCAACGCGGCCGTCATGGCGCCGCTTGTCTCGCCGCACGCCAGGGCGGCGCAGCAGCAACCGGTACTCGCGCATAACCCGATACATGCGCTTGGCGTTGACGCATGGTGCGCCGGTCTGCTCTCGACTACGACGCAGCAGCGCCCAGATACGCCTATAGCCGTAGATCGGCAGGTGCGCTACATGCCCCCGAATTTCCTCGACCAACCCGGTATCGTCAGTCGGGCGGGCACGGCGGCCATCGCGCCAGTCAGACGAACGCGCCTGCTTCACCACCACGGCAGAGCGCGCCACGCCGAGAACTTCGCAGACCGTCTTCATCGGTCGTCCCCTGGCAGCAAGGGCGAGCGCGCAATCAGGTTTTTTGAGCGGCCCCAGTCCACGGCTTCTTTCAGGATTTCGACCTCCAGCGTCCTCTTCCCGAGTAGCCGTTGCAGTTCCTTGATTTCCTTGATGGCGGCGGCCAGCTCAGATGCCGGCACAACGGTTTCGCCTGCCTTCACCGCCGCCGGACTGCCTTCCTGGTATTGCTTGCGCCAGCCGAACACCTGGTTGGCGTTGACGCCGTGTCGACGCGCCACGGCCGACACCGATGCTCCCGGCTCCAGTGTTTCCTGCACGATGGCGATTTTTTCCTGCGCCGTGCGCCGACGACGGCGCTCCGGCTCGGTCAGAATTTCGATGCTTTCCACGTCATGACTAGGCTTACTGATAGGCACAAGACTATCCGTTATTTTAAGAGAGTCCTCGTGTTCTCAGATACGTGGGGTCGCTCCACCGGTTACGTTCGTGGAGACGCGTGATTCTCTTTAAGAATCACACGACATTTATGTCGATATGTGATCGATTATTCGTGAATCCCGGGCGACCCGCTATTGCAACAGAGCGCTTTTTCGGCTGCCTCCAACACGTCCCACACGGACTACCATTTTGTAGCGACGGCGATGCGTAGCATCGTCACCACTGAACCGGTCCGACCGTTCCGTCGAACGCTGCCTCTAACAACGCGGTTTCGCGATCGTCGAGCGTCAGGTCGAGCGCCGCGAGCGCATCGGCCGCGTGATGCGGCTTCGACAACCCGACGATCGGCGCCGTGACGCCGGGCCGCCGCAGCGCCCAGGTGAGCGCGATCCGCGCAGGCGGCAGCCCGCGCGCCCGCGCTACTTGCCCGACCGCTTCGACGGTCGCCGCGACCGCGTCGCGGCCGTCGTACCACGACACCATCTGCCGGTCGGTCGCGGCGCGCGTCGTCCCGGCATCGCGCGAGCCGGCCAACAGCCCGCGGCCGAGCGGCGACCACGGCGTATACGCGATGCCTTCCTCGATGCACAGCGGCAGCATGTCGCGCTCGTCGTCGCGGCAGATCAGGCTGTACTGGCTCTGCATCGACGCGAACCGGGCGAGGCCGTGATGCCGCTGGAATGCGAGCATCTTCATGAACTGCCACGCGTGCATCGACGACGCGCCCAGATAGCGGACCTTGCCGCTCCTCACGATGTCATCGAGCGCCTCGAGCGTTTCGTCGATCGGCGTGTCCGGGTCGAAGCGGTGGACGACGTAGAGATCGACGTAATCGGTTCCGAGACGCTGCAACGACGCGTCGATGCTCGCGAACAGATGCTTGCGCGACAGCCCGCGCGCATTCGGGCCGTCGCCGGTCGGAAAGAACGCCTTGGTCGCGATCACCACGTCGTCGCGCACCGCGAAGTCGCGCAGCGCGCGCCCGAGAATGCGTTCGCTCTCGCCGTTCGAGTAGATATCCGCCGTATCGAAGAACATCACGCCCGCATCGAGCGCCGCGCGGATGAACGGGCGAGCCGCGTCCTCGGTCGCGACCCACGGCCGCCACGACGGATCGCCGTAGGTCATGCAGCCGAGGCACAGCTTCGATACCTTCAGCCCGGTGGTTCCCAGTCTCACGTATTCCATCGGTTCATCCTGTGTGGCGATAGCGGTCAGCGCATGCCGCCGATCGTATAGCCGCCGTCGACGAGGATCGATTCGCCGGTCACGAAACGCGCTTCGTCGCTGCACAGCCAGACGGCCGCGTCGGCCACGTCCTCGGGGGTGCCGATCCGCCGCGCGGGCGTGAACGCGGCGAACGGTCGAAACATCTCGTCGTCGCCAAAGCGGCGCGCCATCGGCGTATCGATGATGCCGGGGTTCACGTTGTTGATCCGGATGCCGTGCGGGCCGCCTTCGAGCGCGACCGCGCGCACCAACGCATCGAGCGCGCCCTTGCTCGCTGAATAGGTCGACGAGCCGGCCAGCGCGCCCTTCGCGAGCCAGGACGACGTATTCACGATCGCGCCGCCGCCGTGCGCGAGCATCGCTTCCATCTCGTATTTGATCGACAGCCACGTGCCCTTGAGATTGGTGTCGATCACGTCGTCGAAGTCGGCTTCGGTCTGCTCCACGATCGGCGCGAACGTGCCTTCCGTGCCGGCATTGTTGAATGCCGCGTGCAACGCGCCGTAGCGCTCGACCGTCGCGTCGACGAGTGCGCGCACGCCATTGGCCGAGGCGATATCGACGGCGATCGCGAAGGCCTCGCCGCCGCGCTTGGCGATCGCGCGCACGGTGTCGTCGAGCGGGGCCGCGCGCCGCCCGGCGACGACGACGCGGGCGCCATCCCGCGCGAACGCGAGCGCGGCCGCCCGGCCGATGCCGGTGCCGCCGCCGGTGACGAGCGCGACGCGTCCGTCGAGCCGGGGCCGCGTCGGGGTAGAAGGGGTTGATAAGATGCGTGAATCGGACATGATGGGTGTTGCTCCACGTCAGGGTGAAACGGGCCGGCCGGCTGGCCGGCGCTCAGTCTTCGCCGGCCGGGATCGTCAGCGGCGCGCCGGGCGTGCCGGCATAGAACACGATTAGCTCGGCGGGCTCGTTGCCGGTCTCGCCGCGATGGGCGCCATCGACCATTTCCGGCACCACGTCGCCCGGGCCGAGCGCCAGCCGCTTGCCGTCGCTTCGGCGTACGGCGGTCAGGTGGCCCGACAGCACGTAGCCGATGTTGATCGACGGATGCGTATGCCAGGGCAGTACGGCGTGCGGCGGGAGGGTGTAGCGGACGACCGTCACTTCCGGCTGATGTATCGGGTATGCGCGATACGGCGAGCCGTCCCACGCGTGCGTGGTTTGCAATAGCACCGTTTCGGCGGCGCGGGGGCGGGCGTCGGACGCTTGCGCGAGCGCGGGCGACGACGTACCGGCAATGATCGACGCGGCCGCGGTGGCGGCCCGGAAAGCGACGGAAAACAAGCGCGGCTTCATGGCGTGCGGCCCGTTCGGGCGGATCGTTCAGGACAGCGTCATTGTGCGAAGCGGATCGGCATGCGAATAGCGCCGGTTTGGTTGAAACCGATTCAACTTGACCGACCGGCGTCTCGACGCCATTGATGGACACCCGGACGTTCCGGGTTCGACGGGAGTACCGAATGGATCGTTTGAAGGCGCTGACGGTATTCGTCCGCGTGGCGGTCGCGGGCGGGATCAGCGCGGGCGCCCGCGAGCTCGGCATGACGCCGCAGGCGGTCAGCAAGCAGGTCGCCGCGCTGGAAGCTTTGCTGAACGTGCGGTTGTTCCAGCGCTCGACGCACCGGATCGCGCTGACGGCCGAGGGCGAGCGCCTGCTCGCGCAATGTCGCGGCGCGGTTGGGGAACTGGAGACCGCGCTGCGCATGCTCGACGACGATCGCGCGCAAGCGGTCGGCACGATCCGCGTCGCGGCGCCTTACTCGCTGGCGCGGCGCTTTCTCGCGCCGTTGCTCGGCGAGTTTTGCGATCGGCAGCCGGGCGTCACCGCGGAGCTGATCGTCAGCGACGACATGGCCGATATCGTCGAGCAGCGCATCGACATCGCGGTGCGGACCGGCGATTTGCCCGACAGCGGGCTGGTTGCACGGCGGGTTGCCGATCTGCAACTGGTCGTCTGCGCGGCGCCGGCGTATCTGAGCCGCCACGGCGAGCCGCGCACGATCGATGCATTGCGCGAGCACCGCTGCACCGCGTTCCTGTATCCGCGCACGGGCAAGCCGTTTCCGTGGGAGTTCCTCGTCGACGGCCGCGTCGATACGCAACAGGTCCGCCCGTTCATCGCGACCAACGACATCGACGCGGAACTCGACATCGTGCTGAGCGGCGCCGCGATCGGCCAGTTCTTCGGTTATTCGGTCCACGCGCACGTGCGCGAGGGCCGGCTCGTGCCGCTGCTGACGAAGCATGCGACCTGCCGGTACGGGCTCTACCTGTGCATGCCGCAGCGAACGCATCTGCCGCGACGGAACCGGCTGTTGATGGATTTTCTAGCTACGCGACTAGCCGAACACCCGGAGCTTGCGCCGCTCCCATTGGGGAGCGAGTCGACATGATGCGCCTTGTCAAATCATCAATCGCGTTGGTTCGCCTGACTGCCGATGTACCGGCTCCGGTTGTTTGGTCCCGTTTCGACAAGATGTGGTGGAAGTACCCGCACTCCCGTGCCTACCGCGTCGCGCTTTTGGATATGGGCTGCCTTGCCCAGACTTTCCAGCTCGTAACTACCGGCCTTGGCCTGAAATCTTGGCTGACAGGCTACTTCCTTGACAGAGAAATCAATCGTCTGCTGGCCGTGGACGAAATCAATGAATCAGTACTGTTTTTTGTGGGGGCTGGCGAGGGGGCCGATACGCCTTTCGCCCCCGAGGTGCTGACTGCTGTCGAAAAGCTCAGAAACGCGTCCTGAGAGACATTCCCATGCTCATTCTCGGCTTTAAGCCTGGACACGACGGGCACATTGCGAGCCTTGAAAATGGCGTCCTGAAATTTTCGTATGAAGCGGAAAAAGATACCAATCCGCGTTATGCCCCTGTCGATGTCGATCTGCTGATCGACGCTTGCAGAGCAGTTGATCGGATCCCGGATGTGATTGCCGTGAGCGGGTGGAGCAAAGGGATTCGGCCTGATCAAGGTGCGCCAATTGGCGGTGGCTATCTGGGTCTCGCTCGGCCGCAGGTTTTGCCAGCCTCATTTTTCGGCAACGAAATTCGTCGGATAACGGACTCTCACGAGCGCTCGCATATCATGTGTGCTTACGGCATGTCGCCGTTTCCTCAAGGGCAAGCGTGCTACGTATTGGTCTGGGAAGGATATATCGGCTCATTTTACTTTGTAGATGAATATGTCAATATCGAACGACTGTGCGATGTCATGCCTTACCCAGGTATTCGATATGCGTTCGCATATGGTGTTGCCGATCCTACCTTTAATTTTCGCAGTGGGCAGGTCAGATTGGGCGATGCGGGCAAAATGATGGCACTCGCTGCATTCGGCCAACGCGCGGATGGATCGAGAGGCGAGCGCGAGTTCGTTTCGAATATGTTGTCGAGTACCCTGACGCTTGATGCGCTCGACAAAAGACAGTTCGCAGAATCCGAGTATTTCAACATTGGCGTTGAGCATCCTGCATTCAAAAATCTCGCACGTGCGCTATCAGATGGCATTTTTGAGCGTTTCCTCGAGCGCATAAGGCCACTTGTCAATCGAACGATTCCGCTGTTGATTAGTGGCGGATGTGGGCTGAATTGCGATTGGAATCGAGCTTGGGTGGATAGTGGCCTTTTTCCCGATGTGTTTGTACCTCCGTGTCCGAACGATGTCGGATCGGCAATCGGCACTGCGGTTGACGCTCAGCTTGCATTGACGGGCCACGCGAAAATCGAATGGGATGTGTATCGAGGTCAAGCATTTATCGACGATCTGGACAACATCGATGGCTGGCGTCAAGAGGTGATGGGCTATCGTGAGGTCGCCGCACTATTAAACCAAGGCTCTATCCTCGGATGGGCAAGCGGCAGGGCGGAAATTGGCCCGCGAGCACTGGGAAATCGTTCGATCCTGGCTGCTCCGTTTGCGAAGACTGCGCTCACCCGTCTGAACACGATCAAACGCCGGGAGTCGTTCCGGCCGATCGCTCCAATCTGCCTGGAGGCGTGCGCGCAAGATCACTTCGACCTGCATGCGCCCAGTCCGCACATGCTGTATTTTGCACGGGTCAAACATAACGACCTACAGGCTGTCACGCATGTCGACGGTTCCGCTCGCCCCCAAACAGTCAATCCCAGCCAAAATCCTCGGATTCATGCTTTGCTTGAGGCGTTTGAGAGGGAATCCGGAACCGGCGTACTATGCAACACATCACTGAACTTCAATGGCGCAGGTTTCATCAACCGGACCAGCGATCTCGCACGATATGCTGTCGAGACGGGACTGGACGGCTTTGTGGTGAACGACAAACTGTACGTCAAGAACAAACCGCTTTGAAGCGTGGAGCTTATGCGTTCGACTATTGCCTTATTCTCGGTTCGAGGTTATCCGCCGTTCTTCTTCGGACGTATCTTCAATTCCATCGCTGTTTGGGTCGACTTCACGTTGATCTTTTCGCTGATGTCGTTTCATTATCACGCGAACACCAGCATGCTAGGCCTGACCGCCGCATTGTACGGACTTCCTGGATTGCTTGTGGGACCTTTCATCGGCGCTCTCGCCGATCGGAAGTCACCCGCGTTGATCATGGTCATTAGTGCACTCGCTCGTCTCGTAACGTCGCTGGGACTTGCGTTTGCTCCCAATGAGAGCGTTTTCGTTGCCTGGGTATTGATCAAAGGTATCAGTAATCTCGGCACGATACCGGCTGAACAGATCGTGATCCGGCGTCTCTTATCCGATGAACAGATCGTCTCAACCGTCGCGCTGACCTCCGTCGTTGATCAGTGTACGAAGATCCTGTCTCCTCTGCTCGGCGCAGGACTGTCGTTCGCTTTGCATTCTCGAGGCGGGTTCGCGTTGACGGCTTGTCTGGCGATTGCGTCCGCAGTTTGCGCAATCGTCGTCGCCCAAACCGTGGGCTGGCGGGACGTAGCAAGGCAAGCGCAGCGGCGCTATCCGGACTTCAAGCTAGTCCGTCGCGTCTTGGCCGAACACCCTGCGCTGGCGACTTCACTTGGCCTGATGTTGACGTTTTCGGCAATCCTTGGCATGTACGATTCGATCGTGGTCGTGCTACTACGCGATCACGGATTGCCTGCTGCCGCGTTTGGCACGATCGTCAGTTTCACCGCAATCGGTGCAATCAGTTGTGCCACATTATTGAAAAAGGTACTGGCGCGTATTAGCGAAGCTAAATCGATGGCGGCCTTCCTAGCCGGCTTCAGCGGTACGGTCGTTGTAGCAGGCTTGCTAGCCCTCCTCACCACGAATTTGAACCTCGTTGTGTTGTGCGCTCTTTGGTACGTCAATGGTTTCTGCTACGGCGGTGGTGTAATGTGCTACTCCATCTCGATGCAACGAGAAGCGCCACGCGACGCACTTGGCGTGTTTTCAACGTCGGGGCGAAGCTTACAACTGGCTGCTCTAGTGATCGGACCAGTGATCGGGGCATGGATTGCCCTACGCTTTGGCCTCGCAACAACATTCATCGGGTCAGGAACATTTGGACTTGCAGCAGCAGCCTACGCAATGCTCACGTGCACTGACGTCCTGTCTCGTACACAGGCAGGCAGCACACCTGATTAGGCAGCCTACAGGCTGAGAAGCGACTATATGGGCTCCGCAACGCGCGCCAGCTGCGGATTTGGTCGGTACCGGTTAGCCGGCAACCACAGTCCTGCGCGATTCCATTGCACACGTTGTGGCGCGAACGTTCTTCTGGGGTGGTGAAACCACTAGGCCGACAGGCAATCTCTGTATGCCAATCGCTTGATCCTGATGGGTGTCTCGCGCGATCCGTCGATGGAATGAAGAAACGGGCGTGATCGGCAACCACATCCGGTCATTAAAAGAATCCGGGAATCGTTTGTTCAGGCAGTCGAGGGGAGCGGTTGCTTGACACCGGACCTGCTAATGGGCGACTCGAGAGGGGCTGGCCCTAACCCTTGTCATGCCTGAAAGCCACCACGGCGGCCCCAATAAAGGCGACCTGATTACCCTTAAGTGCACTTTCCGTTTCATTGATCCCCAAAGGCCTTCTCCGAGTGAAGTCGGCTGCCGGCATGATGCGCGAAAGGGCGACCAATATGGCTTGGAACAAATTTACGCAAATTTTTGGAACAAATTCATGCAAACCAACGGGTGCGCGTGGTTCGCTGGACCTTACGTCGATAATTTGACATAAGGTAAAAAGGGATCGCTAACTTTAGCTGGCGTTACACCTGCGGGACCAAGGCCCCGCAAGCGTTAGCGGGTAGCGCCAGCCACCGAAAACCCTGGAGGCCCTTGGAAAAAACTTCCAATGCATGAACCCAAATTGCCTTCGTGCGATCGTCGCGCGAGCTTTCGGCATGCGCGGTGGCGATCACTTCGAACGGATCGACGCCCAGAATTTCCGCAACGCGGATAGCTGTTTTCTCGTCGAACACTGATTGCTGGTTGCGGTACTTACTGACCGCGCCACGCGTCACTCCCAGCACTTTCGCTGCTGCGTAATCGGAGGGAAGGTCGAGGCGAGCTTTCACCGCGTCGAGCCAATCGACTGTCGTTTTCATAGACAACCCCTATCGAATCAAAGTCAACCCGGCGTCAAAGGTACTGCGACGCTTCACCAGATGCAACTGTCACTGTGCATGAGACGTATCATCAGTTGACACGTTTCATCAAATGAGACTATTCTCCGCCTGTCGACTCGGCAGCCGGTTCCCAACCCCGCCGGTGCTGGACTAGCTATCCAGCCGCCGGTCGACTTTCAAGCCGTAACCGTTCAAGGGGTTGAGAAAGGGGAAGTCAAATGCACGTTTCGCTGCAACAAACGCTTACACCTTCGGCGCTGGTGCGCCAGACGATCGAGCCGTATTTCCGTGCGTTCATGGACGCAATGATCGGATTAGTCCAAAAGTGGACGCGAACGCCGGTCGCGGTCCGCGGGGGATGGGCGGCATGAAGACGATCATGAACGAACTGCGCGACGAGTTGCGCGTCGCGCACATCATCATCCGCAGCGCACTTTCAGTTGCCACGTTCGACCAGAAGATGGAATGGGCGAACATGAACGAGCGTGACGCCGTGATCGGAGAGGGCATCACGCGTGCCAACGAACGGCAAGCGGCGATTGACGGTGGCAGCGTCGATGCGCTGTGTCGCGAGTTGACCTGCGCAGATCGGATCATCGAGAACGCCAAGGCGTTGCTGTCGGAGCACCAGTGCGAGCTATGGGATGTCGCGATTCGCCACGCGGGCGTGGTATCGCGGCGCCAGGCGTGGGACGAAGTGCGCGGTGATGTGTTGGCCCGCGCGGCGAACGCACTTGCCGTTGCGAGGATTGGGTTAGATGTGGGTGATTGCGATGGCGGCCGAACCGTCGTCGTGATCAAGCCTATTCGCGAACTGTCGCCCGACGACGTGGCGGCGCTGCGACGCGTGGTCGAAAGTCATGCCGGACAGTCGCGCGGCATGCTGATCAAGTCGGAGTTCGACATGCATGCGCTTCTGCGGCGGCAGCGCGCGTTCTCGGAGCACACGTTCGGGCCGGGGCGCCGCACAGCCGGCGTGTGCAATCACATTCGCAAGGAATTGGCGGAAGTCGAGGCTGCGCCGGACGATCTGCGTGAATGGGTCGATGTGATTCTGCTCGGGCTCGATGGTGCATGGCGTACCGATGCGACGCCCGAGCAGATCACGGCCGCGATTTCGGCGAAGCTGGCAGAGAACGAAGGCCGCGTGTGGCCGGATTGGCGCACGTCAGATCCAAATCGCGCGATCGAGCATATCGACCAAGCGACGGAAGGCGGTCAGGCATGACGACGAAAGACGTGATCGCAGTCTTCCACGGCAATGTGCGCCATGCCGATTTCGTCGGTAAAGCCGTTGTCGAGGAACCAGTTTCGAACGTCGCGAGCATCGTGAATGGTGTATGCGCCAATGCGGCGGTAAATCGCGCCTGCCTCATTTCTGACGCCAATCACGAAACGCGGTGCACATCTGCGGAATTCGCGCGGTGTGTCCGCATGAGCGATGCCGAGACATTCAACCAGTTCTGCATCGAATATGGGTGGCTCGAACTGCGCGTCGATAGTGGTAGTGATCGGGTCCCAAGCCCCTGCGCGATCAAGCTTTTTCATAGGCGATTTGGCGGAACGAACCGGCGCGATCCGATCGAAGAACTGTCCTATTTCCTGAAGTGGATTTCGAAAGGCGGATTCGATGGTGTGCCTGCTTCCGCTGAATGGTTGTCGAAAGTCAGTGAGTATATCGCGCAACTGAAGGCGAGCCGCGCGACGGCGGACGCCAGCTCCTGACGCGAATGAATTCAATCGAGGGATGATGAAATGGCTATTGTCTATAGCATTCCTAATCAACAAGAGGCGGAAGCGACTGCGATTCGGCGAGCGATTCGCGCGAGCAACGCGGAGCAGATGGCACGCCGTCGCGCGAGCGATGCGGCTGATGTCGATCGACCACGCGCGACGTTGAAGCGCATCGGGCGGGTGCATTCGATTGTGAGGCTCGCGTGACTGATTTCGATATCGCGCAAGCACAGCCGCGCGTCGTTGCGCCGGGGGTGGTCGAAGTCGGCCCTTTCTTTGAGCGGTATATGCGCGGCGGCTACTTCATCGTGAAAACGCCGTCGGGTTGCCGGGAATATCACTGGTGCGAGCAGCCGGACGCGAGCGACACAACGGTCATGATGACGCGCGATGAAGCGTTACAGCTTGCTTCGCATCGGTGGTAGGGCATGGAGCAATCGAATGAGCGCGGGGTCGCTGAACGGCGAGAAGCGCTGTTCGAAGACCTCGCGGAACTTGGGATAGGCGCGGGCGTTTGCGTGCCGACTTTTGTTGTGTACACCCCACCGCGTACGGCGCGTGGCGATCAAGCGGCGGCCAATGCGATGAACGAATTACGACCGCTGCTCGCGAAGCTCGCGCGGCGTCGGTCGACTCAGCGATAGGAGTGCGGATGAAAAGGAACGAGAAGACGTTGCCGCTTTGGGCGATCTGGTTGATTTCGCTCGTCGCGGTCATTGCCTGGTGCGGTGTACATGGCGAGCCGGAACAGCCGGTGCAGCAGGAGATTCGCCCGGTTTCGTGCGCTTAGCACGCGGCAGCCGGGCTGTCGTGTGGTCACTCGCCGTGCAAACTTTCGGCCTCGGATAGCACGGCGAGTTTTGGGCGGGGCGGCTTCCAAAGCGCCCCGTTTTTTTTCGAGTTCACAGGCTGGATGCGTTGCGGCGTCCACGCGTGAGGGGGTGACTATGATCCGAATCTCAAACACAAGTCCGTACAGCGACCGGGAGACGTTCACGTGGGCGGCGCTCGATGAGGGCAACCCGTTCCGCAGCGAAGACGCGGCGTGCTCGCTCGACGCACCGAATCGCTCGCCGGCTGGATCGACATTGCGCATCGATCCGGAGGGAGAGTCCGAATGGCTCGGGCCATTCGCCGCAGCGCGCTACACGTGGTTTCGCGGGTGATGACGATGGAAGACGCACCGAAGATGCGCCAGATTTTGGCGGGTAGGAAAAGTGGGCTCTATAGGTATTGGCGTAGAGCGTCAATTCCGGCGCATATCGCGATTGATCTGGCGCGTGCGGGGACGGAGACGCCAACCGGGAATCCGGTCGTTGACTACTTGATTCATTTGCATGAGGTGGCAGACGCATGAGCGCTTCGACCGCCTTCGCCGAGCCACCGGCCCCGTGCGCGTCTGCATCCGGGCTCTGCGAATGATCTACGGCTCCGTTTGTTCAGGCATCGAGGCGGCTACGGTTGCATGGCATTCGCTCGGCTGGCGGCCAGCATGGTTCAGCGAAATCGAGCGGTTTCCCTGCGCTGTCTTGCGCCACCACTACCCAACGGTGCCCAATCTCGGGGACATGACGCGTTTCAAGGAATGGCCTGATGCAGCTATCGATCTTCTCGTCGGAGGAACTCCCTGCCAGTCATTCAGCGTCGCCGGACTCCGAAAGGGGCTGGACGATCCGCGTGGCAACCTCATGCTCACCTATCTTGCGATTGCTCGCCGCTACGCTCCCCGCTGGCTGGTCTGGGAAAACGTCCCCGGTGTCCTGTCGTCCAACGGCGGACGGGATTTTGGAACCTTCCTCGGGGGCTTGGCAGAACTCGGGTATGGGTTCGCATACCGGGTTCTTGACGCTCAGTACGTCCGAGTGGAATCACACCCTCGCGCCGTCCCTCAACGACGACGGCGTGTCTTCGTTGTCGGACATCTTGGAGACTGGCGACGTGCCGCAGCGGTTCTTTTTGAGCGCGAAGGCATGCTCGGGTATCCGGCGCCGCGCCGCAAAGCGCGGGAAGGTGTTGCCGCCTGCCTTAGCGCACGCCCTCAGAGCGGCGGCGGACCCGGAACCGACTTCGAGTACGACGGCGGACTGATCGCAAGCACGGGCGACGTATCGTATTGCCTGAATGCGGGCGGGATGAGCCGGCAGGACTTCGAGACGGAAACGCTCGTTGCACATACGTTGAAGGGAAGTGGCTATGACGCGAGCGAAGATGGCACTGGCCGCGGTGTACCGCTCGTCGCGCGTGCGTATGACCTTCAGCAGGTGACAAACCCTAGTAATCGGTCGAACCCACAATCGACCGATCCGTGCTTCACGCTTGCAGCTACCAGTGAGCCGGTGATCGCCTTCGATTGCAAGGCCGGCGGCGACACGTCGTTCAGTATCGGCGAAATCGCGGGCACGTTGCGCGGAGAGGGGTTCGGCGGCGGACATGCGGCCGTCGCGTTGAGTTTGCGCGGACGTGACGGCGCCAATCTCCCGGAGTTGTCGGAGGGCGTCACGCCGGCGCTTCGGGCAAGCCAGGGCGGAAGCGACAAGGCGCACGCGATGATCGGGTCGACGGTGCGGCGGCTGACGCCACGCGAATGCGAGCGCCTGCAAGGCTTCCCGGACGACTACACGCGGATTCCCATTCGTGTAATGCGGGCGCTGCCGAGCGCCAAACGGTTCCGAAAATACCCGGACCTCTTTGCTTCCAATCTGGACGGCTCGTGGACAGCGTACGTGGAAGACGGCCCGCGCTACAAGGCGCTCGGCAACAGCATGGCCGTACCTGTTATGCGCTGGATCGGTTCGCGAATCGAGCTCGTCCAATCACTGACTACCTGAGGACACCACCATGAACGACCAACAACAGAGCCGCACTGATGCGCTGACGGACCACAGCCGCATGCTGAGCCAATGCGCGCATGAAATTCTGCTCAAGCTCGACATCATCGACCAGCGAGAAGGCGGCGCAAGCGCCGAGACAGAACGGATTCAGGAAGACGTCGAAATCCTGCAAGGCATCGCGCACGACCTCGACCTGATCGCCGCGTCCCCTATCGAGCAGCCCGCACCGCTCACGGCGCAGGCTGAACAGCATGCAGATTGGCGCGGAGATTTCGAGCGACAAACAAGCGCGGCGGGTTTTGACCTATCCCGTGAGGAATGGGGAGGAGAGTATTGCCATCCCGATTCAGCGGACGCATTCCGTTGGTATTACACCGGTCGTCTCGACGAAGCATGTTCAGGTGCCACATCCTCGCAGCCCGTAGCAGCGCTGCCGCAGCCCGTGCTCGATGCGCTTCGCTTCTACGCAAACGGCCACCATTTCTACATCGACCGCGATCACCAGGACTTTGACACGGTGAGTGGCGAGCCAGTGAACTGGCTGTATAGCGAGCGCGACGACGACATAACGATGATCGAGGACGGCAGCATCGCGAAGGCTGCACTTTGCGGCGGTGTGCTCGGCTCCGAGGAACCGAAGAAGCCACTCGAAGGCGAAGTGTTCAGTGTGCAGGTCGCCACCTCTGCCAATGAGACAGGTGCGGAAGGCGCAACGTCGGACTCATGGGCGCGTCGCTTCGAGCAATGCATGCACAGTCTGGTGCCTGCCCTCAATTACATTCAGGCGCACCCCGGTCAATTCGACGCGCGGCCCGGCGACGACCTGCTGCCGATTATCGGCGCATGGTTCCCGAAGCTCGCGGCCCTCGTTAGCTCCCCCGCTACGGCGGCAGCAGCGCCGGCCGACGAGCGGGCGGCGTTCGAGGCTTTCTGCGAGCATTATGTCGATGCAGCAGATGAAATCGACCGGGAATGGTTGTTCCGGATGCTTCGGAACTGGTCTGCTTGGCAAGCCCGCGCGGCAGCATCGCCCGCTGCGAAGGCGGTGGCTCAGTGGCAATACCGGATCGTCGCGGACCTTCCGGCAGGGCAATGGCGCAACTGCTCTGAAGAAACCGCGAAGCGCCTGCAAGCGCCTGAGTACGCAGCAGATCACGAAATTCGCGCGCTCTACGCCGCCCCGCAACCCGCGCAGGCCGACGCACCGGATGAAGAAGCATACGTCGCAAAGCGCATGGCCGAAACGCTGGCGACCGTCTACACGACGATCATCGGGGACGATGAAGTCGACGCCGACGACGGCCTCAACGCTATCGAGCGCGTCGTGCGTGCTGCTCAGGTGCTCCGGCTCGAAGTCAATCTTTACCGCGCGCAGGCCTACGCACCGGCAGAGGCACGCGTGTAATGCGGGCGCGGCCGAGCGCCAAACGGTGCCGAAAATATCCGGACCTTTTTGCGCCCAATCTGGACGGCTCGTGGACAGCGTACGTGGAAGACGGCCCGCGCTACAAGGCGCTCGGCAACAGCATGGCGGTGTCCGTGATGCGTTGGATCGGTGAGCGAATCGAGCTCGTCGAACAGCTCGCGACGGCAGCGGCGAGGGCTCGATAATGTGGATCTACGCGTACGACGTAGCGGATTTCCTGCCCGGAATCCCCGAAGCGAAGGCCGCCGCGAAGCGCCTGCCGGCGCGTTGGTATCGGCGCGCGCTGAGCCACGCGGAAGCGGCCGGCCATGCGAGCGCCGTGAAGTTTGCACGGCCCGACCAGCAGGTCGCGGATCGTATGTTCGACGTGTCGGAAGCTGCGCGTGCAATTCGCGAGTTTCTCGACGAGCACGCCCCCGACAGTTTCCCTGTCCGGCCGGACGCCAACGATTTCGAAATCTGTCTGAAAGCCCGTCGAATTGCAAACGATGTCTCGCTGCGGTCGCACGGGCTGTCGGTACTTGACGCGCATATTGTCGCGGAGAATGCGTGCGCGATGTATGGCGTCGACATACCCAATTTCGAGCATCCGGCCGAACGCGTCGCACGCGTGCGCTGCGAGTTGTGGTGGCGGCGACAATTGCGCAAGAAGCACATCCGCGCGCTGGAACATAGCAACATCCGGTTGCATTACGTTCATCGCAAAGCCGAGCCATACGCCAGCGACGACGCGGTGCGGCGCCGCGTCGCGCAGAATCGCCGCAACGACCGGACGCTCAAATCCGTGACGGTCGAGAACGAGAACGGTCAGCAATTCACGCTTGCCGAACTGGCGGCCAAGGGCATTTCGAACAAGGCACTGAAGCGCGGCGAGCTGTTCACGCGTCTGCGCGGCCTGGAAGAACTCGCCGACGACGCGAAGCTTCGCGGTGTCATGTTCACGCTGACTTGCCCGAGCCGATTTCATTGCGTCCGAACGACAGGGGGCGTAGTCGAACCGAACCCGGTGTACGCCGATGCGTCGCCGCGGGAAGCGCAAGCCTATCTGCGCAAGGTGTGGCAGCGCATCCGCGCAGAGCTGAAGCGCGAAGGCATCGTGTTTTTCGGCATGCGCGTTGCGGAGCCCCACCACGACGGCTGCCCGCATTGGCATGGGCTCGTGTTCAGCGACAAGGTGGAGCGGTTTTGCGCGGTGATGCGCAAACACGGGCTGCGGGATTCCAGCGACGAGCCGGGCGCGCAGCTCCATCGCGTTCGGTTTGAAGTGATCGACAAGGCGAAAGGGTCGGCTGTCGGCTACGTCGCGAAGTACATCTCGAAGAACATCGACGGCTACGCGGTCGGCGAGCACAAGACGAATGATGGCTACGTCATTCAGGCGGATATGTGGGACGGCGACGAAATCACGCCATCGCAGCGCGTTGAGGCGTGGGCGGCGCTGTGGGGCATTCGCCAGTTTCAGCAGTTCGGCGGGGCGCCGGTCGGCGTATGGCGCGAGCTGCGTCGCGTGAAGGAAGAGGACCTACCGAGCGAGGCAGAGTCTCCGCAAATCCGCGCTGCATGGGCGGCCGCGCAAAAGACAGACGAGCGGCCGGCGGATTGGGCGGCGTACTCGCGTGCAATGGGCGGCATCGCGGGCGAGGCGCGCATGGTCTATGTCCGGCACACGATCGAGCAGCGCGAAGGGCGGTACGGCATCGGCCCGGTGCGAGTGCCGCACGGCGTCGAGGCGCTCGGCGTTGCGCACATCGTCGATGGGCTCTGCTCGTACTCGCGCGAGACGAAGATTTTCGTCCCGTCGACGCGGCACGAGTGGCGGGTCGTTCGGCGTGGCGGCGGAGCCGCCCGCCCTTGGACTCGTGTCAATAACTGTACGCGGGACGATCGGCCAGGGGTGGCCGAGATAGCCGCGGAAGCTGTACGGATCGGTGCCGGCGGGGTAGGGAACGGCGCGAAACGGGGTCATCGGAACCTGTAGAGCGAGGAAAACCCTATGACGCATATGACGATCGAATGCCCGTGCTGCGGGGGCGAAATCGAGGCACGCCACACGGAGGGGATGTCGGCGACGCTGCGCCGCCTCTACTTCGTGTGCGACGAATGCGGCTTTCGAACGCCGGCCGGTCTCGAAATCCTGTTCTCGCTGTCGCCGCCGGCGCGGCCGCGGCCCGACGTCGCGCTCGATGTGCGGCCATCGGATCGACTGCGCGGCTTCGTCGATTCGCGCACGACGCTCCGGCTGATGGAGGCGGCGAAGTGAGATTCACGATTGCTTGCCCTCACTGCGGCGCGCGCGGCATCGCCCGCGTGCTGGAACAGAAGTCCGCGCTGGCGTGGGAGATCGATTACCAGTGCGACGACGTAGTGTGCGGCCATACGTACCGCGCACGGCTCGAAATGACGCCGACGGCGCCCGTGCAGCGGCGCGAGCGCGTCGGCGAACAGATGCGGCTCGCTGTCTGAGCTGCTGCGAAGTGGAGCGGTATCGACATGGTGTCGAAACGGCATCGAGTCGATATCGATTCGATATCGAACAGAGATAGGGGTGATTGATGATTCTGGCAGTGGGGAACCCGAAGGGCGGCGTCGGAAAGTCGACGACTGCGGTACAGCTCGCGATTGGTCTGGCGCTCGACGGCGCGCGCGTCTGGCTCGTCGACGGTGACAGTCAGCGAACGAGCCTGTCGGCGATCACGGCTCGCGCGCACACGGGCCGGCCGTTGATCGCGGCGTCGGCCTATGCGGACGGCCCGTCGTTGCGGGCCCAAGTGCTGCAGCAGTGCGTGCAGTTCGATCAGGTCGTGATCGACGTTGGCGGGCGCGACTCCGGCGCGTTCCGGGCGGCCCTGACCGTCGCCGACGCGGTGCTGATTCCGGTTCTCCCGCGATCCTTCGACGTGTGGGCGCTCGATGACATGGCGAAATTGCTCGATGAGGCTCGCGCAGTGCGCGAGCTGCGCGCATTCGCTTTTCTGAACGCCGCGGATGTGCAAGGGGCGGACAATCGCGATGCCGAGTCGATCATCGCAGGCTACGCGGGCATCGAATTGCTGCCGTGCCGTCTGCATCGTCGCAAAGCGTTCTCGAACGCGAGCGCGGCCGGGTTGCACGTCGAAGAAATGCCGCGCCGCGACACCGTAGCGTGTGCAGAAATCGAGCGTGTGCAGGATGCCGTGCTGCGAGCAAGCGGGGCGCTCGCGAGCTAGTGAAAAGACATCATGTCGATATCGAAAGGATATCGACATGGTATCGAGAGGATAGTTAATAGATAGGGGTTGACATGTCGATTACGAAAAGACCGACGCTTTCTCAAGGCGAGGCGGCGATTGCCGCATTCATTTCGGGTGCACCTGACGCGCGGCCGGCGGCACCGCCTGTTGTAACAGTCGAGCCGCAGAGCCCGACGACACCGCGCCGGCCGAGAAAGAAAAAAATCAGCATGGATATCGATGCCGAACTGCTCGAGCGCGTCGACCGTGCGGCGCATGCAATGGGTATATCGCGAAACGCCGTGCTCGCCTTGGGCGCGTCGCGCTTCGTTGACGGGACGATGCGCGATTGACGACGCTCGCATCATGAGCGCAGCAGCCCTGACAAAACTGACAGGATTGGTGCTCTGGAGTACATGCTACATTCCCTGCGAAATACTCCGGGGGTTGTCAACATGGGATTTGCATTCATCTGCGAAGGCGACACGACGACGCACGGCGGCCGCGTCGTCGGCTGTAACACGGCCAATACCGCTTACGGCAAGGCAATCGCGCTGCTCGGTGATATGGTGACGTGCCCGCGCTGCGGCGGAATCTTTCCGATCGTGAGCGTGAAAAGCGGACTCAACATGACGTTCGGCGACCGGCCGGTCGCGACCGATGGCGACAAGACGGCATGCGGTGCGACGCTGATCGCTTCGCAAGGCACCGCAACGGTTGCGCCCACCGCGGGCCAGGGTTCACCGATTGGCGGCGGAAAGAGCGTCATCGCGCAGGCGCGCTCGGCGCCGAATGAACCGTATCGCGGCCGCTTCCAGTTGCTCGATGACCATACACGCGAGCCACTCGCGAATCACGCATATACGATCACGTCCGCGGACGGTCGGACCGTCCACGGCCAAACCGACGCGAACGGATTCACAAGCTGGCTCGACAGTGACGAAGTTTCGTCGCTGACGTTCACCAACTCGGGCGCGAGCCCCGCATGAGCGACTACGGAACAAGCAACGCCGTCGGCGGCATGTCGACGGGCGAAGGCCAAACCACGCGAGTTGGGTTGAGCCGCGGGCAATTGTCGCCGCAGGATCATGCTGTGTTATGTGATGCGATTTGCCGTTGCAGCCGTGTCGGCGTCGCGACGACGGACGGCAAGATTTTGCGCCAGGCATGCGTATCGCAACGGCTGAAGGCGAAAAACTTGGTCGCCAAAGGGCTGACCGGCGCGCCGACGCAGTACCTTCCGGAAGTCACTTACGACATGCGGCAATCTCCCCCCGCGCCCGTGATGAGTAGTGCCGACTCGCTCACGCCGCATAGCTGGTTGCCCGCATGGATTCAGAAGTATTTTCCGGGCGGCATGGACTCATACAAGCAAGCGAAGAAGACGTACTTCCGCCGGCCTGATGTCGTGATCGTGAACGATCCAAGCCAGCCGCCGATCCAGTCCAACATTAAGCAGGTCGTCGAGATGAAGTTTCCGCCCGACGACTTTTCGAAGGGCCAGCGCGAGGCGTATCTGGATATCGCCGGCGATGACCGAAAGCTTGCGGCGATTGGGCCGGAAGATTGCCGGTGCGGCGATGCGGATCGTCTATCGCAGCCGTCGACCTCCGCTCAAAAGCAACCCAGTCTGGAAGACATGTTCGGCGACAAGCTGCCGTCGTCGGGCGGTATCATGCCGCTGATGCCGCCGATCCCCCCCGTACCGTTACCGCTTCCCTGATTCGAACTATGGCAATGACGCAAGATGAACTGGCCGCATGGGCGAATGATCCGGGCCGGGCCGGATCACTCCCTTATGGGCTGTTTGAGCCAAACCATCAACGCAAGATCGTGGGCGCGATTTTGGCCGTCCGCGGCGTACTGTACTTCCGAGACGGGCACACGCCGCAGAGGCGCGAGGCGCTAACTCGCTGCTTCGAACGCTACGACGCTGCGCTTCGCACATATCAGCGCGCACTTGAGCAATCGCAAGGACGCGAACCATCGAAGGGCACGCCACTCCGCTGGCTGTATCAGGAGGGGAAGCAACCGACGGCGATTGAAAAAGCTCCGTCGTTTTCCTCGCTCGCGAAGGACATTCCGTCTGATGATCTACTCGTCGTCGGGTTGTCAGATGCGGAAGAGAAAGAAGGCGCGGGGGCGATGGAGTTTGTGACGTTCTGTCTCGAAGACTGGCAAGCAGCGCTGAATCGCGGGCTCGATGTGCTGTCGTTCTCAGTCCCGCCGGCGTTCCTGACGTTGTGCCCGGATGTTTTTCAGCCACTTTTCGCACAAGCGGCCGACGATCTGGACGCCGTACACGGGCACGCCGGGTATGCGGTGAATCTGTCACTGCTGCGGCGCGATCCAAACGAGGCGTCGGAGTATTTTCTGGCCCGTCGCTATGGTCCGGGGCTCGATGTAGGCGACCCAGTTCGAAGAGGCGTGCGCCGACTCACGAACCGTATCAAAACGGTCGACTGGCTCACGGCAATCAATGCCGATATGGTACGCGAGCTCGGCGGCCGGCAGAGTCTGGCTCTCCCTCCCGATTGGTTCGGGCTGCGGTCCTACGGTAACGACGGCTTGCTCATTCAAGCAGGAGTGGCACCGCAAACGGGAATCGCAGGGGAGAAGGGGCAAGCGCCCGAACCGCCGCCAGCATATGTACTCGTGAATCAGGCGCTGCGTCCACTCATTGCCGATGCCGTTGGCACGCTTCAGAGCGGCACGCCGAGTAGCACCGCGCCGCTTTTAAACACCGAAGTCTCGACAGAGGCTTGGCTGCACCGATTCGATATCGATCCCGATCGCATCTACGGCTATTGGGAAGCGCTGCACAAGACGCCGAAGCTACCGCCGTCCCCCTGACGCATTTGGCATCGTTGCGCAAGGCGCAGTAGTGGTGCCAAATTCCGCATGAAAGTGCATGAAAACGCACGAATTTGCCACGATGCGAAATCGCCGGAAGCCCGCGCCAGTAGGCACTCGCGCGGTGGGCGGCGAATGCATGAAATGTGCCCCATCAAGAAAGACCGCGGGCGAGGAGGGGGACCGCGCAAAGGCCGCCGCGGCGGCCTGCTGGTGCGGGCGGGCCGGACCCTCAAACGCCCCCGTGCAGCCGCGTCATGGCCTTGCAGAGTCGCTCGCGGCGCTCGACCCGAACGCGGGCCACCCTGCCAACGCCAAGCCGCTGTAGGCCCTCTATCCGCACCGACGGATTCGCCCTATACCGCTTTCGCGGCCGCGCGGCAACAGTGTTCGGGACAATGGGACGCCAGACGGGACAACGGGACGCTAGTCGGGACACGAATGGGACAGCGACGGGATGCCCTATGCGCCGTCGCACCGAGCGACTCCGCAGCTCGCGCTCGTCAGACGCAAAAAGGGCCGCGCCCGGTTGCCCGGTGCGCGGCCCTTCGCGTGGCGAATGCGCTTCGTTACACCGGCTTGTGCGACTTGAGCCACTCCTTCACAGCCGTAGCTGAATTGTCCCTTATGGGTTACAATTCTCGCATGTTCAAAGTTCTGACGACCCCCCAGTTTGACAAATGGCTCGACGGGCTTCGCGACCCGGTCGGTAGCGCGGCGATCAACCTGCGCATCGAGCGGGCAAAGCTTGGCAATCTCGGCCAATGGCGCGCAGTCGGCGACGGCGTCAACGAAATGAAGATTGATGTGGGGCCGGGATATCGGGCCTATTTCGTGCGACGCGGAAAAATTATCGTCGTGGTGTTGTGCGGTGGGGACAAGTCGACGCAGAAGAAGGACATCAAGCTAGCGAAGCAAATCGCCGGCGAACTGGAGGATTGAGTATGAAAATCAGCGAACTGGCCGAGTTCGACGGCTCGAAGTACCTGAAGGACGAAGAAACGATTCGTCACTACCTGGCGCAAGCGTTCGAGGATGGAAATCCGCGCCTGATTCAAGCCGCGCTTGGGAACGTTGCGAAGGCGCGCGGCATGACGGCGCTCGCGCGCGAGTCCGGCGTGAAGCGTGAAGCGCTCTACCGCGCGCTGTCGGAAGGTGGGAACGCGGAATTCGCAACGATCATGAAAGTTGTGGGCGCGTTGGGGCTGCACCTGACCGTTGCGCCGGCCGAACCTGCGCCGGTGCCCGCGCCGGCAACAACGCGTGTACGCTCGCGCGTTCGCACGGCTGCGCACGCGTAACGCCATCGACGGCCGGATGCGCGGCGTTGCACTGGCCTGCGCGCTACGCCGCGACCGGTGCCGGCGGAATCTCGTAATCGTCGAACGTCACAACCTCGTCGCCGAGCCAGTCGTTCAGCTCGGCGAAGCGGGCCTGTAGCGGCCTGATTTCGTTGTGCCCGAACACGCGCGCGGCGGTGTCCGGCGTGCCGAAGCCGCCCGAATTGCTGGGCACGATACCGAGCAACTGCGGCGGCACGCGGTGCGCGGCGAGCAGGTCGTCGCGCGTCACGTTCTTGATGTTGAAAAACTCGTCCTTGGCCGCGACCTCGGACACGGGAATAAGCTGAATGCCGTCTTTCTTCCCGCCCGGCGCATACATGAACGCGTTGCGGAAGTTACCCGGCCCCTTCGCGTTCTTCAACGCGTCGCGCATGTTGTCCACGTCGTCCTGCTTCTGCGCGGCGTCCGTCATGTACAGGATGAAGCCGGCGTGGCTGCCGTTCTCGTAATACTTGCGCCGGAACAGCGTCGACGATTCGTTCAGCCAGGCCGAGTGCAGCGAGCTCAGGTACTCCGGCAAGCCGTAGACCTCCTGGTTGATGTCCGGCCGCACGAGCTGGAACACGCTGCCGGGCTCGAACTCGTGCCGATCCTGCCAGCCGTTCACGTACACGAAGCCGCTGAAATCGGCCTTGCGTCGCACGTACTTCGCGAGCGCGGGCTCGAATCGCAACGTGCCGCCGACCATGTTGCGGCGGCGCTCCAGGTAGCCGTTGCCGAACGTCAGGAAGTCGAGCGCCCACCGCTCGAATGCGTGCCGCGACAGCCAGCGGTGCGGGCGGAACGTCGACGCGAGCACGTTCGCCTTGAAGAAGAGCGCCGAGCTGTGGTGCGTGCTCGCGCGAAACGATTTCGCCAGGCCGGCGAAGCTGACGGGCGGCTCGAACCACTCGCCGTTCGACCAACACTCGACGTAATCGAGAATCTCGGCTCGGTCCATAACGGGCGTGGGTTCGCCAAACGTGAAAACCTCGGCGCGCGCCGGCGTGGCGCTGCCGGCGCTCGAATTGGGCGCGGCCGCGAACGTGCGCGGCGCGCGCGATCGGCGCTTGCTCATGAGTAAAACTCCGTGAAAGAAGAAGAATTGCCGCCGCCGCCGGCGAGCGGCTCGCGGTCGATCGCGTGCAGGCAGGCCCACGCCAGATCGGCGTGGCCCGTCTCTTCGCTGCGGCCAGCGGTGTAGGTTGCTTGGCGGCCGCTCGCCGTCATCGTCTGTTTGATCGCCATGAACGCGGCGGCCAGATCGATCCACCCCGCGTCGAATTGCAGGCGGCCGTTGCGGATGACGGACTGGCCCTTGAGCACGAGGCGGGTTTTCACCTCGGGCGAGTAGTTCAGCGCGACGGCGGCCGGGAAGAACTTGCACACGAGCTGGTAGACGCCTTGCCCCATGCCCGTGGTGTCGATCGCGATGTAGCCGACGTTGTAGCGCTGCGTGATCGCTTCGATTGCCGCGGCCTGTTCCTCGAAATCGTTGCCGCGGAACTGGTGGCGTTCGAGCACGCGGAAGGCGCCGCCGTCGACACGCGGCGGCGCCACGACGACGAGGCCCGCCGAATCGCCCGTGAGCGCCGGATCGTAGCCGACCCACACCTCGCGATGACCGAACGGGCGCAGCAGCAGCGGCGAGAAGTCGTCCGCCCATTCCTCCCACGAGTCGACCATGCAGCGTTGCAGGTCCGACAGCTTGAACACCGACAGCGAATCGTCGATGAAGTGGCACATCAGCAGGTTCGCGAATTCCTCGGCGCTGTATTCGCGGCGCAGCTCGTCGATGTCGAACAGGTCGCAGCCGCCCGCGATCGCGTCGAGTACGGTCACGATCTGCCGCCACTGCGCGTCCTCGCACAACATGCCGCGCACGAGCGCCTCGTGGCTCGTGTCGATCTGGATGCGATCGCTCGCGGCGCGGCCGCGGTTCGCGTGCGCGCCGCTCCAGAACGCGAACGCCTCGTGCGTGACACTCGACGGCGTGCTGAAGTAGGTCTTGCGCCAGCGCTTGTGCATCGCCATGCCCGACGCTACCTTGTTCAACTCGCGGAACTTCGGCACCCAAAAGTATTCATCGAAATAGAAGTTGCCGTGGTACGACTGCGCGGTACGCGCGTTCGTCCCCAGGAAGTACAGCGTCGCGCCGCTCGGCAAGATGATCGGATCGCCCGTGAGCTCGACGTCGGCGGCGTCACGCGCGAACTGCGTGATGTATTGCTTGAAGACGTGCGCCTGTGCCTTGCTGGCCGACAGGAAAATTTGGTTGCGGTCGGTGTCGAGCGCGTCGACGAGCGCTTCGCGCGCGAAGTACCACGTTGCGCCGATCTGCCGCGACTTCAGGATGTTGCGCGTGCGCTGATCGCCGTTCCGGTACCAGACCTTCTGATAGTCGAACAGCGATTCGCGGAACGCTTCGACGATGCGCTCGTGCTGTTCCTCGCTGATTTCGTTGCGCGGCGCGCGGCGTTTCGGGCCGGCGTTGCGCGACGCAATCTTCGGGTTCAGGTCCGATTCCTTGCCCGTCTCGTCGTACTTGCGCACGCGCGCGAGCCGCTCGACCTGCCGGCCGAGCAGGTCGATTTCCTTGTAGTCCGCGCCGTCCTTCTTGTCCTTCGCGATCAACACCATCATGCGCACTTCGAGCGACGCCTCGATGCGCTCAATGGGCGTTGCATCCTTCCACTTTTCGCGGCGGCACCACGACGCGACGGTCGCGGGTTTCACGTCGAGATGGCGGGCGATCGACGAGAGGCGCCAGCCTTGCCAATAGAGCGTGCGCGCGACCTTGCGCACGTCGTTTTCGAGCTGATGGGAGTCCGTAGTTTCTAGCATGCGGCCAAGCGTAGGCCGCCGCGTGCGCGCGAGCACGCGCAGCGGACTGTACCGGCGTGATCCACAAACGCCGCTCGTTGAGCCGTAGCGCGTGAACGCCGAACATGAGAACCACGCTCACTCAACCCACGTTCGACCCTCTCTATGGCAAGCAAAACGAAATTCTTCCGCGTCGCAGTGGAAGGCGCGACCGTCGACGGCCGCGAGATCAAACGCGAGTGGCTCTCGCAGATGGCGAAGCACTACGACCCGACGCTGTACAACGCACGCGTCAATCTCGAACACCTGAAGGGCTGGGCGCCGCTGTCGTCCACCAACCCGTTCGGTTCATACGGCGACGTGATCGCGCTGAAAACGGCCGAAATCGAAGACGGCCCGCTGAAAGGGAAGATGGCGCTGTTTGCGCAGATCGACCCGACCGACGAGCTCGTCGCGCTGTCGAAGAAGCGCCAGAAGATTTTCACGTCGATCGAAATCAACCCCGACTTCGCCGACATCGGCGAGGCGTATCTCGTCGGGCTCGCCGCGACCGACGACCCGGCGAGCCTCGGCACCGAAGCGCTGCAATTCGCCGCGAAGCGCTCGAACAACCTCTATTCGCCCGCGTGCGAAACGGCGATCGAATTCGAAGGCGCGACCGAAACGGCCGGCCTCAAGGAATGGGTCAAAGGCCTGTTTGCCCGCAACCGCGAGAACGACGACGAGCGCTTCGCCGACGTGCGCGAAGCCGTCGAACAGATCGCGACCCATGCGCACAACACGGGCCGCGAAGTCGCGACGCTGAGCACGACCGTTGCGAGCGCCACGAGCGCGGCGGCCGACGCGAAGAAGCGCGCCGACGAAGCCTTCGCCGCCGTCGAGGCGCTCACCGAGAAGCTGTCGAACACCGACAACGGCGCGCCGCAGCGCCCGCCGTCGACCGGCTCGACGGGCGAGCTCGTCACCGACTGCTGACCCATCCCGCACACCACACAGGAGCATTCCCCGATGAGAAAGGAAACGCGCAAGGCGTATGAAAAGTACGCCGCGCAAATCGCCAAGCTGAACGACACGGGCGACGTGTCGACGAAATTCGCGGTCGAGCCGACCGTGCAACAGAAGCTCGAAACCAAAATGCAGGAATCGAGCGAGTTTCTCGCGCGCATCAACGTGTTGCCCGTGACCGAGCTCGAAGGCGAAAAGCTCGGCCTGTCGGTGTCCGGCCCGATCGCGAGCCGCACCGACACCACGAAGGCCGCGCGTCAACCGATCGACCCGACGGCGCTCGACAGCAACCGCTACCGTTGCGAGAAGACCGACTACGACACGGCGATTCCGTATCGCAAGCTCGACATGTGGGCGAAATTCCCGGACTTCCAGCAGCGCATCCGCGACGTGATCCTCAACCAAGGAGCGCTCGACCGCATCATGATCGGCTGGAACGGCGTGAAGGCGGCCGCGACAACCGACCGGCAGGCGAACCCGCTGTTGCAGGACGTCAATATCGGCTGGCTCCAACAGTACCGCGAACGCGCGACGCAGCGCGTGCTGCACGAAGGCGCGAAGCAGGCCGGCAAGGTGCTCGTCGGCAAGGCAGGCGATTACGAGAACCTCGACGCGCTCGTGATGGACATCGTCTCGTCGATGATCGACCCGTGGTTTCAGGAAGACACGGGCCTTGTCGCGATCTGCGGCCGCGAGCTGCTGCACGACAAGTATTTCCCGATCGTCAACGCGACGCAGGCGCCGACCGAGCGGCTCGCGGCCGACCTGATCGTGAGCCAGAAGCGCATCGGCAATCTGCCCGCCGTGCGCGTGCCGTTCTTCCCGAAACGCGCGCTGATGGTGACGAAGCTCTCAAACCTGTCCATCTACTACCAGGAAGGCGCGCGTCGGCGCACGTTGAAGGAAGTGCCGGAACGCGACCGCATCGAGAACTACGAATCGTCGAACGACGCCTACGTCGTCGAAGACTTCGGCTGCGGCTGCGTCGCGGAGAACATCGAACTGGTGACCGCATGACGATCAACACGCCCGCCCGCGCGCACTTCGAACGCGTCTCGGCCGCGCGCGCGGCGGCCGCTGCGTCGCCCGGCGAGACGATGAAAGGCGCGACCGCCTATGAGCTGATGCTCGCGAAGCTGGCGATCGACCGCCGCGCACTCAAGGGCATTCAATCGATCGAGCGGAAAGTCGAGCTGAAACGCAAGCTGCTGCCGGAGTACGGCGACTACGTGGCGGGCGTGTTGAGCGGCGGCCGCGGCGCGCAGGACGACGTGCTCGTGACCGTGATGGTCTGGCGCATCGACGCGGGCGACTTCGACGGCGCGCTCGCGATCGCGGCCTATGCGCTCTCGCACGGCCTGACGCTGCCCGACCAGTTCGAGCGCTCGCTCGCGTCGCTCGTCGCCGAGCAGTTCGCCGACGCCGCGCTGTCGTCGTTCTTGGACGACGGGACGTTCGACGCGGCGAGTCTCGAGCTCGTCGACGATCTGACGCGCGACGCCGACATGCACGACCAGGTGCGCGCGAAGTTATGCAAGGCGCTCGGCTACGCGACGCAGGCCGACGCGCCGGCGCGCGCGCTCGACTATCTGCGCCGCGCGGTCGCGCTGAACGATCGCGTTGGCGTGAAAAAGGACATCGACCGACTGACGAAGCAGGTCGAAGCCGCGGGCCGTCAGGGCGACGGCGCCGACGGCACGTAAAGAGCCCACCTCGGCATGGCGGCACCGGCGCCCAGGTCCTCCGCCTGACGGTGACGGGCCTTGTGCGCCGGTCCACCGCCACCTCATTCCGAATCGACCATGAACAGCTTTGTTGCCACTGCCGCGCCCGCCGTCGCGGCCACACCGATCGACGGCGCGCTGACGAACGACGGCTTCTTCCCGGACATCGACCTGTCCGCCTTGCGCGATGCGATGCGCCTCGACGGCACCGTGACGGGCGAGCGGCTGCGGCACGCCGCGCGCGACGCGATGCTGACCGTGAACGATGAGCTTGCCGCGTGGCGCGCCCGGCAGCGCGCGGCGGGTGCGGCGACGCTCGCCGACGTGCCGGCGCCGCGCATCGATGGCGAATCGGCACACGTGGCCCGCTACCGGCGCGCGGTGTACCACCTGACGCACGCGGACGTGACGGAGAAGTACCGCGGCTACGACACGACGAAGAGCGGCGGCCAGGTCGCGGCCGATCTGGCCGCGACGGTCGACGACGCACGCCGCGCCGCGCGATGGGCCATCAGCGACATCCTCGGCCTCGCGCGCTCGACGGTGGAGCTGATCTGATGGCCCGCCCCCTGTACCGCATTCGTCAGTTTGCGCAGTCCCGCGTGCGCGGCGGGAAGCTGTTCTGCGCCGGCGCGTGCCAGGTGCAGCAGCGCGTCGCTGGCCTGTTCTGGCTTGAGATTGCCTATTGCTCGGATCGCACCGGCGCGGAGGCGGCCATACGAGCCGCCGTGATCGCGCGCCGGCGAGCCCGGCTCAAGCCGCGCGTGCTCGGCCTGTTCGATCGTGACGGGCAGGCGCTCGGGCAATGAAGATCGCGGCGCTGCAAGGCGAGACGCTCGACGCGCTGTGCTGGCGGCACTACGGCAGCACGGCGGGCACGGTTGAAGCCGTGCTCGAAGCGAACCCCGGCCTCGCCGAGCTCGGCGTCGTGCTGCCGATGGGAACCGTCGTGGAGATGCCCGAGCGCAGCGCAATCGAGACGACCACGCCGCTATTGCAACTGTTTGACTGACCGGAGCCGAATGAATGGCTGAACCGAACACCACCTCGGCCGCGGCGCTGTTCGCCGCGGTCGGCCTCGCCGGCATCGCGCCGGGCGTCGACGGCGACGCGCTAATCGGCGCGTTCGCGGGCGCGGCGCTCGTCGTCGTCACGTCGAAAGACCTCGGCCTCGCGAAGCGCGCCGCGTACATGCTCATCTCGCTCGTGATGGGCTACCTCGCCGCGCCCGAAATCATCCACGCCGTGCCGATCCGCTCGACGGGCGTCGCCGCGTTCTTCGCGGCCGCGCTCGTGATCGCGGTCACGCTCACGCTGATCGAGCGCGTGAAGGGCATGGACCTGTTCGCGCTGTTTCGCAAGGGAGACTGACGTGCATGTCTCGTCCGCACTCGTCGCGCTCGCCGCGCACCTGGCCGTCATCGTGCGCGTGCTGACCTACCGCAAGAACGGCGCGCGGCATCGCTTCCACGTCGCGTGGGCAGCCTGGGTGATCGTCGCGATTTCCGGCGGCTCGGCGATCGAACTGCTGTTTCATCCGAAGCCGACCGGCTTCTTTCACGCGGCGCTCGCGGTTCTGCTCGCCGTGTTGGTGTACCTCGCGCGCGGCAACGTCGCGCGCCTTCTACGGAGTGACGAAGCGTGAACATCCTTCGATTCAACGATCACGGCGCGGAAGTCGGGCTGCTGCAGCAGCGCCTCGTGCGCGCCGGCTACCCGGTCGACGTGTCGCACCTTTACGACGAACAGACCGAGCGCGCCGTTCAGACGTTGCAGGCGACCACGGGTCTCGTCGTCGACGGCATCGCCGGACCGAAAACGTACCGGGTGCTCGCCAGCGGGCAGCGCGACCCCAAGCACCTGACGGACGCCGACCTCGCGCGCGCGGCCGCGACGCTCGGCGTGTCCGTCGCGTGCGTGCGGGCGGTCAACGAAGTTGAGTCCCGCGGCGTCGGCTTTCTGGACGACGGCCGGCCGAAGATCCTGTTCGAGCGGCACGTCATGTATCAGCGGCTCGTCGTGAATGTCGGCAAGGAAGCGGCGGATGCGGCCGCCGCGCGTTGGCCGGGCGTCGTCAATCCGAAGCGCGGCGGCTACCAGGGCGGCGCCGCCGAATACGTGCGGCTCGACACCGCGGCGCGCATCGACGCGGCATCCGCTTACGAGTCCGCGAGTTGGGGCGCGTTCCAGATCATGGCGTATCACTGGAAGCGCCTGAACTACGCGAGCGTCGACGAATTCGTGTCCCGTATGGAGCTGGGCGAAGCCGAGCACCTTGACGCGTTCGTGCGGTACGTCGCGGCCGATAAGAAACTGTTGGTCGCGCTTCGTGCCCGGAAGTGGGCGGCGTTCGCGGAAGGCTACAACGGCCCGGAATTCGCGATCAACCTGTATGACGTGAAGCTCGACCGCGCGTATGCGAAGTACGCCGGCGCGGGCAAGGCGGCCGCATGAGCTTCGCGCGCCTGACGCCGTGGCTGGCGCTGATCGCGCTGATTGCGTTGGTCGCGAGTTGCCAGCACGGCCGCGCGCTGCGCGCGCAGCTCGACCGGGCGACCGACGACGCGCGCCGCGCGAAACACGAAGCGCAGGCGAGCGCCGCCGTCATCGAGCGTCTGTTGGCCGATGCCAAGGCGAAAGACGCGCAGCGCGCGCAACTCGAACGCGCACGCGCCGGCGTCGACGCGACGCTCGCGACCTATCGAAACGAACTGCGGAGACTGATCGATGAAAACGCCGCCGTGCGCGCCTGGGCTGCTGGCGCTCTGCCTGACGATGTTGTGCGCCTGCACGCAAGCCCCGCCCTCAATGGCGCCGACGATTTCGCTCAACGAATGCGCGGCGGTGACGCCGTGCACGATGCCGGCGATGGCGCCGCGAACCAACGGTGAACTCAGCGACGCGCTGCACGTCGCGCGCGCGGCGTGGGCGCGCTGCGCGTCCGAAGTCGACATGATCGCGACGTGTCAGGCGCGCGTGCGGCGGACGGACGGCCATGAATAAGCCGAGTAGCCTACGCGCGGCGCTCGTGGCCGCGTTGCCGCAGCTCAACGCCTCGCCGGACCAGTTGCTCGTGTTCGTCAACGAGGGCCGGATCGAGGCGACGGGCACGCGAACCGCGTCGTTCGACTATGAATACGAGTGCGAGATCATCATTCGCGACTTCATCGGCAACCCGGATGACGTGATGATCGCCGTTGTCGAATGGGCGCGCGCGAATCAGCCGGACCTCGTGACGAATCGGGACGAGCGCCGCAACGGCATGACGTTCGTCGCCGACATCCTGTCAAACAATGCCGTCGACCTCGGGCTCAAAGTGAAGCTGTCGGAAAGCGTCGTGGTCGGAACCGACGCAGCCGGCAACCGGACGGTCGAGCACATCGACGACGCAGCCGACGAGTGGCTCTCATGACGGACGATCTTCAGGCGCTCGAACGGTGGGCGGGCGGGCTGCTCGCGAAGCTGTCGCCGGCGGCCCGCCGTCAACTGCTGCGCGAGCTCGGCCGCGATCTGCGGCGCGCGCAGCAATCGCGCGTGGCCGCGCAGCGGAATCCGGACGGGTCCGCGTATGCGCCGCGGAAGGCGAAGGCGGGCAGCAAGCGCTTGCGCGAGAAGGCCGGCCGCGTGAAGCGCGAGGCAATGTTCCGGAAGCTGCGCACCGCGCGCTATCTGCGCATCGATGTCGACAACACGGGCCTCGCGATCGGCTTCAACGATCGACTGTCGCGCATCGCACGTGTCCACCAGGAGGGCCAGAAAGCGCCCGTGGAGCCGGGCGGGCCGCTCGCGCAGTATCCGGTTCGCGTCGTGCTCGGTTTCGCGGATGCCGATCGTGAGCTCGTGCGCGATCGATTGTTACGTTATCTGAATCGATGAGGAGTGATAGCGCCGAAACGATGCACCGATTCTATTCAACGCCTCGTTCGCGCAGAATATGGTGAATCTCTTTCAATGCTCCGAGCTGACGCAGTTCAAATTCGGTAGGCTCATCTGTCACTTTGGATGTGACGAGCACGAGCGCCAATCCTCCCAATCCGAGCAGCAGAGGCACAATTTTCTCCTTGCCAACGACATAGAAGTACACTGCTGCGAGCGCCAAGCAGCTACCGGCAATTAACCAAAAGAGCCCGATTTTTTTGGTCTTTCGCCATCTCTCGTCGGAAAGCAGGGCCTTACGATGCTCGCGCTCTTCAAACAGTTCTTCGGTTGTGCACAGGACGAGGAGCTTTGGTTGTGAGGACTGGTCGTGGATGTACACGTTGCCCCCAACGTTGATATCGCCCCCCGCTTTGAAATCTCTCATCTTTCATTCTCCTTGCTGTTGCCGACGTTCTTTCCCGAGTCCGCCGTCTGCGGGTCAGGGTAGAGACGCTTGCGCAATTCGGAGAATAATTCTAAGTGCTGCACGAGCGAGGAAGCTGATTGGTCGGACTCGCAGCATGCCGCATTTGCGCGCGTAGCTGCTATAGCGCCTGCGTCATCAAAATGTCAGCGGCGCTGAGCCGCTTGGACGCGATCGCGTGATAAGCCGCGTTCGTCTCGCCCCCGATCCAATGCAACCCCGCCTCGCGCGCCGCAACGAGAAACGTGCCGGA
Organism: Burkholderia sp. MSMB617WGS; assembly: GCF_001532025.2. Taxonomy (NCBI): domain Bacteria; kingdom Pseudomonadati; phylum Pseudomonadota; class Betaproteobacteria; order Burkholderiales; family Burkholderiaceae; genus Burkholderia; species Burkholderia sp. MSMB617WGS. The sequence goes on along the minus strand of NZ_CP013458.1, from coordinate 1,424,492 downwards.
ACCGGCAAACAGATCGCACACGACACCGCCGGCCGGCACGAGCCGCACGACCTCGCGCGCTATATCGAGCGGCTTCTCGGTGACGTGTTGCTTCGGCAACGGCAAGCGGCACGGGAACACGCCCGGCAGATACACATCGCAGTCACGCATTGCGCCGCGGCTCGCCCATACGACGAATTCGGCCTGTTGCGCGAAGCCGCCGCGCCTCGGCCGCGTGCGGCCGGGCGTCTTGTCCCATACCGCGACGCCGCGCAGGATCAAGCCTGCGGCCTGCACGACATCGGTGAGCGTCGGAAGCTGCCGCCAGTCGATGAAGCTCACGAGCAGCCCGCCCGGCTTCAACGCGCGGCGGCATTCGCTCAGCCAGGCATGGCACCAGAACGCCCACGCGCGCTGGTCCATGTTGTCGCTGTCGAAATTCTCGTACTCGACCTTCACGCCGCTGTTGATGTACTTCTCGCTCGGCGGCCGCGTGCGCGCTGACGTGTGCAGCCCGCCGGACGAATACGGCGGATCGGTGAACACCATATCGATTGAAGCGTCGGGCAGCATGCGCGCGAGCGCGAGCGCATCCGTTGCGTGAAGTCGGTCGAGTAGCGGAGCAAGATCGGCCGCGGGCGCGGCATCGGTAGGTTGAATCGTCATCGTGTTGCGAACGTAAAAATGCGCGCGCGGCACGAGCCGCACGCGTCGTCGTGTGTATCGAGCGGCCATTGTCGACGCACGATTCGCCGCGCGGATCACGAGCACGCTGTACCCGGCGGCACGACAAAGGCGAACGCTCGCGCCCCGCGCGGGCGACCGGCACCATTGCCGGTATGGATGCGAACGAAATTCAACGGCAAGCACGCAACGCCGTGCGCAAAGGCTCGATTCTCGATGTCGATCACGCGGCCGGCCTCTGCCGCGTGTCGGTCGGCGAATCGGACGACGACGGCCTGCAAACAAACTGGATTCCCTGGCTCACGCCCGCGGCTGGCAAGACGCGTGAATGGTTGCCGCCGACGAAGGGCGAGCAAGTCGTCGTGCTCGGCGCGATGGGCGACCTTGCGCAAGGCGTCGTGCTGCGCGGCGTTTTCTCCGACGCGTTCCCCGCCCCCGACAACCGGCCGAACACCCACACCCGAATCTATGCGGACGGCGCACGCGTGAGCTACGACCACGACGCACACGCGCTCACGGCCGAGCTGCCCGCCGGCGCGACGGTGCGCGTCGTCGCGCCCGTGTCGGTCACGGTCGAGACGGAATCGGCGATCGTGAAAGCCGCGTCAGTCACGCTCGACGCCGAACAGACCACCTGCACGGGCGCATTGCTCGTGAAAGGATCGCTCACGTTCGAGTCCGGCATGACGGGCTCGGGCAGCGCCGGCGGCGGCAACGTGATGCGCATCGACGGCGCCGCCGATTTCACGGGCGAAGTGCGCTCGATGGGCAAGAGCGTGCCGCACCACACGCACCAGGCGCGCGGCGAATCGGCCGAAGTGAGCCCGCCGCTATGAGGGGCATGAACGCAGAAACGGGCCGCGCGATGTCCGGGCTCGACCACCTCGCGCAGTCGATCGGCCGAATCGTCTCGACGCCGCTCGGCTCGTGCATCCAGCGCCGCACGTTCGGCTCGGCGCTGCCCGACCTGATCGACGCGCCGGCGAACGGCGCGACCCGGATTCGCCTGTACGCGGCGATCGCAACCGCGTTGATGCGATGGGAACCCCGCATGACGGTCACGCGCGTTCAGCTTTCGGCGGCGGCCGGCGACGCGTTCGCCGGGCGACAGTTCGTCGACATCGAAGGCTGGACCGACGAGCGCGACGAGCTCGTCTCGCTGCGCGCACCGATGACGAACGGAGGAACACCGTGAGAAGTACGCCCATCGACCTCTCGCAGCTCCCGGCGCCGGATATCGTCGAGCCGCTCGACTTCGAGACGCTGTTCGCCGAACGCAAAGCGCGGCTCGTGTCGCTGTATCCCGTCCAATTCCAGGCGGAAATCGCCGCGACGCTCGAACTTGAATCGGAGCCCATGACGCGCGTCCTCCAGGAGAACGCGTATCGCGAAGTGCTGCTGCGCCAGCTCATCAACGACAAGTCGCGCGGCGTGCTGCTCGCGTATGCGCGCGGCACGACGCTCGAACACATCGCCGCGCTGTTCGATGTCGAGCGGCTCGTGATCACCGCGGCCGATCCGGAGAACGGTATCGATGCGGTCTATGAGGATGACGACAGTCTGCGCGAACGCGTGCAGCTCGCGCCGCGCGGCTTCTCCGTCGCCGGCCCCGAAGAGGCGTATGTGTTCCACGCGCGCGCGGCGGACGGCCGCGTGCTGTCCGCGTCCGCCCGCAGTCCCGAACCGTGCGTGATGGTCGTCACGGTGCTGTCGCGCGAAGGCGACGGCACGGCGAGCGACGCGCTCATCAGCATCGTGGGCGCGGCGCTCGAAGGCGTGCGCCCGCAAACCGACCAGGTAATCGTGCAGAGCGCGAAAGTCGTGCTGTACGCGATCCGCGCGACGCTGCGCTTCTTCTCCGGTCCGGATCGCGGCGTCGCGCTCGCGGAAGCCCGCAAGCGCACCGAGAAGTTCGCGGCGGACATGCGGCGCATCGGCATGGAAATCACGGTCGACGGCCTGCACGCCGCGATGCGCGTCGCCGGCGTGCAGAAGGTACTGCTCGACTCGCCCGCCGGCGGCGTCCCCGTGACGCCCGAGCAGGCGCCGTACTGCACCGGAATCGAACTGATCGACGGCGGGGTCGCGGATGACTAAGTTGGCAACCTCGCTGCTGCCCCCGAACGCGACCGCGCTCGAGCGCCGGCTCGCGGAGGCGAACGCGCGTATCAGCGACATCCCGGTCGACATCGGCACGCTGATGAACCCCGACACGATCCCGCTGCGGTTTTTGCCGTGGCTCGCGTGGCACCTCGGCGTCGAGACGTGGAAGGACTACTGGCCCGAACAGGTGAAGCGTGCGCGCGTGAAAGCGGCGATCCGGATCGCGCGCAAGAAGGGCACGGCCGCCGCCGTGCGCGACGTGTGCGCGTCGTTCGGCGCGAACGTCGTGATGCGCGAGTGGTTCGAGAAGACGCCGAAGGGCCGGCCGGGCACGTTCGAAATCCTGTTGACGGTCGGCGCGCGCGACGGCATCCCGGCGACCGCCGAATACGTCGCCGACATCATCGCCGAAGTCGACCGGGCGAAGCGCGGCACGGCGCACTACACGTTCACGCAGGGTTTCAGCGCGACCGGCACGCAGCGCATCGGCGCGGGCGCGCGCGCGGCGGTGTATCGCCGCCTGTCCCTCACGGATATTTGACATGGCTGGAATGCACATCCACATCACCGACGCCGGCCGCGCGGCGCTGGTCGCCGACGGCCACACCGGCACGGCCGCGCAGCGCGTCGTCGAAATCGGGCTCGGCGCCGCGCCGTTCGCGTTCGATCGCGGCATGAAGGCCTTGCCGGGCGAGCGCAAGCGCGTGACGACGTTCGGCGGCGACAACGTGGCGCCGGATACGGTCCACGTCGTGATTCAGGACGACACGGACGATCAATACTCGCTGTACGCGTTCGGGCTGTACCTGGACAACGGCGTGCTGTTCGGCGTCTACGTGCAGGAGACGCCGATTCTCGAAAAGTCCCCCGCGGCGATGATGCTGCTCGCGGCCGATACGGTGTTCGAGACGATCGACGCCACGAAGCTCGAGTTCGGGCCGGCGACGTTCCTGAATCCGCCGGCGACGACCGAGCGCAAGGGCGTGGTCGAGCTCGCCTCGCAGGCGGAAGTCGACGCCGGCGACGACGACACGCGCGCCGTCACGCCGAAGACGGCGAAGCGGCGTTACGCCGCACTGTCGGGCGCGACGTTCGACGGCCGCGTGCGTGTCGTCGCCGATGCCGACGATCGCGCCGCGCAGCTCGACGTGTCGCCGAAGACAGCGGCCCCCGGCCAGGTGAGCAAGGTTCGCCTGTTCGGCACGTTCGGCGATCCGTCGTTACCCGAACACGATATGCGCCACGTCGCGACGCTGCGCGCCGGATTCGACGGCGGCGCATGGGGCACCGAATACGTCGACGTTTGCGTGAACAACGGCGCGAGCAACGACACGGGCAGCGACGCGAAGCAGAAGCGCGTGGCGCGCTTCACGTCGGGCGGCCGCGTGCTGATCGGCGATCGCGCGGACGACGGCAAGGCCGCGTTGCAGGTTCGCGGCGGCATCGACGCGACGGAAGGCGTCACGGCGCGCGCGATCGACGCCGACGGCGCCGGCGGGCAGCTCCGCGCGGTCTGCGACGGCTACGGCGCGTTCATCCGCAACGACGGATGGAGCGTGTATCTGCTATCGACGCCGAAGGGCACCGCGGACGGCGGCTTCAACGACTATCGGCCGTTCTCGTGGTCGCTGACGACGGGGCAGGTGATCGTCGACGGCAGCGGAGCGGGCGCGGTCTTCGGCGGCGCCGTGAACATCGCCGACGATCTCCAAGTCGGGCGGCAGGCAAACGAAGGGCATATCAAGCTCGGTCCGGTCGACGGCTATCTCTACGCGAACCAGGTCAGCACCGGCTGGTGGTCGCCGTCGGGATCGTCATATCAATACATCTTTGCCGACCACACGTTCCGCATCGACGGGCGGATCGCGTGGCACGAAGGCAACCTCGACCCGCTCGACAAGAGCAAGGGCGGCACGCTGGCCGGCGATGTGTCGTTCGCGCCGGGCAAGCGGCTCGTGCTCGCCGAAGGCAGCCCGTCCGTGCCGTCGCTCACGTTCGCCAACGACGGCGCGCCGGATACCGGTCTCTATCACGCGGCGGACGGCGAGTTTGGCGTGACGTGCAACACGAGCGTCGTCGTGCGCTTCTCGCCGACGCTTGCCGTGTTCGAGCAGCCCGTCACCGGCCCGACGCCGCCGGCCGCCGATCGTTCGACGCGTCTCGCGACGACCGAATGGGTTCGGTCCGTCCTGTCGACGACGACCATTGGTCAGATCGTGTTCGAGCCGCGGACGACCGTGCGGCCGGGCTTTCTCAAGGCAAACGGCGTGCTCGTGAACCGGGCCGACTACCCGGAGCTATGGGCATATGCGCAGGCGAGCGGCGCGCTCGTGTCCGACGCCGAGTGGGCACAAGATCGGTGGGGCTGCTTCTCGACGGGCGACGGCGCGACGACGTTCCGCTTGCCCGAGCTGCGCGGCGAATTCATTCGATGCTGGTCCGACGCGCGCGGCGGCGTCGACGCGAGCCGCCAGATTGGCGCGTTCCAGGGCGACCAGAACCACTTTCACGCGCACGGCGCGAGCGCAAGCGCGGTCGGCGACCACGCGCACAACGCATGGACCGATGGGCAAGGCGGGCACGATCACGGGGGCTCAACCACGTGGGGCGGCGACCACAGTCACGACCTTGGCAACGATTACGCAGGGTCGACCGTCGGTTCGACTTACCCGATGGCAATCAGCGATTTCGCTACTGGCCGTCGGTATCACACGGCGGTAGCAGGCGGGCACAACCACCAAATCCCCGGCGTTGGCAATCACGGTCACAACGTCGGAGTGGGCGCCGCCGGGGGCCACTCGCACGCGATTGCGATCAACGGCGACGGCGGCGACGAATCCCGCCCGCGCAACGTCGCGCTGCTCGCGATGATTCGCGCCTACTAACCACGAGAGACACGACATGCTGATTCATCACTACAACCCGGCAACAGGCGAATACCTGAGCAGCAGCCAGCCGGACGCCGATCCGCGCAACGACGGCCGCTGGCTGATCCCGGCGTCCGCGACGCTCGACGCCCCGCCCGCGCGCACGCCGACCACGTGGCCGTTTTACCGCGACGGCGCGTGGTTCCTGCTGCCCGACTACCGCGGCCGCGTCTGCTATCGGACGGACACGGGCGAGCCGGCCGAAATCGCGATCGCGGGCAAGACGCCCGCCGACCTCGGCCTCGCGACCGAGCCGCGCCCGTCCGAGCGTCACGCGTGGCTCGACGGCGCGTGGGCCGTGCCGCCCGAGCTGATCGCGCGCGAGAAGCGCGACGCGGCGATGGCCGAATTCGAGCGGCGATTGGCGATCGCGCGCCGGGAGAACCTCGGCAAAGCCGACGCGTACGCGGCGGGCCAGCTCGACGACGAGCAGACGTACTACTTCAAAGCGTGGTCGGCCTACCAGATGGCGCTCGTCGCCGCGATCCAGAAAGACATGTTCCCGGATGCGATCGCCTGGCCCGACACGCCCGCGCCGTACGTGCCGCCGGCGCCCGAGCCGATCGCGCCCGAAGGCATGCCGCCCGCCGACGACGCAACGCAACCGGCGGCGCAGTTGTACACCGAACGCACCCCGGCGTGACGCCGCATCGATCACCGGGAATCCTCCCGATTTTTACGTAACAGGAGCTGCACACCATGCCGCAGGATTACCACCACGGCGTTCGCGTCATCGAAATCAACGAAGGCGGCCGACCGATTCGCTCGGTGTCGACGGCCGTGCTCGGCGTCGTCTGCACGGCGGCCGACGCCGACGCGAGCGCGTTTCCGCTGAATACGCCCGTGCTGCTGACGAACGTCGTCGCCGCGCTCGGCAAGGCCGGCAAGAAAGGCACGCTGCGTCGCACGCTCGACGCGATCGGCCAGCAGACGAAGCCGCTCACCGTCGTCGTGCGCGTCGCCGAAGGCAAGGACGAAGCGGAGACGACCTCGAACGTCATCGGCACCGTGACGCCGGAAGGCAAATACACGGGCATCAAGGCGCTGCTCGCCGCGCAGGCCGCGCTCGGCGTCAAGCCGCGCATTCTTGCGGCGCCCGGCCTCGATACGCAGCCGGTCGCGGCCGCGCTCGCGGCGACCGCGCAGTCGCTGCGCGCGATGGCCTATGTGTCGGCGTCCGGCTGCAAGACGAAGGAAGAAGCCGCCGCGTACCGCAAGCAGTTCGGCCAACGCGAAATCATGGTGATCTGGCCGGACTGGCTCGGCTGGGACGACACGACGAATTCGACGGCCGTCATTCCGGCGCCGGCGATCGCCGCCGGCTTGCGCGCGAAGATCGACAACGACATCGGCTGGCACAAGACGATTTCGAATGTCGTCGTCAACGGCGTGTCCGGCATCAGCGCCGACGTGTCGTGGGATTTGCAGGACCCGGCGACCGATGCGGGCTACCTGAACGAGCACGAAGTGACGACGCTCGTGAACCGCAACGGCTTCCGGTTCTGGGGCTCGCGCACGTGCTCGGACGATCCGAAGTTCGCATTCGAGAACTACACGCGCACGGCGCAGGTCGCCGCCGACTCGATCGCCGAAGCGCAGATGCCCGTCGTCGACGGCCCGCTGAATCCGTCGCTCGCGCGCGACATCGTGGAAAGCATCAACGGCTGGTTCCGGCAGCAGGTCGCGAACGGCTACCTGATCGGCGGTAGCGCGTGGATCGATCCGGAGCCGAACACGGCCGACATTCTCGCGTCCGGCAAGGCGTACATCGATTACGACTACACGCCGGTTCCCCCTCTCGAAAATCTGGTGCTGCGCCAGCGCATCACCGACCGCTTCCTCGCCGATTTCCCGGCGCGCGTGGCGGGCTAACAGGAGTCAAACGCAATGGGTATGCCTCGAAAACTGAAGGGCTTCAACGTCTTTCACAACGGCGCGAACTTCGTCGGCGAAGTCGAAGAGCTCAACCTTCCGAAGCTCAAGCGCAAGATGGAAGCGTGGCAGGGCAGCGGCATGACTGGCCCCGTGAAGATCGATTTCGGCAACGAAGAGCTTCAGCTCGAATGGACGTGCGGCGGCTTCATGGTCGAAGTGCTCGAACAGTACGGCGCCGTGCAGCACGACGGCGTGCTGCTGCGCTTCGCCGGCGGCTATCGGCGCGAGGACAGCAAGAAGCACGACCAGATCGAAGTGGTCGTGAAGGGCCGACATGAGGAAATCGACATGGGCACCGCGAAGGCGAAGGAAGACACGAAATTCAAGATCACGACCAACGCCAGCTACTACAAGCTGACCGTGAACGGGCGCGACCTCATCGAGCTCGACTTCGTGAACGCGGTCGAGAAGATCAACGGCATGGACCTCGCGTCGGACCTTCGCCGCGCGATGGGCCTGTAATCGACGCCCGCGTCGAGCGCGGGCCATTCCAATTTCACATCCAACCCAGGAAACACCATGACGACCATCGACACCGCTCACATCGAAACGACGGGCCACGCCGCGCCCGACGAGAACACGCACACGCTCGACACACCGATCGAGCGCGAAGGGCAGACCATTACGCAGGTGACGTTGCGCAAGCCAGCCGCGGGCGCGCTGCGCGGCACGTCGCTCGCCGCACTCGTGAATCTCGATGTCGACGCGCTGCGCAAGGTGCTGCCGCGCATCAGCACGCCGACGCTGACCGAATTCGACGTGGCCAGCATGGACCCGGCCGACCTCGTGGCGTTGGGGGGTATCTTCGCCGGTTTTTTGATGCCGAAGGCGCTGAAAGCGAGCATGGAATCCCGGCCCGCGTAGAAGACGCGATGGCCGATATCGCGACGGTGTTTGGCGGATGGACGCCGGCCGTGATGGACGGCTTCTCCCTGGCCGAACTGATGGACTGGCGCGAGCGCGCCCGGATACGTAGCGGAAACGAGTGACGATGGACAACGCCCTGAAACTGCGCGTGATGTTCGACATGATCGACAACTTCACGAAGCCCCTGAAGAACGTGCTGAACAGCAACAAGGGGCTTGCGCAGGCGCTCAAGCAGACGCGCGGCGAGCTCGCCGAGCTCGGCAAGCAGCAGAAGGCCGTCGCCTCGTTCCGCGAGATGCGAACCGGGCTCGTCGGGACCGCGGAGAAGCTCAACCGGGCGCAGGCGCGCGTGAAGCGGCTGGCGGATTCGCTGCGTGCGTTCGGCCCGCCGTCGCGCGACATGATCGACAAATTCGAGAAGGCGAAGCAGTCCGCGGCGCGGCTGTCGATCGAGCACGAGAAGCAGTCCGCCCGCGTGCGTGAGTTGCGCGCGCAGCTCGCGAGCACGGGCATCGACACGCGCCAGCTCGCCGAGCACGAGCGCACGCTGCGCTCAAACATCGCGCAGACCACGGCGGCGATGCAGGCGCAGACACGCCAGCTCGAAGCCATGGCCGAGCGCGAGAAGAAGCTCGGCGCGGCGCGCGGCAAGATGCAGGCGCTACAGGGCGTCGCCGGCGGCATGGCGATCGGCGGTTACGCGGCGCGCTCGACCGGCGCGCACGCGCTCGGCGATCTGCGCGAGGCGCTCGACGAAACGAAGACGATCCAGAACGAGCGTGCGCGCATCACGGCGCTTGGCCTCGGCGACCAGGCGACGAAGGACGCCGAGAAGTACGTGCGCTCGATGAAGATGATGGGCGTGAGCACGTCGGACAACATGACGTTGATGCGCGACGCACTGTCGATCTTCGCGGACGAGCATCACGCGCAGATGGTGATGCCGACCCTCGCGAAGATGAAGTTCTCGAACGAGGCGATGTTCGGCGCGGAGGATGCGCACGCGAACGAAGAGAAGTTCATGAACATGCTGAAGGTCATCGAGTTGCGCAACGGCACAAAGGACAAAGCGACGTTCGAACGCGAAGCCAATTACGTGCAGAAGGTGTTGTCCGCGACGGGCGGCCGCGTCGGTGGCGACGAGTGGCGAAACGTCATCCAGCGTGGCGGTGTCGCCGCGAAGCAGATGCGCCCGGACGCCTTCTACTTCCAGTTAGAGCCGCTGGTTCAGGAAATGGGAGGAAATTCGGTCGGTCAAGCACTTATGTCAGGCTACCAGAACCTGATCGAAGGGCGCACGACGGTGCGCGCCTCGCGCAAACTGATGTCATTGGGTTTGCTCGACCGGAAGAAGGTCGAATATGACAAGCTCGGACGAGTCAAGGCTTTTGCGGACGGAGCGCTGCTCAATTCGGAACAGTTCAAGGCGTCGCCGCTTGAATGGTTGGAACAAACGCTGTTGCCGGCGCTTAAGAAGAAGGGGATCACCGAAGAAAAGCAGGTGCTCAGCGTAATCGCTTCGATGTTTACCAATCGTAGCGCGGCCAACTTGTACTCGACGTTTTACCTGCAACGCGACCAGATTCACAAGAACGAGCGGCTGAACAAGGGCGCGTATGGCATCGACGAAATGCACAAGCTCGCGTCCGAACAGACGCCCGGCAAGGAGCTCGACGCGCGCGCGAAGCTGCGCGACCTGCTGAACGAAATCGGCGAGCGCATCGCGCCGATGTACAACGCAGCGCTCGACAAGACGCGCGAGCTCGCCGACAAACTGCTGAAGACGATTCAGGCGCATCCGCAAGCGACGAAGGTCATCATCGCGCTCGCTGCCGGCTTCGCGGCGCTGCTCGTGGTGCTCGGCACGTTCACGATCGTTCTCGCCGGCGTGCTCGGCCCGCTCGCCGTCGTGCGGTTCAGCATGACGACGCTCGGCATGAAGGGCGGGCTGTTGCGTACCGTATTCGGCGGGCTCGCATCGCTACTGCGCGGCAGCGTCGTTCGAAGTTTCTCGCTCGCATCTCGCGGCGCGCGGATGCTCTGGCGTGGGCTGCACGTCATGTCCGGATTCATGCGCGGCGCAGCCGTGCGCAGCGTCATAGCTGTCTCGCGTGCAGGGCTTGTCCTCGGACGCGGGCTCTCGATCCTCGCTGCGCTGCTGCGCGTCGGTCTCGTCCAAGGTGTCGCGATGGCCGGCCGCGCGCTCGCGATGCTCGGTCGGGCCATCATGGTGCTCGGCCGCCTCGCGCTCGCCAATCCGCTGCTCGCCTTCATCGCGCTCCTTGCCATCGCGGCTGTCTACGTTTGGCAGAACTGGGATACGCTCGGACCGAAGTTCGCCGCCCTGTGGGAGACGATCAAGGGCGCGTTCGGCACGGCCGGCGACTGGATCAAGTCGAAATGGGACGCAACGGTCGAGGGCGTGAAATCGAAGCTCGTGAGCATCGGCGACTGGTTCGGCGACATCGGCGCGCGCTTTACCGAAATCGGGGGCCACCTGATCGACGGGCTCGTCAACGGCATCAAGAACGGCCTTGGCAACGTGAAAGACACGATCTCGAGCGTCGCCGATTCGACCGTCGCGTGGTTCAAGGAAAAGCTCGGCATCCACAGCCCGAGTCGCGTGTTTGCCACGCTCGGCGGGTTCGTGAGCGAGGGCGCGGCGGTGGGCATGGAGAGCGAGCAGCGGCGCGTCGCGAACGCGGCGCTCGGCCTTGCGACGGCTGTCGTTGCATCGTTCGGCTCGCCCGTGCTCGCCGCCGGCGCGGCGCTCGCCAAGCCAATCGCGCCACTCGTGCAGCCAACCGTGCCGATCGATCGCCGCGCGCCGCTTGCGGCGGCAACCGCCGCATCTTCGGCGGCCACCCCGGCGTCGCCGATCGTCATCAACATCTACCCGCAGGCCGGGCAGGACCCGCACGCGATCGCGCGCGCCGTCGAGGCCGCACTCGATCGCCGCGAGCGCGCGAAGCAGTCGCGCATCGGCTCGCGCCTGTCGGACTGACGCACACGGAGTCACGCATGCTCATGTCCCTCGACCAATTCGTTTTCAGTCTCACGAGCGCGCCGTTCCGCGAATTGCAGCGCCGGCGCACGTGGAAGCATCCGACGAGCTCGCGCGTCGGCGCGCGCGACGGCCGCCAGTTCGCCGGCGTCGGCGATGACACGATCACGCTGAACGGCCTGGTCGCGCCCGAGACGTTCGGTTCGATCGCTTCGATTCGCGAGCTCGCCGCGATGGCGGACACGGGCGAGGCGTACGTGCTCGTCGACGGCGCCGGCAACGTCTACGGCGCGTACGTCATCGCCGAGCTGAACGAGACGCAGAGCTATCACACGGCGGACGGCACGCCGCGGCGCATCGAGTTTCAGCTCACGATCGAGCGCGTCGACGACGACGTGCTGCGCACGGCGCGCGAGAAGAACGCGCGGAAGGACAAGCGCTGATGGCTACGTCGACGAACGAACGCACCACGCGGCCGGAATCGCACGACGCGCCGCGCGTCGCACGCCTGCATCCGCAACCGGACTATCGCATTTCGGTGGGTGGCCGCGATCTGTCGCGCCTGTTCGCGCCGCGGCTGGTGTCGCTGTCGATTTCGGAGTCGCGCTCCGACGAGGCGGATACGATCGATATCGTGCTCGACGACTCGAAAAACGATCTGGACATTCCGAAGCGCGGCGCCACGATCAAGGCGTCGATCGGATGGGCCGGCGAGCCGCTCGTCGACAAGGGCAGCTTCGTCGTGAACGAAGTCGAGCACAGCGGCGCGCCGGACATCATTACCGTGCGCGCGCGCTCGGCCGCGATGACGAGCGGCATGCAGGAGCGCCGCGAAAAGAGCTGGCATCGGCAGACGATCGGCTCGATCGTGCATGCGATCGCCGGCCGCTACTCGCTCGCGCCGACCGTCGGCGATGCGCTCGCGAAAATCCTGATCGCACACATCGACCAGACGCACGAATCGGACATGTCGTTTCTCACGCGCCTCGCGAAACGCTATGACGCCGTGATGAACGTGAAAGACCTACGCCTGCTGTTCATGCCGATCGGCACCGGTCAGACGGCAAGCGGGAAGAAGCTCGACGTGCTCGAACTGACGCGCGCGAGCGGCGACAGCCATCGCTACCACGTGTCCGAACGCGAGAACTACGCAGCCGTGCGCGCGCACTACCATTCGACCGGCCGCGCGAAGCGCAAGTCGGTCATCGTCGGGGGCGAGAACAACAAGAACGTGAAGGTGCTGCCGGAAGATTACGCAACGGAGGCGGAAGCGCGTGCGGCCGCGCAAGCCGAGTTCAAGCGGATGCAGCGCAGCCAGGCGACGATGAGCTACACGCTCGCGCGCGGCCGTGCCGAGCTGTTCCCGGAGATGCCCGTTACGGTGTCGGGCTTCAAGCCGGAAATCGACGAGACGCCGTGGCTCGTGAAGAAGGCGACGCATGCGATCGGCGACGTTGGATTCACGACCGCGCTCGAGCTCGAAATGCGCGACGATCCGACGACCGACAGGCACAGGTCGCATTTCCGGCGTTCCGGCAAGTAGCGTAGGGCGATCAGGACGAGTTGCTGCGCCAGCGGTAGGCCGGCGGATCGGTGTCCGCGAAAACGCCGCCCGATCGCCATGACTTCCACGAGCGCGGCAGATCGACGACGAGCACGCGCCATTTCGTCAGCACGGCGGCGAACGTGCCTTTCGCTTTTGAGTTTCGGATCTTGTCTACAACGTTCCAACCACGAACGTACTGGCGAAAGCTTCTCTGGCTGGACAGGTAGTGCGGAGCATGAACGCCGACCCAAGCGAGAATTTCGGTGGGTGTCACGTCAGGAGCGGATACGTCCGGCCCGATCGTCGACTCCACGGGAATTTCGCTGATAAATTGTTGCGCGGCCGCTTGGGCTGCGTCTATCTCGACTTGGCGCAGGCGTAGTATTTCGACGCGATGCCACGGGATCGGCGAGCGGCCGGCCAAGTAGTTGCGGACGCTACGCGTACAGCAACGAAGCGCTTCGGCAATTTGGCGGATGGAGAGGCCGTCTGTAAGCGCGAGAAAGTCGGAGACCGTCCCATGACGGGGCGCGGTGGGATTCATTATGTGGACTGCGTGGGATTCTGTAACGATTTGTAAATATGTTTACAAATTCGTGAATCAACCTGACAGGTCCGACAGGTTCAGCTAGCGATCCAATTTGACATAAGGTAAATTATCGACATAAATAGCTATAGTAATTAAGTTGTAATGTCCGCTTCCGGCCAAGTTCAGATGTCCGCTTTTCGCCCCGTCGTAAGCTGATCGGCCGCTGGGAATCCAGCGCTGGAGGCTTCGATGGCAGCGACGGAACGGATCATCATGACGATGCGAGAATTGGATCGATCCAAGAAGGCCATTCAGGACGTGGCGGACGGCAAGCTCAAGCCGTGGCGCGCGGCTGAGCGGCTCGGGCTGACGACGCGGCAGATTCGCCGGCTGGTCGGTCGACAGCGCGGGTGCGCAGTTTCTTTCGAGGTCACGACGCCGTCGACGGACGGCATCGCACTGCCGCGCGAATGTCTTGCGCGGGAGCATCGGGCGTGCGAAGACGAGCAATCGTCGCGCGGCCGCAGGCCACGGGTTTCACGGCGAATGCAAGCAACGGCTTTGGAACGATGCCGGACCGCGGCGCTCGGCGCTGCCTGCCGCGTGCGGCCCCCGCCGTCTATGCGTTCTCCCCAGGCCACCAGGGCTCCGGCTCCGGCCGAATCAGATAGTCGTCGAGGTTCTTGCCGGTCAGCCATTTCGGGCAGGCGCCGCGGCCCGTCCAGGATTTGCCCGACGACGGATCATAGTATTTCGCCGGCAATTTCTTCGGCTTGTCTTTCACGAAGCCCGCCGCCCGCAGCAGCTCCACCTCCGTGATGTCGTATTGCTTCACCTGTTCCCGAATGGCGGCGAGCACGTCGGCCTTCTCTTTCTTCTTCGCTTCCTCGAGGAGCAAATTGAGGTGGCCGAGCTGCTTTTGCAGCGTCTGAATTTTGCTGGTCGTCACGTGATGTGTGTCTTCAATCGATGCGCTGCCCACCGTTCGGCGGGCACGCGGATGTCGGTCGCTATTGTGGAGCCTGCTCGGGCTTGGCCTGTTGCGGCCGGGGCTTCGCCGGGCGACGCCCCTTCAGCATGCGCGCGCGCTTCGCATCGGCGGCCGATACCTGCCCTGCTTCGCCGCCCGCCAGATCGACGCGCACGGCACCTTCGACGAGGCACGTCCAGTAGCGGTTCCCGCGACACCAAGTCTTCATCGCGTCGCGCAACTCGGCCTCGCTCGACCGGAGCGCCTGCGCCTGGCCGATCAGGTCTTCGAGAATGCCGACCTTCAACGGCACCTTCGGCGCAGGATTGCGCGGAAACGCCAGCGGAAAGCGCTTCTGGAGTTTCGCGATCGTCAGCACCACCGGGTCCGTCGCGCTCGGCGAAGCCGCCGGTTTGGTGTCCCGCTTCTGCGCTTTCTTCTCCGACCGCTCCCGCGCGGCGTCTCTCGCAAGTTGATCGCGCAACGATGCAAGTTGCTCAAAGCCCATAACTTCCAGCCCACTGAAAAATAAGCCGAGATTGTAGCAGCCGACGGCCGGGTGTTTTTGCAATTCCGTCGCCGGGCGTTCATGCCGGCGACGGCGGCGGTTTCCGGCGAAAAGCGCCGGGGCGTCAGGCCGATGGAGAGGCGATCTCGCCGCCGACGTTGGGGCCGCATGCAGCGCGCGTCTCGCGTGGCCGCCGAGGCCGGGGATTGCACGCCGAGAGCGTAGCGGAACAAGCCGTGACGGCGGGCGCCCCGTAGCGCTAGCGGCCGTCGTGCGTGCGGCGTGGAGCCGCGTCGAACGGCGCCGAACGGCGCCGAGCGGTGCCTATTGGCAGCAGGCCCGCGCGCATCAGGATGGCATGGCGACGAGCCGGCGCGGCACACATCCGGCGCGCCAGCCGGTGTCGGGTTGTCCGCGATGCCGGCTGGCGGATCGATCCGCGAGCGCATCGATCATGCAATGCCTCGATGCCGCGCGGCCGCCGGGCGATGCGATCGCGATGAAACCGTTATCATCGCTTCCGTTGCGCCGATCCCGGCGTGCTCCCTTTGCCGCCCTTTTCTTCGCGAGAACGACATGACAAACACTCCCGAACGCGTGGACGGCGCCGCGCGGCATCTGGTCGCGGCCCGCCGCGCCGGCGTTGCCGGCGCGCTTCTGTCGGATGCGTGCCGTCCCGACGACATCGAGACGGCGCTCGCGATCCAGCAACGCGTCGCCGAATTGCTCGGCGAGCCGATCGGTGGATGGAAATGCGCGCTGCCGCCGCCGGGCCGGGTCGTCGTCGCGCCGATCTTCGCGTCGACGATCCATGCGTCGGCCGAGCCGTTGCGGGCCGTCGCCGATGCGCGGACGGTCCGGATCGAACCGGAAATCGCGTTCGTGCTCGATCGCGATCTGCCGCCGCGCGACCGGCCTTACGACGAGCACGAGGTGCGCGCCGCGATCCGCGAGGTCCGGCTCGCGCTCGAGGTGCTCGGCTGCCGGTACGCGGAGCCGTCGCGCGCGACCGTGCCGGAGCTGCTCGCGGATGGGCAATTCAATCAGGGCTTGTGCGTCGGCCCGGTCGTGCGCGACGGCCTCCACGCGCCGCTCGACGCCATCGCGCTCGAGTTTCAGGGCGGCGTCGACCGGGCGGCCGATGGCCGCCATCCGGACGGGCATCCGTTCAAGCCTTTGCTGTGGCTCGTGAATTTTCTGGCGGCGCGCGGCGAAACGCTCCACGCGGGACAGATCGTGACCACCGGATCGTATGCGGGGGTGATCGAGGTGCCGCTCGGCAAGGCGTTGACTGTGCGGTTCGGCGAGCTCGGCAGCGTCTCGGTGAAGCTGGCATAAGCGCAGCGCAAGCCCGACGCGCGCGCCCTCGGAGGACATCCGCCGGGCATGCTGCGCGCTTTCGACGAAGGCGGCCGCGCCGGAAACGGCTCGGCTGCGCGATCGCTCGCCCCGGATCGCCCCGAATCGCCCCGAATTGCATGGGATCGCGCTGACTTACGCCGAAGCCGCGCCGAAGCCGCGCCGACACCCGCCCGCGCCTTGCGCCGCATGCGTTCCCGTGCGTGATCGGCGCGAAAAATTCGCAAAAAGCGACCGTTTGCATGCGTGCCTTGGCCGGCTCGACATCAGATCAAGGCAAAATACGGGTTTTGCGCCCGTCGGGCTCAGATACGAGATGCCGGAACAGGATGCGCGACGCCCGCTCGCGGCTCGTCCCGCCCTGCGTCCGGCAGGATAGCTCGCCGTTCAGGCGGGCCCAATGGAGCTTTCTCCTCATGACCGAACCGAACATTTCATTCGCCGGCCGGCTTTCGCTCGCCTTCGGCCTGTTCTTCTCCGTGCTCGGCGACCGCGAGCTCGCGAGCCGCGCACGCCGCCTGCGCGACGGCGAAGCCCCCGCGGCGCCGGCTGCGGCGCCCGTCGCGCCGCCCCAACCCGCGGCGGCGCCCGCGCGCGAGATCGTCAAGGAAGCGACCCCGGACGCGGCGCTCCAGCTGCTCGGGCTGCTCCAGCGCGATGCGCGCCTCATCGACTTCGTCGAAGAGGACATCGCCGGCTATTCCGACGCGGACATCGGCGCCGCCGCGCGCCTCGTGCACGACGGCTGCCGCGCCACGCTGCGCGAGCACTTCGCGATTCGCCCGGTGCGCGACGAGGCCGAAGGCGCGCGCGTGACGATCGGCGAAGGCTTCGACGCGACCGCGATCCGCCTGACGGGCAACGTCGTCGGCAAGCCGCCGTTCAGCGGCAGCATCAGCCATCGCGGCTGGCGCGTCGACGCCGTCCGGCTGCCGAAGCTGAACCCGGGCCACGACGCGTCGGTCATCGCTCCTGCCGAGGTGGAGCTATGAGCGAGCCGCGTTATTCGATCGGCATCGATCTCGGCACCACGCACTGCGCGCTGTCGTACGTGGATCTCGCGTCGAGCGACGGCGAGAAAACCCGTCTCGACGTGCTGCCCATCGCGCAGTTGACCGCGCCGGGCGCGATCGAGTCGCCGAATCTGCTGCCGTCCTTTCTGTACCTGCCGCATCCGAGCGAGCTCGCGCCGGGCGACCTCGCGCTGCCGTGGGCGCCCGAGCGCGATTTCGCGGTCGGCGAGCTCGCGCGCAGCCGCGGCGCGGGCACGCCGATTCGCCTCGTATCGAGCGCGAAGAGCTGGCTGTGCCATCCGGGCGTCGATCGCCGCGCGGGCATCCTGCCGAGCGACGCGCCGCCGGAAGTCGCGCGCGTGTCGCCGCTCGAAAGCTCGGTGCGCTATCTGACCCATCTGCGCGACGC
Source organism: Burkholderia sp. MSMB617WGS (assembly GCF_001532025.2). Classification (NCBI taxonomy): domain Bacteria; kingdom Pseudomonadati; phylum Pseudomonadota; class Betaproteobacteria; order Burkholderiales; family Burkholderiaceae; genus Burkholderia; species Burkholderia sp. MSMB617WGS. The sequence continues at coordinate 1,406,659 of NZ_CP013458.1, read as the reverse complement.
GTGGAACCACGCGCATCCGGATGCGCCGTTCGATCAGCAGGACGTCACCGTCACGATTCCCGCATCGTTCGATCCGGCCGCGCGCGAGCTGACGGCCGAGGCCGCGCAGGCGGCCGGCTATGCGCGCATGACGCTGCTCGAGGAGCCGCAGGCGGCGCTCTACAGCTGGATCGAGAAAAGCGGCGGCGGATGGCGCAAGGAGGTGAAGGTCGGCGACATCATCCTCGTGGTCGACGTCGGCGGCGGCACGACCGACCTGTCGCTGATCGCGGTCGTCGAGCGCGACGGCAATCTCGAGCTGCATCGCGTCGCGGTCGGCGAACACATCCTGCTCGGCGGCGACAACATGGATCTCGCGCTCGCGCACGTGGTCGCGCGCAAGCTTGCCGCGCAAGGCACGCAGGCGGACCCGTGGCAGTTGCGCGCCCTCACCTACGCGTGCCGCGCCGCGAAGGAGACGCTGCTCGGCGATCCGTCGACGGACGCCGCGCCGCTCGTCGTGCCGAGCCGCGGCTCGAAGCTGATCGGCGGCTCGATCCGCACCGAGCTCACGCGCGCGGAGCTCACGCAGACGATCCTCGAAGGCTTCTTCCCGCAAGTCGACGCGTCTGCGCGGCCCGTGAGCCGCACGCGCGCGGGCTTGACGCAGCTCGGCCTGCCGTACGCGCAGGATGCCGGCGTCACGCGGCACCTCGCGGCGTTTCTCGGCCGGCAGGTGGCGGCGCTCGCGGAACTCGACGGCTTGCGGGACGTGCACGACGCGTCGGCGAGCTTCCTGCATCCGACCGCCGTGCTGTTCAACGGCGGCGTGTTCAAGTCGCCGCTGCTCGTCGAGCGTATTCTCGGCACGCTCAACGGCTGGCTCGCCACCGACGGCGCGGCGCCCGCCCGGCTGCTCGGCGGCGCCGATCTCGACCTCGCGGTGGCGCGCGGCGCCGCGTATTACGGCTACGTGAAGCGCGGCAAAGGCGTACGCATCCGCGGCGGCACGGCGCGCGCGTATTACATCGCGGTCGAATCGGCGATGCCCGCCGTGCCCGGCCTCGAGCCGCCGATCCAGGCGCTGTGCGTCGCGCCGTTCGGCATGGAGGAAGGCTCCGACGCCGCGTTGCCGCCGCAGGAATTCGGCCTCGTGGTCGGCGAACCGGTGCATTTCCGCTTTTTCGGTTCGTCGGTGCGCCGCCAGGATCAGGTCGGCACGCTGCTCGATTTCTGGTCGCCCGACGAACTCCAGGAGCTCGAGGCGATCGAGGCCACGCTGCCGCCCGAGGGGCGCACGCCCGGCGAAATCGTGCCCGTGAAGCTGCATGCGCGCGTGACGGAGGCCGGCACGCTCGAGCTCGAGGCCGTGCAAAGCGGCGCGAACGAGCGCTGGAAAGTCGAATTCGACGTGCGCGGCGGCGCGAATGCGTAACCGATGAAACAGTTCATCGTCGGCATCGATCTCGGGACGAGCAACACCGTCGTCGCGTACGTCGAGGCAGGCGGCGACGCGATTCGCGTGCTCGACGTCGACCAATTGGTCGCGCCGGGCGAGTTCGGCGCGCGGCCGCTGCTGCCGTCGGCGCGCTATCACCCGGTGCCGGGCGAATTCGCGCCCGGCGATCTGCGGCTGCCGTGGCGCGACGCCGAAGCGGCCGACGCCGACGGCGCGCCGCCCGCCGTGATCGGCACGCTCGCGCGCGCGCTCGGCGCGCAGGTGCCGGGCCGGCTCGTGACGAGCGCGAAGAGCTGGCTGTCGCACGCGTCGGTCGATCGTCTCGCGCCGATCCTGCCGTGGGGCGCGGCCGACGCCGACGACAAGGTGTCGCCGGTGGCGGCGAGCGCGAGCTATCTCGCGCACGTGCGCGCCGCGTGGAACCGCCGCTTTCCGGACGCGCCGCTGGAGGCGCAGGACGTCGTGCTCACCGTGCCCGCATCGTTCGACGACGGCGCGCGCGCGCTCACGCTCGAAGCGGCGCGGATCGCGAAGCTGCCCGCGCTGCGCCTGCTCGAGGAGCCGCAGGCCGCGTTCTACGACTGGCTGTTTCATCATCGCGACACGCTGCGCGACGAGCTTGCGCAAACGCGGCTCGTGCTGGTGTGCGACGTCGGCGGCGGGACGACGGATCTCACGCTCGTCAAGGTGCACGTCGAGGGCGGCGAGCCGCAACTGACGCGCATCGGCGTCGGCGATCACTTGATGCTCGGCGGCGACAACATGGATCTCGCGCTCGCGCGCGTTGCGGAGACGCGCATCGCGCAGGACGGCGCGCGCCTGTCGGCGGCGAGCCTGTCGCAGCTCGTCGAGCGGTGCCGCGCGGCGAAGGAGCGCCTGCTCGACGCGGATGCGCCCGACGCGGTCGGCGTGACGCTGCTCGGCTCGGGCGCGCGGCTCGTCGGCGGTGCGCGCAAGACCGAGTTGAGCCGCGACGAGGTCGAGCGGATCGTCGTCGACGGATTCTTCCCCGCTGGCCGCCCCGACGATTTGCCGCGGCGCTCGCGCGCGGCGCTCGTCGAATTCGGCCTGCCCTATGCCGCCGATCCGGCCGTCACGCGGCACGTCGCGGCGTTCCTGCACCGGCTCGCCGCGCAGTCGCGCGACGCGCTCGGCGCGCCGGCGAAGGCCGGCGCAACGGATGCGGCGGATGCGGGTTTGCCGATACCCGACACGCTGCTGCTCAACGGCGGCGTGTTCCGCTCGCAGGCGCTCGCCGATCGCCTCGCGGGCGTGCTCGGCGACTGGCGCGGCCAGCCGCTGCACGTGCTGCACAACGATCATCCGGACGTCGCGGTGGCGCGCGGCGCGGTCGCGTACGGGCTCGCGCGCGCCGGGCGGGCGCCGAGGATCGGCGGCGGCTCGCCGCGCAGCTACTTTCTCGTCGTCGACGACGACGGCGACGACGGCGCGCGCGCGTCGCGGGGCGTCTGCGTGCTGCCGCGCGGCACGGCGGAGGGGCACGAGGTGCGCCTCGACGATCGCACGTTCGCGTTGCGGCTCGGCCATCCGGTGCGCTTCCATTTGGTCTCGACCGTTTCCGACCATGCGTGGCGCCCCGGCGAGCTCGCGGATCTCGGCGCGGGCGACTTCGTGCGGCTGCCGCCCGTCGCGACGGTCGTCCGGCAGCAGGACGCGGGCGGGTCGCGCGAGCGGCTCGTCAAGCTGACGACGTCGCTCACCGAGGTCGGCACGCTCGACATGCACTGCATCGCGACGGACGACCCGTCGCAACGCTGGCTTCTCGAATTCCAGTTGCGGCGCGAGCGCGCGCAAGGCGACGCGGCCGACGCGTCGCGCCATCCGTCGCTCGACAAGGCGATCGAGTTGATCGACCGCTCGTTCGGCGCGCGGCTCGCGAACGTCGATCCGAAGGAAGTCCGGCGTCTGCGCGCGCAGCTCGAGCAACTGCTAGGCGCGCGCGAGAACTGGGACATCGCCCTCCTGCGCGAGCTGTTCGGCGCGCTGTGGGAGCGCGCGGGCCGGCGGCGGCGCTCGGCGGACCACGAGCGCGTCTGGCTGAACCTCGCCGGCTATTGCGTGCGGCCGGGCTTCGGCTATCCGCTCGACGACTGGCGCGTCGCGCAGCTCTGGACGCTGTTCGACGACGGCATCCAGTACGTGAACGAGGGGCAGGTCTGGTCGGAATGGTGGACGCTCTGGCGGCGCGCGGCGGGCGGGCTCGACGACGATGCGCAGCGCCAGGCGCTCGACGCGATGGCCTGGCTGCAGGAGGCGGCGGGCGCGAAGCGGCCGAAGCTGCCGTTCGATCCCGCGAAGATCGGCGACATGGACATCGTGCGTCTGTCCGCGTCGCTCGAGCGCGTCGCCGTCGAGCGCAAGATCGAGCTCGGCGAGCGGCTGCTCGAACGGCTGCGGCGGCCGGCCGAGAATCACCAGTGCTGGTGGGCGATCGGGCGCATCGGCGCGCGGCGGCCGCTGTACGGCAGCGCGCACGGCGTGGTGCCGCCTGACGTGGCGAGCCGCTGGCTGGACGCGATCCTCGCCATCGACTGGAAGAAGGTCGAGCCGGCCGCGTTCGCGGCCGTGCAGATCGCGCGCATGACGGGCGACCGGACCAACGACCTTGCGCTCGACGTGCGCGAGCCGGTCGTGCGCCGGCTCGCGGCGATCAACGCGCCGGATGCGTGGCTGCGGATGGTGCGCGAGGTCGTGACGCTCGACAACGCGGACACCGGCCGCGCGTTCGGCGAATCGCTGCCGGCCGGGCTGAAGCTCGTCGCCGGCTGACCGATCGGGGCGGCCGGCGGCATGCGCTTTTCGACCGGAGCCGCGCGGCGGACCGCTCGAACCGCGTCACCAATGCAGATGCATCACGTCGGCGTCGCACGCCGACACGTGCGTGCCGAACCGTCGGCTTTCGCGCTCGAGCACCGCGTGCAGCCAGGTCCGCCCTTCGGCGGGCGCGCGTTGCAGCCGCAGGTTCCGGATCTGCATCGGCACAGCCGACATCTCGACGAGCGCCCCGCTGTCCGCATCGAGCACCGGAAAATACATCAGCGTGAGGTCCGGGCGGAACTGCTGATGGCCGTGGATGCCTTCGTAGTCGTTCAGAAAATCGCCGCAGCCGTAAAGGATCAGCCGCCCGCGATAGATCTCGACGCCTTTGACGTGGTGCGACGAATGGCCGTAGACGACGTCGGCCGCGCCCGTGTCGACGAGCCGATGCGCGAACGCGTGCTCGTCGCCGCCGATCTCGAAGCCCCAGTTGCCGCCCCAATGCAGCGAGACGACGACGAGATCCCCGTCGCGCCGCCGCGCGGCGATTCGCTCGCCGATCTGCGTCGCCCGCTCGGGCGACAGATTCGCCAGATAGTTGAGGCCGCTGCGCCGCAGCGTCGCCGCCCACGACGGCGGCACGCCGCTCGTCTCGGCCGCGAACGCGTAGACGCAAACGCGCCGCCCGTTCGCGAGCGCGAGCGTGGCGGGCTCGGCCGCCTGCGCGTCGTCGCCGCCCGCGCCGGCGGTCCGGATGCCGGCCCGATGCAGCGTGTCGAGCGTGTCGGCGAGGCCGGCGCGCCCCCAGTCGAGCGAGTGGTTGTTCGCGAGCACGCAGCAATCGATGCGCGCGCTCGACACGCAGTCGACGTTGCGCGGATGCATCCGGTACAGCACGGGTTTGTCCGGCCAATGCTCGTCGCTCGTCGTGATCGCCGTTTCCAGATTCACGATCCGCGCGTGCGGCCGCATGCGATTGAGCTCCGGTAGCGCGTCGCCCCACGGATACGCATAATCGACGCGCGCCGGCAGCTTGCCGTTCGCGAGTTCGGCGAGGCGCACGTAATCGCGCGCCGACCGGCAATAGCGCTCGTACAGTTGGGGATCGCTCGGATGCGGCAGCATCTGGTCAATTCCGCGGCCCGTCATCACGTCGCCGCAGAGAAACAGGCGCACGTGGCCGTCAGGCGGCGTGTCGTCGGCTTCATTCATCGCATCAACGCGCGCGCCGGCCCGGCGCGCGCTCCTCCGAGGAAACAGCCCGTTGCGGATCGCCCGGCGACGCCGGCCGCCGAGCATCGAGCGACGCCGCTCGTCGCGCATCGCTCGTGCGTGGATCGGCCCGCATCAGCCGATCGAATCGATGATTTCCTTGAACGCGCGCCATTCGGTCGCGGCCCATACCTCCGCGTGCGAGCGTCCGAGCGTGCGCAGGATCGCCGACACCTTGAACGCGGTCGCGATGTCCGGCGCGGAAAACACGTCGAGGTAATCGTACGGCCCGAGGATCGCGTAGCTGTGCCGCCATTCGATGCCCGGGCACGCCTGCTCGATCTCCTTGACCGCGCGCTTCTCGAGCGCCTCCATGCTCGACGGCGATTTGAGCCCTTCCGGGGACAAACGCGTCAACAATACGAAGTCCGGCATCATCGTCTCCTCGCGCGCATCGACATGCTTGAAGCATTGCGCATCGGAGCGGGCGTCCGTTGATCACGATCAAGGTCCGGGCGCGTCCGCCTGCTGCATGCCGAACGTCGAACGCCAAACACCGAACACCGAACACCGAACGCCGAACGTCGAATGCCGCGCCGACGCGGCATTCGCCGATCACGTCCTGGCCGGCGCGAGCAGGCCGAGGTCGCGCAACTCGCGATACGACAGTTCGCGCCTGCGTGCGCCGTACACGCCCCGGCGGCCGTAGATGTGTTCGAGGTCGAAGCGGTCCGACGCGTCGACGACGCGCCCGAGCACCGCATCGAACACGGTCGCGTGCTCGGGCGCGTGGCGCGCGGCCGGGTCGGCGGCCTCGCGGCGCGGAAACGGCAGATAGTCGAGCTCGACCAGATACCACGTCGGCCCGATCTTGTGCGCCTGGGTGTGCGCCGACACCGGGCGCATTCGCGCGTGCAGCTCCTCCGCGCGGCGCGCTTCGCGCTCCTTCTCGTGCTGCAAGCGCGACGCGAGCGCGGCGTTGCGCATCAGCGTGCCGAGTTCGGGGTGAACGTAGAACGCGCAGCCCGCCTCCTCGAGCGCGACGACGCCATGCGCGGCATGGACGCGAACGCGCCCGTGCTTCGTCGACGTGTGCGTCGCCACGAGGCTCGCCGGGACGTCGGACAGCTCGGGAAAGCGTTGCGCGAGCTCCGTGCGCACCGGCGCCCAGGCGAGCCCGACGCGCGCGGACAGGAACGCCCGCAGCGCCCGCTGACGCGGCGGCTTGTCGGGCGCGCGCGGGCGGGCGACGGCAGGAATGGCCGCAATGGCCGGTTGCCCGGCGGACGTGGTCCGGAAGTTACGGTTCGCCTTGACCATGACGATTCGCCTGCGTTTCCGACGATGAATGACATGACGGCTTCGGATGACGGCATCGGTCGCGCGAGCGCCCTCGCGCGGTACGGGCGCCTGCGTCGCCGCGCCTTCCGGCGTCGCCGCCTGCGCGCGAACGCGACGGATTCACCGGCGCATGTCGTCGCCGTCCGCCTCCTCGCGCTCCAGTATCTCGAGCACGCGCGCGGTCCGGCCGTGCGGTTCGCGATCGAGCCGGAACTGCAGCCGCTCGTCGGATCTGAACCACGTGTACGCGTCGAGCACCTCGGCGCTCGTCGGCTCGATGTCGAGGATCTTCGCGATGACGTCGTCCTCGATCGGCCCGACGATATCGCGGATCTCGGTCGCGGTGGCGGGGGGCGATGCGGAATTGAGCTTCGTTGACATGGCTTTTCTCCCGTTCCGGTTCAGATCGATTGCTTCGCTTCGCGCCGACGCCATGCGTCAACCCTTGATGCAGACGATCGGCACGAGCCGCGCGACCTTGCGCGCGAGCCCGGCCTCGGCGGCCGCGTCGACGACCGCGCCGACGTCCTTGTAAGCGCCCGGCGCCTCCTCGGCGACGCCGCGCTCCGACGGGCTGCGGATCAGGATGCCGCGGGCCGCGAGTTCGTCGACGAGCGCCCGGCCATGCCAGCGCCGCGCGGCCGCGAAGCGGCTCATCGCGCGTCCCGCGCCGTGGCACGCGGAACCGAACGCGCGCTCGCCGCCCGCCGCGTCCGCGCCCGCGAGAACGTACGACGCCGTTCCCATGCTACCCCCGATCAGCACCGGCTGGCCCGCGTCGCGCAGCGCGTCGGGCAGCGCCGGATGGCCGGGCCCGAACGCGCGCGTCGCGCCCTTGCGGTGCACGTAAAGTTGCAGGCGGCGGCCGTCGATCACGTGATCCTCGATCTTGCACGTGTTGTGCGACACGTCGTAAAGCAGGGTCAGTTGCGCGGCGGGCAGCACCTTCGCGAAGACTTCGCGGGCCAGATGCGTGAGGATTTGCCGGTTCGCGAGCGCGCAGTTGATCGCCGCGCGCATCGCGCCCAGATAGCGCTCGCCGAGCTCCGACAGGATCGGCGCGCACGCGAGCTCGCGATCGGGCAGCGTGATCCCGTGGCGCTTCGCGGCGACCACCATCTCCTTGAGGAATTCGGTGCCGATCTGATGGCCGAGCCCGCGCGATCCGCAGTGGATCGTCACGACGACCTGCCCGGGCCGCAGCCCGTAGCATTGCGCGCACGCCGGATCGTAGATGTCCGCGATCTCCTGCACTTCGAGGTAGTGGTTGCCGGAGCCGAGCGTGCCCATCTCGTCGCGCTGGCGCTTTTTCGCGAGCGCCGACACCGCGGACGGCTTCGCGTGCCGCACCATCCCGCCCTCTTCGATGCGCTCCAGATCGAGCGGCGCGCCGTACCCCTGCTCGACGGCCCACGCGGCGCCGCCCGTCAGCATGTCGTCGGTTTTCGCGGCCGACAGCCGAAGCCTCCCGGTGCTGCCGACGCCCGCCGGGACGTGCGCGAACAGCGCGTCGGCGAGCTTTTTCTTCACCGCTTCGATGTTTTCGCGCTCGAGCCCCGTGTGCAGCGTGCGCACGCCGCACGAGATGTCGAAGCCGACCCCGCCCGCCGAGATCACGCCGCCCGCGTGCGCGTCGAACGCCGCGACGCCGCCGATCGGAAAGCCATATCCCCAGTGCGCGTCCGGCATCGCGTACGACGCGCCGACGATGCCCGGCAGCGTCGCGACGTTGCAGACCTGTTCGTACACTTTGTCGTCCATGCCGGCGGCGAGCTTGCGGTCCGCATAGATGATGCCCGGCACGCGCATCGCGCCCACAGGCGGAATGTGCCATTCGAATTCGCCGTGCTGCTCGAGCCGGGTCAAGTCCATCGCCATGCTCCGTTCACACGTCGACGACGCATTCGGCAATCCATGCGCCGTCGTCGAGCCGGTCCACGCGCAGCGCGGTGTAGGTCGCGCCCTTCGGCTCGACCGCCGGCCGGTGCCGCGCGACGTCGACGGGCTCGCCCGCGGCGCGCGCCCGCAGGCCGTCTTCGGCTAGCGTCACGTCGAAGCGGCCGAACACCATCTTGCGCACCGCCATTTCGTAGACGATCGCGTTGAGCCAGTCGACGAGCAGCAATTCGCGGTCCGTCTCCGCGCAGGCGATCTCGATGTCGCGCAGCGGCCGGATCGACGCCGGATTCGCGACGATCGCCGTCAGCGCGAGCGCGGCCTGCTCGTAAGCCTGCGCGAGCGTGTCGCCGACGCCGCGCACGCCGATATCCGCGCCATGCTGGAAATGTTCCCAGAATGCGGTCATTTCGCGTCGCTCCTCGAGTGCCCCGCCGCACTGACTGCATGCGAAACAAGCCTAGGCGCGACGCCCGCACGGGCCTTGACCTGCGTCAATCGCCGCGCCGGGGCCGCGCGCTCGGAATCGAAACCGGCGAGCGCGGACGCGAGCGCCGCGGCGATCATCGGCAAGTGGATAGCGACCGCATCGCCGGGCGCCTGCATTCGGCCCGTGCCGATGCGCGGGCCGAGGCGAATCGACGCAGACGCGCATCGCCGGGGCGGCCGGCGCGGCCGGCGTGAAATCGCCGCGTAGCGGCGCGCACCTCTTCTCTTGTCCAACGAATGCGAGGCGCCGGCGATCGTCGGATTCGCCGGTTCAATGCCGGCCAAGCGGGGCCGGAAGCGCGATTGCGGCGGCTTTGCGCGCGCAGGCGCAAGGTTCGTGTCGGCAGCCTTCATCCGCGGCGATTGCGCGAATGAGCGCGCTGTCCGCGACGCTCGCGGCGATCGCGCTTCGACGCTAGACGCCCGCGTGACGAAATACACTCGAAGACGCTCGCCCCGACGCGGCCGGGCTGCGCCAATGTTCGCTTCGCTCGTACGGCTTGGCTCGCGCAACGCGTCTGTCGCATCAAGTCCGTCGCATCGATGATGCGGACGCGCATGCCGCCACGATCCGCGAATAGAAAGCGAGGTCGCTCGCGGCGACGCCGAAACAATGCGTGCGCATGCCGACGAATCGTCAACTTTCGTGGGCAGTCGCGCAACGCGCGCGTTCGCGTGTCGGGGCGAGATCGCTCGGCTATCGACCGGCCTCCGAAGCTTCGTGCTTTGCGCGCGCGTATGCGCGTGCTATCAAGGCAGGATTCGCCACGAAGCGCGAGGTTTCAACACGCGCGCCGCGGCGAATTCGCACGGTGTCGGAAAAGAACGGTCGCATCGATTCGCTAGCCGTACCGGCGGTATCGACGACATCAGGCGTTGCCGGACAGAAAACGATCTCGCGAGCCGTTTCGCGAAGCGGCCCGATTGATCGGTCGAACGGGACATCGGCGCTTGCGCGCGAGCGTCTGAACGAACGGCCGGCATCAACGACGTTTCGTCACGGTTCGCGGCGTGCGCGGTGCGACACGGATGCACGCACCGCGATCGACGCCGCCTGCGCGCGCGCCGATTGCCTGCCCGGTCGCGGCGCAGCCGCGTGACGGCGCGGCATCGCGTTGCGCCGCCCCGCCGTCGCCGGGAATCGGCTTGGCACGGCGGCTTCGGATCGGCAAAGGACGCGCCGCGCTGTCCGCGCGCGCGTCTGCGCCGGCCGTTCGCCGCAAGCAAGCACGCGCCGCATCAACGAAACACGCCGCGCAACGCCCGGCGCTTCCGCCACCGCCCACGAATCAATAAGAGGAGATCAGACCCACCATGTCCAAATACGCATTGGGCCACTCGCCGATAGAACTCCGCCGGCTGGATTTCCAGTCGGAAATGCTGAAGCCCGTCACGCGGCGTCTGCTCGAGTCCGCGCGGCTTCGGCCTTCGATGCGCGTGCTCGACGTCGGCTGCGGGACGGGCGGCGTCAGCATGCTGGCGGCCGAGACGGTCGGCCCGACCGGCACCGTCGTCGCGATCGACGCGAGCGACGTCGCGATCGACGCGGCGACCGCCAATGCCGAGCAAGCGGGGCTGCACAACATCCGCTTTCGCGCGTGCGGCCTGGATCAGGTCGAGGGCGCGCACAGCTTCGACGTCGTCGTCGCCCGCTACGTGCTGATCCACCAGTTGCACGCGGCCGAGCTCATTCGTCACGCGGCGCGCTTCGTGAAGCCCGGCGGATATCTCGCGCTGCACGAGCCGGACTTCGTGCGCAAGCCGATGTCGATGCCGGCCATCAATCTGTGGGACTCGGTGGCGAACGAGATTCTCGAGCGCGGCAAGCGGACGTTCCCGTCGTCCGACGTCGCGCACCGGATGGTCAAGCTGTTCGCGGCCGCGGGGCTGCCGCTGCCGAGAATGTCGTACGAGGTGCCGGTCGACGGCGGGACCGCGATGAAGCTCAGCTCGTGGCTCGCGGAAATGCTGCGGGCGCTGTCGAACGATCCCGACTCCACGGTGCTCGCGAACGGCAAGCGGCTCGAATTCGACCGGCTGAGCGGAGACTTGCAATGCGAAGTCCACGAATCGCGCGCGCAGGTCGAGTTCTTCGGGCAGATGTGCGCGTGGGCGCAACTGTAGGCGCGCGCGTCGGCAAGTAGCCGGCGTCGCGCGCATCGGGCGTCCGGCCGGCCCAGTCGGCACGGCCGGACGCGCTCTTCACCGCTTCGCCCGATCCGCGCGGTCGATGCGGGTTGCCAATGAACGCGGCATTTTTGCGGACGTCGAAGTCGGGCATGCGTTGCATCCGCATGCGGACGTGCCGGTGGGCGCCGCCGGCGATTGATTGGTCCACTGGCCGTTCCAGCCGCCCTGCGCCGCGCAGACGGTCGGGCACACGGCCTGCGCGCCGCGATAGTCGGCGATCGGCAACGCGGTGTCGATGTCGCAGCCGCACGGATAGTCGGCGCGCGCGCTCTGCGCGATCGGCGCGCTCATCGACGCGAGCCAGTTGCGCGACTGCGCATCGATCTTGAACATCACCGGCTGGCGCGCGTCGAGCAGCGTGACCATCTTCCGATAGAGCGGATAGCGCTGCGCAAGCGTCTGCAATACGCTGCGGCGCGCGGAGAACAGATATTGCGGCACCCCGCTGCCGTCCGGGCCGACGCTTTGCACCATCGTCGACGACGCGGCGATCACGTTCGCGAGCTGCACCGCGAGCGCGCGCGTGCCGCGCGCATGCGTCGTCGTGTTCACGCCGATCACGTCCGCATAGAAGAGCGGCGGCTGCGGCTCGTCCGACAACGGCAGGAACTTGAAGTCGAGATTCTGCCGCGCGGCCTCGCTCATCGCCGACATCGATTCCGAATAGCCGATCACCGCGCGTCCGTCGCCGTCGCTGAACCACACCGAACGGTCGTACTGGCCGGGGAGCTCGGCGGTCGCGTTCGGCCAGCTCGACATCGCCATCAGCGAGCGCAGGCTTGCGAGCGCATCGCCGTCCAGGTCGTTCGCGCTCCACGGCAGCGGCAGCGGATACGCGCCCGTGCGGCTGTGCGCGGCGTCGAGATAGAGCGCGGCGTTCGTCGTGCGCCCGGACATGTCGATCATCAGCCCGCGCTTGTCCGGCGGAATCTCGCTCGTGAACGTGCATTGCTTGAGCGCGCTGCGAACTTGCGTGAGCGTCGTCGCGGCCGCGAGCGCCGCGTCGTCCTTCCGGTAGAACAGCACGTTCGCGCAGCCGAGCTGCGGGATGCTGTAGTAGCGGTCGCCCGCCTTCACGCCGTCGATCGCGTACGGCAGAAAATCGTCGATGTTCCGGATCTCGTTCGCCGCGAGCGGCTCGAGCCAGTTCTGGCTGCGGAAGTAATCGAAGAAGATCGCGTCGTACACGTAGACGTCAACGTTCGCCGGCGGATTTTTCCTGTAGCCGCCGTCCCAGTCGTCGGCGGACACGAACTGCAGCGCGACGGCCGGCTGCACCTTCTTCCATTCGGTCTCGATCGCGGACTTGAACTGATCGACTCGCGGCACCCACGGATACAGCGCGACCGTCAACTGCGCGACGGCGGCCGCGTTGCCTGCGTGCGAAGGCGCCGCGAACAGAAAGCCCAGAACGATCATGAAACAATACAAAAGGCGACGCATGATGAATCCTTGTCGAATGAATCGTGCGAACCGACGCGCGCTGCCGCGGGCAAGCGGCGCGAGCGTCAATTCCATAGCGCGTGAAAATGATGGACGGGGCCGTGCCCGTGGCCGACGTCGAGCCTGCCCGACGCGGCGAGCGCGTCGCTCAGGTACGCCTTCGCGCGGCACACGCTGTCTTCGACCGAGTGGGCCGGCAGCAGCGCGGCGATCGCGGCCGACAGCGTGCAGCCGGTGCCGTGGTCATTCTTGGTCGCGACGCGCGGCGCGGACAGCTCGACCGTCGCGGCCGCCGGGCCGCGCAGCACATCCACGCTGCGCTCGCCCGGCAAATGGCCGCCCTTGAGCAGCACCCAGCGCGGGCCGAGCGCGTGCAGTTCGGCCGCCGCCGCGTGCATTTCAGCGAGCGTGCGCGGCTCGCCTCGGTCGAGCAGCACGCCCGCCTCCGGCAGATTCGGCGTGATCAGCGTCGAGATCGGCACGAGCTTGTCGCGGATCGCATCGACCGCGTCCGGATCGAGCAGCCGGTCGCCGCTTTTCGCGACCATCACCGGATCGAGCACGACGGGCGCCGCGCGATGCCTGACGAGCGCCGCCGCGACCGCCTCCGCGATCGCCGCCGTCGCGATCATGCCGATCTTGACCGCGTGCACGGCGACGTCGTCGAACACCGCGTCGATTTGATCGGCGACGAACGCCGGATCGAGCGCGCGAAAGCTGCGCACGCCGACCGTGTTCTGCGCAACGACCGCGGTGATCGCCGCCATCCCGTACGCGCGCATCGCCGAGAATGCCTTGAGATCGGCTTGAATGCCCGCTCCGCCCGTCGGGTCGGTGCCGGCGATCGTCAGTACGTTCGCGATCATGTTCCCTCGTGATTGTGTCGTTTTGTCATCGATAGTCGCGCGGCGCGGCGCGCTTCGGCGGGCCGCGCCGCCCTTTCGTCCGGCCGCGCGGGCGATGCTCGCGTGCTTGTGTCGTTCCGCGCGGCCGCGGCCGGCGAGCGGGCGCGGCGACGGCGTTCGGCCGCAAGCCTGCGCGCCGGGCCGTGCGGGCCGCGAATCGAACGCCGCGCCGCGCACGGCCCCGCGCGGCGGCCGCTTCAGCGCGGCGGCTTCGTCGCCTTGAACAGCACGAACGGCTTGCTGCCGTCCGCGTGCGCATGCGCGCCGGGCGCGCCGCCCGCCTCGTCCGCCCGGAAGCCGAGTTCCATCGTCGCGGCAAGCGCGAAGCCCGCCGATTGGAGGGCTTCGCGGTACGTCGGCATGTCCCAGTGCGTGTCGACGACGTCGAACACGCCCTCGCCCGGCACGCGCAGATAGACGGGGCGTGCGTCGCCGTCGCGATAGACGATGCCCGGCTCGCCGTTGCGGAACGTCGGATACTGCACGCCCGTCGTGCGCGGGTTCGTGTCGAGGACGTAGTACGTGCCGCCCGGCTTCAGCACGCGCAGCACCTCGGCCGCGACGCGCGCGAGCTCCGCGCGCTCCGCGATGTTGATGAACAGGAAGCAGCTGATCGCCGCATCGAAGCTCGCGCCGGCGAACGGCAGCGACGGCCCGTCGATGTGCGCGTACTGCAGGCCCGCGCCGGTGCCGGCCGCGTTTGCGCTGTCGATCATCGTCGGCGCGATGTCGACGCCCGTCACGTGCTCGACGCCCGCCGCCTTGAGCCGCCGCGATACCTTGCCGCCGCCGCAGCCGTAGTCGAGCACGCGGATCGCCGTGCCGTGCGTGCCCGTGAGCTCGGCGATGAGCGGGCGGTAGCCGAAGCGCTCCTCGATCCGGTCGTCGTATGCGTGAAAGCGCTGCGAAACCTCGTGTTCGGTCCAGTCGGTCTTCATCGGGGTCCTCGTGCGTTATTGAAGCGAGGCGGACGCCATGTCCCAGCGGTTCAGGAGATAGGCGCGATGGAACGGGCCGACGAGCGCGAGCGCGTCGTCGGGCGGCGGATTGCCGGCCTTGATTTCGCGATAGATCCAGAACAGGCCGAGCACGTCGCGCCAGTACGGATCGAGATCGACGTCCTGCAGCGCGGCGAGCGGCATTCCGGCGCGAATCCGGCCTTCGTAGTCGAGCACGCGCCGGATCGTCGCCGGGCCGGTGCCCGCCGGCATGCGCGGCGGCGCTTCGTTCGTGACGATCGTCGCGTCGCATTCGTCGAGCAGCGCCTGCACGCGCGGCAGGTTGTCGTCGTACACGTGGATCGAGCCGACGTGATGCGAGTACGTGCCGAGCTCGCACCCGAGCCGCGACGCGAGGTATTCCTGCAGGAACGTGAACGAGAACACGTCGTTCAGGAGCCCGATGTACGCGTCGTTCGCGCGCATGAAGGCGACCGCGTGCAGCCGTGCGTCGCGCAGCAGCAATTGCAGGCCGAGCGTGCACGACACGTCGACGTTGCGCCGGTACAGATCCTCGTCGGCGCTGAAGATCTGCAGCACGACGCGCTTGCTCTCGGCGTCGTCGCGCGACAGGATGTCGAGCGCGCGCTCGATCTGGTCGAGCGAACGCTCGCCGTAATGCAGCAGCCGCGCGCCGTAGCCGGTGCCGGGCAGATGCTTGCCGTCGGGGCTGTAGCGCGCCATCGACGGCGCGTAGTGCTCGATGAATGCGAGATCGTTGCGGCCGGACAGATACCACAGCGCCTCGGCATAGTTGAAAACGACGTTCTGCCTGCGCGCGGCGTGCCGGCAGAAGCGCGCGCGCGGATCGTCGATGCGCGCGCCGTAGCCGATGATTTCGCGCTCCGCGTGCCCGCGCGGCGCGCTCCGGTATTCGTACGCGCCGCAGACGTCCCTCAACGTGGCGAGATAGAGCTCGCTGAGACCCGGATAGCGCCGCATGTCAGACCCTCGCGCCGATGCGGTCGATCGCGGCTTCGATCGCGGCCGGATCGATCCGGCCGCCGCTGTATTCGACGCGCTCGATGTGCGTGATCTCGTCGAGCCCGCGCACGAGGTACGCGTATTCCTTGTCGGCTTCGAGCAGCAGCACGATCGGCTTGCCGAGCGCCGACGCCCAGCCGAGCTCGATGTGCGTGCCGGGCGACGCCGGCGCGCCCGGAAACGCGACGAAGTAGTCGCACAGGCTGATCTGCTCGTAGTCCGTCCTCGTGCACACGGCGGGCGTCATGAACTCGCGCCCCCAGTGCTCGCGCCGGTGCGCGCAGTGCACATCCCAGCCGCGCGCCTCGAAATGATCGATCACGTGGCGAAACAGGTTGATGCTCTCTTCCGGCATCACGCCGGTGTGCTTGTCGACCAGGGATTTGAACGGTCCGCCCAAGAACATACGCTTCATCGGCTGTCTTCCTTTCGGTTGGAATGATGGAGGGCGTGCGCTCGCAGCGCCACGCGCGCGACGTGGTCCGCGAGGACGCCCGGGAATTGAGGCACGCCGTCCGGCACGCGGACCCAGCGGCAATCCGCCGCGTCGTCGCCCGGGCGCAGCGCGCCTTCGGCATGGCGGCACAGCATCGCGATCAGCACGTAGTGATGATGCCGGCCGGCCGGATCGAAGCCGATCACCTCGACGACGTCGAACGGCTCGCCGATCTCGGCGCGCACGCCGGTTTCCTCGAACAGCTCGCGCGCGGCCGCGTCGCGCAGGCTCTCGCCCGGCTCGACCGAGCCGCCCGGAAAGCCCCACGTGCCCTTTTGCGGCTCCTTGCCGCGCTGAACGAGGATCACTTCGTCGCCGCGAAACGTGACGGCGATCACCGCGACGCGCGGCGCCGCGAGCGCCGCCGCGCGGCCGGTGCCTTTCGGATCAGTCATCGTCGATGCTCCGCATCTTCGCCCTCTCTCTTCGCGCGCCGTTCGTTCGGCCCGCATGCGCAAAACGACGGTAATCGGCCGCCTCGGTGATTAATGGATGAAACAATCCGCTCGAATTTGCTCGGATTTTGCGAATGAATATTTTCGATTCGCGATTCAGCGGCCTTTCCGTTTTCGGAAATTTCGCAAAGCGCCTAGCCTAACACAACCCTGACGATTCGCTCGAATGCGATTTTATTAACCAAATCGCCGCCCCCTGATTATTCGGCCGCATTCCATACTTATTGCGCTGGTCGATTGACAAATGAAACCGGCCGTTGCTATACCTATTAACCGTTGCCGATTCCGCGCATCAATCGACGAAGCGCCCCGCCATACGTTTGCGCCGCGCCCGACTGCCGCGCGGCGCGGTAATCGCCTCGCTTTCGCACGCCGTCGGCACATCCGGTTTCGAATCAGCCTGCATTTGCGGTAATCCGTAACGCCGCACCACTCCGTATCGTCGTCCGATATGGAACTCTCATCGTCACGCAACTGAAACACAAAAAAGGTGATCGATTATGCAAACGCATCCGGACGGGCTGTCCAGTCAATACGAGGCGCAGCGCTATTCAAACGCGCGCAATATTCTGAGATCCGAAATTATCTACGGCGACGGGTTTCAAAGCCCCGGCGGCATCGAAGGATTCAGGACGATGCTTGCCGACAAGATGCCGATCGAGCCCGGCATGCATCTGCTCGACGTGGGCTCCGGCCTGGGCGGCGCCGCGTTCCATCTCGCGAGCCGCTACGACGTGACGATCGTCGGGCTCGACACCGCGCCGCGGATGACGGAGCTCGCGGCGGCCCGGCAGCCGGCGCTCGATCCGCGCGGGCGCGTGCGCTTCGTCAACGGCGACATTCACGGCGACGCGCTTGCCGGCGAGCGTTTCGACATCATCTATTCGCGCGACGCGCTGATGTACGTGCACGACAAGGCGTCGCTGTTCGCGCGCTGCCACGCGCTCCTCGCGCCGCAAGGCCGCCTGTACATCACCGACTTCTGCCGCGGCCGCGCGTCGCTCGCGTTCGACGCATATGTGTCGGTGTCGGGCTACGACCTGAGGACGATCGACGAGTACGCGCGGATCGTCGAGGACGCGGGCTTCGACGTCCTCACCGCGACCGACGTCAGCGACGACGCGCGGCGCCAGTTGACCGACGATCTGCATCGCTACGAGGCGCGCGTCGCGTCGCGCGATCCGTCGATCGATGCACCCGACGCCGAGCACATCGTCGAGCGCTGGCGGCGCAAGATCCGCTTCGTCGATGAAGGGAGCCTGCTGCAAGGGCTCTTCGTCGCGCAGCGCCGATAGGCCGCCCGTTCGACGGTCATTCAGGAGAAGCCGACATGCTGACATCGCATTCCGATCATCTGCAAATCGACTGGGAAACCGGCGGAACGGGCCGCTATCATTGGGTGTGGCTGCGCCAGGCCTGCGAGTGCGCAGAGTGCTTCAACGGCCACTGCCGGCAGCGCCATTTCGATCCGGGCGCGATTGCGCCCGGCATCCGGCCGGAGCGCGTGTCGCTCGGCGCGCACGGGCTGCGGATCGTCTGGCAGGACGCGCACGTGAGCACGTACGCGCTCGACCGGCTCGCGCGCGACGACTACCGCGACGGAAATTCCGCGGCCGACGCGCAAGCCGGCCCGCCCTGGACGCCGTGGCCCGAGCGCGGCGCGCCGGCGTCGAGCCATTTCAGCCTCGCCGACGTGCTGGAAAGCGACGCCGCGCTGCGGCTCGCGCTGAATCGTCTGTTCGAGTCGGGCCTTGTCGTGCTGAAAGCGGACGGCGGCGCGACGCGGCCTTTCGACGAGGTTCGCGAGCGTCTCGCGGGCTTTCTCGATCCGTCGTACTTCGGCGAATTCTTCGATCTCGAAATCAAGTCGGACGACGCGACCGACAGCGTGTCGTTCAGCACGAAGGCCTTGCCGCTGCACACCGACATTCCGTACTGCTCGCCGCCGCCCGACTACCAGTTCCTGTTCGGCCTCGACGTCGATCCGCGCTGCGCGCGCGAGCAAATCGGCTGCACGCGGTTCGTCGACGGCTGGGCGGTGCTGTCCGAATTGCGCGACGCGTCGCCGGACATGTTCGATCGGCTCGCGCACACGAACGTCGTCTATCGCGCCGAATATCCGAACGCGCGCAAGCGCTACGAGCATCGGACGCCGATCGTCCGGCTGCGGCCGGACGGTTGCGTCGAGCGCCTGATCAACAATCCGACGAAGATGTTCTTCGACGGCATCGGCTTCGACGATCTGATGCCGTTCTTCCGCGCGTATCACGCGCTCAAGGCGCGCCTCGTCGCGACGAGGCGATCGTATCTGCACACATGGACGCAGGGCGACATGGTCGTCTGGGACAACCGGCGGATCTTTCACGGACGCGGCGACTTCGGCGCACCCGGGATCGTGCGCACGCTGCGCGGCGGATATTTCAAGGAAGGCGAGCTGCGGGCGCGCGAGGCGTTTATCGCCGCGGCCGCGCGGCGCGCGGAGGGCTGAGCGCGGCGGCGCGTCGTCGATGCGCGCGCGGCGCTGTTCGCATGGCCGTCGCGGCCGCCGAAGCGCCGAACCCCGCGCTCGCCTGCGCGCGCATGAGACGGCATGAGACGGCCCGCGCGCGCATGCCCGCTCGGATGTCGCCGGCCGGCTCGCATCGCGCGAGCCTGAATGCATCAAGCGGGATACGTGAGGCAGGCCGCGCCCGCCGCCACCGCCGCGCACGCGACGAAGCGCCGTCCGCTCGGCTTCTCGCCCAACCACGCCCAGCCGATCAGCACCGAAAACACGATGCTCGTCTCGCGCAGCGCGGCGATCGGGCCGACCGGGCCGCGCGACAGCGCGTCGACGACCGCCGCGTAGCTGATCAGCGAGATCAGCCCGCCCGCCGCGGATTTCAACGTTTCGGCGCGCGTGAAGCCGGCGTTCAAGCGGCCGCCGACGAGGAGGAACACGGCGGGCATCGCGACGCCATACGCGATGAAGATCCACGCCGCGTACGCGAGCGGATGGCCCGCGACGCGCGAGCCGACGCCGTCGACCGTCACGTAGCCGCCGATGAAGAGCGCGGTCGCGAGCGCCGCGGCGAACGAGCGCGAACGAATCCGCGAGCGGCCGAGCGCGAGGCTCGCGATGCCGCCCGACACGAGCGCGATGCCCGCGAGCGGCGCGCCGCCGAGACGCTGGCCCGCCCACGCGTAGCCGCCCAGCGTGACGAGGAGCGGCACCGCGCCGCGCACGACCGGATAGACCTGGCTGAGCGCCGCGCCTTCATACGCGTAGGCGAGAAACACGCTGTAGCCGACCTGCAACGCGGCGGACGCCGCCAGGTACGGCCAGCTCGCGCGCGCGGGCAGCGGCAGCAGCGCCGCGCAGACGAGCGCCGCGGCGGTCGTCGCGAAGCTCATCACGGTGATGCTCCGCAGACGATCCGCGCCGCTTCTGAGCAGCGCGTTCCAGGTCGCGTGCAGGATCGCCGCGAACAGCACGAGCGCGATGACGGACGGCGTCATCGGCGCGCGGCGAACGCAGCGGGGGACGCGCAAGACGCGCAAGATGCAGGAAGCCCCGCTGCGGCGCGGCGGCGGGCGGATTGCGGACAAATCATGGCGGACCTCATTCCTACGCCGGCATTACCCGGATCAGGTTTAGGGGTCGTTCCTTGCGCGGAACCTCTCAGCCGATCGCCCGGCTCCCCCTGATGGCCGCGCTATTATCGGCAAGAACCCGGTGGCCGACAAGCCGACGCGGGTTGATTCGTTCGCCGTCTGCGAGCGTGTCGGTCGACGCGGGAAAATGGGGCGACGGGACGGCGTGGCAATGGGACGGCGTGGCAATGGAGCAATGGAGCAACAGGGCCGACCGCGACGCACGACCGATGCCGCGCATGTCGCCAAGCGCGCGGCGAGCAGGCTGCGGCCGCGCGATGCCGGCATAATGAACGCCGACGCCCCCACTTCTTTCGCCCGCGGCCGCCATGACGTTTGCCATCGTCGTCCTGAACCTGATCGGCTTCTTCGTCGAGCTCGCCGATCCCGACCGCGTGCTCTCGCTGTTCGCGCTGTGGCCGCCGCGTAACGGTGCGGGCGCCGCCGTGCCCGCGTTCCATCTCTGGCAAATCATCACGTACAGCATGCTTCACGCGGGGCTGTCGCACCTGCTCTTCAACATGCTCGGGCTCGTGATGTTCGGCCGCGACGTCGAGCGCTCGCTCGGCCGCGCGCGCTTCGGCACGCTTTATGTCGCGAGCGTCGTGTGCGGCGCGCTTACGCAGCTCGTCGTCGCGCGCTACACGGCGGCGGGCGCCGCGCCGACGATCGGCGCGTCGGCGGGCGTGTTCGGCGTGCTCGCCGGGTACGCGCTGCTGTATCCGTCGCGCCGCGTCGTGCTGCTGTTTCCGCCGATTCCGATGCCCGCGTGGGTGTTCGCGCTCGGCTACGCGGGCATCGAGCTGCTGCTCGGCGTCGCGGGCGCGGCGAGCGGCATCGCGCATTTCGCGCATCTGGGCGGGATGCTCGGCGCGCTCGTGCTGATGCTGTTCTGGACGCGGCCGAAAAGGGAGTGGCCGATCGAGTGAGCGCGGCCCGCACTCTGTCGCGCGACGGGCGGCACGGCCTGCCGCGCCGTCACTGCGGCACCGAATGATCGGCCTTGTTCGCCGGGCCGGCTTGCGTCGCCAGCTTCGGCGCGCCGGAATCGTCGCGGCCGCGCTTCGCCGCGCCCCCGCCCGCCGCCGAGTCGTCCAGCAGCGGCTCGTCGTTCACGAGCCGCACGAGCATTTCGTGATCGACGACTTCGTGCTTCAGCAGATACTGTGCGATCCGCTCGAGCGCGTCGCGCCGCTCCTTCAGCGTCCGCGACACGCGATCGTGCGCCTCGGCGAGGAGCCGCTGGATCTCGTCGTCGATCCGCGTCGCGGTGCTCTCGCTCCAGCGCTCGCCGCCCGGCTGCCAGACGACGGGCGGCAGCCCGCGGCTGTCGGCGTCGCCGAACGTCGCGAGGCCGATCCGCTCGCTCATCCCGTATCGGGCCACCATGTGCCGGGCCATTTCGGTCGCGCGCTCGAGATCGTTTTCCGCGCCCGTCGACACGTCGCCGAACACGATCTCCTCGGCGACGCGCCCGCCGAGCAGCACGTCGAGCCGATCGAGCAGCTCGCTCTTGCGCAGCACGTAGCGATCCTCGGTCGGCACCTGCTGCGTGTAGCCGAGCGCCGCGATTCCGCGCGGAATGATCGACACCTTCTTCACCGGATCGCTGTGCGCGCGGGTCTGCGCGATGAGCGCATGCCCGGCCTCGTGATGCGCGATCGTGACCTTCTCCTGCTCGCTCATCACGCGGCTCTTGCGCTCCATGCCCGTCATCGTCCGGTCGATCGCCTCGTCGAAATCCGACATCTCGATCGCCGGCTTGTCGAGCTCGGCCGCGTGCAGCGCCGCTTCGTTGACGATGTTCGCGAGATCCGCGCCGACGAAGCCCGGCGTGCGCGACGCGAGCTCGCCGAGATCGACGTCCGCCGCGAGCTTCACGTGCTTCACGTGCACCGACAGAATCTGCCGCCGCCCGGTCAGATCCGGCCGGTCGATCGCGATATGCCTATCGAAGCGGCCGGGGCGCAGCAGCGCGGGATCGAGAATCTCCGGACGATTGGTCGCCGCCATGATGATGACGCCCGAGTTCGCCTGGAAGCCGTCCATCTCGACGAGCAGCTGGTTGAGCGTCTGCTCGCGCTCGTCGTTGCCCGACGTGATGCCCGCGCCGCGCACCTTGCCGAGCGCGTCGAGCTCGTCGATGAAGATGATGCAAGGCGCTTTTTGCTGCGCCTGCTCGAACAGGTCGCGCACGCGCGCCGCGCCGACGCCGACGAACATCTCGACGAACGACGAGCCGCTCGTCGAGAAGAACGGCACGCCCGCCTCGCCCGCGACCGCCTTCGCGAGCAGCGTCTTGCCGGTGCCGGGCGCGCCGACGATCAGCACGCCCTTCGGAATCTTGCCGCCGAGCCGCTGATAGCGCGCGGGCGCGCGCAGGAACGCGACGATCTGCTGGAGCTCGGCCTTCGCCTCGTCGATGCCGGCGATGTCGTCGAAATCGATGCCGGTCTTCGCCTCCACGTAAACCCGCGGCTTGCTCTTGCCGACGCCCGACCAGTCCTGCAGCCCGCCGCGCGGGCGCCGCAACATCACGTTCCAGACGATCGCGAACACCGCGATCGGCACGATCCACGACGCGAGCGTGCCGATCCAGGTGTCGTCCTCCGCGCCACGGTAGCGGGTGCCCGTCGCGGCGAGCGTGTCGATCAGGCGCTCGTCGGTCACGCGCCTCGTCGTGAAGCGCCACGGCGCGCCCGCGCGCTTGATCGCGTCGGCGTCGGACGCGGGCAGCGCCGCCGCGGCCGTGCTGTTGCGCAGGACGCCCGTGATCCGCGTCGGGCTGACTTCGAGATCGTCGACCTGCGCGGCCGTCGCGAGCTTGCGGAAGTCGCTGTACGCGATTTGCGTCGCGGGCGCGCTCAGCGTCGCGAGCTGCAGCGCGAGCAGCACCATGAAAACGAGCACGACGACGAAGCCCAAGTATCCGGTTTCGCTCTTCATCGGGATGCCTCGGCGTGTGTTCGGCGGTACGAAGTGGTCGGCGGACGCGCACGCGCTAGGCGGCGTCGCGCATCCAGTGCGCGCGCAGCACGTCCTCTCCTTCACGATAGTCGATTTCGAGCTCGCCGCGATGCGCGCGCACGAGCGCCTCGCTCAGCCGGTGGACGAGGTGCGAGCCCGTCGTGCGCACGGTCATCCCTGCGGGCCGCGTGTCGATCGACACGATGCGCTCGAACGGCCGGTCGTGGCGCTCGCCGCCCGCCCGATGGCGCAGCAGCGCGACGATGTCGTCGCAATGGCGCGCGAAATAGCCGCCTTCGAGCACGAGTTCGCCCGCGCCCGCGCGCTCGCGGATGCGCCGGCACGCGGGGCACACGATCTGCAGCAGCGTGCCCGCCGCCGCATGCCAAGTCCAGCGGCCACCGTCGTACAGCGCGCCGCATTCGGTGCAGCCCATGCCGCTCTTCAGGCGAGCCGGCGCGCCGTAGCCGTGCGCCGCGTGCGCGCGCGGCGCGTCCCGATCACGGCGCAGCCTCATCGCCGCATAGAGTTCGTTCGATCCGTAGATCATCGTCTTTCCTTGTCGATATGTCGTACGTTTCGCGTGCGGCGCCCGGCGCTCGTCGGCGGCATGCGCTTGCATCGTGGGAATGGCGGCGCGCGGCCGGGGCGCGACGTACATGAGCGAGCATCGGCGATCGCCCGCACGTGCGGTTGACGCCGATCAACGCTTGACGAAATCTTGCCGCCTCGCGCGCACCGATTGGTACAGAACCGTAGCCAATGGGCGAAGGCCGATACGATCGGCCCAGGCAGGCGAACGGCGCGCTTGGGCGGATCGCGGGGCGCCATATGTCGTGGGGGGCGGCATATCGCGCGTCGCCGCCGTTCGTGAACGGCCGCGCGTGTGCCGCGATTGCCGTGGCGCAGCATGGCCACGGCAATTCGCGCCGCTTGCCGGCGGCGCCCGCTGGACGATCGCGCGGATGTCGACGGAAGACGCCGAACGACGACACGGTGACGCGCCGCAATACGCGATCGCGCCTCGAGAGGCGTGTCTGATCCTTTCGGCAACGCCCGTCATCGGCGCGAGCGACGCTTGCGGGCCGCCGCTCGCAGTTGAGGCAATACTCGATTGCAATTCATCTTGACATCAATCAATGTAACGTTTTGACGACGAACGCCGATGCCCGGCGCAAGCCAACGCGCGACGCGCAACTCGCATCGCGGCTCAAGCATCGCGTGCGGGCCGCCCGTGCGTCCAGAACACGATACGGAGACACCTCAAGATGGCGCGCTACGACACGATCATCCGCAACGGCCTATGGTTCGACGGCACGGGCGCCGAGCCCCGCGCGCGCGACCTCGGCATCCGCGACGGCCGGGTCGCGACGGTGTCCGACGCACCGCTCGCGGCCGATGGCGCGGACGTGATCGACGCGGCCGGCAAATGGGTGCTGCCCGGCTTCGTCGACATCCATACGCATTACGACGCCGAGATCCTCGTGTCGCCGGGGCTGCCCGAATCGGTGCGGCACGGCGTGACGAGCGTTTTCCTCGGCTCGTGCTCGCTGTCGACGGTTCACGCGGACGCGCTCGACTGCACCGATCTCTTCAGCCGCGTCGAGGCGCTGCCGCGCGAGCAGATGCTCGCCGTGCTGTCGCGCGCGAAGACCTGGGACACCGCGGCCGCGTACGTCCGCCATCTCGAATCGCTGCCGCTCGGCCCGAACGTCGCCGCGTTCCTCGGCCATTCGGACTTGCGCACGCACGTGCTCGGCCTCGGGCGCGCAGTGGACGACCGCGTGCGGCCGCACGAGGCCGAACTGCAAAGGATGGAGCGGCTGCTCGACGACGCGCTCGACGCGGGCTTCGTCGGGCTGTCGTCGATGACGACGCCGTGGGACAAGCTCGACGGCGAGCGCTACCGGTCGAAGTCGCTGCCGTCGACGTTCGCGACGTGGCGTGAATACCGGCGGCTGAACCGCGTGCTGCGCCGCCGCGGCCGCGTGCTGCAAAGCGCGCCGAACACGACGAATCCGCTGAACGGCCTGCTCTTCATGGCCGCGAGCTGCGGCTACTTCGTGCGCAAGCCGCTGCGCACGTCGCTCCTCGTCGCGGCGGACAGCAAGGCCGCGCCGCGCGGCACCGTCGACGTGCTGCTCAACGGCGTGCGGCTCGCGAATGCGCTCTTTCGCGGCGAGCTCGTCTGGCAGCATCTGCCGGTGCCGTTCCAGGTCTACGCGGACGGGATCGATTTCGTGATCTTCGAGGAATTCGGCGCGGGCCGCGCGGCGCTGCACCTGAACGACGCGCTCGAGCGCAACAGGCTGCTGCAGAACGAAGGCTACCGGCGCGAGTTCCGCAAGCAGGTCGGCAAGGGGCTCGACCTGAGGCTCTGGACGCGCGATCTGCACGACACGCGGATCGTCGGGTGCCCGGACGCGTCGGTCGTCGGCAAGTCGTTCGGCCAGGTCGCCGACGAGCGCGGCATCCATCCGGCAGACGCGTTCCTCGACCTCGTCGTCGCGCACGGGCAAAAGGTGCGCTGGTGCATGACGATCGCGAATCACCGCGCGGACGTGCTCGACCAGATCGCCGCGCATCCCGCGTTGCAGATCGGCTTCGCCGATTCGGGCGCGCACCTGCGCAACATGGCGTTCTACAACGCGCCGGTGCGCTTCCTGCGCCGCGTGCGCGAGGCCGAGCGCGCCGGGCGGCCGTTCATGTCGGTGCAGCGGGCGGTGCATCGCCTGACGGGCGAGCTCGCCGGGTACTTCGGGATCGACGCCGGCACGCTGCGCGTCGGCGATCGGGCGGACGTCGCGATCGTCGATCCCGCGCATCTCGACGCGTCGGTCGACGCCTGTCACGAGGCGGACATGAGCGTGTTCGGCGGGCTGCGCCGGCTCGTGAACCGCAGCGGCGCGGCGGTCGCGGCGACGCTCGTCAACGGGCAGGTCGTGTATCGCGACGGCGCGTTCGCCGACGGCTTCGGCGAAACGCGGCGCGCCGGGCATTTCCTGCGGGCCGCGACGCGTTAGGCGTCAGGCCGCCCGGGCGCGAAGGACGGCGCGGGGCGGAATCGCGACGCGCCCGGTCATTCGTCGCGCGACGGCGCGCGCCCTTCCGCATCCGGCTCCCCGGCGGCGCATGGCCGTATCCGGTACGCGCAGCGGCGCGCGCCGACCGGAATATGCTCGATGCGCTCGATCGTCAGCGCATCGCCGAGCATCTCGCGGAAGATCTCGAGCTCGGAGCGACAGAAGCCCTGGCACGCGGTGGCGGCCGCGCAGATCGGGCAGTGATTCTCGATGAAGAGCCAGCCGTCCCCGTCGGGCGCGCGCGACCATTCGGCGAAGTAGCCTTCGCGGTCGCGCAGTTCCGCGAGACGCGCGATGCGCGTCTGCGGGTCCGTCACGCCCTCGAGCGTTTGCGTGTACGTGCGGCGCATCTCCGTCTCGCGCGCGGAGATCAGCAGATCGAGCGTCGGCTGGCCGAGCGTCGTGCGGATGATCCGGATCAGGTCGACCGTCATGTCCGCGTGCGCGTCCGGGAAATGGCCGTGGCCGAGCGGCGTGAGCCGCCAGATCCGCGCCGGCCGCCCGACGCCCTGCGCGACGTTCTCCGCCTCGACGAGCCCGTCCGCCTCGAGCTTCTTCAACTGCTGCCGCGCGGCCTCGGCCGTCGTGCCGAGATACGCGCCGAGCTCGGCCGCCTGCAACGGGCCGCGGCGCTTCAGCACGTTCAGCACGCGCTCGGAAACCGGGATTTCCTGCTTCGAAAAAGTATCGTCCATCGCTGCATTATCAAATGTTGGGCTTGCGCAATGCAACGATAACGCAAGCCGGCCACGCCAATCACCCAAATAAACCAAGGATATTCTTGACTTATTCCGTTGTCAGACAAATCATGTCCCCGATTCTTACAAAATGACTGAGAGATTTCCATGGGCCGTCGGCTATTGCTTGCATTGGCGCTATTGGCGTTCATTTTCGGCGGGCTGTTTCTGTGGCGGGAAAGCCGCGTGCAGGCCGCCGATCATCCCCCCGCTCCCCCGCCCGCGCTGACGGTTTCCGCCGTCGCCGTGCGCGCCGCGCCCGAGCGCGTGTCGATCGACGCGGTCGGCTCGCTCGACGCGGTCCGCCAGGTGACGCTCGCGCCCGAAGTGGCCGGTCGCGTCGTCGCGCTGCATTTCGAGGCCGGCACGACGGTGCGCAAGGGCCAACTGATCGTCCAGCTCTTCGACGAGCCCGAGCGCGCGAAGCTCGCGTCGATCCAGGCAAAGGCCGCGTTCGCGAAGCGCCAGCTCGATCGCTCGCAGGCGCTCGCGCTAACGGGCGCCGAGCCGCGCAATATCTATGACCAGCACCGCTTCGATTTCGACGCGTCCGCGGCCGACATCCGCGAGACGCAGGCGGTGATCACGCAAAAGGCGGTGCGCGCGCCGTTCGACGGCGTGCTCGGCCTGCGCCGCGTGAACCTCGGCCAATACCTGAACGCGGGCGACGCGATCGCGACGCTGACCGATCTCGACACGCTGTACGCGAACTTCACGGTGCCGCAGAAGAGCTTGAGCCAGCTGCGCCTCGGCCAGAACGTGTCGATCACGACGGACGCGTATCCGGATCGCACGCTCGTCGGCCGCGTGAGCGCGATCGAGCCGCAGGTCGGCGCCGACACGCGCAACGTCGCCGTGCAGGCGACGCTCGCGAACCCCGGTCACCTGCTGCGCCCGGGGATGTACATCCAGGCGCGGCTCGAGCTGCCGCCGCGCGAGCGCGCGCTGACGGTGCCCGACACCGCGGTGCAGACGTCGCAGCGCGGCGAATCGGTGCTCGTCGTCGGCAAGCCGGGCCGCGACGGCCTCGGCGTCGTGCGGCTGCAGCCCGTGCGCACCGGCCGGCGTGCCGAAGGCCGCATCGCGATCGCCGAGGGCCTGCGTCCGGGCGACGTGGTCGTCACGTCGGGCCAGGTGAGGCTCGCGGCGGGCGACAAGGTGAAGGTCGCGCTCGAGGACGGCGCATCGTCGGGAGCCGAGCAATGAACGCCGGCACGCCTCACGATTCGGGCGCAACCCGCGCGCGCTTCACGGACGTATTCGTCCGCCGCCCGGTGCTGTCGCTCGTGATGAGCCTGCTGATCCTGCTCGTCGGCCTGCGCGCGCTGATGTCGCTGCCGGTGCGCCAGTATCCCGCGCTCGAGAGCGCGACGATCAGCGTCGAGACCGACTACCCCGGCGCGTCGCAGGATCTGATGCAGGGCTTCGTGACGACGCCGATCGCGCAGTCGATCGCGACGGCCGACGGGATCGAATACATCACGTCGACGACGACGCAGGGCAAGAGCGTCGTGAAGGCGCGGCTGCGCCTGAACGCGAACGCGGACCGTGCGATGACCGAGGTGATGGCGAAGGTCCAGCAGGTCAAGTACAAGCTGCCCGCGGATGCGTACGACTCGGTGATCACGAAGCTGACCGACGCGCCGACCGCCGTGATGTACCTCGGCTTCGCGAGCGACACGCTGTCGATCCCGCAGATCACCGATTACGTGGTGCGCGTCGCGCAGCCGCTCGTGACGACCGTGCCGGGCGTCGCGTCGGCCGAGATCCTCGGCGGCCAGAACCTCGCGATGCGGGTCTGGCTCGACGCGACGCGGCTCGCCGCGCACGGGCTGTCCGCCGGCGACGTCGCCGCGGCGATTCGCGCGAACAACGTGCAGGCGGCGCCCGGTCAAGTCAAGGGATCGCTCACGATCGCCGATATCTCGGCGAACACCGATCTGACCGACGTCGGCGCGTTCAACGGGATGGTCGTGAAGAACGATCCGAACGGCGGCGGGCTCGTGCGGCTGAAGGACGTCGCGACGGTCGAGATCGGCGGCGAGAACTACAACTCGAGCGCGCTGATGAACGGCCGGCGCGCGGTGTACATCGCGGTCAACGCGACGCCCGCCGGCAATCCGCTCGAAATCGTGCGCGGCGTCGGCGCGGTGCTGCCGGCGATGGAGCGCAACAAGCCGGCGAGCATCCAGATCGCGAACATGTTCGACGGCGCGCGCTTCGTCAACGCGTCGATCGCCGAGGTCCGCTCGACGCTCGCCGAGGCGATCGCGATCGTCGTCGTCGTGATCTTCCTGTTCCTCGGCTCGTTTCGCGCGGTGATCATTCCGGTGCTGACGATTCCGCTGTCGCTCGTCGGTTCGGCCGCGCTGATGCTCGCGGCGGGCTTCTCGCTGAACCTGCTGACGCTGCTCGCGATGGTGCTCGCGATCGGGCTCGTCGTCGACGACGCGATCGTCGTCGTCGAGAACATTCACCGGCACATCGAGGAAGGCGAGCCGCCCGTGCGCGCGGCGCTGATCGGCGCGCGCGAGATCGCGTCGCCCGTGCTCGTGATGATGGCGACGCTGATCTCCGTCTATGCGCCGATCGGGCTGATGGGCGGCCTCACGGGCTCGCTCTTCAAGGAGTTCGCGTTCACGCTCGCGGGCGCGGTGCTCGTGTCGGGGATCGTCGCGCTCACGCTGTCGCCGATGCTCGGTTCGCTGCTCCTGACGAGCAAGATGTCCGAAGGCCGGGTCGCGAAGGCGATCGAGCACACGCTCGAGCGCGTCACGCGCGTCTATCAGCGCGGCCTGCACGCGAGCCTCGCCGCGCGGCCGGCGATTCTCCTGATCGGCGTCGGCGTGCTGGCGGGCATCGTGCTGCTCTTCTCCGGCGTGAAGCGCGAGCTCGCGCCGCAGGAGGACCAAGGCTCGATCATGGTCGCGGTGAAGGCGCCGCAGTATGCGAACCTCGATTACATGGAGCGCTACGCGCCCGACATCGAGCGCGTGTTCCGCACGCTGCCCGAAGCCGACACGAGCTTCATCCTCAACAGCTACGGCGGCAGCAACCTCGGCTTCGCCGGCGTGAACCTCGTCGACTGGGAGAAGCGCACGCGCAGCGCGTCGACACTGCAGGCGCTGATCCAGGCGCGCGGCGACCAGATCCGCGGCGACCGCGTGTTCGCGTTCCAGCTCCCGGCGCTGCCCGCGTCGAGCGGCGGGCTGCCGATCCAGATGGTGCTGCGCGCGCCGTCGAGCTTCGCGGATCTCTACGCGCAAATGGAGCGGATCAAGGCGGCGGCGCAAAAGAGCGGCCTTTTCGCGGTCGTCGACAGCGATCTGACGTTCGACAGCCGCGCGGTGGGCGTGACGATCGACCGCAATCAGGCGAACACGCTCGGCGTGACGATGAAGGACATCGCCGACACGCTCGCCGTGCTCGTCGGCGAGAACTACGTGAACCGCTTCAACTTCAAGGGCCGCTCGTACGACGTGATTCCGCAGGTGTCGCGCGGCGAGCGGCTGTCGTCGGAGATGCTGAGCCGCTATTACGTGAAGACGGGCTCCGGCCAGATGATCCCGCTGTCGACGGTGATCCACGTGACGAACGGCAGCCAGGCGAACGCGCTCAGCCAGTTCAACCAGATGAATTCGGCGACGTTTTCCGCCGTGCCAGCGGCGGGCGTGACGATGGGCGAAGCGGTCGCGTTCCTCGAGGCGCAGAAGCTGCCGTCCGGCTTCTCGATCGACTGGCTCGGCGAATCGCGACAGTACGTGCAGGAAGGCAACCGGCTCGCCGTCACGTTCGGCTTCGCGCTGATCGTGATCTTCCTCGTGCTCGCCGCGCAGTTCGAGAGCCTGCGCGATCCGCTCGTGATCCTGGTGTCGGTGCCGCTGTCGATTTGCGGCGCGCTCGCTCCGCTCTACCTCGGCTTCGCGACGCTCAACATCTACACGCAGATCGGGCTCGTCACGCTGATCGGCCTGATTTCGAAGCACGGGATTCTGATGGTCAGCTTCGCGAACGATCTGCAGCGCCACGAAGGGCTCGACCGGCGCGCCGCGATCGAGCGGGCGGCGGCCGTGCGGCTGCGGCCGATCCTGATGACGACCGCGGCGATGGTCGCGGGCCTCGTGCCGCTCGTGTTCGCGGCTGGCGCCGGCGCGGCGAGCCGCTTCGCGATCGGCATCACGGTGTCAACGGGCATGCTGGTCGGCACGCTCTTCACGCTGTTCGTGCTCCCCACCGTCTACACGTTCGTCGCGAAGGACCACGGCGCGGCGATGCGCAGCGAGCGCGCGCAACTCCTCGCGGCAATCCGATGACCATGAACGACACGATGCATCGCTTTCCCAACGATACGGCGCCGAACGCGCGCCGCCACCGCCGCGCGCCGGGCGCGGCCGCCTCGATCACGCGCTCGGCGGCCTGCTCGATCGCCGTCGCGGCCGCCCTGCTCGCGACGGGCTGCACGCTCGCGCCGCGCTACGAGCGTCCGGCCGCGCCCGTGTCGGGCGCGTTCCCGACCGACGGCGTCTACGCCGCGCAGCCGGGCGCCGCGTCCGGCGCGCGCAGCGCGAACGGCCAGTCGGCCGTCGACATCGGCTGGCGCGAGTTCTTCGTCGATCCGCGCCTGCAGCGGCTCATCGAGATCGCGCTGAGGAACAACCGCGATCTGCGCGTATCGGTGCTGAACGTCGAGGCCTCGCGCGCGCAGTATCAGATCACGCGCGCCGGCCTGTTCCCGACGCTCGACGGCACCGGCACGGGCTCGATCCAGCGCTATCCCGCCGGCGTGTCGACGACGCGCCAGCCGCTCATCTCGCGCGCCTACAACGTCGGCGTGTCCGCGTCGTGGGAGCTCGACCTGTTCGGCCGCGTGCAAAGCCTGAAGGACCAGGCGCTCGCGCAATACTTCGCGACCGCGCAGGCGCGCAAGGCCGCGGAGATCTCGCTCGTCGCGAGCGTCGCCGATCAGTACCTCTCGCTCCTGTCGACCGACGACCTGCTGCAGGTCACGGAGAACACGCTGAAGACGGCGCGCGCGTCGTACGACCTCACGAAGCTGCAGTTCGACAACGGCACCGGCTCGGAGCTCGATCTGCGGCAGGCGCAGACGGTCGTCGAGACGGCGCTCGCGAACCAGCAGGCGCAGGCGCGCGCGCGTGCGCAGGCGGTCAACGCGCTCGTGCTGCTGATCGGCGAGCCGCTGCCCGACGATCTGCCGGCCGGCCTGCCGCTCAACGCGCAGAACCTGCTGACCGACGTGCCGGCCGGGCTGCCGTCCGATCTGCTGACGCGGCGCCCCGACATCATGCAGGCCGAGGAGGCGCTGCGCGCGGCGAACGCGAACATCGGCGCGGCGCGCGCGGCGTTCTTCCCGAAGATCTCGCTGACGGCGGCGTTCGGCACCGCGAGCCCGACGCTCGGCGGCCTGTTCAAGGCCGGCACGGCGGCGTGGTCGTTCGCGCCGAGCATCGCGTTGCCGATCTTCGAGGGCGGGCAGAACATCGCGAACCTCGATCTCGCGCACGTGCAGAAGCGCATCGAGATCGCGAACTACGAGAAGGCGATCCAGAGCGCGTTCCGCGAGGTGTCGGACGGGCTCGCCGCGCGCGGCACGTACGATCAGCAGATCGCGGCGCTCGAGCGCAACGAGCACGCGCAGCAGCGCCGCTACGATCTGTCGGACCTGCGCTACAAGAACGGCGTCGACAGCTATCTGTCGGTGTTGACCGCGCAGACCGATCTGTACACGGCGCAGCAGCAGTTGATCAGCGCGCGGCTCGCGCGCTGGACGAACCTCGTCGATCTGTACCGCGCGCTGGGCGGCGGCTGGATCGAGCGCGCGGGCGACACGCCGCGCCCAGCGGATGCGCCCGTCGACTACGGACGTGCGGCGGCGCCCGCGGCGGCGATGGCGGTAGCGATTTTGTCCACCCAAAATTAGTTGAGCACGCAACCAATTAAGAGACGGCGATACGAATCGAACAATGACCGGCGATACCGTAATCGGTACGGATGCACAATCGGCGAAGCTTTTGCACAATCGGACGCAGCAGCCAATCAAGAGCTCGCCTAGAACCCGAGAGACAGCAACAAAACGGAAATCGATTCACCCAGCAGACATAACAACAAAGCAACAAGACTTCCGTGTTCTTCGCGATGCGTATCTCAATGTTGAATAACCTTGAGGCACAGCATGAATGATCGTCGTATCCCCCCAACGCTGAGCGCGTCCGTCCGTACGCGCGTCAACGTACCCATCCGTCCGCGCACCGACCAGCAGCGGTACGAGGCCGAGATGGTGACGTTCCAGGGCCTTTGCGACAGCGCCGAGCATCTCGCGCTCGTCTTCGGGCCGCTCACCGACGCGCCGCTCGTGCGCGTGCATTCCGAGTGCCTGACGGGCGACGTGTTCGGCTCCGCGCGCTGCGATTGCGGCGAGCAGCTCGACGAGTCGGTCGCGATGTTCGGCCGCGAAGGCGGCATCCTGCTCTATCTGCGTCAGGAAGGCCGCGGCATCGGGCTGTACAACAAGCTCGACGCATACCGCCTGCAGATCTCGCAAGGGCTCGACACGTTCGCCGCGAACCGCGCGCTGAACTTCCCCGACGACCTGCGCGATTTCCGCGTCGCCGCGCAGATGCTGCAGGCGCTCGGCGTCAGCGAGATCTCGCTCGTCACCAACAACCCGGACAAGATTTCGCAGATCGAGAAGCACGGCATCCAGATCAAGCGCGTGCGGCAGACGGGCGTGTTCGTCAACCACACGAACCAGGGCTACCTGCGCGCGAAGATCGATCACCACCGTCACGCCATCAACCTCAGCCAGGAACTGCAATGATCACTCACCGCGCACCGATCAGCGGGATTGCCGCGCACCGCGACCAATACGTTCTGACTGCCGGTTACGACAACCAGGTCATCCTGTGGGACGCGAAGACCCAGCGTCCGCTCGCCCGCGCGATGCACGACCATCTCGCGAACCAGGGCGCGTTCTCGCCGGACGGCGCGTACGTCGTCACGTCGTCGTCCGATTACAGCGCGCGCCTTTGGACCGTGCCCGATCTGCGGCTCGTCGCGGTGTTCGCCGACCAGGAAGACGACGTCGAGATGAGCGCGTTCCATCCGGACAAGCCGCTCGTCGCGACCGCGTCGCGCGATCATCGCGTGCGGGTCTACAACTTCAGCGGCAAGCTGCTGAACACGTTCGGCGGCCACGCCGCCGACGTGATCTCCGTCGAATGGATGCGCGGCACCGACGAGATCGTGTCGTCGAGCGACGACGGCACGATCAAGCGCTGGTCGCTCGCGAAGAACGGCCTCGTCGCCGACATCGATCTCGACGGCATCGAAACCGACACGATCGCGATCGCCGCCGACGGCCGCATTTTCGCGGGCAACGACGAGGGCGAAATCATCTCGATCGGCGTCGACGGCGCGCGCGCGACGATCGACGCGCACGACGCGGGCGTGAAGCGGCTCGTGCTCGACGGCGACCGGGGCCTGCTCGTGTCGCTGTCGTACGACCGCACGATGCGGCTCTGGAGGATCGGCGCGTCCGGCCAGCCGGAAGCACTCGGCGGCGCGGCGCTGCCGCCCGAGGTGTGGCCGCGCTCGTGCTCGTTCGAAGGCGACGAGCACATCGTGTTCTCGACGTTCCATTCGAGCTATCGCCGCTACAACTGGAAGACCGAGCACTGGGACGCGGCCGAACTGCCGCCGACGCACGGCGTGAACGCGGTGGAGCCCGTCGACGGCCATCTGTGGACGATCGGCGATGCGGGCATCGTGCGTGTCGACCAGCGCGAGCATGCGCGCACGGGCAGCCTGTGCAATTTCCTCACGCCGGCGGGCGAGCTGATCCTGACGGGCGGCCAGCTCGGCAAGGTATTCGACGCGCGCAGCGGCCGCGAGCTGCACCAGCACCGTTCGCCGCTGAACTGCGGCGCGTCGTTCGAGCGCGACGGCGTCGCGCACGCGGTGATCGGCGCGTACACGGGCGAAGGCATCGTGCTGCGGATCGACGGCACGAAGGCGACGCACGTCGCCGACCTGCCGCTGCACGCGAACGCGGTCAAGGGCATCGCGGTCTCGGACGATCAGATTTTCTCGGTCGCGGCCGATGCGTCGGCGACCTGGTATAGCGCATCGACGCTCGAGCCGGTGTTCGAGCTCAAGCGCGCGCACGACAAGATCGCGAACGGCTGCGCGGGCCTCGGCGGCGGCTACTTCGCGTCCGTGAGCCGGGACCTGAAATTGCGGATCTGGTCGCCCGACCATCACGCAGACGTGATCGCGACGCCGCACACGCACTCGATCAAGTGCGTCGCGGCGAGCGCCGACGGCCGCCACGTCGCGACGGGCAGCTACAACGGCCGCGTCGCCGTCTACGACCGGATCGAGAAGCGCTGGGCGCTCGACGTGCGCGTGACGACCGCGGGCGTGTCGTCGCTCTCCTACGACCCGGCCGCGCGCGCGTTCCTCGCGAGCTCGTACGACGGCAACGTCTATCGCATCCCGCTGGAGCGCGCATGAGCGCCGCCGAACCGCACTACATCGACGCGCAGCGCACCATCGCGCCCGTCGACGGGCCGCTCGCCGCGCCGCGCGAGTACGCGGCGGTGCTGCGCTCGGATTTCGTGTCGAGCTACCACGACGGGCGCGACGTCTGGACCGACGAGGCCGCGATGCGCCCGGCGAGCGCGATCCTGCACGAGCATCTCGGCCGCCCGGCCGACATTCTCGACGCGGGCGCGGGCCGCGGCCGGGACACCGCGTACTTTCTCGAGCACGGGCACCAGGTGACGGCGGTCGATCTCGTCGAGCCGCCGGAGTGGGCGCAACTCGCGCAGCGCTGGGGCGAGCGCGTGCGTTTCGTGACGCGCGCCGTGTCCGAATTCGAAGGCGCGGCGCTCTTCGACGGCGCGCTCGACAACGGCTGCCTGCACCATCAGCATCCTGACGCGTACGGCGCGTACCTCGCGCGCGTTCATGCGCTGCTGCGCCCCGAAGGGCTTTTCACGATCTCGGTGTTCGAGTCCGACGGCCCGGGGCGGCTGTACGCAAACCAGGCGCAGCGCCTCTACCGCGAGTTCACCGAGCCCGAGCTCGTCGAACTGCTGGCCGCCGCGCATTTCACGCCCGTCAGCAGCCACCGCGTGCCGCGGCCGAAGGCCGGCCTGCACTACCTGGTGCTGACGGTTCGCAAAACCCGAACCGACTGACGCGAGTTGATGCCTATGACGCTCAAGCTGGCCGACAACCCGAACTATCTCAGCGACCGCGCGGCGATGGCGCTGCCGGAGAACCTGTTCGTCGCGCGTACGAGCGCGACCGTGTTTTCGACGCATCTCGACCTGCTGCGCGCCGCGCCCGAGCAGTGGAGCGCGATCGCGCAGAACCCGGACGCGCCGTTCGAGCGGCGCTACGCGGCGGGCACGCTGCTCGGATTCGCGGGCGACACGCGAATCCGCCCGCTCGATCCGGCGATGTGCGACGTGCCCGCCGCGCAGGCGCGTCTCGGCACCGAGCCCGAACGGGTGCCGCAGGTCGTCGCCGAATGGGAGCGCGTTGGCGTGATCGAGGAGTGGATCGCGAAGGAGTGCCCGCGCTACACGACGGAGCTCGCCGCGTTCCGGATGATGCGCTATCCGGTCACGAACCTCGAATACCGGCTCTTCCTCGAAGAGACGGACGCGCCGTGGCTGCCGACGTCGTGGACGTTCGGCGTCTATCCGGTCGAGCGCGCGAACCATCCGGTCTGGACGGTGCCCGCCGAGGCGGCCGATGCGTACGCGCACTGGCTGAGCGAAGCGACCGGGCGGCGCTTCCGGCTGCCGACCGAGGCCGAATGGGAGTACGCGGCGTCCGGCGGCGCGGGCGTCGAGTATCCGTGGGGCGACGCGTTCGATCCGCGCGCGGCGAACACGGTCGAGGCCGGACCGTTGTCGACGACGCCCGTCGGCATCTTCCCGCTCGGCCGCAGCGTGTTCGGCATTGACGATCTCGCCGGCAACGTGGAGGAATATGTCGCGGACGACTATCGCCCGTATCCGGGCGGCGCGCCGATCGACGACGACCTCGCCGTCACGCAAGGCAGCTACCGGATCGCGCGCGGCGGCAGCTTCACGCGCTTCGGCGATCTCGCGCGCTGCGCGCGCCGTCACGGCCGCTATCAGCGCGACATCTACGCAATGGGCTTCCGGCTCGTGGAGTCGCGATGAGCGCCGCGCGGATCGCCGATCGGCGCGCGCGCCGCGCATCGATGCCGCCCGCCCGCGGCCGCCCCGCACGAATGGCGCGCGCCGCATCCTCGACGGACGGCCGACGATGAGCACGTTTTCCGACATCGACCGTGCGCACATGACCCGCGCGCTGCGGCTCGCCGAACAGGGTCTTTACACGACGCATCCGAATCCGCGCGTCGGCTGCGTGATCGCGCGCGGCGAAGAGGTGCTCGGCACCGGCTGGCATCGGCGCGCGGGCGAGCCGCACGCGGAAGTGCACGCGCTGCGCGAGGCCGGCGAGCGCGCGCGCGGCGCGACCGCATACGTGACGCTCGAGCCGTGCGCGCATTACGGCAGGACGCCGCCGTGCGCGAACGCGCTCGTCGCGGCGGGCGTCGCGCGCGTCGTCATCGCGGCGCGCGATCCGTTCGAGCAGGTAGCCGGGCGCGGCGCCGCGCGCCTCGCCGACGCGGGCATCGTCGTCGAACAGGGGCTGATGGAAGGTTACGCGCGCGAGCTGAACATCGGCTTCTTCAGCCGGATCGAGCGCGGCCGGCCATGGACGCGCGCGAAGCTGATCCTGTCGATCGACGGGCCGCTCGACGAAATCGACCGAACGGTGCTCGACGTGACGGAATCGGAGTCCCGCGACGACATCCGGCACTGGCGCGCGCGCAGCTCGGTGGTGCTCGCGCCGCAAGGCCCGGCCTACGCTGCGGCGAGGAACGGCGCCGCGCCGCGCTACCTCGTTCGCTCGTGCGACTGCGCGGCGCTCGACGCGGCGCCCGCGACGGCGGAAGGCGTGCCGACGCTCGCGCTGCATCGCGAAGGCGCTCGCCAGGCCCACGCGCCGTCAGCCGGCGCATCGATCGAGGCCGGCATCGACGCCGAAGCGGACCTGCCCCTGCCCGACGCGCTCGCGCGTCTTGCCGCCCAGGGCGCGAACGAGCTGTTCGTCGATGCCGATCTCTCACTGTGCGACGCGCTGTTCGAAGGCGATCTCGCCGACGAGCTACTGCTCTACGTGCACCCGTCACGCTGCGGCGCGCCCGTACCGGCGCCGCGGCTCGTCGCGTCGATCGACGACGTCGCGCACCGCTGGGGCCTGCGGCCGTTTCAGCATCTCGCGATCGGCTGCGGCCAGCGCATCCTGCTGCGCCGTCTCGCGCGTCCGCCCGGGCGCGCCGTACTTCAATAGCCGCGCGGCGCCCAGCGTCGCGCACCGTTTTTTCCCCGCACCACATCGAACGAGGACCTCAATGAACGCATCTGCTGTCGAGACCATCTACGAGTCGACCGAAGACAAGGCGGCACTGACTTCGGTGGTCGACTTGGTGAAGCTGTCCGACCAATACCGGCAATCGGCGATCCTGCATTACGCCGTCGCCGAAAAGCTGTTCGATCTCACGCAAACGAGCCGCACGCCCGCCGAAGTCGCGGCGAGCTTCGGCATGGTCGAGGGCAAGGCCGCGATCCTGTTGCACGCGCTCGTCGCGCTTGGCCTGCTCGCCAAGGAAGGCGACGCGTTCCGCAGCACCGAGCTGACCGCGCGCTACTTGACGACCACGAGCGCCGACTACATCGGCCCGATCGTCGAGCATCAGCATCTGCAATGGGACAACTGGCCGCGCCTGGGCGAGATCCTGCGCAGCGAGAAGCCGCTCGCGTTCCAGCAGGAAAGCCGCTTCGCGCACGACACGCGCGCGCGCGACGCGTTCAACGACGCGATGGTGCGCCTGAGCCAACCGATGGTCGACGTGGTGAGCGGCCTGGGCGTGTTCGCGAGCGCGCGCACCGTGATCGATCTCGCGGGCGGCCACGGCACGTATCTCGCGCAAGTGCTGCGCCGCCACCCGGAGCTGACGGGCCAGATCTGGGATCTGCCGACGACCCGCGACGCCGCGCAGAAGACGGTCAAGGCGCACGGCTTGGCCGGCCGCGTCGAGTTCTTCGAGAAGAACCTGCTCGACGCGCGCAACTTCGAGGGCGGCGCGGCCGATGTCGTGATGCTGAACGATTGCCTGCACTACTTCGACGATCCGGAGGCGCGCGCCGTGATCGGCCACGCGGCCGGCCTCGTGAAGCCGGGCGGCGCCCTCCTGATCCTCACGATGACGATGAACGGCGATCGCGTGACGCCCGCGCTCTCCGCCGATTTCTCGCTGCACATGATGGTGAACACGAATCACGGCGAACTGCATCCGACGCCGTGGATCGCCGGCGTCGTGCGCGACAACGGCCTGTCGGTCAGCGAGCGTTCGATCGGCCGCTACACGCTGCTCATCGGTCAACGTCCCGCCGGCGAGGTCTAACCATGCTCGTCTTCGAACTGATCAATCTCGACGTCAATCCCGCCGACGCGGAACGGATCACGCGCACGCTGTCCGCGCAATGCACGGCGGCCGGCTACCGGCTGCGCGCGCCCGAGACGAACGGCGCGGCGCCCGACGGCGTGTTCGTGCTGTCCCGCTCGGCGTCGGCCGAGGCGAGCGCCGAGCGCGCCGGCACGGCCGGCTGGGCGGCCGCCGCGCAGATCCGCATCGATCCGGCCGGCACGGAAGGCGAAGCGCCCGCGGTCTGGCGCGAAGGCCATTCGAGCGCGTTCTGCTATCCGCTCGCGCTCGAGCTGACGGCGGCCGACGCGTCGTCCGACATCGCGCGCGACTGGCTCGCGAGCTTCGCGACGTTCACCGCGTGCATCAAGATGTGGCGCCGGCTGCGCGACGAACCCGAGCAGGGCCAGCCGCGCGCGCTGCGCGTGAACCACATCAACATCCTTGCGCGCGATCTGGACAAATCGGTCGATTTCTACCGCCGAATCTTTGGAGCCTCTTACTGCTACAACCTCGGTCCGAAGAAGG
Source organism: Burkholderia sp. MSMB617WGS (assembly GCF_001532025.2). Classification (NCBI taxonomy): domain Bacteria; kingdom Pseudomonadati; phylum Pseudomonadota; class Betaproteobacteria; order Burkholderiales; family Burkholderiaceae; genus Burkholderia; species Burkholderia sp. MSMB617WGS. The sequence continues at coordinate 1,366,533 of NZ_CP013458.1, read as the reverse complement.
TTGTAATGGAGCTGAACGGCTTCGATTTCTTCATCGAGCAGGCGGACGCCGTCGCCTACCCGCCCGGCTATCACTTCGGCGTGCGTTCGGACCCGGACGGCGTGAAGACGATCGCCGCGCTCGTCGAGGCGGACGGCGGCATCAGGATCGTCAAGGGCAACGGCCCGGCGCCCGGCTATCACGCCGGCCCGGACCGCGTGCGCACCGCCTTCTACTTCCAGGACCCCGACGGGCTCGAAATCGAAGTCTATTCTCCGGAGATCGAAATGCTCGAGAGCAATCCGCACCTGATCTCGCAGCATCTGTCGCCATCCTGACGCCCATCCAACCCAGCAATCGACGAGGTAGTCCATGAGTTCCATCACCGCCCCTTCGTGGGGAGAGCTGCTGTCCGGCCGCAACGGCTTGCGCTCGATCGCGCTCGCAGGCGGCGTCGCGCTGCACGCGATCAACATCTACATCGCGACGACGATCCTGCCTTCGGTCGTGCGCGACATCGGCGGGCTCGAGTACTACGCATGGAACACCACGCTGTTCATGGCTGCCTCGATCATCGGCGCGCCGCTGTCCGCGAACGTGCTGAGCCGTTTCGGCCCGCGCGCCGCGTATCTCGTCGCGCTCGTCGTGTTCTGCGCGGGCACGCTCGCGTGCGCGGGCGCGAACGGCATGCCGTGGATGCTCGTCGGCCGCGCCGCGCAGGGTTTCGGCGGCGGCATCCTGTTCGCGCTCAGCTACGCGCTGATTCGCATCGTGTTCGACGAGCGGCTGTGGTCGCGCGCGATGGCGATGGTGTCCGGCATGTGGGGCGTCGCGACGCTGTGCGGGCCCGCGATCGGCGGGATCTTCGCGCAGTCGGGCACGTGGCGGCTCGCGTTCGTCGCGCTCGTGCCCGTCGCCGTCGTGCTCGCGCTGATCGTGATCGTCCAGCTGCCCGCGCGCGAGGCGTCGGGCGCGCAGGCCGCGCGGCCCGCGATCGGCAAGATCCTGCTGCTCGCGGTGTCGGTGCTCGTCGTGTCGGTCGCGAGCCTGTCGAGGGAGATCGTCGCGAACGTCGCGGGCGTCGCGGCCGGCATCGCGATCACCATCCTGATCGCGCGCTTCGAGCGCGGCGCGACGATCCGGCTGCTGCCGACGGGCGCGTACGACGTGCGCGCGCCGCTCGGCGCGATCTACGCGTGCATGAGCCTGCTCGTGATCGGGATGACCACCGAGATCTTCGTTCCGTATTTCCTGCAGATCATTCACGGCTACCCGCCGCTGCTCGCCGGCTATCTGACCGCGCTGATGGCGGCCGGCTGGACGGCCGGCTCGCTGTTCAGCTCGGGGCGCAGCGCGCGCACCGCGCAGGCGCTCGTGCGCGGCGGGCCGCTTCTCGTCGTGCTCGCGCTCGTCGCGCTCGCGATCGTCGTGCCGCCGTCGCACCTGCTGAGCGCCGGGCCCGGCCTCGCGGTGCTGTGCGCGGCGCTCGCGGCGGTAGGCGTCGGCATCGGCGTCGGCTGGCCGCATCTGCTCACGCAGGTGCTGCAGAGCGCGCCGGCTGGCCAGGAAGATCTCGCTTCGACGTCGATCACCACCGTCCAGCTCTATGCAACCGCGATCGGCTCCGCGCTCGCCGGCCTCGTCGCGAACCTCGCCGGCTTCTCCGAGCCGGGCGGCCTCGCGGGCGCACAGCAGGCGGCCGCGTGGCTCTTCTCGGTATTCGCGGCGGCGCCCGTGCTCGCCGCGCTCGTCGCGCGGCGCGTGCGCGCCCGATGACCGCCGCGCGCGCCGCCGCCATCGCGGCGCGCGGCGCGCGTCGCCCTGCCGATCCCCGCAACACGACAAGCACGACGCACGATGAGCCTGCTGACCGAGATCGATTCATTCAAGAGCCTGCACGCGTTCGCGATCGCCGGATGGGCGACGATCGTCACGATCAACAACGTGCAGACGTTCGCGGCGACGACCAACACCGTCGGCCGCACGATGAGCATGGCGCTGCTGAAGCAGGACCCGCCCGTCGACACGCCGCTGCTGCGCCGCGCGACGACGTCTCGCGGCCTGCACCGCGCGGCGCTCGCGATCATCGTGCTGCTGCAGGCGTTCACCGCGATCGCGATGTGGGGCGGCCTCTGGCAGTGCCTGGCGACGCCCGCGCCGCATGCGCCCGCGCTGCCGTGGCTCGACGCCGGCGCGACAGGCTTCGCCGCGTGCGCGCTCGCGCTGCTGCTCGGCGGGCTGTGGTACGGCTACTGGATACGGCAGGAAGGCCTGCAATTGACCCACATCGCGCTCGTCGTCTGGTCGATCGCCGCCTATCTGCTGTTCCACCTCGGTACGACAACTTGACTTGACAGGATCACTGCGATGACGACCCATCTCTCCCTCCACGACGGCGATCACGTCGTGCGGTTCGACGACGACGTCGCGGCCCGGCTCGACGGCGTCGAGTTGCGGCTGCTCGCGGGCCGCGTCGTGGCGATCCGCGAAAACCAGTTCATCGATCTGCAAAACGTGATCGCCGGCGGCGGCGCCGTCACGCGCGACGGCAACCCGTTCGACCTGCGCCGACGCAATCTCGGCACGCTCCATTACGACTTCGGCGGTCACGGCGAGCTGGCGCTGCGCGATGCCGAAACCGATGCCGATGCCGATGCCGCGCGCATCGCGGCCGCGCTCGCGCGCGAAGCCGACGCCGCGCCCGCGTCGCAGCCGGAGGCCGTCACGCTCACGCCCGGCGACCGGCTTTCGTTCCTGCCGTTCGAGCACGCGCGCGACGTGCCGAACATCTCGGCGGATGCGACCCATAACGCGGCGACGCGGCTTACGCTGTCGCACTGGCCGGCGAACCGCACGCCCGCGCGATACAAGGCGAACCTGTCGACCGAGAGCGTGCTGCGCTTCGTGCCCGAGAGGCTCGACGAGATCGACGTGCGCCACGTGACGACCGATCACTTCGATCTCGACGGGCTCGCGTCGGTGTACGGGCTGATCGCGCCGGATCATGCGCTGCGCCATCAGGCGCTGCTCGTCGACGTCGCCCGCTTCGGCGACTTCGCGCGCGGCCGCTCGGACACCGCGCGGCGGCTCGCGTTCGCGCTGAATGCCGTCGTCGCGCGCGCGACGCGCGACATCGGCGCGCCGCGCGACGAAAGCACGCGCATCGCGCGGGTCTTCCGCGCGCTGCTGCCGGTGCTGCGCGATCTGCTTGACGCGCCGTCGATACCCGGCGAGCTCTGGCTCGACGCCGACCGGCACCACGCGTCGACCGAGGCTCTGCTCGATCATCCGGACGCGGCGCTCGAGCAGCATCCGGAACTCGACCTCGCGGTGTTTCGCCTGCCCGCCGCAAACGCGCTGCGCGGATGCGCGTCGCAGCGCTATTTCGGCCTATCGCCGATCGGCTTCCACAACCGGACGCCGCTGTCGACGCTCGCGCTCGTCGCGCACGGCGACGTCGTCGTGCATCAACGCTACGAGGGGTGGGTCGAACGCGTGTCGGCGGCGCCGCGGCCGCGGCGCGATCTGTCGATCTTCGCGCGCGCGCTGCAGGCGGTCGAGCCGCACGCGTGCCGTTGGCAGTACGACGGCGTGCAGCACATCATGCCGAGGCTCGGCCATGACGGCATTCGACCGAGCGGCATTCCGGCGGACGCGATCGTGCTCGAACTGAAGCGGCTGCTCGCGGTCGCGCCCGCCGCGTGGGAGCCGACGCCCGCCGCCGAGCCGCACGACGACGCGCCGCTCGCTCGCGTCGCGAGCGGCGCGCTCGGCTAGAGCATCGCGACGACGGCGGATTGCCCGGCAGCCGCCAGCGCGCTGGCCGGCCCTTGCGGCGCGGCGCGCTCGAGCACCACCGATAGCTGATTGCGCAGCAACGATTGCGGAATCCGGTTGCAATAGCCGGCGCCCGACGCCAGATCGATCAGCTCGTTCTTGCTCGACGCGGAGAACTTGCAGCGCAGGTTTTCCACGTATTGCTCGATCGTCCGGGCCGACAAGCCGAGGATGTTCGCGACATCCTTCGCCGTCTTGTTGCGCGCGAGAAAAAACAGCACCTGCCGTTCGCGCTCGGTCAGCGCGAGCGCGTCCCTCGGCGAATCGATCCGGTAGGTGCCCTGCTCGAACGGATCGCCGACCCGCTTGCCCGTGTACGAATCGCCGATCACGCGGCCGAGCGTGACCATGTCGAGCTGCGACACCTCCGCCGCATGGAAGATCGTGCCGACGATTTCCTTGTTGCTGTCGACAAGCGGAATTTTCGTGAACACAAACGCCATCCAGACGTCCGACGCATACGGGTGGATGTCGAGCACCTTGATCGCCCGGCCGGTTTCGCGGACCTCGCGGTCCTGCGCCTGGAATTGGTCCGCACAATTCGACGATCCGCACGGCAGATCGAATGCGGATTTGTTCTCGAGCTCGCGCGGATTGTGCACGCCGACGACTCGCGCGAACGAATCGTTGACGTGAATGAATCGCGACTGGCTGTCCTGGCAGCCCCAAAGACCGGGATAATGATCGAAAATCAACTTCAGTTGGTCAACGAAACAAGTCATCAGGCCTCCAATTGGTATTTTTTCCGTCGCACCTGCGAGTTCGCCGCGCGCGCCAATGCGCGAGCGGACGAAACAGTCTCCTCCACTGCTTGATCGATCACTGCATGTCGGCATGCGCAACGGCGTCGCGCGTGCGCGCCGACGCGCGCACGCGCGAATCCGATCGGAAGATCGGTGTTCCGCCATGTCTTGAAACACGACTGTCGCGTATTCGAAATAAAACGATCCGCGAATTCGTTCGCGGATCATCGACGAGAAGAGGCGGTCACACGTGCGCGGCACAACGCCCGCGCGACCCGTTTCGAAGTTTAAAGCAATGCAATCGTAATATTTAGCCTGAAGGCGCTATTAGTGTTTTATAAAGCGAAAATCTCTATTTCTATTTTTATTCGCTTATCGTTCACACATTCGATTTAAACTCGGGCAGGCGAGAGCCGATTCGCGCGCCCATTTCGGCGCCGAGCGCCTGCAAGCCGCTTGCCGGCCGCACCATCACCTCGAACTCGACGATCTTGCCCGCTTCGTCGAAGCGGATCAGATCGACGCCCTTCAACTGCTTGTCGCCCACTCGCGCGCTGAATTCGAGCACGACGCTCAGGCCATCGTCGGTCGCGAGCTGCCGGTGATAGACGAAATCCTCGAATACGTTGATGACCGTGCCGATCGCGAGCACCAGCGCGGGCGCGCCCGCGTAGGCCGAATGCGCGATCGGCGAGCGGAACACCGCATTCGGATCGGCGATATCGGCCAGCCGGGTCATGTCGTGCGCGGCGACCATCGCGTGCCAGCGCTCGAGTGACGGCAGCACGGCCGGGTGCACGCCGGCGGGAATCGAAGTCATGTCGCGTCTCCTTGTCAGTCAATGGTTGATGTCGCACTGTCGTGCGACGTGACGTGCCGTGATCTGCCGTGATGCCGCGCCGCACGCGCATCGGCACGTGCGGCGCGGCGAGCCGCCCGCGTCAGATCGATGCCGCGAGCCTCGTGCCCTGCAGGATCGCGCGTTTCGCGTCGAGCTCGGCGGCGACGTGCGCGCCGCCGATCAGATGCACCGAACAGCCCGCCGCGCGCAGGCCGTCGTACAGCTCGCGCTGCGGCTCCTGGCCCGCGCAGACGACGACGCTGTCCACCGCGAGCGTCTGCGGCTCGCCGTCGATCGTCACGTGCAGCCCTGCGTCGTCGATCCGCTCGTAAGACACGCTCGACGACATCGCAACGCGCCGCGACTTCAGCGACGTCCGGTGAATCCAGCCCGTCGTCTTGCCGAGCCCGTCGCCGACCTTCGACGCCTTGCGCTGCAGCAGATGCACGTTGCGCGCGGCGGCGTCGACGTGCGGCATCCGCACGCCGCCGCGCTGCTCGTAGCCGACGTCGATGCCCCATTCCGCGTAGAACTTCGGCGGCGCGACGCTCGCGCTTTCGCCCGTCTGCGTCAGATATTCGCTGACGTCGAAGCCGATTCCGCCCGCGCCGATCACGGCGACGTTCGCGCCGACCGGCTTGCCGTCGCGCAGCACGTCGAGATAGCCGAGCACGTTGGCGCGATCGACGCCGTCGATGTCGGGCACGCGGGGCACGACGCCCGTGGCGAGCACGATTTCGTCGAAGCCGCCGCCCGCGAGCCGCGCGACGTCGGCGCGCGTGTTCAGATGCAGCGTGAGCCCGTGCAGCTCGATCTGCCGGCGGAAATAGCGCAGCGTCTCATGGAACTCCTCCTTGCCGGGCACCTTCTTCGCGACGTTGAACTGCCCGCCGATCTCCGGCGACGCCTCGAACAGCTCGACCTCGTGCCCGCGCTCGGCGGCCGTGACCGCGAAGCTCAGGCCCGCGGGCCCCGCGCCGACCACCGCGATCCGCTTGCGCTGCGCGGCGGGCGCGATCACGAGCTCGGTCTCGTGGCACGCGCGCGGGTTGACGAGGCACGACGTGATCTTGCCGCTGAAGATGTGGTCGAGGCATGCCTGGTTGCAGCCGATGCAGGTGTTGATCTCATCGGCGCGGCCCTCGCGCGCCTTGCGCACGAATTGCGAATCGGCGAGGAACGGCCGCGCCATCGACACCATGTCGCAATAGCCTTCGGCGAGCAGTTGCTCGGCGATTTCCGGCGTGTTGATCCGGTTCGTCGCGACAAGCGGAATGCCGACCTTGCCGACGAGCCGCTTCGTCACCCACGCATACGCGGCGCGCGGCACCTTCGTCGCGATCGTCGGGATGCGCGCCTCGTGCCAGCCGATGCCGGTGTTCAGGATTGTCGCGCCGGCCGCCTCGACCGCCTGCGCGAGCCGGATCACTTCGTCGAGCGTCGAGCCGCCTTCGACGAGGTCGAGCATCGACAGCCGGTAGATGATGATGAAATTCGCGCCGACCCGCTCGCGCACGCGCCGCACGATCTCGACCGGAAAGCGGATGCGATTTTCGTATGGGCCGCCCCATTCGTCGTCACGATGGTTCGTGCGCGCCGCGATGAATTCGTTGATCAGATAGCCTTCGGAGCCCATGATCTCGACGCCGTCGTAGCCCGCGTACTGCGCGAGCGCCGAGCAGCGCACGAAATCGTCGATCGTCGCGTCGACCTCGCTCGCCGACAGCGAATGCGGCGTGAACGCGTTGATCGGCGCCTTCAGCGCGCTCGGCGCGACGAGCGACGGGTGATACGCATAACGGCCGAAGTGCAGGATCTGCATCGCGATCTTGCCGTGCGCGTCGTGCACCGCGCGCGTGACGATCCGGTGGCGCTCGGCCTCTTCCTCCGTCGTGAGCATCGAGCCGCCCGGCATCATCCGGCCTCGCTCGTTCGGCGCGATCCCGCCCGTGACGATGAGCCCCGCCTCGCCGCGCGCGCGCTCCGCGTAGAACGCGGCCATCCGCTCGAAGCCGTTGGGCGCTTCCTCGAGCCCGACGTGCATCGAGCCCATCAATACGCGATTCTTCAACGACGTGAAACCGAGCTCCAGTGGAGCCGTCAGGTGGGGATAGTAAGTCATCGGTCGCTCTTTTTTTGCAACGGGTTGCATAAATATATCGACATCGCCTTTCAATTGCAACGCGTTGCATAAAGTGAGCGCTCTAAACGGGCGGACGCTGCGCGGTATGGCAAGATGCAAGGGTTTCGACCACTCGCCCGCTCGTCAATGTCCCTGCCTCACGCGCTGCTCACCTCCCTCGCCGAACGCCCGGGCTCAGGCTCCGAGCTGACGCGCCGCTTCGACCGCTCGATCGGCTACTTCTGGCACGCGACGCATCAGCAGATCTACCGCGAGCTCGCGCGGCTCGAGGACGAAGGCTGGGTCGAATCCACGCCCGTCGAGCAGGCTCGCGGGCGCAAACGCGCGTACCGGATACTGCCCGCGGGCCGCAAGGAGCTCAAACGCTGGATCGCGCAACACGACGATCCGAAGCCGCTGCGCGACGAGCTGATGATCCGGCTGCGCGCGGAAGCGGTCGTCGGGCCGACGGGGCTCGGCGACGAAATCAAGCGGCGGCTCGATCTGCATCGACAAAAGCTCGCGCTCTATCGCGAGATCGAGGCGCGCGATTTCGCGCACGACATGAACACGAAGGATCGTCGCCTGCAGCATCTCGTGCTGCACGCGGGCATCATGCAGGAGAGTCAGAGCATCGAGCTGATGCAACAGGCGCTCGACATTCTGTCGATGCCCGCAGAGAAATCGAAGCGGCGCGGCGCGTGAGGCCGCGGGCGCGCGCCGGCCGCCGCATCGAGTCACGGCGAGTCGCTCTGCAAACACTTGACGCCGATCGGCGCATGCGCGCGCCACAGCGGCTACAGTGCGCGAGCCGCGCCTTCTCGCGATGGCCGATGGGACGGGCTTGCTTCAGTGCCCGATCGCGCCCGATCGGCCAACCCGCGCCCACCTGCATTCACGCGTGCGCATGAGCGCTAACGCGACAAGGAACCACGACATGGAATCGATCTCCTGGAACACGCCATCCGTGCGCCACGAACTGGCCGCCGTCAAGCACGCGGCACCGTTCGTGTACGGACTCACGAACTACGTCGCCGCGAACTTGAGCGCGAACGTGTTGCTCGCCGTCGGGGCCGCGCCCGCGATCGGCGCGGCGGCCGACTGGTCCGCGCGCTTCGCCGCCGGCGCCGGCGCGCTGTGGATCAACACGGCCGCGCTGATGAGCAGCGGCGCCGACGCGCTGCGCACGGCCGCGCGCGCCGCAGCCGAGGCCGGCACGCGCTGGGTGCTGGACCCCGTCGCGGTCGGCGCGGGGGCGCCTGATTACGACGCGATCGTTCGCGGCCTGCTCGCGTTCAAGCCGACCGTGATCCGCGGCAATGCGAGCGAGCTGATCGCGCTCGCGGGTGGCGCTTCGGCCGGCAAGGGCGTCGACACGACCGCGAGCTCCGAAAGCGCGCTCGCGTTCATCGGCGATCTCGCGCGGCGCAGCGGCGCGATCGTCGCGGTGAGCGGGCCGACCGACTACGTGACGGATGGCGTCGACACGCTCGCCGTTGCGGGCGGCGACGCGCGCTTGACGCGCGTGACGGGGGCCGGGTGCGCGCTCGGTGCGCTGATCGCGGCGCTTCTCGCGCAGCGCGGTGCGCCGCTCGCCGCGGCGGGCGCGGCGCACGCGATCTATGCGATCGCCGCGGAGCGCGCGGCGGATGCGCGCGGCACCGCATCGTTCGCCGTGCGGTTCGTCGACGAATTGTCGCTGCTCGATCCGGCCGAATAACCGTCCGACACCTCGTTTCAAGCGATGCGCACGAGCAGAGGCGCCCGATTTGCGCGCCTTCGCCGAAATCGTTTTCGTCGTTTCCGGAATGGGCGCCGGCGAATCGATCCGCCATCCATGTGCAGCCGTTATCGATCCCGTTCGGCGCGATCGCCGAACCCGCGTCATTGATTTTTCCTTTTTTAAACGCTCGAATATTCTGATTTTTCAATTGCGAATGATGGATGCGGGCGCTCGCGCACGAATTTTCTAATTTCGACCGTGTTTGCATATTCCGACATTGCGCCAATGCTTTCGCGGCGCGCCGGGCGCTCGAACAGAGCGAACGCGACCGAGGCAATTTCGATCGGCATCGGCACATTAACGTCTGGGCGGAATCAAAATCTGTCCGCACTCCATCTGCAAATTCACGCCACATCATTTCTACGCGCGGATTTCCGACGCCAAATTAGAAAGACCTGTCTATTTGTAAACAAAATCGCAACGCGGTTAATGATCTGTAATATAAAAGATGGAAAGTAGAAAGACAGACATAGGAGGAGACAGCGCCCATTGATAAGCATACCGAAATACTTGGGCGTCAACCGTGTGAAATCCACGTTCCGAGGGCCGATCATGTTGACTCAGACTTCCAGCCTTTGCGCGCAAGCGCTACGCCAACCGTTCGACAGCACGCTGCCGCTTGCCGAAGTGACGCTGCCGATCCACTCTCCCGGCACGATGACCGGCGACGAGATCTCCGACATGGTCGGGACCTTCAATCGCTATGGTTTCGTGATCCTCGACTGCGAATCGTCGGAAAGGGACAATCTGCTCGCGCTCAAGCCACTGCTCGGCAACGCCGCGCCGCACAAGCGCGCGGACGGCGACGGCGTCGTGCCGATCAACGCATTCAAACCGGTCGACGGCCATATCGACTCGTCGCACGAAGCGCATCTGCCGCATACCGACGGCGCATTTTCGGACGCGCCCGAGCGGATCATCACGCTGCAATGCGTGAGGCCGTCGCACCAGGGCGGCCTGTCGACGCTGTCGAGCGCGAAGGCCGCGTACCGTCACATCGTCGATCGCTACGGCGACGTCGCGCCGCTCGCCCGCGCCGACGCGCCGACGATCGAGCGCACGACGCAAAAGAGCACGGCGCCCGTGTTCAAGGCGGAGGACGACGGCTGGTCGATCAAGTTCAGGATGAACGACGGCGCGGCCACGGCGACGCCCGCGGCCGCCGCCGCCGACATGTACGACAGCCTTGCGCGCTTCCTGACCGATCCGGACAACGTGCTGCTGTTTCCGCTCGAGCCCGGGCAGATCCTGATCGGCGACAACACCGCGGTCACCCACGGAAGAACCGGCTATCCGCCCGATCAGCGGCGCAACATGCGGCGGCTGAATTTCGACGGTCACGGCGCGCTCGAGCGTCAGCTCGTGTTCGGCTTCGGCGACGATTGACCACCGACGCTCGCCCGCTTCGCGTTTCGAACGCCGCGCGCCGGCCGCCGAGAATGCATCATGCAACGGCCGGCGCGCGGCGTGCCGCATCGTCGGCACATGCCGCCGTCTCTTCGGGATCGTCCGAATGCAAAACGATTTTTCGCTGGTCGTCTTTCCGATCTTCGCGTGCTCGCTGATCGGCCTGCTGTGGGTCAGGCTCAAGCTTCCGATGAACGCGGCGTGCCTGAGCGCGCTCGTATCGAACATCGGCATTCCGTGCCTGCTGCTGTCGTCGCTCGACCGGCCGAACCTGACCGCGCGCGTGCTCGTCCACACGTTCGCGGCGGGCGCCGTCGCCCTCGTGTGCTTCGCGGCGCTCGGCGCGCTCTTCCTGCGCGTGCTGAGGCTGCCGATGCGGCAATACCTGCCGTCGCTGATGCTGCCCAACACGTCGAATCTCGGCCTGCCGGTCGCGCTCTTCGCCTTCGGCGAGCAAGGCCTGCTGTATGCGGTCGCGTTCTCCGCGCTCGTGCAGATCGGCCATTTCACGATCGGCGTCTGGTTGCTGTCCGGTCAGGCTTCGTGGAAATCGATCGCCGTCAGTCCGACGATCTGGGCAGTCGTCGCGGCGCTCTTCATGACGCTGAACGGCCTGCATCTGCCCGCGCCGCTCGCGGCGAGCGTGAAGCAGCTCGGCAACATGGCGCCGCCGCTGATGCTGCTGATGCTCGGCGCATCGCTCGCGAACATCCGGCTCGCGGGCCTGCGCCGCGTGGCGGTGCTCGCGGTCGTGCGGGTCGCGGGCGGGCTCGGCGTCGAGCTCGCGCTCGCGTTGCTGCTCGGGCTGCCGAGCGTCGCCGCGGGCGCATTCGTCGTTCATTGCACGATGCCCGTCGCGGTGCTGAGCCATCTGATCGCGCAGCAGTACGACGGCCCGACCGAGGACATCGCCGGCATGATCCTCGTGTCGACCGGGCTTGCGCTCGCCGGGCTGCCGCTGATGCTCGCTTCGACGAAGCTGGTCGTCGGTTAGGCGGCGTTCGTCGAGCGACGTTTGATTTGCCGCTTTCGGCCTGCCGCTTGCTCGCGGCATCCGTTCGCCGACGCCGCAAGCGAGCGCCGTCCGCCGGACGCCGACATGCAAGCGCGACGCCGGTTCCGCAGCGCGCGTCGGATGCGCCGCGCCGCAACCGCCATCGCGCGTCAACGGTGGAGCACGATCACGTCGGCGTCGTCCGCATGTTCGAGCAGCAGCCGGCGCACGCGCGCCTGCCAGAGCTCGCGGAACAACGCGACGTCCTCGGGCTGCGCCGTCATCGCGAGACAGCGCGGCAGCAGATTCGCGATTCGCGGATCGCCCGGCACGCGATCGAGCCGCGCCGACACGCCGACGCTCGCATTCGTATCGACGCGCGTCAAGCGAAGCTGCCCCGGCATCGGTTCGCCGAACGTCAACAGACGGCGGCGGTCGAACCGGCCGCCGATGCCCTTGAACCCGGTATCGAACGTCGCCCCCGTCAGCAGGCCGACGACGTTCGCCACCACGCCCGTCACGCCTTCCGTCGCCGAATCGCGCAACGCGACGCGAATCGCGCCGCGCTCGGCGGGCACGCCGCCGTAGAGCGCGCCGAGCGCCGCGCGCGTCATCAGGTACGCGGACGCGACGGTCGGACACGAATGCCCTGCCAGCTTCACGACGTCCGCGTAGCGGTACTCGATCGCGCCGCCGTCGTGCGCGGCACCGAGGAACGCGGCGAGCGGATCGCGCAACGCGATGCGCGGCGCGGCGTCGAAGAAATCGGGAAATCGGTCGGATGAATGCATGACGGTCTGGATCAGCTTATCGCTTGTTGCGGGCCGCTCGCCGGCTGTCGCGCGCGACGCGCCGAACGCGGTGCGTCGCAGCCGGCGAGCGGGGATGTCGCGACGGCCGGCGCACTGCCCGCGCGACCGCCGGCATAGGTCATTGAACGATGAAATCGATCACGATCGCGCCGGGCTCACGCTGCCGATACTCGATGCCGACCCGCTCGCCATAATGCTGCCGAATCTGTTCGAGGAGCGGGAGCGGATCGTGATCGTTGACGAAGCGCATGGTTTCGCCGGACTGAAGCGCGTCGATCGCGCCGAAGATCGCCGCATGGCGGAATCGCTTCGCGACGCCGCGCGCGTCGAACGGATAGATCGCGGTCGGGGAAAGATGGAGATGCGGCTGCGACATGATTGGAAGTCCTTATCGGATGACGCTCGGATGGAGAAAGCGGCGGCGCGCACGGTGCATTGCAAGACAACCGATGCGCGCCGCTCGACGGCGATGCGTTCGATTCGAATAGATGCATTGTGCGCGCAACTATTCTATGTGCGCGCCCCTGCGCGCACAACGGCGCTTCGATCCGAGCAAAACGTGTGAAGCCGGCCGGTTCGGCATCGCGTTACCGGCGAAACGCCGCGCCGCAGCGGCATGCGCGGCGATTACGCGGCACGGCCCCGCCGCCCGCGCGCCGCCTCGCGGCGCTCGAAAAGATTGATTTCGCTCAACGAATGGCGGGGCCGGTGCCGCACAATGACCCGATAGTTGGCGCGCCCAATACATTGATGGAGTCGACGATGCCCACCGATACCTCAAATCCCGCTCCGCTGTCGCTGCCTGGGCGCATTCTCGTCGCGATCGACGCGTCGAAGGCGTCGCAGCGCGCGGTCGACTACCTGAAGCGCGTGGTGCCCGCGGGCGCGGCCGTACGCTTTGTCAGCGTCGTGGACACGCCGCGCGCGTATACGCTGCCGCATACGTTCGCACCGTCCGAGTTTGCGGCGGCGCACACCGAGCTCGTCAACGATGCGTCGAACGTGCTCGGCGACGCGACGACCACATTCGGTCGCACCGACGTCGCGCTCGAAACCGCGATCGTCGACCTCGCGAAGAAAGGCGGCGACGTCGTCGACGCGCTGCTCGACGAAACACGCGACTGGAATGCCGATCTGCTCGTCGTCGGCTCGCATCAGTATCAGGGGTTGCTTCGTTGGGTAGACGGCAGCGTATCCGAGCCGCTGCTCGCGAGGACGGATTGCGCGATTCTTTTCGTGCCCTCCGGCGTCGAATCGGCCGTGCATGCGCCGAAGCGCATCATGTTCGCGACCGACGGCAGCCCGATCGCCGCGCACGCATTGCGCTACGGCGCGCAATTCGCGACGCCCGACACGCATCTGCGCGCGATCTACGTGATCGACCGCGCGGTGCGGCTCACCGATTTCGTGCCGATCCACGTGCTCGAGGACGCGTTCGTCGAGGAAAGCGAGAAGGCGCTGGCCGTCGCGCGCCAGTTGCTCGACGAAGCGCCGGGTCAGTCGAGCATCGCGGTCGTCAGCACCGACCGGACGAGCGACGACGTCGCGCACACGATCGTCCGCGAGGCCGACCGCTGGCCCGCCGATCTGCTCGTGATGGGCACGCACGGCAGGCGCGGCGTGTCGCGCTGGCTGCTCGGCAGCGTCGCGCTGCGCGTCGCGCGGCTCACGCAGATTCCACTGTTGCTCGTGCACGCGCCGGCTGCCTGAGGCGCGTCGACGGCCGGCTGCGCGCACCGGCTGCCGTGCGCTTCGCGGCCGCGCGGGTCGGCGCGCCGCCGATTCCGGCGCGGCGTGGCGAGCGGCGACACGCGCTTTCGATGCCGCTTTGATTGCGCTTTCGATGCCGCCTCCAGCGGCGTCGCGCTGCGGCACCCGGCTAGCGACAGGTGCAAGCGCCGATTGCCGCGAAGCGATTCGCTTCGTCAATGCGATCGCTTCGTGACGGCCGCGCCATCTTCGTGTCGCCCGCGTCCGCTCCGAAACGACAATACGACAAAACGACGCCCTTCGCCGCGCCGGCAATCAACGCGCCCCGTCGCCGCCCAGCGTGCATCCCCTTCCGGGCGCGGATACGACACGGCATTGAGCATCGACGAATCGGTCGCACAAAAAAAAGGCGGCCGAACGCCGCCCGCTCCTTTCGCTCAGTTTCCGGACGCCGCTACGCACGCGGCGGCGGCTTGTCCGCAGCGTCGCTCCTTTGCTCGAACTGCACGGCGAGGCCGCCGGGCCGCAGCTTGCTCACGGTAACCCAGAACGGGCTGCCGCCCGGCATCTCGGACATCGGCACGATCGGCACCTTGTAATAGCGATTCAGCATCATCAGGAACGCGAGCGCGTAGCCGCGCCGGCGCTCCGACGGCGCGATCTCGAGGCTGTGCACGTACAGCCGATCGGTCAATTGCGAAAGGCCGTATATCGCTTCGCCGACGCGCGCGCCGTCCGCATTGCGGATGACGACCGCCCATTTCGCGTGCGTCGCGGCCTCGTTCTCCGCTTCGGCCGCTTTCGTCTCGATCTTGATCGGCGGCAGGCGCCGCAGCTTGCACCAGGCTCGAAAACTCCGCAGTAATCCCATCGACTTCGTGCCTTTCTATTGCGTTGCTCGCTCGGCCGAACCCGGCCGTCGCGGTGAGTGTTCGCGTCTTTCGGGAAACTGGCGAGAGACCGGATCAAGTACAGCTTCAAGCAGGCGCGGCAATTTTTGTATTTTTCGATCCGTGAAGGGTGCGATAAAAAGTGCCTGATTGGAAATCAGCAAAAGACGAGAGCAGCGTAGGATTATGCGCAACAGCCGTAGGAATTCCCCTACAGACGGAATGGATACGTTCGCAGATCGGGCGCGCAGCCCCGCCGGCCTTCGCCGAACGCCGATCGAACGGTTTGAACGTATGTCGATGCGAAGAGGAATCGCCGTGTCGAAGCCCGGTGCGCGATGTCGCGCGACGCACCGGCCGCCGGCGTGCCGGAATCGATTCGAATCCGAACCCGCACGCGGCCTTGTCTCGCCCGGAGCGCCCGGGTGCGTCGAGGAAGTCGGGGAATCAGCGCCCGCCCGGGCGCGCTCGCTCAAGCGCGCCGCGAATCCCGCGCAGCAAGTCGATCGGCCGCGGCGGGCAGCCCGGAATCGTCAGGTCGACCGGCACGAGCTTCTCGACGGGCCCGCACACCGCGTAGCTGTCGGCGAACACGCCGCCCGTGCACGCGCAGTCGCCCGCCGCCACGACGAGCTTCGGCGCGGGCGTCGCCTCGTACGCGAGGCGCACCGCGTCGCGCATGTTGAGCGTGAGCGGCCCGGTGATCAGCAGCATGTCCGCATGCCGCGGGCTTGCGACGAACTTGATCCCCAATCCTTCGATGTTGTAGTACGGATTGCCGAGCGCGTGCAGTTCGAGCTCGCAGCCGTTGCACGAGCCGGCGTCGATCGCGCGGATGCTCAGCGCGCGCCCGAGGATGTCGAGAATCTCCTGCCGGATACGCCGCGCGTCCCGCTGCCACGCGTCCTCGCCCGCCGGCGCGGGCTCGTCCGGCCGGCCGGTGCGCGCGATCTGTTTGATGAGCTGCCACATTACAGGTCGTGCCCCGCGTAGTTCAGGTTGAACGACTTGTTGATCAACGGGAAGTCGGCAACGATGTTGCCGATGATCGCATGCTCGAGCGCGGGCCAGTTCTGCCACGACGGATCGTGGCAATGGCAACGCGCGACGGCGCCGCGCGCGTCGAGCTCGAGCGCGACGAGCACCGGGCCGCGCCAGCCTTCTATCCAGCCGACGCCGCGCCGCGCATCGTGGGCGGCGCCTGCCGCCGCCTCCGCCCTTCCCGCCTCCGTCGCCTCCTCCGGGTTGCCCGGCGCGATCGCGGCGAGCTCGATCTCGGCCGCGATCGCGCCGCCCGGCAGATCGTCGAGCAGCGCGCGAATCGCGCGCACCGATTCGTACGTCTCGGCGAAGCGCACGGCGACCCGCGCGGCAACGTCGCCGCGTGGGTCGCCGTGCGCTTCGACGGGCACCGCGTCGTACGGCGCGAGCCGATGGTCGACGCGCACGTCGCGCGCCTGCCCGCTCGCGCGCGCGGCCAATCCGCACACGCCGAAATGCGCGGCCGTCTGCGCGGCGAGCCGCCCGGTTCCCGCGAAACGGTCCTGCAAGCCGGACTGGTCGTCATAGATCGTCTGCATCGCACGCACCTCGGCCTCGATCCGGTCGCATTGCGCGACGATCGCCGCCGCGTCGTCCGCCGAGACGTCGCGCCCGACGCCGCCCGGCACGACGCGATCCATCAGATGGCGATGCCCGAAGATCCGGTCGTTCAGGCGCAGCCAGTCCTCCTTGAGCCACGAGAATTGCGCGAGGCCGACCGCGAAACCCGCGTCGTTGCCGAGCGCGCCGAGGTCGCCGAGATGATTGGCGACGCGCTCGCGCTCGAGCAGCAGCCCGCGCAGCCGCAGCGCGCGGGCCGGCACGCGAACCGTCAGCGCCTGCTCGAGCGCCATGCAGTACGCCCATGTGAACGCGACCGTCGAATCGCCTGCGATGCGCGCGGCGAGCCGGCTGCCCTCGAACGCGCCCGCGCGCTCGAGGAGCCGCTCGACGCCGCGATGCGCGTAGCCGAGCCGTTCCTCGAGCCGCAGTATCTTCTCGCCGACGACCGAGAAGCGGAAATGCCCCGGCTCGATCACGCCCGCATGAATCGGCCCGACCGCGATCTCGTGCACGCCGTCGCCCGCGACCGGCACGAACGGATAGTCGGCCGTCGCGATCTCGAAGCGTTCGCGGCCCGTCGCGCGCTTGCGCAGCGGATGGTAGCCGCGCGGCCATGCGCCGTGAGCGAGCCACGGCCGCACGTCGGTCGCGCCGCGCGCGCGCAGGCCGACGAGGTCGCGGACCGCGTGCTGCATTCGCGTCGCGCCGGCGAAGATCGTCGACAGGTCCGGGTAGTCGCCCATGTCGTCTATGTCGCCCATGTCGCTTCCATCGCCCGTCCCGCCGGCTTCGTCCGCCTTGCCGGCCTTGCCCGCTTGGACCGCTTCGACCGCTTCGTTCGGTTCATTCTCTTCATTCGCCGCCGGCTCGACCGGCAGCCGCAGCCACAACAGGCCGTCGTCGAGCTCGTACGCGGCGCACACCTCGAAGCGCCCGGCGGCGGGCTCGCCGCCCCAAAGCGCGACGAGCCGCCCGCCGGCCTCGCGGATCGTCTCGGCGGCGCGCGTCCACGCGTCGGCGTCGACCGACGCGAACGCCACGTGCGGCAGCCCCATCTCGCTCGCGAGGCGCGTCCGGCTGGGGAGTTGCAAGGATTCGATCCGCATCGCCTACCCCGCGATCATCGCCGCCGCCTGTCGATACCAGGTCGCGAGATACGGCGGCACGTAGAGCCCGAGCATCAAGCCGAGGCCGAGATGAACGAACACCGGCAGCAGCGCCGGCGGATGCTCGAGCGTCGCGACGCTCGATTCGCCGAACACCATCCGCTGCACGCGCATGAAGATCGCGGCGAACGCCGCCGCGAGCGCGACGAGCAGGAACGGCGCGCTCCACGGCAGCTTCGCGATCGCCGTCGTCAGGATCAGGAATTCGCTCGCGAACACGCCGAAAGGCGGCATCCCGAGAATCGCGAGCGCGCCGAGCATCAGCCCCCAGCCGACCGTCGGACTGACCTGCAGGAGCCCGCGGATGCCGTCGATCGACTGCGTGCGCGCCTTCTGCGCCGCGTGGCCGACCGCGAAGAAGATCGCCGATTTGACGAGCGAATGCACCGTCATGTGCAGCAGCCCCGCGAACGTCGCGACCGGGCCGCCGAGGCCGAACGCGAAGGTCATGAGCCCCATGTGTTCGATCGACGAATACGAGAACAGCCGCTTCACGTCCCTTTGCCGGAACAGCGAGAACGATGCGACGAGCGCCGACGCGAGCCCGAAGCCGACGAGCAGGCGCCCCGGCAGGCCGTTGCCGAGCGCGCCGTCGGCGAGCACCTTGCAGCGCAGCACCGCGTACAGCGCGACGTTCAGCAGCAGCCCGGACAGCACCGCCGAAATCGGCGTCGGGCCTTCGGCGTGCGCGTCGGGCAGCCAGCTGTGCATCGGCACGAGCCCGACCTTGGTTCCGTAGCCGACGAGCAGGAACACGAACGCGATCGACACGATCGTCGGATCGAGCTGCGTCTTGACCGCGTTCAGGCTCGTCCACAGCAGCGCGTCGCCGCCGGCGAGCTGCCGGCCCGCCGCGAGATACAGCAGGATCGTGCCGAACAGCGCCTGCGCGATGCCCACGCCGCACAGGATGAAGTACTTCCACGCGGCCTCGAGGCTCGCCGCACTGCGGTAGACGCTCACGAGCAGCACCGTCGCGAGCGTCGCCGCCTCCATCGCGACCCACAGTACGCCGACGTTGTTCGTGAGCAGCGCGAGCAGCATCGCGAAAATGAACAGCTGGTACATGCAGTGATAGAGCCGCATCCGGGCGTCGCTCATCTTGCCGCGGTCCTGCTCGACGCGCATGTACGGATTCGAGAACAGCGACGTCGTCCAGCCGACGAACGCCGTCAGCGCGACGAGGAACACGTTGAACGGATCGACGAAGAAGAGTTCGCCCACCGCGTACATCGGCCCGTGCGCGACCGTGCGCGCGGCGAGCAAGAGCGTCGCCGCGCACGTGAGGAAACTGAAGCCGACGTTCAGCGCGCGCGCGACGTGCTGCCTGCGCACGAGCGCGAGGCATCCGCCCGCGACGAGCGGAATGCCGAGCGACGCGAGCAGCGCGAAGACGTCATTCATCTTTCAGTTTCTCGAGATGGTGGATGTCGAGGCTGTCGAACTGCTCGCGGATCTGGAACATGAACACGCCGAGGATCAGTATCCCGACGAGCACGTCGAGCCCGATCCCGAGCTCGACGATCATCGGCATTCCGTTGGTCGCCGCCGCGGCCGCGAAAAACAGGCCGTTTTCCATCGACAGGAAGCCGATCACCTGCGGAATCGCCTTCGCGCGCGTGATCATCATCATGAACGACAGCAGCACGCACGCGAGCGCGATGCCGAGCGTGCCGCGCGCGGCCGATTCGGCGAGCCGGCTGATCGGCGCCGCGACGTTGAACGCGACGATCACGAGCGCGATGCCGGCGACGAGCGTCGCCGGGATGTTGAGAAGCGGCTCGACGTCGGCCTTCACGTCGAGCCGCTGCACGAGCCGGTACAGAATCCACGGAATCAGCCCGACCTTCAGCAGCAGCGTGAGCGCGGCGGACACGTACAGGTGCGTGTCCGCCGTCACGAAGCCGAGGATCAGGTTCGCCGACACGAGCGCGACGCCTTGCAGCGTATACAGATGGATCAGCGACAAGATCCTCCGCTGGCTCAGCATCGCGAACGACAAGAGCAGCAGGATCGCCGCGAGGAAATTGATGAGCTGCGTCGCGTAGCCGTGCATCTACGCCCCCAGCAGAAAATGGACGAGCATGCCGATCACCGCGAGCAGGAACGCGGTCGCGAGAAATTCGGGCACGCGAAAGAGGCGCATTTTCGCGTTCGTCGTCTCGACCACCGCGAGGGCCGCGCCGCCGACGAGCAGCTTCACGAAGAGCGCCGGCAGCGCGAGCAGGAGCGCGAGCGGACTGCCCGCCTCGGCGATCCCCCACGGCATGAACAGCGCGAGGCCGATGCACGAATACGCGAAGAGCTTCAGGCTCGCCGCCCATTCCATCAGCGCCAGATGGCGGCCCGAATATTCGAGAATCAGCGCCTCGTGGATCATCGTCAGCTCGAGGTGCGTGGCCGGGTTGTCGACGGGCAGCCGCGCGTTCTCCGCGAGCGACACGAGCGTGAACGCGATTCCCGCGAACGCGAGGCTCGGATAGATCACGAGCTCGCGGTGGCCGAGCGCGGCGACGATGCTCGTCAAGAGCGTCGACTGCGTGATCAGCGACGCCGAGAACAGCACCATCAAGAGCGCCGGTTCCGCGAGGAAGCCGATCAGCATCTCGCGGCGCGCGCCGAGCGTGCCGAACGCGGTGCCGATATCCATCGCCGCGAGCGACAGCGCGACGCGCGCGAGCGCGAACAGGCCGACGAGCGCGATCGCATCGGCCGCGGGCGAGAGCGGCAGCTCGGTCGACAGCGTCGGCACGATCGCGCACGCGAGCGTCATCGCCGCCCAGACGACGTAAGGCGCGCCGCGAAACAGCGCACTCGCGTGCCGCGCGACGACGGATTCCTTGTTGAACAGCTTGTGCAGCATCCGGTACGGCTGCCAGATGCTCGGCGCGCGGCGGTTCTGCAGCCACGCGCGGCACTGGTCGACCCAGCCCGTCAGCAGCGGCGCGGCCGCGAGCGCGACGAGAATCTCGAGCGTCTGCGACAGGATGCCGGAGGCGGTCACCATCGTCTCACCACCGTCAGAAGCACGATCAGCACGACGAAGCTGTACGTCAGGTAGATCGCGATGCGGCCCGTCTGCAGCAATCCGGCGAGCGCCGCGACGCGATTCACGAGCGCCGCGACCGGCTCGTAGAGCAAATGCCATGTGCGATCCGCGACGCTCATCCGGTATTCCGGCCGCGAATCGAACGGCGAAGGCAGCCGCCGCTCGATCCGGAAGAACGGCGTGAAAATCTCGCGGATCGGCTGGCCGAAGCCTTCGGCCGTGTCCTGCATCCGCGCGGTCACGAACGGATGGCCGCACGACCACGGCGCCGCGCGCCTGAGCCGCCCGTGATAGAAGCGCCGCACGAGCAGCCACGCGAGCGCGCAGCACGCGAGAAAGAACAGCATGAAGAGCGCCGGCATGTAGCTCGCGCGCGCGGCCGACACGGGCGCGAACAGCAGCCAGCCGTGGTTCGTGCCGCCGATGCCCGCGCCGATCAGCGAGCGCGTCACCGCGTCGAGCACCTTCACGTACTGGACGGGCGCGAGGCCGAGCAGCACGCTCGCCGCCGCGAACCAGCAGAACGCGACGCGCTCCCACGGGCTCGCGTCGCGCGCGCGCTCGAGCTTCGGCTCGCGCGGCTGGCCGAGGAACACGATGCCGAAAAACTTGACCATCGCATAGCCGGCAAGCGCGGCCGTCAGCGCAACGAGCGCCGCGACGAGCGGCACCGTCATCCCGAGCACCGAATCGGGCAGGCCCGGCGTGAAGAGGAAGCTCTGCACCAGCAGCCACTCCGACACGAAGCCGCTCGACGGCGGCAGCCCGGCGCTCGCGGCGACGGCAACGAGCATCGCCCACGCGGTCCACGGCATGAAGCGGATCAGCCCGCCGAGCCGCCCGAGATTGCGCTCGCCCGTCGCGTGCAGCACGGCGCCCGTGCCGAGGAAGAGCAGGCTCTTGAAGCACGCGTGCGCGACGATCTGATACAGCAGCGCCGTCAGCGACAGCGCGGCGAGCGCGGGCAGACGGTAGCCGAGAAACAGGATCGTGAGGCCGAGGCTCACGCACATCAGCCCGATGTTGTCGATCGACGAATACGCGAGCAGCCGCTTCATGTCGGTCTGGATCGTGCTGAACACGACGCCGAGCAGCGCGCCGAACAGGCCGAGCGCGAGCGTCAGCACGCCCCACCACGCGGCCTGCACATGCAGCAGATCGAGCACCGTGCGCAGGATTCCGTACAGGCCGACCTTCAGCACGAAGCCGCTCAGGAGCGCGGACACGGGCGACGGCGCCGCCGGATGCGCGTCCGGCAGCCAGACGTGCAGCGGAAAGACGCCCGCCTTCGCGCCGAAGCCGGCAAGCGCGAGCAAGAACGCGGCCGACGCGGCGAGCCCGTCGAGATGCTGGACGCGCATGTTCGCGAACGTGTAGTCGCCCGTGCCCGCCTGCAGCAGGCCGAAGCACGAGAGCAGCGCGAGCGCGCCGACGTGCGAGATCAGAAAGTACAGGAACGCCGCGCGGCGGATCTCGGCGATCCGGTGATTCGTCATCACGAGGAAGGCCGCCGACAGCGTCAGCGTCTCCCACGCGACCATGAAGCAGTACGCGTCGTCCGCGACGAGGAGGAGCGCCATGCTTGCCGCGCACGCGTGGTATTCGAAGCAGATGAGCCCGGGCGCCGTGCCCTCGCCCTTGCGAAAGTAGCCGGACGAGAACGCGCCGACGCCCGCCGTCACCATGCCGAGCACGAACAGAAAGTAGGAAGACAGCGCGTCGATGCGCAGATGGAACGGCAGATCGGGCAGGCCGAGCGGCAGCACGACCGTCGACGGCTCGGCGAACACGCCGGCGAATCCGATGCCCGCGAGCGCGAGCCCGGCCAGCGCGCCGAGCGGAAAGAGACCGTGAGCGACCGCACCGGTGCGACGCATGTTCGCGAGTCCGGCGCAGCCGAGCGCGAGCCACGCGAGCGCGACGAACAGCACGCATCGGAGAAGCAGGCCCTGTTCCATGTTGTTTGACTCGCGGATCGCCTAGCGTCGCGCCAACGGACGTGCCAACGAGTATGGCGAAGCGGCGCGCGCCGCGCAAGCGGCGAAAGGCCGCGCGAATGCGGCGCCGCAGCGCGCGCGGCGCGTGCCCGCGCCGCCTGTCTCCTGATCGGTTCCGGACGCCGGGCGGGATGTCATCGCAGGACCACGCAGGACCATATCGTTACAAGAGTATGATAATGTCGTTATCATCCTAGCACCATTGTCGATCTGTCACCACACGCGTCGATCCGCATTGCCTCGCGCCCCGTCGCGCCCCGCATCGCTTCGCGCCTGTTCGGCGCTCGAACGCGAAGGTTGCCGGGCACGCGGGCGCAATGCGCAGGTTCGCCCGCCGCCACGTCACGCCATGCCAGTCGCCTACTTTCGCAGCCTCGCCGGAAAGGATCGCAATCTCGACGCCAACCGGCACCTCGGCTTTTCCCTCGCGTTCGTCGCGGGCGCCGCGAATGCCGGCGGCTTTCTCGCCGTCAAGCAGTACACGTCGCACATGAGCGGGATCGTGTCGGCGATCGCCGATCAGGCGGCGCTCGGCAACGTCGTGCTCGTGTTCGCGGGCGTTGCGTCGCTTGCGTCGTTCCTGCTCGGCGCGGCGGCGTCGGCCGTGCTCGTCAACTGGGGCCGGCGCAAGCGGCTGCACAGCCGCTATGCGTTTCCGCTGCTGCTCGAGGCGTTCCTGCTGCTGTGCTTCGGCCTTCTCGGCAGCCATCTGGCGCTCTGGCGGACGTTCTTCGTGCCTGTCACAGTCGTTCTGCTGTGCTTCATCATGGGCCTGCAGAACGCAATCATCACGAAGCTCTCGAACGCCGAGATCCGCACGACGCACATGACGGGCATCGTCACCGATCTCGGCATCGAGCTCGGCAAGCTGTTCTACTGGAATTCGACGCAGGCCGAGCCCGGCGAGCCGGACGTGTACGCGAACCGGCTGAAGCTGCGCGTGCTCGGCACGATGCTCGCGATGTTCTTCTCGGGCGGCCTCGCGGGCGCGCTCGGTTTCAAGCACGTCGGCTACTCGGTGACGATCCCGCTCGCGGGTCTGCTCGTCGTGCTGGCCGGCGTCCCGATGCTCGATGACCTGCGCGAATGGGCGAGCCGGCCGGGCGGCGGCAGGCGGGCGGGCTGACGGCGCATCGACGGGGGGGGAGCGCGGCCCCGTGCCGGTCGGCGCGTCGGCGCGAGGCGATCGCCATTGGCGCGGCTTCGGGCGCAGCCCGTCGCAGTTGAGCGATTTCGCTTCGCGCCCCTAAACCGCCAGCGCCACCGTCCGAGCGCCGGCCATGCGGCGCGTTCGAGCCGCTCGACGAGAACCCCGGGGCGCGAAAGTGCGGTCGAGCGCCGAATTCCAGCGGGTTCAGCCAATCGGTCCAAGCCGAAGCCGAAGCCGAAGCCGAAGCCGAAGCCGAAGCCGAAGCCGAAGCCGAAGCCGAAGCCGAAGCCGGCAGCATTGTTGCGCGGGTTGCGCCCGCAATTCGTCCCGCCGAAAGCCGTCCGTCAGGCGCCAGCGCCCGCTTCGATCCCCTTGCCGCGCATCGGCTCCCGTCGCCCGGCGCACCTGCCCACTTTCCGAGCACGCACATACCATGTTAATGTTATGTGCATATACACTCCCGCGCACGAAAATGATCGATCACGCGCCGGCCCGTTCCGGCGATTGGCTCAACCGCACGCGCCCCCCGATGCGCGGCCCGACCCGGACGCACGCATGTTCGACATGCATATAGCGCTCC
Source organism: Burkholderia sp. MSMB617WGS (assembly GCF_001532025.2). Classification (NCBI taxonomy): domain Bacteria; kingdom Pseudomonadati; phylum Pseudomonadota; class Betaproteobacteria; order Burkholderiales; family Burkholderiaceae; genus Burkholderia; species Burkholderia sp. MSMB617WGS. The sequence goes on along the minus strand of NZ_CP013458.1, from coordinate 1,341,868 downwards.
TAGCGCACGACTACGCGCGCCGCGTGCCGCGGGACGTAATGGGCGCGCAGGGCCTCGTGATCGTCGGCGTCGGCAGGAGCGGCGAGCGCGGCTTTCAGATGCTCTACCGCTTCTCGGCCGCGTGCGAGCGCCTCGAGGCGCTCGGCACGAACGTCATCTTCGTCTACCCGAAGGAATCGGCGCGCCACGTGCTGGACCCGATCTCGGTGTCGAGCGCGCAGATCCGGCAGCGCCCCTGCCTCTTCCTCGACGACGACGGGCGCTTCTTCCGGCGGCCGTGCCCGCCCCGCTCGCTGGCGCTCGTGCATCTGAACCGCGACATGAAGCCGCTCGACACGGCGAAAATCGTCCTGCAGGATGGCGCATGGGACGGCGAGCTGCTCGCGTTCCTCGCCCGCGCGCAGGCGCGCGCGATGCACTGAGACTGAGTACGCAGGCGCGCGAGCCGGCCGCGACGGCCCGCGTGCAACGAATCACTTGAAGGATTCCCGGTGGCACAAGCATTGATCGAGATCGGCCTGAAATGGGGGCGCTACGACGCCGCGTTCGCGGGCCAGGCGCTCGCCGGCGCGGCGGGCCGCTTCCAGAGCGACATCGTCGTCGTCGCGAACGGCCGCCGCGCGAACGCGAAGGACGTGATGTCCGTCGTCGCGCTGCGCGCGAAGCGCGGCACGCAGATGCAGATTCTGTCGAGCGGCCCGGACGAGGAAGACGCGCTTCATTCGCTCGCGTCGCTCTTGAGCGCGAACTGACGCGCGGGAGAACCGGCCGATGCAACCACGCTTTCCCGGCATGCCCGCGAACTCGTCCGGGCCGCTGTCCGCGCCGCACCGCTGCGCGCACGCGAACTCGCCCGTCGTGATCGAGACGCCGCACCTCGTGTCGCTCTGCTTCGACGATCGCGGGATGCAAAGCTGCATGTATGTCGACGGCCCGGATCTGCTCGCGCTCGGCTACACGCGCACGATGATGGGCTTTCTGTTGCTGCACTCCGAGCCGCGCCGGATCGCGATGATCGGCTTGGGCGGCGGCTCGCTCGCGAAATATCTGTACCGGCACCTGCCCGACGCGCGCATCACGTCGATCGAGATCAATCCGGACGTGATCGCGCTGCGCGACCGGTTCCGAATTCCGCCCGACGACGCGCGCTTCTCGGTGCTGTGCGCGGACGGCGCCCAATACGTCGCGTCCGCGGGCGACGCGTGCGCGGACGTGCTGATCGTCGACGGCTTCGACGCCGGCGGGCTGCCGCTCGAGCTCGGCAGCCGGCCGTTCTACGCGGACTGCCGCCGCCATCTGGCGGCGGGCGGCGTGCTGGTCGTCAATCTGCTGACCGACGATCCGCGCGTGGCCGATTGCCTCGCCGCACTGCGCGACGTGTTCGGCACCTCGGCCGCGCTCGCGCCCGCCGAGGACAGCGCGTCGAACCTGATCGTCTTCGCGTGGAAAAGCGATGCGCCGCTGCCGTCGCTCGAGACGATGATCGAGCGGGCGAACGCGCTGGCCCGCGGGCACAGCATCGATCTCGTCGAGGCGGCCGTGCGCATCGAACTGGGCGTGAGCTACGACTGGCGCCGGTTCGGCGAACCGGTCGACGCATGATGCGGGCGTGCCCGGCTGCGCCGGAAATGAGGGAACGGACAAAAAATCGTCCGGGAGTCGGCGTGTATTATAATTTGATTAACATACATGCCACTGTGTCCCGCCATGGAAACGAAAAGCGCCCGTCTGACCGTCCTGATCGACCCCTTCAAGAAGAAGGCGTTCGAGCAGTTGTGCGCCGCGCAGGATCTGACGCCGTCGCAGGTCGTGCGTCAGATGATTCGGGATTATCTCGAGCAGCACGGCGTGAGCTACAAGACGCGCAGCCCGGTCGCCCCGCGCGGCGCCGCGAAGCCGCAGCCGCGCCGCAAGACCACCGCCTGATTCGTGGGCGCGTGCGCGCCCGTGTCGCACCTTGTCGTGCCGTGCCGTAGAAAGCAGCAATGATACCTTGTGATGTCTGTCAGCCGCTCCTCGCCGAGCGGCATCCGGAGTCGGGCGATGTTCCGCTCGATGCGCTCGGCAAGCCGACCAAGCTGCGGCCGCTGTTTCGCAAGCCGCTCATGATCGGCAAGTTCCGCTGCCGCGCCTGCGGCGCGAACTGGATCCGCGAATCGGACGCGTCCGCGCCCGGCCAGGTTCACTGGCTCTTCCTCGGCGACGCGACGAGCATCCTCGAACCTTCCGCGCGCAAGCGCCCGCCGTCGAGCGCCGAACGCAGCGCCGCGGCCGAGCCGCACGCGCCGCCTGCCGGCGCCGAGCAGGCCGCGTGATCGTTCAGCGCGCGGCGGCGCCCGCGATCGGCACGCGCCGGATCTCCGCCAGATAGAGGATGATCAGCGACACCCAGACGATCCCGTACAGGAACATGAAGCACGTCGAGCGCACGCGAAGCAAGTCGACGAGCGCGCCGAAGATGATCGGCAGCAGGAAGCCGCCGAGCCCACCCGCGAGCCCGACGATGCCGGTGACGACGCCCATGTTGTCCGGAAAATCGTCGGCGACGTACTTGAACGTCGACGCCATCCCGAACGCGAACACGGCGCCCAACACGAACGTCAGCACGACGAACGCGGCGAGCGGAATATGGAGACGCAGCGTCGCGGTGCCGTCGACCGTGTGGATCACGAGGTCGGTCGGCGGATAGGACAGCAGGAACAGGCAAATCCACGCGACCCACAACCCCCACCATGTGATCGCGTGCGCGCCGTAGCGGTCGGCGAGCGCGCCGCCGAGCGCGCGCAGCACCGAGCCCGGCAGCGAGAAGCCCGCCGCGAACGCGGACGCGGCGACAAGCGACATTCCATAGCCGTTCTTCAGGTACTGCGGCATCCACAGCGACAGCGCCGTAAAGCCGCCGAACGTGATCGAGTAGTACTGGCAGAGCTTCCACACGCGCCGATCGCGCAGCACCCCGAACGATTCGAGCCACGAGCCCTTTTGCGCGCCCGCGCCGGGATCGGGCGCCGACGCGAACCAGAAGATCGCCGCGGTGACGAGAAGCGCGACCGCGTACACGCGCGGCACGACGCGCCAGCCGTACGCGGCGAGCAGCAGCGGCGTGACGAACAGATTGACCGCCGCGCCGGCCGTACCCGCGCCGAACACGCCCATCGCAAGCCCGCGCTGCTGTGGCGGGAAGAAGCGCGCGACGTATGGCGTGCCGACCGCGAACGACGCGCCGACGCAGCCAAGAAAGAGCCCGATCAGCAGGAACTGCCAAAGCGCGGTCGCGTAGCTGACCGCATAGACGGGCACCGCGCAGACGACAAGCAGCACCGTCATCACGATGCGCCCGCCGAAGCGGTCGGTCCATGCGCCGAGCGGCAGCCGCATCAATGCGCCCGTCAGCACGGGCGTCGACGTGAGCATCCCGAACTCGGTCGCGTTCAGATGCAAGTCTTCGCGCAGCTGGATGCCGAGCACGCCGAACATCATCCAGACGACGAAGCAGACGAGGAACGCGAACGTGCTCGCGAAAAGCACCGACCACGCGCGCGCGGGAATCGCCGGCGCATGGTCGAGCGCGCCGGAATCGTGCTGTGAGACCATGTCCGCCCTCCTTTCCCGATCAGTTCATTGAACCAGCGGGCCGTTCGCGTCGCCGAACGCGACGCCCTCGACGCGCGCGCCGCTCGCGAGAATCGTCACGTATTGCTGGATCGCCTTGTGCCGCACGCGCTCGGCGAGGAACGCGGCGATGTCGGCGGCGACCGCGTCGAACGGCACCGGATCGCCCGGCACGCGGCGCTCGATCCGCACGATGTGAAAGCCGAAGCGCGTGTTCACGAGGCGCGGCAGCACGCCGAGGTCGGGCGCATCGAACACGGCCGCCTCGAACTCCGGCGCCGAATCGCCGCGCAGCAGCTGCCCGAGGCTGCCGCCCACGCTCGCCGACGGGCAGTTCGAGAGCTCGCGCGCGAGCGCCTCGAACGTTTGCGGATCGGCGAGCACGCGCGCGAGCGTCGCTTCGGCCTCGCGGCGCAGCGGCGCGAGCGGCGTCGCGTCCGTCACCGCGAACAGGATGTGGCTCGCGTAGGCGATGTCGCGCCGGCGAAAGCGCGCCGCGTGGTTCCGGTAGTAGCGCTCGCAGTCCTCGCGCGCCGGCTGCGGCAAGTGCGTGAGCTCGCGCTCGAGCAACGCGTCGAGCGCGTCGTCGTCGAGCGGCGCGCCTTCGGCGCAGAGGCCGAGCGCGATCGCACGCTGCCGCAGCAGTTCGCGCACCACGAGCGCGCGCCGCGCCGCGTCGAGCGGATCGCCGGCGTCGGCATGGTGCGCGCGCTCGTCGGCGATCTCGGCCGCGCCGATCTCGACGCCGTTGACGCTCACGCGCGCATGCGCCCCCGCGTCGAGGGTTTCGTCGATCGTATTCATCAGCTGCTCGTCAACGCTTGCGCACGAGCTGGTACGGCCGGATCAGGTACGCGAGCGACGCGAACCCGCTCCAGATGTGCACCATCCGCGTGAACGGCGACACGAGGAAGATCGTGAAGCCGAGCAGGATGTGCGCGCGATACGTCCACGGCACGCCGGCGAGCAGATCCGCGACGCCCGGCCGGAACGTGACGACGCCCTTCACGTAGTCGGTCAGCACCTCGAACATCGCGCCGTCCATGTGCCGCGCGGACAGCACGACCGTGCCGAGCCCGAGCGCGAGCTGCGCCCAGAGCATCAACACGATCAGGATGTCGGACTTGCGGCTGTTGCGGCGAATGCGCGCGTCGCCGAGCCGCCGCGCGATCAGGATCGTGAGCCCGACGATCGCGACCGCGCCCGCCGCGCCGCCGCCCACCATCGCGACGAGCTGATGCGCGGACGCCGACAGGAACGGCGACACGAGCCAGTGCGGCGCGAGAAAGCCGGCGAAGTGGCCGATCACGACGACGAGCACGCCCCAGTGGAACAGGTTGCTGCCGAGCCGCAGCGCGCCGTGCCGCAGCAACTGCGACGAATCGCTCTTCCACGTGTACTGCTCTCGATCGAAGCGGATCAGGCTGCCGATCAGCAGCACCGCGAGACAGAGGTACGGATAGAGGCCGAACAGAAACGTATTCAAGTAATCGCTCATGGGCTTCTCCTGATCCTTCGCCGGGTACTTTCGCCGGGTACTTCGTTGATCCTGCGCCAGGGCCTTGCGCCGCCCGCCCGCGCCGCCGGCCTTCGCATCGTCGCGCCGTCGGCCAGACGGCCGCGCGCGGCCCGTTGCGCGACCTGGGGAAACACTGATTCAATCGCTCGCAGCGCCGCAAACCCTTGTCGGGCCATGCTCAGTAGCGCGAATCCGGCCTTTGATCAGCGTTTCCCTAGCGGCCCGGCCGCTTGTCGTAAAACCGCACGGGCTCCGCCGCGCCCGGCGTCTCCGCGCCGACGAAGCGAACCGGTTCGTCCGCGTAGTCGGCGTCGAGCGCGCGGTGATCGACTGCCGTGTGCGCATCGTCGTCCGGCGACTCGGGCACGTCCGCCCGCCCCTTGCCCGCGAGCGACAACAGCGCGCCGATCGCGAAGCCGTAATGGCTGCCGCGCTTCGCGAGCGCCGTTGCCAGCGCCTGCAGAATCTCGGCCGTCTCCTCGAGCAGATTGCGCGCGTCGCGCTCCGGCAGCCGCGACAGATATTCGAGGAACACCGGCAGATAATCGGGCAACTCGTGCGCGCTCAGATAGAGCCCGTGCCGCTCGTACATCTGCAGCAGATCGACCATCGCCTGGCCCCGGTCGCGCGATTCGCCGTGCACGTGCTCGAACAGATGCAGCGACGTCGCGCGGCCGCGATCGAAGAGCGCGACGTAGTTCTCCTGCAGCGTCAGCAAGTCGCGCTCGCCGAGATACGCGACAAGGCGCGCGAGCCCCGCGCGCGCGCCGTTCGTCAATCCCTTCGCGTCGCGCAGGCACGCGTCGATCGAAGGCAGCGCGTCGACGAGCGCGTCGCCCGGATAATCGAGCAGCGCCGACAGCGCCGCGTATACCGCGCCGCGCGGCTCGAGCGGTGCGTCGCTCATCGCTCCACCTCCTTGATCGGAATCGTCCGCTGGCCTTTCTTCATGCCGAACAGGCTCGCCTCCGACGTGCCGCCCGAGCAGCCGTTGCCGAACGAGAAGCCGCACGACGCGCGCAGATCGAACGCGTCCTCCGCGTATTCGCGATGGGTCGTCGGGATCACGAAGCGATCCTCGTAGTTCGCGATCGCGAGATAGCGATACATCTCGTCGACCTGCGCGATCGACAGGCTCGCCTGCTTCAGCACGCCCGGCGCGTCGACGCGATCGACATGCCGCGCGCGCATGAACGCGCGCATCGCGAGCAGCCGCTCGAGCGCGAGCTTCACCGGCGCTTCGTCGCCCGCCGTCAACAGGTTCGCGAGATAGCGCAGCGGAATGCGCAGCGATTCGACGTCGGGCAAATAGCCGTTCATCCCGAGCGTGCCGCTGTTCGCGGCCGCGTTGATCGGCGACAGCGGCGGCACGTACCAGACCATCGGCAGCGTCCGGTACTCCGGATGCAGCGGGAACGCGATCTTCCAGTCGATCGCCATCTTGTAGACGGGCGAGCGCCTCGCCGCGTCGAGCCACGCGGCCGGCACGCCGTCGCGCTCGGCCTGAGCGGCGATCGCCGGATCGTTCGGATCGAGAAAGAGCGACAGTTGCGCACCGTACAGATCCGTTTCCCGCTCGACGCTCGCCGCGTCGCCGATGCGATCCGCGTCGTACAGCAGCACGCCGAGATAGCGAATGCGGCCGACGCAGGTCTCCGAGCACACGGTGGGCTGCCCCGCCTCGATGCGCGGATAGCAGAAGATGCATTTCTCCGCCTTGCCGCTTTGCCAGTTGTAGTAGATCTTCTTGTACGGACAGCCGGACACGCACATTCGCCAGCCGCGGCACTTGTCCTGATCGATCAGCACGATGCCGTCTTCCTCGCGCTTGTAGATCGAGCCCGACGGGCACGCGGCGACGCACGCCGGATTCAGGCAGTGCTCGCACAGCCGCGGCAAGTACATCATGAACGTGTTCTCGAACTGTCCGTAGATGTCCTTCTGAACGTGATCGAAGTTGTAGTCCTTCGAGCGCTTTTCGAATTCGCCGCCGAGAATCTCCTCCCAGTTCGGCCCCCACTCGATCTTCTCGAGCCGCTCGCCGCTCACGAGCGAGCGCGGCCGCGCGACAGGCATCGCGCGCGCGTCGCCCGCTTCCTGCAGATGCGCGTAGTCGAACGTGAACGGCTCGTAGTAATCGTCGATCTCCGGCAGATGCGGATTCGCGAAGATCTGCGCGAGCAGCCGCCACTTGCCGCCGAGGCGCGGCTCGATCCTGCCGTCCGCGCGCCGCTTCCAGCCGCCGCGCCAACGCTCCTGGTTTTCCCAGTCCTTCGGATAGCCGATGCCCGGCTTCGTCTCGACGTTGTTGAACCACGCGTACTCCATCCCTTCGCGGCTCGTCCACACGTTCTTGCACGTGACCGAGCACGTGTGGCAGCCGATGCACTTGTCGAGATTGAGCACCATTGCGATCTGCGCGCGAATCTTCATCGCGTTTCTCCTGCGTCGGCATTGCGTGCGGCCGGTGCGGCCGATGCGCCGGCAGCAGTCGCGCCGCCTTCGCGCTCATCTTCGTCGTCGAGCCAGTCGATCCGTTTCATCTTGCGCACGATCAGGAACTCGTCGCGATTCGAGCCGACGGTGCCGTAATAATTGAAGCCGTACGACAGCTGCGCGTAGCCGCCGATCATGTGCGTCGGCTTCAGCGACACGCGCGTGACCGAGTTGTGGATGCCGCCGCGCGTGCCGGTGATCTCCGAGCCCGGCGTGTTCACGATCTTCTCCTGCGCGTGATACATCATCACCATCCCGCGCGGCACGCGCTGGCTCACGACGGCGCGCGCGCACAGCGCGCCGTTCGCGTTGTAGCACTCGATCCAGTCGTTGTCGGCGACGCCGATCGTCTGCGCGTCGCGCTCCGACATCCAGACGATCGGCCCGCCGCGCGAGAGCGTCAGCATCAGCAGGTTGTCCGTGTACGTGCTGTGGATGCCCCACTTCTGATGCGGCGTGATGAAGTTCAGCACGATCTCGGGATTGCCGTTCGAGCGCTGGCCGACCATGTGCGCGTAGCTGCCGGTATCGACGGGCGGCTTGTATGCGCAGAGCGACTCGCCGAACGCGCGCATCCACGGATGATCCTGATAGAGCTGCTGCCGCCCGCTCAGCGTGCGCCACGGCACGAGCTCGTGCACGTTCACGTAGCCCGCGTTGTACGACACGTGCTCGGATTCGATTCCGCTCCACGTCGGCGACGAGATGATCTTGCGCGGCTGTGCCTGGATGTCGCGAAAGCGGACTTTCTCGTCCTCGCGCGCATGCGCGAGATGCGCGTGCTCGATGCCGGTGACGCGCGAGAGCGCCTGCCACGCCCTCACCGCGACCGCGCCGTTCGTCTCCGGCGCGAGCGCGAGGATCACCTCGGCCGCGTCGAGCGCGCTGTCGATCCGCGGGCGGCCTTGTGCGCAGCCGTCCTCGGTCACGCGATAGTTGAGCGCGCCGAGCAGCGCGACCTCGTCTTTCGTATCCCAGCCGATGCCCTTGCCGCCGTTGCCGAGCCGGTCCATCAGCGGCCCGAGCGACGTGAACTTGCGGTACGTACTCGGATAGTCGCGATCGACGACGGTCACGGCCGGCATCGTCCTGCCGGGAACCGCGTCGCATTCGCCGCGCTTCCAGTCGCGCACGTCGAACGGCTGCGCGAGCTCCGCCGGGCTGTCGTGCGCGATCGGCGAAAGCACGATGTCGCGCTCGACCCCGAGGTGGCCGTCGGCCAGTTCCGAGAAGCGCTTCGCGATGCCCTTGAAGATCTCCCAGTCGCTCTTCGACTGCCACGCCGGATCGACCGCGGCCGACAGCGGATGGATGAACGGATGCATGTCCGACGTGTTCATGTCGTCCTTCTCGTACCACGTGGCAGTCGGCAGCACGACGTCGGAGTACATGCAGGTCGTCGACATCCGGAAGTCGAGCGTGACGAGCAGATCGAGCTTGCCGCGCGGCGCCTGCGCGCGCCACGTCACTTCCTCGGGGCGCGCGCCTTCGCCTTCGCGGATCTCGTCGCCCTGCACGCCGTGCGTCGTGCCGAGCAGGTGCTTCAGGAAATATTCGTGGCCCTTGCCCGACGAGCCGAGCAGGTTCGAGCGCCACACGAACAGGTTGCGCGGGAAGTTCTCGGGCGCGTCGGGGTCCTCGCACGCCATCCTCAGCTCGCCCGACGCGAACCGCCGCGCGATCTCCGCGCCCGCGTGCGCGGGATCGGCGATGTCCGCGCCGACGCGCAGCGGATTCGCGGCGAGCTGCGGCGCGGACGGCAGCCAGCCCATGCGCTCGGCGCGCACGTTGTAGTCGATCGGCGCGCCGTGGAAGCGGCTCTTGTCGGCGAGCGGCGACAAGAGCGCGGCCGGGTCCATCGGGTCGTAGCGCCACTGGTCGGTGTGCGCGTAGAAGAACGATGTCGAATTCATCTGCCTGGGCGGCCGGTGCCAGTCGAGCGCGAACGCGAGCGCGGTCCAGCCGGTCTGCGGCCGCAGCTTTTCCTGGCCGACGTAGTGCGACCAGCCGCCGCCCGATTTGCCGACGCAGCCGCACATGATCAGCATGTTGATGATCGCGCGGTACGTCATGTCCATGTGGAACCAGTGGTTGATCCCCGCGCCGACGATCACCATCGATTTGCCCTGCGTCTTGTGCGCGTTTTCCGCGAACTGCCGCGCGACGGCGATCGCGTCGCCGCGCTTCACGCCGGTGATCGCCTCCTGCCACGCGGGCGTGTACGGCACGTCGTCGTCATAGGTCTTCGCGACGTCGCGGCCGCCCAGGCCCTGATCGATTCCGTAGTTCGCGACGAACAGGTCATAGACGGTCGCGACGAGCATCTCGCCGTTTGGCGTCGCGACGCGCCGCGCGCCGATCTTGCGCGACAGCTCGGACGGATGCGCGGTGTGATCGAAATGCGCGTGCGGCTGGTTGCCGAAGTACGGAAACAGCACGTCGACGACTTCGTCATGCGCTTTCGCGAGCGACAGCCGCGGCGCGAGCGCGTCGCCCGCCGACGTCTCGGCCTTCAGGTTCCACTTGCCGCGATCGCCGCCGTCCTGCTGCGCCCAGCGAAAGCCGATCGAGCCGACCGGCACGACGAACTCGCCCGTCGCGTCGTCGATCATCACGGTCTTCCATTCCGGACGCCCGGTTTCGCCGAGCGCGCCGCCGAAGTCGGACGCGCGCACGAGCCGCTCGGGCACGTAGCCCGCGCCATGCGGCACGAGCCGCACGACGCACGGCATATCCGTGTAGCGGCGGCAATAATCGGAGAAATAGTCGCTCGCCCCGTCGACGTGGAATTCCTTCAGGATCACGTGCCCCATCGCGAGCGCGAGCGCCGCGTCGGTGCCCTGCTTCGGATGCAGCCACAGGTCGCCGAACTTCGCGCCTTCGGCGTAATCGGGGAACACCGACACGATCTTCGTGCCCCGGTAACGCGCCTCGACGAGGAAGTGCGCGTCGGGCGTGCGCGTCTGCGGGACATTGGAGCCCCACATCATGATGAAGGTCGAGTTGTACCAGTCGGCGGACTCGGGCACGTCGGTCTGCTCGCCCCACGTCTGCGGCGACGCGGGCGGCAGGTCGCAATACCAGTCGTAGAAGCTCAGGCACACGCCGCCCACCAGCGACAGATAGCGCGAGCCCGCCGCGTACGACACCATCGACATCGCCGGGATCGGCGAGAAGCCGACGACGCGGTCCGGCCCGTGGCGGGCTATCGTATGAACATTCGCCGCCGCGACGATCTCGTTGACTTCGTCCCACGTCGCGCGCACGAAGCCGCCGAGGCCGCGGCGGCTCTGATAGGCGCGCCGCGCGTCTTCGTCGTCGACGATCGAGCGCCACGCGTCGACGGGCGCCATCGTGCGGCGCCGCGCGCGCCACAGCTTGACGAGCGCGCTGCGCACGAGCGGGTACTTGAGCCGGTTCGCGCTGTACAGGTACCACGAGTACGACGCGCCGCGCGAGCAGCCGCGCGGCTCGTGGTTCGGCATGTCCGCTCGCGTGCGCGGATAGTCGGTCTGCTGCGTCTCCCACGTGACGATGCCGCCCTTCACGTAGACCTTCCACGAGCACGAGCCGGTGCAGTTCACGCCGTGCGTCGAGCGGACGATCTTGTCGTGCTGCCAGCGCTGCCGGTAGCCCTCTTCCCACTTCCGGTCCTCGTCGGTGACCGCGCCGTGCCCGTCGGAAAACTGCGGGCGGGCCGTCGCGAAAAAGCGCAGCCTGTCCAGGAAATGGCTCATGGCGATCCTTGTGGGGGAGTGAGGCGCACGGTTTTGAATCTAGCAACGGCCCTTCGCAAAGTAAAGGTAACGCAACCAATCGCGGCCGCCGTCGCGCCCGCGCGGAGCGCGCGCCGCCGCCGGCCGGGGCGGCGCGCCGCGGCGCCGGCCGGGCATTTGCGCCGATCGGGCCGGCGCCGGCATCCGATGCAAAATCGGCCGGGCGCCGCCATTGCGCGGCCGAATCCGCCGACGCGGCAGCGAAATAATCGGTAACGGAAAACTCGCGCCGCACGCCATTCGAATGATCGCCAAGACATGGAAAATGCCGATGGCGAGGTCTCGCCGAATATCGGTGAAATCGATGACGCGCGCATGGCGGCGCAAAAAATGCCGATCGCGCGCGCGGCGCATTCTTGCCCGTCGCGCGAATGCCGCACCGCACGATGCGATGCGCGGCTCGCGGACGTTGACGGCGGCTCGCGCGCGCGTGTCGAGTCCGCGCGGCTGTGCCGGGTGGGAACCGATTGCCTCGCGGCGCAATATTTGAAAGAATTCGGCACGCGGCGCCTCCGCGTTGTCGCATTGCCGAAAATGACGGGAATCACGCAAAATATCGGCATTCCAATACCCGCCGCGTATCGAGCGCATTCGCTCGATGCCCCCCAACCAGCAACACCGGCATAACGAAGCATAGGTATGAATTCATGACCGCCAGCGGGTTCAGCCCTGGCGCATCGCGCGATGCGTCCCGCACCGACCGGCGCGCCGCGCTCGTGGCCGTGGCCGTCGCCGCGCTGGGCATCGCCGCGTCGTACGGCGTCGCGCGCCTCGTGCTGCAGCAGGAGCGCGACGCCGCGCAGGCCCGTTTCGAGCGCCGCGCCGCACATGTGACGACAACCCTGCGCCAGGAGCTGCTGACCGCCACGACGGTGCTGCGCGGCGCGCGCGGCATGCTCGGCTCGAACGCGTCGCCCGCCGCCGGCGGCTGGGCGAACTATCAGGCGCAGCTCGATCTCGACCGTGCGCGCTCGCCGATCCGCTCGCTTGGCTTCATCGACGCGAAAGCGATCGTCGGCGCCGCGCAAGCGAGCGTCGATCCGCAGGCGCGCGCCGCGCTGCTGCGCGCGGCCGACTCCGGCCTCGCGACGCTCGACGCCCATGCGGCGCCGGCCGACGGCACGTACGCGCCGGACAACGGCGCCGGCACGCTCGCGCTCTACCTGCCCGTCTACGCCGCGAACGAAGCGCTGCCCGCCGCGGAGCGCCGCCGCGCCGACACGTCGGGCTTCTTGGTCGCGACGCTCGATCCGCGGCGGCTCGTCGAGCTGTCGACGTCGAACGATCGCGACATCGACCTGCGCCTGACGGCGGGCGAGCGCGGCGCGCTCGTCTACACGACCGATCGCGACGACGCCGGCGCGGACTCGTCGCATCCGCCGCTCACGCGAGCGGACCCGCTCAATTTCGGCGGCACGCCGCTCACCCTCGCCTACAAGACCGAGAACCGCTGGGCGGCGATCCGCTCGAACGCCGTCGCGACCACGGTGCTCGTCGCCGGCGCGGCCACCTCCGCGCTGTTCGCGGTGCTCGCGTATCTGCTCGTCGGCCGGCTCGGCGCGCGCAGCGAATACGCCGACGACAGCCCGCTCAACGAAGCGCGGATGATGGGCATCATCCGCTCGTCGATGGAAGCGATCATCACGGTGGACGACAGGCAGACCATCGTGATCTTCAATCCGGCCGCCGAGCGCGTGTTCGGTGTGTCCGCGATGGATGCGATCGGCTCGTCGCTGTCGCGCTTCATCCCCGAGCGCTTTCGCCCGGCGCACGCGAAGCACGTCGAGCAGTTCGGCGTGACGGGCGTGTCCGAGCGGCAGATGGGCCGCCAGCGCGTGCTGTTCGGGCTGCGCGAGAACGGCGAGGAGTTTCCGATCGAGGCGTCGATCTCGCAGATCCGCGACGGCTCCGGCAAGCTGTACACGGTGATGCTGCGCGACGTCACCGAGCGCGTGCGCGCCGAGAATGCGCTGCGCCAGTCGCGCGAGGAGCTGCGCGAGCTGTCCGCGAACCTGCAGAACGTGCGCGAGGAGGAGAAGACGCGAATCGCGCGCGAGCTGCACGACGATCTCGGTCAGCAGCTCACCGCGCTCAAGATGGACGTATCGGCAATCGCGATCGCACTCGCCCGCCATCGCGAGGAGCAAGCCGACGCGCAGCCGATCGCGGCCGTCGAGCAGCAGTTGCAAGGGATGCGGCGGCTCATCGATTCGACGGTTGCGTCGGTGCGGCGCATCGCGGCCGACCTGCGGCCCGTGATGCTCGACGATCTCGGTCTCGTGCCCGCGATCGAATGGCTCGCAAACGATTTCACGAATCGCTACGGGATCGACGTCGAGCGCCGGCTCGACACGGCCGACACGCGCTTCACGAACGCCGGCGCGACGACGCTGTTCCGGATCGTCCAGGAGGCGCTCACCAACGTCGCGCGCCACGCGGACGCGTCCCGCGTGGACCTCACGCTCGCGATCGACCAGGACTTGTGCCTGCTGCAGATCAAGGATGACGGCCGCGGCGTGCAGCCCGGCGAGCGTCGCGACAGGCACGGCGACAAGTCGTTCGGGCTCATCGGCATCCGCGAGCGCGCGCACATGCTGAGCGGCACCGTCACGATCGATTCCGTGCCCGGACAGGGCTTCTCGATCAAGGTCGCGCTGCCGCTCGCGGCGATCCGGCAACAGGACGCGCTCCTATGATCAAGGTCTTGATCGCGGACGATCACGCGCTCGTGCGCGACGGCCTGCGTCACATTCTCGGCAGCGCGACGGGCTTCGAGGTCGTCGGCGAGGCGTGCGACGGCATCTCGACCATCGAGCTGATGCGCTCGGCCGACGCGCAGGTGCTGGTGCTCGACCTGTCGATGCCGGGCCGCAACGGCATCGATCTCATCAAGCAGATCAAGGAGGAAAAGCCCGCGCTGCGCATCCTCGTGCTGACGATGCATGCGGAGCAGCAATACGCGTCGCGCGCGTTTCGCGCGGGCGCGTCCGGGTACATGACGAAGGAAAGCGCGAGCGCGGAGCTCGTCGGCGCGCTGACGAAGATCGCGGCGGGCGGCGTCTACGTGAGCCTCGCGATGGCCGAGCGGCTCGCGCAGAGCCTGAACGAGCCCGTCGAATCGCTGCCGCACCAGCGCTTGTCGGACCGCGAGTTCGACGTGTTCCGCCGGATCGCCGCCGGCGAGACGATCACCGAGATCGCGCAGGCGCTCGACGTGAGCGCGAAGACGGTCAGCACCTACAAGGCGCGCATCCTCGAGAAGATGCAGATGCCGCACGATGCGGCGCTCGTGCGCTACGCGCTGCGGCACAAGCTGTTCGACGACAGCGACGAAGTCTGATCGAGCGCGTCGCCGCGGGCGGGCCGCGCGCGCCTGCGCCGCTCGCTCGTTCGTTCGTGCGCTTCCCGGCCCGCCTGCCGGCCGCGGGTTCGCCGCTTGCGTTCGCCCGCTATCGTCCTTACCGGGCGGCGCTCGTCGCCCGTGGCTGACCGATTCCGCCCGATTCGAATCGATTTGGCCCGATTCCGCCTGCCGTTGCGGCGGCGCGCTTTCCACGAGCCGCCGCTCGACAACTCGACCGCTCGCCGCCCCGCGCCCTCCGCGCGATGCGCCACGGCCGGGCCGGCCGTGCCCTCGACGCCGGCCCCCTGAGCGCGCCGTTTCCGCCGCACGTTCCGCCTCCACCGCCCCGCGCCCCGGCGCCTGTCCGCATCCGCGCAATCCCTCGTAGGAATATCCCTACGTCGAACCCGCCATTGCCTACCCCATTTTCACCCGGCGCTGATTTCGCGCCGCGCCCGGGCCGACCATACTGCCGGTCATGGATGCACGCGAGTCAACTCCTCCGCTGAGAGTCTTTCTCGCCGACTACGCGGCCCCGGTCAGAGATCGCCTTACGTCGCTGTTCGAGACGATCCTCGGGGTCGAGGTGGTCGGCGAGGCCGAGGACGCTCCGGCCGCGCTCGCGGGCATTCTCGAAACGGGCGCCGACGTCGCCGTCATCGAGCTGAGACTGACGGGCGGCAGCGGACTCGAGTTGATTTCGGCGCTGACGCGCGCCGCTCCGAAGGTGGTCAAGATCGTGCTGACCAACCTGTCCGGACCGGCATTTCGCGCGGCATGCAGCGACGCGGGAGCGGATTTCTTCTTCGACAAGACCGCCGACGTCGACGCCGCCTGCCGCACCGTGAGGACCCTGGCCAGCGCGCGTCGACCGCACGCAGCCGAATGACAGGAGCAGATCATGTTGCAAGCGCAAACGCAGAACGCCTTGACGCCCGCGGCGCAGCAGCGCGCGATGATAGCGGTGCGTGCGGCCGCGCGTGACGACGCGGCCAAGCGTCCGGCCACGCGCTGCTCGAACTGCGCGATGCGCAGCGTCTGCATGCCCGCCGACCTGACCGTCAACGAATTCGCGAAGCTCGACGCGCTGATCTGCTCGACGCGTCAGGTCAAGCGCGGCGACACGCTGTTCCGCACGCACGACACGTTCCAGAGCATCTACGCGGTGCGCACCGGCTCGTTCAAGACGGTCGTCATGCATCGCGACGGCCAGGAGCACGTGACGGGCTTCCAGATCGTCGGCGAGACGATGGGCCTCGACGGCGTGTGCGCCGGCCGCCACAACAGCGACGCGGTCGCGCTCGAGGACAGCACCGTCTGCATCATTCCGTTCGCGCAGCTCGAAGTCGTGTGCCGCGACGTGAAGCCGATGCAGCATCACGTGCATCGCCTGATGAGCAGCGAGATCGTCCGCGAGTCGAGCCAGATGATGCTGCTCGGCACGATGACGGCCGACCAGCGCGTCGCCGCGTTCCTGCTCAACATCTCCGAGCGTTTCCAGAAGCGCGGCTACTCGGCCGCGGAATTCAACCTGCGGATGACGCGCGAGGAAATCGGCTGCTATCTGGGAATGAAGCTCGAGACCGTCAGCCGGATGTTGTCGAAGTTCCAGCGCGACAAGCTGATCGCGCCGCGCGGCAAGCAGATTCGCATCATCGATCCGGTCGGCCTCGCGCGCGTGTGACGCGCGGCGGCCACGCGGATCGCGGAACAATCGCTACGGGGATAGAAAAAAGCTACGGGGATAGAAAAAAGACAGGCAGGCCGGACATCACGAGGAAGGCCCGGCGCACGCCGGGCCGCGACGGGGCCGAACCATACGGGGAGCAAACTGGCTGGCACGAGCAGAACGAGATCGAAAATCGACGGCTGAATACCCTACCTCGAAAGAGGCGCTTGAGGACGGCGTAGCGATACGGCCGTCCATTTTTTTTGCCAACGCCCGGCCGCTCGCGCCGGGCGTTTCGTCGCCGATGCGCGCCGCCTCGTCACTTCGCCGCGGCGCGTCCGTCGATCGGCGTCGCGCGCGCGTTACGAGCGCACCGGCAGCACGAGCGTCGACTGCTTGTTCGGATCGAACTCGAACGTCACGCCGAAGCGCTCGCCCGGATTGACGGGCGGCTGATACAGGCTGTCGTACGTGTCGAGCACGATGCCGATGTGGTGGCCCGCCGGCACGTCGTACGCGGTCGCCGAAAACTCGATCGGGAAATCGATCGTCGCGCCCGGGCTCGCCCAGTGCACGGTCCGCGCGCCGTGCGTGATCAGCTTGCCGAAGCCGAGCGCGTCGACGTCGTACAGGTACGCGACGACCTGCGCGCGCGCCTGCGACGGCGTCGCGCGCAGGTTCAGCTGCGCGACGCCGCGCAGATGCAGCGGCTGCGCGAGCGGCGCGCCCTCGTAGCGCACGCCCGTCGCGAGATTGACGGTGGCGAGCTGATTGACGACGGGCGCGCCGAGGCTCTCGCCGAACGTCGACAGCACCGGAATCGGGCCGCTCGTCGCGGTCGTGTCCGCGAAGTTCTGGATCAGATCGCCGCCCGCGGTGCGGTTCGGCCCGCTCTGCAGCGCGCCCGACACGCCCTTCTTGCACAGGCACGACAGATCCCAGCGCAGCGGGCCGCGCGGCGCGACGTACAGCGTCTGCGCCTGCACGTTGCTCGCGGGCCACGTGTCGAACGATTCGCGCGTGTTCGTGAACTTGATCTGCATCGACACCTTCGGCTCCGTGTCGACGCCGTTCTGCACGCCTTTCAGCCAGCGGTCGAACCAGCGGTGCGCCTGGTCGTACGGAACGTTCGGCGCGCCGACGAGCGCGCCCGGAATCTCGGCCTGCGCATGGATGCCCGGATTCAGCACGAGCTTTTTCGGCACCGTCAACTGCGAGAACAGCTTCAGCGACGAGTTCGGCGTGAACATGTCGTCTTCGAAATTCTTGCTGATGAAGACCGGCGCGCCGCGGCGGTTCAGCGCGTCGAGATACGTCGACGGCGAGCGCACCCGCGCCCACGCGATGATCTCGTCCGCCTTGGCCTGCGTCGTGTTCGGATCGAGCAGCGCCTTCACGTACTGGTCGACGATCGGATCGAGCCGCCCCGTCACCTTGCCGGACAGGAACAGCACCGCGCTCCACGTCGCGTTCGGCGACTGCGCGCCGTAGAGCTGATCGGCGAGATCGCCCCAGCCGGAGAGCGCGGCCGCCGTCTTCAGCCGCTTGTCCTGCGCGAGCGCGAGGAGCGACAGCCCCGCGCCGTACGAAATGCCGCTCGCCGCGAGCTTGTCGGGATCGGCGGGCGTGTTCGCCGACACCCAGTCGAGCGCCGACGATACGTCCTTCACGTCCTGCGGGCTCGCGACCTCGACCTGCCCGCCCGACAGATAGAAGCCGCGCGCCGTGTACGCGAGCACGATGTAGCCGTCCTGCGCGAGCTTGCGCTGCTGGCCGAGATACTCGAAGAAATCGGCTGCGGCCCAGCTCGAGATCATCACGATCGCAGGAAACTTCTGGTCGGGGCTCGTGATCTTCGGCAAGAACACGTTCGCGGTGAGACGCGTGCCGTCCGTCGCCGTCACGGTCTGGTTGTTGACCCAGCAGGTGCCGTCCTTCGGCGAGCTCACGCCGGGAAACTGGAACGGCGTCGTGTAGACGGCCGCTTCGGCGGGCGTCGCGGGGCGGCAGGACACGCCCGCGTGGGCGAGCGAGGCGGCAAGCACCAAACTCCAGCCCCCAATGAAACGCGCAAGCTTCATGTATCTCCTCCAATTGCTCTTGGATCTTGTTCGGTCGGGTCGCGCCGCCGGCGGCCCGCTTGGCGGATTCCAGCGCGGCGCTGACTGATTGAGCCATTCGCCGAGCCGAGGGTCAAGGTGGGTGAAAGGTGCGAAAACGCCAACCGGCGGCGCGTGCGCGCCGCTTACCGTTTGAGCCGCGCAGAGGGTGTCCCATATCGCAATGCCGAGCCGCCGCCGCCGCGCTTCGTCGTCGTTTGAAACCGGTGCCCGCGCAAAAAATAAAGTAAACATTCGAAACGAAACGCCGAGTCGAGTCGAAACACGGAAACGCGATGAAAACGAACATCCGGCGCATTTGGCGCATTCGGCGCGAGCCGGCCGCGTCGAATCGGGGCGGGGTCGCCGCGCGAATCGTATGGCGCGGTGCAACGAAAACCTTGGTGGCGACCTAATTCGCACGCGGCCGGCGAATCGCCGGGGCCGTATCCGAAATGAATGCGATTTCGAGAATTTTCTTCAAGCAGATCGCAATACCGATTTTCATGATTCAGCCAAAATCAAACAATTGGCTATTTTTTAAAAATAAATCGTCATTGATTAGAGAGGCCATACCATGAAGTTGCCGTCGACAAAAAATAACTGAACCTATACTGATTTCGAAATCGCAAAAAAATCTTGTAGAAAAAGCGTTTGCCCCACGACATCCGACAAACGGCGCGCTGCGGCTAGAGACCGCCATCGCAAGCGTGCTTCGTCAATTAGCGCACCGTCGCGCCCGGCGTGCGTTGAATCATTGCACTCGAAGCAGCTCCGCGCCGCCTTGGTCCGCCCATCCGGCGACATCGCTCGCGGGCGGCGCGTTGCGCACGCGACGCCGCGCCACACGACAAGCGTTCGCCGCCGCCCTCCGAGATCCGGCCCGCGCGCGCCGGAACCGCTCGCCACCGGAAGGAAACTGGCAACGGCACCGCATCTCGACGACAGGAGTTCGACATGCACTCACTGAAACTGAAAATCACCGAGACCGACACCACGCACGGCAACCGCCCGCGACAGCCGAACGACGACTTGCGCAAGAACTGGTGGCCCGTCGCTTACTCGCACGACGTGGGCTCGACGCTACCGCACGGCATCTCGCTATTCGGCGAGCCGCTCGCGCTGTTCCGCAACGCGAGCGGCCGCGTTCAATGCTTGCAGGACTTGTGCCCGCACAAATCGGTGCCGTTGTCGATCGGCACGGTCGAAGACGGACACATCGTCTGCCGCTACCATGGCTGGCAGTTCAACGGCGCCGGCCAATGCAGCCATCCGAGCGGCATGTCGAATCGCATGGACGCGTGCCGATACAGCTATCCGGCGCTCGACGACGGCCTGCTGATCTGGATCTATCCGGACGCGTCGGAGCCGATCCCGTTCGTACAGCCGCTCACGCGCCTCATCGGCGACGACGCGCCATTGCCGGCCTGCTTCAGGGCGGACGTGTTCGACTTCAACCAGCCGTGGGATCTGTGGACGGCGGGATTCCTCGACCTGCTGCACACGAGGCACGTGCACCGCAGAAGCGTGGCGGGCGAGCGGCATCAGAATCTGCGCTATCACTACGATCCGGAGCTCTCGCCGGCCGCGACGCTCGCGCAGCCGCACTTGAGCGAATGGTACGCGGTCCATATCTATCTGCTGATCGTCCCCACGCGTGAGCATTCGAACCGGCACTTCCTGATGATGATGCCTTCGTCGAAGAAGCTCGCCACGCCGCTCGCGAAGGTGATCTTCAATCTGACGACGCCGCGCAAGGCGTTCACGAGCGCGATCGCCTACGAGGATTTCTATGTCGCCGAAAAGCAGTTCGAGCGCTTGCAGCAAGGCGCGAGCCGCTTCGGCATCGGCGGCACATCGCAGTTGTCCGACAAGTTCGTCGCGTGGTACCGCGAGCACTACAACGACAAGGTCTGGTTCAAGCGTTATGGCCCGGAGGGCGTCGTGCTTGACGCGCTCGACAACCTCGAAACCCGATTGACGCGCACGCAAAAGGACACCGCAGTCGAGATCGCGTCGATGCAAAGCGGGCTGCGCTGGAACGTTCGCGACATCGGCATGGAATCGCAACTGCCGCGGCCGTTCACATGGGGCAAGCGCAAGCCGGTTGAATTCGCGGTGCAGCGCTTGCGCGACTACGTCGGCATCGCGCTGCAGGGCAAGAAATGATTCGCGTGCGACGCTCGCCGCGCGGAGCAGTCCGGCCCGCGCGCATCGCGGGGCTCGCCGGGCCGCTCGCGCGCGGCCGATAGCGCGTCTTCTCGAATCGCCCGCGCGCCGCTCCGGCCCTGGGCCTCATCGATCGGCCAACGCGCGAGGCCGCCTCGGACGAATCGTCGCCGGTTCGCTCGCCGGCGGGCTAGCGCGCCGATCGGCGCGCGTCGGCCGGGGACGCGCGGCAGCCCCGAGGCGCGCCCCGGCGCGCGTTCCGCACAAGCCGCCGCGACGCCGTTTGCCGTTCCCGACACCATCCCCCACTCGAACAGGGAGATCGCCATGGCCCAATCACTCGACGTCGTGCTGACGGATTTCCGTTCCGAACAATTGTCGCCGCCGATGCCGCAGGCTCGATCGCTCGACTACATCGCATGGCTCATCGAGCAAAAGAGCGGCCGGGAATCGAGCCGCTTTGAAGTCGAACGCGACGATGTCGATGTCGGCGACGCCGTCCGGACCGATCTGTCGTCCTACATTCGCGATCGCGTCTGGCATTATGGCGTCGCGCCCGAGCACATCGGCCACCGGCAACTGCACGCGCTTCCCTCGTCGACCCGCTTGAACGGCGATCCGGACACGTGGGACCGTGCGGTCTTCAACGAAGTCGGCGTCGAGTCGCCGCGCGGGCGCGGGCTCGGCGAGCGCCTCGACTACTTCGCGGAAGTCGCCGACACATGTTTCGAGCGCTTCTACCAAAACGAGCGCGAGGCGCCGGACGACATCATCCATGTGAGCTGCTCCGGCTACCTGTCGCCGAGCGCCGCGCAAAAGCTCGTGTCGCGCAAGCGCTGGCTCTCGACGAACGTCACGCACTCGTACCACATGGGCTGCTACGGCGCGTTTCCGCCCGTTCACATGGCGTCCGGTTATCTGTCCGCCGCGCATTGCCTGCTGCCGAAACCGAAGCGCCGCGTCGACGTCGTGCACACCGAGCTGCTGTCGATCCACGGCGACTTTTCGGATCTGTCGAGCGGCAACCTCGTCACGCTCACCCTGTTCGCGGACGGGTTCATCAAGTATTCCGCGTATCGCGGCGACGAAGCGCGCCGCCGGCACAAGCGCGGGCTGCGCCTGCTCGCGGCGGAAACCGCGATCATCGAAGCGTCGACCCACGAGATGACCTGGAAGCCCGGCGAGCACAATTTCGAGATGTATCTGTCGCGACGCGTGCCGCTCTACATACGCGACGCGATCGCGCCGCTCTTCACGAAGCTGTGCGGCCAATGCGGAATCGACTTCGCGCGCGAGCGCAACGCGCTGCTCTACGCGATCCATCCCGGCGGGCCGAAGATTCTCGATCATATCGTCGCGAGCCTCGGCGTCGATCGCGCGCGGATGCACTGGAGCTGGGACGTGCTGAAGCAGTGCGGCAACATGTCGTCGGCGACTGTGCCGCACATCTGGCAGGCGATGCTCGGCGACGACGCGGTGCCCGTCGGCGGCAAGATCGTGTCGGTGGCGTTCGGACCGGGGCTCACCGCGACATCGCTGCTGTTCGAGAAGATCGACGGATGAGCGGCGCCGGCGGCGGGGTGCCCGTTGGCAGGTTCGTACGTGCGTCCGCGCGCGAAGCGCTGTCGCCCGCCCCGGCGAGTCCGCCGCAAACGCATGCGGGCGACGCCGCGAATCCGCTCAGCCGCCCGCGCCCCGCGCGTGCGCGAGCGCGCGCAGGTTGCCCTCGCCGAAGCCGTGATGCCCCTGCCGCTGGACGATCTCGAAGAAGATCTCGCCGGGCCGCCGCTTGACGAAGGTCTGGAAGAAAAGCCGCGGCACGCCGTCGTCGCCGATCTCGCCGTCGACCAGTATGCCGCGCGTGCGCAGCGCGTCGACGTCGATCCGGCAGCCGGGCAGCCGCGCGTCGATCTCGTCGTAATAGCGCGCCGGCGGCTCGACGAACTCCACGCCGTTCGCGACGAGCGCGTCGGTGCACGCGAGGATGTCGTCGGTCGCGAGCGCGATGTGCTGAACGCCCTCGCCCGGATGGTCGGGCAGGTATTCGTGCATCAGCTCGGTGCGCCGCGCGCCCTCCTCGTACACCGGAATCCGCACGTCGCCGCACGGCGACACCATTACCCGCGATTCCTCCGACACGTGCCAGTTCGCGTTGAGCTCGTGGATCTCGCGGAAATGCAGCAGATCGCGATAGAAATCGAGCCACTCCTGCATCCGGCCGCTGCCGACCGTCTGCGTCAGGTGGTCGACCTGCCGCAGGCCCGTGCCGACGTAGTCGAGGTCGGCCTGCGCGGTCGCGACGTCGATCGGGCGAAAATCGACGTCGAAGATCGAGATGTCGCCGACGCCGCCGCGCAGCCCGCCCCGCCCGCGCCAGCGGTCGACGAAATGGATGTGCGACGCGCCGATCCCCTGGATCGCCGGAATCGTCAGCTCGCCGACGCCGATCCGCTCGCCCTCGAACGCCCACGCACCGAGCTCGATCGCGCGGTCGAACGCGCGCTGCGCGTTGTCGACGCGGATGCCGATCGCGCAGACGCCCGTGCCGTATTCGTCCGCGTAGCGCGCGGCGAACGAGTCGGGCTCCGCGTTGACGAGGAAGTTCATGTGCCCCTGGCGGTACAGCGTGACCGCCTTGCTGACGTGGCGCGCGATCGCCTTGAAACCGAGCTGCCCGAGGCGTCGCGCGAGCGCGTCGGGCTCGCGCGACGCGAATTCGACGAACTCGAGTCCGGCCATCCCGAGTGGATTGTCGCCCGGCGGGCCGGTAAACGCGGGGGCGCTGGACGGGGAGCTGGCGGGGCTGGGCATCGGTGTCTCCTGGGCTGGCGGTAGATCTTACGCGACCTGCGATCGGCGCGGCCGTGCGCAATCGCGGCGGCGCGGCGCGACGGCGGGCGATCGTCGATTGCCGGACGGCGCCGGCAATTTTAACCAAATCGTTCACGATGCCAAGCGGTGTCGACGCGCGGCGCGCATCGGCCGCCCGCCCAGGGCCTGTTCACGCCGGCGACGGGCTTGCGCCGGCCTAGTGCAAACCCCGAAACCGTTCGATAATCGCACGCCTGCGTTCGATGATCGTTCATCATGACGTGCCGTTCCGTTGCTCCGAAGCCGCCGCCGCTCCTATGCTGCGTGTCAACCCGGCACGACGGCTTGCGCGAGCCGCGTCGGCCACGCCGCAGACGCGTCGCGGCCGCGGCGGCCATGCGCCGACGACAACAGGAGACAAGGAATGACCCCAGCATTTGACGCAGCCGGCGCGGTCGGCGCCGAACCCATCCACAAGAACCAGGCCCGCAAGGCCGCGATCGGCAGCTTCGTCGGCGCGGTCGTCGACTGGTACGACTTCCTGCTGTACGGCATCGTCGCCGCGCTCGTGTTCAACCACGCGTTCTTCCCGAACGTCGGCCCGACGATGGGCACGCTCGCCGCATTCGCGACGTTCGGCGTCGGGTTCCTGTTCCGGCCGCTCGGCGGCGTCGTGTTCGGCCACTACGGCGATCGGCTCGGCCGCAAGCGGATGCTCGTGCTGACCGTGATGCTGATGGGCTTGTCGACGGTCGCGATCGGCCTGCTGCCGAGTTTCGGCACGATCGGCTGGTGGGCGCCCGTGCTGCTCGTCGCGCTGCGCGCGGTGCAGGGCTTCGCGGTCGGCGGCGAATGGGGCGGCGCGGCGCTGATGGCGGTCGAAAGCGCGCCGCAGAAGCAAAAGGCGTTCTACAGCAGCGGCGTGCAGGTGGGCTACGGCGTCGGTCTCGTGCTCGCGACGGGCATCGTGTCGATCCTGAGCCACACGCTCGGCGACGCCGCGTTCCACGCGTGGGGCTGGCGGCTGCCGTTCGTGTTCAGCATCGTGCTCGTGCTGATCGGCCTGTGGGTGCGCGCGAGCATGGACGAATCGCAGGAATTCGTCGAGAAGGTCGAGCACGGCCGCCGCAAGCTGAAGCTGCCGGTGATCGAGGCGCTGACCCGCCATCCGAAGGCGTTCCTCTACATCGTCGCGCTGCGCCTCGCCGAGCTGTTCACGATGTACATCGTGACCGCGTTCGCGCTCAGCTATTCGACGTCGAACCTCGGCATGTCGCGCGACCTGTTCCTGAACATCGGCCTTCTCGTGGGCGCGATCAGCTGCGTGACGATCCCCTGCTTCGCGTGGCTCGCCGACCGCTTCGGGCTGCGCCGCGTCTACATCGTCGGCGCGCTCGTCGGGCTCGCGAGCGCGGTGCCGTTCTTCGTCGCGCTCGAGGCGCGCGCGACCGTCTGGATCGTGATCTTCTCGGTGATGCTCGCGAACGTCGCGCACGACATGGTCGTGAGCGTCCAGCAACCGCTCTTCACCGAGCTGTTCGGCGCCGAGTACCGCTACAGCGGCGCGGGCGTCGGCTATCAGTTCGCGAGCGTCGTCGGCGGCGGCTTCACGCCGTTCATCGCGGTCGCGCTCGTCAGCTTCGGCGGCGGCTCGTGGCACCTCGTCGCCGCGTATCTCGCGATCGGCTGCCTGATCTCGACGTTCGTCGCCGCGCGGATGCGCGCCGCCTGAGCGCCGGCGGCCGAACGTGCATGAAAAGCGTCCGTGAAACACCCATGAGCCGAGCATGAAGAAGACGCCGCTCGACAAGCGCGACTGGATCGCGGGCCTCGAAAAGGGCCTCGCGATCCTCGAGGCGTTCGACAGCCAGCACGCGCGGATGACGCCGACCCAGGCCGCCGCGCGCACCGGCCTGACGCGCACCGCCGCGCGCCGCTATCTGCTCACGCTCGAATCGCTCGGCTACGTGTACACGGACGGGCGGCTCTACGGGCTCACGCCGCGCGTGCTGCGGGTGGGCTGGTCGTACTTCGACTCGGCGCGGCTGCCGCGCACCGTGCAGCCGTATCTGCAGCAGCTGAGCGCGACGCTCAACGAATCCGCGTACGTGAGCGTGCTCGACGAATGGGAGCTCGTCGTGATCGCGCGCAACGGCGTGTCGCGCGTGATGACGACGGGCTTCGTGCTCGGCGCGCGCGTGCCCGCGCCGCTGATCTCGCCGGGCGTCGTGCTGCTCGCGTACAAGGACGACCAGGACGCGGTGCGCGCGTGGCTCGACTCGACCGAGTTCCCGCCGTTCACGCCGCACACGCTGACGAACCAGTCGCGCCTGCAGGAGAAGATCGACCGCGCGCGCATCGACGGCTATGCGTTGATCGAGCAGCAGTTGCAGGTCGGCGTGCGCGGAATCGCGGTGCCGCTCAAGAACCGCCAGGGCGAGGTCGTCGCCGCGCTCAGCACCAACATGCCGATCGGCGGCGAAAGCGCCGAAGCCGCGCTCGAGCGCGTGCTGCCGCCCCTGCAGGAAACCGCGCTCGCGATGATGAACGTGCTGTGACGTGACGCGCGTGCGCGCCGGATGTCGCGGGCCGTGCGCCATGCGCCGTGAGTCGTGAGTCGTGCACCGTGAGTCATGCGCCGTGAGTCATGCGCCATGGGTCGCGGGCCGAATGTCGCGCGCCGCCGAATGCCGGCTGCCGCGGCCGGAACGCGGCGCGCCGATCCGGCTGGCCGAGCCGTGCGCGCGGTTCGCCGGTCTGGGACGCCCGCTCGAAGGAGAGCCGACGACGAGGCCGGCGAATCATGGCGCGCGCGGCCCGGCCTTCGCGCCCGCCCGAAACGACGCGGGCCCGGCATCGCGCCGGGCCCGCCGATACCGCCGCCGTCACGGCGGCGATTCCCTCAACGGGAAAACGACCTCGCTTACTTCGCCTTCTCGGCCGTATCCGAGATCGCCTGGCCGCCCTTCGAAATGTCCTGGCCGACGCCCGCGATCGTGTTGCAGCCGGCAAGCGCGGCGGTCAGGATCAGCAGGGCGGCGGCAATCGCGCGGTTCATTCTCACTCTCCTTGTCAATGCGGGCGCTTGGCGTGCGACCGACGTATCCGAATCCGCCCGCGCCAAGGCGCGGGGACTGGTCCCGATTATACGGACGGGCCGCGCCGCACGGGGCAAAGCAATTGTTAAACGTGTCGCGGCTCGTACGGCGGCTTCGTGCGCCGCGCCGCCGTCCGTCATCCGTCATCCGTCATCCGTCAACTCGTTCGCATTTTCCGCTTGACTTCGGCCGCTGTCGACCTACCATACGCATCGCGTATATTTTAGAGAGCCGAGCCGACTGATGACCGTTCCTCAACAAGCGTTCCTGCGCGACGCGATGCGCCGCCTCAACATGACCCGCGACGCGTTCGCGAACCGCATCGGCATTAGCCGCCGCGCACTCGACACGTGGCTTTTGCCCGACGATTCGCAGGAATCTCGCGGGATGCCAGAAATCGTCGAGCGCTTCGTCTCCGAGATCGTCGCGCGCCCGGAATCCGCCGAAGTCTATACGCATCGCGTAGATGCTCCGCCGCCGCTCGCAAGCCAGTTTCTGTTCGAAGGCAAGCCGCAACTGCTGTCGGTCGACCAGTTCTCGCGCGACTCGGTCGAGGCGCTCTTTCGGGTCGCCGACGTGATGCAGCCGATCGCCCGCCGCCGCAAGATTTCGCGCGTGCTCGAGGGCGCGGTGCTCGGCAATCTGTTCTTCGAGGCGAGCACGCGCACGCGCGTATCGTTCGGCGCCGCGTTCTGCCGGCTCGGCGGCTCGGTGTGCGACACGACGGGCTTCACGTTCTCGTCGATGGCGAAAGGCGAATCGATCTACGACACGAGCCGCGTGATGGCAGGCTACGTCGACGCGCTCGTGATCCGCCACCCCGAGCAAGGCTCCGTCGCCGAGTTCGCGCGCGCGATCAACCTGCCCGTGATCAACGGCGGCGACGGCCCCGGCGAGCATCCGAGCCAGGCGCTCCTCGACCTGTACACGATCCAGCGCGAATTCTCGCGGCTCGGCAAGATCGTCGACGGCGCGCACATCGCGCTCGTCGGCGATCTGAAGTACGGGCGCACCGTTCACTCGCTCGTCAAGCTGCTCGCGCTGTATCGCGGGCTCAAGTTCACGCTCGTGTCGCCGCCGACGCTCGAAATGCCCGCGTACATCGTCGATCAGATCTCGAAGAACGGCCACGTGGTCGAGGAGACGCACGACCTCGCGGCGGGCCTGAAGGGCGCGGACGTCGTCTACGCGACGCGAATCCAGAAGGAGCGCTTCACCGACGAATCGTTCGAAGGCTACACGCCGGATTTCCAGATCAACCAGGCGCTCGTCGACACCGCGTGCGGCCGCGACACGCTGATCATGCACCCGCTGCCGCGCGACAGCCGCCCGGGCGCGAACGACTTGTCGACCGACCTGAACCGCGACCCGCGCCTCGCGATCTTCCGCCAGACCGACAACGGGATTCCGGTGCGCATGGCGATCTTCGCGGTGCTGCTCGGCGTCGAGCATCTGGTCCAGCACTCGATGCGCGACGCGACCTGGCGCCCGCCCGCGTATCTCGGGCCCGAGGACGCGACGTTCCACGGAATCGACTGATTCCGGCGCGCAGGGCGGCGCGCAGGCGGGTTCGCGCCCGCCTGCGCGTAGTCAGCCGCTTGTTCCTTATCTTTCAATCAGATAGCCGGTTTTTCGGCGATTGCTCAAGAAAACGTAACAAGAACGCTTCTCATTTATAAAAATATTCACTAAAATGGCGCCCGAAAACAATTTGTAATATTCGGGTGGGGTGCGTCGCGCACCGGCGGTTGCTTCGCCCGATCGAGTCACATCTGGCGAGGAAATACCACTGATGAAGCCGCGTTCCGACGAGTTGAAGCTCGGAAAATTCACCACCCTTTGCGGCGTGCTCGCCGCGAGCCCTGCGTTCGCGCAGGACGCCGCGCCGCCCGCCGCGACCGCCGATCACGACAAGGAACTCGCGCCGATCCAGGTCAAGGGCGCCGCCGAGCACAGCTACAAGGCCGACTTTTCCTCGTCGGCGAAATTCACCGCTCCGCTCGTCGACACGCCGAAGTCCGTCACCGTGATCCCGCAGGCGCTGATCCAGAACAGCGGCGCGGCGACGCTCACCGAAGCGCTGCGCACGGTGCCCGGCATCACGTTCGGCGCGGGCGAAGGCGGCAACCCGCTCGGCGATCGCCCGTTCATCCGCGGCTACGACACGCAAGGCAGCATCTTCGTCGACGGCATGCGCGACACGGGCGCGACGACGCGCGAGATCTTCAACACCGAGCGCGTCGAAATCACGAAGGGCTCGGACGGCGCGTACGGCGGCCGCGGCGGCGCGGGCGGCAGCGTCAATCTCGTCACGAAGGCGCCGCACCTCGGCACGACGGCCGAAGCGAGCGCGGGCCTCGGCACCGACCGCTACCGCCGCTTCACCGCCGACGGCAACTGGCAGTTCGCCGATCACGCGGCGTTTCGCCTGAACCTGATGAGCCACAACAACGACGTCGCCGGCCGCGACGCCGTCAACAACGAGCGCTGGGGCGTCGCGCCGTCGATCGCGTTCGGTCTCGGCACGCCGACGCGCGTGACCGCGAGCTACTACCACCTGTCGACCGACGACCTGCCCGATAGCGGCATTCCGTACTTCTACACGAGCTCGAACAAGCCGGCGAACGTCGACACGATCTATCCGGCCAACGTCGACCGCCACAACTTCTACGGCCTGATCGACCGCGACTTCCGCAAGACGACGTCGGACATCAGCACGCTCAAGATCGAGCACGACATCACGCCGTCGCTGACGATCCGCAACACGACGCGCTACACGGAATCGACGCAGGACTACATCTGGACGCAGCCCGACGACAGCCAGGGCAACGTGATCAACGGCCGTGTCTGGCGGCGCAACAACAATCGCAACAGCTCGATCAACAGCATCGCGAACCTGACCGAGCTGTTCGGCGAATTCCGCACCGGCCCGTTCAAGCACAGCTTCACGACGGGCATCGAGCTGTCGCGCGAATGGGGCAAGCGCGACACGTACACCGTCGCGACGGGCACCGGCAAGATCTGCCAGCAAGGGATCGGCGCCGCGTCGGGCTACAACTGCACGAGCCTGTGGTCGCCGAACCCGAACGATCCGTGGACGGGCTCGATCACGCGCAACAACGACTACGCGCACGCGCGCACCGTCACGAAATCGATCTACGGCTTCGACACGATCGAGCTCAGCAAGCGTTGGCAGGTGAACGCCGGCGTGCGTCTCGACGACTACTCGACCCGCTTCACCGACACCCGCGCGAACGGCGGCAAGACCTACACGCGCGACGACACGCTCTTCAACTGGCAGCTCGGCCTCGTGTTCAAGCCCGCGCAGAACGGCAGCATCTATGCGTCGTACGCGACGTCGTCGACGCCCGCCGGCATGCTGCTCGGCGAAGGCTCGGAGACGCAGTCGCTCACGCCGGGCCGCGGCGGCGTCGGCTCGAACGCCGACCAGCTCGCGCCGGAGAAGAACCGCAGCATCGAACTCGGCACGAAGTGGAACGTGCTCGACGACAAGCTCTCGCTCACGGCCGCCCTCTTCCAGATCGACACGACGAACGCGCGCGTCACGCTGCCGAACGACCAGTACGCGATGGTCGGCGACAAGCGTGTGCAGGGGCTCGAACTCGGCTTCGCCGGGCAGCTCACGCGCGCGTGGCAGGTGTTCGGCGGCTACACGTACATGAAGAGCGAGCTGCGCGACAACGGCAAGAACACCGCCGACAACGGCCACCAGTTCCCGCAAACGCCGAAGCACAGCTTCACGCTGTGGACGAACTACGACGTGACGCCGAAGCTCACGGTCGGCGGCGGCGCGTTCTACATGTCGAAGGTGTTCGGCGACACCGCGAACCTGCGCGCCGTGCCGTCGTACTGGCGCTTCGACGCGATGGCGCAGTACCGGATCAGCAAGAAGCTCGACGTCCGGCTGAACGTGAACAACCTGTTCAACCGCACGTACTTCGATCAGGCGTATCCGGCGCACTACGCGTCGATCGCGCCGGGCCGCTCGGCGTTCGTCACGCTGAACGCGCGCTACTGACGCGATGCGGCCGGTATCGTTGAAGGCGCTCGCATCGGCGTCGCGCGAGGATCTCGCCGGGGTCCTCGCCGGGCCGCCCGAGCGCGCGGCCGCGTGGGTCGCGGCGGCCGCGGAGAACGGGATCGTCGAGGCGCAGGCCGTCTACGGGCAATACCTGCTCGACGGCCGCGGCGTCGCACGCGACACCGCGGCCGCGCTCGAATGGTTCAAGCACGCGGCGCGCGCCGATCATCCGATGGCGATGAACATGGTCGGCCGCTGCTACGAGTTCGGCTGGGGAACGGCCGCGAGCGCGGCCGTCGCCGCGTACTGGTATCGCGAGGCCGCGCGCGCGGGGCTCGACTGGGGCATGTACAACTACGCGACGTTGCTCGCGCTCGGCAAAGGCGTCGACGAGGATCGCGCGGCCGCGCTCGAATGGTTCGAGAAGGCGGCGGCGCTCGGCCACGCGAAGTCGATCAACCTGATCGGCGGCTTCCATGAAGACGGCTGGGTCGTCGCGGCCGACCGCGACGCGGCCTTCGACTGCTACCGGCGCGCCGCCGCCGCGGGCGACTTCCGAGGCCAGTTCAACTATGCGCGCCTGCTCGGCGAGCGCGGCCGCGTGGCGGAGGCGCTCGAATGGCTCGCGCGGGTGCCGCGCACCGCGACGCCCGCGTTCGTCGCGAAGATGCGCGCGTATCTCGCGGCGTCGCCGATCGACGCGTTTCGTTCGATCGCCGCGCGGCGGGAGTTCGCGACATGATGCTTCACATTCCCGGCGTGCTGACGAAGGAGCAGGTCGCGCAATGCCGCGACGCGCTCGAGCTCGCCGACTGGACCGACGGCAATGCGACGTCCGGCGCGCAATCGGCGCTCGCGAAGCGCAACCAGCAACTGCCGGAGGGCTCGCCCGTCGCGCGCGCGATCGGCGACGCGATCCAGGACGCGCTCGCGCGCAACGCGCTGTTCTTCTCGGCGGCGCTTCCGCTCAAGGTATTTCCGCCGCTCTTCAACCGCTACACGGGCGGCGACGCGTTCGGCACGCATGTCGACAATGCGATCCGCCTGCTGCGCGGCACCGATTTCCGCGTGCGCAGCGACTTGTCGGCGACGCTCTTTCTCGAGGAGCCGGATGCGTACGACGGCGGCGAGCTGTGCGTCGAGGATACGTTCGGCGTCCACCGCGCGAAGCTGCCGGCGGGCGACATGGTGCTGTATCCGGCGTCGAGCCTGCATCACGTGACGCCCGTGACGCGCGGCGCGCGAATCGCGTCGTTTTTCTGGATTCAGAGCATGGTGCGCGACGACGCGGACCGCACCCTGCTGTTCCAGCTCGACACGCAGATTCAGCAATTGACCGCGGACAAAGGCGGGCGCGATGCCAGCGTGATCGCGCTCACCGGGATTTATCACAATCTGCTGCGGCGGTGGGCCGATGCGTGACGCGTGAGGATTCGGGCGGCGTTCGGATGGGAGTCAGGAATTGCCATCGATCGCCGGCCGCCGTCGGATGCGGATCGGATGCGGATCGGGCGTGACGATTCCGCAGTCGGTCGATTTGCGGCCGACGACCGAACGGCGCCGCTTGATCGCGGCTTGCCCTTTTCATTGTTTCGATCGGGCGAGGAAATACGCAATCACACGAAATTGCCGGCGTACGCGATTGGACGCCGGCCTGCGCGCCCGCGCACCGGGCCGCCGGCCAACCGCGCCGACGCAATCGGCATCGACGGCGGCACGCAATCGAGCCGATCGCGACGGCCGCCGCCGATTCACGCGTCAGCCGCCGAGGCGCGCCACGATGCTCGCGGCGTCCAGCACGCGCGCGTAGTCCATCGCGAGGTTGCTGAGCGACAGCGCATGGACATCCTCGGCGGCCCAGAGCCGCCCCGACAGGTCGCGCTGATCGAACGTGAAGCACGCGTCGCCCGCGACGATCGTGTCGAAGCCGAGATTGCCGGCCGAGCGCGCGGTCGATTCGACCGAGTTGTTCGTGATGACGCCCGCGATCACGAGCTGCGCGATCCCATGCTCGTGCAGCCAGCGTGCGAGCCCGGTTGCCGCAAACGCGTCGGGAACGTTCTTCTCGACCACGTGCTCGCGCGCGAGCGGCGAAAACGCGTCCTGAAACGCCGCGCCGGGTTGCCCCGGCCAGAACACCGATTCCGGCGACCGGGACACGTGCCGGACGTGCACGACCGGACGCCCGCTGCGCCTCCAGCTCGCCAGCAGCGCTTCGGCGTGCGACTCCGCGTCCGGATTGTTGCGGCGGCCGAGCTTCGGTTCGTGGATGCCTTTCTGCAAATCGATGAGCAGCAACGCGGCGCGCGCGGCAAGCAATGTGGATGCGTCCATGTGGAAAGCGAATCGATCGCGAAGATAAACCGAGCGACGATTGTATCGGCCATATCGGCCGCGTCGATAAACGGGATCGACAATGCGTCGCCGCCTGTTCTTGCTTGTCGTCGCCTGTTTTCGCTTGTCGTCGGCCGCCGTCGTTTGTCGTCGTTTGTCGTCGCTTACCGTCGTATGTCGTCGTTTATCGTCGCCCTTCACCTCGGGCGCCGCCCATCTCGATGCCCGCCATCCCGGCGGACTTCAGCGGCATGCCGCCCGCACCCCGCCGCTCCCGTCCGAAGAAAGGGCTTCCCCGAACTTGCGCCCCGCCCGCGCCGCACCGCACAATCGCTGCACCTTCGCCACCGCATACCGCCATGACCCATGCGTCGCTCGCCTCCGGCGTGCTGCTGGCCGCGGGCCTCGGCACCCGCTTCGATCCCGGCGGCGTGCACAGCAAGCTGCTCGCGAAGCTGCCCGACGGCACGCCCGTCGCCGTCGCGGCCGCGCAACGGCTCGCCGCCGTGCTTCCCGATGTCGTCGCGGTCGTGCGCCCCGGCGCGGAGCGGCTCGCGCACCTGCTCAACGACGCCGGCTGCCAGGTGGTGTTCGCGCCGGACGCCGAGCGCGGCATGGGCGCGAGTCTCGCGGCCGGCGTGCGCGCGCGCGCCGAAAGCCCGGGCTGGATCGTCGCGCTCGCGGACATGCCGTGGATCGCGCCGTCGACGATCGAGGCCGTCGCGCGCGCGCTCGACGCCGGGCTCGCGTCGAGCGTCGCGCCCGTCTATCGCGGGCAGCGCGGCCATCCGGTCGGCTTCGCGAGCCGCCATTACGACGCGCTCGCCGCGCTCGACGGCGACATCGGCGCCCGCGCGCTGCTGACGGCCGCGCCGCCCGCGCTCGTCGACGTCGCCGATCCGGCCGTGCTGCGCGACGTCGACACGCGCGCCGACCTGCTCGCGCCGCCGCCGCGCGACTAACGCCGCATCGCCCGGCAAACGCGCGCCCGATTGGCTATAACGGAAGACGAGACCCGGCGTGTGCCGCGCCGGTCCCGCTTTCACCGACACTTGCCGACTTCCATGACCGATCACACCACGCCGCTGCCGGAACCGCCCGCCGACCCCACTCGCGACCCCGAGGAAGACACGCTCGCGCCGCCGTCGCCCGGCCACCATCACCACGAGAATCCGCAAAAACCGGAAGAGCCGCCGAGCAAGGACCCGGTTTGACGCGCGCGCGACGCGCCGACGCGCCGCGCGCGCCCCGATCGTGCGCGCGGCTCGCGCCGCGAACCTGAGCGTCGGCGTTCGTTCGGCTTCGGCTTTCGGGCTCGCACGCCGGGTGCAAGCGCGAGGATCGGAAGCGCGGATCGGGAGAGAGAATCGGGAAAGCGGCGCTGGAGCGAGCTTCGAGCACGGGGCCGGCGCGCAGGCTTCGGACGCGCGCAACGGCCCACGGCCGAAACCCCGCCCGATTCGTCCCGCGCCGCCGATTCGGCCGGCCACCCTGCCGCCCGCGGCTTGAAATCGGCCTTACGCGGCGCACGTCGGTCGTCGCACGTCGGTCGTGCGGCGGCGGATGCCGGCGCTGCGCATGGCGCCGCAACGCGTTGCCGATCGCCGCCTTGCCGATCTCGCCGGCCGCCTCGTCGATCCGGGTTCGACCGACGAATCGCCATCCACGACGCGATCGGCCGGCGTGATGACCCACCGTCCCGCGCCCCTCGGCGCGCGCGGCGACGCCTGCCGGCATCCGCCAACCGCCTCTCGGAGCCCGTTTGAAAATTGATGAAATGGAGAATTCCAGCCCATCTGGACCGCGCTTGCATGCCTTGGCGACGGTTTTTTCAGAGCGGCGCTCTTCGTCGAGAAGGCTGGAAGGGCGAGAATTTGCATTTCCAAACACGCTCTCAGGGCTTGCCCGCCCGCGCCCGCACCTAGGGAATACCCGCCTGCGCCCCTCGTGCGCCGCGCCGATAAACAGGCATTCGTCCCCAAGCATCAGCCGCCTGACCGACAACAGACCATGCGCTCCCTTTCACTGAACCACAAGCTCGCGTCGATGATCGTCATTCTTTGGATCGGCCTGCTGCTGATCGGCGCGACCGGCGCGTGGCAGAACCGCGCGTCGATGATCACGGACCGGCGCGAGCAGCTCGCGAACCTGACCGCGCAGGCGTACAGCGTCAGCAGCCATTTCTACAAGCTGTCGCAGCAAAACGCGATGCCCGAAGCCGACGCGAAGCGCGCCGCGCTCGAAGCGATTGCCGCGATGCGCTACGGCAAGGACGGCTACCTGTCGGTCAACGATTCGAAGCCCGTCGTCGTGATGCATCCGATCAAGCAGGCGCTGAACGGCAAGGACGTATCGGGCTTCACCGATCCGGGCGGCAAGCATCTGTTCGTCGAGATCGTGAAGGCGGGCAACACGGAAGGCGGCCTCGGCTTCGTCGAATACATGTGGCCGAAGCCGGGCGCAGACAAGCCGATCGACAAGACGAGCGCCGTTCGCCATTTCGCGCCGTGGGACTGGTACATCGTGACCGGCATGTACATGGACGACCTGCACGCCGCCGTGCTCGCGAGCACCGGCCGCTGGCTCGCGATGACGGCCGTGCTCGGCGTCGCCGCGACGATCCTGATGGTGCTCGTGCTGCGCAGCGTGCGCCGCAGCCTCGGCGGCGATCTCGAAGCGGCCGTCGAAACCGCGCAGCGGATCGCGCAGGGCGACCTGACCGCGCACGTCGACCTCCACCACGGCGACCGCGCGAGCCTCCTGCACGCGCTGCACACGATGCAGACGGCGCTCATCGACATGGTGTCGCGCGTGCGGCTCGGCACCGAGAACATCAACGTCGGCGCGTCCGAGATCGCGGCCGGCAACACGGATCTGTCGCAGCGCACCGAGCAGCAGGCGGCCGCGCTGGTCGAGACGGCGTCGAACATGGACCAGATGACGTCGAACGTGAAGCACAATGCGGACAGCGCGTCGCAGGCGGCCGAGCTCGCCAACGAGGCCGCGCAGGTCGCCACGCGCGGCAGCGCGGTCGTCGACGACGTCGTGCGGACGATGGACGAGATCACCGACGCGTCGCGCAAGATCGGCGACATCATCGGCGTGATCGACGGCATCGCGTTCCAGACCAACATCCTCGCGCTCAATGCGGCCGTCGAGGCGGCGCGCGCGGGTGAACAGGGCCGCGGCTTCGCGGTCGTCGCGGGCGAAGTGCGCACGCTCGCGCAGAGGAGCGCGACGGCGGCGAAGGAAATCAAATCGCTGATCGAGACGTCGAACACGACGGTCGAGCACGGCGCGACGCTCGTCACGCGCGCGGGCGCGACGATGACGGAGATCGTGCAGTCGGTGAAGCGCGTGAACGAGATCCTCGAGGAAATCAGCCACGCGTCGCACGAACAAAGCGCGGGCATCGATCAGGTCAACCGCGCGGTGGGCGAGATGGACCAGGTCACGCAGCAGAACGCCGCGCTCGTCGAGCAGGCGGCGGCCGCCGCGCATTCGCTGAAGGATCAGGCGGACGCGCTGCGCTCGGCGGTCGCGCTGTTCGCGCTGCCGGCCTGAGCGACGCCGGCCGATGCGATGGGCGGCTCGGCCGCCCCGGTCTTGCTTTCGCCGTCTTGCTTTCGCCGCCCGGACGGTTTCGTTGGCCGGGCGGCGTTTCCGGCCTTTCTGTCGCTCGCGGCGAGGAGCTCGCGGGCCTTTCTCCGAATCCGGTGCGTGCTCCCCGTTTGCGTTTGCACGCCGCCGCCCAGCCGCCCAGCCGCCCAACCGTCCAATCGTCCAGCCGCACCGCGCGCCGCTCGCGGCGCGTGACGTCCGGCGCGCGAGCGTTTGCCCGTTTGCCCGTTTGCCCGTTTGCCCGTTTGCCCGTTTGCCCGTTTGCCCGTTTGCCCGTGCGCGCGCCTCGCGCGCGGCCCTTTCCGCCAATCGGCCGTTTCCGCTCGCCGGACGCCGTTTCGCCCAGCGTTCGAACGCCCCTTTCTCTTCGGCTGACTTGTCCGTGCCCGCGCATGACGCCCCCCGCCGCATACGTCGCCCTCTCGACGCTTCGCGCCGCCGGCTCGCTCAGCGCGCGATCCCGCCGGACCGACACCGGGGGCCGGCCCGCGCACGCCAACGCCCAGACACGTCGCGGCAGACGCATTCGAGCTCGCGCATCGCGCCCGTCGCCGCATTCGCCGATCGCTTTCGGTTTCGGGGCGCCGGCTCGCTCCTCCGGCCCATTCCGTTGGGCGATCCCATCGGCCGAACGCCGAATCGACCACATGCGCGGGCGATCCATTCCATCCGGCCGACGTCCCCACGCCCGCTGACGTATCGCACGCCTCGTCGCATCCGCCGATCGCCGCGCGTCTAGCGCCGACGGCCTCCCACCGCCCGATGGCTTCCATCCTCGGCGCGCAAGGCAAGCGCATTCGCAACGCCTCGCCGGCCACCGTCCGCTTTCGCCGGGCAACACCGTCAATCCAGCGCCGCGCCGACGCGTCGATTCGTTCGCCGATCGCGCTCGCGCGCAACCGCGAGCGCACGCGTCGCGCACGTCACGTCTCGTAGCGCTCTCTTTCGCCGCTCGCACCGGTTCCGCGCGCCCCGCGCCCTTCTTCCACATTTGTCAGATTTTTCAATGATTTGGCAGCCAATCCAGACGAAATCATTACTCATTCATTACAATTCCATCTTCGGGACGCGATCCGCGGTCCCGCCCAGCGATAGCCAGCCCATGCGCCTGAAGAAAAAACCGAAGTCGTCCGATCCTTACGTCGCCGTCGCGAAAAGCCCGATGCTGTCGGCGAGCCTGCCGATGTGGCGCTCGAAATTCGTCGTGATCCTCGTGTTCCTCGCGTTCGGCACGCTGATCGCCCGCGCATTCTGGGTGCAGATCGCGAACCAGGATTTCTACGTCGGCCAGGGCCAGAAACGCTATCAGCGCACGATCGAGCTCGGCGCGATGCGCGGCAGCATCGTCGACCGCAACGGCGCGCTCCTCGCCGTCAGCCTGACGACCTACGAGATCTGGGCAAATCCGAAGCAGGTCGACGAGACGGCTTACGCGCCGCTCGCGAAGCTGCTCGACCTGCCGCTCGCCGAAGTGCGGCGGCGCCTGAGGAGCGACCGCTCGTTCGTGCTGCTCAAGCGCCAGGTCGATCCCGAAACGGCCGCCCGGATCGAGAAGCTCGACGTCGACGGGCTCACGCAGATCGCCGATTCGAAGCGCTTCTACCCGGAGGGCGAATCGGCCGCGCACGTCGTCGGCTTCACGAACGTCGAGGATCAGGGCCAGGAAGGCGTCGAGCTCGCCGCGAACGGGCGGCTGTCCGGCACCGCGGGCCAGCGCCAGGTGATCCGCGACCGGCTCGGCCGGATCATCTCCGACACCGGGCCGCTCGTGCCCGCGCAGCACGGCGCGACGATCGAGCTCACGGTCGACCGGCGGATTCAGCAGCTCGCGTACGCGCAGCTGAAATCCGCGATCACCGCCAACAACGCGCAGGCGGGCAGCGTCGTCGTGCTCGATGCGCAGAACGGCGAAATCCTCGCGCTCGCGAACTATCCGACGTTCGATCCGAACGACCGCTCGCGCCTCACGGGCCAGCAGTTGCGCAACCGCGCGGTGATCGACACGTTCGAGCCGGGCTCGACGATCAAGCCGCTCGTCGTCGCGCTGTCGATCGACGCGGGCAAGGTGCGGCCGCAGACGATCATCGACACGTCCCCCGGCTCGTACAAGATCGGCCCGAACGTGATTCACGACACGTCGAACCACGGCGCGATCACGGTCGCGCAGGCGCTGCAGATGTCGAGCAACATCGCGCTCGCGAAGCTCGCGCTCCACCTGCCCGCCGAGACGATCTGGAACAAGTACCAGGAATACGGAATCGGCCGCGCGCCGGAGCTGACGTTTCCCGGCGTCGCGTCCGGGCGGCTGCGCCCGTACAAGCGCTGGCGGCCGATCGAGCAGGCGACGATGGCGTACGGCTACGGGCTGTCGACGTCGCTGCTGCAGATCGCGCAGGTCTATACCGCGTACGCGGGCGACGGCACGATCCATCCCGTGTCGCTGCTCAGGACGACGGCCGATCCGCACTTCGCCGACGCGCACCGCGGCCATCGCGTGACGACGCCGGCCACCGCGGCCGCGATCCGCTCGATGCTCGAGATGGCGGTCGGCCAGGGCGGCACCGGGCGCGCCGCGCGCGTCGACGGCTATCGCATCGGCGGCAAGACGGGCACCGCGCGCAAGCAGGTGGGCGCGTCGTACGCGAAGGGGAAGTACCGCGCGCTCTTCGCGGGAATGGCGCCGATGAGCGATCCGCGCCTCATCGTCGCCGTGATGATCGACGAGCCCGCCGCGAAGAGCTATTACGGCGGCACGGTGGCGGGGCCGGTGTTCTCGTCGGTGATGAGCGGCTCGCTGCAACTGCTCGGCGTGCCGCCGGACGCGCCCGTCGCGGCCGGCAAGCCGGCGACGGGCGGCGCGAAGGCGCAGGCTCCGGCGAAGGCGCAAGCGCAAGCGCAGCCTCGGGCGCAGGCGCAGGCTCCGGCTCAAGCGAACGCAAGAACTTGAGTCGATGCACGCACTGCGGCGCGGGCAAGCGATCGCGCGTTTGCGCCGCGGTTGGCAACGGCGTCGCATCACGAGTTGGGCACGTCGGCGTTTGCATCGCGTTCGTCGCGCGGCGCTTTACGACTGATCGGCTTGCCGATTCGAGTCTGCCCGCCGCCGGCGCTTCATCGCCGGATGTTTGCCGCCGAGCGGCGCTTCGCCCGTTCACGTCGAGCCTGGGCGCTTCGATACGTCGCGCCGCTCGGACGGCCCTCATCTTTTCCGTGCCCGCCCACGCGCGGCCCGCGTCGAATCTCGGCGATCGAATGCTTCATGCCCGATTCCGGACGTCGGGACGTCGCTCCGCACCGCGAACACACCGGTCGCATCATCGTGCCTGCGCCGCGGCGCGCCGATGTCATTGCGGCTTCCTACTTCGCTGAGCTTCGTCGCCATCCGCGCGGCCGCATCCCGCAACCGGCACTTGCACGAACAACCCCCCCATCCCCCGGCGGTCCCATTCTTTAGGATCACCTCGCATTATTTGGAAGCCCGCTTTCCCGCCGCCTACAATCTGCCGCACGACATGCATGCCGTGCGCGGCTCGCAAGGCCGCATCCATTCAAAACGGAGCACGAAGGAGACGCTTATGGGATCGCGTTGGTCCAGAGCCGCCCTCGTCTGCGCGAGCGTCGCCGCCGGCCTGTCGGCGGCGGGCCTCGCGCATGCGCAAGGCGCCGCGCCGGTGAAGATCGGCTTCGTCGTCAAGCAGCCCGACGACCCTTGGTTTCAGGACGAATGGCGCTTCGCCGAGCAAGCGGCGAAGGACAAGCAGTTCACGCTCGTGAAGATCGCCGCGCCGAGCGGCGAGAAAGTGTCGACCGCGCTCGATAGCCTCGCCGCGCAAAAGGCGCAAGGCGTGATCATCTGCGCGCCGGACGTGAAGCTCGGCCCGGGCATCGCCGCGAAGGCCAAGCGCTACGGGATGAAGCTGATGTCGGTCGACGACCAGCTCGTCGACGGCCGCGGCGCGACGCTGGCGGGCGTGCCGCACATGGGCATCTCCGCGTACAAGATCGGCCGGCAGGTCGGCGACGCGCTCGCCGCCGAGGCGAAGCGGCGCGGCTGGAATCCGGCCGAGGTCGGCGTGCTGCGGCTCGCGTACGACCAGTTGCCGACCGCGCGCGAGCGCACGGCGGGCGCCGTCGACGCGCTGAAGGCAGCCGGCTTCCCGGCCGCGAACGTCGTCGACGCGCCCGAGATGACGGCCGACACCGAAGGCGCGTTCAACGCCGCGAACATCGCGTTCACCAAGCATCGGAACTTCAAGCGCTGGGTTGCGTTCGGATCGAATGACGACACGACAGTCGGCGCGGTGCGCGCGGGCGAAGGTCGCGGCATCGGCGCGGACGACATGATCGCGGTCGGCATCAACGGCAGCCAGGTCGCGATGAACGAGTTCGCGAAACCGAAGCCGACGGGCTTTTTCGGCTCGATCCTGCTGAATCCGCGACAGCACGGCTACGACACGTCGGTCAACATGTACGACTGGATCACCCGGAACCGGACGCCGCCGCCGCTCGTGCTGACGTCCGGCACGCTGATCACGCGCGCGAACGAGAAAACGGCGCGCGCGCAACTCGGGCTGTGAGCGGCGCCGCGCGGCGGGCGGCGTCGACAGTCCGCTTCGAATCGGAGGAATACGCATGACGACACGCACCACGTTGATCACGGGCGCCGCGGGCGGCATCGGACAGGCGCTCGTGCGCCGCTTTCTCGCCGCGGGCGACCGCGTGCTCGCGCTCGACCGCGACCGCGCGGCGCTCGCCGCGTTCGTCGACACGCTCGGCGGCGCCGCCGTCGCGCCCGTCGTCGACGACCTGACCGACGCCGAGCGCCTCGCGGCCGCGCTCGCGAGCGAGCGCGTCGACGTGCTCGTCGCGAATGCGGGCACCGCCGCGTCGGCGACGCTGCGCACGACGACGAGCGCGTCGTGGCGCACGGATCTCGACGCGAACCTGACCGCGACCTACGTGAGCGTCGAGGCGGCGCTCGCCGGGATGCGCGCGCGCCGGCGCGGCGCGATCACGATCGTCGGCTCGGTGAACGGCGTCGCCGCGCTCGGCCATCCGGCGTACAGCGCGGCGAAGGCGGGACTCATCAGCTATGCGAAGTCGCTCGCGATCGAATACGGGCGAGAGGGCGTGCGCGCGAACATCGTCTGTCCGGGCACCGTGAAGACGCCCGCATGGGAAGCGCGCGTGCGGCAGAACCCGCAGGTGTTCGAGCAACTGAAGAAGTGGTATCCGCTCGAAGACTTCGCGACGCCCGACGACGTCGCGAACGCGGCTTTTTTCCTGTCGTCGGACGCGGCGCGCGCGATCACGGGCGTCACGCTGCCCGTCGACGGCGGGCTGCTCGCCGGCAATCGGGTGATGGCGCAGGAACTGACGCTCGAATCGTTCTATTGACGTGCGGCGAACGATGCGTTCGCGCCGCGCGCGAACCGCCGGAACGTCCGGCGTGACCGCAGACGCGCCGGATGATTTGAATCGCGGTCGACGCGGACGCCGCCGTGATCACGGCGCCGATGCGTTTTCCGCGCGGCCCGCATGGCATATCGGGCGACGCATCGTTGCGAGCCGTCACGGCAAGCATGCGCTGGGCGCGATCCCGCGAACTTCGTCGCGCCGGGGCATGCGCAGATGATGGAGGCGGCCGTCGCCGAAGGCCGCTCCTTCGAGACGCCGCCCGATTCGAGGTCCTGTTGACGAGCGCGGCGATGGAATTTCCGAACTCGTGCGAATTCAAGTTTCGCTGGCCGCGCAGGCATTTGCCGTTCATCGCGCCGTCGAACATCGCGTTTCGCGGCGACAAGAGCACCGTCGCCGCCGGTCTCCTGACCGACGACAACCGCCCGCCGTTCCGGCGCTTTCCCGAACAAGGCGTGCTCTCCGGCGCGCCGCCCTCGCCGCCACGCCCGCGCCAAACGAACCGGACGAACCAAACGAACCGAACGCGCGCACGCGCCCGGCGCGCGCGTCCGTCCAACGATCAATGCGCGGCCGCCGGCCGCACCCTGCCCGCATCCGCGCCCATCCGCGCAAGCACGTGCTCGGTCATCCCGCGCGCGAGCTCGGTCTCGCCGACGAACACGTCGCCCATCCCTTCGTTCGCGAGCAGCGCCGCCTCGTCGTCGCTGTTCGTGCAGAGCGCGATCTCGATCGCCGGATTCAGCGTG
This sequence comes from Burkholderia sp. MSMB617WGS, assembly GCF_001532025.2. Lineage (NCBI taxonomy): Bacteria > Pseudomonadati > Pseudomonadota > Betaproteobacteria > Burkholderiales > Burkholderiaceae > Burkholderia > Burkholderia sp. MSMB617WGS. Next base: position 1,299,112 of record NZ_CP013458.1, on the reverse strand, counting down.
CGCGAGATGTCGACGATCTGCCGCACGTCGAACACGTCCGGCAGCGTGACGACGAGCATCCCCGCGCGCGCGATGTGCGCCTGCACGAGCACGATCGGCTCGATCGCGTCGCCCGACACCGCCGCGACGCCGTCCACGCGCAGCTTCTCGACCGTCTCGCGATTCTGCTCGACGACGACGTACGCGATCCCGCGCGCGTCGAGCGCCTGCGCGATCCGCGTGCCGACGCGCCCGTAGCCCACGATCACGACCTGCCCGGTCAGATGCGTCTGCGGCGTCGACATCGGCAGCGCGGCGAGCGGATCGTCGCGCGACTCGAGCCGGCGCGCGAACGCCGAGTGCCGGCGAATCCACGCGAGCGCCGGATCGATCGCCGCGAACAGCAGCGTGTTGAGCGCGATCGACAGCAGCGCGACCGCGAGAATCAGGCTCTGCCCTTCGGCCGACAGCAGCCCGAGCCCGCGCCCGAGGCTCGCGAGGATGAACGAGAACTCGCCGATCTGCGCCAGGCCCGCGCCGACCGTGAGCGCCGTGTTCAGCGGGTAGCGGAACGCGAGCACGAGCGCCACCGCCGCGAGCGTCTTGCCGACCACGACGATCGCCGCGACTTCGAGCACGTGCAGCGGCTCGTCGATCAGCACGCGCGGGTCGAACAGCATGCCGACCGAGATGAAGAAGAGCACCGAGAACGCGTCGCGCAGCGGCAGCGTTTCGTCGGCGGCGCGGCGGCTGAACTCCGATTCGCGCATCATCATTCCGGCGAAGAACGCGCCGAGCGCGAACGACACGTCGAACAGCTTCGCCGCGCCGAACGCGACGCCGACCGCCGCCGCGATCATGCACAGCGTGAACAGCTCGCGCGAGCCGGTGCGCGCGACGAGCCACAGGATGCGCGGAAACACGCGCTTGCCGACCACGAGCATCAGCGCGATGAACGCCGCGACCTTCAGCAGCGTGACGCCGAGCGCGCTCCAGAGACTGCCGCCCGCCTCGGCCGCCTGCGCGGCCGCATCGCCGTGCGCCTGAGGGCCGCCGCCGAGGAGCGCGGCGAGCGGCGGCAGCAGCACGAGCACGAGCACCATCACGAGATCCTCGACGACAAGCCAGCCCACCGCGATCCGCCCGTTGACCGAATCGACGAGCCCGCGCCCTTCGAGCGCGCGCAGCAGCACGACCGTGCTCGCAACCGACAGCGCGAGGCCGAACACGAGCGCGCCGCCGACGTTCCAGCCCCACAGCAGCGCGAGCCCGGCGCCGAGCGCCGTCGCGACCGCGATCTGGACGATCGCGCCCGGCAGCGCGATCTTGCGCACGGCGAGCAGATCGCCGAGCGAGAAATGCAGGCCGACGCCGAACATCAGCAGCATCACGCCGATTTCGGCGAGTTGCTGCGCGAGCGCGAGATCGCCGACGAAGCCGGGCGTTCCGGGGCCGATCACGATGCCGGCGAGCAAATAGCCGACGAGCGGCGGCATCTTCAGCAGCGACGCGAAGTAACCGAGGATCATCGCGAGACCGAAACCGGCCGCGAGCAGTGCAATCAGGCTGACGTCATGAGGCATCCGTGCTCCATTCGATGTAACGTTTTCGTAAGGCTTCAAGGATAAGGGATCGCGGCGGCAAATGTGCGAACTGACCAAAATTTGCCGGGGGCAGCGATCCGAGAACGCGGCGGGCGGCCGCAGCGGCGCGCCGGGTCGGGCGAGCGGCCCGGCCGGCGGCGCGCTTGCCGGCCTCCGGCCTTGCAGCGGGATTCGCGCCCGAGCGTGCGCGCGCACACTGCACACATGCGGTGCGCAGAATGAATCGGCCCCGCATCGCCTTGCGGCGCGGCTGCGCGCGGATGTCGCCTGTCGCGCCGGCCGCCGCTCTGACTCTGACTCTGACTCCGATGGGCCGGCACCACGAACATTCTGCGGACGGCCGCCATCGCCTCGTCGAATGAATTCGGATCGCCGCTTAATCCGAATTAGTCATCCCATCCTTGATTCAAATCAAGTTTCATTCGGTTCATAGCGAATCAAAACTCGTTCTGTTGGAAAGCATTCAGAAAAAGAGTTTCACCGCCATTTCCGCGACCATCCGTCGCACTTCACCGAATCCGTTCGAAATCGAACCATGACGATTCGTCTGAACGCCCTACCCATATTGCTTTCCGACCGGCAATCAAACAGCGCGCGACACGCCCTCTTCTCCGGCATTTCCAAAGCCCCGGATATTCCCATCGCCGCATCAGGGGAAATCCCCACGCGAAACGGCTGGTGCTCGCCGATCAAGCGATTATCATCGTTACATCGTTCAATGTAATGGTTGCCGGTGAATCCCGGCGGACGCCGCGACGGCGTCGCCGATGCGAACCGGCGTCGACTAGGAGGCAATCGATCATGGCCGACCACCCGCTGCCCGAAGTCCGCGCGGACGAGCTCGAATCGTTCCGCGCGCTGCAGCAGCTCGCGTATCGCTGCGTCGAAACCGTCGGCGGCATGCTCTACCCCGGCATCACCGAGAGAACCGCGGTGCGCCTCCTGACCGAATGGGCACAGGACCACGGCGTGCGCAACTGGGGGCACAAGCCGTTCGCGTGGTTCGGCGAACGCACCGCATTCGCGGGCTTCTCCGGCCTCACGCACCTCGCGGGCTTCAATCCGGCGTTCTTCCCGAGCGATCGCCGCCTCGAGCCGGGCATGCCGGTGATCCTCGACATCGCGCCCGTCGTCGACGGCTTCGTCGCGGACGTCGGCTACACGACCTGCCTTGGCGAGAACCCGATTCTCGCGCAGATCCAGGACGATCTGATCGCGCATCGCGAGCTGATCGTGACGCTCGTCAACGCGCGCCGCACGCTCGCCGACGTCGCGCGCGAAGTCGACGCGCTCTGCCGCCGCCAGGGCGTCGAGCCGCGCCACAAGGCGTATCCGTTTCACGTGCTCGCGCACCGGATCGAGCGGATCGCCACCGGCGGCAAGCCGCGCTTCGTCGCGCGCTTCGGCGTCGACTTCGCGCTGAACCTCGTCGCGAAGCAGATGCGCGCGGGCCGCGCGCAAGGCTGGTCGCCGCTCTGGTCGGCCGAGCGCCGCTCCGAGCACGCGCCGACGCCCGGACTCTGGGCGGTCGAACCGCATCTCGGGTTCGCGGGCGTCGGCGCGAAGTTCGAGGAGCTGCTCGTCGTCACCGCCGACGATGCGTACTGGCTCGACGACGATCTGCCGCACGTGCGCCGCTGGCGGCGCCGGCAAACGGCCGCTCATGCCGCGCTCGAGTACGCAGCATGAGCGGCATGAGCGGCATGAGCGGATGCGCGAGGAACGCGCGATGGAACGCGTCATGCGACACGCGGCGAACACGACGAAGACGATCCGCGCCGCGGACGTCGCGGATGCCGCCGGGCGCCGCGAACGCCACGCCGATGCCGCGAACGACGCGGACGCCGCGGCGGCGCGCGCGACGGCCGCATCCGGCCACGCGACGCCTCGACGCCCCGCGCGGCGCCGGCCGCCGCGCCCGCGCGGCCCCGCATTCTCCAGCCACACGCGATACGGGACGGCCGCACGCCGTCCGATGAATTCAAACCACAGGGAGGCACACATGGCAGTCGGCAAGCACCATCAGATCAAGGCGCGTCACGTCAAGTTCGATTTCAGCGCGACGCCGCTTCAGTGGATTCCGGGCGACCCCGAGAGCACGCACATCATCGACACGCTGAACCTGCTGTTCCCGGAAGGCGAGCTGTGGTTCTGCCGCGTGTACAACAAGGCGCTGCCGCTCATCGACGACCCGGCGCTGCACGCGGACGCCGACGGCTTCCTGCGCCAGGAGGCGGTGCATTCGCGCTCGCATCACGCGGTTGCGAAGCAGTGCTACGCGCGGCACGGCGTCGACACGCAGCCGTACACGAAACGCCTGACCTGGCTCTTCAGCAAGGTGCTCGGCGAGACGCCGCTCGGCCTGAAGATCGGCGGCACGCGCTTCTGGCTGCGCCAGCAGCTCGGCATCATCGCCGCGCTCGAGCATTTCTTCGCGTACCTCGGCCGCTGGGTGCTGAACGCGCGCGAGCTCGACGAAGCGCAGGCCGATCCGGCGATGCTCGACCTGTTGCGCTGGCACGGCGCGGAGGAAGTCGAGCACGGCACCGTCGCGTTCGACCTGCATCGCTACATGGGCGGCGGCTACTTCGGCCGCGCGTTCCACATGCTGCTCGCGATCGCGCTGCTGATCCTGTTCGTGTCGATGGGCTCGAAGTTCATGTACACGCGCGATCCGCAGGCCGGCCGCTATCCCGGTTTCGTGCGCGCGTGGAAGCGCGGCTCGCGGCGCGCGCACCTGCCGTCGTTCTGGAAGACGATCGGCGCCGCGCTGCGCTACTTCAACCCCGCGTACACGCCGCACGGCGAAGGCTCGACCGAGCTCGCGCTCGACTATCTCGCGCGCTCGCCCGCCACGCAGGCGGCCGCGCACGGCGGCAACTGGGGCGCGAAAAAGACGACTTGAGCGCCCCTCGATCGCCCGCCTCGTTCGCCGCCGCCCGCGCGGTTCCACCCATTCATCGATTTTCTTTGCCTACACCACATTACCCATGATCGACATTCGCTTGAAACGGGTTGCGCCGCTGTTGCTGCTCGGCGTGCAGGCCGTGAGCCTCGGCGCCGCGGCGGGCACGCTGACGGGCACCGTCTCGTCGGACGGCAAGCCGCTGCCGGGCGCGATGGTCACCGTGTTCGACGCGGCGCAGACGCGCCGCGACACCGTCTACACCGACCGCAACGGCCACTACGGCATCGCCGTCGACTTCGCGGGCGAGCTGCGCGTACGCGCCCGCACGCCGTACTTCAAGGATGCGGCGCAGAGCCTCGCGCTTGCGTCCGGCGCGCGCAAGACGCTCGACTTCTCGCTCGAGCGGCAGACGGTGGCCGACGAGCTGTCCGCGAGCCTGCCCGCGTCCGCGCATCTGAGCGCGCTGTCGTGGCCCAGCCAGGACTCGCGGACCGCGTTCATCAGCCAGTGCAACTACTGCCACCAGGTCGGCAATGCGCTCACGCGCACGCCGCGCGACGAGGCCGCGTGGGGCGCGACGGTGCGCCGGATGGAGGGCTACGCGGCGCTCCTCACGAACAATCAGGCGCGGGACATCACGCATGCGCTGCACGAGGGAATGGACGGCCGCGCGGTCGCGGCGGTCGAGAAATACCTGTATGACGATCAGCTCGCGCCCGCGAAGATCCGGGAATGGGCGGCAGGCGACGGCCTCACGTTCATCCACGACGCGGACGTCGGCTCCGACGATCATCTGTACGGCGCCGACGAAGGCCACGACAAGATCTGGGAGCTCGACCGCAAGAGCGGCAAGCTCAGCGAATGGAAGGAGCCCGACGTCGATCTGCCGGTGGGCGGCATATTCTCGGGCGTGCAGCTGCCGATCGGCGTGTTCAGCGGCAAGCACGGGCCGCACAGCCTCGCGCAGGGGGCCGACGGCCGGTTCTGGATCACGAACGCGCTGTCGTCGACGCTCGCGTCGTTCGATCCGGCGACGAAGCGCTTCAAGCTCTACCCGCTCGGCCACTCGCATCTGTATCCGCACACGCTCCGCATCGACCGCGCGGGCATCGTCTGGTTCACGATCGTCGCATCGAACGAAGTCGCGCGCTTCGATCCTAAGACCGAGACGTTCACGATCATCCATCTGCCCGACGGCGGGTTCTGGCGCGCGGTGTCGCACTATCTGTTTCCGCTCGTCGTGAAGATGGCCGCGTGGTTCCCGGGGCAGAACCTGCACCTCGCGCTCACGCATCACAAGTGGGCATTCCAGGGCCGCGACGCGTTCCCGTTCCCGTACGGCATCGACGTGAATCCGCTCGACGGCTCGATCTGGTACGCGAAGCTCTATGCGAACAAGATCGGCCGCATCGATCCGGCGACGCTCGACGTCACCGAATTCGACACGCCGCTCAGCGGCCCGCGACGGCTGCGCTTCGATCCGCAGGGCAACCTGTGGATTCCGGCGTTCGACGACGGCGGGCTGATGAAATTCGATCCGCGCACGCATCGCTTCGAAACCTACAAGCTGCCGCTTCTCGCGCACAACGAATACGAAGTGCCGTATGCGCTGAACGTGAATCCGAAGACGGGCGACGTGTGGATCACGTCGAACATGTCCGATCGGATCTTCCGCTTCGCGCCGTCCACCCGGACCTTCGTCACGTATCCGCTGCCGACGCGCGTCACGTGGCTGCGCGACATGTCGTTCACGCAGGACGGCGCGGTGTGCTCGAGTTCGTCGAATCTGCCCGCGTACGGGATCGAAGGCGCGCGCGCGTCGTTCATCTGTCTGTATCCGGACGGCGAGCGTGGCGGCGCGGCGGCGGGCGGTACGGCAAGCACGGCGGCGGCCGCTGCCGGCGACGCGTCAGATCGCTTGCCGGCCGATCGGCAAGCGTCGAGCCGAGCGGCGGGAAGCCGCGCAATGCTCGCCCGCGCCGGATCGAATCGCGCCGGCGCGATTCAGGCCGGCCCCGTCCAGCTCGTCGCCTCGCGCGCCGATCGTTCGACACACTAAGCGAATACCCGCCATGGACATGCAAACTTTCCTGCTGTATCTGCTCATTACGGTGCTGATGGCGCCGCTGCTGGCCGTCTACGGGCTGCCGTTCATCGCTCTCGCGCGCGGGTTCGCGCGCATCGCGCGCGCACGTATCGGCAATCGTCTTCGCTACGCGATCGCGTGCGCGATCGCCGCGGCCGGGATCGCCCCGTCGTACGACGCCTATCGCGCGCCGCTGCCGATCTATGCGCGCCGGCTATTCGACGGCGTGAGCGTGGATGCCGGGTTCATGCTCGCGTCGTTCGGCGTCACGTGGATCGTCGTGATGATCGTTGCGCGGCTGTGCGTGCGGCGGCACGTGCCGCAAGACGCATGAACGGCAGGTAGGCGAAGCGCCGGTCCGCCGCACGTGCGGGACCGGCCCGAGGGATTTCGCTCGCGCCCCGGCCGCCGCGCCTGCCGCGTCGCGCCTTTTCCGTTTCGATCGGATCGCCGACGGGCGCTGCGCCGAGGCTCCCGTTGCAAATGAATCGTTCGTGGCGATAGCCGAAATTCCATGACGAAAAGTCGGCCATGTCGCATATGGCAGGCACGCTTGCATCTCGCTCGTCCACGATTTGAAATGCGAATTCGCGCTGCGCCACAATAAGCGACGTCGACCGATATGAATCGAGATCATGCATTTTCCCGATATCGATCATCACCCGCTGCGTCGCCCGATTGGCCGACTCGATTAATCCGGGCCGACTGAATGACCGGGCAACGCATGGGGAATGGCTCCCGTCTTGACGCTATTTCCTTATTTCCTATATACACGCATGCATAAATCCTTAAAATAACCGGCCATCAATCAATTACTTTCTATCGCCATGAGCATTCGCAGTCGATTTTCCACGGACAATCCCGTACTCGCGGAAATCTGGCACCGTTCGGTGCGCGCGACGCATACCTTCCTGAGCGAACAGGACATCCGGGAGTTATATCCGCAAGTCCGGAACACTTACCTGCCGAACGTCACCGTATGGATCGACGAAGCCATCGACGGCCGCATTGCCGGCTTCGTCGGCGCGAACGGCGCGCGAATCGAAATGCTGTTCGTCGATCCGGACCTGGTCGGCCAGGGTGTCGGGACGCGCCTGCTCGACCATGTCAGGGCCGAGCATCCTCGCCTGAGCGTCGACGTCAACGAACAGAATCCGCTGGCCCACGGCTTCTATCGCCGATACGGATTCAAGGACGTCGGGCGCTCGGAAACCGATTCGGCCGGCAGACCGTTTCCGTTGATTCACATGGCGTATTGATTCGCGCGGTCGGGCATCTGCCGCGACGTGCGCTCCGGCCCATCGCCAAGCCGCGCCCTCCGACGGCCGGAATCGATGCCGAAGGCGCGCTCGTCGCCCAATGGCCGGACGGTCATGCCAGCCGCTTCGATCCGGGATGGCGGCGCGCTCACCCGCACGACGATCCGGCGCGCGGCATTTTCGGCGCGGCCATATCGACCGAAACCAAGGGCGACCGGGGCGAATGGCTGTCGCGCATGCTCGTGCCGCAGCACTGATCGCCGCGTTTTCCCGGGCCCCACGGGCCGACGTCGGCAAGCCGCGCCCGGCGCGCGCAGCGCGCCGACGGCCGGACCTGCACGCACCGCACGCTACCGCCCCAGCCGCTCGCGGAGAAACTCGATGAACCGCTGTGTCTTCGCGGGCAGCAGACGAGTCTCGGTGATCGCATAGACGGGCATCGGCACGCCGTGCCATCCGGGCATGATCCGGCGCAGTTTCCCGCTCGCCAGCTCGTCGGCGACGACTTCCTCCGGCATCAGGACGATGCCCATGTCGAGCGTCGCCAGGCGGCGGATCATCCCGACGCTGTTCAGCGTGAAGCGCCCGCCCACCGAAACCGTCGTCTCTCGGCGTCCGTCGCGCAGCGTCCACGAGGCCGCTCTCAGGATGCCCAGGCACTCGTGCCGCGCCAGATCGGCGGGCTTTGCCGGTTCGCCCGATCGTTCGAGGTAGCCCGGCGACGCATAGAGATGCGGCGTGAGCGACGCCAGCGGGCGCGCAATGAGCTGCGAGCTTTCGGATTCCCCCATGCGGATCGCCACGTCGAAGGGCTCGCTGACGAGATCGACGCGCCTGGGCGTCAGATCGAAATCGAACGTGATGCCCGGATAGAGGGCGGCGAACTCGGCGATCAGCGGCGCCAGGTAGGTCACGGCGAAATCCACCGGCAGCGACGCGCGCAGCACGCCGCTCGGCTGCGCGAGCATTTCGCCGAGCTGCTCGTGCGCGAGGCGCGCTTCGTCGACGATGCGCTTGCATCGCTCGAAATAGATCTGTCCGGCTTCGGTCAATTCGATCTTGCGCGTCGTGCGATGCAGCAGGCGCAGCCCGATCGCCTTCTCCAGCCCGCTGATCCGCCGCGACAGCGTCGAGTTCGGCATCCCCATCGCGTCCGCGGCGCTGCGAAAGCCCTTCGCCTTGACGACCTCGACGAACAACGCCATGTCGTTCAGCAGCTCCACGCCAACTGCTCCATGAATGGATCAATGATATCCAAATTACCATATTTATCCCGAACGGGAAGCGGGCGATGATGCCGCCGTCGGAACTCGAAGGAAGCCGTCATGAAGCATGACAAGCCGCGCCGGACATCGAAGGCCACGGCGGCGCGATGTTCGACGGCAAGCGGCGCGCCATTCTGCCGTCGCCGGGGCTGACCGACGAGCGCATCCGCGGGTTCGCCGCCGCGCCGAACGCGCTGCTCGCCCGGACGGGCGCGCGTCATGCGGCGCCGTAACGGCGGACGCCCTTCTTTTCTCCCTTCCCCCAATCAAGGATTTCATCATGAGCACCCTGTTCGATTCCGTCCGCGTCGGCCGATATACGCTGCAAAACCGCCTGGCCATGGCGCCGATGACCCGCAGCCGCGCGCTGTTCGACGGCACGCCGTCCGACCTGGCCGCCGAGTATTACGCACAGCGCGCGAGCGTCGGGCTGATCGTCACCGAAGGCACCCAGCCTTCGGACGACGGCCAGGGCTACCTCGCCACGCCGGGCATCTATACGGATGCGCACGTCGCCGGCTGGAGGCGAATCGCGTCGGCCGTGCGCGCGAAGGGCAGCCATCTCTTCATCCAGCTCATGCATGCCGGGCGCATGTCGCACCCCGACAACACGCCGCATCACCGCCCGGGCGTCGCGCCTTCGGCCATCGCGCCGGGCGCGCCGATGTTCACGGCTGCCGGCATGCAGGACATTCCCGTGCCGCGCGCGCTGGGCACGGACGAAGTGCGCCGGACTGTCGACGAATTCCGCCACGCGGCCCGCCGCGCGATCGAGGCCGGCGCGCACGGCGTCGAAATCCACGGCGCGAACGCCTACCTGATCCAGCAGTTCCTCGCGCCGAGCGCGAACACGCGCACCGACGAATACGGCGGCTCGATCGAGAACCGCGCGCGCTTCGCCATCGAGGTGGCCGCCGCGATCGCCGACGAAATCGGCGCGGACCGCACGGCGATCCGCCTGTCGCCCAGCACGACGCTGTGGGGTATCGACGAAGGCGACGAAGGGCCGGCGCTCTACCGCCACCTGGTCGCCGAGCTCGACGAGCTGGGCCTCGCGTACCTGCATGTGATGCATCAGGGCGACGAACCGCTGCTCGCCGACCTCCGCGCGCGCTGGCAACGCACGCTGATCCTGAATCGGCCGGGCCGCCCGCGCGAGCTGATCGGCGCCGACGTCGCGTCCGGATTGGCCGATCTGGAAGCCTACGGCCAGATGGTGCTCGCGAATCCGGATTTCGTCGCGCGGCTGAAGGCCAACGCGCAGATGAACGCGGCGGACCGCAACTCGTTCTTCGGCGGCGCCGCGCAGGGCTATACCGACTATCCGAGCCTGAACGCAGCCGGCGGCGCATGAGGCCCTCGTCATGCCCATCCTTGCTCCGCCGCAGCGCGCGAACCACGGCGGCCACTTCCGGGCCTACGGCCTGCGGGGCGTCGCCGCGCAGATCGATCCGTTCCTCTGCGTCGACCACGCATGGATGAGCGCGCCGACTTTCCCGCCTCATCCCCATGCCGGTTTCTCGGCGGTGTCCTACCTGTTTCCGGATTCCGAAACGGGCATCGACAACCGCGATTCCCTCGGCACCCGCAACCTGATCCGGCCGGGCGGCCTGCACTGGACAGCGGCCGGCAGTGGCATCGTGCACGAGGAAGTCCCGGCGGAGGCCGGCAAGACCGTCCATTCGCTGCGGATCTTCGTCGACCTCGCCCGCGAGCGGCGGCGGATCGCGCCGTTCGCGCTGAGTCTCGAACCGCAGGACGTGCCGGTCGTGTCGCTGCCGGGCGTCGAGGTGCGCGTGCCGGCGGGCAGCTTCGCCGGCGCGCGCTCGCCGCTCGCCGCCCCCACCGACGTGACGATGCTCGACATTTCGCTGGGCGAAGGCACGGAGCTCGCGGTGCCCGTCGCGGCGGGCCATTGCGCGTTCGTCATGCCGATTGTCGGCGCGACGACGGTCGACGGCCGGGACTTCGATCTCGGCGATCTCAGGCTTCCCGTCTTTCCGGCCGCGGACGCGCTTCGCGCGATCCTGCTCCAGGCGCGTCACGGCGGCGCCAAGGTCATGCTTTTCGCCGGCTCGCCGCTGCACGCCGCGTCAACCTGAGCGCAACGGCGTTTCAACATGGGCTGCGAGCGATTCGATGGCGAGCACGCCGCGCTTGCGCTGATCGACCATCGGATCGGCGCCATGGGCTGAGTCAAGTCCATGCCGTTCAGCGACATGAAGCGCACCTCGCCGATGCCGGCGAAGACCGCGCGCATCCCGAGCATGCCGGCCGCGCCGACCTCCGGCATGGAGGGACATGCGCAGGCGCTGCCGTTGAACGAACCCGGATCGATCCCGCCCACCGGGTACGCGGCGCGAATCCGCGCTCGCCGGCATCGTCGCCGCGATGGGCGACGAACGCTTCGCGGCGGCCGTGAAGGCGACCGGGCGCACCAAGTTCATCGTCGCCGGCGTCACCAACGACGTGTGCACAGTGCTCCCGGCGCTCCCGGCGCTGAGCGTCGTGCGCGAAGGCTGCGGCGTGCCCGCCGTCGCCGATGCGGACGGCCCGCCCGGCAAGATCGTCGACGGCATGGTCCGGCGCCGCACGCAAGGTCACGGCGTCGCGCTCGCCGGCCCGAGCCGGATCGTCAGGCAACCCTCGGGCAACTGGACCACGCCGGAAGGAAGCCAAATCGCGCAAGTCGTGACGGAAGCGCCGCTGGCTTCCGCATGAGGGATTCGGATCGTCGTTCGTGGCGCGGCGGGTGCGGCGGGTGCGGCGGGCGCGGCGGGTGCGGCGAGCACGGCGGGTGCAGCGGGTGCGGCGACCCCGCCGGTCAAGCGCGCCTTCTCTTCGGACGGCTGCGAAGCTCCACCGGCGATTGCTCGGCGGCCCGTCGATTCATCTTGTCCAGCACGCGCTTCGCCCTGCCCGCGCAATCCTCGCCGTCCGCCTTGTGATCGATCTCGTCGGCGAGCGCGACAAGCTGGCGCTTGCTGCTCGCGAGACGCCGCTCCAGCAGCTCGATTTCGTCGATCTTGCGCCGCAGCGCCTGCAGCAGTTCCTCGCGAGGCCACTTGTCCAGATCCGGCGGCAGAATCGCCCGGATTTCGTCGAGCGAGAAACCCGCGCATTGCGCGCCGACGATGATCTCCAGCCGCGTCAACGCGTCCGGCGCATACTCCCGATAGCCGTTCGCCTGCCGCTGCGCAGGCTGCAGCAAGCCGCTCGCCTCGTAGAACCGGATGCGCGACGCCGTCACGCCGCTCAACTGCGCGAGCTCGCCGATCTTCATTCGCGCCCTCCCGGCACTTGACATTGAAGTTGACTTTAAGCTTAAGGTCACGATGTCGTCAACCGCGGGTGCTCCCCATGAAGCTCTTCACTCCCCTCGTTCTCCCCAACGGCGCGGTGATTCCGAACCGTCTCGCCAAAGCGGCCATGGAAGAAAACATGGCGGATGCGGACCACGCGCCGTCCGACGCGCTCTTGCGCCTGTACGACGCATGGGCGAAGGGCAAGGCCGGCCTGATCCTGACCGGCAACGTCATGGTGGATCACCGCGCGGTGACGGGCCCGAACGGCGTGGTGCTGGAGGACGACGCCCACCTCGACCGCTTCCGGCGCTGGGCGGAAGTCGCGCGCGCCCACGGCGCGCACATCTGGATGCAGATCAACCACCCCGGCCGCCAGATGGCCGCCGCGCTCGGCCAGACCACGCTCGCGCCGTCCGCGGTGCCGTTGGCGCTCGGCGCGCTGTCCAAGCAGTTTCCGGTGCCGCGGGAAATGACGGACGACGACATCGCCGGCGTGCAGCGCAGCTTCGTGCAGGCCGCGCGGCTGGCGGAACGAAGCGGCTTTACCGGCGTGCAGATTCATGCCGCGCACGGCTACCTGCTGAGCCAGTTCCTGTCGCCGATCACGAACCGCCGCCAGGACCGGTGGGGCGGCAGCATCGAGAACCGCGCCCGCCTGCTGCTCGACATCGTCCGCGCCGTGCGCGACGCGGTGTCGCCCGGGTTCGCGGTGTCCGTCAAGCTGAACTCCGCCGATTTCCAGCGCGGCGGCTTCAGCTCCGACGACGCGAAGCGCGTGGTCGAGATGCTCAATCCGCTCGGCGTCGATCTGGTCGAACTGTCTGGCGGAAGCTACGAGGCCCCGGCGATGCAGGGACAAGCGCGCGACGGCCGCACGCTCGCCCGCGAAGCCTATTTCCTCGAATTCGCTCGCGACATCGCTGCGGCCGCGCGCATGCCGTTGATGGTCACGGGCGGCATTCGCCGCCGCGCGGTCGCCGAGCAGGTCGTCGACAGCGGCGTCGCGATGGTCGGCATCGCCACCGCGCTGTCCGTCGATCCGAACCTGCCGCGCGACTGGCTGGCGGGCGGAAACAATGCGCCGGCGCTGCGCCCGATCGTCTGGAAGAACAAGGTGCTGGGCTCGCTCGCCAACATGGCGGTCGTCAAGTTTCAGCTGAAGCGGCTCAGTGAGGGGCGTGTGACGAATCCGCGCGTCTCGCCGCTGAGAGCGCTGCTCCTGCAGCAGTTGTCCACGTCCTGCCAGACGCGGCGTTACCGGCGCTGGACGGCCGCGCGGGCGGCGCGTTAGCCAGGCGCCGTTGCGGCGGCGGGCATTCCGCGCTCGCCTGCAGCGGGCGCCGGATCGAAGTGCAGCCACGGGAATTCGCGCCGCCGCGCGTCCGGCCGAACGCCGGCGCGCGACGGCGGCGGCGCCCGCTCATTCCGAAATGCACGTTTTTGCACGTTTCAATTCTTATTTATGCACGTTATACTGCGTGCATGACCGACGCACTTCCCCTCGCGCGACGCGACACCATCGCAAGCCGGCTGGCCCTTGGGCAGCCGGTCCAGGCCGCGGCGCTCGCCGCCGAATTCGACGTTTCCGAAGACGCGATACGCCGCGACCTTCGCGCGCTGGCCGCCGAAGGCCGCTGCCGCCGGGTCTATGGCGGCGCGCTGCCCGTCACGCCGGCGTCCGCGCCGATGGCGGCCAGGATCGACGCCGCGCGCGAACGCAAGGAGGCGCTGGCCCGCGCGGCCGCGCCGCTGATCCGGCGCGGCGAACTGCTGTTTCTCGACAGCGGCAGCACCAATCTCGCGCTGGTCGAGTTCCTGCCCGAAGACGCCGAGCTCACGGTCGCCACCAACTCGATCGACATCGCCGCCGCCGTGCTGCGGCGCTCCGATCTGAACCTGATCATGATCGGCGGCGCGGTCGATCCGGCGGTCGGCGGATGCGTCGACGCGGCCGCCGTTCAGAGCGTCAGCCGGATGAACGTCGATCACGCCTTTCTCGGCGCTTGCGCGCTGTCGCCCAAAGGCGGCCTCAGCGCATTCGGCATCGCCGATGCGGCGTTCAAGCGCGCCGTCGTCGCCGCGAGCGAGCGCCGCGTCGTCCTCGCGACGGCCGACAAGCTCGCCGCGCGCGCGCCGCACCGTGTCGCGACGATCGACGAGATCGGCTGCATCGTCGTCGAGCACGATCTGCCGCGCGCCGAATGCGCGTTGCTGTCGAAAGCCGGTGCGTCGGTGTTGCAGGCGCAGCCGCCCGTGCGGCCGTAACGCCCGTTCTTCGTGGAGTCGATCGATATGTCCGCCGACCGGCCGGCTACCCGGCTTGCCACCCGTCTCGCCTTTCTCGCGGCGGGCTTCGGGCTCGCGTGCTGGGCGCCCCTCGTGCCGTTCGCGAAACAGCGGCTCGGCGTGAACGACGGCGCTCTCGGCGCGCTGCTGCTCTGCGTCGGCCTCGGCTCGGTGGCCTCGATGCTGCTCACCGGCCCGTTCAGCACGCGATACGGCAGCAAGCCGATCATCGTCGCGGGCGGAGTCGCGCTCGCCGCGATCCTGCCGCTGCTGACCGTCGCGAGCGGGCCGATCACGCTCGGCGTCGCGCTGTTCGCGTTCGGCGCGGCGCTCGGCTCGCTCGACGTGGCGATGAACGTCCATGCGGTCGAAGTCGAGCGCGCCGCCGCGCGGCCGCTGATGTCCGGATTTCACGCGCTCTTCAGCGTCGGCGGCGCCGCCGGCTCCAGCATCATGACGTTCCTGCTCTCGATGCGCATCGGCACGTTCGCCAGCACCTTGCTGTGCGCAATGCCGATGCTCGCCGCGATCCTCTTCGCGAGCCCCAGACTGCTGCAAGGCGCGCAGGCCGGCGAGCGGCCGCGGTTCGTGATGCCGCGCGGCGTGGTTCCGCTCCTCGCGCTCCTCGCCGCGATCACGTTTCTCGCCGAAGGCGCGCTGCTCGACTGGAGCGCGTTGCTCATCACGGACAAGGGGCTCGTCGTCGCGGCCCAGGGCGGATTGGGCTATGTGCTGTTCTCGATCGCGATGACCGCCGGCCGGTTCGGCGGAGATGCGATCGCGACGCGCATTGGCGATCGGCCGACGATGTTCTGGGGCGGACTTCTCGCAGTCGCCGGGTTCGTGATTCTGCTGACCGCGCCGATTGCGGGCGTCGCGATGGCCGGCTTTGCGTTCATCGGCCTGGGCGCGTCGAACATCGTGCCCGTGCTGTTTCGCCGTGCGGGCGCGCAGCGGGCGATGCCTTCCGCGCTGGCCGTCACGGTCATCACGATCACCGGTTACGGAGGCCATCTGGTCGGCCCGGCCGGCATGGGCTTCGTCGCCCGGAGCGTCGGCCTCGAAAGCGCGTTCTGGATGCTGGCCGTCCTGCTGTGCCTCGTTCCGTGCTGCGCCCGGCTCGTGACGGGGAAGCGGTAGCGACCGCGCCCGAAGCAACGCGGCCCTGCGCGCGACGTTTCGCACGGTAGTCGCGCTCGGGACAATTTGGCTCGCCGCATCGCTCCTCGCCGTGGCGAGCGACGTGTGCCATGTTCCTCACTGAGCGTGCGCGGATCTACCGCGCGCGAAAACCGTGGAGAAGCGCCGGAGCGGCCAGCGAACTCGGTCGGGCGGATCGGCTTCGTGTCGCGTCCACCGCTCGACCGCCGACTGAGCCGACGCATTGGCAAGTCGCACACCCGCGATACGGCAAAGTCTTCGCCTTTCGCGAACGAAGCTCGGGCGGATTGCCGGCGCTTCTTGTCACGGCGCTCATTCACGCGGTCCGATGCCGCTCCTTACGCTTCACGGCAGCAACGGCACAGCGCCTGGCTTCGCGCCTCTCGTCATTTCGATTCCCCAAGTCCGTTTGGGACGGTCTTTTCTGCGGCCACGATCACGCGATCAATCCCGCGTCGCAGCCAATTGGACTAAACATCCCCGCTCGTTCCCGTAATTCGCACTCTCAGCGAATGTAATATTATTGATATTTGTGCGTAAGCAAAATGTCGCGATACATCGCATTATTTGCCGCGCCCAATTCAGACCAAAATCGTCCCTTGGAGACCAACGATGATCACAACTTCGGGCCATGTCGACAACCATTCCAACTTCGGCGGTATGTGGATCGACCGCACCGACTGGCAGGAGCAATTGAAATCAAGAGTGCCTGTTCCGGAGCTTGCTCGTCTCATTACGGATTTTGTCCGCGACGGCTTCATCGTGCTGGAAGGCGGCGCCGATCCGAGCGCAGTGGATGCGTTCCAGGCGCAAATCGACCTTTCGTTCCGGGAAGGAAATCCGGAGCTGTTCTACCAAAAGCACGGCTCGCGTGACACGCGCAAGCTCGACGAACCCGTGAACCGCCTCGGCACGCGCGTCGTGGACTGCTACGGCGCAATGAGCGAGGCGCTGGACCTCTTTTCGTCGCCGCGGCTGATCACTTTCCTGAAGGCCATCTTCGGCGAAGCGCCGCTCCTCTTCCAAAGCCTCAGCTTCGACCAAGGTTCGCAGCAGGGCCTGCACCGCGACACCGCCTATGTCGTCGTCGACCGCCCGATGGAACTCGCCGCATGCTGGATCGCGCTCGAGGACATCAAGGAAGGCTCGGGCGAACTGATGTACGCGCCCGGCAGCCACCGCCTGCCCGATTGGCCGTTCGGCGAGGGACGCAAGCACTTCGACGCCGCCCTGGACGGCTGGGATGTTCACGAGCAATGGTCCGACTGGCTACGCAGCTCCGCCGCCAGTAGCGAGCGAGGCGTCGAACGCTTCCTCGCGAAGAAGGGCGACATCCTCGTGTGGCATGCCGATCTCGCGCACGGCGGCTCGCCCGTCGTCGATCCGGCGCTGACTCGCCAAAGCCTCGTCGGACATTTCTGCCCGGCCTCGGCAAGGCCACGGTACTTCGATCACGCCCCCTGCCACGACGCCGTCGTCCAGCGTGGCCAGCTACACTATTCGAGCATGTACTACGATCTTCGGTCATCGTCTCCCGCTCGCCGCTCGCTCTGGCGTTCGATCAAGTCCGCGCTGACGCGTTAAGCGTGCGTCGCCGGTCGAACTAGGTTCGCTACGGAGCGGGGAAACATGCCGGAGCAAATCGTCGATCGGCGCCCGTCGAGCCGGCACTCGGCGGGTATCGGCTTCATCGGGAGCACATTCGGCCGACGACGGCAGCACCCCGCTCGCCACGGCCAAGTTCGGTCGATGCTGCCGACGGACTCGAGCAGCCGCGTTACGCTCTTGCCCGCCCGACGAGCGCTTTCGATCCAAACGGCGTGGCCGCGCCGAACCGCCGCCGCGCGAGCGTGGACAAGGCAGGCGCGGCATGGTGTGATGGCGCACGTTCACAAGGAGCCTTCCATGTTGACCCGCCCGGACTGCATCCGCCATTGGACCGAACTCGAGGACGAAGACGACGCGCACTATCGCGGCGACACCGAACTGCTCGCGATCGGCGCGCCGCTCGCGGCGAAGCTCGGCATCACGCGGATCGGCATTCATCATTGCCGGCTGCCGCCCGGCCGCCGCACGTCGTATCCGCACGCGGAAAGCGCGGAAGAGGAATTCGTGTTCGTCCTGGAAGGCACGCCGGACGTCTGGCTCGACGGACACCTGCACCGCCTCGCGCCCGGCGACGCCGTCGGGTTCCCGGCCGGCACCGGACTTTGCCACACGTTCATCAACGACACGGACGCCGAGGTTCGGCTGCTCGTCGTCGGCGAAAGGCCGAAAGCCGAGAATCGCATTCGCTATCCGCGCAACAAGGCGTACGAGGCGACGCGCGCGGACCGCTGGATCGATTGGCCCGCGCGGCCGCTCGGGCCGCACGACGGCAAGCCCGCGCCGCGCGACGGCGATGGCTGACGGTTCGTTCGGCGCCGCGCTTCGCCGGTTGCCCGGCGGCGGCGGCGGCGGCGCGACGAGCCGCGAGCAGCGAGCAGCGACCGACGATCGGCCGCCGCCGACGACAAGCGACGGGGATGGCGCCCGCCGGCATCCGGCATCGCAATCGGGCAGCACGGCGAGCGTGACCGGCGACGGCGCGGCCCGCCGAGGTGCGTGCCCCCGAGCCCCCGAAACTCGCGCCGAGCGGCGCATTGAAGCGTGCGCACGCTGAACGGCGAGAAAAGAGGCTCGATGCGCGCAGAGCGCCCGGCTCCGCCGATCCGGCGCAAGCCGTCGACGGGGCAAGGCAGCGCGGACCGGCGCTTCCGCACTTCCGCACTTCCGCACTTCCGCACTTGCGCACTTCCGCACTTCCGCACTTGCGCACTTCCGCACTTGCGCACTTGCGCACTTGCGCACTTGCGCACTTGCGCACTTGCGCTCTTGCGCTCTTGCGCTCTTGCGCTCTCGCGCTCTTAGGATATCGACTCGCCCAATCCGTATTCCGCCGCGATTTCGCCGCGCGCCGATCCGACGGCGCCCGACCGGCACGCATCACCGATACCGCGCCGCCCCGATGAACTGCGAGAACCGCTCGCACCAGATCACGACGGTCGTATACGCGTCGACGTCGACGCCCTCCGCGAGCGGCGCGACGAAGTCGCCGAACGTCTTCAGCTCGCCGACCCGCAGCGCGCGCGATTTCATCGCGAGAAACGCCTGCTTCGACGCGACGAATTCGGGCGCAAGGTAGATCTTGTAGTCCGGGCCCGGCGCGACGCGCCCCTCGAACGCGAGCGCCGTGCGCGTGACGGACAGCTTGCCGTCCGTCCAGTGCAGCGGATCGCCGCCCGTCAGGCCGCGCTCGAAGCGGCCCGTGTAAAGCGCGCGTCCGGTGATCGGGCGCAGCTCGGTTTCGCTCGCGCCGGCTTCGGCCGTCAGGAGCGGCAGCGAATACACGCCGAGCGCGAAGCCCAATACGAACGCGATCACGTGCGAGCCGATCCAGATCCCTTCTTTCTTCATAGCTTCCGTCCTCCGTAGTCGAATCGATGCGCCGTTGCCCGCGAACGGGCCCGGCATGACGACAGTCGGCGCGGCGGGCGAAATATGACAGCCGGGCGGCCATGTTCGACGTGCGGCAAGCGGTCGCGGGACGGAAGTCGCGACCGGCCGATCGGACTCGGGGAACTTGGAGAGCCTGACGAAGTCGGCGAGGATTCTCGGGATTCTCGGGATTCTCGGGATTCTCGGGATTCTCGGGATTCTCGGGATTCTCGGGATTCTCGGGATTCTCGGGATTCTCGGGATTCTCGGGATTCTCGGGATTCTCGGGATTCTCGGGATTCTCGGGATTCTCGGGATTCTCGGGATTCTCGGGATTCTCGGGATTCTCGGGATTCTCGGGATTCTCGGGATTCTCGGGATTCTCGGGATTCTCGGGATTCTCGGGATTCTCGGGATTCTCGGGATTCTCGGGATTCTCGGGATTCTCGGGATTCTCGGGATTCTCGGGATTCTCGGGATTCCCGGGATATACGAGGGATATACGAGGGATTCGCGGCCGCGCGTCCCGGCACGTCACGGCGCGCCGTCGCGCCGCGAACCTCGACGCATCCTCACGGAACGCATCCTCACGGAACGCATGCGCGCCGAACGCGCGCCGCAGCCGCCCCGCTACCACGCGATCCGATCGAGCTCGAACGCATGCGCCGCCGCGCGCAAGTCGCCTACCTCGACGCCGTCGCTCAGCAGCGATTCGGTGAGCCGCTCGCGATAGCGGTGGAAGTCGTAGCTGCCGCGATCGCGCGGCCGCGGCAGCGCGATCTCGACGACCTGTCCGATCCGCCCGGGCCGCGGCCGCATCACGACGACGCGATCCGCGAGAACCACCGCCTCGTCGACGTCGTGCGTGACGAACAGCGTCGTGATCCGCTCGCGTTCGCGTATCCGCAGCAGCTCGTCCTGAAGCTGATGGCGCGTGAGCGCGTCGAGCGCGCCGAACGGCTCGTCGAGCATCAGGATTCGCGGGCGGGCGACGAGCCCGCGCGCGATCGCGACCCGCTGCGCCATGCCGCCCGACAGTTGATGCGGCAACGCGTCGTCGAAGCCGTCAAGGCCGACGAGCCGGATCGCGTCGGCGACACGCCGCGCCGCCTCGTCGCCCGGCAGCGCCTGCGCGGCGACGCCGAGCGCGACGTTGCGCGCCACCGTCAACCACGGAAACAGCCGGTGCTCCTGAAACACGATTCCGCGCTCGGCGCCGATGCCCGCGATCGGCTCGCCGTCGACGCGGATTTCGCCGTCGAACTCGGTGTCGAGGCCGACGAGCAGGCGCAGCAGCGTCGACTTCCCGCAGCCGCTCGCGCCGACGATCGCGACGAGCTCGCCCGCCGCGATGTCGAGCGAGAAGCCGCGGATCGCTTCGTAGGCGCGTCCGCCCATGTCGAACGTCTTGCCGACGCCGCGAAACGCGACGGCGGGCGTCAATCGATTCATCTCCGTTCTCCGGTCAAAAAAAACGAACGCCGGCCGGACCGCGCCGCGACGCCGTCATCGCGCGGGCGCGGGCTCGGACACGAGCGCGATCTTCGTGTAGCCGGCCGCGCTGATCTCGCCCATCGCCTCGATCATGCGGCCGTACGGCAGCGCCTTGTCGCCGCGGATCTCGATCCGCCGCGCGGCGTCGCCCGCCGCCTCGCGCGCGAGCGCTGGCACGAGCTGCGCGGCGGCGACCTCGGTCGTGCCGACGAACACCTTGCCGTCGCGCGCGAAGCTCACCGCGATCGGCGGCTTGTCCTCGGTGAGCGCGCCCGCCTTCGCCTGCGGCAAGTCCACCTTCACGCCCTGCGCCATCAGCGGCGCGGCGACCATGAAGACGATCAGCAGCACGAGCATCACGTCGACGAGCGGCGTCACGTTGATGTCGCTGACGGGCGCGGCCGCCGCGCGCGCGGCCGATGTCGTTCCGATCTTCGCGCCCATCTCACGCCCCTCCCGTCGCGACGCCCGCGATGCCTGCGGCAACGGGCACGAGGCCGGCCGCGTCGCGCGGCTCGACCGCCGTCGCCGTCGCGGTCGTCGCCGCCGCCGACGACGTGCGCGTGGTCGAACGCGCAAGCGCCGACGACGCGTCGCGCTCCCCCGCTCGCGTCGACACGACAGCGATGCTCGCGGCGGCCGGTGCGGCCGCCGCGGTACGGCCGATTGCCGCCGCCGGCGCAATTGGGGCCGGCGTATTTGCCGTATTTGCCGTATTTGCCGTATTTGCCGTATTTGCCGTATTTGCCGTATTTGCCGTATTCGCCGTATTCGCCGTATTCGCCGTATTCGCCGTATTCGCCGTATTCGCCGTGTTCGCCGTGTTCGCCGTGTTCGCCGTGTTCGCCGTGTTCGCCGTGTTCGCGGTGTTCGCCGTGTTCGCCGCGACCGCCGCCACCGCTACCCCAGCGACCGCCGGCCGCGCGCCATCGCCGTGCGCCGCGCTCCCGTCGCGGCCGCTGACGCGCTGCGCGTCACGGCCGGCGCCGCCGTCCGCGTCGACGACCGGATCGCCCGCATCGAGCTGCCGCGACAACTGCACTTCGACGAGCCCCGCGAGCGTGTCGAGCCGGTTCGCGTACGCGTTCAAATCGCCCGACGCGCGGTTGTACGCGACGACGGCCGGAATCGCGGCGACCAGCCCGAGCGCGGTTGCGAACAGCGCCTCGGCAATCCCCGGCGCGACGACGGCAAGGCTCGTGTCGTTGGTCGCGGCGATCCCCTGGAACGCATTGATGATCCCCCAGACGGTGCCGAACAGCCCGACGAACGGCGCGACCGAGCCGACCGTCGCGAGCACCGGCAAGCCGCGCTGCAACTGCTCGATCTCGACGCCGCGCGCGATCGCGCCGACGCGCGCGAGCCGCTCCTTCAGGCTGTCGCGCCCGGCTTCGCGCTGCTCGAGCCCTTGCCGCCAGCTTTCGCGCCACTCGGCCGCGATCGCGCGATACACGCGCGCGAACGGATCGCCGGCGTGCGCGCCGAGCGCCTGCGCGAGCGCGGGCAGCGGCCGCGGCTCGCGCAGCAGCGCGAGCCAGCGCGCGGCGCGGCGTTCAAGCGTGCGAAAGCGCAGCAGCTTGTCGGCGATGACGGCCCAGCTCGCCACCGACGCGAGCGCGAGCAGCGCCATGATGCTCTTGACGAGCCAGTCCGCCTGCTCGAATAGCTGCAGCGGCGACAAATGGGCGGCGACGTGGGCGGAATTCATGCGGTTCTCCTGAGAAAAAAGACGGCGTCAGTCGGTCAATTGGTAGACGATCGCGCCCGCGAGCCGGTACGCGCTCGCGCCGAGATCCGGCGGCTTCGGAAACGGCGCGGCCGCGCGGATCGCTTCGCGCGCGGCCGCGTCGAGCTCGCCGTTGCCGGACGAGACGATTTCGACGTGCTGCACGCGGCCGTCCGGATCGAGCGTGAGCCGGTAGCCGACGCGCCCTTCGTCGCGGCGCAGCCGCGCGGCGCGCGGATAGCTGTCGGCCGCGTAGCGGTCGATCCGCTCGAGCACCTTCGCCGCGTAATCGCTCGGGATGCCCGACATCCCGACGACGGCCGGCGACGGCCGCGATGCGGCGGGCGTCGATGCGGCGCTCGGCGCGGGCGGAGGCAGCGCGGACGTGGCTTGTGCGGCCGGTGCAGGCTGCGCGGCCGCTGCGGCGGGCGTCGCGGCAGCCGTCGCGGCGGGCGCGTTCGCCGGCGGCGCGGGGCGCGCGGCCGGCTCGGCGGAACGGGGAGCCGCAGGCCGCGCCGGCTCGCTGCGGCGCACGGGCGGCGGCGCGGCG
Source organism: Burkholderia sp. MSMB617WGS (assembly GCF_001532025.2). NCBI lineage: Bacteria > Pseudomonadati > Pseudomonadota > Betaproteobacteria > Burkholderiales > Burkholderiaceae > Burkholderia > Burkholderia sp. MSMB617WGS. The sequence goes on along the minus strand of NZ_CP013458.1, from coordinate 1,276,012 downwards.
CGCTTCACGGGCGCGTTCGCCGGTTCGCGCGACGCATGCACGGGCGCCGGCGCCGGCTGCGGCGCGACGAGCGTGCGCGCCGGCGCGGGCTGCGCGATCGTCAGCTCGATCGCGCGCTCGCGCGCGGGCGGCTGCGGCGCATGCGCGTGAAGCGCCCACAGCGCGGCGAGCGCCGCGCCGTGCAGCGCGACCGACACGGCCGTGCCCGCATGCGCGCCGCGCCGCGCGGGAATCGGCGCGAACGACGCCGCTTCGTCCTGCGGCCGCGCGATGTCGGGAAAAAAAGCGGTCTGCACGGAAATCGTCACGATGGGCTCCGTTGGAAATGCGCCGCGCTGGGCGGGCCGTCGTCCGCGACGACGACGAACGCCCCCGCGCGCCGGGACGACGAAGCGGCGCACGCCCGCGCGAACGCGTGCGCATGGGCCGGCGCGCGCCCGCCTCCGCTCACGCGCCCGCTCGCGCCCCCGCCCGCGCCGCGAGGGCAACAGCGGCGGCGCAGGCAACGGCCGCGATCGACACGCGCGTTCATGCGTCTTGCGGCTGCGTCGCGAACACGCGCACCGCGCCGTCCTGCACGCCGTTATCGGCGACATAGCGGGCCCAGTGCTCGAGCAGCGCGGCGAGGCGATCGGGCTGCGCATCCGCGAGATCACGCGTCTCGCCCGGATCGGCGGCGAGGTCGTAAAGCTGCCACGCGCCCGGCCCGACCGGCTGCGGAATGAACACCGCCTTCCAGTCGCCCTGCCGCACCGCGCGCATCCCGAACAGCTCCCAGCCCGTCACGTGCGCGTCGTCATGCACGCGCGCCGCGTCGCGCCGCAGGTAGGGCGCGAGCGACGCGCCCTTGACCGCCGCGACGTCCCGCCCGCGATAGCGCGCGCCCGGGTGCGCGACGCCCGCGAGCTCGAGCACGGTCGGCGTCACGTCCATCACCGTCGCGAACGCGTCGCTGATCTCGCGCCGCCGCGCGAGCGCCGGATAGTGCGCGAACGCGACCACGCGAATCCCGCCTTCCGTCGTGAACGCCTTGTACAGCCGCGACGGCGCGGTCGCCGCCTGCGCCCAGCGCGGGCCGTACCACACGTATGAATTGCCGTTGCCGACGTTCTCGAGGCGGTTGTCGTAGTAGTCGCGGATGAATTGCTGGAGATTCGGCCCGAACACCGGCAGCGCCTCGAGCAGCGCGCCCTCCGCGCCGTTGTCGGAGAGGAACAGCACGAACGTGTCGTCAAGCTCGCCCGTCGCCTTCAGATGGTCGACCACGCGGCCGACGTTCCAGTCGAGCCGCTCGACCATCGCCGCATACACCTCCATCGTCCGCGCGGAGAACGCGCGCTCGTCCGGCGTGAGCTGCGCCCACTCGGCGTTGCGCGCGACGACCGGATGCGCGTCGACGTGCGCGCCGAGCAAGCCGAGTTCGCGCTGCCGCGCGAGGCGCGCGCCGCGCAGCGCGGCCGGGCCGTCCGCATAGCGGCCGCGATATTTCGCGACGATGTCGGCAGGCGCCTGCAGCGGCCAGTGCGGCGCGGAAAACGGCAGATACGCGAAGAACGGCCGGCCGTCGTCGGGGCGCTCGCCGAGGTATTGCAGCAGCTTGTCCGCGAAGGTGTCGGACGAGTAGAAATCTTCCGGCAGCGCGTCGACGAAGCGATCGTCCTCGACGTACAGCGAGCGCGTCGAGCGCATCAGCCGCGGCTGCTCGGCGTCCGCCGGCACCGGCTCGAATCCGTAATGGTTCGCCGCGCCCGGCAGAAGCGCGAACGAGCGCTCGAAGCCGCGCGCGGCGGGCGCGCGCTCGAGCGTGAGCCCGAGGTGCCACTTGCCCGCCATCGCCGTGAAGTAGCCGGCGTCGCGCAGCAGCTCGGGCAGCGCGACCACGCGCTCGTTCAGATACCCCTCGTAGCCCGGCTTGCCCTGCAGCTCCGGCGTCAGCGCCTCGGCCATCGTGCCGATCCCGGCGACGTGATGATCGGTGCCCGTCAGCAGCATCGAGCGCGTCGGCGAGCACGCGGACGCGGTGTGGAAATCGGTGAAGCGCACGCCCGCGTAAGCGAGCGCGTCGAGGTTCGGCGTCGAGATTTCGCCGCCGAACGCGCCGATGTCGGAGAAGCCGAGATCGTCGGCGACGATCACGAGAAAGTTCGGCCGATCGGCCGGCTTGCGCCGGGAGCTTGCTTGGGTCGACATGGTGGCTCTGGTTCCTGGTTTCTGGTTTCGATCGAAGGAAAGGAAGAAAAGCGAAGCGCTCAGCGCGGGCCGCGCCAGCGCGTCGCCGCGGCTTCGAGCCGGCCGCCCAGCCAGCCGAGCGCCGCGCCGAGCGCGCCGACGATCACGGCCGCGCTCATCAGCCGGTCCATCCGGAACAGTTGCTGCGCGTCGAGCATGAAGCCGCCGATGCCGACGCCCGACGGCATGAAGTACTCGGCGCCGATCGCGCCGAGCCACGCATAGACGAGGCCGAGCCGCAGGCCCGCGAAAAGGCCGGGCGCGATCGCGGGCAGCACGAGCTGCCCCAGCCGCTGCCGCGCCGGCAGCCGCAGCGTGCGCGCGGCTTCGGCGAGCTGCGGCGACAGGCTCTCGACCGAGCGCTGCGCGGCGACGAGCATCGGGAAGAATGCGGCGAGCGCGACGAAGATCACTTTCGACAGCTCGTCGATGCCGGCCCACGCGGTGAGGAGCGGAATCCACGCGAAGATCGCGACCTGGCGCAGCGCGGCGAACGTCGGCCCGGCCGCGCGGCCGAGCCCGCGCACGAGACCGAACGCCACGCCCGCGACCGCGCCCGCCGTCGCGCCGAGCGCGAGCCCTTCGAGCGCGCGCAGCAGCGTGCGCGCGAGCGGCACGGGCAGCGCGCCGCTCGCGATGTCGCGAAACGCGCTCGCGAGCACGGCGGACGGCGCGGGCAGCACGCGCGCGTCCACCCAATGCCAGTGCGCGGCGGCCGCCCAAAGCGCCGCGAGCGCGGCGGGCAGCAGCGCGCCGTGCAGCCATGCGAGCGCGCTGCGGCGCGGCGCGCTCGCATGCTCGGCGAGCGCCGCGCGCGGCCAGCGCACGAGCCCCGCGTCGAGCCGGCGCAGCGCGTCGTCCATCGCGAAGCCGGTCGCGCCGATCACCGCGATGCAGACGAACACGATGTCGAGCTGGAACATCTGCCGGCCCCACACCATCAGATAGCCGATCCCCTCGGACGACGCGAGCAGCTCGACCGCGATCAGCGTGAGCCAGCCCTGCGCGAGCGCGATCCGCAACCCGGTCATCACCGGCGGCAGCGCGGCGGGCGCGACGAGCAGGCGCAGCGTCGCCGCGCGCGGCAGCCGCGCGACGGCGGCGATCTCGCGCAGCCGCGGCGGCACGCCGCGCACGCCGAGCTGCGTGTGAATCGCCACCGGCACGAGCACCGCCTTGACGATCAGCGCGATCTTCAGCGCCTCGCCGATGCCGAGCACGACCATCAGCAGCGGCAGCCACGCGAGCGTCGGGATCTGCGCGAACGCATAGAACACGGGCGACACGATGTCGTCGGCGGTGCGCGAGCGGCCCGTCAGCGCGCCGAGCGCGACGCCCGCGGCCACGCCCGCCGCGAACCCCGTCGCGAGCCGCGCGAGGCTCACCGCGAGCTGCGAGAACAGGTTGTCGCCGGCGAGCTCGACGGCCGTTTGCCAGACGAGCTCGGGCGTCGGCAGGATCTGCGGCGACATCCATTGCCGATGCGACGCGTGCCACCACAGCGCGAACAGCAGCGCGGGCAGCACCGCGCCGGCGAGCCGGTGCCAGCCGGCTGCGCCCGCGCGGCGGGCGAACGCGCGACGCAGCGTCTGCGGCGTGTACGACGCCGCGCGCGGCGCGCGGGCCGGCCCGAGGAACGGCGCGGCGGCCGATGCGGTGCGGGGCGATCTCGTCATCGTCTGGCTCCTTCGTCGTCGCGCGTCAGTAGTCGTAGCGCAGCGTCGCGCCGAACATCCGCTCGTCGCCGACGGACGCCGTGTACGCGCCGTTGATCGTCGCGAACGACGCGAGGTAGTAGCGGCGGTCGAACACGTTGCGCGCCCACAGCGACAGGTCCCATTGATGGCGGCCCGTCGCGAGCCGCCAGCCGGTCGTCAGGTTCAGCACGCCGTAGCCGGGCAGCCGGCCGTACGTCGAATCGTCGAGCGTGCCGTACTGGCTCGAGCGCAGCGAATACTGCGCGGCGACATACTGGTCGATGTCGTGACGCAGCCGGAACTGGTATTGCGCGTTCAGGTTGACGATCCAGCGCGGCGCGCCCGCGACGGGCCGCCCGGTCAGGCTGCAGACCGCCTTCGGATTCGGGATCGACACTTCCGACGGGCACGGCGCGTTCTCGTACGACGTGTAGGCCGCATCGACGTACGACGCGTTGAGCCCGAGCACGAGATTGCGGATCGGCATCGCGCGCACGTCGAGCTCCGCGCCGCGGCTCCTCACGTCGGCCGCGTTCGACAGCACCGAGACGACGCCCGTCGGCGTCGCGAGGAAGCTCGTCGCCTGATAGCCGCTCACCTGCGTCCAGAACAGGTTCGCGTTGACCGTCAGCCGGCGCTCGAAGAACTCGCTCTTCACGCCGATCTCCGCGTTGTTCGCGCGCTCGGGCCCGACGAGGAGCGATTGCGCGCCCTGCGTCGGCGCCGACGACACCGACAGGTTCGCGCCGCCCGATTTCTCGCCGTGCGACAGCGTCACGTAGCCGAGCACGTTCGGCGCGAGCTTGTAGCCGAAATTGAGCAGCGCCGACGGGCTCAGGCTGTACAGGTTCAGGTCGCCCGACGCGTACCGGCCGATCACCGCGTCGCGCACCGCCTGCACGGCGGGCGGCACGGCCGCGCCGCCCGCCGGCGCGTCGCGCGTGACGCTCGCCGATTTCGTCTCGTACGTGCCGCGAATGCCCGCCGTGATATCGGCGCGCGGGCTCGCGTGCCACGTGCCTTGCGCGAACAGCGCGAAGCTGTCGGTCGTCATCGTCGCGGGCGCGATCGACGTCGTGTTCGCGAGCGCGCCGCTGCGGTTGCCGAGCACGATCGCGTCGGCGAACGGGCCGTAGTACGCGAACGTCCGGTTGCTCAGGCGCTGATGGAAGTAGTACGCGCCCGCGACGTAATCGAAGCGGCCGCCGGTGGGCGACGCGAGCCGGAGCTCCTGCGACAACTGGTGATCGTTGACCGCGACGCCCGTGTTGTAGATCGCGGGCTTGTCGAGGTTGTCGTCGTTCGCGGGCTCGAAATTCCAGAAGCGCGCGGCGCTGATCGACGTCAGCGTGTGGCCGCTCGGCAGCGTGTAGTCGACTTCGGCCGACAGCCCGCCCTGATGCACGCTCACGTGCTGCCGCGAATCGAGGTTCACCTCGTGCAGCGCGGGGTTCGTGACGGGCGCGGCGCCGATCGACGCCGCGCGGCTCAGGAACGGGTTGTAGCCGTTGATCGTCGGCCCGAAGCCGTACAGCACCGTCGTGCCGTAGCTCGAATCCTCGCGGTGATAGTCGGCGATCACGCGCGCGTTCAGGCTCGCCGACGGCTTGAACAGCAGCTCGCCGCGCACGCCTTCGCGCGTGCCGCCGTTGAGCCGGCCGCCGGTGTAGCGGTTCTTCACGTCGCCGTCGTCGTGCGTGCGGTACAGCACGAGCCGGCCCGCGACCGTGTCCGCGAGCGGCCCCGACAGCACCGCCTTCGTCTGCGCATAGCCCCGCTGGCCGACCGACTGCTCGATCGACGCCTCGGCCCTGAACGTCGGCCGGCGCGTCGTGATGTTGATCACGCCGGCCGTGCTGTTCTTGCCGAACAGCGTGCCCTGCGGGCCGCGCAGCAGTTCGATCTGGTCGATGTCGAACGCGTCGAACACGGCCATTCCGGGGCGGCCGAGATAGACGTTGTCGAGATAGACGCCCGCGCTGCCTTCGAGGCCGTCGTTCGCCGGATTGTTGCCGAGGCCGCGCACGGAGATGCTCGACTGGCGCGCGTGGATGAACGCGACGTTCGTGCTCGGCAGCACGGTCTGCAGGTCCTGCACGCGGTAGTTGCGCTGCAGTTCGAGATCGTCGCCGCTGACGGTCGAGATCGGCGCGGGCACCTGCTGCGCGTTCTCCTTGCGGCGGCGCGCGGTGACGACGACGTCCTTCAGCGCGGCGCTCGACGAGGCGGCGGCGCTGCGCCCGGCCGGTGGGGTTGCGGCTGAGGCGGCTGGGGCGGCTGGGGCGGTTGCGGCCGGCGACGCGGCGTCGCGTCGGTCAGCCTGCCCGGCCGGTCCGACCGGTCCGTTCGGTTCAGTCGGCCCAGTCGGCCCAGCCGATCGGGCCGCCTTCGACGGCCCGCCGCCGGAAGCGCCCGCGTCGGATGTCGCGTCGGATGTCGCGCCCGATGTCGCGCCCGATGTCGCGCCCGATGTCGCGCCCGATGTCGCGCCCGATGTCGCGCCCGATGTCGCGCCGCCGCCTGCGGCCCCGAACGATGCCGTCGCGCGAACCGGTCCGCTCGCACGCTCGGCGCGAGTCGCGTCGGCGGCGCTTGCGGCATCGGGCGCATTCGCCGAATCGGCCCCGCCCGCAACCGGCAACGCATTCGCCGTCCGCGCGGCGGGCGGCGGCGCACCGGCGGCTTCGACGCCATCTTGCACGCCGGCCGCCCGGGCCGGATCGGGCGCGCGCGTCGCGGTTTCGGCGAGCGCGAGCGTCGATGCGGCCGGCAAGCCCGCCGCGCTCGTCGCATCGCGCCCATCGAGCGCGTTCGCCGCGCCGGGCGTCGTCCCCGCATTCACCGCATTCGCCGCCTGCGGCGCACGCGCCACGTCCGCCGCCGCGCCGGCCTGCCCTTGCGCGCCGGCCTCCGCCTGCGCCCATGCCCCCGCCGCCGGCGCCAGCGCGGCCGCGACGAGCGTCGAGCCGAATCGAATCGTATTGCGCTTCATCGCCCCGCCCGTCAAAGCGCGCTGCCCGGCCGGCCGAACGATTCGTACGCCTGCCAGCGCGCGCCGAGATTCAGCTCGCGCAGCGCGGCGTCGAGATAGCTGCGGTCGATCCATTGGTCGACGTCGAACGTGCGGCGGATCAGCCCCGCTTCCTTCGCGACGCGCACGTCCTGCTTGAACGCGTCGACGTAATGGCGATCGATGAGCGGCGAGAACACGACGGCCGGATCGCTTTCGGCGAGCTCGTTGCGCCAGACGGTCGGCGGAATGCTCGCCTGCTGCTGTTCGAGCGCGATGTACGCATCGAGATTGCGCTTGTCGGATAGCCACTGCGACGCCTCGACGACGGTCTTCACGACCGTGCGCGCGAGCTCCGGATGCGCGCGCAGGAACGCGGACGACGCGACGAGCCCCGCCTTCAGCGTGCCGACGCCCTGCCGGCCCTTCGTGCTGACGGGCACGTCCGCGAGCCCCTTGTCGCGCAGCACGAACACGCCGGCCGAGCCCCACGCCGCATCGATCCGGCGCGCGGCGAGCGCCGCGGCCGCCGCGTTCGGATCGAGATTGACGATGCGGAAATCGCGCTCGGCGAGGCCTTCCGCGCGCAGCACGCTGTCGAACGACAGTTGCAGCGCGGTCCCGCGGAACACCGCGACCTGCTTGCCCTTCAGCGCGCGCAGGTCAGTGACGCCCGAGCCCGGCGTCACCGCGAGAAAGCCGTTCACGTTGCGCGCGAGCGCGGCGACGAGGCGCGTGTCGAGGCCGTTCGCGCGGCCGATCACCGCCGCGAGATCGCCGAGAAACGCGAGATCGACCTGCCCGTTCGCGAACGCCTCGTTGATCGCCGGGCCGGCGCCCTTGAAGAAGGTCCACCGCACGTCCACGCCCTGTTTCGCGAACGCCTTTTCGAGCAGCCGGTTCGCATGGATCACGTCGACCACGCCGCCGCCCGCGGGCTTCGGCCCGGCGCTCGTGTCGGGCACCGCGATGCGGATGACGGTTTGCGCGAATGCGTGGGCCGGCGCGGCGAGCGCCCACGCGAGCATGACGAGCCGAAGCGGCTTCAGCCATCGAATCAGATGCTTCATGGAAATCCTGGCGTTCTGGGGTTGAACGAAGCGAGCGACGCGCGGCGCGCGATGCGCGGCGGCGGCGGCAGCGGCAGCGCGCGACGCCACCGCGCTGGGGGCGAGGTCGCTCGGCGCGCGCCTGCGTCGACATGCCGACATCAAGCGGCCTTCGTGTCCGCGCTCGCGCGCGGATTCGGCTCGCGCAGCCGCGTGACGCTGCGCCGGCCGTCGACGCCGACGGGCACGTCGCCCGCGAGCGTCACGCGGCGCACGACGCGGCGCGCGTCGCCGTAGTCGTTGACCGCGTAGTGCTGCGTCGCGCGGTTGTCCCAGATCGCGACGTCTCCTTCGCGCCAGCGCCAGCGGACGATGTTCTCGAGCCGCGTCACGTAGCTCTGCAGCAGTTCGAACAGATGCGCGGAGCCGCCCGGCGTCACGCCGATGAAGTGCTTGAGGAAGTGGCCGAGGATCAGCGTCTTCTCGCCCGTCTCCGGATGCACGCGCACGACCGGATGCTCGGTTTCGTAGCGCGTCGACACGAACACCTCGCGATAGCGCTTGAGCGCCGCGACGTCGTGCGGCGTGTCGCCCGTGCCGATCCGGTGGCTCGCGTAGTCGTACTCGTTGCTGTGCACGGCCCACAGCGCGTCGGCGAGCGTCTTCAGCGGCGCCGGCAGATCGTCGTACGCGGCCGCGGTGTTCGCCCACACGGTGTCGCCGCCGACTTCCGGAATCGTCACGCCGCGCAGGATCGACGCCTGCGGGTACGCGTCGACGAACGTGACGTCGGTGTGCCACGAATTCGCGCGGCCGCCGCGATGCGAATCGAGCTCGAGCAGATAGTCGGTGCCTTCGACGACGGGCACCGTCGGATGCGCGACCGGCTCGCCGAGCCGCTTCGCGAAGCCTTCCTGCTCGGCGTCGCTCAGATGCGCCTGGTCGCGCAGGAAGATCACCTTGTGCTTGAGGAGCGCGGCGCGGATCGCGTCGACGGACGCCGCGTCGAGCTGCGCGGACAGTTTCACGCCATGGATTTCGGCCCCGATGCGGCCGGTGACGGGGCGCACGTCGAGCGTGTTCGATACGGCGAGACTCAGATTGGTCATGACGGACTCCGATGGAGAAAACGATGGACGAGACGAAACGGCGCGCCTGCGCGGCGCGCGGCGACGGAAACGACGAAAGCGGCGAATCGGAAAAAACCGGAAAAACCGGGTGCGGCGGCCGCCGCGAACCGCGCGGCCGGATCAGCGGCGGCGACAGCGGCAGATGCGCGCGCGGCGCGGCGCGGGATGCACGCGGCGTCGAGTCGGGCGATGGGCGGATAGCGCGAACGTATTCAGCACGTCAAGGGCTCTGCCGGTTGCATTTGATGGAGATCATTATCGGCAGAGCGGCGGCGGCGAATCTATCGCGCGTTGGACATTTGACAGAAGAAGTTCGCATGCCGTTATGCGCGGCGGCCTGAAAAGCTCAGCAGGCATTCGGATGAAACCTGGAGGACGGCGCGCGCCCGCGCTCCGGTTCGGCGATCCGACGCCGATCGACGCGAGCCGCCTGCGCTGCGCGTCAGGGGTTGCGGAGCACGCCGCCGCGCCTTCGATCATGCGCATGCGGGCGCATGCCGTCGGGAAACGGCCGAAGGGAAACGGCCGAATCTCGGCCGGGTCGAACCTCGCCGCGATCGAACGCCGGATCTATCCGGCCCGCGCGATCGCGGCGGCCGGGAACGGTTGGCAGCCGTGGCACGCCCGCACGGAAGTCACGCGGCCGTGCCGATTGTCATGGCGGATCGATCGAGCGCTCGCGTCGCCGCCGACGGAACCGAAACCGGAATTGCGCGCGCCGCGCGTATCGCGCGCGGCCGCGCAGATCCGGCGGCTGCGCCCGCGCCGCCGCGATCGGAGCCGTGCACGCACAGCCCCGCCCCCGGCGCGGCGCGTCACACCGTCATTCTTCGCCGTCGCTGATCGCGCGCAGCCCGTCGAGATCGAGAATCGTCAGCCGGCTGTACTGCGAATCGATGATCCGCTCGCGCACGAGCCGGCGCAGTTCCTTGTTCACGCTCTGCCGCGACGCGACGAGCAGCGACGCGAGATCCTCCTGCGACAGCCGGATCGTCAGCTCGATCCCGCGCGGCGTCGGCTGGCCGTGCCATTCGGCGAGCGTCAGCAACTGGTCGGCGAGCCGCGCGCGAAAGCCCGACAGCGCGGTCCGGCCGATCCGCCGGTGCAGCGCGCGGCTGCGCACGCAGATGAGCTCGAGCACGCCGCGCAGCAGCGCCGGCTCGCGCTCGAACTGCGCGAAGAGCGCGTCGCGCGAGATGTGGAACAGCGTGGTGAGCCCGTGCGCGCGCTGGTCGTGCATCGAGCCGCCGCCGTCGATCACCGGAATGAAGTTGATCACCTCGTTCGGCCACATGTAGACGGCGACCGCGCGCGCGCCCGCCGCGTTCGTCCAGCTCATCTCGATCGCGCCGGACAGCACCACCTGGATGTCGTCGCACGGGCCATGGCGCGCGAAGATCAGCTCGCCGTTCAGCCAGGTCTTCAGATAGCCGGCGTCGCAGAGCCCATCGATCGATTCGGCGGGCCAGTTGCGCAGGCACGGATTCGCGGTGAACGCCGCGTGGATCGCGCGGCGCGTGCGCGCGTCGAGCGCGCGGCCGGCGCGTTGCGGCTGGAACGGCAGCGCGGCGTGCCCGGACGACGGGCGCGGCGCATGCGCGGGCGGACGGCGTATCTCGATCGCTTCGCTGATCTCGCTCATGATGTCGACGCGCATCGCGCGGGAAGAATCGGGGCAGCACATGAAAGCACCGTTTCCCGCCCTCGCCAACGACTTCTTTTTTATGTGCTTATCACGGCCGGGCCGCCGCGCGGCTGGCCGGCAAAGCGGCCGGGCGCGCCGGCCCGCGGGCCTCGGCCGCGCCGGCGGCCCTGATCGCCGCGCGGCCGTCGTGCGCATGCGGCCGCCGCCTGGCCGCGCGTCGCGCCGACACGCGCGCGGCGCGCCGACACGCGATCGCGCCGCTACTGCCGCGCCGCCTCCGCGCCGCGCGCGCCGACCGGATAGATCAGCCACGGATCGCCGTCGATGTCGCGCCAGTACGCGCCCTGCGCCTCGAGCACCGTCGCGAGCCGCTGCCGCAGCCGGTTCAGTTGCGCGTTCGACGCCGTCTCGAAGAAGGTTCCGCGCACCTCGCGCAGCGCAATGCCGGCGCGCTCCATCCGGTGCACGAGATGGATGAACGTCGCGACCGCGTCGCTCGGGCCGCCCCCGCCGCCGCGCGTGGCGAGATCGCAGACGACGAGGCTGTCGTCGACGAGCCGGTAGACGAGATCGAGATCGTTGACCCGCACGCGCCAGCCGATCCGGAAATGGCTTTCGCCGAAATACGCGGGCTCCGGATGCATGCCCTGCGCTTGCAGATAGCGGGTTGCCGCATCGAGGGCTTCGGCCTGCATCGCGCCTCCCGTCAGTACCGCACCGCGGCGGCCATCTGCCCTTGCAGCGTCACGAGCTCGCGCAGCGCGTCGCGCATCTGCCGCGACGCGTCGAGCGCGCGCTCGAGGGTCGACGCGAGCGCCTTTTGCAGACGCTCGACGGACTGGCTATCGAAATCGCCCTGCAACTGCGTCTGCTGCGCGTCGCGCACGAGCGACGCGTTCGCGACGCCCGCGATCCCCTGCCCGGCCTTCGACAGCCCGTCGGTCGCGGTCGCGCCGAGCTGGCTGCCCGACGCCGCGCCGAGCGCGCTCATCGCGCCGCCGACGATCTGCGCGACCGCCGACGCCATCGCCGCGTCGAAGTTCTGCATGATCGCCTGCTTCCTCGTCTCGAGCACGCCGACCTGCCGGTCGAACGCGATCCGCTGCATCGTCTCGTTGAACGTGCGCTCCAGGTCGCGCATGTCGCTGAAGATCTTCTGCAGCCTCGCCTTCAACTGGTCGATCGTCGCCATCGGCCCCATCGCGGCGTCGCCCCCGTCGAACAGGCCGGCCGCGCCGAGCCCCGGCGTATCGGTGCGGACCGGCGCGCCGCCGGCTTGCGTCACAGTACTCATCACTCGTTCTCCTCGAATTTCAAACGGCGTCGTTGCGCCGTGCGTTCAAACCATCGACGCGGCGACCCGCGACTGCACCGCGCCGCTCTGCCTGAGCGCCTGGCCGCCGTCCTCGATCGCCTGCCCCGCCTTCTCGACGAGCGCCTGCGCGTCCTTCGTCTGCGCTTCCTTCTGCTGCTTGTAGAACTCGAAGCACATCTGCAGCCATTGCTGGTCGAGAATCAGTTGGTCGATTTCCTTCTGCAGCTTCGCGCGCTCGACGCCGAGCACGCCCGACGTCGTCTGGCTCGCGGCCGCGACCGTCGCGCGCGTCGTGTTCAGAAGCGGCGACAGCGACGCCTTCAGCGCGGCCGCCATCACGTCGCGCTTCACTTGCTTGGCGATCGCCTGCGTCAGCGCCTGCGCGGTCATCTCGGCGCCGCGGTCGATCGCCTCGTTCGCGACCTTCTGCACCGCCTTCGTCACCATCTTCTCGATCGCCTCGCGCGAGAAGCTCTCGAGCATCCGGTTCACGCCGAGCTGCTGGACCGTCTTCTGCAGCGCTTCCTTGCCCGCCTTCTTCGACGCCTCGAGCGCGGCCTTGCCGAGCCCCTGCAGGATCTGCTCGGACACCTGCGACGCGACTTCCTTGCCGACCGCCTGCGCGGCCGTCTCGACCGCCTGCTTGCTGCCCGCCTTGACCGCCTGCTCGAGCGCCTCGCCCGCGCCCTTCTCGAGCACGGCGGTCGTCGCCTTCGGAATCGCCTTCGTGAGCAGCATGTTGCGCGCGGCGCTCGTCACGTCGACGACCGCGCCCGCGATCTCGAACGTCAACTGCACCTTCGCGGCGACGTCCGCGACCTGCCGGTACTTGTCCGCGTTCTTCTCGTCGATCAGCGCGAGCGTGTTCATCGTCGCCTTCACGACGCCGGCGAAGCCCGCCATCAGGTCCATCGCGCCGCCCGCGACCATCATCGCGTTGCCGGACAGCGCGCCGCCGATCATCTTCGCGACGCCGGACACGACCTCGACGGCCGCGACGATCCAGTCGAAGATCACGCCGAAGATGCCGGCCTTCTTCGCCTTCTGCTGCTGCTCGACCGCGTTGTCGATCTGCTCGCGATAATCCTTGATCTCCTGCCGGCGGACTTCCTCCTGCTTCGCGGACATGATGTCGAGCGCCTTGCTCTTCAGCTCCGCGGTGTTGCCGAGCGCCTTCGTCGACAGCAGCGTCGTCGCGAGCAGCATCGTCTCCATCGACATTTTTTCGAAATCGCGCAGGCCGATCGACGACGCCGAGCCTTTTTCGCCGGATGCGCGATCGAACTGGCCGAGCACGCGCCCAAGCGCGCCCGCCGCCTCCTTCATCGACACGAGCGCCTGCGCGGCGAGCGGCGCGCGGCCGTCGGCGGCGAGCCCCGCGCGCGCATCGTCGACGACGGCCGCCGCGACGCGCAGCAGGCCCGCCGCGGCGCGCGCACGCGCCGCGCCGTCCGCCTGCCGTTCGGGATCGATCGGCGCGAGCGCGCCGCCTTGCGTTCCATGTGCGTTGATCGCAACCGTCATTTCATTCCTCCCGTTCACATTGCGCGCATTGCGCGAGCTGCCGCGCCGCGCGCGCCTTCAGCTCGCTGTGCTCGCCGCGCTCGCCGCACCAGCCGAGCGCCGCGCGAAACGCCTTCGCCGCGTAATCGGAATTGCCGGCGAGCCGGTAGCTCACGCCCGCGTGATACGACGCGCGCGGATCGTCCACGCGTATCATCCCGGCGCGGCTGAAGCAGAAGATCGCTTCGTCATGCGAGGCGAGCCGCTGCTGGCAAAGGCCGAGCGCGAACCAGTAATCGAAGTTCCAGTGATCGACGCGCGCGAGCATCAGCAGGAAGTTGCGCGCCGCGTGCAGCTCGCCCGCGTCGAGGAGCTGCGTGGCATACGCGTACAGCGTGTCGAGATCGCGCCGCTCGACGTCGGCGAGCATGCGAATCGATCCGCCCGACGCGAAAAAGCGCTGCAGCACCGCGTGATCGTCGTGCGGCGTCGTTTGATTGAGTGCGGCCATCGGATGGTCTCCCGTGCGGCGGCCGACGCGCGCGAAGCCGCGCCGGCCGCGCGGCGCGTCAGCGGATCGCCGACGCGATGCCCTTCGTCGATTCGGCGAGCATGCTTTGCAGGCTGTTGATCATCTGCACCGCCGTGTTGTAGTTCTGCATCAGCTGCTGCATCTTCAGCTGGCTCTGCTGGATGAAATCCGACGCGCGCCCCGACACCGATTCGAGCGACGACTTCACCGACATCAGGTCCGCCTTGTCGAGCTTGCCGCCCTTGTCCTTCATGAAATCGTCGATCGTCTTGCCGTTCACGAGGATGTTGTTGTCCTTCATGTACTTGAGCACGTCGGCGGGCAGCTCGGTCTTGTCCTCCGGCTTGACGAGCTTCGCGAGCGCCGCCTCCACCTTGTTCGCCATGTCCTGCGCGTCGCGCGAGATGTTCGACTTCTTCTGCATGTCGTCCAGCTTCGCCGTCGTCTGCCGGCTCAGCAGATCCATGATCACCAGCATCATCGCGATGCTGTCGCCGATCGGGTGCGGATTCGCGACGTTGCGCTCGCTCGCGCCGCCGATCGGGTCGACGTTGGACATCTGGCTCTGGGCGGTCGGTTGAATGGTCGTCATGTCTCGGATTCTCCGTTTCGTTCGTTTCGTTCGTTTCGCTACGTTCCGGTCGCTTCGCTGCGGCTTGCTTCGTGTTTCCGGCTTCGTGCTGTTTCGCTGCGCGGCCGGATCGGACGGGTGTCAGACGAATGCGCGAGCGAATTTCCTCGGCGTCCGGCGCTCGCGCGAGGCCTCGGGCTGCGGCGCGGCGGCGAGCGCGAGCTGCGCGATTTCGTCGCCGAGCCGCTTCAGGCACTGCTCCGTCTTGCCGGCCTGCTCGGTCATGCGCTCGGCGAGGCCCTGCCCGCCGTGCTTCATCAGGTCGTCGAGACGCTGCAGCTTGCGGCGCGCGTCCGGATCGCGCGCGGCCCGCGCGCGCAGCGCCGCGATCTCGTCCTGCAACGCTTCAAACGCCTGCATCTGCTCGCGCATCGCTTCCTTGCGCCGGTGCAGGTCGGTCATCGCATCCTTCAGTTGCTCGAGTCCTTGCATCGCTCACCTCGTTCTTGACGGTTTCATCGTAATTTCACCGCGCGATTTCGCTTTACTGAAAACCGCGGCCGCTTTCGAATTCGTACCCGCGCATGCGCGTTTACCGCAATCGCCGTCGCGCGGCCGGCGCGCGCGAAGCCGCGCCGGCCGCGCGGCGCGTCAGCGGATCGCCGACGCGATGCCCTTCGTCGATTCGGCGAGCATGCTTTGCAGGCTGTTGATCATCTGCACCGCCGTGTTGTAGTTCTGCATCAGCTGCTGCATCTTCAGCTGGCTCTGCTGGATGAAATCCGACGCGCGCCCCGATACCGATTCGAGCGACGACTTCACCGACATCAGGTCCGCCTTGTCGAGGCCCGCCGCGCCCTGCAGCGCGCTCATGATCGTCTTCATGTGATCGACGCTGATCTTCTGGCCGGGCCGGTAGTTCACCTCGGGCAGCGACCAGATGTAGTCGCACACGCGCTTGCCGTCGATCTTGATGCCGAGCGAATCCATGTAGCTGACCACGTCCTGCCACGGCGTCGACGTCATCCCGTCCACATCGGCCTTGTCGATCATCGACTGCATCTTTTCGAGCATCTGCGCGAATTTCCGAGGGTCCGGGCCGGCCGCCGTCTTCGCCGCCATGAACTCGTCGATCGTCATGCCGTTCACGAGGATGTCGTTGTCCTTCATATACTTGAGCACGTCGGCGGGCAGCTCGGTCTTGTCCTCCGGCTTGACGAGCTTCGCGAGCGCCGCCTCCACCTTGTTCGCCATGTCCTGCGCGTCGCGCGAGATGTTCGACTTCTTCTGCATGTCGTCCAGCTTCGCCGTCGTCTGCCGGCTCAGCAGATCCATGATCACCAGCATCATCGCGATGCTGTCGCCGATCGGGTGCGAATTCGCGACGTTGCGCTCGCCCGGCGCGTCCACGGCGTATTGCGTGCCGACGGAAGCCGCGCCCTGGCGCTCAATGCCAACTTGCATCGTGGGACCCTCCTTTTTTATCGTGCAGCCGGTGGTTGACTCGGCGCTGCCCGCCGCGTCCGACTGCGTCCGCGACGAGCGCCGATCGGCGCGCCCGAACGGCCGCGCCCCGATCCGTTGCGTCCATCGTAGCCACGCATCCGGCCGCGCTTTGTCGGAATCCGGCCGCGCATTCCGGTTTTTCGGCAACGGGCCGGCGACGCGCGCAAGTGCGGCATGCCGCCTCGCCGACCGACGGTTTCAGGTGATGACCTGAGACGATTTTTCAGCCAAATGGCCGATGATTCGGACCGGGCAGCAACAACAGCCACGGGGGCTTGATGCAAGTTGTACGATTCCTGTTCGGCCGCCTGAGCGGCCAGGTGAGGACGCGCGGCATGATCCATGCGGTGCCGGGCGACTGTATCGTCGTCACCCGTGACGACGCCGCGCTGTGCGACGCCGGCGCGGGCACCGACATCCAGTTCGCCGACTTCTACGCGGCCGACTTCCGCACGCTGTACGCGGAGATCAGCGCGCTGATCGACCGGCCCGAGGCGACGCCGTTTCGCGGCGAGCCGCTGCGCGTCGTGCCGACCTCGCCCGAGGTGATCGGCATGCTGGAGCTGCTCGCGCCCGTGTCGCGCCCGGCGCTCCTCAGCTTCCTGTACGTGTTTTG
This sequence comes from Burkholderia sp. MSMB617WGS, assembly GCF_001532025.2. Taxonomy (NCBI): domain Bacteria; kingdom Pseudomonadati; phylum Pseudomonadota; class Betaproteobacteria; order Burkholderiales; family Burkholderiaceae; genus Burkholderia; species Burkholderia sp. MSMB617WGS. Next base: position 1,259,209 of record NZ_CP013458.1, on the reverse strand, counting down.
CCTCGGCGCCGATCGCGCGTACTTCTCGCGGCTGCTGCACGCGGCGATGGCGGGCGACACCGAGTTCGTCGACTTCGTCGACGCGCACGCGCTCAATCCGTGGAGCGTCGCGCGCTTCGCCGAGGAGTTCGGGCTGCCGCCGCGCAAGTTCAACCTGCTGTTCGTCGAGAAATACGGGATGTCCGCGAAGCGCTGGCTCGTCGAGCGCCGTCTCGCGCACGCGCAGCATCTGCTCGTGTCGACGTCGATGCGCATTCTCGACATCGCGCACGAATGCGGCTTCTCGAATCACGCGCATTTCACCGACAGCTTCCGCCGCCGCTACCTCTGCAATCCGACGCAGTACCGGCTGCGCGCGAAGCGGCCGGCGGCCGCGGTGGCCTGACGGAGGGCCCTGCGATGGATATCGAAGCCGTCAATCAGCAGCTCTCGCGTCTCGTCGACAAGGTCGGCAACGACGTCGAGTCGAAAATGAACGCGTCCGACCTCAACGATCCGACCAGCATGCTGCAGGCGCAGTTCGCGATCCAGCAGTACTCGGTGTTCGTCGGCTATCAGAGCGCGGTGCTCAAGGCCGTCAAGGACATGCTGTCCGGCATCATCCAGAAGATATGACGGCGCTCTCGCAAGACGCGCGCCGCCTGCTCGTCGAGTGCGGGCTCGCGGCCGTCAATCACGGGCTCGCGCGGCACGCATGGGCGATCTACGACGCGCTGCCGGCGCTCGTCGCGGCCACAGGCGACCGGCGGCTCGTCGAAGCGACGATGCTGATCGGGCTCGGCCGCGACGGCTGCGCCGCGCGGCTGCTCGCGTCGATGCCGGGGCCCGACGCCGCGCTGCTGCGCGGGCTGCTCGCGCCCGCGCACGCGCCGTCCGGCGCGCCGCCCCCGTTCTCATCCGAATTCGCAAGGAGCCTCCATGGACATCACAGCCGCGCAACACGCGCTCCAGACGCTGCAAGCGGCGCAGCAGCCGGGCGCGACGCCCGTCGACCAGACCCAGATTGACGCGTTCACGCGCGCGCTGTTCGGCCAGGACGCGAGCACGCCCGAAGCGCGCGCGGCGAGCGGCTTCCAGCATCGCTCGCTCGGCGTCGAACGCGCGCTCGACGCGGCGCGCGATCCCGGCGCCGCGCTGATGCAGCCGCTCGACATGCTCGCGAACCAGTCGGCGATGCTGCGCGCGATCCTCGAAGTCGACCTGACCGCGAAGGCGGCGGGCGCGGTGTCGCAGGGCATCAACAAGCTGGTGAACATGCAATGACCGCACGCGCTTCACGCGCCGTGTGCGCGGCCGCGCTCGCGCTGTCGCTCGCGGCCTGCAAGACGGATCTCTGCACGAACCTGCCCGAAACCGAGGCGAACCAGATGATCGCGCTGCTGATGCTGCGCGACATCGACGTCGACAAGAAGCTGTCGAAGGACGGCAACGTGACGATTCGCGTCGATTCCAACCAGTTCGTCAACGCGGTCGAGCTGATGCGGCAGAACGGGCTGCCGCGACGCAAGGCGGCCGCGCTCGAGGATCTGTTTCCGTCCGGCCAGCTCGTCACGTCGCCCGCGCAGGAGCAGGCGAAGATCACGTTCCTCAAGGAGCAGCAGCTCGAGAAGATGCTGCGCGCGATGGACGGCGTCGTCGACGCGCAGGTGTCGATCGCCGAGGGCGATCCGCAGAACCGGCGCGATCCGCCGCAGCCGTCGGCGTCGGTGTTCGTCAAGTACAGCCCCGAGCGCAACTTCGCCGCGCGCGAAGCCGAGATCCGCAGCCTCGTCGTCACCGGCACGCCGGGGCTCGCGGCGGATCGCGTGAGCGTCGTGCTGCAGCCCGCCGATTACCGCTACGACATGCCGGCCGAAGTCGGGCCGCAAGCCGACGCGGGCCTCATCGCGTGGCTGCGCGCGCACCGGCTCGGGCTCGGGCTCGCGCTCGGCGCGCTCGGCATCGTCGCGAGCCTCGCGGTCGCCGTCGTCGCGTCGCGCGGCCGCTCGGCGGGCGAGCCGCGCGCGTCATGATCATGAGCGAGCCGCCCGTCATGCCCTTCGCGCCCTCCATGTCGTCCATGCCCTTCACGCCCGCGCTGCAGCGCCTGCATCGGCTCGGCTGGCAGCCCGGCGCGACGATGCACGACGGCTGGTGGCCGCATCTCGGGCTCGCCGCGTGGCGCGAAAGCTATCGTCGCCATCCGGCGTGCCGCGCGGCGATCGACCGGCTGATCGTCGCGCGGCGCGGCTTTCCGCGCGCGCCGCTGCCCGCGCGGCTCGACGACAGGCAAAGCGCACTGCTGTCCGTCGAGCCGCGGATCGAAGCGCTGATCGTCGCGCTCGGCGTGATCGCGCTCGATTGCGCGGATCATCTGCTCGTCACGCGATACCGCACGCACCTCGCCGGGCGGATCGGCGAGCGCGGCTGCGCGCAGTTGCTCGCGCTGCATCGCGGATGGAGCTCGCCCGCGCGCGTCGCATCGCCAGAGCGCCTCGTCGACGCCGCGACGGCGGCTGGCGTGCGATGGTGGCGGCGCGACGCGGGGGCGTGCGTCGTCGCGACGCTGCTCGCGACGCGGCTGCCGCCGGCGGACGATGCGCCGCTCGACGGGCCGGATGCGGCCGTGCGGCCGGCTGCGTTCGATGCGTCGGTTGCGTTCGATGCGTTCGATGCGGCCGATGCAGCCGATGCAGCCGATGCGTTCGACACGCACCAGACGCATCAAACGCATGAGATGCGTGAGATGCACGAGACGCGCGGCATGCACGACATGCGAGACGCCCGGGTCCTGCGCGCGACGCCCGGCGCGACCGACGGGTGTGAACGGCTCGCCGCGCCCCCCGACGCGGCGAGCCCATCGACCGCAGCGACCGTACCGACCGTACCGACCGCGCCGACCGCATCGATCGCGCCGCACGCGCTCGCCGTGCGAAACCCGCTCGACGCATCGCCGCCGGCAACCGCCGGCTCCGCCTCCGACAAGCTCCTGAAACTCGCCCGCTTCCTATGAACGGCCTCGTTCCTCCGATCGTCTCGCTGCCCGGCCCCGCGCCGCTCGACGTGCATCTGCCGGCGAACGCGCTCGCGCGCTATTGCGACGCGGCGGCCGTCGTCGCGGCCGCGCGCGACGAAGCGCGTGCGCTCGTCGATCAGGCGCGGCGCGAGCTCGACGCGGCGCGGCAAGCGGCCGAGCGCGTGCGCGACGACGCGTACCGCGAAGGCGCCGCCCGCGCCGAAGCCGAGCTCGAATGCCGGCGAGACACGTTGATCGACGATACCGTCCGCTGGCTGATCGACGCGCGCGAAGCCGAGGCCCGGATCGCCGAGCGGATCGACGCGCGCGTGCGCGCGCTCGTCGCGAGCGTGGTCGAGCCGTACCTCGGCACGCACGAGCCCGTCGCGCTGCTCGCGCAACGCGTGCGCGTGCGCGTTCGCGCCGACGCGCACGGGCAAGCGTTCCGCGTCTTCGTATCGCCGGCGAACCTGCCGCGCACGCGCGACGCGCTTGGGCACGACCCGCGCGTGCGAATCGACGCCGACACCGCACTGTCGGACCGCGCCGCACGGTTCGAAACGCCGGACGCGATCGTCCGCTTCGATCTCGACCGGCATCTGCGCCTGTTGCTCGCGCGCCTCGCGGGCCCAACCGAGGAGACTCGCTCCGATGCTCAACCGTATTGATCCGGCCGCCGCGCAGGCGAGCGCCGCCGCGACGCCGGCCGGCGCCGGCGCGGCTTCCGCGCAGCCGGTCCAGCGGATCGTGCCGCCGCAGTCCGCGCACGAGCTCGCGCAACGCGAGCTCGCCGACGCGCCGCTCGACTTCGGCGGCGCGCCGCTCGAAGCGGCGGGCGTGTCGGGCGAATCGTTCGCCGAAACGCTCGAGGACATCGGCTTCGCGATCGGCGCGCGTTTTCGCGAGCCGCGGCGCGGCACGGCGGACGGCCGCCCGGAGCGGCCGCGCGCGCGCTCGATGCTGCATCAGTTGATCAAGCAGATCGGCGCGGTGTCGGCGGCCGAGCTCGCCGAGCTGCGCGAGCGGATTCCCGGCGTCGACGAACTCGACGATGCGGCCGACGCGATGCGCGACGCCGGCTTCAACGCGGGCGAAATCGCGCTGCTGCTCGGCGCGATGCTCGAAGAAGGCAAGCTGTCCGGCATGCGGCGCAAGCGCGCAGAAGACGCGCTCGCCGCGATTCTCGACGGCGACGAATGGGCATTGCAGCTGTTCGCCCGGCTCGAATTCGGCGTGGCCGGCCGCGCGGGCCTGAGCGAGCTGCGGCGGCTCTATCAGCGCGCGGCCGCGCGGCAAAAGCGCCTGACCGAATGGTTCGACGAATTTCGCCGCCTGCGCGACCGGCGGCGCAAGCTGAAGACGCTGATCCGCGCGCTCGCGTTCGAGCTGTCCGCACAGGGGCCGGCGATGGATGCGCATCTCGCGGCCGTGATCACGGACCTGAAACGCATCCTGCAGTTTCTCGGCGTCGAGGATCACTGCGCGCGCGCGGCCGACGCGTTGAACGCGCCCGGCGTCGACGCCGACGTGCTGCTGCAATCGCTCGTCGAATGCGTCGAGCAAAGCTGGATCAACGCGGGCTGGCTCGCCGAGCGCACCGGTGCGGCGATCCGCGACGACGCGTTCCGCTACCGCTACGCGAAGGCGATGCAGGAGCTCGTCAAGCTGCTGCCCGTCGACTGCTACGAGGACGCCGACCAGCGCGACGCGATCCTCGGCGCGTTCGCCGAGCATCTCGAAGCGCTGGCCGACGCCGGGCTGTAGTTCGGCGCGCGCTCGTGCGCGAAGATGGGCGGGCAATCGCTCGCGCGCGAACAGGAACGGCTCGCGCCGCACGCGCGCCGCTTCCCTTACCCGGCCGGCGGGCCCCGGTTCGCGCGCTTGCCCTTGATGCGACCGCCCTTCGTCGGACGGCCGCTCTCGATCCGGCCGGTCGCGAACCGATCGGCGCGCCGAGTGCCGATCAGGCAAGTCTGGCAAGCATGTTCGCGCGCGACGCGCCGCAATTCGATCAGATGCGCGGGCGCGCTCCGGCCTCACCTCGCACGCGCTCGACGGGCGCGGCGAGCCGGCATTCGGCCGTACCGCCGGCGGCGCTCGGCCGCGCCGAATCCGTCGCGTCATGCCGTTCGTGACCCGGCGCTTCCGCAACGCCGGACGCGCCGACAATCGACCAATCGCCGCTGAACGCCTTCGATCGGCCGTCACGAATCCGCGGCCGCGCTCGGGCATCCGGTATCCGCGCCGATCCGGAACATTCGATCGTGTGCGATATCGCGCGGCGCCGCTCGCGCAATCCGGCACGCACGGCCGGTTTCCCCATCGTGAGCGCTCGCCGGAGCATTCAGCCTCGCGGCGACGTCCCCGCTTGGCCGGGCGGGCTGCCGTGATATCGCGCCCACAGCGTGTCGATCACGTCGCGCGCCGCGCTCGCCGCGAGCCGCACGGCGTCCGGACAATCGCCGCCCGGCGCGCACGCGCGCGCGAGCACGGCGAGCAGCCGGTCGCGCGCCTCGCCCGTGTCGTCGGCGAACAGCGTTTCTTCGAGAGCAGTCAGTCGTACCATCGGAGGTTCCTTGCGGGAGGATCACATGTCGAGCGGCACCGACACGAGGCGCTCGTCCTTGCGCAGGCTCATCGCGCGGCGCGTGACGCGCACGATCGCATAGCCGTTCGGCAGCACGCCGCCCAGTTGCAGCCGCATGCCGTTCGCGAGCACGACGTAGATCGCGCCCGCGTGGCCGCCCACCGTCACGACGGGCGCGGGCAGATACGCGCTCGCCGTCTGTTGCGACGGCACGTCCTGCCACGTCGCGGCGAAACCGTCGCGGGCCGAGCGGTTGAATTCGGCGATCACGGCCGAAAGCGCCGCCGCGCGGGCCGGGTCCGCCGCGCCGCTGACGATCAGCGTCTTGCCGGACATCACGATGTTCAGGCCGTCGAGCGGCACGCGAGCCGACAGCGCTTCGTACAGCCGGCCGAACCACAATGCGCGATCGTTGACCGCGCGCCATGCGCGCAGCCCGCGCAGCATCTGAAGCTGCGCGGCGACGCGCTGCCATGCCGCATCGGCAACGATCGGCCCGCGGATCTCGACGCCGTCGAGCGTCGCGTCGCTGCGCACGTCCACGTCGCGGTAGCCGTTCAGCGCGAGCACGTTGCGCACGTTCTCGCGCAGCGTGTCCGCGCAGAGGCTCGCGTCGCGCATCGTGATGCCGCGCGCGCGCAACCGCGCCCGCAGCCGCTCGACGTCGCCCGACGACGCGCAAAGCCCGCTCACCTCCACCGAGCCGTCCGCCGCGCGCCGCGCATGCAGGCCGTGCAGCGCCGGCGCGCGCATCTGTTGCGCGAGCCACGCGTCGACATCGAATCGCGCCGGCGCAGGCGGGCGCCACAGAATCAGCCCGAGCCCCGCGGCGATCGCGACGATCGCGGCGCACGCGAGCGCCGCGCATGCGAGCGCGCGCGTCGACGCCGCCGTCGCGGCGCGACGCCGCGCAGGCACCGGCAGCGCGGACAGCGCATCGCCGCTTTCGCCGAGCACGAACGCGACGCCCGCGACGTCGATCGCCCGCCCGAGAGGCAACGCGCCGTGCGCATTCCACGGCTGGCCGTCGACCCACGCGCGCGCGTCGGCCGACACGCGCACGCCGTCCTCGCCGCTCGTCAGCTCCGCGCGCGCATCGCCTTCGAGCGGCAGCGCGATGTCCGCGTCGTCGCCGCCGATGCGCGTCGCGCCCGGCGGCAGATCGAACTCGAGGCCGGCGAGCGGGCCGTTCAGCCACTTGAGCTTGTGCATCGGATCGTCATGCCGGCTACGTCTGCCACGGATCGGCGCGAATCAGGAACAGCCGGACCGTGTGCCGCTGGCTCCGGCTCGTCGTCTTGAACAGACGCCCGAGAATCGGGATGTCGCCGAGCAGCGGAATCTTGCGCTCGCCCTCGCTCAGCTCGTCCTGCACGAAGCCGCCCAGCAGCAGCGCATCGCCCTCCTTGAGCAGCGAATGCGTCGCGATCTCGGAGCTGAGCGTCTGCGGCAACGGCTCCTGGCGGCTCAGCGGGCTCGTCTGGCGGCCGTCCTGCACGACGAGCGTCAGCATGACCTCCTGGCGGCCCGCGTCGCCGATGATGCGCGGCGTCACGCGCAGCAGCGAGCCCGTCGAAATCGATTCGAGCCGCGCGACGCGCTCGGCGCTCACCTTCGTATAGAACGTGATGTTGCGATCCAGCACCGCCTGCATGTTGTCGAGCGTGACGACCGACGGGCGCGACAGGATGCGCGCCTTCGAGTTCTGCTGCAATGCGCTGAGCTGCACCATGAAGTTGCCGGTGTTCGAGATCACCGTCGAGAAGCTGCCCGCGCCGGGCTGGCCGCCGCTGTTGAAGCTCACCGTGCCGCCGCCGATCCGCGCGGACGCCTGCCAGTCGACGCCGAGCGCGCCGAGGTCCTCCGCGTTGATGTCGATGATCGTGACCGAGATCTCGACGAGCTTCGGCTTGCGGTCGAGCTGCGCGATCAGGTCGCCGTAGAGGCTCATGTTCGCGCGCTTGTCGCGCACGATCACCGCGTTCTGCCGCGCGTCGGCGGCGAACATCGGCAGCAGCCGGTCGCTCGCCGGCTGCTGCCCCTGGCTGTCCTTGAGCGGCAGCGCGCGGCCCTGCGCCATCTCGCGCAGCACCGACACGACGCCCGGCACCGTCACCTGCTGAGATCGATAGCTGTACGACGTGTCGGCGGCCGTCGCGTACTTGAGCGGAAAGAAGCGCACCGACTCCTGATTCTGCTCGCGATTGATCGCCTGCTGATCGAGGCGCTTCGCGAATTGCGCGATGCGCTCGAGGCAGACGGGCACGCCGTACGCCTCGATCGCGTTCGCCTGCGCGATCGCCAGCACGCGGCATTGCCGCCGATCCAGCAGCCCGGCCGAGCGCAATTGCGCGATCAAGGTGGCGGAAGGCAGGTAGTCGAGCGCGATCAGACGGCTCGCCACCTCCTGCGCGCGATACACGTAGAGCGTTTGCCCGTCGTAGTACCACGCGAGCTGATAGAGCCGCGCGAGACGATCGAGCGCCGCGTCCGGCGGGCCGCCGTCGAGCGTGCCGATGAACGCGCCGTCGACCTGCTCGCTGACGACGACGGGCACCCGATAGTTCGCGCCGAGATCGCGCAGCACGTCGGCGAGCTTCGCGCCGCGCGTGGCGAGAAAGAACGGCGCCGCGCCGTGCGTCGGCAGCGGCGCGGCCCATGCCGCCGCGTTCGCCGCCACGCACGCGGCAAGCGCCGCGGCGGCCCGCGCGCGCATTCGCGTGCGACGAAACGCGCGCGTCATTCGAGAGGCCCTGCGCGACGCATGCCGCGCGCGGCCGCGTGATGCGCGCCGAGCCAGCGCACGACCGCGCCCTGCTGCTCGAGCCCCGCGCGCAGCGCGGCCGCATCGACGTCGCAATCGTAGCGGCGCACGAAGTAGAGCGTGCCCTCGTCCAGCCACAGCGCATCGTCGGGCTGGCCGCGCAGCGACGCGAGCCACAGCGCCGCGTGTGCAAGCCATGCGGCGTCGTGCGGCGCGCCGTCCACGGCGAACGCAACGCATACGCCGTAGGCGCCTTCGCCGCACCAGCCGTCCAGCTCGTCCATCGTCAGCGACCAGCGTCCGCGCCGCGCGTCGCCGATCGAAACCGATCCGACATGCCGGATGCATGCGGGAGCGTCAATCAGGTATCCGTGCTTCATGGCGTGACATTTTCAAGATAGACCTTGATAGAATCGATCCGGTCATCACCTGAATTTCGGACGCCTTGAGTAATTTTTCATCATCGTCTGGCACCCGCCCCATGGCTCTCACGCATACCGCCGCTCCCGCCGAGATACGCATCCTGGTCGTGGAGGACCATCCCCTGCTGCGGTTGGGCCTCAAGAACCTGCTGGATGCTTCGCCGCCGCTGTCCGTCGTCGACGAAATCAGCAACGGCCTCGACGTCTATGCCGCGTGCCAGCGGCTCGATCCCGACATCGTGCTGCTCGATCTCGGCCTGCCCGGCATGAACGGCCTCGACGTGATCCATCAGTTGCGGCGGCGCTGGCCGGACCTCGGCATCCTCGTCGTCACCGCCGAGACCACCGAACATCGCGCGAGCGCCGCGCTCGCGGCCGGCGCGAACGGCTACCTGCTGAAGAACAGCTCGAAGCAGACGCTGCTCGACGCGATCTGGAAAGTGTGGCGCGGCCACACGGTGATCGATCCGGCGCTCAACGTCGAGCAGGTCACGACCAAGGCCGTTGCCGACGGCGCGGTCGCGCTCACGCCGCGCGAACGTCAGGTGCTCAAACTGATTTCCGAAGGCTGCCGCAACCGCGACATCGCCGAGAAGCTCACGATTACGATCAAGACCGTGGAGACCCATCGACTGAACCTGATGCGCAAGCTCGACGCGCACAACGCGGCGGAGCTCGCCAACTGGGCGCACCGCCTCGGCCTGCACTGACGCGGCGCCCGCCGCTGCGGTCACGCAAACTGAATCGAGATCAATTCCGCCAGGTCCCGCACGTCCTGACAGCTCGTCCAGCCGCCCGCGCGCACCTGACGCTCCTGCTGCTCGGCCGCCTCGCGCACGAGGTCGAGCCCGCCCTGGCCCGCGCAGCCCTTCAGCGCATGCAGCACGTTCAGCATCGACGCGACGTCATTCGCGTGCCATGCGGCGTCGATCTGCCGGTGCAGATCGACGAGCGCCTGATGCAGCTTCTCGCGCATCGCGGCGTCGTTCAGATCGAAGAGCGGCGAGCATGACTTCGCGTTCGGCGTGAGCTCGACGCCGCGCGCGAGCTGCGTCGACGCGACCTGATTGATCATGTCGGCCAGCTGCTCGAGCGAAACCGGTTTCGTCAGATAACCGTTCATTCCCGCCGCCCTCGCGCGCTCGTGCTCGGCGGGCGACGCGTTCGCCGTCAGCGCGACGATCGGCGTATCCGGATCGAGCACGCCCTCGGCCACGTGCCGCCAGCGCTTCGCGGTCGCCATGCCGTCCAGCTCGGGCATGCGCACGTCCATCAGCACGAGATCGAACACGTGCGAGCGGCCGAGCTTCAGCGCGAGCTGCCCGGACGCGGCCGCGCGCGTGCGATGCCCGAGCTCGCGCAGCATCTTGCCGACGATGTCGCGATTGACCGCGACGTCGTCGACGACGAGGATCTTCAGCGACCACGGGCAGATCGCCTTCGGCGCGACCTCTTCCTGCACGGCCTCGCCGCGCAGCGCGAGCACGACCTTGTCCCACAGCTTGCCCGGCAGATAGCCCGATTCGGGCATCGGAAACTGCACGTTGTCGCCCGTGTCGACTTGCAGCCCCCACATGCGCAGCTGCATGTGCAGCGCGGCCGGCGCGACGAGATGGCCCGCGAGCGGCGCGGGCGGCATTTCATCGGCCTGCAGCGGCAGCAGCACCGTGAAGCGCGTGCCCTTGCCGAGCTTGCTGTCGAGCAGGATCTCGCCGTTCATCAGGTTCGCGAGCCGCGACGCGATCGGCAGGCCGAGGCCGTTGCCGCTGTCGTGCGCGCGCACCTGCACGAACGGCTTGAAGATGTCGAGCTGGTATTCGTCCGGAATGCCCTTGCCGGTATCCTCGACGACGAACGCGAGCATGTCCGCGCGGCGCTCGACGCTCAGGTGGATGTGCCCCTGCTCGGTGAACTTCATCGCGTTGCCGAGCAGGTTGATGAGGATCTGCCGCACGCGCAGGCCGTCTAGCCACACGCGACGCGGCACGTCGGACGTGACGAAGGTCCGCAGGCTGAGGCTCTTCTCGTGCGCGCGGATGTGGATCGTCAGCATCGCCTGGTCGAGCAGCGCGAGCAGATCGGTCTGCTCGCTCGCGAGCTCGAGCTGGCCCGCCTCGATTCGCGAAAAGTCGAGCACGTTGTTGACGATCCCGAGCAGATAGCACGACGACTGCTGCGCGACGCGCACGAGATCCCGCTGCTCGGCCTGCAGCGCGCTGCGATTCAGGAGCGCGAGCGCGCCGACGATCCCGTTGAGCGGCGTGCGCAGCTCGTGGCTGATGCTCGCGATGTGCTCGCTCTTGCGGTGGCTCGCCGATTCGGCGATCCGCTTGGCCTCCGCGAGCTCGCGCGTGCGCTCGCGCACCTTGCTCTCGAGCGTCTTGTAGTACGCGTTGACCGTGCTGAGCAGCGAGTTGTACGCGCTCCCGATCCGGCCCAGCTCGTCGCGGCGCCCGGTCGGCAGGCGGCGGCCGAGGTCGCCCTCGCGCTGCGCGTCGATGATGTCGACGAAATGCTGCAGCGGCCGGCCGAGCTGCCGCTGCAGCGTGACGTAGACGAACGCGATCAGCAGCAGCTGCACGACGAAGGTCCAGCGCGTCGTCAGCGGCAGCAGCGACATCGCCTTGTCCGTGACCGCGCTCACCGGATAGATCGCGGCGAGCTGCCAGTTCGGGCCCGACAGCGGCGTGCAGATCACATAGTAGTTGCCCCGGCGATTCCAGTTCGTGCGGTCGCACTTCGGCGTGAGCACGAACGCGGGCGGCGGCTTCATCGGCGTGTCGGCGCCCATCCAGAACACGTCGCCCGCCTGCGATTGCAGCGCGAAGCGCGGCGGCGCCTCGAGCCCCATGTCCTTCGCGATCGACGGGATGTCGCCCACCCGCAGATTCTGGCCGGCGACGATGCCCGTGTGCGGATCGACGACGGCCGCCGCCGCGCGGAGCACGCCCTTCGAATCCGTGATCGCCGCGCCCCAATGCACGACGGGCAGCTTCGGCAGCGTGCGCAGCGTCGCCAGCGCGGCGATCTTGCGCTGCATGTCGTTCTTCGACATCCTTTCCGGCTCGAACAGCACGATGCCTTCCGTCGGCAGCAGCAGGAACGTGTCCATCCGGTTGCGCGGATCGGCGTGCCCGTAGATCTCGACGATTTCACGCGCGCGATCGACGAGCTCGCGATCGCCCTTCGCGTCCTTGAACGGCACGAAAATCGCATGCTGCCCCGAAGCCTGCGCCTTCGGGCGCAGGATGATCCGGTCGTCGAGCATGTTCCACCACGACAGCAGCATCCGCGCCTGGCGCTCGGCGTATTCGTAACGGCGGCTTTCCTCCTGCGCGATCGACTCGAGCTGCCAGGTGAGCTCGCTGCGCAGCTCTCTTTGCGCCTCGATGTATCGAAAATAAAAGCCGATCGACTCGGACAACAGCCAGAAAGCCGTCATCGCGCAACTCAGGATCACCATGATCCGCGCGGTCAGCGACTTTTCCCACAATGCACTCATTATTGATGTGTACCCCGCAACATCTGCGGCGTAATTATCGCATTTTGCATTTTCGCGCGCCGGCCGGTTCAGGTCTTTACCGTATGCCCCGCTCGGGCCCGATTCGCGAAGATGTCTCGACCTTGTCTCACGACGCATCTTCGGCGTACGAAGGAACCGAATGGATTTGCAAACGGAACGCCGACTCGAGCAGTTGCTGCGCCTGCTCGATTTGCCCTGCGAGCGCATCGCCGAGCGCATGGAATTCGCCGTGGCGGGTACGCGCCTTTTCGTCGAAGTCGACGGCGGGCGGCTCACGCTGTCGCTCGCGAGCGCGGTGGACGCCGCGCGCCGCCGCGACGCGCTGATGCGCGTCATCGCGCGGTGCGATCCGATGCGCATGCAGGGCCTCATGCTGCGCGCGTTCGCGGCGGGCACGCAGCTCGTCGTGAGCTGCGCGTTTCCGCGCGACACGAACGTCGACGACTGGCTGGCCGGCCACCGGACGATGCGGCGCCTGCTCGACGCGCACGCCGGAGACGCCGCATGAAACGGCTCGCGCCGTGGCTCGCGCGCGCGGCGGGCCGCCAGGACATCGTGCTCGCGGTGATGCTGCTCGTCGCGGTGTTCATGATGATCGTGCCGCTGCCGACGAGCCTCGTCGACCTGATGATCGCGTTCAATCTGATGGTGTCGATCATCCTGCTGATGATGTCGCTGTACATCCGCGATCCGCTCGAATTCTCGGTGTTCCCGTCGCTGCTGCTGATCACGACGCTCTACCGGCTCGCGCTCACGATCAGCACGACGCGTCTCATCCTGCTGCAGGCGGACGCGGGCGAGATCGTCTACACGTTCGGCAGCTTCGCGGTCGGCGGCAATCTCGGCGTCGGCCTCATCGTGTTCGTGATCATCACGATCGTTCAGTTCATCGTGATCACGAAGGGCTCCGAGCGCGTCGCCGAGGTGAGCGCGCGTTTCTCGCTCGACGGGATGCCCGGCAAGCAGATGAGCATCGACGGCGACCTGCGCGCGGGCACGATCGACGCGAACGACGCGCGCCGGCTGCGCGGCCTCGTGCAGAAGGAGAGCCAGCTCTACGGCGCGATGGACGGCGCGATGAAGTTCGTCAAGGGCGATGCGATCGCGGGCATCATCATCATTCTCGTCAACATCCTCGGCGGCACCGCGGTCGGCGTGTTCATGCACGGCATGAGCGCGAGCCAGGCGATGTCGACGTACGCGATCCTGTCGATCGGCGACGGCCTCATCAGCCAGATTCCCGCGCTGCTGATCTCGATCACCGCGGGCATCATCGTCACGCGCGTGCCGGGCGACACGCGCCAGCCGCTCGCCGCCGATCTCGCCGAGCAGATCGGCAAGCAGCCGCAGGCGCTCTGGCTCGCCGCGTCGGTGCTGCTCGTGTTCGCGCTGCTGCCGGGCTTTCCCGTCGTCTACTTCGTCGCGCTCGCCGCGCTGGTGTTCGGCTGCGCGTGGCATCTGCGCCGGCGCGCGAAGCGCGGCGCGGCGGGCATCGGCACCGCGGCGCACGGCGCGGCCGCGCCGGCGGGCGCGCTCGCGGCACACGCGCCCGGCTCGCCGGGCTTCGCGCTGACGCCGGGCGCGATCCCGTTGATGATCCGCCACGGCGAAACGGCGGTGCGGCCCGCGAAGCTCACCGAAGCGCTCGACGCGCTGCGCGCGCGCACGTTCGAGCAGCTCGGCCTGCCGCTGCCCGAGATCCATCTGCAAGCCGACGCCGGGCTCGCCGCCGACGCCGTGCAGATCCTGCTCTATCAGGAGCCCGTTCTCACGCTCGCGATGCCGGCGAACGAATGGCTCGCCGACGCGCGCAGCGCAAGCGTTGCGCAGCGCGTGCGCGTCGAGGCGCTGCCGTTCGCGCAGTTGCGGCTTCAATGGATCGACCCCGCTCATGCGGACGCGCTCGCCGCGCTCGGCGTCACCGTTCATCGCGACGAGGCGCGCGTCGCGCACTGCGTGTCGCTCGTCGTCGAGCGTCACGCCGCGCAGTTCATCGGCGTGCAGGAAACCCGCTTCCTGATGGACGCGATGGAGGCGCGCTACGCGGAGCTCGTGAAGGAAGTGCAGCGCCAGATGCCGATCGGCCGGATCGCGGACGTGCTGCAGCGGCTCGTCGACGAGCGCGTGTCGGTGCGCGATCTGCGCGGCATCTTCGAGGCGCTCGTCGAATGGGCGCCGCGCGAGAAGGACCCCGTGATGCTCGCCGAATACGTGCGCGTCGCGCTGCGGCGGCACATCGCGACGCGCCATCGCGCGGGCCAACCGTGGATCAGCTGCTGGATGATCGGCGAGCGCATCGAATCGATGGTTCGCGAATCGATCCGGCAGACGGCCGCGGGCTCGTATTCGTCGCTCGCGCCCGAGCACACGCACGCGATCGTCACGCGCCTGCAAGGCGCGCTCGCCGACGCCGATTTGCGGCGCACCGTGCTCGTCACCGCGATCGACGTGCGCCGTTTCATGCGCAAGATGGTCGAGCGCGAGTTCGGCGATCTGCCCGTGCTGTCGTTCCAGGAAATCGGCGACGAGGCGGAATTGCGCGTGATCGGCACCGCCGATCTGATCGGGGAGCTCGCCGATGCGCCCGCTTGATCACCCGCTTGATCACCCGCTTGATCACCCGCCTGATCACCCGCCTGATCACCCGCGCGATCGCTCGCTCGATCGCCTACTTGATCGCCTAGTTGATCGCGCGCGCGTCGCCGCGCTCGTCGACGCGCGGCTCGCGCCGCGCGGCGTCGCGCCCGAGGCCGGCGTGCGCTTCGGCCGCGTCGTCGAGATCGGCCCGACGCTCGTGCGCGCGACGCTGCCGGGCGTCGGCTTCGGCGATCTGTGCCGGCTCGAGCCGAGCGGGATCGACGCCGAAGTCGTCGCGGTCGACGGCGACGCGGCGCTGCTGTCGCCGTTCGCCGAACCGCGCGGCATCGCGGCGGGCAGCGCGGTGCGCGCGCTCGGGCGGCCGCACCGGATCGCGGTCGGCGATTTTCTGCTCGGGCGCGTCGTCGACGGGCTCGGCCGGCCGCTCGACGACGGCCCCGCGATACCCGCCGACGCCGCGCGGATCGATCTCGATCGCGCGGCGCCCGGCCCGCTCGCGCGCGCGGTGATCGACACGCCGCTGCCGCTCGGCGTGCGCGCGATCGACGGCGTGCTCACGTGCGGGCGCGGGCAACGGATCGGCATCTTCGCGGCCGCGGGCGGCGGCAAGAGCACGCTGCTCGGCATGATCTGCGACGGCAGCCCCGCCGATGTCACCGTGCTCGCGCTGATCGGCGAGCGCGGCCGCGAGGTGCGCGAGTTTCTCGAACGCGTGCTGACGCCTCAGGCGCGCGCGCGCGCGGTCGTCGTCGTGTCGACGTCCGATCGCCCGGCGCTCGAGCGGCTGAAGGCCGCGTACGCGGCGACCGCGATCGCCGAACACTTCCGCGACCAGGGCCGCGACGTGCTGCTGATGATGGATTCGCTGACGCGCTTCGCGCGCGCGGCGCGCGAGATCGGCCTCGCGGCAGGCGAAAAGCCCGCGGCGGGCAGCTATCCGCCGAGCTTCTTCGCGCGGCTGCCGCGCCTGCTCGAACGCGCGGGGCCCGCCGCAACGGGCAGCATCACCGGGCTCTACACGGTGCTCGTCGAGGGCGACGACATGAACGAGCCCGTCGCCGACGAGGCCCGCTCGATCCTCGACGGCCACATCGTGCTGTCGCGCAAGCTCGCGCAGGCGAACCATTATCCGGCGATCGACGTCGGCGCGAGCGTGAGCCGCGTGATGAGCCAGATCGTCGATGCGCGCCATCGGGATCTCGCCGCGCGGCTCAGACGCCTCGACGCCGTCTATCGCGACATCGAGCTGCTCGTGCGGGTCGGCGAATATCAGCCGGGACGCGATCCGGAAGCCGACGACGCGCTCGCGCGGCGCGACGCGATCCGCCGCTTCCTGTGCCAGCCGGTGACGGAGAAGACTACGTTTGAACAGACGATCGATCAGTTATGGACAACGGTGGACGGTCAACGCTGACCACGCTCGTGACAATCAAGAAGCGTCGCGAGCGCAGCATACGCAGCACGCTCGCGATGCTCGAGCAACAGGAGGCGACGCTCCTTGCAAGCAAGGCGAGCCTGCTGGAGGCGCGTCGCGCGCTTTGGGTCGAATGGCGCGAGTGCGCGGACGAGGACGCGGTGCACGACTACGCATCGCTGCAGGCGCTCAAGCGCGAGCTCGCGGGCTTTCATCAACGCGACCAGACGCTCGCCGACCGGATCGAGGCGGTCGATGCGCAGTGGCAGGCGCTGCGGCTCGAACGCGACGGCCAGCTCGATCAGTTGCGCCGCGCGCTCGTCGATCAGGAAAAACTGAACGCGCTGCTGGAATGACGCGACGAGGTGCGCCGTGAAAACGATGACGACGGGCGCGCGGTTGCGCGAATCGTACGGACCGTGCGCGCCGCACGCCGCGCGCGCGCCGGATCGCAGCGAGATGTCGGCGGGCGACGCCGCCGATGCGTTTTGCGCCTGGCTCGACGCCGGGCCGGGCGACGCGCGGCCACCGCGCACGCCCGCCGACGACGCGCCGGCGATCCGCACGAACGACTCGGGTGACTCGGGTGACTCGGGTGATTCGAGCGGCTCGGACGGCTCGAGCGCCGCAGCCGCCGGCTCGCGCGCGCACGCTCGACGCGCGCCGGCAGGCGGTGCGGGCGCGCGGTTCGACGGCGCGCCCGCCGCGCCGCGCCCGTCGCCCGCCGACGTGCTGACGCTGCGCATCGCGAACGGCCCGCTCGCCGGGCTCACGCTGCGCGCGCGCTTCGCGGGCGGCACGCTCGTCGTCGCGCTCGATTCGGGCGGCGAGCACGCGCATTTGCGGGCGCGGGCGCGGCGGATGCGCGGCCGGCTCGAGGCGGCGCTCGCCGCACGTTTCGCGCAGCCCGTCACGCTGGAGTGGTCCGATGCAGCCGCTGCGGATTGATCGCACGACGCTCGCGCTGCTGCGCGCGGTCGGCGCGGGCCGGCGGCTCGCGCTCGGCGACGGCGCGCTCGCGCTGCGCTTTCTGCGCGCGGGCGGCGACGGCCTGATCCTGTCGGCGCGCACGGACGACGGCCCCGTGCGCCTATGGGTCGACGCCGCGCCGTGGTGCCGATGGATCGAGCCGGTGCTGAGCGTGCCGCACTGGGACGCGGTGCCCGTCGAGCTGCGCGGCGCGCTCGCCGCGTGGACGTGCGCGTGCATCGAGCCGGATCTCGCGTCGTTCGGCGTGTCGTGGCTGCGCGCCGACGCGATCGAGCGCGGCGCGTGCGCGGCCGAGCCCGCGTGGTCGCTGCGCATCGAGCGCGAGCATGCGGCGCTCGACATGCGGATCGTCGACGCTCCGCTCGCATGGCTCGAACGGCTCGCGAACGGGCTCGATCCGCTGCCGGATGATTTTCTGCCGGTCGATCCGCAGCCGATCGATTTGGAGCCGATCGATCTGCCGCCCCATTCGCCGGTCGGTTCTTCAGCCATGCCGCCGCGCACGCCGCCGCACGGCGGCCGCGCGGCCTCGCCCGCGCTCCGGCTCTCGCTCGCGGCCGGCTGGAGCATCGTCGACACGGCGACGCTCTCGCGCGTGCGCGCAGGCGACGCGCTGCTGCTGCAACACGCATACGCGGTTGCGCAAGGCGAGCTCGCGCTCTTCGCCGAGCGCCCGCTCGCGACCGTGCTCGATTGCCGGCACGGCCCTTACACGATTGGAACGACGATGGATACGTTCGATGACTGGCTCGACATCGATGTCGAGCCTGCCGCGCTGCCGGATGCGCGAGGCGCGGCCGACGGGTTCGATGCGCCCGACACTGTCGATGCGCCCGACATGCACGACGGGCACGAAGGACACGCCCCGCCGCTGCGGCTCGACGCGCGCGTGCGCGTCGTCGCGCAGGTCGCGACGATCGACGTGCCGCTCGCGCGGCTCGCGAGCCTGCGCGCGGGCGACGTGCTCGACGGCCCCGCGCAGCCCGACGGGCTCGTCACGCTGCAGGTCGCGGGCAAGCCGTTCGCACGCGGCACGCTGCTCGACATCGGCGGGCGCCTCGCCGTGCGCATCGAGCATCTGCTGCCCGCATGACGCGCGACTTCAGGTGTCGGCCGGATGGGTCGGCGCGCGACGCGCGCCGATAATGCGTCGCGTATCGCCCTTTCCGGATTCGTGGATGAACCTTTTCGACCAGCCCCTCCAGTTGATCGCCGTGCTGTTCGCACTGTCGATCCTGCCGCTGCTCGTGGTGCTGGGCACGTCGTTCCTCAAGCTGTCGGTCGTGTTCGCGCTGCTGCGCAACGCGCTCGGCACGCAGCAGATCCCGCCGAACATCGCGCTGCACGGGCTCGCGCTCGTGCTGACGATGTTCGTGATGGCGCCAGTCGGGCTCGCGATCCAGGACAACGTCGCCGCGCATCCGGTCAGGATCGACGCGCCGGACTTCACGCAGCAGGTCGAAAAGACGATCCTCGCGCCGTACCGCGCGTTTCTCGAGCGCAACACCGCGCCGGACCAGGTGCGCTTCTTCGCGGACATCGGCCACAAGACCTGGCCCGAGCCGTACCGCAACCGGATTCCCGACGATTCGCTGCTCGTGCTGCTGCCCGCGTTCACCGTGAGCCAGCTGATCGAAGCGTTCAAGATCGGCCTGCTGCTGTTCCTGCCGTTCATCGCGATCGATCTGATCGTGTCGAACGTGCTGCTGGCGATGGGGATGATGATGGTGTCGCCGATGACGATCGCGCTGCCGCTCAAGCTGCTCGTGTTCGTGCTGGTGCACGGCTGGGAGAAGCTGATCGGCCAGCTTCTGCTGTCGTTCGCCTGACGCCGCGCGCCGCCACGCATGAGCGAAGCCGTCGTCACCCAGCTCGCCGCGCAGATGATGTGGCTCGTGCTGCTGCTGTCGCTGCCCGTCGTCGTCGTCGCGTCGGTCGTCGGCATTCTCGTGAGTCTCGTGCAGGCGCTCACGCAGGTGCAGGACCAGACGATTCAATTCCTGATCAAGCTGCTCGCCGTCGCCGTCACGCTCGCCGCGACGTATCACTGGATGGGCGACGTGCTCGTCAACTATACGCTGCAGAGCTTCGATCAGATCGGCAGGATGCGATCGTAGCGCGCCGCCCATGCAGACGCTCGTCCAATGGCTGCCGATCGTCGCGATCGCGATGCTGCGCCCGTTCGGCGCGCTGCTGATCTTGCCCGTCTTCACGCCGGCCACGCTCGGCGGCGCGCTCGTGCGCAACGCACTCGCGCTGATGATCGCGCTGCCCGTGCTGCCGTTTCACGATGCCTGGCCGGCGTTGCCCCAGGCGGCCGGCGGCACGCCGCATTACCTGTGGCTCGCGTTCGGCGAGCTGTGCATCGGCGCGCTGATCGGCTTTTGCGCGGCGATCCCGTTCTGGGCGCTCGACATGGCGGGCTTCCTGATCGACACGACACGCGGCGCGTCGATCGCGAGCGTGCTCAATCCGCTGCTCGGCGCGCAGTCGTCGCCGTTCGGGATGGTGTTCTCGCAAGTGTTCACGCTGCTCTTTCTCGTGTCGGGCGGGTTCAACACGCTGATCGCGACGATCTACGCGTCGTACGCGACGCTGCCGCCGGGCGCCGCGCTCCACTTCGGCCCCGGCGCGCTCGCGTTCTTCGCGCAGCAGTGGCATCTGATGGTCGAGCTGTGCCTGCGCTTCGCGATGCCGGCGCTCGCGGCGATCCTCCTCGTCGACATGGCGCTCGGCCTCGTCAACCGCTCCGCGCAGCAGTTGAACGTGTTCTTCCTGTCGATGCCGATCAAGAGCGCGTTCGCGCTGCTGCTGGTCGTCATGTGCGCGAGCTTCGCGTTCCGGCTGCCGCTCGCCGACATCGCGCGGCTGCCCGAGCGCATCGCGCATCTTTGCGGCATGCTGCAATGAGCGAGAAGACCGAAAAGCCGACCGCGAAGAAGCTCGCCGACGCGCGCAAGAAAGGCCAGGTCGCGAAAAGCGCCGAGATCACGAGCGGCGTGCAGCTCGCGGTGCTGCTCGGCTATTTCCTGTTCGAGGGCGCGCATCTGCTGCAGGCGTTCGAGGCGCTCGTCGACGTGTCGATCGCGGTCGTCAACGACGATTTCGCCGCCGCCACCGCGCGCTGGATGCGCGCGCTCGGCGCGGCGCTGATCCGCTTCACGCTCGGCATGGCGGCGCTCGTGATCGCGACGACGGTGGTCGCGGTGATCGCGCAGATCGGCCCGCTGCTCGCCGTCGACGCGATCAAGCCGTCGCTCGACAAGATCAATCCGCTCGCGAACTTCAAGCAGATGTTTTCGCTGAAGAGCCTGTTCGAATTCGCGAAATCGCTGTTCAAGGTCGGCGTGCTGTCGGCGATCTTCTTCTATCTGATCCGGCAGTACGCGCCGTCGCTGCAGTTCCTGCCGCTTTGCAGCGTCGAATGCGGGCTCGCGGTCAGCACGCAGCTGCTGTACTGGATGTGGGCGGCGCTGATCGGCTTTTACGTCGTGTTCGGCATCGCCGATTTCGCGTTCCAGCGCTACAACACGACGAAGCAGCTGATGATGTCGCTCGAGGACATCAAGCAGGAATTCAAGAATTCCGAAGGCAACCCGGAGATCAAGCACAAGCGGCGCGAGATCCATCGCGAGGTGCAAAGCGGCAGCCTCGCCGCGAACGTCGCGAAATCGACGGTCGTCGTGCGCAACCCGACGCACGTCGCCGTGTGCCTCTATTACCGGCGCGACGAGACGCCGCTGCCCGAGGTGATCGAGATCGGCCGCGACGAGATGGCGCTGCACATCGTCGCGCTCGCCGAGCGCGAGCGCGTGCCCGTCGTCGAGAACGTGCCGCTCGCGCGGGCGCTCGCGAGCCGGCTCGGCGTCGGGCAGCGCATTCCGCCCGACCTGTTCGAGGCCGTCGCGCACGTGCTGCGCGTCGCGATGCAGTTGCCGTACGACGATGGCGATGACGACAGCGATGACGATGGCTGCGGTCGTGATGACGGCGGTCGCGTCGCGCGAGACGAACGCGCACATTCTTCCCGCAACGATGCAAACGGCTGAGCGTCGTGCGGCGCGGCGGAGCGCGCCGCGCCGGACGCGAGCGGCGCGCGCTCCGCTGGCGGTTGCGTCATCGCGCACGTCGCGGGCGCTCGCGATCGCCTTCGCGCTCGCGACCGTCGGCATCGACGCGCGAAGCGCGCATGCGCAGGAGGCGCGAGCGCCGCTCGTCTGGACGCCTTACGTCGAGGACGTCGAGGAATCGAGTGCGGCGGCCGGCGGTCGCTCCGATGCGAACACGGCCGCGCTTTCGGCGTTCGCTCCGCCTTCGACGAACGCCGCGACGCCCTCCATCGAGCCGGCCGATGCGGCCACACGCGCGTTTGCGTCGTCTCGCGCGGCGCTTGCCGACGACACGGCGAAGGACTCGGGGAATGACTCGGTGAGGGACACGGCCAAAGACACCGCGAAAGACACCGCCAAAGACACCACGAAAGACACGGCGGAAAACTCGACTGACGACTCGGCGGGACATGCGGCGAAGCAGGCGTCGCCCCCGCTGTCGACTTCCGCTTCGCCTTCGCGATCCTCCGGCCCGACATCGCGCGAACATGCGAGCCTC
Organism: Burkholderia sp. MSMB617WGS; assembly: GCF_001532025.2. NCBI lineage: Bacteria > Pseudomonadati > Pseudomonadota > Betaproteobacteria > Burkholderiales > Burkholderiaceae > Burkholderia > Burkholderia sp. MSMB617WGS. Next base: position 1,237,308 of record NZ_CP013458.1, on the reverse strand, counting down.
GCCGACGATACCGACGTTCGCACCGTCGAGGCGGCCGCATCACGAAACGCGGCGTCGCCCGCCGCGCCTCTCGCGTCCGCCGCGGCGCCGCCGTCGCGCCCCACGCGCTACAACGCGCTCGTCGCGACGGTCGCCCGGGAATTCGGTCTCGACGCGAAGCTGCTGCACGCGATGATCCGCGTCGAATCCGACTACGACGCGAACGCGATATCGCCGAAGGGCGCGACCGGCCTGATGCAGGTGATTCCCGCCACGGGCGCGCGCTTCGGCTTCGACGATCTGCGCGATCCGCATGCGAACCTGCGCGCCGGCGCGACCTATCTGAAATGGCTGCTCGGCGAATTCGGCGACGACCTGACGCTCGCGCTCGCCGCGTACAACGCGGGCGAAGGCGCGGTGCGCAAGTACCGCGGCCGGATTCCGCCATATCGGGAAACGCAGGACTACGTGCGGCAGGTGCTCGCGTGCTACCGCAGCGCATGCCCGCCGCCCGACGATGCGCGACGCGACGGTTCGTCCCGCGCGAGCGTCGATGCCGCGACGCGCCCGCGCGCCGCGCGCCCGGATGCGCCGCGCCTCACCGTCGGCGCGCTCCTCGCGAAACTCGGCAGGCTGCTGCTGTCGACGCCCGCGCGTTCCGCGCCGTGACGCGCGCATGCGCGCATGCGCGCGGCTGCGCGTGCGCGTCGAGGCGAGTGCGTCGCGCCGCCGATCGCGCAGACGTATCGGCCGCAGCCCGAATCGGCGGATCTGCTCGGCGCGCGGCTCGAACGGTATCGGCGTACGCATCGAGCGCTGAAGGGCGAGTTCGTCGCATGGCGCGCGTGCGCGCGAGCCGGCGGAACGTCCGGCATCCTTGACGAGCGGCGTTTCGGCGTTTCGGTGTTTCGGTGCAGCAGCGATGCAGCGCTTCGTCGTGCACGGCGCATCCCCGGACATCGATTTCCTTCGTTGCGCTGTCGCGCGAGCCGCCCGCGTCAACGCCCGCCCGTGCTCCGACGGCCGCGCCGAATCGGCTCCATGCCAGCCACGCCCCCGCCTCGCGACTTTGCGCATCGACGCGCGCATTGTGTCTCGACAGCGCTCGTGATTCTCCGCGCGCACCACGCGTTCTCGTCGCAAGCGCCCGACCTGCACCGCTCGTTCGCAATGTTCGCGATGTTCGCGACGGCCCGCCGCAGGCAAGCCGATTTCCACCGGACGCGGCGAAAATCAAGCAAGCGCGCCGAACACCTCGTCGAAAAGCGCGAGCATCATCCGCCACGACCGCTCGTCCGCGGAAGGATTGAAGCCGTAGCCGGGCTTGTTCAGTCGATCGGCGTCGGGATTGGTGTACGCATGCCCGACGCCGCCGAAGAGGTGAAGCTGCCAGTCCACCTGCTTTCCCTGCATTTCCGCCGCGAAGGCGGCGCGGTCCTGCGGCGGCACATCGGGGTCCTGATCGCCGATCATCATCAGAACCTTGGCCTGGATCGGCTGATCCGGGCTGCCTGCGGGACGCTTCAGGCCGGGATGAAAACCCACGACGCATCGAACGGGCGCCCCGCTGCGCGCGAGTTCCAGCACGCTGATTCCGCCTTGGCAAAAGCCGATCGCGGCCACCCGCTTGCGATCGACGCCGGGCAGAGCCATCAGAAGTCCGAGCCCCGCGCTCGCCCGAGCGAGCATGAGGCCCGGCGCGGACATCAACTCGATATGGCGGCTCACCGCCTCCGATAGCGAAAGCCCCTCGACGCCGTACATATCCAGGGCGAACGCCGCATAACCGAGGTCGGCCAGGCGTCTCGTTCGCGCCCGTATGTGCTCGTTCATTCCGAACGCCTCGTGCGCGACCAGGATCGCGGGCTTTTCCACGTGCGGCGCACAGTCGGCGAAATAGCCCGCCAGCGGGGTCCCTTCACATTCGTAGACTATCGTGCGTGTTTCCAACTTCATCTCTCCTTGCCCGACGGAAGGTCATCGCCTTGAGCTTTCGCGACGATGCCCAGGCCGGGGCGATGCATGAAATGGCGCGGGCGCGCGCGCCCAAATCGAGCGTCTCGACCGGATGCGACGAATTTGACCAACATCAACCAAGCGGCGCGTTTCACCTATCCGCTCATACCGCGACAATAAAACACATTTGAATACGTTCCGTCGGAAACGACGAAAATATAATTCGACCTTGTCGTTGCAGTACCGGCGATTTTCGCTTCGCCGTTCAAGCCGCTTTCGCGAGCCGCCGGCCGGATCTCGCGTCGCATCCGTTTTCCATCATCCGCTTGCCCCACCCACACCATGACGAACGCGCTCCCCTCGACAGCCGCCACGCCCCGCTCCGCACGAACGCTGCCTGCACCGCCGCCGCGCATGCTCGGCGCGCTGCTCGTCGTGGCCGCCTGCGTCGCGCCGGGCCGCGCGCACGCGCGCCCGACTCCGCAAACGAGCGCCGTTTCGTGGCTCGTCGTCGACGCCGATTCCGGCACGACGCTCGGCGAGCACAACGCGAACGCGCGCCGCGAACCGGCCTCGCTCACGAAGCTGATGACCGCCTACCTCGCGTTCGACGCGCTCGAACGCGGGACGCTGCGCTGGGACGAAACCGTCGCGGTTTCCGCCGGCGACATCGCGTCCGTCGGCAGCGACGAAGCGCGCATGTATCTGACGCCCGGCCAGCACGTAAGCGTGCGCGATCTGGTGCGCGGCCTGATCGTCGCGTCGGCGAACGACGCGGCGCTCGTGCTCGCGAAACGGATCGGCGGCAGCCCCGCCGGCTTCGCGGCGCGGATGAACGACACGGCGCGGCGGCTCGGCATGCGCGATTCGCATTTCGTGTCGCCGTCGGGCATCACGACGCCCGATCACTATTCGACCGCGCACGATCTGTCGATTCTCGCGCAGCATCTGAACCGGGATTTTCCGGCGTTCTACGCGTTCTCGTCACAGCGGCGCTTCGCATACGGGACATTCTCGAAGACGAACAAGAATCGCCTGCTGAGTACCGATCCGACCATCGACGGCATGAAGACGGGCCATACGAACGCGGCCGGCTGGTGCATGGTCGTCACCGCGGAGCGCCGCATCGCCGGCTCGCGTGCGTTGCACCGCGTGATCGCCGTGCTGCTCGGCGAGCCGACGGAAAAGCAGCGGCTCGCCGACGCCGGCAAGCTCCTCGACTGGGGCTTCGCGTCGCTCGGCGGCGGCGAATCGGCGGCGTCGACCGCTACGGCAGCTACTAGTGCTACTACTGCTACGACTGCTACGACCGCTACGGCAGCTACAACCGCTACAGCCGCGGCGACGGGGGCGCGCCGCTCGAACGCGCGTGCCGGCGAGCACCGCGCGGAAGATCGGGCGCGCATGCTGTGACGTTCGCGTAGCGCGACGCCGCTCTCGCGCGCGCCGCGACGGCAACAGCGACGCGCCCGCGCCCGCGCCCGCGCGACAAGATGCCACGCGCGACGAGACGCGACACGACGCGCGACGCCCGCGCCGGCGTCGATCGCCTATCGAAGCGGCGCGCGTCGCCGTGCAGCGTCATTTCGCCTTCATCCCTCCGCGCGGCATCGCGCCGCGCGTGCCGACGCGCTTCGCCGCGTCCTCTTTCCGCACGCGCTCGCCCAACGGCGGCGAGCGCATCGGTCATCCATCGGGGCTCTCGCTTCACGGCCGCGCCCTCGCGGTCGGGGCATCGCCCCTGTCGCCACCCACCTTCGTCGCCACGACGTCGACTCGACACCCATTCGACCATGCCGAAACCCACCGAATCGCTCCGCCCCCCTCCGCCGACGCCCGGCACGCTCCCCCGCTGGCGCTCGCGCTGCGTCCTCGCGCTCCTCTGCGCCGGCTTCGGCGCGCTCGCGGCGCGCGCGCTGTGGGTTCAGGTCGTGCACAGCGATTTCTACATCAGGCAGGGCGTGAAGCGATACGAGCACACGTTCGCGGCCGCGCCGACGCGCGGGCGCATTCTCGACCGCAACGGCGACGCCCTCGCGATCAACGAGCCCGTCGCCGACGTGTGGATCGCGCCCGACGCGCTGCGCCGCGCGACGCATCCGCAAATGCGCGCGCTCGCGTCGCTGCTCGGCCTGCCGGACGACGCGCTCGCCGCCAAGGCGCTCAGCGCGCGGCAGTTCCTGTATCTGAAGCGCTGGATCGCGCCGGAGCTGGCCGCGCGCGTCGAGCGGCTCGACGTGCCCGGCGTGCACGTCGCCCGCGCGACGCGGCGCTATTACCCGGGCGGCGGCGACGTCGCGCAGCTCGTCGGCTTCGTCGGCGCGAACGGTCACGGGCTCGAAGGCGTCGAGCTCGCCGCCGACGCCGCGCTCGCCGGCGTCGGCGCGAAGCGGGACTACATCGTCGACCGCCTGGGCCGCCCGGTGGACGTCGGCGACGTCGAATCGGCGGGCACGCCCGGCGCGGACGTGAGGCTGTCCGTCGATCGGCGCATCCAGCATCTCGCCACGCTCGCCGTCGAGCGGACCATCGAGCGCACCGGCGCGGCGGCCGGCTGCGCGATCGTCGTCGATGCGAAGACGGGCGGCGTCCTCGCGCTCGTGAACGCTCCCACGTTCGATCCGAACGAGCCGCACGCGGCCGGCGACGGCGACGGCCGCTTCCGCAACCGCGCGCTGACCGACGTCTTCGAGCCGGCCTCGACGCTCAAGCCCGTCACGGTCGCGCTCGCGTTGAGCGAAGGCGTCGTCACGCCCGACACGCGCTTCGACACGTCGCCCGGCGTGCTGGAGATCGACGGCGCGACGATTCACGACACCGGCGACTTCGGCGAGCTGAGCGTCACGCAGATCATCGCGAAATCGAGCAATATCGGCATGGCGAAGATCGCCGAGCGGCTGCGCGCGCAGGACATGTGGCAGACGTTCGCGCGTGCCGGCATCGGCGCTCGGCCGCTCGCGGGCCTGCCGGCGGTCGCGCGCGGCACGCTGCGGCCGGCCCGCCATTGGAGGCCGATCGAGCGCCTGACGATGTCGTACGGCTACGGGCTGTCGATGTCGCTCGCGCAGCTCGCGGACGTCTACACGGCCTTCGCCGGCGACGGCGAGCGCATTGCGCTGTCGCTCACGCGCGCGAGCGCGCAGGCCGAGCGCGTGCGCGTCGTGCCGCCCGCGGTTGCGCGGCAGATTCGCGCGATGCTGGAAACGGACGGCGAGCAAGGCACGGCGCGCGTCGCCCGGCTGCCCGACTACCGGATCGGCGCGAAGACGGGCACCGCGCGCAAGCTGCACGCCGGGCGCTATGCGCGCGGCAAGTACCGGGCGCTCTTCGTCGGCATGGCGCCGATGAGCGATCCCCGGCTGATCGTCGCGGTGATGATCGACGAGCCGTCGCGCGGCTCGTATTACGGCGGCCCGGCGGCCGGCCCCGCGTGGGCGCAGATCATGGAGAACGCGCTGCATCTGCTCGGCGTGCCGCCCGATCGGACAGCGCCGCGGCATGCATGACGCGCGATTCGATCGTCGCGCCGATAGCCGCCGTGCAACGGCCGAGCCGCAGCCGTCGTTTGCGCCCTCGATCCTTGTCGGACGTCGACATGTCGGAACGCTTGTGCCGGCTCGTTCGCCGCACGCCGCGCGCTTTCGGTCAATCTCCGAACGGCGGCGCGCGCGCCGAGCCGTGCGGAACGCCGTGTGCCGCCGACATTCGATGCGACTCCGCGCGTCGTGAAGCGCGTGGCGCTCGCAGCGCAAGGCGACGGATTCCACGCGCGCCGCGGCATCGACATGGTCGGCCCGGCGCGCGCCGCGTTCACGGGCGGGAGATCGATTCGCCCCGCCGCACGACGATCGAGATCCCCGTATCCGCGTACCCCATGAACAAATGGGACTCGGCGCGCATGTTGCGCTGCATGTCGTCGAAGCTGCCGGCGTTCTTGCCCGTTCCCGGGTCCATGTAGCTGCCGTCGGCGCGATGCGCGACCCAGTGCAGCCCGACCGGCACCTTCGCGAACGACACGGCGAGCGCCTTCAGCTCGGCCTCGCCTTCGCGCAGCTCGGCCGCGTGCGGCCTGACGACGGTGCCCGGCGCGAGCGACGACTTGACGTCCGAATACAGCCAGTTCAACACCTTCGAGAAGATGCCGGGATGCTCGTGAATGTCCATCTCGAGCCCCAGCAGTTGCCCCGCGAACACCAGATGCTGCGGCATCGAATATCCGGCGTCATGGATGCGGTCCGCATGACGCCGGTGCGTCGTCATCCCGCTCGTGATCATGAAAAGATCCTGCTCGCATGCGTTGCTCAGCTCGAGCGTGCCGTCGCCGAGCTCGCTCAGCGAGCCCTTATACGCCGGCATCTTCTCGACGCCGAGCTCCTTCGCGATGCATAGAAGGCTCGCGGCGCCGCACGAGTTCGGGAAAATCTGCTTGCGCGACGCGTGCGCCGGAACGGTCGTGCCGGCGAGCCGGTCGGCAGCTTGCGCGCCGGCCGCAGTCGGCACATGAGCGGATATCGGGAGATTGCGGATCATGCGGTTGTCGATCGAATGGCGCGGCCGGCCGGCTGGCGTTCGTCGTCACGACGCGGCCGGGCGCCGTATGCGCGAACGCGGGATGCGGCGCGTGCGGCGCAGCCGCCGGCGACGTCGGGTTCATGGCGCGGCCGGCGCGTGCGGCGGCCGCGGCGTACGCGTTCGTGTCGTCGGGGCATCGTGCCCGTCGGCGAACGCGCGGTTCGATGTTACGAAAATCGGAGCGCGCGTGTTTTTAAAACGCGCCGCGCTTGTCGAATTCGCCGCGATGCGCGGCGGCGCGGCGGCGCGGCGTGCGCGCGGTGTGCGCCCGGTGTCGCGACGTGGCGCGCCATCGCGGCTATCGCTGCCATCTCCGTCATCGCCGCCACTGCCGCCGACGCGACCGACTCTGCTGACGCGGTCGGCTCGGTTGACGCTAACGTTGACGCTGACGTTGATGGCAACGCGAACGCAGACGCCCCCACAACGGCGTCGACCTCACCCGCGCCAACGCCCCCGGCACAGCGCGCGTCAGCGCACGCTCGACCCCCGGTCCGCCGCATGGCGCAGGCACGCGCGCGGCTCTCGGCGCAGCCGCGCGTGCATGCGCGCGAGTGCCCGTCCGGCGCGGCTGCGCACCCGCCGCCCGCGCCCGTACATCTGCCTCGGCCCCACGTATGCGGTGTCCCTCGGCGCCGCGCCGCCGCCGTCGAGCGGCGCGCCCACTTCAATAAACGTCTCGCGCATAACGCTTGTCCTTCGCGAGCCGCGCGACGTAGTCCGCCGCCTGCTCGTCGGTCATCCCCCCATGCCGCGCGACGATCGCCTTCAGCGCCGCGTCGACGTCCTTCGCCATGCGCGACGCGTCGCCGCACACGTAGAAATGCGCGCCCTCCTCGAGCCACGCCCACAGCGCCGCGCCCTGCTCGATCATCCGGTCCTGCACGTAGATCTTCTCCTTCTGATCGCGCGAGAACGCGAGATCGAGCCGCGTCAGCAAACCGTCCGTGCGCATCCGGGCGAGCTCGTCGCGATAGTAGAAATCGGTGTCCGCGTGCTGTTCGCCGAAGAAGAGCCAGTTGCGCCCGTTCGCGCCGCGCGCGCGCCGCTCGTGCAGGAAGCCGCGAAACGGCGCGATGCCCGTGCCCGGCCCGACCATCACGATCGGCGTGTCGCCGCTCGCCGGCGGCCGGAAATGCGCGGACTTCTGCACGAACACCGGCACGCCCGCGTCGGCCGCGCGATCCGCGAGGAACGTCGACGCGACGCCCTTGCGCTGCCGCCGCCCGTTGCTGTAGCGCACGGCCGACACGGTCAGATGGATCTCGCCGCGATGCGCGTTCGGGCTCGACGCGATCGAATACAGCCGCGGCTGCAGGCGCTTGAGCATCCCGACGAGCTCGGCCGCCGACAGCTCGAGCGGAAACTCGTGCAGCACGTCGGCGATCTGCTGCCCCCACAGCCAGTTTTTCAGATCCGCCTTGCGATCGTCGCCGAGCAGGCGCGCGAGCGCGTCTCCCGAGCGGCTGCGCGACGCGACGAGCGCGAGCGCGTCGGGATGCGGCCGCGTGATGTCGAGATGCCTCGCGAGCGCATCGGCGAGCCGCAGCTCGCCCACGCCCGCGAGCGTCACCGGCGCGTCCGCCTTCAGGCGCGTCAACGTCAGCAGCTCGTCGACGAGCGCCGGGCAGTTCGTCGGCCACACGCCGAGCGCGTCGCCCGTTTCGTATTCGATCGCCGCGCCGTCCGTCGACAGCGACACGTAGCGCGTATCCTTCGCCGCGCCCGGCTCGTTGAGCCGCAGGTTCGCGACGAGCCGCGACGCGGCCGGGCGCGTCTTCGTCGGGATCGCGCCCGACGGGATCATCCCGTCCGCCGGCACCGCGTGCAGCGCCGCGTCCTCTTCCTTGATCCGCGCGATCGCGCGTTCGAGCCACGCGTCGGCGGCCGGCTGGAATTCGGCGTCGCAATCGACGCGCTCGACGACGCGCGTCGCGCCGAGCGCCGCGAGCCTCGCGTCGAGCCGGCGGCCGTGGCCGCAGAACTGGTCGTAGTTGCGGTCGCCGAACGCGAGCACCGCGTAGCGCAGCCCGTCCACGCGCGGCGCGTGCGCTGCGTTCAGCGCCGCCCAGAATTCCTGGCCGTTGTCCGGCGCGTCGCCGTCGCCGAACGTGCTCGTCATCAGCAGCGCGTACTGCGCCTTCGCGAGCGACGCGGCCGGATAATCGGCCATGCACGCGACGCGGATCTCGAAGCCCGAATCCATCAGCTGCGTCGCGTAGCGCTCGGTCAGCGATTCGACGTTGCCCGTCTGCGACGCCCACAGCAGCACGACCTTCGGCCGCGCGCGCACGATCCGCACGCCGCTCGGCGCGGGCGACGCGTCGGCCGCCGGCAGCGGCGGCGGCGACGTCGCGCCCGCCCGCGCCTCGAGCAGCGCCGGCGCCCCGCCCGGCGCGCGGCTGAACAGCCCGGCGAGCAGCCCGTCGACCCAGAGCCGCGTGTCGGCGCCAAGCGGCGCGTTCGCGGGCAGCACCGGCACGCCGCCCGCCCGTCTGCCCTCGACGCAGCGCAGCCCGCTGACGAAGCCCGCGACGTAGACGCGTTCCGCGCCCGTGAGCTGCGGCGCGCTCGCCGTGACCGGGACGCCGAGCAGCGCGGCGAAGGTGTCGATATCGGACATGTTCAGTTCCTCGGGGGCGGCGTCGGCGGCGCACGCGGCTTCGCACGCGCCGAACGCGCGCGGCGCGCCGCCTGCGTGTGCCTCATACGATTCATGCGCTTCATGCGCTTCATGCGCTTCTGCGCGCGGCGCGCGCGCGGCGCCGCCCGCCGCGGCGTCCGTTTCGCCGGACACGTCGGCGCGCGCAAGCGCGACCGCGCAGAATTTGAGTTCGGGCTGCAGCGACACCGGATCGACCGCGTCGTTCGTGAGCGCGTTCACGCACAGGTCGTCGCCGTACACATCGTTCCAGTGCATCGGCGCGAAGCACGCGCCCGGCTGCACGCGGTCGGTGACGACAGCGGGCAACACCGCGCGGCCGCGCGCCGAACGGATCTCGACCGCGTCCTTCGCGGCGATCGACAGCGCGGCCGCGTCGTGCGGATGGATCTCGACGAATGGGCGCGGATTCAGCTTGTTCAGCATCGCAACCTTGCCCGTCTTCGTCATCGTGTGCCACTGATGCTGCAAGCGGCCCGTGTTCAGCACGATCGGGAATTCGCGCGTCGGCGTCTCGGCCGGCGCGACGTGCGGCCGCGCGAAGAAGCGCGCCTTGCCGGACGGCGTCGGGAACGCGATCGGCGGCGCGCCGCCGTCGGGCAGCGTCCGAAGCGGCTCGCTCGCGCCGTCGTTCAGGTAGCGAATCGGATGGCGGTCGCGCCCGTCGTCCGGCGGACACGGCCATTGCAGCGGCGTGTCGCGCAGCGCCGCGTGGCTCGCGCCGCGCAGGTCGTAGCCGGTGCGCGGATTCGCGAAGCGCCGGATCTCGTCGAATACTTCGGCGGCCGAACCGTAGTCGAACGCGTCGCCGTAGCCCATCTCACGCGCGACCGCCGCGACGATCCTCCAGTCCGGCCATGCGTCGCCGGGCGGCTCGACCGCCTGCCGCATCAGCGTGAGGTTGCGCTCCGAGTTGATCATCACGCCTTCGGCCTCCGCCCACAACGCGCCCGGCAGCAGGATGTCCGCGTAGCGGTTCGTCTCGGTGTCGAGGAACGCATCCTGCACGATCACGACGTCGGCCGCCCGCAGCCCGGCGATCACGTTCTTGCGGTTCGCGACCGTCGCGGCCGGGTTCGTGCAGATGATCCAGCACGCCTTCACGTCGCCCGCGGCCATTTTCGCGAACAGGTCGACGGTGCCGCCGCCCGCGTCCTTGCGGATCGTGCCCGCAGGCAGGCGCCAGACGTCCTCGACGAAGCGGCGGTCGTCGTCGTCGAGCGCGGTGCGCTGGCCCGGCAGCCCCGGTCCCATGTAGCCCATCTCGCGGCCGCCCATCGCGTTCGGCTGCCCGGTCAGCGAGAACGGCCCGCTGCCCGGCCGGCAAATCCTGCCCGTCGCGAGATGCAGGTTGCAGATCGCGTTCGTGTTCCAGGTGCCGTGCGTGCTCTGGTTGAGCCCCATCGTCCAGCAGCTCGTCCATTCGCGCGCGTCGCCGATCCATTGCGCGGCGAGCCGGATGTCCGCTTCGGCGAGGCCGGTGATTTCGGCGACCTTCTCGGGCGCGTAATCGCCGAGGAAATCCGGCATCGCGTCCCAGCCCTCGGTGTGCGCGGCGATGAACTCCGCGTCGGTCCTGCCGTTCGCGTGCAGCAGATGCAGCAGCCCGTTCAGCAGCGCGAGATCGGTGCCGGGCCGGATCTTCAGGAACAGGTCCGCCTTGTCCGCGGTCGCGGTGCGGCGCGGATCGACGACGACGAGCTTCGCGCCCGCCTTCACGCGGTCCATCATCCGCAGGAACAGGATCGGATGGCAGTCGGCCATGTTCGAGCCGATCACGAAGAACAGGTCCGCGCGGTCGAAATCCTGATACGAGCCGGGCGGGCCGTCCGCGCCGAGCGACAGCTTGTAGCCGCTACCCGCGCTCGCCATGCAAAGGCGCGAATTCGATTCGATGTGCGGCGTGCGCACGTAGCCCTTCGCGAGCTTGTTCACGAGATACTGCGCTTCGAGCGACATCTGGCCCGACACGTAGAACGCGAGCGCGTCGGGGCCGTGCGCGTCGAGCACGGCGCGCAGCCGGCGCGCGGTCTCGGCGATCGCGTCGGCGATCGGCACGGGCGCGGGATCGCGCTCGCGCGCGTCGCGCACGAACGCCCGCTCGAGCCGGCCCGCGTTGCGCAGCGCGACATGCGCGGACGAGCCCTTCGTGCACAGACGCCCGAAGTTGGTCGGATGCTCGGTGTCGCCGGACACCTTGACGACCTCGCCGCCCTCGACGTGCAGCACCATGCCGCAGCCGACGCCACAGTACGGGCACACGGTCTTCACGCTCGCGCTCGCCACGTTCGCTCGCCTCGCCGTTCGCTATCGGTCGGCGCGGCGCGTCAGGCCGCGACCCACACGTAGCCGTCCTCGATGCGCGACGCATACGCGCTCACCGATTGGTCCGGCGCCTCGACGCACTCGCCCGTGCGCAGGTCGAAGTGATGCTTGTAGAGCGGCGACGCGACGACGATCCGCTCGCCGAGGCTGCCGATCAGCCCGCGCGACAGCACGGCGGCATGCGAATGCGGATCGACGTTGCCGATCGCGAACGCGCGGCCGTGGCCGCCGCCGTCGTCGACGTGGAACACGGCGACCTGCTCGCCGTTCACGAGCGCGCAGACGCCCGTGTTCGGCAGGATGTCGTCGAGCGCGCAGACGGGCGTCCACGCGCAAGCGTCTCGATGGCGGGTCATGGCGATCTCCTTTCAGTGGCTGACGATGACGGAACGTTCAAGCGGTTTCGGCTTCGGTTTGCGCTTGCGCCTCGGGCGCGCGGCGCGCGTCGGCTGAAGCGGCCGGGCTGACCGAAGCGGCCGGGCCGGCAGCGCCGAGCGCCTCGCGCTCGTCCGGCGTCGCCGGGCGAATCTGGCCGCGCGCCTCGACGAACGCGATCGTCGAATCGGGCGCGTCGCTGTTGACGAAGTGACGAAAGCGCCGGCGCGTGGCCGGATCGGCGACGGCCTTCTTCCATTCGCATTCATACGTATCGACGATATGCTGCATCTGCGCCTCGAGCTCCGCCGCGAGCCCGAGCTTGTCGTGGACGACGACGTCGATCAGGTAGTCGAGCCCGCCTTCGAGGTTGTCGCGCCACACGCTCGTGCGCTGCAGCCGGTCGGCGGTGCGGATGTAGAACATCAGGAAGCGGTCGACGTAGCGCACGAGCTGCTCGCGGTCGAGATCGGCCGCGAGCAGCTCCGCGTGGCGCGGCTTCATCCCGCCGTTGCCGCACACGTACAGGTTCCAGCCCTTCTCGGTCGCGATCACGCCGATGTCCTTGCCCTGCGCCTCCGCGCATTCGCGCGTGCAGCCGGACACGCCGAACTTCAGCTTGTGCGGCGCGCGCAGGCCCTTGTAGCGGTTTTCCAGATCGATCGCGAGGCCGACCGAATCGCCGACGCCGTAGCGGCACCACGTCGAGCCGACGCACGATTTCACGGTGCGCACCGACTTGCCGTACGCGTGGCCCGATTCGAAGCCGGCCGCGATCAGCTCCTCCCAGATGAGCGGCAACTGCTCGACGCGCGCGCCGAACAGGTCGACGCGCTGGCCGCCCGTGATCTTCGTGTAGAGGCCGTACTTGCGCGCGACCTGGCCGACCGCGATCAGCCCTTCCGGCGTGACCTCGCCGCCCGGCATCCGCGGCACGACCGAATACGTGCCGTCGCGCTGGATGTTCGCGAGATAGTAGTCGTTCGTATCCTGCAGCCCCGCATGCTCCTTCTTGAGCACGAATTCGTTCCAGCACGACGCGAGGATGCCGGCGACGGCCGGCTTGCAGACGTCGCAGCCGAGGCCGCGGCCGTGCTTCTCCAAGAGCGCGCCGAACGTCTTGATCCGCTCGACGCGCACGAGGTGATAGAGCTCCTGCCGCGAATGCGGGAAGTGCTCGCACAGGTGGTTGTTCACGTCGAGGCCCTGCTTCTTCATCTCGGCCTTCATCACCTGCGTGACGAGCGGCACGCAGCCGCCGCACGACGTGCCCGCGCCCGTGCAGCTCTTCAGCGCGCCGATGCTCGTCGCTCCCTGCGCGAGCGCCTCGCAGAGCTGCGCCTTCGTCACGTTGTTGCACGAGCAGATCTGCGCGGCGTCGGGCAGCGCGTCGACGCCGAGCGCCGGCTTCGCCGCGCCGTCCGACGACGGCAGGATCAGGAATTCGGGCGAATCGGACAGCTCGATCCGGTTCAGCATCATCTGCAGCAGCGTGCCGTACTCGGCCGCGTCGCCCACCATCACCGCGCCGAGCAGTTCTTTCCCGCATTCGGACACGACGAGCTTCTTGTAGATCGCCTTGCGTTCGTCGGCGAACTGGTACGTGCGGCTGCCGGGCGTCTTGCCGTGCGCGTCGCCGATGCTCGCGACATCGACGCCCATCAGCTTGAGCTTCGTGCTCAGGTCCGCGCCGGTGAACGCGCCGTCGCCGCCCGCGAGCTGCCGCGCGACGACGCGCGCCATGTCGTAGCCGGGCGCGACGAGGCCGAAGGTCTGGCCGTTCCACGCCGCGCATTCGCCGATCGCGTAGATATCCTGATCGCTCGTGCGGCAGCCGCTGTCGATCGCGACGCCGCCGCGCGGGCCGATCTCGAGCCCGCACGCGCGCGCGATCTCGTCGCGCGGCCGGATGCCCGCGGAGAACACGATCATGTCGGCATCGAGATGCGTGCCGTCGGCGAATTCCATCCGGTGCGCGCCCGCCTCGCCGTCGACGATCGCAAGCGTGTTCTTGCCCGTGTGCACCTGCACGCCGAGCGCCTCGATCCTGCCGCGCAGCATCCGGCCGCCGCCTTCGTCCACTTGCACCGCCATCAGGCGCGGCGCGAATTCGACGACGTGCGTCGCGAGCCCCATGTCGCGCAGCGCCTTCGCGCATTCGAGGCCGAGCAGCCCGCCGCCGACGACGACGCCCGACTTCGCGCGCGCGCCGCACGCCTGCATCGCCTCGAGATCCTCGATCGTTCGGTAGACGAAGCAATCGGCGCGCTCGCGACCCGGCACGGGCGGCACGAACGGCGTCGAGCCCGTCGCGAGCACGAGCTTGTCGTACGCGAGCGTCTCGCCCGTCGACAGCGCGACCGTGCGCGCGCGGCGGTCGATCGCGACCGCCTTCGTGTTCAGCAGCACGCGAAAGTTCGGATGACGCTCGAAGAAGCCCGGCTCGACGAGCGACAGGTCGTCGGCCGACTTGCCGGCGAAGAATTCGGACAGGTGAACGCGGTCGTACGCGGGGCGCGGCTCTTCGCAGATCACCGCGACCTGCGGCGCGCAGCACGCATCCCGCGCGCCGGCCGCGATGCATTCGAGCAGCTTGTGGCCGACCATCCCGTGACCGATGACGACGATTTTCATGGTGGATGCCCTCTGTTTCCCTGTTAATGCGTGAAGCCGTTCGCGGCAAGCGCGCGCTCGCGCAGCGCCGCCTCGCGAGCCTTGTGCTCGGCGCTGAACCGTACCGCGAGCGCGCAAAACGCGGAAACGGTGACGAATAGGCCTAGCAGCGTGAGCGTTTGTTGGATATCGCCGACGCCTTTCATCAGGAATCCTGCCGCGACCGCGCCGACGTTGCCGCCCGCGCCGACGATCCCCGCGACGCCGCCGAGCGCGCGGCGATCGATGAACGGCACGAGCGCGTACGTCGCGCCGCAGGCCATGTGCGTGAAGAGACCGAACGCGACCATCGCGACGACGGCCGCCGCCACGCTGCCCGCATGCGCGAACCACAGCAGCCCGAGCCCCTCGCCGACGATCAGCGTGAACAGCAGCGTCGCGCGCACGTCGAGCCCGCGGCGCGCGGCGACGCGATCCGACAGCCAGCCGCCCGTCGCGCGCGCGAAGAGCGCGAGGAGGCCGAAGATGCCGGCGGCGAGGCCCGCGTCCTTCAGCGACAGCTGGAAGTGATTGACGTAGTAGAGCGCGGCGATGTTGTGCATGAACACTTCGACGCCGAAGCACGCGCCGTAGGTGACGAACAGCATCCACACGCGGTAGTTCGCGCACGCGGCGGCGAAGCTCGCGAAGCCGCCCTTCTTGCCGCTGTCGATCGTCACGCCGCGCGCGCGCAGCGCGGCGAAGTCGCCCTGCGGGCAGTCCTGCGTGAAGCGCCAGTAGACGAACGCCATCGCGAGCATCGCGACGCCCGGCGCCGCGAGCGCCGCGCGCCACGCGGACGCGTCGGGCAGGCCGAGCATCAGCGCGGCGGCCACGAGCAGCGGCATCGCCGCCTGAGCCGCGCCCGCGCCCGCGTTGCCCCAGCCGGCCGCCGTCGCGTTCGCGGTGCCGACGACGTTCGGCGCGAACATCACCGACGTGTGGTATTGCGTGATCACGAAGCTCGCGCCGATCGCGCCGATGCCCAAGCGGCACAGCAGGAACGTCAGGTAATCGTGCGAGAACGCCACCGCGAACACCGGAATCGCGCCGAGCGCGAGCAGGCCCGCATAGACGCGGCGCGGGCCGAAACGGTCGCAGAGCGGGCCGACGACGAGCCGCACCACGATCGTCGCCGCGACGGCCGCGATGCTGACGTTCGCGACCTGATCGGCGCTCAGCCTGAATTCGCGGGCGATGAGCGGCATCAGCGGCGCGCACGCGAACCATGCGAAGAAACACACGAAGAACGCGATCCACGTCAGATGGAACGCGCGCATCGGCGCGGTGCGCCAGTCGAGCAGGTCGATACGGGTGGCTTTGTCGGACATCTTGTTGTCTCACCAAACGAAAACGGCGTCCTGCGAACCCGGTCTCGAGTGACCGGATGCGTAGGACGCCGTTGCCCAGAAAGCCCGTCGCCGGGCGGATCGATATTCGATGCTGCGAGGCGAATCGTCGTTGAATCGCCCGTCGATCGCTAGGCAAGTGCCGTGCCAGCCGACGCGAAGCGAGACGCGACGCGGGATTGCGCCGAAACGCCCGGGTTTCGCGGCGCGCGCCGACGATGCGCGGTGATGCAGCGAAGCACAGATCTGGTGCGATGCAGCACTGTCGGCGTGCGACATGCCGGTGCGCAGCCGGGTGCGGCGGGCGTCCTCGCGCGTCGATCGCGACGCCGTGCGTCCGGACGCGGCGAGCGATGAGCGATGATCTATGAGCGATGAGCGGCGTGCGGCGCTTTGCGCGGATGCTCGCGTCGCGCGCTGCGTCCCAGCCGGGGCTGGCGTCGGGCGGGCGCGACGGCAACCCGCCCGACGCCGCCCCGCACGCGACGCGTCGGCGCGAGACGACGCGCGCAAGCGCGCCGTCTCGCGCCGCTTCGCCAAGCGCGCGCCGCCGACGCTGGCCCGAATATTGCTCACCATGAAGCGTCATCGGCAACGGAGCCGGTGCCGCATCGCGAGACTTCTTTCGGACCGTCCGCCGACGGACGGTCCACTTGGACAACGGTGTCCCACGCATCCGGCCGCTGCGTCGGCGGGGTGCGCAGGACGCCGTTCTTTTTTTGGGCAACGCGCATTCGCCGCGCACGCGCCGCCCGCGCGACATGGGGATACGAAGATGAACACGATGGGCAAGGTCACGCTGCTCGGCGCCGGCCCCGGCGATCTGGATCTGCTGACGCTCAAGGCGGCGAAAGCGCTCGCGGCCGCCGACGTGCTGCTGCTCGACGATCTCGTCAATCCGGACATCGTCGCGCTCGCGCCGCAAGCGCGCGTGATCCGTGTCGGCAAGCGCGGCGGCTGCCGGTCGACGCCGCAGACGTTCATCGAGCGGCTGATGTGCCGCTACGCGCTGCGCGGCGCGCACGTCGTGCGCGTCAAGGGCGGCGACGTGCTGCTGTTCGGCCGCGCGGGCGAAGAGATCGCCGCGTTGCGCGCGGCGCGCGTGCCGGTCGAGATCGTCAATGGGATCTCGTCGGGCTTCGCGGCCGCCGCGAGCCTCGGCGTGTCGCTCACGCACCGCGATCACTGTCAGGGCGTGACGTTCGTCACCGCGCACCTGCAGGACCACGGCGAGCCCGACTGGGCGAGGCTCGCCGCAGCCGGCACGACGCTCGCGATCTACATGGGGATGAGCCGCATCGAGCGGATCGCCGCGGGGCTGCTGTCGACGCTCGATGCAGCGACGCCCGACGCACCGGAACGCCGCCGCCTGCGCATCGGCTTCGTCGCGCTGAGCGACGCGGCGCCGCTCGTCGTCGCGAAGCGGCTCGAGCTCGGCGAGCGCTACGGTCTCGCGCTCGAGCTGTGCCGGCAGCCGTCGTGGGCCAGCATCCGCGACAAGCTGCTGTCGGGCGAGCTCGACGCGGCGCACGCGCTGTACGGGCTCGTCTACGGCGTGCAGCTCGGCATCGGCGGGCCGCGCGCCGACATGGCCGTGCCGATGGTGCTCAACCGCAACGGCCAGGCGATCACGTTCTCGAACCGGCTCGCCGGCGCCTACCGCGCGTCGGGCGACCTGAAGGCCGCGCTCGCGACGCTCGGCCGCCGCCCCGTGTTCGCGCAGACGTTCCCGACGGGCACGCACGCGATGTGGCTGTATCACTGGCTCGCGTCGCGCGGCGTCGATCCGCTGCGCGACATTCGCAGCGTCGTGATTCCGCCGCCGGAGATGGTCGGCGCGCTCGCGGCGGGCGAGCTCGACGGGCTGTGCGTCGGCGAGCCGTGGAACGCGGTCGCCGAGGCGAGCGGCGCGGGCAGGACGGTCGCGGCGACGAGCGAAGTCTGGCTCGATCATCCGGAAAAGGCGCTCGCGTGCCGGCGCGAATTCGTCGCGCTGTATCCGAATGCCGCGCGGCTGCTGGTGCGCACGCTGCTCGACGCGTGCGAGTGGCTCGACGACGCGGACCATCGGCGGCAGGCGGCCGAATGGCTCGCGGAGCCGGACGCGATCGACGTGCCGGTCGCGCAGATCGCGCCGCGGTTGCTCGGCGATTACGGCGCGGGCCCGTTCGCGCAGCCGCCCGCGCCGATCCGGTTCTACGGGCACGGAACGGTGAACCGGCCCGCGGCGAGCGACGGCGTGTGGTTCCTGTCGCAATACCGGCGCTGGGGCATGCTGCGCTCGGACGTCGACGACGCGGCAATCGCGAGCGGCGTCGCGCAAACGGCGCTCTACGACGAAGCGGTCGCGCTCGCGGGAGCGCGGCGCGTCGGCTGACGGGGGGCTTCGTCGCGCGCGCGGCGGCCGGCTCGCGCGACGTTTGCACGACGCACGCGAGCCGGCCGCCTCGTCGGCGACTCGCCCGCGCATCGATGCCGATGCGCGCGGCGAAGAGTCCGCTGCTCCTCGCGGCGGCCCGGCCGATCAATTCGCATCAGTTGCACATCAGTTGCACGATAGCGCCGCCACGCCGGCGATCGTGCCGGCCGGGGCCGCCCGCACGATGTACGCGGCGAGTAGATGCGGCTTCGTCGCATCCGCGCCTCCGAATTAGCTCATCACCTGGTACGGATTGTCACGACGACGACGACGATCAAGCGCGCGCGCATCGCACACGGCGCGGATTGCATCCATGCGCGCCGGGGCTCGCCCGCACGCGAACGGTCCGGCCGCGGCCGAACGAAACGACACGCGGCGACGCACGCCACGCGCCACATGCCACATGCGACACGCCGCACGCCACGCGCCGCGCGCGCGAATCAACGAGGCGCGCCGAATTCCGTACGCCGCGCGCGAGATCGCTTCGGCCGTTCGTCGCACCGCGCGAAGAAGCCGGTGCCGACGGGCCAACTGCGAATGCGCGCGGCAACCCGTCGCGCGGTACGTCGACGAATCGAAGCGATGACAAAGGACGAAGGACGGCCGACGAATCGATCAGAACGGCCCACCCGCACTGAAATCCGCGATCGCGAATCGGCGTTCTTTTGCCATGCGAATTCGACCGAATCGATTGACGAATCATGATTTTTCAATGCGATTTCATTTGAATCATTAACAACTCGATACATAGAAAATTCGAAAGCAACGTTCACTCCCGCCCCAATCATGTGACGAATGGTTTAGCATGCACGGGTGCTGACGTACCACGCATTCGTGTGGAAGCGAGCGCGCAGCACGCGATGTAGCCGAAGTTCGAACGTTTCCGCCGAGGCGCGATGGGCTCGCGTCGCACTCGGCCGGCACGGCGCGCATCGACGCGCCGCGTCACATCCTCATCTCGCCCGGCTCGCGCCAGGCGGCCGCAGCGGCATTTGCGCCGGCCCGGGCGGCTCCGGCTACGCGCGCGACGCGCGCACGGCAACCGCACGTTGCGGCGTGCGCACGCAATCCGCACGCAATCCGCGCGCAATCCGCATTCGGCACGACACGGCGAGCATCCGGCCGTCTCGCATCGCGCGTCCCGATTCAAGCGTCATTCAGCCGTGCCTTTCGTCTGTCCGGCGACATCCGGTCACCGGACATATCGACACAATTTCCGTTGCCCACGAGCAAATGGAGGAGATATGAAGGCGTATTTCGATACGAGGAAAGTCTTCACCTGTTTAATTGCCTTTTTCATTGCCTTTCTGGCGAGCTGCTCCGATCACGACGACATTTCGGGAGGCGGCGATCCGTCCGCCCCGGCGCTCGCGTTCCGGCTCGACCGCGGCAACCAGATCAACGCGTTCTATCGACAGGACAAGATCGCCGCGCATCTGCTGATGCGCTCGTCGGCGAAGCCTCGCCTGCTCGTCGTGTTTCCGGCCGGCAACAGCGGCGCGGGCCTCTGGTTCGACGATACGTCGCAGCCCGTCAACTGGAGCCAGGACACGCCGATCGCGCCCGCCACCACGCAGGACGCGGCGGGCCGGACGCTGTACGGAATCGGCGTCGACGTGTCGGCCGACGCGAGCAGCCTGTCGATCAGGCAGGCGCTGCTGAGCTCCGTGCGCTTCCTGCGCGACTACAACGGCGGCGCGACCGTGCCGGCCGACATCGTCGCGCCGCCGACCGTGTCGGGCAACGTCGCGATGTGGCAGCGCGATCGCGTCGACGGCGCGCCGGGCTACGCGCTGCGCGTCACCGTGCTCGACGGCGGCTCGGTGGCGTCGGACGGCGCCGGCAAGCTCCTGCTGCAGTCGCCGTCGGGCGCGCCGACGCTGCGTCTGCACATCGACGCGTTCAGCGGCGAAACGCCGCTGCAACCGATCACGCATGCGAATCTGTTCACGTCGGCCGTCAACCCTGATCCGCTGAACCAGAACGTGTTCGAATTCCTGAGCTTCAGCGACAAGCTGCTCGCGGGCTCGTGGCAGTACGACACCTACTTCGGCCGCGACACGCTGATCTCGGTGCGCATGCTGATGCCCGTGCTGCAGCCGGACGTGATCGAGGCCGGGCTCGGCTCGGTGCTGAGCCGCCTGTCGCCGGACGGCAAGGTCGCGCACGAGGAAGGCATCGGCGAATTCGCGCTGATCGACAATCTGAGGCACGGCCGCCCGAACGATCCGACGCCGACCTACGACTACAAGATGATCGACGGCGACTACATGCTCGCGCCGATCATGGCGGACTGGCTGATCGAGGACCCGCGCGGCCAGGCGCGCGCCGCCGCGTATCTCGCGCAAACGGGCGGCGACGGCGTCACGAACGGCAGCCGCTTCGTGAGCAACCTGCTGCGCGTCGTGCAGACCGCGCAGCCGTTCGCGCAGCAAGCGCTCGCCGCGAACCTGATCCGGCTGCGCCCCGGCGAGATCGTCGGCAACTGGCGCGACAGCACCGACGGCCTCGCGGGCGGCGTCTACCCGTACGACGTGAACGTCGCGCTCGTGCCGGCCGCGCTGCGCGCGTGCGCCAATTTCCTCGCGCGCGGGCTGCTCGACCCGTATCTGAGCGGCGACCAGCGCGCCGTCCTCGCGAACGCGGGCGCGGCGGCGGCCGTCTGGGAGCGCGCCGCGCCGCCGTACTTCCAGATCGCCGTCACGCCGAGCGACGCGCGCGCGAAGCTCGCCGCGTACGCGCCGCAAGCGGGCGTGCCGGCGGGCACGATGCCGGACGCCGCGCTGCAGTTCGATGCGATCGCGCTCGACGCGAACGGCAACCCGATCCCGATCATGCACTCGGACGGCGGCTTCGTGCTGCTGTTCGGCGATCCTGCGCCGCCGTTGCTCGCGCGCATCGTCAGCGACGTGATGCGGCCGTTCCCGGCCGGTCTCGTGACCGACGTCGGGATGCTGATCGCGAACCCCGCGTACGCGGACCCGACGCTCTGGCCGCGCTTCACGAGCTCCGCGTATCACGGCACGGTGATCTGGTCGTGGCAACAGGCGATGTGGGTCGCAGGCCTCGACCGTCAGCTCGCGCGCACCGATTTGCCGAGCGACGTGCGCACGCTGCTCGCGCAGGCGCGTCAGCAGATCTGGCAGGTGATCTCGAACGCAAAGGACATGCGCTCGACCGAAATGTGGTCGTGGTCGTACGCGAACGGGCAATACCAGGCGGAGGCGTTCGGCACGCGCAGCGCCGACGTCACCGAGGCGAACGCCGCGCAATTGTGGAGCACGACGTATCTGGCGATCCGGGACCCGAACTTGCGCGCGGGCAAGTACTGGTGGGACGCGCGCGCGGCCGGCGGCGCGACGCCGCAGCGCGGCCCGACGCAAGCCGCGGCGGCGAACCGCATGAGCGGCGCGGCATCCTGACCGCTCGAATCATCGATCGCGGGACGACGGTTCGATGCCGGCCGCGCGTCGAACGAGCGCGGCTCGCCGCGCCGGTTCGCGCGGCGCCGGCGCGGTGCCGATCGAAACGCCGGCCGGTACGGCGAGCGCGCGCGACGCAGGCCATCGCACGCCATCGCGCGCCATCGCGCGCTTAACGCCGCCACGCCACGCCTAGCCTGTCGCGCGCCTAGCGCCGAGCGCCATTGCAAAGCGCACGCCGCGCGCCCTTTCCGTCGACGACCGGACGCCCTCGCCGGCACCGCCGCGCGAGCGCGCGGCGCAAAAAGAGAAAAGCCGCGCGATCGCTCGCGCGGCAAAATCCGCCTGCATCCAAGGGCCACCTCCAGATGGCGGGCGGCGCACTAGCCTCGTCAGCCACTAGTGCCGAACCAACGAAACCCATCGAACGCCCGGGCGACGGAAACTTCGCCGTCCCAACGTTGCGGCGGGCGCGCTCAGCGCGCCGCCTGATAACTCCCGAAGAACGCCGCGGCGTTGCGCGCGAGCGTATCCAGGTGATAGCCGCCTTCCTGCACGATCAGCGTCGGCAAGCGCAACGCGCCGACGAGCGCGCCGAGCCGGCCGAAGCCCTCGGTCGTCACCGCGACCTTCGATTGCGGATCGTCCCGGTACACGTCGAAGCCGAGCGCGAACACGAGCGCGTCGGGCGCGAAGCGCTCGACGATCGCCTTCGCACGCTCGAGCTGCGCGAAGAACACCGATTCGGCCGATCCGTGCGGCATCGGCAGATTCACGTTGTAGCCCTCGCCGCGCCCCGCTCCGCGCTCTTCCTCGTAGCCCGTGACGGCCGGATAGAAGTTCGTCGGATCGCCGTGAATCGACACGTACAGCACGTCGTCGCGATCGTAGAACAGCGCCTGGATGCCCTGGCCGTGATGCATGTCGGTGTCGAGGATCGCGACCCGCGCGTAGCGCGCGCGCAGCGCCTGCGCGGCGATCGCCGCGTTGTTCAGATAACAGAAGCCGCCCGCCGCGTCGCGCCGCGCATGATGGCCGGGCGGACGGCAGAGCGCGTACGCGTCGCGCACGCCGCCGCAAAGAGCCGCCGCGCCCGCGAGCGCATCCTGCGCGGACCAGTACGCGGCCCGATACGTGTGCTCGCCGATCGGGCAGCTGCCGTCCGCGAGATAGCGCGCCGCCTGCGCGAGCACGCCGCGCAGCGGATTCGGCTCGCGCACGTAAATGTTCGACATCACCTCGGGCCCCCAATCCTCCGGAATGCGCCGCCATTCGCGATGCGCGTCGGCGAGAAAGCGCAGATACGGCGCGCTGTGCACGGCCGCGAGCGGCGCCGAGCCGAAGTCCGCGGGTGCGCGCACGTCGAAGCCGAGCGAGTTCGCCGCGTCGAGCAGCCGCGCGGCCCGTTCGGGCACTTCGTGCGGCGCGCGCATCTTGCCGCGCGACAGGTAGGTGAGCGGGCGGTGCTTCAACTGATCCGGATGAAAATAAGTCAGCATGCGAGGTCGGTTCCCGGATCGATCGTCAATGCAGTTGCGCCGCGATGTCGGCGCGCACGTGCGCCGGCCTCGCGGGTCGAGCCGTTTGCGCATGCACGCCGGCGCGCGCGAGCACCGCGTCGAGCAGCACGTTCGCACCCGCCGCGACGTGCTCGGGCAGCGCGCGCTCGGCCGCGTTGTGCGACAGCCCGCCGACGCACGGAATGAACACCATCGCCGCCGGCACGCAGCGCGCGAGATGAATCGCGTCGTGTCCGGCGCCGCTCACGATCCGCTCGTGCGTGTAACCGCAGCGGCGCGCGGCCGCCTCGACGAGCGCGACGCACGCGGGGTCGAACGGCGTCGCGGGACTCGACCAATGCGAGCGGATGTCGACCGCCACGCCGCGGCGCGCGGCGATGTGCGCGCACGCGTCGCGCAGCTCGCGCTCGATCGCGTCGAGCGTCGCATCGTCAGGATGACGAAGATCGACGCTGAACGCGACGCGCTCCGCGATCGTGTTGCGCGACGCGTTCTCGATCACGCTCTGCCCGATCGTCGCGAGCGCATCCGGCGCGCGGCGCGCGGCGAGCGCTTCGAGCGCGAGCGCGATCTCGGCGCTCGCGAACAGCGCGCACTTCCGGTACGGCATCGGCGTCGTGCCCGCGTGCGCGGCGACGCCCGTCACGGTCGCGTCGAGCCAGCGGATCGCTTGCCCGCCCGTCACGACGCCGATCGCCGTGCCGTTTCGCTCCAGCACCGGCCCCTGCTCGATGTGCGCCTCGAAGTACGCATCCACGCGCTCGCGCATCGGCACGCGCGCCACTTCCGGATCGCACGGCGCATGCGGGCCGAGCGCCCACGCGGCCCGCAGCGGATCGCGGTAGCCGCACGCGTCGAGCGCGTCGGCGAGCGCGACGCCGTGCGCATCGCGCACCGCGAGCGCCGCGTCGAGCGACATCGCGCCCGCGAACACCGCCGAGCCGAGCATCGCCGGCGCGAAGCGCGCGCCCTCCTCGTTGGTCCACGACACGATCTCGATCGGCTTGTCGGTGACGATCCCGCGATCGTTCAGCGTGCGCACGAGCTCGAGCCCGGCGAGCACGCCGTACGCGCCGTCGAAGCGCCCGCCTTCGGGCTGCGTGTCGAGATGGCTGCCGACGAGCACGGCCGGATGCGCGTCATCCGCACCGGCGCGCCGCGCGAACAGATTGCCGATCGCATCGACGCGCACCGTCATTCCCGCGTCGCGGCACCATTGCGCGAAGCGCTCGCGGCCGCGCCGATCGGCGTCGGTCAGCGCGAGCCGGCGCACGCCGCCCCGCGCGGTGCCGCCGATCCGCGCGAGATCCATCAGACTGTTCCAGAGTCGCGTACCGTCGATTTCCCACACCGCAGCCTCCTCCCTTTCCGAATCAGCGCATAAGCACGGCGTCCGCGACGTCGGCCCGCTGCTGCCTGCGCGCGTCGAGCGCGATCACGCCGAACAGCGACAACGCCGCGAGGCACGTATAGAACACCGCGAGCGGCCACCACTGCCCGACGAAGCGATGCGCGAGCCAGGTGCCGGCGAGCGGCGTCAGCCCGCCCGCGATCGCGCCGCACATCTGGTACGAGATCGAGATCGCCGAATAGCGCACGCGCGCCGGAAACGCGCCGCTCACGAAGCCCGCGATCACCGAATAGAAGCCGGCGAGGAACACGGTCGCGAGCGCGATGCCGATCACCATCGGCGCGAGGCGTCCCGTCTGCACGAGCGCGAACATCGGATACGGCGACGCCATCGCGAAAAGCGCGGCGAGCTTCAGAAAGCGCGCGTCGCCGAGCTTGCCGCCGAGCCACGCGGCGATCGGCTGCGACGCGAACTGGATGATCGCGACGATGAACAGGCAATCGAGAATCAGCGATTTCGTCACGCCGACGTGCTGCGTCGTGAACGCGATCATGAACGTGTTCGTGAAATACAGCCCGGCGATGCCGATCGTGTTCGCGCACAGGCAGAACGACAGCATCGCGGGCGACGAGCGCAGCACCTCGGCGATCGGCCGCGCAACGGTGCGCGCCATCGCCTTCTCGCGCACGAACTCCGGCGATTCGTCGACCTTCAGCCGCACGAACGCGCCCACCGCGAGCAGCGCGATGCTCGCGAGAAACGGCAGGCGCCAGCCCCACGACATGAACGCGTCGTGCTCCATCGACGCGACCGCGCGAAACGCGACGAGCGACAGGATGAGCCCGGCCGGGCTGCCGAGCTGCGCGAACGACGCGAAGAACGTGCGCCGCCCGTGCGGCGCGTGCTCGCCCGCCATCAGCACCGCGCCGCCCCATTCGCCGCCGACCGCGACGCCCTGCACGATTCGCAGCAGCACGAGCAGCGCGGGCGCGAGCATGCCGACGCGCTCGTAGGTCGGCAGCAGCCCGACGCAGACGGTCGCCGCGCCCATCATCGCGAGCGTCGCCATCAGCGCCTTCTTGCGCCCGATCCGGTCGCCGAGGTGGCCGAAAAGCAGCCCGCCGAGCGGCCGCGCGAAGAAGCCGACCGCGAACGTCGCGAATGACGCCATCGTGCTCGTGAACGAGTCGCGCGACGGGAAGAACAGCTCGCCGAAGACCAGCGCGGCCGCGTTCGCGTAGATGTAGAAGTCGTACCACTCGATCATCGTGCCGACGAACGCGGCGCCGGCCGCGCGACGCGGCTGGCGCGCGGGCAGGCTCGGTGGGAAGCCCCGGTTCAATGCGATCTCCTCGCAGAAATGTACGCGTCGCCGAATCGCGCGGATTCGGCAAATGGGCGTTTTATCGCGCACCGGGATTAATCGGTCAAATTCTAAGTTATTATCTTAAGAATAAATTTCATTAATCCAGTTTTACGATGCAGAATCGTTTCTCTGGGGTAAAAATAAATGTCGAATATTCGAAGCCATGTTTCCCGCGTCCTGATGGACCGCCTCGACTGGAATCTGCTGCGAACCTATCTGGCGATCATGCAGGAGCGCAGCATCAGCCGCGCGGCCGCACGGCTGCACCTGACGCAGCCGGCCGTGAGCCAGGCGCTCAAGCGGCTCGAGGATTCGCTCGGCCGCACGCTGATCCAGCGGCGCGGCGCGCAGTTCCTGCCGACCCGCGCCGGAGAAGAGGTCTACCGGATCGCCACCGACATCTACGGCCACATGTCGCGGCTCGACAACGAGCTCGACGACCGCGGCGGCGAGCTGACCGGCTCGGTGCGCCTGCTGTGCGTGAGCCGCGTCGAATCGCCCGTCTACGACGAATTTCTCGCCGAATTCCGCCGCGCTTATCCGCGCGTCGATCTGCATATCGAAGTCATGCGCTCAGCGGATATTCTTTCTTCTTTATTGCAAAAAACCGCGACTTGCGGACTCGCATTATGCCGAACGCCGGTCGATAAAATAGAATTACGCAGTTTTTTGCGCCAACGCTATGCAATGTTTTGCGGACGTCACCACCAGTTATTTGGCCGGCAGACCTTGAAAATCGAGGATCTGCTCTCCGAGAATTTCGTTTCGTTCACCAGTGACCAGATCGGCGACGCGCTCGCGCCGCTCACCGTGTTTCGCGACCAGCGCGGCTTCACCGGGCGCATCGTCGCGACGTCGGCGAGCCTCGACGAAATCCGCCGCCTCGTGTTCGCCGGCTACGGCATCGGCTGCCTGCCCGAGCACATCGTGCGCGACGACATCGCACGCCAGCGGCTCTGGCGCCTGCCGCCCGAAGAAGGCCTGCTCGACGTCGAGATCTTCCTGATGTGGAACCGCGAGCGCCGGATGAACGCGGCCGAGAAAGTGTTCATCGACGCGTTTCAGCGCTACGTGCAGCGGTATCCGATGGCGGAACGGCTGGGGATGCTGCATTGAGCGGCGCGACGGATCGCGCTCGGGTTCGGCCGGCCGCGCGAGGCTCGGAACGCGCCGGGGCGGGAACGTCGCGCGCCAGATGATGCAAGAGCGGCGGCGCATTGCGTTGCATCGCACGCGATCGGGCGATGCAACCGCGCGATGTTCGCCGAACGAGCGCCGATCGAACGAGAACGATCCGGCAAATTCGCGTTTCGCGGCGCAGGCGCACGCCGGCCGGCTGGCCGGCGCACGATCCGTTTCCACCGCCCGTTGCAACGCGATGAACGTCCGCGGAGGGTCCGCCGAGGTTCCGCCGATGGCCGGTTCGTTCGAGGCGGGCCCGCTGCGCGATGCGCAGATGAACGCGTCCGCGCCCACGCATCGGCGCGAAGCCAAGGCGGCGCACGCTCGAAGCGGCGCACGCTCGAAGCGGCGCACGCTCGAAGCGGCGCACGCTCGAAGCGGCGCACGCCGTCGGCATTCGCCGAACGGCGGCCGCTCGCCGCGCGTCAGGCCATTTTCATCGCAGCGTTGAAACTGAAATCGCGCCCGCCGGCTGTGACGCGCCCGCCGTGCGCCGCATCATCGCAGCCGGAGCCGACCGAACGCGCCCGGATGCGCCGCGACGACCGCTGACAACGACGGTCAACGACGGCGGCGCCCCCCGCGCCGCCCGCCGCCCCGAACATCGCGGCGCGCGCATTCGCTGCGCGCGGCGGCCGGCGCTCCCTTTCACTTTTCGCCGATTCGAACCGCCATGAAAGCCATCGCCTTCTACCAGAACCTCCCGATCGACGCCGCCGATTCGCTCGTCGACATCGAGCTGCCCGCCCCGCAGCCGGGCCCGCGCGACCTGCTCGTCGAAGTCCGCGCGGTGTCGGTCAATCCCGTCGACGTCAAGGTGCGCGCCGGCCGGCCGCCCG
The DNA here is from genome assembly GCF_001532025.2 of Burkholderia sp. MSMB617WGS. NCBI lineage: Bacteria > Pseudomonadati > Pseudomonadota > Betaproteobacteria > Burkholderiales > Burkholderiaceae > Burkholderia > Burkholderia sp. MSMB617WGS. The sequence goes on along the minus strand of NZ_CP013458.1, from coordinate 1,209,339 downwards.
AAGCCGGCCAGCCGACCGTGCTCGGCTGGGACGCGGCGGGCGTCGTGCTGGCCGTCGGCAGCGCGGCGTCGCTGTTCAAGCCGGGCGACCGCGTGTGGTACGCGGGCTCGCTGACGCGCCCGGGCACCAACAGCGAGCTGCACGTCGTCGACGAGCGGATCGTCGGCAGGATGCCGGGCTCGCTCGACTTCGCGCACGCGGCCGCGCTGCCGCTCACCGCGATCACCGCGTGGGAGCTGCTGTTCGACCGCCTGCAGATCCCCGAGGGCCCCGCCGCGGCCGGCAAGCGGCTGCTCGTCGTCGGCGCGGCGGGCGGCGTCGGCTCGATCCTCGTGCAGTTCGCGCGCCGCCTGACGGGCGTCACCGTGATCGGCACCGCGTCGCGCGACGAGACGGCCGCGTGGGCCCGCGAGCTCGGCGCGCATCACGTGATCGACCATTCGAAGCCGCTCGCCGCCGAGCTCGAGCGAATCGGCATCGGCCGGGTGGACTACGTCGCGAGCCTGAACCAGACCGATCGTCACTTCGATCAGATCGTCGACGCGCTCGAGCCGCAAGGCAAGCTCGCGCTGATCGACGATCCGGCGCTGCTCGATTTCCGCAAGCTGAAGGCGAAGAGCGCGTCGCTGCACTGGGAGTTCATGTTCACGCGCTCGATGTTCGGCACGAGCGACCAGCTCGAGCAGCACGCGCTGCTCGATCGCGTCGCGGCGCTCGTCGACGCGGGCACGCTGCGCACGACGTTCAGCGAACACTTCGGCGCGATCAATGCGGCGAACCTGAAGCGCGCGCACGCGTTCATCGAAAGCCATCGCGCGCGCGGCAAGATCGTGCTCGAAGGCTTCTGATCCGCCGGGCGGCGCGGCCGGCCCGCCGCGCCGCCGCCTTTTTCTCCGGAGATCGCCTTGACCCGAACTTCCCCGGTCGTCACGCTCGCGACGATCGATTTGTCCTTTCATCACGCGGCGGCGGGCGTCGTGATCGCGGCGCTCGCGCGTCACGGCGTGCGCGTCGACGAAATCAGGCGGCCGCACGAAGGCGCGTTCGAGCTGCTGCGCGACGGCACGGCCGACATGCTGTGCGCCGCGTGGCTGCCCGGCAGCCACGGCGCGTATTTCGACGCGATCGCCGACGCGTTCGAGCCCTTGTCCGCGATGTACGCGCCGTACGCGCTGTGGGGCGTGCCCGACTACGTGCCGGCCGACGCGGTGTCGAGCGTCGCGGACCTGACGCGCGCCGACGTCGTCGAGCGGATGACGCCGCTCATCCAGGGCATCGGCCCGGGCGCGGGCATCTCGCGCTTCTCGCGCGAGATCTTCGCCGCGTACGATCTCGACGCGCACGGCTATCGCTTCGCGAACGGCACACTCGAACAGTGCGTCGACGCGTTCGAAGAGGCGGCGGCAAGACGCGCGTGGGTCGTCGTGCCGCTGTGGCGGCCGCAATACCTGCACTGGCGTCACGCGATACGCGAACTGCGCGAGCCGCGCGGGCTGCTGCGCGGCGCCGACGCGGCGACGCTCGTGCTGCGCAAATCGGCGCGCGAGCGGCTGCCCGCCGCCGCCGTCGACGCGCTGCGGCAGCTGCGCCCGGGCAACGCCGGGCTCACGCGGCTCGATCATCTGATTTCGCGCGACGGGCTCAGCCCGCGCGAAGCGGGCGAGCGGTATCTGCGCGAGCTTGCGGCGCGTGTGTCGGGTGGGGCCGTGTCGCGTTGATCGGACTGAGCGTGCTGTTCGTGCTGTTCGTGCTGTTCGTGCTGTTCGTGCTGTTCGTGCTGTTCGTGCTGTTCGTGCTGTTCGTGCTGTTCGGGCTGTTCGGGCTGTTCGGGCTGTTCGGGCTGTTCGGGCTGTTCGGGCTGTTCGGGCTGTTCGGGCTGCTCGGGCTGCTCGGGCTGTGCGGGCTGTGCGGGCTGTGCGGGCTGCGCGGGCTGTTCAGGCCATTCGCGCTATTCGCGCCGTTCTCGCCGTTCGGGCCGTTCGATGCTGTTCGGCACCGCCCCGCTTCGCCCGGCATCGACCTGCTCCGGCCGATGCGGACAGGCGCGCCAATCGCTGCTCCATGCCAATCAGCGCCGCACGGCGCGATCTCGCTGCGCGCCACGCGACGCCGCGCTAAGCGAGGTACGCAGCGATCCGCGCCCGCAGAAAGTCGCGCAGCGCGGCGAGCGTCGGCGACAGCGCGAGCCGGTGCGTATAGACGAGATTGAGCGGCGTCGGCTCGGTCGTCCACGCGTCGAGCGCGGGCTCGAGACGCCCCGCGCGCAGATCGTCGAGCACGTCGAGGCGCGACTTGTACGCAATCCCGTACCCGCCGACCGCCCAGCGACGCACGAGCTCGCCGTCGTCGGCAGCCCGGCTGCCCGTCACCTTGACCGTGTGCGCGGCGTCGCCCGAATGGAACGTCCATTGGTCGTGCGTGCGCTCGCTCAGCGCGAAGCGCAGGCAGTTGTGGCCGCGCAGATCGTCCGGCGTCGCCGGCTTGCCGTGCCGCGCGAAATAAGCGGGCGATGCGCACAGCACGCGCCGGTTGTCGGGCGCGAGCGGCGCCGCGATCAGCGACGAATCGTCGGGAACGCCGTAGCGCAGCACCGCGTCGACCGGCTGACGGAACAGGTTGACGATCCGGTCGCCGATCCGCACGTGCAGCGACACGGCCGGATACAGCGCGAGAAACTCGTCGAGCCAGCCGGACAGCACGTTGCGGCCGAAATCGGACGGCATCGACAGCGTCAGGTCGCCGCCCACTTCCTGACGGCCGCGCGCGAGCGCGTCCTTGCCGGCGCGCAGTTCGGCGAGCGCGTTGCGCGCGTACGCGAGATAGCGCTCGCCGTCCGGCGTGAGGCGCAGGCTGCGCGTCGTGCGCGCGAGCAGGCGCACGTCGAGCTCGCTTTCGAGCCGCTTGACCGCCGCGCTGGCGACGGCCGGCGCGACGTCGAGCAGCCGCGCGGCGGCGGACAGGCTGCCGTTGTCGGCGGCGAGCACGAATACGGCGAGGTCGTCGAGTCGGATCATCGGGGGAGGCGCGTCGGGGCGAGCGACGCGCGCAAAGGCGCGCAACGGGCTGCAAGGGTACTGCGAACGCGTGCGGCGGTCGAGCGGCGGCTTGCGCGCGCCGTTCAGCCGGCCGCCGGCTCGACCGCCGCGAGCGCGTGCAGCGCGGTCGTGTCGAACACCGGCAGCGCCGAATCGGCGGGCTTGATCAGCAGCGTGATTTCCGTGCAGCCGAGGATCACGGCTTCGGCGCCCGCCGCCTGCAACGCGTCGATGATCCGCCGGTAGGCGGCGCGCGATTCATCGCGCGCGACGCCGTGACAGAGCTCGTCGTAGATCACGTCGTGGACGACGGCCCGCTCTCGCTCGCCCGGCACGATCACGTCGATGCCGTGAAGCGACGCCATCCGCTCGCGATAGAAATCCTGCTCCATCGTGAAGCGCGTGCCGATCAGCCCGGCGACGCGCGCGAGCCCGTCGGCGCGGCGGCCGACGATCGCCACGCGTGCCCGCTGCCGCGCGAAACGCCGCGCGGTCGCGACACCGATCCCCGCGCCGCCGCCGCTCGCCACGACGGCCTGATCCATGCGCATGCCCCGATGCGGCCGTGACGGCCGCGCCGGTCCGCGCCCGCTACCACTCGGCGGGCGACCAACCGAGCGCGCGCGCCGGATGCGGCCATTGCACCGGCGCGCCTTCGACCTCGGACGGCGCCCGTACGCGCTGCGCCGGCCCCCAACTCGTCTCCTCGACCCAATCGGCCAGATCGCCCGCCGTCTCGCGCGCGATCGCCGGCCTGTCGGCTTCCTGCAAGCCACCCGATGCGAGCAGCACTGCCGTTCGCGCGAGCGACGCGCGCGTCCTCGTTCCGGCGCCTGTCGCCAACCGTCGCGCGAGACCGCGAATCGCGGCCGTCGCGAGCAGATAGCCGGCGCCGTGATCGAGCGCCTGCACGGGCAGCGGCACCGGCCGCTCGGCGCCGGCCTCGCGCATGCCCGTCGCGACGATGCCCGCGCTCGTCTGCACCAGGCTGTCGAAGCCGCGGCGGCCGCGCCACGGCCCGCTCCAGCCATAGGCGTCGAGCGATACGTCGACGAGGCCCGGATTGATCCGCCGCCGTTCGTCCGCATCGAAGCCGAGCCGGTCGAGCGCATCGGGCCGGTAGCCGTGGACCATCACGTCGGCCTCGCCGATCAGGCGGCGCAGCAGCGCGCGCCCGTCGCCCGATTTCAGATCGGCGCGGGCGCAGCGCTTGCCGAGCACGACTTCGGGCACCGTGTTCGGCTCGTCCCAGCCGATCGGATCGATGCGCAGCACCTGCGCGCCGAAGCCCGCGAGAAAGCGCGTCGCGACGGGGCCCGCCAGAATGCGTGTGAGATCGAGCACGCGCACGCCCCGCAGCGGCCGCTCGGCGGACGGCGACCACGCGGGCCGCTTGCCTTCGACCGCGACGCCGTCGTGAATCAGCAGCGGCTCCGCGCGCACTGCAAGCCCCTGCGGATGTCGCGCCCATTCGTCCTGCGTGCGCATCGCGGCCGCGCATCCGCCCTGCTCGACGACGGCCGACTCGAGCGCGTCGCTGCGCCACTGCCCGGCCGCGTGCGCGACCGCCGCCTTGTCGGGCGGCGCGCCGAGCACCGCGAGCGCGGCGGCGCGATGGTGCGGCGCGTTCGTGTGCAGCCTGATCCAGCCGTCGGCCGTGCGATAGTCGCCCGCGATCGCATCCCACGGCGGCGGCATGTCCCAGCCGCGCGGCCGCAGCGACGCGCCGAACCACAGCGACGCACGGCGGCGATCCACGCGCACGCCGGGCAGCTTGCCGGTCGCGCGATGCACGAGTTCGGCGACCGCGACGCTCGCCGCGCCGATCGCGGCCGATGCGAAATCGGTGACCGGAAACGCCGACGGCAGCACGCCCGTGCCGCTGAAATTCAACGCATGCAGGGCGGCGAGATCGCCGTTCGCGGCCCGCCAGATTTCGTGCAAATACGCGGCGGTGCGCGCACGGCCGGATTGTTCGGATTGCGACGACGAAGAGAGATCGGACATTGACTTCCCCGATTTGAAGAGATCACGGCAAGATTATTGCCGGCGAATATCGAGTGTCAACGTTGATTCCGGGAATCAAGTTATTTTTTAATTCGTCCGCATCTTCTTTTAAAACGAATCCGGATGTGCGGCCGTCGGGCGATCGAGCGTCCCTATTCGGGCCCGCGGGCTCCGGGCGCGGGATTCCCGCTTCCGGGCCGATGCGGCGAAAGCGGCGACGCCCGCCGCCGCTCCCAGGCGGGCACGCGAATCGCGCCGCATCGATCATGGCAATGCGTCATGCGTCTTCCGCGGCGCGATATTGAAATGCACATCGAATTCCGATTCGCCTAATCGATTTCCATTTTTTCGGCGATCTGAACTTCGATGTCGACTCCCCGAATCAGGACGACGAACGCGCGGCGCTCCGCTATACGTTGACTTTATATCCGCATTACTCGTCCGCTTTGCTCGTTCGCTTGAACCGGCGCGCGCGTCGCGGCCCTTTCGGCGCACCCCGTGCGCGCATCGTTTCGTCTTCGACGATGAGCGCCCGTTGCGGCGAACCGGCGACGGGTCCGCCGCCGCACTCCGCGCGCGTCGCGTCGCCGGCCTGCGGCGACGCGCCCCAAGCGCTCGCCCCACGCGCGCCACGCGGCGAACGGCGCGCGCCGGCCCTCGCCGAACCGGGGCACAGCGCGCACATTCGCCGCGCTTCGCGATCCGCGCCGCCGCCGTCAGCGCGACGCCTGCGTCGCCTTCCTCAGCTTCGCGACGTCGGCCGGGCGCACCGCGGGCGCGCCGTTGTTCCAGCCGGCGCGCATGAACGTCAGCACGTCGGCGATCTGCCGGTCGGTCAGCACGTGCGCGAACTTCGGCATCGGATAGGCGGCCGGCAGCCCGTCGATCACGAGATCGTCGGTGCCGTTCAGCGTGACGTTGATCAGCGACGCCGCGTTCGACTCGAGCACGTTCGGATTGCCGGCGAGCGGCGCGAGCAGCGGCGCGAACGCGTGGCCGTCGACGCCGTGGCAGTGCATGCAGTACGCGGCGTACACCTTCGCGCCCGCATCGTCGGCCGGCCGCGCGAGCAGCGCCTGCGTCGCGGCCGCGTCGTGGCGATAAGGCGGCGCGCCCGTGCCGCCCGCCGCCGGCAGCGATTTCAGATAGCGCGCGATCGCGGCCAGATCCGCTTCGCTCAGCGCCTGCGTGCTGTGATTGATCACGCTCGTCATCGAGCCGAACGCGCTCGCATGCCGGTTCGCGCCCGTCTTCAGGAACTGCGCGAGGTCCGCTTCGGTCCATCGGCCGAGCCCGACGTTGTGCTCGCCCGTCAGGTTCGACGCGAACCAGTTGTCGATCAGCGCGCCGGACAGATACGCCGGCCCGCTCTCGTCGAGCGCCTTCTCCTGGAAGCCGACGCCGCGCGGCGTGTGGCACGAGCCGCAGTGGCCGAGCCCCTGCACGAGGTACGCGCCGCGATTCCACGCCGCGTCCTTGCCCGGCTTGTCGCGATACGCGCCCGCGTCGAGAAACACCGCGTTCCAGATCTTCAGCGGCCAGCGCATGCCGAGCGGCCACGGAATGTCCGGCGCGCGATTCGCCTGCTTCACCGGTTCGACGCCATGCATGAAATACGCGTAGAGCGCCTTCACGTCGCCGTCGGCGAGCTTCGCATACGACGGATAAGGCATCGCCGGATACAGGTTGTGGCCGTCCTTCGCGATGCCCTCGCGCAACGCGCGCGCGAAGTCCGTCTCGCTGTAGCCGCCGATCCCCGTTTCCGGGTCCGGCGTGATGTTGGTCGCATAGATCGCGCCCATCGGCGTTTCCATCGGCAGGCCGCCCGCGAACGGCTTGCCGCGCGCGGCCGTATGGCACGCGATGCAGTCGCCCGCCTTCGCGAGGTACGCGCCGCGCGCGACAAGCGCGTCGTCGGGCGAGGCGGCGCGCGCGCCCGTGCTCACCGCGAGCGCCGCGAGCATCGCGCCGAGCGCCTGCGCGGCGCGCTTGAACTTGTTTCCAGTACGAATCATCGGAGTCCTCGGCGTTCAGGCGGTTTTCAGCTGGCCGCCGACCGGCAGCTTGCGCAGGCGCTTGCCCGTCGCCGCATGGATCGCGTTCGTGAGCGCGGCGCCGAGCGCCGCCGTGCCCGGCTCGCCGATCCCGCCCGGCGCTTCGCCGCTCTTCACGATGTGCACGTCGATTTGCGGCGTCTGATCGATCCGCAGCATCCGGTAGTCGGTGAAGTTGCCCTGCTCGACACGGCCGTCCTCGATCGTGATCTCGCCGTACAGCGCGCCCGTGATCCCGAAGATGATGCCGCCCTGCACCTGCGCCTCGATCGTGTCCGGATTCACCACCATCCCGCAGTCGACCGCGCACACGATGCGCTTCACGCTCACCTCGCCGTCGTCGACGGATACGTCCGCGACCATCGAGAAGAAGCTGCCGAACGCATGCATCACCGATACGCCGCGCCCCTGCCCCTTCGGCAGCGACGCGCCCCAGCCCGCCGCCTTCGCGGCGACGTCGAGCACGTTGCGCGCGCGCGGCGACTTGCCGAGCAGCGCGCGGCGGTAGGCGACGGGATCGGTCTTCGTCTGCGCGGCGAGCTCGTCGATGAAGCTCTCGACGACGAACGTGCCGCGCGTCGGCCCGACGCCGCGCCAGAACGCGGTCGGCACGTGGCGCGGCTCCTGGCGCACGTAGTCGACGAGCTGGTTCGGCAGGTCGTACGGCAATTCGGCGGCGACCTCGACCGCGTCCGGATCGACGCCGTCCTTGACCGCGGGCGGCGCGAAGCGCGCGAGAATCGACGAGCCGACGATCCGGTGCCGCCACGCGACCGGCTTGCCGTTCGCGTCGAGCCCCGCCGAAATGCGGTCGTAGTAGTACGGCCGGTACATGTCGTGACGGATGTCCTCCTCGCGAGTCCAGACCACCTTCACCGGCGCGCTCACCTGCTTCGCGATCTTGACCGCCTGCCGCACCATGTCGGTCTCGAGCCGCCGGCCGAAGCCGCCGCCCAACAGATGGTTGTGCAGCACGATCTTGTCGGCCGGCAGGCCGGTCACGCTCGCGGCCGCGTCGACCGCGCGCGTCGGCACCTGCGTGCCCGTCCAGAGCTCGCAGCCGTCCGGGCGCACGTGCACCGTGCAGTTCACGGGCTCCATCGTCGCGTGCGCGAGGAACGGCTGCTCGTAGACCGCGTCGACGCGCGTCTTCGCGTTCGAAAACGCATGCTCGACGTCGCCGTCCTTGCGCGCGACCGCGCCCTTGCCGCTGTCGGCCGCGCGCGCGAGATCGGCGACGATGTCGCGCATCGACACGCGCGCGCCCGCGCCTTCGTTCCATTGAACCTGCAGCGCCGACGCGCCGCGCTTCGCGGCCCACGTGTGATCGCCGACGACCGCGACCGCGTCGTCCGCGACGACCACCTGCCGCACGCCCGGCACCTGCTTCGCGGCGCGATCGTCGACGTGCGCGACCTTGCCGCCGAACACCGGGCTGTTGACGATCACCGCGTACAGCATGCCCGGCACGCGCACGTCGAGCCCGAACTGCGCGGTGCCGTCGATTTTCTCCGGCGAATCAAGCCGCTTGACGGGCTTGCCGATCAGCTTGAAGTCCTCGGGCTGCTTCAGCGCGACGTCCTTCGGCACGGGCAGCTTCGCGGCCGCGTCGGCGAGCTGCCCGTACGACGCGCGCCGCCCGCTGGCCGGATGCAGCACTTCGCCGCCTTGCGCGCGGCACGACGCCGGATCGACCTTCCACTGCCGCGCCGCCGCCGCGACGAGCAGCGTGCGCGCGGCCGCGCCCGCGCGGCGCATCGGCTCCCACGCATAGCGGATCGACGTCGAGCCGCCCGTCAGCTGGCCGCCGAGCAGCGGATCGAGAAACAGCTTCGCGTTCGGCGGCGCGTGGTCGAGCGTCACGCTCGCGAGCGGCACCTCGAGCTCCTCGGCGATCAGCATCGGAATCGACGTGTAGACGCCCTGGCCCATCTCGACCTTCGGCATCACGAGCGTGACCGTGCCCGTGCGGTCGATCTGCACGAACGCGTTCGGCGCGAACACGCCGCTTCGGGGCGTCTCGATCGCGTCGCCGCCGATCACCGAGCGGCGGGCGTCGCCGCCCGCGGCGGGCACGCTGAAGCCGAGCAGCAGGCCGCCGCCCGCCGCCGCGCCGAGCGTCATCCCGTATTTCAGGAAATCGCGCCGCGACACGCCCGCGCCGCGCGCCGCCTCGGCCGCGTGCGCCCTGCCTGCTTCGATCAGTCCGCGCGACATGTCAGGCCCCCTTCGCCGCGTGCTTGATCGCCGCGCGTATCCGGTTGTACGTGCCGCAGCGGCAGAGGTTGCCCGTCATCGCCGCGTCGATGTCCGCGTCGGTCGGGTTCGGGTTCGACGCGAGCAGCGCCGCGGCCGCCATCACCTGGCCGGACTGGCAATAGCCGCACTGGACGACGTCGAGCTCGCGCCACGCCTGCTGGACCTTCTGCCCCGCTGGCGTCGCGCCGACCGCTTCGATCGTCGTGATTTTCCTGCCGCCGACCGAGGCGACGGGCAGCACGCACGAGCGCACCGCGACGCCGTCGAGATGCACGGTGCACGCGCCGCATTGCGCGATGCCGCAGCCGAATTTCGTGCCGGTCAGGCCGACGAGATCGCGCAGCACCCAGAGGAGCGGCATGTCGGCGGGGGCGTCGACCGCATGGGTCGCGCCGTTGATGTTCAAGTCGGTCATGCGGACTCCGGCAATGACGAGTGGGGATTTCGAATGGCGAGCAGCAACTCGCGCATATTGAACCTATTGCGAAATTGCTGCAGTCTCGGCCCGTGCGGGCGCGATGGATCGGCACGACAACGCACGAAAACGGTGCAGCGCACGCCCGCATGTCGGCTCGACCGGATCGGCGCATCGCGCGGGGCGACATCCTGCGCAGCGACGAGCGAGGGCCGGCAAACGCGGAAAAACCGCGGCCTTCCACGCGCCGCGCCGACGGCAGGCATGCGTGGCGGCTCGACTCCGATGCCGCTCGGATACCGGCGCTGCGGCCCGCGCAAGGCGATCGCGACGAGCGCCGCCTGCCCGCCGCAACGCGGTTCGCACGGGGTTGTCGCGCCGGGCCGCCGACTCACGGCGGCTACGGCCGTCAGCGCCGTCAAGGCGGGCGGCTGCGCCAGCCATTCAGCCGCCCTCTTCCGATACGCGACGGAATGCGCGCTCGCGCGGCGCGCTTCAGGCGCGGCCTCGTCGCCGTCGATCCCGAGCATATGAAGACCCGGCACGCCGTCGGCCTGACGAAACAGATCGCAGCGGCGATTGCCCGGTTCGGCGCGCGTCGCGGCCGCGGTCCGGCGCAATCCCGCCGCCGCGCCGATGCGCTGGGGCGTCGGGATCAGGCTTGCAAGGACACCACGCGCCATGATCGTTCTCGATGCCAATCCGGACCGCGGTCCGGCGATTCGCCTCCCCGCACGCCTATGCACGCCTCTGCGCGCCTCCGCACGCCTCGGCATCGCATGAATCCGCACGACATCCGAGGCGGCGGCTCGAACGCGAGCGCCGAACCTTCATCCCGGCGCTCGCGCGGCCGAACTCACGGCGCGTCGGGCCCCACGCGCACGACGACCTTGCCGAAGTTCTTCCCGCCGAGCAGTCCGATCAGCGTCTGCGGCGCCGCCTCGAGCCCGTCGACGACGTCCTCGCGAAGCTGCACCTTGCCCTGCGCGACCCACTCGCCCATTTCCTTCAGGAATGCCGGATAAACGTCCGCGTAGTGATCGAGGATGATGAAGCCCTGCATGCTGATCCGCTTGCGCAGCACGCTCGACATCAGCAGCGGCAAACGATTCGGCCCCGGCGGCAGCGCGCTGTCGTTGTAGTGGGCGATCAGCCCGCAGACGGGCACGCGCGCGCGATCGTTCAGCAGCGGCAGCACCGCGTCGAACACCGCGCCGCCGACGTTCTCGAAATACACGTCGATGCCGTTCGGGCACGCGGCCGCGAGCTGCTCGGCCACATCCGGAGCGCGATGGTCGACGCACGCATCGAAGCCGAGCGTCTGCGTCACGTAGCGGCACTTGTCGGCGCCGCCCGCGATGCCGACGACCCGGCAGCCCTTCAGCTTCGCGATCTGCCCGACGACCGAGCCGACCGCGCCGCTCGCCGCCGCGACGACGACCGTCTCGCCCGCCTTCGGCCGGCCGATCTCCAGCAATCCGAAGTAAGCGGTGAAGCCGGGCATCCCGAGCACGCCGAGCGCCTGCGACGGATGCGCGATGCCGGCGAGCGGCATCAGGTCAGCGCCGTCGGACAGCGCGTAATCCTGCCAGCCGGCGCTCGACAGCACGAGGTCGCCTTCGCGAAACGCGGGCACGGTCGACGAGACGACGCGGCTCACCGTCCCGCCCACCATCACGCCGCCGATCTCGACGGGCGGCGCATACGATGGCGCGTCGCTCATGCGGCCGCGCATGTACGGATCGAGCGACAGCCACACCGTGCGCAGCAGCACCTCGCCCTGAGCGGGCGTCGGCACCGCCGTCGTCTCGACGCGGAAATTCTCGGGCGTGGGCGCGCCTTTCGGGCGCGAATTCAGAACGATCCTGCGGTTCGTCGTCTGGCTTTGCGGCATAGGAATCTCCATTGAAATGAAACGAGGGGCATTGGCGTGCGGCGCACGCCGCCGAGCTTCGACGATTCGAAGCGGCTTGGAATCACAGGCTTGCCTCGAGCACGCGGCGGCTCACGTCGAGCGTGACGTCCCTGCGCTCGCCGAGCTGCGTCATGCCGTGCGCATCGAGCTGCGCGACGAGACCGTCGATCGCGTCGGCGCCCACGCCGTAGTCGGCAAGGCGAGTCTTCACGTCGAGGCTCTCGAAGAACGCGCGCGTGCGCTCGATCGCCGCGTCGATGCGCTCGTCCTCGGCGCCGTCGACGATGTTCCATACGCGCGCCGCGTACTGCAACAGCTTCGCACGCTTCGCGTCGCGCCGCACCTGGAGCATCGACGGCAGCACGACGGCGAGCGTGCGCGCGTGATCGATGTCGTAGCGCGCGGTGAGTTCGTGGCCGACCATGTGCGTCGCCCAGTCCTGCGGCACGCCCGCGCCGATCAGACCGTTCAGCGCGAGCGTCGCGACCCACATCAGGTTCGCGCGGATCGCGTAGTCGTGCGGCTCGGCAATCGCCTTCGGGCCGATCTCGATCAGCGTCTGCAAGAGGCCCTCGGCGAAGCGGTCCTGCGCGAGGCCATCGGCCGGATACGTCAGATACTGCTCGACGATGTGCGTGAACGCGTCGACGACGCCGTTCGCGACTTGCCGCGGCGGCAGCGTGTACGTCTTCGTCGGATCGAGGATCGAGAATTTCGGGAACACGAGCGGGTGGCGGAACGCGAGCTTCGCGTGCGTCGCGCGGCGCGTGACGACCGCGCCGCTGTTCATCTCCGAGCCGGTGGCGGGCAACGTCAGCACGCTGCCGAACGGCAGCGCGGCCGCGACGTTCGCGCCGTGCGTCTCGAGGATGCTCCACGGATCGCCCGCGAACGGCACGGCGGCCGCGACGAACTTCGTGCCGTCGATCACCGATCCGCCGCCGACCGCGAGCAGAAAATCGACGCGCTCGCGCCGCACCAGCTCGACCGCCTTCATCAGCGTCTCGTAGGTCGGATTCGGCTCGATCCCGCCGAACTCGCGCACGTCGCGCGCGCCGAGCGCGGCGCGGACCTCGTCGAGCGTGCCGTTGCTGCGCGCGCTCTCGCCGCCGTACAGCACGAGCACGCGGGCCGCGGCCGGCAGCAGGTCGTTCAGCCGCGCAACGGTGTTCTCGCCGAAGACGATCCGGGTCGGATTGTAGAAATCGAAATTCTGCATGTTTGCCCCATCAAAAGTAGACCAGTCGTCTATAAGCGGACTCAAAAGGAGGCACGCTCATGCGCGCCTTGCTTCGATGCCCAGCCGATCGACGACTCGGCTGCGGCACATCCATGCGCGGCGACGTCGCCGCCGCCACGGCTTCAAGCGGCCTCCAGCTGCGCGGCATCGTTTCGATGCCGCGTCGCCACCGCCGGGCCGCCGTGCCTGGCGCGCCGTTGAAATTCTTTCCGCGAGGGGGCGGCAAAACACAACTTGTCGACCTCTCGGAACGCACGACAAACCGCTCGTGCGACTCGGGCAAGGGGTGTGAGACCATCCCCGAAAACCACGTGCGAGCACCTCGCAAGCCGGCTTTTCAACAGCCTGCCAACGCAGCGCGCGCAGGCCGCCGTGCACCGGCGTGCGATCCGCCCGAGCGAACCATCGGCGCGCGAGGCTTCGACGCTGGCCGCGTAACGCGCGACGATTCGCGGCCAGCGTCGAAGCCGCGCGTCAACACACTCCGCATCGTCGCCGGGATACCCGCCATCTTCGCGCCGAACTTCGCCGCCACGCACGTTTGCGCTCCGGATCGTCGCCGTGCCGAGTGTTCGGCCCGTTGCGCCTGCGCGCGCCTCGAGTGCACCGCGCCCGCCCCGGCCGGCCAGCCGCGCGCGAGACGCGCGAGGCAGCCGCCCGAACAGGCGCCGGGCCGCGCTCCGCCGAACGCTTCCTACAAAGCCTCCGTCAAATCGAGGCAGCGGCGGAGCACCTCTTTCGGGATGTCCTCCGCCGCGAGCATTTCGCTCGAGCCAGCCCGCCAAAACCCAGTGCGGAAGCGCGATCGGCCTCGCGTCGCGGCGTTCAGGACGCGCGGCGCACGTGCGCAGTCGAGCGAAAGATCATGGCGCGCATCATAGCACAATTAGACCGGTCGTCTAGAGCAGCATCGGATGTCGCGGAAGCCCGCGCGGCCGCGGCCGAGTCGCGCCCATGAGCGGCCAATGAGCGGCCCATCTCGCCGCTGCTGCGGCGGACCACGCGCGTCGCTCGGGTGCGCGCCGCCCGCGTGAAAAGCGGCGCTCGCGCACCGACCATTCGAGCCGAACCGCCCGCCGTCTCCCGCATTCGACGCCCACGCCGACAAGTCGTCCGAACGATCCCGCGCATCGATCCAAGAATCGGCAATCACGCTCGATGCGGCCGCCGCCGCTTGCTCGCGGAAACGACGCGCTCGAGATTCACGGCGCACACCGCGCCCGGCAATCGATCATTCGCCATCGCACAGATCGCCGCCGATTAGCCGGCGCGCCATGACCAGGCGCCTGCGCGATCTCGTTCGAATCCGATCGCCCACGATGATCGCCACGGCGCGCGACGAAACCGTGCCGACCGACGCGCAATCGCTCATGCGCCATGCGCTGCGACGCGGGCTTCGTCGAATGCGCGCATCGCACGCTCGCCGCAGGCCATGCTTGGACATGCCGAACATGTCTGAACGGCGCGCCCCGTTTTCGACATCCGCGACGACCATCGGACACCGAGCGAGGAGCACCGAGCGACGACATGCACGACGCGTCAATATCTTCACGATGCGTTGCGTTTATCATGCGCAGGATTTCACGTTCCGCATGTCATCCGGAGTACAGAGCAAATGAAGAACACGCCCGCGCCGACGTCACGGCACGCTTCAGCCTTCCCGATCGACGCCGCGTCCGCGCATCCGGTGCCGATGCCGCGGTGACGGCGGCGCTTCGAAACGAGCCGAGCCGAGCCGGGCCGAATCGAATCGAATCGAATCGATTCGAGAAACGAGAAACGACACGCGCGAGAAGACCGCCGTCCCGGCCCCGGCCCGACCGACGGCCGATCTGCCGCACACGCTCCACCACCCCTTTTCCAACAACGACACAACGCACATGACGACCACTCGCATCACGTCGCGAGCCGCCCTCGCCGCTTCGCTTTCCGCCCTGCTGCTCGCCGCGTGCGGAGGCGACGGCTCCTCCGATGCGTCGAATGCGAACGGCGCCGCCGCACCCGCCGCGCCCGCGACGACGAACGCCCCCGAAACGGCCGGCAATACGCCGGGCGTCACGCCCACGCCGCCTTCCAGCAGCACGTCGATCGGGCAGATCTCGATCGACAAGCTGGAATTCGCGCAGACTCACGTGGTGCCGAGCGGCGGCTTGAGCTGGGCGCTCCCGAATGCCAGCACGAGGCTTCGCCTGATCGGCGGGCGCGACGCGCTCGCATTGGTCGCCATCGGCCAGGCGGACGCCGCGCAGCCCGTCCTGCAAGCGTGGCGCAACGGCGCGAAGCTCGGCGCGCTGGCGCTGAACCCGCCGTCCGCGCTGCCGCCGACCGAGTCCAACGGCCGCGCGTATGCGGGCGACCGCTGGAGCGCCGTCGTGCCCGCCGCGTGGATGGTGCCGGGCGTCTCGTTCAGCGTGTCGGCGGCCAACTACACGCCGAGCGTCGCGCAGGCCCCGGTGTTCGGCACCGACGCCGACGTGCAACTGACGATCCTGCCGTTCTATCTGTTCGGCGCCGACGACGCCAATTCGCCGCCGCTGTCCGCGACGCAGGCGCCCGACGCCGCCACGCAGCAGGAGATCTCCGCGAAATGGCCGACGTCGGACGTGAAGGTCCGCACGCACCCGGCCGGGCGCTTCAGCCTCGCGACGGTCGTCGTCGGTCCGCGCGCCGACCGCGCCGGCGCGGCTCAGCCCGCCTATGCGGTCACCGCGCTCGATCAGCAGAAGGACGGCTACGGCGTGATGAGCGCGATGCTCACGCTGATTTCGAGCATGCGCACCGCGAACGGCGACGGCGCACTCAACGATCAGTACTACGCGCCGCTGCTCGCGCTGAATTCGAGCGGGAAGTTCGCGAACCTCGGCGGCGGACTGGGCGGCGTCGGCTCGGGCGCGTCGGTCGGCGATCATCGTTACACCGGCATCTTCATTCACGAACAGGGGCACGCGTTCGGCCTCGGCCACGCGGGAGACGAATATGCGAAGGGCGCCTATCCGTACGCGGGCGGCAGCCTGAACGGATCGGCGTGGGGCTACGACCCGAACCGCCGCGAGTTCCTCGACGTGCTCGTGCCCGCCACCGCGTCGAGCCATGCGAAGTGCGCGAGCTCGCATCAGGTCGACGCGCAGGGCCGCTGCTACAAGCAGGACCCCATGCAAAGCGGCGCCGGCGATCAATCGAGCGGCTACAAGTTCGCGACGTTCTCGGACTACAACACGGGCCGGATGCAGGCATGGATCGAATCGCGCGTGCTGATCGATCCCGCTTCGCCCAGCGGCTACAGCAAGTGGGACGCGGCCGCGCAGGCGCGCGCGCCGTACACGCCGACGACCGACGGCAAGGGGCTCTACGGCGTCAACCAGAATCTGCCCGTGCGAACCGGCGTGCCGGTGCACACGATCATCGTGAGCTTCAGCAAGGCCGGTTCGGCGGGCGCGTCGTACATCTATCCGCCGTTCACGTACACGGGGAACCTGATCGCGACGTTCGATCCGACCTCCGCGGCGGACCGCCAGGCGATCACCGTCGATAAGGGCACGTATCCGTGGTACTGCAAAGGCAGCGGCTGCGACTACACGCTGCGCGTCACGTATGCGGACGGCAGCCGCGCGTATCGCGTGCTGCAGGGCGGATTCCGTGCGTGGTGGACGCCCACCGTCGACAACGCCAACGCGGCCAATCCGCTCAGCGGCAGCAGCTTGCGCGTGTGGGCGATCAACGTGCCGGGCGACCAGCCCATCGGCAAGATCGAGCTGCTCGACACACCGACGGTGTGGAACGGCATGCCCGCGAATCCGACCGTGCTGCTCAGCCGGTGACGTCGCGGCGCTCGGGCGCGCGGCGCGGCCCGACGCGAAGCCCGGGCGCGCGGCGCACCGTTCAGGCTCGCGCGACGACGTCGATGCGCAGCGCCTCGCCGCCCGCCGCGATCGCGAGCAGCCGGTCGACGTTCGGATGCGCGCCCGGACGGTCGCGCGCATCGGCGGTGTGCTCGGCGAACACCGCGAGGCCGTGCTCGGCGGCGTCGGCGTCGAGCGCGCCGAACGTCTCGCGCAGATAGTGATACACGGCCAGCGAGCCCTGCTTGCCCGGCTTGTTCTCGATGCTCGCCACCACCGCGCCCTTCGCGTCGACGAGATCGATGCGCTCGATGCCGTCGATGGCGGGCAATTGGGCGAGGTTGTCCTTGAATGCGCGGGTCGGCTGAATCACTGCTGTCGCTCCGTATGGTCGGGGAAAAGTTCGGCGGGGCGTATCTTAGCCGATCGCGTGCGCATGCATGACGCATACGCGGCGCCGGAGCGGCTCATCGGCGGGCAGCTCGCCGACGTCGCCCCGATGCGCGTCGCCCCCATCCGCAAAGCATCCGGAACACGTCGTTCGCGCCGCCGCGCCGCTACGCCGCGGCCGCCCGGATCGCGCGCTTGAGCGCGTCGAGCGTCCGGTCGCCCGCCATGTCCTGCCGCGTGACGAGGCACACGGCCGGCAGCGCGAAATCGAGATCGATCGGCAGGATGCGGCACGCGCCGCCGTGCGCGACTTCCTCCGCCAGGTCGCGCGGCAGCATCGTGACGGCTTCGTCGTTCGCGGCCAGCACGGCCTCGATGACCGTCACCGACGTCGTTTCGACGAGCGGCTCGCCGATCACGACGCCGCGCCTGACGAGCATCTCGTCGAACGCGCGCCGCGTCGGCGTGGCCTTCGGCGGCAGGACCCATTGCGCGCCGGCGACCGCGTCGATCGTCGCGCCCCGGCCCTTCGGAGCGCGGTAGCCGCGGCTCGAAAGCAGTACGGGCTGCTGAACGTAGAGGACCTCCTGCTCGATCTCGCCGGCGCTTTCGTGCGTGAGCCGCGCGATCGCGCAGTCGATCTCGTGACGCCGCAGCATGCCGACCACCGTATCGGTGTCGCCGTCGCGCACCGCGAAGCGATAGTTGAATCCGCGCTCCCGCAGCGCATCCATCGCTTTCGTCAGGATGCCGTACGCAATGAAATGGATGACGCCGATCCTCACGACGCCGTGAAAGCCGTCCTCGATCGCCGTGAGATCGCCCGCGAGATTGCGCAGATCCGCCAGGAAGGCGGCGCTTCGCGACACGAGCATGTCGGCGGCCGGCGTCGGCACGAGCCCTCGCGCGGTCCGCTCGAAGAGCGCCGCGCCGACGATCTCCTCCAGTTCCTGCAACGCCTTCGTGATCGCCGGCTGGCTGAGGTTCATCTCGTCGGCCACCTTGCGCAGCGTGCGATGGCGATGAATCGACGACAGCAGCACGAAGTGCCGCGCTTTCAGCCGCTGCGTCAACGCGGCCAACAGCTGCTCGTCCCGGCTTCGCATGGCGTTTCCATTTGGTTATCGCGCGTTCAGTATATTTCAATGCCGAGTTATATGGCCGAACTAGTATCGGGCTCACAGGTGCGGCACGCACCATGACTCGTGACTTGGAGGTCAGATGAAACTGTGGCTCTTGGGCACCGGCACGCCCACGCCCTCAACCAGCCGGATGTGCTCGGGCTATCTCGTCGAAGCGGGCGGCGACTACATCGTGTTCGATCACGGATTCGGCTCGCACCATCGCCTGCTCGAACTCGGCGTTTCCGCGACGCGCATCTCGCATGCGTTCTTCAGCCATCACCACTACGATCACATGGGCGACTACCCGCGGCTTCTGCTCACGCGGTGGGATCAGGGCGCGGGCAGAATCCCGGAGCTGAAGGTGTACGGGCCGCCGCCGCTGCGGAAAATCACCGATCGCCTGTTCGGCGACGACGGCGCTTTCGGCCCGGATCTCGTTTCGCGCACGGAGAACCAGGCGAGCATCGACGTGTATCGCGCGCGCGGCGGCGAAGGCGCGCGCGCGCGGCCGCGGCCGGTCGTCACGGAGCTGTCGCCGCTCGCGACGGTTACTGAAAACGAATGGACCGTGCAGGCCGTTGCCGTGAATCACTTCGCGCCCCATCTCGTTTCGTACGGCTATCGAATCGATCACGACGGCCAGTCGATCGTGTATTCGGGCGACACCGGCCCGTGCCCGGCGCTCGATCGGCTCGCGAAGGATTGCGACGTGCTCGTGCACATGTGCCACTACCTGAGCGGCACCGCGCCCAGCAGAACGTTCGCCGCTTTCACGGCCGGCCATCTCGAGGTGGCGCAGGCGGCCCGGCAGGCGAACGCGAAGAATCTCGTCATCTCGCACGTGACGGAGCAGTTCGACAAGCCGGGCGTGCGCGAGCGCGTCATCGTCGAGATGAGCCGGATCTACAGCGGCAACATCTTCTTCGGCTCGGATCGCATGGAGATTCCGGTATCCGGACCTCAGGCGAGCAAGCTCGACTAACCGCCGACCGGCGGCGGCGCGGGCCGCCCGCATCGCCGCCATCCACCTTCGGGGCATTTCGTGAATATGCTAGAGCAATACGTTCGGCCCTCCGCCTGCGAGGCAGACATGGCGTCCATCCGGCCCGTCGAAAAAAAGGCGATCGCCGCCGCCGTCATCGGCACGACGCTCGAATGGTATGACCTGTTCGCGTACCTGTACTTCTCGGTCACGATCTCGAAGCTCTTCTTTCCGCATTCCGATCCGCTCGTCTCGCTGCTCGCGACCGTCGGCACGTTCGGCGGCTCGTATCTCGTGAAGCCGCTCGGCGCGCTCGTGCTCAGTTCGTACGCGGACCGGGTGAGCGCGAAGGCCGCGCTCACGCTCACGGTGACGCTGATGGGACTCGGCACGGCGATGATCGCGCTGACGCCGACCTATTCGTCGATCGGCGGCGCCGCGACGGCCGTGATGGTGATCGCCCGGCTCGTTCAGGGTTTTTCCTCGGGCGGCGAATACGGCTCGGGCATCACGTTCATCGTGCAGCGCGCGCCCGCCGCGGATCGGGGATTCTACTCGAGCTTCCAGATCGCGGCGCAAGGCTTGACGTCGGTGTTCGCGGGGCTGACGGGCGTCGTCATCTCGGCGTCGCTGACCTCGGAGCAGATCCTGCACTGGGGCTGGCGCATCCCGTTCTTCATCGGGCTCGCGATCATTCCGGTCGCCGTGTACATGCGGCGCAACGTCCCCGAGGTCAACGACAAGACGATCGCGCCGCGACACGCGACGCCGGTGCGCGAAGCGATCCGCGAGCATCCGGCGCTCTGCGTGCTATCGATCGGCACGTTCGTGCTCGTGTCGGTGTCGTCATATGCGCTCGCCTACTATCTTCCGACCTATGCGGTGCGCACGCTCGGCCTGCCGCAGACGAGCGCGTTCGCCGCGACCATCCTGACGGGCGTGGTTCAAGCCGCGTTCTCGCCGGTGTTCGGCCGCCTGTCGGACCGATTCGGGCGGCTGCGCGTGATGCGCACCGGCGCGATCCTGATCGCGCTGATCGTGATCCCGGCGTTCGAGTTCGTCGTGTCGCATCCGGGGATCGCGTCGCTTCTGATCAGCCAGTTCGTTCTCGGCCTGCTGATGACGTCGTATCAGGCGCCGATGCCCGCGCTGCTGTGCGACCTGTTTCCGCCGTCGATCCGCACGGTGGGCGTGTCGATCGCGCACGACTTCACCGCGGCGACGTTCGGCGGCTTCACGCCGTTTCTCATCACGTACCTGATCGCGTCGACCGGCTCGAAGATCGCGCCCGGCTTCTACGTGTGCGGCGCCGCGGTCATCAGCCTCATCTGCATCACGCGCGTGACGAAGCACGCTCGCGCCGCGGCCGCGCGTTGCGCATGACGAAGCGGCCGATCAGCGGCCGGGCCCGCCCGGCGGGCCCAAGGAGACGGAAATGGAAAAACGCAAACTCGGCGCTGGCGGCCTGGAAGTGTCGGCGATAGGCTTCGGCTGCATGGGGTTGAGCGCGGCCTACGGGCCGGCGCCCGGCAGGCAGGACGCGATCGGAATCGTGCGGGCGGCGTTCGAGCGCGGTGTGACGTTCTTCGACACCGCCGAGGCCTACGGCCCGCACACCAACGAGACGCTCGTCGGCGAGGCGCTCGCGCCGTTTCGCCGCGAGGTCGTGATCGCGACGAAGTTCGGATTTCGCGACGGCGAGCTTCGCGCGCGCCCGGACAGCCGTCCGGCGCGCATCCGGGCGGTCGCCGACGCCGCCCTGACGCGCCTGCGGACCGACTACATCGATCTCTTCTACCAGCATCGCGTCGACCCGGACGTGCCGATCGAGGACGTCGCGGGAACCGTGCAGGATCTCATCCGGCAAGGCAAGGTCCGGCATTTCGGGTTGTCGGAAGCCGGCGCGCAGACGATCCGGCGCGCGCACGCGGTGCAGCCCGTCGCCGCGCTGCAAAGCGAGTTCTCGCTGTGGTGGCGCGAGCCCGAGACGGCGATCCTGCCGACGCTCGACGCGCTCGGCATCGGCTTCGTTTCCTTCAGCCCGCTCGGCAAGGGCTTTCTGACCGGCGCGATCACCGCAAGCACGACGTTCGGGCGCGACGATCCCCGCCGCGCGTCTCCCCGCTTCGCGCCCGGCGTGCGCGAGTCGAACCTCGGCGTCGTCGCCCGGCTCGACCAGATCGCGCGGCGCAAGCACGCGACGCCCGCCCAGATCGCGCTCGCGTGGCTTCTGGCTCAAAGGCCGTGGATCGTTCCGATTCCCGGCACGAGCAAGCTGCATCGTCTGGATGAGAACGTCGACGCGGCCGCCATCGAACTGACGCCGGAGGATCTTCGCGAGATCGAGCGCGCGCTCGCGGGCGTCACGGTGCACGGCAACCGGTACTCGAACGAACGGGCGACGCTGATCGATCGGCATTGAGCGTGCGCGGCGCGCAACGTCCGCGCGAACACGCGGTGCGTCCGCGCTTGCCGCGCCGCCGCCGAGCGATCGCGTTCGATGACGCATGCGCCGCGATCCGTGATCGCTCGGGCGCGCAAGCGCGCAATCCCCGGGCGTGCATGCGCGCGAGCGGTTGCTGCCGGCCCGCCCGGCGAACGTCCGCCGGACACGAACGGCGCTGACGCCCAACGGTTGGCGCGCAGTCGCCCGCGTCGAGATCCGCGTCGCGCCGAAGCGGTCGACGGGCGTCGTGCGCGCGAACACCGCGCGCGCATCGAGAACGCCGACCGCATCCCGACCGCCGCGCGCAAGCCGCGTCTTCGGCGAGTTGCAGCCGAATGCCGCGAAAATGCAGCCGAAATGCAGCCGAAATACCGTCGACAACGGGCGCGCCGGCAGGCGGGCCACACCCACCTTCGCTCGCGCGCCCGGCTGAGAACCGGCTTCCCCACGCGCGATCGCGCGCGTTTGCGCGCGGCCCGACACGATGATCCGCCCGCCCGCGGCATCAGGCATCGACGCCCGTCGGCCTCGCCGATCGCCAAGAAGTGGCGGCCCGCCCCTCGCCAACGTGTAAACTGCTGCCTTTTTTCGAAACTGACACTCGTGGCATGGTGCAAGCCCCGCAACATAGAGCGCTCGGCGGACCGGCGCTGATCCGCTTGCTTGCTCGCCTGGCGGACGCCGACGTGCCGGAATCCAGGCAGTCGCTGTCGGACCGGCTGAGCCAATGGCTCGCGTGGACCGACGCGATCGCGCTGTCGTCGGCGCTCGGCATGAGTCCGCCCGCCGCGGCGGCCGGCGCGCGCGCCGACGGCGACGGCGACCGCGACAACGCAAGCGGCCAATGCGCGCGCGTGCGCGCGTCGCTCGCGAAAGCGATCGCCCGCACGGGCGCGCTCGCCGCCGGACGCGACAGCGTCGCGCCGTCCGCCGCCCGCGACGCGGCGGCGGACGCGCCCGCCGATTTCACGCTTTTTCGCCACGACTACCTGTCGATGCAGCAGGCGATGGAGATCGACATCGGCGACCTGCGCGGCCGCCTGCGGCAGACGATGGCCGCCCGCACGCCCGCCCTCGCCCGGCTCGCGGTGCTCGACGCGACGATGGAGCGCGCGCTCGCCGTGCGCGAGCGGAGCCTGCTCGCGTACGTGCCGAAGCTGCTCGGCGCGTATTTCGAGCGCCTGCGCCGGGCCGAGCAGCAACGCCTTGCCGACGCCGAAGCCAACGCCGCCGTGAACGCCGCCGCGGCCACGCCGGGCGCGTGGCTCGACGCGTTCCGCAAGGATATGCAAAGCGTGCTGCTCACCGAGCTGGAAGTTCGTTTTCAACCGGTCGAAGGGCTGCTCGCCGCCCTTCGCGCCAGCTAACCGGGCCCCCATGTCCAGACATCACGTTCATCTCGTTTTCTTTTTCGCCGGTCTCGCCGCGGTCTGCTGGATCGGCGCGGGCTATGCCGCGTCGAATCCGCTCGCGCTCGCCGTGACCGTCGTGATCGCCGCCTGCTATCTTGCCGGCGCGCTCGAACTGCGCCGCTATCAGCAGGCCACGTCCACGCTCGC
This sequence comes from Burkholderia sp. MSMB617WGS, assembly GCF_001532025.2. Classification (NCBI taxonomy): domain Bacteria; kingdom Pseudomonadati; phylum Pseudomonadota; class Betaproteobacteria; order Burkholderiales; family Burkholderiaceae; genus Burkholderia; species Burkholderia sp. MSMB617WGS. The sequence goes on along the minus strand of NZ_CP013458.1, from coordinate 1,186,074 downwards.
GCACGCGGTCGCGGACCTGTCCGAGCCGCCGTCCGAATTGCGGGCGTGGCTCGAACGGCTGCATCCGAGCCTGCGCCACGCGGTGCGCCTGCGCGTCGAAGGCGAGCGCGTCGCGCTGCCGGGCCCCGCACTGACGCCGTATCTGGTCGGCCTGCTCGTGCTGCTCGGCATGCTGGGCACGCTCCTCGGCATGGTCATGACGCTCCGGGGCACCGGCGCCGCGCTCGAGAGCGCGACGGACCTGCATGCGATCCGCGCGTCGCTCGCCGCGCCCGTCAAGGGGCTCGGATTCGCGTTCGGCACCTCGATCGCCGGCGTGTCCGCGTCCGCGATGCTGGGCCTCCTGTCCGCGCTTTGCCGGCGCGAGCGGCTCCAGGCCGCGCAGGCGCTCGACGCGAAGATCGCGACGACGCTGCGCGTGCACTCGCACGCCCATCAGCGCGACGAGACCTTCAGGCTGCTGCAGCGGCAGGCCGACATGATGCCCACGCTGGTCGATCGGCTGCAGACGATGATGACGACGCTCGAGCAGCAAGGCATTGCGTCAGCCGAGCGGCAGATCGCCGGCCAGCAAGCGTTTCTCGGCAAGGCGGAAGAGACGTATGCGCGCCTCGCGTCGTCGGTCGGGCAGTCGCTGAAGGACAGCGCCGCCGAGAGCGCGCGCGTGGCCGGCTCGGCGTTGCAGCCCGTCATGGAAACCACGATGGCGGCGCTCGCACGCGAGACGACCGCGCTGCACGACGCCGTCGCGCAGGCTGTGCAGCGGCAGCTCGACGGGCTGTCGGCCGGCTTCGACGCGACGGCGACGAACGTCGCGAACGTCTGGCGCAACGCGCTCGACGAACATCAGCGCTCGAGCGACGCGCTCGCGCAGCGCCTGCACGGCTCGGCGAACCGCTTCGTCGAATCGTTCGAGCAACGCTCGGCGGGCCTGCTCGACGGCGTCTCGGCGCGCCTCGACGCGACGGCGGGCAGCGTGTCCGCGGCGTGGAACGACGCGCTGTCGCGTCAGGAGCGGGCCAACGAGACGCTGGCCGAGCGCAACCGGCAGGCGCTCGACGCGGCCGCCGCGACGTTCGAGCAGCACTCGGCCGCGCTGCTGCGCACGGTGGGCCAATCGCATGCGGATCTGCAGAAGGATCTGGCGTCGCGCGACGAGCTGCGCCTGGCCGCGTGGACCGATTCGCTCGCAACGATGGCCGCGAAGCTCGGCACCGAATGGGAGCAAACGAGCGCGCACGCCGCGGACCGGCAACAGGCGATCAGCGACGCGCTCACGCAAACCTCGCGCGACATCTCCGCTCAAGCCGCCGCATTCGAGCAACACACCGCTGCGCTGCTGCGCACGATGAGCGAATCGCATTCGAACTTGCAGACGACGCTCGAATCGCGCGATCAACAACGCCTGACGACGTGGACCGATTCGCTCGCAACGATGGCCGCGAAGCTCGGCACCGAATGGGAACAAACGAGCGCGCACGCCGCGAACCGGCAACAGGAAATCTGCGACGCGCTCACGCAAACCGCACGCGACATCTCCGCTCAAGCCGCCGCGTTCGAGCAACATACCGCTGCGCTGCTGCGCACGATGAGCGAATCGCATTCGAACTTGCAGACGACGCTCGAATCGCGCGATCAACAACGCCTGACGACGTGGACCGATTCGCTCGCAACGATGGCCGCGAAGCTCGGCACCGAATGGGAACAAACGAGCGCGCACGCCGCGAACCGGCAACAGGAAATCTGCGACGCGCTCACGCAAACCGCACGCGACATCTCCGCCCAAACGCAAGCGCATGCGCGCGACACGATCGCCGAGATCTCCCGGCTCGTGCAGGCCGCGTCGGAAGCGCCGAAGGCCGCGGCCGAAGTCGTCGCCGAGCTGCGTCAGAAGCTCTCCGACAGCATGGTCCGCGACACCGCGATGCTCGAGGAGCGAAGCCGGCTGCTCGCCACGCTCGAAACCCTTCTCGATGCGGTCAACCACGCGTCGACCGAGCAGCGCACGGCCGTCGACGCACTCGTCGCGACGAGCGCCGACCTGTTGCAACGCGTCGGCGCACAATTCACCGAGCGGATCGACGCCGAAACCGGCAGGCTCGGCGCCGTCGCCGCGCAGGTGACGGGCAGCGCGGTCGAAGTCGCGAGCCTCGGCGAAGCGTTCGGCGCGGCCGTCCAGTCGTTCGGCGAATCGAACGACACGCTCGTCGCGCATCTGCAGCGCATCGAAGCCGCGCTCGACAAGTCGCTCGCGCGCAGTGACGAGCAACTCGCCTATTACGTCGCGCAGGCGCGTGAAATCATCGACCTGAGCATGCTGTCGCAGAAGCAGATCATCGAAGACCTGCAGCGCGTCGCCGGCCGGCAGGCATCCGTCGGAGCCGAAGCGGCATGAGCGACGAAATCGACGGCGGCCTCGAACAGACCGCGCCGATCTGGGCCGCGTTCGGCGACCTGATGTCAGTGCTGCTCGGCGCGTTCGTGCTGATTCTCGTCGGCGTGATCGGCGTGCAGCTCGAGCTGTCGTCGAAGCTCGACGCCGAGGTCAGGCAACGGCAGATGGAAACGCAGCGCCGCAAGACGCTCGAACAGGCGCTGGCGGGCCCGCTCGCGGCGGGACGCGTGACGCTCGTCAACGGACGCATCGGCATCAGCGGCAGCGTGCTGTTCGCGCTGAACTCCGACGAGCTGCAGCCGGCCGGCCGCGATCTGCTGAAGAGCCTCGCCGGGCCGCTCGCGGCTTACCTCAGCGCGAATCACGAGATCCTGATGGTGAGCGGCTTCGCGGACGACCTCCAGGTGCGCGCGGGCAATCGCCGCTTCGCGGACAACTGGGAGCTGTCGGCCAAGCGCGCGCTGACGGTGACGCGCGCGTTCATCGACGAAGGCGTGCCGGCGGCGTCGGTGTTCGCGGCGGCGTTCGGCTCCGAGCAGCCCGTGAGCCCGAACTCGGACGATACGGGGCGCGCGAAGAACCGGCGCGTCGAGATCGCACCGGTTCCGCGGCCGACGGCCGGCGACGGTGAACGCCGTGAATGACGCTGCGGCCCGCGCGCAAGAAACGCTCGACGCATGGCGCACGCGCGGCGCGGATCGGCTCGACCCCATGCGCTTTCGCTTCATCGATGCGCTGCGGCGGCGCGCGGCCGACCACACCGGCGACGCGCGCCGGATTCTGAATGCGCGGCTGTCGGCGCTGATCGATGCGTACGCGGACGATCTTCGGCGCGCGTCTTCGGCCGCCGATGCGGCCGAAGACGCGGCGTCGGCATTGGAATCGGCATCGGCTTCGGCTCCGGCTCCGGCTCCGGCTCCGGCTCCGGCTCCGGCTCCGGCTCCGGCTCCGGCTTCGGCTCCGGCTTCGGCTCCAGCGTTGACGCCGGCATTGGAATCGGCGTCGATGCCCGCATCGACGCCGACGCCTGCGCCGCCCGCACCCGCACGCGGGCCGCTCGCCGCACTGCTCGACTATATCGGCGGCCAGGCGCGCCCGAACGCGGGCGGCCCGTCCGCCGGCGCCAATGACGCCAATGACGCCGCGAACCGCAACCGCCGCGCCCTTCGCGCGGAACCGGACATGCTCGACTACTTCCGGCAAACCTGGTCGAAGGTCAGCGCGGACAGCCAGTTGCTCGCCTCGCTCGAACAAGTGCCGAAGAACGCCGGACCGCTCAATTCGAGCAGCCTCGTGCACCGGTCGCTGTCGCTGATGCGCGAGCTGTCGCCCGAGTATCTGCGGCAGTTCCTCTCGTATGTCGATGCGTTGTCGTGGCTCGAGCAGATGAACGGCGACGACGACGCCGCGAGCGGCGACGCGGCGCGCGCCGGAAGCGCCGCCACGAAGAAGGGCGCGCGAAGGAAATCGCGGTAACGCCGCGTTTCGGCGCGCCGCGCAAGCCGCACGAGCCGCACGAGCCGCGCAAACCGCGCCGCAGCGCGGCGCCGGCCGCGCGCCCCCCCGGAACGCTACCCGCCCGTCACCACGAACCGGCCGTCGCTCTGCAACTGCGCGTATGCGCCGGCACGGCCGGCGGTGCCGCTGTTCCAGAGCGGCCGCCCCGCGGTGTCGTATTCGACGAGATTGCCGTCCGCCTGCATCACGACCCGCGCGGCGATCTGCGACGACACGCCGTTGCTCCACACCGGCGCGCCGCCTTGGTAGGTGACGAGATTTCCGTCGCTCTGGAGCACGAGCTTGAACCGGCCGTCGCACGACACGAGCGCCTGCCCCACGGCAAGCCCCTGGTTCGGCCCGAGCGCGCCGCACGCGGGCACGCCGGCCGCCTGCGGCCCGGGATTGGCCGGCACCACGTCGGTCGCGGGCGATTCGCCGCGCACCACGCGCCCCGCCTCGTAAGCGAATCGCAAATACCAGTCGCTCGGGAGCGCGCGCCCGTCGGCATCGAGCGTCAGCCAATATCCCTGGTCGGGCGCATCGCCTCGCTTGCCGGCCGCCTTGAAGATCGCCGTCCCCTCGTTGACTTCGTCGAACATCGCGATCTTGATCGCCGACGTGCCGCTCGACACCGCGTTATACACCTGCCGCCAGAGAAATGCGCCGCCGAGCCGGGGCACCTGGTTCGCCGGCTTGTCCGGACTCGACATCGAGCGACGCCATCTCGACTCGCTCGCGCCGAAGGCGCGGGCGATACGGCAAGTAGTCCGCGTTGCGTTCGCGGCCGCGAAATGCCTCGATGCTCGCCACTGTAAAATTCTCCCGTTCTTCCGTTTCGTCATGCGCGGCGCGGGCAGACGCCATGCAGGCGAATCGGCCCCGAACGCATTCGTCTCGGTCAACGCCGATCGGGGCGCAACGTTCCCGGCTTCATCGATTTTTCTGGATTCAACGGCATCCCGAACATGACTTACTCACTCGCCACCACTTACATTCGGGAACTCGAGATCCGCAAAAGCCGTTTCATCGCATACGCGATCCCGGTCGAGGGCCGCGACGCGGCGATGGCCGAGTTGCAGCGGCTGCGCGCCGAGCATCCGGGCGCGACGCACGTCTGCTGGGCGCTGCTCGCGGGCGGCCAGTCCGGGATGTCGGACGACGGCGAGCCGTCCGGCACCGCCGGCCGGCCGATTCTCGAGGTGCTGCGCCATCACGATCTCGACGGCGTGCTCGGCGCGGTCGTCCGCTACTTCGGCGGCGTGAAGCTCGGCGCGGGCGGCCTCGTGCGCGCGTACACCGACGCGATCGCCGCCGCGCTCCTCGACGCCGAGCGCATCGAGCGCATCGCGTACGCGCGGCTCGCGATCGAGACCGGCTATCCGGACGAAGCGCGCGTGCGCCGCTGGATCGAGCAGGAAGGCCACGACCTCGTCGACAGCGCGTACGGCATGACGGTGAAGCTCGTGATCCGGCTGCCCGCGAATGCGCTCGGCGCGGCGCGCGACACGTTGTTCGATCTGACGCAAGGGCGCGCCGGGTTTCCTTCAGTCGACTGACGAGCGCGAGGCCGCGCACGGAACGCCGGGCGATGCGACGGGTGCCGGCGATGGGCTTGCGCCGGATGGATGCGCGGCGCATCCCGTGCCGCGCCACGCGGCATTTTTGCGCCGCAGCGGTCAGCCAGGGGCGTCGGCGAGCACGGAACGCGCAGTCGACGATTCGAAGCGGACATTCGGCGACGGCTGTTGCCGCTGTTGCCGCTGTTGTCGCCTCGTCGCCTCGTCGCCCTGCGCCCCCGCCAACTCGCCGATTCACCGATCCACCAGCCTGCCAGCCCAACGATTTGCCGAATCACCGCTCGGCCGATTCGCCGCCCCATCCGCTCCTCAGTCCGTCGTCCCGTCAGAATCGATCGCACGACGGCGGGATCGATCCGGCCAACGCCCCCGCCGACGTTCCCGCCCGCCACGAAACGGATGGCCGCCGCCCCCGGTTTGCGCTATCGTGGCGTCACTTTTTCACGTCGATCCGCGCCGCCCGCGCCACGCCCATGTCCGCACGCATGAACGCGGCTTTCACCGCACTCCTCGCCGCCGCGCTGTTCGGCGCCACCACGCCGCTCGCGAAGACGCTGCTCGGCTCGCTCACGCCGTTCATGGTCGCAGGCCTCTTCTATCTCGGCAGCGGCATCGGCCTCGCGACGTTCATATTGATTCGCCGGCTCGCGCGCGGCGCCGACGCGTCGCAGGCCGAGCAGTCGCGAGTGACGCCCGCCGAGCTTCCGTGGCTCGCGGGCGCGGTCGCGGCAGGCGGCGTCGCGGGCCCCGCGCTGCTGATGCTCGGCCTCGCGACGACGCCCGCCGCGACAAGCGCGCTGCTGCTGAATCTCGAAGGCGTGTTCACCGCGGTCATTGCGTGGGTCGTGTTCCGCGAGAACGTCGACGCACCGATCTTCGCCGGCATGGTCGCGATCGTCTCGGGCGGCGCGCTGCTGTCGTGGCATCCGGGCGCGGCGGGCGTGCCGCTCGGCGCACTGCTCGTCGCGGCCGCCTGCGCGTGCTGGGCGATCGACAACAACCTGACGCGCAAGGTTTCGACCAACGACGCCGCGACGATCGCGTGCATCAAGGGCCTCGTCGCGGGCCCGGTCAATCTCGGCATTGCGCTCGCGCTCGGCGCGAAACTGCCCGCCGCCGCGTCAACGGCCGCCGCGATGCTCACGGGCTTCGCCGGCTACGGCGTGAGCCTCGTGCTGTTCGTCGTCGCGCTGCGCAACCTTGGCACCGCGCGGACCGGCGCGTATTTTTCGGTCGCGCCGCTGTTCGGCGTCGGACTGTCGCTAGCGCTGTGGCCCGAGTGGCCGCCGCTGTCGTTCTGGGCGGCCGCGGCGCTGATGGCGATCGGCATCTGGCTGCATCTGCGCGAGCGGCACGAGCACGCGCACACGCACGACGCGCTCGAGCACAGCCACCGGCATCGCCACGACGAGCATCATCAGCACACGCACGATTTCGACTGGGACGGCGCGGAGCCGCACACGCATCCGCATCGGCATGCGCCGATCACGCATACGCACGCGCACTTTCCGGACATTCATCACCGGCATTCGCACTGACGGCGAGCGTCGGAACGCAGCCGGCATTGCAACTCGGCGAGTTGAACTCGAAGCCTTGCGGTTGGGGCTTGGGGAACTTTGGGCCGTCGGCGTCAAACTTCGAGTCGTGAGCTTCGAGTCGTGAGCTTCGAGTCGTGAGCTTCGAGTCGTGAGCTTCGAGTCGTGAGCTTCGAGTCGTGAGCTTCGAGTCGTGAGCTTCGAGTCGTGAGCTTCGAGTCGTGAGCTTCGAGTCGTGAGCTTCGAGTCGTGAGCTTCGAGGCGTGAGCTTCGAGTCGTGAGCTTCGAGGCGTGAGCTTCGAGGCGTGAGCTTCGAGGCGTGAGCTTCGAGGCGTGAGCGGCGAGGCGAGCTTTGAGCTTCGACCTGCAAGCCGCGAAGTACGACGCGTGAAACACGAGCTTCAGACTCGCGGCTCGTGACTTCCGCTTGGCGTCAGCCCAGATTGCGCCGGTCTCGCTCGACTTGGCTGCGGCGTCGGCGTCGACTTCGGCAAACGGTGCGTCCACCGTCGAATCGAATCGACGCTCGCACGCCGCCGTCACGCCATCAAGACCACACCCCCGAAGCCGCCCCGACGATTCCCGCGACGCTCACCGCCGCCGCCACCGCCGACACGATCCACAGATAGGCGCCGCGCGGCCGCTGCGCCGGCGGCAGCGCGATTGCCGCGAGCGCGACGAGCAACCCCGCGACGAGCGGCAGCATCACCGCGTTGACCACCTGCGCCGCGACGTTCAGCGACACCAGATCGGGCGCGACCCACACGATCGCCGCGCAGCCCGCGACCGCCGCGACATAGATTCCGTAGAACCAGGGCGCGCGCGTCGGCCGGTCGTCGAGCGAGCGCTCGTAGCCGGCCACCTCGCCGAGCCCCCACGCGAGCGACAGCGAGCAGACGATCGCCGCGACCATCGACGCGCCCAGCACGCCCGCGCCGAACAGCACGCGCGCCGCGTGCGGACCGACCACCGTTTCGAGCGCCGCGCTGATCTCGCCGACGCTGCCGAGCGTGCGCGACGCACCGTCGCCGGCGAGCGTCGCCGCGGCCGCGACGAGCACCGCGCCCGTCAGCAACTGCGTGAGCACCGCGCCCACGGCCGTCTCGGCGCGCGCCGCGCGATGGTCGTCCGGCCCGAGCCGTTTGTCGGCGACGGCCGCCTGCTGATAGAAGACCATCCACGGGTTGAAGGTCGCGCCGATCAGCGCGGCCGCGAGATAGCCGAACGGCGCGCCGGCGGCCGGCCGCGCGGCCGCCGACAGCAGCCCCCGCCATTGCGGATGTGCCTTCCACGCGACGACGAAGAACGTCAGCTCGAACGCGCCGATCACGATCGCCGCCTTGTCGACGCGCTTGTGCGAGCCCGTCATCACGATCGCGATCAGCAGCGCGACGGCGGCCGGCAGGCTGACCGAGCGCGGCACGCCGAACATCTCGCCGATGCCGGCGACGCCCGTGAATTCGGTCACGAGCGAACCGAGCACCGCGACGACGAGGCCGGCCGCCGACAGCCACGCCCATCCCGCGCCGAAATGCTCGCGGATCAGTTCGCCGTGGCCGCGTCCCGTGAAGATGCCGAGCCGCACGGTCAGCTCCTGAATCATGTACAGCAGCGGCACGAGGCCGAGCAGCAGCATCAGCGGACCGACGCCCCACTGCACGCCGGCTTGCGCGGCGGTGACGACGTTCCCGGCGTCGCAGTCGGCGAGCATGACGAGAAGCCCCGGCCCCCATAGCGCCGCCCATCGCAGGCGCGCGGGCGGAGTCGATTTCGGCGGAACGGAAGAGCCCGGCATGGTTACTGAAAGGTTGCGTCGGTAGTATGCGGCGGCCGATTGTAGCGCGCCGGGCGCGGCCGGCGCGAGCCGCGGCGAACCGGCGCACGGCGGCACGGCGCATGCCGACCGCGATTGCGCCGCCGCGCCGCTTCCTGCCGCGACGATCACTTCATCCGTGGATTCGATATGGAAACCTATATTCTGCTTGGCATCGGCTTCGGCGCGGGCTTGCTGATCGCGATCTGGGGCATCAGCCAGCTCAAGTGAGCGGCCGCATGCCGAACGACCGTAGCCGCCGTAGCGGCCGCGCGGCAAAACAGCGCGCCGCCGCGCGCGCGTGACCGCGGCAGCGAGCGCGGCGGAAGATTCGCCGCGCTCGCAGCGAGACGTGCGCGCTCGCGCGCCGGGCATCGACAAGACCGGAAGCGACGCCTTCCGATGCGCCAGCCCGTCGCGCACGCCATTCCGGGAACGCACGCACGCGTCGGACATGCGCCGATCGCCCGCGGCGGGCCGGAACGGCCGCGCCGTCGCGTCTTCGTCGTCGCCTTCGTTCGTCCGGCTCGATCATCGTGCGCTCGCGGCCGCGCGCGCCCGTTCGTTTGCAACGGGCGCCGCCGCCGCGCCGTAAGCGCCCCCTCCCGCGCGCTGCCCGCCGCCGGCGGCCGACGCGCACGCGCCTCGAACGCCGCGGCGCTCACGCGCGCCGGCTGCGGCAGATCGCGTCACGCACGCGCTTCGAGCAGCCGGCGCGCGGCCCACCGCCCCGTCTCCGCCGCGCCGTCGGTCCACGGCGAGCCCATGTAGTCGCCCGCGAACAGCACGCGCCGGCGCGCGTCCGCGCTCGCGCGGTACGCGGCGATCGCGCGCGCACGGCCGACGGGCGACAACGGCTCCGCCGCGTCCCAGCGCTGCACGTGCGTCGCCACGACCGCGTCGGCAAGCCCCGGCAGCAACGTGTGCGCGTCGTCGAGCGCGACGCGCGCGATCTCGTCGTCCGACGCGTAGCGCAACGCGCTCGCGCATGCATGCCCGAGCATCGCCGACACGACTTCGCCGCCCCCGTCGCCGATCCCGCGCCCGCGCTCGAACGTCAATGCGGCGATGCGGCGCGCATCCGGCGACAGCAGCGCGCCGTACACGCGCCGCAGCCGCGCCGGCGCACGCCAGCCCGGCGCGAGACCGAACGCGACGTGCACGGCACGCGCGTAGCCGGTCGCGAGCAGCACGCGCTCCGCGTCGGTTTGCGCGCGCCAGATGCGGCGCGCGACGGTCGCGGGCGTCGCGACGATCGCGGCGTCGAAGCGCAGCGCGCGATCGCCGACGCGCGCCGTCACGCCGCCCGAGTCCGCCGACAGCGCATCGACGGGCGCGCCGTAGCGCACGTCGAGCCGGGCCGCGAGCGCGCCGGGCAACGTCTGCCAGCCGCCCGTCACCGCCAGCGTGTGCGCGCCGTCGAAGCCGGTGACGGCGGCGAGCAGCGCGCGCGACGAACCGCGCAGCGACTGGAAATAGAGCCCATGAATCATCGGCGCGAAGATCGCGTCGACGGCCGCGCGCCCGAACGTCTGCTCAGCCCATTGCGCGGCGTCGGCATCGTCGAATTCGGCGAACGCCGCATAGCGGTTCGGATCGAGCGCGCGAATCCGCGCGAGCAGCGCGGCGCGCGCGGCCGACGCGCAGGCTGTCGCGCCAGCCGAGCAGGCCGCTCGCGGGAATCGTCCACGGACGGCGCGCATGCACGCCAAAGAGCCGCTCGCCGCGCTCGAACGCCGCCCACGGCGACGTCTTCACGAGCCGCGCCGCGAGCCCCGCCTCGCCGAAGAGCGGCATCAGATGCCGATAGCCGGACGACGGAAACTGCGCGCCGCATTCGATCACGTGACCGTGGAACGGCACGCTGCGAATCCGCCCGCCCGGGCGCTCGGCGGCCTCGACGACGGTGACGTCGCACCCGCCCCGCTTCAATTGCCAGCCGGCGGCCAGCCCGGCGATTCCTGCTCCGACGACGAGTACGTGCATGGCGAGGACGACCTCGAGGGTTGAACGAGGCCGTACAATAGCCGCCACGATCGGACCATACAAAGCCTGTACGTTTTCATGGCAAGAACGACAAGAGCGGACTGGATCGCGGCGGGCCTCGCCGCGCTCGACGACGAAGGCGCGCAAGGCGTGTCGGCCGACCGGCTCGCGCGCCGCCTGGGCGTCACGCGCGGCGCGTTCTACCATCACTTCGGCAGCCGGAAGGCGTTCGTTCTCGCGCTGCTCGCCGAATGGGAAGCGGCCTACACGACGCAGGCGATCGCGCTGCTGCAAGGCGACGAGCCGCCCGAGACCGCGCTCGACCGCTATCTCGCCGCGGCGTCGCGGATGAACCCGCGCCGCGAGGCGGCGATCCGGACGTGGTCGCTGCACGAGCCGCTCGTCGCCGAATTCCAGCGCCGCGCCGATCGCGCGCGGCTCGCGGCCGCGCATGCGTTCTGCAGGCAGACGCTGCGCAGCGAGTCAGACGCGGCGCTGTTCGCGCAGGTGTCCTACCTGTGCTTCGTCGGCGCGCAGCAAAGCGCGCTGCCGATGGGCCCGGACGATTTCGCGGCGCTGTTCCGCTCGCTGCTCGCGCTCGGCAAGCGGCTGCCGCCGGCGGGCGACGTCGAAGCCGACGGCCACGCCGATCGCGATGCCGATACCGATGCCGATACCGATGTTGCTCCGGCTCCGGCCCCGCCCGCCGCTCCGGCGCGGCGGGCGAGCAAGCCGGCCGCGCGCCGTTCGCGCGGCGATCGTCAGCCGAGAAACAGCCGATAAGCGGGATGGCCGGTTTCCTCGCGCTGCGGATAGCCGAGCGTCGCGAGGAAGCGGTCGAACGCCGCGTGGTCGGCCTGCGGCACTTGCAGGCCGACGAGGATCGAGCTCGCATCGCCGCCCTGATTGCGGTAGTGGAACAGGCTGATGTTCCAGTCGGGCGCCATCGCGGCGAGGAATTTCATCAGCGCGCCCGGCCGCTCGGGGAATTCGAAGCGGAACAGCCGCTCGTCGCGCGCGAGCGGCGAGCGGCCGCCGACCATGTGCCTCACATGCTGCTTCGCGAGTTCGTCGCCGCTCAGATCGACAGTGTCGAAGCCGTGCACGGCGAAGTTGCGCGCGATCTCATCCGATTCGTCGCGCCGCTTGATCTGCACGCCGACGAAGATGTGCGCCGATTGCGCGTCGGCGATCCGGTAGTTGAACTCGGTCACGTTGCGCTCGCCGACGAGCGAGCAGAAGCGCTTGAAGCTGCCGCGCTCCTCGGGGATCGTCACCGCGAACACCGCTTCGCGCGCCTCGCCCACTTCGGCGCGCTCGGCGACGAAGCGCATCCGGTCGAAATTCATGTTCGCGCCGGACGTGATCGCGACGAGCGTCTCGCCTTCGATGCCTTCGCGCTCCGCATACCGCTTCGCACCCGCGACCGCGAGCGAGCCGGCGGGCTCGAGCACGCTGCGCGTGTCCTGGAACACGTCCTTGATCGCCGCGCAGAGCGCGTCGGTGTCGACGGTCAAGACGTCGTCGAGATACGCGGTGCAGAGCCGGAACGTCTCCTCGCCGACGCGCTTCACCGCGGTGCCGTCGGAGAAGAGGCCGACCTCGGCGAGCTCGACGCGCTCGCCCGCGTCGAGCGAGCGCTTCATCGCGCACGAATCGTCGGTCTGCACGCCGATCACCTTGATCTCGGGCCGCACCGCCTTCACGTACGCGGCCACGCCCGCGGCCAGGCTGCCGCCGCCGATCGGCACGAAGATCGCGTGGATCGGCCCCTGATGCTGGCGCAGGATTTCCATCGCGACCGTGCCCTGGCCCGCGATCACGTGCGGATCGTCGAACGCCGGGATGAACGCGAGCCCGTCGCGCTGCTGCACGCGCAGCGCGTACGCATACGCATCGCTGTACGATTCGCCCGCCTGCACGACTTCGACGAACGCGCCGCCGTGCGCGCGCACCGCATCGACCTTCACGCGCGGCGCCGTCTCCGGCACGACGATCGTCGCCTTCACGCGAAGCCGCGCGGCCGCGAGCGCGACGCCCTGCGCATGATTGCCCGCAGACGCGGTGATCACGCCGCGCGCGAGCGCGTCGGCGGACAGATGCGCCATCTTGTTGTACGCGCCGCGGATCTTGAACGAGAACACCGGCTGCGTATCCTCGCGCTTCAGCCAGACCGTGTTGCGCACGCGCGCCGACAGGTTCGGCGCAAGCTCGAGCGCCGTCTCGCGCGCGACGTCATAGACGCGCGCGTTCAGAATCAGCTTCAGGTATTCGTCGAGCGCGCTCGCCGCGCGCATCGCGGGCGCGGCTCGCGTGCGGGCTTCGGGGGTTTCCGTGACGGCGTCGTCTGACTGCATGGCAGGCTCTCCTGGGAGTGGACGCCCGGGAGACGGAAACAAAAAACCCGCCTCACGGGGCGGGTTGCTGTAAATGCTTTCGTACGCGCGCTAACCCACCATTCGATGAATGGTGCGAATAATGTGCGCGATGCGAAAGCCATAGGAATTCATGTGCGCAAGCTTGCGGTAGCGCGCACGGTTTGTCAATCCCGCCCGGCGCACGCCGGCGCCGCGTTCGTGACGCGCGGCACATCCTGACATATTGCATTCGTAGCCTAACGTACATCTTTCAATCGAACATGTCTCTAATGTCTGTTGCGGCACCGGCCCCGGTTCGGTGCCGTCGAATTCCCGCCGGGCATGACGCCCGTCGGGCCACTCGTCAATCCGGACTCTTTGGGTCCAAACTTCTCAGGAGAACCAAGATGCAGGAACTCAGCCAGCAGGAAATCGCCCACGTCTCGGGCGGCCACTATGACGGCGGCAGCATCTTCGACACGCTCGGCAATCTGATCGAGGTCGCAGGCAAAGGCGCGGAAACGATCGGCAACACGCTCACGCTCGGCCTTCTGTCGCCGATCAGCAGCGCGGCATACGGCATCGGCGAAGTGCTGACGACGGCGGCCGTGAACCTCGGCAACTCGCTCCTCAACCTGTTCGGCATCCCGGCCAAGCATTATTGACGCGCGGCGTCGGCGTCCCGGCGCGCGCGGGCGTTCGTCCGCGCGCGCCGCGGGAAGACCTCAGTAAATCTCCGGCACGATCATGTCGGCCGGCACCGGACGCCGGATGTAGTCGTCGTGATGCTCGCGCTGCGGCAGATGCACGGGATCGCGCTCGATCTCGTAGTACGGCACGAGGCTCAGCAGATGGCTCATGCAATTGAGCCGCGCGCTCTTCTTGTCGACCGCCTGCACGACCCACCACGGCGCCTCGGGAATGTGCGTGCGCATCAGCATCTCCTCCTTCGCCGCCGTGTACGCCTCCCAGCGGCGGCGGCTCTCGAGATCCATCGGGCTCAGCTTCCATTGCTTGAGCGGATCGTCGATGCGGTTCTGGAAGCGGACTTCCTGCTCTTCGTCGGTGATCGAGAACCAGTACTTGACGATCTGGATTCCGCTGCGCGCGAGCATTTTCTCGAACTCCGGCACCGAGCGGAAGAACTCCTCGTACTCGTCGTCGGTGCAGAAATTCATCACGCGTTCGACGCCCGCGCGGTTGTACCAGCTGCGGTCGAACAGCACGATCTCGCCGCCCGCGGGCAGATGCGCGACGTAGCGCTGGAAATACCATTGCGTGCGCTCGCGGTTGCTCGGCGCGGGCAGCGCGGCGACCCGGCACACGCGCGGATTCAGCCGCTGCGTGATGCGCTTGATCGCGCCGCCCTTGCCCGCCGCGTCGCGCCCCTCGAAGATCACGACGAGCCGGTGCCCGGTGTTCACGACCCAGTCCTGCAGCTTCACGAGCTCGCCCTGCAGGCGGAACAGCTCGCGGAAGTAGCGCTTGCGCGCTTCGCGGCGCTCGGCGGAAAAGAGCGTCTCATCCTCGAAGCGACGGTCGTCGAGCTCCATCTCGAGCTCTTCGTCGTACGCGTCGACGAGATCCTCCTCGAAGCGGCGCTGCCGCTCGTGCAGCGGCGCCATGTCGCGCCGCGTGTCCTTTTCGCTCATGCCGGCCTCCTTGCTGCGCGTTGCAGACGCGTTCCGCGCACATTATCGCAGGCCCGGATGTCGGGGGAATGACCGCGCGGAAAGGATCGGGCGGCGGCGTGGCCGGCGGCCGGCAAGCCGCCGGACGATGAGACGAGACGGGCCGCCCACCGGCGACGCCCACCTCCACGCCGGCACCGGCCGGAGCGCATGGATTGCCTCGAACGCACGGAGCCGCGCGACGCCGCTCAGAACCGGTAGTTGAGCAGCATCGTGCAGAGCAGGACGTTCGCGGAAAGCGTCGTCGTGTTCGACGCGAGGATGCGCTTCGCGTCGTTGATGTTGAGCGTGATCGCCGCCTTCAGCGGAATGTACGAGAGCGCCGTCGACAGCGACAACTGGCGCGTGAGCTGATAGTTCGCGCCGACGACGAACACGGGCGTCCACGTGCTCTTCACGCTCGCCGTCGCATGGACGCCGTTCGACAGCACGAGATTCGCGCCCGCCTGCAGCAGACGATCGAGCGCGCTCGGATCGGCGAGCAGCGATTGCAGATCGCCGAGCGAGATGCCCGCCGACAGCAGGCCGCCGAGCGACGTGAGCTTGTTCGCGAACACCGGGCTCAGGTTCGAGTTCGTGAAGCGCGTGTAGCTGATGCCGAGGCCGACGTATGGCCGGAGCCGGTCCTCGCGCTTACCGAGGTAATACTTGAACACGGTCGACGCAAGCCACGCGCGCGTCGTGCCGAGCGGATTGCTCTGCGTGTTGCCGAGGTCGACGAGCGGCAGCCGGCCCTGCACGCCCGGGAAGATCTTGTCGAACGGCAACCCGACGCTGCCGTGGCCGCGCATCGTCAGCTCGGGCGGAATCCCGCCGACGATCTCGGCCGCGACGTGCTCGCCGAAGAAATGCGTGAACGTGAACGCGGGCGTGTTCGCGTTGCTGATCGACACCGCGGAGCCCGGATTCACGAAGCTGCCGATCCCGAGCGCCCCCGTCGTCGTCGTCACGGGCGTCGAGCGGCCCGTCGACAACACGTAGTGCCAGCCGATCCCGATCATGTTGCTGTCGTCGCCCCGCAATTGCTCGAGGAGCGTCGGGCCCTGCGCCTCCGGCAGATCGGGCAGCATTTCCGGATCGATCGGATGCAGCTCGTACGGCATCCGGTCGTAGCGCACGCCGGCGATGAAGCGCGGCGCCGCGTCCGCGGGCGGGTGCCGCGCCGCGCCATCGTCCGGCGCGCACGCGCTGCCGCCGCATGCGTCGGCGGAGGGCGCGTCGTCCGCGGGCGCGCCGCCCGGCGCGTCGGCGAAGCCGATGCCGTCGCCGCCGCCGCCGGCGCGCACGCGCGTCGCGGCGGCCGGCATCGCGACGCGTTGGCCGAGCGTGATCGTCTCTTCGGTGAGCCTGCGCGGACGCGGCGCGTTCGGGCTCGCGGCGAGGGCGCCCGATGCGTCCGATGCGCCCGCTCCAGCCGCTGCGCCCGCCATGTCCGCCGTCCCGCTCGATGCGCCGCCGCTCGACGCCGCGCCGCGCCCCGCGCCCGCCGACGCCCGCCGCGCGTCGCCCGGCACCGGCCCCCACGCGTTCGCGTCGAAGCCGGGCGCGTCGCCGCCCGGAAAGAAGCCGATGCCGTCCGCGCCGTCGCGCCATTTCGCCGAGCCGCCGTCCTGCGCGTGCGCGGACCATGCGCACGCGAGCAGCGTCGCGCCGAGCCAACAGGACACCGGAGCGCGCCAGCCGCGGCGCGCGCGTCGTCGACGATGCTTGTCACCCATTACGCATCGGCCGTCACGCGGGCGTACCGAACATCCGCTGCCGGATCCGATACAACGGTTCGAACAGCCATTCGAGCAGGCTGCGCTTCTCGAGCACGATGTCCGCCTTCAGCGTCATCCCGGCCTTCAGCGTGAGCGGCCTGCCTTCAAACGCCGGATTGCGGTCGGCGAGCTCGACCCAGCACTTGAAGTAGGTCTGCGGCGCGCCGGCGTCGGCCGGCAGATTCAGCTCCTTCGCGGTGAACGCGACGGGCGACACCGACAGCAGCTTGCCGCGATAGGTGCCGAACTTCTCGACCGGATAGCTGCCGTACGCGAGCTTCACTTCCTGGCCGGGCTTCACGAACCCCGCCTTCGACGACGGAATGTACAGCTCGGCGATGAGCCCGTCCGCCTTCGCCGGCAGGATCTCGACGACGCGCGTGCCGGGCGGATCGATCACGCTGCCCTGCACGACGTCGAACCGCACGATCTGCCCGTCGGCGGGCGCGTACAGCACCTGGTTCACGTTCTCGTCGATGTTGAATTCCTTCGAGTTCAGCTCTTCCCGCTTGATCTTCAGCTCGGCGTTCGAGCCGTCGTACTTGCTCTGCACGGTTTCCAGATCGCCGCGCAGCTTCATCGCGTTCTTCACGAGATCGGCGCGGCGCAGCATCAGATCCTGATACGCCTGGCTCGCCTGCAGATACTGCGTGTTCACCTGGTTGTACTGCTCGAGCGTGACCACCTGCTCGTTCAAGAGCTGCTTCACGCGGTCGCGCCGCTCCTGGTACTCGGACACGATCCGCTTCTGGTCCTGGATCTGCTTGTCCATGAGGCCGCGGCTCTCCGCGAGCGCGCCGATCTGCTGGTTGATCTGCTGGATCGTCGACTGGTATTCGAGCTTCACCGCATCCATCTGCTGATCGACCTCGACGCGCTGGCGCTTGATCGATTCGCGCATCCCCTGCGCGTTGTTCGCCTGCGCGACGAAGCTCGTGTCGCGCGTGACGCTCAGGAGCTTCTGGCCGGCCTTCACGTGCTGATCCTTCGCGACGAACACCTCGCGCACCGCCCATCCGGGCGGCGCGCCGACGCCGATCAGCCCCGTGCGCGGCGTGAGCATGCCCATCACGTTCTCGGTGTTCGCATACGTGAGGCGCACGAGCGCGACGACGAACATCACGAACATCGCGATCGACAGATAGCAGAAGAACCGCATCGACACCGGCACGTCGACGACGCCGTTGATCACCGTGCCGAACGTCGTGCCGCGCGTGAGCTTGCGCGGCGTCTTCTGCTCTCTCAGAGCGGTCATCCAGGTAGGCATGGGCGAAAACTCGTCAGGCGCTGCGCAGCGTCTGCGCGGCGGCGCGCGCGTTCGGCTCGAGCAACGGGGATGGCATCAGGTACGGCGTGAAGTGCTCCCAGAAGTGCCACTGTTCGGGCTGCTTCACGAGCGCTTCCTCGAGCTTGTCGGCGATCCGCTGATGGGTCGCCGCGACGCGCGACGATTCGTCCGCGACGCCGAGCATCCGCGACGCGGGCCGCGCGTCGAGCTCGACGAAGTGCATCTTGCACGTGTCGCGAAACGGCACGCCCGTCGCATACGACACGAGCATCGGGATGTCGTGCTCGACCGCGAGCTTCACGCCGCCGCCCGCGAGCCGCACCCAGCGGCCGCCGAGCCGGCATGCGTTGGTCTTGCCGAAGCGGCCGTGCAGATCGGAGAACAGCAGGAACACGGGCGCTTCCTTGCGCAAGCCCGCGACGAGCCGGCGCAGATGCACGCGCTGCTCGATGTCGATCAGCTCGATCTTGCCCGCGCCGTATTCTTCGACGAGGCGCAGCGCGTCGTCGAAGAACGCGCCCGGCGCGTCCTTGTGCATCACGATCATCATCTTGCGGTCTTCGGGAATCATCAGCCGCAGCTTCGTGACGAACAGCATCAGGTTGCCGAAGTGCAGGCCCGCGAGCATCAGCGGGCCGCCTCGCGCGAGCGCCGCGCGCAGCGCGCTCTCGCCTTCGCATTCCATCCGGTCGAGCAGCGCCTTCATCGACGCGATGCTGTGCGAGCGCAGCATCAGCCCCGCCACCTCGGCCTCGAACAGCTCGTGGACGATGCCGTCCGCGACGCCGCGGATGCGCACCGGATCGTCGTTCAGGTGCGCGCTCAGCATGTGCCTCACCGACATTTCGATCGACGAGCGGATCGACGGAAAGAGGCGCAGGCAGACGCCCGCGCACCAGCGCATCATGCCGAGCCCGCGCTCGGGCGAGCGGCCGAGCGCGATCCGCTTGACGATCCGCCGCACGAAAAAGCAATACGAGAACGCATTGAACAGAAAGAGCCGCATCAACGTCATCGCTGCACCTCCAGCTCCGGCTGCCGCTCGGGCGTCACTTCGGCGAGGCGGCCGTCGCGCATCTCGTAGATGCGATCGACCATCGACAGGATCGACGCGTCGTGCGTGACGAGCACGATCGTGCACGGCAGCGTCAGCACGTTGCGGCAGATTTCGTGCGTCGTCGCCTGATCGAGGTTCGACGAGAATTCGTCGAGAATCAGGAGCCGCGGCTCGCAATACAGCGCACGGGCGATCAGCAGGCGCTGCATCTGCCCGGCCGACAGGAACTTCTGCGTGTCGCCGAGCGGCGTGTCGTAGCGGTTGTCGAGCTGATCGATTTCGCGGTCGATGCACGCGAGGCGCGCGGCCTCGTGCATCGCGCCGACGCGTGGCGCGGGCGCGAAGTTCGTGATGTTGTCGCGAATCGTGCCGCGGAACAGCTGATCCGACTGCGTGACGGCCGCGACGTGCTTTCGGTAGAGCCTCAGGTTCACCTCGGACAGATCGACGCCGCCCACGAACAGCGTGCCCGGGCTCGACTGATACAGCCCGCAGATCAGGTTCAGAAGCGTCGTCTTGCCGCTGCCGGTCCGGCCGACGATCGCGATCTTCGCGCCGGCCGGCACGTCGAGATCGATGTCTTCGAGAATCGCACGGCGGCCGCCCTTCGGTGTGTACGTCAGCGCACGAATCGACAGCGAGCCGTCGAAATGCTCGACCGAGCGCACCGGCGCGTCGGGCGCGGGCTCCTCGGTCTCGGTCTGCAGCACGTCGGCGACGCGGTCCATGTGCACCTGCAAGACCTTGCGCCGCACGTAGAGCTGGATCGAATCGATGAACTTGTCCGCGAACAGGTTCTTGTACTGGATGAACGCGTAGATGATCCCGATCGTGCTCTGCCCGTGCATCACGAGCCACGCGCCGTACGTGACGATGATCAGCTGCTCGACATGGACGATCCCCTTCGAGATCGCGTCGAACAGCAATTGCAGCCGCTCCTGCTGGCGAACCGCCTGCAGCTTCTGCGTGAACGCGTTCACCCACAGGCTGCTGCGCGAGGTTTCCGACGACAGCAGCTTGATCGAATGCGCGGAGCGAATGTTCTCGATGAGCAGCGCGTCGGCCTCGGCGCCGCGCGTGAGGATCTGCGACATCGCGTCCTGCAGCTGCGGCTGGATCGCGAGCCGCGACAGCGCGAACAGCACCATCCCCGCGAGGCTGATGCCGGCGAGCACCGGGCTGTAATACAGCATCAGCACGAGCGTGACGACGCACGTGAACACGTTGAGCAGCCCGCCGATCAGCCCGTCGACGAGAAAGCGGCCGATCTCCGACACCGACGCGACGCGCGAAATCGAATCGCCCGTGTTGTGGAACAGGTAATAGCCGATCGGCAGCCGCGCGAGATGCCCGACCATGTTCGACGACAGCTGCTGCGACACGATGTTGCGCAAGTAGCTCTTGATGTTGCCGACGAGGTTCGCGTACAGCGTGTCGAACAGGAACACGATACCGAACAGGATCGTCAGCAGATACAGGATGTCGACGTCGGTCTTCTTCAGCGCCTCGTCGATCGTGAGCTGCACGTACGACGGCCCGAGCAGCAGCAGCAACTGCGCGGCGATGCCGCCCCCGACGCCGAGCAGGATGCTCTTGCGAATGCCCGTGAGGCCCACCAGGTAGTCGCGCAGATGAATCTTGTCGGACGTGCCGACGTGCTTGAAGCCGATGTCCGGATTGAGCTCGAGCGCGTAGCCCGTGATCTGCGTGAGCGCCTGCGCGAGCGGCAGTTTCGTCTCGCCGAGCGCCGGATCGACGATGTGCACGCTGCCGTAGCAGACTTTCGTCAGCACGACGTAGTGGTTCATCCCCCAGTGCAGGATGCACGGCAGCTTCAGCGCGTCGATCTCGTTCGCCTCGAACTGGAGCCCGCGCGCGCGCATCCCGAGGTCGTTCGCGATCTCCATCAGATCGAAGAACGACAGGCCGGAATCGATCTTCACGGGATACCGGTTGCGCAGCGTGCGCAACGTCGTGTCCCGGCCGTGCCAGGTCGCGATCATCGCAAGGCACGCGAGACCGCATTCGGTCACCTCGTCCTGAAGAATGGGCCTGACTTTATTTGTGTTGAACCACATAGCTTGCGAATGCTGGACACGACAATGCCGGCCCGCGCCCGGCGCGCTGCGGCTCGAAGCCGTCGCGCGGGCACGGCGTGAACGCCGCGCCCCGGCTTCAGCGGAACGCGGCCTGGACGCTGCTTCGAGCCCGGCTTAGCTGCCGGACCCGAGCGCCATCTTGAATTGGTTGACGGCCTGGGCCTGGTATTGGGTCAAGAGCCCGTTGACGACGGGGCCGATCGATTGATTCGCGAGGGAAACCGTGTAGGCGGCCGAGTTGGCGTAGGCGGAGCCTCCGCCGCGGATCGCACGGGCTTGTTGCTCAGATATGGCTTGCATCGGGGTGGCCTTTACTCTTGAAGCAACGTCGTGGCCCGAATCCGCATCCGCCAGCGCGGACGACCCCATTCGGAGATGCCTCGACATCACTGTCTCCTGATCATTTCCTCCGATTGCCAACAAAGAAGAATGAATAGTGTTTATATATCTCGATTGGCGACGGATTACCGTTTTTGCAACTTGAACTTCAGACTATTTTACGCGGGGGGCGCCTCCCCGCGCAAATGCAACGGCTAGTGCTTACTTGCCGTTGCTATTGTAGTTCTTGGGATTCTGCAGGTAGCCGCCGAGCGTCGGCATGAACTGGCCGAGCGCCGTGAACAGCGGGCCGGATGCCGCTGCCAGCGTGCCCAGCGAGCTGATCGGGCCGCCGCCGTGAACCACCTTGGTCTGCTCCATCGTCATGACCTTCATAACTATCTCCTCGTAAAGAAAAAAAGACGACGTCAAGACTTCTCTAATAATGCCAATGGCCGTAAATAACCGAACGACGTTTATTTTTTATCGCTGCGATTACAAGCCGGAATCAGGCTATCATGCGCTCAAGATGGAAACAAGATGGCCGGCCTCGTCATATATGGGTTTTTGACGATCCGAAATTCACCAAAAAGATGCATGCGTTTCAACTCATTATTTAAAACGTTTAATTTGTAGCGTCGACCGCTTGACACATGGCAGGAGATGGAGACGGAGATGTTTGAAACAGCGAATTTGGGTGCCTCGTCTAAATTTTGGCATGCGGGTTTTCACTTAACGAGTAAATCCTTTCGCTTTCGAGCCAATGTGGCTTACGCCACCGTTTGCGCGGCATTCGTCGCACTCGGTACCGGTTCCGAAACGGCAAGCGCATTCTGTCTAGACGAGGTTTACCAGCACGCGGTTTCGAACGATCCGAAATTCCTGCAGGCGCGGGCCGAATACGACGCCGCGCGGCAGAAATTCCCGCAGGCGCGCGCGCAAATGCTGCCGCAGGCGAGCGCGCAGCTCGAATGGGGGCGCTACGGCACGCACGCGAACCTGTTCGGCATCGACGTGAGCGGCAACAGCACCGCCGCATACGGCGCCGCGCAGGTCACGCAGGCGCTCTTCAACATGCCGTACCTGTACGACATGAGCCGCGCAAAGGAATTCGAGGAATCGGCGCGGCAGCAGCTCGAAGTCGCGAAGCAGGAGCTCATCATGCGCGTGGCGAACGCGTGCTTCGATCTGCTGTCCGCGCGCGAGAAGCTGCAGCTCGCCGACGACGAGGTCGACGCGCTCACGCGGCTCGAGAGCGACACGCGCCGCATGGCGCAGCTCGGGATGAAGACGATCGGCGACACCGCCGAGATCGAGGCGCGCAGGAGCCTCGCGCAATCGGACGAGGCGCTCGCACGCATCGACGTCGAGGCGCGCCGCGCGCGCTACGAGACGCTGCTCGGCTCCGCGATCGATTTCACGCGCTGGCCGCGGCTCGCGATGCACGGCACGTCGCCGCGCATTCCGTCGGGCGATTACCAGCCGCAGGACAACCCGTCGTATCAGCAGGCGTATCGCGACCTGCGCGTCGCGCGGCTCGCCGCGAAGCGCATCGGCGCCGAGCATCTGCCGACCGTCGACCTGTTCGCGTCGTATTCGCGCGGGCTCAATCCGAACCTGCGCGGCCTCACCGACAAATCCGACTTCCATCAGAGCGCGGTCGGCGTGCAGGTGACGATTCCGATCTTCTCGGGCGGCAGCGTGCACTACCGGCAGGTCGAGGCCGAGCACGTCGCGACGCAGTACCAGAACCGGCTGCGCGAAGTCGAGCAGCAGTTGAGCACCGACCATCGCGAGACGCTCGCGGCGCTGCAGTCGATCGGCACGCGCATCCGCGCGCTGCAGCAGTCGCTGCAGGCGGCGCGGCTCGCGTACGATTCGTCGATGAAGGCGCACCAGGTCGGCTACAGCACGACGTACGAGACGCTGAACCTGCGCACCGACATCTCGAACATCCGCCAGAAGCTGTTCGAGAGCTATCTCGACGCGCTGAAGCTGCAACTGAAGCTGAAGGGCATTCTCGGCACGCTGGACGAGCAGTCGCTCGTGGCGGTGGACAGCTTCCTCGCGAGCAACGCGGCTTCGCCGGATCAAACGAGCGAGTGAGCGGCCGCGCGATCCGGTGCGCGCGTTCGGCGCGCTCGGGCCGCGGACGTCTCGCGCACCGAAATGAAACGTCCCGCTTGCGCGGCACGACGATCGTGACAATCGTGACGATCGTGTGACGCAAGCGGGACGTTTTCGTTTTCGCCGAAAGCCTCGCGACGAAGCGCGCGCCGGAACAGCGGCGCGGCAAAGACGCAGGAACGGCGGGAATGCGGCGGAAGCGGCGGAAGCGCGCGGCGAAAACGAAACGCGCCGCCGGCCGATGCGCCGCTTCGCCACTTCGCCACTTCGCCACTTCGCCACTTCGCCACTTCGGTACTTCGGTACTTCGGTACTTCGGTACTTCGGTACTTCGGTACTTTACCGCTTTCGCCGCCCGGCGCTTCCGGCGGCGAGCAGCGAGCGGCAAACGACGCTACACGCTCACTGAATCACGCGCGACACGCCGCGCCCGCGCGGGTCGGACACCGCCTCGGGCGTCTTGCCGTCGATCTGGATCGCCTGGATGTCGCCGCTGAAGTCCTGGCCCTTCAGCGTGTAGCCCTTCGCCTCGATGCCCTTCGCCAGATCCCCGTCGATCGGGTGGTACGGCTCCCAGAAGATCGTGTTCGGCGGCAGCAGCTGATGGTGGAAACGCATCGCGCCCACCGCGTCCTTCAGCGGCATCTTGAAGTCGTACAGGTTCGTGATCACCTGGAAGATCGACGTGAAG
This sequence comes from Burkholderia sp. MSMB617WGS, assembly GCF_001532025.2. Taxonomy (NCBI): domain Bacteria; kingdom Pseudomonadati; phylum Pseudomonadota; class Betaproteobacteria; order Burkholderiales; family Burkholderiaceae; genus Burkholderia; species Burkholderia sp. MSMB617WGS. Next base: position 1,161,880 of record NZ_CP013458.1, on the reverse strand, counting down.
ATCCGCGAGCCGCCCGGCGTGCCGATCACGAGCGCGACCTTGCCGTCCTTCGTCAGGATCGTCGGCGACATCGACGAAAGCGGCCGCTTCTTCGGCTCGATCGCGTTCGCGTCGCTGCCGACGACGCCGAACATGTTCGCCACGCCCGGCTTCGCGGAGAAGTCGTCCATCTCGTCGTTGAGCACGATGCCCGTGCCTTCGGCGACGACGCCCGAGCCGAAGTAGCCGTTGATCGTGTACGTGTTCGACACCGCGTTGCCCCACTTGTCGACGACCGAGAAATGCGTCGTCTCCGCCTTCTCGGGCATCGACGTGCCGAGGCCCGGCTGCACGCTCTTCGTGTCGGACGGCTTCTCCGGATTCACTTCGGCCGCGCGCTTCGCGATGTAGGCGTCGTCGGTCAGTTGCGCGACAGGCACCTTGTAGAAATCCGGATCGCCCAGGTACTGCGCGCGATCGGCGAACACGCGCTTCTCGATCTCGGCGATCAGGTGCACGTATTGCGGCGAGTTCAGCGTGACGCCGTCGAAGTCGGCCTTGCGGTCCGCCTTCATCTTCAGCAACTGGACAAGGCCGATGCCGCCCGAGCTCGGCGGCGGCGCGGTGATCACGCGATAGCCGTTCCAGCTCGCCTGGACCGGCTGCCGCCACACCGCCTTGTACTGGACGAGGTCCTGCTTCGTGATGAGGCCGCCGCCCTTTTTCATCGACACGGCGATCAGGTCGGCCGTCTTGCCGTCGTAGAAATCCTTCGCGCCGTCGTTCGCGATGCGCGCCAGCACCGCCGCGAGCTCCGGCTGCTTGAAGTTCGCGCCCGCCTTCAGGCCGGCGAAGTATTGGTCGAAGTTCGTCTTGCCGCCGAATTCCTTCGACGCGTCGACGCCGCGCTGCGCGAGCTGCTCGTCGACGATGAAGCCGTCGCGCGCGTAGCGGATCGCGGGCGCGAGCACCTGCTTCCACTTCAGCTTGCCGAAGCGCTTCTGCGCCTCCCACATCCCGGCGACCGTGCCCGGCACGCCGACCGCGCGGTCGCCGTACAGGCTCATGCCCTTGACGACGTTGCCGTCCTTGTCGAGGTACATGTCCCTCGTCGCGGCGAGCGGCGCGCGCTCGCGATAGTCGAGGAAGTACGGCTTGCCGTCCTTGTAGATGGTCATGAAGCCGCCGCCGCCGATGTTGCCCGCCTCCGGATACGTGACGGCGAGCGTGAATGCGATCGCGACCGCGGCGTCGACCGCGTTGCCGCCTTCCTTGAAGATCTGCTCGGCGGCGTCGGCGCTGTATTTGTCGGCGACGGCGACGGCCGAGCCGTCGAGCACGACGCGCTGCGGACCTTTCGCATGAGCGGGCGCGCTCGGCAGGAAGCCGACGAAGGCCGCGCTCACGAGCGCGGCGAGCGCCGTCGACTTGAAGCGGTTCGTTGCGTTCATTGCATGTCTCCCATGTTGATCTCCTTGCAAATTGGGGCGCGAAAAGCTGACGAATAGGCTTATAGCACGGCTGCACGCGTAAACAAAAATGGGGCTTCGTAGTCGCGCCGGCCGGCGGGGCCCGGAGCGCGGCTCGTGGATGCGGCGTTGCATTGCATGGCGACAGGCTCGCACCGGATGACAAGCAGCGGCAATCGATACGCGGCATGCCGCGTGCGTGCCCCCGGCGCGCGAGCCGGCCGCGCCGCATCCGTTGCCCACGGCGGACGAATCGCGAAACGCCGGCGTTGCCCGGTCGCCGTTCGTGCAAGCGCGCGGCCGCTGCGTCCGCGCGCTCGTCGGAAGCTCGTCACGCGTTCGTTGCGCCGAGGCACTGCCGATAATGTAGTTAGTTGCGCCAAGTTGCGCTGAAAAATCAGACGGCATCCGCCAATTGGCAACGGTTGCATGCCGATCAGCCTTGCCGCACCGCGATGATCGAAAGGATTGCTGCGTCGGCCGTGCCAAGCGCCCGCCACGCCGCGCGCAACTTCACGTTCGCATCGCTCGGCGCGCGCCGAAAACTTTTCTTCGCCGCTCCTGCGCGCCGCACGCCAAATCTGCGAAGATAGCGCCCCTTTTCGATTTCGGCCGCGCGCCGACGCAACACCGGCATGGCATCACACGCAGCACATCACGCAAGCGGCTGGGCCGCGGGCCTCGTCGCCGCGGCGCTCGTCGCGCAGGCGGGCGCCGCGGGACCGTGGCACGTCTACAGCCTCGCCGCATTCGCGGCGGGCGTCGCGGGCGGCACCGCGCCCGACTGGCTCGAGCTCGCGTGGTGGCGCCGCTCGCGGCGGCTCTGGGTCACGCACCGCACCGTCACGCACTGGGGCGTCGCGTGGGTGGCAATGCTCGTCTTCGCGTATCGGTCGCTCGGCCATCTCCACCCTTGGGCCGCGCCGCTCTTCGGCTTCGCGTGCGGCGGCCTCGTCCATCTGATCGCCGACTGGCCGAACCCGCTCGGCGTGCCGTGGCTGTGGAAACGCCATTCGCTGAACTGGTGGAACAGCGGGCATTGCGACCTGCTCGTCGTCGCGGCCGCGTGGGCGGGCGCGCTGTGGCTCGCGCAGGCCGCATGGGGGCACGCGGCGCCGCTCGCGCACTGGCTCGGCTGGCTGCGCACGGTATGACGCCGCCCGTCGACGGATACCGAATGCCAGACGCCGAATGCCAATGCCAATGCCGGACGCCAGACGCCAGACGCCGGACACCGGACGCCGGATGACAGATAACGGATGACGGATGACGGATGACGGCGATGATGACTCGAACGTCAATCGCATGACCGACGCGTGCGCTCGAAGGCAATCGCTCGATCGCCGATCGCTCGACCAGCAATTGCTCGCCCGGCAATCGCCCGGCCGGCATCCGTTCGATCCTGACCGCCTGGCCGACGATCGTTCGGCCAGCAATCGCCCGCCCGACGATTGGCCGGCAAGCGATCGCTCGATCGACGCCCGCGCGGCCGACCGGCGCCGGCTCGGCCGGCAGCCGTTCCACCGACGATCGGCAAACCGGCCGCCGATCGACACTGCTCCCGGCATGCGTCCGGGCCGCGCCGCGGCCGCGGGTAGAATGGCGAACGCGGCCTCGCCGCGCCCTTCGACGATCAGGCCGGATCGTTCCTGGACACAACGCACAAGAACATGACCGACGACATCACGACGCCTCCGCCTTCATCCGCCGCACGCCCGCTGCCGAGCTTCGGCCCGCTTCGCTGGATCGTCCGGCACTGGCGCGGCGACTACTCGCTCGGCATCGCCTTCTGGCTGAATCAATCGCCGATCTACGCGCTGCGGACGATCTGCAGCCAGGTGCTGATGACCCGAGTGTTCGAACGGCTCGGCGAAGGACAGGGACCGGGAGACAACGACGCGATCGCAAGCGCGCTGGCGGCCGTCCCGCCGGTGGTGCTCGCCGACGTCGCGCTGTCGCTCCTCAACGTCTGGTGGGTCGTCGGCGTCTGGCGCGCGGCCAGGCGGCACATCGCCCGCACCGGCCGCCGATTCTGGGCGCGCGCGGCACAGGTGACGGCGGCGCTCGTCGCGGCGCGCATCGCCTATTCGATCGTGGTCATTCCGCACTCGATCGAGACGCTCCAGCTCCTCGTCATCGATCCGGGGAGACTGCTCACGGACCCGGTCGGCACGCTGAAGAACTGGCTGTTCTGACGATCGCGCGCCGCTGGAGTTGTCGCTGGAGTTGTCGCTGGAGTCGCCACCGAAAGTGCAGCTGAAGTCGTTGCCCGAAGCATCACCGAGTTCGGCCAACGAGCGCGTCGCCAGCCCTGATGCCGACAAGCCATCGGCGACGCGAGGCGAATAACGTCCACGCCTTCGGAACCATTTTCGTTCGGCGCATGATCTCCGCGGGCATGTCGCATGTCGCATGTCGCATGTCGCATGTCGCATGTCGCATGTCGCATGCCCGCGTTCTGCGCCCTGCGCCCTGCGTTCTGCGTTCTGCGTTCTGCGTTCTGCGTTCTGCGTTCTGCGTTCTGCGTTCTGTAGGCACGATCGCCCCGCCCTCGGCGCAACACGACCCCACCGTTAGTCGCATTCATGAGCCGCCCACGCTTCCCGCGGCCGGCTCACGCCCCGCGCCGCCCGCCGCAACGCACCACGTCCCCGCCCGCCGATCGCCTGCAATCCGCCCGCGCGTCTGGCACACTATCCGGCCGGGCCCCGCCTTGCGCCGCCCGCGCCCGCCCCCACCTACGGTTCCGATGGACGTCACCACCACCCGCCCCGCCGCCCGCGCGCTCGACGCGTTCCATCCCGTCGTCGCCGCGTGGTTCTCCGATACGTTCGCCGCGCCCACCGGCGCGCAGGCGCTCGCGTGGCCGCACATCAAGGCCGGCCGCTCGACGCTCGTCGCCGCGCCGACCGGCTCCGGCAAGACCCTCACCGCGTTCCTGTCCGCGCTCGACGATCTCGTGCGCGACGCGCTCGCGCACGGCGGCGCGCTGCCGGACGAAACGCTCGTCGTCTACGTGTCGCCGCTGAAGGCGCTGTCCAACGACATCCACGTGAACCTCGAGGCGCCGCTCGCCGGCATCGCCGCCGAGATCGCGCGGCGCGGGCTGCCCGCGCCGCAGATCCGCACCGCGGTCCGCACCGGCGACACGTCGCAGGCCGAGCGCGTCGCGCATCGCAAGCACGCGCCGCACATTCTCGTCACGACCCCGGAATCGCTGTACGTGCTGCTGTCGTCCGAATCGGGCCGGCGCATGCTCGCGAGCACGCGCACCGTGATCGTCGACGAAATTCACGCGCTCGCCAACAACAAGCGCGGCAGCCATCTCGCGCTGTCGCTCGAGCGGCTCGACGCGCTCGCCGGCCGCAAGCTGCCGCGCATCGGGCTGTCCGCGACGCAAAAGCCCGTCGAGGCGGTCGCGCGCTTTCTCGTCGGCGGCCGCGACGACGCGCCGCCCGATTGCGCGATCGTCGACACGGGCCACACGCGCACGCGCGATCTCGCGCTCGAATTGCCGCCGGTGCCGCTCGGCCCGGTGATGGCGAACGATGTCTGGGAGCGCATTTACGACCGCATCGCCGAGCTCGCGGCCGCGCACCGCACGACGCTCGTGTTCGTCAACACGCGCCGGATGGCCGAGCGCGCCGCGCGCCATCTCGCCGAGCGCCTCGGCGCGGACGCGATCGCCGCGCACCACGGCAGCCTCGCGAAGGAGCACCGCTTCGACGCCGAGCAGCGCCTGAAGCACGGCAAGCTGAAGCTGCTCGTCGCGACGGCGTCGCTCGAGCTCGGGATCGACATCGGCGACGTCGACCTCGTCTGCCAGCTCGGCTCGCCGCGCGGCATCGCGCCGTTCTTGCAGCGCGTGGGCCGCTCCGGGCACCGGGTCGGCGGCGTGCCGAAGGGGCGGCTCTTTCCGCTGTCGCGCGACGAGCTCGTCGAATGCGCGGCGCTCCTCGATTGCGTGCGGCGCGGCGAGCTCGACGTGCTGCGCATCCCGCACGCGCCGCTCGACGTGCTCGCGCAGCAGCTCGTCGCCGAAGTCGCGTGCCGCGAATGGGACGAGGACGCGCTCTACCGCTGCGTGACGCGGGCCGCGCCGTACGCGACGCTCGCGCGCGAGCAGTTCGACGACGTGCTGAAGATGCTAGCCGAAGGCTTCACGACCCGGCGCGGCGCGCGCGCCGCGTATCTGCATCGCGACGTCGTCTCGCACACGGTGCGCGGGCGGCGCAATGCGCGCATCGCGGCGGTCACCTCGGGCGGCACGATTCCCGACAACGCCGACTACGCGGTGCTGCTCGAGCCGCAGGGCGTGAACATCGGCACCGTCAACGAGGATTTCGCGGTCGAAAGCCTCGCGGGCGACGTGTTCCAGCTCGGCAACCAGTCGTACCGGATCATCCGGATCGAGACGGGGCGCGTGCGCGTCGAGGATGCGCACGGGCAGGCGCCGAACATCCCGTTCTGGATCGGCGAGGCGCCCGCGCGCAGCGACGAGCTGTCGGCGGGCGTCGCGCGGCTGCGCGCGCACGTCGACGCGCTGCTCGCGCGACGCGATGCGGATGCCGCTCGGGCGGGAGCTGAGGCGAACTCGGGTGCGAACGCGAATGCGAATGCGAATGCGGGAGCGGGAGCGGGAGCGGGAGCGGGAGCGGGAGCGGGAGCGGGAGCGGGAACGGGAACGGGAACGGGAACGGGAACGGGAACGGGAACGGGAACGGGAGCAGAGGCAGAGGCAGATAAAGATGCAACGAGAAATATCGCCGCGCCGCGCGGCCGTCGCGTCGCGGCGCGCCCCGCTGCCGCCGCCGCATCGCCGCGCGCCGCGACGCACGCCGAAACCGTCGCGATCGCCGTCACCGCAACCGAATCTGCCGCAGCCGAATCTGCCGCAAGCGCATCTGCCGCAACCGAAACCGCCGCATCCGACGCCGCCGCCGAGCCGCGCCGTCTCGCGCCCGTGCTCGCGTGGCTGACCGGCGAGCTCCGCGTCGACGCCGAAGCCGCGCGGCAGATCGCCGACTATCTCGCGCGCGCCCGCGCGGCGCTCGGCGCGCTGCCGACGCAGGACACGCTCGTGATGGAGCGCTTCTTCGACGAATCGGGCGGCATGCAGCTCGTGATCCATTCGCCGAACGGCAGCCGGATCAACCGCGCGTGGGGCCTCGCGCTGCGCAAGCGCTTCTGCCGCACGTTCAACTTCGAGCTGCAGGCGGCGGCGACCGACGACGCGCTAATCCTGTCGCTGTCGCACGCGCACAGCTTCGCGCTCGACGAAGTCTGGCGCTATCTGCGCGCGGCGAGCGCCGAGCACGTGCTGATCCAGGCGCTCCTCGACGCGCCGCTCTTCAACGCGCGCTGGCGCTGGAACGCGACGACGTCGCTCGCGCTGCCGCGCTTCGCGGGCGGCCGCAAGGTCGCCCCGCAACTGCAGCGAATGAAGAGCGACGATCTGCTCGCGACCGTGTTCCCCGATCAGGTCGCGTGCGCGGAGAACATCGTCGGCGAGCGCGAGGTGCCGCGGCATCCGCTCGTCGACCAGACGCTCGACGATTGCCTGCACGACGCGATGGACACCGAAGGCTGGCTCGCGCTGCTGCGGCGGATCGAGTCGGGCGACGTCGCGCTCGTCGCACGCGATCTGCCCGCGCCGTCGCCGCTCGCGGCCGAGATCCTGAACGCGAAGCCGTACGCGTTCCTCGACGACGCGCCGCTCGAGGAGCGCCGCACGCAGGCGGTGCTCGCGCGGCGCTGGAGCGATCCGGAAGCGGCCGACGATCTCGGCGCGCTCGACGCGGGCGCGATCGACTCGGTGCGCGGCGAAGCGTGGCCGCTCGTGCGCGAGCCCGACGAAATGCACGATGCGCTCGTCGGCCTCGCGTGCGTGTCCGACGACGAGATCGACGCGCACGACGGCTGGCGCGCGTGCGTCGAGCGGCTCGCGGCCGGCAAGCGCGCGGCCCGGCTCGCGCTCGCGAACGGCCGCGGACTGTGGCTTCCCGCCGAGCGCGTCGCGTGCATGCGGGCGCTGTACGGCGCGAACGCCCCGCTCGAACCGCCGCTCGAGCCGCCGGCCGGCTTCGACGCGCCGTGGGAGCCCGACGCGGCGCTCGTCGACGTGATTCGCGCGCGGCTCACGGGCTTCGGGCCGCTCTCGGCCGACGCGCACGCGGCGCCGCTCGCGCTGCCCGCGTCGTCGGTCGCGATCGCGCTCGCCGCGCTCGAGCGCGAAGGCTACGTGCTGCGCGGCCGCTTCACGCCGGGCGCGCGCGACGACGAATGGTGCGAGCGGCACCTGCTCGCGCGCATCCACCGGTACACCGTGAAGCGCCTGCGGCGCGAGATCGAGCCCGTCGAGCTCGCGGACTTCATGCGCTTCCTGTTCCACTGGCAGCGCGTCGCGCCCGACACGCGCGGCATGGGCAACGACGCGCTCGCGTCGGTCGCCCATCAGCTCGAAGGCTTCGAGGCCGCCGCGAGCGCGTGGGAAGACGAGCTGCTGCCCGCGCGGCTCGCCGATTACGTGACGGGCGGCCTCGACGAGCCGTGCCGCGCCGGCAAGCTCGCGTGGGCGCGGCTCGGCGCGCCGGCGAAAGCCGCGAGCGCGCCCGTGAAGACGACGCCCGTCGTGCTGCTGCCGCGCCGCGAGCTCGCGCTCTGGCAGGCGCTGCGCGATCCGGCCGCGCAGCCGGCGCTGTCCGCGCGCGCCGAGCGCGTGCGCGCGACGCTCGCCGCGTACGGCGCGATGTTCTTCGACGAGCTCGCCGCGCACGCGCGCCTGTTGCCCGTCGAGCTCGAGCGCGCGCTCGGCGAGCTCGTCGCGGCGGGGCTCGTCAACGCGGACAGCTTCGCGGGCCTGCGCGCGCTGATCAGGCCGGCCGCGCAACGCGGCGCGCACCGGCCGTCGCGCGCGCGACGCGGCGGCGCGCTGATCGGCGGCATGGACGACGCGGGGCGCTGGGCGCTCGTGCAGCGGCTGCCGCTCACGCGCGCCGATTTCGACGAAATCGGCGACGGCGGCGAACGCCGCGCATTTGGCGAAGGCGACCCGTCCGGCGAACCCGGCGCAGACGGCGAACGCGGCGAACGCGGCGAAGACGGACGACGTGCCGGCAACGGCCTCGCTCGCGCCGGCGACGCGCAACACGCCGCCGCGCCTGCCGACGCCCGCGTCGAGCGCGCGATGCGCGCGTCGCCGCCTCCGTCCGGCCGTCGTGCGATCGCGCCCGCCGCGCTCGAGCACGTCGCGCGGACGCTGTTGCGCCGCTACGGCGTCGTGTTCTGGCGAATCCTCGCATGCGAAGCCGGATGGATGCCGAGCTGGCGCGAGCTGCTGCCCGTCTACCGGCGGCTCGAGGCGCGCGGCGAGATTCGCGGCGGCCGCTTCGTCGCGGGGCTCGCGGGCGAGCAGTTCGCGCTGCCCGACGCGATCCCGATCCTGCGCGACCTGCGCCGCCGCCCGGCCGAGGGCCTGATGCAGTGCGTGAGCGGCGCCGATCCGCTCAACCTGACGGGCACGCTGCTGCCGGGCGACCGCGTGCCCGCGCTCGCGGGCAACCGGGTCCTGTTCCGCGACGGCGTGCCGGTCGCGTCGCTCGTCGGCGGGCAGTTCGCCTTCGCGCCCGAGCTCGACGCCGTCGAGCGGGACGACGCCCGCGCGAGGCTCGCACGGCATCGATGACGCGGGCGGCCGCGCGGCGGAGGCAATGACAGCTCGTGGCTCGTGGCTCGCGGCTCGCGGCTCGCGGCTCGCGGCTCGCGATCAAATCACGATTGACTCACGATCAAGCCGAAATCGGCTCACGATCAGCTCACGATCGGCTCGCAACCCACTCGCAACCGGCTCGCAACCGGCTCGATCCGGACTCACGCCCGGCGAGCCGCCTACCAGAACTGGTCGGTAGTTATTTTCAAGCCCCGCTCGAATAATCGATGACGGGTGACGCCTGCACACTCGCCGCATCCCGCGACGGGCGCGTCCGCCGCCCGAGCCGATCCGGCCGGTGCGGCCGCTCCGGCGGACGGGCTGCTCGTCCGCCGCTTCAGCCGACCGCCGATCGTCCCTCATCCAAGCGCATCCACTCCGGAGGTTTCGCCATGGCCACGCTATACGTCACCAACGCGGACAATGAGATTTTCGCGACCGTCAACGGCCTGGTCGTCTACGACAGGAAGACCGAGGGCAATCCCACCTTCTCCGACCAGGTCGACCTGACGCCGTATCTCGCCGACGGCCTCAACACGCTGATGATCGTCGGCGTCAACTGGGGCGGCCCGGCCACGTTCAAGGGAACCGTCGTCGTCGGCAAGATCGAGAGGCCGTTCTCCTTCACCGCGCCGAGCACGCCGAACGGCATCGTGTTCCATCAGGCGTTCGTGATTCCGCAATAAGCGTTCGCGGCGGACAGGCGGGATCAGAGGCGCCCCGGCCCGTCTTTCCGCGCCGAATCGAACCGAACCGAACCGGCAAGTCGGCAAGTCGGCAAGTCGGCAAGTCGGCAAGTCGGCAAGTCGGCAAGTCGGTGAATTGTAGACGCGGCGAACCGGAGACTCGGCGACGCGGGCCGCTTCATTCCGCCGAACGCGGTCCGCCGCCTCAAGCAAGCGCCCCGCTTCCTCATCTCGTTTCGAAACAATCCACGCCGGCCGCGACAAACCACTAAACGCCCGCACGCCGAAGCCGCCGCCATCCACCATCATCGCCGCTCCGGTTGCGCGTCGCGCGCCGCCCGGCCGCCGCGCGCGCACGCACGCACGCACAGTCACACGCCCACCAGGAGACCCGATAGATGAACGCCCCCGTCGAGCGCGGCGCCACGGCCGCGCCGCACCATGCCGGCTCGCTGACGATCCTCCAGGGCACGGCGCTCTACGTCGGCGCCGTGCTCGGCACCGGCGTGATCGCGCTGCCCGCGCTCGCGGCCGAAGTCGCGGGCCCCGCGTCGCTCGTCGCGTGGGCGGCGCTCGTCGTGCTGTCGATTCCGCTCGCCGCGACCTTCGCCGCGCTCGGCGCCCGCTATCCGGACGCGGGCGGCGTGTCGACCTACGTGCGCAACGCGTTCGGCCCGAAAGCGGCGGCCGTCGTCGGCTGGTGCTTCTATTTCGCGGTGCCGGCCGGCGCGCCCGCCGCCGCGATGTTCGGCGGCGCGTACGTCGCCGCCGTCACGGGCGGCGGGCACGCGACGGTGATCGCGTCGGCCGCCGTGCTGATCGCGATCGTCGCGGCCGCCAATGCGTTCGGCGTCACCGTGTCGGGAGGTGCGCCAGCTGCTCGCAGCCGGCCTGGTGGACGAGCTTCGGCTGCTGATCTATCCGGTCATGCTTGGGCGCGGCAAGCGCTTGTTCGGCGACGATGCGCTCGCGTGCGCCTTCACTCTCGCGCACTCGACGGCCACGCCCGGCGGCATGCTGATGGCCCGCTACCTGCGCGACGGCGAGGTGCGCACGGGCGCGTTCGAAGAAGTCGCATGACGATCCGCGCTGCAAAAGCATGCATTCCGGCCGACTCCGCCGACGCACGAATGGCGGCCTGACGAGCCATTCAAGCCGAACCCGTTTCTCGGGCCGGCCTGATACGCTCCTCGCCGCGTCGGACCGCGCGCGTCGGGCGACGCGCGGAGCGCGCCGCGCCGGGCGCTCAGTCGCGCCGCGCCCATTGCGCCGCGCCCATCGTCGGCGCCGAGACACGCCGAGCCCATGGGGCGGCCCGCGCCCAAGCGCCCCGAACGGCGAGCGACCGATGGCGATGGCGATGGCGATGGCGGCGACAGCGGCGGCGCGAACGCGAACGCGGACGCCGCGTCAGCGCGCCCCCTTCCCCCGTGCGTCGATCTCGTCGCGCAACCGTTCCTCCCGCTCCCGCAGCTCGGGCGTCATCTCCGCGCCGAAGTCGTCCATGTCGAACAACGGCCGGATCTCGATCTCCGAATCGCCTTCCATCGGATTCGGGCAGCGCTTCACCCATTCGAGCGCCTCGTCCATCGACGCGACCTTCCACAGCCAGAACCCCGCGACGAGTTCCTTGGTTTCCGCGAACGGCCCGTCGATCACGGTCCGCGCGCTGCCCGAAAAGCGCACCCGCTTGCCCTTCGCGCTCGGATGCAGGCCCTCGCCCGCGAGCATCACGCCGGCCTTCACGAGGTCTTCGTTGAACTTGCCCATCGCCTCGAGCAGTTCCGTGCCGGGCATCTTGCCCGCTTCCGATTCGTTCGTCGCCTTCACGATCACCATCACGCGCATCGTCGTTTCTCCTCGAGTCAGTGGGTTGCGCCGCGCGGCCGCCGGGCACTGCGCGGCGCGGCTTCGTCCTGCGGCTACGACACAGCGACGAACCAGCCTCGCCGAATTCGACACCTTCGCACAGAAAAACGACCGCACGCCAGCCCGCGCGGCCGCGAGCGGCTCCGGCCAGCGCCGTACCGCCGTTTGCGGCAGCGCAGCGCGGACGCGGCCGCCCGCCTCCCGGGCCGCGGCGCGAATGCCATAATCGCGATTCATTGCGCAGAATCGGAACCCCACCATGCAAAACTTCGACAATCCCCTGCACGACCGGGAAGCGGGCTTCGCCGACGCGACGCAGGACACGACGCGCATCGACGACGTCCGCATCGGCGCGGTGCGCCCGCTCATCTCCCCGGCGCTGCTGCAGGACGAGCTGCCCGTGCCGCCCGCCGTCCAGACGCTCGTCGAGCAGAGCCGCCAGGCGATCGGCGGCGTGCTGCACGGCCGCGACGACCGCCTCGTGACGGTCGTCGGCCCGTGCTCGATCCACGATCACGACCAGGCGCTCGACTACGCGCGCCGGCTCAAGGCCACCGCCGACGCACTGCGGGACGACCTGCTGATCGTGATGCGCGTGTATTTCGAGAAGCCGCGGACAACCGTCGGCTGGAAGGGCTACATCAACGATCCGCGCCTGGACGGCAGCTTCCGCATCAACGAAGGGCTGCGCGCGGCGCGCCGTCTGCTCCTCGACATCAATGCGCTCGGCCTGCCCGCGGGCACGGAATTCCTCGATCTGCTAAGCCCGCAGTACATCGCGGACCTGATCGCATGGGGCGCGATCGGCGCGCGCACGACCGAGAGCCAGAGCCACCGCCAGCTCGCGTCGGGCCTGAGCTGCCCGATCGGCTTCAAGAACGGCACCGACGGCGGCGTGCAGATCGCGGCCGACGCGATCGTCGCGGCGCGCGCGACCCATGCGTTCATGGGGATGACGAAGATGGGCATGGCCGCGATCTTCGAGACGCGCGGCAACGACGACGCGCACGTGATCCTGCGCGGCGGCAAGAAGGGCCCGAACTACGACGGCGCGAGCATCGAGGACGCCTGCGCGGTGCTGCGCGCGGCGAGCCTGCGCGAACAGGTGATGGTCGACTGCTCGCATGCGAACTCGAACAAGTCGCACCTGCGGCAGGCCGACGTCGCCGAAGACCTCGCGCGACAACTGTCGCACGGCGAGCGGCGCATTACCGGCGTGATGATCGAGAGCAACCTGGAGGCCGGCCGGCAGGAACTGAAGCCGGGCGTGCCGCTGCAATACGGCGTGTCGATCACCGACGCGTGCCTGAGCTGGGCGCAGACCGAGCCCGTGCTCGACACGCTCGCGCAGGCGGTGCGGCGGCGGCGCGCGGCCTGACGGCGCACGCTCCGAAATCTCGCAGTTGCCGCCCGCCCGATGCGGGCGGCGGCGCACAATTCGCCCTCGCGAGCCACACAAACCCCTAGGGCCAGTTCACGCTGGCAGCGGACTCGCGAACGTGCCTTTGCGCCCGCAGGGCAAGGAGAGAGAGGAGGCGCAACAGCCGTCGCCATTGCAACGACGAACCACGCCGCAATGCGGGCGCACGGGCACGTCCCCGTGATCGAAAAAATCCTTCGAGGGGCCGGCCGCCAGAAGGACCGATCGCTGCGCGGTGCTCCTCGCGAATACGTCGAGTATTCGCTTCGTCGCGATCCTCGCGCTCGGCCCTTCTGGCGGCCGGCGCAAGCCCGTTACCAGCGTGAACCGGCCCTAGAACACATCGACGAGGAATCCATGAGCGCCAGTGCGGATATCGATGCGGCAGTCGCCGGACAATACAGCGGGTTCGGGCGGTTCGGAGAGCTTGAGCAGTTGGCGCGGCTCTTCGACCGGCCCTTTCTGATCGCCGTCCGCGACGCGTTCCTGACGACGGCCCACCCGGCTGAATCGCTTCAAATCTCGATGGGCTGGATCGACAAGAAGCCCTATGCGGACATGCAACCTTACGGCGTCGTCGATTGCCACGGACACGCGATCACCCGCCCGGTCGAGTTGGGCGACGCCGCCATTTTCGTGATCGACGCATTCACCAGGCACGGCCAAATCACGCTTCGCCGCGGCCGGGGCCTGATCGTCCAGGCGAAGGCCGCGCCGAGCGCGCAACAGCCGAAGGTTCCCGTCACGTCGTTGTCGGCGTCCAATCCCGATGCGTCGACCAACAAGGAACTCGCCCTGTTGTCGGCGTGGCCCCCGTTCGACTTGCATCGAGCGAACGGGCGCAACGGCCTGCTGGGCAAATTCGCCGTGCCCGGCACCTCGCATACGCCTCCCTACGGCTGGTATGCGGCCGCGCCGAGCCGCAAGAGCAAGGGCTGGAACACGAACGGCCTGTGGCCGTCGCGCTGGATGTGCGCGCCCGCGATACAAAATGCGCGTTGCGACACCACGTTCGGCGAAATGCTCGTCGCGCTGTTCGACGGAGGCGCCGTCCAGGGCGTCCAAGTGGGCGCGCCGTGCTACCCGACGAGCGGCAGGTACGCCGCCATCGATCACGCCGGCTCCCACTCGTCGCGAACCGCGACGGATTGGGATCGTCTCTGCACCACCCTGATCGAGCTCCCCAAGAAATATGAAGTCACGTCCGGCTCCCACGGCGTGCTGGCGTCGATTCCGTACATCCCCGGCTTGGCGAGCGCGATGTCGAACAGCGCGATCGGACATTCGCTCGCCTGCGCCATCTGGAAACGACGATATCCGGTCGTCGTCATCCATCGAACCCGGCCCGATTGAGCCGGAATTCGGCGGGCGCCGAATTCCGTGAGGCGCTCGTTCGCACGCCGTCGACGCGCTTTGGCCTATGCCGTCACGACGGTCAGCGCGAAACCGTCCCAGCCTTTCGAGCCGACGGTCTGCAGCGCGGTCGTCGACAGGCGCGGATGCGCGGCGATCAGGCGGAAGTATTCGCGCACGCCGATCGCGTCCGGATCGTGGTTGCGCCGATCCGCGACGCGCCCCTGCCGCACGACGTTGTCGGCGACGATCACCGTCCCCGCGCGGGACAGCGCGACCGCGAGCGGCAGGTATTGCGGATAGTTGTCCTTGTCGGCGTCGACGAAGATCAGATCGAACGGCTCGGCCCGCTCGGCGATCAGCCGCTCGAGGCTGTCCTTCGCGCGGCCGGCGACGACCGTCACGACGTTCGCCAGCCCCGCGCGCGCGATGTTCTCGCGTGCGAGCGCCGCGTAGTCCGGATTGGCCTCGAGCGTGAGCAGCACGCCGCCCGGCGGCAGCGCCCGCGCGAGCCAGATCGTGCTGTAGCCGCCGAGCGTGCCGAGCTCGAGAATCCGGCGTGCGCCGCGGATCGTCGCGAGCAGGTTCAGGAACTTGCCCTGATTCGCGGTGACGTTGATGGCGGGCAGGCCGGCCGCCCGGCTCGACGCGAGCGCCGCGTCCAGCGCCGGATCGGACGGCGCGAGCTGATCGCAGAGGAAATCGTCCACCGCGCTCCATTGTCGTTCGCTCATCGCGCACCTTTCGCGTGTCGGGAAAGGCCATTCTATGTCCGGCGGGCGCGCCGTCGTGTTGCGGTGATGCGCGGGATTTGCGTGTCGGGCCGTCAGGCGGCGGGCGAATTCGGGGAGGCGGCGGGCGGCGGGCGGCGGGCGGCGGGCGGCGGGCGGCGGGCGGCGGGCGGCGGGCGGCGGGCGGCGGGCGGCGGGCGGCGGGCGGCGGGCGGCGGGCGGCGGGCGGCGGGCGGCGGGCGGCAATTATGGGGCGACCGCGTTGTCGCCGGTCAAGTCGTTTGGGCTGCTCGCGACGGTCGCATCGTTCGCTTCGTTCATGTCGGCCGTGTCCTTCGAATCATTCGAGACGTTCGCGTTGTTCGCGTTGTTCGCGTTGTTCGCGTTGTTCGTGTCGTTCGTGTCGTTCGTGTCGTTCGCGTTGTTCGCGTCGTTCGTGTCGCGCGCTTCGCTCACGTCATCCGAGTCGTTCGAGCCATCCGATCCCCCCAACCCCCTTAGGCCGCCGAAATCGCCCGAAACCGCCGGCGCACGCGCCGAGCGCCCCGAAGCCGCCCATTGCCGGCCGCCTCATCCGAGCCCGACGTCGACGACGCGATTGCGCCCGCTCGCCTTCGCCTGATAGAGCGCGCGATCGGCCGCCTCGACGATCGCCGCGACGCGCGGCGCGGGCGCGCCGTCCGGCTGCCACACCGCGACGCCGACGCTGACCGTCACGAACCCGACTTCCGACCCTTCGTGCTCGATCCCGAGCATCCGCACGCCGAGCCGCACACGCTCGGCGACGACGAGCGCGCCGCCGCGCGGCGTGTCCGGCAGCACGACGACGAACTCCTCGCCCCCGTATCGCGCGACGACGTCGCCGAGCCGCGCCGCCTGCTGCGCGATGCAGCGCGACACGGTCGCGAGCACCTCATCGCCGACGCGGTGCCCGTACGTGTCGTTGTAGCGCTTGAAGCGATCGATGTCGACGAACAGGATCGCGAGCGGACGCTCGCCGTACACCGCGCGCCGCCATTCGCGCTCGAGCGTCTCGTCGAGCGCGCGCCGGTTGTGCAGCCCCGTGAGGCTGTCGGTGCCCGCGAGCCGTGCGAGCGCCGCTTCGGCCGTCGACTTGCGCCACAGCGAATGCGCGAGATACGCGCTCATCAGGACGAAGATCAGCGCGAACACGCCCGTCAGCACGCCGAAGCGCCACGCACGAGCGCGCCACGTCTCGTAGATGTCGTCTTCGGCGATCGCCACCTGCACGATCAGCGGAATTTCGTCGAGCCGCCGATACAGGTAGAAGCGCTTCACGCGATCGATCGGCCCGGCGTCGAAGAACTCGCCCGAGCGGCCGAATTGCGCGCGCGTGTAGATGCTCGTCCCGCTCAGGTCGAGGCCGATGAATTTCTCGTCGAACGGAATCCGCATCACGATGCGCCCGTCCGCGTGAATCAGCAAGATCGCGCCGTGCGGGCCCGCATCGGCCGCCGCCAGCAACTGCTGAAAGTACGCGAGGCGCACCGCGAGCAAGACGACGCCCGCGAACGAGCCGTCCGCGCGCTCGACGCGGTGCGACAGCGCGACGCACGGCTCGCCGTCGCGCGACGGCAGGCGGTACGGCCCGCTCAGATACGTTCCGGGCCTCGGCGCGTCGCGCAGCGCGGCGAAGAAGTCGTACGACGCGAAGCTCGCCGTGGGCAGCGGCCCGTTCGCCGATGCGAGCTGCACGCGCCCGTGCGCGTCGAGCACGTACAGCGTGCCGGCCTCCCTCGCGGCCGCCGCGGAATCGAACAGGACCGAGCGGCGCAAGTCGGCGGGCAGCGCGGCGATCCTGCTGTCGCCGAGCTGCGCGGCGATGCGCGCGAGAGTCTCGTCGTACAGGTGAAAGCCGCGCGTGACGTCGCGCGCGATCATCTGCAGCGTGTTGCGCGCGGCGCCTTGCGCGTGCTCGAACGCGTCGTCGCGGCTGTCGCGCAGGATGGCCGCGCAGATGGACATCATGACGATCGCGACCGCCACCGCGCCGGCGATCACCATGTAGCCGAGCGGCATCCGGTGTGACGGTCCTCGCCGTCCGCGCAAGCCGGCATGTATCGATTTCATGCTTGTCTAGATGAGCGCGACGCGCTTCGTCACGGAAAAGATCGCCGGCCATTGCCCCGAAGCGCGCCGCGCGGCGCGCATCGGGACGACGCGCGATCGCGCGCCGCCGTGCCGGAAGAATCGGAATATTCCGACCGCGAAGCGCCTCGGCGCGCCGAATCGGCGACACGGGCCAATCGATCGGGGACATTTCGAATCGACGTCGCGGAACGCGACGAGCGGCCATTTTATCGGACGTTCGGCGCGATGTTGACTTTGCGCGCGGCGATTCGATTCACGTCGCCGGAAAGCGCTCAAGAATGCCGGATCGACGCCGATAACGCCCACGTCACGCGCGATCACGCGATCGATTCCGCCATGCCCGCGCGGCCGGGCATGGCGCCTTCGCCGCGCTGCGTCGCGCTTCGTCACGCTTCGTCGATGCGGACGCGCTTGCGCGCGCGGTCCCGTTCGTCATAATTCTGCGTCACGCGCGAGCGCGGGCCGAACGACGCGCGCGGCCGGGCACGTCGATCGTTTCAAAAACAGAAACGTCGACGCCGAACGCATTCGAATCGCAACACGCCGTTGCCGGCCTAGCGGCCCACCCATCCTGTTCGCCATGACCCACGCCAAATCATCGTCGTCCATTCCCACCGAACTGCTCTACATCGGCGCGGCGGGCGAGCACTACATCATGTCCGAGTGCTTCCGCCACAACATGGAGGCGTTCAAGCTGCCGATCGACAAAGGCTTCGATCTCGTCGTGACGCGCGCGTACCGGCATCTGTCGCGGCTCGACGACGCGCCGAAGCCGGTCGATCGCAACGCGCCGGAAACGCCGATCTACGTGCAGGTCAAGAGCCGCCAGGCCGCGCCGATCGCACCGCCGAAGCAAAAAGGCGAGCGGCCGAGCTGGGAAGGCTATTTCTCGATCAAGCCGGCCGATCTCGCGCTGATCTGCGCGACGCCCAATTCGGCGCTCGCATGCGTGCTGTTCGTCGATACGCGCGGCGAGCTGATGCGCAGCCGGACCGCGTACGCGTGGTGGATGTCGAGCGCCTACGTCAGCAAGATGTGCGATGCCGGGCACTTCATCGCGATGCCGAACAAGGACACGCTCGAGCTGTGGGTGCGCTACGTCGAGCCGGCGCCGGACAGCGAGTTCAATCAGAACACGTACGTGTCGTTCTTCAAGCAATGCCAGATCAAGGGCGCGGCGCCGGGCAAGAAATCGAGCGGCTTCCTGCTGTCGGCGGAGCGATTCGATTTCGGCAAGCTCGGCATGGAATGAGCGGATGGACGTCGCGCGTCACGCCCCGCGCTTTCGCGTGCCGCGCGCCCGCTTCGGCGCACCCTGCCCGTCGCGGCGACTTCGCCCGCCCGCCGCGCCGAGCCGCCGCCGCGCGACCGCCCGCACGGCCTCGATCAGCGAGCGCGCGACGGGCGAAAGCTGCGCATCGGTGCGCAGGATCAGCCCGACCGGCTCGTCCGCGCCCTCGACGGGCAGCGCGAGCCGCACGAGCGTGCCCGCCGCGAGATCGTATTCGGCCGCGTAACGCGGCACGAACCACACCGCGTCGTTCTCGAGCGCGAGCGCGCGCGCGACCGACACCGACAGCACCTCGACGAACGATTCGAGCGGCGGCGCGCCGCACGCGCTCAGCAGTTGCTCGGCCGCCTGGCGAATCATCGTGCCGTACGGCGGCAGCACGACCGGATGGCGCGCGAGCTGCGCGGCGGGCGCGGCGCTCGCCGCGAGCGGATGGCCCGCGCGCACGACCGCGACGAGCGGCTCGTTGTACAGGTGCTCGAACGACAGCCCGACCATCCGCTCCGGCTCCGACAGCCGCCCGATCGCGCACTCGATCGCGCCCGCCTTCAGCCGTTCGAGCAGCTCGGCGTTCGCGACGGTCGCGATCCGCACGACCGCGCGCGGCCATTCGCTCGCGAGCGCCTGCAAGACGGCGGGTGCGAGCGACGCGGCGACGGTCGGCAACATCCCGATCTCGAGCGTCGCGGCCGCGCCGCCGCCCTCGCGCGCGAGGAGCCCGACGCCCTGCCGCAGCGCGAGCACGCACGCGCTCGCGTGCGGAATGAACAGTTGCCCCTCGCGCGTCGGCCGCGCGCCCTGACGGCCGCGCTCGAACAGCTTCACGCCGAGGATCGACTCGAGCTCGGCGATCGTCTTCGACACGGCCGGCTGCGTGATCGACAGGCTTTGCGCGGCCTTCTGCACGCTGCCGAACTGCGCGACGGCGAGAAAGCACTGCAGGTGCCGGAACTTGACCCGGCCGTCGGCAATCCGGTGTTGCATAACGTCTGGTTATACGATTAGCGATAAAACATCATTTTGCATAACTTTCCGGATTAGCTAAAGTCCCTCCATCCCGCCTTGACAACCATCAACCCGGAGACGATCCCGATGGATTCCTCGACGCTCGCGCCGCGCGACTGGCCGTCGCATCCCGCGTACATTCATCCGCCGTACCGCTCGTCGGTGAAGCGCGGCCCGACGCAGCCGCTGATCCCGCTGAAGGAAAAGCTGCGCAACCAGCACGCGCCCGTCTATGGCGCGGGCGACCTCGGCCCGCTCGACCACGACCTGACGAAGAACGCGGCGAAGAACGGCGAGCCGCTCGGCGAGCGGATCATCGTCACGGGCCGCGTGCTCGACGAAGGCGGCAAGCCGGTGCGCAACACGCTCGTCGAGGTCTGGCAGGCGAACGCCGCGGGCCGCTACGTGCACAAGGTCGATCAGCACGACGCGCCGCTCGATCCGAACTTCCTCGGCGCGGGCCGGTGCCTCACCGACGAGAACGGCCGCTACCGCTTCCTCACGATCAAGCCGGGCGCATATCCGTGGGGCAATCATCCGAACGCGTGGCGGCCGAACCACATCCATTTCTCGCTGTTCGGCGACTATTTCGGCTCGCGGCTCGTCACGCAGATGTATTTCCCGGGCGATCCGCTCCTCGCGCTCGACCCGATCTTCCAGGGCACGCCCGAGGACGCGCGCGATCGCCTGATCTCGCGCTTCTCGATCGGCACGACCGAAGAAGGCTTCGCGCTCGGCTACGAATTCGACATCGTGCTGCGCGGCCGCGACGCCACCCCGACGGAGCGCTGAGCATGACGACGCCGAAACAGACCCCTTCGCAAACCGTCGGCCCGTACTTCGCGTACGGCCTCTGCCCGCAGCAGTACAACTTCGATCTGAAGAGCCTCTTCACGCCCGAGATCGCGACGCCCGACGCGGCAGGCGAGCACATCCTGCTCGTCGGCCGCGTGATCGACGGCGACGGCAACGCCGTCGGCGACGCGGTGCTCGAATTCACGCAAGTCGACGGCGAGGGCCGCTATCCGACGTCGCGCGACGACGCCGCGCAGCGCGGCTTCAACGGCTTCGCGCGCGTCGGCACCGGCACCGACGCGCAGAACCGCTTCGTCGTGCGAACGGTGAAACCGGCGCGCACGTCGGAGACGGACGCGCCGCACGTCGACGTGACCGTGATGATGCGCGGCATTCTCACGCATGCGTTCACGCGGATCTACTTCGACGACGAAGCGGCCGCGAACGAAGCCGACGCGGCGCTGAACACCGTGCCGGCCGAGCGCCGCGCGACGCTGATCGCGAAGCGCGACGCGCAGGCGAACGGCGTGACCGTTTATCGCTTCGACATCCGCATGCAGGGCGAGCGGGAGACGGTGTTCTTCGATATCTGAACGAACCGACGTCCGCCGGTTGTGTGTGCGATCCGTGCCGCGCACGCAATCGGCCATTCGGGCGGATCGCCCCTCCTTATCCCCACTTTTTTCGGCCATGCGACGATCCGCGGCGCCCGGGCCGCGCCCCCCAATCGTCGGCTGGCCGGTCGATCGGCCCCGAACGGAAACAGGAGCCAATCCCGTCATGTCCGGCGCAATTAAAGCTTCTTTCAGCCAAGGAGCGGATCGACGACGAATGCCTCTTTAATTCCATTTGAAATCAGATCTTCGCTTGAATACCTCGCCATTCGTCCTATCCTGATTCCAGCAGATCGCTTATCTCACGAAACGAAAAAGAAAACATCAAACCAGCCATTCACCAAAATGCTGCGGAAACTCACGCAAACCGGATGTTGATTGCTGCCCTATGCGCCCGTACTCGACCGACACTTGGCGTCACATGCTTTCTTGCCGCTCACGTACAGACGCATCCGGAAATATCACTCGGATCCCGAATCACGCGATTATCGTCCGGGCAACCGCGTATGCCTGGGATGTCGCAGCGCCAGCTCGTCGATGGCTGGTTTTTCTTTAATGTCTCACTCAAGGGGATTAAGAATGAATTACCAGATCAACATTTCTATTAGCAACACCGGATTGAATACCATTTACCAAAATGGGCTTCATGTCACGCTCGTCAAGAGCGTGATCTCGGATCCACTGCAGCAGGGCAACCTGCCGATCGCCTGGGTAACGTTCCAGCCGCTCCAGTTGAACCAGATCTCGTGGCAGGAGCAGTACACGATGTACGCGACGACCACCGTCCTGCAGGCGGGCGCCACGATCATGATGACGTCGCAAACGGGTGCGCCGATTCAAACCGGCTGGACCTACACGTTCGAACGCGCCCAGTTCACCGGCGCCGACGGCGGCAGCCCCAGCACGTTCAACCTCCTCAACAGCCAGGCCGGCAACTTCAGTTTCGGGCTTGCCCAGCAGGCGGTCGTCAACAATGTTCCTGTCGCGGCGCCGCTCAACGCCGTGCCGGTCGCGTACAACATGAGGGCATCGTTTACGCCGATCGAAAATCTCTCGCTGTTCCTCGCGTCGTACAGCAACAATGGCTCGGTGATATCGCAGGTAGCCAGCAACGCGCTGCCGATCACGCTGTCCACCCAGAATCCGGCCGCCCAGGTCGGCTTCAACGAACGGACCAATACGTTCTACCTCCAGCAACCGGCCGTTCTCAGTGGGGAGGAGTTCGTCGAGGGACTTCGAGGCGCCGTCACCGGATCCGAAAGCTACGGCACGCTGAGAAGAATCGTGTGAGATGCGCGGAGCCGGTCTGCCGCGTCGAGTGGCAGGCCGGCGCACGGATCATGCCGGTTTGCACGATCTACATCGCGATCGATTCGGCAGGCGTGGCGAAGATCCGCGATGCGCGGCTTGCGGTCACGTTGACGAGACGGGTCGACACTTATGTCAGCTCGACACTGGCGAACATGCGCGGCGCATCGGTGAGCGCGTCCGTCATATGGCAGGCGTTCTCGCCGTACGAGCACAACAGCGTCGTCATCGACGACGCCATTTTCCTTTACATGACGGCGACCACGCTGACGGCAGGCAACGTGCTCGAGATCAATGCGACGACGAACGGACCGGCGCGGATCGAGACGCTCTATTCGTTCCGCAACGGCCAGATCGACAACGGCAATGCGGGCATCGGGCCGGCCGGCGCGTACTCCATCCGGAATCTGCAAATCGGCGCGTCCGGCGCTTTCGGGCTCGCGCAACGGGCAACGGTCAACGGCGCAACCGCGATATCGACGATGAACGCCACTGCTGTGATCACGAATACGCAAGCGGCGTTCTATCTGCTCGATTGGGCGGATCTGTTCCTGTCGTCCGGCGTAAACGGCATGATCGCCCCGTTCACGCCGACGAACAGTCTCGCGGTGCCGCTGAGCGGCGGTGCGGTCAATGTCGGATTCGACAACACCTCTAACACGTTCTATTTGACCTGACAGATTTCCCGCCGCCCGTACGCTGACGCGCAAGCGCGATTCAACGCAGCATGAACGACATCGCCGACAGGCAGTTCAACGTTCGCACGACGTGCTCGATCGACGGCGCGGCGAACCGCAGCGTGAGCGCGTCGACGCGCTCGAGCGACGGCCACTGGCAGAAGAGATCGGCGGCCGCGACGGTCTGTGCGCGCAGCTCGCAGGCCGCCGCGCGCGGCGCGTGCGGGCGCGCCAGGTGCGCGACCTCGCGCGCCTGCTCGACCGCCTGCCGCGCCGCGACGCCGATCGCCGCGCACGCGGCGGCGGGCGTCATCGACGCGCCGCTCGCGAATCCCGTCGCCTCCTTGACGGTCACGAAGCGCGCGGCCGGAAAGAGCGGCCGCGTCTCGTCGACGAACACGTCGTCGCCGGACAGCAGCGCCACGTGCGCGCCGTATTCGTGCGCGAGCGCGCCGTAGAGCCCGGCCTCGCCGGCTTCGCGCCCGTCGAGCAGCACGCGCGCGAACGCGCCGCTGTTGATCGTGTGCGCGAGCAGCCCGCGTGTGCCCGCCTTCGCGTGAAAGCCGATCATGAACACGAGATCGGGCCCGGCTTCGAGGCCCGCCATCATCCCGAGCGTGCGCGGCTTGCCGAGCACGACGCGCGCGCGGGCGTCGATGCCGTCGGGCAGCAGGTTGCGAAAGCCGCCGTGCGAATCGTTGACCCACACGCGCGTCGCGCCGCCCGCGAACGCGCCTTCGACTGCCGCGTTCGCTTCCGCCGTCATCCAGCGGCGCGCACGCTCGTATTCGGGATTGCCGGCGCGCGTCTGCTCGGCGCTCACGACGCCCGCCACCCCTTCGATATCGGTCGAAATCAGCACTTTCATCGGTTTGCCTCGCGCGATGCGCGCATCCATCGTTCGACTTCCGGCGCGGCGTCGCGCAGCGCGCGGCGCGCGTGGCCGTCGCGGCCCACGACGCTCGTCGCGCGCCACAGCGCGTCGACGATCGCCTGCTCGACGCTGTCGGCCGCGGCCGCGAAGAGCGGATCGAGCGCGGCGTCGGCGACGAGCGCCGGCAGCGCGAAGCGCTCGGCGTCGTGCGGCACCGTGTACGCGGTCGAGAACGCGAGCGCGATGTCGCCGCTGCCGTGGCCGTACACCGAGCCCGTGCGCGCGAGGCCCGCGGCCGCGCGCAGCGCGACGCGCCTCAGCTGCCGCGACGACAGCGGCGCGTCGGTCGCGACGAGCATGATGATCGAGCCCTGCTCGGGCGGCGGCGCATCCGGCCGCGCAGCGGCGGCGTCGGGCGCGAGGCCGCCGGCCGCTCCGCTGTTCGCGCGGGCATTCGCGCAGTCACCCGCATCGTGCGCCGCGTCGCCGGCGCGGCCCATGCCGCCCGTGCCGCCGGTGCCGGCATCGTCCCGCGCCGCGCCCGCGCCCTGCGCGCCGCCCGCGTCCCGCGCGGCGATCATCCGCCCGACCGGCACGCCGTCGATCGTCAGCATCGGCAGCCGGCCGAAGTTCGCGAGCACGAGCGCGCCCACCGTCCACGATTCGCCCGCCGCGCGCGCGACGCGCGACGCCGAGCCGATTCCGCCCTTCAGGTCGAAGCACGACATCCCGCGCCCCGCGCCGACCGCGCCGCGCGCGAACCCGGGCCGCGCGTCGGCGAGCGCCTGCGCGTAGTGCTCGGGCGTCACCGCGAACGCGTGCTGATCGTTCAGATAGCCGTCGTTGCATTCGAACACGAGCGGATTGACGGTCGGCCACGCGCGGCCGATCTGCGGATTCGCATCGATGGCCGCGCGGATCTGCGCGTGCGCGAGCGCCGCCACGCCGAACGTGTTCGTCAGCGCGAGCGGCGTCTCGAGCACGCCGAGCTCGTCGAGCTGCACGAGCCCGACGCTCTTGCCGAAGCCGTTGATCACCGCCGCGGCGGCGGGCACCTTGTCGCGATAGACGTCGCCCGCGTGCGGCCGCACGACGCTCACGCCCGTCTGCACGCCGCCCGAATCGAGCGTCGCGTGGCCGACCGTCACGCCCGCGACGTCGGCGATGCTGCAAAGCGGCCCCGCCGGCAGCGCGCCGACGTGCGGCGCGGCGTCCGCCCGATCCGCTGCGCGCGTCACGTTCACGCCGCCCGCCGCATCCGGCCCGCCCGCTGCGTGCGCGCCCATCAGCGCCGCTCCAGCTTCGGGTCGAGCGCGTCGCGCAGCCCGTCGCCGAGCAGGTTGAACGCGAGCACGGTCAGGAAGATCGCGATGCTCGGAAAGAGCGCGACGTGCGGCGCGTTCACCATGTCCGCGCGCGCCTCGTTGAGCATCGCGCCCCACTCGGGCGTCGGCGGCTGCGCGCCGAGGCCGAGGAACGACAGGCTCGCGGCGGTGATGATCGACGTGCCGATGCGCATCGTGAAATAGACGACGACCGACGACACCGTGCCCGGCAGGATGTGGCGCATGATGATCGTGCGGTCGGACGCGCCGATGCTGCGCGCGGCCTCGACGTAGGTCATCTGCTTGAGCGCGAGCGTGTTGCCGCGCACGAGCCGCGCGAACGCGGGCACGCTGAACACGGCGACCGCGCAGATCACGTTGACCATCCCGTTGCCGAGGATCGCGACCACGCCGATCGCGAGCAGGATGCCCGGGAACGCGAACAATACGTCGGCGACGCGCATCGTCGCGCGGTCCCACCAGCCTTCGTAGTAGCCGGCCAGCAGGCCGAAGAACGTGCCGATCGCCGCGCCGAGCGCGACCGAGAAGAAGCCCGCGGCGAGCGAGATCCGCGCGCCCGCGACGATCCGGCTGAAGATGTCGCGGCCGAGCGAATCGACGCCGAACCAGTGCGCGGCCGACGGCCCCGCGTTCAACGCGTCGTAGTCGAAATAGTTCTCCGGGTCGTACGGCACGAAATGCGGGCCGACGATCGCGACGGCGACGAGCAGCAGCACGAACGCCCCCGCCGCGAGCGCGACGTGCTGCTTTCTGAACTTGCGCCAAAACTCGCTCCACGGCGTGCGGATCGCGGCCGGCGCGGCGGCCGGGGTGGTAGGAACAGTCGCGTTCATGCGCGCCTCACTTGAAACGGATCGTCGGGTTGATGACCGCGTACAGCACGTCGACGGTCAGGTTGATCAGGATGAACTCGAGCGAGAACAGCAGCACGATCGCCTGGATCACCGGGTAGTCGCGCATCGTCACCGCATCGACGAGCAGGCGGCCGAGCCCCGGCCAGTTGAACACCGCCTCGACGACGATCGAGCCCCCGAGCAGAAAGCCGAACTGCAGCCCCATCATCGTGACGACCGGAATCATCGCGTTGCGCAGGCAGTGCTTGAGCACGACCACCGGCTCGCGCACGCCCTTCGCGCGCGCGGTGCGCACGAAATCCTCGTGCAGCACCTCGACGAACGACGCGCGCGTGAAGCGCGCCATCACCGCGGCCACGGCCGCGCCGAGCGTGAGCGACGGCAGCACGTAGCTTCTCCACGAGCCGTCCGGCACCACGGGCAGCCAGCCGAGCTTCACCGAGAACACTTCCATCAGCAGCATCCCGAGCGCGAACGCCGGAAACGAGATGCCCGACACCGCGAGCGTCATCCCGACGCGGTCCGGCCAGCGGTTGCGCCACACGGCCGACGCGATGCCGATCCCCATGCCGAAGAGCGTCGCCCAGGCCATGCTGACGACGGTCAGCGACAGCGTCGGCATGAAGCGCTCGCCGATCTCGGTCGCGACGGGCCGCTTGCTGCGCGTCGACGTGCCGAAGTCGCCGTGCGCGATCCGCGCGAAGAAGTTCGCGAACTGCGCGGGCAGCGGCTTGTCGAGGCCGAGATCGGCGCGCACGAGCGCGACCGTCGCGTCGTCCGCCTCCGGCCCCGCCGCGAGCCGAGCGGGGTCGCCCGGCAGCAGGTGCACGAACAGGAACACGAGCACCGCGACGCTCAGCAGCGTCGGCAGGAGCCCGAACAATCGTTTGACCAGAAAATTCAGCATGCGCTTGCCTCTCGATGCGGCGCGCCGACGGGCCGCGCGCCGCCTACGCCCGATGCGCGCGGATCGGCGGATTCGGCGGATTCGGCGCAATCGCGCCGATCCGGCGGGCCGCCCGGGCCGCGTCGCGTCACTTGATCGCGATCTCGTCGAAGTTGAACGAGCCGTCCGGCATCACGTAAGCGCCCTGCAGGCGCTTGCTGCGCGCATAGACGATCTTCTCCTGCACGAGCGGAATCCACGGCGCGTCGGCCCAGATGCGCTTTTGCGCATCGCCGTAGAGCGTCGCCTTCTTCGCGCGGTCGGTGGTTTGCAACGCCTTCGCGAGATCGTCGTCGACCGCGTCGTTCTTGTAGTACGCGGTGTTCATGAGCTTCGGCGGAACCGACGACGACGCGAGCAGCGGCGAGATCGCCCAGTCGGATTCGCCCGTCGACGCGGACCAGCCGGTGTAGTACATCCGCACGGGCGCCTTCGCCGGGTCCTGCGCGCTTTCGACCTTCGCGACCCGCTCGCCCGCCTCGAGCGCCTGCACCTGCGCCTTCACGCCCACCTGCGCGAGCTGCTGCTGGACGAACTGGATCGCCTTCTGCGAGGTCGAGTTGTTGTACGCGGACCAGAGCGTCGTCTCGAAGCCGTTCGGGTAGCCCGCCTCCTTCAGCAGCGCGCGCGCCTTGGCCGGATCATACGGCCACGGGCCGAGCTTCACCGCGTAGTCGACGCCCTGCGGCACGATGCCGGCCGCGGGCGTCGCGTTGCCCGAGAACGCGACCTTCGCGAGCGCGTCCTTGTTGACCGCGTAGTTGAGCGCCTCGCGAACCTTCGGATTGTCGAACGGCTTTTGCATCACGTTCAGGCTCACGTAGCGCTGGATGATCGACGTGCGCTCGATCACGTCGACTTTCGGGCTCGCCTTCAGGTCCGCCGTCTGCTCGAACGGAATGCGGAACGCGAAATCGGCCTCGCCCGTCTTCATCAGCGCGGCGCGCGTGTTGTTGTCGACGACGGGCTTCCAGTCGATCGCGTCGATCTTCGGATAGCCGGGCTTCCAGTAGCCGGCGAACTTCTTCACCTTCAGGTCGTCGGTCTGCTTCCATTCGACGAACTCGAACGGGCCGGTGCCGACGGGGTGCAGCCCGATGTCGCGCCCGTACTTCTTCAGCGCGGCGGGCGAGATCATCACGGCCGACGGATGCGCGAGCACGTTGACGAACGCCGAGAACGGCTCGGTCAGCGTGACCTTCACCGTGTACGGATCGACGACTTCCGTCTTCGCGATCCGGCGGAACAGGTTGTAGCGCTTGAGCTTGTTCGCCGGATCGGTCACGCGGTCGAAGTTCGCCTTCACCGCGGCCGCGTTGAAATCGGTGCCGTCCTGGAATTTCACGCCCTGGCGCAGCTTGATCGTGTAGACCTTCGCGTCGGCGCTCGCGTCGTAGCCGGTCGCGAGCACGTTCACGAGCTTCATGTCCTTGTCGAAGCCGAACAGGCCTTGGTAGAACGATTTCGACACCGCCTGCGACAGCGTGTCGTTCGAATCGTACGGATCGAGCGTGGTGAACGTCGAATCGACGGCCATCACCGCGGCCCGCTCGGCGAACGCGAGCGACGCGGACGACATCGCGATCACGCCCGCGCAGGCGACGAAAAGCGCGCGCGGCGAGAACGGCAAGAACGAATGCGGCGTAGTCATGGGTGGGCTCCTTGGCGATGCTTCGTAAGTGCGTGTGACTGGGTTCGTGTGGTCCTGCTGGCGTCGTTCGGCGGGGCCGGGTTTCGTGCGGATGGTCCGGGGCCTCGCGTCATCGGCTTGCTGCGCTCTTCTCGACTTCCTCTGCTGATTCGATGCCGCTCGCGCATCGCGCGCGCGGCGTTTGCTTCGTCCCGCGGGCGCATCGCGCTCGCGTATTGCGTCTGCGTATTGCGTCTGCGTTTTGCATGCGCGTGCCGCAATTGCGTATCGCATTCGCACATCGCGCGCTCGCGCCGCGTTCGCCTGCGGCGCTCGCGCGCCATGCATGCGCCGCGCGGCTCGCCCATTTCGCGCCCGCGCTGCGCCGCGCCTCCTCAATACGCGCCGCCGACCCGATGCTCGGCGACGAAGTGGTCCGGCCCGACCGCGACGAGCGGCGCGACGACGGGCTCGTCGCCGATCGCGCGGATCGGGCTCGGCAGCTCGTCGGCGGGCAGCGTGCGCTGCGCGTGTCGGCGCGCGGGATCGGCGATCGGCACCGCGCTCATCAGCTTCTTCGTGTATGGATGGCGCGGCGTCTCGAACACCGCGCGGCGCGGGCCGATCTCGACGATCTGCCCGAGGTACATCACCGCGACGCGATGGCTGATCCGCTCGACGACCGCCATGTCGTGCGAGATGAACAGATACGCGACGCCGAGCTCGCGCTGCAGGTCGAGCATCAGGTTGACGATCTGCGCCTGCACCGATACGTCGAGCGCCGACACCGATTCGTCGGCGATCACGACCTTCGGGTTCAGCGCGAGCGCGCGCGCGATCGCGATCCGCTGGCGCTGGCCGCCGGAGAATTCGTGCGGATAGCGGCGCGCGGCGTCGGCGGGCAGGCCGACGCGCTCGAGCAGCCAGTCGACGCGCGCCTGCGCTTGCCGGCCGCTCGCGACGCCGTGCACGAGGAGCGGCTCCATGATCGAGAAGCCGACTGTCAGGCGCGGATTCAGCGACGCGAACGGGTCCTGAAAGATGAACTGGATGTTGCGGCGCAGCGCCTGCAGCGCGCGGCCCTTCAGCGCGCCGATCTCGCGCCCCTCGAATTCGATCGAGCCGCTCAGGCTGTCGACGAGGCGCAGCAGCGAGCGGCCCGTCGTCGACTTGCCGCAGCCGGATTCGCCGACGAGCGCGAGCGTCTCGCCCGCGCGCAGCTCGAAGCTCACGCGCTCGACCGCGTGCACGTATTGCGACACGCGGCCGAACGCGCCGCTCTTGACCGGAAAGCGCGTGACGAGGTCGCGCACGCGCAGCAGCGGCGGCGACGCCGGATCGATCGCGGGCTGCGCGAAAGCGCCGGCGGCGCGCGCGTGCGCCGCCGGCGCGGCGGTCGATGCGGTCGATGCGGTCGATGCGGTTGTAGCGGTTGTAGCGGTCGATGCGGCAGAATCAAGCGAAGCAACCGGGGCAACCGAACCAACCGATGCGGATGCGGATGCCGCGTCGCCCGACGCGGGCGCGGCGTCGCCGTTCTCGACGACGACCGCATCGCCCGTGACCGGATCGAAGCGCAGCAGCGGGAATTTCGCGGGCGCGTCGGTGCCCTGCATCGAGCCGAGCCGCGGCACCGCCGCGAGCAGCGCCTTCGTGTACGGATGCGACGGCGCGGCGAAGATCGCATCGGACGCGCCCTCCTCGACCTTCTCGCCGCGATACATGACGAGCACGCGATCGGCAACTTCCGCGACGACGCCCATGTCGTGCGTGATGAAAATCACGCCCATGTCCATCTCGTCCTGCAGCCCGCGGATCAATTGAAGGATCTGCGCCTGGATCGTCACGTCGAGCGCGGTGGTCGGCTCGTCGGCGATCAGCAGCGCCGGCCGGCACGACAGCGCCATCGCGATCATCACGCGCTGCCGCATCCCGCCCGAGAGCTGATGCGGATGGCGCGCGAACACGCGGCGCGCCTCGGGAATGCGCACGAGATCGAGCAGGCGCAGCGCCTCCGCGCGCGCTTCGCCCGCGTTCTTGTTCTGGTGCAGCGCGATCGCCTCGCTGATCTGGTCGCCGACCGTGAAAACCGGATTGAGCGACGTCATCGGCTCCTGGAAGATCATCGCCACGTCCGCGCCGCGCACGCTGCGCAGCGCCGACGGCGACGCGCGCACGAGATCGAGCGTCGCGCCGTTGCGCCGGCGCAGCGCGATCCCGCCGCCCGTGATCGCGCCGCCGCCGTGCTCGACGAGGCGCATCAGCGCGAGCGACGTCACCGATTTGCCGGAGCCCGATTCGCCGACGATCGCGAGCGTCTCGCCGCGATCGACGTGGAACGACAGCCCGCGCACCGCCTCGAACGCGGCGCCCTCGCGGCGGAACGTGACGGACAGCCCGTCGACTTCGAGCACGCGCTGCTCGCGCAGGCTCGGGGCGGTTCGGCTCGCGCTCATCTTCCGGCTCTCCTGTGTCTGCGCGGCTGGCGGCGTCACGCCGCCTCCTCGCGGTAGATCGCGGTCACGGGCGCCTCGCCGACGCGCGCGTAGCCGCGGTACATCCCCTCGGTGTTGAACGGCATCGCGAGGTTGCCGCGCGCGTCGATCGCGATGACGCCGCCGCGCCCCGCGATCCGCGGCAGCTTGTTCATCACGACGTCGTACGCGGCCGACGCGAGCGACGCGCCGCGGTATTCGATCTGCGCGGACACGTCGTACGCGGTCGCGAGGCGAATGAACATCTCGCCCGTGCCCGTCGACGACACCGCGCACGTCGCGTCGTTCGCGTAGCAGCCCGCGCCGATGATCGGCGTGTCGCCGACGCGCCCCGGCTGCTTGTTCGTGATCCCGCCCGTCGACGTCGCCGCGGCGAGATGGCCGTGCAGATCGCGCGCGACCGCGCCGACCGTGCCGTGCTTGCGGTCCGGATCGAGCGGCTGCGGCGCGAACGCGACGGCGCCGTTACCGCTGCCGTTGCCGTCGCCGTCGCCGAACGCGAACGCCGTCGCCGCGTCGTGATCGAGCATCGCGCCCGCCGCCTGCCGCGCCTTCAACCACTGCGCGCGGCGGAACTCGGTGTCGAAGTAGCCCGGCTCCGCGAGCTCGAGCCCCTGCGCGGCCGCGAACGCGTCGGCGCCCGCGCCGGCGAACATCACGTGCTCGCTCGCCTCGAGCACGCGCCGCGCGGCGAGCACCGGGTTGCGCACGCGCGTCGCGCAGCAGATCGCGCCCGCTTTCAGCGTCGCGCCGTCCATGATCGCGGCGTCGAGCTCGTGCGTGCCGTCGGCCGTGTAGACGGCCCCGCGCCCTGCGTTGAAGAGCGGGCAATCCTCGAGCATCCGCACGGCGACGCTGACCGCGTCGAGCGCGCTGC
Organism: Burkholderia sp. MSMB617WGS; assembly: GCF_001532025.2. Classification (NCBI taxonomy): domain Bacteria; kingdom Pseudomonadati; phylum Pseudomonadota; class Betaproteobacteria; order Burkholderiales; family Burkholderiaceae; genus Burkholderia; species Burkholderia sp. MSMB617WGS. The sequence goes on along the minus strand of NZ_CP013458.1, from coordinate 1,129,841 downwards.
CGCCCTCGGCGAGCACCTTCTGCGCGGCGGCGAGGATCGCGTTCAGCTCGGCGCGGTACTGCGCTTCGGCGTCGGCCGTCATTGCCTGACGCAGGATCGTGCCTGCGCCGCCGTGAATCGCAACGATTGCGGTTGAGGGTGAAGTCATCGGTCGGTTTTCCTGGAACGGCGCGGCGGGCGCGGCGGCGCGACGCACGCGCCCCGCGCCTCGAGCCACGGCAGCATGAATTCGGTCACTTCGGCAGCCGCGCGCGCGGAGCGCTGCGAGCGATGCGCGACCGCGTCGATCAGCGCCTCGAGCAACGCGAGCACCGCGGCCTCGGACGTCGCCGCGAGCCGGCGCTCCGCGTGCACGAAGAGCGCGCGCGTGGCGAACGGCGCGATCGGCGAGTCGGGCCCGTCGGTGATCGCGAGCACCGGCGCGCCGCGTTCGGCCGCGCGGCGCGCGAGCTCGATCGTGTCGTGCACGTAGCGCGGAAACGCGATCGCGACGACGAGATCGTCGCCGCGCGCGTTGAACAGGCGCCGCGCGGCGTCGGTCGGGCCGCCGAGCAGCGCGAGCGAGTGCACGTTGTCGCGATACACGGACAGCCCGTGCTCCATCAGCCCGGCGAGAAACGCGCTCGCGCCCATCCCGACGAGGAAGATCCGGCGCGCGGCGAGCAGCGAATCGACGGCCGCCTCGACGTTCGCGCGATCGAGCCGCCCGCGCGTGCGATCGAGGTTCGCGAGCGCCTGCTCGAAGCTCGCGTCGATCAGCTCGCCGCCGCGCGCGCCCGCTTCGCGCTCCTGCGCGGAGCGCAGCCGCTCGACGGGCGCGAGCGTCGCCTCGAAGCCGCGCACGAGCGCCGCGCGCAGCGCCGGATAGCCGTCGAAGCCGAGCGCGCGCGCGAAGCGGTTCGCGGTGGCGATCGATGCGTCGACCGCGTTCGCGAGCTCGTCGATCCGCATCGTCGCCGCGCGGAACGGATTCGCGAGCACGTACTCGCCCATGCGCCGATGGATCGGCGTGAGCGACGGCAGCGCGGCGGCGATGCGCGCGGCGATCGACGGTTCGGCGTCGAGCGGTGTGACGGTCGGGCTGGAACTGGACATTCGGCGGTCGGGACGATGCGCTGATTGATGAAAGTAAATTTACACAATAGGAAGAAGAGAAAAAATAAATTTTCATCGGGGTTTGCACTGCCTCCGGGCGAGCGCCGCCAGCCCGCGCCACAGGGCGCGCGGCGCGATCCGCGCGCGCATTGTCAGGCAACTTCATCGAATAGCTTACAATTCGTCAGTTTCGGCCTGCATCCTCGCCGTTGCAGCCCCTCCACCCCGCGCCTCGCGCGCGCCGCCGCCTCCGCGCCGTCCACATCGTCCCCATGCCGGGCTCGGCCGCCGCGGCGCGCGCCCCGCGACGCGTCCTTTTTCCGGAGATCCGCTCATGCCCTCATCCCGACCTACGCCGCGCACGACGCTCAAGCCGCAAGTCGTCGTGCCGTCGCTCGCCGCGATCGGCGCGCTGCTCGCTGCCTGCGCGCTGCGGCCGAGCGAAGCCGGCGCGCTCTTCGGCGCCGGCCAGCAGTGGATCGTCACGCGCTTCGACTGGTTCTACGTGCTCGCGATCACGACCTTCCTGATCTTCCTCGTGCTGATCGCGGCGAGCCGCTTCGGCAACATCAAGCTCGGCCCGGACGACGCCGAGCCCGAATTCAGCTTCGTGTCGTGGACCGCGATGCTGTTCGCGGCCGGCATGGGCATCGGCCTCATGTACTTCGGCGTCGGCGAGCCGATCCAGCATTACCTGTCGCCGCCGACGGCCGCGGGCGGCACGCCCGCCGCCGCGCGGGAGGCGATGCTGATGTCGTTCTTCCACTGGGGCCTGCACGCGTGGGCGACGTACGGCGTGATGGGCCTCGTGCTCGCGTATTTCGGCTTTCGCTACAACCTGCCGCTCACGCTGCGCTCGGGGCTTTATCCGGTGCTGCGCGACGGCGTGAACGGCTGGATCGGCCACGCGGTCGACGCGTTCGCGCTCGTCGGCACGCTCGCCGGGATCGCGGTGACGCTCGGCTACGGCGTGCTGCAGCTGAGCGCGGGCCTGCATACGGTCGCCGGCTGGGACACCGGCAGCGATGCGTTCCGCGTCGGCCTCGTCGCGGTCGTCGTCGCGCTCGCCGGGCTCTCCGCCGCGAGCGGGCTCGACAAGGGCGTGCGCCGGCTGTCCGAGCTGAACCTGATGCTCGCGTTCGCGCTGCTCGCGTTCGTCGTCGTCGCGGGGCCGACGTCGTTCCTGCTGCGCGCGATGGGCGACAACCTCGGCGAATATCTGTCGAAGCTCGTGTCGCTGTCGTTTCGCACGTACGCGTACGAGACGCCGAACGAGCAAGGCTGGTTCGGCGGCTGGACGCTGCTCTACTGGGCGTGGTGGGTGTCGTGGTCGCCGTTCGTCGGGATGTTCATCGCGCGCATCTCGCGCGGCCGCACGATCCGCGAGTTCGTGATCGGCGTGCTGCTCGTGCCGACCGCGTTCAACCTCGTCTGGATGACCGCGTTCGGCAACAGCGCGATCTGGCTCGACACGCACGCGGCCGCGGGCGCGCTCGCGCAGACCGCATCCAACGTCGACGCGCTGCTGTTCCGCTTCTTCGACTACCTGCCGCTCACGCGGCTGCTGTCGATCGCGGCGATCGTGCTGATCGCGGTGTTCTTCGTGACGTCGGCTGATTCGGGCGCGTTCGTGATCGACGCGATCGCGACGCGCGGCGCCGCGCATTCACCCGTGTGGCAGCGGCTCTTCTGGGCGGCGGTGCTCGGCGTGACGGCCTCGGTGCTGCTCGTCACGGGCGGACTGAAGGCGCTGCAGGCGCTCACGCTCGTCGCCGCGCTGCCCGTCGCGCTCGTGATGCTCGCGCTCTGCTACGGGCTCTGGCGCGGCCTGAAGGCCGACCACGCGCACTACTCGCAGGACATGGCGCCCGCGACGAGCTTCTGGACCGGCCAGCACTGGCGGCACCGCCTGTCGCATATCCTGCGGCAGACGACCGACGCCGAGGCGCGACAGTTCGTTGAGCGGACAGTCGAGCCCGCGCTGCGCAAGGTCGCGGACGAATTGAAGGCGGGCGGCGTCGACGCGCACGTCGCGCGCGACGACGACGATGCGGTGCGCCTCACGGTGCCCGCGCCCGCGCAGCGCGACTTCGTGTACGGCGCGCGGGTGTCGCGCAAGTCCGCGCCCGCGTTCCGAATCCGCGAGGCGGCCGAGCCCGAGCCGCAGCGCGAGCACGTGTACGAGGTGCTGACGTTCTTCGCGGACGGGCGGCTCGGCTACGACATCGAGTATCTGCGCGGCGACGAGATCATCGCCGACGTGCTGCGGCAGTACGAGCGCTACGTGTCGCTCGCGGCGGACACGCGCACGCATCTGCTCAATCGCGCGCCCGAGCATGCGGGGCCGGAAGGCCAGCCGCCGCGGTAAGCCGCGGCGCCGGAGAAGGGCTCGCGCGGCGCGGGCGCCGACGGACGCGGGCGGCTCCGGCGGCGGGCGCAGGCGAGCGGGCGGCGCGGATCGGTTCGGTTCGGGGCGGCTCAGTTCAGCTCAGTTCAGCTCAGTTCGGCCCGGCCCGGTTCGGTTCGGTTTGGCCCGGTTTGGCTCGGCTCGGCTCGGCTCGGCTCGGCTCGGGTCGGCTCGGGTCGGCTCGGCTCGGCTCGGCTCGGCTCGGCTCGGCTCGGCTCGGCTCGGGTCGGCTCGGGTCGGGTCGGGTCGGCCCGCTCGGCTCGGTTCCGTTTGACGCGACTCGGCGCGGCGTGCGAGTGCGTCAGCGTCGCCGCGATGCGTTCGCCCCCGTGCGACGGCCCAAGCCGCCGCCGCCCGGACCGCCGACGCCGCCCGCGCCCGCCGCCGCGAGGCCAAGCGCCGTCCTTCTTCGCGCCGCGCGCACCGCAAAGGCGGGCCGCGAATCACCCGCCGTAAACCGCGTCGCGCACCTCGACCGTCAACGGCCCCGACATCCCTTCATACGCGGTGTTCGTCATCAGCAGCACGGTAAGCCCGCGCGCCGCGTCGACGAACCAGGAATGCCCGTAGACGCCGCCCCATTGCAGCGTCCCCGCGCTTTGCGGCGACTGCGCGAGCGCCGGATCGGACAGCACCGCGCCGCCGTAGCCGAAGCCCCAGCCGGGGCCGCGCGTCTCGGCGGCCGGCCCCGTGTGATCGGTGCGCATCGCGTCGACGAGCGCGGCGGGCAGGAAGCCGTCGCCGCCCGTGCGGATCGTCTCGAGCATGCGCAGCACGTCGTCGGCGCTGCCGTACATGCCCGCGCCGCCCGACGGAAACGCCGACGCGTCGAACGCCCGCGACGGCGCGAAGCGCACCGCGACGCCTTGCCCGTCGGGCAGCGGCACGTCGAGGTTGTCGGTGATCCGCGCGGGTTCCGGCGCGGCGTTCGCGTACGCCACCGCGAAGCGCGCGGGATCGGCCGCGACGAAGCCCGTGTCGCGCATCCCGAGCGGCGTCGTGACGAGCTGCGCGACCGCGTCGGGCAGCTCGAGCCCGGTCGCGCGCTCGATCGCCGCGCCGAGCACGTCGAGCGCGAGCGAATAGCGCCATGCGCTGCCCGGCTCGAACGCGAGCGGCGCGGCCGCGATGCGCCGCAGGTTCTCCTCGAGATCGAAGTCGACGAGATCGATGCCGTCGGAAATGCCGAGCGCGTGATAGATCGAGCCGGGCTCTTCGAGCAGCCCGTAGCTGAGCCCCGCCGTGTGCGCGAGCAATTGATGCACGGTCAGCGCGGGCGCGCGGCCGTCGGGCAGCTTCGGCGCGAACGCCGGCAGCCAGCGCGTGATCGGCGCGTCGAGCGCCATCCGGCCGTCGGCGACGAGGCGCAGTACCGCGGCGGTGACGATCGGCTTGGTGATCGACGACAGGCGAAACAGCGTGTCCTCGCGCATCGGCCGCCGCGTTTCTCGCTCCGCGAACCCGTGCGCGCGCCGATAGACGACTTCGCCATCGCGCGCGACGAGCGCGACCGCGCCGACGACGCGCCGCTCGGCGAGCGCCGTCGCGAACACGCGGTCGAGCCGCCCGGCAAGCGCGGCAGGGTCCGTTGCGGTGACCGCGGCTGTGGCGGATGCGGGGGCTACGAACTCCAAATTCATCGTGCTGCTCCTCGTCGGTCGGAAAGCGTCGATTCTAGACACGCTGCGATGATTCCGCTGGCGTAGCCGCGCGCGGGACAGGGGCAAGGCGCGCGTCCCGCGCGCGCTCCGCGCGATTCGCTAAGATAGCCGGTCTTTCCGCTTTTCCCGCCCCGTAGAGGTGAAGAGGTGCCGCTCCGATGACCGCTCCCGCCACGCTCGCCGCCGCAGCCGGCGCGACGACATTCGCCGAATGGACCGGGCTCGGCGCGCTCGCGCTGCTGTATCTGTTCGGCCTCGGCTGGTCGCTGCGCGGCGCGTTCGCGCGAACGCGCGGGCGCGGGTACTGGCTCGCGTGCGCGGCGCTGATCGCGGGCGGCACGGCGTGCGCGCTGCTCGCGAAGCCGTTTCCGTCCGATTCCGGCGAGATGCCGCCCGGCTTCGGGCTCGGCGTGCTCATCGTCATGCTCGGCATCGCGGGCACGACGGCCGGCTGCGCGTGGCAGGCGATCGCGCGGCTGCGGCGCGAACACCGCTAGCAGGCTGCTGAAATTCTCTCGCGAGGACTACGGCTGACAATTTCCGACCTCGTAAAACGCGCTACAAGCCGCTCGCGCGACTTCGGGAAGCGGCAGACGACCCGCGAAACCGTCTGCAAGCACCCCTCAAAGTCGTTTTCAACAGCCTGCTAGGCCCGCGCCATCGCGCGCCGCGCGCATCGTCTCGTGCGGCCGGGCCGCGCCGCCGCTGAGATGCGTCGTCCGCTCGGCGCTCACGAGCGCCGAGCGCTCTGCGGTGCATGACGCGGGGCGGATCGCCGCGCGGCCCTGCGCGGCCGCGAAAACGCCGCCGCGCGTGGCGATCGGATCGTTCGCCGCGCCGGCGTCGCGACAGCGCCGGCCGGCTCGGCCGCGCCGAGCGGGAGCGGGAGCGGGAGCGGGAATTGCGCGCCGGCGACGATTTCGTCGCCGCCTTGTTTTTCCCGAAATATCGGATATACCTAATCCATCCGTTGCGCTCGTCAAGCAAGGCGCGCGACGGCCAGCGACGCCGTCCGCGCATAAAAAGGAGAAGATCGTGGCGAAGATCCTGGAAAACGTCGAGCACGTCGTCGTCGTGATGTTCGAGAACCGCTCGTTCGACACGATGCTCGGCTGGCTCTACCCGCCCGGCACGCAGCAGCCCGCGCACGTGCTGCCCGCGCGCAGCTCGCCGCAGTTCGACGGCCTGAAGCCCGGCATGTCGAATCCGTCGAAGTCCGGCAAGCCGATCGCCGTCACGCTCGAAGCAACGAATAGCGTGATTCCCGATCCGCAGGAGACGTTCGTCAACGTGACGAGCCAGATCCTCGGCCCGCGCGACGCGCAAGCGCCGTGGCCGCCGATGCAGGGCTTCGTCGTCAATTACGAAACGACGCAGACGACCGATCCCGGCCACGTGATGCAATGCCACAGCGTCGCGCAGTTGCCGACGCTCACGGCGCTCGCGCGCGCGTACGCGGTGTCCGACGCCTGGTTCGCGTCGGTGCCGAGCCAGACCTGGCCAAACCGCGCGTTCGCGCACGCGGGCACGTCGAACGGGCGCGTGAACAACGGCGAGATCCCCGATCCGCTCGAATGGAACGTGCCGACGATCTTCGACGCGCTGTCGTCGATCGGCGCGAGCTGGGCGGTGTACAGCGACACGCTCGTCACGCCGTCGCTCACGCACACGATGTTTCCGACGCTGTGGGACGACAAGTACGCCGATCGCTTCAGGCACTTCCCGGATTTCGTCGCCGCGTGCAAGCACGACGCGCTCCCGCAGTACGCGTTCATCGAGCCGAGCTTCCTGTTCGAGCCGAACGACCAGCATCCGCCGCATGACGTGAGCGCGGGCGACGCATTCCTGCACGGCATCTGGATGGCGCTCAGCACATCGCCCGGCTGGCCGCGCACGCTGCTCGTCGTGACCTACGACGAGCACGGCGGCTGCTTCGATCACGTGCGGCCGCCCACGAACGCGACGCCGCCCGACGCGGCGAGCACCCCCGGCGACGAAACGTTCGACTTCGATCGCTTCGGCGTGCGGGTGCCGGCCGTCGTCGTGTCGCCGTACATCGAGGCGGGCACCGTGTTCCGCTCGCCGACGAACGTCCCGTACGACCACACGTCGATCCTCGCGACGCTGCGCGACTGGCTCGGCATCCCGCCCGACAGGATGCTGAAGAGCGCGCGGATCGCGAATGCGCCGACGCTCGCGCAGCTTTTCACGCGCAGCACGCCGCGCACCGATCTGCCGACGATCGCCGCGCCGGCGACCGACTTCGTCCATCCGCCGCCGACCGCGCCGCTCAACGATTTGCAGAAAAGCCTCGTGACGGGCACGTCGCGGCGCGACGGGCACGATCCGGCCGCGAGCGTCGCGCCGATCACGACGCGCCAGCATGCGCTCGACTTCTTCGAGCGCCGGGCGCAGGGCAAGCCCGCGTAGCGGCAAGCGGGCGAAGCGCCGCGCCCCCTCGGACGGCGCGCGCGGCGCTTCGCCCGCTTGCCCTGCGCGCGCGTTTCGCTCGACGCTCGCGAAATCCGGCATGATAGGTGCTTGAAGCGAGGTGCTCGAAGCGAGGTGCCTGAAGCGCAGTGCCTGAAGCGAATCGAACGGCCGGCCGCGCGCCCGCGCCCGCTCCCCGGTCCGCGCCGATCGCGCCCCGGCCAACCCAACGGAATCCGTCGCCGCCATGAAGATACGCCCCGGTCTCGTCGCCGAACTGACGGTGAACCTGCTGCTCCCCTGGGCCGCCTATCGCGCGGCGGTGCCGCACTGGGGCGAGACGGGCGGCCTGATCGCGTCGGCCGTGCCGCCGCTCGTCTGGAGCGCGATCGAACTCGCGCGCTTCCGGCGCATCGACGCGCTGTCCGCGGTCGTGCTGTTCGGCATCGTGCTGTCGATCGCCGCCGCGCTCGCGGGCGGCAGCCCGCGCATGCTGCTGATGCGCGAATCGCTCGCGTCCGGCGCGATCGGCGTCGCGTTCCTCGGCTCGCTCGCGCTGCCCAAGCCGCTCGTGTTCCATCTCGCGCGGGCGACGGTCGCGCGCGAGGCGCACGACGGCGCCGCGCGAATCGACGCGCTGTGGGCCGAGCGGCCGGCGTTCGTGTCGGCGATGCGGCTGATGACGCTCGTCTGGGGAACCGGGCTCGTCGCCGAGAATCTGCTGCGCGCGTGGATGATCTGGAACTGGCCGGTCGAGCGCGTGCTCGTGGTCGCGCCGTTCGTCGGCTGCGCGATCTACGGTGCGCTGATGATGTGGACGCTGTGGTATCGGAAGGTGATGCGCACGCATGCGCTCGCCGGCTTGCCGCGCGGCGGCGCGCTCGGCTGAGCGGCGAAGCCGCTCGCGCTCGACCCGCCCGGCGGCCCGCGCCAGCCCGCCGTTCGCGCGAAATCGGCGTGAACGGGCCCCGGCACGCTGCCGGGATTCTGCGGGCGGGATGCCGGAGAAAATCGTCGCCCTCTCCGCATGCGCGACAAACCGCTCGTGCGGCTTCGGGCGCGGCTTCGGCGACGGGGCGCCCCCCCAAACTTCGTGCGAGCCCCTCGCGCCCCCGTCTTTCGGCAGCCCGCTAGCCGCGCCGGCGAAAGAACGCGATCGGGCTCGCCGCCGCACGCGCGCCCCAGCACGCTCGCGCGCGCGCCGCGAAATCGAGCGCGTCGTTCGACGCGGCCTCCGCGTGCCCTTCGTGCCAGATGCCGGCAAGGCGGCTGCCGATCCGATACGGATTGGCGCGCCCGCCGAGATAGTCGGCGAAGCCTTGCTGATATGCGCCGTACAGCGTGAGCGGCGGCGTTCCGTCGGACGGCGCGCCGCCGTGCGCGGCGAGCGGCTCGGACGCCACCTCGGCGATCAGCGTCTCGCCGTCGATCTCATTCGGCTCTGCGACGCGCACGCGCCGGCGCTCGACCCCGACGAATCCCATGTGAAGCTCCCTGAATCGGTTCTTTCCCAGTCAGGAGCAATAAGAGTGCCAGCCGCCACGCGCGCGGCGAACGCCGTCGCCTCAAGGCCGCGGCGGCGCGGCCCGGCGCACGCGGCGCCGACGTTACGGAACATGTCACGTGACGCCCGCGTTGCGCGCCGCGCCGCGCAACCGCCCATTCCGTTGCATCAATGAAACGTCGCGTCGCCGCCGCTGCCGCTGCCGTCGCTCGCGAGCCGCGCGCGCAGGAATTCGAGAAAGAGCTGCACGACCTTCGGCAGCGTGCGCCCGACGAGCGTCTGCAATTCCACCGCGCGCGCGTCCATCCCGCGATCGGCGATCGGCCGCACCGCGAGCTCGCCGCGCGCCTGCCGCGAGCGCACCGTGACCTCGCCGGAGATCGAGATCGCATCGCACGCGATCGCGAAGTTGTGCAGCGCGACGATGTTGTTGCTGACCATCACCGGCTCGATCGTCAGGTTCTGGCGGCTCGACACGACGTCGAACAGCTGCCGGATCGTCGTGCTCGGATCGGGCAGCGCGAGCGGATATGCGCTCATCTGCAGCACCGACACCCGCTCGAGGCGCGCAAGCGGATGATCGCCGCGCATCACCGCCATCACCGGCGCGCTCTGCCGGTGCTCGACCTTGATGTCGCTCTCGGGCGTGCGGCTGAACGTCACGCCGACGTCCGCCTCGCCCTTCTTCACGCGGCGCGTGACGTCGGCGGGCGCGCACACGGCCGCCTGGAACACGATGCCGGGATACGTGCGGCGGAAATCGGCGATCGCGTGCGGCACGAACTCGATCGCGAAGCCCTCCGACATCGCGACGCGCACCTGGCCGCGCCGCAGCCCCTGCAACGCGTCCATGTCCTGCACGAGCCGGTCGGCCTCGAGCTCGGTGCGAAACGCATACGCGGCGAGCATCTCGCCCGCCGCGCTCGCGACCATCCCGCGCGAGCGGCGCTCGAACAGCGGCGTGCCGAGCACCTGCTCGAGATGCGCGATCTGGCGGCTGATCGCCGAGCCGGCGACGTTCAGCCGCGCGGACGCCTCGCTGATCGATCCCGCGCGCACGACTTCGAGGAAGTAGCGCAATGCGGTGTCCTGCAGTTGATGGTGCTTCATTGCGCCTCCTCGCGATCGCCGGCGCCGCGATGCCGTTTCGGCAACGCAGACTTATTTTTTCGATAATAGTCGCAACAAAATTCGCTGTTTACGCTTGGCTCCTGAGCGTGGCCCCCATGCCCGCCGCGGCCCCGCCCGGCCGCCCCGTCCCGGATTTCCAGGAGCCTTGCGATGAATCGTCGGTTCGCCGTTCGCCCCGCCCTCCGCTTTTCCGCCCGCGCGGCGCTCGCGCCGATGCTCGCGTTCGCGCTGATGCTGTCGCTGCCGCCCGCCGCGCACGCCGGCAAGACGAACGACACGCTCGTCTACGCGTCCGACAGCGAGCCGGAGAACATATCGCCGTATCACAACAACCTGCGCGAAGGCGTGATCATCGCGCACATGGCGTGGGACACGCTGATCTACCGCGATCCGAAGACGGGCGCGTACAAGCCGCAGCTCGCGACGGCGTGGAAGTGGGAATCGCCGACGTCGCTCGTCGTCGACCTGCGCCGCGACGTGACCTTCCACAACGGCGACAAGCTCACGGCCGACGACGTCGCGTTCACGTTCAACTACGTCGTCGCGCCGGATTCGAAGGTCGTCACGCGGCAGAACACCGACTGGATTCAGAGCGCCGAGAAGACGGGCGACTACCAGGTTCGCATCCGGCTCAAGGCGCCATTCCCGGCGGCGCTCGAATACCTGTCCGGCCCCACGCCGATCTATCCGGCCGCGTACTTCAAGAAGGTCGGGCTGCAGGGGTTCGGCAAGGCGCCCGTCGGCACCGGGCCGTACAGGATCGTGGCGGTGACGCCGGGCGTCGGCGTGACGATGGTCAAGAACCCGAACTATTTCAAGGACAGCCCGCTCGGCCAGCCGAGGATCGGCACGATCAAGTTCGTCGTGATCCCCGATCCGGAGACGCGCTCCGCGCAGCTCATGACGGGCGCCGTCGACTGGATCTGGCGCGTGCCGGCCGACCAGGCCGATTCGCTGAAGGCAATGCCAAACCTCACCGTGCAAAGCGGCGAGACGATGCGCATCGGCTATCTGTCGATGGACGCGGCGGGCGCGTCCGCGCCGAACTCGCCGTTCAAGGACGCGCGCGTGCGGCAGGCGGTCAACTACGCGATCAACCGCGGCGCGCTCGCGAAGAGCCTCGTGCGCGGCGGCAGCCAGCCCGTCTACGCGCCGTGCTTTCGCACGCAGTTCGGCTGCGATACGTCGGGCGTCGTCAAGTACGACTACGACCCCGCGAAGGCGCGCGAGCTGCTGAAGGCGGCGGGCTACCCGAACGGCTTCGACACCGATCTGTACGCGTACCGCGAGCGCGAGTACGCGGAGGCGCTGATCGGCGATCTGCGCAAGGTCGGCATCAACGCGCGGCTGCACTACCTGCAGTACGCGGCGCTGCGCACCGCGCAGCGCTCGGGCAAGACGCCGCTCACGTTCCAGGCTTGGGGCTCGTTCTCGGTCAACGACGCGTCCGCGTTCGTCAGCGTCTACTTCAAGGGCGGCCCCGACGACAGCGCGAAGGACGCGACCGTCGAGAAATGGCTCGATGCCGCCGACACGTCGAGCGACCCGGCCGTGCGCAAGACGAACTACGCGAAGGCGCTCGCGCGGATCAGCGGGCAGGCGTACTGGGCGCCGCTCTTCTCGTATTCGACGAACTACGCGTACGCGTCGGCGCTGAACTTCAGCGCCTATCCGGACGAGCTGCCGCGCTTCTACGAAGCGAGCTGGAAGTAGGCCGGCGCGCGCCGCGCCGATCGCCCGCGCAGCCGGATCGGCCCGTGCGCCCGATTCGCCGCTGCCCGGCCGGCGCGCGCCGCGCCCCGACCGTCCGCCGCCGATCGACGCTCGTTCGACACTTGACCGCCGCATCCGGCCGCGCCCTTCACCGAACCGAACCGAACCCAACCGATCCGTACCTCGCGCCATGTCAGCTTATCTGTTCCGCCGTCTGGGCCTCGCGATCGCCGTCGCGCTCACCGTGTCGATCGTCAGTTTCGCGCTGCTCCATCTGTCCGGCGACCTCGCGACCGCGATCGCCGGCCCCGAGGCGACCGCCGCGCAAGTGGACGCGCTGCGCATCCAGTACGGGCTCGACCGGCCTGTCGCCGCGCAGTACGCGGACTGGCTGTGGCGCGCGGCGCACCTCGATTTCGGCCGCTCGTACTTCTTTCAGTCGTCGGTCGCCGATCTGATCGCCGAGCGCCTGCCGATCACGCTGAAGCTCGGCGGCGTCGCGCTCGCGCTCGCCGTGGCGGTGGCGATTCCGCTCGGCGTCGTCGCCGCGCTGTACCGCGACACCTGGATCGATCGCGCGGCGCTCCTCGTCGCGGTGATCGGCCAGGCGATGCCGAGCTTCTGGTTCGGCTTGACGCTGATCCTCGTGTTCGCGGTCGGGCTCAAATGGCTGCCCGTGGCCGGCAACGACGACTGGCGCCACTTCGTGCTGCCCGCCGTCGCGCTCGGCTACTACGCGACGCCCGCGATGATGCGGCTCACGCGCGCCGGGATGCTCGACGTGCTCGGCGCCGACTACATCCGCACTGCCCGCGCGAAGGGCCTGAGCCCGGCGCGCGTCGTCTTCAAGCACGCGCTGCGCAACGCGCTGATTCCGGTGGTCGCGCTCGCGGCGGTCGAGCTCGGCTTCATGCTCGGCGGCTCGGTCGTCATCGAATCGGTGTTCTCGCTGCAAGGGCTCGGCCAGCTCGCGTGGGATGCGATCGCGCGCAACGATTTCCCCGTGGTGCAGGCCGTCGTCCTCGTCATCGCGATGTTCTACGTCGCGCTGACCTTTCTCGCCGACGTCGCGAACGCGGCGCTCGATCCGCGCATTCGCGCCCGATAGCTTCCCGTCCGACAGGAGCGGCCCATGCCCTTGCGCTCGCACTCTCTCCCGGCCCTGCGCATCGACGCGCCCGCCCGCCCCGCGTGGCGGCGCGCGGCACGCCGGCTGCTCGGCCATCGGGGCCTGTCGATCGGCGCGGCGCTCGTCGCGCTCGCCGTGCTCGCCGCCCTCTTCGCGCCGTGGCTCGCGCCGCACGATCCGTACGGCCAGGACCTGACGCGCCGGCTGCTGCCGCCCGCGTGGGACGCCGCGCGCGGCAACTGGGCTTACCCGCTCGGCACCGACAAGCTCGGCCGCGACTACCTGAGCCGCCTGCTCTTCGGCGCGCGCGTGTCGCTCGTGATCGGCGTCGCGGCGGCCGCGCTGTCCGGGGTCATCGGCACGACGCTCGGCGTGCTCGCCGGCTACTTCGGCGGCCGCGTCGACGCGGCGATCAGCTACCTGATCACGACGCGGCTCGCGATGCCCGTCGTGCTCGTCGCGCTCGCGATGTCCTCGCTGCTCGGCGGCTCGCTCGCCACCGTGATCGTGCTGCTCGGCCTGCTGCTGTGGGACCGCTTCGCGGTCGTGTCGCGCTCGATCGCGCAGCAGTTGCGCGACGCCGAATTCATCGCGGCCGCGAAGGCCGTCGGCGCATCGACGCCCTACATCCTGCTGCGCGAGCTGCTGCCGAACGTCGCGGGCGCGCTGATCGTCGTCGCGACGCTCGAGATCGCGCACGCGATCCTGCTCGAGGCGACGCTGTCGTTCCTCGGGCTCGGCGTGCCCGCGCCGATGCCGTCGTGGGGGCTGATGATCGCCGAAGGCAAGGCGTACATGTTCTTCCAGCCGTGGGTGATCCTGATTCCGGGCGCGGCGCTCGCGATCACGGTGCTCGCGATCAATCTCGTCGGCGACGGCGTTCGCGACCTGAGCTCGCCCGAAGGCCGCTGACCGACCGGCGTCAAGGAGAAGCCCGATGGCTGCATTGCTCGAAGTCGACAATCTGCGGGTCGACCTGCCGACCCCGAACGGCGTGCTGCACGCGGTGCGCGGCATCGACCTGCGCCTCGAGCGCGGCGAGCTGCTGTGCGTGGTCGGCGAATCCGGCTGCGGCAAATCGATGACGTCGCTCGCGCTGATGGATCTGCTGCCGCGGCACGCGCAGCGCCGCGCGGATCGGCTCGCGTTCGACGGCATCGATCTGCTGTCGCTCGAGCGCCGCGCGATGAACGGGCTGCGCGGCAACCGGATCGCGATGATCTTCCAGGACCCGATGACCTCGCTCAATCCCGCGTACACGCTCGGCAACCAGCTGTGCGAGGCGCTGCGCCGGCATCGCGGCGCGTCGCTCGCGCAGGCGCGCGAGCGCGCGGTGCATCTGCTCGAACGCGCGGGCGTCGCGCACGCGGCCGAGCGGCTGCGCCAGTATCCGCATCAACTGTCGGGCGGGCTGCGGCAGCGCGTGATGATCGCGATGGCGCTGATGTGCGAGCCCGATCTCATCATCGCCGACGAGCCGACGACCGCGCTCGACGTGACGATCCAGGCCGAGATCCTGCGGATGCTGCGCGAGCTGCAGCGCGAGTTCGGCACCGCGGTGCTGTTCATCACGCACGATCTCGGCGTGGTGTCGCGGATCGCCGATCGCGTGGCGGTGATGTACGCGGGCGAAGTCGTCGAAACCGCGAGCGCCGCGCAGCTGTTCGCGCGGCCCGCGCATCCGTACACGCGCGGCCTGCTGAACTGCATTCCGGTGCGCGGCAAGACGCGGCCCGGCTCGCGGCTCGACGCGATTGCGGGCGTCGTGCCGTCGCTCGTCGGCGACATCGACGGCTGCGCGTTCCGCAACCGCTGCGCGCTCGCGCGCGACGCGTGCGCGCAGACGCCGGCGTTCGTCGACGCCGGCGGCGGCCATCGCGCGCGCTGCGTGCTTGTCGAATCCGCTTGCGAGGAAATCAGCCGATGAACGCCGCTCCGCTTTCCGCGTCCAATGCATCCGCTGCATCCGCTGCATCCGCTGCATCCGCTGCATCCGCTGCATCCGCTGCATCCGCTGCATCCGCGCCGCCCCGTGCCGGCGTCGACGCCGACCTCCACGCCGCCTCGCCCGGCACCGACGTCGCGCTCGAACTGTGCGCGCTCACCCGCACGTTCATGCTGAAACACGGCCTCTTCCACGCGCCGACGCCGCTGCGTGCGGTCGACGGCGTGTCGCTGCGCCTCCATCGCGGCGAGACGCTCGCGCTCGTCGGCGAATCCGGCTGCGGCAAGAGCACGCTCGCGAAGATGCTGCTCGGCCTGCTGCCGCCCACCTCGGGCAGCGTGCTGCTCGACGGCCGGCAGGTCGACCCGCGCGACGCCCGACGCACCGCGCTGCGCATCCAGCCGATCTTCCAGGACCCGTATTCGTCGCTGAACCCGCGCAAGACGGTCGCGCAGATCGTCGGGCTGCCGCTGCGCGTGCACCGGCGCGGCACGCGCGACGAGCAGGACGCCGAAGTGCGCCGGATGCTCGACCTCGTCGGGATGCCGCAGCGCACGCACGGCCAGTATCCGGGCCAGTTGTCGGGCGGCCAGCGGCAGCGCGTCGCGATCGCGCGCGCGCTGATCCTGCGCCCCGGCATCCTCGTGTGCGACGAGCCGACGTCCGCGCTCGACGTGTCCGTGCAGGCGCAGATCCTGAACCTGCTGCTCGACCTGAAGGCCGAGCTCGGCTTGAGCTACCTGTTCATCAGCCACGACCTCGGCGTCGTCGAGCATCTCGCCGATCGCGTGGCGGTGATGGAGCGCGGCCGCATCGTGGAGCAGGACGCGGCCGGGCGGATCTTCGCGCAGCCGGGCCATCCGTATACACGCAAGCTGCTCGCGTCGGCGCTGACGCCGGAGCCGGGCCTCGGCCTGCCCGATCCGCCGGCCGCCGGCGCGCAGCGCGACGCCTGAACCCTCAACATGGAGAGACAGACATGACGAGTCGCAGTCGAGCCATCGACATGGCCGCGTCGTACTTCGACGACGGCCGCTTCCTGCACGAACTGAACGCGCGCGTCGCCGTGCGCACCGAGAGCCAGCTCGCGTCATCGCGGCCGCAGCTCTATGCGTACCTGACCGATCACATCGCGCCGTCGCTCGCGGCGCTCGGCTTCACGGCGACGATCGTCGACAGCCCGCTCGAAGGCGGCAGCCCGTTCCTGATCGCCGAGCGCATCGAGGCCCCCGGCGCGCTGACCGTCCTCACGTACGGCCACGGCGACGTCGTGCCCGGCCACGACGCGCAGTGGCGCGCGGGGCTCGAGCCGTGGCGGATCGTCGTCGACGGCGACCGCTGGTACGGCCGCGGCACCGCCGACAACAAGGGCCAGCACACGATCAACCTCGCCGCGCTCGCGCAGGTGATCGACGCGCGCGGCGGCCGGCTCGGCTACAACGTGAAGGCGATCATCGAGATGGGCGAGGAAACCGGCTCGCCCGGGCTCGCGCAGATCTGCGCCGCGCATCGCGACGCGCTCGCGGCCGACCTCTTCATCGCGTCGGACGGGCCACGCGTCGCGGCGGCGCGGCCGACGATGTTCCTCGGCTCGCGCGGCAACCTGAATTTCACGCTGTCGATCGGGCTGCGCGACGGCGGCCATCATTCGGGCAACTGGGGCGGCCTGTTGCGCAGCCCCGGCATCCGGCTCGCGAACGCGCTGGCGACGATGGTCGACGCGCGCGGCCGGATACTCGTCGACGGCTGGCGGCCGGGCGGCGTGCCGCAGCCGGTGCGCGACGCGCTGCGTGCGCTCGATGTCGGCGGCGGCCCGAACGATCCGCAAGTCGATCGCGACTGGGGCGAGCCGGGCCTCACGCCGATCGAGCGGGTGCTCGCTTGGAACGCGCTGGAAATTCTCGCGTTCAGGACCGGCAATCCGGATGCACCCGTCAACGCGATCCCCGGGCATGCGCACGCGCATTGCCAGTTGCGCTACGTCGTGGGCAGCGACGGGCCGAATCTGCTGAACCGGCTGCGCGCGCATCTCGACGCGCACGGCTTCTCCGACATCGAGATCGCCGAGCGCGGCACGCGGACGGAGGCGACGCGGCTCGACCCGGACGATCCGTGGGTGCGCTGGAGCCTCGCGTCGATCGAAGCGACGACGGGCGACGCGCCCGCGCTGTTGCCGAATCTCGGCGGCTCGCTGCCGAACGACGTGTTCGCCGAGCTGCTCGGGCTGCCGACGCTGTGGATTCCGCATTCGTACGCGGCGTGCTCGCAGCACGCGCCGAACGAGCACCTGCTCGGCAGCGTCGCGCGGCAATCGCTGCAGATCATGGCGGGGCTGTTCTGGGATCTCGCCGAAGAGGGACAGGCGGTGCGCGACGCGAGGCGCGCGCGAGCGGCCTGAGGCGGCCGGCAGGCGCGCGGCCGCGCCGAGCGGGATTTGACGGGAGCGGCCGGAGCCCGGCTGCCCGGCTGCACGTTTGCACGTTTGCACGTTTGCACGGTCGCCGCGCCGATCCCGCGTTCCGCGGTTTCGTCGGCCGCGAGCGGCGGACCGCCGGCGTCGCGACCGCGGCCCGCGCGCGGCGTGCCGGAAGCGGGCGCGAACGCGCTCATGCGTCGCCGGCTTTGCCGATCTCCGAGATTTTCTGCTTCGCGCGGGGATCGTCCTTCGGCAACAGCTTGACGCCGGATTCGTCGCCGTTCTCGTAAGGCACCGCATACCCCGCGAGCTCGAAATCGCCGCCCGGCTTGCGCAATTGCGACGAGAGAACGTCCGCCGTCATGTGTTTCGCGTTGACCTGCAGCGTATGCGGCATGACTTCGGTCGCTCGCCCGTGCGCGTCTCGGACCAGTTCGGTCTGCTGCTGCAGCCGCTCGTCCTTGCTTGCCGCACTCTTGAGCGCGCCTTGCTGATGCGCGCCGGCCTGCTTGACGTGGTCGAGCAGTTCCGGCGCGCCGTTGGACGCATCCCCGCCTTTCTTCAGCGCCGCCGCCTGATACGCGTACGTGACGAACTGCGAGCAGCTGACGCCCTGGTTCTTGCTGAGCGGCATGTCTTCATCGCTTCTGAGCGCGGCGCGCGCCGCGCGAAACGTCGCTTCAGGCGACCACTCCTCGGCCTTGTCTTCGTCTGCATCGTTCAAGCGCCCCTCACCGAATGGAGTCTTGGTCTTCGTCGGGTTGGACTCGCGCGAGCGCAGCGCCCATTGCTCGCCGATGCGCGCCGCTTCCTCGGAAATGGGCGATTCGGCGTTCTTCATCCGGTACACCGGCAGCTTCTTGGGCGTCTCGTTGCCGAACTTCTTCGTCAGGTAATCCGGGCCTTGCTGAAGGACGCCGAAGAAGCGCCCGTTCGTCGAGTGGACGAGCGGCTTGTCGCCCGCCGCGTACATCACCGCGTGCATGTTGCCGTGCTCCATGATCAGATCGCCGCGCTTCAGGTTCTGAAGATCCTTCAGGCCGCCGAGCGCGGCCCCGGCGCCGCGCTGCGACGATTGCCGCGCCTGTGTTTGCCCGGTTGCGTGCTGCCCGGAAAACGATTCGGAAGAGACATTGAGCGCAGTCGCGCCTTGCTGAACCTTTTGTATGCCCATGGCGTTCTCCAAGGTTGCCGGAATACGACGAATGTAGGGAAACGATGCGGCCCGCGACGGCCGCGACGCGAACGAACGTCGCGCGTCGCGAAGCGAACCGGCCATGCGGCGCGCGAGCGCGGCGGACGCTCGCCGGTTCGCTCAGGCTGCCGGCGCGACGCGACGCGCTGTTGCACGCGCGATTTCGGTTTCATCGCGGGCTTTTGCTGGGAGCTTTGCGGGGATCTTTATTGCGATCTTTACTGGAGTTTGCGTCGCGGCCGCGACGCACCATCTCGACATTCGACCCAGGCGGTCGATCCGGCGCACCGGGTGCGGATCGCCGCCGCGGGCTCGTCGAGCCGCCGAACGGCGAGTAGTGAGCGGCGCTCGGCTAGCGGTGAGCAGCTTGCAATGAGCAATGAGCAATGAGCAATGAGTGGTGAGCGGTGAGCGGTGAGCGGCGAACGCCGCCGGATGACCGATGCCGATTCCGCCGCCCCAATCACCGCATGCCCGGCACGACGGGCTTTCGCCGATGATCGGCAACCACGCCGGCAAACGCATGCCGACATGACCGACACAACCGACATCGCCGACGCCGCCCGAATTCCGCCCGACACGCCGCACTCGCTGACCGGGTCAATATTCCGCGTCGATCCGCGACCGCATCGCGGCCCTCAGCAGCGCGAGCGCCGCGTCGACCGCGCGTTGCAGCTCGATCTCGTCGCACGTCAGCGGACAATGGCGCACGACGAACGTCCGATGGCCGTGCACGCCGCCGATCCAGTCGAGCGCCGCGGGCTGCTGCGACCACAACAGCAGCCGAGCGTCGCGCGACAACCGGCCGAGCGCGCGCTCGAGCGGCGCGATTTCGGCGGGCGGCCGCGCCGCCGCGCTCGACCGCGCATCGACCCACGACGCATGCAGCCGCGCCGGTTCGGCGCAGCCGAGCAGCGCGATCTGCGGCATGCCGGCGAGCCGCTTCGCGAGCGCGCCGCAGCACGCGGCGGGCAGCGTGTCGTCGCCGACGACGCACACGAGCGTCGGCGACGACGGCGGCTGCCACCAGCGCGCCGCCGCCGTTTCGTCGCACGAACGCCTCGCCCCGCTCATCGGCGCGAACACGCGCGGCGGCCCGACGCGCCGGGTCAGCCGTCGCGAAACAGGAAGCTGTACGCGTTCAGCGCGGGCACGCCGCCGAGATGCGCGTACAGCACCTTCGAGCCGGCCGGGAATTCGCCGAGCCGCACCTTCTCGATCATCCCGTGCATCGATTTGCCTTCGTAGACGGGGTCGGTGAGCATGCCTTCGAGCTTCGCGCACAGGCGAATCGCCTCGAGCGTGCCTTCGTTCGGCAGCCCGTATTCCGGGCCGCCGAAGCGCTCGTCGAGCACGACGTCGTCGCTCGTGATGTCGCGGCCGAGCTCGACGCGATCGGCGGTGTTCTTCGCGATCCTGAGGATCTGCTCGCGCGTCTGCACGGGCTTGGCCGACGCGTCGACGCCGATCACGCGGTCCGCGCGCCCGTCGGCCGCGAAGCCGACGACCATCCCCGCCTGCGTGCTGCCCGTCACCGAGCACACGACGACGTAGTCGAACTTGAAGCCGAGCTCGGCTTCCTGCGCGCGCACCTCCTCGGCGAAACCGACGAAGCCGAGGCCGCCCAACGGATGATCGGAGCAGCCGGCCGGAATCGCGTACGGCTTGCCGCCTTGCGCGCGCACGTCGGCGAGCGCGTCCTCCCAGCTCTTGCGAAAACCGATGTCGAAGCCGTCCGGCACGAGGCGCACGTCGGCGCCCATCATGCGCGACATCTGGATGTTGCCGACGCGATCGTAGACGGCGTCGTGATAGTTGACCCAGTTCTCCTGCACGAGCACGCACTTCATGCCGAGATGCGCGGCGACCGCCGCGACCTGGCGCGTCTGGTTCGACTGGATGCCGCCGATCGACACGAGCGTGTCGCAGCCTTGCGCGAGCGCGTCGGGAATCAGGTATTCGAGCTTGCGCGTCTTGTTGCCGCCGAACGCGAGGCCGCTGTTGCAGTCGTCGCGCTTCGCGTACAGCTCGACCTTGCCGCCCAGATGCGCGGTGAGGCGTTTGAGCGGCTGGATCGGCGTCGGGCCGAAGGTCAGCGGATAACGCGGGAATTTCTGAAGATTCATCGATCGCTCCTGTCATCGAAGATTCGGGCGCGCGAACGCATCGAACCGCGCGCCGCGCAGCCCGATCGCGATTCGCCGCGACGTCCCATGGTAAGAACGATCGGGAAAAACA
Source organism: Burkholderia sp. MSMB617WGS (assembly GCF_001532025.2). Lineage (NCBI taxonomy): Bacteria > Pseudomonadati > Pseudomonadota > Betaproteobacteria > Burkholderiales > Burkholderiaceae > Burkholderia > Burkholderia sp. MSMB617WGS. Next base: position 1,108,977 of record NZ_CP013458.1, on the reverse strand, counting down.
GGGTTGCGAACATATTGCCAATCACCTACTTTTATGACGGCGTATAAGTCATTCGATTAATTTAATTAGGAACGACATATCATGCGCGCAACAAAAAAATCCACGCCGAAGGCCGTCGCCCAGCCGGCCGGCGCGGACATCGACCGTGTCGACCGCGCGATCCTTCGCGTGCTGCAGCGCGACGCGTCGATCTCGAACGTCGCGCTCGCCGCGAAGGTGAACCTGAGCGCGCCCGCGTGCCTGCGCCGCGTCGAGCGCCTGAAGGAGATGGGCCTGATTCGCGGCATCGTCGCGCTGCTCGAGCCGAAGGCGCTGAACGCCGGCATGCTCGTGATGATCGGCGTCGTGCTCGACCGCTCGACGCCCGATTCGTTCGACGCATTCGAGCAGGCCGCGCAGAAGGTGTCCGGCTGCATGGAATGCCATGTCGTGACGGGGGAATTCGACTACATCATGCTGATTCGCACGCGCGACAGCGACACGTTCAACCGGCTGCACGCCGAGCAACTGCTGTATCTGCCCGGCGTGCGGCAAATCCGGACATTCGTCGTGCTGAAGGAGATTCTGTCGACCACGAGCTTTCCGATTTGAGCCGGACGCGCTTCGCGCGCGCCGCCCATGCAGCCGGCGGCTATCGCGCGAAAAAAGCGCGGGCGGCCTCGCTCGGCCGCTCGGTCACTCGGTCGCGCCGTTACGCCGTTGCGCCGTCGCGCCGTCGTGCCGTCGTGCCGTCGCGCAATCGCGCCGCCGCTCCATCGCCTCCGAGCGCACGACGCCGCGCGCTCGAACGATGCCGCCCCCCCGCAGACGTGCGCGAAACGCGCCGCGCATTCGCGTCGGCGCGCCACGACAAGCGCGCGTGCCGCGCATTCTTTGGCCCACCGTTCGCACCGCCGCCCGAGCCCCCGCGCACATCGCCGCGCACGCCGTCGAACACGCGGATTTCCGCGCGACCGCGCCGACCCGCTATCATGTGCGCCATCCTCGATCGCACGATCGACCCGACACTCAGGTTGGAGACCCCATGGCCTTACCCCAGGACAGCGTCAACATGGCGCTCTTTTGCGACTTCGAAAACATCGCGCTCGGCGTGCGCGACACGAAGTTCGAGAAATTCGACATCAAGCCCGTGCTCGAGAAGCTGCTGCTCAAGGGCAGCATCGTCGTCAAGAAAGCGTATTGCGACTGGGATCGCTACAAGACGTTCAAGGCGGCGATGCACGAAGCGAGCTTCGAGCTGATCGAAATCCCGCACGTGCGGCAGTCGGGCAAGAATTCGGCGGACATCCGGCTCGTCGTCGACGCGCTCGATCTTTGCTACACGAAGGCGCACGTGGACACGTTCGTCATCATCAGCGGCGATTCGGACTTCTCGCCGCTCGTGTCGAAGCTGCGCGAGAACGCGAAGCGCGTGATCGGCGTCGGCGTGAAGAACTCGACGTCGGATCTGCTCGTCGCGAACTGCGACGAATTCATCTTCTACGATGACCTCGCCCGCGAGCAGCAGCGCGCGCTCGCGAAGCGCGACGCGCGCAAGGCCGAGGCGGGCGCGAAGCGCACGGCCGACGACGACAAGCACCGCAAGCACGACGGCGACGCGCGCAAGGCGGAAGCGATCTCGCTCGCCGTCGAGACGTTCGACGCGCTCGCGTCCGAGCGCGGCGAGAGCGGCAAGATCTGGGCATCGGTGCTCAAGAGCGCGATCAAGCGGCGCAAGCCGGATTTCAACGAGTCGTACTACGGCTTCCGCGCGTTCGGCAACCTGCTCGAGGAAGCGCAGGCGCGCGGGCTCCTCGAGATCGGCCGCGACGACAAATCGGGCACGTTCGTGTTCCGCTCGATCCAGCCGGCCGCCGTCGAGACGATCAAGCCCTTCGAGACGGCCTCGGCCGCCGAGGAAAACCACGCGGGCGCGAAGCCGTCCGGCAAGAAGGGGCACGGCAAGGGCCGCGGCGCGAAGAAGCGCGTGCCCGAGCAGATGCCGCTGATCGTCGAGCCGGGCGCGGAAAGCCACGCTGCGAGCCTCGATGCCGACGCCGAGATCCTCGGTGCGGACTTCGCCGAGACGCGCGAAACCCGGCGCGAGCGCGCCGCGGATGACGCGCGCGAGGCGCACCCGGCCCGCGAAGCGCGGGATGCGCACGAGCCGCACGAACCGGCCCGCACGCACGAGACGACCGAAGCGCAGGAAACCGAAGCGGCGAAGCCCGCGCGTTCGCGCGTGCGCAAGGCCCCGGCGAAGAAAAGCAAGCCGCGCGCGGCCGAAGCGGCGCCGGCCGCCAAGGCCGATGCGGATGCGGCCACCCCGGCCGCCGCCGGCGAACCAGCGGCCGAAGCGGCGCCCGCGAAGGCTCCGCGCAAGTCGACCGCGCGCCCGCGCCGCCCGCGCAAGACCGCGGGCGCGAGCGAGTCATGAGCGACGCGTGACAGGCGGCCGCGCGGGCGCGACTCGCGACTCGCGGCGCCCGTCGGTCGGCGATCGTCCGCAGGACGCGGGACGCGCGAGCGACCGAAACCGCCGATCCTGTCGCATCACTGGGGTCGCCCATGCTCGCCCATACGGCGCATCAGGGTGACGCGTCGGCCCCGGCGTGCCGCGTCGTTCGTCACCGCCGCGACTTGGCGGAGCGATCCCGGGCGTTAGACGGCGGTGCGGTGGTGCGGTGGTGCGGTGGTGCGGTGGTGCGGTGGTGCGGTGGGATGGTGGGATGGTGGGATGGTGGGATGGTGGGATGGTGGGATGGTGGGATGGTGGGATGGTGGGATGGTGGGATGGTGGGATGGTGGGATGGTGAGGCGTTTATGCAGCGCGACAGTGAGACGGCGAGGCCCGCCCTCCACGCCGCGCGCGATTCACGCCGCATCGGACCGGCGCGGCGACATGAGCGCGCTACAGCGCCAGCAGTTCCTCCGGCCGCTCGATCAACGGCAGTCCACAATGCGCCCGCAGCGCCTGCGGCGCGGTATAGCCCCACGCGACGCCCCTGAACGCGATCCCGGCGTTGTCCGCGGCCTCGGCGTCGCGCACTTCGTCGCCGACGTACAGCACGTCGGCGCGCGCGAACCCGCTTGCGCGCGCGAGCAACCGCAAGCGCCGCGCCTTGCCGAACAGCGAAATCCCGCAACTGAAATGCCGGATGTGCGCGCACGTCGCCGGGCCGGCGATCGCACGCACGACGGCCTCCGAATTCGACGTCGCGACGGCGACGCGCGTCCCCCGTTGCGCGAGCGCGCGCAGCGTCGCGTCGATTCCCGGAAAGAGCCGCACGTCGGGCGCGCGCGCCTGCATCCGCCGCCGCATGTCGGCGGCGATGCGCGGCACTTTCCACTGCGGCACGCCGAGCAGCTCGACGATCTCGCGGGCCGACATCCCGCGCACTTGCGGCAGCAGCGCGTCGTCGATCGCGCGAAAGCCGTGATGCCGCGCGGACTCAGACAGCGCATGAAGAAAGCACGCGAGCGAATCCGCGAGCGTGCCGTCGAAATCGAAGGCGATGAGCTTGTAGCCCAAGTTTTCCTCGTGATGCTTATCGTGGCCGAAAGAAAATTGCCGGCGAGACAGGGCTCGCGATTGTGTCACGAAACACGCCGACGGCTAAATCGCGACGAAGCGATCGGATGCTTCGAGCGCTTCGAGCACTTCGAATACCTCGAATGCTCCAAACGCTTCGGATGCTTTGGATGCTTTGGATGCTTTGGATGCTTTGGATGCGATCAAATCGGCAGCATGATTGCCTCGGACGTTCCACTTAAAAATCTCAGAAACCTGTCCGAACGAGTGAGGCCACCTCCTAGGGGCCTTCGTGTGTAACGTAGTGGCGCGCCATCTCGGTTTCCTAGGTGCCGACCTGGTCAGCACTAGCCTCACAATCGTCCCAGTACCGTAACGGATCGAGATGTTGCGGATAGCGTAAGCTGAGCCACCCTGAAAGCCGAGCCCAATCCGGATGGTTGCTGCCTGTCAGTGAGGACCAGATCGAGGAACGCTCGAGAATCTGCCCGGTGGCGCGATCGCGGACCAGCAAGCTGCCCATCCCGGTCGAACTGTTCGACTGTGTCTCGACCAGATAACGTGGCAACAGCCGCAGCTCGGCATCCTCGGCCCAGCCATATACTGCTCGCACCACGTTCGACGGATCTCGCAGTTCAATGGGGCCAGTGGCCGGACGAATGGCCTTCCATCCTTCAGGAAACTCGGCAACAACCTCGTGGCCAGTTTCCCTAACCCATCTCACCCGTAAAATGTGCGCTATCGCCTCGCACAAGTGAGACAGCGACGCGTAGCCGGCGGGCAAAGCGAACGCGTTCGGTAGCGTGATCAGATTGTCTTTCCAGAGCCGGGTTTCGTCATCGGCACGCTGGACCGTATCGAGCGCGCTGGCTTCGAATGGATTCACCGGCCGGCCGGACGCGCTCGTGTTCCCGCTTGGTAATCCCGCAAAAAGACGCTCGGCGTCCTGACGGGTAAGTTTTGGTTTCCCGCGTCTCATGAGATCTTTGTACAGCTCCTTTCCTATCAATGGTCGAAGAGCGGTTACCCTACTCAGATGGCGAGCAGGTCGGGCTGAATTAGGAACACTGCAGGATCGTTACCGAGCCATGCTGGCTGTCGCCCCCTGCCAGACCAGGTTTTCCCTGTCGCCGGGTCGCGGTACTTCGGAACAGCCGACATGCGCATCGAGTTGCGCTTATGCACTTTCTCTTGCAGATCCAGAACGCTGAGATCGAACTCCTTCATCAGTGCCTTGATCTGTCCGATCGCCACTTCACGTTCGGCTTCGCGGGCGGCGTTGATTTGCGCATCCAGTGCCTCTCTTTGCGCAATTAGAGCTAGGTAGCCTGTCGGTTTGGAGTTCATGTTCTCTCTTTTCCTCCTTTACATCCGAAAACCCGGCGTCGTCGGAGGCGTATCCAGCGCGGAGGCATGACGCAGCCCGAGCACGTCGAGATACGTGTCGAGCGAGCGCTGCACTGATTCGGCGACCAGGCGCGTGATGTCGCCATAATCGCCACTGACGCAGGCTTTGTCGAGCGAGTCGTAGTAGGCAAGTCGATCCTCTTTGCGGATGATCGCGGCCGGATAGCCCGCCTTCATCAACTCGAAGTTGAGCAGCAGCCGTCCCGCCCGCCCGTTGCCATCGACGAACGGGTGGATCTTCCCGAATCGCGTATGCAGTTCCGCCGCCCGCTCGACCGGATGCATGTCGCTGGTCGCCTCGCACCAGTCGATCAGCGCGGCCATTTCGGCAGGCAGATGCCTGAAGTCAGGCGAGGTCGTGCTCGCGCCCGCGATCACGACGTTCTCGCGGCGATACCGGCCCGCCTCTTCGGCGTCGATGCCTTTCAGCACCAGACTGTGGATGTTGCGGATCTGCCATTCCGACAGTGTTTCCGCCTTCGACACGATGTCCTCGACATAGACAATTGCGTCGCGGTGGTTCGTCGCCTCGAAGTGCTCGCGAAGTGACTTTCCACCGACCGTGACGCCTTCGAGCACCACCTTGGTTTCCCGCAGTGTCAGCGTGTTGCCCTCGATCGCATTCGAGTGATACGTCCACTCCAGCAACAGCTTTTCGCGCAGCGATGCAACCGTGTGCGGCGGCAGCGGGCGCGCAGCGTCGAGCGTCGCCTTGTCGGCGTCGATCATGTTCAGCAGCGCGGCAGTTTGATTCGACATTTGCTTCTCGAAGCGAGGTTCATTGAGGAACAGTACCTATCCCCATTAGGGGTGGTCAAAAGGGCTTTCGTTTTTTCTGCCATTGCAGGATCTCGAGCACGTACGATCGGCCCATATCGGGCATTGTGCGTGCGTCAGGGGAGCCGTCCGGCAGAAGCCACTTATCCAGCGTGCGAACGGCAATACTCAGCCGCGCGGCGAACTCCGCCCGCGTCATGCCCAGTCGATCCATCGCCACGCGTAGCAGTTCCTGCTGGGGAAGTTCCGCGAGATCTTCCTTGGTTGTCATGCGTCTCTTTATCGGTCAAATTCACTTCCGACTTTATATCCCCATCGGGGACAACAATCAATCCTCTTCGAACACCCCGCCGAGATCGGCCATTGCGTGGCACCGGGCCGTCTTCGATACTTCCAGATAAGGGGCCACATGATCGAGGTGGGAATGACCCAGCAGAAGCTGAACGGTCTCAATCGGATGCCCTTGGGCGAGTAGTCTGGTCGCGAACGTGCGACGGGCGCTGTGACTGGAGTAGCCCCGACCGAACCCGGCTGCTCGATATAGTGTATGCGGTCCACGAACGACGCCCCTCTGAGAGGGTGGCCGAAGCGTTCGGCTTGCGGCCCACACCTTCGCGACTCGGCCGCTTTACCGCAGCAGCGGTGACCATATCGGCCGAGCCTTCGTCGGCCTGCAGGTCTTCCAGCCGCAATTCAAGCTGCTCGATCTGGCGATTCAGCTTCTCCGATTTTCTACCGAACTGCATCCGGCGCAGCTTGGCGATCGTCAGCTTCAGGTGTTCGATCTCGATCGCGCGCGACGAGACACATCCAGCGTTTGCGGCAGAGCGTGGTTTGGGACGTCTTTCGCTTGCAGATCGACCACCTCAACAGGCAGCAGCGCGACGCTTGGTATCGGCGTTGCGCGTTGCGCTTCCAGTAAGCTCCTCCGCCACTGCGCGACCATATTGGCGTTCAAGCCATGCGCACGGGCTACTTCGGCAATTGAACGATTCGGATCGTTCGCTTCAGCAGCAACCGCTTCCCGAAACTCCTTCGTGTAATTCCTCGATCCCGGTTGTCTTCCATGCACTACTGGCTTCATCGATCTGATTCCCATTACATCTGATGGGAATCAGATCGCCTATGCCGCGCTCTCACGAACAGACGGTACATGTCGAGCGCTTACGCACGGTGTCCGCTCGCTCCTGGATCACGTGCGCCGTTTGGACCATCCTCGGAATATTCGGCATCGTCTTTTCCGTGTGCCGGCGCTACCGGCGTTTTCCTATCCTTTATCGAGGCCAAGCATTGCCTTTAACGTTGCCGTCGCGAGCTCTGGGGCGACTTTCGCTGCAACATCAAGACACCATTTGCCGACTCCGGCCAAATGACCGATGACAGACGGCACATCCCCATTCCTCGCTGCAAATCCGGCACTTGCGACCTTCGCAACTTCCATATCTTGCTCCGCCGTAACCGCCTCTGCTTTCATGGCGGAACGTAACCGATCCAAATCATCTGCGAGCGTGTTGAGGTCGCTGGCTCGAAGTGACCTGCCCCCTTCACGCGCGCCCGGACCGCCCGAGACGCCGTCGCCGCGTCACGCGGCGCTCAAGCCGCGACGCCCGCGCGCGGCCGCCGGCCGAGCGTCGTCGCGACCGCCAGCATGCCGACGCCGAGCGTCGCGAGACACACGACGGGCACGAGCATCGGCGCGCTCGCGCTGCCCGCGACCTTGCCGACGTACGGCATCAGGTTCTGCGCGAAGAAACCGCCGAGATTGCCGATCGAGTTGATCGCGGCGATGCTGGCCGCGGCGCGCGCGCCGGTGAAGAAACGCGGCGGCAGCGACCAGAAGCACGGATACAGCAGCGGGATGCACGCGCCGCCCAGCACGAGCGCGGCGAAGCGCAGCGGCAGGCCCGGCAGCGCGAGGCTCAGCGCGAAACCGGCGACGCCCGCGCCCGCGACGAGCGCCATCGCCTTCAACACGATCCGCTCGCGCTTGAGCCGCGCCGGCAGCCACAGCAACAGCAGCGCCGAGATCGCCCACGGAATCATGTTCAGCAGCCCGTTCGTCGACGGCGGCACGCCGCTGCTCTTCAAGAGCGTCGGCAGCCAGTACGTGACGCCGTACAGTGACGTCGACATCAGCATGTACGCGAGCGCGAACATCAGCACGCGCGGATCGACGAGCGCGCGCCACGGCGATTCGGACACCGCGTCGGGCGACGCCTCACGCTCGAGCGCGGCGAGCACGAGGCGCTTCTCGTCGTCGGACAGAAACGTCGCGCGCTCGACCGACTCCGGCAGGAAGCGCAGCGCGACGAGCGCGACGGCAACGGCGGGCAGCCCCGTGGCGACGAACACCCACTGCCACCCGGCGAGCCCGAGCCGGCCGTCGAGCGACAGCAGCAGCCCGCCCGCGAGCGAGCCGAGCATGTTCGCGAGCGCGCTGCCAAGCGTGAAGAAGCCGAGCACGCGCGTGCGGTGGCTTTGCGGAAACCACAGCGTCAGGTAATAGATGACGCCCGGATAGAAGCCCGCCTCCGCGACGCCGAGCAGAAAGCGAAACACGTAGAAGACGCCCGTCGAATGCGTGAAGCCGAGCAGCACCGTGATCGCGCCCCACGTCATCATGATGCGCGCGAGCCAGAGGCGCGCGCCGAACCGGTGCAGCGCGAGCGTGCTCGGCACCTCGAACAGCAGGTATCCGATGAAGAACAGCGAAGCGCCGAGCCCGTACGACGCCTCGGTCATCCCGAGCGCGTGCACCATCTGCAGCTTCGCGAAGCCGACGTTCTGCCGGTCGATGAACGCGATCAGGAACATGATCACGAGCAGCGGCATCAGCCGACGCGCGATTTTCGTCATGACCGCCCGTTCGCGGGTTGAGGACTCGTCCACCTGCTGTCTCCTGGTTCAAAATTCATATAGATGATTGGTTGAATAGTGGAATGCGGCAATGCGTAATAACCCGCGTCTCACGTCGGAATTTAGCGGCACTCATCGGGTTTTCACCGATTCGCCTCGCCACAAGTCATGCAAACATATAGATGAATTGGGAGAAACCATGCACGCCACCGACGACCGTCTGCCCCGTTATCAGCGTCTGCGCGACGAGCTGGCCGCGCTCATCGCCGCCCGGCACTGGCGGCCGGGCGAGGCGATCCCGACCGAGCAGGCGCTCGCCAAGCGCTACGACGTCGCGATCGGCACCGTGCGCAAGGCGGTCGACCTGCTCGTCGCCGACGGGATGCTCGAACGCTTCCAGGGGCGCGGCACGTTCGTGCGGCGCGCGAGCTTCGACAGCTCGCTGTTCCGCTTCTTCCGCTTCCAGAGCAGGCATGGCGAGCGCCGGATACCGGAGAGCCGGGTCCTGCGCCGCGAGATCGTCGAAGCGCCGTCGGCCGTCGCCGCCGCGCTGCAGATTCCGAGCCGCGAACCGGTGATCGAAATGACGCGCCTGCGGCTGATCGACGGCGCGCCGATGCTCGCCGAGGAAATCTGGCTGCCTTACGACCGCTTCGCCGCGTTCGCGCGGCTCGAGCTCGACGCGATCGGCGACTTGCTGTACCCGGTCTATGAAGCGCACTGCAACCAGATCGTCGCGTCGGCGACGGAGACGCTGACCGTCGAGGCGATCGGCCCCGTGCATGCGCGCCTGTTGCGCATCGAGCCGGGCACGCCCGCCGTCGTGATCGAGCGGCTCGCGTACGGCTACGACCGCCGGCCGCTCGAATGGCGGCGCTCGCGCGGCCCCGCGAGCGAGTTCATCTATCAGGCGGAGATCCGCTAACGCAAACGGCGCAAGCGCACCGACACGCGAACGCGCGCATGCGCGCCGACGGGCGAGCGCCGCGAACCGCGGCGGCGCGCCGCAACGCCCGTCGGGCAACAGGAGACGACAGTGTTCAAATGGTTCGGCACGATCTCGGCCCGGGAACGGCGCACGTTCTGGGCCTGCTTCGGCGGCTGGGCGCTCGATGCGCTGGACGTGCAGATGTTCAGCCTCGTGATTCCCGCGATCATCGCCGAATGGTCGCTGTCGCGCACGCAGGCGGGCCTTGTCGGCGGCGCGACGCTCGTCGCGTCGGCGATCGGCGGCTGGGCGGCCGGCATGCTGTCCGACCGCTTCGGCCGCGTGAGAACGCTGCAATGGACGATCGCGTTCTTCTCGGTCGGCACGTTCCTCTGCGCGTTCGCGACGAGCTATCCGCAGTTCGTCGTCCTGAAAACGCTGCAGGGCCTCGGCTTCGGCGGCGAATGGGCGGCGGGCGCGGTGCTGATGGCGGAGACGATCCGCGCCGAGCATCGCGGCAAGGCGATGGGCACCGTGCAGAGCGCGTGGGCGCTCGGCTGGGCTGCGGCCGTGCTGCTCTATGCGCTCGCGTTCTCGCTGATGCCCGCCGAGCTCGCGTGGCGCGCGATGTTCGCCGTCGGCCTGCTGCCCGCGCTGCTGATCGTCTACGTGCGGCGCGGCATCGTCGAGCCTGCGGCGGACGCATCCGGAGCGCGGGCTGCGCCGCACGCCGCCGCGGCTCCGCTCGTCGGCATCTTCGCGCGGGACACGTTGCGCATCACGCTGATCGGCGCGCTGCTCGGCGTCGGCGCGCACGGCGGCTACTACGCGCTGATGACGTGGCTGCCGACGTATCTGAAAGCGGAGCGGCATCTGTCGGTGCTCGGCACAGGCGGCTATCTGGCCGTCATCATCTTTGCGTTCTTCTGCGGCTGCGTCGCGAGCGCGCAATTGCTCGACCGCATCGGACGGCGCCGCACGATCCTCGCGTTCTCCGCGTGCTGCGTCGCGACCGTGATCGCCTATCTGTTCCTGCCGCTCGGCAACGCCGCGATGCTCGTGCTCGGCTTTCCGCTCGGCTTCTTCGCGGCCGGCATCCCGGCGAGCATGGGCGCGCTCTTCAACGAGCTGTATCCGCGCGGCACCCGCGGCACGGGCGTCGGCTTTTGCTACAACTTCGGACGCGTCGCGTCGGCCGGCTTTCCGGTGCTCGTCGGCCACATGTCGGCGGGCATGCCGCTCGGCACCGCGATCGGCATCGACGCGGCGATCGCGTATTCGATCGTCGTCGTCGCGGTGCTGATGCTGCCCGAGACGCGCGGGCGCACGTTCGACGAGCGCGCGAACGCCGCTGCCGGCGCGGGAACCCGCGGCGTCGCCGCGCCGCGCGCGCAGCATCGCTGAAGGCGCGGCGGATTCGGGCGGCAGATTCACGGCATGAGGAGCATCGAGCGTTGAGCGAGCAACAGGGAACGGCCCGCGCGCCCATAGCGGCGATCCGGGATGAAGCCGGCGGCATCGTCGGCGTCGACGCGCACGCGCACGTGTTCGAAACGGGGCTGCCGCTCGCCGGGCGCCGCCGCTACGCGCCCGATTACGACGCGACGCTCGACGCGTACCTCGCCCAGCTCGACGCGCATCGCGTCTCGCACGGCGTGCTCGTGCAGCCGAGCTTTCTCGGCAGCGACTGCCGCTACCTGCTGCGCGCGCTCGCGCGGCAGCCGCGGCGTCTGCGCGGCGTCGCGGTGATCGACGCGGGCCGCGCGCAGGACGAGCTCGACGCGCTCGATCGCGCGGGCATCGTCGGCATCCGGCTGAATCTGATCGGGATGCCGGACCCGGCGCTCGACGGCCCCGCATGGCGCGCGACGCTCGAGCGCGTCGCGGCGCTGCGCTGGCATGTCGAGCTGCACGCGCAAGCGCACCGGCTGCGGCGGCTGATCGCGCCGCTGCTCGCGCATCGCGTGAACGTCGTCGTCGATCATTTCGGCCGCCCGGACCCGGCGCACGGCATCGCCGACGCGGGCTTCCGCGATCTGCTGCGCACGGCCGCGACGCGGCGCGTATGGGTGAAGATTTCCGGCGTCTACCGCAACTGGCCGCTCGCGCCCGACGAAGCGGCAGCCCGCGCGCGCGAAGCGTTCGATGCGCTCGAGGGCGAATTCGGCGCGCAGCGGCTCGTCTGGGGCAGCGACTGGCCGCATACGCAGTTCGAGCGAACCGAAACGTTCGGCCGCGCACTCACGCTCGCGCAACGATGGATGCGCGACGACGCGATGCGGCGCGCGATCTTCGTCGAAACGCCCGCGCGGCTGTTTCGGTTCGGTGAGAATCGGGGCGCGTAACGGCGATCGATCGGCAAGCGCGGGCGGTCGATGTGCCGCGATGCGTGGTGTGCGGTGCGTGGTATGCGGCGCGCCTCAAAGGCTCACTCACGTTCGCGCCGCCCTTGCTTTCGACCCTTGCTTTCGGCCCTCGCCCTTTTGCCCTCGCCCTCGCCCTCGCCCTTGCCATCGCCATCGCCATCGCCATCGCCATCGCCATCGCCATGCGATGATGTCACGCCGCCTTCACATTTATTACATCGGCCATGCGTACTTTTACGTCTTTCCAACGGAAACGACCGTGCCACGACCGATTCTTCGCCGCGCCGCCGCGCTTCTGCCGGCGCTCGCGGGCGCCACGCTGTTCCACGCCTGCACGAGCAGCATCGATAACCAGCCGGACGCCGCGAGCGCGCCCGCGAACATCCAGGCGGCGTGGGTCGAGATCGGCGACGCCAACCAGGCCATCGCCCGCGTGATCACGAGCTACGCGCCGCCCGCCGCGGCGTCGGCGGAGCCTGCGCCCGCCGTCTGCCCGCAACTGAGCGCCGACGGCAAGATCGCGCGGATGACGCTGCGCGTCGCCGCGGGCACCGCCGCGCAACGCCCGACCGCGAGCGATCCGGCCGATTCGAAGCCGTCGAGCTTTTCGGTATCCGTCTGCGAAACGGCACTGCCCGCGAACGCGAAGGACGTGACCGTCGCCGGACGAACGCTGCCGCTGCCGAAGGCCGAGCCGCAGCGCGTGGCGATCATCGCCGACACCGGCTGCCGGATGAAGAAGGCCGACAACGCATTCCAGGCGTGCAGCGACGCAACCGTGTGGCCGTTCGCGACGATCGCGGCGAGCGTCGCGAAGCTGAATCCGGATCTCGTGCTGCACGTCGGCGATTATCACTATCGCGAGAACGCGTGCCCGCCCGACATCGCCGGCTGCAGGAACAGCCCGTGGGGCTACGGCTGGGACACCTGGCGCGCGGACCTGTTCGAGCCCGCCGCGCCGCTCTTCGCGAAAGCGCCGTGGGTGGTCGTGCGCGGCAATCATGAGGAATGCGCGCGCGCGGGCCAGGGCTGGTTCCGCTTCCTCGATCCGCGCCCGTACTCGGACGCGCGCTCGTGCAACGATCCCGCGAACGACGGCAACGCGAATTATTCGGAGCCCTACGCGGTGCCGCTCGGCACCGGCTCGCAGGTGATCGTGTTCGATACCGCGAAGGTCGGCCGCGCGGCGCTGAAGACGACCGACACGCAATTCCAGATCTACCAGAAACAGTTCCAGACGGTGGCCGCGCTCGCGAACAGGCCCGGCATGTCGACGACGATCTTCACGAACCATCATCCGATCCTCGCGTTCGCGCCGATCCCGGGCAGCACGCCCGCGCCGGGCAATCTCGCGCTGCAGTCGGTGATGTCGAGCCTCTATGCGCAGGCGTACTACCCGCCCGGCGTGCAGGTCGCGCTGCACGGCCACGTGCACGACTTCCAGGCGATCAACTTCGCGTCCGGCCATCCGGCGACGATCGTATCGGGCAACGGCGGCGACAACCTCGACGTCGCGCTGCCCGATCCGTTCCCGGCAAACCTCACGCCCGCGCCCGGCGTCGTCATCGACAAGCTGTCGCACAACAACAGCTTCGGCTTCCTGATCATGGAGCGGCGCGCGTCGCCCGCGCGCGGCTGGACGTTCAAGGCGTACACGGCGGCGGGCAAGCTGCTCGCGACCTGCGACCAGGCGGGCACGACGCTCGCATGCGACAAGACCGGCTTCGTCACGCCGTGACCGGCCGCAAGCGACGCGCGGCGACGCGGCGTGCGCCCGCATGCGCGGAACGCGCGCGGCGCGCCGCGCCGGCCCGCGCGCCGAAAGCAGGCGCCGTCGATACCGTCGCCCCGCATGCGACGGCGGTGCCGGCCGTGGCGCGATTCGGCCGCGCCCCCGCGCATCGTCGGGCGGCGCACGTTAAACCACCGGCATTCGCCGCCCGGCGCGCGCTCGAATTCGACGAGCGCGCGCCCGCGATGGCGCTTGCCGATCCGTCGGCCGGCGCAGCCGACGCGGCGCGACCGCCCCGTTCTCACCGCACATCCCGCTCGCTCGCACGATGAAGAAACATCGCATCATCCCGGCCATCGCGCGCGCCGCATGCGGCGCGCTCGTCGCGTGCGCATCGGTGATTGCCTTCGCGTCCGGTTCGGCGGCGACGAACACGATGAGCGCGATTCACACGACGGCCGCGACGGGCGCCACTAGTACGACGAACGCGGCCGATACGAAAATCACGCCCGACACCGCCCCCGCCGCGCCCGCCTCGCCCCGCTCGGCGGCGACGACCCTGCTCCCCGGCGCGCCGCCGCAGCGCGTCGTCGGCACGATTGGCCGACACACGCCGCAGGTCGCGTCGAAAGTCGATCCGACTGCGGCGGTGTTCCGCCCGGAGCCGGCGCTCGTCGCGCTCGGCAAGCGCGTGTTCTTCGATGCCCGGCTGTCGCAGCCGCGCGGCACGTCGTGCGCGAGCTGCCACGATCCGGGCCGCGCATTCGCGCCGACGCTGTCGAGCGCGGCGCTCGCCGGCCCGCGCGTGCCGCAGGGCAGCCGGCCCGGCCGCTTCAGCAGCCGCAACGCGCCTTCGCTGCTGTACGTGCGCTATGTGCCGCGCCGCCACTTCTATCAGGACGACGACGCGCTCGCGCCCGCGCCGTTCGGAGGCCTTTTCTCGGACGGCCGCGCCGATACGCTCGCCGAGCAGTTGCGCGGCCCGCTCTTCGATCCGAACGAGATGAACAACGCGTCGCCCGCGGCGCTCATGCGCAAGATCGACGGCACCGAGCTCGGCGCGGCGCTCGCCGAGCGCTTCGGCCCGTCGGTGCGCCGCGATCCCGAGCGGATGGTGCGCGCGCTCGGCGAAGCGGTGCAGGCGTATCTGCAAAGCGACGAAATGGCGCCCTTCTCGTCGCGCTACGACGCATACGTGACGAAGCGCGCGCCGCTCACGCCGCAGGAGCTGCGCGGGCTTGCGCTCTTCAAGAATCCGGACAAGGGCAACTGCATGAGCTGCCACACGCTGTCGGACACCGCGAGCCGGCCTGAGCGCTCGCTCTTCACCGACTTCGGCTACGACGCGATCGCGGTGCCGCGCAATCGCGCGCTGCCCGCGAACCGCGATCCGCGCCGCTTCGACAACGGCCTGTGCGACACCGCGGCGAAGCTGCGCTGGCCCGAGCCGACGCAATGGTGCGGCTACCTGCGCACGCCGGGGCTGCGCAACGTCGCGATCAAGGAGACGTTCATGCACAACGGCGTGTTCGACACGCTGCGCGACGCAGTCGCGTTCTACAACACGCGCTCGACCGATCCGGCGCACTGGTATCACGGCCGCGACACGTTCGACGACGTGCCGCCCGCGTATCGCGGCAACATCAACGTGAATTCGACGCCGATGAATCGCCGCCCCGGCACGCCGCCCGCGATGACGGACGCCGACGTCGACGATCTCGTCGCGTTCCTGCGCACGCTGACTGACGCGCGCTACGTCGAGCTGATGCCTGCCGCGCTCGACGGAAAAGCGGCGCGGCCGTGACGCTCGCCTGAACGGGCCGCCCCGATCCTCGCGCCGTCAGCGGCGCAGCGAGGATCGCGCCCCCGCTTGGGGCGGCGCCGCACGATCGATACACTGTGACGTACCGACGAAATTCGTCCACGGAAGGGGGAGCGTCATGCCGAACCAATCGATCGCAGCGCCGGACAGCACCGCGGTGCGCGTCGCGCTGTGGCGCGCGTTGCACGTCGAGATCGATGCGCCGCCGCACGTGCTCGACGACGAGATCGGCCTGCAGTTGGCCGCGCCGGACGAAGGCTGGCGCAGCCGGCCGGACATGGATGCGCAAGCGACGCGCGGCTACCGGGCGTCGATCGTCGGCCGCGCGCGCTTCGTCGAGGATCTGGTCTGCGAGCAGGCCGCGCATGGCGTGGCCCAGTACGTCGTGCTCGGCGCGGGTCTCGACACGTTCGCGCAGCGCAGGGCCAAGCTCGCGTCGCATCTGCGGGTATTCGAGGTCGACCAGCCCGCCACGCAGGCGTGGAAGCGGCAGCGCCTGATCGCGCTCGGCTATGGCGTGCCGGACTGGCTGCGGCTCGTGCCGGTCGATTTCGAGGCGGGCGGCGTCTGGCGCGAACAGTTGAAGGCGGCCGGCTTCGACGGGGAACGGCCGGCCGTCGTGTCGTCCACCGGCGTCTCGATGTATCTGACGCGCGACGCGATCGCCGACACGCTGCGCCAGATCGCGACGCTCGCGCCCGGCTCGACGCTCGCGATGACGTTCCTGCTGCCGCTCGAACTCATCGACGATCCCGCCGAGCGCGCGCAGCACGAAGCCGTCTACGCGCGGGCACGTGCGGCGGGCACGCCGTTCGTCAGCTTCTTCGGCCCGTCCGAGATGCTCGCGTTCGCCCGCGAGGCGGGATTGCGCGAGGCCCGGCACGTGTCGACCGACGATCTCGTCCGGCGCTATTTCCGCGGCCGGACCGACGGCCTGCGGCCGTCGAGCGGCGAGGCGTTTCTCGTCGCGACGACGTGACGCGTGCGATCGGGGCGCGGGCGTCGCGGCGAGAGCCGATCGAGCCCGTGCTCGAGCCGGTGGCCCGGTTGCGCCCTGCTCGCGTTCAATTGGATGCGGCTCGGTGATCGTCGCGACGCGCATCGCGACATGACATCGGAAACGCTCTGAGAAAATCCGCCGCGACTCGATACGATTGGAGCGCGCGACGCTTGCAATCAGCTCATCGACGATCTCGACCGGGCCGGTTCGACGCACTTCGTTTTAACTGTTTACCGAAGAGATCGATCTTTTCGATTCCTCGAAACCCGCTTCCTGCGCCGGCTCATCGAATCGAATTTCGCCGGCGCCGCAGCTCGCCCGCTGCCCCGATTCGAGATCCCCGCGACGCCCGACGACGCCCGACGAAACACGGCCCGATCCGCAACGAACCCGCTCGCGTGGAATCCCCGAGTGGAAAACACCAATCTTCTCGGCAAAACCGGCATCGCCCAGAATCGAATCGATCCGATCGAATCGCCAATTTTCCGCAACATCTCATTTACCCATGAAAACGGACAGAAAATGAACTAGCATTTTCATGGCGACGGCCCGATGCCCAAAACCAGAAAACGAAGCCGGAACTCGTTGCCTCGACAAAGACCGGCGCTTTCCGTGCGAGCCGAATCGCCGTTTGAACAATGACCAACAATTAACGTGACCTTCCTTTCCATCGGATAACGCTTTATCCATTTCAATTGATCGATAGTCGTTTGGACGATCGGATTCGACCAATCCGATCGCGGCATGCTGCACGCTTATAAAAAAGGGGAAATCAGCATGACTTACTTACGTCAAAACATCTGGGATCTGGGTGCCGACTGGGCCGAGCCGATTCTCTGGTACGCACGCGGCGTCAAGGCGATGCAGGCGCGCGCGCTCGACGATCGGGCCAGCTGGCGTTTCTACGCGGCCATCCACGGATTCCAGAAGGACCTGTGGCAACGCGTGGGCTACCTGAACGCGCACGACAAGATGCCGAGCACGGCCGATTACCAGACCTTCTGGAGACAATGCCAGCACGGCAGCTGGTACTTCCTGCCCTGGCATCGCGGCTACCTGCTCGCGTTGGAGGCCGCCGTGCGCGACGAGATCGCGAAGCTGCGCGGGCCCAAGAACTGGGCGCTGCCCTACTGGAATTATTTCAAGCCGGGCCAGGATCTTCTGCCGAAGGCCTTCGCGTCGCCCGACTGGCCGGACGGGAAAGGCAACAATCCGCTGTACGTGAAGCAACGCTACGGCCCGTACAACAACGGCGAAGTCTACGTGCCGACCCAGTGGATCAACATGAACGCACTCGGCGATCCCGATTTCGAAGGCGTGGCGAGCGGAGGCAGCCCCGGATTCGGCGGGGTGGATACGGGCTTCAGCCATAGCGGCCGGGTGCACGGCGGAATCGAGACGCAGCCGCACGACGCGGTGCACGGCATCGTCGGCGGCAAGAATCGGGCGACGGGCCTGCCCGGATTGATGTCCCACCCCGACATCGCGGGCCTCGACCCGATCTTCTGGCTGCACCACGCGAACATCGACCGGCTGTGGGAAGTCTGGCGAAGGAATCCCCCGGCTCACGTCGACCCGACCGCCGTGAATTGGCTGAAAGGCCCGGCCGCCATCGGCGAGCGGCCTTTCAAGATGCCGATGCCGCACGGAGACATCTGGACCTACACGCCCGGCGAAATGAGCGACCTGTCGAAGCTCGGCTATGCTTACGATGACGTATCGGCGCCGACCGCGACGCCGCTGACGGCCGCACGCGTGAGCCGCCTGCGCGCGCAGGCGACGGCCGAAACGCCGCAGGAGGACTTCGCCGTGACCGATCCGAAGATCGTCGAGCTGTTCGGCGCAAGCGACCAGCACGTCCCGGTGGCGGGCTCGGAGGCGCGCTCGTCCGTCACGCTCGACGCCGGCGTGCACCGCAAGCTCACCGCCAATCTGGCGGCGATCGCGGCCGCGACATCATCGACGCCCGACCGCATCTTCCTGAACCTCGAGAATGTCCGCGGTCTCGACGACGCGACCGTCCTCAACGTCTACATCAACGTTCCCGAAGGCGAGGACCCCGCGAAGTATCCCGACCATCTCGCCGGCTGCGTCGCGCTCTTCGGCGTGAGCAAGGCGACGGTGGCCGAGGACGGACACGCGGGCGACGGCGTGACGTTCGTGCTCGAAATCTCGCACGTGATCGATGCGCTGCACCTCGCCGGCGCGTTGCCGCCGTCCAAGCTCGACGTGCGGCTCGTCGCGGCGACGCCGGTGGCCGAAGAGTCGCAGGTGAGCATCGGCCGCATCAGCGTGTATCGGCAGAGCACGTGACGCGGGGCCGATGATGAAGCTCGCCGAGCGACGGCTCGACGCGCCGCTCGTCGCGCTCGCGTCGATCAGCGTGATCGCGTGGTCCGCGTTGATCGTCGGCGCGGGCGGCCTGATGCCGCCCGCGCTCTGCGCGATCGCGGGCGACTGGCGCGTGCCGCTGTCGACCTGGCTGCGTCTCGCGTATTTGTCGAACTCGCCGGCGAAGTTCGCGGCGGATTCCGTGCTGATGGTCGCGGCGATGATGGCGCCGCTCGCCGCGTCGCCGCTGCGGCACGTGCTGGAGCGCAGTTTCGCGCGCCGCCGCACGCGGGCGGCGCTCCTCTTCGTCGCCGGCTACGCGGCCGTCTGGCTCGCCGCGTGGATCGGCTTGCAGATCGCCGCGATCGCGCTGACCTGGGCCGCGCCGGGCGCCGTCGCGCGAATGAGCGCCGGGCTTGCGCTCGCGCTGCTTTGGCAGGCTTCGCCCGCCAAGCAGTGGTTCCTGAACGTCTGCCATCGCCGGCCGCCATTGGCGGCGTTCGGCATGGCCGCCGAACGCGACGCGCTGCGCTTCGGGCTGGCGAGCGGCGCGTCGTGCGCGGGGAATTGCTGGGCGCTGATGTTGCTGCCGCTGCTGGCCGGACCGGCGCACGTGCCCGCGACGATCGCGGTCATGGGCTTCATCGTCGCCGAACGGATCGAACGGCCGGCGACGCCCGCATGGCGATGCCGCGGCCCCGGCAAGGCCGTGCGCATCGTTTCGGCGAGGGTGCGCGCGACGCTGGCTTCGCTGCGCTTGCCCGTCTGACCTTCTCGGACGCACGACCGCGAATGCCCCGCTCGCGGAAAGCGCGGCGCTTCGCGTTCGTCATACCGCCCTCGCAACCGCGCCGAGGTTCCATTGCCGCCGAGAAGGCCTCCGGCCTCCGGCCGACGCCGCGCATGAGATTCGTTGGTCGCCGGGCCGCTCCCCGCCTCGCCGCATTCATCGGCATCGAACGCTGCGCGGCTGAACGAACCCGTCTCGCCTGAGCGTGCGCCCCCCTTTTCGCGCCGCGTTCTCCTCACTGCGTTACCGCGTGGGTCCCGCGCCGCGCCGCATTCCAACTGCCGGCGCCCTTCGCGCCCCAATTCGCACCCTATTTAATGCAGTTGCACATACGACAAATACTGGATAAATTAACAGTACTGTGTTTTTAGCCAGTGAGGTGTCAAATGGAGCACCTGATTCGCATCGTCAACGATACCGATCGCCAAATCCTCGCCTGGCTGCGCAGCCAGGTCGGCGACGAACGCGTGGAGCGCGCGGCTCGGCACATGGGGCGCGTCCGCAAGCCTTATTTGTCGGCCGTTTGCCGCTACCTGGGCGTCTGGCCGCCGATCTCGCTGCGCAAGCCGCCCCGGCGCGCCGAAATCGATCACACGGTGGGTGACCGTTACTTGACGCTGATCCGCCAGCACCTCGCTGCGCAAGCCGCAAGCCGGTAAGCGCCGTGTCCGGCGTCGACCGACGCAGTCGACACGGACAACGCGGATCGACGCCGCGCGGCCGCCGCCGGCGCGACATGCCGCAACAGGCAGCGACATGCCGCAACACGGTGCAACGCCGCGCGACGCGGCGTCGCACCGTGCGATTCGATGCGCGACATCAAGGAACGCGCGTCGCCCGCTCGACAAAATATGCTGGTCGCGGCGACAGAAATCCTGTCAGCTCACCACGCACGAAGTCGTGCGCGCGTCGCGCCTTTCCCAGCCGCCTACCCCGCCCGCCAAGGCGCCGTCTGACATCGCCGCCGCGACACCCTCCAACGCATTTTGCGAGGCCCCCCGGCATGGCGAAGAAATTTCCGCTGCATCCGAAACACCCCGAACGCAATTGCTGGGGATGCGATCGATATTGCTCGGTCGACGCGCTGTCATGCGGCAACGGCTCCGACCGCACTCAACATCCGATCGAGTTGCTCGGCGACGACTGGTACGAATGGGAACAGGAGAACGAGGCGGCGCAACAGCAACGGCAGCAAACGCAAGCAGCCGCTTGATGACGCCGCGCCGCGATCGTGCGAGCCCGCTTGGAATCGCTCGATGAAATGGACCGCTGCCGCCAGACATCGGGAAATGCGCGTTCCCGGCAATCACAGCGCCGGCGTGTGCCGACCGTCATCCGGCGTCCGCCCGGCCCGAATCGCGCAATAGGAACGAGCACGGCGAAGAGCGCCGGGCGATAGAGGTCGCGCGAACAACGCGCAACGCGACATCGCCGAAACGCGGCCGCGACGCGACGACACAAGCCGTCGGGCGCGCCTGACCACCGCACATGCTGCGCTCAACGAAGCAACCGAACCATGTGCTGCTCGTCATAAAACCGATCGCCGACACGCATCGCACGCCGCTCGACGCCGAACGTCTCGAAGCCGAGCGACGCATACAGCGCCTTCGCGAGTTCGTTTTCCGTGTTCACGCATAGATTGACCTGAGCGATGCCCCAATCGCGCGCCGCGTGCGTCAACGCGGCGTCGATCAACTGTCGCGCGAGCCCGGCGCCGCGATGCGCGGGCGCCACGAACACGCCCCAAAGCGTCGCCTTATGGCCGACCTGCACGAGCGCATCCCTGCGCACGCCGGCGATGCCAATCAATTCGTCTTCGGCGGCCAGCGCGCCGAACACCGCCTGCGTGTCCGACGCGCGAAGCCGCGCCTCCACTTCCGCCGTCGATCGCGCCGCTTCTTCGTCGCGCGTCGGCCATACCGCGCTCGGCGACGCATCGATCGCGGCGAGACGCAAGGCCTTGAACGCGGCGGCGTGAACGGGCTCGAGCAAACGGATGGCGATCATCGGGCAGTCGAAGGCAGAAACAGGAAGACCCCGATTCTACGCATTCCCGCGCCTCTCCGGCGCGCGCCGTTCAACGCCCGGCCCCGGCGCGTTCGATCCCTTCGAACGCCGCCATGCCGATCAGCATCGCCGCGACGAAGCCGAACGCCTTCGCGCCGCCCAGGCCGAGCGACACGACGGCCGGCCCCGGACAGTAACCGACGAGCCCCCAGCCGACGCCGAACGCCGCGCTGCCCGCGACGAGCCTGGGCGTGACGGCCCCGCGCGGCGGGATCTGCATCGGCAGCCCGAGCAACGAGCGCTCGCGCCGCTTGGCGAACGCGAATGCGACCGAGCCGACCGCGATCGCGCCTGCCATCACGAACGCGAGCGACGGGTCCCAGTTGCCGGCAAGATCGAGAAAGCCCTGCACCTTCGCGGGATTCGCCATCCCGGACACCAATAAACCGGCGCCGAACAGCAAGCCGGACAGGAATGCGAACAACACGCTCATGTCACCCTCCGAACACGTGGCGCAGCACGAACACCGTCGCGATGCCCGCCGCCATGAACACCGCCGTGGCGACGATCGAGCGCAACGCGCCGCGCGAGATCCCGCACACGCCGTGTCCGCTCGTGCAGCCGCCCGCATAGCGCGTGCCGATGCCGACCAGCACGCCGCCGGCGATCACCCTGGCCCAGCCCGCGTCGACGACGGGCATCGAGAACCAGTCGAGCGCGCTCGCGACGAGCGCGGCCGCGATCATGCCGGCGAGAAACGCCGCGCGCCAGCCCGCACCGCCGCGCCGGCCGGCGAGCAGCCCGCCGACGATGCCGCTGATGCCGGCGATGCGGCCGTCGAAGAGCACGAGCAGCGCGGCTGCGGCGCCGATCATCAGGCCGCCCGCGAACGAGAGGCCCGGCGTGAAATGAACGAGATCAACGGCCACGGCGCTTCCCCTTCTTGTTCGTTGCACAGAATTGCTCGTAGAGCACGGACATGATCGCGATCGCCGGCTCGCTCGCGAGCGCGTAGTAGACGTTCTTGCCGTCGCGCCGCGTTTCGACGAGCGCGCTCTCGCGCAGCACGGCGAGCTGTTGCGATAGCGTCGGCTGGCGGATGTCGAGCCGCGCTTCGATGTCGCTCACGCACAGCTCGCCGCATTGAGCAAGCTCGCACATCATCAGCAATCGATCCGGATTCGACAGCGCCTTCAGCAGCGCGCAAGCGGCGTCGGCCGACGCGCGCATCCCGGACAGTTCGATCGACGAACCGGCAGCACCCATCGCCTCACCTACACAATCTACAAAATAACATTATATATTTTTACATAATGAATGGCGAGAACGCAAACGCTGCGCGATCGTGTCGCGGCGTTCGATTCGGACCGTTAAGCGAGGCTTAAGCGCACGCCCGGCACAGTGGCGGCACGCGAAACCGCAGCCCGCATCGAAGAAACGACATGAAACGCATTCTCATTTTTCTGCTTTGTCTGAGTGCGCTTGCCGCGGCCAGCGGATGCGCGACGCGGCAGACCGTCGCCGATTCCTACGTCGACGGCCCGCACCCCGCGCACATGGGCCGGCCGAACTGGCTTTGAGCCGGCGCCCGATCAGCCGGCGGGCCGAGCGGCGACGCACACCGCATCGCACGTGGTGCGCCGCCATTTGCGCGGCCACGCCCCGGCCTTAAGATTTCCATAAGAATCGGCCGCCATAATCGATCGAGCCCGGTAATGTACGACGGCGCACGACACGTCGCGCCGACCGATCCCTACGAACGGCTTACCTATATGACGATCCGCGCGATGACACACGCCCCCCGAACGCCAGCTCGCTACGACCTGCTCAGCCGCATCCTGCACTGGAGCGTTGCCGCGCTCGTGCTCGCTCAATTCGTGCTCGGCTGGACGATGCCCGACGTGCACGGTACGGCGCCGCCCGCCGGCCTCGTCGCCTGGCATGCCGCGCTCGGCACCGCACTGATCGCCGTCATTGCGGCGCGCGCGCTGTGGTCGATCGTGCGCCGCAGTCCGCCCGCGCATCAGCAGGGCGCGCTGCTGTCACTCGCGGCGAGCGCGGTTCACAAGCTGCTGTACGCCGCGCTGATCGCCGTGCCGCTGCTCGGCTGGCTGAATGCGAACGGCCGCACGTGGCAATTGAAGCTCGCGGGCATCGTCCCGCTGCCGACGATCGCATCGCCGCATTCGCTCGGCGCGAGCATCGGCGAATGGCACAGCCTGTCGGCGACGCTCTTCATCGTGCTGATCGGCATGCATGCGCTCGCGGCGCTCGTTCATCGCTTCGTGATGAAGGATGGCGCGTTCGAACGGATGATCTGATCGCGACGCGCGGCGGTCGATCAAGCGTCGAGCCGCCGCGTGCGCAACGACCACGCGGAGTGATGTCGTGGCGGCGAGGATCGGCCGGCTGCAGGCTCGTGGCCGGCGCGGCCCTCGCCGCCTGCATCGCTCTCTTCGACCCGGCTCGCGCCGGGTCTTTTTTTCGTATGTCGAATCAACCGGAAGCCGGGCCTCGAGTTGTTCGTCGATGCGGCAGCCGGCCCGGTCGTTTCGCGCGAATCGACCGAGCCGGCATCGTCACGATGTGGCGCGCGGGGCTACCCGCGTCGCGCCGCGAGCCCTCGCACCACATCGACCATCGCATCGACCTCGTCGCACGTGTTGTAGAAAGCAAGCGACGGACGCACCGTCGCTTCGAGTCCGAAGCGACGCAGGATCGGCTGCGCGCAGTGATGCCCGGAGCGCACGGCGATGCCCTCCTCGTTCAGCGCCCGCCCGACTTCTTCCGTCTCGTAGCCCTTCAGCACGAATGACAGCACGCTCGCCTTGTCGCGTGCGGTGCCGACCAGCCGCACGCCCGGCACCGGCGCGAGCACGCCCGTCGCATAGGCAAGCAGATCGTGCTCGTAGCGCGCGATGTTCTCGATGCCGACGCGCGTCACATATTCGAGCGCCGCACCGAGCCCGACCGCGTCGGCGATGTTGCCCGTTCCCGCCTCGAAACGGTTCGGCGGCGGCTGGAACACGGTGCGCTCGAACGTCACGTCCGCGATCATGTTGCCGCCTCCCTGCCACGGCGGCATGTCGTCGAGCAGCGCGCGCTTGCCGTACACGACGCCGATGCCGGTCGGCCCGTAGATCTTGTGCCCGGAGAACACGA
Source organism: Burkholderia sp. MSMB617WGS (assembly GCF_001532025.2). NCBI lineage: Bacteria > Pseudomonadati > Pseudomonadota > Betaproteobacteria > Burkholderiales > Burkholderiaceae > Burkholderia > Burkholderia sp. MSMB617WGS. Next base: position 1,084,288 of record NZ_CP013458.1, on the reverse strand, counting down.
AGAAGTCGGCATCGAGCGCCTGCACGTCGACACGCATGTGCGAAATCGACTGCGCGCCGTCGACGAGCGCCTTCGCTCCCGCGCGATGCGCGAGCTCGACGATCTCCTTCACCGGCACGACCGTGCCGAGCGCATTCGACACCTGCGTGACGGAGACGATCTTCGTGCGGTCGTTGAGCAGCTTCCGGTACTCGTCGAGCAATACCTGCCCCGTGTCGTCGACGGGAATCACGCGCAGCGTCGCCCCCTTCGATGCGGCCAGTTGCTGCCACGGCACGATGTTCGCATGATGCTCGAGATGCGACACGACGATCTCGTCGCCTTCGCCGACGTTCCGGACTCCCCACGTTTTCGCGATCAGGTTGATCGCCTCCGTCGTGCCGCGCACGAACACGATCTCGTCCGGCGACGCCGCGCCGATGAAGCGCTGCACGGTCGCGCGCGCATGCTCGTACGCGTCGGTCGCGCGCCCCGCGAGCGTATGCGCGGCGCGGTGGATGTTCGAATTCTCGTGCGCGTAGAAGTAGGCGAGACGGTCGATCACCGCTTGCGGCTTGTGCGTCGTCGCCGCGTTGTCGAACCAGACAAGCGGTTTGCCGTTCACCCGTTCGGAGAGGATCGGGAAGTCGCGGCGAATCGCGTTGACGTCGAACGGCGGATGCGCGCCGGCTCCGGGCGAATGCGAAGCCGCGGGCCGCGCATCGTCGATGAAGTAGCGCGACGCGCCGTGTCGATCGGCCTGCGGCCGCTGAATCGGCAGCAGGTCGCGCAGCGCCTGCTCGTCCGGCAGGCCGAACGCGCGCGGCGACGCGATGCCGTCCTGCGGCACGACGATCTGCGCGGCGTCGCGCTGCCAGCCGTGCGATGCGCGGTCGACGAAGTAATACGGCGAAGACGACGATGCGAACGCAGACGGCATCGCCGTCGCGGACGCGTCGGTTGCCGATTGCGTGGCGACGGCCTCCTGCACGGGCGGCACGCCGAGTGCGGCACCGCCCGCGCGCGGCTCGAGCGCCGGCGCGATCGCTACGACGTTGTCCGGCAATCCGTTTTGCGCCGCCGCGTGCGGCGCGAGCGCGGGCGCGCGATTGCCGAGCGACAGCACGTGCGTCGGCGCGGGCGCGAGGTTCGCGCCGGGCACCTTGCCGGGCGGCGCACCGACGCCCGGCATGCCCGTGCCGGTGCCGCCGGGCCCGGCGAGCGGCGAGCCCGCCGGCGCGGGATTCGACGCCGACGCGAGAAGCGGCGCGGCGGCCGGCAGCGCCGACGGCACGCCGCCGACCGCGCCGCTTCCCGCGCCGACGTCGGGCGCGGCGGATTGCCCCGGCAACGCCGCGAGAAACTCGGACGCGAGGCGCGCGAGCGTCGCCGGATCGGGCAATCCGGCAGGCAGCGGCGCGTGCGGCGGCGCGACGCTCGAGGCGCTCGCGGCAGGATTAACGGTAGGTGTCGGGATAGTCATGGTACTTGCCGATCTCCACGTCATCGAGGACAGCCAGCGCATCCGGCGAATGGACGGCGAGCGAGCAGTACAGCGAAATCAGATACGACGCGATCGCCTGATTGTTGATCCCCATGAACCGAACCGACAGGCCCGGCCCCTGCTCGCCCGCGACGCCCGGCTGATAGAGGCCGACGACGCCCTGCCGCTTGTCGCCGACGCGCAGCAGCAGGATTTTCGTCTTGCCGTCGGCAACCGGCACCTTGTCCGACGGAATCAGCGGAATGCCGCGCCACGTCAGGAACTGCGAGCCGAACAGGCTCGTGGTCGGCGGCGGCACGCCGCGCCGCGTGCATTCGCGGCCGAACGCGGCGACCGCGAGCGGGTGCGTGAGGAAGAACGCAGGCTCCTTCCACACTTTCGTCAGCAATTCGTCAAGATCGTCGGGCGTCGGCGCGCCCGTCAGCGGAAACACGCGCTGCTCTTCCGCGACGTTCGCGAGCAGCCCGTAATCGGGGTTGTTGATCAGCTGGCTTTCCTGCAGTTCCTTGATCGTCTCGATCGTCAGGCGCAGTTGCTCCTTGATCTGATCGTGCGGACTGCTATAGAGATCGGAGATTCGCGTGTGAACGTCGAGCACCGTGCTCACTGCGTTCAGGAAGTATTCGCGCGGCGCTTCCTCGTACGGCACGAAGGTGCTCGGCAGCGCGCCCTCGTCCTCGCGCGCGGTGCAGGCGGCCCGCACCGCTTCCGGGTTCTTCACCTGATTCAGACGATAGATGCCGGCCTCGACGGGCACCCATTGCAGCAGGTGCGTCAGCCAGCGCGGCGTGATCGTGGAAAGCTGCGGAACAGTCTTGGTGGCATTGGCGAGTTGCCGTGCTGCGTTGTCGCCGAGCGCCGTCTGGCCGCTCACTATCGTCGACATAGAGGACTCCGGGGGCTATAGAACTAAATCTGGAATGCTTATCAGCAGAACGCATTATCGAGACGCCATTTGGGCGGCTCAACATGCTATAGACGCCAATTCGGGGAGATCGAACAGGGATTCAGCGCGCGGTCGACAGCGACGCGTTCGATGCCGGCGACACGCCGAATCCTTGCGACGCGGCCTCGGATACGTCGACGCCGGAGGACAACAGCCGCGCGATCGGCACGCCGAACGCGCGCGCGAGCTTCTCGACGGTGACGATCGAAGCGATCGCGGTGCCGCGCTCGATCTCGCCGACGTACGAGCGGTTCAAGCCCGCATGCTCGGCGAGTTGCTCCTGCGACCACGCGCGCGCCTCGCGCAACTGGCGAATCGCCGCGCCGAAACGTTGGACGAGCGCCGTCATCACAGCGCTCCCGCGGCGGAAAGCGCCGTGTCGCTTGCGCCGTTCGCGCCATTCGCGCCCGGCACGCCAGCCGGCGCGTCGGCCTGCACGTCGGCCGGCCGCGCCGGATCGCTGCGCGTGACGGCCTGCGTGACATGGCTGCCCGGCGCGACGTCCTGCGTGATCCAGACGTTGCCGCCGATCACCGCGCCCTTACCGATCGTCACGCGGCCGAGAATCGTCGCGCCCGCGTAGATGACGACGTCGTCTTCGACGATCGGATGGCGCGCGAGGCCTTTTTCGAGATGTCCGGATGCGTCCCGCGGAAAGCGCTTCGCACCCAGCGTGACCGCCTGATAGACGCGCACGCGCTCGCCGATGATCGCCGTCTCGCCGATCACGACGCCCGTGCCGTGGTCGATGAAGAAGCCGCCGCCGATCTGCGCGCCGGGGTGAATGTCGATCCCCGTCTGCGCATGCGCATGCTCCGCGACGATGCGCGCGAGGAGCGGCAATTCGAGGCGGTACAGCTCGTGCGCGAGCCGGTGGTGAATCATCGCGAGGACGCCCGGGTAGCAGAGCAGCACCTCGTCGACGCTGCCCGCGGCCGGATCGCCATGAAACGCGGCGAGCACGTCGCTGTCGAGCAGCGCGCGGATCGCGGGCAGGCGCGCGGCGAACGCGCGCACCGCGGCGTCGGTCTTCGCTTCGATCGCGGCCTCGGCCTGCGCGCTCGCGTCGTGCCGCCCCTTGTAGCGCAGCTCGAGCCGCGCCTGCGCGAGGAGCGCGTGCAGCGCGTCGTCGAGCGCATGGCTCACGTAGAAATTTTCGCTCTCCTGCCTAAGATCGGGCGGCCCGAGCCGCATCGGAAACAGCACGCCCTTCAGCGTTTCGACGATGCTCGCGAGCGCCTCTCGCGCCGGCAATTCGCGCCCGCCCGGCTCGAGCGAGCGGCGCTGCACTTCGCGCCAGCGCTGGCGCACGGTTTGAAGCGATTGAACGATGTCGTCGATGTCGAATACCGCCACGGCTGCCGCTCCTTGTTGCTTCTCGTTGTTTCTCGTTGCTGGCTGACTGCTGCTCGCTACTCACGGCCGGTCGATGCCGGTTGCCGCACCGGAACCGACCGCATCGGTCAACTCTGCTGCCACGGCAACCCGTGCAACCGCCAGCCGTTGATCGCGCCGCGATGGCCCGCATCGTCGAGCTCGCCCTCGAAGCCTTCGAGCACGTTGAAGACTTGCGTGAAGCCCGCCTTCGCCGCCGCTTCCGCGGCGAGCGCCGAACGGTTGCCGCTGCGGCACAGCAGCAGCACGGCCGCGTCCTTGCCCGTCTTCGCTTCGAGCTCGCGCGCGAAGCGCGGGTTGCGCGTGAGGCTCGTGCCGGTCGCCCAGGGCACGTGCAGACTGTCCGGCACGTGGCCGACGAACGCGCGCTCCTCCGCGGTGCGCACGTCGACGAGCCGCGCGGCGCCGGCCGTGACGAGCGCCCATGCGTCGCGAGGCGATATGCCGCCCGCATACGGCAAGCCCGCCGCGCGCGCGGCTTCGCGTGCGGCTTCGAGCACCGCATGTGTGGAGCGTTCTTCGAGTTCAACCGTCATGGCGTCTCCTTGTGGGTATCGCGCATCGTGCACGAGACATGGGCCGGGCTCGACGGCGAGCGCTGTCCGAGCGCCGTCTATAGCCATCAAGGCTCCACTATGAAAGAGCCGCCGCAAAAGCCGAACCAATTATTTTTCATTTCGAAATGAGGCCGGGCATGCGGGAGATAGTCGCGATGTCGGATTGATTCGGGCGGGAAGCGCGACACGTGCGACGGCGGCGCTCGTCGTTCTCACGTACGACGAAAGCGTGCGCGCGTCGCTCGCGCACGCCGCGGCAACGCGCTCGCGCGAAGGACGCTCGGGCCGTCGGCCCAGCAATCGAAGCGCAGGCGCATCACGCCTTACGCTACCATTACACGCAACGCTCATTGTGAATACGCCATGCCTCATGCTTCCTGGCCTGATCAGGCCGATCCGTACCGCTTCCTCGAAGAACTGGAAAGCCCCGCGAGCGTCGACTGGGTCGACGCGCAGAATGCGCGCACGCACGGCGCGCCATGGCTCGACGGCGCACGCTACCGCGCGCTCGTCGAGCGCTTCACGAAGGCGCTGCTGCCTCGCGAGCGGCCCGTGATCCCGCAGCGCTGGCAAGCGTGGGCCTACGACGTATGGCAGGACGAGCGCCATCCGAAAGGCCTGTGGCGGCGCGCGCCGTGGGCGAGCTGGCGCAGCGGCCGCGCCGAGTGGCAGACGCTGATCGATCTCGACGCGCTCGGCGCGGCGGAAGACGTTCAATGGGTGTTCGACGGCGAGCTCATCCTCGAGCCGGACGGCGATCGCGCGCTGATCGTGCTGTCCGACGGCGGCGCCGATGCGGTCGTCGTGCGCGAGTTCGATATCGAGCAGCGCCGGTTCGTCGACGGCGGCTTCTCGATCGAGGCGGCCGGCAAACATTCGATCGAATGGATCGATCGCGACACGGTCTATGTCGGCTGGGACAACGGCGGCCCGAGCGTCACGCGCTCCGGCTATCCGCGCGAAGTCAGGCGCTGGACGCGCGGCACCCCGCTATCGGACGCGCCCGTCGTGTTTCGCGGCGCACGCGGCGACATCTCCGTCGACGCGCAATACGATCCGGTCGATCGGCACCACATGATCGAGCAGGCGATCAACTTCTACGACGCGAATACGTATCGCCTCGGCGACGACGGCGCATGGATTCGCTACGACGCGCCGGCGCACGTCGAGGTCGGCTACTGGAACGGTTGGCTGCTGCTCCAGCCGAGGCTCGACTGGACCTGCGGCGGCGCGCGCTACACGGGCGGCAGCCTGCTCGCGATCCGGGAAGATGCGTTCGTCGCGGGCGAGCGCGCGTTCGCTACGTTGTTCGAGCCGAACGATCGCACGTCGGCGTGCGGCTGGACGCACACTCGCCGCTACCTGCTGGTGTCGTGGCTCGACGACGTGCTCACGCGCACGCTGCTCTGGCTGCCCGAGCAGCAGGACGACGGCGCCTGGCGCTGGCGCGCGCGCCCGTTCCCGGCGCGCGGGCTCGCGCAGGTCGACGTGTCGCCCGTCGAGCCGACGTTCGATGACGAGGTGTACGTGAGCGTCGGCGATTACCTGACGCCGCCCGAATACTCGCTCGCCGACCTCGCCGACGACGACCTGTCGGCATGGACGCTGCTCGATCGCTGGCCGACCCAATTCGATGCATCCACGCTGACGGTGCGGCGCGAACATGCGCGCTCGCGCGACGGCACGCTGGTGCCGTATACGCTGGTCGGCCCGCGCGACGCATTGGACGATGCGGGTCGCGCACCGCGTCCGTGCCTGCTGTACGGCTACGGCGGCTTCGCGATTGCGCTCACACCGGACTACGATCCGCTGCTCGGCATCGGCTGGCTCGAAAAAGGCGGCATCGCTGTCTTCGCGCATATTCGCGGCGGCGGCGAATTCGGCACGCGATGGCACGAAGCGGCGCGACAAACGGAGCGGCAGCGCTCGTTCGACGATTTCATCGCCGTCGCCGAAAGGCTCGTGGCGGACGGCGTGACGACGGCCGGGCAGCTCGGCATCCGCGGCGGCAGCAACGGCGGCTTGCTGGTGGCGGCATGCATGATCCAGCGCCCGGACCTGTTCGGCGCGGTGGTGAGCGACGTGCCGCTGCTCGACATGCAGCGCTATCCGCACTTGCATGCGGGCGCGTCGTGGCTCGACGAATTTGGCGATCCTGACGATCCCGGCCATGCGCCGACGCTGGCGGCATACTCGCCGTATCATCGAGTCGCGCACGACGTTGCATATCCGCCGGCGCTCTTCACGACGTCGACGAGCGACGATCGCGTGCATCCCGCGCATGCTCGGAAGATGGTCGCGCGCATGCATGCGCAAGGGCACCGGAACGTATGGCTGCTCGAAAAAACCGATGGCGGCCACGGCAGCGCCGACGCAATCGACACGGCCGAGCACGAAGCGATCGGATATGAGTTCCTCTGGGGCCACTTGTCCCGCGACGCGAAGGACCGGCGCGAGTAAATCGCCATGAGAAGACGGGCGGGCGTTCGGCGTCCCGCCGTCCCGCCGTCCCGGCGCTCGCGGCGCGGCTCCGGGCGACCGCGTTCGCTTCAGAAGCTTGCCGGGACGAACGTGACTTCGTCGCGAGATGCATATGCGGGGATCGCGGATTCGTCGCCGGATTTCCCGTGTTGCCAAGCGCGCGTATCCGATGATGCCAAGACGAACGAAGTCGATTGGCTTCGTTCGCCTTGGGCGAGCGCACCGTTGGAGCGCTCGCCTTCCGCGTCGCGCGTCGGCCATGCCCTGTTCGCGCTGCGCTTCACGACTTCACGTCGTTCCCGCTCCGTCACGAAGGCAACCGCGCCGCATCGCTCGACGAACAAGTCGCCTGCAATCGCGAATCGAGCGCGAATCGACCATCGACATGCTTCGTCATCCGTACGATTGAAGCGCATCGCACCCGCATCGCGATGTCACCGCGCGGCGGGCGGCTCGCGATCGCCGCCGGCAATGCGGCGATCGCGCCCGACGAACATTCGCCGCGTCCCGTCGTTCGACATGCCGCAAGCGCCTCGTCACCGGCCGCCGTCGTTCTCCCGAATCACCGCCTCCGCCGCCGCGTCGGCCTCGCCCGCATACCCGTCGTGCACCTGCGTGCGCAAGCCCGGCAGCGGCGCCTCGCCGTCGAGCAGATGCCCGCCCCGCTCCTTCGTGCGGACCGTCGCCTTCATCGACAGCCCCACCCGCAGCGGATGCGCCGCCAGCTCCGACGGCTCCAGCGAGATCACCACCGGCACCCGCTGCACCACCTTGATCCAGTTCCCCGCCGCGTTCTGCGGCGGCAGCATCGAGAACGCGCTCCCCGTCCCCGCCGAGAACCCCTCCACCCGGCCCCGATACGTCACCCGCGCGCCGTACAGGTCCGACTCGAGCTGCACCGGCTGCCCCACCCGCATGTGCCGGATCTGCCCTTCCTTGAAGTTCGCCTCCACCCACACCTGCCGCAACTGCACCACCGACATCAGCGGCACCCCCGGCCCCACCTGCTGCCCGATCTGCACCGACCGCTGCCCGACCGTCCCGTCCACCGGCGACACGATCGTCGTGCGCTTCAGGTTCCGGTACGCGAGCTTGAACTGCGCGCCCGCCTGCTGCACCGCCGGGTTCTGCCCGGCCGGCCGCTCGCTGCCCAGCGCGCGCGCCGCGTCCAGCTGCGCCTGCGCGCCCGCCAGCGCCGCCTGCGCGTTCGCCAGCGACGACTTCGCCCGCGCCAGCTCCTCCGGCGCCACCACCTCCACCGACGCCCCCACCCGCGCCCGGTACGCCTGCTGCGCGAGCTTCAGGTCCGCCTCCCGCGCCTTCACCGTCTCTTCGTACATCCCCATCGACAGCCGCGTGTTCGCCACCTGCCGCACCGCCTGCGCGAGCTGCGCCCGCGCCTGCGCGTACGCCGCCGACGCGTCCGCGTCGTCGAGCTTCACCAGCACCTGCCCCGCCTTCACCCGCTGCGTGTCCGTCACCAGGATGTCGGTCACCGTCCCCTGAATCTGCGCGGCGATCTGCACGACGTTGCCCGCCACGTACGCGTCGTCGGTCTCCTCGCTAAAGCGGCCGACGAGGAACCAGTAGAGCGCCGCCGCGAGCGCGACGATCGCCAGCAGTCCGAAGAACAGCGTGAAGCGGCGGCGGCGCGTCGCGCGGCGCGCGGCGAGCGACGCGGCGGCGTCGGGATGCGCGTGCTCGGACGCCGGCGTCGCGTGCGCGCCGTCCGCGGTCGTCGTATCGTTCGGCGCCTTGGCGCGCCGGGTGTGAGTGGCGGTGTCGTTCAAGGTCTTCGCGTGCGTGATGTCGGTGGCGCTATCGTGCGTTGGCCGGGCATGCCCGGGCGGCGTCGCGGATCGCTCCGGAGGGCTTCGATGTTCGGTTGCAGTGTCGGTTGAATCTCTCGTATTCACAATGGAGGTGGCGCTCGTGGTGATGTCTTCCTACTTGATGGTGCTCGATGCGTTGATGCCCGATGCGCCCGCGCTCGATGCGTTCGTGCCTGATGCATGCGCGCTCGACGCTCCCGAATAGCATTGCATCGCCCGCCGAAGCATGCATCGCGTCGACCGCCATTCGAGCGCCGCCGCGCGTTCGCCCGTCGCTTCGACCGTCCGCCGAATCCCGCGACCGCACCGGTCAGTCGCGCTGCGGCTCGTTCGCCTCGGCCGGCCGCGACGCCGCCGCGAACGGCTTGCCCGCCTGCGCGAGCGGCCCGCCGCTCGCCTGCCGCGCGTCGAACCCGCCGCCCAGCGCCCCGATCAGCCCCACCCGCAACGTCCGACGCCGCGCTTGCAGCTCGATCGCGTGCGAGCGCTCGTCCAGCAGCGTCAGCTTCGCCAGGTTCACGTCCTTCCGCATCCCCATCCCGCGACGGTGCCGGTCCTCCGCCAGCGCCACCATCCGCTGCGCCGAGCGCACCGCCTGCTGCTGCTCCTTGAGCAGCGCATCGACCGTCGACAGCGACGTCAGCTGCCGCGCCACCTCGCCCAGCGCCCCATCCACCGTCTGGTTGTACAGCGCGAGCGCCACGTCCGCGTTCGCCACGTCGCCGCCCAGCTTCGCCTTCAGCCGGCCGCGATCGAAGATCGGCAGCGACAGCGCCGGCCCGATCGAGCCGCCCAGCGCATCGTGCTTGAACAGCGACGCCGGCGCCAGCGCGAACAGCCCGCCCAGCGCCGCCAGGTTCACGTCCGGGTAGAACGACGCGCGCGTGCCGTCGATCGACGCATACGCCGCCTCCACCCGCAGCCGCGCCGCGACGATGTCCGGCCGCCGACCCAGGAGCCCCGCCGGCAGCCGCGCCGGCAGCGGCGCGTCCGCGAGCGGCGCGAGCTTCGGCCGCGCGAGCGACAGCCCCCGCTCCGGCCCGCGCCCCGTCAGCACCCCCAGCTGCAGCTTCTGCAGCTGGATCTGCTCGTCGAGCAGCGCGATCTGCTCGAGCAGCTTGCTGCGCTTGAGCGCCGCATCGTCCGCGTCGTAGCCGTTGTCGATCCCGCGCGCCGCGCGCTCGCGCAGCACCGTCTCGACCTGCTCGCTCGAGCGGCGCTTGAGCAGCAGCAGCTCGCGCAGCGCGTACGCGCGGTCCAGCTCGCCGTACAGCGTCACGATCGCCACCGACAGCGTGAGCCGCGCCTGCTCCGCCTCGACCCGCGCCGCGTCGCGCATCGACATCAGCCCGCGCGTCGCCGCCGCGTTCTTGCCCCACAGATCCAGCTGGTAGTTCAGCCCGACGAACAGCGACGACGACGACACCACCGACTCGCCCACGAGCGGCACCGACACCGGCAAGCCGTTCAACGTCGTATTGATGGTGCCGCCCGAGCGCGGCACGTGCGCCTTGCTGAGCGACGCGCCCGCCGTCGCGGTGAGCCCCGTGAGCGATTCGAACTGCTGCAACTGCGACTGCGCGACGCCGATTCGCGCCTGCGCGGCCTGCAGCGTCGGGTTCTGCTGCAGCGCTTCGGCGACCAGCGCGTCGAGCTGCGGATCGCCGAGCTGCCGCACCCAGTCCGGGCTCGGCCATGCGCCGTGCGTGGCGCCGCCCGTCGTCTGCGCGAGCGCGTCGTCGCCGGGCTCGCGCGGCGCGAGCGTCGGCTTGAACCCCGACGGCACGCAGCCGGCCAGCGTCCATGCGAGCGCCGCCGCCGCGAACCAGCGCGCCGCGCGTCCTCCTGTCGTTCTCGTTGCCGCCTGATTCATCCGCGTCGTACGTCCTTCGTTCGTGCTCGATTCATGCTTGACTGATCGTTGCGATGCGGCTGCGCGCGCGGTGCTTCGCTAGCCGGTGCCGCCCGATTGTCGGCGCGCGTTGCCGGTGCTTCCACGATCGATCATCCGGTATGCTTGCCGCGCGCCCGCCGTGATCGGCGCTTACCGCTTGGTTGCGCGGACTCCGCGCGTGTTCTGCTCGTCCGTCACTGCCTCCTGTCGACCTGTCGACCGCCGCAGCATCTCCACGCCGAGTCCATTCGATTCGTCTTCGCAACGATTTCGTTCGATATCCGATCTTTATCGTCGCGCCGCGTCCTGCCCGTTGTTCGATCCATTCCATTCACCCCAGCCGCACCGGCTCGCGAGCCGCCGTGCCCGAGCGCGCCTCGTCGAACGATCCGAGCCGCCCGAACACGCCGTCGAGCACGCCCAGCGCGATCCCCCGCAGCTTCGCCCCCTTCTCCCGCTCGCACAGCACCACCTGGATCACCTGCCACACCGTCAGCAGATTCGGCACCAGCGCCACCGGAAACCGCAGCCCGTACTGCAGCCCCAGCTGCATCGCGTTGCGCGCGCCGTAATACCGCCGCTGCCACGAGTGATGCATCGCGGTCAGCTCGAACGGCCCCACCTTGTGCCGCCGCCGCGCCCCGATCCGGTGCGTCAGCACCAGCGACGGCACCACGTACAGCGGCACGTTGTGCGCGAGCGCGCGCAGGCAGTACTCGGTGTCGACGTGGTCGATGAACAGCGCCTCGTCGAACCTTCCGAGCCGCGCGTACGCCGCCCGCGAGATCACGCTGCCCGACGAGATCAGGAACGCGCAGCGCTGCGGCGCCGTCTCCCCTTCCACCCGCACCCGGCGCACCGTCACGCCGCTCGTCATCAGCTCCGGCAGGAAGCGCGCTTCGTTCGCGTCGTAGATCCGCGGCCCCGCGACGAACGCGCCCGCGCCTGCCCCCTCGCCCAGCCGCGCGCACGCGTCGCGCATCTGCGCGAAGTACCCCGCCGGCACCGTCGAATCCTGGTCGAACAGCGCCACCGCGTCGACGCCCTGCGCGAACAGCGCCGACAGCCCCGCGTTGTACGCGCCCGCCACCCCGCCGCGGTTGCCCTGATGCCGCCATACGATATTCCCCCGCGACGACAGCGCCCCCACCCGCTCGCGCGCCGCCGCGTGCTCGTGCGGCGTGTTGTCGACGACCACGAGCGCGTCGCTGTCGCGCGCGAGCGCCTCCAGGCCCGACAACTGCTCGTCCGTCGGGTAATACAGAATCACCAGCGCGCCCAAGCTCGTCATCGCTCTTCCCTCGGTGGTTCGGGTGCTCGCCGCGCACCCTATCGCTGCGCCAAGTCGTCAGGACTTCGACGCATCGCCCTTCGCCCTCACACCCGGAGCATGGCGCCTCAATGCCCCATCGTCGCCGCCGCGCCCCGCTTCGGCCGCGTCAGCCACATCAGCCCCGCCAGCAACACGCACGTCCCGCTCGCCATGTAGAACATGTCGTTCGTCGCCATCATGTACGCCTGCTGCCGCACCACCTGGTGCAGCGAGCTCAGCTCCCGCGTCCCGTGCAGACCCATCGCGTGCAGCGCGTCCACGTACCGCTGCGTGTTCTCCGACGCTCGCGTCACCGACTGCGACACCACCGCGTAGTGATACGTCGCCCGGTTGTCCCACCACGTCACGCTCAGCGCCGTGCCGAACGCCGCCGACAGCGTCCTCAAGAAGTTCGACAGGCTCGACGCCGCCGCCAGCTTGTCGTCCGACACCCGCGACAGCGTCGCCGCCGTCAGCGGAATGAAGAAGCACGGCAGCCCCATCCCCTGGATCAGCCGCGGCGTCACCACCTGCGCGAACGTCATCGTCAGCGTGAAGTGCGTGCTCCACCACATCACCCCCGCGAACACCAGGAATCCGAACGTCACCAGCACCCGCGCGTCCACCCGGCTCGCGTACAGCCCCACCAGGATCGAGAACACCAGCGCCAGCACCCCCATCGACGCCGTCGCCAGCCCCGCCTGGTACGCCGTGTAGCCCATCACCGACTGCAGCCACAGCGGAAACACCACCCCCACCACCGAGAAGCTCATCATCCCCAGCGAGATGATCACCACGCAGAACGTGAAGGTCCGCTCCCGGAACAGGCTCAGCTCCACCACCGGATGCGCCTCCCCCAGCTCCCAGATCAGCAGCGACACGAGCGACACCCCCGCCACGATCGCGAGCGTCGTGATCAGCGACGAATCGAACCAGCCCCGGTCGTGGCCCAGATCCAGCACCGCCTGCAGCGCCCCCACCCCGATCACCAGCAGCACGATCCCCGTCACGTCGATCGGGCTCGCCTCGCCCCGCTGCTCCTGCGGGTGCAGCATCAGCGTGCACACCGCGAACGAGAACAGCCCGATCGGCAGGTTGATCAGGAAGATCCACGGCCACGAGAAGTTGTCGATCAGCCAGCCGCCCACCACCGGCCCCAAGATCGGCGCGAGCAGCACCGTCATCCCCCACAGCGCCAGCGCCAGCGTGCGCCTGGCCGGCGGGAACGCGCGCAGCAGAATCGTCTGCGACAGCGGCACCATCGGCCCCGAGAACAGCCCCTGCAGCGCCCGGCACGCCACCAGCACCTCCAGGTCCCGCGCGAGCCCGCACAGCAGCGACGTCAGCGTGAACAGGATCACCGACGCGACGAACAGCCTCAGCTCCCCCACCCGCCGCGCGAGCCACCCCGTCAGCGGCACCGCGATCGCCGCGGCCACCGAGTACGAGCTGATCACCCACGTCCCCTGGCTGTTCGACACCCCGAGGCTGCCCGAGATCGCCGGCACCGCGACGTTCGCCACCGTCGAATCCAGCACCTCGATGAACGTCGCGAGCGACAGCGCGAACGTCAGCAGCGCGAGCCTCGCGCCGCGCAGCGCCGGTGCGGCCGGCGCCGGCGGCGCGCTCGCGGCCCGATCCGCCGGCAACGCTTGCGCGCTCATGCCGGCTGCGCCTGCCGCGCCGCCACCCCCGGCGCGAAGCGCTCGATGAAGCGCGCAGCCTCGTCGCAGCCGTTCGGCTGCGCCGCCATCCGCGCCCGCACCTCACCGCAGCGCGCCGCCATCGCCTCGTCGCCCAGCACCCGCAGCAGCGAGCGCGCAAGCGGCTCGCCCCGCACCGGCGCGTCCAGCCGCACCCCGCAGCCGCTCGCCGCCACCCGCTGCGCGTTGTCGAACTGGTCGTGCGCGAACGGCGTCACCACCTGCGGCACCCCCGCCGCGTACGCCAGCGACGCCGTCCCGATCCCGCCGTGATGCACCAGCGCCCGGCAGCGCGGCAGCAGCGCCGCCAGCGGCACGTAGCGCCGCTTGAGCAGCGTCACGCCGTTGCGTGGCGCATCATCGTGCGCCCTCGTTCCCGTTGGCCCCGTCGTCCCGTCCGATGCCGCCGGCGCGTCCGGCGCGAGCAGGATGCCCCGCACGCCCGTCGCTTGCAGCACCTGCGTCACCGCCCGCTCGTAGGTCCGCCCGTCCACCAGCGTCGAGCCCGCCGTGAACACCACCGGCGCGTCGCCCGACGCGACGAACGCGTCCAGCTCCGGGTCCGCCTCGTGCGGCCCCGCGTCGTTGAACAGCGGAAACCCGCTTTGCAGGTGATTCGCCGGCCAATCCCGCTGCGCCGGCGCGAACCACGACGGAAACAGGCACAGCACCCCGTCCGTCGAATGCAGCCACCGCCCCAGAATCCGCCTCGCCGGCGCGAGATCCAGCGCCTGCCGCACCGCGTTCAGCTCCGGCCCGCACACCCGGTCCAGCACCTGCCGCTCGATCAGCGTCATCAGCCCCGCCTTCACCGCCAGCGGCAGCCCCGCCGGGATCGTCAGCCGCTTGTGCGTCGGCGGCGCGTGCGCCGACAGCAGCGTCGACGGCGACACCTGCACCGACACGTAGCGCGTCCCGTAGCGCTCCTGCATCAGCCGCGCCGAGAACGCCCACAGCGTGCCCACCAGCACCGTGTCCGCGTCGCTCAGCGCGCGCAGCGCGTCGAAGTGCGGCCGCACCACCGGCGCGATCACCCGCCACAGCGTCTTGAACGACGTGCGCGGGTCCCACAGCGCCGGGTCCGCCATCGCCTGCGCGTACTCCCGCGCCGTGCCCACCGGCACGAACGCGAAGCCGCTCGCGCGCACCGCCGCCTCGAACGGCGGATGCGTGCAGAACACCACCTCGTGGCCGCGCGCCGACAGCGCCCGGCCCACCCCGAGCAGCGGGTGCACGTCCCCCGCCGACCCGATCGCCGTCACGATTACTTTCGACATCGCTTCGTCACTCGATTGCGCGCGGCAGCCGTCGGCGCGACCGCGAAACGTTCGAACCGGATCGTCCGTCGCCGGCCGGGGTTCGGCCGCCTGCCGTCGGGATCTTCCGTTGAACGAACCGTTCCGTGACACGAACGCGCCTTGCCGTCGCCGCGTCACGCGGCGCGCGCCACGCCTGCCTGCCTGATTTGAACGAGCCGCGACACCGGCCGCGCGCGAACGCCCGCCGGCCTCGGCCCACGCACGCCGTTACGACAGCGCCGGCATCTGCCCCAGCGGCGCGAGCGCCTCGCCCTGCGCCTCGTCCCGCGCCGCGCTCGCCCGCTCCTCGCCGAAGAACCCCAGGATCGCCGTGCGAACCTGCTCCTGCTGCTGACGCCCCTCGAGGTCCAGGAAGTGCCCCGCCTGCCGGATCGTCGCGAACTCCGCCCGGCGCACGTACGCCGCCAGCCGACGCACGTCCGACGACGTCGTATACTCGTCCAGCTCCCCGTTGATGAACTTCACGTCGCAGCCGATGTTGCGGAATTCCGGCAGGTACTGCTCCGGCTGCATCGACAGAATCTGGTCGACGTGGAACGCCACCTGGTCCTGCTCCTTGCGCGGCAGCTTCGTCAGGTAGCGGTAGTTGTACAGCTTCATGATCCGCGGCAGGTAGCGGCCCACCGTGTCGTTCAGCAACTGCGCCGCCTTCAGGTTCTCGCCCGCCGCGATGTGATCGCGCGCGCGCGTCACGTAGTCCGTCATCGCGTCGTTCAGGAACGGCGAGAACGACGCGACCACCGCACGCCGCACGCTCGCGCAGCCCCGCGACAGCGCGAACAGCGACGCCACCCCGCCCCACGACACCGACAGCAGGTAGCTCGGCTCGAACCGCTCGGCCAGGTGCAGCAGAATCTCGACCTCGTCGTCCTTCGTCAGAATGTACTCGCCCGGATTGTGCTGGCGCGACTGACCCGCGTACGGCAAATCGAAGCACACCGCGTTCAGGCGCTCGCCCAGGTAGCGAATCGTCTGGCCGAACGACGCCGTCGTCGCCAGCGCGCCGTTCACGAGGATGGCCGTCTCGAAGGCCGGATCGAACACGTGACGCTCGACGTGGACCTTCAGTCCGCTCGGCAGCGCAACGACCTGTTTCTCGATAGGCATGGCGTTTCTCCCGCATCTGCTCGGCAAATGAGCTGATCCCGCGCCCTTCTCGGACGCCTCCACGTAGCCGCCCGCCCTCCCGCGCGATCTGCCCGCCCTGCCTCGCGCGCGCCGTGACGACTACCCACTCGCCGGAGCCGCGCATCGCCATGCCGCATTCGCAACAGGCAATACGCCTCCCCGGGCCTGTCGCGGTTCCCCCGCTCCCTTTAGCCCGTGGTCTCCAGCGCCTCTATCTCGCATGACGCCTCTTGAGGATTACCGCTTCCCATCGCCATTCCGCTTTCTCAACCGTCGCGCGGCGGCTTGCGCTTTTGCGGTGTTAATACTAATACGCTGAATACAACCTCCTCAACTACTTTTAATGTTTTGCCTCAAAAAACTCATCAATGTATCCTTCCGTACATTTAACAAATCATTCTAAAATCCCTGATCCGATTAACCCCTTCATCGCCCCGAAATATTTTCTGTGATATAGAACGCATCACGACGGCATCGACCGAGACGCCCGTCACACAACCCTCCAGAACCGATCCTCGCGCGCCCGCCCCGGATACCCCACCCATCCGAATCAATACCCGCCGAAGCGCGAAATCTCCAATCCCGACATCGCGATCGCATCACCCTTCCGCTTTCGCAATACCTATCCGATGACAGTCGCGCACCAAAACGGATATTTAACTTCATACTTATTGGCATTAACGCCCCGCCTATAACACGAACCCGTAATACACGAATTGCCGATTGAAACGTTTTAAACATTCTCATCAATCTTCCAATTCACTTTCACCAATGCGCGGATTAACTGCGCACCGATGCGGCACGCGCACGCCGGCGGCCGACGCGAGCAAAAAGCCCCCACCCACCTCGAGCGTTCCACCGCATCGGTCGATCCCCACATATTTTTATTGATTGAACGTTCAATAAAAAACCGCTATCCTTTCGGCTTCGCTCACCCGCCTCGCGCACAAAGGCCCCGCGATGCCCAAACTCGGAATGCGCGAGATCCGTCGCGCCCAATTGATCGACGCGACGCTCCGCTCCATCGACGAGGCCGGCCTACCCGGCACGACGCTCGCATCCGTCGCTCAGCGCGCGAACATCTCGACGGGCATCGTCAGCCATTACTTCGGCGACAAGGACGGCCTGCTCGAAGCAACGATGCGCCACGTGCTGCGCGACCTGTGGGCCGCGACCGCGCGCCATCGCGCCGCGGCCTCCGGTGGTGAGCCGCGCGCGCGGCTGCGTGCCGTCGTCGCGGCCAACTTCGACGGCACGCAAATCAGCGCGCCCGTGATGAAGACCTGGCTCGCGTTCTGGTCGCAGAGCATGCACGAGCCGACGTTGAAACGCCTGCAGCGCGTCAACACGCGGCGGCTCTATTCGAATCTGTGCGCGGAGTTCGCAAAGACGCGGCCCCGCGCGCGAGCCCGCGAGGCCGCAAGCGGCCTCGCCGCGCTGATCGACGGCCTGTGGCTGCGCGGCGCGCTCGCGGGCGAACCGTTCGACACCGAGGCAGCCCTGAAGCTCGCCAACGATTACATCGACCTGTTGCTCGCGCCGCGCGCCTGACGCGCCACGCACCCTCGCCCACTCAAGGAGATCCTTATGTCCGTATACGGCCTGCAACGCCTTTACATCGCCGGCGCCTACGCCGACGCCACGAGCGGCAAGACGTTCGACACGTTCGATCCGGCGACGGGCGAACTGCTAGCAAGCGTTCAGCAAGCGAGCGCCGACGACGTCGAGCGCGCGGTCGCGTCCGCGCGCGAAGGCCAGCGCGAATGGGCGGCGATGACCGCGATGCAGCGCTCGCGCATCCTGCGCCGCGCGGTCGAACTGCTGCGCGAGCACAACGACGAACTCGCCGAGCTCGAAATGCGCGACACCGGCAAGCCGATCGCCGAAACGCGCGCCGTCGACATCGTCACGGGCGCCGACGTGATCGAGTACTACGCGGGCCTCGCGACCGCGATCGAAGGCCTGCAAGTGCCGCTGCGTCCGGAATCGTTCGTCTACACGCGGCGCGAGCCGCTCGGCGTATGCGCGGGCATCGGCGCGTGGAACTATCCGATCCAGATCGCGTGCTGGAAGAGCGCGCCCGCGCTCGCCGCCGGCAACGCGATGATCTTCAAGCCGAGCGAAGTCACGCCGCTGTCCGCGCTCAAGCTCGCCGAGATCTATACCGAAGCGGGCGTGCCCGCCGGCGTGTTCAACGTCGTGCAGGGCGACGGCTCGGTCGGCGCGCTGCTTACCGCGCATCCGGGGATCGCGAAGGTGTCGTTCACGGGCGGCGTCGAGACCGGCAAGAAAGTGATGTCGCTCGCAGGCGCTTCGTCGCTGAAGGAGGTGACGATGGAGCTGGGCGGCAAGTCGCCGCTCATCGTGTTCGACGACGCCGAGCTCGACCGCGCGGCCGACATCGCCGTCACCGCGAACTTCTTCAGTGCGGGGCAGGTGTGCACGAACGGCACGCGCGTGTTCGTGCAGCAAGCGGTGAAAGAGGCGTTCGTGCAGCGCGTGCTCGAACGCGTCGCGCGAATCCGCGTCGGCAAACCTTCGGACCCCGACACGAATTTCGGCCCGCTCGCGAGCGCCGCGCAACTCGACAAGGTGCTCGGCTACATCGAGAGCGGCAAAACCGAAGGCGCGAAGCTGCTCGCGGGCGGCGCGCGCCTCGCGCACGACCACTTCGCGAGCGGCCAGTACGTCGCGCCGACCGTGTTCGGCGATTGCCGCGACGACATGAAGATCGTTCGCGAAGAAATCTTCGGCCCGGTGATGAGCATTCTGTCGTTCGAGACGGAAGACGAGGCGATCGCGCGCGCGAACGCGACCGAATACGGCCTCGCGGCGGGCGTCGTCACCGAGAACCTGTCTCGCGCGCACCGCGCGATCCATCGCCTCGAAGCCGGCATCTGCTGGATCAACACGTGGGGCGAATCGCCCGCCGAGATGCCCGTTGGCGGCTACAAGCAATCCGGTGTCGGACGCGAGAACGGCATCACGACGCTCGAGCACTACACTCGAATCAAATCGGTGCAGGTCGAGCTCGGCCGCTATCAACCGGTGTTCTAAGCATTGAGGAGAACGCAACGATGACGACGCGCGAATTCGATTACATCATCTGCGGCGCGGGCTCAGCGGGCAACGTGCTCGCGACGCGCCTCACCGAGGACCCGGACGTCACCGTGCTGCTCCTCGAGGCGGGCGGCCCCGACTACCGGCTCGACTTCCGCACGCAGATGCCGGCGGCGCTCGCCTACCCGCTGCAGGGCCGCCGCTACAACTGGGCATACGAAACCGATCCCGAGCCGCACATGAATCATCGGCGGATGGAGTGCGGCCGCGGCAAGGGCCTCGGCGGCTCGTCGCTGATCAACGGAATGTGCTACATCCGCGGCAACGCGCTCGACTACGACAACTGGTCGACCCACAAGGGCCTCGAAGACTGGTCGTACCTCGACTGCCTACCGTACTTCAGGAAGGCCGAGACGCGCGACGTCGGCCCGAACGACTATCACGGCGGCGACGGCCCGGTGTCCGTGACGACGAGCAAGCCCGGCGTGAATCCGCTTTTCGAGGCGATGGTCGAGGCCGGCGTCCAGGCCGGCTATCCGCGCACCGACGACCTCAACGGCTATCAGCAGGAAGGCTTCGGCCCGATGGACCGCACGGTCACGCCGCGAGGCCGCCGCGCATCGACCGCGCGCGGCTATCTCGACCAGGCGCGCCCACGCTCGAATCTCGAGATCGTCACGCATGCGCTTGCCGATCGCATTCTGTTCTCCGGCAAGCGCGCGACGGGCGTCGCGTTCCTGCACGGCAACGAGCGCGTCACCGCGCATGCGCGCCGCGAAGTGCTCGTGTGCAGCGGCGCGATCGCGTCGCCGCAACTGCTGCAGCGCTCGGGCGTCGGCCCCGGCGAATGGCTGCGTGAGCTCGACATTCCCATCGTGCTCGATCTGCCCGGCGTCGGCCGCAATCTGCAGGATCACCTGGAGATGTACATCCAGTACGAATGCAAGGAGCCGGTGTCGCTATATCCGGCGCTCAAGTGGTGGAACCAGCCGAAGATCGGCCTTGAGTGGATGATCAACGGCACGGGCCTCGGCGCGAGCAACCACTTCGAAGCGGGCGGCTTCATCCGCACGCGCGACGACGACCGGTGGCCGAACATCCAGTATCACTTCCTACCCGTCGCGATCAATTACAACGGCTCGAACGCGATCGAGATGCACGGCTTCCAGGCGCACGTCGGCTCGATGCGTTCGCCGAGCCGCGGCCGCGTGAAGCTGCGCTCGCGCGATCCGAACGCGCATCCGAGCATTCTGTTCAACTACATGTCGGAAGCGCTCGACTGGCGCGAATTCCGCGATGCGATCCGCGCGACGCGCGAGATCATGCGCCAGCCGGCACTCGACCGCTTCCGCGGCCGCGAGCTGAATCCGGGCATCGATCTGAAGAGCGACAACGACCTCGATGCATTCGTGCGCGCCCGCGCGGAAACGGCGTTCCATCCGTCCTGCTCGTGCAAGATGGGCTTCGACGACACGGCCGTCGTCGACGACGAAGGCCGCGTGCATGGGCTCGAGGGGCTGCGCGTCGTCGATGCTTCGATCATGCCGATCATCACGACCGGCAACCTGAACGCGCCGACGATCATGATCGCCGAGAAGATCGCCGACAAGATCCGCAAGCGCGAGCCGCTCGAACGCGCGAACGTGCGGTACTACGTCGCGAACGGCGCGCCTGCGCGCGGCGGCAAGCCTGCCCGAGCGCCCGCCACCGCGTAGGCTCGTTCGGCGGATGCCGCACCGATGGCCATCGACGCGCGAGAACGCTTCGAGCGCGTTCGATGCGGCCACCGGTGCCGCATGTCGCACGTGCCTCGAATAAACGACCGGTCGACCGACTGTCCGCTCGCTCGATCGACGCACGCGCACCCGACAGGCAAATCCTGCGCCCGCCCTGCGTCGCGCATGTTCGGTGCCATGCGCGCACCGGCCACAACGATACTGCGCCGACAATGAGGAACCGGCGCTTCTCGAGGATCACCCGTGCGATGTCGCATGATTTCGGTCGATACGGGCGACCTCCCGACGCCAATCCCACGATAGCCTGAGCGACGCATGCCGCTCGCCTCGAATCGGCAAGGAGCGCATCGATGACGCGCCGGCCGCCCCGCATGCCGCGCACGTTCGAATCCATCCCTGCGCGATCGCAATCAGTGCGGGCTGAGCGCACGCACCGGCGGCTAGGTCGACAAAGCAGCGCGGCGCGGATCGATTACCGCTTGCCGCGCAATGCGCCGATCAAGCCCCCTGCCCGAAACGCAATCCGCGACCGCCGGCGCGCCCGTCCAAGCGTTGTGCCCGCGCCGATCGATTGCCGGCTCATCTCGACGATCAAGCGCAGCACTGCACTGCACCGCACTGCAGTTCGTTCGATGCAACGATTAAGCAATCGGCACGCAATTTACTGAAATATCGATTTCACAAAAACAGAAATTCTCCGAATCCATCCGCCCAAATGGTTTGTCGATCGATATCGAATCCATTGAATATTCAAATTCAGTCATCCATCGATTCACATTGCTCACAAAAATATCGAACCCCGCTTTATCGCCATATCGGAATCAGGAAACGGCGCAATCCGCGCCCAATGCCCACGGAGCCCCAGCGCCCGCCCGCCCCATCAAGCCATGACATCAAGCGCGCCGCACGATTCTCCCCAATCGAAACAAACGAATCGAATAAATTAACATCAACGAAATTAAGCTCATTTAAATTTCAAAAAATTCAACTCATAATTATTTTTATAAATCAGCGTAATTTTATTGTAAGATGTCTGCAAGGCACCTTACAGCCATACCGGCGAGGTGCCTTCCGCATTTAGGCGGACGAGCCGTTCACGACCCGGACCGAGGCAAAACGCGGCACAACCCGGCCCGGCGATTCAGCGGCACCATGAAATGTCGCATCCGATCTCAATTATTTAGGATCACTTTCTAACGTATTTCAGGACGATCATGGTCAAGACCTTCTACATCACTGCAGCCCCTGTCGGCGCTGTCCCGAAGTTCCTCGATCCGCTGGAGCCGAAGTTCATCCCGCATGCGTTGCTCGAGCTGCTGCCCGCCGATACGCGCGAGACCACGACCAAGGCTCTCGAGGCCAACGGATGGGAGGCCGTGCCCGCGGGCGGCATCGTGCGCGAATTCGGCTTCGATGCGCCGATCGATCTGACCGAATACGAAGGCGCGCAAGAATCGGCCACCGCGCCGGACGCACTGCGCCGGAACGGCTGGACGCCGGACGGCAACGTATGGCATCGCACGCTGACTTCGCCGTCGCTCGCCCAGCCGCCGTTGATCACGCGCACGACGCTCGAGCGCCTGTCGTCGATCGAACTGGCCCGGCAGATCGTCCTGCAGCTCACGACGTTCGGCTGGACCGCCACCGAAGACGGCAGCCTGACCTGGACGCACGATCGAATCCACACGTATCTGTCGCCGGACTTCGTCGAGCGGATTCGCGCCGACAATGCGGCCGTGCTCGAATCGCTGTTCGAACACGGCTGGCGCACATGCGACGCCGGCTACTGGCAGCCGGGCAAGGCGCGCTCGCCCTTTCTGCCGATCACGGCGGAAGGCATCGTCGACGCATCGCGCGAGGCCCTCCGCGAAG
The DNA here is from genome assembly GCF_001532025.2 of Burkholderia sp. MSMB617WGS. Taxonomy (NCBI): domain Bacteria; kingdom Pseudomonadati; phylum Pseudomonadota; class Betaproteobacteria; order Burkholderiales; family Burkholderiaceae; genus Burkholderia; species Burkholderia sp. MSMB617WGS. Next base: position 1,061,570 of record NZ_CP013458.1, on the reverse strand, counting down.
GCGCGGCGGTGGTCCATCTGCACACGCGCGCGACCGACGACCAGGCGACGCTCGCGATTCCCGGGCTGAACGCGCCGATCGGCGTCGGCTCTCAGCGCAATCACATCGTGCTCGAGGACTACGATCGCATCGTGCCCTCGCTGCTCGACCTGGAGCCGTCCGCGATCCTGAATCTGTCGACGAGCGCGCGCGGCGACCGCCGCGCGTCGCAAAGCCCGCTGCGGCGCGCGCACCTGAAGCGCTACGGCCACGCGCAGCTCGCGCCCGACGTCGCGTCGTTCAGCCCCGGGCCTGTCGTGTTCCAGGCAGGTGGCGGCTATGACAATCCGAACGCGTTCCTCGCGGATCAGCTCGCCCACTTCGCGGACGTCGGCGTGCGGCCCGAGATCGAAGTGTTCAACCACACGATCGTCGAGAATTCGATCACGCTCTATCAGTCGCCGCTCGTCAAGGCCGGCGTTCCGGTGCTGTTCATGCTCGTCGCCGCCGTGGACCAATACCATCGCGACCCCGTCAGCGGCGACACGAGCGACGATTCGCTGATCGACGTGCCCACGCGCAAGGCGATCGCGAAGCTGCTGCAAGCGGGCACCGACGATGCGCACGAGAAGGCCGTCGAGCTCGCCGCCACGCAACTGCGCCCGAGCGTCGACAAGCTTCGCGACAACTTTCCGTCGTGCAAGATCTCGCTGCTGCTGCCTGGCCCGTTCCAGGCGTTGCTCGTCGACGTGGCGATCGCACTCGATCTCGACGGCATCCGCGTCGGCCTCGAGGATGCGCTGAACGTCTTCGACGCGCGCGTGCCGGGCGGCGTGCGCAAGGCATGCGGGACGGGCGATCAGGTCCGCTGGCTGCGGCTCGAGCTCGAGCGCCGCGGCATCGGCATCGTCGACGCCGAAACGCTGCGCGACGAGCTCGGCATGTCGCGCCCCGACGTCGGGCTGTTCCGCCAGGCGGAGGCCTCGCTCGCGCACTATCCGGCGGACGAGCGTCTCGTATCGGCCGATACGATTCTCGATGCGCTGCGGCCGATCGTCGACACGTATCGCAAGATCGAAGACCGGCTCGCGTCGCACCTTGCGAGCGCGCAAGCCCTGCCGACCGATCCCGCCGCGCTCGCCGAACACGTGCTGACGGCCGCGCGCAGCTTCGGCGTCACGATTCGCTCGTTCGTCGAGGAGCTCGATCGCTACGAGGACCACGAGTATCTGCTCGCCCGCTACATCCAGATCCCGCAAGCGCTGAATTTCGCGCGCGAGCTGCTCGTGCCGCGCGGCTATTCGATCGACGCGTACGACCGCGCGCTCGAAGATTACGCCCGCCCAGGCAAGACCGTGACGCGCGACGATGCGAGTTACAGCGTGCGAGTCGACCAGTTCAAGCCGCTGCCGCTGCGCTGCCTCGAATATCTGGTCGGGATTCCTTGCCGATACAACAGCGACTACAGCAACGTCGTGAATCTCGGCTTGCGCCAGAGCCCGCGCTACAGCGCGACGATGGCGCTGCTCTACCACGCGTTGCGCGAGCTCACGCTCGAGTTGCGCGATCGCTCGAACGCGTCGCACAAGGCGTGCGGACCGGTCTGGACCGTGCTCGAAACGTCGGCCGCGGCGGGCGAGCCGCCCGTGCGCCGCGACATCGCGCCGGGCGAGTTGCCGGCCGCGATCGACAGCGTCGACTGGATCGTGTTGCCGAGCACGCCGACCACCAACTATCCGCTCGGCCTCAAGCTATCGAACGGAATGGCTCAGCTGTTCCATGGCTTCGTCGCGCAGATCGCCGCCGATCCGACATTGCATGCTTCGCAGCATGCGCGCCGCGACACGCCGCTGCGCCTGCTCGCGATCACGCATTCGGGACGTCGCGACGACGGCGAAACGGTGATCGAAGCCAGCATGCTGCACAACCGCTTCGCGCTGAACGCGGACCCGGCGGGCATCTACTTCAGTCAGGAATCGCAACTGATCTACGAGCGCCTGATTTTGCCGCGCCTCGTCGACAAGCCTGCCAAGCTCGCGTACACCGAGCAGCAGCTCGTACGCCGCGACGCGGCGGGATTCCCGCTATATCAGGACGGCTCGCGCGCGCGACGCGTCAAGGCGGAGCAGATCGAGCAGTTGCCGTTCCTCAAGTGCTTCGCGCACAGCTCGGGGATCGCGACCGCGCAGCAGCTCGACGTGCAGGCGTGCCACGACGGCGAGCGCCTCGGCCTCACGGGCGACGAGCTCCGTGCGTTCTTCGATCGCGCGCTGCTCGTGTCGTTCGGCTCCGCCGCGGATATCCACCTCGACTGGCTCGGCACGTCGGTCGTCGACGTGACCGCGTTCAACGACGTGCGCAGCCTCGCCGGCACGACGAGCCGTCATTACGTGATCGAGCCGGGCGAGCATGCGGACGTGCTGCAGCATTGTCTCGTCCACACGCAGCCCGCCGACTATCGCTACGATCACGCGACGCCGGTCTGGCAAGAAGGCCGGCACGACAAGATCGTCGCGCGGCTGACGGGCGTGTTCCTGCTCGACGACCATGCTCGGCTCGACGACGGCCACTCGATTCGCCGCTACCTGGCCGCGAGCCCGCTGTGGCTTCGCCAGTGGATCGCGCGCTTTCACGACGCGCCCGCCGACGCCGGCGCGCACGCGATCCTGCGCGAGTTGCAGTCGTCGATGACCGACTACCGGTCGAGCGCGAACCACATGATGCGGCGAGCGCTCGCGTAAGCCCGCGCGGCGCGCCGGCGGCGTCACGCGCCGGCGCGCCCGTTCCACCCGCATGCCGCTTTCCTTCTATGGCGGCGAATAATGGCCAAGTCTACTGAACGAACCGCGCGCCCCGCGCATCCCGCGCCGGGGCCGCGTTACCACCAGAGACCGCCATGCCAGCCGCCCTCGCCGCCCCTTCAAGCGCCACGCGCGCCAGCGCCGCCGCCCGCCTCGAACGATTGCCGTTTTCCGGCTATCACAAGCTCATCTTCGTGATCATCGCGATCGCGTTTTTCTTCGACTCGGTGGACCTCGGTACGATGACCTTCGTGCTCGGCTCGATCAAGAAGGAGTTCGGCCTATCGACGGCGACGGCCGGCCTCGTCGCGAGCGCGAGCTTCTTCGGGATGGTGCTCGGTGCGGCAATCGCGGGCCTGCTCGCCGACCGCTTCGGCCGGCGCCCCGTGTTCCAGTGGAGCATGGTGCTGTGGGGCGCGGCGTCGTACCTCTGCTCGACCGCGCAGAACGTCGACGCGCTGATCGTCTATCGCGTGCTGCTCGGAATCGGCATGGGCATGGAGTTTCCGGTCGCGCAAACGCTCTTGTCCGAATTCGTTCCCGCCGCGAAGCGCGGCCGGTTGATCGCGCTGATGGACGGCTTCTGGCCGCTCGGCTTCATCACCGCCGGCATCGTGTCGTACTTCGTGCTCCCGCTGTTCGGCTGGCGCACCGTGTTCGCGCTGCTCGCGCTGCCCGCCGTGTTCGTGCTCGTCGTGCGCCGGCTCGTGCCGGAATCGCCGCGCTGGCTCGAGCACCGCGGCCGGCTCGCCGAGGCCGAGCGCGTGCTCGCGCGCGTCGAGGCGAAGGTGATGAAGTCCGCGCGCGTGTCGAGCCTGCCTGCGCCGTCGCGGCTCGCGGAGCCCGCCGCCGCGCGTGGCCGCGGCGCGTTGCGAGAGATCTGGAGCGCCGCCTACCGCCGTCGCACGACGATGGTCTGGCTGCTGTGGTTCTTCGCGCTGCTCGGCTTCTACGGCCTCACCTCGTGGCTCGGCGCGCTGCTGCAGCAGGCGGGCTTCGCCGTCACGCAATCGGTGTTCTATACGGCGCTGATCTCGCTCGGCGGCATTCCCGGCTTCCTGTGCGCGGCGTGGCTCGTCGAGCGCTGGGGACGCAAGCCGACCTGCATCGCGTCGCTCGTCGGCGGCGCCGCGATGGCTTACGTGTACGGACAGAGCGCACTGTTCGGCAGCAGCGTGACGCTGCTCGTCGGCACCGGGCTCGCGATGCAGTTCTTCCTGTTCGGCATGTGGGCGGTGCTCTACACGTACACGCCGGAGCTGTACGGCACGGGCGCGCGCGCGACGGGTTCGGGCTTCGCGTCGGCGATCGGCCGGGTCGGCTCGCTGATCGGGCCGTATGTGGTCGGCATCGTGCTGCCGCTCTTCGGCCAAGGCGGCGTGTTCACGCTCGGCGCGCTGTCGTTCGTCGTCGCCGCGCTGGCGGTCGGCGCGCTGGGGATCGAGACGAAAGGCTTGGCGCTCGAGGCGCTCGCGTCGACGGACGACGCGCGCGCCGCCGCGCGCGACGCGGCCGGCGCGGCAGCGAACTGATGGGCCGCCCCGTTCGCGCGACGACGCCGGCACGCGCGTCGCCGCCGGCCGTTGCGAGACGGCGCGCTTCGTTTTCCGGCGGGAACGCACATGCGCAGCCTTCGGCCCGCGCAGCAGCGATCGACGTCGACGCCGGATGCGAAGCCGTCACACGGCCGCCCTTGCGCGGATGCGCCGCGCGCGCGGCAAGCCAAAGACACTTCGTTCAGGGCTGCTACGCGGGCATCATGCGCCAGCCTGCAGGTCGCGCCGTCCGGCAACGCAAAAAAAGCGGCGACATCGTCGACGGGAAACCGCGCGTCGACGCGCTCCATGTCCGCAGCGCGACGCACTGCGCCACGCGATGCGCTTGATGAACGCGAGAAACGCCGCCGCTCAGCCCGGATCGGCCGCCTCGATCACCGCCAGCGGCAGCGTGGCCGTCAACGCGAATCCACGGCCGGGCGCTGTATCGATCCGGATTTCGCCGCCGAGCCGCGCGGCGCGCTCGCGCATGCCGAGCAGACCGAGGGAATGACGATTGGGACGCGTTTCGCGAGCCGTGCCGTGGCCGTTGTCGGCGATCCGCACGATGCAGTGCGGCTCGTCGCGCACGATGTCGAGCTCGACTTCGGTCGCTTCCGAATGTCGCGCGACGTTGGTGAGCGCCTCCTGAACGATGCGGAACACCTCGGTCGCGCTGTCGCGACTGAACGCGATGTCGTCGGCCTCGATGCGGCTCACCACCCGGATGCGATACCGCACGCCGAACTCGTGTGTCAGCCATTCGATCGCCGGAGTCAGCCCGAGATCGTCCAGCATCACGGGGCGCAGGTCCGCCGCGATCCGCCGCACCGAATCCAGCAGTTGGCTGATCAACGCATACACGTTCGGCAAGCGGCTCGCGCGCGACGACCAGCCCGCGTCCGTCAACTCGCCCTCGACCTGAGTGACCGCCATCTTCAGCGCCGTCAGCTGCTGCCCGAGATCGTCGTGCAATTCCCGCGCAATGCGCGTTTTCTCTTCCTCGCGAATGCCCTGGATATGCGCCGACAGGCGTTGCAGCTCCTCGCGCGACACACGCAGCGCGTCTTCGTCGCGCTTGCGGTCGGTGACGTCCATGATCCAGCCGACCATCCGATACGGCTCGCCCGCGCCGTTCCACAACGCCTGCCCGCGCGACTGAATCCATCGGAAATCGCCGCAGCGCGTGCGCACCCGGTATTCGACGTCGTACGTGTCGCGATGCTCGAGGTGCGCCTTCAGCGCGTCGGTCACGCGCTTCAGGTCGGCGGCGTGAATCGCGTCGCGGTGCCCCGTAATCTCGTCGGGCAGTTCGTGGTCGTCGTAGCCCATGATCTTCTTGAAGTGCGGCGACACGTACATCGCGCCCGTCTGCGGATTCCAGTCCCACAGCCCGGCGCTGGCGCCGCTGACCGCGAGCTGAAACCGCTCCTCGCTCGCCGACAGCGCCGCGGCGACACGGTGCCGCTCCATCGCATAGCGTATCGCCCGGCTCAGCAGCGACGTCTCGACCCGCTTCTTGAGCAGATAGTCCTGCGCGCCCTCCTGTATGGCCTGCAGCCCGACCGACAGATCGTCGAGGCCCGTCAGCACGAGCACGGGAACGTCGGGCACCTGCCGGTGAAATTGGCGGAACGTGTCGAGCCCATGCGCGTCGGGCAAGCCGAGATCGAGCAGGACGACGTCGTAATGCATGCGCTTCGCGGACGCGAGCGCCGTCGACAGCAGCTCGGCGCTCGACACGCGCGGCTCGAAATCGGTCACGTCGGTCAGCGCTTCGCCGATCAGCAGCGCATCGGTCTCGCTGTCCTCCACCAGCAGGATGTCGACGTTTCTGGACGATGCGTTCATGGCTTCGCGGGCGGCAGTGTGACCACGCCGAGCCAGAACTCGTTGATGCTGTGCACGACGTCCGTGAATTTGCCGAAATCGACGGGCTTGCTGATGTAGCAGTTCGCATGCAGTCCGTACGATCTCGCGATGTCCTCTTCCGATTTCGACGTCGTCAGGATCACGACCGGAATCGTGCTGAGCCGCGGATCGCGCTTCAGTTCCTGAAGAACCTCGCGGCCGCTCATTTTCGGCAAATTGAGATCGAGAATGATGAGGCCCGGCCGTCGCGCCGACGCGTAGCGCCCCTCGCGCCTCAGGTACGCCATCGCCTCGACGCCGTCCTCGACGACCTGCAGCGGATTGAGCACCTTGTAGTAGTCGAGCGCCTCCTTCGTCATCATCACGTCGGTCGGAGAGTCCTCGACCAGCAGGATCTCGACGAGATTTCCTCCGTCATCGGCCATCATCGCTCACCTCCTTCGGATTGCGCGTTTCATCGCGTTTCATCGACGTCCCGTTTCATCCGCGGCCGGCCGCGACAGCGTGAACGAAAACGTCGTTCCCTGCCCCGGCGCGGACTCGACCCAGATGCGGCCGCCATGGTGTTCGACGATGCGCTTGCAAAGCGCGAGCCCGAGCCCCGTTCCCGGATATTCGCGCCGCGTATGCAGGCGCTGGAAGATCAGGAAGATGCGCTCGAAATACTGAGGATCGATTCCGATGCCGTTGTCGCTGATCCGGAACGCCCACGCGTCGTCGCGCGTTTCCGACGCCAGATGGATATGCGCGGTGCGATCCTTGCGGCGGAACTTGATCGCGTTTCCGAGCAGATTCTGGAACAGAAGGACGACCTGCGCGGGGATGCCGTGGACGACCGGCAGCCGGTCGTGACTGATGCGCGCGCCGGCGTCGCGGACGGCGGCGCTCAGGTTCCGGAGCGCCTCGTCGAGCGCGCGCTCGCAGTCGACGGACTGGCGCGCGTCCTCCAGGCGCCCGACGCGCGAATAGCTCAGCAGGTCGTCGATGAGCGCCTGCATTCGGGTCGCGCCGTCGACCGCGTGGCCGATGAACTCGTCGGCCCGCGCGTCGAGTTGCCCCTGATATCGGCGCTGCAGCAACTGCAACGGCCCCGCGACCGCGCGCAACGGCTCCTGGAGATCGTGTGACGCCACGTACGCAAACTGTTCGAGATCCTGATTCGAGCGCGCGAGCTCCTCGCTTCGGCGGCGCAGCTCGAGCTCCGAGCGCTTGCGCTCGGTGATGTCGGCGATCGAGCTGAGCACGAACGTGCCTTCCGACGTCGTGATCGGGTTGAGCCCGATTTCGACCGGGAACTCGGCGCCGTCGCGCCGCAGGCCGTACAGGTCGCGCCCGGCGCCCATCGGCCGCGCGCCCGGCTTGCCGAAGAATGCGCTCCGATGGGCGGCATGCCCGGAACGAAAACGCTCCGGCACCAGCATGTCGACGTTCTGTCCGATCATGTCGTCGCGCACGTAGCCGAACAATCTTTCGGCTTGCGAATTGACGAGCACGATCCGGCCTTCGCGCCCCACCATGATCATCGCGTTCGGCGCGGCCTCGACGGCGAGCCGGAATCGCTCCTCGGCCCGCTCACGCTCCGACACGTCGCGCACGACGAGCACCGCGCCGATCAGCCTGCCGTTCGCGTCGAAAGTGGGCGCGGCATTGCCGTCGACCGGCAGCTCGCCGCCGTTGCGGCCGACGAGCCGCGCGTGAGCCGGCAGGGTCGCGGTGCGTTGCCGCTCGACCGCGACGCGCGCCGGATTGTCGATCGCGCGTCGCGCCGATGCGTGCCGGAAGGTCAGCGCCTCGGCGATCGGCCGGCCGACGACGGCGTCGCCGGCGAGCGCGGTCATCTCCTCGGCGGCCCGGTTGAAGAACGTGACGCGGCCGTCGACGTCGGTCGCCACGACGCCGTCGCCGATGCTCGCGAGCGTGACGTGAAGCAATTCCCGCTGCTCGAAGAGATCGTCGGCCGCGCTCGCCTCGACGAGCAGCAGGCGGCGCATCATGTAGCCGAACGACAGGCACACCGCGAGCGTCAGCAGGCCGGACGCGAGCCCCACCGCGATGGCGACGTCGCGTGTCGTTCTCGCGCGCTCGCGCAGGGCGACCAATCGTTGCTCGACGCTCGCCTCCATGTCGTTGGCGAGCGCGCGCGCCTGATCCATGAAGATCTTGCCGGAATCGTTCGAAACGACCGCGCGCGCCGCATCGAAACCCACGGTCTTGCGAAGCGCGATCGTCGAGGCGAGCTCATCCTGCTTCTTGTCGAGCAGCGTGTGCAGCGCGGCGAGCCGCTGCCGCTGGACCGCTTCGTCCTGCACGAGCGGCGCGAGGAAATCGAACTGCTTGCGAATGTCGGGCAGCGCCGCTTCGTAAGGCTGCAGGTATTCCGGCTTGCCGGTGATGATGTATCCGCGCTGCCCGGTTTCCATGTCGCGGGCGAGCGACAGCAGCCGTTCGAGCCCCGAAATCACTTCGTTGGCGCGGTGGACGTCCGCCTCGCTGTCGAACAGGTTCGTCGTGCCGAGCGCGCCGATGCCCGCCGTCAACAGCAGCAGCACGGCGGCGCTCCACAAGCCGAGGTCGATCCAGCGCGACGCTTTTTCCCCCAATCGCCTGATGCCCGAGGCCATCTCGACTCCCCCGAGGTGTCGTTGCCAGAAAGCCGTTCATAAGCTCGATCGCAGAATGCGGCCGCAGGCCGAGCTTGCTGCACCGCGCCGCCGCGTTCCGGAGCGCTCCGAAGCGTTCCGGGCGCGAGCGGCGGCGCGCCGCCCGTCGCGCGGGCGGAAGCAGTCTGTCGTGGCCGCCGCGTTCGCCGATGCCGGCCGCGGCGCACCGCCCGCCCGGATGAAGACGCCGGCGGCGTCGACCATGCCGGCGCGCGCCGGCGCGGCAGGCAAATGATGTCTGGAGATTAGGCGACAGACACAACGGCCGCAACCTTCGGCGGTGCGGATGCGCCGTTCGGCGGGCGGCGGCGAGCCGTGCCGCGCGGCGTCGCCGCCCGCCGTTGCGCCGCCCGGGAGGCCGCGGCAACGTCGCCGAAACCGCGCGCCGCTCAGCGCGCGTGCTCGTGCGCCCAGCTCCCCTCGACGCCGATCTCGCTCTTCACCGAGTTCGCGAGATAGCACGCTTCATGCGCCGCGTGGTGCAGCGCGTCGACGTCCTCGCGCGTCGGCGCCCGCTCGCCGCCGAACGTCACATGCGGCTTCAACACGATGCGCGTCATCACTTCCTTGCCGTCGGCGTTCTTTTCCATCGTGCCTTCGGCCACGTCGCGATAGCCCGTGACGACGAATTTCCTCTGCGCGGCGAGCGACAGGAACCACAGCATGTGGCAGCTCGACAGCGCCGCGACGAACGCCTCTTCCGGATCGACCGCCGCCGGATCGGAAAACGGCACGCGCACCACGTGCGGCGAGCTCGACGCCGGCACGCGAACGCCGCCGTCGAAGCGCCATTCGTGCTTGCGGCTGTAGCGATTGTCGGTGAACGCTTCGCTTTCCTGCTTCTGCCACGTCACTTCGGCCGTGTAGGTCGACATCGTTTCTCCTTGTGTGTTCGTGCCGGGACGGTCGTTCGTCAGATCGGCGTCAGCACCGGCCGCCCCGAGAAATGGCGCGCCGCGTTCTCGAGGAACTGCCGCACCGAGCGGTCGAGCGCCTCCGGCGACCAGCCGCCCATGTGCGGCGTCAGCACGACGTTGTCGAGCGCCGTCAGCGCGCGCGGCGGCTCCGGCTCCCCTTCGTAGACGTCGAGCCCCGCACCCGCGACGCGGCCTTCGCGCAATGCGTCGGCGAGCGCCGCCGTGTCGACGACGCTGCCGCGCGACACGTTGACGAGAAACCCGTGCTCGCCGAGCGCATCGAGGATGCGCGCGTCGATCAGATGCCGCGTCGCCGCGCCGCCCGGCGTCGCGACGACCAGAAAATCCGCCCAGCGAGCGAGCGCGTCGAGCGCCGCGAAATAGCGGAATGCGGCGCCTTCGCGCGGCTTGCGGTTGTGGTAGCCGATCTCGAGATCGAAGCCCGCCGCGCGGCGGGCGATCTTCTCGCCGATGTTGCCGAGCCCGACGATTCCGAGCCGCTTGCCGCAGACGTTCGGCGGCATCGGCAGCGCGTCGCGCCACACGCCCGCGCGGCACGCCGCATCGAGCTTCGCGACCTCGCGCACCGCCGCGAGCAGCAGCGCGAACGCGTGATCGGCGACGCAGTCGTCGTTCGTGCCCGCGCCGTTGACGACGACGATCCCGCGCGAGCGCGCGTCGGCCACCGCGACGTTTTCGTAACCGGCGCCCAGCGCGCCGACGAACTCGAGGTTCGGCAGGCGCGCGATCTCGTCGGCAAGCAGGCCGGCCGTGCCGTTCGTCAGCACGGCCCGCACGGCGGCGCCGCGCTCGGCGATCGCGTCGCGACGCTCGTCGGGCGTGGGGGCGTAGATGATGTCGAAGGCGTCGGCGACTTGCGCGCGCGCGTGGTCGCGCAGCGGGATCAGCACGAGAAGCTGGGGCTTCATGGCGGGCTTCAGCAGAGGAAAGTTGACGCAAGTGTAACAATGGAGCGCGCCGTGACGGCGGGAAGCCCTATTCGGCAAGCGGGCTCGACCGGCCCGAACGGATGCGCGGCCGGCGCGGATCAGCGGCATCGTGCGTCACGGGTTGCGGGTTGCGGGTTGCGGGTTGCGGGTTGCGGGTTGCGGGTTGCGGGTTGCGGGTCGCGGGTCGTGGATCGTGGATCGTGGGTTGCAGGTCGCGGGTTGAGGGTCGCAGGTCGCAGGTCGCAGGTCGCAGGTCGCAGGTCGCAGCGCCGATTTTCCGTCACACTGCTCCGCCGACGCGACGAAACCTTCCGCTCGGCACATTTCCCCGGTCGCGCTCCGCAATTCGGCATTCGCTGCGGTCCGGCCCGGCCATTTCAGCATCGCCGCGACGGGGTCAGCGCTTAAGCTGATCGCACGTCGAACGATGTCCGGCGCGACATGCGGCAAGCCCGCCGCCACGCGCGAATCCGCGAATCCGTGATACGCGATACGCGATGCGGGCCGCGTCGCCATCGCCGGCATCGGACGTCGGCGCGCGCGGTGCGATCGCCGCGCCGGCCACGTCACGCTTCCCATCGTCCCGAACCAGCGAGCACCATCCACCATGAGCCTCACCCGATTCAGAGTCCTGACCTTCGACGTCGTCGGCACGTTGATCGATTTCGAGCGCGGCATGCTCGACTACGTGCGCGACGTCGCGCCCGGCGCACGCGTCGCCGACGAGGATTTCCTGCGCGCCTACCGCGCCGCCCGCAAGCACGCGAACGCGACGTGGTATCCCGACGATCTCGTCCGCTGCTGGCACGCGGTCGCGCCCGCGCTCGGCCTGCCCGACGGCGACGCGGCCGCTCGCGGTTTTCGCGACTCGGTCGCGCGCTGGCCCGCGTTCGCCGATTCGGTCGACGCGCTGAAGCGGCTGCGCCGGCACTTCAAGCTGGTGACGATGACGAATGCGCAGCGATGGGCGCTCGAACATTTCGCGGCGACGCTCGATCATCCGTTCGATCTCGAGCTGAGCTGCGACGACGCGCTCTGCGAGAAGCCCGATCCGCGCTACTTCGCGTATGCGCGCGGCCGCTTCGAGGGCGCGTGGGGCTATCGGCAGGAGGACAACCTGCACGTCGCGCAGAGCCAGTATCACGACATCGGCGTGTCGATGCGGCTCGGCATCGCGACGTGCTGGATCGAGCGCCGGCACGCTCAGCAGGGCTCGGGCGGCACGATCGAATCCGAAATCACCCGCCCCGACTATCACTTCCGCTCGCTCGCCGAGCTCGCGGACGCGGTCGATGCCGGCCGCTGACCGGCGCGCCGCCGCGCAATCCTTTCAATTCCCCGTCGACACGAACCACACGGAATTCGCCAGATGCCCATCACCGTCATATCGCAATCGGCTCGCGCCGCCGGGCTCGACGATGCCGGCGCGGTCGCGCGCCCGCTCGGCGCGACCGTCGCGCGCACCCGCTGCCTCGATATTCCGCTCGAAGGCGCGGGCGACAATCAGACCGGGCTGTGGGAATGCTCGCCGGGCCGCTTCGAGCGGCAGCTCGCGAACGCCGAGGTGATGCACGTCCTGTCGGGCGTCTGCACGTTCACGCCGGCGGGCGGCGAGCCGGTGGAGATCCGCGCGGGCGACACGCTGTTCTTTCCGGCCGATACCGCCGGCGTCTGGGAAATCAGCGAGACGCTGCGCAAGGTCTATGTCGTGATGGCCTGAGCGCCGACGCGCGCGGCCGCGCGCCGGATCACGCGTCCTCGGGCGGATGCGCTTCGAGCCACGCGACGATCTGCTGCTCGGCCTGCAGCGGCGTCACGGTTTCGCCCGTCGCCAGCACTTCGTATTTGAAAGGATCGGAGCCGTCGAGATTGTCCGGCTCCGGCTGCGCGATGGTCCAGCGCCAGTCGATCCGATCGGCGATCGGCGACGGCGCGCCCTCGATGCTGCATCGGCAGCCGTCGATCTCCGCGACAAATCCGGTGTGGGTCGGTTCAAAACTCGCAAACACGGCGACTCCCGTCGATGTACGGCCGCAGCGCGGCAGGGTGGCGAGTATCTCACGATCGCGCCGCCCGCCCTGTCGCGCGTGCGCCGGCCTGTTACACCCTGTCACGCATGGTTGCACTTTTGCCGGGCCGTTCGCGCGCTCGCGTGTCAACCGGGCGCGGAACCCGGGAGTTAATGTCGGTACTGGCGCATGCTTTTGCGTCAGGGCTGCGCGCGTGTCGCAACGTGCGCACACACGCTCACGCAAGTGGACGCGCGCCAACCCCACATCGTCAGGAGTAGAAATGAAAAAGACCGCCCTTCTCTCGGCACTCGCCGCCGGCCTGTGCATCTCGATCAGCAGCTTCGCGCAAGCTCCGGCAAGCGCGCCCGCCGGCACGACCGGCCTTTGCAAGGACGGCACGCTCTACTCCGGCGCGTCGAAGAAAGGCGCATGCTCGGGCCATAAGGGCTTGAAGACGTGGTACGGCGCATCGAAGGCCGCGGCGGCGAGCGGCGCATCGGCCGCGACGGCGCCGGCCGCCGCGGCGTCGGCTCCGGCCGCCGCCTCGGGCACGCCGGGCGCGACCGCCGCGACGAAGAGCGCGGCGAGCGCCGGCGCGCCCGGTCAGGTGTGGGTGAACACCGACACGAACGTGTACCACTGCGCGACCGACAAGTACTACGGCAAGACCAAGCACGGCGAATACCTGTCGGAAGCGGCCGCGAAAGCGAAGGGCTTCCACGCGTCGCACGGCAAGGCCTGCTCGTGATGCACGGCCCGGCGAGGCCGGCGCGCGTGCGCAGCGCGCGCCGGCCTCGCCGGGCGCATCGGGCGCATCGGGCGCATCGGGCGCATCGGGCGCATCGGGCGCATCGGGCGCATCGGGCGCATCGGGCGCATCGGGCGCACAACGCAGCGTGGCGCGCATTGCACGTCACGACGACGATGCGCGCGACATGCGCGATGACGAAGCGGCGCGATGACGGCGCTGCGCTGCCACGCCGCCACGACACCACGAAGCCGCGCGAAGCGACAACCCGGCCGCGCGCGCCGGTTCGCTCAGCCGCGCGCGGCTGCCTCGCGCGCGGCCGCGCGCCACGCCGCATGGTCCGCGCGCGTCCAGTCTAGCTCGACGCCGACCCGCTTCGTCCCCGGCCGGATCTTCGGCTTGTGCAGCGCGAGCGTCAGCGCGTCGAGCGCCGGCCATTCGTCGAACGACAGCACGGCGATCTCGAGCGCGAGCGTCTCGAGCAACCGCGTGTGCGGCTTGTGCGCGAGGAACGACGCGATCCGCGCGCAATACGCGTCGTAGTCGATCCAGCCGTCGCCGCTCGCCTCCGACGGCTCGCGGCGATAGGCCAGCCGCGCGTCGAGCACGACGGGCTGCGGCGCCGCGTGCTCGTGCGGATGAATGCCGATGCGCGCCGGCACCTTCAGCGCGTCGACGAACACGCTCCAGCCGCGCCCGCGCGCGCACGCCAGATCGAGCGTCGCGAACGGCGCCTCGACGGGTTTCATCAGGCGAGCGGCGTCGCCGCGTCGAGCATGATGCGGCAGAAGTAATCGGCGAAACTGCGCCGCACGACGATGTCGAACGAATCGTCGCCGGTCGGCACGAGCGTGATCGACGCCTTGAAGTAATGGCTCTGCGCACACTGCCCGACGCCGAACGCGCGCGGATGCAGATCGAGCGGGCAGCCGCGCGCGAGCACGTCGCGCGCGCGCGCGCCGCTCACTTCGACGATCGTGTAGCCGCTGCCGACGTCGACGGCCGCCGCATAGAGCCCCTGCATCGCCTCCGCGAGCGTCGCGGCGAGCGCGCCCGCCGCGACCGCGCCGTTCGAGCGCACGAGCCATTCGTCGGGGCCGAGCCACAGCACGTCATAGTCGGCGCTGCGCGCGACCGTGTTCGGCTTCACGGGCGGCCGGCAGCCGACGGCCTGCTCGAACGCGCGCACGAAGGCGGGATCGCCCGGCTCGCCGCGCACGTTGACGAGGTCGAGGAACGGCCGTTCGCGGAACAGGAATTTCTTCGACGCGCGCGCGTCGTACGCCTTCAACGCGTCGCCCGCGCCGACGAACGGCGATTCGAGCCGCACGCCGCCCTGCGCGTGCGCCGCCGCCGAAGCCTCGTTTCTCGTTTCATTCCACATGCTGACGTACCCCTTCGGTGTCGTAGAAAACCGGGCTCGAGATCGTCGCGACCACGCGCCGGCCGTTGGCGAGCGAAACCGCGACGCGCTCGCCCATCCTGCTCAGGCCGCCCTTCACCACCGCGAGCGCGATCGAGCGCTTCAGAATCGGGCTGTAATAGCTCGACGTGACGTGGCCGAGCATCTCGATCGTGCCGTCGGCGCGCGCGGCCGCGTCTGCCTCGACGATCTGGCCGCCTTCCGGCAGCACGTACTGCGCGTCCTCGGTCAGCAGGCCGACGAACTGCTTGCGGCCGCTCTTCGCGGTATCGGCGCGCGTGAGCGAGCGGCGGCCGAGAAAATCCTTCGACTTCGCGACGAGCCCGCCCATCCCGAGATCGAACGGCGTGATCGATCCGTCGGTGTCCTGACCGACGATGATGTAACCCTTCTCCGCGCGCAGCACGTGCATCGTCTCGGTGCCGTACGGCGTGATGTCGAATTCCGCGCCCGCTTCCATCAGCGCTTCCCACACCGCGCGGCCCGCGTTCGCCGGCACGTTCACTTCGTACGCGAGCTCGCCCGAGAAGCTGATGCGCATCACGCGCGCCTTCGCGCCCGCGACTGTGCCGTCGCGATAGCTCATGAACGGGAACGCATCGTTCGCGAAATCGATGTCCTTGCACACCTTCTGCACGACCTTGCGGCTCTTCGGCCCGACCACCGCGAACGTCGCCCAGTGATCGGTGACGGACGCGAGCCGCACTTTCATGTCCGGCCATTCCGTCTGCAGCCAGCGTTCGAGCCACGTGAGCACGCGCGCCGCGCCGCCCGTCGTCGTCGTCATCATGAAATGCTGTTCGCCGAGACGCACGGTCACGCCGTCGTCGAACACCATGCCGTTCTCGTCGAGCATCAGCCCGTAGCGGCACTTGCCGACTTCGAGCTTGTTCCACGGGTTCGTGTACATCCAGTTCAGGAGCTTCACCGCGTCCGGCCCCTGGATGTCGATCTTGCCGAGCGTCGATGCGTCGAGCATGCCGACGCCGTTGCGCACCGCAAGGCATTCGCGCTTCACGGCGGCGTGCAGATCCTCGCCGCTCTTCGGGAAATACCACGGCCGCTTCCAGTTGCCGACGTCCTCAAACAGCGCGCCGTGCTCGACGTGCCATTCGTGGATGCAGGTCTTGCGTACCGGATCGAGGAAATCGCCGAGCTCGCGGCCCGCGAACGCGCCGAACGACACCGGCGTGTAGTTCGGGCGAAACGTCGTCGTGCCCGTCTCCGGAATCGACTTGCCGAGCGCCTGCGCGAGAATCGCCATCCCGTTGATGTTGCCGAGCTTGCCCTGATCGGTGCCGAAGCCCATCGCCGTGTAGCGCTTCACGTGCTCGACCGATTCGAAGCCTTCGCGCGCGGCGAGCAGGATGTCGGCCGCGCCGACGTCGTTCTGGAAATCGACGAACTGCTTCGGACCGCGAACCGCCGCGTCCGCGCCGCTCGCGAGCCATAACGGCAGCAGCGCGTCCTCCACAGCTTCGGCGACCTTCGGCACGGGCGGCCGCTCGGCGGCAAGACCCGTCGACCTCGCCGCGGCCACGCCCGCGTCGACCGCGAGCCGCAGCGCGCGCGACAACTCGAACTCGCCCGCCGCCGCGCCGACGCTCGCTTCCGCCTGCATCGGCTTGCCGGGCACGAAGCAGGTCTTGTCGTCGTTCCAGTGCGCCTTGCCGCCCGATTGCGCGAACAGGTGCAGCACCGGGCTGAAGCCGCCCGACATCGCGACGAGCTCGCACGGCAGCGTCGCGATCTTGCCGCCCGAGCGGCCATTCGCGTACGACGCGACGTCCACCGACGCGACGCGCAGCTTGCCCGCCGCGCTCGACACGACCGCGCCGCTCATCACGGCGATGCCGTTGCGCTTCGCGACCGCGGGCAACGCGCCGCGCGTCGACGAGCGCGCATCGACGACCGTCACTTTCGCGCCGCACGCCTTGAGATCGAGCGCGCACTGATAGCCGCGATCGTTGTTCGTCGCGACGACCGCGACGCGCCCCGGCAGCACGCCGTAGCGATGAATGTACGTCGACACGGCCGACGCGGTCATCACGCCCGGCAGGTCGTTGTTGCCGAACACGAGCGGCCGCTCGTGCGCGCCCGCGGCAAGGATCACGCGCTTCGCGCGCACCTTCCAGATCAGCTCGCGCGTGCCCTTGCGCATCGACACCGGAAGATGGTCGGTGAGCCGCTGCACGACGGTCACGAGGTTGTGATCCTGATAGCCGAACGCGGTGCTGCGCGCGAGGATCGTCACGTCGGGCAGCTTCGCGAGCTCCGCTTCGATCTTCTCGACCCATTGCAGCGCGGGCTTGCCGTCGATCTCCGCGCGGCTCGCGAGCAGGCTGCCGCCGAGCTCGCGCTGATCGTCGACGAGCATCACGCGCGCACCGTTCACGGCCGCCGCGTGCGCGGCCGCGAGCCCCGTCGGGCCGCCGCCGACGACGAGCACGTCGCAGTGCGCGTAGCGCTTGTCGTAGCGGTCGGCGTCGAGCGTATCGGGCGCCTTGCCGAGGCCCGCCGCTTCGCGGATCTTCTCTTCGTACTTCGGCCACAGGTTGCGCGGCCACATGAACGTCTTGTAGTAGAAGCCCGCCGGCAGGAAGCGCGAGAACTTCTGCATCACGGCCATCCGGTCGTGCTCGATGGACGGCTTCGCGTTCACGCTCGTCGCGACGAGCCCCTGGTACAGCTCGATCTCGGTCGCGCGCGCGTTCGGCACAGTGTACGCGCCGGTTTCGAGCTGCACGACGGCGTTCGGCTCGTCGACGCCCGCCGTCACGATCCCGCGCGGCCGGTGATACTTGAAGCTGCGCGCGACGAAGTGTACGCCGTTCGCGAGCAGCGCGGACGCGAGCGTGTCGCCCTGGAAGCCCTGATACGTGCGGCCGTTGAACGTGAAGGTGAGCGGCTGTGCGCGGTTGATGCGCCCGCCTGCGCCGAGTCGGTCTTTCTGGCTCATTTGCTCGTGTCCTCTGCTGCGTTGGCGGCGGCTGCGCCGAACGTTTCGTAGCCCTGAAACTCGTAAGTGACGGTATCGCGCTGCGCGACGAACCAGCGGCGGCAGCCCTGCGCATGCAGCCATTGCTCGCGGTGCGCGCCGCGCGGATTCTTGCGCATGAACAGGTAGTCGCCCCATTCGCGGTCGGACAGCTTGTCCGTGTCGAGCGGGCGCGCGATATCGGCTTCGCCGCCGCAACTGAATTCGGATTCGGCGCGCGGGCCGCACCACGGACATTCGATCAGCAACATGTTTCGTTCTCCTCTGTCGACCAGAGTTAGCGCTTTAGCGCTTACTCTGGTCCCATGCATCGCAGTCGACCAGAGTTGGCGCTTTAGCGCTTACCCCGATCCCATGCATCGCAGTCGACCAGAGTTAGCGCTTTAGCGCTTACTCTGGTCCCATGCACGTAGTGCGCGGTGGTTCGGTCAGTGCGCGACGGCGGCCGCGCCGTGCTCGTCGATCAGGTGGCCGTTGTAGAAGCGCTCGAGCGCGAACGGCGCATTGAGCGGATGCGGCTCGTCGCGCGCGATCGTGTGCGCGAACACCCAGCCCGAGCCCGGCGTCGCCTTGAAGCCGCCCGTGCCCCAGCCGCAGTTGAAGTACAGGCCCTTCACGTCAGTCTTGCTGATGATCGGGCACGCGTCCGGCGACACGTCGACGATACCGCCCCACTGGCGGTTCATCCGCACGCGAGAGAACACCGGGAACATCTCGACGATCGCCTGCAGCGTGCCTTCGATGATCTGGAAGCTGCCGCGCTGGCCGAAGCCCGCGTATTGATCGATGCCCGCGCCGATCACGAGATCGCCCTTGTCGGACTGGCTGATGTACGCATGCACCGCGTTCGACATCACGACCGTGTTCACGACGGGCTTGATCGGCTCCGACACGAGCGCCTGCAGCGGATGGCTTTCGAGCGGCAGCCGCACGCCGGCCATGTCGGCGAGCGTCGTCGTGTTGCCGGCCGCGACCACCGCGACCTTCTTCGCCTTGATGAAGCCCTTCACCGTGTCGACGCCGACCACCGCGCCGCCTTCGCGGCGGATGCCCGTCACCTGGCAGTTCTGGATGATGTCGACGCCCGCGCGGTCCGCGCCGCGCGCGAAGCCCCAGGCCACCGCGTCGTGCCGCGCGACGCCGCCGCGCCGCTGGATCGACGCGCCGAGCACCGGATAGCGGCTGTTCAGGTTGATCGTCGGCTCGATCTCCTTGATCTGCGCGGGCGTCAGGAACTCGGCATCGACGCCGTTCAGGCGGTTCGCGTTCACGCGCCGCTCGGTGTCGCGCACGTCCTGCAGCGTGTGCGCGAGGTTCATCACGCCGCGCTGGCTGAACATCACGTTGTAATTCAGGTCCTGCGCGAGCCCTTCCCACAGCTTCATCGCCTTCTCGTAGAGCGCGGCGGATTCGTCCCACAGGTAGTTCGAGCGCACGATCGTCGTGTTGCGCGCGGTGTTGCCGCCGCCGATCCAGCCCTTCTCGAGCACCGCGACGTTGGTCACGCCGTGCTCCTTCGCGAGGTAGTACGCGGTCGCGAGGCCGTGCCCGCCGCCGCCGACGATCACGACGTCGTACTCGCGCTTCGGCTCCGGGCTCTTCCACTGCTTTTCCCAGTTCTCGTGATACGACAGGCCGTTGCGAAACAGGCTGAATATCGAGTAGCGGCTCATGTTGATGGACCCTTCGTTAGCATTCGATGACGTTCACGGCGAGGCCGCCGCGCGACGTTTCCTTGTATTTCGTCTTCATGTCGGCGCCCGTCTCGCGCATCGTCTTGATGACGGAATCGAGCGACACGTAGTGCTGGCCGTCGCCCTTCAGCGCGATCCGCGACGCGTTGAGCGCCTTGATCGCGCCCATCGCGTTGCGCTCGATGCACGGAATCTGCACGAGGCCGCCGACGGGATCGCACGTCATCCCGAGGTTGTGCTCCATACCGATCTCGGCCGCGTTTTCGACCTGCCCGGGCGTGCCGCCCATCACCGCCGCGAGCGCGGCGGCGGCCATCGAGCACGCGACGCCGACCTCGCCCTGGCAGCCGACCTCCGCGCCGGAGATCGACGCGGTTTCCTTGTAGATGATCCCGATCGCCGCGGCGGTGAGCAGAAAATCGACGATGCCCTGCTCGTTCGAGCCCGGTACGAATTTCACGTAGTAATGGAGGACGGCCGGGATCACGCCCGCCGCGCCGTTCGTCGGCGCGGTGACGACGCGCCCGCCCGCCGCGTTCTCCTCGTTGACCGCCATCGCGTAGAGGTTCACCCAGTCGAGCATCGACAGCGGATCGCGCAGCGATTCCTCCGATCGATTGCGCAGCCGCGTGTGGAGCTCGGCCGCGCGGCGCTTCACGCGCATCGGGCCGGGCAGCTCGCCGTCGACCTTGCAGCCGCGCTCGACGCATGCGGCCATCGTCTTCCAGATCGCGACGAGGCCCGCGCGCACTTCGTCGGCGGGGCGCAGCGCGCATTCGTTGCGAAACGTGAGCTCGGCGATCGACAGGCCGCTCGCGCGGCACGCGCGCATCAGGTCGTCGCCGGTGCGGAACGGATGCGGCACGTCCGCCGCCGCGCGCACGCCGTTCACGCGGTCTCCGTCGCGATTGACGACGAAGCCGCCGCCCACCGAGTAATATTCCTTCTCGACGAGCAGCTGGCCGTGCTCGTCGAACGCCTGGAAACGCATGCCGTTCGGATGCACGACGCTCGTGCCGCTCATCAGCTTGCGGTAGAAGCCGATGTCCTCCTTCTCGTCGAAGCGGATGCCGCGCTTGCCGAGCAGCGCGAGCGACTTTTCCGCGCGAATCGCGTTCAAGCGGGGCTCGATCAGGTCGGGATCGATCGCGTCCGGCAGATGGCCCTCGAGGCCGAGCAGCACCGCCTTGTCGGTGCCGTGGCCCTTGCCCGTCGCGCCGAGCGAGCCGTACAGCCCGATCCGCACGCGGCGCACGAAGCCGAGCAGGTTCGCATCCTCGACGTGCGACGCGAACCGGCACGCGGCGATCATCGGCCCGACGGTGTGCGAGCTCGACGGACCGATGCCGATCTTGAACAGATCGAAAACGCTGACGTTCATCTGGCTGCCCTTGCGTAACGATGCTTGGTTGACGTTGGGCGTCAGTACATCAAAGCGTAAAATCCGCCGATAGAACAAAAACGGCATCGGCGTGGGACGCCGCCGCCAACCGCCGCGCGTGACAGGCATTCCGTGCGTTTCGGCGATGGTTCGCGGCGAAAAAACACAAGTCCCGCGCGGCCCGATCGGCGACGCTCGCAGTACGGTCTGCGCGGCTGCCCGGGCGTCGGGCGCCCGTAGACTGGAGACACGCCGGGCCGCGCCCCGGCCAACCGAAGATTTTGCAGACATGACCGCCGACGTACCCGCTTCGCCCGTTGCCGCCGATTCCGCCCAGCCGCGCCTGCGCTTCGCAATCGTGCTGCTGCCGAATTTCACGCTGACCGCGTTCTCGGGGTTCGTCGACATGCTGCGGCTGTCCGCCGACGACGGCGACCACAGCAAGCCCGTGCGCTGCTCGTGGACCGTGATCGGCGACACGCTCGCACCCGTGCGCGCGAGCTGCGGGATTCAGGTGACGCCGTGGCAGACGTTCGACGACGCCGACGCGTTCGACTACGTGGTCGTCGTGGGCGGCCTGCTGCATTCGGGGCCGCAGGCGGGGCCGCAGACGCTGCAGTTCGTCCGCCGCGCGGCGGCGGCGGGCGCGAACCTCGTCGGGATCTGCACGGGCGCGTTCGCGCTGATGCGCGCGGGCGTGCTCGACGGGCACCGCGTGTGCGTGAGCTGGTTCCATTATTGGGATTTCGTCGAGCGCTTCCCGAACGCCGATCCGGATCTGCTGATCGCCGATCGCCTGTTCGTGATCGACCGGCGGCGGATCACGTGCTCGGGCGGGCGCGCGTCGATCGACGTCGCCGCGGCGATCCTGCTGCGCCACTTCGATCACGCAACGGTGCAGAAGGCGCTCCGAATCCTGCTCGTCGGCGAGATGCAGAAGGGCAACGCGCCGCAGCCGCACCCGCCGGGGCTCGAGCCCGCGACGCATCCGAAGGTCAAGCGCGCGATCCTGCTGATGGAGCAGCATGTCGGGCGCGCGCTGCCGCTCGACGAGCTCGCGTGCAAGCTCGATCTGTCGACGCGGCAGCTCGAGCGGCTGTTCAAGGCGCAGACCGGCAGGAGCCCGCAGGCGTTCGCGAAGCAGGTGCGGCTGCGCACGGCCGCGTGGCTCCTGACGAGCTCGGACCGCACCGTCGCCGACATCGCATCGAGCTGCGGGTTCGCGGACGCGTCGCACCTCGGGCGCGAGTTCCGCAAGCAGTTCGGCGCGCCGCCCGCGGCTTACCGCGAGAAAGGCGGCGCGGCGGGCGGCGCGGGGGAGGCGGCGGCGATCGCGGGCGCGGCGGGCGATGCGCCGGCCGATCCGGACGCGGATTGGAACAGCGAATTGGGGGCATGACGCCGACGTCGCTAGCGCTGCCGATGCCGATGCCGATGCCGATGCCGATGCCGATGCTGATGCTGATGCCGATGCTGATGCCGATGCCGATTCAACCGGCAGCGGAACGCGCGCCGACGAACGCCCGCAGCCGCGCGTCGCGAATCTCCAGCACGTCGAACAATCCGAGCGCGCGCAGCGACGGTAGCGTGTCGAGCAAGTCGCGCTCGGCCTGCGCGTGCGCCTGCGCCGACGCGTGCGCGTCGCTCCAGACGCGCGCGTTGGCGAGAAACGCGGCGACCGTCCCTTTGCGAATCGATACGCCGTCGATCTCGACGCGGTTGACGTGATCGGGAAGGATGCCTTCTGCTTTCATCGCGGACTCCGGTGTGGTGGTGACGAAGCTCCACTGTAGATGGCCCGGCGCGGCGAGACTGCGGCATCAAAGCCAATCGATACGCCGTTTGCGCCATGGCGGGCGCCGGGATTCGCGCGGCGCATGCCGCTTCGGCGCACGCGTCGGCGTCGGCGTCGGGCGAGCAGGCCGCGCGGCATCGGACTCAGACGCGTCGAACAAGGCTGACGCCGGCGCGCATGCCGCAAGCCACGACCGCTCGCGCGCGAAGATCAGCCCCCGCGCGAAAACTTGCCGACGTCGATGCCGAGCTCGTTCGCCATGTGCTCGACGAACGCGCGCAGTTGCGCGAGCTCCGCCGTCAGCGCCTTCTGCTCGGCCTTCAGCGCTTCGAACTCCGACGGCGGCACCGCGTCGTCCTGCGCGCCGCGCGCGGGCGCTTCGTCCGGCGCGATGTCGCCGCACAGCAGATGCATCCACCGGCTCTCGCGCTCGCCCGGCGCGCGCGCGAGCTTGACGACGAGCGGCGGCGTGCGCGCGGCGAGCTCGTCGAGGAACGCCTCGACCGACGAGATGTCGGCGAAGCCGTGCAGGCGCGCGGTGTTCAGGCGCAGCTCCGCGCCCGTCTGCGGACCGCGCAGCAGCAGCATCGTCAGCAACGCGGCCGCCTGGCTCGGAATGCCGAGCACGCGGTTCATGTTGTGCTCGAAGCGCGGCACGCGGCTGCTGCTGCCCTCCGACGCGAGGCTCAGACGCTTCAGGCCGTCGATCGCCGTGAGCACCTCGGCCTCCGACACGTTCATCACCGGCGATCGGGCGGTCTTCTGATTGCAGCCGGCCGTCAGCGCGTTGAGCGACAGCGGATAGGTATCCGGAACCGTGTGCTGCTTCTCGATCAATACGCCGAGCACGCGCGCTTCGAGCGGCGTGAGGGCGCGAATGGCGGGGCGTTGGGATGCATCGGGAGTGGAATTCATAGTGACGTCGCTGCGGGCTGTGCTGGTGTTGAAACAGGATCAAACAGGATCTTTCGGCTGCAGGACGATCCCGGCAGGCGAACCGAATCAAATGATAGCCGGGCTCGACGCTTCGGGTAATACCCGCTTGCGCGCCGCGCGATCGCGACGAGGCGCGATCATGGCCGCCGCGGCGGCAGCCGCCCGCGAACGCGTTAAGCGGATACGTGGCTCGTCGGCCGCAACACAGCAATGCGGCGCCGCGCCCGGCACGCGCGCGCATCCGCTCGCATCGGCATGGAATAACGGCGCGACGCCGCACGTTTACGCCGAGCGGCCACGCGCGCGGCGTTTGGCCGCGGGGCGGCCGCGCGCCCGTCTCATTTGTGCCGTCCGGCAATCGGCTGCTGTTCGACGTTTCGAAAATGGAGTCAAGCCATGAAAGCTCTACGTCATGTTTCATCCCCCGACCCGCCCGCCCGCGTCACTCCCGCCGCCCGCTTGCGAACGCTCGCGCGCGCCCGTCGCGCGTGCCGCGCCGCCGCGCGCGGCCTGCGCAACGCCGTCTGCGGCGCCGGCATCGTCGCGCTATCGTCCGGCTTCGCGTGGGCGAGCGGCAACGAGACGATTCTTCCGCCATCGGCGATGACCGCGTCGACGGTCCCCGCGAACGGCGATCTCAATCCGTACGGCATCGCATTCGTGCCGAGCGGCGTGCCCTCATGGAGCACGCTGAAGCCGGGCGACGTCGTCGTCTCGAACTTCAACAACACAGCGAACCTGCAGGGCACCGGCACGACGATCGTGAAGCTCGTGCCGAACGGCGATCCCGTGGTCTTCTTCCAGGGCGGCAACGTCGGCCTCACCACCGCGCTCGCGGTGCTCCACAGCGGCTTCGTGCTCGTCGGCAACCTGCCGACGAAGGACGGCACGACGCTCGCGTCGTCCGGCTCGCTGCTCGTCGTCAATCCGCAAGGCACGCTCGTCAAGGAACTGACCAGCCCCGCGCTGCTCGACGGGCCGTGGGATCTCGCGGTGATCGACCGGGGGCAACGCATCACGGCGTTCGTGTCGAACGTGCTGAACGGCACGGTGGCGCGGCTCGACATGACGATCGGCGAGAACGGCGTCACGGTGCTGCCGAGCTCGCTCGTCATCGCGTCGGGCTATCTGCATCGAAGCGATCCGGCGACGCTCGTCGTCGGGCCGACGGGCCTCGCATACGATTCGACCCGCGACGTGCTGTACGTCGCGTCGACGGGCGACAACGCGGTGTTCGCGATTCACGGCGCCGCGTCGACGACGCGCAACAACGGCGTCGGGCGCATGATCTATTTCGACAACATGCACCTGCACGGCCCGCTCGCGCTGGCGCTCGCGCCGAACGGCCACCTCGTCACCGCGAACGGCGACGCCGTCAATGCCGATCCGAATCAGCCGAGCGAAATCGTCGAGTTCACGCCCGAGGGGCGCTTCATCGCGCAAATGCAGGTCGACTCGGTGCCGGGGGCGGCGTTCGGACTCGCGTTCGGGGCGAGCGGCGGCGGGCAGCCGCAATTCGCGGCCGTCGACGACAACACGAACACGGCGACCGTCTGGACGCTGCGTCAAGACAAAGGCAACTGATTCCGAAGGCTCGGCCGCAGCGGGCCGCCGGCGGCAAGGATTCGCGCCGGCGGCCCGGATCTCGCGGCGTCGGACGACGAACGCCGAATCCGGGCGATGCATCGCGGCCGAATCGGCCGCTTCCTTCCGGATGCGCGACGAACGGCGATGCGGAATTCGTCATGGCTCGCGCCGCCCCGCCCGACACGCGCCGACGATCGGCGAGCACGGCATGCCGATCGACGCGCCGCCGCTCATCGATCCAGCTCGGCGTAATGCCGGAAGATCCCCTGCTCGTTGAACGGAATGCGCCGACCGGACGCCAGATAGCGCGCGATCGGCGGATGCTGCGCGATCCTGTCGTGCAGCTCGACCAGCCCGGCATGCTTCTTCTCGATACGCGCCATCGCCTTCGGAAACGCGTAGCGCAAACCCTCGATCAGCTGGAACATCGACAGATCCACATACGTCAGGCCGCCGCCCGCCATGTAGCCGCTCTTGTGCGGATTGCGCGCGAGCACCTTGCCGAAATAGCCGAGGAACTTCGGCAGCCGATGCTTGATGAAATCCTCCGCCCGCATCGCGGCTTGCGCTTTCTGGTCCTCGTAATACAGGCCGCTTGCGATCGGATGGTGACTGTCGTGAACCTCGACGACGAAATCGGACACCGTCAGCTGCAATTGATGCGTCCACAGCCGCCCTGCGTCGTCGCGCGGCGCGAGGTGATGCCGCGCGCCGAGGAACAGCAGGATGTTGGCCGTTTGCCCGATGATCTGCTCGCCCGCCTTGAGGAACGGCGGCGCGAACGGCAGGCATTCCAGCGAATCGCTCTCCAGGAGCCCCATCATCGCCGACACGCCCAGGCCCTTGCGCGGCGATTCGCGCGCGACGTCCACGTATTCGGCTTCGGCCGCCTCGAGCGCGAGCCGCACGAATTCGCCGCGCCCCTGGATGTCCGGCCAGTAGTAAAGCTCGTAGCGCATGCTGCCTCCCTTTCGTTGCGTGAAAGACGTTCGAACCGGCACTCGGCTTCGAATTTCGCGGCCGAGCATCGCGGCTCGCCCCGCAAACGGAAAACGACAGTCTAGGCGCAAACCGCGGCCGACGTAGTCATGACGCGGCGGCCGCGCCGGCCGCGGCGTTCGGAAGGCCCGGGCAAACGGCACCCGCGATCCGCCGCCGCGCCCGCATACGCGAGCGCGAAGCATGCCCGCGCGCGCTCGACGATCGCGGGCAGCGCGATCGTCGGCGACAGCAGCATGCCGACGACGAGGCAGGTCTTGCGTGCGGCGGCGGCGCTCCAGCCGCGCCGGAATTGGCCATCGGACACATAGCCGCGCCACTGCTCGTCGTTGAAATCGATGTACCAATTCAACCCTGAGCGACCCTTCGGGATGGCATCCTGACGATGGCTGTTTCCCGAGCACACCGGCCGTTCGCGTTACGCCCGTGCGCTGGCCAGACGATGGATCGCGGCCGGCGTCAGAACGCGCTGGGGCACCCCGTGGCGCGCCGCGTTGAGCATCGCATCGCCAACGGCCCGGGTGGTCAGGACGCTGGCGGGTGAAATTCGCCGAAGCAACAGCAGCAGCGGTTTGAGTGCGACGTACATCCAGCGATACGAAGCCGTGCGCGACTGAATGCCGCTCTCAGGCAGGATCGCGGATGGGCGGAAAATGACCACTTGCCGGAATGGCAGTCGCTGCAGCGCATTCTCGATTTGGCCGCGAACGCGAGCCCACATGCTTCGGCCTTGTTCACTGCTGTCGGCGCCGGCGCCGGATACATAAACCATCGTCATGGCAGGGCTCACGCGAAGCAGTTCCCGGGCGACATTGAGCGTGAGGTCGTAGGTTACCGCGCGATAGGCGGCCTCGGACAAGCCGAAAGACGACACCCCTGCGCAGAAAAAGCAGGCGTCGACACCGGCGAACGTGTCGTCCATGGCCCGAAAACTTGCGAGGTCGGGCAAGGTGAATACCTTGACCCGCGGGTCCACGCCCCCCCTCCAGCGCGCGCCGGCCGATGACGATGATTTCGGCGATGTCCTCCGCTGCGAGGCAGGCACGCAATACACCCTGGCCGACCATGCCGGTCGCGCCGATCAGTACGACGCGCATGCGTTCACTCCGCGGGCCATTCGAGCGGTGCCGCGCCGAAATCGGCTGCAAGCGTCACGGCCTTCCAGTTTTGCCCGGTCTCGCGGCGGACGTCCTCCTCGGCTTCGACGACCTGCCAGGCATCCGAGCCAAGCACCAGCCGCGCCGGCACGAATTCACGCGAAGCCAGCATGACGATCAGTTTAGCGACGCGCTCGGGATCTCCCACTTCATGGCCCACGTACGCGTCGATCAGCGCCTTGAACCCGGCCATCGATTGCTGATAGTCCCGGGGAAGGTCTTGCAGTGTCGAACGCGCCTCGTATCCCCATTCGGTGCGCATGCCGCCTGGTTCCAGCGTGCAGACGCGGATGCCGAACGGTGCGAGTTCCTTGCCGACGACATCGCTGAATCCGCCGACGGCCCATTTCGCCGACTGGTAAGCGGAGAGTCCCGGGCTGCTGATGCGGCCGCCCGCCGATGAAATCTGAAAGATGTGGCCGCTGCCCTGCGAGCGCATCACCGGAATGACTGCGCGCGTGAGGTTGACCACTCCAAAAAGATTGGTTTCGAACTGTGCGCGGAAATCGTCCGAAGACGTGTACTCGAACGGCTGGATATGGCCGTAACCGGCGTTGTTGACGAGTGCGTCCAGACGCCCGAACCGGCGCACCGCTTCGGCTACGGCGCGCTTTGCCCGCTCCTCGTTGGTCACGTCCAGCTCGAACGTCGCCAGACGCTCGCCGTGACGCGCCTGCAAATCGGCGAACCGCGAAGTGTCGCGCGCGGTGGCCAGAACCATGCCGTCGTCCTGCAAGGCGGCCTCGAGAATGGCGCGGCCGAGCCCTCGGGACGCGCCGGTAATCAACCAGACTTTTGACATGATCGTAGAACCTCCGTTATGCGCCGACATCCGCGCGATGAAAATGAAATGGCATGAATGGAGAAGCGCCGTGCCTCGCCCATGCAATCAGGCGTCTGCCGGGCCCGACCGCTGCCGCGCTCGTGGCGTGCGGCGATCTTTCGGGCGGGCCGCGGCAATGGTTACTGGGGATTGAATCCCGCCTTGCCTTCGAACATCACCGAACCGGCGAGGTCCTTTTGGGCCTGCAGCGCGGCGAGGCTCCGGCTATAAGCGGCTTCGAGCACCGCGTAGGCGTCCCCGCCGAGGACGGTGCGCAGCGGCGGCTCCGGCAACTGGCTGATCGCATAGATGGCGCCGGCCATTTTCACGGGATCGCCCGATGCGTATTCATCGCCGACCGCCTTGATCTGCTGGCGCAGCTTGCCGACCACGCCGTCCTTGTAGCAGGCGAGTTCGTCGGTCCAGCGAATGTTGGCCACGAAGCCCGTCTTGATGGAGCCCGGTTCGACGATGAGGGTCTTGATGCCGAATTCGGCCACTTCCTGGCTCACCGCTTCCGCAAAACCCTCGAGGCCGTATTTCGCAGCGTGATAGAGCGAGCCGCTCGGGAAGGCGGCGCGTCCTCCGACACTGGTGACATGGACGAACGTGCCGTGCTTTCGCGCGCGCATCGCGCCGAGGAAGGCGCGCGTGATGTGGATGGGCGCGAGCAGATTGAGCGCGATCTGCTGCTCGATGTCGGCTTCGGTCATTTCCTCCATTGCGCCGATGACGGCGCCACCCGCGTTGTTGACGACCACATCGACATCGGGATGGCGCGCCGCGACGGCCTGCACCTGCTCAGGACGGGTCACGTCGACCGACTCCACTTCGAGCGCATCGGGCCAGGCTTCCTTCAGCGCCTGCAGCGCTGCGACTCGTCGCACCGCGGCAACCACACGATGCCCGTCGGCGAGCACTTTTTCGGTGAGGGCCAAACCGAGCCCGCCGGATGCTCCGGTAATGAACCACTTCTGACTGCGCATGATGATTGCTCCCTCCAATATTGAGCGCGTACGCGCTCACTTAAAATGCAAAAAAATTACTCCGTGACAGCTCGCCACGCGGCACGAAACCCCAGTTGCCGATGACGTTCGGCACCCTCGGGTTCCCTGTCGACGTACTCGATCGTGATGTCGGCAATGCGCTCGATCACGGCGTAAAGAAACGCAATCGGCGCATCGGCAAGCACGCCGTTCTGCACCGCGTCCTCCATCATCCGGGACACGGCCAGGAACGGCTCCATGCCTCGTGCCCGCGTTCCTTCCTGCAGCACTCCCGAAGCCGACAGCTTCGAAAGCGCAAGGCGCCCGGCCGCATTGGCCAGCCCCCAGCCCACGTAACGCTGGAAGATGTGTTCCATGCGAAGCCGGTAGCTCGCGTTATCCGGATAGTCTGGCATGACATAATCGGCCAGCTCGTTTTTGAGGTGCAGGTACAGTTCCTGGAACAGGACTTCCTTGTTCTCGAAGTAGGTGAACAGCGTTCCTTCCGCGACTCCCGCGCCGCGGGCGATGCTCGCCGTGCTCGCCAGCACGCCTTGGTCGGCAACGGCCTGCGTCGCCGACAACAAAAGGGCATTGCGTTTTTCCGGGCTCAGAGGGCGCGCCATCGTGGTTCGAATCGAACAAGAGTGAGTACGCGCTCAATTATAGACGACATTCGAGATCGAGGCAAACTGCCCAGATTGCCGTGGCGAAGGCTTTAGACGCCCGCGCCGCGCACCGGGGACTGGGGACTGGGGACTGGGAACTGGGAACTGGGAACTGGGGACACTACCTCCGCTGCCGGCCGAATGCCGCCGGAGCCGGAAAATGGCGGATAGCCCCCCATGACAGCCAGATGCCAAGGAATCAATCGCAACCGCCAATCAATCGACGCGACAACGGCATGCCAATTCCCAAAGCGCCCAAAATCCGCCGTTGCCGTACGTAGCCTCCGTCGAATTCACACCGCACCGTCGCCCTCCAACTCCACATACCCCTCCACCTCCCCCGCCACAAACAACCGCTTCCCCAACCGCGGATAATCACAGACATCCTGCTCCAACCGCTGCCCCGCCGCGATGAATACGAGGGGTACATCCCCCGAGTTCTTCAGCACATGCGCCGGCCCGCGCTGCGCGAACCCCAGAAAATCGCCCGGCCCGACCGGAAACGTCCGTTCGCCGATCGTCGCCTCGCCGTACCCGGACAGGATGTACACGCACTCCTCTTCGTAAAGATGCCGGTGGTACTCGGACGATTCGTGCCCCGGCATGATCGTGATGATCAGAAACCCGAACTGCGTGATCCCGGTCTTGTCGCTCAGCGGCTTCTTCAAGCGCACCGCGTTCTCGTTCAGCGTATGGACCGAACGCACTACGTCCATCGCTTCGATATCGGCGGCTTTCAGCAATTCCGGAGGGGTGTTCGGCATGATTGAGCTCGCTCCAATGGGGACAAGTTTGATGTGAGTAAAACAATCGCAACCAGGGCACCGCGCGACGCAACGCAATGAAGCGCGAGCGCCAAGCCAAGCCAAGCCAAGCACGGGCGCGATCTCGAACGCAAGCGAAAGCACGATTCGATTCGACTCGCCCAAACCGCGCCCGCCGGCCGCGCCGCACCTAGATCAACCGCCGCCGCTCCAGTTCGTCCGCCAGCGCCTGGGCGCTCACGAACTTGCATCCCAGCAACCCCGCCTTCACCGCGCCCTCGACGTTCGAATCCGCATCGTCGATGAACAGCGTCTCTTGCGCCGTCGCGCCGAGCCATCCGACGCATCCCAGGTAAGCCTGCGCATCCGGCTTCGCCGCGCCGAACGTCGCCGACGGATAGACGTCCGCGCCGAACACGCGCGCAACGGGCGGATTCAGATAATCGATGTAATCGGTCACGAGCCGGCAGTTGTTCGTCAGCACCGCGATCCGGCTGCGCTGCGCGACGCGCTCGGCGAGCGCGACGACCTCCAGGTTCGGCGTGATCGACGCCTTGCGCGCGATCAGCCAGTCGTCGCGACTCACCGGCGCGCCGAGCAGCTCGGCCAGCTCGCTCAGGTATCGGTCGACGCCGATGAGCCCCGCGTCGGCGCGCGCTTCGAGCCCCGACTCCCAGATCGCATGGCGCACCGCGTCGGGCGGCCGCCCCGTCAGGTCGGCCAGGCGCGCGGTGCGTGCGGCGCGGTCGTAGTCCGACAATACGCCCTCCATATCGAACAGGACCAGCTTGATCGGCGGCGTCATGCGGTCGGCCTCGCGTGGAGCGCCCGGAAGCGCCGCGCCGCCGGCGGGCGGCGGGTTCCGGGCAGCGGAAAACTTCTATTCTGGTCGCCCCGGCGCGGTTTCGCCAAAACCCATCTCCCAAGGGTTATCCCGAATGCCCACGTCAAATCAAAGTTGTATGATGACCACATCACCTTACAAAATGAACGCCATGTTCGAGAAAATTCCGACCCGGGCGATGAGCGACACGGTCGCCCAGCAGCTTCTGAAGCAGATCGAGATCGGCAGCTTCGCCGGCACCGGCAAGCTGCCGACCGAAGCCGTGCTCGCGCAGGAATTCGGCGTGAGCCGCACGGTGATTCGCGAGGCGATCTCGCGCCTGAAGAACGAGGGCGTCGTCGAGCCGCGTCAGGGCAGCGGCGTCTACATCGCGCGGCACGCGGCGATCCGCCCGCTGCGGATCGATTACGCGGAGGCGGTCGAGGCGAGCTCGCTGCCGCATCTGCTCGCGGTGCGTCGCGCGATCGAGGCCGAGGTCGCCGCCGAAGCCGCGCTCTGCCGCACCGACGAGGACATGGACGACATCGACGCCGCGCTCGCGAAGATCGACGATGCGGTCGCCGAAGGCCGCGACGGCGTCGCGGAGGACGTCGCGTTCCACCGGACGATCGCGAGCGTCACCGGCAATCCGTACTTCCTGAAGACGCTGAGCTTCCTGAATCAGTACCTCGAAGCGGGCGTGAAGGTCACGCGCGGCAACGAGGCCACCCGCGAGGACTTCTCGCGGCAGGTGCGCGAGGAGCACGCGGCGATCGCCGACGCGATCCGCGCGCGCGATCCGTCCGCGGCCCGCAACGCGGCCCGCGCGCACATGTACAACGCGGCTCGCCGTCTCGAGCAAGCCGGCATTTGCTGAGCCGCGCTTCGCGAGCGGCCGCACGGCGCGCGCGGAGCGCCCACGAACGAATCTAATCGAATCAGGAAGAAGTTTGACCATGTCACGGAATGTTGGAGTCATCGGATTGGGCGCGATGGGCCTGGGTGTCGCGCGCTCGCTGTTGCGCGCGGGCTTTCGGGTGCATGCGTGCGACGTGCGCGAGAACGTGCTCGCCGCGTTCGCCGCCGAAGGCGGCTTGCGCTGCGCGACGCCCGCCGAGCTCGGCGCGCGGTGCGACGTCGTGATCACCCTCGTCGTCAACGCGGAGCAAACCGACGCCGTGCTGTTCGGCGAGCACGGCGCGGCGGCCGCGATGCAGCCCGGCGGCGTCGTGATCTCGAGCGCGACGGTCGCGCCTGAGTTCGCGGCCGAGCTCGGCGCGCGGCTCGCGGCGGCGGGCGTGCTGATGCTCGATGCGCCCGTATCGGGCGGCGCCGCGCGCGCGGCGGCGGGCGAAATGACGATGATGACGTCGGGCCCCGCCGCCGCGTACGAAACGTGCGACGACGTGCTCGCCGCGATCGCGGGCAAGGTCTACCGGCTCGGCGGCGCGCACGGCGCGGGCTCGAAGGTGAAGATCATCAATCAGCTGCTCGCGGGCGTGCACATCGCGGCGGCGGCCGAGGCGATGGCGCTCGGCCTGCGCGAAGGCGTCGATCCCGACGCGCTCTACGACGTGATCACGCACAGCGCCGGCAATTCGTGGATGTTCGAGAACCGCGTGCCGCACATCCTGAACGGCGACTACACGCCGCTATCGGCCGTCGACATCTTCGTGAAGGATCTCGGCCTCGTGCTCGACACCGCGCGCCGCGCCAAATTCCCGCTGCCGCTGTCGGCCGCCGCGCACCAGATGTTCCTGAGCGCGTCGAGCGCGGGCCACGGCGGCGAGGACGACTCGGCCGTCATCAAGACGTTCCCCGGCATCACGCTGCCGGCGCGCGGCTGATTCTCCGGAGCCTCCCGTCGCCATGAACACCGATCACGCCTCTCGCCCCCTGCTCGGCTGCATCGCCGACGATTTCACCGGCGCGACCGATCTCGCGAACATGCTCGTCAAGAGCGGCATGCGCACCGTGCAGACGATCGGCGTGCCGGCCGACGGCGCGCCCGTGCAAGCCGATGCGATCGTCGTCGCGCTGAAATCACGCACGCTCTGCGCCGCCGACGCGGTCGCGCAATCGCTCGCCGCGCTCGACTGGCTGCGCGCGCAGGGCTGCCGCCAGTTCTTCTTCAAATACTGCTCGACGTTCGATTCGACCGACGCGGGCAACATCGGCCCCGTCGCCGATGCGCTGCTCGACGCGCTCGGCGGCGAGCGCGCGTTCACGATCGCGTGCCCCGCGTTTCCGGAGAACGGCCGCACGGTCTATCGCGGCCATCTGTTCGTCGGCGATGCGCTGCTCAATGAATCCGGGATGGAAAACCATCCGCTCACGCCGATGAAGGACGCGAACCTCGTGCGCGTGCTGCAGCGGCAGACGGCATCGAAGGTCGGCCTGATCCGCCGTGACGCGATCGCGCTCGGCGCGTGCGCCGTGCGCGAGACGATCGACGCGCTGCGCCGCGACGGCGTGCGGATTGCGATCGCAGACGCGCTGACCGACCGCGATCTGCACGTGCTCGGCGAAGCGTGCGCGGACCTGCCCCTCGTCACGGGCGGCTCGGGCGTCGCGCTCGGCCTGCCCGCGAACTTCCGGCTCGGCGGGCTCTTGCCCGAGCGCCGCGACGCGGCCGCGCTGCCGAGGATCGACGGCGCATCGGCGGTGCTCGCCGGCAGCGCGTCGAAGGCGACCAACGCGCAAGTCGCCGCGTGGCGCGCCGAGCGTCCGGCGTTCCGGATCGATCCGCTCGCGGCCGCGCGCGGCGAGCCCGTCGTCGAGCACGCGCTCGCGTTCGCGCGCGCGCATCTGCCGCAGCCCGTGCTGATCTACGCGAGCGCCTCGCCCGACGAAGTGAAACGGGTGCAACAGGCGCTCGGCGTCGAGGCGGCCGGCCATCTCGTCGAGGCGACGCTCGCCGCGATCGCGCGCGGGCTGCGCGAGATGGGCGTGCGCAAGTTCGTCGTCGCGGGCGGCGAAACGTCCGGCGCGGTCGTGCAGGCGCTCGACGTGAAGGCGCTGCAGATCGGCGCGCAGATCGATCCCGGCGTGCCCGCCACCGCGACGACCGGAGCAGGCCCCCGCGCGACGCTCGACGCCGAGCCGCTCGGCCTCGCGCTCAAATCCGGCAACTTCGGCGCGACCGATTTCTTCGACAAGGCGCTGCGCGCGCTGGAGGGCACGGCATGAGCACCGCCGAAGCGAAGCTGCGCGACGAGATCTGCGAGATCGGCGCGAGCCTCTACGCGCGCGGCCATGCGGTCGGCAGCGCGGGCAACATCAGCGCGAAGCTCGACGACGGCTGGCTGATCACGCCGACCGACGCGTGCCTCGGCCGGCTCGACCCCGCCGGCATCGCGAAGGTCGATCTCGCGGGCCACGCGGTGTCGGGCGGCAAGCCGTCGAAGACGCTCGCGCTGCATCGCGGCATCTACGCGCGCAACGCGCAAGCGCGCGGCATCGTCCACACGCATTCGACGCACCTCGTCGCGCTCACGCTCACGGGCGTCTGGAGCGAGGCCGACGTGCTGCCGCCGATCACGCCGTACTACGTGATGAAGGTCGGCCACGTTCCGCTCATTCGTTATCGCCGGCCGGGCGACCCCGCGGTGGCCGCCGAAGTCGCGGCGCTCGCCGATCGCGTGCGCGGCGTGCTGCTCGAGCGGCTCGGCCCGGTCGTCTGGGGGCCGTCGGTCGCGCACGCGTCGTACGCGCTCGAGGAGCTCGAGGAAACCGCGCGCCTGTGGCTGATGACGCATCCGAAACCCGAGCCGCTCGACGACGCCGCGCTCGCCGAACTGCGCGATGCGTTCGGCGCGCGCTGGTAACGCAGTTCAGCCCGCCGTGTGCGCGGGCCCATCCACCAGCACACGACAAAACGCACCGGCCGCGCACGCGGCCGGCGTCGACAACTCATGGAGACAGCGGAAATGATTCCCAGCCAAGCAGCCGCGGCCCGGCCGCTCGAGGCGGCCGGACAGGCCGAGCTCGATCTGACCTACAAGAAAGTGTTCTGGCGCATCGTGCCGTTCCTGATGCTCTGCTACGTGGTCGCGTACCTGGACCGCGTGAACGTCGGCTTCGCGAAGCTGCAGATGTCGCAGGATCTCGCGTTCAGCGAGACCGTGTTCGGCCTCGGCGCGGGCATCTTCTTTCTCGGCTATTTCCTGTTCGAGCTGCCGAGCAACATGCTGATGCACCGGATCGGCGCGCGCATCTGGATCGCGCGGATCATGATCACCTGGGGCCTGCTGTCCGCGCTCTTCGCGTTCGTGAAGACGCCGACGCAGTTCTACGTGCTGCGCTTCCTGCTCGGCCTCGCGGAAGCGGGCTTCTATCCGGGCGTGATCCTGTACCTCACGTACTGGTTCCCGACGCACCGCCGCGCGAAGATCATCGCGGTGTTCATGTCGGCGATTCCGGTGTCGGGCATCTTCGGCAATCCGCTGTCCGGCTGGATCATGGAGCGCTTCCACGGCGGCTCGGGCTTTCAGGGCTGGCAATGGATGTTCGTGATCGAGGCGGTGCCCGCGATCGCGATCGGCATCGCGACGATCCTCTATCTCGACAACAGCATCCGCAGCGCGAAGTGGCTCACCGAGCGCGAGAAAAAGCTGCTGACCGACGCGATCGACGCGCAGCCGCACGAGCGCGACAAGCACGCGCACTCGCTCGCGAGCGTGCTGCGCGATCCGCGCATGTGGTGGATGTCGCTGATCTATTTCACGTTCGTCACCGGCCAGTACGGGCTCACGTTCTGGATGCCGACGCTCGTCAAATCGACGGGCATCACCGATACGCTGCAGATCGGCCTGCTGAGCGCGATTCCGTTCGCGTTCGCGATCGTCGCGATGAACCTCTTCGGCCACAGCGCGGACAAGCGCCGCGAGCGCCGCTGGCACCTGATCGTGCCCGCGCTGATGGGCACCGCCGGCTTCTCGGTGGCCGCCGCGTACTCGCACAACACCACCGTGTCGATCCTGTTCCTGTCGATCGCCGCGGGCGGCGTGCTCACCTGCGCGCCGCTCTTCTGGTCGCTGCCGACCGCGTTCCTCGCGGGCACGGGCGCCGCGGCCGGCATCGCGATCATCAACTCGATCGGCAACCTCGCCGGCTTCGCGAGCCCCTATCTGATCGGCTATCTGAAGGACGCGACGAGCAGCACGTCCGCCGGCATGTACGTGCTCGCCGCGATGCTCGTGATCGGCGCGATCGCCGTGTGGCTCACGCCGGCGAAGCTCGTCAACCGATAATCGATCGTCGGCGGCGCGGCGCACGCCGGAATGCGCGCCGTGCCGCCCGCCTTTCAACCTCCGGACCTGGAACCGACGCCATGCCACGCTTCGCCGCCAACCTCACGATGATGTACAACGAGCACGCGTTCCTCGAGCGCTTCGCCGCCGCGGCACGCGACGACTTCAAGGCGGTCGAGTACCTGTTTCCGTACGACTTCCCCGCCGCCGAGCTGAAATCGCGCCTCGACGCGAACGGCCTCGTGCAGGCGCTCTTCAACGCGCCGCCCGGCGACTGGGCGGCGGGCGAGCGCGGCATCGCGTCGCTGCCGGGCCGCGAGGACGAGTTCAAGCGCGCGATCGACACCGCGCTCGGCTACGCGCGCGTGATCGGCAACGACAAGATCCACGTGATGGCGGGCCTGATCGCACCGGAGCAGGATCGCGCGAAGCACCGCGACACGTACCTGCGCAATCTCGCGCACGCGGCCGAAGCGGCGCGCGCGCAGAACGCGACGATCGTCATCGAGCCGATCAACCCGCGCGACATGCCGGGCTTCTTCCTGAACCGCCAGGACGACGCGCAGGCGATCTGCCGCGAAGTCGGCGCGCCGAACCTGAAGGTGCAGTTCGACTGCTATCACTGCCAGATCGTCGAAGGCGATCTGGCGACGAAGTTGACGCGCGACATCGCGGGCATCGGCCACATCCAGATCGCCGGCGTGCCCGAGCGGCACGAGCCCGACGTCGGCGAAATCCACTATCCGTATCTGTTCGAGCTGATCGACGCGCTCGGCTACGACGGCTGGATCGGCTGCGAGTATCGGCCGAGGGCCGGCACGTCCGAGGGCCTCGGCTGGCTCGCACCCTACCTGTAATCCCGCATTCTCACGAGGCACATTGCGATGAAGGTTCTGATCACTGGCGGCGCCGGCTTTCTCGGCCAGCGTCTCGCGAAACAGCTGCTCGCGCGCGGCGAACTGGCCGGCCCGGACGGCGCGCCGCAGCGGATCGACGAGCTCGTGCTGCTCGACGTCGTCAAGGGCGGCGACTTCGGCGATCCGCGCGTGAGCGCGATCGTCGGCGACATCGGCGAGCGCGCCGTGCTCGACGCCGCGATCGACGCGCGCACGCACGCGATCTTCCATCTCGCCGCGATCGTCAGCGGCCAGGCGGAAGCCGATTTCGACCTCGGGATGCGCATCAACCTCGACGCGTCGCGCCTGCTGCTCGACGTGTGCCGCGCGCGCGGGCACCGGCCGCGCATCGTGTTCACGAGTTCGGTCGCGGTGTACGGCGGCGCGCTGCCCGAGCTCGTCGAGGACGACACCGCGCTCGATCCGCAGTCGTCGTACGGCGTGCAGAAGGCGATCGCCGAGCTGCTGCTGTCGGACTATACGCGCCGCGGCTTCGTCGACGGCCGCGTGCTGCGGCTGCCAACGATCAGCGTGCGGCCGGGCCGGCCGAACGCGGCGGCCTCGTCGTTCGCGAGCGGGATCATTCGCGAGCCGCTGAACGGCGAGGAAGCGGTGTGCCCGGTGCCGGGCGGCACGCGGCTTTGGCTGCTGTCGCCGCGCCGCGCGATCGACGCGCTCGTCGCCGGCTGCGAGCTCGACGGCGCGAAGCTCGGCAACCGGCGCGTGATCAACCTGCCGGGAATCTCGGTGACGGTTGACGAAATGATCGACGCGCTGCGCGAAGTCGCCGGCATCGACGCGGTGAAGCTGATCCGCCGCGCCGAGGACGAGCGCGTCGTGAAGATCGTCGGCAGCTGGCCGGGGCGATGGGACACGTCGCGCGCCGAAGCGCTCGGCCTGAAGGGCGATGCGAGCTTCGTCGACGTGATCCGCAACTACGTCGACGACGATCGGCGCTAAACCGCGCCGCCCGCGCTGCGCGGCGGGCGGGCGCGCCGAATCGGTTCCATTCGGGCTTGGGATTCGGGCTTGGGATTCGGGCTTGGGATTCGGGCTTGGGATTCGGGCTTGGGTTCGGGCTTGCGATTTGAGCCCGCGATTCGAGCCGACGATTCGAGCGTGCGATTCGCCCGCCGCGCCGCGCGGTGCGGCCGCCCGCACCGCGCGGATACGCCCGACGCGCCCCGTTACTATCTTCACGCCCCGATAATCGGGGTTTTGGCCAGCCAGGCCCGGTATGATTCCCGCCCCCAGTCGCAGTCATGATCCGGGGGGTGTTGTCACCGGGCCTGGTGGGTGGCTGGTGATCGCTGATAGGGGTTTGGCCGGGATATCCCGACGCCGTCCGTAACGTGGATGCCGAGACTTGCCACCGTTGTTGCAGGCCAACCCGTTCACTCTGCATAAACTGCAATGCAAGACACCCAACAACATGACGCCATCGATGTCTTCATTGGCGTCGACGTCGGTAAAGGTCAGCATCACGCCGTCGCACTCGATCGGCACGGCAAGCGTCTGTACAACAAGGCGCTACCCAACGACGAGGCCAAGCTGCGCGCCCTCATCGCCGAACTCAAGACTCACGGTCGACTCCTGTTCGTCGTCGATCAGCCTTCCACCATCGGAGCGCTTCCAGTGGCCGTCGCCCGCGCTGAAGGCATACTCGTCGCCTATCTGCCGGGACTGGCCATGCGCCGCATCGCCGATCTGCATGCAGGTGAAGCCAAGACCGACGCCCGCGATGCCGCGATCATTGCCGAATCCGCCCGCTCGATGCCGCATACGCTGCGCTCGCTTCGATTGGCCGACGAGCAGCTCGCCGAGCTCACCATGTTGTGCGGCTTCGACGATGATCTTGCCGCCCAGGTCACTCAAACCAGCAACCGCATTCGCGGCCTGCTCACCCAGATCCATCCGGCGCTCGAGCGCGTTCTCGGACCGCGCCTCGACCATCCAGCGGTGCTCGATCTCCTTGAGCGCTACCCGTCGCCCGCCGCGCTTGCCGCCACCAGCGAGAAGACGCTCGCCAACCGTCTGACCAAGCTCGCGCCCCGTATGGGTAAAAGCTTGGCGACTGAGATCGTTCAGGCTCTGAGCGAACAAGCCGTGATCGTGCCCGGCACGCAGGCTGCCACCATCGTCATGCCCCGCTTGGCCCAGCAACTCGCCGCCTTGCGCAAGCAGCGCGACGAGATCGCCGCCGAAGTGGAGCGACTGGTGCTCGCTCACCCTCTTTGGCCGGTCCTGACCAGCATGCCGGGAGTCGGCGTCAGGACCGCCGCCAGACTCCTGACCGAAGTCGCCCATAAAGCCTTCGCTTCGGCTGCTCATCTGGCGGCCTACGCTGGCCTCGCGCCGGTCACCCGGCGCTCAGGCTCGTCGATCCGTGGCGAGCACCCGTCTAGACGGGGCAACAAGGTGCTCAAGCGCGCCTTGTTCCTCTCCGCCTTCGCGGCCTTACGAGACCCAGTCTCACGGGCCTATTACTCGCGCAAGATCCAGCAAGGCAAGCGCCACAACCAAGCGCTCATCGCACTGGCTCGGCGACGCTGCGACGTCCTGTTCGCCATGCTGCGCGACGGAACCATTTACCAACCCAAGTCGGCCCCTAACGCTTGACGAACAACATAGGGGCACCCCCCGCCTGCCCCGACACGTCGCCACCAGCCGCGCGCCGCGCTCGGCCGGCGTTCCCATTCTCCGCGCCGCCGCGAACCCGCTTACGTTTCGCCGATCGTTCGCTTCCACGCGACAAACGCATGCCCGCCTCGCACGCGGGGCGCTACGCTACTCGGGCGACCGACGCGGACCACCGCCGGGGCGTGATGAAACGAAATGAAACCCGACGAAACGCGGCGCGGCGGCCGGCGAACGCGCAACGCGCCGCGTTTGCGACTATCGTTATAAGAACCCGGTCCTTGATTTCACGCGGCGCGCCGCCGGACGACCGACCGACCGGCCGCGCCCGACGCATCTGCCCGACGAACGCCTGGATATGGCTGCCATCTACGATTTCGGCGCGCGCAAGCTGCGCGACCTCTACGATCGACGAATCCATTGCGGCGCCGAGCTGGACGCGGCCGTGCTGTTTCCGGACGCCGCGCGCTTCACGGGCGCGTGGCGCGCGATCCGCGACGAAGCGCTCGCGGTGTCGCGCGACCTGAGCCGGATTCCGCGCTTCCACGAGATCATGCGCGAGCAGGCGGCGATCTCCGCGAACGACGCGCGCGACTGGCGCATGTTCATCATGCAGGCATACGGCGTGCGCTTCCCGCAAAACCTCGGGCGCTGCCCGACGCTCGCGTCGATCGTCGCGGCGTCGCCCGACGTGCTGTCCGCGTCGTTCTCGTTTCTCGCGCCGGGCAAGCACATCCCGCCGCACCGCGGGCCGTTTCGCGGCATCCTGCGCGGCTATCTGGTGCTGTCGATGCCCAGGCGCGCGGACGGCGCGCCCGCCGCCGCCCTAAAGATCGACGGCCGCGACTACCGCCTCGACGACGGCCAGTTCCTGCTATGGGACGACACGTTCGAGCACGAAGTCTGGAACGAGAGCGACGACGTGCGGATCGTGCTGCTGCTCGACATCCGCCGCCGCGACCTGCCGACCGCGCTCGCGCTGCTGTCAGGCGCGCTGATCCGGATCGTGCGCGTCGCGATCCGGCTGCGCGGCGGCGCGATTCCGGTCTAGGGCCCGCTCACGCCGACGACGGGCTTGCGCCGGCCGCGCCGCTCGCGCCGCCCCACGGCCAGCCGCGCGCCGCGCACGCGGAAATCACGGAAATCTCGGAAATCTCGGGAATCGCGACAACGCGCGCCGCACCGCTTCGCCACACAACGCTTCGCTTTCCGCGCGCGCCCTTCGCGCCGCGCGCGTGCGGCGCGCCGCCCCGCTCATAAGATTGCGGGCCTCGGCCGCTGTCGGCCGCCTCCACCCGCACGCCCATGATCCGAATTCCCGGCAACATCGTCGGCGCCCCGCTCGCCACGAACCTTGCAGCCTCGTTCGGCGACGAGCGGTTGCCGTCCTCGATCGACGCCGACATCGACGCCAATGTCCGGCAACAATTGAAACGACTGGTTCGACAAGCGATCCGCGAATGCGGCGGGCCCGATTCGCAGCGAACGCCGCATTCGTCGCAGCCGCCGCTGCGGTTCGCGATGACGTCTGCGGCCGATGCCGACGCCCCGCTGTCGCTCGTCGAATCGACGAACGATGCGCCGAACGATGCGCCGCCCGCGCGCTGCGTCGCATCGCCCGATCCGTCGATGGCGCGCTTTGCGGCGCAAATGCCGGACGCGCAAACGAAACGCCCGCCCGGCGACAACCGCACCGCGCAGCGGATCATCGACGACAATCCGCTCCTCAAGCACCTCGGCAACCAGAGCGGCATCCGCGACAAGCTGAACCAGTTCGTCGGCGGCGACATGTACAACGATCCCGATCAGGCATACAAGGCCGCGGCGCTGCTCACGTACGTGAAGAGCGCGAAGAACCGCGAAGGCGGCGAGCGGCCGAACGACGTCGTCGGCGACGGCAAGATCGACGGGTTCACGAAGGACGGCGACGCGCGGCACGGCACCGAAGCGGGCCTGCTGCAGGACGTCGTGGGCGGCGGCGGCTGGCAGCATCTGCGCGAAACCGGTCACCAGCTCGACCAGACGAGCGACACGCACGTACGGCTCGACGGCACCAACAAGGACAATCTCCAATGGGGCTTCGAGCAGGCCGGCAAATATATCGTCGCGGTGTTCAAGGGCATCGGCAGGGCGGTCGTCGACATCGTCACGAAGGGCCGCTTCAATCCGGTGTCGGCGGTGCTGAGCGTCGTCAAGAACGTCGGCACGCAGGTCGCGAAACAGGCGGTCGAGGACAGCAACCTGTCGAGCGACGCGAAGCGAAAGGCGAACAAGGTGTTCGGCGCGCTCGATTTCTTCTGATCCGGCAGCCAACGCCGCGCCGGCGACGCCGGAAGCGAAACGGCGCGCGCGAGCGAACGCTCACCGCCACGGTATCGCGACGAGTAGCCGGCCGAACAGCGCCCACTTGACGACGTAATAGGCGGTGCGATTCCACGCCTTCATCCGCTTGCCGATGCGCCGGATCGCGTACAGATAGCGGAACAGCCGGTTCAGGCCTCCCGTGCGGTCACCCGTTTCGTTCGGCGACGCCGCCGCGCGCATCCGAGCGCCGCCGATCGCGCCGTTCACCGCCTGCGCCCGGCGGTATCGCATCGGCCGCTCGATGTCGCGGAACAGAATGATGCGGTCCTGATCGGTGCGGCTCTCGGCCCAATGCAGATAGGTTTCGTCGAACATCACCGCCTCGCCGTCGCGCCACGCGTACGGATCGCCGTCGACGACGATCGCGCATTCGTCGTCGTTCGGCGTCGTTCGGCGTCGCGAGCCCGAGGTGATCGCGCAGCGACCCGGCGTACGGATCGCGATGCAGCCCGAGCTTGCCCCCCGGCGGCAGCTGCGCGAGCATCGCCGCCTTTACCGACGGAATCTTCGACAGGATCGCGAGCGAGCGCGGACGATGCGCGAGCGCCGACGGATGCGGACGGTCGTACCACTTCAGGCAGAACCGCTTCCAGCCCTTGCGGAAGAACGAATTGAAGCCGATGTCGTCGTACTCGCCCGACGCCTTGATCCGGCTGTCGTCGCGCAACGCGAGCGCCTCGTCGCGGAACGTGTTCCACTCGCGTCTGAGGATCGCGAACTCCGGAAAATGCGACTCGTCGAATACGGCGTATTCGGCACGGTGGAGAACGCGTAAGCGAAACAATTGAGCGGAGCGGTGAACGTCGAGTGATC
Source organism: Burkholderia sp. MSMB617WGS (assembly GCF_001532025.2). NCBI lineage: Bacteria > Pseudomonadati > Pseudomonadota > Betaproteobacteria > Burkholderiales > Burkholderiaceae > Burkholderia > Burkholderia sp. MSMB617WGS. The sequence continues at coordinate 1,018,100 of NZ_CP013458.1, read as the reverse complement.
GGGCAGTTGGCGGAAGAACCCGTGACGCACCTTTCCGCGTCGATGCGTGAACGCCGCGCACGCGACGAAGATGAACAGAACGGCCCGGCGCATTTCTTTTGCCCCCGTTACAGCGTATGCGGGCGATTCCAGGAGCCCGTTTGAAAATTGATGAAATGGCGAATTCCAGCTCATCTGGTCCACGCCTGCACTCCTTGCCGACGGGCTACTTGCAAAGCAGCGCCCTACATCAGCGTGGCTACGAGGGCGGAAATTTGCATTTCCAACCGGGCTCTAAGAAAACTTTCAGCTTTCTGCTTTTTGGAAGCGTCCGGGGAGCACGGCGCGCGACGGGCGCCGATGGCCGGAAGGTTTCAGGGGAAGGAAGGCGACCGCCCGCCTCGGCGACGCGCGCCGACGACCAAGCGGCCGACGGCCGCGCGACTCGGGGCTGTGCCCGCCTCGCGCGGCGAACCCGGCGTTACTGGATGCCGAGGTAATGCTTGACGGCGGGCAGGCCCGGCTTGCCGTCGAACGTCGTCACGCCGGCGAGCCACTTGTCGAGCGACTGCGGGTTCGCCTTCAGCCATTCGGCCGCCGCCTTGTTCGGCTCTTCCTTGTTCATGATCGGCAGCATCACGTGATTCTCGATCGACGTCGTGAACTGCAGATTCGACACGAACTTCGCGACGTTCGGGCAGCGCGCCGCGTAATCGGGCGGCGTCGCAGTCAGCACCTTCGCTTCGCCGTAATTCGGGCCGAACACGTCGTCGCCGCCGCTCAGGTAATCGATCTTCATCTGCACGTTCATCGGATGCGGCTCCCAGCCGAGGAACACGATCCACTGCTTGTCGCGGATCGCGCGGTTCACTTCGACGAGCATCCCCGCCTCGCTCGACTCGACGAGCTTGAACTTGCCGAGGCCGAACTGGTTGCCGTCGACCATCTTCTTGATGAGCGCGTTGCCGTCGTTGCCGGGCTCGATCCCGTAGATCTTGCCGTTCAGCTTGTCCGCGTACTTCTGGATGTCGGCGAACGACTTCAGGCCGCCCTGGTACACGTAGTCGGGCACCGCGAGCGTGTACTTCGCGCCCGTCAGGTTCGGCGCGGCGAGCACCTTGATCGTGCCTGCCTTCGTGAACGGCGCGATCATCGGGTCCATCGTCGGCGACCAGTAGCCGAGAAACACGTCGATCTGCTTGCTCTTGATCCCGGCGAACGTGATCGGCACCGACGCGATCGTCTTCGTCGGCGCATAGCCGAGCCCGGCGAGCATCGTCGACGCGAGCCCCGTCGTCGCGGCGATGTCGGTCCAGCCGACGTCCGCAAAGCGCACGGCCTTGCAGGTCGGCGGATCGCCCGCCCGGGCGCTCGCGAGCGGCGCGGCCGCGATGGCGAGCCCGCAGGCCGCCGCGATCAGATTTCGCTTCATCGTGCTTCTCCTCATCTACAAAGATGTCGTCAACATGGGATCGATTCGTGGCTTGAACGCGCGCCGCGATCCCGGCGGCCGCGCGTTTCGTTCGATGCGCTCAGCGCGCCGGCACGCGCCGCTCGTGGCTCGGCGCATGGCCGAACTGCGCGCGGTACGCCTTGCTGAAATGGCACGGCGAATGAAAGCCGCAGATCGTCGTCACGCGCGCGATCGACGCATCGGTGGTGCGCAGCAGATCGCGCGCGCGCTTCAGGCGCAGCGTCAGGTAGTAATGCGTCGGCGACACGTTCAGATAGACCTTGAACATCCGTTGCACATGGCGCTGCGACAGCCGCACGAGCCGCGCGAGCTCCTCGAGCGACAGCGGCTCCTCGATGTTCGCCTCCATCAGCCGCACGACTTCGATCAGCTCCGCGCGCGAGAAGCCGACGCGCGCGTCGACCGGAATCGGCTGCGGATCGGTCGCGCCGCGAATGCGCTCGAGAATGAACTGCTCGGAGACCTGCGCGGCGAGCGGCGGCCCGAGCCGCGCGCCGACGAGGTTCAGCATCAGGTCGAGCGGCGCGGTGCCGCCGGTGCAGGTCAGGCGGTCGCGATCGACGACGAACAGCTCGTCGGCGAAGCGCACCTGCGGAAACTCCGCGTACAGCGCCGACAGGTTCTCCCAATGCACCGCGCACCGGTAGCCGTCGAGCAGCCCGCACGCCATCAGCGCGTACGCGCCCGTGCAGATGCCGCCGAGCGGCACGCCGCGCGCGGCGAGCGCCGCGAGCGCGCCGCGCACCGGCTCGTCGACCGCCTCGCGAATCCGGATGCCGCCGCAGACGATCATCGCGTCGGGCGGATCGTCGAGGTCGAGCGGCTGCGTCGGCCGCACCGCGATCCCGTTGCTCGCGCGCACGGGCGCGCCGTCGAGCGAGAAGATCGACCAGCGGTAGTGGTCGGCGCGCGCGACGTAGTTCGCCATGCGCAGCACTTCGACCGCGCTCGTGAACGCGATCATCGAGAAATTCGGCAACGTCAGGAACCCGAAATGCGCGACCGAGGAAACCGGCTCGGCGCAGTCGGCGGGTGCGGCAGCGGCGGCGGACGTCACATCGTTCTCCAGCGAACGGATTGCACGAAGCCGCTCCGGCGGCGGACGGCCCGCCGGAGACGACCGGATCGGCGAAACGAAGAGGCGAGGGAGTGCGGGACGCGTCAGGCCTGCGCGACCGGCGAGCGCGAACGCGGACCGAGCCATTGCCGCAGGCCCGAGAAAAGCGGCGCCTTCGCCGTGCCCGGCGCGCGGCCGAAGCTCTCGGTGATGCGATCGAGAATGATCGCGAGCAGCACGACCGACAGGCCACTTTCGAAGCCGAGGCCGATGTCGAGGCGCTGGATGCTCGCGAGCACGTCGTTGCCGAGGCCGCCCGCGCCGACCATCGACGCGATGATCACCATCGACAGCGCCATCATGATCGTCTGGTTCACGCCCTGCATGATCGACGGCAACGCGTTCGGAAACTGCACCTTGTAGAGCAGCTGCCACGGCGTGCATCCGAACGCCTGCCCCGCCTCGACGATCTCGCGGTTCACGTGGCGGATGCCGAGGCTCGTCAGGCGCACCGCGGGCGGCATCGCGAAGATCACCGTCGACAGGATGCCCGGCACGCGGCCGAGGCCGAACAGCATCGCGGCCGGAATCAGATAGACGAACGCGGGCATCGTCTGCATCAGGTCGAGGATCGGCCGCACGATCGCGGCGACCCACTTGCTCTTCGCGGCCCAGATGCCGAGCGGAATACCGAGCACGAGGCTCACGATCGTCGACGACAGCGTGAGCCCGAGCGTGACGACCGTCTGGTCCCAGAAGCCCGTCGCGAAGATCAGGAGCAGCGACGCCGCGGTGAAGATCGCGAAGCGCCAGCCGACGCGCCAGAGCCCCACGCCGATGAAGATCGCCATCATCAGCCACATCGGCACGGCCTGCAGCCCGTGCTCGACGAGCGCGGCGAGCCCTTCGATCGCGCGGCCGATCGCGTCGAACGTCTTCGCGTCGTGGTCGAGCAGATAGTGAACCGTCTGGTCGACCCAGCTGCCGAGCGGAATGAGTTCAGACATGGGAACCTCGCGAACGCGTAATGGCTTTCAGGAGCACGGCCCGATCGACCGAGCCGCAGTAGCGGCCGTCGTCGTCGACGACGGGCAGCGCGTGCGAATGCGCGACGACGCGCTCGACGACGTGCTCGAGCGTCGCGTCGCGCCGGATGCTTTCGACCTGGCGCACGTTCGGCGTCGCGCCGTTCAGCGCGTCGCGCGTGACGAAGCCGCGAATCTTGCGCGCCTCGTCGAGCACGAACGCGTATTCGGCGCTGCCGTTCAGCGACGCGGCGACATGCGTCGCATCGAGCTTCGACACGAGCGGCACCGCGCCCGTCAGCATCAGGTCGCCCGCCGTCAGGTAGCGGCTCGTGTCGATGCCTTCGAAGAACGCGCGCACGTAGTCGTCGGCGGGGTTCGCGATGATCTCCTGCGGCGTGCCGACCTGCACGAGCCGGCCGCCTTCCATGATCGCGATGCGGCTGCCGATGCGCAGCGCCTCCTCGAGATCGTGCGACACGAACATGATCGTGCGGCGCTGCTCCTTCTGAAGCTGCAGCAGCACGTTCTGCATTTCCTTGCGCTTGAGCGGATCGAGCGCGGAGAACGCCTCGTCCATGATCATCAGCGACGGGTTGACGGCGAGCGCGCGCGCGAGGCCGACGCGCTGCTGCATGCCGCCCGAAAGCTCGGCGGGCAGCTTGTGCGCGAACTGCGCGAGGCCCACCTGCTCGAGCACGTCCATCGCGCGCCGCTCGCGGTCCTTGCGGCTCATGCCGGCGACTTCGAGCCCGAACGCGGCGTTCGACAGCACCGTGCGCTGCGGCATCAGCGCGAACGACTGGAACACCATGCTCATGTCCGTGCGGCGCAGCGCGGTCAGCTCCGCGCGGCGCACCGCGGCGACGTCGCGCCCGTCGATCATCACCTTGCCGGCGCTCGGCTCGACGAGCCGGTTGACGAGCCGGATCAGCGTCGACTTGCCGGAGCCGGACAGGCCCATCAACACGAAAATCTCGCCTTCCCGCACGTCGAACGACACGTTGTGCACGCCGACCACCTGGCCCGTGCGCGCGAACACTTCATCCTTCGTCGCGCCCGCGGCGAGCATGTCGAGCGCTTGCCGCGGATTGCTTCCAAACACCTTGCACAGACCTTCGACTACGACCTTCGGGGCATCCATTGCAACGTCTCCTCGTTGAGCGGGGAAATACGCCGTCACAGCGTGCCTACATGGTTGCCAGAAAAAACCCCGTGCAGCCGACGAATTACGACAAACGCTTGCGCAAATGCGACACGTTTGTACAAGTGATGCGAGCGAGCGTTTCGGCGCGCGGACGAAAGCGGCCGCCAATCCGGATGATGCGCCGCAGCGCGCGGCGCGGCCCCGGCGGGCGGCCCGCGCGGCCGCGCGCGCCCATGCCGCGCGCGTGGGCCGCGACGCGCATTTGCGCGATGCGCAATCGGGGCTCGAACGAGCGCCGCAGCCCATCCGCGCGGGCTTTCGCCGCCGCGCATTTGTCGTTTTCCGCCGCGCGCGCGGCGATGCGGCGGGCATCCGCGCCCGGCGCAATTCCGCAGACTGATTCGTGTCGGTTCATCGCTGTTCGCCGTTGATTCGCCCGTCGCGCGCTCGAGCCGGCGACGCCATCGAGACATGAGCCGCGCTCCGCCCGCCAACTCCGGTCGACGATCGCGATCGATATCAGAATGCTCGACTTCAACCTGCTGAAGGCATTCGATGCGCCGCTGGACGAACGCAACGTGACGCGCGCGGCCGCCCGGTTCGCGCTGACGCAGCCGGCGGTGAGCGGCATGGCGACCCGGTTGCTAGAAAGTTCCGCGCCCCGCTTCGTGCGCATGCAACGCGTGCGTCGTGCCGACGCAGCGCGCGCTCGAGCTCGCGGGCTCCGTCAAGCGCGCGCGTGCTCGGCGAGATCGACGCAATGCTGCGCCCCGCCGCTCGCGATTCCCGGGTTCGACAAGGTCGCCGTCCGGCACGAACGCGCGCTTCGCGATCCGGCGCACGCGCGGCTGCTCCAGACATGCGGCGCGAAGGGCAAGCCGGCCGCGCGGAGGAAGCGCGTGGGCTAGCGGCTTTGGTTTGGACTTTGCCGTTGCAACGCGGCGGGATGCATGCGCGTGCCTTGCCGCATTTGCATGTGCATGCATGTATAGTGCGTCGGCATTTCCGTTTGCATGAGTGCGTGGACGTGAATGGGCATGGGCGTATGCGAGCGTGTCCGCGTCGGTGCGATGTGCGATGTGCGATGCTCGTGTCCGATGTGCATGTGCATTCACATGTACGTGTACGTTTGTGTCGGTGTCGGTGTCGGTGTCGGCGTTGTCGACTATGCAGCCCTTTGTCGACGCATCGTGTATGCGTCCACATCGCAACCTTCGCCTTCGCCCGCAATTGCAGTTGCAATTGCAATTGCAACTGCAACTGCAACGCAACGCAACGCAACCGATCATTCCATGACGTGAACCGCGTGCCTGCGCGCGATGCGTCGCCGCTCCGCACGCGGCGCGCTCGACCGCGTCGAACCGCGCACACACCCCGGCGCGCAACATCAACGCTACGCGCGAACCTTCGCGGCGACGGCCGCGGCCGTCGCCGCGAGCCCGTCGATCCACGCCCGACCCGCGTTCACCATCGAATTCGGCTTCGTCGCGGCGAGCTCCCGCGCCGGCTGGCCGATCTGCGTCTCCTGCGTGAGGATGCGCACGCGGCCGCCCGGCAAATCCTCGAAGAGCCACGCGCGATGCACGTCGAGCGCCGTGTCGCTCGCACCGTCGCCCCGACCGTGCCATGCGATCCGCGCCGGCCGGCCGAGGGCGGGGGCTCGTACTCGCCCCCGCCTCGACGGAGAAGCCGAACGTCATGAACCTGAATCGCGCGCCGAGCCGCGGCGTCGGACCCAAGCCGTCGTGAAAGCGTATGTCGGATACGTCCTCGTAACAGCCCGGCCACGCCGACGTGTCGTTGAGGTGCGGCCACACGTCGGCGGCGGCGAGGCCCTGCACGACGGCCTCGTTGGATACGCGGTTGCCGGTCGTGCCCGACAAGAAGCGCGCGGGCCATACGATGTCGCTCCTGGATGCCTATCCTCGATGGACGAGGCGAAACGGGCTAGGCGCCGCACGAGCGCCCCCCTGAATCGCGGCGCGTTTCGCCTGATCGTCGCTCGGCGGATATCGATCCAATCGCGATTCTTGATTTGCGCCATGGCCATAAGATGGCGCGATATCACACGAACCGGCCCGCAGCGCCCTCTTCGCCGTCGATCCGAGGCGCGCGGCACGCCGCAGCACTGCAACGGATTCGAACGCGGCGACAATCGGGCAACGGCATCGCGCCGCTCGCCCGGGCGCGCGCCCGCCGCCGCATCCGCCGCGCGCGGACACGAAAAAAAGCCCCGCCGACATTCCCACCGGCGGGGCCAACCCATGTCAGAGAAGATTTCATGGAGGAGACGGAAGCGATCATATCGGCCCGTCCGCCGCATCCCAACCAAGCATTTCTGCTATCCAATTGCGCCGCGCGCGACGCCGGCCCGGCGGCCGCCGGGCATATCGATAGAACGAAAAGTCGTTTCCCGGGCGCCGATTGGGTCGCTAACATGCAACTCTCCGCCTGATTCAGCCAGGCGCCGCACCCTCATGGAGCGCACTTTGACCGCATTCGACCAACATCGCCGGCCGTTCATCGTCGGCATCGGCGGCACGACCCGCGCGGCCTCGTCGACCGAGCGCGCGCTCGGCTTCGCGCTGCGCGGCGCGCAGGCCGCGGGCGCCCGCACCCGCCTGTTCGACGGCCCGTTCCTGCACACGCTGCCGCACTACGCGCCCGAGCGGCGCGCGCTCACCGACGCGCAGCACGAGCTGATCGACGCGGTGCGCGCGGCCGATGCGATCGTCATCGCGACGCCCGGCTACCACGGCGGCGTGTCCGGCCTCGTGAAGAATGCGCTCGACACGCTCGAGGAACTGCGCGCCGACGAGCGTCCCTATCTCGACGGGCGCGCGGTCGGCTGCATCGTCACCGCCTATGGCTGGCAGGCGGCGGGCACGGTGCTGACGTCGCTGCGCGCGATCGTCCACGCGCTGCGCGGCTGGCCGACGCCGTTCGGCGCCGCGGTCAACACGCTCGAGACACGCTTCGAAACGGCCGACAGTTGCTCCGACACGAAGGTCGCGGCGCAGCTCGAAACCGTCGGCGCGCAAGCCGCCGAATTCGCGCTCGCGTTCGCATTGCACCGCGCGGCGACCCGCGTCGCCGGCGGCGGCGCGCTTGCGCCGGCGCTGGAAGCCGCGACGAGCTGAACGCATACGCGGCGCAGCGCGGCGAGCGCTTCGTCCGTCCGTCGATCGCTCGCGGCGCCTGCACGTCGCCGCGCCGATTCGTCTCCTTCATCGTCGGTCCCGCTCATTCACTGCCCGATCGCGAGCGCAAGCCGCCCCGCCATCGGGCAACGCATCGCCTCGTCGCCTCCCCGCTCGATCGCCCGGGTTTGTCGCACGGTCGAACGCGGGGCCGTCCATGCTCGCGACACGGCGTGCGGCGCCCCCCCGTCGCGCGCCGCATATGCGACGAAGATGCCTGGGTCATGACCATTCGCCCGCGCCGAGTGATTTGCTTACGTTTAAAGATTGGTTCACGCGCGCGAGGCGATTGCTTACGCTGCACGCACGTTCCATCCCTTCGCGAAAGCCATGAATCGTTCGATCCGCTACAAGGGTTATGAGGTTGCGCCCGCCGCGGCGCGCTTGCCGAACGGCCTGTTCGCCGCGAACCTCACGATCGAGAAGGCCGGCCCCGCGCCCGCGCGCGCCTACTCGTTCGACGCCATCGATTTCTTCTTCGACGAAGAGCACGCGCTCGCCTATGCGTTCCGCTGGGGACGCCTCTGGGTCGATTCGCACTGTTGACGCCGGCGCGGGCCCCGGCCGGCGTGCCCGCCCGCGCCCTCGGCGCTTGCGGGGCCGGCCGCCAAAATACGTGATTCGTCGAGCTATGTAAGAATCGTCAGCTCCCGAAATCACGATACCAATCAGGCCATGTCTGACACGCTGCGACAAGAGCAAGCGGCGGCGGATCACGCTATGCGCAACTGGGTCCATGAGAGTCGCGGCCCGGTGCAGATCGGTTCCGACACGCACAAGCAGATGTTCTGCCGGATGCTGCTCGATACCCACAACCCGTACAAGCCGGCCGTCATCGGCTGGCCGCCCCTCAGCCCCGAAGAACTTCAGCGCCTGACGTCGCTGCCCATCTGGGACATCGCCGTGCAGACCGAAGGTCGCGCGTCGATTCGCGTCGCGACGTTCGCGTCGACCGTGCGCGATCCGCTGCTGCGCCGGGCGCTCGACATGGACGCGGCCGAGGAAGCGCGCCACAAGGCCGTGCTGTCGAAGCTCGTCGAGGCGTACGGCATCCGGCTTGCGCCCGAGCCCGCGTATCCGGCGCCGAAGGACGCCGAATGGGCGTGGATGGTCACGGGCTTCAGCGAGTGCATCGACAGCTTCTTCGCGTTCGGGCTGTTCCGCTCCGCGCAGCGCTCGGGCTATTTTCCGGAAGCGCTCGTCGAGACGTTCGAGCCGGTGATTCAGGAAGAAGGCCGGCACATCCTGTTCTTCGTGAACTGGTTCGCATGGTACGGGCGCAACATGCCGTGGTGGCGCAGGCCGTGGCTCTTCGCGCGAGTCGCGGCGGTGTGGGCGCTCCTGATCTGGGAACGCATCGGCATTGCGCGCGGCATCGACGCCGACGGCGTCGCGCGCGACGCGAACTTTCCGGCCAACACGGCGACGACGGTCGGCGACGCGCTGAACCCGCGCGAGTTGATCGCGCTGTGTCTCGCCGAGAACGAACGGCGCATGGCGGGCTACGACAAGCGGCTGCTGCGGCCGATGATCGTGCCGCGGCTCGCGCGCCTCGCGCTGCGCTTCATCAAGAAATAGCCCTCGTTTGCGGGCGGCGTCGCCACGCGGCTCGCAGCGCCATGGGCGAGCGCGACGCCGCCCTGCCATGCCCCGTCGACGGAGCACGCCGATCGATCGGCGTTCGCGCGCCTGCGCTTTCCGTTACTCCGGCTTCGTCGGCGTGCGCCGCGCACCTGTCGTCCGCCGCCGAGCGTGCGAGCGAATGCCGCGCACGCCACGGTCGATCGTCGCGAAAACGATACATTACGAACGCCTGATCACACGATTAAAAACCGCCGCGCCCCACGTCACGCTCGGCAAAAAATACCGCACCGGAAGCGGCAGGCGGCGTCGCAGCGTTGCGCGCAAGCGTTCGGCATTCGTCCACGTTCTTGCTCGATTACGAGCCGTTTTTCGCATCTATCGCTAGCTGCTCGACAATCCGCGGGTGCACAAGCAATACGAAAGCATTGTGACAAAGCGTATCAGACAGGTAACGATGCCCGGCAATTACACCGGCGACGCGTAATTGTGAGCAAGAGACTTGGAAGCATCGCCGACATTTCTCGGACAATTTGTGCACAAGACGAGCAATTGATCGCCTCGCCCCCTACACCCCGCAGACGCCCGCCCGACGTGACAGCGCACGATCCGGCGCACCAACGGACAAACGAACTTCATTGAATATCGGGATACGAGGCCGAATTAAATCAACAATGATTTCCAGAATAGACAATTTAATTAATCAATTAACCAGATTCAAAACGCCGACCCCAAAGACATATTTAAAACATCATTACAAATAGAAAGACAAATGTCAGGCGCAAACGTTTTGCGCGAGATCGCCGTATCTTTACGCTCGCCCCCGGCAGCGCATTTCGAACCATCGATCCCGGGCATCCCTTGCCCTACCTGGACAAGGCGAGCATCGCCCCAAGCGCCATACACATTCGTATTACTTTTTCAATCGACGCAAACCGACCACCCAAGGCGCACGCGCATCAAACTTTCTTTAACTATTTTCAAACCGAACTTTGCAATCCTTTTAAGTTGCAAATACGCCGATCAAATAGACTCCGGCCACCAAACTCAAATAGCGCGAGCACGGACTCCCTGGTCAGACGAATCACTCTGCCGTGTTGCGCCAGCCCTCGGAGGCTACTTTCGTATGAATCGCTCGTATCGCTCAATCTGGAATGAAGCGCTTGGCGCGTGGGTCGCCGCTTCGGAAATCTCGTCCGCCCGAGGCAAGCCGAACAAGTCGGCCGTCGCGAAAGCGATCGTCGCCGCCGTGCTGGTCGCGGGCGGCGGCATCGACGCCGCGCAAGCGCAATACGCGGTCGGCGGTGTATCGACGACCAGCTGCAGCCTGTCGGTTTGCGCGACGGGCGCTCAGGCGATCGCGATCGGCGGCGGCGCCGGCAGCACCACGACCGCATCGGGTTCGACCGCGATCGCGATCGGCGCGAACGCGACAGCCTCGGGCAACTACTCTCAGGCTTTCGGCCAGGCGTCGACCGCGACGGGCAACAGCGCGATCGGCATCGGCTCGGGCTCGAAGGCGCTCAACACGGGCGCGACCGCGGTCGGCAACGACGCGACGGCGTCCGGCACGAGCGCGATCGCGATCGGCGGCGGCAACGGCAGCGGCACGGGCGGGTCGGCCGCGCTCGGCAACAACTCGATCGCGATCGGCCGGTCCGCGAACACGACGGCGGCGGCGACGGGCGGCATCGCGATGGGCACGAGCTCGACGGTGTCGACGATCAACGGCATCGCGATCGGTAACGGCGCGCTCGCGACCAACACCACCTCGAACCCGGCGCTCGCCATCGGCAATCTGGCCTCGGCCACCAACACCAACGCATCGGCGCTCGGCAACGGCGCGCTCGCGAGCGGCTCCGCGGCGTCGGCGCTCGGCACGCAGGCGGTCGCGACGGGCGACAACTCGGTCGCGGCGGGCACCGGCGCAACGGCGGCCGGCACCGGCTCGGTCGCGATCGGCAACAACAGCTCGGCCGCGTACACGAACAGCGTCGCGATCGGCGCGGGCAGCGTGACCGGCGCGTCGGCACCGACCGGCACCGGCTACCTGACGGGCACCGCGGCGCCGCTGTCCGAAGTATCGGTCGGCAGCGCGACCGCCCTTCGCCGCATCACGAACGTCGCCGACGGCTCCGCGCCGCAGGACGCGGTGACGGTTTCGCAGCTGAGCACCGGCATGAGCACGACGGCGAGCAGCATCGCAAGCCTGTCGACGTCGGCGTCGACGGGCATCGGCTCGTTGTCGACGGGGCTCAGCAGCACGAACAGCTCGCTGACCTCGCTGTCGACTTCCGCTTCGTCGGGCATCAGCTCGGCGAATAGCTCCGTCGCTTCGCTTTCGACCTCTGCGTCAACCGGCTTGTCGACCACCAACAGCAATGTTGCTTCGCTTTCGACGTCGGCGTCGACCGGCCTCAGCTCGGCCAACAGCTCGATCGCTTCGCTGTCGACCTCTGCCTCGACCGGCATTGGCTCGTTGTCGACGGGCCTGAGCACGACGAACAGCTCGCTGACCTCGCTGTCCACTTCCGCCTCGTCGGGCATCAGCTCGGCGAATAGCTCCGTCGCTTCGCTCTCGACTTCTGCGTCGACCGGCTTGTCGACCACCAACAGCACTGTCGCTTTGCTTTCGACGTCGGCGTCGACCGGCATTGGCTCGTTGTCGACGGGCCTGAGCACGACGAACAGCTCGCTGACCTCGCTGTCCACTTCCGCCTCGTCGGGCATCAGCACCGCGCAAAGCGGCGTCAACTCGCTTTCCACCGGACTGTCGACCACCAACAGCAATGTCGCATCGCTTTCGACGTCGGCTTCGACCGGCCTCAGCTCGGCCAATAGCTCGATCGCTTCGCTCTCGACTTCGACGTCGACCGGCATCGGCTCGTTGTCGACTGGCCTGAGCACCACCAACAGCAATGTTGCCTCGCTGTCCACGTCGACTTCCACGGGCATCGGCTCGCTGTCCACCGGACTCAGCACGACGAACAGCAACGTCGCTTCGCTGTCCAGTGGTCTCAGCAGCACCAATAGCTCGCTGACCTCGCTGTCCACTTCCGCTTCGTCGGGTATCAGCACCGCGCAGAGCGGCGTCAACTCGCTTTCCACCGGGCTGTCGACCACCAACAGCAACGTCGCTTCGCTGTCCAGTGGTCTCAGCAGCACCAATAGCTCGCTGACCTCGCTGTCGACTTCCGCTTCGTCGGGTATCAGCTCGGCGAACAGCTCCGTCGCTTCGCTCTCGACCTCCACGTCGACCGGACTGTCGACCACCAACAGCAATGTCACTTCGCTTTCGACGTCGGCTTCGACCGGCCTCAGCTCGGCCAACAGCTCGATCGCTTCACTGTCGACTTCCACGTCGACCGGCATCGGCTCGTTGTCGACGGGCCTGAGCACGACGAACAGCAACGTCGCTTCGCTGTCCAGTGGTCTCAGCAGCACCAATAGCTCGCTGACCTCGCTGTCGACTTCCGCTTCCTCGGGTATCAGCACCGCGCAGAGCGGCGTCAACTCGCTTTCCACCGGACTGTCGACCGCCAACAGCAATGTCGCTTCGCTTTCGACGTCGGCTTCGACCGGCCTCAGCTCCGCGAATAGCTCGCTGACCTCGCTGTCGACTTCCGCCTCGTCGGGCATCAGCTCGGCGAATAGCTCCGTCGCTTCGCTCTCGACCTCTGCGTCGACCGGCTTGTCGACCACCAACAGCAATGTCGCTTCGCTTTCGACGTCGACTTCGACCGGCCTCAGCACGACGAACAGCAACGTCGCTTCGCTGTCCAGTGGCCTGAGCACCACCAACAGCTCGCTGACCTCGCTGTCCACTTCTGCTTCGTCGGGCATCAGCACCGCGCAAAGCGGCGTCAATTCGCTTTCCACCGGCTTGTCGACCACCAACAGCAACGTCACTTCGCTTTCGACGTCGGCTTCGACCGGCCTCAGCTCGGCCAATAGCTCGATCGCTTCGCTCTCGACCTCCACGTCGACCGGCATCGGCTCGCTGTCCACCGGCCTCAGCACCACGAACAGCTCGCTGACCTCACTGTCCACTTCCACCTCGTCGGGCATCAGTACCGCGCAAAGCGGCGTCAACTCGCTTTCCACCGGACTGTCGACCACCAACAGCAACGTAGCTTCGCTTTCGACCTCCGCCTCGACCGGCATCGGCTCGTTGTCAACGGGCCTCAGCACGACGAATAGCAACGTCGCTTCGCTGTCCAGTGGCCTCAGCAGCACCAACAGCTCACTGACCTCGCTGTCCACTTCCGCTTCGTCGGGTATCAGCTCGGCGAACAGCTCCGTCGCTTCGCTGTCGACCTCCACGTCGACCGGCTTGTCGACCACCAACAGCAATGTCGCCTCGCTTTCGACGTCGACCTCGACCAGCGTCGATTCGTTGTCGACGGGCCTGAGCACGACGAACAGCAACGTCGCTTCGCTGTCCAGCGGCCTGAGCACCACCAACAGCTCGCTGACCTCGCTGTCGACCTCCACGTCGACCGGCATCGGTTCGCTGTCGACGGGCCTGTCGACGGTCACGACCACGACCAACAATCTCGGCAACAGCACCGCGGCCGCGCTCGGCGGCGGCGCGACTTACAACTCGGCGACGGGCACGATCTCCGCGCCGTCGTACACGACGTACAACGCCAACGGCACGACCACGACGAACAACAGCGTCGGTTCGGCGATCGACAGCATCAACGCGAACGGCATCAAGTATTTTCACGCGAACTCGACGGGGCCGGACAGCGTCGCGACAGGCGCCGACGCCGTCGCGATCGGCACGGGCGCGACGGCCGCCACGGCGAACTCGGTCGCGCTCGGCGCGAATTCGGTGACGGCCGCGGCCACCCCCACCAGCAGCGCGACGGTCGGCTCGACCACGCTCGGCACGTTCGCCGGCAGCGCGCCGGTGGGCGTCGTGAGCGTCGGCGCACCGGGCGCGGAGCGCCAGATCACGAACGTCGCCGCCGGCCAGGTCACGGCGACCAGCACCGATGCGATCAACGGCAGCCAGCTCTACGCCGTCGCATCGAAACTCGATTCGGCTTCGAGCTCGATCGCGTCGCTGTCGACGGGGTTGTCGACGACCGACAGCAACGTCGCTTCGCTCTCGACTTCGACGTCGACGGGCCTGAGCTCGGCGAATAGCTCGATCGCGTCACTGTCGACCTCCACCTCGACCGGTATCGGCTCGCTGTCCACCGGCCTGTCGACCACCGATAGCACCGTCACGTCGCTCTCCACGTCGACGTCGACCGGCTTGAGCTCCGCGAATAGCTCGATCGCTTCGCTGTCGACCTCCACGTCGACCGGCATCGGTTCGCTGTCCACCGGCCTCTCGACCACCGACAGCAACGTCGCTTCGCTCTCCACCTCGACCTCGACGGGCTTGAGCTCCGCGAACAGCTCGATCGCTTCGCTGTCGACCTCCACGTCGACCGGCATCGGCTCGCTGTCCACCGGTCTCTCGACCACCGACAGCACCGTCACGTCGCTCTCCACGTCGACGTCGACCGGCTTGAGCTCCGCGAATAGCTCCATCGCTTCGCTCTCGACCTCCACGTCGACCGGCATCGGTTCGCTGTCGACTGGCCTCTCGACCACCGACAGCACCGTCACGTCACTCTCGACTTCGACGTCGACGGGCCTGAGCTCCGCGAATAGCTCGATCGCCTCGCTGTCGACCTCCACGTCGACCGGTATCGGCTCGTTGTCCACCGGTCTCTCGACCACCGACAGCACCGTCGCTTCGCTCTCCACGTCGACGTCGACCGGCTTGAGCTCCGCGAATAGCTCGATCGCTTCGCTCTCGACCTCCACGTCGACCGGTATCGGCTCGCTGTCCACCGGCCTGTCGACCACCGACAGCACCGTCACTTCGCTCTCCACGTCGACCTCGACGGGCCTCAGCTCCGCGAACAGCTCGATCGCTTCGCTGTCGACCTCCACGTCGACGGGTATCGGCTCGCTGTCCACCGGCCTCTCGACCACCGACAGCACCGTCACTTCGCTCTCCACGTCGACGTCGACCGGCTTGAGCTCCGCGAATAGCTCGATCGCTTCGCTCTCGACCTCCACGTCGACCGGTATCGGCTCGCTGTCCACCGGCCTGTCGACCACCGATAGCACCGTCGCCTCGCTCTCCACGTCGACGTCGACGGGCCTGAGCTCCGCGAATAGCTCGATCGCCTCGCTGTCGACCTCCACGTCGACCGGTATCGGCTCGTTGTCCACCGGCCTCTCGACCACCGACAGCACCGTCACTTCGCTCTCCACGTCGACGTCGACCGGCTTGAGCTCCGCGAATAGCTCGATCGCTTCGCTCTCGACCTCCACGTCGACCGGTATCGGCTCGCTGTCCACCGGCCTGTCGACCACCGATAGCACCGTCGCCTCGCTCTCCACGTCGACGTCGACGGGCCTGAGCTCCGCGAATAGCTCGATCGCCTCGCTGTCGACCTCCACGTCGACCGGTATCGGCTCGCTGTCCACCGGCCTCTCGACCACCGATAGCACCGTCGCGTCGCTGTCCACGTCGACCTCGACCGGCTTGAGCTCCGCGAATAGCTCCATCGCTTCGCTGTCGACCTCCACGTCGACCGGCATCGGTTCGCTGTCGACTGGTCTCTCGACCACCGATAGCACCGTCGCATCGCTCTCCACGTCGACATCGACCGGCCTCAGCTCGGCCACCAGCTCGATCGCTTCGCTGTCGACCTCCACGTCGACCGGCATCGGTTCGCTGTCGACTGGCCTGTCGACCACCGATAGCACCGTCACGTCGCTCTCCACGTCGACGTCGACCGGCCTCAGCTCGGCCACCAGCTCGATCGCTTCGCTGTCGACCTCCACGTCGACCGGCATCGGTTCGCTGTCGACTGGCCTGTCGACCACCAACAGCACTGTCACGTCGCTTTCGACGTCGACGTCGACGGGCTTGAGCTCGGCCACCAGCTCGATCGCCTCGCTGTCGACCTCCACGTCGACCGGTATCGGCTCGTTGTCGACTGGCCTCTCGACCACCGACAGCACCGTCACGTCGCTCTCGACTTCGACGTCGACGGGCCTGAGCTCCGCGAATAGCTCGATCGCTTCGCTGTCGACCTCCACGTCGACCGGCATCGGCTCGTTGTCCACCGGCCTCTCGACCACCGACAGCACCGTCGCATCGCTCTCCACGTCGACGTCGACCGGCCTGAGCTCGGCGAACAGCTCCATCGCCTCGCTGTCGACCTCCACGTCGACCGGCATCGGCTCGTTGTCCACCGGCCTCTCGACCACCGACAGCACCGTCACGTCGCTCTCGACTTCGACGTCGACGGGCCTGAGCTCCGCGAATAGCTCGATCGCCTCGCTGTCGACCTCCACGTCGACCGGTATCGGCTCGCTGTCCACCGGTCTCTCGACCACCGACAGCAACGTCGCTTCGCTCTCCACGTCGACATCGACCGGCCTGAGCTCGGCGAACAGCTCCACCGCCTCGCTGTCGACTTCCACGTCGTCCGGCATCAGTACCGCACAGAGCGGCATCGATTCGCTGTCCACCGGCTTGTCGACCACGAACAGCAACGTCGCGTCGCTGTCGACCGGCCTGAGCAGCACCACCAGCTCGCTCGCGTCGCTGTCGACCTCGACGTCGTCGGGCCTCAGCTCGGCGCAAAGCGGCATCGGTTCGCTGTCGACGGGCCTCAGCAGCACGAACAGCACGGTCGCCTCGCTGTCGACGTCGACCTCGACCGGCATCGGTTCACTGTCCACCGGCCTCTCGTCGACCAACAGCAGCCTCGCGTCGCTCTCCACGTCGACCTCCACGGGCCTGAGCTCGGCCACCAGCTCGATCGCCTCGCTGTCGACCTCCGCCTCGACCGGCATCGGTTCACTGTCCACCGGCCTCTCGTCGACCAACAGCAGCCTCACGTCGCTCTCCACGTCGACCTCCACGGGCCTGAGCTCGGCCACCAGCTCGATCGCCTCGCTGTCGACCTCCGCCTCGACCGGCATCGGTTCGCTGTCCACCGGCCTCTCGTCGACCAACAGCAGCCTCACGTCGCTGTCCACGTCGGCCTCGACCGGCATCGGCTCGCTGTCGACGAGCATCAGCTCGATCACGTCGAACACGACCAACCTCGGCAACAGCACCGCGGCCGCGCTCGGCGGCGGCGCGACGTACGATCCGGCAACGGGCACGATCTCCGCGCCGTCGTACACGACGTACAACGCCAACGGCACGACCACGACGAACAGCAGCGTCGGCGCAGCGATCGACAGCATCAACGCGAACGGCATCAAGTACTTCCACGCGAACTCGACCGATCCGGACAGCGTCGCGACGGGCGCGAACAGCGTCGCCATCGGACCGAACGCCGTCGCGAACATCGACAACTCGGTCGCGATCGGCAACGGCGCGACGACGTCGGCGGCCGTGCCCGTCGCGTCCGCGACCGTCGGCGGCCTCACGTTCGGCGGCTTCGCCGGAAGCGCACCGGTCGGCGTGTTCAGCGTGGGGGCGCCGGGCGCCGAGCGTCAGGTCACGAACGTCGCCGCCGGCCGCATCTCCGCGACCAGCACCGACGCCGTCAACGGCAGCCAGCTCTATGCGACCAACAGCAACGTCGCGTCGCTGTCGACCGGCCTGAACGCGACGAACAGCAATCTCGCGTCGCTCTCCACGTCGACCTCGACCGCGATCGGCTCGCTGTCCACGGGCTTGTCGTCGACCAACAGCAACCTCGCGTCGCTCTCCACGTCGGCCTCGACCGGCATCAGCTCGCTGTCCACGGGCCTGTCGTCGACCAACAGCAACCTCGCGTCGCTCTCCACGTCGGCCTCGACCGGCATCGGCTCGCTGTCCACGGGCCTGTCGTCGACCAACAGCAACGTCGCGTCGCTGTCGACGAGCGTGACCAACATCAACACGCAGCTCACGTCGCTGTCGACGTCGATCACGGACAACGTGATCCGGTCGCTGCCCGCGAGCACGGGCATCGCCGCCGACATGAGCTCGCCGAAGGCGACGACGCCGTCCGTCACGGCCGGCTCGAACTCGGTCGCGATCGGCGCGGGCTCGACCGACGGTGGCCGCTCGAACGTCGTGTCGGTCGGCAGCGACACGCAGCAGCGTCAGGTCACGAACGTCGCCGCCGGCACGGAGGGCACCGACGCGGTCAACGTCAATCAGCTCAATGCGGTGTCGACGACGCTGACGCAATCGCTGTCCACGCAGCAGACGCAGATCAACAATCTGGGCGCGCAACTGAACCAGACGCAACAGCAACTGCAGCAGACCGACTCGATGGCCCGCCAGGGCATCGCGGCGGTCGCGGCGATGGCGTCGATTCCGCACATGGATCGCGACTCGAACTTCGCGATGGGGATCGGCACCGCGTCGTTCCTCGGCCAGAAGGCGATGGCGGTCGGCATGCAGGCGCGGATCACCGAGAACCTGAAGGCGTCGGTGAACGGCGGCTTCAGCGGCAATCAGAAGGTGATCGGCGCGGGCATGCTCTATCAGTGGAAGTAACGACGGGCCGGCGCGGCAACGGGCAACGGACGGCGCCCGGCATCGCGGCCGGCGCACGCCGCCCCGGCCGCGGCCCGGCATCGGGCGCGCCCGGCCGGAACGACGAACGCGCCCGGTCGCGCTTCGTTTGCGCATCAGCCAGGAGAAACACGATGATGAAGCACATCGCATGGATGGGATTGACGCTCGCCGCGCTCGCGGGATGCAGCGCGTCGAGCGGGCCGACCTACTCGGTGACGCAGGCGAGCCTGCCCGGCCATCCGCTCGCCTACCGCGTCGCATGCGGCGGCGCGTTCGGGAAATTCGAAACGTGCACGAAGGTCGCCGCGCGCGTATGCGGCGAGCGCGCCGTGCAAACGCTCGAGCGCGACGCCGACTTCCACGGCGACGATCGGCGCGGCAAGCCGTCGAGCCTCACGTTCGACTGCGCGTCGACGCCGAACGTCATGCCGCCGGCGGATCAATAAGCCGGCGCGATCCACGCGGCGCGACGCCGCGCACGACCGCACCCCGGTCGACGACCTCGCCGCGCGCGCCGATCGATGCGTGAACGAATCCTTGCGTCGCCCGTCGGGCGATGCGCGCCTCGCGGCCGGCTTTCGCCCGGCCCGGCGGCGCCTTCGAGCCGCCCCAAAATCGGATATCGTTCGGACCTTGAGCCGCCCGCGGCCCTCGACCATCGCCGTAATCGGCGGCGAATCGAGCCGCGCCGGCCTTTCGAGCGAACGTCATGCCCGCCGACCCGAACCGTTTCGCCGACATCCAAGCGCAATTGCAGCGCGGCGAACTGATCGCCGCCGCCGACGCGATCGGCGCGTGGCGCGCGGCCGCCCCAGCCTGCGCCGATGCGATCGCATGCCGCGCGCACCGGCTGCGCCTGCTCGGCCGCTTCGACGAAGCGGCCATCGCGCTGGAACCGGCGCTCGCCGCGACGCCGCCTTGCGCGGCCGCGTGGCTCGAACGCGCGCGCCTCGCTCGGCTCGCCGGGCAGCCCGAGCGCGCGCAGCTCGCGTTCGACGCCGCGCATCGCGCCGATCCGGCCGCGACGAGCGGGCTGCCCGAATGGATCGCGCTGCTGCACGAGCTTCGCCGACACGCGCTCGCCCGCACGGTCGCGCAGGCGCTGTGCGAGCGCGCGCCCGCCGACGCGCGGTCGTGGTTCCTGCTCGGCCTCACGCATCACTACGCGGGCGAATACGCGGCTGCGGCCGACGCGTACGGCCGCGCGGACGCGCTCGATCCCGCGCACCCGATGCTGCGCAACAATCTCGCCGCCCTCCGTTATCAGACCGGCAAGCATCGGGATGCGCTCGCGCAGGCCGAAGCCGCGATCCGCGCGGACCCGGACAGTCAGATGGCATGGTGCAACTGCTCGAACGCGTGGCTCGCGCTGCACGAGCCGGCCCGCGCGCTGATCGCGGCCGAGCGTGCGTGTGCGCTCGGCCCGGGCTACTCAATTGCGCAACTCGCGCGCGCGAATGCGCTGAAGGAATGGCAGCGCTGGCCGGACGCGCTCGCCGCGGCGACGCAGGCGCACCGAGGCGCGCCCGACGATCCGGTCATGCAATGGTCGCTCGCGATGCTGCAATTGCTGCACGGCGACTACGCGAACGGCTGGCTCAATCACGAGGCGCGCTGGCGCGGCGCGCGCGAGCTCGGCGATCGTCCGCGCCCGTCTGCCGAGCTGCAATGGCAGGGCGAGCCGCTTGCGGGCAAGACATTGATGCTATGGGGCGAGCAGGGATTCGGCGACGCGCTGCAGTTCGCGCGCTTCGCGCCGGTCGTCGCCGAGCGGGCCGCACGCGCGGGCGGCCGCGTCGTCTTCGCATGCTTCGCCGGCCTCGAGACGCTCCTCGCGCGCAGCTTCGCCGGCGCGCCGATGCGCCAATGCGCCGATGCGCATCGCGCCGCACGACGCGCGCCGGCGCCGGCGTTCGACCGCCATCTGCCCGTCGGCAGCGCGCCGCTCGTGCTCGGCGTGCGGCCCGACACGATTCCGTCGGCGCACGGCTACCTGTTCGCGGATCGGGCGCGCGCCGCGCGATGGGCGGCGCGGCTGCCCGCCGACGGCCGGCTGCGCGTCGGGCTCGTCTGGAGCGGCAGCCGGACGCACCAGCGCAACCCGCTGCGCGCGCTCGATCCGAGCGCTTGCGCGCGCATGGCGCGACGTCGCCGGCGTCGCGTTCCACAGCCTTCAGGTCGACGGCGCGCGCGACGTCGAAACGATGCGCGCGGCGGGGCTCGACGTAATCGATCACACGGCCGGGTTGCCGACCTTCGACGATACGGCCGCCTATCTGGCGAATCTGGATCTCGTCGTGACCGTCTGCACGTCGGTTGCGCACCTCGCGGGCGCGCTCGGGCGGCCGACCTGGCTGCTGCTCGACGTGAATCCGCACTGGGTCTGGTCGATCGATCGCGACGACAGCCCGTGGTATCGCTCGATCCGGCTATATCGGCAAACCCGGTATCGCGATTGGACGGCGGCGCTCGACCGGGTGCGCGACGATCTGGCCGCGCTGGCGGCCGCGGACGGACAGCCGCGCTCGTGCCGCGCGTCGCGGCGAAAGCGCAATGCATCGCGCGGGACGAATGCGTAGCGCGGCCGGCACGCGCGGTCAGTCGGTCAGTCGGTCAGTCGGTCGGCGCGGTCGGCGCGGTCGGCGCGGTCGGCGCGGTCGGACAGTCGGACAGTCGGGCGGTCGGGCGGTCGGGCGGTCGGGCGGTCGGGCGGTCGGGCGGCAAGCGCATCGATGCTCGCGCAGCCCTCGCGCCGCTTGCCGTGACGCACGCGGTGGCACGCGCACGCGCTCCGACGAAACCGCGATCCGCGCCCGGTCGCCGTAGAACGATGCCGTGCGCCCGCCTTTCGCCGGGCGCCCCGTTGTCCGGAAAGCCGTCGCATGCGTCCGGCGGTCGCGCGGCGCGCCACCGTCGCGCGCTTCGTCGCCATCGCGCCGCGCGTGCCGGCACTATCGGGAAATACCAGGCGCGCAGCAAGATCGCCGCGCGCGGCAGTCGCGATGCCGGCGCACGGCGGCAAAACGCAATTCGGGATTTCCCGTTAAAAATCGGACAAATGCCTCGCGCGCCCAGACCAAGTAGAACCTCAACTCTAAATCCAGCATCGAATATTAAAATTCATTACCGCCAGCCACCGGCAAGCGAAAACCAATATTTATAAATCAGAAAGCAAATTGAAATTAAATGGCGATTGCCGCCCGGCGATTTCATTTAAATAATTTACAACCCGGACAAAATCCGCAGCCGCCTCTCACTTCCCTCCCGAAGCCCCGCGCACCAAGGCCCGAGCCATTCACCCCGGAATCGTCATACGTTTATTCAACGAATCCCGGCGAATCGAATCGAACTGGCCGATCAAATTAAAAAGACGGATTGACGATTATTAACAATAAATTCAATTCCTTTTTACAGTTCTTGTCAGTCCGCTAACCAACACATAAATAGAATCGCGGCTGCAAACAACAGTTCGATGATCGAAGCGTGTTTAAAAGCGGCCGAAAAACTCCGGCGCCCAGTCGACCGACCGAGATCTTCAGACGGAACAAAGTGCGGTCACTTTCTTAGTCGGTTCGATTGCAAAAAGGGCGGAGATGAACAAGATCTACAAAACCATCTGGTGCGAGACCACGCGGAGCTGGGTTGCGGTATCGGAGCACACGAACGGGCGTCGCGGCGGCGCGACCGCCGTCGCGACCGCCTCCGTCCGCCCGATCTGGACGCGGCTGCGCGGCATCTCCGTCGCGGCGCTGGCGGCATTCGGCCTGAGCCTCGTCGCATCGCCCGCCGCATTCGCGCAATCGAACTCGGTGATGTGCGCGAACTACAACAACGGCGTTCTTCCGACGTATACCGGCTACGGCGCGAGCGCCTCGCTGACGTCGCCCTGCACGACCGGCATCGGGTCGTGGGCGGGCGGCGTCACGCCCGGCTCGACGACCGACTGGATCGGCCTGTCGGCTGACGACACGCAAGTCGTCCTGAACGGCAGCACCGGCAACATCTACTTCCGCACGGGCGGCACGAACGGCAACACGCTGACGATGAGCAACGTCGCAGGCGCGGGCCCGACGGGCGGCGTGCTGCTGTCGGGCGTCGCGGCGGGCGCCGTCACGGCGACGAGCTCGCAGGCGATCAACGGCAGCCAGCTCTATTCGCTGTCGACGTCGGCCTCGACGGGCATCAGCTCGCTGTCGAGCAGCATGTCGACGTTCAACAGCTCGATCTCGTCGCTGTCGACGGGGCTGTCGTCTACAAATAGCAGCCTGACTTCGTTGTCGACTTCGACGTCGACGGGCTTGTCGTCGGCCAATAGCTCGATCACTTCGCTTTCGAGCGGGCTGAGCACCACCAACAGCAACGTCGCCTCGCTGTCGTCCGGGCTGTCGTCTACAAATAGCAGCCTGACTTCGTTGTCGACTTCGACGTCGAGCGGGCTTTCGTCGGCCAACAGCTCGATCGCGTCGCTGTCCACGTCGACTTCGACCGGCATCGGCTCGCTGTCCACCGGCCTCAGCACGACCAATAGCAGCCTGACTTCGCTGTCGACTTCCGCGTCGACGGGATTGTCGTCGGCCAACAGCTCGATCACTTCGCTTTCGACGTCCGCCTCGACTGGGCTGAGCTCGGCCAACAGCTCGATCGCTTCGCTTTCGACTTCGACGTCGACCGGCATCGGCTCGCTGTCGACGGGACTCTCGACGACCAATAGCAACGTTGCCTCGCTGTCCAGCGGCCTGAGCAGCACTAATAGCTCGCTGACCTCGCTGTCCACTTCCGCTTCGTCGGGCATCAGCACCGCGCAAAGCGGCGTCAACTCGCTTTCCACCGGGCTGTCGACCACCAACAGCAATGTCGCATCGCTTTCGACGTCGGCTTCGACCGGCCTCAGCTCCGCGAATAGCTCGATCGCTTCGCTCTCGACCTCCACGTCGACCGGCATCGGCTCGTTGTCGACCGGCCTGAGCACGACGAATAGCTCACTGACCTCGCTGTCGACTTCCGCTTCGTCGGGTATCAGCACCGCGCAGAGCGGCGTCAACTCGCTTTCCACCGGGCTGTCGACCACCAACAGCAATGTCGCATCGCTTTCGACGTCGGCTTCGACCGGCCTCAGCTCGGCCAATAGCTCGATCGCTTCGCTCTCGACTTCGACGTCGACCGGCATCGGCTCGTTGTCGACTGGCCTGAGCACCACCAACAGCAATGTTGCCTCGCTGTCCACGTCGACTTCCACGGGCATCGGCTCGCTGTCCACCGGCCTCAGCACCACCAACAGCAACGTCGCCTCGCTGTCCAGCGGTCTCAGCAGCACCAATAGCTCGCTGACCTCGCTGTCCACTTCTGCTTCGTCGGGCATCAGCTCGGCGAACAGCTCCGTCGCGTCTCTGTCGACCTCCACGTCGACCGGCTTGTCGACCACCAACAGCAACGTCGCTTCGCTTTCGACGTCGGCTTCGACCGGCCTCAGCTCGGCCAACAGCTCGATCGCTTCACTGTCGACTTCCACGTCGACCGGCATCGGCTCGTTGTCGACCGGCTTGAGCACGACGAACAGCACCGTCACCTCGCTGTCCACGTCGACTTCCACGGGCATCGGCTCGCTGTCCACCGGCCTCAGCACCACGAACAGCTCACTGACCTCGCTGTCCACTTCCGCTTCGTCGGGTATCAGCTCGGCGAACAGCTCCGTCGCTTCGCTCTCGACCTCTGCGTCGACCGGCCTGTCGACCACCAACAGCAACGTCGCATCGCTTTCGACGTCGGCTTCGACCGGCCTCAGCTCGGCCAACAGCTCGATCGCTTCACTGTCGACTTCCACGTCGACCGGCATCGGCTCGTTGTCGACGGGCCTCAGCACGACCAACAGCAACGTCGCGTCGCTGTCCAGCGGCCTGAGCACCACCAATAGCTCGCTGACCTCGCTGTCCACCTCCGCTTCGTCGGGTATCAGCTCGGCGAACAGCTCCGTCGCTTCGCTCTCGACCTCGACCTCGGCCAGCGTCGATTCGTTGTCGACCGGTCTGAGCACCACCAACAGCACTGTCGCTTCGCTTTCGACTTCGACGTCGACCGGCATCGGTTCGTTGTCGACGGGACTCTCGACGACCAATAGCAACGTTGCCTCGCTGTCCACCGGCCTCAGCACCACCAACAGCTCGCTGACCTCGCTGTCCACTTCTGCTTCGTCGGGCATCAGCACCGCGCAAAGCGGCGTCAATTCGCTTTCCACCGGCTTGTCGACCACCAACAGCAACGTCACTTCGCTTTCGACGTCGGCTTCGACCGGCCTCAGCTCGGCCAATAGCTCGATCGCCTCGCTCTCGACTTCGACGTCGACCGGCATCGGCTCGTTGTCGACTGGCTTGAGCACGACCAACAGCAACGTCGCTTCGCTCTCGACCTCGACCTCGACCAGCGTCGATTCGTTGTCGACTGGCCTGAGCACGACCAACAGCAACGTCGCGTCGCTGTCCACGTCAACCTCCACGGGCATCGGCTCGCTGTCCAGCGGACTCAGCACCACCAACAGCTCGCTGACCTCGCTGTCCACTTCTGCTTCGTCGGGCATCAGCACCGCGCAAAGCGGCGTCAATTCGCTTTCCACCGGCTTGTCGACCACCAACAGCAACGTCACTTCGCTTTCGACGTCGGCTTCGACCGGCCTCAGCTCGGCCAATAGCTCGATCGCTTCGCTGTCCACGTCGACTTCGACTAGCGTCGATTCGCTGTCCACCGGCCTCAGCACCACCAACAGCAGCCTGACCTCACTGTCGACCTCCACCTCGACCGGCTTGTCGTCGGCCAACAGCTCGATCGCTTCGCTGTCCACGTCGACTTCGACTAGCGTCGATTCGCTGTCCACTGGCCTGAGCACGACCAACAGTAACGTCGCCTCGCTCTCGACCTCGACCTCGACCAGCGTCGATTCGTTGTCGACCGGCCTGAGCACGACGAACAGCAACGTCGCGTCGCTCTCCACGTCGACCTCGACGACCTTCTCGTCCGCGCTGAGCTCGATCGGCTCGCTGTCCACCGGTCTCGCGACGACCAACAGCAACCTCGCGTCGCTGTCCACGTCGACGCTCACCTACGTGAACTCGCTGTCCACCGGCCTGAGCACGACCAACAGCAGCGTCGCGTCGCTCTCCACGTCGGCGTCGACCGGCCTCGCCGCGACCAACAGCAACGTCGCCTCGCTGTCCACGTCGACTTCGACCGCCGTCGGCTCGCTGTCCACCGGCCTGTCGACCACCAACAGCAACGTCGCGTCGCTCTCCACGTCGACCTCGACCGCCGTCGGCTCGCTGTCCACCAGCCTGTCGACGACCAACAGCAACGTCGCGTCGCTGTCCACGTCGACTTCCACGGGCATCGGCTCGCTGTCCACCGGCCTGTCGACGACGAACACCAGCGTCGCGTCGCTGTCGACGAGCGTGACCAACATCAGCACGCAGCTCACGTCGCTGTCGACGACGATCGTCAACAGCACGACCAACGTCATCCGCTCGCTGCCGTCGAGCACGGGCATCGCCGCCGACATGAGCGCGCCGAACGCCACCGCGCCGTCCGTCACGGCCGGCTCGAACTCGGTCGCGATCGGCGCGGGCTCGACCGACGGCGGCCGCTCGAACGTCGTCTCGGTCGGCAGCTCGACGCAGCAGCGGCAGGTCACGAACGTCGCCGCCGGCACGGAAGGCACCGACGCGGTCAACGTCAACCAGTTGAATGCGCTGTCCACTTCTATGTCACAATCGCTGACGGGCCAGCAGTCCCAGATCAACAATCTGGGCTCGCAGTTGACCCAGACTCAGCAAGCGCTGCAGCAAACCGATTCGATGGCCCGTCAGGGCATCGCGGCCGCCACCGCGCTGACGATGCTGCCGCAGGTCGAGCCGGGCAAGACGATCAACGTCGCCGTCGGCGTCGCGCGCTTCGCAGGTCAGTCGGGGATGGCATTCGGCGCGAGCGCGCATGTGACAACCAACGGCATTCTCAAGCTGGGCATCGGCGTGTCGGGGCAGAACAAGACCTTCGGTGCAGGATATGGATATAGCTGGTGATCGACTCCGTCCACTCTTCATCGACCGGGCCGCGTGACGCGCCCGGCAAGCGCCTGGCCGTCGGCATCTCGCTCTTCGCCCGCGACGGCCAGGCGATCTGGGAAAACGGCATTCATCAGAACATTGCGTTCCTCGCGATGATGCTCAGGAAGTCGGAGCGGGTCGGCCCGATCTACTTCCTGAACGGCGGCGACGCGAAAGCGTTGCCCGCCGGCCTCGATCTCGGCGGCCTCGACGTGCCGCTCGTGAACCCGCGCGACGTGTCGCACGCGCTCGACGTCGTGATCGAGATGGGCGCGCAGCTGCCCGTCGACTGGCTCAAGTACATGAAGGCGCTCGGCAAGAAGCTCGTCGTCTGCTTCGTCGGGCACACGTACGCGGGGCTTTGCGAGACGCCGATGTTCGGCCGGCCGTCGGGCCACATCTTCAACGGCGGCCCGTTCGACGAAGCCTGGACGCTGCCCCAGTACGAAAAGACCGCGATGCCGCTGCTGCGCACGCTGCTGCGGGCGCCCGTCCATCTGATGCCGCACATCTGGTCGCCGTACTTCATCGAGCGCCGCGCGCGCCAGCTCGAGGCCGAGGGCCTGCGCTTCGGCTATGCGCCCGGCCGCGCGAAGTGGCGGCTGTCGATCCTCGAGCCGAACATCTCGGTCGTGAAGACCTGCCACTACCCGATGCTCGCCGCCGACGAATTCCACCGCGCGCAGCCCGACGCGGTCGAGCATCTGTTCGTCGTCAACTCGCTGCACATGAAGGAGCATCGGACGTTCGTCCATTTCGCGAACAGTCTCGATCTCGTCCGCCAGCACAAGGCGACCTTCGAGCCGCGCATCGATCTGCCGTCGTTCCTCGCGCAGCACGGCGACGCGGTGATCTCGCACCAGTGGGAAAACGCGCAGAACTATCTGTACTACGACGTGCTGTACGGCGGCTACCCGCTCGTGCACAACTCGCCGCGCCTCGGCGACGCCGGCTACTACTACCCGGAATTCGATTCCGCGGCGGGCGGCCGCGCGCTGCTGCACGCGTGGCGCCATCACGACGCGCATCTCGACGACTATCGCCGCCACGCCGACGCGCTGCTGCGCGAAGTCTCGATCGACAACCGTGACAACCTCGACGCGTATGTCGCGCGTCTGTTCGCCTAAGCCTATTCCCGGAGAGAACGCATGTCCGAAACCACCGCCCGTGACGTGCCGAACGGCGGCAAGCGTCTCGTCGTCGGCGTGTCGCTGTTCGTGCGCGGCGCCGGCCAGTCGCTGTGGGAAAACGGCATCTTCCAGAACTGCCTGCTGCTCGTGCTGCTGCTGCGCCAGTCGCCGCTCGTCGCCGAAGCGGTGATGGTCAACGGCGGCACGGGCGACGCCGATCCGCAACTGATGCTCGGCGAATGGAACGTGCCGCTCATCTCGATGGACGAGGCGATGACGCGCTGCGACGTGCTGATCGAAATGAGCGCGCAGTTCAACGCCGAATGGATCGCCGCATATCAGCAGCGCGGCGGCAAGGTCGTGACGATGCGCGTGGGCAACGACTACGTGATCGACATCGAGCGCGCGATCTTCGACAAGCCGTCCGGCTTCCTGTTCTCGGGCGCGCGCTACGACGGCGTCTGGACGATTCCGGAATTCGAGCATTCGTGCAGCCACTATCTCGAATCGGGGCTGCGCAGCCCGGTGACGATCGTGCCGCACATCTGGCATCCGCTGCTGTTCGACAAGGCGCGCGCGACGCTCGGCCCGGGGCTCGAATTCGGCTACAAGCCGGGCAAGCCGCGCTGGCGCGTCGCGACGTTCGAGCCGAACATCTGCATGGTGAAGACGAGCATCGTGCCGATGCTCGTCACCGAGGAGGCGTATCGCGCGCAGCCGAGCTTCGTCGAATTCGTGCGCGTGTGCAACACGCTGCACATGAAGGAGCACACGACGTTCGTCCATTTCGCGCGCAGCCTCGACATCGTCGCGCATGGGCTCACGACGTTCGAGGGGCGCTTCGCGGTCTACGAATTCATGGCGGCGTACGGCGACGCGGTCGTGTCGCACACGTGGGAAAACGCGCAGAACTATCTGTACTACGAGTTGCTGTACGGCGACTATCCGCTCGTCCACAATTCGCCGTACCTCGGCCGCGCCGGTTATTTCTATCCGGATTTCGACTGCCAGGAAGGCGGCCGCCAGTTGCTGAAGGCGTTCCACGAGCACGACGCGAACCTCGACGCGTATCGCGAGCAGTCGCGGCACATTCTGGATTCGGTCAGCATCTACAACCCGAACAACGTCGCGGCCTATACGGAAGCGCTCGCCGCGCTGTACCGGTAACGCAGGCATCACCGCATGCGCCGCGCCGCCCTATTTCGACCCGGAGGTCGCTTGAACAAGCTAGTCGCCCGATGCGTGATCGCCGCCGCCATGCTGGCCGCCGGCCCGCTCGCCCACGCGCAGGCGAGCCCGTCTCCCGACGCGGTGCTGCAAAGCGCCGAGGACGTGCTGAAGCAGATCGACGACGGCCGCTTCGATCTGGTCTGGCGGGATTCCGCCGCTTTCGTCAAGGAGCGATACACGGCGCAGCGCTTCGCCGACGACACGCGGCGGCTGCGCGCGCCGCTCGGCGCGGTCGCGCGGCGAGGATGGTCGGACATCATGCTGATCCAGTTCGCGAACACGAAGGACGTGCCGGACGGGCTGTACGCGAACGTCGATTTCACGACGACGCTGCAAGGCGGCAAGGTCGTGTTCGAGAAGCTGAGCTTGCGCCGGGAGAGCGACGGCCGCTGGCACCTCGTCTCCTATGCGCCGCGCGAGCAGCAAGGCGTGACGCCGTCGCTCGCCGGGCAATGACTAGGCTGAATCGAGACCAATCGAATTGAAGAGCCGGAACCGGCGGGATCGGCACGCGGGCCGAAGCGCCGCGGCGCCGATCGCACGCGCGGCGTTCGTTCGCTCGCCGCTCAGCGCCCGCAGTCGTTGACGAGATTCGCGAGCAGCGTATCGTATTCGGCGACGAGCGTCGGATTCTTCGACGTATAGCGGCGCAGCAGGCTGCGCTGCCGCGTCGCGTAGCCTTCCCAGTCGTCGTCGTGCTCGCGCAGCACGCGCGTCAGCACTTCCGCGCCCGTCAGCACGTCGTTGTCCGGATAGTAGTAGCCGATGTCGGGCACGAGATGCGCGTTGTGGACGAGCGGATAGCCCTGCCAGCAGACGTCGAAATAGAAGTAGTTGAGCGGGTTCTCCCACTGGTGCGACACGACGACGTCCGTGTGTTCGGCGAGGAACGTCGGCGTATCGAAGCGGCCGACGAAGCTCGCCTTGCTCGCGCGGACGATCTCCAGATAGTTCATCAGCATCACGAATTCCGGGCTGTCGTGCGCGAGCCGCTCGGCGTTCGTCACGTGCGCGAACGCGATCGCGTCCGGATCGCGCCGATAGACTTCATCGATGATGAGCATCGGATACACGCAGAACTTGACGACATCGTGGTTCGGCTCCATCACCGTGAGCCGCTTCGCGCGCTTGCCGCTCGGCCGGTACTCGCCGCGCTCGCGCAGCAGCCGCGTGCGCTCGGTGAGGAACATCGGGTCCCAGACGAACGGCACGACGCGCCCAGGGCAGCGCCGCAGCGATTGCAGGAACGGCAGCGACGACGGCGCGACCTGCGGAATCGCCCAGATCTCGTCGTAGCCGCGGTTGATGAACAGCGTTTCCCACATCCGGCGGCCGAACAGGATCGATTGCGTCGCGTGGATGTATTCGAAGCCGCAGCAGTAGCTGACGAGCTTCACGCCGCGCGCCTTCAGATACGCGGTCTGCTCGCCGTCGATCTGGCCGCCGAGCTCGATCAGCACGTCGAGCGAATCCT
Organism: Burkholderia sp. MSMB617WGS; assembly: GCF_001532025.2. Classification (NCBI taxonomy): domain Bacteria; kingdom Pseudomonadati; phylum Pseudomonadota; class Betaproteobacteria; order Burkholderiales; family Burkholderiaceae; genus Burkholderia; species Burkholderia sp. MSMB617WGS. The sequence continues at coordinate 987,169 of NZ_CP013458.1, read as the reverse complement.
TCATGTCGACGAACGAGCGGGTGTCGAAAATCCGGCGGTCCCACGGCAGCGCGTCGGTGATCGGCACGTCCGTCGTGTTGACGATCGTCACCCGATAGCCGCGCGACGATTTCATCAGCAGCTTCGCGAGAAACAGCGCGTTTTGCTTGATGCCGTTGATCCAGAGGCTCTCGTTCGGCTCGCGCAGGCCGATCGTGATACCGATGCGCAAGCCGTTCAAATCGACAGGGGATGTCATTGCATGCCGGAGGGAAGGGAATTACGCAGTGTAGCGCATGCCCTGCGCTACCGCCCGCACCAGTATCCGAGTCTAGCGGACATCATGTAACCGGACTGTCAGATATCGTTAACGTGCGCCGCTCGCTCAAGCCGGCCCCATCACGAGCAGTTGCGCGCCGTCCGCCACCTGGTCGCCCACCGCGTACAGCACCTCGCCGACGACGCCCGCCGCGGGCGCGCCGATCGTGTGCTCCATCTTCATCGCCTCCATCACGATGAGCGGATCGCCCTGCTCGACCTTCTGCCCCGGCTCGACGAGCACCGCGATCACCTTGCCCGGCATCGGCGCGGTGAGCCGGCCCTCGCCTTCCGTCGAATCGGCCGCGTGCGCGAGCAGGTTGCGCCACTCGAACGCGCGCGCGACGCCCTGGCAGAACACGTGGAACGTGTCGCCGTCGACATGCACGCGGCCGCTCGCGCGCACGCCGCCCAACGTCACGTCGAAGTCGAGCGGCCCCGCGCCGCGCGACCACGCGAACGGCTTCGCGACGCCGCCCGCTTCGAGCGACTGCGCGCCGCCGTGGTCCAGATAGCGGACTTCGAGCGTCGCGTCGTCGTCGAGCGCGCGCCATTCGATCGTGCGCCGGTAGCCGGCGTTCAGCCGCCAGTTCGGCAGCGCGCCCCACGGCGACGCCGCGCCGCCCTCGCCCGCGAACTCACGCTCGCGCGCGAGCAGCGCCGCGCACGCGAGGCCGAGCGCCGCCGCGGGCGCCGGCTGCGGCGCGAACAGCGCGTCGCGATGGCGCTCGATCAGGCCGGTGTCGAGATCCGCGTCGGCGAACGGCCGGCTCGCGACGATCCGCTGCAGGAACTCCGCATTCGTATGCAGGCCGACGACCTCGCATTCGCGCAGCGCGCGGCCGAGCGTCGCGAGCGCCTGCGCGCGCGTGTCGCCGTGAACGATCAGCTTCGCAATCATCGGATCGTAGAACGGCGTGATCGCGTCGCCCTCGCGAACGCCGCTGTCGATCCGCACGGCCGCGCCGGTGGCGAATTCGACGCCCGCCGGAAATCGCAGGTGCTTCAGGCGTCCGGTCGACGGCAGGAAGCCGCGCGCCGGATGCTCCGCGTACAGGCGCGCCTCGATCGCGTGGCCGCGCACGTGCAGATCGGCCTGCTTCATCGGCAGCGGCTCGCCCGCCGCCACGCGCAGTTGCCACTCGACGAGATCGAGCCCCGTCACCATCTCCGTCACCGGATGCTCGACCTGCAGGCGCGTGTTCATCTCCATGAAGTAGAACGCGTCGCCCGTCATGATGAATTCGACGGTGCCCGCGCCGACGTAGCCGACCGCGCGCGCGGCCGCGACGGCGGCCTCGCCCATCGCCTGCCGGAGCTCATCCGCGAGGCCCGGCGCGGGCGCTTCCTCGAGCACCTTCTGGTGGCGGCGCTGCACCGAGCAGTCGCGGTCGAACAGGTAGACCGCGTGGCCGTGCGTGTCGCCGAACACCTGCACTTCGACGTGGCGCGGCCGCTGCAGGTATTTCTCGATCAGCACGCGATCATTGCCGAAGCTCGCCGCCGCCTCGCGCTGGCACGACGCGAGCGCCGCCGCGAAATCGGCCGCGCGCTCGACGACGCGCATCCCCTTGCCGCCGCCGCCCGCGCTCGCCTTCAGCAGCACCGGATAGCCGATGCGGTCGGCCTCGCGTTGCAGCAGCGCGGGGGTCTGATCGTCGCCGTGATAGCCGGGCACGAGCGGCACCGCGGCCGCGTGCATCAGCGCCTTCGCGGCGGCCTTCGAGCCCATCGCGGCGATCGCCTCGACGGGCGGCCCGACGAACACGATCCCCGCCTCCTCGCACGCGCGCGCGAAATCCTCGTTCTCCGACAGAAAGCCGTAGCCCGGATGGATCGCCTGCGCGCCCGCCGCGCGCGCGGCGTCGATGATGCGCTCGATCCGCAGATAGCTGTCGGCGGCGGCCGGGCCGCCGATGTGCACGGCCTCGTCGCACGCGGCGACGTGCTTCGCGTGCGCGTCGGCGTCCGAATAGACCGCGACGCTCGCGATGCCGAGGCGTTTGCAGGTCGCGGCGACCCGGCAGGCGATTTCGCCGCGATTGGCGATCAGGATCTTGTCGAACATGATGGGTCGGAAAACGGAAGATCGATAACGGATTCGGTTCGGTGCGCGGGCCGCGCGCCGCGCTTCGTCACGGCCGCTACGGCACCGCCGTGCGCGGGCGGCGGCGGCGGCGCGCGCCGCGTCACGCGCGCCACGACGGCGTGCGCTTTTCGAGGAACGACGCGACGCCTTCGCGCGCCTCCGCGCCCGCACGCGTCTTCGCGATCCAGTCGGCGGTCTGCTCGATCAGCGCGGCGTCGAGCGCGCGGCCCGCGACGTCGCGCACGAGCGTCTTGCACGCGCGCACCGCCTGCGGGCCGTTCGCGCACAAGGCTTCGGCCAGCCTCGCGACGGTCGCGTCGAGCGCATCGGCCGGCACGCGCTCATGGACGAAGCCGAGCTGCGCGGCCTTCGCGCAGTCGAACGCTTCGGCCGTCGCGAAATAGCGCCGCGCGGCGCGCTCGCCGAGCGCGCGCACGACGTACGGCGCGATCGTCGCGGGAATCAGCCCGAGGCGCGCTTCCGACAGGCAGAACTTCACGTCCTCGGCCGCGATCGCGATGTCGCACGCGGCGACGAGCCCCACGCCGCCCGCGTACGCGTCGCCGTGCACGCGCGCGATCACGGGCTTCGCGCAACGATGGATCGCCTCGAGCATGCGCGCGAGACGCCGCGCGTCGGCGCGGTTCTCGTCGTCGGAGAAGCCCGCCATCCTCTTCATCCAGTTCAGGTCCGCGCCCGCGCAGAACGCCGGGCCGCGCGCGGCGAGCACGGCCGCGCGTAGCGACGGATGCGCGTCGATGCGGTCGAACGCGGTCGTCAGCTCGGCGATCATCGTCTCGTTGAACGCGTTGCGCACGTCGGGGCGCGCGAGCGTGACGGTCGCGATGCGGCCGTCGTCGGTCACTTCGATCGTTTCGTAGCGCATCGTCGGCTCCTTGCGTCCATCACATCCGGAACACGCCGAACCGCGTGTCCTCGATCGGCGCGTTCATCGCGGCGGCAAGGCCGAGGCCCAGCACGTCGCGCGTCTGCGCGGGGTCGATCACGCCGTCGTCCCACAGGCGCGCGCTCGCGTAGTACGGATGGCCCTGGCGTTCGTACTGGTCGCGAATCGGCTGCTTGAACGCCTCCTCGTCTTGCGCCGACCATTCGCCGCCCTTCGCCTCGATCCCGTCGCGGCGCACCGTCGCGAGCACCGACGCCGCCTGCTCGCCGCCCATCACCGAGATCCGCGCGTTCGGCCACATCCACAGGAACCGCGGGCCGAACGCGCGGCCGCACATGCCGTAATTGCCCGCGCCGAACGAGCCGCCGATGATCACCGTGAACTTCGGCACCTTCGCGGTCGACACGGCCGTCACCATCTTCGCGCCATGGCGCGCGATGCCCTCGTTCTCGTATTTGCGGCCGACCATGAAGCCCGTGATGTTCTGCAGGAACACGAGCGGGATCTTGCGCTGGCAGCACAGCTCGATGAAGTGCGCGCCTTTCGTCGCCGATTCGGAAAACAGGATGCCGTTGTTCGCGACGATGCCGACCGGGTGCCCCCAGATGCGCGCGAAGCCCGTGACGAGCGTCGTGCCGTAGCGCGCCTTGAATTCGTCGAACGCGGAATCGTCGACGATGCGCGCGATCACCTCGCGCACGTCGAACGGCTTTCGCGTATCGACCGGAATCACGCCGTACAGGCTTTTCGCGTCGTAGCGCGGCGGCAGCGGCTCGCGCATCGCGAGCGACGCGCCGCGGCGCGCACCCAGGTTGCCGACGATCGTGCGCGCGATCGCGAGCGCGTGCGCGTCGTTCTGCGCGAGATGGTCCGCCACGCCGGACAGGCGCGTGTGCACGTCGCCGCCGCCCAGATCCTCGGCGCTCACTTCCTCGCCGGTGGCCGCCTTCACGAGCGGCGGGCCGCCGAGAAAGATCGTCCCCTGCTCCTTGACGATGATCGATTCGTCGCTCATCGCGGGCACGTACGCGCCGCCCGCGGTGCACGAGCCCATCACGACCGCGATCTGCGCGATGCCCGCCGCCGACAGGTTCGCCTGGTTGAAGAAGATCCGGCCGAAATGATCGCGGTCGGGAAACACGTCGTCCTGGTTCGGCAGGTTCGCGCCGCCCGAATCGACGAGGTACACGCACGGCAGCCGGTTCTCGGCCGCGATTTCCTGCGCGCGCACGTGCTTCTTCACGGTCACCGGATAGTAGGTTCCGCCCTTGACCGTCGCGTCGTTGCAGACGATCACGCACTCGCGGCCGGCGATTCTGCCGATGCCCGTGACGATGCCCGCGCCCGGCGCGTCGTCGTTGTACATCCCGTATGCGGCGAGCTGCGACAGCTCGAGGAACGGCGTGCCCGGATCGAGCAGTTGCGCGATCCGCTCGCGCGGCAGCAGCTTGCCGCGCGACAGGTGCTTGTCGCGCGCGGCCTGGCCGCCGCCAAGCGCCAGCCGGTCGATCTTCTCGCGCAGGTCGGCGACGAGCGCCTCGAGCGCCGCGGCGTTCGCGCGAAACTCGTCGGCGCGCGGGTTCAGCTTGGATTCGATGATCGGCATCGCGTGGGCTCCGCGCGCAGGGTCAGGCGGTTTCCGCGAACAGCTCGCGGCCGATCAGCATGCGGCGGATCTCGCTCGTGCCGGCGCCGATTTCGTAGAGCTTCGCGTCGCGCCACAGGCGGCCGACCGGGTACTCGTTGATGTAGCCGTTGCCGCCCAAGATCTGGATCGCCTCGCCCGCCATCCACGTCGCCTTCTCGGCGGTGTAGAGGATCACGCCCGCGCAGTCCTTGCGCACCTGGCGCACGTGCGCGCTGCCCGCCGAATCGAGATGGCGGCCGACCGCGTACAGATACGCGCGGCACGCCTGGAACGTCGTGTACATGTCGGCGATCTTGCCCTGGATCAGCTGGAATTCGCCGATCGGCTGGCCGAACTGCTTGCGATCGTGGACATACGGCACGACCGCGTCGAGACACGCGGCCATGATGCCCGTCGGCCCGCCCGCGAGCACCGCACGCTCGTAATCGAGCCCGCTCATCAGCACCTTCACGCCGCCGTTGAGCTCGCCGAGGATGTTCTCTTGCGGCACCTCGACGTCCTCGAACACGAGCTCGCCCGTATGCGAGCCGCGCATTCCGAGCTTGTCGAGCTTCTGCGCGACCGAGAAGCCCTTCATCCCCTTCTCGACGATGAACGCGGTAATGCCGCGCGCGCCGGCCTCGGGCTCCGTCTTCGCGTAGACGACGAGCGTGTCGCAATCCGGGCCGTTCGTGATCCACATCTTCGTGCCGCTCAGCACGTAGCGCTCGCCGCGCTTGTCCGCGCGCAGCTTCATGCTGACGACGTCGGAGCCCGCGTTCGGCTCGCTCATCGCAAGCGCGCCTACGTGCTCGCCGGAGATCAGCTTCGGCAGGTACTTGCGCTTCTGCGCGTCGGTGCCGTTGCGGTGGATCTGGTTCACGCACAGGTTCGAATGCGCGCCGTACGACAGCCCGACCGACGCCGACGCGCGCGAGATCTCCTCCATCGCGACCATGTGCGCGGTATAGCCGAGACTCGCGCCGCCGTATTCCTCGGCGACGGTCATCCCGAGCACGCCCAGCTCGCCGAACTTGCGCCAGAGGTCCATCGGGAATTGATCGGTGCGATCGATCTCGGCCGCGCGCGGCGCGATTTCCTTCGCGGCGAAATGCGCGATCGAATCGCGCAGCATCTCGATGTCTTCACCGAGCATGAAGTTCACGCCGGGCAGGTTGATCATGTCTCCTCCGTCTCCAGGAAGTCCACAGAAGCGCCGATTATTGAGTCTAGCTCAAATCGGCGAATCCATCGTTCGTTGCCGTATTCTGCGGAAATTCTCGTTAGTTTCGCGCTTGACCCGCTCAAGCGTCAATAGTTTTTTGAGCGATACTCAGCTATGATCGACGGCATCGCAACGACGCCCGACGCCGCAGGAAAACCCGTATGACCGCCCCCCAGAAAGCCGAGCGCGCGGACGCGCCGCGCGCGCCCGCCGGCCGCAAATCGCAGCAGCGCGTGCAGGACATCCTGCGCGCCGGGCGCGAAGTCTTCGCGGAAAAGGGCTACGAGCACGCGACCGCGGCGGAGATCGCGCAGCGGGTCGGCGTGTCCGAGGCGACCGTGTTCAGCTACTTCCGCGGCAAGCGGGAGCTGTGCGCACGCGTGATCGCCGATTGGTATGACGAAATCATCGACGCGTTCGAGACCGGGATGCCGCGCGACGCGTCGGTGCGGCAGCAGTTCGCGTTCATCGTCCGCACGCACTTGCGGCTGATGCTCGTGAACGGCACCGGCCTCTGCGCGCTGGTGCTGTCCGAGGGGCGCGCGAAGCAGCACGCGCTCGCCGACGAATTGACGGCGTTGCAGCGCCGCTACACGGCGCCGCTGATGGACGTGCTCGCACGCGGGCAGTCGGCCGGAGAGGTGCGCGCCGACATTCCGCTCAGCCTGCTGCGCTCGATGGTGTTCGGGCCGATCGAGCATGTGCTGTGGGATGCGATTCTCGGGCACCGGAAACTCGATACCGAGACGACGGCCGAGCAGTTGATCGATTTGCTCTGGACGGGGTTGCAACCGCCCGCGCCGGAGAACGCGGCGCTCGTGCACTTTCGGAGCGACGTCGCCGACGCGATGCGCCGGCTCGACGAAGCGTGCGCGCAGGCGGCGCGCGCGGGTTCGGCGCGCCGCAAGCCGGGCAAGCCGGCGTAGCCGAGGGGTGACACTGCGCGCCGCGCGCATCGCATCGCGCACGATGTCGCTCCGCGAGGCGCTCACCCGAGATCGACGCACGCTTCGCGATCGACTCGTCACGGCCGGGCGCATCGCCGCATTCGGTCCGCCATTCGGTTTTCTTTCAAACACCGCTCGCGTTCCTTTCTTTCTCCTCGATTAAACTCGATTTGATTCGATTCGGCTCGGTTAATCGCCCGCCCGCCGACGAATCGCGAAACGACGCGCATCGCTCCGATTCCGCCGCACACTCACGCGAACCGAGCGCATGTTTGCGTCGCCGCTCACGCCGACGCGCCGGCATGCACTTGCCGCTCACACACGAAAACATCGCAGAAAGAGACGCTCGCGGCCGAGCCCGAACGACAGCCGGCACGGCCGCCCCGCGACGTCGCCGCATCGAGCGGCCGGCACGAAACGAACACGAGAAAACGCATCGCAATTCAATTATCGTTTAATGAAAAACCGCGCAAAAACTTGCAATATCAATGAACGACTAATCGACGATTAATCGGGTTTTAGCGCTCTTGACTTTCGAGACGCATAACCTACGCTGGAGTCGTACCAGCCGCCCCGAAGCGCCCGCTTCGCCGTTGCGCTGATTAAAAGTATTCGATTCCGGTACAAGTGCGCATGGGGAGCGCACACGCATTCCACTCTTTTCAAGTCTTTCAGCTCCGCCGCGCGGACGACGTCTGCGCGCACGGACGTTCATTGCCTCGCCGCTTCCTTGGGCCGTGACGCGCGCACGCTCGGCGTCGTCACGCCCGGCCGATCCGGCGAGGCATTTACTGTAGGAGACCGAAATGACTGTCATCCAGATCGGCCTCGTCGATACGACGAACGCCATCGATCCCGCTCTCGTGGAAGCCGCTGCCGCCGCACTGAACGTGCAAGTCATCCGAGATTTGCCGCCGTTCTGGAACGTGCAGGCGACCGTCCGGCATTTGCCGTCGCAGAATCAAATTCCGGCCGGCATATGGCCGGTGCTGCTGGTTCCCGTCCTGCCCGAAGGCGAAGGCGGATTTCACCTGGATCAGCACAACCAGCCGTATGCGAAAGTCGCCGCGACGCGCGGCAACGACGGATGGACAATCGCCGCGAGCCACGAAACGATCGAGATGCTGATCGATCCCGCCGGCAACCGTCTGCAGTCGTCGACGTCGATCGAGATCGTCGGCGGCAAGATCCAGGACGGCAGCGCGCAGTTCGAGTACCTCGTCGAAGGCTGCGATCCGGTCGAAGCGGAAAAATACAGCTATTCGATTCAAGGCATCGCCGTCTCCGATTTCATCACGCCGCACTTCTACGATCCGGTCGTCACGAGCGGCACGCGCTACAGCTTCACCGGCGCGCTCACGAAGCCGCGCGAGATCCTGCCGGGCGGCTACATCTCGTGGATCGATCTGAGCAACGAGCGAATCCGGCAATTGCAATACCTGGACCCGAGCGAGCCGCCGACGATCGTCGATCTCGGTCCTTCGCAGACCAAAGAAAAGAGCCTGAGAGAGTGGCTGCACACGAAGCGCGGATCGCCGGCGGGATTGCGAACCACCCGCGAGCTGTCGGAAAAATCCCTGAACGAGCCGCTGCTCGAACGCTGCCGGCAACACCGCAGGGCGCTGCAGGAAATCGCGAGCCAGCGCGCGAAGATGTACTGAAGCACCCGATCATTCGAACAACTTAGGTGCCCTCATGAACCATTCATTCGACGTCGAGGATCTGATCCTCAACTATGATCCCGAAGCGCCCGCCGAGCGCTTCGTCAAGGGCGGCTTGGAAGCCGCGCTGCTGGCCAGGGCGAGCCGCCTGCCTCACCCCGTCTCGTGGCCCGCCGGCGCACGGCCCGCCGCGCAGCCGCTCGATCCCGCGCCGCACGAGAACGACGACCTCACCCGCTTCGCCGGCTACGACGCGCTCGTCGTCACGTGGACGGCCGCCGAGGCCGCGGCGCTCGCGGCGCTCTTCACGCCCGATCATCTGCCGTCGGCGTGGTATTTGTACCGTCACGGCGTCGATGCGTACATCCCGCTCGTCACGGGGCCCCGCGCGCCGTTCAACGACACGAAGCCGGACATGGCCCGCTACTATCACACGCTCGGCCTGTATTTCCCGTGCGTGATCGGCAACGCGCGCGTGCTGCTGTTCAAGTCCGGCCTGCACTTCGCATATGACGGCCCGCACACGCCGCTTCAACGCCTCGTCGCCGAGCTCGTGCAGACGATCCGGCCCAGGCTGCTGATCACGACGGGCACGGGCGGCGGAATCGGCACCCAAGCGAAACTGGGCGATGTCGTGATCGCGAGCAAGGTCAAGTTCGACTGCACGACGCAGTTCAAGGAGGCCGCATTCGCGAAGTCCGAATACAGCCCTTCCGAGCTGCCGGCCGGCGCGATCGATGCAATCGCGCCCGATCTGACGAAGGTCAACGCGGCGTACATCCAGGGGGCGCGGCCCGTGCCGACCATTTTCACGAAGCCCGCCGACGCGCTCGTCACGACGGACTTCTTCGGCTTCGACGATTCGACGGATCACTATCGCTTGCAGAATCTGGGACGCGCATGCGACATGGGGGACGCGATGATCGGACTGACGATGAAGGACTTCCCGCTGACTCGCTGGTACTCGGTGCGCAACGTGTCCGATCCGCAGATTCCCAATCCCGATAACGACATCGAAAAGGCGAAGCGGGAAGCGGGCCAGATCTATACGCGCTACGGCCCGTATACGACGGCCGCCAGCGTGATCGCGACCTGGGCGATCATCACGAGCGCGCGCGCCTGACGCAACGGCTTCGCGGGCATCGTGCGGCCGCCGTGGAAATTGCGGCCGTCGATCCGAAATAAATTTCGCTCGTGAGGCGAGGCTGCCGCGCGATTGCCGAGCGACAGCCTTTCGTTTCGAATCGAAAACGCCGGCCGGTGCGGCCACAGTGCGCCTCGCGCGTCTGCCGCCCGCTTTTGACGAAGAGCGGCCATTCGGCATTCCCGGCAACGGATGCCTGCCGCCAAGCGAAGCGAAGCGTATCGGCAAGGCGGCTGGCGGCGCGGCCTCGGCCCGGCATGCGCGACCATCGTGACTCGGCCGATCCGGCAACGGGAGGCGGCTGCGCGGCACATTGCCGGCGCACCCGCCCAATCGGCGCCTCGGCATGAAACGGAGGGCCTCGATCGAATGGGTGGAGGAACGCAATGGATGGCGCGACATGCGCCGATTTCCGCCAAACGGAATCGGCAACATGGGGCGGCCGGCGCGTGCGATCCGCGTGACCGAGACGCATGAGAGCGCATCATGCAACCGGCGCGCCACACCCCGCGCGCCGGCCGGCCCTGAACGGCCGGCTGATGCGCGGACGAGAACCGCTCGCCCGGTGCGCGCCGGCAAACGCGGCCGGGGGCTTTCATCGACGGGACGCCCGAGCCGGTCATTCGCATCGAGACAAATCTCCACGCGAATCCGGTCGACACCGCAGGGTTAACCATGAGACGATTCGCGGCTCGTTAGATTTTCGTCGCTACTCGCCACATGAATGTCCCGATGTCGCGCGCGGCACTGGTCGCGACCCTGCTGGCGGCGTGCACGAGCGCGCAAGCGCAGCCGCTCGGCGGCTCGCCGTCGAGCGCAACGCCCACGCCCGAAACGGCTTCGTCGCCAATGCGGCCACAAGCGCCGCCGCAAACATCGCCGCTTACGCCGCCGCTTACACCGTCGCACACGCCGCTGCATACGCCGCCGCCCGAGGCCGCCCGATTCCGTTCGCCGCCGCCTCGCAGCCTCGCGCCGCAAACGCTGTCGAAGCACGCGCAGCCCGACGCGAAGCCGCAATACATCGCGCCGCTGCAGCGTAACTTCGCGTTCGCGCAGGATCAGGGCCGGCAGGAAGAATGCGACGAACTGGCGTCGAAGATCGACAATCTGGCGCGCCACGCGCAAGCCGCCGCGCGCTCGGCGCCGCCGTCGCTGCTCGCGCCGAGCACGATCAACAGCGCGACGCCGTGGAAAGTCCCCGCGCCGCCCGTCTACGAGCCGCCGCCGTCGCGGCCGCTGCCGTCCGCGAACGGCCGCGCGCCGTCGAACTTCGCGCCGCTCGCGTCCGATCGCTGGAGTCGCCCGTGGGCTCACAAGCCCTATCCGGCCACCGAGAAAGACGCAAAAGAGCAGCGCGAGCGCAGCGAGCAGCAGATCGAGCTCGAAGCCCGCTACCGCCGGCTGCACTGCCGCCCATAGACGCCACGCCGTGCCTCGCCGTGCCTCGCCGTGCCTCGCCGTGCCTCGCCGCGCCGCGCGCCCGCGCGGCGAACGCGGCCATTCATGCATGCTCCGGCATCGGCGGGTAACATGTCGTCGACCGCGGCCGCGCGCGACGCGCGCCGCCTTTCCCGACGCCCTCGCCATGCATACTCGACAACTGACGCCCGCTCTCGCCTCGCAATTCGCGAACCTCGCGCTCGGCCACCTGACGCGCGAATACCCGAACAAGCTCACGCACTCGCTCGCCGGCCCGGAAGACGTGCGCGGGCCGCGCGCGCTGCATCCGATCTTCTACGGCAGCTACGACTGGCATTCGTGCGTGCATGGTTACTGGCTCGTCACGCGGCTGCTCGATCGCTTCGCGGATCTGCCGCAGGCGCAGCGGATCGTCGACACCGTCGACGCGCACTTCACCGCCGACAACGTCGCCGGCGAGGCGGCGTACTTGAGCCTGCCGCACAATCTCGGCTTCGAGAGGCCGTACGGCTGGGGATGGCTGCTCGCGCTGTCCGCGCAGCTCGCGTCGATGACGTCGGATGCGGGCCGCCGCTGGTCGGCCACGCTCGCGCCGCTGACGGAGATCTTCGTCGACCGCTTCACCGAATTTCTGCCGAAGGCGACCTATCCGCTGCGCGTCGGCACGCACTTCAACACCGCGTTCGCGCTGTCGCTCGCGCTCGACTTCGCGCGGCAAACCGGGCGCGCGGCGCTCGAAGCGCTGATCGTCGACACCGCGCGGCGCTGGCATCTGCGCGACGCGAACTGCCAGGCGTGGGAGCCGAGCGGCGACGAGTTCCTGTCGCCGGCGTTGATGGAGGCGGAGCTGATGCGGCGCGTGCTGCCGGCGGCCGAGTTCCTCGCTTGGTTCGACGCGTTCCTGCCGTCGCTCGCCGCGCGCGAGCCGGCGACGCTTTTCACGCCGGCCACCGTCACCGATCGCACCGACGGCAAGATCGCGCACCTCGACGGCCTGAACCTGAGCCGCGCATGGTGCCAGCGCTCGCTCGCGCGAGCGCTGCCGGACGGCGATCCGCGCAAGACGGCGCTCGCCGACGCGGCCGACGCGCATCTCGCGAGCGCGCTCGCGCACGTCGCGGGGGACTACATGGGCGAGCACTGGCTCGCGTCGTTCGCGCTGCTTGCGCTGGAGGCTTGAGCCGGACGGCGAAAATGGCGCGGCCGCATCCGGCGGCGCGGGGCAGCCGCGTGCGCCGTGCGCGCCGGATGAGTCTGGCCGGATGAGTCTGGCCGGATGAGTCTGGCCGGATGGGTCTGGCCGGATGGGTCTGGCCGGATGGGTCTGGTCGAATGGGTCTGGTCGAATGGGTCTGGTCGAATGGGTCCGGTCGAATGGGTCCGGTCGAATGGGTCCGGTCGAATGGGTCTGCCCGGATGTGAGTTCGCCCGGAAGCGGAAGGCGCGGATCAAACAGCCTCTGCATCGCGGCCGAATGCGACGCGCCGGCACGCCGCGCGCACGTCCGCCCGGCCGTCACGCGTTGCGCCAAGCGCGGGCGGCGCACGCTTCGCCAAGCGTGGGCGGCACGCACGCGCACACATCGAACGCGCGCTGCCCGCCCGGCGCGCATCAATGCGAAATCGTCTCGAGCGCGATTCCCTTCGTTCTCGGCCCCATCAGCCCGATCGACGCCATCACGATCGCCATCGCGCCCGCGATGAACACGAACACGCCCGGCGTGCCGAACCCCTTCAACACAGCCGCGATCGCGAACGACGTGAAGATCGCCGAAAAGCGGCTCCACGAATAGACGAAGCCGACCGCGCGCGCCCGGATGGCGGTCGGGAACAGCTCCGCCTGATACGCGTGGAAGCTGTACGACATGATGTTGTTCGCGAGCGTCAGGCACACGCCGAGCGCGACGAGCCACCACGCCGCCGACGCCCGGCTGAACATCAGCCCCGCGATCATCGCCGCGCCGGCCATCGCGACGATCACGGCCTTGCGCTCGAAGCGGTCGGCGATCGCGAGGCCGATCAGCGGCCCGATCGGCGCCGCGAGCGCGATCACGCTCGAATACATGAGGCTCGTCGTGACGGTGATCCCCTGCTTGATGAGCAGCGTCGGCACCCAGTTCGCGAAGCCGTAGAAGCCGACCGTCTGGAACACGTTGAAGATCGTCATCATCACCGTGCGCTTGCGGTACGGCGGCGCCCACATGTCGCGGAACCGGCCGCGCGGCGCGACGGGCTCGGCGGGCGCGGGCGGCGGCAGCGGCCGGCCGTACTCCGCCTCGACCCTCGCCTCGAGCGCGGCGAGCACGCGATCCGCTTCGTCGAGCCTGCCCTGCTGCGCGAGCCAGCGCGGGCTTTCGGGCAACCGGCGGCGAATCCACCAGACGAAGATCGCGCCGTGCGCGCCGATCAGCACGACCCAACGCCAGCCGTCGAGGCCGAGGGGTGCGCGCGGGACGAGCAGATACGCGAGCAGCGCGACGACAGGCACCGCGACGAAGCCGACCGCCTGCTCGCACGCGAACGCGCGGCCGCGAATCTGCTTCGGAACCAGTTCGGAGATGTACGTGCCGATCGTCACCATTTCGACGCCGAGCCCGAGCCCGACGACGAAGCGCCAGAAATTGAGGCCCGCGGCCGTATCCTGAAACGCCATCACGATGTTCGCGGCCGTGTACCACAGGAGCGACCACGTGAACACCGCGCGGCGGCCGAAGCGGTCGGCGAGAAATCCGCATGCGATCGTGCCGACGAAGAGCCCCGCGAACAACGCCGCGATGAAGCTCGCGACGCCCGTCGTGCCGAACAGCCCGTGCGTCGTCGCGGTGAGGATGCCGCTCTTCACGAGGCCGGGCGCCACGTAGCCGCTGTAAAGCAGATCGTACAGCTCGAAGAAGAATCCGAGGCTCAGCAGCGCCACCAGTTTCCAGACGCTGCGCGTGGGCGGCAGGCGGTCGAGGCGCGCCGAGATGACGCCGGCGTCGATCGTCGTCGCGCACGCCGACGCGCGCGAGGCGCTTTCCGTTGAAGCCATGGCGGGGGTGTCTCCGAATGTCGTCGTTGTCGAATCACGGCCGCGGGCGGCCGTTGGCGTTTCGGACATTTTACCGGGCGCACGGCCGCCGGGAAGAACGGCGAGGGGCGCGCCGCGCCCCTTTTCGTCACGCGCCGCCGCCGCGCGCCGCCGCGATCAGCGTCGCCAGCGGCTGCCGCTGACGGCCCCGCTCGTCGAAATTCCCGGCGGCGAGCCACTGCCCGAACGCCGAGCGCAACGCCGGCCATTCGCGGTCGACGATCGAATACCACGCGGTGTCGCGCGACCGGCCCTTGTAGACGACGGCCTGCCGAAACAGCCCCTCGTACGCGAAGCCGTAGCGGAGCGCCGCCGCGCGCGACGGCGCGTTGAGGCTGTCGCATTTCCATTCGAAGCGGCGATAGCCGAGCTCGTCGAACACGCGCTGCATCAGCAGGAACATCGCTTCGGTGCCCGCGCACGTCTTCTGCAGCAGCGGCGAATACGCGACGAAGCCGACCTCGATCACGCCGTTCGCCCGGTCGGTCCGCATCAGCGCGCAGGTGCCGACCGCCTTGCCCGTCGCGAGATCGACGATCGCGTGATGCAGCGGATCGTCGGTTTCGGCCGCCTTCGCCAGATACGCGCGGTAGCTCGCGGCGTCGGCGAACGGGCCTGCGCTCATGTACGTCCAGTCGCGGCCGTCGGCGGCCAATGCGTATGCCGCATAGAGATCGTCCGCGTGCCGGCTCGCGTCGACCGGCTCGATCCGGCAGAACCGGCCCTGCATCGGCGTGCGCGGCGGCGCGGGACGCGGCTGCCAGCCGGGCACCGGCGCGCCGATCGGCTGGCCGAATTCGTTGGTGTATGCGTTGTCACTCACGGAATGTTTCCCGAAACGATGAATGGGTCGCCGATCGGCGCCGAAGCCTGAAGCCTGAAGCCTGAGGCCCGAGGCCTGCGCGTCGATCCCGGATCGACATCCGTGGCCGGCGCCGCGACGGCGGATTCGATTGTAAAAGACGTCGACGGGGCGTGCCGCATCGAACATCGCGAATGACGCGACTCGATCGTTGCGCGCCGCCCGGCGCATCGGCGCGTCGGCGCATCGGCGCGTCGCAGAATCGCAGAATCGGCCCATTGTCCACGCAATGCATCGCTCGCGCGGTCTCGACCGACGCGGGCACGCGGGAAACCGGGATGCCGCTCCAGTCGCCGGAACGCCGCGCGCGACGCGAATTGCGAAGCATCGCAGCGCGACACGAACGGCGTCGGGGCGCGACATTGCATGTCGTCGAATTCGAAGCGCGCATGCGCCGCGGGGCTCGAAGCGCGAGCCCCGGGATTCGGGATTCGGGATTCGGGATTCGGGATTCGGGATTCGGGATTCGGGATTCGAAGCGCGCTGACCGCCCGCCGATGGGCCTCACTCGATGCCCGGCGAATGCCGCCCGGCATACCGCAAGCGCCGTGTGATCGGCGACGCTTGCACACAAGTGCGCGGCCCGTGCGACTGCGGTCGTTCAAGCCGGTCGTTCAAGATCGTGCGGGGGTCGACGGCGGCGCGGACCGCCGCGTAAGCGGCCGGCAGCGCGCCGGCGCCGCCCCCTGCCGGCATCCGATGCAACAGGGCCGCCGAGCCAGGGCTTTGATGCAAGCCGCGCCCCTGCCCGGCGCGGTCCGCGCGCCGGCTCGATTGCATGCCGCGCTCACCGTGCGGCTCGCCCCGGACGACGGCGACACCGTGCGGAACCGGCATCCGAAGCGCGCATGCGCGGAGCGGAACATGCCGCCCGCCGCCGTCGGAAAATACCCAAGCCTGAAAATGTCAAGCTAACAAAAATGGTAGGTATTCGCCGATGAATAAATCCTACTCTTTAGACGAGAGATAATCGGCACGGCTCTCGCTATCAAATTCAATCCGTGCTTTTTCGAGGAGCCACGAAATGAGCCAATTTGTCGATGTCCTGGAGGAAATGCGTGCGCATTACAAATCCTCTGTCGGCCAAGCGTCACCGCGTCGCTATGCCGCCTCGCAGCAACTCGCCGCTTATTTCACCGCCGCGCAGGCGTCTTCCGTCAAGCTTTCGGCGCAGGAAAACGACTTGCTGAAGGGGCTGCAAATCGACGCCCAAGCATCCGGACAGGAAGAAGCGAGCGGAATCGAGACCGGCATCGTCGGCGCAACCGAAGCGCTGAAGAGCGCGGGAGCGTCCCCCACGTCCGTCGAAGAATTCAAAAAGAAGATGGAAGAACAGAGAAAAAAGGCGAAGGAGGATTCCAACGCGAGAATCGACAAGATTTTCGATACGGCGATAAAAATCGGATTGGAACACCCCGATCTTCAGCAGCCCATTGTCGTCTTGATAGACAAGATCGGTAATTTCTTCAACGATCTTTTCAATAAGATTGCAGATTTCATCGTGGGAGTCGTAAGAGACGTCGTCGCATGGCTCAAAAACGCGTGGGACAGCATCAAGAGTACGTTCAACGGAATCACGGGTTGGATATCCGGCTGGTTCTGACGCCCCGCGCGATCATTTGCCGATCCGCTCGCGCGCCGAGCGCCCGTCTCGACGAAACACGCGATGCCTTGAGCGCCCGCTATCGGGCCGCGACCCCGGCGAACGCGCGCCGAACCCACGCGGCGGCCCGACACGGGCGGCCGCGATCGCCGGCGATCTGATCGGGCGCGGCGCCGGAATCGCGACAGGAAAAGGCTCGGGATGGATTCCGAGCCTTTTCTTCGGACGGGCGCGCAAGCGGGCCGCGGGCGCGCCCGTACGGGCGACCGTGCCCGCCGCTCAAACGTCGAACTTCACGCGCGGCGCGCGCGGCGATCGAGAGCGCGGCGCTCGCCGCGATCGAGAAACCCGCGTCGGTCGCGTCCATTGCAATCTCACGCGCCCCGCGCCCGATCGCCGCCGAGCGCCAACCCTTCGACCACCGCCTGAACCCCGTCCGCGCCGCCCGGCACCGGCGAGCGCAACGTGAACGACGCGCCCGCCCCTTTCGCGATCGCATCGACGATCGCGAGTCCGAGCCCGCTGCCCTTCGCCGTCGTCGCGCCGCGCTCGAACGGCTTCGTCAGACGTTCGATCTCGCGCGCCGGCAGCGCCGGCCCGCGGTTCGTCACGCTGAGCGCGCCCGCCGCCGACAGCGCGACCTGCACCGGCTCCGCCGCCGCGCCGTGCTTGAGCGCATTCTCGACCAGATTGCGCACGACGATCGCGAACGCGTCCGGATCGATCCGCGACGTCACGGCCGCGTCGGGCAGATCGAGCGCGATCGCGCGATCGCGCGCGACGCGCCGGAAATCGTCGACGACGAGCGACAGCACCGGCCGCAAATCCTGCGGCGTGTCCGCGAGCACGCGCCCGTCCTCGGCCTTCGCGAGCTGCATCAACTGCTCGCTGACCCGCGACAGCGTATGCAGCGCGCCCTCGACCCGCTCCGCGCGCTCGCGCAACGGCTCGCTCGGCGCTTCGACGATCAGGCGCTGCGTCTGCGCGAGCGCCGCGGCGATCGGCGTGCGCAACTCGTGCGCGCTGTTCGCGGTGAAGCTGCGCTCGGCGGCGAGCGCGCGATCGAGGCGCGCCATCAGCTCGGTGACCGCATCGGCCACGGGCGCGATCTCGCTCGGCAGCCCGCCCTTGTCGAGCGGCGTCAGATCGTTGCGGCCGCGCGCGGCGATCGCGTCGCAAAAGCGCCGGATCGGCTTCAAGCCGGAGCGCACGATCAGCCAGATTCCGAACAGGCCGGCGGGCAGGAACAACGCGAGCGGCCGCACGACCGCGATCGCGGCCTGCACTTGCGCTTGCCGGCGCATCGTGAGCGGCTGCGCGATCAACAGCGTGACCGTGCCCTGCAGCACCGTCTCCGCGTAGATCCGATGCGTCGCGGTGCGCCGGAAGCCCGCCTTCATGTCCATCGGAAAAATCGACGCGTCGGCATCGTGCGAGCGCAGCAGCGTCTTGCCGGTCTCGTCGCGCACGACGTACGTCAGCAGCTCGTCGTGCGGGCGGACCGCCGCGATGCGGCCCCCGCTCGCGCCCTCGCCGTCGTCGCCGTCCGAATCGCGCCCGACGATGTCCATCACGGCGAGCGGCAGCAGCCGCTGCGCGGTCTCCTGCAGCGCGCTGTCGGACATCCGCTCGACCTCGTCGCGCAACACGTAGAACGCGGCCGTCCCGGCCGCGAGCGACAGCACGACGAAGCCAGCCACGAGCGCCGCCGCGAGCCGCCCCTGCAGACTGCGCAGCATCGCTAGTCCCGCCTCAGCCGGTAGCCGAGGCCGCGCACGGTCTCGATCACGTCGGCGCCGAGCTTCTTGCGCAGGCGGCTCACGTGCACCTCGATCGTGTTGCTCTCCACTTCGTCGCTGAACGAATACAGACGCTCCTCGAGCCGCGGCTTCGACAGGATCATCCCGGGATGCTGGAGCAGCGTTTCGAGAAGCGCCCATTCGCTCGCGGTCAGGTCGACTCGCGCATCGCCGCGCTTCACGCTGCGCGCGGCGGTGTCGATCGCGAGCTCGCCGAGCTTCACGAGCGGATTCGGATTGCCCGCATAGCGGCGCGCGACCGCGCTCACGCGCGCGGACAGCTCGGACAGATCGAACGGCTTCACCAGATAGTCGTCCGCGCCGGCGTTCAGCCCGGCGATCCGGTTCGCGACCTGATCGAGCGCGGTCAGGATGATGACGGGCACCGTCGATCCGCCCGCGCGCAGCTCGCGCAGGAAGTCGAGCCCGCGGCCGTCGGGCAGCAGCAGATCGAGCAGGATCAGATCGTAGGTCGCGACCGCGACGTGCCGGCGCGCGTCGGCGAGGCTGCCGACGAAATCGGCCGGATGCCCGTCTTTCTCGATCTGGTCGCGGACGGCCTCTCCGAGCCACGGGTCGTCTTCGACGAGAAGCACTCTCATGCGCGTGTCCTGATGAATGAGTGGCGCGACTCTGCCACGCGAACCTGAAGCGAACATGAAGAAACTTTTTCGCGCCCGCAAGCTTCGCTTCAGGTGCCGAGCGCATTGTAGAGCCCGACGATCCGAACAGGAGATATCACGCAATGAAAACCTCGCGACTGATCAAGGGCGTGACGCTCGTTTCGCTCGCGTCGCTCGTGCTCGCAAGCGCGCTCGGCATCCGCGCGGCGATGGCGGACGACGGCGACGACTGCCACGCGCCGCTCGCCGACTGGAAGCCGCGCGACGCAGTGCGCGCGATGGCGCAGCAGAAAGGCTGGCGCGTCGACAAGCTGAAGGCCGACGACGGCTGCTACGAAATCAAGGGCCACGACGCAGACGGCAAGCGCTTCAAGGCGAAGCTCGATCCGGTGACGCTCGACGTCGTGCGGATGAAGCGCGAGGGCGACCGCAAGCACGACCACGACGATGACGACGACCATGGCCGCGCGCCGCGCGCGCAAGCCCCGGCGGGCGGGCCGGCGACGGGCGCGCCCGCGGGCGGCGCGCTGAAGCCGGGCTCGAAGCCCGACGTGCAGATTCGCTGAAGGCGGCTGGTCGCGCGGCGCCGCCGGGTTGCCGCGCCCGCGCTGCCTTGGCCGCGCTGCGTTGTTTGGCGCAGCCGGCGATGCGATGGGCGCGTCGATGGCGGCATCGATCGCTGAATTGATGGCTGAGTCGATGGCCGCGTCGTTCGCCGAGTCGATGACTGAATTCATGGCCGCGTCGTTCGCTGAACTTGATGGCTGAGTCCATGGCCGTATCGACGTTCCCGCCCATGACCGATTGCCGAATGCCCGCCCGCGACATGGCGGGCCTCCGGCGCGGCCGCGTGCGGCCTCGCGTGGCTGCCGGCACGCGATCGGCGCGATCAGCGCGATCAGCGCGATCGGCACGATCGGCGCGATCGCGAAGCAGCGGCGAAAGGTCGCGGCACGGGCGGAGTTCCGGCGGTCACGGCGCGGGCGGCGTAAGCGGCGCGAGTGACTCGCCCGGCTTGCGACGCTTGCGAGCCGACGATACGGCGTCCGCCGCCGCGCCGATCGCGACGCCGACATTCCCCCGCCGCCACCGCCCTTCCGGCGCCCGGACGACACGCGACACCCGGCTCGATGCGGCCCGCGCCGCCATCCTCACCGATACCAGGAGAACCCAGATGAAACACGCATTGCCGATCGCGGCGCTCGCAGGCGCGCTCGCCGCGCCGTCGCTCGCCTCCGCGCGCGAGGTCACGTTCGAGACGCAGCTTGCCGACTACGGCGGCGACGGCGCGTACGTCGTCCTGTACGTCACCGATCGCGCGGGCCGCTACCAGGGCGCGCTGTGGATGGCCGGCCGCCAGACGAAGTACTACCGGCATCTGCGCGACTGGTATCGCGCGACGGGCGGCTCGCAGCGGCTCGACGGCATCACGGGCGCGAGCGTCGGCGCGGGCAAGACGCTGCGCGCGACGCTCGACGTGGCCGACGCGCTGCTCGACGCCGGCTGCGAAATCCACATCGACACCGCGGTCGAGGACATGAACGAGAACCCGTCGGAAGTCGTCGTGCCGCTGACCGCGGCGAGCGCCGGCAAGGCGGTCAAGGGCCGCGGCTACGTGAAGTCGTTCCGCTATTCGCTTTAACACGAGGACAAGAGGCGTTCCATGCTGCGCAAGCTTCATTCGATTCCCGGACTGATCGCCGCCGTGCTGGTGATCGTCGTCACGCTGACGGGCGCGGCGCTGTCGATCCAGCCCGCGCTCGAGCGCGCGACAGTCGCCGGCACGCCGCACGCGCCGCTCGACGTCGCGACGCTCGCCGGCCGCGTGCGCGCGCAAGTGCCCGGCGTCGAAAAGCTCGTGCGGCGGCCGTCGGGCCAGATCATCGCCTACTACGCGGCCGCCGACGAGCCGCGCGCGTCGATCGTCGATCCCTCGACGGGCCGGCCGGTCGCCGACTTTCGGCCGTCGCCCGCCGTGCGCTGGCTGACGAATTTGCACCGCAAGCTCTTTCTCGGCGACGCGGGCCGGATCGCGACGGGCGCGACCGCCGCCGCGATGCTGTTCGTCGCGCTGTCCGGGCTCGCGCTGCTCGCGCGCCGGATGGGCGGCTGGCGGCGACTGTTCGGCCGGATCGGCGGCGACGGGCTGCAGCGGCTGCACAACGAGACCGCGCGCGTCGCGCTCGCCGGGCTCACGCTGTCGGCGCTCACGGGGCTCGCGCTGTCGCTGACGACGTTCGGCGTGATTCCCGAGCGCGGCGCGTCGGCCTCGGCGTTCGATGCGCAAGCGAGCGTGGCGGCGCACGCGGCCGCGCCGATGCCCGTCGAGCAAATGCCCGCGCTGCGCGCGATCGACACGTCGACGCTGCGCCAACTGACGTTCCCCGCACCGGACGAGCCGGGCGGCGGCGTGATCGAGCTGAAGACGACGAACGGCGCCGGCGTCGTCGATCCGTCGACGGGCGCTTCGCTCGCCTACCGCGCCGCCGACCGCTGGCAGCGCCTGCATGCCGCCGTGAAAATGCTGCACACGGGCGAAGGATTGTGGTGGCTCGGCCTGGCGCTGGGCGCGGCGTCGCTGTCGGCGCCGCTCCTCGCGGTGACGGGCGTCATGCTGTGGGCGCGCCGGCGACGCGCGCGGCCGAGGCTCGCGGGCAACGCGTCGGCGCGCGACGCGGACACCGTGCTGCTCGTCGGCAGCGAAGGCAACAGCACGTGGGGCAACGCATCCGCGCTGCACGCGGCGCTCACGCAAGCAGGCCTGCGCGTGCATGTCGCGCCGATGAACGACGTCGCCCGCGACTATCGCCGGGCCCGGCGCTTCATCGTGCTGACCGCGACCTACGGCGACGGCGACGCGCCGGACGGCGCGCAACAGTTCCTGTCGAAGCTCGCGCGGCTGCCGCTGACGCAAGACGTGTCGTTCGCGGTGCTCGGCTTCGGCAACCGCCAGTTTCCGCGGTTTTGCGGCTACGCGCGAAGCGTCCACGACGCGCTCGTCGCGAAAGGCCTGATGCCGTTGCTCGATCTCGGAACCGTCGATCGGCAGTCCGAGCACGAATTCCGCGCGTGGTGCGCGCGGCTCGGCGAAGAGGCGCTCGGGCTTGCGCTCGACATCCGCTACACGCCGACGCCGCCGCGCACGATGCCGCTCACGCTCGTCGCGCGCGACGACTACGGCTCGGACCCGCAGGCCGTGACGTCAGTGTTGCGCTTCGCCCCCGCCGAACGCACCGCGCGCACGACCGCGCCATGGGCCGCGTTCGCAACACGGCGGCTGCCGCCGTTCGAGACCGGCGATCTCCTCGGCGTCGTGCCGCCGGGCGGCGCGTCGCCGCGCTACTACTCGCTCGCGAGCGCATCGTCGGACGGCGTCGTCGAGATCTGCGTGCGCCGCCATCCGAACGGCGCGTGCTCGACCTACCTGACCGCCCTGCGCCCGGGCGACACGATCGACGCGTTCATCCGCGCGCACGCGCGCTTCCGGCCGGCCACGGGAGACGCGCCCGTGATCCTGATCGGCGCGGGCACCGGCATCGGCCCGCTGATCGGCTTCATTCGGCACAATGCGGCGCGCCGCCCGATGCATCTGTATTTCGGCGCGCGCAACGCGGGCGACGGCTTTCTCTATCGCGACGAACTCGCCAGCCTCGTGCGCGACCGCCGGCTGCACGCGCTGACGACCGCGTTCTCGCGCGCGGAGCGCCGGGCCTACGTGCAGGACCGGCTTGTCGCCGACGCGCGCACGTTGCGCGATCTCGTCGCGCACGGCGCGCAAATCATGGTGTGCGGCGGCCGCTCGATGGCCGACGGCGTCGCGCACGCGTGGGAACGCATCCTGTCGGGCTCGGGCTTGTCCGTCGCGCAATTGAGAATGCAGGGGCGCTATGTCGAAGACGTCTATTGAATGGTCGCCCGGCGCGCGGCTGAATCGCTGCCGCGCGAGCGGCGCGACGATGGGCACGCGCTACGGCGCGCAGTTCTACGCGCCGCCGCCGGCCGACGCGAAGGCGATCGCCGCCGAACTCGACGCGGCGGTGCGCGCGGTCGACGAACAGATGTCGAACTGGAAAGCCGACTCCGATCTGTCTCGGCTCAATCGCGCGGCGCCCGGATGCTGGATGCCGGTTTCCGCGAACCTCGCCGCGGTGCTCGCGCGCGCGCAGGAAATCGGTCGCGAGACGGGCGACGCGTTCAATATCGGCGTCGGCTCGCTCGTCGACGCGTGGGGATTCGGGCCGGGAGCGCCGGCGGGCGAGCGGTGTGCGGATTTGGCCGATGCGACGCGTGGGCCTGATGGGCCTGATGGGCTTGACGGGCCTAATAGCCCTAACCGGCCTAACGTGCCTAATGTGCCTAACGCGCTCGATGCTCTCGATACGCTCAACGCGCTCGACGCGCCCGATACGCGACGCGCATCGAGCGCGCGCCGCGCGTCGCCGTGCCGCCCGATCGACGAACTGCTCGAAGTCGACGTCGCACGCCGCCGCGCACGCAGGCTCGCGAACGCCGCATTCGACCTGTGCGGGATCGCGAAGGGCTTCGGCGTCGACGAACTCGCGCGAGTGCTCGACCGCCACGGCATCGGCGCGTGGCTCGTCGGCATCGACGGCGAGTTGCGCGCGCGCGGACGCAAGCCGGACGGCTCGCCGTGGTCGATCGCGCTCGAAGCGCCCGACTACGCGCGACGCGGCGCGATGGGCGTGATCGAGCTCGCCGACGCGGCCGTCGCGACATCGGGCGACTACCGGCATTGGGCCGACGTCGGCGGCGCGCGCATCTCGCATACGATGGACCCGCGCACCGGCGCGCCGCTGCGCAGCGGCATCGCTTCAGTGACGGTGATCGCCGCGACCTGTGCCGACGCGGACGCGTACGCGACCGCGCTGATGGTGCTCGGCGAACGAGCGGGATACGCGCACGCCGAACGCCACGGGCTCGACGCACTCTTCGTCGTGCGCGCCGGCGACGCGCTGCGCACGATCGGCTGCGGCGCTTTCGCGAACGCGCAGCCGGCCGTTTGACCGTGCGCGCGCCGCCAACGGCGCGCCCCGCTTACACGTCGAACTTCACGCCCTGCGCGAGCGGCAATTCGCGGCTGTAGTTGATCGTGTTCGTCGCGCGGCGCATGTAGCTCTTCCACGCGTCGGAGCCCGATTCGCGGCCGCCGCCCGTCTCCTTCTCGCCGCCGAACGCGCCGCCGATCTCCGCGCCGCTCGTGCCGATGTTCACGTTCACGATCCCGCAATCGCTGCCCGCCGCCGACATGAACTGCTCGGCCTCGCGCATGTCGTTCGTGAAGATCGCCGACGACAGCCCTTGCGGCACGCCGTTGTGGATCGCGAGCGCATCGTCGAAATCGTCGTAGACGAGCACGTAGAGAATCGGCGCGAACGTCTCGCGCGCGACGACGGCCGCCTGCCCGGGCATCCGCACGAGCGCCGGGCGCACGTAGTACGCGTCATCACGGCCGAGATCAACTCGCTCGCCGCCCTTCACTTCGCCGCCCTGCTCGCGCGCGTCGGCAAGCGCCTTTTGCATCGCGTCGAACGCCGCGCGGTCGATCAGCGGGCCGACCAGCGTGCCCGTCTCGAGCGGATCGCCGACCCTCACCGACGCGAACGCCTTCTCGAGACGCGGCAGCAGCCGGTCGGCGACGCCGCGATGCACGATCAGCCGGCGCAGCGTCGTGCAGCGCTGGCCCGCGGTGCCGACCGCGGCGAACGTGACCGCGCGCACGACCAGATCGAGATCCGCGCTCGGCGCGACGATCATCCCGTTGTTGCCGCCGAGCTCGAGGATGCTGCGCGCGAGACGCCGGCTCAGCACCTGCGCGACTTCGGTTCCCATCCGCACGCTGCCCGTCGCGGACACGAGCGGCACCTTCGGCGAGGCGGCCAGCACCTCGCCGACGTCGCGGCCGCCGAGCACGAGCTGATGCAGCCCGTCGGGCACGACGCCCGGATGCGTCTTGCCGAATTCGCGCACCGCCTTCGCGAACAGCGTGTGGCACGCGATCGCGGTGAGCGGCGTCTTCTCGGACGGCTTCCAGACGACCGGATCGCCGCAAACGAACGCGAGCGCCGCGTTCCACGACCACACGGCGACCGGGAAATTGAACGCGGAAATCACGCCGCAGACGCCGAGCGGATGCCACGTCTCCATCATCCGGTGGCCGGGACGCTCGGACGCGATCGTCAGGCCGTAGAGCTGCCGCGACAAGCCAACCGCGAAATCGCAGATGTCGATCATCTCCTGCACTTCGCCCAGGCCCTCGGACGCGATCTTGCCCGCCTCGAGCGTGACGAGCCGGCCGAGCGCCGCCTTGTGCTCGCGCAGCACGTTGCCGAACACGCGCACGAGCTCGCCGCGCACGGGCGCGGGCACCGTGCGCCACTTGAGGAACGCTTGATGCGCGGCGTCGATCTTGCGCCCGGTTTCGGCCGGGCTGTCGGCGGCGAGCGTCGCGAGCGTCGCGCCGTCCACGGGCGACCGGGCGGTCAGCGCATTGCCCTGCCAGCGGGCCAGATCGACGTCGAGCGCGGCGAGAATGTCGTTGAATTGCATCGCTTCCTCTTTAGAACAGAATCAGGTTGATCGGTGCGGCGTCGCCGCCGCGAATGAATCGATTGGACCGCGTTCGCGCGCCGCATGCAAGCGGGCCGGCCGTTCGGTCGAGGGCCTGTTCACGCTAACACCGGCCCGCCGCGAGCGCCGCGCGCAGCCGGCGCACGCCCTCGAAGATCTCCGCCTCGCCCGGCGCGGCGAACGACAGCCGCAGGCTGCTCGCATCCGCGTCGCGCGCGTAGAACGCCGCGCCCGGCACGTACATCACGTTGTGCTCGAGCGCGCGCTTGAGCAGCTCCGCCGCGTCGCGGCCGCGCGCGAGGCGCGCCCACACGAACATGCCGCCCGACGGCTCGCGCCATTCGATGTCGTCCGGCACGAATTGCGCGAGCGCGCTGACGAGCGCGCGGCAACGGCTGCCGTAAGTCTGCGCGATCGTGCGCAAATGCGCCGCGAGCCGGCCGCTCTCCAGATAGCGCCGGATCGCCTCCTGCGCGATCGGTGCGGTGCACAAGTCGCTCGTCTGCTTCGCGACCGTCATCCGGCGCGCGATCGCGGCGGGCGCGACCGCCCAGCCGATCCGCAGGCCCGGCGCGACGATCTTCGACAGGCTGCCGAGATAGACGGTCCAGTCCTTCGCGCCGTCGTGCGCGAGCACCGGCTTCACCGGCTCGCCGGAGAAACGCAGGTCCGCGTACGGATCGTCCTCGACGAGCACGAGCCGCGCGCCGGCCGCGATCTCGGCGAGCCGCGCGCGGCGTGCGGGCGGCAACGTCGCGCCGGTCGGGTTCGCGAACGTCGGCACCGTATACAGCAGCTTCGGGCGGCGCTCGTTCGCCGGCCACGCGGCGAGTTGCGCGGCGAGCGCGTCGGGATCGACGCCGTCGGCGTCGGTGCGCACCGGCGCGAGCTTCGCGCCCGCGAGCCGCAGCGCCTGCAGCGCGGCCGGATACGCGGGCGCCTCGACGAGCGCGACGTCGCCCGGCTCGATCAGCGTGCGCACGAGCAGATCGAAGCCCTGCTGCGAGCCCGTCGTGACGAGCACCTGCGCGGCATCGCACGGAACGCCGCGCGCGCTCGCCATCCAGTTGGCGAGCGCGCGGCGCAGGCCCGGCTGGCCCGCCGTGTCGCCGTACTGCAGGCACGCGAGCGGATCGTCGCGGGCCGCCTGCGCAAGCGCCGCCGCGATGCCTTCGCGGTCGAACAGATCGGCGGACGGATAGCCGCCCGCGAACGAGATCATCCCCGGCTTGCCGACGTGCTTGAACAGCTCGCGGATCGGCGAGCCCTGCGGGTCGGCGAACGGCGCGGCGAACGGATAGTCGACGGCGGCGTCAGCGAGCGTCATGGCGGCTCCGGTGCGGTGGAAGTCGAGCGAAAGGCAAATCGGGTGCAGAACGCGTCAGGCGGCGGCCGTCATCTTGAAGATGCCGGTCGCGTTGCCCGCGTCGAAGCTCAGGTCGAGCGCGCGGCGGCCGGTCTCGGTGTCGGCGAGCGCGTCGCGCGTGATGAATTCGTAGAACGAGCCCGGCACCTCGCGCTCGACGAGCGCGCCCGACGCGTCGACGAACGCGCGCGTCACCGGGTCCGCGCGGAACGCCGTCTGCCGCACGCGGCCCGAGCGCGACACCTCGACGGCCGGCTTGATCGGCCGCCCGAGCGCGCGTTGCGCGTCGGCGAGCGCATCGACGTCGGGCACGCGGTCGGTCGCGTGGTTGAACGCGTTGCCCTCGGTCGCGATCCACGCCATCTCCGCCGATTCCGCGAGCAGCGTTTCGTAGTCGGCGAGCGCCGGCGTCGCGTGCTGGCGATCGAAGCAGCGCACGAGCACCGGCATGAGCGCCTGCGCGTCGGCGAGCGGCAGCGACGCGTCGCGCTCGAGCTCGCCGAGCGTCGCTGCGGCCTGCGGCGTCAGCGGGTCGGCCGATGTGTCGAGCACGTTCGTCGCGGCCGCCTGGAACGCGGCGCTGAAGCGCTCCGGATGCAGCTCGCTCACGAAGAACTGCGCGATCTGGTCGGGCGCGTCGAGATGCGCGTAGGAACGGCCCGTCATCTTCAGGCGCTCGAGCGGATACGTGCCGTTCAGCCGATAGCCGAGCGGCCGCAGGATGCGCGTGAACGCCGCCTCGCCGGGCGGCAGCGCGCCGCACGACGGCCAGCGCACGGTGCGCAGCGCGCCGTGATCGAACGTCACGCGGCCGCCGTCGCGCGCGACGTCGCGCGTGTAAGCGCGGCCCGTCGGCACCCGTTCGAGCAGATCCGCGAAGAGCGCCATGTTGAGCGCCTGCGCGAGCTCGGCGCGCCTGACGACGCCCGGCTCGCAGCGCTCGAGGCAAGCCGGCACATGCATCAGGCGCATCAACTCGCCGATGGTCGGCTGATCGGCAACGGTGGCGAGCAAGGCGGCGAGGTTCGCGTTCATCGGGTTCTTCCGTGGGTTTGCGTCGTGGCGGGGCGGGCGGGCCGCGCATCGGGCGGCCCGCGGTAATGATCGGGGTCGATTTTCGGTGCGCGAAATTCGCTCGGCAATTGATATAAACTCACCAGTTCATTCTCAAAACTCACCAACTCGCGATTTCCCGATCGTTCGACCGTCGATGCGAAAAGGCATTCCGAACCTCGCGGCGCTGCAGGTCTTCGAAGCGGCGGCCCGCCACGAAAGCTTCACCCGCGCGGCCGACGAGCTCGCGCTCACGCAAAGCGCGGTCAGCCGCCAAATCACGTCGCTGGAGGAGCGGCTCGGCGTCGCATTGTTCCTGCGGATCAAGAAACGGGTCGTGCTAACGCCGCACGGCCGGCACTACGCGGGGCTCGTGCGCCGCAACCTCGAGCGGATCGAGCGCGACACGCTCGAGCTGATGGCGCAGCGCGGGATCGGCGCGACGCTCGAGCTCGCGGTCGTGCCGACGTTCGCGAGCCAGTGGCTGATCCCCCGCCTGCCCCAGTTTCGCGCGCTGCGGCCCGACATCACGGTGAACCTGTCGGTGCGCACCGAGCCGTTCCTGTTCAGCGATTCGGCGTTCGACGCGGCGATCTACTTCGGCCACGCGCTGTGGCCCGGCACGCAAGGGCGGCTGCTGTTCCGCGAAGGCGACATGCTGCCCGTCTGCCGTCCGGCGCTGCTGCCGGCGAACGGCTCGATCACCCGCGACGCGCTGCTCGATTTGCCGCTTCTGCACCTGTCGACGCGCGCGGATGCGTGGCGCGACTGGTTTCGCGCGCACGGTCTCGACAATGACCTGCGCGCGGTGCGCGGGCCGCGCTACGAGCTGTTCACGATGCTGACGGCGGCCGCGCACGCGGGAATGGGCGTCGCGCTGATGCCGGCGCTGCTCGTCGCCGACGAGCTCGCATCGGGGCGCCTCTGCGCGCCGCTCGACCTGCGGCTGCCGAGCGACGCCGGCTACTACCTCGTCGCGCCCGACGCCGCCGCGAACAGCGAACCGTTCGTCGCGTTGGCCGAATGGCTGGGTTCCGTCGCGCCGGCGCGGCCGATAAGCTGACGCGACCATCCTGTTCATCCGTTCATCGGCCGGCGGCGGGCCGGCCACGCGAGATCGACCATGACCATACGCATCGGCGACATCGTGCCGCTGTCCATCGCCCGCGCCCGCTTCTCCGAGCTGGCGGACGAGGTGCGGGACGGCGGCGAGAAGATCATCACGAAGAACGGCGCGGCGTACGTCGCGCTGATCGACGCAAGACGGCTCGATCACTATCATCGGCTCGAGCGCGATCGGGCGGAGCGCGACGATGCGAAACGCGTCGAAGCGGGACGCGGTGACGCGGGACGCGGCGATGCGGGACGGATATGCGGCGGAAACGGAAGCGACGCGTGCGATGACGCGGGCGGCGGCGCGGGCGGCGGCGCGGGCGGCGGAGACGTGAGCGTTGCGGCGGCATGCGCGTCGGCCAATGCGGACGGCCGCACGATCGTCGAGGCGCGCGCCGACCGCGGCATGCGCCCGATGTGCGCCGCACAACGCCCGCTCGCCGCGGACGACGGCTGAAAACAAGCTCGGAACGGGTTCGCCGCCGGCGGCCGGCGACTGCTCCTCGCAATCGATCGGCGACGCTCGGCTGTCGGGTTTGGACGGACGGTGGACGGCATCGGCATCGGCATCGGCATCGGCACTGACGATAACGTTGACATGACATGCGCATCGACGTCGGCGATTGGCAATTTGTGACTGGCGAAGGACGGTCGGCGGCCAGCAGCTACGGCCAATGGTCAGCGGTCAGCGGTCAGCGATCGGGCAGTAGGCAGTCGGCAGTCGGCAAACCTTGAAACAGCCGACCGAGTTCCGACGCGCAATGCGGTACGCCAAGCGCGGAACCCTCCCGGAATGGCGACATCGAATCCGTCGCGCACCGGGGCGTCTGCGGCGCGCGCCGCCGTCCATCCGTGCAGACTCTGCTTCATCGCACGCAACACAACCGATACGATAGTCAGACGATTCGCCCTCGCCCCTCCACCACGCACGATAAACGCATGCAGAACTATTACGAAGCCACCGCGGCGCGCACGCCCTACCCCGCGCTCGCCGAACGCATCGACGTCGACGTCTGCATCGTAGGCGGCGGCCTCGCCGGCCTGTCGACGGCGCTCGGGCTCGTCGAGCGCGGCGCGCGCGACATTGCGGTGCTCGATGCGCAGACGGTCGGCTACGGCGCGTCGGGCCGCAACGGCGGCTTCGTGTTCGGCGGCTACAGCCTCGACAACGCGGACCTCCTGCGCACGCTCGGCCCCGCGTCCGCACGCGCGCTCTATCGCTTGACGCTCGACGCGGTCGACCTGATCCGCGCGCGCGCCGCGCGCTACGGCATCGACTGCGAGCTCGTCGACGGCGGCGTGATCCTCGCCAACTGGTTCGACGATCCGGCGCGCCTGTCCGCGCCGCGCAAGCTGATGAAGGAAGCGTTCGGCGTCGACTGGGAGCCGCTCGACGCATGCGAGCTGCGCACGCGACTGAAGACCGACCGCTATCACGGCGGCCTCTTCGAGCGCAACGCGTTCCACTTCCATCCGCTCAAGTACGTGCTCGGCGTCGCGGCGGCGGTCGCGCGAAGCGGCGCGCGAATCCACGAACATTCGGCCGCGCGCGCGATCCGCCGCGACGGCGCGGGCTTCGTCGTCGAGACCGACGGCGGCGCGGTGCACGCGCGGCGCGTCGTGTTCGCGGGCGGCGGCTACGCGCGCGGCGTGTATCCGCGCATCGAGCGCGCGGTGCTGCCGATCGCGACCTACGTGATCGCGACCGAGCCACTCGGCGCGCGGCTCGCCGGCGCGATCGCGTGCGAATCGGCCGTCTACGACACCCGTTTCGCGTTCGACTACTACCGGCCGCTTGCCGACACCCGCATCCTGTGGGGCGGCCGCATCTCGGTGCTCGAACGCGGGCCGGAAGCGATCGCGCGGCTGCTCAAGCGCGATCTCGCGCGCGTCTATCCGCAATTGCGCGACGTCGCCGTGCAGTTCGCATGGGGCGGCCTCATGAGCTACGCGCGCCACAAGATGCCGCAGATCGGCCGCGACGCGGACGGCGTGTGGCACGCGGTCGGTTTCGGCGGACACGGGATGGCGCCGACGACGGTCGCGGGCGAAGTGCTCGCGGCGGCGCTCGCGCAAGGGCATCCCGTACCGGACGGCTTCGCGCGGTTCGGCCTCGCGCGCACGTTCGGCCTCGCCGGGCTAGCCGCCGCGCAGCTCACGTACAGCGCGTACGAAGCGCGCGACGCGCTCGCCGCGCGACGCGGCTCACGCTCCCGCAAGCCCGTCTTTTAGAGCCGGGAATCGGGCAAAAGCCCATCGGGGTGCGTGCTAGAATGCGCCGACCATGCCGCCGCCCGATCACGCCAAAATGAAACAAGGAAGCAAGGCCGCAGCGCCCGACGCCGATGCACGGAGCGATGAGGCGCGCCGCAAATACGATCCCGAGCAGACGAAGCGCAACATCCTCGACGTCGCCACGCAGGAGTTCTCCGCGATGGGGCTGTCGGGCGCGCGCGTCGACGCGATCGCCGAGCGCACGAACACGACGAAGCGGATGCTCTATTACTACTTCGACAGCAAGGAAGGGCTGTACGAAGCGGTGCTGGAGAAAGTCTACGGCGACATCCGCGCGCTCGAGCTCGAGCTGCATGTCGGCGAACTGGAGCCGCACGAAGGGCTGCGCCGGCTCGTCGAATTCACGTTCGACTATCACGACAAGCACCGCGATTTCGTGCGCCTCGTGACGATCGAGAACATTCATGGCGCGAAGTATCTCGAGCAGCTGAAGTCGTTCAAGAACCGCAACGTCAGCATCATCAAGACGCTCGAGGAACTGCTCGCGCGCGGCGTCGAGAGCGGCGTTTTCCGCGGCGACGTCGATCCGTTCGATCTGCACTTGCTGATCAGCTCGTTCTGCTTTCATCGCGTCGCGAACCGCTATACGTTCGGCACCGCGTTCGGCCGCGACCCGTCGTCGCCGCGGCTGCGCGCGCGGCATCGCGCGATGATCGCCGAGACGGTGCTGCGTTACGTCGCGCGCTGATCGCCGCACGTCGCCGAGCCGAGCGGCCGCTGCATCGTCGACCGCGCGGTCGCGGGCCGATCGCGCCCGCATGACAACATGCGTCGCGCGAAGCGCGATCCGCGCCGCGGCCTTCCTGCCGATCCCCCAGCCGGCGACCACCGGCTTTGCGCACCGCGTTGCGGCGGCGCTCGCCGCACGAGCCGGCGTCGACGCACGGGCTGACCGCACGTGTCCAGCGCCGCCGGCCCGCCAAGAAAATCCTTGTGCGCCTGCGCGCCAAACCGGCCGGAATGCAATCGCCGTCGCGATAGAACGCGCGCGACGCCGACGCGATCCGTGAAATACAAGCGCAGCGCCCCGCCGCCCGTCAGCGCGCGGTAGCCGGCGACGCCAACGCGATCCGCGCCTTCTCCTCGGGGCTGCCCGCGACGAAATACTTTTTCGCCCACCGCGAATCGGGCTGCAACGCGAGCTTGCCGCGCGCGCCCGCCGCCGCCCCCGCATCCGCTCCCGAGCCCGATTCGCCGCGCGAAGCGATCGCCAGCGCGCGCGCACGATAGTGCTCGTACAGTCGCAGAAATTCCGCGAGGTAGATCGCCGCGACGCGCGCATCGCGAATCTCGAGCAGGTTCTCGTCGTTGTAGTGCTCGGAGTTCGCGCTCATGTTCGCCGAGCCGCTGTAGACGATCGGATTGGCCCCCTCCGCATCGATCACGATGAACTTGTGGTGAACGACGACGGGCGGATAGGCGGGCGGCGCCTCGCCCGGAAAGAGCCGCAGCTCCGGCTCGAAGCCGTCCGGCACCGTCGCGGGCGAGAAGTACGCGGCGTCGATCACGTCGCGATTCGACCGGCTGCGGTGATACAGCTCGAGGTTCGCGAGGCGCGCCGCATCGAGTGTCTTGCCGTCGCGCTGGTCCGCGTCCGCCTGCTGCGCGCCGCGCGCGCTGATCGCGTTGACGAGCCCGAACATCATCAGCCCGCGGTCGCCCGCCGCAAAGCACGCGTCGCGCAGCGCGGCGTCGGTCGGCATGAAAAGGCAGAACGCGACCGAATGCCGCGCGCCGCGAATCGCGTCGACGATCGTGTCGATCTGCGTGCGCGCGCCGCGCGGCTCCGGCGAGAACGACACGCGCACGCGCGCCGAGCCGACTGCGACCGGCTCCGACCAGCCGGGCGCGAGCCGGGCCGTCTCGGCAATGCCCGGATTCGACGCGAGCGCATGCGCGCGGGCGTCGTACAGCTCGGCGAGCGCCGCCGATTCGAACGTGTGCAGCACGTTCGCCTGCTCGGTGATGCCTTCCGTCGTGAAGTTCGCCGAACCGGTCAGCACGCGCGCGGGCCCGGATTCGTCGCCCGCGACGATGAATTTGTCGTGCATGATCCGCGTCTTGTCGCGCGGCGCGAGCATCGCGAGGCCCGTCAACTGCTCGACGGCCGGCTGGTTTGGCGAAGGCAGCGGCGCCTCGCCGCGGCCGCGCTTCGTCTCGTGCGCGTCGTAGACGATCGCGAGCGCATCCGCGCCGTGCGCGCGGCCGAACGCGTCGAATGCGGGAATCGCCCACAACGGATCGGTCAGGTGATAGACGGCCGACACGGCGCGCCGCGCAGCGCCGCCGAGCATCAGGCCGAAGGTTTCCTGCAGATCGTTCGCGAGCCACGTGCGCAAACGCCGCGCCGCGTCGGGCGACGGTGCGCCGCCGGCCGCGAGATCGAGCGCGCGGACCTGCCTCGCGAACGCCTGCGAGCTCACCACCGCGCGGTTGAACCACGTGCCGACGCCGTCCTCGACGTGCGCGGGCAGCGTGACGCTGCACACGCCCGCTTCGGCTTCGAGCACGCGCAGCGACGCGGGCGTGCCGACGACCGGATAGACGTCGTAGCGAAACGTCAGGCCGCGATCCGGCGGATCGATCCGCGCGTCCCACCACATGAATTTCTGGATCGGCGCCTGGTCGGTCGGCGCGTCGCCTTGCGTGTCGGCCGCGGGGCCGTCGAACGTCAGCCGGTTCGGCAGCCAGCTCGTCGCGGCGCGCGTCTTGCCGTCCGCCGTCCAGAAGCCGGGCGTGCGTTTGATCGCGAAGCCGAGAAAATCGTCGCGACGCCGCGCGTCGGGCCAGTCGAAGGCCAGCAGGACCAACGTCGGGGAAAGATAGCTGCGCACGCTGACGGACATCGCCGCCCTCCTCGGCTCATCGCCTTTCAAAGTCGAAGCGATGAGTGTTCAACGCGCGCTTGCCGTGCGTGTGACGTTCCGATGAAGTTTCCGTGTCGTTTCGGCTTTGGCTTTGGCTTTGGCTTTGGCGCGGCGGACGGCCGCGCGGCGAGCGTGGTAGGCGGCGGGCGGACGAAATCGGGCGATCGAGACGGAGCGACGCGAGGCGCAACGGCGTCCCGCAGCGCGCGATTTACGAAACAAGGCATGCGTCGCATGGTCGAGACGCTCGCCCGACGCACCGGCGCTCGCCCGCGAACGACAAAATCGAACATCCTCGGCACCCGCCCACGCTGCATCGCGTTGCCGCGCTTCGATGGACTGAGAGAAGTTCGGCGCACGCCGTGCCGGAATCTCCCACGCTCGCGACACTCCCTCGACACCCCGGAGCTCATCCGCACGCGACGAAAACCGATCGTCCTCGGCACCCGCCCACGCTGCATCGCGTTGCCGCGCTTCGATGGACTGAGAGAAGTTCGGCGCACGTCGCGCCGGAATCTCGCACGCTCGCGACGCTCGCCCGGCACCCCGGCGCTCAACCGCAGACGACGAGCTCGATCCCCCGCGACGTCAACGCCCGCCGCGTCGCCTTGTCCGGCGCGCGCTCGGTCACGAGAAAGCGCGCGGCGTCCGAGCCGTTGATCCGCACGGGCGTCACGCGCCCGAACTTCGAGTGATCGGCCACGACGATCGGCGCGGCCGCCGCCGCGAGCATCCGCCCGCGCACCTCGGCCACGACGCGCGAGTAATCGGTAAGCGTGCCGTCGGGCGTGATTCCGCCCGCGCCGACGAACGCGAAGTCGACGTGGTATTGCGCGAGCTGCTGGATCGTGTCGAGGCCGAACGTCGCGTCCTCGTCGTCGGACAGCTCGCCGCCGAGGAGCGTCACGCGGTTGCCGTTGCGGCGGCCGAGCACGCCGACGATTCGCCAGTCGTTCGTGTAGATGGCCAGCCGGTGGCGGTCGACGAGCGCGAGCGCGACCGCGTAGACCGTGCTGCCCGAGTCGAGCAGCACCGACGCGCCGTCGGGCACGAATTCGGCCGCGCGCCGGCCGATCGCACGCTTCGCGTCCGCGTGCGACGCGTCGCGCTCGGACACGCTCGGCTCATGCCGATCGGCCGCGAGCGCGCCGCCGTGCGTCGTGATCACGAGGCCGCGCGCGGCGAGCGCGTTCAGGTCGCGGCGGATCGTCTCGCGCGACACGGCGAGCGCGTTCACGAGCTGCGCGACCGACACCGCGCCCGTGCGGCCGAGTTCGGACAGGATGTAGCGATGACGTTGTTCTGCAAGCATGGCGCGCGGCGCGGCCGGGCCGCGGTCGGATCGAGGATGGCGAATGGCGAATGGCGAATGGCGAATGGCGAATGGCGGGCTATTGTAGTACGGCGCGATGAAGTCACGCCGATCGCCTGCCGGTCCGGCCCTGCCCGCGCCACGCGTGTCATGTGCCGTTTGTCGTTTGCCCTTTGCCCTCTGCCGTCTGCCGTCTGCCCTCTGCCCTCTGCCCTCTGCCGTCTGCCGTCTGCCGTCTGCCGTCTGCCGCCAGCATGAATCGAATGCCAGCGGACCACGGACCGCGCGCCGCAAACCTCAAACCACAAACCTCAAACCTCAAACCTCAAACCACCCTTACAGAATCGGACTTTCGCGCAACACGCGCGCGTCGCACGGACGGTTGCGCAGGAAGAGCGCGGACAGCACCGCGCCGACCAGCGCGATAGCGCCGGCGAGCACGAACGCGGACGCGAACGAGCCGCTGCGCTCGACGATGAACCCGGTGACGGCCGGCCCGACGACGCCCGACAGGCTCCCCATGCAATGCAGGCAGCCGCTGACCGCGCCGACGCGCTCGGGCGCGACGACGTCCTGCACGATCGCCCAGTAGATCGCCCCCGTCACGTAGAGGAAGAAGAGCGACACGGACATCAGCGCGATCGCGCCCTGCGTCGAGCGCACCGCGCCCGCGATCGCGACGCAGATCCCCGCGCCGAGCAGGCAGGTGACGAGCACGATCCGGCGCGACAGCATCGCGTTGCCGGTGAGCTTGTAGATCACATCCGAAACGAAGCCGCCGCACGCAAGGCCGACGGTGCCGACAAGCCACGGCACGACCGTCGCCACGCTCATCTCGCGGATATTCAGGTGATGCGCCTGCACGAGATAGCTCGGAAACCAGCTCAGGAAGAAGAACAGCACGTAGTTGTAGCCGAAGAACGCGACGCCCGTCGCGAGGACGCGCGGCTGCTTCAGATAATGCCGAAGCAACGGCGCATCGACGCCGCCCGCGGCCGCACGCGGCGCGGCCGCGGATACTGCGCCGCCGGCGCCGGCAAGCCCCGCCGCGGACGAAGCCGAACCCGCCGCGGGCCGGTCCGACGTGGTCGCGACCCACACGAGCACCCACGCGAGGCCGATCACGCAGACGATCCAGAACGCCGGCCGCCAGCCGAACTGCACGGCGAGCATGCCGACGATCGGCCCGGCGATCGCGCCGCCGAGCGGCGAGCCCGCGCTCAACAGCCCCATCGCGGTGGCCGCCGATTCGCGCGGCAGCCAGTTGTTGACCATCTTGTTCGCGGCGGAGCAGAGCGGCCCCTCCGCCATGCCGAACAGCAGGCGCACGATCAGCAGGCTGACGAAGCCGACCGTGATCGCCGTCATCCCGCAAAAGATCGACCAGAGGCCGACGGCCAGCACGTAGACGAGCTTCGGCCCGAGCCGGTCGGACGCGAGGCCGCCGACGAAATTGAACAGCGCATAGCCGACGAAGAACGTGCTGAAGACGATGCCCATCTGCGCGGCGTCGATCCCGAGATCCTTCTGCACCATCGGCGCGACGATCGACAGCGCGACGCGATCGAGATAGTTGATGCCGTACACGATGAACAGCAGCAATACCGTGATCCACCCCATCGTTCTCTGATTCATGCCTGTCTCCTTCATGCCGACGCTGCCGGCGTTCCTATGATTTGTCGGCGCCGCTGGCGGCGGCGGTCGCGGGTCGAATGCGGACCGAATGCGGGCCGATCGCGGACCGGTTCGTGCGGCGCGCCGCCGGGCAACCCGGTGCTCGGGCGGCTCGCCACCCGTTGCCCCGCGCCACCGCCCTCTGTTCCTCTGTGTCTTCGTTGCCGCGGCCGGCCTCGCGCGCGGTCCGTCTCGCGCGAAACGCGAAACATGAAACGCAAGAGGCGGCGCACGGCGGACTGACGCGACCGACGGCATCGAGCGCCGCGCTCGCCTCGCCCGCGCTCAAGCGTAGAGCAACGGCCTCAGCAGCGCGTCCGTGCCGCGCTCGCGCAACGTCTCCAGATGCGAGCCGACGCGCGCCGTCAGCGCATCGGGCCATCGCGCCGCGCCGCGCGACGCGAGCCGATCCAGCGCCGCGCGCACCGCGTCGGTCGCGCTGCACGCCGCATGCAGGGTTCGCGCGAGCGCGTCGGCGCCCGGATCGTCGAGCGCGAGCGGCTTGCCGGCCTCGTCGTGCGGCGCTTCCACGTAATGCAGCCACGCGGCGAGCGCACGCTCGAGATACGGCCGCTCGACGCCCGCCGCCGCGCTCTGCTCGAGCGCCGGCAGCCAGCGCAGCGGCACCTTCTGCGTGCCGTCCGTCGCGATCTGCGCGGTGCGATGCGCGAGCGCCGGGTTGCGAAAGCGCTCGATCAGCGACGCGCAATACGCGTGCACGTCGTAGCCGGCCGGCACGTCGACGGTCGCGAGCAGGTCGCGCGTCATCACGCCGCGCACGAACGCGTCGATCAGCGGATCGGCCATCGCATCGGACACCGTGCGCCGCGCGCGCAATTGGCCGACGTACGCGATCGCCGAATGCGAGCCGTTCAGCAGTCGCAGCTTCATCTTCTCGTACGGGCGCACGTCGGTCGCGACGAGCGCGCCCGCCTCTTCCCAGCGGGGCCGCGCGCCGGCGAAGCTGTCCTCGAACACCCACTGCGCGAACGGCTCGCAGACGATCGCCGCCTCGTCGCGCACGCCGATCCGCGCTTGGGCCCAGTCGAGCGATTCGGGCGTCGCGGCGGGCACGATCCGGTCGACCATCGTGTTCGGGAACGCGACGTCGTCGCGGATGCGCCGCGCGAGCGCGCCGTCGACCTGCTCCGCGTATTGCGCGAGCAGCGTGCGCAGCGTGTCGCCGTTCGACGGCATGTTGTCGCAGCAAACAACCGACAGCGGCGCGCCCGCCGGACGCCGCCGGATGCCGGCCGCGAGCACGCCGAGCGTCGTCCACGGCGCATCCGGCTGCTGCAGGTCGCGGCGGATCGCGGGATCGTCGGCGTCGAGCTCAGCGCCGCCCGCCTTGCGGTAATAGCCCTTCTCGGTGACGGTCAGGCTGACGATCGGCACGGCCGGATCGGCGATCAGGCCGAGGAGCGGCGCGAGCGCCTGCGGCGCGAACAGCGCGCGATGGACCGCGCCGACGATGCGGGTGCGCGCGGCGTCGCCGTCGCGCTCGGTGACCGAATAGAGATGATCCTGCGCGGCGAGCCGCTCGACGGTGTGCGGTCGCCGCAGCTCGACGCCCGCGATGCCCCAGCGCATGTCGCCGCGCTCGACGAGCGTCTCCGTGTAGCACGCCTGATGCGCGCGATGGAACGCGCCGAGGCCGAGGTGCACGATGCCCGTGCGCAGCGCGCGCCTGTCGTAGCGGGGATAGGACACCTCGGCCGGCAAATTGCGGCATTGATCGGACGAAAGAAGCGGCATGACGATTGAATTGGCGGTTTGTACCATGGTAGATATGTGACTTCCGGCAGAGTATTCCGAGTACACTCTCGGTTTTATTGGTGTATACGCTAAGTCAGCTTCCTTTCTCACCAGATGTACCATGGTAGAAAGATGAAATGACCTGTGCCTCGCCCTTGATGAAGAACCCGTTGATGAGCGACAAGGAATCCACTGAAGACATCGTCGTCGCGGCGCTGCACGGCTTCGCGCTCGACGCCGACGCGTCGTACACGCAACAGGTGCACGCGCTGCTGCGCAACGCGATCGTGCGCGGCGCGCTGCCGCCGCGCACCGCGCTGTCGGAGGCGGTGATCTCGGCCACGATCGACGTGAGCCGCACGCCCGTGCGCGAGGCGCTCGCGCAACTCGCCGACGAACGGCTCGTGCAGATCTACCGCAAGGTCGGCACGCTCGTCGCGCCGATCTCGGTGTCGATGCTCGAAGAAGGACGCTTTGCGCGCAGCACGCTCGAATGCGCGAACCACGTCGATCTCGCGCAGAAGATCACGCCGGCGCAGCTCGAGGAACTCGCGCGCCTCGTCGGCGCGCAGCGCGACGCGGTGGCCGCGCGCGACGTCGACACCTTCTTCGCGCTCGACGAAACGATGCACGGCCGCATGTTCGAGTTCGCCGGCCGGCCGCACGTGTGGGAGATGCTGCAGCCGATGAAGCGGCAGTTCGACCGCGTGCGCTGGCTGCTGCTCGATCGCGTCGAGGACCACGCGCGCCGCGCGCTGCACGAGCACGAGCAGATCCTCGCGCACATCGCGTCGCGCAACATGGCGCTGCTCGGCGCGTCGGTCGCGGTGCACGTCGACCGCGTGAGCTCCCATCTGCCCGAGGTGCGCGACCGCGCGCCGCACTACTTTGTCGACTGAACCACTCATCGGAGAAGCCGCGTGAAAATCGAACGGCTGAACATCATCGTCACCTGCCCCGGCCGGAATTTCGTGACGGTCAAGATCGTCACCAACGAAGGCGTCTACGGCCTCGGCGACGCGACGCTCAACGGGCGCGAGCTCGCCGTGCGCGCGTATCTCGAGGATCACGTGTTTCCGTGCCTCGTCGGGCGCGACCCGCGCAATATCGAGGACATCTGGCAATACCTGTACCGCGGCGCGTACTGGCGGCGCGGGCCCGTCACGATGACGGCGATCGCCGCGATCGACATGGCGCTGTGGGACATCCTGGGCAAGCTCGCCGGCATGCCCGTCTATCGGCTGCTCGGCGGCCGCAGCCGCGACGGGCTGATGGTGTACGGCCACGCGACCGGGCGCGACCACGAGGAAGCGATCGACGCCGTGCATCGGCACATCGAGGCGGGCTACCGTGCGATCCGC
Source organism: Burkholderia sp. MSMB617WGS (assembly GCF_001532025.2). NCBI lineage: Bacteria > Pseudomonadati > Pseudomonadota > Betaproteobacteria > Burkholderiales > Burkholderiaceae > Burkholderia > Burkholderia sp. MSMB617WGS. The sequence continues at coordinate 946,510 of NZ_CP013458.1, read as the reverse complement.
GTGCAGTCGGGCGTGCCGGGGCTGTCGAAGGTGTACGGCGTCGGCAAGACCGCGGGCGCGTACGAGCCCGCCGAAAAGGGCCTGCCGCCCGAGGAGCCGTGGGACACCGCGCTCTATCTGCGCCACACGCCGGAGCTCTTCCGCAAGGTGCGCGACGCGGTCGGCGACGCGCCGCATCTGCTGCACGACGCGCATCACCGGCTCACGCCGATCGAGGCCGCGCGCCTCGGCCGCGATCTCGAGCCGTACCGGCTGTTCTGGCTCGAAGACGCGACGCCCGCCGAAAACCAGGACGCGTTCCGATTGATCCGCAGCCACACGACGACGCCGCTCGCGGTGGGCGAGGTCTTCAATTCGATTTGGGACTGCAAGGATCTGATCCGCGACCAGCTGATCGACTACATCCGCGCGACGATCGTCCACGCGGGCGGCATCACGCACGTGCGCCGCATCGCCGACTACGCGGCGATGTACCAGGTCCGCACGGGCTTCCACGGCGCGACCGACCTGTCGCCCGTGTGCATGGCGGCCGCCGTCAACTTCGGCCTGTGGGCGCCGAACTTCGGCATTCAGGAGCTGATGCCGCACAACGCGCTGACCGACGAAGTCTTTCCGCACAGCTATCGCTTCGAGGACGGCCATCTCGTGATGGACGACGTGCCGGGCCTCGGCGTCGACATCGACGAGGCGCTCGCCGCGAAATATCCGTACGAGCGCGCCTACCTGCCCGTCGCCCGCCTGCGCGACGGCTCGATGTGGAACTGGTGAGCGGGTGAGCGCGTGCGCGCACGAACTACACGAAACGAAACACGAAGGAGAATCAGGACATGCTGAGCGTCGTCGTCGACCGGCCCAATAGCATGGGCGTGCGTGAATTGCCGACGCCCGCGCCCGCCGCGGGCGAAGTGCGCGTGCGCGTGCGTTATGCGGGCATTTGCGGTTCCGATCTGCACATCTTCCACGGCAAGAACCCGTTCGTCTCGTATCCGCGGATCATCGGCCACGAGTTCGTCGGGCGCATCGAATCGGTCGGCGCGGGCGTCGACGCGTCGCGCGTCGGCGAGATCGTCGCGGTCGATCCGGTCATCAGCTGCGGGCACTGCCATGCGTGCGCGATCGGGCGGCGCAACGTGTGCCGCAACCTGAGCGTGCTCGGCGTGCATCGCGACGGCGGCTTCAGCGAGTACGCCTGCGTGCCCGCGGCGAACGCGTACCGGATTCCGCCCGAGATCGCCGACACGTGCGCGGCGATCGTCGAGCCGTTCGCGGTCGCGGCGAACGCGACCGCGCGCACCGGCGTGCTGCCGTCCGACGTCGCGCTGATCTACGGCGCGGGCACGGTGGGCCTCACGCTGCTGCAGGTGCTCAAGCACGTCTACGGCATCCGCGCGTTCATCACCGATCGCCTCGACGAGCGCCTGGAACTGGCGCGCCGGTGCGGCGCGGCGGCCGACGAGGTGATCAACGCGGCGGCCGAAGCGCTGCCCGACGCACTGCTGCGGCGCGGCGTCGACGGCGGCCCGACGCTGATCTTCGACGCCGTCTGCCATCCGTCGATCCTCGAGGAAGCGGTGCGGCTCGCGGCGCCCGCCGGGCGGATCGGCGTGCTCGGCTTCTCGTCGGAGCCGTCGTCGATCGTGCAGGCCGAGCTGACGAAGAAAGAACTGACGCTGTGCGCGTCGCGGCTCAATTGCGCGATGTTCGCGCCGGTCATCGAATGGATCGCCAAGGGGCTCGTGCATCCGGAGCACATCGTCACGCACAAGGTCGATTTTCGCGACGTCGCGCATGCGTTCGATCTCGCGGAGCGCAATCCGCGCGAAAGCTGCAAGATCCTGCTGGATTTCGCGGCGCAGCCGGAGTGAAACGCACGAAACCGAGCGCAGCCTGACGCGGCTCGTCGGGCACGGTTGCGGCGGCGCGCAAAGCGTGACGCGGCGCGCGGGCGGCGGCGCACATCCGCACATCCGCGCAAATGCGCAAATACGCATTTGCGCGTTCGCCAACCGGCAAGGCCGCTCGGTCGCGCCGCGCGCGGTCGACAGCCAACCGTGCGACGCGGGGATTCGTGCGGCGCCACACGCAGTTCGACACGCGCGGCGCACGGCGATTTCGGACGGGACGCACGCGCACGGGACGCACGCGCGATGCGCCGGGAACGCCATGCTCAGGCGCGCGTCGCGCGGCCGCCCGCAGCCCCATGGCTTCGCGATCGATACGGGAACGACGCGCAGCGAACCCGCGCCGAGCTCAAGCGCTATCGCGATCGATCGGGGCGACGCGCCGAATCAAGCGCTACCCGCACTCCACTCCGGCAACCTCCCTTCGCAGCCGACGCGCGCCTTCGAGACGGACGAACAGAACGGACGAACCAAACGAAGCCCCCAAAACGGAGGACCCGAACCGGCGGCCCACACGAACGAGCAATTCAGTATTTCGCGTCGCGCGGCAATCGCCTTCGCCGCACGTTGCTAAACTCGCGGGCTCGACCACCAGCCAACCGACAGGGGTGCACCGATGTACCGCAAAGGCATCGTCCTCGAAATCCAGTTCCCGCCTGAACGGCTCAACGACGCCGCCGGCGATCCGTACTGGATCGATCTCACGCTCGACGAAGCGCGCCGGCTGCATCAGCAGTTGAACGCGCGCTTCGCGACCGAAGCGAGCGCGAACCAGCCGCTCGATACGTTCTCGATCGACTGACGCCGGGCCGCGATCGCGCGCAGCCGCCGGCTGTGCAGAATCCGACAAGACGGCCGCGCCCGGGTGCGCGATACTCGGCGGCTTCCACGTCATGCCGGCTTCGTCCGGTCCGCTTCGCATGCCGGTTTCCGCTTCTCTCGCCGCCGCGGCGTTCGTCGCGCTGTGGTCCACGGGCTTCATCGTCGCCCGCGCGATCAAGCCTTACGCCGATCCGAACCTGTATCTGCTCGCGCGCTTCTCGGGCACCGCGCTCCTCTATGCGTGCGTCGCGCTCGCCGTCCGCGCGCCGTGGCCCGCGCGGCGCGATTGGGGACGCCATCTGTTCGCAGGGGCGCTGCTGCAAGGCGTCTATCTGAGCGCGAGCTACTGGGCCGTCGCGCAAGGGCTCAACGCCGGCGTGATGGCGCTCCTCGGCGCGCTGCAACCGCTCGCGACCGCCGCGCTCGCCGCACCGCTCTTCGGCGAGCGGCTGTCCGCGCGGGGCTGGCTCGGCATGGCGCTCGGCGTGGCGGGCGTCGCGCTCGTGCTCGCGCCGAAGCTCGACGCCGCCCCCGCGACGGCGGGCGGCGCGCCCGCGTGGGTCGTCGTCGCGATCGCGGTCGCGGCCGTCGCGTCGATCACGGCCGGCTCGCTCTATCAGAAAACCTCGCTCGCGCAGACCGACTTGCGCACCGCGGTTGCGTTGCAGAACTTCGGCGCCGCGCTCGTCGCCGGCGCCGCCGCCGTCGTGCTCGGCGAAACCCGCTGGCACGGCACGCCCGCGCTGTGGGTTTCGCTCGCATGGGGCGTCGGAATGCTGTCCGGCGTCGCGGTGATGCTGCTGATGGCGATGTTGCGGCGGGGCGAGGCGGCGCGCGCGACATCGCTGCTGTTCCTCGCGCCGCCCCTCGCCGCGCTGCAGGGCGACGCATTCTTCGGCGAAACGCTCGTGCCGCTGCAGATCGCCGGCTTCGCGGCCGCGCTCGCCGGCGTCACGCTCACGCGCCGCCGTTGACGGCCGGCGTGCGCGCGCGAATCCGCCTATGATCGAACCTTCGATTCCGTCGCCGAGGAGCGCGCCGATGTCCCGCCCCGATCACGCCGCCCGCCAGCAGGCGATCGCAGCCGAGCTGCACGTTTCGCCGTCGTTCGACGCGCACGACGAAGCCGAGCGCCGGATCGCGTTCCTCGCCGACTACCTGCGCGCGGCCGGATTGCGCGCCTACGTGCTAGGCATCAGCGGCGGCGTCGATTCGTCGACGGCGGGCCGGCTCGCGCAACTGGCCGTCGAGCGGCTGCGCGCGTCGGGCTACGACGCGCGCTTCGTGGCGATGCGGCTGCCGTACGGCGCGCAGCATGACGAAGCGGACGCACAGCGCGCGCTCGCGTTCGTGCGCGCGGACGAAACGCTCACGGTCGACGTGAAGCCCGCCGCCGACGCGATGCTCGCCGTGCTCGCCGCGGGCGGCCTCGCGTATCTCGACCACGCGCACCAGGACTTCGTGCTCGGCAACATCAAGGCGCGCGAGCGGATGATCGCGCAATACGCGGCCGCGGGCGCGCGGCGCGGCGTCGTGATCGGCACCGATCACGCGGCGGAATCGGTGATGGGCTTCTTCACGAAATTCGGCGACGGCGGCGCGGACGTGCTGCCGCTCGCGGGCCTGACCAAGCGCCGCGTGCGCGAGGTCGCGCGCACGCTCGGCGCGGACGAGCGGCTCGTGACGAAGACGCCGACCGCCGATCTGGAAACGTTGCGCCCGCAACTGCCCGACGAGCACGCATACGGCGTCACTTACGAGCAGATCGACGACTTCCTCGAAGGCAAGCCGGCCGACGAAGCGGTGAGCGAGACGGTGCTGCGGTTCTACGACGCGACACGCCACAAACGCGCGCTGCCTTATACGATGTTCGATTGGCCGGGCCGCGCGGCGTAAGCGCGCAGACGATGTCCATTCGGTATCGTTTTTTCGATGCGCCGTGCGGCCGGCTTTCGCGTCGACGGCGGCTTTCGCATCGCGCGGCGCAGTCCGATGCGGTCCCGTCGGCGCGGGCACGCATTCGCGTTCGCGACGACGGTGGCGTGCGGCTCCGGGCTCCCGTTTCTTGGCCTTTCGCTTCCGAATTCCGGCCTCTGGCACTGCGCTTCCGGCTTGTTGCCGCTGACTCCCGATTTGCAGTGCCTGCCTCGCGCCTCGCGCCAGTTGCTGCATTGACGGCTCGCCATTCAGCCATCGCGCTCGCCGCCGCCCGGAGCCGGCGATCCGGAAGCCGGCGATGCGCGCATGCCGTCCTCGACGCCCGGGCCGCCCGGGCCGCCGGTTTCGTGCGCGCGATCCGCACCGCCCGGCGCAGCGCCGCCGCTCGCCGCGGCCGTGTCGTCCGCGGCACGGGCACCGCCGGCCGGCTCGATCGCCCTCGCCGCATCCGCATCCGCGCCCGCCGCGGGCTCGACGCCGCGCCGCGCACCCGCGCCGTCACCGACCGCGCCGACGCTGCGCGCCGAACCCGCATCGCGCCCCCCGGCCCCCACACCACCCGCCCCGGCGCCGGCGTTCGCGCCTGCATCGCTCGCAGCCTCGGCACGCCCGGCCGGAACGGCGCCGCTCGCGGCCGAATCCGCGCCGCCCGTCTCTGCGAGCGTCGCCCGCACGAGCGCCGCGCTCATCCATTTGACGACGGTCATGAACTGCTGGAAGTCGAGCCCCCAGATGTCCTTCAGCACGACCATCGCCTCGGTGCCGTAGAGCAGCGACAGCGCCTGCGCGAGCCGCGCGGCCGCGGCCGGATCGACGCCCGCCTGCACCATCGGCTCGACCGCGAGCGTCAGCAGCCGGCGGCGATTGCCGCGCCGGTACTTCGGCTCGTCCTGCGCGCGCCGCGCGCGCTCGTTCGCCCATTGATGCAGCGCGACCTGCAGCGCGGCACGCAATGCGCCCTCGTGCTGCTCCATCCGCGGATACGCGAAGTCGAGCAACTCGTTGACGCGCGCCTCGACCGACGTCGACGTCGGCCGCCATTGCAGCACCGGCCCGAGGCTTTCGTCGACGACGGTGCTCACGAGCGCCGCCTGGGAGGGGAAATAACGGTAAGCGGTCGCGCGCGACACGCCGGATGCGTTCGCGAGCTCGGTGATCGACGGAAACCAGCCTTGCTCGAGCATCGACAGCGCGGTTTGCAGCAGCAGCTCGCGGGTCTGCGCGCGAGTCTCGGACAGCGGTTCCGGTGCGGATTCGGTAGTTGGCATGTGTTTTGTGAGGACGACCGCTGAGACGGCCGTCTCATCTGTGTTAAAGTGATCGCGGAATCGAATCGCGGTGACATCGTGCGACAAACGAACGATTGGCGAAGGAGACCAAATGGTACCCCACCGTAAACAGATCTACGTTGCGGCAACCGTTGATACAAAAGGCGCGGAAGCGCATTTCGTCAAGGACCGGATCGTCGAATCGGGGCTTTCGGCGGTCGTCGTCGACCTATCGACCCGCACGCCGGGCCTCGCGGCCGACATCGGCGCGGACATCGTCGCCGCGCACCATCCGGACGGCGCGTCCGCCGTATTCTGCGACGATCGCGGCCGCGCGATCGCCGCGATGGCGGTCGCATTCGAGCGCTACCTCGCGAGCCGCGACGACGTCGCCGCGCTGATCGGCATCGGCGGCTCGGGCGGCACGGCGCTCGTCACGCCGGCGATGCAGGCGCTGCCCGTCGGCGTGCCGAAGCTGATGATCTCGACGATGGCGTCGGGCAACGTGTCCGCGTACGTCGGCTCGTCGGACATCGCGATGCTCTATTCGGTGACGGACGTCGCCGGCCTGAACCGGATCTCGCGCCAGGTGCTCGCGAACGGCGCGCACATGATCGCGGGCGCGGTGCGCGACATGCAGCCGTTGCCCGGCGACCTGAAGCCCGCGCTCGGCCTGACGATGTTCGGCGTGACGACGCCGTGCATCCAGGCGGTCACGTCGCGGCTCGAAGCGCGCTTCGACTGCATCGTGTTCCACGCGACCGGCAACGGCGGCCATGCGATGGAGAAGCTCGCGGACAGCGGCCTGCTCGACGGCGTGCTCGATCTCACCACCACCGAAGTCTGCGACCTGCTGATGGGCGGCGTGCTCGCGTGCGGCGAGGATCGCTTCGACGCGATCGCGCGCAGCAAGACGCCGTACGTCGGCTCGTGCGGCGCGCTCGACATGGTGAACTTCGGCCACATCGACACGGTGCCGCCCCGCTACGCCGGCCGCCTGCTGTACAAGCACAATCCGCAAGTCACGCTGATGCGCACGACGCCGGCCGAGAACCGCCTGATCGGCGAGTGGATCGGCGCGAAGCTGAACGCGTGCGACGGCCCCGTGCGGTTCCTGATTCCCGAAGGCGGCGTGTCGGCGCTCGACGCGCCGGGCCAGGCGTTCTGGAGCCCGGAAGCCGACGCGGCGCTGTTCGACGCGCTCGAGGCGACGGTCGTCCAGACAGAGCGCCGCCGCCTCGTGCGCGTGCCCGCGCACATCAACGATCCACGGTTCGCCGACGTCGCCGTCGAACACTTCTTATCGCTTCTCGCAGCACACCGGAATTGAAGATGAAGAGACTTTCACGCGCCGAGATCCTCGAGAAGCTGCGCGCGGCCATTGCGCGCGGCGAGCCGATCATAGGCGGCGGCGCGGGGACGGGCCTGTCCGCGAAATGCGAGGAAGCGGGCGGCATCGACCTCATCGTGATCTACAACTCGGGCCGCTACCGGATGGCCGGGCGCGGCTCGCTCGCGGGCCTGCTCGCGTACGGCAACGCGAACGAGATCGTCGTCGACATGGCGCGCGAGGTGCTGCCCGTCGTCAAGTCGACGCCCGTGCTCGCCGGCGTGAACGGCACCGATCCGTTCTGCAACTTCGACGCGTTTCTCGACGAGCTGATGCGGCTCGGATTTTCCGGCGTGCAGAACTTCCCGACCGTCGGCCTCATCGACGGCAACTTCCGCGCGAATCTCGAGGAGACCGGGATGGGCTACGCGCTCGAAGTCGACATGATCCGCCTCGCGCACGGCAAGGGCCTGCTGACGACGCCTTACGTGTTCAGCGAAGCCGACGCGATCGCGATGGCCGAAGCCGGCGCGGACATCGTCGTCGCGCATCTCGGCCTCACGACGGGCGGCACGATCGGCGCGAACACCGCGCGCACGCTCGCCGATTGCGTGCCGCTCGTGCGCAACTGGGCCGATGCGGCAAAATCCGTGCGCGACGACGTGATCGTGCTCTGCCACGGCGGCCCGATCGCGTCGCCCGAGGACGCCGCGTACATCCTGCGCGCGTGTCCGCAGTGCCACGGTTTCTACGGCGCGAGCTCGATGGAGCGCCTGCCCGCCGAAACCGCATTGACCGACATGACGCGGCGCTTCAAGGAGATCGACAGGCGCGTCGCGTCATGACCCGCGCGCGAAGCGCGCGCCTTGCACGAGAAACCGAACGACGATGAACCACACCTCCTTCGCCAGCAGTGTCATCGACGCGCCGATCGAGCGCGTCTGGGCGTTCTTCCGCGATTTCGACGGCCTCGCCGCGTTCCATCCGGCGATCGTCGAGAGCCGGCTCGAGCCCGGCCCGGACGCTTACACGGTGGGCGCGATCCGCCATCTGACGCTGTCGGACGGCTACGTCCGCGAAAAACTGCTGAAGCTCGACGAGCCGAATCACGCGCTCGAGTATTCGATCATCGAGACGTCGATGCCGGTGCGCGACTATGTCGCAGGCGTGGAGCTCTTCCCCGTCACCGATTCGGGCAAGACGTTCGCGCAATGGTGGGCGAACTTCACGACGCAAGGCGTCGAGTTGCAGCCGGTCGCGGCGTCGATCAGCGAGCACGTGTTCGCGGCGGGGTTCCGCTCGCTCGCGGACAGGTTGCGCGCGCGCTGACTTGCGTGCGCGCTGACGTGTCGCACGCAGCCGTGCCGTTTCGTCGCGCCGCCGCCCATCGCGGGCATCGCGCGCGGCTTGCCGGCGAGCTTCGCCGCCGCCTTGCCGCACCGCCCATGCGCGGCGCGGCGGCACGGCGACGCAGCGCCGCCGGCCGTTTCTCGGGTTCTGGCAATGGCCCTCGGATAAAGCCGGAACCTTTTTGGCCGACCGTGACCGGTCGGCCACTTTCTATCCGCAAGCGCGCCGCGCACGACGGCGCATCCCCACGCAGCAGACGAACGGATCGCGCGTAACGCGCGATCCGTTCGCACACCGCAATACCTGCGACAAGCGGGCGCAGCCGCTTCTCCAGAAATTCATCTGGATTAAGTTATTCGCCGCCCCGCGCCTGCTCACAAAGATGCATTTGCTGTGCATCAATACTCGCCTGCCTCGCGATCGATAGCTTGGAGGAAACGAAGCCAGCGAGGGGCTAATCATGAAAGAAGACCTGCAATCGATCCGTGGCCAACTGCGCGCCACGTTCCTGTCCGTCCTGTTCGGCGCCGTCGTCGCGACGAGCGCGCATGCCGCAACGGCGAGCGCATCCGGCAAGATTCCCGGCGACTTCGGCCCGCCGCAAGGCGAGCCGATCCACGCGACGCTCGTGAGCCCGCCGAACGTGCCGCCGCCCATCGCTCGCCGCTATCCGGCGAAAGTCATCGTCGATCTCGAAGTGATCGAGAAAGTGATGCCGATCGCGGACGGCGTGAACTACACGTTCTGGACCTTCGGCGGCGCGGTGCCCGGCAACTTCATCCGCGTGCGGCAAGGCGACACGGTCGAGTTCCATCTCAAGAACCGTCCGGACAGCAAAATGCCGCACAACATCGATCTGCACGCGGTGACGGGGCCGGGCGGCGGCGCGACGTCGAGCTTCACCGCGCCCGGCCACGAATCGCGCTTCACGTTCAAGGCGCTGAACGAAGGGCTCTTCGTGTATCACTGCGCGACCGCGCCCGTCGGCATGCATGTCGCGAACGGGATGTACGGCCTGATTCTCGTCGAGCCGCCCGAAGGGCTGCCGAAGGTCGACCACGAGTACTACGTGATGCAGGGCGATTTCTACACGAACGGCAAATATCGCGAGAAGGGGCTGCAATCGTTCGACATGGACAAGGCGATCGACGAGCGCCCGACCTACGTCGTCTTCAACGGCGCCGAAGGCGCGCTGACGGGCGACAAGGCGATGCGCGCGCGCACCGACGAGACGGTGCGCCTCTTCATCGGCAACGGCGGGCCGAATCTCGTGTCGAGCTTCCACGTGATCGGCGCGGTGTTCGACAAAGTGCGCGCGGACGGCTCCAGCGTCACGCAGAACGACATGCAGACGACGCTGATTCCGGCGGGCGGCGCGGCGACGATCGAATTCCATACGCGCGTGCCGGGCAACTATACGTTCGTCGATCACTCGATCTTCCGCGCGTTCAACAAAGGCGCGCTCGCGATCCTGAAAGTCGATGGTCCGGACAACAAAGCAATTTATTCGGGCAAGGAGCTCGATACGCTCTATAGCGGCGACAGCGTCAACGCCGCGGCGGGATCGGGTTCAACGGGATCGCCGGCGGCGGCCGCCGGCACGAAAGACGGCACGAAAGGCGGCGCCTCGCTCGTCAAGACGAGCGGCGCGCCGCTGTCGCTGCCGGCGCAAGTGAAAGCGGGCGGCGCGGTGTTCGCGAGCACTTGCGCCGTGTGCCATCAGAGCAGCGGCACCGGCTTGCCGGGCGTGTTCCCGCCGCTTGCCGGCTCCGATTTCCTGGCGGCGAATCCGCAGCGCGCGATCGGCATCCTGCTGCACGGGCTGAACGGCAAGGTGACGGTCAACGGCCGCGACTACGACTCGGCGATGCCGCCGATGGCGCAGCTGACCGACGACGAGGTCGCGAACGTGCTGACGTACGTGCTCAACAGCTGGAACAATCCGGGCGGCCGGATCGGCGCGGACGAAGTCGCGAAGGCGCGCGCGAAGACGCCCGCCGTCGCCGAGGCGTCGCACTGACCGCCGACATCGGGGAGAACCGCCATGCGCGCCTCGAAACCGTCGTCCATGTGTTGCGCCGCGAGCGCGGCCCGGCTGGCCGGCATCGCGATCGCCGCGGCGCTTGCCCTCGCCGCGGGCGGCGCGCACGCCGCGCGCTTCGTGCGGCTGCCGGGCGGCGACTTCGAAAGCGCGCTGCCGCAGGACGTCCCAGGCCGCTCGGCGCCCGTTCGCATCGACGCGTTCGAACTGCAGGACACGCCCGTGACCGTCCGCGCGTTCTCGGCATTCGTGAGCGCGCATCCCGAATGGCGGCGCGACCGCGTCGCGCGCGTGTTCGCCGGGCCCGCGTATCTCGCCGACTGGGCCGATCCGTTGCATGCGGCGCCGCAAACGCCGCCCGACGCGCCCGTCACGGGCGTCAGTTGGTTCGCCGCGCGTGCGTACTGCGCCAGCGAACGCGCGCGGCTGCCGACGTGGCTCGAATGGGAATACGCGGCGGCGGCCGACGCGACGCGCCCCGACGCGCGCAACGATCCGCTGTGGCGCCGGCAGATTCTGTCGTGGTACGAACAGCCCGCCGCGCGCGTGCTGCCGCCTGTCGGCGGCGTGCCGAACGTCTACGGCGCACGCAACCTGCACGGGCTGATCTGGGAATGGGTCGACGATTTCAATGCGCTCTTCATCAGCGGCGACAGCCGCACGCAAGGCGACCCGGACCAGCAACGATTCTGCGGCGCCGGCGCGATCAGCATCGTGCGCCGCGACAGCTACGCGGTGCTGATGCGCGTCGCGCTGCTGTCTTCCCTCACCGGCGCGGATTCGACCGGAAGCCTCGGCTTTCGCTGCGCCCGTTCGATTTCAGGAGATCAACGATGAAACCAGGACATCGCATCCGGCGCGGCGCGCTCGCGCTGTGCGTCGCAGCATGCGTCGCGACGACCGCTCGAGGCGCGGGCGTCGCCACATCGGCCGCGGCCACCGCGGCCGCCCCCTCGGCGGCGACGGATTCGCTCTATCAGACGAGCACGCTGCTGACCGATCAGGATGGCAAAACATTTCGTCTCGCCGATTTGCGCGGAACGCCGACGCTCGTCAGCATGTTCTATACGTCGTGCAAGATGGTGTGCCCGATGCTGTTCGAGACGATCGGCCTCACGCTCGACGCGGGCGGCGAAGCGGCGCGCAAGCGAATCAAGGTCGTCGCGGTGACGATCGATCCCGATCGCGATTCGGTCGCGGTGCTGCGCAAGACGGCGAACGCGCACGGCCTCGACGCGCGCTGGCGGCTCGCGCGCACCGACCGCGACAACACGCGGACGGTCGCCGCGCTGTTCGGCGTTCAGTACCGGAAGCTCGCGAGCGGCGAGTTCAATCATTCGAGCACGATCGTGCTGCTCGACGCCGACGGCCGCATCGTCGCGCGTACGAACACGCTCGGCGAGACGGACCCGGCGTTCGTCGACGCGATGCGCAGACAGCTCGCCGCGCAATGAGGCGAAGCGCAGTGCGATGCGGTGCGGTGCGGCGCGCCGCGCCGCACCGCGGCGTAGAGCGTGCGCGCTTCGGCCAGCGCGCACGCGTCGAAATAAAAAAGCGATCGCCAATCACGGCGATCGCGAAAGCCGCCTGTTCCGAGGCAGATCGGAAGGGCTGACAGGCGGTGGCCTAACTCATCGCGCGATCACGGCTTGCCTTCTTTGCGGCCGCTTTCACGCGGATCGATCATCGGATGCCGGACGAATCAGGCGCGCCGACACAGCCGGGCGCGAACAAGCGGCGCGTGGCGTGATGAAAATGGACGAACGCCGTGCGCGCGTGCCCGCATGAAAATGCTTGCGCGCGCAACACGCTGCCCGGGCCGAGCGATCGGCGCTCGTCACGCATGTCACGGCGGCTGCCGCCGATGCGAGCATGCAGCGCCGCCATCGTTGCTGTGAAGCTCGGCCAGCGATCGTGCTCTCTCACGCGCATCCGTCAGTCAAATCCGGAGCAACGTCCGCACATCGGCCTAGGGCCTGTTCCCGCTAATAACGGGCTTGCGCTGGCCGCCAGAAGGGCCGAGCGCGAGGATTGCGACGAAGCGAATACTCGACGTATTCGCGAGGAGCATGGCGCAGCGATCGGCCCTTCTGGCGGCCAGCCCCTCGACGGATTTTTTCGATCACGGGAACGTGCCTTTGCGCCCGCATGGCGGCGTCGTTCGTCGTTGCAATAGCGACGGCTATTGCGCCTCCTCTCTCCTTGCCATGCGGGCGCAAAGGCACGTTCGCAAGCCCGTTATTAGCGGGAACAGGCCCTAGCCGGTTTATCTCGTCGTCGCCTTCTTAAGCGAGGCTCACTGAATCCCCGCAGCCTCCGCCACGCCGCCCGGCGGCCACGCATACAGGCAGCGCCCCACGAATTGCCCGTTCCTTCCACCCGGCGCGAGCATCGATTCAACTGATCGATTGATCCCCGCCGCATCCCGATCTTGTCCATCTACCGGGCCGCATCGACCTATCGCATTGCCTCGACCTGAACCCTTTCGGCGCTCCTCCAGCATTTCGACTAACCGATTTCCCTGTCAATGACGATTCCGCTCAGTGATCGGAACCTGGGATTTCATCGACACATCGAATCGCGTCCGCGATCTGAGCATTTTTTCGCTGGCTTCGTCATTCGACAGACGGATTACAAGCACGACCTGCAACTTCTCTTTTAATAACTCAGACAGCTACTGCGTCAAGCCTATTTCCATATTGCAAAAACAATAATTATCTTAACGGAGATAATATGGATGAATTGGCAACCCATCGAAACTCGTAGATCTAACAGGTACTCCCTCCGTAACCGACCGAGCGGCACCACACTCGGCACAAGCCATGTGCACGCGCCCACAACCATTCATGTCCAACATGCACAAATGGATAATCGAACATATATTATTTATATCTTTAATTCATTTCCACAAACTTTACGCCCTCCGCCAAAACACAAAACAATCGAAACCATCCCGATCAAAAAAACGAATGAATCGGCCTTCCGGATTGACCGCACAATCTCTCGCAGATCCCGTTTTACCCGACTATTAACAACGGAACCATCGGGTATCATGCCGAAGCTCGTCGAATGAACAAGGTTCTTCCGTCCACGCGCCTGAACGACCGAATTTGGTTGATCGAGAATCGAAATACCGAAACCAGGAATCCCAAAAACATGAATTCATCGCCGAACCGAGGCGCCATGGAGCTTGGCAAGCAATCCAAGTACGAATCCACGTACAACCCGGAGAAGCTTTTCGCGATTCCGCGCACGATCAAGCGCGAGGAAATCGGCATCACGGGCCCGTTGCCGTTCTTCGGCGTCGACGTGTGGAACCACTACGAGCTCTCGTGGTTGACGCCGCGCGGCGTGCCGCGCGTCGCGATCGCGACGATCGTCGTGCCGTGCGCATCGCCGAACGTGATCGAGTCGAAATCGATGAAGCTGTATTTCAACACCTTCAACAACACGTCGTTCGAGACTCCGGCTGACGTCGAGCGCATCGCCGCGCAAGACCTGTCGCGCTGCGCGGGCGCGCCCGTTTCCGTCACGCTCGAGCCGCTGGAGCGCGCCGCCGCGCGCCACATCGGCACGCCGGCCGGCACGTCGATCGACGAGCAGGACATCGCGATCGACGCATTCGACGTGGACCGGCGGCTCCTCGCGACGCATGACGAACAGGTCCGCGAAACGCTCTATTCGAACCTGCTGAAATCGAACTGCCTCGTGACGGGACAGCCCGACTGGGGTACGGTCTCGATCGCCTACGAAGGCCGGCGCATCGATCGCGAGGCGCTGCTCAGGTACGTCGTGTCGTTTCGCAATCACGAGGAATTCCACGAGCAATGCGTCGAGCGGATTTTCAAGGACATTCAGCAACGATGCGCGCCCGCACGGCTGACCGTCGCGGCCCGCTACACGCGCCGCGGCGGCATCGACATCAACCCGGTTCGCAGCAGCGAGCCGCTGCACGACGTGCCGAATCCGCGCTTGATCCGGCAATAGCCCGCCTCGCAGGCCGATCATGGAATACGCTTCTCATGAAATCGAAGCCGTCATCGAGCCGTCGCTCGACAACGACGCGTTGCTCGTCCTGGTGCGCGTGTGCGATTCCGGCGCCACCTTCAAGATGTCGCCGCGCGAGCTGAACACGAAATCGTGGCTCGGCAAGTTCTCGCGCGAGGACGTCGCGCACATCGGCTTTCTCAACGCCGCCACTGACACGGACGGGCTCGTCCCGCTGTCGTACTTCCCGACGCGCAAGCATCGACTGACGCCCGCCGTCTTGCTGCTCGCGCTTGTCTATGTCGGCTTCCTGATGCTGTCGAACGTGACGGGCGCGCGCGTCATCGAGCTCAGGATCGATGGGCTGCCGCTTCTCGGCGCCGTCAGCTTCGGCATTCCGGCGGCGCTGATCGCGTTTCCGATGACCTACGCGTTCAGCACGATCATCACCGAGGTCTACGGATATCGCGTCAGCCGCCTGGTGATCTGGGGCGGGCTGGCGGTGAACCTGATGTTCATCATCGGCACCTGGCTGCTGTCGCTGCCGCCCGCGTTGCCCAGCTGGGAGGCGCGAAACCCGACGCTCGCCGCCGCATACCCGGCGCTCGCGCTCGAATTCGCCCGAACGTTCGTCGCGTCGACCGTCGCGTATTTCTGCGGCGAGTTCATCAACACGACGTTTCTCGCGAAACTCAAGATCGCGACGGCCGGCCGCCATCTGTGGGCGCGTATCGTGTCGAGCACCGGCGTCGCGATCGTGATCGACAGCACGCTGTTCTGCGCGATCCTCTTCTGGGGGCGGCTGCCGCGGGACGTCGTGCTGACGATGATCGGCATCCAGATAGCCTTCAAGCTGATCTACGAGCTCGTGCTGCTGCCCGTCGTCACGGCCGTGTCGAAGCGCCTCAAGCGCGTGGATCAGATCGACTACTACGACTATCACACGAGCTTCAATCCGTTTTCGTTCAAGGATTGATGAGGCGCGACTCGGTCACGACGCCGAGCACCGCAACGCCCCGGCCGAAAGCGTCGACCGTCTGCGCGTGCGGCGCGCCGACGCTTTTGAGCCGGACGGCCTCGCCGTCCTCGATCACGCGGCGCAGCGCCGGCTCGCCGCCGTCGATCGCGGCGACGACCATCTGAGCGTCGCGAAACGCGAGGCCCGGCTCCACGATCACGACCGACCCTTCGCGAAACCGCGGCGCCATCGACGGTTTCGTACGCGCCGCAAACGCGCCGGGGCCGCGCGGCGTATTGACCGTCACCCATCGCGTGTTGCGGGCGGCGTTGTCATGGCCGCGCGAGAAATCGAGCATCTCGTCCCATTCGAGAATCGGAATCGGGTAGACGCGCTCGCTATGCAGCAGATACCCGACGGTCGAAGCGAGCGCGTCGGCAATCGCCAATACGGTGCTGATGCGCGGATCTTCGGTCGACATCGACAGCACGCGGCTCAAGGTCGCCGGCGAGATGCCGGTCTGACGCGCCTGCGGCGCGCGTCGATGCGGCGCAGAGACCCGCCTTCGCCAGGGCTTCGCCATGCCGCGCCTGGCGGATTCATGCGCGACACACGCGCCGTGCTCGCACTTGAGCGAATCCGAATTTCCACGATTCAGGATTCGATCGAACCACGCGTGCACGCTCCGACTGGCAACATCGTTCGCCAGCGCCGAGGAATTCGGATGCGCCGCGCCGCTGACGCGGCTACCACCCGAATTTCAACTCCGCGCCCAGATAATCCGCGTTTCGACCGCCCGCGGCGCGGATCGCGTCGCCGATCTGAAAATGCACGATTTCGAGCGCCGCCGCCAGATTCGCCGTCACCGCCCAATCGGCGCGCAACTGCGTGTAGAAACCGGTCCACTTGCCGCCGCGCCCCGCCGTGCCCGGCACGGGCGACGCGCCCTGCGCATAGACCGCGTCCGCCGTCGTCGCGCGCCACTGAAGCCCGACCGCCGCGAGCAGCGTGAGCGCGTTGCTCGGCTTCAACGTGACCGACGGCTTCACGTGAATCAAATTCGTATAGCCGGTGTAGCCGGCGAGCGCGAAGTAGTAGCCGTTCGGGAACAGCGGATTGAACGTCTCGATGCGGCCGTCGTGCGGGTGCCGGTCGCCCGACGCGGCGTCGACCTGCAAGCCGACGCGCGGCGTCCAGCGCACGTTGGCGAACGTATAGCCCGCGAGCGAGCCCACCGCCCACGCGTCGATGCGCTGCGCGCCGACGTGCCCCGACTGGAGCATGCCTTCGACGTCCCAATCGACGTTGCGCTGCCTGCCCGCGTACCGGACATCGAACACGTCGCGATGCTCCGCACCCGAGCCATCCAGAAACCGGGCCTGCGCCCGGTTGTACCGCGAATAATAAGCGGACAGATCGCCGGGCCCCACGCCCTGACGTTCGATGCGCACGCCGCTGAACGTGAGATTGCGGTTCGACACGTCGTCGAATGCGTGATCGTCGCGATACTGGACGGGCTGCGTCGCATAGCCGATGAAGCGCCACGGGCCCTCTTCCCAGTCGGCCCAGATTCCGTCGAACGCCTGGCGCACGTTCGGGCCGTCGCGCACCGACACGAAGCGCTGCAAGTCGAACGCCATCTCCTGGCGGCCGATTCGCGCCTTGAAGACGCCGGGCCCGATCGCGCCGGCATAGGTCACGAACGCCTGGCGCAGATCCACGCGATTGCGATCGACGGAGCCGACGTCGTCCTTGCCGAACGTGCGCGCGTCCTCGAGCTGCACGAACACCTGCACGTGCCCGGCGATTCGCAGGTCGGCATGCACCTGCGCGCGCTGCAGCACGTAGGTGTCGTCGTGCGCGCGGCCGAGGCCGAACAGCGGCGCATCGTTCATCTCGAGCCGCTCGCGCAGCACCGCGCCGAGCGACAGATACGTGTCGCTGCGGCCGAGCAGCGGCAGGTATTTCAGCGCATCGAGCGGCCTGCGCGGCACGCACGGGTCCGCGAGCGCCGACCAATCCTCCTGCCAGCGATTGAACAAGATCGCCGGACGCGCCTTCGTGCAGGACGATGCGTCCGGCGATGCGGGCGACGTGGGTGACATGGGTGACGTGGGTGACGCGGGCGACGTGGGCGTCGTGGGCGACGCTGGTGACGTCGGCGACGCGGGTGACATGGGCGACGCATCCGCCGCATGCGCGCGCACCGCCGCGAACAGCGACATCAGCGCCCAGCAACCGAGCGCGGAAACGCGGCGCATCGTCATTGCGCGTCGTGCACTTCCGCGATATAGCCGCCGGGGAACGCGAGCATCGCGGTGCGCCCGGCCTGCGTGCGATAGGGCCGCGCCAGAACCTTGACGCCCGCCGCCTGCGCGTTCTCGAGCGTCGCATCGAGGTCGGCGACCGCGTAGCCGGTCGTTTCGCGGCCGTACGGATACGGCAGCTTGCCGTCGGTCACGAACGCGGCGACGCGTCCGAAAGTCGATTCGATCACGATCTTGCGCACCTCGGCGCCCGGCCGGCCGATTGCGCCGCCGTCTTCGCGACGGTTGTCGGAGACGATCTTGCCGTGCGAAAACCGGACCCAGCTCTTGACGAAGCGATCCGCCTCGTACGGCGACAGATAGACGCGATTGTCCGGAACCGTCGCGAGCGGCGCGTAAGACGGCGCCTTCCGGTGCCAATACAGCTGCATCATCACGCCGCCCGGCCAGCGAACGACGGCGTCGCGGCCGATCGGGTCGTCGAACGAATCGACGACGATGTCCGCGCCGGCGGCCCGCGCGGCCTTCACCGCGTCGTCGAGATCCGTCACGAGATAGCCCGTGCGCTCGGCGCCGAACGGATAGGGAATCGGCGTCTTGAACCCGAATACCGACAGCATTCCCACCGGCGTCTGCACGTATTGCGACAGCGTTTCGCTCGGCGTCGGCGTGACGGTGAGCGTCACGCGCGGCGACGCCTTCCCGCCGAACGTCGCGACGAAGCTGTCGACGAACGCGTCCAGATCGGGAACCGCGACGTAGACATGCGTCGTGTCGTATTGCGGCCCGACGGCGACCGGCGGCGCCGATGCGATCGCGCGCGCGGATTCGGCGGCGGCGCCCGCATCCGCATCCGCGAAAGCGGCGGGCATCTGCGCGAAGCCGAACATCAGGGCGGCCAGCAAGGCCGAACGTATTCCCGAGCGTCGTATTTGCATGCTTGTTTCCCAAAGTGGTGAAGTCATCGACATGCCGCGCCGGCGCCTGCTGCGCGCCCGCGCGGCGTTTGGTCCGGCCAGCCGGCCCCGGGGACGAGTCCGCCGAGAATCGCGAGGCAATCGTCGAGGCGGCGGTGCACGCCTTCCAGGCCGAGCGTCGCCGCGCGCGCGGCCGCCGGTTCGATCGCGAGCGGGATGCCGTCGAGACGGCGGCAGATCTCGCCGGCGAAACGTATTTCGGCGGACTGCGCGCCGGGCGTGCGCGGCCGCTGCCGCGCGTTCGCGCGCGCGAAGCACAGCTGGACGGCCGAATGCGCCGGAATGTCCGCGTCGCTCCCGCCGACGCTTCGTCGCGCGACGCGACCAAGCGCGTCACCGGAATGCGACGAGACAGCGACGCGCGGCACGCGCGCCCGAGCGCGCTCACACCGCCCAGCACGAGCAGCCGAGCGCGCCCCAGAAGCTCTTCAGATCGTCGACCGGCAGCTTGCTGCTCCACGCGCTCGCATGCCGATGCGCATGAATGCCGCAACGGTTCGCGCACGCGCACGCCTGCGCCGCCTGCCGGACCACCTGCTGCAGCGACGCGCCGCCTTCCTTGTCGCCCCACGCCGCATAGCCGCCGAACACGCGGGCGGGCGACCAGTCCGGCATCGCGGGCGGCGGCGCGCCTTCGTCGATGTCGGCGAACGGCCCCGCGCCGTAGACGACCTTGCCGCCGACGACGGTCAAGAGCGACGTCGTATCCGCGATGTCGGATTCCGGGCATGCGAAGAAATCGCGGTCGGGCACGATCAGATCCGCGAGCTGCCCGACCTGAATCCGGCCCTTCTTGCCGACTTCGTTCGAGAACCACGTGACGTTCTCGGTCCACATCCGCAGCGCGGTTTCGCGATCGACGCAATTCGCGCGCGGATAAAGCTGCGCGCCGCCGACCGTCTTGCCGGTGACGAGCCAAGCGAGCGACACCCACGGGTTGTACGACGCGACGCGCGTCGCATCGGTGCCGGCCGACACGTTGACGCCCTTGTCGAGCATCCGCCTGACAGGCGGCGTCGCTTCCGCCGCGGCCTGGCCGTAGCGCTCGACGAAGTATTCGCCCTGGTACGCCATCCGGTGCTGAACCGCGATCCCGCCGCCCAGCGCGGCGATCCGGTCGATCGATTCGTCGGAAATCGTCTCCGCGTGATCGAAGAACCAGTTCAGCCCGTCGAGCGGAATGTCGCGGTTCACGCGCTCGAACACGTCGAGCGCGCGGCTGATCGTTTCGTCGTAGGTCGCATGCAAGCGCCACGGCCAGCGATTCTGCGCGAGCACGCGCACGACCGCTTCGAGCTCGCCTTCCATGTCGGGCGAAAGATCGGGGCGCGGCTCGCGGAAATCCTCGAAGTCCGCCGCCGAGAACACCAGCATCTCGCCCGCGCCGTTGTGGCGGAAATAGTCGGTGCCGTCGTGGTATTTCGATGTCGCGGTCCAGTTCAGGAAGTCCTGCTTCTCTTCCTTCGGCTTCTGCGTGAACAGGTTGTACGCGAGCCGGATCGTCAGTTGATCGTGCTTCGCCAACTGCTCGATCACCGCGTAATCGTCCGGATAGTTCTGGAAGCCGCCGCCGGCGTCGATCGCGCCCGTCACGCCGAGCCGGTTCAGCTCGCGCATGAAGTGCCGCGTCGAATTCAGTTGATATTCGAACGGCAGCTTCGGCCCCTTCGCGAGCGTCGCGTAGAGAATCGCCGCATTCGGCCGCGCGAGCAGCAGCCCGGTCGGGTTGCCCGCCGCGTCGCGCGCGATCCGGCCGCCCGGCGGCTCCGGCGTGTCCTTCGTATAGCCGACCGCGCGCAGCGCCGCGCCGTTGAGCAGCGCGCGATCGTACAGATGCAGGATGAAGACCGGCGTATCGGGCGCGACGGCGTTCAGCTCGTCGATCGTCGGCAAACGCTTCTCGGCGAACTGATGCTCGGTGAAGCCGCCGACCACGCGCACCCATTGCGGCGCGGGCGTGACGGCCACCTGGCGGCGCAGCATCGCCATCGCGTCGGCGAGGCTGCGCACGCCGTCCCAGCGCAACTCCATGTTGAAGTTCAGGCCGCCGCGAATGATGTGCAGATGGTTGTCGATCAGGCCCGGCAACACGCCCTTGCCTTGCAGGTCGACGATCCGCGTGTTCGCGCCCGCCGACGCGAGCAGCTCGTCGCCGCCGACGGCGACGAACCGGCCGCTCTTGATCGCGACCGCGCTCGCGGCCGGATTCGAACGGTCGAGCGTCGTGAAGCGACCGCGGTGCAGGATCAGATCGGGGGTGGCGTGTGCGGCGTGGTCAGCCATGGCGTTGCTCTCCGGATGACGAATCGGGGTGACGGGCGGCTGCGACCTGCGCCGGCGCGTCCGGCGCCTTCGGGCAAGTCGGCAATTGGCCGAACATGTGCGGCTTGACCTGGTGCTGATACCAGGAAGTCGACGTCTCGGCGTTGCTCAGCAGCCGCTTGACGAGCGGCGGCACCTGCTCGCCCGCGAGGATGCCGAGCAGGCCGACGAGTGCGATCACGGGCGGCGCCGGCGAGCGCACGTTGGAGACGCCGTAGATGATGCCCACGAGCAGCCCCATGGCGAGCGACAAGACATAAGCTTTCATGATGGGTAGTCCGGATGTAGTGGTCGTGTGCGTCGTCGGAACGTCGAGCTGGCGCGCGAGCGGTGAACCTGCGATCCGTTCGCGGGCGTCTCGATCGGTCGCGGCTGACTATCGCATTTGCGGGCGCTCGCGTATTGAACGTTTGTCGCCAGTTTTGAACGATAGCGACGCGACGCGACGCGACGCGTTCGCACGCGCACGCGACATCGAATGGCGCGAAGCGGCGATGCGGCGATGCGGCGATACGGCGATACGGCGATACGGCGATACGGCGGCATCATCGTCGACGGCGAGCAGTTCGCACGCAAGCCGACGCGCAACGTTCACCGGACTCCTCGCCAAGTTTGCGCACTATTGTTCAAGACGGCCGGACATCCACGCTCTAGCATCCATCCCGCAGCAGATCGTTCGAGTCGGCGCGCCCGCGTTTCGACTCGGCCGCCCGGCCTGAACGCGGCGCGCGGCGTCGGCGGCGTGCCGCGTTCGCATTCGATCCAGAAACGATGTGCGCGATCGCAGCGATCACAGCGATCGCCGCGCATCGAATGTCTTTGTTCACTCCCGCCCTGAACGGCGTCACCCCGGAGATTGTCATGTCCGACCCGAAGCTCGAAGTCCTCACTCCGCACAACTGCCAGATGATCTTCATCGATCAGCAGCCGCAAATGGCGTTCGGCGTTCAGTCGATCGATCGCCAGACGTTGAAGAACAACGTCGTCGGCCTCGCGAAGGCCGCGAAGATCTTCAACATCCCGACGACGATCACGACGGTCGAATCGGAATCGTTCTCCGGCTTCACGTACCCGGAGCTGCTCGACGTGTTCCCCGATCACAAGCTGCTCGAGCGCTCGTCGATGAACTCGTGGGACGACCGGAAAGTGCGCGACGCGCTGAAGGCGAACGGCCGCAAGAAAGTCGTCGTGTCCGGACTGTGGACCGAAGTCTGCAACCTGACGTTCGCGCTGTGCGCGATGGCCGAGGGCGGCTACGAGATCTACATGGTCGCCGACGCGTCGGGCGGCACCAGCAAGGAAGCGCACGACTACGCGATGCAGCGGATGATCCAGGCGGGCGTCGTGCCGGTCACGTGGCAGCAGGTGCTGCTCGAATGGCAGCGCGACTGGGCGCACCGCGAGACGTACGACGCCGTGATGACGCTCGTGAAGGAGCATTCGGGCGCTTACGGCATGGGCGTCGATTACGCATACACGATGGTCCACAAGGCTGCGCAGCGCACCGCGAGCGCGCACGAAGTGCTGGCGCCCGTTCCGGCGCGCTGAACCGGATCGGCCGGCGCGCCCGCCATGCGAGCGGACGCGCCGGCCGAATCCGATCGCCGATTGTCGATTGTCGATTGCCGATTTCGCTCGTTTCTCCGCAATCCGGCCGCGAGCAAGCGCGCGGCCGCTTCATGCATGCCGGCGCACGACGCTTCCGATCAACGCGTGCGCGATGGCTCGCGGCCCGATTCGAGCCGCCGCATTTGAGCAGCTCCATTCGAGCGGCCTCATTCAAGCGGCCCAATTCGATCGGCCCCATTCAAGCGACCGGAAAGATCGGCACGCCAGTCGATAGCCGCCACACGCCGGCGATCCGTCGCGCCGCAACCAGCTCGTCCCGGACACGGTCGCCCCGGCCATCGCCGACGCCCGACGCGCAAGCCCGGGCGCGATCCGTCAGCGGTCGAGCGCCTGCGGCATGCGTTCGGCGAGAAACGCGATGAACGTCTGCACCTTTCGCGAATGTCGCCGATTCGGCAGATACGCCGCATAGACTTGCGCGTCGCCGCCCGGCGGCGTCATGCGCCACGCCTCGAACAGCGGCAGCACGCGGCCCGCGACGACGTCGTCGTGCACGCGCCAGGTCGGCGCGAGCGCGACGCCCTGCCCGTCGAGCACGCCTTCACGCAGGATGTCGAGACTGTTCGCGGTCAGCCTGCCGCGAACCTCGACCTTCTCCGCCCCGCCATCGCGGCTGAACGTCCAGCTCTGCCGCCCTTGCCGATACGGAAAACGCAGACACCGGTGCGACGCGAGATCGCCCGGCGCGGCGGGCACGCCCATCTCGTCGAGACAACCGTGGCTCGCGACGACGATGCGCCGATTCTCCGTCAGCTTGCGCGCGACGACCGGCAAGACGCCGCATCAATGGCTGATCGAACGGCGCATCGACACCGCGAAGCATCTGCTCGCGCATGGCGACTGGCCGCTCGCGCGCATCGCGGCGCATCGCGGCGCATTGCGGCTTTTCGAGCCAGAGCCATTTCACGCAGGCGTTCGCGAAAATCGTCGGCGCGCCGCCCGGCGGATGGCGGCGGCGCGCACGCGCATGATCGCGCGCGCGCCGCGCCTGGCCGGCGCGCTTCGACGAAACCCCGCTATTTCCGGTTCACGCGACGCCACGCGGCGGGCGGCGTGCCGATCATGCTGGTGAAGACGCGCGTCAGATGCGCCTGATCCGAGAAGCCGCACTGGTGCGCGATGTCGGCGATCGGTTCGGAGTTCGAAAGCAGGCAGTGCTTCACGCGTTCGATCTTGTGCTCGAGCAGCCACCGGTGCGGCGTCGTGCCGACCGTTTGCCGAAACGCCTTGATGAAGTAGCTGCGCGACAAGCCGCACGCCGACGCGACCTGCGAGATCGGCACCTCGCCGGCGGCGTTCTCCTCGAGGATCGCCTTCGCGCGCTCCAGTTGCCAGTTCGCCAGCCCGCCCTTCGCGGGCGCGTTCGGCGCGGCCACGCCATATGTCTGCACGATGTGGATCTGCATCGCGCGCGCCACATGACCGGCGAGCAGCGGGCTGCGCGGCGAAGCGCCGGACGCCGCCGTCAGCAGCGCCCCGACGAGACACTGCAGCACCGCGTCGTGGCTGTCGTCCGGACATGCGAGCTCGCGAACGCCGCCCATTTGCATGTCGGCCGTCAGCTCGGCCAGCGTGCGCCGCGGCAGCACGTGGAACAGCATGTCGAACGGCCTTTGCAGATCGGCGCGAAACGGCTCGCCCTCCTGTCGGATTCGCAAGGCGATGCGCGCATCCCGACCCGGCGCGTCGTCGGCACCCGGCGTCGCGCATGGCGTGCGCGCCGGCAGCGCCACGCCGATCAAGCAGCAATCGGCGGGCGGCAGGAACTCGACGACGCCGAAACCGCACTCCGCATGCCGCACGCGCGTCAGCACGACGGGCGCGTGTGCGTCGGCGCGCGTCTCGATCGTCTCGATCGCCGCGCCGCGAAACGCCTCGTGCGGCTCCATCGGGGCAAGATCAGTGCTGCTCATCGTCAGGCTCGGCAGTGTGCTCGCTTCGGTATCGGCAGATCGCCCCATGGCGGCTACTCCTTCGATCGGGTTAAGGATAATGACCGATTGCATCCTTCGATAGAACAAAGGTGTCTTTTTTACAGAAACGTCGACGACGCTCGGTCCTCACCAGTTGTCATTCGCGCGCCATGCGCGCATCATCTTCGCACTTCGCGCCGCCGCCTCGCGCCGGCGGCCGTCGGGAGAAACGTCCCGCGATCTATACTTGAACAATCCGTCAGGACGGCAGGTGTCAGGCCGAGGCAACGCTTGCGCAAGCGCAGATCCGATGCCTCGCGCTCCTGGCGACGCGCACTCTTCGATGAATCACCTCCGAAATCTACTGGGGCATCTGAAGCATACCGACGACTTCGCCGCGTACGGGTTGCCGCACGACCTGATCGAACGCGCGTCCCGGTACGGCTGCGTCGTCGAAGTCGATGCCGGCGCGACGCTGTGCGCGAGCGGCACGCGCAGCGACTATCTGTACATCGTGCTCGACGGCACGACCCGATGCGCGCCGCCCGCGCATCCGGCCACGCCGTGCGGCGTCGATCACGGCCCCGGCACCTTCACCGGCGAGCTCGACCTGCTGAACGACATCGCCTGCGAAACCACGGTGGTCGCGTCGTCCGCTTGCCGCCTCGTGCGAATCCATCGCGCCACGCTTGGGGTTCTGCTGGAGCGCGAGCCGGACCTGCGCGACTTGCTCGTGCGTCTTTTCCTGCTTCGCCGCATCGGCCTGCTCGCCTACGGGCCTTCCGCCGCGTCTGCCGCACGCGGCGCCCCGCGCGCCGGCCATCGCGATCCCGGGCGCGATCCCGGGCGCGACTTCGATGTGGCGATCGTCGGCAGCGGGCCGAGCGGCATGATCGCCGCCGCGCACGCCGCATCGAGGCGCCTGAACACGATCGTCGTCGAAGGTCGCCTGCCGTTCGGGATCGACGACGAATTCGCACGGGCCGACACGGCCGAGCTTCAGCGATTCGGTCCACACCTGACGATCGGCAGCCGCACCGTGCGCCTCGACTGCGACGCCTACCCGTTCGGCCTCGTCGCCCGCGACGGCGAACGCATCGGCGCGCACGCGCTCGTCATCGCATCGTCGCTGCGCCCCGAGTACGACCCGCGGCTCGCGCGCGTCACGCTGCGCGCGAACACCGAATGGCTCGGCGGCGCCGTCGACGTGGACGACCGCGGATTCGTCCGCACCGGCCGCGCGGCGTCCGGCACGACCTTCGCCGCCGCATTCGAAACTTCGCAGCCGGGCATGTTCGCGATCGGCGAGGTGCGCGCCGGCCCGCGGCGCTCGGCCGTCGCCAACCTGTCGGAAGGCGCGGTCGCCGTCGAGGCAGTTCGCCGCTTCATCCGCGCGTACCCGGCCTGAGCCCGATCCGCTTCGGGCCTCGCGGCGGCTCACGCAGCCGCTCACAACGCCTTCTCCATCGCCTTTTCTTCGTCGACGAGCAGCGCCGCCCCGATCAGCACCGGCGGCAACGCAAACGCCCATGCGCCGCCGATCAGATAAAGTCCCGCCGCCGCGCCGCATCCGAGTGCGAACGTCGCGACGGTCCACGCCATGTTCGCGAGCCGCGACGGCCCGCCTGCGCGCGGCACGTCGTCGCCGGCGAGGCGGTTCGACAGATGCAGCATCAGTTGCGTGACGGTGCCCGTCATCAGCGTCGTCGGCAACGCGTCCGGCAGATGCAGCCGATGCACCGCGTTCTGGATCGCCATCGCCATCACGAGGATCATTCCGGTCATGATCGCCGGCCACGCATCGCCGTCCGTGAAAGGACCGAGGCGGATCGCAAGCGCCGCGCCGATCGCGAGCAGCAGCCATTGCGCACCCAGCAGGATCTTCAGCGCCGGCGCGCGCGCACGCATCATCGAGCGCCGCGCGACGCCCGCCGCAAGCACGACGAGACAGAAGACAGGCAGCGCCAACAGCTTTGCAACGGCGCCCGTGCTGCCGGAGACGAGCGTCGCGCCGAGCGTGACGAAGTTGCCCGTCACGTGCGCGGTGAAGAGGCCCTGCAGCGCGAGAAAGCCGGCCGTATCGACGAAGCCGCCGTTGAACGTGAGCAGCGATGGAAGGTTCAGTTTCATTGCATCGGGTTCCTGAAGAAAGCAACGGATGCCGGCCGGCAGGCGATCCGCGCGAAATCGCTGCGCGCTTTAATCGCCGCGAACGGCCCGCGGCCGAACCGCGCGCGCGGGATGGCCCGCGCCGCGGCCGTCCGCGCACGGGCCGCCCCCGCGCGACGTCGTCACGCCCATTCCGCGGTGACTTCGATCGGCCGCAAATCGAACAGCAAGACCTCCGCCTGCCTGCCGTTCTCGATTTGCAGCGCCTGCTCGTCGCGAATCCGCGCGCCGTCGCCCTCTTGCAGCGCGACGCCGTTCACCGTCACCGATCCGCGCGCGACGTGCACGTACGCGAAACGCTGCGGCGGCAGCACGAACCGCTCGCTCGCATCGCCGTCGAACAGGCCCGCGTACACCCGCGCGTCCTGGCGAATTTTCAGCGAGCCGTCCTGCCCTTCCGGCGACACGATGAGGCGCAGCTTCCCGCGCTTGTCGCCGTCGCTCACGCTCGTCTGCTGGTAGCGCGGCTCGACGCCGCGCACCGCCGGCCCGATCCAGATCTGCAGGAAATGCACGGGCTGCGCCGACGAATGGTTGAATTCGCTGTGCGCGATGCCCTTGCCCGCGCTCATCAGCTGCACGTCGCCCGGCACGATCACGGAGCCCGTGCCCATCGTGTCGCGATGTTCGAGCGCGCCTTCGAGCACGTACGACAGGATTTCCATGTCGCGGTGCGGATGCATGCCGAAGCCGCGGCCGGGCGCGACGCGATCGTCGTTGATCACGAGCAGGTCCGAGAACCCGACTTGCGCCGGATCGTAGTATTCGGCGAACGAGAACGTATGGCGCGAGCTGAGCCAGCCGTGCTCGGCGCGGCCGCGTTGATGTGCTGCCCTGACTTCAATCATGATGACCTCCGTTTCATCGCGGGCGCTGCGGGTTGCGCGCCTCGTCGATCGATGCCTGCAGCTTACGTCAACTATTTTGATACATATATAAACAGAGAGATAATTACTGTCTCATATTGGTGGACAATCATGCAATTCGACGACCTCCGGATATTCGTCGCGACAGTCGAAGCGGGAAGCTTCACGGGCGCGGCCGACAAGCTCCTGCTGTCCAAGCAGTTCGTCAGCCGGCGCGTGATGGCGCTCGAGGCGTCGCTCGGCGTCCGGCTGCTCGTGCGCAACACGCGCAAGCTCGCGGTGACGGAGCTCGGCCAGGAGTTCCATGCGCGCGCGACGCGCATCCTCGCCGAGATCGCGGAAACGGAAGAAGCGATGTCCGCGCGCCGCGGCGACCTGCGCGGAACGCTGAAGATCAGCGCGCCGATGTCGTTCGGCATCACGCGCTTGTCGCCGCTGATCGCCGAGTTCCTCGTCCAGCACCCGGCCGTGCGGCTGCACGTCGAGCTGAGCGACCGCCACGTCGACCTGATCGGCGAAGGATTCGATCTCGCGCTGCGCATCGGCGCGCTGCCCGATTCGACGCTGATCGCACGCCGTCTCGGCGCGCTGCGGATGGTCGCGTGCTGCAGTCCGGCCTATCGGCGCAAGCGAGGCGCGCCGGCGACGCCCGCCGATCTGCACGCGCACGTCTGCCTGCTGTACGGCCAGGAAGGCCGAACCGGCTGGGAGTTCGCGATCGACGGCGCGCGCCGCACATTCGAAGTGCAAGGCGCGCTGCTCGCGAACAACGGCGACGTGATCCGCGACGCGGCTGTCGCGGGGCTCGGCATCGCGCTGCTGCCGCACTTCATCGTCGAGCCCGCGCTGGACGCGGGCCAGCTCGTGGCGGTGCTCGAGCCGTTCGCGCAGGCGCCGCTGCCCGTCAACGCCGTGTATCCGCAGCATCGGCAAGACATGTCGGCCTGCCGGGTGTTTCTCGGATTCATCGAGGAGCGGCTGCGCGAGCGCTTTTCCCGGTGAGCGGCGGCGACTCGGGTGGTTGGGTGGTTGGGTGGTTGGGTGGTTGGGTGGTTGGGTGGTTGGGTGGTTGGGTGGTTGGGTGGTTGGGTGGTTGGGTGGTTGGGTGGTTGGGTGGTTGGGTGGTTGGGCAGTCGGGCAGTCGGGCAGTCGGGCAGTCGGGCAGTCGGGCAGTCGGGCAGTCGGGCAGTCGGGCAGTCGGGCAATCGGGCAATCGGGCAGTCGGGCAATCGGGCAATCGGGCAGTCGGGCAGTCGGGCAGTCGGGCAGTCGGGCAGTCGGGCAATCAAGCAGTCAAGCGGTCGGGCGGTTGATTGGGAAGCCGGGCCATTCGGCCGTTGTGTGGCGCTTCCCCGCCTCCCGATTCCATCGCATCGACCGAGATGTCCCGGACGACACGGGAAGGTCATGCTCCGCGCCGCTCCCACCATTCCCGCCACCGGCGCGCTTCGTGAATGCGGCCCGAGCGTGCGCTCTCGACCATCAGGCATCGCGCAACGAATCTGCCGATAGTTTCGCTCTGCTGCTGAACGAGCGGCGCGAAGCGGCCTCCATCGCCCAAGCGACGGGCATGTTCGCGCGCTGACCGCGCGGCATCGAGAATCGAGAATCGAGACGAACGCGTCCCCGCATGCGGTTTCAGATCATCGAAACCATCCGACCAAGCCCGCCGACGAATCCCGGGACCAGCGTCGGCGCGGCGGCGCTCGACCGCAGCCAGCACGGCGAGCGCCCGACAAAGCCCTGAAACCCAGGCATTTCGGGCGCTCGTCGCATCGCCGGAATCACGCCCCGCGCGTCTTCTCCTGCAACGCGCGAATCCGCATCACGGCCGCGGTGTCGTGCACCGCCGATTCGTACAGCTGCGCGAGATCGTGCTTGAGCGCGGCGCGCGAACCGCCGTCGAGATACACCATGTGTCCCGACGGATAGAACCGCGCAGACAGGTTCCGCCGCACCGTCGCATCCTCGAGCGGCATCTGCTGAAGATCGAGCACCGTCTGATAGAACGGCGTGACGAAATCGTAGAAGCCGTTCGCCGACAGCACCTTCAGATCGACGTTCAGCGCCATCGTCGCCGCGAGATCGCCCGCCGTGTAGAGGATCACGTTGCCCTTCGCGTCGACGCCCTGCTGCGCGCCCGTCGGATCGATGTGGCCGAAGTCCCAGAACTTGAACGCCTGATCGTTCAGGTCGGCGAACGACGAGTTCGACGTGTACTTCAGCTGCTCGTTCAGATACGAGTTCCACATCGCCGTGTAGACGCCCGACACGGCCGTCATCGTCGGATCGTTGCCGCCCGAGTTCGGATCGATCTTGCCCGCGATCCCCGATTCGATCCCCGTCACGCGGCCGTCGTATGCACCGAGCGCGAGGCCGCTCGCCTTCAGGAGCGTCGTCAGGAAGAGCGCGTTGCCGCGCGTGTCGTAGCTCGCGACGTCGAGGCTCCACGACAGGAGCGTCGTCGTGTCGATGCCGGTGTAGCCGGACAGCTTCTTGACCACCGCCTCGTCGGGCTGCGGGAACTTGCGCAGCGCGTCGAGATAGCCAGTGCGCGCGAACTGCGCGACCTCCTCGACGAACGCGCCGAGATCGGCCGGCGCCGGCGCGACGCCGAGCCGCTTGTGATACCACGCGTCGGCCGCGGCGGTCGGCAGCGCGCCCACCGGATTGCCCGCCTGCTTGTAGTCGAGGATCGACGATTGCAGCGTGATCCCGTTCAGGTCGACGCCGTCCTCGTGCAGCTTGTAGGCGAGCACGCAGCTGCGCGCGGTGCCGTACGATTCGCCGAACAGGAATTTCGGCGAATTCCAGCGGTTGTTCTTCGTCAGAAAGCGCTTGATGAACTGCTTGATCGAGTTCGCGTCCTGGTCGACGCCCCAGAAATCGCGGTTCTTGTGCGGCGCGACCGCCGCCGAGTAGCCGGTGCCGACCGGATTGATGAACACGAGGTCGCTCTTGTCGATCAGGCTGTCCGGATTGTCCTCCATCCGGTACGGCGCGGGCGGCGTGAAGCTCGGCATCGACGTCCTGATCCGCCGCGGCGCGAACGAGCCGAGCAGCACGAACACCGCCGACGAGCCCGGCCCGCCGTTGTAGAAGAACGTGACCGGCCGCGTTTGCTCCTGCTGGCCGTCCTGCGTGAACGCGACGTAGAAGATCTTCGCGTTCGGCTGCGAACTGCTCGCGTCGACGGTCACGAGATGGCCCGCCGTCGCCGTGTACGCGATCGTGCGGCCGTCGATCTGGATCGTGTGATGCGTGATCGCGGCGGCCTCGGTCGTGTCCGTCACCGAATCGTCGGGGCCATTGCCGTACGCGACCGGATCGAAGAACGGCTGGTCGCCGTCGCGCTTCGGCGCCGCGACGATCGGCGGCGGCGCGTGAACCGAAGCGGAAGCGCCATGATGGAGCGGCTGCGTGCCGCCCGAAGAAGTCGAATCGATGCTCATCGTGCTGCTCCTTCTGGTTCTATTGGAGGGTGCATGAACGAATCGTCAATCGTGCCAAACCGTTTGCCGCCGATCGCGGCCGCGCGCGCATCGCGAGCGGCCGGTCACGGCGAGCCGGCCCCGGGGCCGGCTTCGCGCAATGCGCGGCCGCCGCCTTTGCCGTCGCCGCCTCGCCGCAACGGCGAAGCGGCGAAGCACAGCCGTGATGCCGGAATGCCGTGATGCCGGAATGCCGGCGTCACCGCACGGCGAGCCGGAAAGCCCCGACATCGCCGCCGCGTCGGCCGTGCGACATCGCGGCCCGCCGCGTCGTCGCCGCGGCGACGAACGGCCCGCCGGCATGATCGATGCGCCGCGCGCCGACGCCGCCGGAGCGCCGCGACCGGAACCGCCTCTATCGATCCCGCGCCGCCAATCTCGAATGGCGCCGCGCGCGCGTCAAGCGCCGCGACGCCGCAGCCTGCGAACCGCCGCGCCGGATGCGGCGGCGCGGCGGCCCGCGACGCACCGCCAGCCGTCGCATCGGCCCGCGATCACCCCGTGGCACCGCTCTTGAGCGCCGCCACGACCTTCGCGCCGTCCGGGCTGCCGAGCCCCGTGCATGCGTCCCAGCCGGGCGTCGCCGCGTACGCGCCGTTGTCGCCGACCGTGACGTCGCGCAGCGCGCCCGCGTTCCGGTACAGCTTCGGGTTGATCCAGCCCGCGGAACTGCCCGCCGCCGCGTTGATCCGCGCGACGAGCGCGGCCCAGAGCGGCGCGACGGCGCTCGTGCCGCCCATCACCGCCGACGTGCCGCCGACGAGCACCTCGTAGCCCGTCGCGGGCGACGCGTCGCCCGCGACGTCGGGCACGCCGCGCTTCGCGAGCGGCGACGCGGCGCCGCCCCGCGCGAGCGTCGCGCTCAGCCCCTTCTGCCAGTCCGGCAAATCGAACACGTCGCTCACGCCGCCGCCCGTCGAACCGCCGCCCGCCGCGTCGTCGTTCCATACGACCTCGCTGCGGATGCCCTGCCCCGGCAGCGCATCGAGCCGCGTGCCGCCGCACGCGAGCACGTACGGGCTCGACGCCGGAAAGTCGACGTGGTTCGCGCCGTCCTGCACGCCGTCGGCCGAGCCGGCGTCGCCGGACGCCGCGCACACGGTCACGCCGAGCGCCGCGGCCGACTGCAGCACGCGGTTGAACGCCTGCAGCGATTGCGACGTCCACGCGGCCTCCGGGCCGCCCCAACTGATCGACACGACCGACGGCCGGTTCGTCGTGTCGTGCACCGCCTGGTTGACCGCCTGAATGAAGCCCGCGTCGCTGTTCTGCGCGAAATAGACGGCGAGCGTCGCGCCGGGCGCGATCGCGCCCGCGACCTCGAGATCGAGCGCGACTTCTCCGTCCGGCCCGCTCGGGTCGCCCGTCGGCGCATTGCGGCCGGCGCCGACGTTCACGTCGACGAGCTTCGGCTGCCGATCGAGCCCGAGGCCGCTGAAATACTGCTGGATCTCGGCCGGCCGATACCCGCCGCCGAGCTCGACGATCGCGATGCACTCGCCCGCGCCGTCGCCGGGCGGAAAACCATACAGGGATGCGAGCTGCGGCGGCGTGTAGGTGACGGCCGCGCCGCCGCGCGCCGGCTGGAAAGTCGGCCGCAGCCGGAAATGCGGCCGGGCCTGCGGACGGTTGTCGAGCCCGAGCACCGCGGTGACGACGTCGTGCAACTCGTCTGGCAGCGCGATATCGCCCGTGCGGCCGCGATACTGGCCGATCGTCCGGTGCTCGAAGCGCTGCAGTTTCACGCCGAACGCCGCCTCGAACTGCGCGATCGTGCCCGACAGCACGACGAGGCTCTCGACCGGATCGACGCGCGCGACCGTCAGGCCGTGCTGCTTCGCGAACGCCTCGACTTTGCCGACATCGTCGGGGTGCGCGCAGAAACGCTGCGCGAACGCTTCGCGCGAAACCGGCTTCGCGTCGGGATCGCCGCTCGCGAGGCCTTGCAACAGCGAATCGAGGTGCTGCTCTTCCTGCCGCCGCAACATCACCACCACACGGATCGTCTCGGCCGGATCGCACGGACCGATGCACGTGGATTCGGCGACGATCGGCGGTTCGTTGCCGGCGTGAAGATGCCTTGCCATATTCGAGTCCTCCAGAAGCCGTGATAACGGGTTGCCAGGATTCGGACACGGTCGCGCGATCGCAGTTCCGGGCGGTATGTCGGACGGCGCACACACGCCGTCGACAGGACCGTGCGACAGTACGGCAGAGCAAGTGTAAAGCACGCGCGGCGATCCTGTATCGGCCTCTCGAGCGTTCGCGAAGGCGTGCGCCTGCGCATTCGCGAAGTTCGGCGCGGCGCGGCGCGGCGTGCGTGTGCGTGTGCGTGTGCGTGTGCGTGTGTGCGTGTGCGTGTGCGTGTGCGTGCGGCGCGCGCGTGTGGCGCAACGCGCGCGCGGCGCGCGGATGCCGGCATTTCGCGGTTAGTTGCTTCGCACGCGCGGGCGGCTTCGCGCGTCGCCGCCGGAGCCGATGCCGGCGCTCGCGCGCGGCAGGTCAGTCGATCGACAGTCGCAGCGCAAAACCGAGCAGCACGGCCGAAAACGTCCAGCGCTGCGCGGTCTGCGCAAGCGGATGCGCGCGCAACCATCCCGCGATGCGCGCCGCGCCGGCGACGCACGCGAGATCGAAGCACAGGCCCGCGAGCACGAGCACGGCACCGAGCATCGCCATTTGCACGATCACCGGCGCGCCGCCCCGTTGGACGAACTGCGGCAGCAGCACCGAGCAGAACAGCAGCGCCTTCGGGTTCAGCAGGTTGGTGAGCAGGCCTTTGACGAACGTATGGCGCAGCCGCGCGGCGGGCTCGGCCGCGCCGTCGTCGGACAGCGCGAACGCCGGCGAGCGGAAGATCTGCACCGCGACGTACGCGAGGTACAGCGCGCCGCCGTAGCGCACGGTTTCGTAGAGCCACGGCGCGCTCTTGAGGAGCGCGGCGACGCCGCACGCGGACAGCGTCACGTGCACGGCGCGCGCGAGCCCGAGCCCCGCGGCAGCGGCCGCGCCGTGCCGCGCGCCGCGGCCGATGCCCGTTTGCAGCACGAACGCCATGTCCGGCCCGGGCACCGCGTAGACGGCGACGACGGCGGCGATGTAGACGAGCAGCAAATGAGCGGAAAACATGGTCAAGCCCGGATTCGGAAAGGGTTCCATGTTGCCCCTGCTCAACGAGGGTTATTTGGCTAATTTAGCCTTCCAGCACGACGGAATTATTGGAATACACTACTAGAAACCGATTTTTTAGAGCATCCCCACACCATGATCGATCTCGACAAAACCGACCGCGCCATCCTCGCCGCAGTGCAGCTCGACGGACGCATTCCGGTCGCCCGCCTCGCCGACTCGGTGGGGCTGAGCGAAACGCCGTGCGCGCGCCGCCTGAAGCGCCTCGAAAGCGACGGCTACATCGAGCGCTATCGCGCGCAGATCTCGCGCAACGCGCTCGGCTTCGGCGTCATCGCGTTCGTGCTGCTGCGCTGCGCGGTTCACGATCGCGGCGTCGCCAACCGCTTCGAGCGCGAGGTGCTCGGCATTCCGCGCATCCTGTCGTGCCACAACGTGTCGGGCTCCGCCGACTATCTGCTGCAAGTCGTCGCGCACGATCTCGACGATTACGGGACGTTCCTGCGCGAGACGCTGCGCGTGCTGCCGGGCGTCACGTCGATCGAGTCGGCGCTGTCGCTGCGCGAGGTGAAGCGCGAGGCCGAACTGCCGATTCCATGAGCGCCGGCGAAGCGCGCGGCCGCCGCCGGGCGCGGCACGGCGCCAACGCGCGCGGCCGAGCGGCGCGCATGCCGGCTATGACGCCGCGGGCGCGGCATCCACTATCATGCGTATTCCCCGAAACGCCGCCGAACCCGCCCCAATGAACGAAGCCGCCCCGATCCGCCTCGAACGATTCGTCGCCCGCCCGCCTGCGCAAGTCTGGGCGGCGCTCACCGAGCCCGCGGCGCTCGCGCGCTGGTGGGCGGCGGGCGACGTGAGCCCCGCGCACGGCCACCGGTTCACGCTCGACATGGGCCCGTGGGGCAAGCAGCCATGCGAAGTGACCACGGTCGAGCCGGAGCGCCGGTTCGCGATCCTGTTCGCGCAGGGCACGCTCGACACGACGATCACCTGGCGGCTCGCGCCCGAGGACGGCGGCACGCGCGTGTTCTTCGAGCATGCGGGCTTCGATCTGGACGCGCCGCAGGCGCGGATCGCGTACGAAGGCATGGCGCGCGGCTGGCCGTCCGTGCTCGCGCGGATCGAACAGGCGATCGGAGGCTGACCTCGCGCCGCCCTGCGTCCGCCCGTCGCGCCGCCGAAGAATCGCGCCCCCTTTGAGCGCTGTCATCAAACTGCCTGATCGCGGGCGCTAGGATCGAACGGTCAGTCATATCAAGGGCCGTCATGAACCACCCTCTGTCCGCCGCGACGAGCGAAGAGCTCGGCCGCACCCGGCATCTGGGCATCGCGCTTCTCGTCACCCTCGTCGCGGCCGGCGCCGCCTACGTGCTCGTCCACCTGTTCGCGGATCTCGCGCCCGTCGGCGAGCACACGGCTCTCCCCTACCTGCTGCTCGGCGTCGCGCTCGCGATCGCGCTCGGCTTCGAGTTCGTCAACGGCTTTCACGACACCGCGAACGCGGTTGCGACCGTCATCTACACGCATTCGCTGACGCCGAACGTCGCCGTCATCTGGTCGGGCATCTGGAATTTTCTCGGCGTGATGGCGTCGACTGGCGCAGTCGCGTTCGGCATCCTGCAGTTGCTGCCCGTCGAACTGATCCTGCAAGTCGGCCACGGCGCGGGCTTCGCGATGGTGTTCGCGCTGCTGATCGCGGCGATCGCGTGGAATCTCGCAACCTGGTATTTCGGCCTGCCTTCGTCGAGCTCGCACACGCTGATCGGCTCGATCATCGGCGTCGGACTCGCGAACCAGTTGATGCACGGCTCGTCCGGCACGAGCGGCGTCGACTGGGCGCAGGCGGCGGGCGTCGGCAAATCGCTGCTGTTCTCGCCGATCGTCGGCTTCCTGTGCGCGGGCCTGCTGCTCGCCGTGCTGAAGGCGCTCGTGCGCGTGCCCGCGCTCTATCGCGAGCCGCGGACGAACGAGCCGCCGCCGCTCTGGGTTCGCGGCCTGCTGATCCTGACCTGCACGGGCGTGTCGTTCGCGCACGGCTCGAACGACGGACAGAAAGGCATGGGGCTCATCATGCTGATCCTGATCGGCACCGTGCCGACCGCGTATGCGCTCAACAAGGCGGTCACGCCCGGCGAGACGCAGACGTTCATCGCCGTCGCGCATCGGGCCTCCGAAGCGCTTGCGCGCTACGCGGGCGACGCGCCGCCGTCGCCGAACCCGCGCGCCGACGTCGAGGCATACGTGCAGTCGCGCCGCCTGAGCGGCACGACGCTGCCGGCGGTCCGGCAGTTGTCGGACGCGCTCGCGGCCGAGGTCGGCGCGACGGGCTCGATCGCGACAGTCCCCGAGGGCCAGGCGGACAACGTGCGCAACACGATGTATCTGGTGTCCGAAGCCGTGCGCCTGATGGAGAAGACCGGACAGCCGGCGTTCGCGCCGCAGGACCGCCGCGCGCTCGACGACTATCGCAAGCAGCTCGATCACGCGACGAAGTTCATTCCGACCTGGGTCAAGGTCGCGGTCGCGATCGCGCTCGGTCTCGGCACGATGGTCGGGTGGCGGCGCATCGTCGTGACCGTCGGCGAGAAGATCGGCAAGCAGCATCTGACCTACGGGCAAGGCGCCTCGGCGGAAGTCGTCGCGATGCTGACGATCGGCGCGGCGGACGCGTACGGGCTGCCGGTATCGACGACGCACGTGCTCTCGTCGGGCGTCGCCGGCACGATGGCCGCGAACGGCTCGGGGCTGCAATGGAGCACCGTGCGCAGCCTCGTGCTCGCCTGGGTGCTGACGCTGCCCGCCTCGATCGTCCTCGCGGGCGCGCTCTACTGGGGCTTCCACGCGCTGGTGTGACGCCGGATGACGGCTCGCCGCGCGAGCGCTCCGCATGGATTGCGGCGCAAGATTCGGAGCGCGACGCATCGACCGTTTCGCTAGACTGGCCGCATCGATCCATCCACGATGCAGCGAGGAAACGCCGATGAATGCGACGTTCGAACCACCCGCGACGCCCGCCCGCGCACACGACTCGGCGCACGCCCCGGTTTTACCCGTCGCATCGCGCGAGGCCGCGCTCGCGCAGCGAATCGACGCGCTCTCGTGGCGGCCGATCGAACAGGCCCTCGATCGCGACGGCCACGCGATCGTCCGCGGCCTGCTCGCGCGCCGCACGTGCGAAGCGCTCGCCGCGCTCTATGCGCGCGACGCGCTGTTCCGCAGCCGCGTGACGATGGCGCGGCACGGATTCGGGCGCGGCGAATACAAGTACTTCGGCTATCCGCTGCCGCGCTTGATTCAGGCGCTGCGCACGGCGCTCTATGCGCACCTCGCGCCGATCGCGAATCGCTGGCACGCGCAGATGCGCATCGATGCACGCTTTCCTCTCGAGCACGAACGATTCATCAAGCGCTGTCACGCCGCCGGACAGTTGCGCCCGACGCCGCTGCTATTGCGCTACCGCGAAGACGATTACAACTGCCTGCATCAGGATCTGTACGGCGAGCACGTGTTTCCGCTGCAGGCGGCGATCTTGCTGTCGGAACCCGGCGCCGATTTCACGGGCGGCGAATTCGTGATCACCGAGCAACGGCCGCGCATGCAATCGCGCGTCGACGTCGTGCCGCTCGAGCAAGGCGACGCGGTCATCTTCGCCGTGCACCATCGTCCGGTGCAAGGCGCGCGCGGCCCGTACCGGGTGAATCTTCGGCATGGCGTGAGCCGCTTGCGCGCCGGGCAGCGGCACACGCTCGGGATCATCTTTCACGACGCGTTGTGACACCCGCCGCGGGAAAGCACGCCGTATCGGGCCATGCATGCGCATCGATGCGCATGCCCCTCGACCTTTCCGATCTGCAAACGCAAAGCAGCCGACTCGAATGAATTGGTTGCGCACGCATCCATTTACCGGGACGCATGCGCATCGCACGAACATTCGATGCGACGGCGCAACCGCGTCGCCCGCACACGATTTCGCCATCGCGCCGACATGCGCCACGCGATCGCGCGGCATGCCCGCCCGTAAGAAACGCGCAACAGATTCGAAAGACTGCAACCGCCGACAAGCGAAATTCGACAAGCGAGATTCATCAGGACAATTGACGATAGCGTCGAGCGGACGATCTCCTCCACGAAGGCGCACACGCATTTCGAATGTGCTAACGCGCCGTCGAGAAACGAAGCAAACGCGCCCGTCAGTGTTCGGCATCACCCCGTTCGGCAATTTGCCTCCATTCGCTGCCGCCGCTCGCGGCACCTATTCGCTACTCTTTCGGGCAGCCAGGATCGGCCGCGTTCGCGCGACGATCGTTAGCCACCGAAAGCCTCGCAGCATCGCTCGACGTGCGCCGCCCGTGTTTCTGAACGAAGGTGGAACCATGCGAAATTTCTTCGATCTGGTCGGACAAGCGCCGTGCCGCACGCCCGACGCCGAGGCACTCGTCGCGCGCGACGCTCGGCTGACCTATCTGGCGCTCGCCGCGCTCGGCCTGTCATTCGCCGAGCGATTGCGGGCGCTCGATATCGCGCCGGGCGAGCGGCTCGCGATCTTTCTCGACAAGCGCGTCGAGGCGGTCGTCGCGATGCTCGGCGCGGCCGCCGCGGGCGTGGTGTTCGTGCCGATCAATCCGGCTCTCAAGCCCGAGCAGGTCAATCACATCCTCGTCGACAGCGGCGCGCGCTGCCTCGTCACGTCGTCGCTGCGCGCGCGGATTCTCGGCGACGGCGTGCCCGCGAACATGCCGTACGTGATCCTGACCGACGCAAAAACGCAAGCGCCCGCGCCGCCGTCGCGCACGACGTATCTGCGATGGATACAGGCCGACGCGCCGCCCGAATCCGCGGCGCTCGCGCGCGCCAACGCGCAAACCTCGCTGCAAGCTGACACGATCGATACCGATCTCGCCGCGCTCCTCTACACGTCGGGCTCGACCGGCCGCCCGAAGGGCGTGATGCTGAGCCATCGCAATCTGCTCGAAGGCGCATGGAGCGTCGCGCAATACCTGCGCCACACGGCGGAGGATCGCATTCTCGCGGCGCTGCCGCTCAGCTTCGATGCCGGCCTCAGCCAACTCACGACCGCGTGGGCCGCGAGCGCGACCGCCGTGCTGGTCGACTATCTGATGCCGGCGGACGTCGTCGACGCCTGCGTGCGCGAACGCATCACCGGCTTCGCGGGCGTGCCGCCGCTGTGGGCCCAGCTCTCGCGCGCCGCATGGCCCGACGACGCGCGCGCGCGACTGCGCTATTTCGCGAACACCGGCGGCCGCATGCCGCAACCGGTGCTGCGCGCACTGCGCGCGCTCTTCCCGAATGCGTCGCCGTATCTGATGTACGGGCTCACCGAAGCGTTCCGCTCGACCTACCTCGATCCCGCCGAAGTCGATCGCCGCCCCGATTCGATCGGCAAGGCGGTGCCGAACGCGCGGGTCCTCGTCGTGCGCGACGACGGCTCGCCGTGCGCGCCGAACGAGGTCGGCGAGCTGGTTCATGTCGGCGCGTGCGTGACGCTCGGCTATTGGAACGATTCCGAGCGCACCGCGTTTCGCTATCGGCCGTCGCCCGAGACGAAGCCGGGCGGCGCACGGCGTGAGACGGCCGTCTGGTCGGGCGATCTCGTGCGCCGCGACGACGACGGCTTCCTCTATTTCGTCTCCCGTAACGATGCGCAGATCAAGAGTTCCGGCTACCGGATCAGCCCGGAGGAGATCGAGGACGTCGCGCACGCGAGCGGTCTCGTCGCCGAAGCCGTCGCGCTCGGCGTGCCGCACGACGAGCTCGGCGAGGCGATCACGCTCGTCGTCGTGCCGCTGTGCGCCGAATCGTTCACGCCCGACGCGCTGCGCACGTGGTGCGCGAAGCAACTGCCGCCATACATGGTGCCGCACACGATCGCGGCGCGCGCGTCGCTGCTGCGCAATCCGAACGGAAAATTCGATCGCGTCGCGCTGCGCGCGGATGCCGCAAATCTCGTCGAATCGCTCTGACGGCCGGCCGCGCCGAGCGACCGTCGACGCGCGGCGCTTCGGGCGGTCGCGCCGCGCCGACCACGCCTCGCCGCGCCGCGCGGTTCGATGCACGATGCGCGGGGCACGACCGTTGCCCGCCGCCGCATTCCGCCCGCCCGGCGTGCTGCAGCGCAATCACGGCCCGCAAGCGCGCGCTCGGCAGCGGTGGCGTGGTCGCATCCCGATCGCTTCGGGTCCCGCCATTTCCCGGCGCCGGCTTGCGTTCCGCCACGAATATATTCGCTCCACCATATTCCGGCGGAAAACAAGAATTCACCGCGCATCTAAAATCCTGATTCCACTCGAATATCCACTCGACACCATCCTTCACTGACGGCGAGTTGCCGAAACGATACGGCACTTACTGACGCATGCACAAAGACTTGTTCATGCGAAAATGAAATGAACTCGTCTATTGCATCGCACCAACGGTTTAAATTTCCGGCCGCCGAACTGGACGCGTCACGCCCCGCGGCCTCTCCTGCCGGATCGTTGCAGGCAGCGAAAAATATCCGAGCCGTTGAGATAAAAATATCGAACGTCATGCCGGAATAAATCTCAGATAATCCGAACGCCGCTCTTGCAATCGTTATTGCATTTGATATTATTTCCGGACAATTTCTACGTCATTGCGTTATCCGATTTTCATTGGCGACGCGTCCCCAACCCGGTACACGGCACTTCCGAAAGTCTTGATTTTCAATAACGGGGGCATGCAAATTGAGCAGGCTGCTTCAACGCGAATATCGAACAGGTGGAGACGACGGTGCGGGGTCGTCGTCCGGAGAAAGCGCTTCGACACCCACGTTCTCCGCCACCTTGCCGGAATCGCGCGACGTCCGCACGCTGATCGAGACTTTCAGGCAGGCGGCGCTGCAGATCGGCTATCAGCATCATGCAATCGTCGAGCTGACGGGCGCGTCGCATCCCGCGTCGATCAACGTCATCTCGCTGCACTATCCGTCCGAGTGGGTCGAGCACTATACCCGCAACGACTACTTCAACATCGATCCGGTGCATCGCGCGGCGTTCCGGTACAGCACGCCGTTCTCGTGGAGCGACATCGCGACGTCGAATCTGCGCGAGCGGCATCTGCTGACGGAAGCG
Source organism: Burkholderia sp. MSMB617WGS (assembly GCF_001532025.2). NCBI lineage: Bacteria > Pseudomonadati > Pseudomonadota > Betaproteobacteria > Burkholderiales > Burkholderiaceae > Burkholderia > Burkholderia sp. MSMB617WGS. The sequence goes on along the minus strand of NZ_CP013458.1, from coordinate 905,040 downwards.
GAGGACGCGGGCCTCGACCACGGCATCAGCATCCCGCTGCACCAGCCGCTCGGGCGCGTGCTGCTGGTCAGTCTGTCCGGCACCGCGCCCACGCACGACGCCGAGGCGAAGTGGCGCAACGCCTATCTGCTCGGCATGCAGTTCAATCTGCAGTTCCAGAGCATGCGGACGTCCCGTCCCATTCCGCCATCCGTTCACCTGACGGATCGCGAGCAGATATGCCTTACTTGGGTCGCGCGCGGCAAATCGTCGTGGGTCATCGCGAACATGCTCGACATCTCCAAGTACACGGTCGACTTCCACATCGAGAATGCGATGGACAAGCTCAACACGCGCAGCCGCACGTTCGCCGCCGTGAAGGCGACGCGGCAAGGGCTCATTTTTCCATGAACGCGCGCCTCGCCCCGATGCGTTAGCGCCGCCCGCATCATGCGCCGCCGCGTGCCGACGCGATGCAATCGATCAATTGCATCGCATTCCTGATCGAGCCGCGGCCGCCGTCTTTCCGAACGCCATCGCCGTCGCCGTCGCCATCGCCGCCGCCGTGCAGCGGCGAGGCCGGCCCGCATTCGTCGCCTGCAAGACGAGCGCGGCGAATCGCGGCGCCGCGGAACGGCCGCGGCCGACGCACGCGCGTTCCTCGCAACCGCCACCGTTCATACGCGATCGCACGGGCCCTCCCTTCACCCCGGCGATCGATTCATCGGAGAACCAAGCGCCATGTCATACATCATCGCGGGCCGATTGGACGAACTGCCGCCCCACGTCCAGACCGATCTCGGCGCGTATCGCTACGACGTGTTCGTCCGTCGGCTCGGCTGGACGATCGCCGGCCACGCGCACGACGATCGTGCGGAATGGGACGAATTCGACGGTCCTTCGACGATCCACGTCGTCGCGCTCGACGATGCGCGCGGGATCTGCGGTTATGCGCGCTTGCTCCCGACGACGGGCCCGTATCTGCTGCGCGACGTATTTCCGCATCTGCTCGGCTCGGCGCCCGCGCCGCAATCGCCCGCGGTCTGGGAGATGTCGCGCTTCGCCGCATCGCGCCGGCGCCGCCGCACGACGGAGCGCCAGCCGCTCGGGATGGACTTCTTTCCGTCGGTGCTCGCCGTGGCCGCGTCGCTCGGCGCGACGCGCGTGGTCGGCGTGATGTCGCTGTCGATCGAGCGCCTTTACCGGCGCTCGGGCATCGCGCTGCAGCGCCTCGGCAACGCTGCGCCGTCCGCCGACGGCGGCGTTTCCGCATGCTCGGTCGATTTGCCGCGCCTCGCGTTCGCGCCGTTCGGCCGGTCGCAGTGCGCGTCGTGTCTGTCGATGCATTGACGTCGACGCGAGCGCGTCGCGGCGAGACGCGCGTCTTGTCGTTTTTGCCGATTTCTGCGCGCTCGACGCCCAATACGCGCGTTTGCGCCACGGCTCGCCGTTCGATGCCGCTTCGACGCGTCGCGACACCACGCGCCGTCGAATTCGATGAACGCCTCTAACTTCGCCGGCCGCCAGTCGCGGCCGGCGACCGCGAACCCGCCGCGCGCTCCATGAATGCGCGGCGCTCGTCTTCCAGCGAGCCGCGCGCCCATGCGCCGCTGCCGCGCCGCCTCCGGCGCGAGTTCGCGCGTTGCGCGCAACCGCGCGTTATCGCACTGCGCACCGCGCGGGCGACGCCTCGCGCCCAGGTTCCGCTCCGCTGGCGATCCAGCACCCCATCGACGTCCGCGTCACTCCGTCTTGACTCGGTTCCGATTTTGAACCTACGATCCAATCAATACATCACGCGATGTAACATTCGTCGATGGATAACTGACCGTCGACCCAACCGGAGCGTCACGACATGTCCCATCCGAATCCCGCTGCGGGCGCGTTGCTCGCCGAGCCGCTCACGTTGCCGAACGGCACCGTGCTGAAGAATCGCGTCGCGAAATCGGCGCTGAGCGAAGCGCTTTGCGGCCACGACGGCCGCGTGACGCCCCAGCTGATCGCGCTTTACCGGCGCTGGTCGAGTTCGGGCGCGGGGCTCCTCGTCACCGGCAACGTGATGATCGACAGCAAGGCGCTCGGCGAGCCCGGCAACGTCGTGATCGAGGACGAACGCGACCTGCCGCGGCTGCGCGAGTGGGCCACGGCCGCGAAGGCGCACGGCAGCGAGATCTGGATGCAGATCAATCACCCGGGCAAGCAGGCGATGCGCGGGCTCAACGAGCAGACCGTCGCGCCGTCGGCGATCGGCTTCGGCCCGAAGCTGGCTCGGTATTTCGCGGTGCCGCGCGCGCTGACGAGCGCCGAGATCGACGATCTGATCCGGCGCTACGGGACGGCGGCCGCCGTCGCGCAAAAGGCCGGCTTCACCGGCGTTCAGTTGCACGGCGCGCATGGCTACCTGATCAACCAGTTCCTGTCGCCGAAGCACAACCAGCGCACCGACGAATGGGGCGGCAGCGCGGAGAACCGCCGCCGCTTCGTGCTCGCGGTGTACGCGGAGGTGCGGCGCCGAGTCGGCCCCGACTTTCCGGTCGGCATCAAGCTCAATTCCGCCGACTTCCAGCACGGCGGCTTCACCGAGGACGAATCGCTCGACGTGATCCGCGCGCTCGCGCAGGCGGGCATCGATCTGATCGAGATCTCCGGCGGAACCTACGAGGTGCCCGTGATGCAGCTCGGCGACCGCAAGGCGTCGACGATCGCGCGCGAGGCGTATTTCCTCGCTTTCGCCGAAAAGGTGCGCGCGCAAGTGAAGGTGCCGCTGATGGTGACGGGCGGCTTCCGCAGCCTCGCCGGCATGGAAGCGCCGCTGCGCGGCGGCGCGCTCGACCTGATCGGCCTCGGGCGCATCCTCGCGATCGAGCCCGACGCGCCCGCGCGCCTGCTGCGCGGCGAGGAAACGCTGCACCGCGTGAAGCCGCTCAGCACGGGCGTCAAGTACTTCGACAGCCTCGGCTCGCTCGAGGTGACGTGGTACACGCGACAGCTCCACCGGATCGGCAAGGGCCGCAATCCGATTCCCGACGAGAACGCGCTGAAGTCGTTCCTGTTCGATCTGTCGTCGAAGGGCTGTGCGATCTTCAAGGCGCGCCGCCTGCGTGCTTCGTCATCCGAAGCGTCGGCGGCGCACCGCTCGGGGACGTCGGTCGTCGGCGGTCAGCGGCACGACGCGCATTGAGCTGTACGACGCGCATTGAGCGGGGCGAGTCGCGTCGCGCGGCGTCGCCGGTCGGCGCGATGACGATACCGATTGACGATGCCGATGACAATTGCGATGAGATGACGATGACGCGCGGCGCTGGCCGCAGCGCTTGCGCGTCAGACATCGCGATCACGCGCGCAAACGGGTCTTCACATCAGTGTCGCTCGACGCTCGAGAACGGCGCCTCGCGAGCGGCGATCACCGCGCGGCATCGCCCCATATCGCCCCGTATCGCCGGAACGAACGCGCCGCGCCGCCACGCCCGCACGAACCGAGCTATTCCGCCCGCCACGGCGTCAAGCGCCGCTGCAGCGCGCGCAAGCCGATTTCCAGCGCGAGCGCGATCGCACCGATCACGAGAATCCCCGCGATCACGACGTCCGTCACGAGGAATCGCGACGCCGAGTACACCATGAAGCCCAACCCGCGCGTGGCCGCGATCAGCTCCGCCGCGACGAGCGTCGACCAGCCCGCGCCGAGCGCGATGCGCACGCCCGTCAGGATGTCCGGCAGCGCGCTCGGCAGCACGACGTGGCGCAGCAGCTTCACGCGCGTCGCGCCAAGCGACGCGGCCGCGCGCAGGCGGCTCTCCGATACGCCGCTCGCGCCTGCGGCGGTCGCGATCGTCAGCGGCGCGAACATCGTCAGAAAGATCAGCAGGATCTTCGACGCATCGCCGATTCCGAACCAGACGACCATCAACGGCAAATACGCGAGCGGCGGAATCGGCCGGTAGAACTCGACGATCGGATCGACGACGCCGCGCACGATCCGGTTCGTCGCGATCAGGATGCCGGCCGGAATCGCGGTGACGACCGCAAGCGCGAACGCCGTCGCGATCCGCGACAGGCTCGCGAACACGTGCTGGCCGAGCGTCGCGTCGTCGAAGCCCTCGGTGCTCAGCGCGACGAGCTTGCGCAGCACCGCCTCGGGGCCCGGCAGCAACGCGGCCGACACCCATTCGAAGCGCGCCGCGAGCCACCAGCCGAGAACGAGCGCGGCCCATGTCGCGAACGCGGCCGCGTGGCCCGCGTGCATGCGCGGCCTGCGACGCGCTCGCGATGCCGCGGGCACGCCCGTCGAAGCAAGCGGCACAGGAAAATCCCGATGCTGTTCGGTCGCGGCCAAAGTCAGACCTCCTCGGTTTCTCGCATCAATTGCTCGACGAGCGCGAGATGGATTTCGGTGAAGCGCGGATCGCTCTTGATCGAGCGCATCGATTCGCCGTTCGCGTAACGCCGCGCGAAGTCGAGCGAATGGCGCGCGACGATGCGCCCGGGCCGCGGCGACAGGATCAGCAGCTCGGTCGCGAGCAGCACCGCCTCCTCGACGCTGTGCGTGATCAGAAAAATCCCCTTGCCGGTCGCGCGCCACACGTCGAGCAGCAGTGTCTGCATGTGCTCGCGCGTGAGCGCATCGAGCGCGCCGAGCGGCTCGTCCATCAGCAGGAACGACGGGTCCGCTGCCAGCGCGCGCGCGAGCCCGACGCGCTGACGCATTCCGCCCGAGATCTCGTCGATGCGATGCTGCTCGAAGCCCGCGAGCTTCACGAGCCGCAGCACGTCGCGCGCACGCGCGTTTCGCGCATCGCGGCCGACGCCCTGCATCCGCAGACCGAACGCGACGTTGTCGATCACGTTCAGCCACGGCATCAGCGCGTCGTCCTGAAACACGACGCCGCGATCGGCGCCCGGCCCCGCGACGGGCGCGCCGTCGGCGGTGACGCGGCCCGACGTCGGCCGCTGAAAGCCGGCAAGGAGCGACAGCAGCGTGCTCTTGCCGCAGCCGGACGCGCCGAGCGCGACGGCGATCTCGCCGCTGCCGACCGACATCGATACGTTATCGAGCGCCGTCAACGCGCCGCGGCGCGATTCGTAGACGACGGACACCTGTTGCGCGCAGAGCTTCGCCATGCCGATGCCGCCGCGTCGAATCAGCGCGCCGCGACCGATGCGCGGACGAACTGGTCCGTCACCGTCGGTCGATAGTCGGGCAGCACGCGGTCGATCTTGCGCTGCTCCTTCAGGAAACGCGCGGTCGATGCGATCGCGGCGGCCGTCCCTCCGCCGAGCAGTTCGGGCGACGCCTGCTCGGACGCGGTCGGATAGAGATTGCCGGCGAGCAGCTGCGGAATGTCGCCCGTCGTCGCGCCGCTCAGCCGCGAGATCGCGGCGACTTGCGGCGACGCGCTCGTCCACGCCTTTGCGTTCGCGCGATAGTCGGCGATCGCCTGCGTCGTCACGTTGACGAACTTCGATACGAAATCCGGATGCGCGCGCGCGAAATCGCTGCGCACCGCCCACAGATCGAACGTCGGCGCGCCCCACTTGCCGACTTGCGCCGAATCGACGAGCACCTTGCCGCCGCTCGCCTTCGCGCGGCCGAGCGCCGGGTCCCACGTGTAGGCGGCGTCGATCACGCCCCGCTCCCACGCGGCGACGATCTCGGTCGGCCCGAGATTCACGATCTTCACGCGCTGCGCATCGATGCCCCAATGCTTGAGCGCCGCGAGCAGCGCGTAGTGGCAGTTCGACGCGTAAGGCGTTGCGATCGTCTTGCCGACGAGATCGGCCGGCTTGTCGATGTGCGCGCCGCTGCGCACGACGAGCGCCTCGGACACGCCGGTGATCGCGTTCAGCACGACCGCCTGGATCGGCACGCCGCGCGACACGGCGGCGGTAAACGGGCTCTGCCCGACGTCGCCGATCTGCACGTCGCCGGACGCGAGCGCCGCGACGACGTCCGCGCCCGAATCGAAGCGGCGCCAGTTGATCTTCCAGCCGGTGGCCTTCTCGTACGCGGCGCCCGCCTGCGCGAGCTTCGCCGGATCGGCGCCGTACTGATACGCGACGTTCACCGTGTCCGCATGGGCGAACTGCGCGTGAACCGCGGCGAAAGCGGCGACGGCGAAAGTCGTGGCGGCGAGGATGCGCTTGAGAATCATGAGGCCTTCCCTTCTTCTGGATGCGTTGAATTCGGATGGCCGTCGAGATTACCGGGATGCCCGTCGTCTGTTAAACAACGAAATCTGCGAAGGATATGAGACGGCGCATGCCGCGGCCGCGCCGGGCCCGCTGCAATCCCGGCGGGCGGATAAGCAATGCGCAATTCGTTGGTTCACCGTACGAATGCGTTTTGCGAGACTTGTCGGCTTTGCGCAACACGCGACATGCCGCACGCGGCGCGCGGGCGGCTGGCTGCGCAAGCCGCCGCTTCGCGGCGATTTCAAAGCGTTTCAAAGCGGCTTTATAGCGGCTTCATAGCGCTTGATAGCGGCTTCAAAGCCGCATCGAACCCGGATCGACGATGACTCGACTGAAACTGACCCGACTGACGCCCGCGATCGGCGCGATCGTCGACAACGTGGACCTTGCGAACGCGGCCGACGGCGACTTGCGCCGCGACATTCGCGACGCGCTCGCGCACCATCAGGTGCTGTTCTTCCGCGATCAGCGCCTGAGCGCCGCTCGGCATCGCGACTTCGCGGCCGGCTTCGGCGATCTGCACGTTCACCCGATCTATCCGTCGCATCCGCAGGCGCGCGAGATCATGGTGCTCGACAACGCCGTCTTCGACCTGAAGGACAACGCGATCTGGCATACGGACGTGACGTTCGTCGAGACGCCGCCGAGCGCGTCGATCCTCGCCGCGCGCACGCTGCCCGAGACGGGCGGCGACACGCTGTGGGGCAGCGGCTTCGCCGCGTACGGCGCGCTGTCCGATCGCGTGAAGATGCAGCTCGACGGCCTCACCGCGCAGCACGACTTCACGAAGTCGTTTCCGTTGAAGCGCTTCGGGCTCACCGCCGACGATCGCGCGCGCTGGGAGGACACGCGCATGAAGAATCCGCCCGTCACCCATCCCGTCGTGCGCACGCATCCGGAGAACGGCCGCAAGGCGCTGTTCGTCAACGAAGGCTTCACGACCGAGATCAACGAGCTGCCGGAAGAAGAAAGCGCGGCGCTGCTGCGCTTCCTGTTCGCCCACCAGTCGCGGCCCGAGTTCACGCTGCGCTGGCGCTGGCAGGCGGGCGACGTCGCATTTTGGGACAACCGCTCGACGATTCACTACGCGGTGAACGACTACGGCAGCGCGCATCGGGTGATGCATCGCGCGACGATCGTCGGCGACAGGCCGTATTGACGTGAAAAACGCGCGGCGCGCGCGAGCGCCGCAACGGCATCGCCGGCTTGCCGTTTTTTTCGATCTGACGATTTCGATCGCGAATCGCGCCGGGCGGCGGCACACGCCGGTGTGCGATTCGTTCAATTCGTGCGATTCGTGCGATTCGCACTTCGACCAGACGGGCGCCCCGTTGCGCCGCCGCTCGATCTCGTTCGATCCCGCTCGTGCTGCGCGTTCGCCTCCGGCCGTGCCCGGCGTCGATGCGAAAGCGCGAATGAAACCGATCGTCAGACTGTCAAAAAGCTGCGGATTATACGGGACGTAGCCGCTTGGAAGCGCATGGTCCATCGCAATTCTCGGCGCAAAACCGACGGCCTCGATGCAGCCCGAAATCGCTTGAAAACGGGGGCGACGCGTGAATCGTCGGACGCAAACGAAAAACCGCATGCACGCAAACGTTGCCGCGCGGACGGCGCATCGGCACGCGCGGCGCACCGCGACAAATCGACTCTCCCGCGCCGTCGCGCGACTTGCTACACGCCCACACAATCAACACTCATCATCCGGCATCCGGCATCCGGCATCCAAAAAAACAGACGATAATCTGTTTTCTCGAAATACAACTCAAACCTTGTAAATTCGATTCACAGCATATAAACTGTTTTTTAAGATTACAGCGAATCCCTTGTATTTCAATCAGGTGCGCGCATGGCCATCACCATCGAACACGAGATCAAGACGCTCGACCAACTGCGGCCCATCCTGCGCGGCTTCCGCAAGGTGGCCGGGTTGACGCAGGCGATGGTCGCGAGCCGCCTCGGCGTCACGCAGCAGACGTATGCGCAATTCGAGGCGAATCCGGCGTCGGCGAGCGTCGAGCGGCTGTTCAAGGTGCTGCGCGTTCTCAACGTCGAGCTCACGCTCACCTACATCCACACCGCTTCCGCCAGGCCCGCCGCGAAGCAAGCCATCGCCTTGCCCGCGCGCAAGGCCGCGCAGGCTTCCGGAAGCGGGCGCGCCGCCGCCAAGCGCCCGGCGCCGCCCGCGAGCCAATCGATGCCCGCCCCGCGCGCCGCCGAGCGCCAGCCCCGCCCCGCGCGCAAGCGCGCCGCCCCGAAGAAGCGGGAGGACTGGTGAGCGCCCGCCGCGCGCGCGCCACGCGCCTGCATCTGTGGATGAACGGCCTGCCCGTCGGCTACTGGGAGCATGCGCGCGACGGCGAGCGCCTCGTCTACTTCGACGAATGGATCGCCGATCCGCAGGGCCGCCCGCTATCGCTGTCATTGCCGTTCACGCCGGGCAACCAGCCGTATCGCGGCCGGCTCGTCAGCGACTACTTCGACAACCTGCTGCCCGACAGCGAACCGATCCGGCGCCGCATCGCGATGCGCTACAGGACGGGCGGCACGTCGCCGTTCGAGCTGCTCGCGACGCTCGGCCGCGATTGCGTCGGCGCGCTGCAGATGCTGCCGCCCGACGAAGCGCCGGACGATCTCGAACGCATCCGCGGCCGCGCGCTCGCCGATGCGGACATCGCGCGGCTGCTGCGCGATATCACATCCGCGCCGCAAGCCGGGCAGCACGAGCCGCTCGACGATCTGCGCCTGTCGATCGCGGGTGCGCAGGAAAAGACCGCGCTGCTGCGCCATCGCGGCCGCTGGCTGCTGCCCGACGGCAGCACGCCGACCACGCATATCCTGAAGCTGCCGCTCGGGCTCGTCGGCAACCGGCGCGCCGACATGCGCACGTCGGTCGAAAACGAATGGCTGTGCTCGAAGATCGTCGCCGCGTACGGATTGCCGGTCGCGCATTGCGACATCGCGCACTTCGACGAGCAGAAGGCGCTCGTCGTCGAGCGCTTCGACCGCAGGCCGTCGAGCGACGCGCGCTGGATTCTGCGCCTGCCGCAGGAAGACATGTGCCAGGCGACGGGCACGTCCGCGCTCGACAAATATCAGGCCGACGGCGGGCCCGGCATCGAGGCGATCATGGACGTGCTCGCCGGCTCCGAGCACGCGGGCGACCGCCACGCGTTCTTCGCGTCGCAGATCGTGTTCTGGCTGCTCGCCGCGACCGACGGCCACGCGAAGAATTTCAGCATCGCGCATCTGCCCGGCAACCGCTATCGATCGACGCCGTTATACGACGTGCTGTCCGCGCATCCGGTGATCGGCCGGGGGGCGAACCGCTTGCCGGCGCAGCGCGTGCGGCTCGCGATGGGCGTGCGCGGCAAGCACGTCCATTACCTGATCCATCAGATCCAGCGGCGGCACTGGATCGCGCAGGGCCAGCGCGTCGGCTTCGCGCCCGCCGAGGTCGACGACATGATCGACGCGTTGACCGCGCGCACCGCAGGCGTCATCGACGAAGTGTCGGCCCGGCTGCCGCGCGATTTTCCGATGGACGTCGCCGATGCGACCTTCAGCGGGATGCTGCGCCTGAATGCGAAGCTCGCGGCCGAAACGGCGGCGCGGGCCTCGCGATGAGACGGCGCGATGAGGTGATTCGACGAGGTGATTCGACGAAGCGGCTCGACAAAGTGATTCGATGAAGCGCTGCGATGAGGCCGAGGCCGCGCGCGCCCGGCCCCGCGTACCGGCCGCAGGCGTTCTCGACGACGGCGACGATCGACGTCGTCGAGAACGTCGGACCCTCGCCGGCCGGAAGAAACGCCGGAAAACTCGCCCGCTCATTCATTGCGCGCCGCCTTCGTCGCGACGACGCGCACGCGGCCGTCGCCCCCGGCCGCCGGCGGTGCCGCCCGCCCGTCCGATGCGGCTGCGCGAACGCGCGCCGCGCGTCGATCACCGCGCCGGCGCGGCGCGACGGCCCGAAGTCTCGACTCAAGTGGATTTGCGCTGCCCGGCATGCTGCTCGAACAGCCTGCGCACGATCAGCACGATGCCGCCGACTATGCAGACGAACACGAACCACAGCGCGAGCACGTAGCCGACGAGCTGCCAGAACTCGTCGGCGCGCGCATGCATCACGGCCGCGGAATAGCCGTCCGCGCTGCTCGCCGCGTCGACGTACGCGGCGCGGTACAGAAAGAACGACCGGCAGACCGCGCTGTCCGGCTGTGTCGCAGACAGCAGCGAGCCCGCCGGCATCGCGCGCACCGTCTCGCATTCCGGCGCCGCCATCCCGTCTACGATCGCCTGCTGGACCGGATGATCGACGATCGCGCCGATCCACGTCACCGCGACCGCGAACAGCGCGCTCAGGCCTACCGCATGAATCCACGCGGCCAGCCGTCGACTTCGACGACGCTCGTACCTGTGTTCCATCGCATTGCTCCGTTGCGATCCCGCCCGGCACGCAAAAGCGCGGCGCCGTCGGGACTCCATTCGCCCGAACGCATACTGCGTGCGGCCGCAGCAAATCGGTTTGATATGGCTCAAATGGAACGGGTCCACCCGCGCGCGCAGTCGCGAAAAGAAACCGGATCGCGCACCGTTGGGCCGCATCGATGCATTCGCGCGATCGAATCCCGTTCGACGTCGCGGCAATCGCGCGGCCGTCGACGAACGCCGTCGCGCGCCGCGCGCCGCGCGCCGTTCGCGCGAGCGTCGCTCACGTGTGCGCCGCGTCGCCCCGGTGCGCGTCCATCAGATCGTCGAGAAACGCCTGCACGATCGGATCGCCCCGGCCGCGCCGCTGCGTGACCACGTGGAACGTCACGTCGTAGCGCAGCGCGCCGGGGTTCAGCGCCTTGAGCAGCCCCTGCTTCACGTAGGGCGCGGCGAAATGCTGCGGCAGATAGCCGAGATGATGGCCGGACAGGATCAGCAGCGCGACGGCCTCCATGTTGTCGGCGTGCGCGGTGACGTTCGCGAGCGTCGTCGACAGCTCGGCTTCCGGCGACGGATAGGTTCGCCACGCCCACTCGGCGTCCGCGACGCGCGCCGCCGAAAGCCGCCCCGCCCGCCCGAAGAGCGGATGGCCGCGCCCGCAATACGCGAGCTGACGCTCGACGAAGAGCGGCGCGTACTCGAGCGTCGGCACGCGGTGCCAGAAATAGCCGATCGCAACCTGAACGTCGCCGCTCAAGAGCCGCTCTTCGAGCTCGCCCGGCGGCCGCACCGAGATCACGAAGCGCACCGCCTCGTCGCGCTGCCTGAAGCGCGCGATCGCGCCGCTGATGCGCGCATTCGCGCTGATCGGCGTGTGGCCGATGAGGCCGATCGCGAGCGTGCCGACGAGCGTCTTGTCCATGTGCCGCGCTTCGCTGCTGAACGCATCGACGGCCGCATACAGCTTCTTCGCGAGCGCATAGAAACGCTCGCCCTTCGTCGTCAGCCGAAAGCCGCTACGCCCGCGCTCGCACAGCCGGAAGCCGAGGCGCGTCTCGAGCGTCGCCAACTGCGAGCTGATCGTCGGCTGGCTGACGTTCAGCGCCGATTGCGCGACGCTCACGCCGCCTGCGTCGGCCACCGCGACGAACACGCGGATCAGCCGGAGGTCCAGGTCCGTCAGGGTGCCGAGCATGTTTTCTCCACGGCGCACGCCGCCGATACATAGAAGTTCATCGATGTAAACGTTGAATCGTCGTGATTCAAATTGCCATTTTGGCGACGTACAACGCTACCTGTCGTCACATATGGATGATACGACGCCACCAATACGAGAGGAGCAAGACGATGTCGAATCGCGACTTCCAGCCGCAAAGCGGCAACGCGATGCCCCGCTTCGGCGGCATCGCGACGATGATGCGGCTGCCGCAAGCGCCGAATGCCGCGGAGCTCGACGCATGCTTCGTCGGCGTGCCGTTCGATCTCGGCACGTCGAACCGCACGGGCGCGCGGTTCGGCCCGCGCCAGATCCGCTGCGAATCGGTGCTGCTGCGCCCGTACAACATGGCCACGCGCGCGGCGCCGTTCGATTCGCTGCGCATCGCCGACGTCGGCGACGTCGCGACGAACCCGTACAACCTCGCCGATTCGATCGCGCGGATCGAAGCGGCGTACGACGAGATCCTCGCGCACGGCTGCCGCCCGGTCACGCTCGGCGGCGACCACACGATCACGCTGCCGATCCTGCGCGCGATGCATCGCAGGCATGGGCGCGTCGGCCTCATCCACGTCGACGCGCACGCGGACGTCAACGATACGATGTTCGGCGAGAAGATCGCGCACGGCACGCCGTTTCGCCGCGCGGTCGAGGAAGGCCTGCTCGACTGCGGGCGCGTCGTGCAGATCGGCCTGCGCGGCACCGGCTACGCGGCCGAGGATTTCGACTGGTGCCGCGACCAGGGCTTTCGCGTCGTCCAGGCCGAGGCATGCTGGAACCGGTCGCTCGCGCCGCTGATGGACGAAGTGCGCTCGCGCGTGCAAGGCGGCCCCGTCTATCTGAGCTTCGACATCGACGGTATCGATCCCGCGTACGCGCCGGGCACGGGCACGCCGGAAATCGCCGGCCTCACGGTGCCGCAGGGCCTCGAGATCGTGCGCGGCGCGTGGGGGCTCGACATCGTCGGCGCCGATCTCGTCGAGGTCGCGCCGCCGTACGATCCGTTCGGCACCACTGCGCTGCTCGGCGCGAATCTCGCTTACGAGATGCTCTGCGTGCTGCCCGGCGTGAAGCGGCGCGCTTCGTAGCCGAGAGACGAAGCTTCCGGCCCGCGGACCGCGCACGCCGGGCACCCGGCTCGAAGCATGGCATCGCCGCGGCACGGCATGCGAAGGCGCTCGCCTTGAACGCGAGACTTCGCCGCCCGCCTTCGGCGATTGGCGTGCGGCGATTGGCGTTCGGCGGCCCGTTCGCGAACACGCATCGGCCGTCGTCAATGCATCGACGCGCCGATAAGTTGAGGCAATGCAGCCGGCGCGATCGCCGCGCATGCGATCAAGGATCGTGAGAACCGGCAGCGCGGCCTGCGTCGCCTCGACCGGATGAAGATCGCGTTCGCATTCGCCAAGGCGCGGGCGAACGAGCGCGCCGCTCTCCCTTATTGGCTTGCCGAATCGCGCATCGAACGCCCGCATCGCGCACGACGTCCGGCCGGAGGCACGAAGTCGCGAGGTCGCGAGGTCGCGAGGTCATGGGGTCACGGGGTCACGGGGTCACGGGGTCACGAGGTCACGAGGTCACGGGGTCGCGAGGTCACGGAGTCACGGAGTCACGGAGTCACGGAGTCACAGAGTCACAGAGTCACCAGGATGCGGGTGCGCGGGGTCGATCTCGCGGCCTCACCCCGGCCGCGACAGCCCACGCCCCCGCGCGCCGCCACGCTCCCGGCATCCCGCATCGACCACGCCGCCCGCGCGCCGCCCCCAGGCGAGCTTTCCGAGCCGCCCGCAACACCCCGATCCCATCGCCATGCATCCGCCGGCGGCACCGATTCCACCTGCCAACCCGAATCCGAAACTTTCCCGCCCCTTTTTTCTCCGGCAAACGTATGATGATTGCCGCGCGTCAAGCGCGCTCACACGCTAGGAGACCCTATGAAAAGACTGAAATACGCTGCAGCACTATTGACCGCGGCGGCAATGAGCCCGTCGTGGTCGCAACCGCCGACCATCGCCGCGCAATCGCACGTTTCCGGCATCAGCAAGGCGGAGCCGACGAAAATCGGCGAGCAGCTCGCCGCGCGCCGCGCGTCGCTGCCGAACCTGCCGCGGCCGTTGCCGACGCTGTCCGCCAGCACGATCCGGCAGGCCGGCTCGCGCGCGTCGCTCGCGACGCGGCAATCGACGCTCGGCGCGCCGGCCGCCGCGACCGCCGCCACCGTCGCGCCGCCCGTCGCGGGCTGCACCGACGTGACGATCGGCGCCGCGTACAACGCGCCCACCGCGCCCGCCGGCCAGTCCGACTGCTTCCAGTTCGTCGCGCCGAGCGCGACGAAGATCGTCGCGTACGTCGTGAACCTGCCGGCAAACGAACAACACGACGCGCATCTCGTGCAGGTCAACGAAGACGGCTCGTGGACCGTGCTCGACAGCCAGGCCGACCTGTCGCCGAACAAGGTCGTCGAGGCGATCCCGAACGGCCCGGTGCGCCTCTTGCTGCTCGTGAGCGCGCAGCAGGGCGCGGGCAACGCGACGTTCCAGTTCCAGGTGTACGGCACGACGGGCTACGACAGCTACGAGCCGAACGATTCGATCCTGCATCCGACGCGGCTGACCGGCAACCAGCAGATCAACGCGAACCTCGACACGGTCGCGGACTTCGACTACTACGCGGTGCAAGTGCCTTCGACGCAAACGACGAATTACGTGACGTTCAAGGGCGCGGGCACGCAAACGGCCGAGCTCGAAACCGCGCCGAACACGTGGGCCACGCTCGCGTCGGGCACGCCGTACAACATCACGTCGCCGGCGGGCGCGACGCTGATGTTCCGCGTCTACGACAAGGGCGCGACGGCACCCGCCGCGCAAGCCTACACGCTGCGCGTGTCGGACGGCGCGGGCACCGCGGGCTTCTATCGCTTCCTCGACAACGAGAACATCACGCATCTCGTGCGCGGCACCGAGAACGTCGCGCGGGTGGTGTCGGCGGGCGTCATCGCGTGGGACTCGACGGGCAACGTGCGCCTGCCGCCGGGCGAGCGCGTCTGGGTGCGCGCATACGACGGCGAGAGCCAGAACGGCCCCTACACGCTGTTGACGGAAACGTCGGGCTACACCGATGCGAACGGCAACCTGCTGATCGACCTGAACGTCGGCCAGTGTCAGGGCCTCGGCAGCATGACCGGCGACTTCCATACGATGTCGGTGCCATCCGATCGTTGGCGAATCACCTACAACCCGTATGCGGTCGCCGTGGCTTCTCTCGACAACGGTCAAACGCCCAAAAGCTCGTCGCAAATGCACTTCACGCACATCTGCACCGAACTATATCTCGGCCGCAAGTAAACGTGAAAAAGGCGGTTCGCACTCGCCGAACCGCCTGACATGACGCATGAGGCCGGTCGGCGCACCCCGCGCCGGTCGGCCGCTCGACACCGTCCCTGCGACGGGCGCCGTCGAACCGGCCAGCGCATGCTCCGCGCGAGACCGAATGCGAGCGCTGCGCTCACCGGCATCGATCGGCGTTCGATCGACGTTCGATCGGCGCTCGGTCGACGATTTCATGCGATCGCCGAACGCGTCGAAGGCGCTTACATGCGCCGAGCGTGCCGCTCGAGCCGATGATCGATGGCCAATCCATTGACTTGCACATCGGGCTTGCGCATCGCGCCGCACACCTCGTCATGACGCGCAACGGCGCGGCTCCGTCGCGAATCGCCACGCCGTTGCACATGCCGCGCGACACGCGCCCTCTTCCTCGCCCCCATTCACGATCCGCACGGCGGGCGTCGATCGCCTGTTGGCGATCGCGCACGCCGATTTCGCATTCGCGATCGCGCGATCGCGACCATGCATTCGCGACCATGCATTCGTGATCGCCCATTCGTGATCGCGCAAACGCATACGCGCAAACGCCCACGCCTTCCCGCGACTGGCGTCACCGAACGAAGCCGCACATCCGCGTCGAACCGTTCGGCCGCGCCGTTCACTCGCACCGCGGACGACGGATAGCCTGCACGCACAAACGCCGAACGTGCGGATTCGCGACGCCCCGCACGGTGCGCCGCGAATCCGCACGCCATCGAACATCGGCGCCGCAAGCGGCCGTCATCCCGGCTTGCCGCTCAGTTCCTTCAATCCCTTGATCACGCCGAGCAGCGCGCGGCCGTGCTCTTCCGAGCCGTCCCACGCCTCGACGATCGCCTCGCGCAGCAAATCGTTGTACGGGGCCGAAAGCCGGCCCGACTGACGCGCCTCGACGCCGTAGAAACTGCATAGCTTATTGAATGACCCGCTCCTGCGCAGCCGACGCCCGCTCGACGACCTGAGTCGCGAGACGGTGGGCTGACTGACGCCCGAAAGCCTAGCTATTTCGCTGGACGAGCGGGTATCGGCCAGCAGCCGGCTCAATAGGTCCTGAACAGAAAAATGTCTCTTAGGGGCTTCCATAGCATGCATTATACATATACATTAACGCCTAATGAATTGATCGTCGAAGCTGGCGGTCGGCCGCATTCCGAGAAAGAGTTGATGACACTGAAACACCTGCCCCCGACGTTTTGCTGGACCAAGATCGGTAACGAGTCCGGCGAGGAACTCCCGACCATCGTGCTGAGAAAGGAATGGGAGCGCCGGTTGGGAGGCGGGCGGTTTCTGTGGGGCATCGGCCAGCCGCTCGGCAACAGCGCGCAGATCGCCGCGCATCGAACGGGCTCGCTGATCGCGCTGTTCTCGCCGGCGTCGAGCAAGGCGCGGCCGGCGGAAAGAAAACCGGAAGACGTGCTGCTATGGAACGCGTGGATCGATGCGGGCGGCCAGGTGCGTCAGTTGCCGCCGCACACGTTCATCACGAGCCGCGCGACGCTGCCTTCGGGGCGCCGCCGCGAGCATTACTACGCGCTCGTGTGCGCATCGCCGACCGAGCTCAGCATCGGCACGCGCCTGCGCGTGCATCCCGATCACCTGCGCAGCGTGAGCACCGGCAAGGTGCTCGGCGCCGCGCAAAGCGCGGCGGTCGTCGATTGCGTCGGCCGCGAAGCCGAGCAAACGGGCAAGCGCTATCCGCTCGCGCTGTCGGTCGAGCTCGAGGCGCCGTACTTCGTGCGGCTCACGCAGCCGAGCATGCTGAAGGCGCGCGATCTCGCGGACATCACGAAGGCGGCGCGCGACGGCGATTTCGGCACGTTCGTCGAGCAGATCACGCGTCTGCGCAGCCGGCCCGCCGCCGAGCAGGCGCGCGGGTTCACGCGGGATCTGTTCGATTTGCCGCCCGTCGAGGCCGTCGCGCCGTTCGGCGGCGCGGCCCACGCGCAGGCAAGCCATGCGTGGTGACGCAACGGGCGCCTGAGCGCGCCGGACGCGCGGCGCGCGGCGACTCATGAAAGGTGACGTCGTTGGCGTGCGTCGGCGGTTGGTCGCCATTCGACCATGACGGCCCGATCGGAACGCGCAGCGATCCGGCACGCGGGCCCGCTCGCGGCGGCCGACGATGCGGTTGCATTCGGTGGCTCGCGCCGATGCGCGTCGCGCGATGCGAGCGCTTGCCGTCGGCTTGTCATGTTTGGCAACAGAGGAGCAGCGTCCATGTCGACCATCCCGCATTCACGGGAAGCCCAGGCCGCACAACGTTTCTTCGAGGCGACGCGCAACGTCGACCTCGCCTTTCGCGCCGTTCGCGGCGACGCGGACGATACGACCTCGAGCATCGAATACGCGGCCGCCGTGTCGCGCCTCGATCGCGCGCTCGACGAGCTCGCCCGGGCTCAGGCGCTGTTCGATTCGGCGGTGCGCTTGCGGGCGCGCAAGCGCAATTAGTCTTCGCGTCGCCGGCGTCGGCCATGCTCGATGCCGCGCCGCGCCCGGCGTGAATCGCGCGGCGGCCGCCAGCCGGCGCGAAGCGCCCGCGCCACGCCGCGCCTGCTCAAGGCTCGATCACGCGCGGCGTGACGAGAAAGAGCCGCTCGCTATGGCTGTCCTGCTTGTCGGTCGAGCGGAACAGCGCGCCGACGAGCGGCAGCTTCGAGAGCACCGGCACGCCCGACAGCGTGCTCGAGCGCGCATCCACCTTGTAGCCCGCGATCAGCAGCGCCTGCCCCTGCTCGATGAACGCCTGCGTGTTGATCTCGTTCGACACGATCACCGGAATGTTGTCGACCGTCTGCTGCGACAGCTCGCCGTCGACGATCCGCACGTCGAGCTTGATCTGCGTGCGTCCGCCCTCCTCGACGACCATCGGCAGCACGCGCAGCGACACGCCCGTCGAGATGCTGTACAGGTCGGCCGACGTGTAGCCCGCGACGCGCACGAAGAACTGCTTCTTGTTGTCCATCACCGCCTCGACGTTGTCGAGCGTCGTGACTTTCGGGCTCGCGTCGGTGCGCGCCTGGTTCGACGATTCGAGCGCGTTGATCCGCGCGAGCAGATAGCGGCCCGCGTCGCCGAGCACGGCCGTCAGCGACAGGCCGAGCGGGCTCGCCGGCACGCCGGCCGAATCGTTGCCGGGCAGCGTGATCGAGCCGAACGTCGGATTCAGCGAGCCACTCGCATACGCGTTCTGCGACGTGAGCCCCGTGCCCGTCTGCAAATCGACGTGGCTGTTGTGCGCGCGCCAGTCGACGCCGAGCTGCCTGAGCGCGCCTTCGTCGATCTCGATGATGCGCGCCTCGATCTCGATGAGGCGCGGCTTCACGTCGAGCAGCGCGATCAGGTCCGGGTACTGCGCCATGTGCTCGGGCGCGTCGCGCACGAGAATCGAGTTCGTGCGCGGATCGGGCTGGATCACCGGCAGGTCGGCCGCGTCGCTCGCGCCCGCGGGCACGGCGCGCGCGCCGCCGAGCGCGTCGGGCGCGCGCGCCGCGCCCGGATTCGCGATCGCCGCGGCGATCATCCCGCCAGGACGCGGATCGCTCCCCTGGCCGCCGAGGCCGCCCGCCGGCATGCCCGCGCCGTCGCCCGCCTGCGCGGCCTGCATGTACGGCGGCAGCGGCGGCAAAGGCGGCACGCCGCTGCGTCCGCCGCCGAGATCCGTCATCGGCGCGGCGCGGCCGATCGGCTTGCCGACCGTCGTCTGCGACGCATGCCTGCCTTCGCCCGGGTGATACATCCGGTTCAGCAGCGATGCGACGCCCGGCATCGTCACGGTCGTGCCGTCGACGTTCACGTCGCGATCGGCGGCCCATGCGTGCTTGAGCGTGAACACGCGGATCGTCGTGCCGCCCGTGCGCGCGGAATTCTCGTCGAGCCGCGCGGCGACGCTCGTCACGAGCTCGACGTAGCGCGACGGCCCCGCGACGAGCGCGGTGCGCTGCTGCGCGTTGTAGGTGACCGGATAGCGCGCGTCGGCAACCTTCATCTGCTCGAGCAGGTCGCGCAGGTCGCCCGTGTTCGCGTGATCGAGCTTCACGAGCGTGCTCTTCATGTCGCTCGCGGGCGTCACGTACAGCACGGTGCCGTCGTAGTACCAGACGAAGCCGAACGATGCGGCGAGCGTGTCGAGGAAGCGCTGCGGCGACATCTTCATCTTGCCGCTGACGGCGCCGCTCACGCCCGGCGCGACGTTCGCCGCGACGTTCTGGCTCGCGGCGAGATCGCGCAGCACGTCCTTCACGTCCTTGCCTTGCGCCGCGTACTGAATTTCGGCGCTGCGCCAGCGAACCGGCGCGGCGTGGGCGGAAAGGCTCGCGAGCGAGCACAGCAGGGGCAGCAAAACGGAAATCTTGGCCTTCATGGGTCCGTCCGGAGGGGGCGCGCACCGTCGGTCGATCGGACGGATCGCGCGCCGCGAATGGGAGACCCCCGCAGTTAACCGCAGCCGCGCGCGGCGAATGCTGCGCGCGGCGAAGGCCCGTTCAATAGAACGAATTGACGGTCCAGCCCGTGACGAGCGGCGTCTGGAGGAATGTATGACCGCCGCTGCAATAGGTGGACTGCCACGGCGTCTTCGCGTAGCTGTCGTACGTCGCCCATTTGCTCGCGAGCCTGACCACGTATCCGCCGCGCGGCTCGGCGGCCTGGTTCAGCGTGACGTTGATCGTCGCGGCGTCCTCGATCAGCTTCGTCGACTGCGCCTCGCCGTGCGCGATCACCTTGTTGCCCTGCACGTCGATGATTTCGACGACGAGCCGCATCTGCCCTTCGCGCCCCTTCAGGTCGCACGTCGCATAGCTCATGTGCATGTACGCGCTCACCGAAATGAGCCCGTTGTTGTCGAGCTTCACGCGCCGGTCGATCGTGTACGTGTACGTGCCGTCCGCTTCGTACGTGATGAGCGATCCGTTCGGATAGGGACCGGCGTAGGTGCTCGAGCATTGCGGGAAATCGGTCGCGCCGGGCGTCGCCATCAGGATCTGGCAGTCCATGTCGGTGCCGCCGATCTTGATTCCCGATTGCGGCAGCCATATGCCGTTCTGGCACGACAGCACCTGCCCGTCCTGGCCCATCGACACGAGCCCCGCGTTCTGCCGCATAGGATCGGGCGAGCACGGCGTGTTGACGACGACGCTGCCCGTGATCTCGAGCCGATTCGCCGCGACGATGCCGGGCACGATCATGTTGCCGTCGCGGTCCACCGCGAGCGCCTGCCAGCCGCCGCCTGTCCACGCGTACGCGCGGAACGTGTCGAGCGTGAGGCGCACGTCGCCGGCTTCGTTCGATGCGTCGTCGGGCAGGGTGCCGGCCGTGGCGACGGGACTCTTCCAGTGCCCGCCCGCGCCGCGCCACACGCCGTTGCTGCAGCTCAGCAGATTGCCGGCCGCGTCGGCGCCGAGCTTGCCGTTCGCGAAGCCGCCGGCCGTTCCGCAGTTCGCCGCATCCGCGCTGCCTTCCACGAACGTGTGCGTGAGCCAGATCGGCACCTGCATCGCGTTCGCCTCCGGATGGCCGCCGACGCCGACGCGATACAGATAATCGCTGTTGATCTGCTGGCCCGGGCCGTTGAAGAAGATTTCGCTCGCGAGATGGCCGGCGTTCGGCGGCGCGGCGTCGGCCGGATCGCACGTGGGCGAGCTGCCGCCGAGGTACGCGCCGAGCGGCATGCGCCACGCGTCGAACGCGCCGCGCGCCTCCGCCGGCACGCGCGCGCCGATCGAGCCGCCGCCCGGCCCCGCGCTCGCGGCGACGAGCCCGAGCTCCTTGTCGCCGATCGTCTCGCCGCCCGTCGTCACGACGAGCGCGTCGAGCCCGGCGCCGCTCGCGGTCCGCTTGACGAGCACGCACGTATGCTGGCCGTACGCGTTCGCCGGTCGCAGCGCGGCGGGCAGATCGTTCGTCGCCTGCAAATCGGCGAGCGTCATCACGACGGGCGCCTGCGTGTTCGCGCGCTGCAGCCATGCGTCGTAGTCGCGCTTGAGCGCGCGCGTGGCCGCGGCGGTCACCTGCGCCTGGTATTGCGCGGCCTGCTGCGCGCGCACGTCGTCGAGCGACGTATCCACCAACATCGCGATGCCGGCGAGCATCAGCGCAGCGATCGCGAGCGCGCCGAGCATCTCGATCAGCGCGAAGCCGCGCGCGCGGCGGCGGGAAGACGCGAAGCGCATCAGTACGCCTGCCCCATCCACACCGGCAAGCCGTTCGCGATCGTCAGCCCGGCGGGCAACGGCACGCCGTTCGCCGGCACGTTCGGATTCGCGTAGCCGGGACGCACGACCGCGTTGCGATACGCGACGCCCGCGAACAGCGAGCCGCCCGCGAGCGTCGCGATCTCGCCCGCGATGTTCACGGGCGGCGCCGACGCCGCGTACGCGACGACGGTTCCGTTCTCGACATAGTTGCGCCACAGCGGGTTCGCGCCCGGATACCACGCCGGAAACGCGAGTTGCGCGTTCGGCACCGCGCCGCGCGTGCCCGGATGCGTGCGCGCGTAATCGAGCGCGGCCTGGCGGTAGACGGCGAGGTTGTCGGCGAGCGCTTGCGCGGTGCGCGACGGTTGCAGCGCGGCAACGGCGAACGGGCCCTGCAGCGTCGCGTAGACGGCGGCGAGCGCTGCGAAGGCGAGCGCGGCGGCTAAGGCGTACATGAGCGGCGGCGTGGACGGTGGAAAAAAACTCGGGCGGCGTCAGTTCGACATCCAGACGATCGTGACGGTGCCGGTGCAAGCGCCCGTCGCCTCGGTCGGCGCAACCGGATAGCTCACGGCTTTCTCGCCGACTTTGGCCGACAACCAGTTTCCGCCGGCGGTCAGCGTATTGATGCAGACGTCGCGCGGAACGTTCGTGTACTCGACGGTGAAAGTCTGTCCCGCCCCCGTCACCGTGACGGTGCCGCCCCACGTATTCGAGACGGCATCGTTGTCGCCGGTGGGCAGCGTGTTCGGAAACACCTTCGCGGCGATGAGATTCGCATTCAGCGACTCACTCCCGTAGTTGTTCACCTGCCCCATATAAAGCTTCTTGGTCCCCGTCTGAATCGCATTCAGCTCCTCGGCGAGCCGGTTCGTATTCGCGCTCGAAAACGCCGACCCGAGCAGCGCGATCGCGCCGACGATCACGATCGCCGCGACGCCGAGATACGCGATGCTCTCGAGCAGCGACGCGCCGCGCTCCTTGCGGTGGCGTCGGCAGAACGCCGGTTCGCGTCGATAGGCGGGGTGGGCAGCGAGTGGTTTCATGTTGGTTTCTCCTGGATTGAAAATGCGCGGCGTCAATGCATCGCGCGCGTCATCGCGGCGATTTCCTGCTGGATGCCGAAGAAGCCCGTCACGAGCCAGCCGATCAGCATCGCGAGCACGACGATCGCGGCGCCGTTCAGCACGCGCATCTGCGCGGCGATCCGCGCGACGCCCTCTTCGAGCCACTCGTCGGCGAGCATCTTGAGCGCCGCGTCGAAGCCGCCGTATTCGGCGTAGATGCACAGATCCTCGACGATCTCGCGCGACGGAAACTGATAGCCGGCGTTGAGCAGCGCCTCGCCGGCGTTGAGGCCCGACTTCACGCCGACGAGCGTGTCGTCGATCCGCTCGCGCAGCCACGGCCCCGCGACCACGCCGATCTTGAGCAGCGCCTTCTCGACGGTGACGCCCGACGCCTGCAGCGCCGAGAACGCGATCAGGAAGCCGCTGCCCGCGACGAGCCGGTAGATCGAATAAGGCGGCACGCGGTCCGCGTAGATGCGCAGCGGGCCGCGCCAGCGCGGCAGCGACCACGCGAGCGCGACGAGCGCCGCGGCGAGCGCCGCGACGACGGCGAGCATCCAGCCCTGCACGAACAGCGACATCAGATAGAGCGAGCGCGCGGCGCCGCGCCAGTGCGACGGATCGGCGATCAGCGCGAATTTCGGGATGACGTGCGTGCCGAACAGGTACAGATAGCCGATCACCATCACGACGAGCCCGACCGGATACGCGAGCCCGCCCGTGACCGCGCGGCGGATCTTGCGGCTCGACTGCACGATGTCGGCGACCGACGCGAGCGCGTCCTCGATGCGCCCCGCCTGCTCGCCCGCCGCGACGATCATCTGCTCGGTGGCGGGCACCCACGCGCCCATCGCCTCAGACAGCATCCCGCCGTTCTGCACCGCGAGCCGCCAGTCGGACAGCACGATCGCGAGCGGCTCGCGCGGCTTGCGGCCCTCGCGCGACGCGCGCCATTCGAGCTCCTCGAGCACCTTGAGGAGCGGCAGCCCGTTGCCGAGCATCTTCGCGATCTTCCGATACACGCGCAGCCGCTCGTCGGCGTTCAGGCAGAGCTTCGCCCAGCGGCGATTCAGCTCAAGTGCCATAGCTGAATCCGACCAGCGACAGCTGCTGCCGCGCTTCGCCCGCCGCCGGCGCGAGCGTGCCGACGACCCGCTCGACGCCGCGCGGATCGACGAGCCCCGCCGCGATCTTGTGCAGCGCGTGCTCGGCGAGCGTCACCCCGCCGAGCGTGCGGGTCCAGTATTCGAGCGCGCCGGCCTTGTCGCCTTCGCGCAGGAACTCGAACAGCCGCGCATCCGGCAGGATCACTTCGGCGACGACCGTGCGGCCGATCGTGCCGACCGAGCCGCAATGCGCGCAGCCGTCGCCCGCGATGCACGCGTCCTGCATCCGGCCGTCGAGCGCGCCGCGCAGCCGCGCGAAGAGGCCCGGCTCGATGCGGTCGGGATGATCGACGAGCCGCAGCTTGCAATGCGGGCACAGCAGCTTCACGAGACGCTGGCTGACGAGGCCGGAAATCACCGTGTGATCGGTAACCATCCGTGCGTGCAGGCCGAGATCGATCAGGCGGTCGGCGATCGCGAGCGCGCTGTTCGCGTGCACGGTCGTCCACACCTGATGGCCCGTCATCGACGCGCGCAGCGCCGTCTGCCCAGATGCGCGATCGCGGATCTCGCCGATCATGATCGTGTCCGGGTCGAGCCGCATCGCGTTCGTGATCGCCGCCGCGAACGCGAGCGCGCGGGCCTCCTCGGTCGGCGCGTTCGCGACCGGCGTCTGCACCGCGCCGTCGATCGGGTATTCGATCGGGTCCTCGACGGTGATCACGTGCAGGCTGCCGCGCGATTCGTCGATCTGCGCGGCGAGCGTGCGCTGCAGCGTCGTCGATTTGCCGGAGCCCGTCGGCCCGCTGATGATGTTCATCCCGTGCGGCTGCGCGCGCAGCGCGCGGAACGCCGCGACGTGCCCGGGCGCGAAGCCGAGCGCCGCGAGATCGGTCGCGTCGCCCGCGTCGTTGTAGAGCAGCCGCAGCACCATCAGGCTGCCTTCGCTCGTCGGCGTCGTCGCGATCCGCACGCCGTACAGGTCGTCCGGCAGCTTGTCGCGGTCGCCGATGCTCGCGTCCTGCCGCTCGCTCGGCCGGTAGCTGTTGTCCGACACGGTCGTCATCGCGCCGTACAGCGTCGCGAGCAGCCGCTCGCCGTGCTCGCGCGTGTGCTCGTTCACACGCGCGAGCTCGTTGTGCACGCGGAAGTAGACCTCGGTGCTGAAGCGGCGCACGCGAATGTGGATGTCGGATGCGCGCTCGCGGCACGCGCGGCCGATCAGCTCCTTCGCGAGCACCTGCATCACCGTGTGATCGAGCCGCTCGCCGCCGCCCGCGGCGTTTTGCCGGTACGCCTCGCGCACCTGCATCAGCGTCGCGGGCGTCGGCCGGTACGGCCGGCCCATCCGGTCGAGCCGCGCGCGATACGACAGCACGAACGGATTCATCTCGTGGCCTTCGGCGATGAGCAGCCGCCCGTCGTCGAACAGGCAGACGAACTTGCGCTCCTCGACGCTCGCGGCGAAGTCGCCCGCTTCGCTGACGGCGCGCGGGCCGCGCGGCGGCGCGGCGTCGGCAACGGCGGGCGGCGTCGCGCGCACGGCCGACGCGTCGGGTCGTTGCGCGTCCTGGCTCATGATCCGCTCGCGGGCAGGGAAGGCAGCGAGGGCAGCGTCGGCAGCGGCGCGGCCGCGTCGGCCGGCAGCGACGGATTGCCCGCGTAAGAAGGCGACGGCGACGCCGTCGACAGCCGGACCGTGCGCCCGCGATTCGACACGACGACCGCGCGCGGCCCGATCGCGACGACGCGCCCGCCATCCGGCAGCGCGTCGCCGCGCTGTACTTCGAATTCGGCGCCGCCGTTCATCCGCAGCGTCGCGAACGCGCGCTTGCCGACGCCCTCGATCGCCGTCACCTCGAACTGCCCGGCCGGCGCGCCGCCGCGCACGCGTGCGAGCTGCGCGGCCCGCTCGGCCACCTGCTGCTCGGTCTCGAGCTTCTTCAACTGCGCCTGCAGCAGCACCGTCTCGCTTTGCAGTTGCGTGAGCCGCGCGGCGGTCGCGCCGCCGTCGTCGGACGGCAGGCCCCCCGCCGCGCGCGCGGCGCCGGCGAGCAGCGCGGCGCCAAGCGCGCACATCGATCGGACGCGACTATTTCGCATAGAGCACTCCTTCGAGAGTCCACTGATTGTTCTGATAAGCGATGCGCTGCACGCGCAACCCCGGCACGTCGATCGCGCGCATGAACTCGGGCGGCGCGAGGCCGCCCAGGCTCGCGTTGAACCGGTACGCGCGCCACGCGGGCGCGGCGGCCGCCTGCTGCGCGAGATTCGCGAGCGGCGCGTGCGACGATCGATCGGGAAGCAGCCGGTCCAGTTTAGCGGCCGCATCCAGCATTTGGAGACGCGACAGAAGCTGTGTCCTGACAGCCGAATCGTCGACGAGCGGCGTGTCGTCCGCCGTCGGTGCGGTGAGCGGCACGTCGAGCGTCGCACGCTCGCCGTCGGTGGCGACGATGGCGGCGGGCTGCTCGGCGAGCAGGTAGCGCACGTTCGAGCCGTTGCGCGCCCACGCGTAGCGCGCTGTGCCCGGCGTGCATTCGTAGCGCTCGAGCCGCCAGCCGCCCGGCGCGAGCCGCCCGAAACGCGTCGCGCACGCGCGTGAGAACGCGATCGCATCGGGCAGCGTCGCCCACGGATGCGCGACGGGCTCGCTCTTCGCCTGCCGCGCGGCGAGCTCCGCGCGCACGCGCGCGAGCGCCGCCTCGCGCTCCTCGGCCTCGACCTTCGCGCGATGATGCCAATACGCGAGCAGGCCGCCGCCCGCGACGCACACGGCGGCCGCCGCGATCAGCGCGGTGCGCGGCGGCAAGCGCCGCTCGACCGGCCGCAGCGCCCACCAGCGCTCGGTGCGCGGCCGGCCGCCGCGGCGCGGCAGCAGCTCGTCGAGCCGCTTCGGCTGAAAATTCTGGAAGCCCTGCCTCTCGAGCTCCGGCTCGCCGATCACGACGTTCCAGCCGCCCCACGCGTAATCGGTATGCAGCCGCTCGAGCGCTTCCTCGCGGCTGCCGACCCAGTCGCCGTTCGGCATGAACGCGTGGTCGCGCACCGCGAAATACGCCCAGCGCCCGTCGGGCAGCGCGAACGCGCCGAGCCAGTTCGGCGCGGGCTGGCGCCGCCCGTTGTAGAACGCGCCTTCGAGCGCGATCGCGCGCGACACCATCGCGCCGAGCGACAGATGCCCGGGCGCGAAGCCGTCGCGCGTGTTCGCGTAGCCGGCCGCCGCGACGCCGCGATCGATCCGCAGCACCATCAGGTCGAACTTCAGCTTCTTCGCGAGCTCGACCGCTTCGGCGCGCAGCTCGTTGCGCCTCGACAGCGATTGCCAGAACAGCCCGCCGACGAAGCGCTGGCGGCCGATTTGAATCACTTGCGCGCTCATCGCCGGCTCCGTCACGCGCCGCCGCGCTGCGTGACGGGCGTGATCAGGATCACGATCACCTCGCGCGAGCGCTGCGCCTCGTAGCCGCCGCCGAGCGCGATCATCTTCGGCACGCCGACGCCGCGCTCGTCGAGCGAATCGTTCGCGCCTTCGTAGCCGCTGATGACGAGCGTCTCGCCGGACTTCATCGCGACGCGCTGCAGGAAGTTGCGCATGTCGACGTCGGGCGTCTGGATGCGCGTCGCGTCGCGGCCCGCGCTGCTCGACACTTCCTTCAGCTCGAGCAGCGACGAGATGTTCGTCGAGAACTGCAGCATCACGGTGCCGTCGTCGAGCACGTGCGGCAGCAGCGTCATGTTGAAGCCGGTCGTCACGGTGCCCGGCGTGAGCGCCGTCGACGAGCCGACGTTCGCGGTGTTCGTCGTCGACACCGACGCGAGATAGCCCGTCTGCGTCGCGACCTGCACGGGCACCGGCTGGTTGTTGAGCGTCGTGACCGACGCCGACGTCTTGCGCCGCACCGTGCCCTGCTGCGACAGCGCGCGAATCAGCAGCTTCGTGCCGTTGAAGCGGCTCGTCGGGCTGAGCACCGTCGCGGACAGATCGGCCGGCGCGAGCGACACCGGCTTGAATGGATTGGCGATGTCGAATCCCGCCGACACCGTCTTGTAGACGAGGGACCAGTCGATGCCGTAGGCGTCGCCCGCATTCAGCGACACGCTGAGCACGGTCACGTTGAGCAGCACCTGCCGCGACAGCGACCGGTTCTGCTGCGCCATGAACGCGGCGACGCGCTCGAGCACGTCGGGCGTGTCGGTCACCGAGATCGAGCCGGTCGCGGGCGACGAAACCGAGCTGCCGTAGCGCGAAAGCATCGACTGGATCGCGCTTTGCAGCCCGTTGAACACCGACAGCTGCGAATTCACCGCGGTGTTCGCCGTGTTGTTCGCGGTGAGGCCCGTCGTGCCGGAGCCGGCGCCGTTCGCGCCGCCGCCCGAGCCGCCCGCCTGCGAGCCGCCCGACGCGCCGTCGCTCGTCGCCCCGCTCACCACCGACGCGTTCAGCGACGAGTCGCCGGGAATCGCGTTGACCTGGAACGTGCGCGTATCGGTGAAGAAGAAGCGGATCGTCCCCTGCTCGAATTTCCAGAACACGCCGAAGCGCGCGCACGCCGCGTCGAGCAGGCCGCTCAGCGTGCCGCCCGCGTACAGGATGCGCACCGCCGCGAACGACGTGCCGCCGCCGTCCGCGCCCGCGCCGCCGCCCGCCTTGCCGACGCCCGACGACGCGCCGCCCGGCATCCCGGGCGGCAGCGGCGGCATCGAGCGCTCGCCCGCCGCGTTGAGAAACACGCTCGCGCCGCGCGCCGCGCCGTCCGCGCCGCCACCGTGCTGCGAACGCGCGGCCGCCTGCTGCGCGCTCGCGGCGACCTGCGTCGGCACCTGCGTGAGCCGCGTGATCTGCTCGGCGAATTCGGATAACGAAGAGACCGAGCGATCGAACGAAGCCGGCTCGTCGAAGAGCGCGGGCAGCTGTTCGCTGCTTCGCAGCTTGACGGCGCCCGCCGACACCCATAGCCCGTTGTCGACGACGACGGGCGCGAGCGCATGCACGGTGTTTTCGCCTTCGGACGCGCGCTTGAGGAGTGTGTCCGACGCGCTCGAATCGCGGTGCGCGTCCCGCTCGATGCCGCCGCGCAGCCCGGTGCAGCCGGCGAGCAGCACGGCGGCCAGAAACGAAATGGCGAAATAGACGCGCATCAGCCCGCTCCTTGCGCGACGACGCGCAACACGTGATTGCCTTGATAGAGAATCGCCTGGATCGGCGTCGACGTGCGGCCGAGACTCGCGACGAGCGCTTGCAGCGCATCCTCGAACGAGCCGCGCAGCGTCGCCTGCGCATCGATGCTGAAATCGACGGGCGCATCCCAGACGAGCTGCCAGCCCGCCGTGCGCGCCCATCGCGACAAGACGCCGCGAATCGTGCCGTCGGACGTGCGTACGTCCCAGAGATACTCGTTCAGGACGTGCCCGTTTGGGACGTGCCCGTTCGGGACGTGCCCGTTCGGGACATGCCCGTTCGGGACATGCCCGTCCGGGACATGCCCGTCCGGGACGGAGCGCGCCGTGGGCTGCGCGGCGGTCGCAGGCGCGAGCGCGGGCGTGGTCGCGGCGGCCGGCACCGCCGTCTCGGGCGACGCGTCCGCGCCCGGCGCGGACACGGCGGACGCCGGCTGCGGCGGCGCGCGAAAGACATCGGCTCGCTGCGCCGTCAGCGGCGCGTGATCGAAGCGCCCGGCGGATGCATCGCCCGATGCCGGATCGGTGCCGGCGGGCGGACCGCTCGCCGCGCAATCGGTTGCAAAGAGCGCGATCGCGATGGACGCGGCCGCGGCGACCGTAGCGCCGTGCATCATGTTTTTCCTCGTTACTCGACTGCCGTCGTGCGCCGCTGGCCCCCGCGCTTTGCCGCTCGACGATCCCGGATGCCGCGCCCGACGCATCGGGCTGCCTTCGCGACCGGAAATGGCTTTCCGGACCCGGGATTACCTCGGCTTTACATAATAGGTCTGCGCACGCAGTCGCATTATTGAATTGATTATTGCGCGGCAAATATACCCCGAATAGTTTGACAAAAGCTAGTTGGCATGCAAAATTCAATAGATCATTCAATTTCCCACTCGCCGCGCGCAATGCGCCGCCCATTCCATTCATTCGAATCGCCAAGATGAACCAGCATCCCGCCGCCGCCCCGCTGCGCGATCTCGCGGGCGAAGTGCTCGGCCTGATCGACCTGAAGCAGATGTTCACCGACATCCACATCGAGCAAGACCGCCCCGTCACGATCAAGACGCCGCGCGGCTGGATCGAGACGAGCGACGAACCGGTGCTCCTCGACGACATGCGGCCGCTGCTCGACGCGATCGACGAGCATTGGGAGAACGCGCTGCGCCAGGGCACGCTCGATCGCCCGTTCGTCCTCACGCGCTGCCGGCTGCGCTGCCACGTGTATCGCGCGGGCGGCGGCCGCAAGATCGTGATCTCGATGCGCCGCCTGCCGCTCGCGCCGCTGCCGCTCGAGGAGCTCGGCCTGCCCGTGTACGTGCGCTCGATGCTCGACAACACGAAGGGCATCATCCTCGTCACCGGCCCGACGGGCTCGGGCAAGACGACGACGATCGCGTCGCTGCTCGAGCACGTCAACGCGACGCGCAACACGCATATCGTCACGATCGAGGAGCCGATCGAATACTATCTGGAGCGCCGCCAGTCGATCATCTCGCAGCGCGAAGTGCCGACCGACACGCCGAATTTTCCGCACGGGCTGCGCGAGGCGCTGCGGCAGAAGCCGGACGTCGTGATGGTGGGCGAGGTGCGCGACGCGCAGACGGCCGACACGCTGCTGCAGGCGGGCGAATCCGGGCACCTCGTGCTCGCGACGATGCACACGGGCAGCGCGGTCAGCGCGCTCAACAAGCTGCTGTCGTTCTTTCCGGCAGGCGAGCGCGACCGGCACGCGGTCGCGCTCGCCGAATCGCTGATCGGCATCGTCTGCCAGAGCCTCGTGCCGAGCGCGGACGGCGAGAGTCTCGTGCTCGCGAGCGAGCTGCTGTTCAACAACAACAACCAGGTCGCCAAGCTGATCGCGGACCCGGCGAAGCTGCACCTCGTCAACGAATTCCTGCGGCGCCGGGAGGACAACATGTCGCGCTCGCTGAACGACGATCTCGCCTCGCTCGCGGCGCGCAACCGGATCACGACGAAAGACGCGTTACGGGCAACTTACAATCGGCTCGAACTGCATGAAATGATGCAGTCCATTGTTAATCGTTAGATGCATGCGCATCCGATCCGGCATTTTTATATGCCGATCTAAAATCGAAAAAAAATCATATAAACAAGCCCGATCCCGCGTTAATCGACTGGTCGTATTAATTTCAAAAGACGATTGCGGCGGCGAGCCCGAATCGTGCGCGATCGTCGCTTGATAATGTGCGGAATTTGCATCAATTGCCGAGCAGGCGCGTCTGACTCCTGAGGCCGAGGCCGAGGCCGTCCGGCAGCGACGAAAGCGGCGTGGGCGTGGGCGGGCGTGAAGACGGATGCGCCCGCGCCGACGGCTTCGTGGCGGCGAGCGCCGCCTTGGCTGTGGCTGTGGCTGTGGCTGTGGCTGTGGCTGTGGCTGTGGCTGTGGCTGTGGTTGCGGATGCAGGTGCGGGTGCGGCTTCGATTGCGGCTTCGGGTGCCGTTGCGCGTGCGGGTGCAGGTGCGCTCACGTGTGCCATGGCCGGCGCGTCTCGCGCCGATGCCGGCGCGCCCGACGACGCCGGCCGCGACACGAGCGCCGAATCCGTCGTCATCACGCGCGGCGTCACCAGCACGAGCCGCCGCGCGCCGCGCCCGGAGGCAAGCGGCAGCGCCACCGCCGCGCACTCCCCTGCCGCGAGCGTCACGCTCGACGTGGCTTCGCCCAGCGTTGCTTCGCCCGACGTCGTATCGACCGATGTCGCTTCGCCCGGCGAAAGCGCGCCGGCCGAGCGGCCGCCGCCATCCTCGCGGCGCTCGACGATCCGCATGTCGAGCGCGTAGCGGCCCGCCTGCGCGGTCTCGCGCGGCGTGACGCGCATCGCGAAACCGCTTCTCCGCGAGTCGAGCGTTCGCACGTCGCCGTCATTCGACGGGACGAACGCCTGCCGCAGACGGCCGAAATCCGCGTTGCCGTCGGGAAGCGTCAATGTCGAGCCGTCGACGTCGATCGATGCCGCACCGCGCGCGGCGAGTTCGGCGACGCGTACACGCGCCTGCGCGCAGCCGTCCGTCGCGATCGCGATGCGCGGCGCGGATGCGCTGGCGGGTTTGGACGATCCGGGTGCGCCGGCGGCGTTGGACGCGCCGGATGCGGCCGGCGTCCCATTTACGGCGGCTGCGGCGGTTGCGCGAGACGCGCCGGATGTGCTGGACGTGCTGGATGTGCTGGATGTGCTGGATGTGCTGGATGTGCTGGATGTGCTGGATGTGCTGGATGTGCTGGATGTGCTGGATGTACTGGACGTACTGGACGTACTGGACGTGCTGGACGTGCTGGACGTACTGGACATGCCGGACGTGCTAGATGTGCCGGACGCGCTGGACATGCCGAACATGCCGGTTACGGCGGATGCGCGACGCGAATCCGCCGCACCCGCCGCACCCGACGATTCCGCTCGCCCCGGCGAACGCGAAGCATCGCGCGCATCGCCCGCCGCGCGCGATGCCGCGGAGGCCCGCACGTCGTCGCGCCACCGCAACCCCAGCGCATCGAGCTGCGCGGGCGCGAGCGTCGCGCCGAACGCGTCGATCCGTATCGGCGCGGGCAGCGTGTCGAGCTGCGCGACGAGCCGCGCGTCGTGCGCGAGGCGCGCGGGCACGTCGCGGATCAACACGGTGTTCGAGCGCGCGTCCGCGCCGACGATCGGCAGCGACGCGGTGAATTCGCGCACGCCCGGCACCGCGCGCGGTGCCGCGCCCTCCGCTTCGAGCCGCCGGCGCAGCCGCGTCGCGAGCCCCGGCAGCGACGCGTCGCCCCCATCGCCCACCTCGACGCGCACGTCGCGATCGGCCGCCGCGCGCGCGCGCAGCCGGAACGCGCGCGTCTCGGTTCGCACGCGCGCCTGCGCGGCCACGTCGAGCGCACGCGCGGCGGCCAGCACGAGCGCGACGTAGCGCGGCGGGCCGGCGGCCCGCACGATCCGCGCCGCGTCGTCATAAGCGGGCCGCCAGCGCCCGTCGACGATCCGCTGCCGAGCGAGCGTCGCGCGCAGCTCGGCGGGCGTCGCGTAATTGAGCCGCACCGCCGCGCGCCCGAACGCATCGGGCGCGACGAGTTGCAGCACCGCGCCATCGTAATACCACGCAAGCCCGCATGTGCGCGCGACCCAGTCGACGAAACGCTGCGCGGGCAGCGCGTCGCGCACGTCGAGCCGGCACGGCGTGCGCGCGTCGACGTCGATTGCGACACCCGAACGGCGGCTCAGCTCGCTCAACGCGTCGACGGCGCTCACCGCCCCGACGCGATAGTCGAAGCGCGCGAGCGGCCACGCGAGCGGCACCGCGCGCAGCGCCGGCGCATGGCCCGCGAGCGCGAGCGCCACGGCGACAGCCGATGCGGCCGCGCGCCGCGTCACGATGCGCGATCCGTCGATTCCGCGTCCGCGCCCAGGTTGAGGCGATAGCCGGTCGCATACGCCGCGTGCACGGTCCAGCCGATGCCCGCCGCCTTCAGCCGGCTGCGCAGCCGGCTCACGTACATGTCGACCGAGCGGGTTTGCGCGCACGCGTCCGCGCCCCACACGAGCCGCAGCAGGTCCTGCCGCTGCACGACCGCGCCCGGATGCTCGGCCAGATGCCAGAGAATGTCGAATTCCTTCGCGCTGAACGCGTGCGACGCGCCGCCGTCGGACACCGTCAGCGTCGCGCGCGACAGCACGTAGCGGCCGAGCGGCATGCGAGCGCTATCGGCCGACAGCGCCGCGAAGCGCCGCAGCAGCGCGCGCACGCGCGCGAGCAGCGTCTGCTTTTCGAGCGGCTTGACGAGGAAGTCGTCCGCGCCGGCGTCGAGAATCTTGACGATGTCCTCTTCGTCCGAATGCACGGTCTGGAAGATCACCGGCACGATCGAGCGCGCGCGGCCGCGCACCCATGCGAGCAGCCGCTCGCCCGTCATCCCGGGAAGATCCCAGTCGAGAAGCAGCAGATCGGCCCAGCTGTCGCCGAGAAAGCGCCGCGCGGCGAGCCCGTCCTCGAACGCCTCGACGCGGTAGCCCTCGGCCTTGAGCCACGTGACGAGCAGCGTGCGCTGCACCGGATCGTCCTCGACGACGACGATCTGCTTGGGCTGCTGCACGGTGCGCTGCATGTTCGGTTCGGACATCGCGAAATTATGGGTCGTCAAGCGAAAAAACGAGAAAACGCGCGCCGCCGCTCAGCCGTCCGGCGCGACGCTCGCGCGCCAGCGCGCGATGCCCTCGGGCACGACGGGCGCCGCGCCGAGCGCCGGCGCGAGCGTCGGCAGGCGCATCACGAACGACGTGCCCGCGCCCCGATTCGATTCCGCGTGCAGCGTGCCCGCATGCGCGGCGACCACCTGCGCGGCGAGCTGCAGGCCGAGGCCGAAGCCCATCGAGCCGCGCTTCGCGAGCGGCGCGAAATCCGTCATCCGAGCGTCCGGCGCGAGGCCCGGCAGGCCGCCCGCCCAATCGCGGATCGTCACTTCCGCGTGCGCGTCGCGCACGTGCAGCCGGATCTCGACGCGCGCGCCCTGCCGCGACGCCTGCACCGCATTGTCGATCAGATTCTGCAGCGCGCGGGCAACAAATACGCGCGCGCCGCGCAACCACAGCGGCGCGGCGTCGTCGAGCCAGAGCTGCAACGCGACGCCGCGATAGACGGCCGCCACTTCGAGCTTCGGCACGAGCTCGCGCAGCATCCCGCGCAGATCGAAGCGCACGAAATGGCGTTGCCGCAAATCGTCCGCCGCCGACGCGACAAGATAGTCCTGACCGAGCAGCAGCGCATGCCGCGCGAGCTGCGCGATCCGTTCGAGGCCGCCGCACGCGGCGAACGCGTCGGGATCGGCGTCGTGCAGCTGGGTCAGCGCGAGGATCGAATTCTGCGGCGAACGCAGGTCGTGCGCGAGAAAACGCAGCGACGCGACGCGCTCGTCGAGCGCGCGGCGCAGCGGCGTGACGTCGGCGACCGTGACCGTCGCCGCGATCGCCGGATCGCGCTCGACCGGTTGCAGCGTGAGCCACAGGATCGCGTCGTCGGTCTCGAATTCGAGTCCTTGTGCGAGCGCCTCGAAGAGCGCGGCGGCGTCCGCGCCCGCCGCGTCGCCGAGCACCGCGCGCAGCGGCAATCCGGCGGGCAGCGCGCGGCCGAACAGCGCGCGCGCGCGCGCGGTGGCCGCGACGATCGCGCCGTCGCGGTCGAGCGCGAGCGTGCCCCACGCCTGCCGGTCCTGCATCATCTGGAAGATTCGGGCATCGGCCCCGTGCGGCGCGCTCAAGTTCGACTCCGGCGGACGTTCGGTTCCGCGAATGTTTGGACGGGCCGCGACGCGGCGGCGCGAGCGCGCAGTGTGTACCGATTCGAAAGCGCTTGTCCAGTGCCGCCGCGCCGCGCCGCCCGCGCGCTCAGAAGTCGGCCTTCTGCTTGAGGTCGCCCGCGCTCACCGTCACTTCGTCCGGCGTGAACTCCATGTTGCCGCCCGCGCCGCGCTTGCCCACATGCGCGTTCACGAACGGATTGCCGCCCGACTCGAGACGCTCCAGCTCCTTCGTCGCGCCGGCGTTCAGCTTCACATTGCCGTCCTTGTCGACGACGCCGACCGAATTATTGCTGCCGTTGTACAGGTTGCCCTGCGAGTCCATCTTCAGGTGCAACGCCTCGCCGCCCGCCTTCGTGTTCAGCTTCACGTCGCGCAGGTCCTCGCCGGGCTTGCCGCCCGCCGGTGGCGTCGCGTGGTTCGTCGGGCCGTTGTTGCCGGCCGGCGTGTCGTCGTTCGAATCGCCGCCGATGTTCGTGTCGTCGCCGCCGCCCGAATCGCCCTGCATCAGCAGTTCCTCGATTTCGTGGAGCAGTTCCTCGATCTTCCGATCGCGGCTGCTCGGCGAAGTCGACGAAGTGTGGAACTGCGACGGATGGAGAGTCTGCAACGAAATGCCGTTAACGCTCATGATCGTCTCGCTATGAATGTGAATCGACTGAGGGAAAGGGAAAAGAACGCGCGCGGCCTTGCTGCGCCCGCGGTTCGTCGACAAGCTTAGGCGGCGCGCCCTCATGCGCCGCGAAGCGGGCGAAGCGGCGTCGCGGCGGACGAAACGACGGGTCGCGCGCCGCGCGCCGCCGCCGCGCGACACGGCGCGGTTCGCCGCGCGCGACGGCGCTTCGCGCGCACCGCCCGCTCGTTCGCGCGCAACGGCGATCATCGTCGCCGGGTCATCTCTACTCGACGCATCCCACCGACATGGCGATCAAACCGTGCAACAAGGCCGCGTTGCGCGCGCTGCTCTCGGCCTTCTCGGCCGGGCTGCGCGCGAACGCGCACGCGGACCTCGACGAACTGCTGCTTGCGCTGCGCGCGTTGCAGCCGCGGAACGCCGCGGTCGACCTGTGCGACGTGCGGCTGCGGATCAGCCGGCGCGACTGGATCGGCGCGCTGCACATCCTGCGCACGCTCGAGGAGCAGGAACGCGGCACGCCGCTGTGCTCGGCGTTGCAGAGCTGGTGCCTGTTCGCGCTGCGGGACGACGACTGGCGGCGCTATGCGCAGACCGTGCTGCTGTCGGGGGATCGGGCGTCGACGGCGCTCGTCGGGCGATTCCTGAAGGTGAACGAGCTCGCGGCGAGCGACCGGGGCGAACACGACGACGATGTCGCCGCGCGCGTCTCGCAGTTGCTGCGGCTCGATCGGTATCAATGGGCGCGGCACGTGCATGCGAGCGGGATGGGGTGACGGGCGGTTGGGTTCGTTGTTCTGCGTTTTTCGTTCTACGCTTCTCGTTTGCCTGTTTCGGCTTGCAGTTTGCAGTTTGCAGTTTGCGGTTCGCGGTTCGCGGTTCGCGGTTCGCGGTTCGAGGTTCGAGGTTCGAGGTTCGCGGTTCGCGACAGATTTCCCATACGCCGCAGCAAACGAGATCGCTCGAAATCGGCAACGCGCATCATGGCAAGCCTCGCGTCCGCGATCGACGCGCATCGCGCACTCGAATGCGATTTTCGCGAGTGCACGCGACGATCGCCGTCACGAATTCGTCGCTCGGCCGCGACTTCCGCGCCCATGATCGAACATGTCGAAACAAGCGGGTTCGCCCGAAATCCGCAACGCGCGTTAAGCCGAAGCAAACGTCGGTGATCGGCACGCGGCGCAAACATCCGCGCAAATGCGGATTTCGCGGATTTCGCGGATTTCGCGGATTTCGCGGATTTCGCGGATGTCGCGGAAAGCACGGAAAGCACGGAAAGCACGCATAGCGCAGGAAGACATCGCATCCGGCTTCGCACGACGCCCGCGCAAACGAAGCCCGTCCGCGGCATGCGTGACGCGGCCCGGCCCGTCGAGGGCGGCGCGCGCGCGGCGAACGCGTTGCGCGCGCGGCATCGCCGGCGGCATCGCACCGGCCGTCGCGCCAGACTTCCCGCACGGAGAAACGGCCGATGGACGCCACACGACCAGCGCCCCGGCCCCATCGGCCTCGCTCGCTGCGCAGGCCCGCCCCATGCACGACGATCGGCCGGCGCGACGCGGCGAGCGCCGCCGCCCGCCGCGCGACTTCACCGATCGATCGTCTGCGACGGCGCCTCGTCGAACATCCGCCGATAGCCGTTCACGAGCGTCGACCGATGCCGGATGCCCCAGCGGCTTGCGATCTCGAGCACGCTCGCGGCGCGCGGCGCGTCGGACAGCAGCTCGCCGCGAATCCGCTCCATCCGCTGCCGCCTGATCAGCTCGCTCGGCGACAGCCCGAGATACGTCTTGAACGCCGCCTGCAATGCGCGCTCGGTCACGTCGATGTGCGCGGCGATCTCCCGCACCGACAGGTCGCGCTGGTCGAGCCGCTCCATCAGATAGCGATACGCGCGCCGGTACTTGCCGGGCAGCCGCGCGCTGACGTCGTCGCTCGGTGCGGCCGCGTGCGTGCCGCAGCGTGCGATCGCGAGCGCCGGGGCGAGCGCCGCGCCGTCGGAGCGCACGTGCCGAACGGACGCGAGCGCATAGCGCGCGTACAGCGACGACGATTCGCGAATCCGCCCCTGCTGCTCGCGCACCTTCGCCGCGCAGTACAGATAATCGAGCGTCCAGCGCACGTGCGACCCGCAGCGCCCGGCCGCGTCGCGATACGGCGCGATCATCGCGTCGGCGACGTTCGGCGCGTGGCCGGCGAGCGCGGCGAGCGCGACTTCGAGGCGCACGCTGCGCTGATAGTCGGCGAGGCCCGCCTTCGCGCACCAGCTCACGTGCGCGTCGATGCGCGCGAGCGCCGCGTGGTCGCCGGCCGCGAGCGCGCGCGCCTGCCGCATGTAGTCGACGCGCCTCCGCAGCAGCGGCGGCGCGGCGTCGGCTGCCGCCGACGCGCCCGCCTGCGCGAACGCGGACGGCGGCAGATCGGCGAGCGTCGAGCGCCAGTAGACGTGATCGCCGAGCGCGTCGGCGCGGCCGATCTGGTATTGCAGCAACAAATCCGCGCGCAGCGCGCCCGCGAGCTGAAGCCAGCGCGGATCGGCGTCGCGGGCGGCCGCGTCGAGCACGTCGAGCGTCGCCATCGCGTCCTCGGCGCGGCCGAGATGATGCATGACGACGCACGTGCCGACGAGGCTCTCGAGCTTCTGCTCGACGCTCGCCGCGCGATCGTCCGCGATCCGCTGGAAGCCCGCCTGCGCGATGCCGAAGCGGTTCTGGAAAAACGCCTGCCAGCTCGCGTTGCGGCAGGTCATCACGCGCGTCTGGTCGCGCGATTCGCGCAGCAGCTTCTGCGCGCGGCGGAACGTGTCCTCGGCTTCCTCGAAGCGGCCAAGCACGAGCTGGATGTCCGCATACGCGTGGACGTCGCGCACGTCGACGGCGAGGCCGCCCGGCTCGGCGTCGCAGCGCGCGGCGACGAACGCGGCCGCTTCGGCGAAGCGGCCGTCGAGCACGCGCGCCGCATACGCGCCGTTGGACGAAGGATTGGCGAGCGCGGCGGCGGCGGCGAAATGGAGTGTGGAAAACATGGCGGGTCCTCCCGGCAGGCGGTTTCGAATACGAAGATGTCAGGCTCGATCCGCGCGCCGCGCCGCCGCTCGTCGCGGGGCGCAGCGCGTGGATGCGTGCCGCTATCGTCTCGTCCGGGCCGAATCCGCGCAGCAGTTTGTGACGTTCCGTTACGATTGCCCGGATTGCCGGATTGCCGGATTGCCCGGATTGCCGGGGTCGCCCGGGTCGCCCGGATCGCCCGGATCGCCCGGATCGCCGGGATCGCCGGGATCGTCGGAATTGCCGGAATAGCTGCGATTACCGCGCTTGCCGCCCGGCGCCGCGCCCCGCTACACCCGCAGCCAGAAATATTCGCCGGACGCGATCCCGCCGAACATCTCGTCGCCCGACTCGATGATGTTCTGCCGCCAGTAGCGGCCGTGCTCCGCGTAGTGCGCGAACAGATCGGCGAGCGTCTCGCCCGTCACGTCCGGCGTGAGCGGCAGCCGCATCAGCAGCACGATGCCGCCCGTGTCCGCGTCGATTCCGAGCTGCGCCTGGTCCTGCGCATAGATCAGCAGGTTCGCCTCGAGCAGCAGCCGGTACACCGCGAGCGTGCGCCCCGCGCTGACGATCCCGTAATGAAAGTTCACGTACATCGATTCCGGATCGTCTTCGAAATATTCGAGCCGCACGTCGAAACCCTCGACTTCGATCGAGCGCGTTTCGAGCACATGGTCGACATCCGGCAAATCGACGATCGCGCAAACCTCGGCGATGATTCCCTCGTAGTGTTCCTGGCTCATGGCTGCTCCATTCCGGCATCCGGCACGCCGCAAAAAAACAGCCGGCGCACGCAGCGCCGGCTGTCCAACACGCGTCGTGCGGCGGCGAACTTACTGAATCTTCTCCGCGCCTTTTTGAATCAGGCCCACGGCGGCCTTCTTCACCTCCATCTCCGATTGCGCGATCGTCATCTTCATTTGGTTCTCGGCCATCTTGTTCATCGCCGCAATGCCCGCATCGGTGCTGTTGCCTGCACTAAACAGGGCTCCGCCCGCTTGCAACGCCGTATTAATGATGCTCATGGTCAACACTCCATAGATAGTGCGTGCGTACACGCATCGACAGAAATCCGGCGCAGCCGATCCTTATTGCACATCGCTCGGCCCGCCGCTTTTTTGCCGCGCAGCGTGAGGCGGCGCCGGACGCGGCTCGCGCCGCATCGCTTGCCGCCGCACGCCGCGCGGCGAAACCGTGGCCGCTACGCG
Organism: Burkholderia sp. MSMB617WGS; assembly: GCF_001532025.2. Taxonomy (NCBI): domain Bacteria; kingdom Pseudomonadati; phylum Pseudomonadota; class Betaproteobacteria; order Burkholderiales; family Burkholderiaceae; genus Burkholderia; species Burkholderia sp. MSMB617WGS. The sequence goes on along the minus strand of NZ_CP013458.1, from coordinate 865,131 downwards.
GCCGCCGCGTTCGCCTCGTGCAGCGTCGCGACGATCCGCTGCGCCGCGAGCAAGCCGCGATAAATCTTCTGCATCGCATCGCGATCGAACTCGCTCGCGGCTTGCGCGGTGGCCGCGCTCACGCGCTCGGCCGTCTCGCCGAGCGCCCGGCGCAGCGCGCCGATGCGCGCGGCCGCGTCGGGCGCGGCGAGCGCCTGCTCGAGCGGTCCGCAATCGTCCGCTGCCCGTTCCAATGCTTCGTACATGCCGCTTCTCCCGTTGGTTGAGGCCTGTCAGTTGAGGTTCGGCGCGCCGTCGGCCGGCGCGCCCGCAAACACGTGCTTCACGCCGTCCGGCGTCTCGATGTAGCGCACGTCGCCGATCTCGAGCATCCCCGAGTACGCGACGGGCACGGGCGCGTCGCCCGACTGCCGCGCGTCGATTTCGATCGCGCGCACGTTCGGCCCGACGTCCGCGCGCACCCGGTCGACCGCCGCGCGCAGTTGCGCGACGTTCGGCACGACGCCCGACACGAGAAAGCGCCCCTGCCCCGCGTAGGCGACCGTCGCGCCCGGCACGCCGAGCGATTCGCCGATGCTCTGCGCATCGTCCTGCGCGACGTCGTACCGGCGCTCGACGCGATGCACGGCGAGCCGGTCGAGCAGCTTGCGTGCGGCAAGGTCGTCGGCGGGCGTCGCGACCATCCCGCTGACGGCGACCATCGCGCCGCGCGGCGCCGCGTGCAGCTCCGTGTAGCCCGCGCGCCCGAGCTCACCGCCGATGCGCGTCGCGAGCGCATCCGCCGTCTCGACCGCGGGCGGCGCGCCCGGATGCGCGCTCGCGAGCATCGCGCCCATCGCGAGAAGGCCGGCGACGAGCGCGCCGCCCGCCGCCGCGCACGCCGCGAGCTTGCGCTGCGCGCCGCGCCTTGCCGCGTCGGCGCCGGGCGGCGGCGCCCACAATGTCGCGAGCAGGTCGAGATCGCTCGGCCACTCGCCGCCCGCGGGCCCAACGCAGAGCGCCGTCTCGCCGAACGGCACCGGCACGAAGTCGAGCATCAGGAGCGGCGAGCCGTCGGCGTCGAACGGATCGGCGGCCGTCTCCGGCGGCGCGCTCGCCGCCCGCCGCGCGCGCGTTGCGCCGCGCGCGTCGATCGACAGCAACAGATCGCCGTCGCGCCAGTCGGTGATGCGAATCTCCGCGTCCTCGCCCGCGCCGATCCGGTGCTCGCCGGCGTCGAGCGCGATTTCCGCGCCGGCGTGCAAACCGGTCAAGATCCGCAGCAGCTTCATCGGTTGCTCCTTGTCCTTGCATCGTGCGTTTCATTGGCATCGATCGAATCGATCGCGATCCGTGCGTCGCTTCGATCGCGCCGCGTCGTTCGTCGATGTAGCCAGAATAGTTCGATGCGGTGCCGCGGTTCGTGCGTCGCGCGAATTCGCCGCCGCGTTTGCGAAGCGCCGCCCGCGCCGCGACGCTCACGATCGCGGCCGCGGCGCGCCACGCTGTGCGGCCCGCTGTGTCGCCCGCTGTGCAACCCGCTCAATCGCGGATACGCCGCCGCGCAGCGTCTGCACGCTCGCGATCGCGCGAGCGAGCTGCGCATTCGTCGACGGCCGCTCCGCGTTGAACACCATCAGCGGCAGCAGCAGGTAGTGCGTGCTCGCGCGGTCGCCGCGCTCGGCCGCCGCATCGCGCGGCGCGGCGCGCACGCTTCGCGTCGCGTCGAGCAGCAGCTGCTTCACCCCGCTCCAGCCGATCGGCGTCCACGGCCCGGTGCGCAGGCGGGCGGCGAGCAGGTCCGCGCTGTGACTCAGCAGCGCCGCCGTGATGCGCGCGCCCGGCTCCGCGTCGACACGCCGGCCGAGCTGAAGCAACGTATCGGCCCACAGATGCCGCAGCGCCTGCTCGCGCTCGGCGGCACCTGCCGGCGTGCGCGCGAGGTCGGCGAGCGCACGCTGCGCGGGCGCGAGCGCCGGCCGCGTGCGCGCCGCGCGCACGCGCGGCAGCGCAAGGACGCTCGCCGATTCGCCGTCGCGCTCCTCCTGCTCGCGCTGCTGCCCTCCGCCGCCCCGGCCGCCCGACTGCCGGTCGCGCTCGTCATGCGGCGCGACGTGCGCATGCGGCACCGACGATTCGTCGCCGCCGTCGAACGCTTCCGACCGGCTATCGGCGCGGCGACGCCCGCGCGAACCCGCCGCCGCCGCCCGCGCGCGCGGCTTCAGCTTCGCGAGCATCTGGCTGCGCGCGGCTATCACGCTCGCCTGATAGCCGTTCGAATACGTAAAGCGCGTGCCGTACTTGCCGTAGGTCGTCGCGACGCGCGCGCGCGCCGGCCGGCGCCGCCTCGGATCGGGCTTCGCCGCGTGGAGTGCTTGCGCGATCGCGCGCGTGATGCGGCTCATGACGGCACCGCCGCGGACAAGAGCTGCTGCGCGAAATGCAGGATCTCGGCGGCCGCCCACGGCCCGGCGATCGCAACCGTCACCGTCACCGCGACGAGCTTCACGCCGTACGAGATGCTCTGCTCCTGCAGCGACGTGATCGCCTGCAGGAACGAGATCGCGAGGCCGGATGCGGCCGCGACGAGCACGACGGGCAGCGAGATGTAGAGACACAGCATCATGCCTTGCGACGTGAGCCGGATCAGGTCGTCGATTTCCATCGGGCGAATCTCCTCGGAATCGGTAAGCGGTAAGCGGTAAGCGGTAAGCGTGAATCAGGAATAGGTCAGCACGAGGCCGTGCACGAGCGTCGACCAGCCGTCCATCACGACGAACAGCATCAGCTTGAACGGGATCGCGACGTTGGTCGGCTGCACCTGGTTCATCCCCATCGACATCAGCACGTTCGCGATCACGAGATCGACGATGATGAACGCGATATACAGGATGAAGCCGATGCGAAACGCGTCGGTCATCTGCGCGAGCGTGAACGCGGGCGCGAGCACGATCAGATCGTCTGCGCGCAGCTGCGCGGCCGCGGCCTTCGGCCAGACCACCGACGCGGAGCGCAGGAAGAAGCGCTTCTCGCGCTCGCGCGAGTGCGCGGCGAGGAACTGGCGGAACGGCTCCTTCGCCGCGCCGAACGCCTGCAGCATCGCCTGCGTCGGCTGCGGCGACAGCGCCTGCCCCTGCAGCTGCTGCTGCGCGGCGAATCCGATCGGCGCCATGATGTACAGCGACACGAGGATCGCGATGCCGTTGAGCACCATGTTCGGCGGCACCTGCTGCACGCCGAGCGCGTTGCGCAACAGCCCGAGCACGACGACGACTTTCGCGTACGACGTGACCACCATCGCGATGAACGGCACCATGCTCATCACGAGCACGGCGATCAGGAGGCCGGTGATGTCGTTAAACTGAACCATCGTCGCCCGCCATCCGGTCGATCCGCACGCCGAGATGCGCGCCCACCGCGACGAGCCTGCCGCCGCCGATCGCCTGGCCGTACGCGACGAGCCGCACCGGCACGTCGCGCGCGGCGAGCGGCAGCTCGAGCACGTAGCCCGGGCGCAGCGCGGCCAGCTCGGCGATCGACAGCGACAGCGTGTCGATCTCGACGTGCACGGGCAGAGCGACGTCGCCGAGGGCGGCCGCCTCGGGCGCGGCGGGCGGCGCGTCTTCGCCCGGCGATGCGGGTGGCGAAGTGGGTGGCGCAGCGGTCAGCGAAGCGGTTGGTGAAGCGGCTGCTGAAGTGGCCGGAGAAACCGCCGGTAAAGCGGCTTGTGAATCGGCCGGAAAATCTGCCGGCGAATCCGCCGCCAAGTCGCCCGCGACGATCGGCTCGTCGAGATCGTCGGCGGTGTCGGGCGTTTCGGTCATCGTCATCGTGGTTCCCTCGATCAGAACGGTTGCGTGCCATTGCGTCGCGCCGCGCGCACCCCACCACGCGTGCAGCGGGCCCGAGCGCGCGCCGCCGAGCGCGGACGGCACCATGTCCAGCAGCACGTCGCCCGGCCGCAGGCTACGCAGCACCGCGAGCGGCAGCGCGCGCGAGCCGAGCCGCACACGGCCGGGCAGACGCACGCGCGCGAGCGCGCCCGTCGCCGCGCCGCGCGGCCGCTCGCGTGGCAGCCGCGCCGCGAGCGCGTCGAGCCACGGCGTCTGCGCATCGAGCAGCGCGCAGCGCATCGGCATGCCGTCGAGCGCGAACGTCAACACGCAGCGCGTCGCGTCGAGCGCCGCCGCAGGCGCGGCGCGCAGCCCGCCGATCGTCACGCCGGCGAGCCCCGCCGCCGCGAACGCGGCGACGAGCGGCGCGAGCAGCGTCGACGCGAGCGCGGTGCGCAGCGACAGGCTCGCGTCGTCGCCGCGCGCATCCAGCGCAGGCGCCGCGACGACGTCGAGCGCCGGAAACGCCGCGAGGTCGATCGCGACGCGCGCGCTCGCGCCGTTCAATCGCAGATCGAGCACGCCGGGGCGCTCGAAGCGCGGCCGCTCGTGCGTCGCCGCGCGCCAGCCGGACAACGTCGGAAAGCGCGCGAGCCACGCGGCGAGCCGCGCGTCGGCGATCAGGCGCGCGAGCGCCGCGTCGAACGCGCTGCACGCGGGCAGCGGCAGCGCGGCGTCGATGCCGGGCGGCGCGGCGGTGTCGGGTTCCAGTTCGATCGGCTCGGTATCCATCGTCGCGGATAGTCGGGTTTGCTTACGGGTTTGCTTACGGGTTTGCTTGCGGGTTTGCTTGCGGGTTCGCTTGCGGGTTCGCCTGCGGATTCGCTTACGGGTTCGCTTGCGGGTCCGGCTACGCGCTTGCTCAGCCCACGTCGATCTCGATCGTGCGCGGCGCGCCGCAATGCGCGAGCAGCGTGTCGAGTCGCGCGTGCAGGGTCGCGCCATGCGTGCAGAGTAAGTGCCGCGTCGCCGCGTCCGGCGTCTCGAACCGAAGCCGCAAGTCGAAACGCGAAAGAACGAGATGCAGCACCGTGTCCGGCAGCAGCGCGGGCGCGAGCGGCAGGCTGATCGCCCACTGGCTTCCCGCGTCGTCGCCGCACAGCGCGGCGATCTCGGCCGCGAGCGCCTCGGCGACGCGCACCATCCGCTCGCGCTGCGCGAACACCTGATTGACGAACGCGCCGGAGCCCGCGCACGCGCGCGCCATCGCCTCGCGCCCGGCCGCATCCGGCAGCGCGGCCGGATCGCGCTCGATCGGCGGCGGCGCGCCGTCGCGCCATGGCGGCGATGCGTCGCGCCGCCGTTCGTCGCCGGCCGACGCGCGCTCGCCGGCCGGCGCGACGCGCGCGCGCCGCAGCAATTGCGCATAGTCGAAACCCCGCCGCGCCGTGTGTGCCGGGAACGCGCCGTCCGGCCCGGCGGCCGGCTCGCCCGCGATGATCCGCACCGGCCTCAGATCAGCGGCGCTCATGCGTGCGCCGCCGTCGGCATCGTCACGCGGCCGACCGGCTGCAATTCGACCTGGTCGCCGAGCTCCTGATACGAATAGACGGGCAACCAGCCGAGCCGCGCCTCGATCATCCGCCGCGTGTAGCGGCGCACGTCCATCGACGTGACGAGCGCGACGTCGTCGCGCGGCGTCTCGCCGACGAACGACGCGACGCTGTCGACGAGATAGCGCACCTGCTCGGGCGGCAGCGCGAGGAAGTTGCCCGCGGGCGTCTGCTTGATCGACTGCCGGATGTGCTGCTCGACCGGCAAGTCGAGCAGCACGGCCGGCAGCCGTCGCGCGCCGCGCGCCGCGCGATACGCGAGATAGCGCGACAGGTCGCCGCGCACGTATTCGGCGAGCATCAGCATGTCCTTCTCCTTCGGCCCCCACGCGACGAGGCTCTCCATGATGTCGCGCGCGTTGCGGATCGGGATGTGCTCTTCGAGCAGGCGGCGCAGCACATCCGCGATCCGCTGCGTCGGCAGCGCCTTCTGCACTTCGGCGACGAGCCCCGGATAATCGGCGCCGAGCTGATCGAGAATCCATTGGGTTTCCTGAATGCCGAGGAACAGATGCGCGTTGCGCCGGAGCAGCGCGATCGTCTCGTGCGCGATCACCTGCTCGGCGCGCCATGCGCGCGCGCCGGCCGGCACCGCCTTGTCGTCGATCCAGTAGCTCTCGGCGAGGCCGCCCGCGGGCCCGCGCTTCGTGCAGCGGCCGGCGAGCGCCGCATCCGACGCCGCGTCGGGCAGCATCGTCTGGTCGGCCGGCAGTTCGAGCCGCGCCTGCGGCACGTCGCGCATCAGGATCTCGCACGTCGCCTCGGGCAGCGCGCCGCTCGTCCACAGCGTGATGCCGGGAAACGGCAGCCCCTGCTCCTCCTGCAGCTTCGCGCGCTCCTCGTCGAACGCGCGATCGAGCGCGGCGGGCGCGAGCCGCGCGACGAGATCCGGCGCGACGCGCACGCCGATCGCGCACGTGAAGAGCGGCGCGCGCGGCAGGATCGACGGCGTGCCGCTCTTCGCGCCCGCGCGCTGCAGCGCGATCACCGGCTCGCCGCGCGCGGCCGTGCGGCGCGCGCCCTTCTGCAGCCGGTAGCCGGCGAACGCGAGCGTGGCCGACAGCAGCGCGAACAGCGCGGCCGGAAAGCCCGGCACGGCGGCGAAGCCGATCAGCAGCACCGCCGCGAAATACAGCGCGCGATGGCTGCCGCCGAGCTGCCGCGCGATCTCCGAGCCGAGCGACGCACCTTCGCCCTCGTCGTGATCGTCGGCGACGCGCGTGATCATCACGCCCGCCGCGACCGAGATCAGCAGCGACGGAATCTGCGACACCATCGCGTCGCCGACCGACAGGATCGAGAAGCGGTTCGCCGCTTCCCCCGCCGTCATCCCGTGATACATCACGCCGATCGCGATGCCCGCGACGATGTTCACGAGCGTGATGATGAGCCCCGCGATCGCGTCGCCCTTGACGAACTTCATCGCGCCGTCCATCCCGCCGTGCAACTGGCTCTCCTTCGCGAGCGTCGCGCGCTTGCGGCGCGCCTCGTCGGGCGTCAGGATGTTCGCGCGCAGGTCCGCGTCGATGCTCATCTGCTTGCCGGGCATCGCGTCGAGCGTGAAGCGCGCGCCGACTTCGGCGACGCGCTCCGAGCCCTTCGCGATCACGATGAACTGTACCGTCGTGATGATCAGGAACACGACGAGGCCGACGACGAGATTGCCGCCGACGACGAGCTCGCCGAAGCTCTCGATGATGTCGCCCGCGTTCGCGTGCAGCAGGATCGACTTCGTCGACGCGATGTTCAGCGATAGCCGGTACAGCGTCGTGAACAGCAGGACCGACGGAAACACCGACAGCGACACGATGCTGCCGACGTACATCGTCACCATCAGCAGCGTGACGCTGATCGCAATGTTGACGCCGAGCAGCACGTCGATCACCTCGGGCGGCAGCGGCAGGATCATCAGCGACACGATCGCGACGACCAGCACCGTGATGCCGACCTCGCCACCGGCGGGAAGCTTGAGGGTTTTCAGCGTCATGACGACCTCGCGGAGGGAACGACGGCGGCGGCGCGCGTGGGCGCGACCGATTCGACCCAGCGCAGGATCGCGGCCACCGTTTCGAACAGTTCTTCGGGAATCGCCGCGTCGCGCTCGATGCGGTACAGCGCGCGCGCGACCGGCGGATTGCCGACGATCGGCACGCCGAGCGCGTGCGCGTGACGGCGCAGCGCGAGCGCGCCGTCGTCGACGGCTTTCTCGATCACGCGCGGCAGCGGATGCTCGTCGGGCGCGTAGCGGATCGCGACCGCGTAGTGCGTCGGGTTGACGACGAGCACGCTCGCCTGCCCGACGTTCTGCCGCGCGGGTGCGCTCGTCGCGATCTCGCGCGCGAGGCGGCGGCGCTCGCCCTTCGTGTGCGGATCGCCTTCGCTTTCCTTGTGCTCGCGCTTCGCCTCTTCCTTCGTCATCCGGTTGTCGCGGATGAACATCACGCGCGCGATCTTGTAATCGGCCGCCGCGAACACCGTGACGACGAGCGCGACGACGCCGAACAGCTTCATCAGCACCGTCCACAGCACGCGCGACAGTTGCGGCGTCGCTTCGTACACGCTCGCGACGACGAGCGGAAACAGCGACGTCATCATCTTCCAGATCACGCACGCGAGCACCACCGCCTTGACGATCATCTTCACGAGCTCGAGCAGCGACTTCAGCGAGAAGATCCGCTTGATGCCCGCCATCGGATTGATCGCGTCGAACTTCGGCATCACGGGCTCGAGCGTGACCATGAAACCCGCCTGCGGCGCCTGCGACGCGACGCCCGCGACGATCGCCGCGGCGGCGAACGGCAGCATCGTCAGCGCGGCGCTCGCGGCGAGGTCGTGCAGCGCGGCGAGCGTCGCCTGCGGCGTGCGCTCGCCGTGCACGAAATCGAGCGCGGTGCGCATCGCGCGCACGAGGCCGCCCGTCAGCATCGATTCGCCCGCCGTCAGCACGCCGATCGCGGCCGCGAGCGTCACCGCGTCCGCGACGTCCTTGCTTTTCGCGACCTGCCCCTTCTCGCGGGCCTTCTTCAGCTTGCGCTCGGAGGGCTCTTCGGTTTTCTCTTCGGCCATCGCCGCCGTTCCTGTCGAGAGTCGGACACGGCGCGTACGTTAATGGCGCGGCGCGCCGCGCGCGCGCGCCGGCCCGAAGCCGCGCCGCCCGACGCGAAGCGCGCGCGGCGCTTCGCATCGCATGCGCGCGCTTCGCGTCGGCGGCCGAGCGGCCGCCCCGCGCTGCTACCTTGCGCCCCATACGCTTTTCCATCAACGACATGCGCCGCTCGCGCGGCGACACGGAGCGCACACCATGGACGAATCCCGGCCGACCTATCTGCGATGCAGCCAAGCGGCGCTGAACGAACTGATCGACGCCGCGAGCCTGGCGCTCGGCGGCGCGCTCGGCGGCCCGGCCGCCGATCCCTACGACATCGGCCTGCTGATCGACGCGCTGCGCGTGCTCGCGCCGCAATTGCCCGCCGCCGACATGTTCGACGGCATGCTGCACGTCGCGCTCGGCAATTTCGACGACGCCGTGCGCGTGTTCGCGGAAATCGCGAGCGGCGCGACGAACGCAATCTACGGCAAGGCGCTGCTCGCGTTCGCGCTGCAACTGAAGCGCGATCCGCAATGGCGGATCGCCGCCGACGAGGTGCTCGCGGCGGGCAGCCCCGCGCAGGCCGTCGCGCTCGTGCGCGCGCTCGAGCGGCAGCACGACGTGATGCTCGCGAAGGAGCGCGCGGAGCGCACGGGCGTCTGGGAGTTGCCCGAATCGGGCGCGGCCGCGCGCGGCGACGCGGCCGATGCGCCGAGCGCGAATCCCGCAAGCCCCGCGAATCCCGCGGGCGGCTTCGACGCGCAGGCCGCGTTCGCACATCGGCAATATCTGCGTCTTTGACGAGGAGGCCCGCATGACCGCTCCGCTTTCCCCGACCGACCTGACCCGCGCGCTCGACGCCGCGTTCTCCGACGCGGCGGCGCCCGGCGGCCCGGCGGCTGCGACGACCACGGCCGGCACGGCGGCGCACGACGTCCCGGCCGACGTCGCCGGCCGCTTCCAGGCGCTGATGTCGAACGCGACGCCCGCGCCGCCCGTCGCGCCTGCGCACGACGCGAGCGCGATCGCGAAGCTCGTCGAGACGTCGGACGCCGCGATCAGGCAGGTGCTCGACAACGCCGCCTATTTGAGCCGGCACGCGAGCGAGCTGCCGATGAGCCAGATGTTCGCGGCGTCGATCCAGGCGTCGGCCGAGGCCACCGCGATGCAGATCGATCTGCAGGCGAAGATGAGCGTCGTCACGTCGACGAAGGACGCGATCGGCTCACTGATGAAGAACCAGTAACCATGAAACGACTCCATCTCCCGATCGCCGCCGCGCGCGGCCGGCGCGCCGCCCGGCTCGCCGCGCTCGTCGCATGCGCGATGCTCGCCGCCGGCTGCCGGCAGGAGCTTTACGGCGGCCTCGCCGAGCGCGACTGCAACGAGATGATGGCCGCGCTGCTGCAAACCGGCGTCGACGCGCAGAAGAAGACGCCCGACGGCGGCAAGACCTGGACGCTCGCCGTCGACGACAAGCAGATCGTCAAGGCGATGGAAGTGCTGCGCGCGCGCGGGCTGCCCGCGGCGCGCTACGACGATCTCGGCGCGCTCTTCAAGAAGGACGGCCTCGTGTCGACGCCGACCGAGGAGCGCGTGCGCTTCATCTACGGCGTGTCGCAGGAGCTGTCGGACACGCTGTCGAAGATCGACGGCGTCGTCGTCGCGCGCGTGCACATCGTGTTGCCGAACAACGATCCGCTCGCGCAGGTCGCGAAGCCGTCGTCGGCGTCGGTGTTCATCAAGTACCGGCCGAACGCGAATCTCGCGACGCTCACGCCGCAGATCAAGAACCTCGTCGTCCATGGCGTCGAAGGGCTCACGTACGACGAAGTGAGCGTCACGTCGGTCGCGGCCGATCCGGTCGATCTCGTGCCGGCCGCGCAGCCGGGCGCGCGGGACTCCGGCGGCGCGACGCTCATCGGCGTGCTCGCCGCCGTCATCGTGTGCGCCGCGCTCGCGGCCGCGGGCGGCGCGCTGTGGTGGCGCGCGCGCAGGCACGGCGGCGCGGGGGCTGGCGCGGGCGGTCTCGCCGCGCGGCTGCGCGGCGGCAATGGCGGCGGCCGCGGCAATGGCAATGGCAATGGCAATGGCGGTGGCGGTGGTGGCGGTGGTGGCGGTGGTGGCGGCGGTGGCGGTGGCAATGGCGGTGGTGGCCGTGGCGGCAGCGGTGGCAGCGGCGCGAAAGCCGCCGCCGCGTCTCGGCAGGCCGGCGCGCGATGAGCGGCGGCACGCCGGTTGCAAGCGTCACGAGCGTCGCGGCAAGGGCGGCATGGCTTGCCGGCTACGACGCGAACGCGCGACGCGCGGCGGACTGGATTCACGCGAGCTGGCACGGCGCGCTCGCGCCGCTCGTCGCCGCGACGCTCGAGCGCGCGCCCGCGCTGCGCGCCGCGTGCTCGCTGCTGCTGCTGCGCGCGGTGGGGGCCTCGTCGCCGCCGCTCGACGGCTTCGATGCGCCCGCGGACCGGCTCGCCGCGCTGCCCGTGGCCGACGCGCTGCGGCTGTTGCGCCTGCGCGCGCTGCTGTCGCGGCGCACCGAGCTGCGTCACTGGATCGACCGCGCGAGCCGCGAGCGGCTCGCCGGCTGGGTCGGCGCCGACGGCTGCCGCGCGCTCGCCGCGCTCACGGCGCTGCCCGACGCGCCGCGCGCGCGCGGCCTCGATCGCCGCGCGCCGATCACGCCGCTTGCGCAACTGTCCGGCGACGACATCGCATGGGAAGGCTGGTGCCTGTTCGAGCGCGAACGGGTCTGGTCGCCCAAGGGGCCGGCGCGCATCGTGCGCCTCGCGTTGCCGCGCGAGCGAGCGCGCGCGCCGTGGATCGAACACGCGGCGGCGGACGCGGACGGCGCGACGCTGCTCGCGCGCCTGCCGTCGCTGTATCCGGAGTGGTCATGGCTTTTTGGCTGAAGAACCGACAGATTCCGCTCGCCGACGATTGCTGCATCGACGCGCCGCACGGCGTGCTGCGCCGCGACGCGTTCGAGACGGTTCAAGCGCTCGACGCCGCGCTCGACGCGCTCGCGGCGCAACGCGACGCCGTGCTGCGCGCGGCCCGCGACGAAGCCGAACGGATCGCCGCCCGCGCGCGCGCGCAGGCCGACGCGCTCGTCGAAGCGGCGCGGCGCGAGCACGACAGCGCTTATGCGCGCGGCTACGACGCGGGCCGCGCGCAGGCGATCGCCGACTGGCACGCGCAGGCGGCCGATTCGTTCGAGCAGGAGCGGCGCGTGCGCGACCGGATGCGCGAGCGGCTCGCGGAGCTCGTCGCCGCCGCCGTCCAGCAGATGGTGCGCGCGGAGGACGCGCGCGGCCTCTTCGCGCGCGCGGCGCAGACGGTCGAGCGCGTCGTCGCCGGCGCCAGCTATCTGACGGTGCGCGTGTGCGAAACCGATTACGACGCCGCGCGCGAGCAGTTCGGGTTCGTCGCCGACGCGTGGCGCCGGCAGGGCCGCAACGTGCCCGTCGACGTCGTCGTCGAGCCGCGCGTCGCGCCCGGCACCTGCGTATGCGAATCCGATTTCGGCACCGTCGACGCGAGCCTCGACACGCAACTGAACGCGATCCGCGCGGCGCTCGCCCGCGCGCTCGACGACGCGAGCCGCGCATGAACGCGCTGACCGATCTGTCCCGCGTCGCCGACGCGATGGCCGCGCGGCTCGCGATCGAGCCCGCCGTCGGCATGACGGGCAAGGTGCTCGAAGTGATCGGCACGCTCGTGCGCGTCGTCGGCCTCGAAGCGACGCTCGGCGAGCTGTGCGAGCTGCGCAGCGCGTCGGGCGCGCTGCTCCAGCATGCGGAAGTCGTCGGCTTCACGCGCAACGTCGCGCTGCTCTCGCCGTTCGGCGCGCTCGGCGAGATCAATCGCGGCACGCGCGTTGTCGGCCTGCGCCGGCCGCTGTCGGTGAAGGTGGGCGACGGCGTTCTCGGGCGCGTGATCGACAGCTTCGGCGAGCCGATCGACGGGCGCGGCCCGCTCGACTGCGACGCGCTGCGCCCCGTGCTCGCGCCGCCGCCGAACCCGATGTCGCGGCGCATGGTGGACGCGTCGCTCGCGACCGGCGTGCGCATCGTCGACGGCCTGATCACGCTCGGCGAAGGGCAGCGGATGGGCATCTTCGCGCCCGCCGGCGTCGGCAAGAGCACGCTGCTCGGCATGTTCGCGCGCGGCGCATCGTGCGACGTCAACGTGATCGCGCTGATCGGCGAGCGCGGCCGCGAAGTGCGCGAATTCGTCGAGCTGATCATGGGCGAGGACGGCATGGCGCGCTCGGTCGTCGTGTGCGCGACGTCCGACCGCTCGTCGATCGAGCGCGCGAAGGCCGCGTACGCGGCCACCGCGATCGCCGAGCATTTTCGCGACCAGGGCAAGCGCGTGCTGCTGATGATGGATTCGCTCACGCGCTTCGCGCGCGCGGGCCGCGAGATCGGCCTCGCGGCCGGCGAGCCGCCCGCGCGGCGCGGCTTCCCGCCTTCCGTGTTCGCCGAGCTGCCGCGCCTGCTCGAGCGCACCGGGATGGGCGAGCGCGGCTCGATCACCGCGCTCTACACGGTGCTCGCCGAGGACGATTCCGGCAGCGATCCGATCGCCGAGGAAGTGCGCGGCATTCTCGACGGCCACATCATCCTGTCGCGCGAGATCGCCGCGCGCAACCAGTATCCGGCGATCGACGTGCTCGGCAGCCTGTCGCGGATCATGCCGCAGGTCGCGACGCGCGAGCACGTCGGCGCGGCGGGCCGGCTGCGCCGGCTGCTCGCGAAGCACCGCGAGATCGAGACGCTCCTGCAGCTCGGCGAATACCAGGCGGGCAGCGATCCAGCGGCCGACGAAGCGGTCGCGAAGATCGACCGGGTCCGCGCGTTCCTCAACCAGCGCACCGACGAGCACTCGCCGACCGACGCGACGCTCGCCGCGCTGCACGCGCTCGTCCAATGACGTGCCGCAAGCAGCGCGCCTTCGAGACGCTGCTCGCGCGCCGCGAGCAGCGCGGCGCGAAGCTGCGCGCGGAGCAAGGCGCGCTGCGCACCGAACGCGACGCGGCGGCGGCCGAGCTCGCGCAGTGCGAAGCGCACGCGTACGCGAAGCGCGATGCGGCGAACCGCTACGCGGCGCGCGTCGACGCGATGGCGGCCGGCCGCGCGCCGTTCGCGATCGGCGACTACGCGGCGTGCCGCCGCTATCGCGACGCGCTGCTCGACGAGCACGCGCTCGCGCACGCGCAATGCTCACGCCTGCGCGCGGCGCTGCAGGCGAAGGCCGACGCGCTCGCCGCGGCCGCGCGCCGGATCGCCCGCAACGATGCGCAGATCGACGTCGTGCGCGAGCGCATCCGGCGGCTCGCACGCGCGGCCGAGGCGGCCGCCGAGGACGCGCAGGACGAGGAAATCGAGGAAGGCGCGCTCGCACGCCGGCTCGCGGCCGCGCGGGCATCGAACTAGGAGCCCGGACATCGGCATGACGACCTACGACATCTTTCCGTTGCAGCACCTCGGCGACGAATTCATCGGCTTCATCGTGCTGCTCGCGCTGTCGAGCGAGCGGCTGCTCGTGATCATGACGATCCTGCCCGCGACCGCCGACAACGTGATGAAAGGCCCGCTGCGCAGCGGCGCGGCGGCGCTCTGGTGCCTGTTCGTCGCGTGCGGCCAGCAGGCGCTGATTCCGCAGCTGCGCGGCGCGTTCCTCGTGTTCGCCTGCGCGAAGGAGGCCGTGATCGGGCTCGTGCTCGGCATCGCGGCGTCCACCGTGTTCTGGGCCGCCGAGGCGATCGGCACCTACGTCGACGACGTCGCCGGCTTCAACAACGTGCAGATGCAGAACCCGAGCTCGGGCACGCAGACCTCGCTGATGGCGACATTGTTCGGGCAGCTGACGATCGCGGCGTTCTGGATGCTGGGCGGCATGACGTTCCTGCTCGGCGCGCTGTACGAATCGTATGCGTGGTGGCCGCTCGGCTCGTTCGATCCGGTGCCCGCGCCGCTGCTCGCGCTGTTCGCGCAGGCGCGGCTCGACATGCTGATGAACATGATCGCGCGGATCGCCGCGCCGATGATGGCGATGCTGCTGCTCGTCGACCTGGGCCTCGCGTTCGTCTCGCGATCCGCGCAGAAGCTCGATCCGATGTCGGTCGGCCAGCCGCTCAAGGGCGCGATCGCGGTGCTGATCGTCGCGGTGCTGGCGGGGAATTTCGTGACCGAGATGCGCGGGCAGATTTCGCTGGCGGGGCTTGCGCAGCAGGTGAGGCAGCTCGCCGGTCATTAGCGGGGAATCGGCAGCACGATCGACAGCGGAGAAGAGACGAAATCAAAGGCGCCGCCATCCGGCCGGCCCGCCGTCCGCTGCCGGGCGCGACGCGACGTTGCGGAATTCGACGCGCACGCGGCCGAAAAAACGAAGGCCGACGCCGCGCGACGAACCGCCGGCGCGCCGCGAATCGCCGGCGAACGTCAGCGCGCGCCCCGCTCGTCCGCCACGTGAGCGAGCCATTCGACAAAATCCCGCGCAACGCGCTCGCGCCGCTCGTCATCGTGCCAGACCCGTATCACCTGCCCGACGGTTCCGCCTTCGGCGGGATCGAGATCGAGACACAAATGATTGCCGCCGCCGTCGTGCGTGAACGGAATCCACTTGAGGTTGTACCAGTCGTCCTTGATGCCCGCGTCGGGCTCGGACGTCATGTCGTCGAAATCGCCGCCGGCCACGAGGCCTTTCCAGATCGACCATTGCGCGACGATCTCGCGCGCGCTCAGGAGCGCGTCGTTCTCGGCGAACACCGCGCCCGCATCGGCCTGGCCGTCGTGAATCCGCAGGCTTTCGACGAATGCGGGCGGCAGCGTCACGCCGAGCGCCGCATGCATCGCATCGATTTCGCCGGCCGGCGCCGGTCCGTTGAGTCCGCCCGGCAAACGGCTGCGATCGGCGGCGAACCAGTCGTCGAGCTGATTCCAGACGACGCGAAGATCGGCGCTCGCGGCGGCCGCATCCGAAGCGGCGGAAGCGGTCGCGACGGCGGCGCAAGGCAACGGCTGCGCCGCCGGCGCGGCGGCCGGCAACGCGTCGAGCGGCGCCGCATCCGGCCCGGCGCGATCGAGCCGCAGAAACTGAACCGCGCTGCCGGCCGGCAACGGCGCCTGCCCTGCCGGAATCGCGACGAGCACGCTGGCCTGAGCGACGCCGCGGATCGGCCCGTCGCCTTGAGACGGCAGCAGCCGGACAATCGGTTCGCCGTTGGCGCCGCGGCGCAGATTGCCCCATTGCATGCCATTGAGCTCGGCATGGCGCTCGACGTCGTGCGCGATCGCGCCGGTTTCCCAATCCGGTCCTGGCCGCGCAACGTGCTCGAGCAAATCGAGCACGTGCGACACGACGGCGTGCATCAGCATCGCCACCGCGCTCGTATGGCCGGGCAGGTTGATCAGCGTCGCCTGGTCGTAGAACGTCAGCGCCAGCGTCCCGTGCGGCGTGCCGTCGGGCCGCGTCAGCGCAACCGTCTCCCTCTTCGGCGGCGAGCGATCGTCGCTGCGACCAAAATTGAAGCGCCCAGCCGGCGTTTGCTTGATCTCGACGGACGAGCGCTCCGTCGAGTACATCATCTGCGCATTCAGCCCGAGATCCTGAAACGGCGGCGCCGCCGGCAATCCCGCGCCGACGATCAGATCGTAGCGTTGCGAGAGCTCGACGAGCTTCCGCTTGAATGCGTACTCGTCGCGCTGCACATCGGGCGATGGCTGCGTCATGTCCGGCGGCGCGAGATATTCGACGCTCGGCGCGTCGTACCCCCACCGCCGCAGCATCGCGCGGATGTACGGTCCGCGCGTGTCCGGCCGTTGCCATGTTTCGCGCGCTTCGCCTGGCGGCACCTGATCGTAGCCGACGATCACGACGCCGATGCGCGGGCGCTTCGTCACCGCGATCTCGCGCACGCCCGCGGCGATCAGCGCGGCCTGCCGCTCGGCGGTGATCCGCCCGCCCTTCGGCAGCAGCACGTCCCCTTTCCGGTATTCGCTGCCCGGCGCGATCACGTGATGGCCGGGCGGCACCGGAGCCTGAAACCGCAGGTAAGACTTCTCGCCCCGATACGTCACCTGATGCCCGGACTTCGGCACGATCGCGTCGGCGTTTTCCGGCAACGGGAAATAGGCGGGTATGTCGACCGCCCGCCGCACGCCGATCGCGCGAGCCGCCGGGCTGCTCGTGCGCGACGCGAGCACGCGCCGGGTGAACTCGAAGTCGAGCTCGACCGGCTCGCGACGAGACGCGCGCGCCGTATCGGACGCGCGCAGCGCAAAGCCTTCGGATGCGGCGAGCGCAACGGACGGTACGTCTTCGACGGCGATCAGGTCGGCGGCGGCCACGCGCAGCAGCGCATCCTCGATCGCCACCGTCTCGCTTTGCATTGCCCCCGGGACTGCCCGTTGGCACCATTGATAGGCCTGATTGAGCCAGGCGGGAAAATTCGCGTGTTCGCTCATGGAATTCTTCAGGTGCGATGCCGCGGTTCGCGCAAGGAGACGGCGAACCACGGCATCGTCGGTGCTGTTTTTCTATGTGAGTCAGCGTTTCGACGCGGCCTGCGAACCCACGTCGACGTAAAACTCCTCGCTATCCAGCACACGCTGGTTCAAATAGAAGTTGCCGAGATACGCACCGGCGCGGCGATTGTCGCTCGCGTCGATACGCTTGACCGACACTTCGTTGTCCCGTGCGCCTTCCTGTGTCGCGGCGAACGGATATTCGTCGCAGTCGCAATCCGTCGGCGTTTCCTCCGGATCGCCCGTGAACGTGCATTGCCCCGTGACCGAACCGTACTTCACGACGCACTGCTGCTTCGAATTGCTGCGGTTGGCGCGACGCCAGTCCGCATCGCGCGTGCGCTTGAGCGGCTTCGACTCCCAAGTGTCCGGGAAGATTGTGCCATCTCCTCGCGACACGAACTTGCCCGGACTGCCCGCCGCCTGCGCCTCGCGAATATGGATCGCGGATTCGTCGACGTCGAGATTCTCGGCGGTGATGGTGCGCAGTACGGCGGGCGCGTCCGGATAGACGCAGCCTTGCGTGCCGCTCTTCGCGAGCCCGACGTCGCATCGAATATCGGGAATGTAGCCCGCTCCCGCATACGAGCTCACGCTCACGCCGTTCTCGAACGAATCGCCCGATCTGGCGACGCGGTACTCGATGGTCGGACGGATCAACTGCGGATTGTCGCCGCCCATGTTCGGCGTGATCGCCACCGGCACTTCGCTGGACAAGCCGCCGATCGCGAGCGGCACCCCCGCGTTCGGCGCGACCGTGCATGCCGGGCCGCATTCGACGACCGGCTTGATCATCACGCCGCCCGGATTGCCGGAAATCGCGCGCGCGCGGAACCGGAACTTCAAGGTCCACGCGAGCTGGTTCGACGGATTGTCGGAATACGCATACGCGTCGATGGCGACGCGGCCGATCTCGCTGTTCTGATCGTCCTTGACCACGTATTCGAGCGGAGACGACTTCTGACAGTGAGCGCCGCGGCTCAGCAATGCGTCTTTCGTCCGTTCGGTGCTGACGGCCGTACAGATCGGCGAAACGTCCGTGGCGCTTTCGGCGTGCGCCTGCATCGCCGCGACGCACAGAATCGCGCCGGCAAAAACCTGGCCCAACCGGGTTCGATGATTCACATCCCCTCCTGACTAACAAGTAATCGAAATGAAATTTTTGTTGCGCACCGAATTTAACGATTCATTCGATCGAAATAGAACTGTCAGGTTTGTCAGGAATGTAAATATTCCGGATTGCGTGAAGGCGCGGTATTTTTTCCCGGAAAGATCAGGAATATCGGCCGCCGCGTCTTATTGTTCAAATACGCGAAAACGCCGGCGAAGCTCGGCTCATGGGGCGCGCGCCGCCCGTCTTCGGGCTCGGTCCGGCACGTCGAACGAATGGCGACGATGCCGGCGCGGCATTTTCGAATCACGCGATGGCGATATTCGATTCGAATTGCTCGACGTGTTCATCGCGATTCGCATTCGTATCGGCGTCGAATTCGAGACCGATATCGAAGCCGATATCGATCTCGAATTCCGGTCGACGCCTCGCGATATCCCAGGGATGCCAAATCATGAGCAGGCCGACGCCGACAGCGGCAGGCGCGCCGGACGATCCATCGTATCGATCACCGCGCCCGCGCCCGCGCCGTCCGCGCTCGACGAGGCGGCTTCGCGGCGAAGCCGCCTTCGCCGCGTCACCGCGGATTCGTCTGCACGAACTCGAGCATTTCGTCGCCGCGCCCGCTCGGCACCGCACGCAGCATGGACAAGCTGAATCCCTTCGCATGCGCCCATTCGATCTTCGGCGGCATCGCAAGCTCGCGCTTGTCCGTGACGACGTCGAGGAGCGCCGGCCCCGGATGCGCGAGCAGCTTGCCGGGCGCGTCGGGCAGCGCCCGCGATTCGGTCACGCGCAAGCGGTAAAGGCCCGCGCCCGTCGCGATCGCCGCGAAATCGGTCTCGTGCAGATCGGTGCCCGTGTCCAGATAGCCGCCCGCCTTCATTTCCATCGCGACGAAGCCGAGCGAGCCGTTGATGTAGACGATCACCTTGATCGGCAAATCGAGCCGGCGCGCGCTCGGCAGATCGCCGAACAGCATCGGCAGTCCGCCGCCGGACAGCGACACGACCTGCCGGCCCGGATGCGCGGCCTGCGCGCCGAGCGCCTGCGGCAGCGCGTTCGCCGTCGAGCCGTGATTGAACGAGCCGTGCAGCCGCCTGCGGCCGCTCATCGTCAGATAGCGCGCCGCCCACAGCGTCGGCGTGCCGACGTCGGCCGCGAAGATCGCATCGGCGGCGGCGAGCTCGTCGACGACGCGCGTCAGATATTGCGGATGAATCGGCCGTCCGGCGGGCGACGGCCGCGCCAGCTCGTCGAGCCCGTCGCGCGCCGACGCGTAATAGGAATCCGCGCGGCGATCGCGGGCACCGGCACGTGATTGCGATGACAGTCGATCAGGCCGTTGATCAGATGCAGATTGCCCGGCCCGCAACCGCCGGCGCACACCGCGAGCCGGCCGGTTTCCGCCGCCTCGGCGCCCGCGGCGAAGGCCGCCGTTTTCTCATCGCGCGTGTGCATCCAGCGAATGCCGCCGATTCGGCGCAGGCTGTCGGACAATCCGTTCAGGCTGTCGCCCGTCACGCCCCAGATCCTCGTGACGCCGGCGGCGGCCGGCGTCGGCGTCGGCGCGAGGTAATCGGCAATCGCGCTTGCCATGCGATCCTCCGTTCAAATCAAGTGCAATCCGCGTGCGTGCGCGGCCAATTCGTCGCGGAAATCGGGATGCGCGAGACGGATCAGCGCGTTCGCCCGCTCGGTCGACGACAAGCCCTTCAGGTTCGCCACGCCGTATTCGGTCACGACGAGGTGCGTGTCGGTGCGCGGCGTCGTGACGGGCCCCGTCAGCCGCGCGACGATCTTCGAGACCGCGCCGCCCGCGGCGGTCGAGTGAAACGCGAGGATCGATTTCCCGCCGCGCGACGCGTACGCGCCGCGCACGAAATCGAGCTGCCCGCCCGACGCGCTGTACTGATGGCCGTTGACGTGCTCGGAATTGCACGCGCCCGTCAAGTCCATCTCGATCGTCGAGTTCACGGAGATCATGTTGTCGTTGCGCGCGATGTTGCAGGGATCGTTCACGTAATCGACCGGATGGCTCTCGAGCGCCGGATTGTCGTGGATGAAATCGTACATCGCGCGGTCGCCCATCGCGAACGTAAACACCGACTTGCCCCGGTTGAGCGTCTTGCGGCTGTTGTCGACGACGCCGCGCCGTATCAGCTCGACGAGCCCCGGCGTCAGCAGCTCGGTGTGGATGCCGAGATGCCGGTGGCCGACGAGCGCGCCGCACACCGCGTTCGGCAGCGCGCCGATTCCCATTTGCAGGCACGCGCCCTCCGTCACGAGCTCCGCGATCTGCTCGCCGATCACGCGATCGAGCGCGCCGCCCGGCTTCGGAGTCAGTTCCGGCAGCGGATGGCTCGATTCGACGATCGCGTCCACTTCCGACACGTGCAGCAGCGAATCGCCGAACACGCGCGGCATGTTCGGGTTGACTTCGACGATCAGCCGGCGCGCGGCGCGCGCGACCGAGCTCGTGTAGTCGTTGTTCGTGCCGAACGTGAAATAGCCGTTGCGGTCCATCGGCGACACCATCACGAGCATCGCGTCGACGTCGACGTGATCGGCGAACAGCCGCGGCGACTGGCTGAACGAATTCGGCACGAAGAACACCACCTTGCGGCCGCCGTCCGCTTCGCCGAGCTTCACGAGCTCGCGCTCGGGCTGCCCCATGAACATGCAGTGCGGCAGAAT
The DNA here is from genome assembly GCF_001532025.2 of Burkholderia sp. MSMB617WGS. Lineage (NCBI taxonomy): Bacteria > Pseudomonadati > Pseudomonadota > Betaproteobacteria > Burkholderiales > Burkholderiaceae > Burkholderia > Burkholderia sp. MSMB617WGS. Next base: position 844,276 of record NZ_CP013458.1, on the reverse strand, counting down.
CCGCCCCATCAGCGAATAGCGCAGCAGCGTCTCGCGCAGGAACGCTTCCGCATGAAAGTAGTACACGCGCAGTTCGTCGACGTCGCCCGCTTCCGCGCGGGCGGCGAGCGCGGCGAGCAGCGCCGGCGGCTGCGCCATCGCCATGCCGAGCGCGATCGACGAGCCGCTTCGCACCGCCGACACCGCGCGATCCGGCGACGTCAGCTTCCCCGTATAGATTTCCTTCACGTCACGATCCTTCTGCATCCCGAACCTCCTCGGCGTTCCGTTTCAAGTCGTTCAGTAATTGGCGTCGGCTTCCGGCGAATGGCCGCGCTTGTAGATCAGCATCGTGCGTTCGAACGACATCACGATGACACCGTGCTGATTGACGCCCGTCGTCTCGACAGTCACGATTCCCTGCGTCGGCCGGCTCTTCGATTCGCGGCGCGACAGCACCCTCGATTCGGCGTAGAGCGTATCGCCCGCGAACACCGGGGCTCTCGCCCTCACCTGGTCCCAGCCGAGATTCGCGACCACCTTCGCGCTGACGGTGCGCACGCTCATGCCGGTCAGCAGCGCGAGCGTGAACGTGCTGTCGACGAGCAGCTTCCGCCACTCGGTCTTCGCCGCGTATTCGGCGTCGAAGTGCACCTGCTGCGTGTTCATCGTCAGCAGCGTCATCCAGATGTTGTCGACGTCCGTGATCGTGCGGCCCGGGCGATGCTCGTAGACGTTGCCGGGCTCGAAGTCCTCGAAATACAGGCCGGATGTCTCGCGAAACCGCTTGTCGCCGATTTGCCGATAGGCGGGAATCGTCGTGCTCATGCTCGTCTCCTCGTCAAAGAAAAGGGTGGCGTCAGCGCGCGGCGGCCAGGACGTCCCGGGCCTCGCGCGCGATCGCTTCGTCGACCATGCGGCCGTCGACGGCGGCCGCGCCTTGCAACGCCACGCCGATCACGCGGCGCGCCCACGCGATCCGCTGCGGCGACGGCGTGAACGCCGCGTTGATCGGCGCGACGTGAAACGGATGAATCGCCGCCTTGCCGCGAAAGCCGTTGTGCACGGCGAACGCGAGATCGGCGTCGAGCGCGGCCGCGTCGCGCAGCGCGAAACAGGGCGCGTCGAGCGCGGCGACGCCGCAAGGCGCGCAGGCCGCGGCGATCCGCACGCGCGCGATCTGCAGCGCGAGCGCGTCGGGCTGCGCGGCGACGTCGGATGCGTAATCGGCCGCGCCGAACATCAGCGCTTCGATCGACGCCGACGCGCGCGCGATCGCGCCGGCCTGCTCGACGCCCGCCGCGGACTCGATCGTCGCGACGAAACGGGGCGCCCTGCCCGCGTCGCGCAAGAGTGCATCGAGACGAGCGATCCGCTCGGGCGACTCGACCTTCGGGACGACGATGAAATCGGGCAGGCGCGGCGCGTCGATCAGCATGCCGATATCCGCGTGGCCGGCGACGGAATCGGGCGCGTTGATGCGCACGGCCGACGCCGGCCGCGCTTCGGCCGGCTCGCCCGCCAGCCACGCACGCGCGTGGTCGCGCGCACGCTGCTTGTCGGCGGCCGAGACCGAATCCTCGAGATCGACGATCAGCACGTGCGCACCGCATTCGCGCGCTTTCGCAAAGCGATCCGGGCGCATGGCCGGCGTAAACAGCCAGCTGCGCGGCCGACTGTACGGCCGGCTGAGCGATGCGGGCATGGCTGCGTCGTGTGGAACGGGCATGGTCAAGGCTCCTCGCTGAACGAAACGACGAGTTCATTGTCGCCACCCGGCCCGCGCGCGACAATGCGGCATTGTCGGGGGCAGCCTTCGGGAAACCGGAAGGCTAGCGGCGCCGCGCGAACGTCCTGCCGCTTTCGACGAGATGGCCGAGCAATTGCCGCGCATACGTCGGCAACGCGTCGACGTCCGCGACGCACACTTTCATTTCGCGCAGCGCCCAATCGTCGCGCAGCACGAGCGTCTTGATCGACATCGTCCGCTTGCAGCGCCGTGCGGCCGATTCGGGCACCACCGACACGCCGACGCCGTTTTCGACGAGACGGCAGATCGCGTCGAAGCTGCGCAGTTGAATGCGCGGCTTGAGCCGCCGATGCCGTTCGCGCGCATGCGCTTCGAGATAGGTTTGGATCGCCGCGCCCGCCGCGTAGCCGACGAAATCGTAATCGAGCAGCGTCTCGAACGACACGTCGCGCGCGGCCGCGAATTCCGGCTGCGACGCGGGCACGACCGCGCACAGGCGATCGGTCGCGAACGGAAAGCTCCGCAGCCCGCCGACGTGCTCGCCCGCCGCGACGATCCCGATGTCGGCCACGCCTTCGACGAGCGCCTCGACGATCTCGTGGCTGAGCATTTCCTCGAGCTCGATGCTCACGTTGCGATGCTGAGCGAGAAAGCGCGCAACGGGGCCGGGCAGGAATTCGGTGAGCGCGTTGGTGTTGGTCAGAAGGCGCACCGTGCCGCGCAAGCCGTTCGCGAATTCGCCGAGATCGTCGGTGAGGCGCTGCATCGATGCGAGCGTCGCGCGCGCATGGCGCAACAGCGTGTGCCCCGCTTCGGTGGGCTTCACGCCGAGCCGTTCGCGCACGAGGAGCGGCACGCCGGCCGTCTCCTCCATCTGCTTGATGCGTCCGCTCGCCGAGCCCAGCGCCAGATTGACCCGGCTCGCGCCGTGCGTGATGCTGCCGGCCTCGACGACGGCCACGAACAGACGCAGATCGGTGATGTCGAAACGCATGCGCCCTCCCGGATCGACGAGCCTACGGATGAGTCGAAGGCTGGCCTCGACTGTCGGGCATTGTGAACGACAGCCGGTGTTTTCACAATCGGCGTGACGGGTACGCGCGAAGCAGGTCGGCGTCCGACGTTGCCGTGTCGAAAATGCATCGCACATGCATCGCGAGCGCGGCGCAAACGCATCGCGAACGTCACGCGCGCCGCATCGCGCAACGCCGCAGATCCCGCGCGCACTACGCTCGTGCCTTTCGCAACCAGGAGCGCGTACGCCCGCGCGTCGAGGTCGGCCAAGCCGAGAACCGACCCGCCTTGCTCCGGCATCATCGATGTGCGGGTGCGCACATCGTCGATTCGCTTTCGGCCTTCGTGTCGTTCGTCACGCGGCGAGTCTCCATTTCGTTTTCGCCGGCGATGGCACAATGCTCGAACCAAGCTTTTTTTCGAATCGCGGCCATGGTCTCCGACACTGGAAAATACGCAACGCGGGATCAAGTCTGTTTTCGCGAGCGCTTGAGATTCGATACATCGCACCGGCCCCCACCTTCAACCTCGGGAGATCCAAATTGAGCGACAGCAGCGAAAGCGCGGCAAAGGGATTGGGCTTGTTCTCGACGCTGCAAGCCGCAACGGAGCTCAGATTCTTTTTCCTATCGGTGGCGTTCACGCTGCTCACCGACAACGCACTCGTTTGGACTCACCAGCCGGGAATCATGGCGATCGCCGGCGATCCCGAATTGATGTCGAGAGCCAATCTTCCGATCAAGATCATTCTCATATTCGTGGGATTTTCATTCCTGTCGTCAATCGCCCTCCCGCTGTTGGCCGCATTCGTCGACGCCATTTATCTCGCGACGATCGGAAGCTGGCTGACGAGCCTCCACTCATACCTCGACGTCAAGACAGGCGCGCTGGAGCGCAGCGCCCGCCGGCGTCACGATTGCGTGAGCCCGATCGAACTCCGGGACGAGGCTCATCTGACCAAGGACAAATACTATCTCGACCTCTATAAGGATCATCAGCAGAAGCTCGGCGACGATCGAAAGAACACCATGCGGTTCGCCCTGTACGCCTTCTATTGCCTGACGATGCTCTGCTGGAACGCGTATCTCGGCTGGACGCCGGAGAACACCCTCTCGATCGTGTTCTCGACATTCCTCGGGGACAAGACCTACGTGTTCTACGCGATACTCATCTTCTTCGTGATGTTCGTGTCGCGCTTCCACGAGAAATGGGAGCCGAACTGGATCTACTGCCCGTCGCTCTATCGCAAGATCACGGACGCCGAGAATCATCGAAGGTAGCGAGCCGCGCGAGCGCGATCGAGACAAGCTTGAGCCGCATGATTCGAGCAACCGTGGCACCGGAATCGCGTCTCGGTGCGACACGTCAGTCGAGGCGCCGCGCCGTCCGCCGGATCGCTTCGACGCGCGCCTGCACCTGCGCTTCGAGCCCCGCGTTGAACGTGCGCAACGCGTCGTTCTGCGCACGCGTGAGCGCGTCGAGGCGCGCCGCTTCGCGATGCAGGCGTTGCTGCTCGATCGCCTGCTCGACGGTCATCAGCAGATCGTGATCGTCCCAAGGCTTCGTCAGATAACGGTAGACGCCGGCCTCGTTGATCGCGCGCACCGCCGAATCGATTTCCGAATAGCCGGTCAGCAGAATGCGCATCGCGTCCGGCCGGCACTCGCGCGAGCGCGCAAGAAACGCCGCGCCGCTCATCCGCGGCATCCGCATGTCGGAGACGATCAGATCGACCGCGTGCTCGGCCAGCGCGCGTAGAGTGCGGCGTCGCCGCTGTCGGCGGTGAGCACGCGGTAGCGCTTCGGCCGAAGCACGCGCTCGAGCGACGACAGCACGCTCGGCTCGTCGTCGACGAGCCGCACGACCGGCGCGCGCGGCGGGCGCGTCGCTCGCCGCGCGCGCCGGCCGTGCGTCGTCTTCCCCGGCGGACTCGTTGCGCTCTGTCGACATCGAAGGACTGCTTGCTTTCAAGCGTTCGCTCATGGTGCCCTCGTCCCCGATCTTTCTTTTTCCTTGGATAACGGCACGACGCGTCTTCTCATGCACTAGGGAAAACGCACGAATGGCGGCACGCGAAATCGCGAAATCCCGGCGGCCCGGAATTTCGGATTTTTCAGCGTCGGCTGAATTATTTAAACGGATATTTCACGCCGGAAATGGGAAATCGGGTTTTCCCATTTATGACCGGAACAGGCTTCGTTGCTTGTTGCTTTTCCCTTTTTATCCTTGTCGCCCGCCGATCGAGATCGACGCGCGCACCGCGCTCCCGTTCGCCGAACGCCGCCGCGCCTGCGAACGATCAACCGAACGCGCGATTCCATTCGCGATTCAGTCATGCGCCGAACAGTCGAATCCGATTCGGCCACTTTTAATACGCCGCGGGAAAAACATATGACGAGGCGGAGATGCACTTCTTTCGATTCGCGTGGCGTCGCGCACAATATTGGCTGTGCTTATTGGTCGCCGGCTTCTTGCTGCCGCAAGGCGCGCTCGCGGCCGTCACGGCCTCGTATTCGGACATCGTCGGCGCGGACAGCGGACTGTGCGTGTCCGCCGCCGGCAACTCGACCGCGTCGGGCGCGGGCATCGTGCAGACGTCGTGCGCGGGCCTCAATAACACGACGTGGTCGTTCGTCCCCGTCGGCAGCCGTTATCACATCGTGCTGCAAGGCAGCGGCCTGTGCCTGAACGTGCCCGGCGGCTCGCTCGCGAGCGGCACGCAACTGATCCAGTATGCATGTCAGAACAGCAGCATGACCAACGATCAATGGACGATCGTCGCGGTCGGCTCGAGCTACCGGATCGTGTCCGCGTCGAGCGGCATGTGCGTGAACGTCAGCGGCGCATCGCGCGCGGGCGGCGCGGCGCTGATCCAGTATCCGTGCCAAAGCGCGGGCGCGCTCAACGACCAGTTCAACGTGTACTTGCCCGTCGTCGCGTTCACCAACGTCGCGGCGGCGAGCAGCAATCTTTGCATGAGCGTCAGTGGCGGATCGACGGCCGCCGCCGCGCCGGTCGTGCAGGGCGCATGCTCGAATCAGGGCGGCACGAGCTGGTCGCTGCTGCCGGCCGGCAGCGGCTATCACGTCGTGTCGCAAAGCACCGGGCAATGCCTGAACGTGTCCGGCGCAAACACGACGAGCGGCACGCCGCTCATTCAGTACCCCTGTCAGGGCGACGCGCAGACCAACGATCAATGGACGGTCGTTCCCGTCGGATCGAAGTACCGGCTGATCTCGGTGTCGAGCGGCATGTGCGCGAACGTGAGCGGCGGCTCGCTGTCGTCGGGCGCGCCACTGATCCAGTATCCGTGCCAGGACGCGAACGCGCTCAACGATCAGTTCGCGCTCAGCCTGCCGCAGTCGTTCCCGGTCACGCTGCCGTCCGCGTGGAGCCCGGTGATTCCGCTGCCCGTCAATCCGATCGGCCTCGCGAACACGCCGAACGGCAAGCTCGTGATGTGGTCGGCGGATCAGCAGTTCAGCTTTCAGAACGACGTCGGCGGCAAGACGACGCAAACGCAAACCGCCGTGTTCGATCCGGCGACGAATCAGGCGACGCCATATCTCGAAACGTCGGCGGGCTCGGACATGTTCTGCCCCGGCACCGCGATGCTGCCGGACGGCCGGCTGCTCGTGAACGGCGGCGACAGCAGCCCGAAGACGACGCTCTACGACTGGTCGAGCAACACGTGGAGCGCGGCGGCGACGATGAACATCGCGCGCGGCTATCAGGGCGACACGCTGCTGTCGAACGGCTCGGTGCTCACGCTCGGCGGCTCGTGGAGCGGCGGCCAGGGCGGCAAGACCGCCGAGGTGTGGACGAACGGCGGCGCGTGGACGCTGCTGCCCGGCGTGCCGGAGACGAATATCGTCGGCCCGGACCCGCAGGGCATCTATCGCGGCGACAACCACCTGTGGCTGTTCGCACAAGGCAACGGCACCGTGTTCCATGCGGGGCCGAGCTCGCAGATGAACTGGATCTCGACGAACGGCGGCGGCGCGATTCAGTCGGCAGGCATGCGCGGCGTCGATCCGTTCAGCATCAACGGCACCGCGTCGCTGTACGACGTCGGCAAGATCCTGAAAGTGGGCGGCGCGAAATCGTATCAGCAGAACGGCAGCGTCACGACCTACGCGTCGAATTCGGTCTATCAGATCGACATCACGCGCGGGCCGAATCAGCCGGCGGCGGTGCAGCGCCTGAACGGCATGACTTACCAGCGCGCGTTCGCGAACAGCGTGATCTTGCCGAACGGCAACATCGTGATGATCGGCGGCCAGAGCGTGCCGATGCCGTTCACCGACACGACCGCGATCATGGTTCCCGAAATCTGGGACCCCGCGACGCAGCGCTTCAATCTGCTCAAGCCGATGCAGACGCCGCGCACCTATCACAGCACGGCGATCCTGATGCCGGACGGCCGCGTGTTCGCGGGCGGCGGCGGCCAGTGCGGCGCCGGCTGCGCGATGAATCACCTGAACGCGGAGATCCTGACGCCGCCGTACCTGCTCAACGCCGACGGCACGCCGGCGCAGCGGCCGGCGATCGTGTCGGCGCCGACGTCGGCGGGCCTCGGCGCGTCGATCAGCGTGTCGACGCAGGGGCCGGTGACGTCGTTCGTGCTGATGCGCCTGTCGTCCGTCACGCATTCGACGAACAACGACCAGCGGCGCATTCCGCTCGCGATGACGTCCTCCGGCGCAACGAGCTACCGGCTCGCGATTCCCGCCGATCCCGGCATCGTCCTGCCCGGCTACTACATGCTGTTCGCGCTGAACGCGCAGGGCGTGCCGAGCGTGTCGACGTCGATCCGGATCTCGTGACGATGCTCGGCGAACAGCGCGCGCGCCGCGCATCATCGACGGGGCTCGCGCTGACGCTCGTGCTTGCGCTCGCGTGGCCCGGCCACGCGGCGCACGCGAACGATCTCGCGGCGCGCGGCCGTGCGTTGTTCGGAGGCGACGCGCGGCTGCAGGGGCGACTGCCGATGCATCCCGGCGATCTGCCCGCGCCGCTCGTGCGCTGCGCGAACTGTCACGCGGCGGGCGCGGGCGCCGCGGTGCCGAATTCGATTGCACCGCGCCTCACGCGCATGTGGCTCGGCGATTTGCAGAGCCGGCGCGGCGGCCCGCCGAGCCGCTACGATCGCGATGCGTTCTGCGCGCTGCTGCGCACCGGGCTCGATCCGGCCTACGTATTGATCAATGTCGAAATGCCGCGCTACCGCATCGGCGAGCGCGATTGCATCGCGCTCTGGACCTTTCTGAACGAGGCGCCGCATGAGCGCCGATGAAATCCGGATGCAACGGCGCGCGCTGCTCGCCGCCGCGCTCGGCGCATCGCTCGCGCCGGCGCTGCCCGCGCTCGCGGCGACAGAACGCGCACGGCCGCCGGCCGGCCAAAGCGGCTATCACGGCGGCCTGATCGCGCCGCCCGTGCCGGTGCCCGACATGCCGCTGCGCACGGCGGACGGCCGCGCAACCCGCCTGCGCGCGCTGCTCGCCGGCCGCGTTACCGCGCTGCAGCTGTTCTACACGGGCTGCTCGTCGACGTGCCCGATCCAGGGCGCCGTGTTCCGGCGCGTGCAAACGCTGCTCGGCCCGCATCCGAAGCCGGACATCCAGTTGCTGTCGCTCAGCATCAGCCCGCTCGAAGACACGCCGCGGCGAATGCAAGCGTGGCTCGCCCGCTTCGGTGCGCGTCCCGGCTGGATCGCCGCCGCGCCCGGGCTGAAGGATGTCGACGCGCTGCAGGCGTTCTTCGGCGGCGGCCGCACGGGTCTCGACAATCACGCCACGCAGGTGCAGATGATCGATCGGCGCGGCGAGCTGGTTTGGCGAACTTACGAATTGCCGTCGCCGGAGACGATCGCGGCGCTGCTCGGCAACGCGTGACGGCGACGGCGCGCGGAATCATTCGGGTCGCGCCGAGCGCATGGCGAACCGCCGCACGGCGCGCGGCCGCGTCGCCGCGCGCCGCGCCGCGCCGCGCCGCGCACGCCGTCAACGCCGTCAACGCCGTCAACGCCGTCAACGCCGTCAACGCCAGTTCGCGTCGACCCACTGGCAAACGCTCTCCCACTCGGGCGTCGCCATGTACGCGAGCGTTTCGCTCTCCAGCCGAGCGGCCATGCGCCAGTCGTCGAGTTCCACGGCATCGCCCAACGCGAGATTGGCGCGCCGGTAGCATCCGCCGAGCAATTGCGCCGCCTGCTGCGTCGCGAGCATCGTCGTCGTATCGAACGTCAGCCCGAGCAGCGCCGCCGCCGGTACGCCGTTGCTCGCAAACGGCCAGAACCATGTCGTCACGCCCCATCCGAGCGGGTCGCCGACGGCGTCCGGACAAACGCCCTCGCGACTGACGCCCGTGCCGAGCGACAGCACGCGCAAATTGCCGAGGTCGCCGCCGAGGCCGCTCGCGAGCGCCTCGGAGACGGCGGTCATCGACGGATTGTTCGCGAATACGCCGCCGTCCGCGAAATAGCCGAGCAGCGGCACTTCGTACGGCGGAAAATACGAAGGCGCGGCCGACGTGGCGAGCGCCGCGTCGACGAGACTCACGTGGCGATATGCATTGCCGCTCGCGTTCGAGAACGTGCAGGCGGTCCAGCCCTGCATCGCCGGGTCCCACAAGCGCGCCGAATTGACGACGATCAGGCGGCGCAGCTCGCTCAGATCCCCGCCGCGCAGCAGTTCCTGCGCGATGCGTTTGAGCCCCGTGTTCACGTACTTGCATGCGAGAAGCCCCGGCCCGGCCAGCGCGTCGACAGCCGCGGCGTTCGTTGCGAGCGCCGCCCTCTGTTCGAGCCACGCGCCGTTCTCCTGGAATATCTCCGCGCCTCGCCTTCTGTAGACGTCGACGACTTGCGAGATCGGCACGCCGCGCGCAAGCGCGAGCGCGATCAGGCCGCCCGTCGACGTGCCGGCGAAGCCGTCCGTCCTCGCAAGCATCCCGCTGCGTCGATCGAGATCCTGAATGAGCAAGGCGGTGATCAATCCCCTGATGCCGCCACCGTCGCAACTGAGAATCTTGAAGGCCATCGCAGTTCTCCTCGGCGCGTGAAATGAATGCGCGGATGCCGTCGAACGGACGAACGCGCGCTTCGCCGCCGCGACGCGCTCGTCGGCGAGGCGACGCGACGTCCGCAGCGCGTTTTCGCGCCGGATGCGGCGCGCATCCGGCGACCGGCGCGCGTCGGCATCGCCGCGCCAATCCGGCCCGGCATTTCATCCGGCTCAATTAGCGGCTTCGCTTCGTCGGCAGCGAAGGCTCGACAGCCGGATTCGCCGGTGATTCGCCGGTGCGCGATCGGAAAACCCGGCCGGTCCAAACCGGCTGCCGTCGGCCGGTTTCAGCGCCGTTTGCCGATATTCGTCTTGCCTTTCCTCGTCTCGTTCGAATCGCGACGAATCACGGCCAATCGCGGCGATGCGTATTCTTAAATTAGGATGCGCAAGCCGCTTTGACCAGGCCGCAGCCCGACAGATTCGACGCGCCTCGTGCCTTGCGCGATGCGTTCGCGCGCCGCGCAAGGCACGCCTCGCCGACGCCCGGCATGCGCTTTCGCCGCGCCGCGCGCGCCGTGCTTCGCCACGCCCGCGCACGCGGCGTGGCGAAAGCGCATCGCCGCCGACGCGGCCCCCCGTTGCCCTCGCCATCCCGCTGCGCGCCGAAGCGGCTGTTGTCGAGCCTTTCCTGCACGCGCGCTCGCGCGTCGTCTCCTCGTCGTCGCCCGTCCTGCGCCGGGGCGGCCAGCCCCGCTACAGTTCGAGCACGAGCCGCCCGCGCTTCGCGCGCGAGCAGCACGCCATCATCCGCGTGTTCGCCGCGCGCTCGCTCGCGCTCAGCACGCTGTCGCGATGATCGACTTCGCCCGCGAGCACGCGCACCTCGCACGCGCCGCACAGCCCCTCCTCGCAATCGCTCTGCACGTCGACGTTCGCGGCGCGCAGCGTCGCAAGCAGCGTCCGGTTCGAGGGCACCGTCAGCGTGAGGCCCGAATCCGCCAGCTCGACTTCGAACGGCTGCTCGGCGGCCGGATCGACGCGCGGCGCGCCGGCCGCGAAATGCTCGACGCGCAGCGCGTCCGCCGGCCAGCGCGACGCGCATGCGGCCAGCGCGTCGAGCATCCGCGCCGGCCCGCACGCATAAACCTGCGTGCCGGGCGCGACATCGAGCGCGGCGAAATCGTGGCGCGTGCCTTCGTCCGATACGTGCAAGCGCAGCCGGTCGCCGTGCAGCGCGGCGAGCTCGCCGACGAACGCCATCGTTCGCCGGCTGCGCCCGCTGTAATGCAACGTGTAGTCGATGCCGCGCGCACGCGCTTCCCGCGCGATCGCACCGATCGGCGTGATGCCGATGCCGCCCGCGATCAGGACCGCACGGCGCGCATGCGCGTCGAGCCGAAAGTGATTGCGCGGCCCGCGAATCCTCACGCGCATGCCGGGCCGCAACCGCTCGTGCATCCAGGCGGAGCCGCCCCGGCTCGCCGGCTCGCGCAGCACGGCGATCTCGTACGCGCCGCGCTCGTCCGGATCGCCGCATAGCGAATACTGACGCGAAAGGCCGGTGTCGCCGCACTCGACGTCGATGTGCGCGCCCGCGCTCCAGCGCGGCAGCGGCGCGCCGTCGGGCGCGGCGAGACGCACGCGCAGAATGCCCTCGGCCACGGCCGTCACGCTGTCGACGCGCATCGCGCGCCCCGCGCCGCGCGCGCCCGATTCGCCGATCCGCACGGCCAGCGCGGACCGTCGCGCGTGCGCGCGCCGCCGCTCCGGATTCGCGGCCGGGTTCCATTCGACCCGCAGATGCTCCGGACCACGAAACGACGTGTTCGGCACATACGTAAAGCGTTGCTCGGCAAGCCGCATGTGCGGCAGGCGGCGTGTCAGCTCGTCGATGAAGATCTGCATCTCCATTCGCGCGAGATGCTTGCCCATGCATTGATGCGAGCCGTAGCCGAACGTCAGGTGATCGGCGGGATTGTCGCGATGAATGTCGAACAGGTCCGGATCGGCGAAGTGGCGCTCGTCGCGATTCGCCGACGACGTGACGATCAGCAGTTTCGCGCCGGCCGGAATCGCGACGCCGCCGACCGTCGCATCGCACGTCGCGAGCCGCCGCCACGCGGCGATCGATCCGTTGTGGCGCAGGCATTCGTCGACCGCGTTCGGGATCAGCGACGCGTCATCGCAAAGCTCGCGCCATGCGTGCGGGTGTTGCAGCAGCAGCTTCAGCGCATTCGCGGCGGCGTTCGCGGTGGTCTCGTGCGCGGCGACGATGCCCGCCATCATCATCGAATGCAGATACGAATCGGTGACGACGTCCGGATGCTCGCGCTGCATACGGATGCCGAACTGCATCCAGCCGGGCCCCGACGGATCTTCGCGCATCTTGTCGAGCACCTTGCCCGCGTAGCGCCAGAACTGCCCGACCGCCTGCGCGACCGCAACCTGCTCCTCCGGCCGCGGACGGCCCCACGTATTGACCGTGTGCGCGATCGAGTATCGGCGCAGCGTGTCCATGTCCTCCTCGGGCACGCCGAGGAAATGCAACGCGACCGTGAGCGGCACTTCCCACAGCATCTGGTCGACGAGATCCGCGCGACCGTCGTCGATGAAGCGGTCGACGTATTCGCGCGCGAGCCGCCGCACCATCGGCTCGTGCGCGCGCAGTGTATCGGGCGTGAAAGGCTCGATCAGCAGGCGCCGGCGCGCCATGTGCGCGGGCTCGTCCTCGTTGACGAGCGTGCGGTTCATCGCATAGCCGTACGACGCGAGCACCGCGTTCGCTTCCGCTCCCGTCGGCGTGATCTTCTCGAGCGCGATCGACGGGCTGAACGTCCGGTTGTCGCGAAAGATCGCCTTGATGTCGTCGTAGCGCGCGACGACCCAGTAGCCGAGCTTCGGGCTGTAGAACACGGGCTCCTGCTCGCGCGCCCAGCGCACGTATTCGGGCGGGTCCTGCTGATAGGCGTCGCAGAACGGATCGAACGCCGCCGCCCCGGCGCTCGCCGGGCACCCGGCCGGGCGCGGCGCGCCGGAAGGCGACGCGGCGTGAAACGGACACGGCGCGGCGAGCGAAGCCGATGCGGATGCGGATGCGGATGCGGATGCGGATGCGACATTCGTCATCGCGGTCCTCCAATTGAGGAATGACGTTTTGCGTAACCCTGGTGCGCATTGCGCAATCATAGATCGGGATCAACGTGCATCGCATTCCTATCGTAGTCACGCGGGTAGTCACGCGGCCGGGGCGGCGTCCGCTCGCCGCCGGCGACACGCACTACGATCGCCGGATGACGAAAAAGACCCCTACCCTGAAACCCGCGAAGACGATCCGCTCCCGCGCGCGCCGCACCTGAGCCGGCCGTCGACGCGCCCGCGCCGCGCGAGCGGCGGCAACGCGTGCAGGCGGCCGCCACGGGCATGGCGGTGCTCACGGGACTCGCGCGGCTCGGCTGGCGCGCGACGCTGACGGCGCTCGCGGCGCACGTCGACGAAAGCGCCGCGAAAGTGCATCGCCATCTGGCGAGCCTGATCGAGGAAGGATTCGTATCGCAGGACAGCGGCACGCGGCAGGACTACCTCGGCACCGAGGCACTGCAGATCGGCGTCGCCGCGATGCGCGAGGCCGAGCCGATCCGCGCGGCTGCGTGAGACGCTCGCGCTGACGTGCTTCATCGCGGTGATGGGCAATCGCGGGCCGACGATCCCGTGCATCGAGGAGCCGGGGTGCCCGTGATCGTCAACGTGCGCGCGGGAGAGGTGGCCTCACTCGTTCGGACAGGTTTCTGAGATTTTTAAGTGGAACGTCCGAGGCAATCATGCGGCCGATTTGATCGCAGGCTGCGTCGCGAAGTATGCCTCATCCGGCGTCTGATCCGCCAGGCTCGAATGGGGCCGTTTCCGGTTGTACAGCTCGATGTAGTCGCCGATGGAGCGCCGGGCATGGCTGACCGACTCGTAGGCCCGCAGGTAAATCTCTTCGTACTTGATGCTGCGCCAACTTCGCACGCGAAATCGGAATGACAAAGGCGGCGAATCCCTGCTTGGGAATCAAGAAATACAGCGAGTCGGGGCGCGATGTGTACGTGGAAGATGACCTGTTCCGAAAAGTCTACGACCATGCGGATCAGCCGACGCGCGACGCAATGGACCTCGCCTACCTGACTGGCCAGCGACCGCAGGATACCTTGCTGCATGACGAGCGCGATATCCGTGACAACTTCCTGCACATCGATCAGGGCAAGACCGGCAAGAAGCTCAGAATGGAGGTGACGGGCGAGCTTATGGCCGTGATCAATCGCATTCGCGCCCGCAAAGCCGGATACAAGATTGTCAGCACCGCGCTAGTCGTCAACGAGAAAGGCGAACGAATGACGCTCGATACTCTTCGACGACGCTTCCGCGACGCCAGAAGAAAAGCCGGCGTGCGCGACAACGAATTCCAATTTCGAGGTCTGCGGGCGAAGGCTGGCACCGACAAGACGGACAGCACGGGCGATATTCGCCAAGCACAAAGGCAGCTCGGGCACACTTCGGCCACCATGACGGAGCACCATGTTCGCAATCGCCGCGGCGACAAGGTGAAGCCGACGAAATGACGGAATTGCGGAAAAGAATGACATTTGCGGAACTGAATTGCTTCGAATCCCGATTGCGCAATTTCCCGCAACGCCTTATGGCGGAAGACAGCCGGAGTCGAACCGACCTGGCGCGGGCTGACCGCACCAACTGGGTTTGAAGCCCAGCCGCACCACCGGATACGAATGCCTTCCTGCGAGAACGGAAACGGGAGCGGACATGAAGCATGCCGTCCCGTCGAGATCCGTTGCGAACTACACACGCCCGGAACCGGGCTACTGCGAACCGATCAACAATCGGCTGTCGGCCCGCAACCAGTGAAGATCGCGGTGGAAGCGAGTATACCCAACGCGATCGAAGAACTCGAGAATTTGAATTGCCCGCTTGCGGCCGAGGCCCGTCGCATTGCGAAACGTCGCCGCGTCGAGCGAGCCGCCGCGCTCGTCCGCGAGCCGCGCGATCAATCGCGCGAGCTCCGCGATCACGTCGCGGTGATAGAACAGATCGCGCACGACCTGCTGCACGTCGCCCCGCCGCGCGAGCTTGCGCAGCAGCGCGCGCACCGCGTCCTCCGCCGCGCCCGTCGCCGCCGCGTGATCGCGCACCCACGGCGGATCGTAGCGGCCCGCCGCGACGAGCGGCAGCAAGCGCCCGGCCAACGCTTCCTCGTTCGCGTCGAAGCTCACCGCGTGCGACGGCAGATGCAGCCATGGCCCGCTGCGCGCAACCGCGCCGTCCGCGATCAGCGCGTCTGTCAGCGCGCGCCACAATGCGTCGTCCGCGAGCGGCGCCGCGATCCGGCGCAGCCGCGCGACGTCCGGCCCCTGCTCGTCCGGCGAGCGCTGGTGAAACGTCGCGAGCGCGTCGAGCGCGCGCGCGCGCAGCGCGTCCCAATGCCGGCGCGCGACGACGCGCGCTTGGTCCGCATGCTTGCCCGGCGACGCGACGTTCACCGCATCGGCGGGCAGCGTCCACGCCTGCGCCGGCAAGCCGGTCAGGTGCATCAGCGTCGCGCGCGTGATGCCGAGCGGCGCTTCGTCGAGCAGCGCGTCGAGGCGGCCTTCGTCGAGCCACGTCGCAAGCGCGTCGAGCCATGCGCGCCGCGCGCTCGTGCGCCGCTTGCGCGCGGGGCCGAACGGATCGAGCACGCGGCCGCCGCCGACCGTGCGCGTCGCCTGCGCGTTGCGCACGATGAAGCGCTCGCCCGGCACCGCGAACACCGGCTCCGAGAAATTCAGTTGCGCACGCGCGCGCTGGCCGGGCCCGAGTGCGTCGCCGTCGAGCAGCGCGACATGCGCGACGCGGTGCAGCGTGCCGAGATGCACGTGCAGCGGCGTCCAGTGCGAGATCGTCAGGTCGGCGTCCGGCGTCAGCGTCAGCTCGACGTCGATACGCGGCGACAGCGCCGCGAGCCGCGGATCGACGATCGCATCGCCGCGCGCGAGCGCCGCCTTGTCGATGCCCGCGAGGTTCAGCGCGCAGCGCTCGCCCGCATGGCCGACGTCGGTCGCGCGGTTCTGCGCATGGATGCTGCGCACGCGCACCGATTCGCCCGTGCGCGCGACGGCGAGCGTATCGCCCGTGCTCACGCGCCCCGCGAACGCGGTCCCGGTCACGACGGTGCCCTGCCCCGCGAGCGTGAACACGCGGTCGACCGCGAGCCTGAACAGGCCGTCGTCGCGCCGCGCGCGCCATGCGAGCGCCGTATCGCGCAGATGCGCGTTCAGCGCGGCGACGCCCGCGTCGCCCGCCTCGATCGCGCGCGTCTCGAAGATCGGCGCGCCGGCGAGCGGCGAGGTCGCGAGCCACGCGCGGATCTCGTCGCGCACCTGCGCGATGCGCGCCGCGTCGGCGCGATCGCATTTGGTCAGCGCGACCGCGCCGCGCGCCACGCCGAGCAATTGCAGAATCGCGAGATGCTCGCGCGTTTGCGGCATCACGCCGTCGTCGGCGGCGATCACGACGAGCGCGAAGTCGATCCCGCACGCGCCCGCCGCCATCGTATGCACGAGCTTCTCGTGGCCGGGCACGTCGATGAAGCCGAGCACGTCGCCGTTCGGCAGCGGCGTGTACGCGTAACCGAGCTCGATCGAGATGCCGCGCGCCTTCTCTTCCTTCAGCCGATCGGTGTCGACGCCCGTGAGCGCGCGCACGAGCGTCGTCTTGCCGTGATCGATGTGGCCTGCGGTTCCGACGATCATGCGGGCGTGTCCGTCGAGGCTTGCGCGCACTGCGCGACGAGCGCGGCTTCGTCGTCGGCTTCGAGGCAGCGCAGGTCGAGCCGCAGCGCGTCGTCGGCGATGCGGCCGAGCACCGGACGCGGCCAGCCGCGCAGGCGCTTCTCGAGCTGCGCGAGCGCGCGGCCGCTGCGCTTGCCGTCGCTCGCGCGCACGACGAGGCCGCAGCTCGGTAATTGATCGACGGGCAGCGCGCCGCTGCCGATCTGGCTGAACATCGGCTCGACGTTCACGACGAATGCCGCGCCGATCGCCTGTTGCAGCACCGGGCGCACGCGCTCGGCCGCCGCCGCGATGTCCGCCTGCGCGCGCGTGAGGAGCCGCAGCGTCGTCAGCCGCTCGCGCAGGAATTCCGGCGCCTGGTACAGGCGCAGCACCGGCTCGAGCGCGGCGAGCGTCAGCTTGCCGACGCGCAGCGCGCGCTTGAGCGGATGCTTCTTGATCTTCGCGATCAGATCGCGCCGCCCGACGACGAGGCCCGCCTGCGGGCCGCCGAGCAGCTTGTCGCCGCTGAACGTGACGAGGTCGGCGCCCGCTTCGACGGTCTCGCGCACCGTCGTCTCCTTCGGCAAGCCCCAGCGCGTCAGGTCGACGAGCGTGCCGCTGCCGAGATCGACGGCCACGGGCAGCCCGCGCTCGCGCGCGAGCGGCGCGAGTTCCTGCAGCGTCACTTCCTTCGTGAAGCCGCTGATCGCGTAATTGCTGCAATGCACTTTCATCAGGAGCGCGGTGCGCGGCCCGATCGCGTCCGCATAGTCCCTCAGATGCGTGCGATTCGTCGTGCCGACCTCGCGCAGCTTCGCGCCCGCGCGGCTCATGATGTCGGGAATGCGAAACGCGCCGCCGATCTCCACGAGCTCGCCGCGCGATACGATCACCTCCTTCTTCGGCGCGAGCGCGGACAGCGCGAGCAGCACGGCGGCCGCGTTGTTGTTGACGACGGTGGCGGCCTCGGCGCCCGTCAGCTCGCAGACGAGCTCGTCGATCAGATCGTCGCGGTCGCCGCGGCGGCCGGTCGCGAGATCGAATTCGAGATTCATCGGCTGCGTGAGCGCCTGCACGACCGCGCGCACCGCTTCGTGCGGCAGCAGCGCGCGCCCGAGATTCGTGTGCAGCACGGTGCCCGTCAGGTTGAACACCGCGCGCAGCGCGCCCGCCGCGTCCGCCGCGAGACGCGCGCGCACGTCGGCCGCGATCCGCGCGTCGTCGAGCGCGCCGGCCGCGGCCGGATCGCGGCGCGCGGCGTCGCGCCACGCGTCGAGCGACGCGCGCACCGCGGCGAGCGCGCGCGTGCGTCCGTATTCGTCGACGAGCGGCTTCACGTCGGGCGACGACAGCACGCGCTCGACCGACGGCACGCGCGCGAGCAGCTCGTTCAGTTCGTTCGCGCCCGGTCCGCTCACGTCCGCTCTTCTCCCGCGGCGTCGGCCGGCAGGTCCGGCCACAGCAGCGGATTCGGCGACGCGCGCCGGTAGCCCGCCTCGCCCATCAGCAGATCGAGCGTGAGGCTCGCGAGATCGTCCGCGAGCGGCTCGACGTCGTAGTCCTTCTCCTGATAGCCGATCTTCCGATACGTGTGGCACTCGTCGCACGACTCGGCCTTGATCGCTTCGCTGCCGCCTTCGATCCCGTGATACGCGATCCCCTTCGTCGAATCGCAGTGCGAGCACTTCGTGCGAACCATGTGCCATTCGCTCGAGCACAGCCCGCACTGGAGGAAGCGGTAGCCCTGATACTGGCCGCCGACGCGCACGATGCTCGCCACCGGCTGCGCGCCGCACACGGGGCAAAGGCCGGGCTGCTCGAGATAAGGAACGTCGGCGGGCGCGATGCGGCTCGCGAGCGCGGTCCACACCACCTGCAACGCGGCCATCAGGAACGGCGCCGACGCCGGGTCGATTTCGGCGAAGCGCTGCGCGAGGAGCGCGTCGGCCTGCGCGTCGAGCCCCGCGGGCGCGCGCAGCCGCAGCCCGTCGATCAGCTTCGCGAGCGGCGGATTCACGAGGCCCGCGCGCTCGACGCGGTCGAGCAGGCCTTGCAGCACGTCGCGCCAGCGCGGATCGCGCTCGCCGCCGAGCGCCGGCGCGAGCGGCATCGAATGATGTTGCGCCCGCTCGATCGCGTCCCGCGCGGGCGCGTTCGGCTCGAACGTCTGCACGAGTTCGTGCTGCGCGTCGGCGACGGCCGCCATCAGCCGCAGGTAGCCTGAGATCGGGTTCAGGTCCGCGAGCTCGCGCAGCCGCGCGGCGCGCGCGGCGAACACGGCGCCGCGCTCGGGCATGCGCACGCGCGGAATGGCCGAATGATCGAGCGATGCGATTTCGCTCGGTTCGAGAATGCGTTGGGTTGGGTCAGTCACGTGAGTGCCCTAAAAAAACAAGCGCCGAATCGTCGGCGCTTTCTTGTTGTGTCTGCCGTGCGCGCGCCCGCCGGGCCGCTCATGCGGCCGGCGGCCGTCGCGAGTCGCGCGGCGCGCGCGCAAAGTCCGCTTGCGCGCCGTGCGCCGGCATCGTGCGATGCGTCGCTACTTCACGCTCTCGCGAAACCACTTCGGATGGTGCTTTCTCGCCCAGCCGACGGTCACGGTGCCGCGCACCATCGCGCCGATCGAGCCCCTCACCCACAGCGCCGCGTACACGTGCACGACGATGCCGACGATCAGCACGAACGCCGCCGCCGCATGCACGACAGCCGCCGCGCGAATCACGCCGATCGGAAAGTAGAACGAGAAATAGCGCCGCCAGATCACGATCCCGGAAACGAGCAGCAACAAGAGGCACGCCACCATCGCGAAGAATAGCAGCTTCTGCCCCGCGTTATAGCGGCCCACCTCCGGCAGCTTCTCCTCGCGGTTCGCGAGCACGTCGTCCATCTGCCGCAGCCACTGGCGATCGCCCGCGTCGAGCAGGTTGTGATGCCAGTAGCGCACGGCCATCACCGCGAACGACACGAACATCACGAGGCCTGCGAACGGATGCAGAATCCGCGTCCACTGCCCGCCGCCGAACAGCGCCGTCATCCAGAACATCGACGGATGGAACAGCGCGAGCCCGGACAGCGCGAGCAGCACGAACGAGATCGCGGTGATCCAGTGGTTCGAGCGCTCGTTCGCCGTGTAGCGGACGATCAGGTTGGGGTCGTCATGCTTCATTTCGCGTCCTCCTCGATGCGGCGCGCGTCGTCGCGGGCGGCGGCTTCCTCTTCGTCCGTCACTTCGTTCGGGCCGACGCGCGTGTAGTGGAAGAAGCCGGCGAGCGCGGACAACGCGATGCCCGCGACCGCGAGCGGCTTCGCGATGCCCTTCCACAGCTTCACCATCGGGCTGATCGACGGGTTGTCGGGCAGGCCGTGATACAGCGACGGCTTGTCCGCGTGGTGCAGCACGTACATCACGTGCGTGCCGCCGACGCCCGCCGGATCGTACAGCCCCGCGTGCTCGAAGCCGCGTCCCTTCAGATCGGCGACGCGCTCGGCCGCGTGCCGCTTCATGTCGTCCTTCGTGCCGAACACGATCGCGCCCGTCGGGCAGGTCTTCACGCATGCGGGCTCCTGGCCGACCGCGACGCGGTCCGAGCACAGCGTGCACTTGTACGCGCGATTGTCCTGTTTCGAGATCCGCGGGATGTTGAACGGGCAGCCGGTCACGCAATAGCCGCAGCCGATGCAGTTCTCCTCGTGGAAATCGACGATCCCGTTGTTGTACTGAACGATCGCGCCCGGCGACGGGCACGCCTTCAGGCAGCCCGGGTCCTCGCAGTGCATGCAGCCGTCCTTGCGGATCAGCCACTCGAGGTCGCCCGCCGGGTTCTCGTATTCGGAGAAACGCATCACCGTCCACGAGTGCTCCGACAGATCGGCCGGGTTGTCGTAGACGCCCACGTTCGTGCCGACTTCGTCGCGCAGGTCGTTCCATTCCATGCAAGCCGTCTGACACGCCTTGCAGCCGATGCACTTCGACACGTCGATCAGCTTCGCGACGCTGCCCGTCACCGGCTCGCGCGCGGTGGGCGGCGGCGTCGTGGTGGCCGAGACGCGCTTGATATCGAGCGATTGCAATGCCATCTCTTTCCCCTTACGCCTTTTCGACCTTCACCAGGAACGACTTGAATTCCGGTGTGTACGAGTTGCCGTCGCCGACGGACGGAGTCAGGGTGTTCGCGAGATAGCCGGGCTTCGTCAACCCCTTGAAGCCCCAATGCAACGGAATGCCGACCGTCTGCACCTTGCGGCCGTCGACCGTCAGCGGCTTGATCCGCTTCGTGACGAGCGCGACCGCGACGATGTGCCCGCGGTTCGACGACACCTTCACGCGCTCGCCGTGCGCGACGCCGATCTCCTTCGCGAGATCCTCGCCGATCTCGACGAACTGCTCGGGCTGGATGATCGCGTTCAGCCGCGCATGCTTCGTCCAGTAATGGAAGTGCTCGGTCAGGCGATACGTCGTCGCGACGTGCGGGAACGTGTCGACCTTGCCGAACGCCGCCCGATCGTCCGGGAACACGCGGGCGGCCGGGTTGTTCAGCGCCCGCGGGTTGTTCGGATGCAGCGGGTTCGCGGCGAGCGGCGTCTCGAACGGCTCGTAGTGCTCGGGGAACGGGCCTTCGTTCATCCCGGCGCGCGCGAAGAAGCGTGCGACGCCTTCCGGGTTCATGATGAACGGCCCCATGCCGGTTTCGGGCGGCTCGTCGGCCTTGTAGTCGGGAATGTCCGGGCCCGTCCACGCACGGCCGTTCCAGCCGATCAGCTTGCGCGTCGGGTCGAACGGCTTGCCGCTCACGTCGCACGACGCGCGGTTGTACAGAATCCGCCGGTTCGCGGGCCACGCCCACGCCCAGCCGAGCGTCTGGCCGATGCCCGTCGGATCGGCGTTGTCGCGCCGCGCCATCTGGTTGCCCGCTTGCGTCCACGCGCCGCAGAAGATCCAGCAGCCGCTCGACGTCGTGCCGTCGTCCTTCAGCTGCGCGAAGCCGGCGAGTTGCTCGCCCTTCTTCACGAGCGTCTTCGACGCGTCCTTCGGATCGGGCAGGTCCGCCAGCGCGCGGCCGTTGAACTCCATCGCGAGCTCTTCGGGCGTCGGGCTTTCCGGGTTCGCGTACGGCCAGCTCAGATTGACGATCGGATCGGGGTACTTGCCGCCGTCCTTCCTGTACATGTCGCGCATCCGCAGGAAGATCCCCGACATGATCTCGAGGTCGCTCTTCGCCTGGCCCGGCGGCTCCGCACCCTGCCAGTGCCACTGCAGCACGCGGCCGGAGTTGACGAGCGAGCCGCGCTCTTCCGCGAAGCACGACGTCGGCAGCCGGAACACCTCGGTCTGGATCGTCGACGAATCGACGTCGTTGAAATCGCCGTGGTTCTTCCAGAACTCGGACGTCTCGGTCGCGAGCGGGTCCATGATCACGAGCCACTTGAGCTTCGCGAGCGCCTCGGAGGTCTTGCGCTTCGACGGCGCCGCCGCGAGCGGATTGAAGCCCTGGCAGATGTAGCCGTTCATCTTGCCCGCGTGCATCAGCTCGATCGTCTGCAGCAGGTCGTACTGCTTGTCGAGCTTCGGCAGATAGTCGTAGCCCCAGTTGTTCTCGGCGCCGACCGCATCGCCCCACCAGGCTTTCATGAAGCTCACGTGGAACGCGCGGTAGTTCTTCCAGTAGCTCAGCTGGTTAGGCCGCAGCGGCTGCTGCGCGCGCTTCTGGATGTACGCGTCGAAATCCTGCTCGGCCTGCATCGGCAGCGTCATGTAGCCCGGCAGCAGGTTCGACATCAGCCCGAGGTCGGTGAGCCCCTGGATGTTCGAGTGGCCGCGCAGCGCGTTCATGCCGCCGCCCGCGATGCCGATGTTGCCGAGCAGCAGCTGCACCATCGCGCCCGTGCGGATCATCTGCGCGCCGACCGAGTGATGCGTCCAGCCGAGCGCGTACAGGATCGTGCCGGCGCGGCCGGGCACGGCCGTCGTCGCGAGCATCTCGCACACCTTGAGGAACTTGTCCTTCGGCGTGCCGCAGATCTTCTCGACCATCTCCGGCGTGTAGCGCGAGTAGTGCTGCTTGAGCAGGTTGTAGACGCAGCGCGGGTGCGCAAGCGTGTCGTCGACCTTCACGAAGCCGTCGTCGCCGCGCTCGTAGTCCCACGTCGACTTGTCCGGGTACGCGTGCTTGTCCGCGTCGTAGCCGGAATAGATGCCGTCGTCGAACGCGAAGTCCTCGCGAACGATGAACGAGAAATCCGTGTAGTGCTTGACGTACTCGTGCTGGATCTTGTCGTTCGTCAGCAGGTAGTTGATGATCCCGCCGAGGAATGCGATGTCCGTGCCGGTTCGAATCGGCGCGTAATAGTCGGCGACCGATGCGGTGCGCGTGAAGCGCGGATCGACGACGACGAGGCGCGCGTTGCGATGCGCCTTCGCTTCCGTGACCCATTTGAATCCGCACGGGTGCGCCTCGGCGGCGTTGCCGCCCATCACGAGAATCACGTCCGCGTTCTTGATGTCGACCCAATGGTTCGTCATCGCGCCACGGCCAAACGTCGGGGCAAGACCTGCCACCGTCGGGCCATGTCAGACACGAGCCTGGTTGTCGAACGCGAGCATCCCCATGCTGCGCACGGTCTTGTGCGTCAGATAGCCGACCTCGTTGCTGCCCGCCGAAGCGGCCAGCATGCCCGTCGTGAGCCAGCGGTTGACCTTCATGCCGTCGTCCGTCGTCTCGACGAAGTTCGCGTCGCGGTCCGCCTTCATCAGCTTCGCGATCCGGTCGAGCGCGTCGCTCCACGAGATCGGCGCCCACTTGTCGGAGCCGGCCGCGCGATACTCGGGCTGCGTGAGGCGGCTCGGGCTATGGATGAAGTCGATGAGGCTCGCGCCCTTCGGGCACAGCGTGCCGCGGTTGACCGGATGGTCGGGATCGCCCTCGATGTGGATGATGCTCGACGTGGCGTTTTTCGCGCCGTCGCCGAGGCTGTACATCAGTATCCCGCAACCGACCGAGCAGTAGGGGCAGGTGTTGCGGGTTTCGACAGTGCGCGCCAGCTTGTATTGGCGGACCTCGGCGAGCGCTTCGGCCGGTGAGAAGCCCATCAGGGCTAGACTCGAGCCGGCGAGCGTCGTCGCGGACAGCTTCAGGAACTGGCGCCGGGACAGTTGGAGCATGGTGGTCTCGGGCGGGTTGTATTGAAGGGGAACGGTTTGATTGGACGTCGTTGCGTTGCTGGGGTTACGAATGCGTGATTGCGGGCGGCGCGGTGCGCGGTGCGCGGTGCGGCGGCGACGGACCGCACTGTCTATCTATCGTCTTTCCTTTATATGACAACGTGACAGAATCGGATAGCGGAACCGTCACCAATAAGGGAAAACCATTTCTTACACGGCGCAAGGTTATCAGATCACGCGAAACCGCGGCGTGTCACGCGGGGATCGCGCGCACCGGCACAGCGGCCGCGCCGCTCGAGCCGGCGCCGTGGGCCGTGCCGCGAGCGGCGCGCCCGCGTGCCGGGAGATCGTCGCGGCCGGATTTCTCGGGCTTGCCGAAATGCCGGAATGCCTGGCTACCGGTTACGGCCTTCGGCCGGCACGGCGAGCGCCCTCTCGGCACGCCACTCCGGCACGTTTACGGCATCCGGCACGAAATATTGACGGTCGCGTCAATTTCGTCAACAACATCCCCCAGGGCGGCGCGACACAGGTGCGCGTCTGGGGAAACGTCGCCGGACAGGGCGCGGGCTACGCCGGCTACGCTCCGCACTTCATCGGCTACGGCCCGGACAACCGGGCCAACAACCACGGCTGGTCGTCGACGGCCGACGTCGGCCCGACCTCGAGGACCGACCGCCGCTGCACGTCGCAAACCGTCGCGACGAGCGTCACGCGGCCGTCGGGCTCGGACATCGCGATCGCGGTGCCCGAGTATTGCGAGGCGCGCGGCGGCGTCGTGCCGAGAAACGACCGCGTGCCGGGCGCGGCGACCGTCGTCGAGCCCGTCGACCACCGGAACGCGACGCATGCGGGAGAAACGCACGTGTGGCGCGAAACGGCCGATCAGCGCGACAACGACATGCTGATCGACTCGATCAAGCTGACGTTCACGCCCGCCTATCCGCAGTGACGCGCCGCGTCGCGGCGGCGCGCGAACGGGCGGCGCGTCACGCGTCGCCCGGCTGCGTTCTCGCGGGGTTCCAGCCGAGCGCGTCGTAGAGCCGGTAGCGCGCGATGCCGAGATATTCGTGCAGCGCGAGATCGGCGAGCGAGAAGTTGTAGGCGAGCGGCAGCGGGAACGACACCGCTTGCAGGTACTCGGCGCGCACGCCAATCGCGGCCACGCCGAAGTGCGCGAAATACAGCGCGCTGCGCCGCAAGTGGACGCCCGACGTCACGAGCAGCACGCGGTCCGCGCGATAGCCGGCCAGCACGGCGCGCGTGAATTGCGCGTTCTGCCACGTGTTCATGCTGCGCGGCTCGGCCAGCACGTCGGCGGCATCGATGCCGAGCCCGATCAGCGCGTCGCGATAGACGCTCGCCTCCGGCACGCCGTTGCCGCGCGCGTCGCCGCCGCTCACGACGACCTTGCAATCGGCGCCCGCGCGCGCCTTGCGGCAGCCGCGATAAAGGCTCGCCGCCTCGACCACCCGCGAATACGAAAACGTGCCGGGCTCGACCGCGCCCGTCGCGGCGATCTTCTCGGTGCCGAGGCCGAGCATCACGATCGCGTTGCGCTCGCCCCATTCGATCGCCGGGCGCGCCGCGTACGGCGCTTGCAGGTGGCGCAGCAACCACGCGGGCGCGGGGCCGCAGCCGATCGCGAAGAACGCGGCGACGGACGCGGCGAACAGCGCCCGGCTCGCACGGCGACGCTTCGCGAGCCGCAACAGCGCGGCGGCGACGGCGACGGCCGTCAGCAGCGCGAGCGTCATGCGACGGCCGCCGGGGCGAAGGCGGCAACGGGCGAGCGTGGCCACGGGCGCGGGCGGCGAGGCGCGGCGGGCCGGGCTGCCGGGCGAATCGTTGATCGGGAGAAGCGGGGCATGGCGGCGCTCGAGCGACGAAGAGGGTCACGATTATGCGACGGGCGAACCCACGAGGCCAGCGCCGCACGCGCCGCGCGCGCTCAAAACGACGGCAACCCCGGCGGATTCGTTTCCGACTCGTCGACCGCCTCCGACAGCAGCCCCCATCGCGCGAGCGCCTGCCGGTACTTGCCGCTGCGGATCAGATCGTTGGTCGCGAGCGTGAGCGCGTCGGCGAGGCCGCTGCCCTTGCGCGTCGCGATCGCGACGTCCGCCTTGACCGGCCAGCCCGCGTTCACGTTGCCGACGCAGCGGATCTTGCCGTCGCGCGCCGCCTGGTACGCGAGCGTCGCGTTCGGATTCAGCTCGGCGTCCGCGCGCCCGGACAGCAGCGCGACGCGCGACGCGCCGTCGTCGTCGAAGTACAGCACGTCGGCCGGCCGGAGCCCCCGCGCGACGTTGCGCCGGTTCCATTCGAGCAGGATGCGCTCCTGGCTCGTCCCCGATCCGGTGATGATCCGCAATCCCGCGACGTCCTTCGGCTCGGCGATCCGCGCGATCGGGCTCGCGGCCCTCACATAGAAGCCGTGCAGGCCGAGCCGGTAGGTCGTGAAATCGAACTTCTCCTTGCGCTTCTCGGTGACGCCGACGTTCGAAATCACCGCATCGTACTTGCCGGCGCTCAGCCCGAGCGGCCAGTCGGCCCACGCGACGGGCAGAAGCGCGAGCCGCCGGCCGAGCGCGTCGGCGATCAGTTGCGCGTAGTCCGGGTCCGCGCCGACGACCGTGCGCGCGTCGGTCGCAAATGTCGCGACGGGCGGCGCGTGCGGCGCGATCGCGACGGTGAACGCGCCGTCGGCGACCCAGCGGTAGCGTCGCGCCGCGTCGGCCGCCGCCGGATCGCGCGCCGTGCGCACGCGGCCCGCCTGGCGCGGATCGAGATCGACCGCGATGCCGGCCGCGCGCGCGCCGAACGGCGCCGCGGCGAAGGCGGCCGCGAGCGTCGCCGCGCCGCCGATGAACGTGCGTCGGTCGATCATCGCGCCCGCGCCTGCGATGCGTTCGGCTCAGCGCGGCACGACGCGCGCGCGCTCGGCCACGCGATGCGGCCGCGCTTGGCGACGTCGCCGCGACCGCGGCCGCCGACCTCGGCGCGACGCGGCCCCGCATTCTCGGCCGCCGCAGACCGCGCCGCGAGCCCGGTCGGCCGGCCGCCGCCCGCAACGCTGCCTTCAACGCCGCCCGCAACGCCATCGCCGCCGCGATCCGCATCGCCGCGCCGCGTCACGCGGCGTGGAGCACCGGCGTCGCTTCGCGCAACGCCGGCACGACGACGGCCTGCGCAATCGCCGTCGCTGCCGAGCCCCGCGCCCGCCCGCCGCCGCGCCGTCATCACAGCACCTTCGACAGGAACGCGCGCGTGCGCGGATGCGCCGGCGCGCCGAGTACCTGCGCGGGCGGCCCCGCTTCGATGATCCGGCCGCGCTCCATGAACAGGACCGTGTCCGCGACCTCGCGCGCGAAGCCGATCTCGTGCGTGACGATGACGAGCGTCGTCCCCGAGCGCGCGAGCTCCTTGATCACGTCGAGCACTTCGTTGACGAGCTCCGGATCGAGCGCGGACGTCGGCTCGTCGAACAGCAGCACCTTCGGCCGCAGCGCGAGCGCCCGCGCGATCGCGACGCGCTGCTGCTGGCCGCCCGACAGCCGGCGCGGATACGCGTCGGCCTTCGCCGCGAGGCCGACGCGCGCGAGCAGCTCGCGCGCGACGCGCTCGGCTTCGGCGCGCGTCGCGCGCCCCGACGCGACGGGCGCCTCGACGACGTTCTCGAGCACGGTGAGGTGCGGGAACAGATTGAAGTTCTGAAACACCATGCCGACGTCGACGCGCCGGCGCAGCACGTCCTTCTCCTTCAGCTGGTACAGCGTGTCGCCGTCGCGGCGATAGCCGATCAGCTCGCCGTCGATGTCGATGAAGCCGCCGTCGACGCGCTCCAGGTGGTTGATCGTGCGCAGCAGCGTCGATTTGCCGGAACCGGACTGGCCGAGGATCACGGTGACGCTGCCCGCCGGCGCGACGAACGACACGTCGTCGAGCACCTTGTGCTGGCCGAAGCTCTTCGATACGCGATGGACGGCGACCTCGCCGCCGCGCCGCCCGCTCGCCCATGCGCGCGCGGCGGCCGGCGAGCTTGCCTCGGCGCGTGCAGGCGATGCGGCGGGCGAAGCCCAGGCGTTCGGCGCGGCAAGCGTCAACGCGTCCGGGGCGTCCGGAACATTTGAAGCATTCGGCGCTTTCGTAGCCGGCCAAGCAGCGGACTCGGACGATCCCCCCCCGCCGAACGTAGCGGAAACTTCCGAAACGCCCGACGCGCCGAGCGCCGCCGCCCTCGCCCCGCCCGCCGATCCGGCCGACGCCTTTTCGCCGTGCGCGAATCCCGCGCCGAAAGCCGACGCGTCGCCGGCCGAGTGCGCGCCGTCCTCCGCGCCGCGCCGCGCCCATCTCGCCGATCTCGCCCATTTCGCCCATTTCGCCGATCTCGCGCCTCTCGCCGCGCCCGCGCCGTCCGCGCTGTCCGCGCTGTCCACACCGTCCGTTGCCGCTGCCGCCGCCGCCGCGTCCGCCGCGCGCCCGCGCCACCGCCGCCGCGCATCCGCCAGCCTCGCGACGAACGCCGCCAGCGGCGAGCGCCCCGGATTGCGCACGGCGCCGCGCGCATAGCGACGCTCGACCTGCACCTGCACGATCGACAACACGGTCAGGATGATCAGATACCAGACCGTCGCGACCATCAGCAGCGGAATCACGTCGAGGTTGCGCCGATAGATCACCTGCACCGTGTAGAAAAGCTCCGGCATCGCGAGCACGTACACCATCGACGTGCCCTTCGCGAGCGAGATCAGATCGTTGAACGCGACGGGCAGGAACGCGCGCATCGCCTGCGGCAGCACGATGCGCGTCGCCTGCCGCGCGCGCGGCAGGCCGAGCGCGGCGGCCGCCTCGAGCTGGCCCTGATCGACCGACAGGATGCCGCCGCGAATCCCCTCGGCCGCGAACGCCGCGTGATTGAGCGTCAGGCCGAGCACCGCCGCGCAAAACGGGCTGATCAGGTCGGTGGTCGCGACGTCCGCGAACGTGATTCCGGTGAACGGCACGCCGAACCGCACGTGGTCGTACAGATAGCCGAGATTGTTGAGGATCAGCAGCAGCACGATGAGCGGAATCGAGCGGAACAGCCAGATGAACGCCCACGCGCACGCGGCGAGAAGCGGCGAGCGCGACACGCGTGCGAGCGCGAGCGGCACGCCGAGCGCGAAGCCGAACAGCGCGCCGAGGGCGGTCAGCAGCAGCGTGCGCGCAAGCCCCGACAGCACCGGCTCGGACAGGAACCATTCGGCGAAAACCGGCCAGCCCCATTGCGGATTGCCGAGCACCGAATTCAGCATGAGCGCGATCAGCACGACGGCGAGCACGGTGCCCGCCGTGCGCGCGCGATAGCGGGCCGGCACGATCCGGAAACGCGGCGCGGCGCCGCGCGCCGCAGGGATGCCTGGCGTCGGCAGCGCGCCGCCGACGGCGTGAGTGATGTCGCTCATGGTCGTGGTTCCTTGCTGAATCGATGGCGTGCCGCGCGGATGCCCGGCGCGGCGCCGCGCGCACGCGGCGAGAAACGCGCGCGGCTCGCGGCGGCGCGCCGCACAGCCGCCGTCATGCGACTTCCGCCGCCGCGTGGCGGCTTTCCTTGCGCGGCAGGCCGAGGTGATCGCGCAGCGTGCTGCCGGCGAGCGTGCGCCGGTAGCGGCCGCGCGCCTCGAGCGCCGGAATCACGAGCTCGACGAAATCGTCGAGCCCCTGCGCCTGCACCGCGAAGCCGAGGATGAAGCCGTCGGCCGCGCCCGCGTCGATCCAGCGGATCAGCGCGTCGGCGACGTCTTGCGCCGCGCCGATGAACTGCGGACGCGGCGTCGCGACGGCAAGCGCCGTCTCGCGCAGCGTGAGCCCCTTCGCGCGCGCGTCGGCCTTGATGCGATCGGTCGTCGAGCGAAAGCTGTTGCGGCCGATGTCGCCGAGCGCCGGGAACGGCGCGTCGAGCGGGTACTGCGTGAAATCGTGATGGTCGAAGTAGCGGCCGAGGTACGCGAGCGCGTCGTCGATCGTCAGCAGATCGCGGATCGCGCGGTACTTGTCCTCCGCTTCGGCCGCCGTGCGCCCGACGATCGGCCCGATGCCGGGGAAGATCTTCACGTCGCCGGCACGGCGGCCGTGCGCGAGCGCGCTGTCCTTCACGCGCTGCGTGAACGCGCGCGTCTCGTCGAGCGACGGCGAATGCGTGAACACCGCGTCCGCGTACTTGCCCGCGAGCGCGATCCCCGCGTCCGACGAGCCCGCCTGAAAGATCACCGGCTGCCCCTGCGGCGAGCGCTGGATGTTCAGCGGCCCGGCGACCTGGAAGAACCGGCCCGCGTGATCGAGCGCGTGCAGCTTGTCCCGGTCGAAGAAGCGGCCGCTCGCGCGGTCGCGCACGAACGCGTCGTCGCCCCAGCTGTCCCACAGGCCCTGCGCGACGCTCAGGTATTCGTCGGCGATCTCGTAGCGCAGCTCGTGCTCCGGATGCTTCGTGCCGTAGTTCTTCGCGGTGCCTTCGAGCGGCGTCGTCACGACATTCCAGCCGGCGCGGCCGCCGCTCAGCAGATCGAGCGACGCGAACTGCCGCGCGACCGTGAACGGCTCGCTGTACGACGTCGACACGGTGCCCGCGAGGCCGATCTTCGACGTCGCGGCCGCGAGCGCGGACAAGAGCGAGATCGGCTCGAAGCGGTTCAGGAAATGCGGGATCGACTTCTCGTTGATGTAGAGGCCGTCGGCCACGAACGCGAACGCGATGCCGTTCGCCTCCGCCTTGCGCGCGACGCGCAGCATGAAATCGAGATTGACGCTCGCGTCGGGCGGATTGCTCGGATGCCGCCACGCGTTCATGTGGCTGCCGGCGCCTTGCAGCATGATGCCGAAGGGAATCGAGGACTGGGTCATGGCGAGGATCGGTGTCGTTGGAATCGCACAAAGGCGCGCAGCCGCGGCGCGCCGCTCGAATGCTCAGGTCCGCGCGGACTGGCGGTCGCGCGCGAGCAGCTCGACGGACGCGAGCCGCGCCGGATAGTGCGTGACCGGCGAATCGACGACGAACTCGCCGACGCCGTAGCGGCGCGCGAGCGCGTCGAGCTCGCGGTGCACGTCGTGCGGCGCGCCCGCGATCACGTGCGGACGCAGCTCGTCGATCCGGTAATCGGTCGCGCCGCTCTGGCGCGCGAACTCGGCCGCCGCCTGCGCGCTGCCGAGATTGACGCTCTGGCCGCCCGCGAGCTTCAGCTTGAAGATCCGCAGCGCGCCGATGAGCCGCTCCGCCTCGCCCTTCGTCGGCGCCGCGACCGCGTACAGCGCGAGGAGCGGCGCGCGCCCGCTCGCGCTGCGGTACGCGTCGAGCGAACGCTCGACGTTGGCCTCGTCGCCGTTGAAGTGCCCGGCGTAGCAGAACTGCCAGCCGAGCCGCGCGGCGAGCGCGGCGCTCTCGGGCGAGCCGCCGAGCAGCACGCGCTCGGGCGCCACGGGCGGCACCGGCAGCGCGACCGCGCCGGCCAGCGGATGATCCTCGGCGACGCCCCAGCGCAGGAACGCGTCGAGCTCGGCGAGCTGATCGGCGAACGCGGGCTTGTGCGGCTTGTCGTGCAGCGACTGCAGCGCGCGCGTCGTCAGCGGCAGGCCGCCCGGCGCCTTGCCGACGCCGAGATCGACGCGCCCCGGCGCGAGCGACGCGAGCAGCTTGAACGTCTCGGCAACCTTGAACGGGCTGTAGTGCTGAAGCATCACGCCGCCGGAGCCGACGCGAATGCGCGACGTGTGCGCGAGCACGTGCGACACGACGATCTCGGGCGCGGAGCTCGCGAGCCCCGGCGCGCCGTGGTGCTCGGCGATCCAGATGCGCCGATAGCCGAGCGCCTCGGCGCGCTGCGCGAGCGCGACCGTGAAACGCAGCGCGTCGGCCGCCGTCGCGCCTTCGGCGATCGGGCTCTTGTCCAGCAGCGATAACGAATAAGACATGGCGGGTGCGAATGCTGGCTATGGAAAATGAATCGGGAAAACGGACGATGCGGTGACGCGATGCAAGCGTCCGGCTCTGCGGCCCGGCGCGCCCGCGCGATCGGACGGCTTCGCCGAACGGTTTCGCATGGACGGCTGCGCCGGATTTCGCATGGACGGCTGCGCCGAACCGCCTTGCCGGACGGCTTCACCGCGCGACTTCGTCAATCAACGCCACGGCGCGACACGATGAAGCGGCTTCGCGTGGCGGAGGCCGTTCTGTTCGCGTCGCGCCGGCGTCGCGCGTGTCGCTGGCGTCGCGCGTGTTCGTCGAGCTTCGCGAATGGCCGTCGCGCAGGCATCGCGCATCACGTCTTCGGCAAGCCCGGCGGATTCGTCCGAGACGCGTCGATCGCCTCGGAACCGAGACTCCAGCGGTCGAGCACGCGGCGGTACGCGCCGTTCCTGATGAAATCGTTGATCGCGATCGTGAACGGCTCGGCGAGGCCGCTGCCCCTGCGCGTCGTGACCGCGATGTCCGCCGTGCGCGGCCAGCCGCCGCTCACGGCGCCGACGAGCTTCGTCCGGTGCTGCTGCGCGGCCTGGTACGCGAGCACCGAGTTCACGCTGAAGATCGCGTCCGCGCGGCCCGCCTGCAGCGCGACGTTCTTCACCGCGTGATCGTCGTAATACTGGACCGTGACGGGCTTGAGCCCGTGCGCGACGTTCTCGCGATCCCATTCGAGCAGGATCTTTTCCTGGTTGGTGCCGGCGTCGGTGATCACGCGCAGGCCCGCGACGTCCTTCGGCTCCTTGATCGACGCGATCTTGCTGTCGGACTTCACGTAGAAGCCGACCTGATCCTTGCGATACGTCGAGAAATCGAACTTCGCCTTGCGCTCCTCGGTCACGGTCACGTTCGACAGCACCGCGTCGACGCGGCCCGATTCGAGCGCGAGCGGCCAGTCGGCCCACGCGAGCGCGACGATCTTCAGCTTGCGGCCGAGGCTGTCGGCGAGCAGTTGCGCGAGATCGGCGTCGAAGCCGACGACGGTGCGCGCATCGGTCGCGTACGAACTGATGGGCGGCTGGCTCGGCGCGATGCCGATGGTCAGCGCGTCGGGCTCGGCGAACTTGAACGCTGCGGGCAGCGCGCGGATCACGGTCTCGTCGCGCGCGCCGCGCACGCGGCCCGGCTGCCCGGGGCTCAAATCGAACGTGACGGCGAACGCCGCCGCGCTCGCGCCGATCAGCACGGCGGCGGCCACCGCGCGCGCGGCGGATCGGACGAATGGCTTCGTGTATTGCAATGTCATCGACGATTCCTGTTGGTGGCGAATGTGGTGTCGTTTTCGATGCGACATGCCGGCGTGAGCCGCGGGCCGCGCATCGCGTCATTCGACCGGCGCGGCCGGCACGGGCGCGCGCAGGTCGCCGAGCGTGTCGGCGCGGCGCGGCTCGATCAGATCCTTGCCGAACGGCAGATGCACGTAGATCTCGGGGTCGACGTCGCGATCGAACAGCGCCGCGTACCCGGCGTCGAGATACAGCGCCCATGCCTCCGGCTGCCGGAAGCCCGTCGTCAGATAGACGCGCCGATAGCCTTGCCGCGCCGCGCGCAGCTCGAGTTCGCGAACCACGCGCCGCGCGAGCCCCTGGCGCCGCAGATCGGCGCGCGTCCAGATCCGCTTGAGCTCCGCCGTCTGCGCGTCGTAGCGCTTGAAGGCGCCGCCGCCGATCGTCTCGCCGTCGCGGATCAGCAGGATGAACGCGCCTTCGGGCGGCGCGAACAGCTCGGCCGGATAGCGCGCGAGCTCCGCTTCCGCGGACGCGAGGCTGTCGGGCCGATACGCGCGGTAGCGCGCCGCGTATTCGTCGATCAGCGCGTCGATCAGTGGCTTCGCGCGCGCGTCGTGCGGCGCGGTGTCGATAATGCTGTCGGTCATGGCGAGATCGTCGGAGGCGAACGGTCGCGCGCGGCCGGCGCCGCCGGCATGACGGCTCGCCGCCTTCGGCGCGCCCGTTCGTTCTGCGGAACAAGGGCAGCGGCGTGTTCGTCGCGTTCGGACGCGCACCCGTGTCGCCCGGCGCGCGCTCGTCGCGATGTCATCCCGCTGCCATGTCCGTCACCTTAGCGTTTCGACTCGCAAAGGCTAACCAAGCAATTTCGATATCGATATCGGCGGTGGCGTAGCAAGGATTTCGGGGAAGCGGACAGCGCCGGCGCGAGCCCGTGCGACGTGGCGCGCGGCGGGCGAAACCGGGCCGGCGTCGAAGAAAGCGCCATTGGAAAGACGCATGGCGCGTGGCCGACGCGCGCGGCGCGCCATGATCCGGCGATGCGACCGGCCGGGCACGGCAGCGATGCCGGCCACCGACCATCCGGCGCGTCAGCGTTGCGGCGCGAACGGCGCGAAGAGCGCTTCGCCGCGCACGGACGAACGCCGTCCGCTCGCGGCGCCGGAAAAATCCGGCGCGCTCACGCCCGCCCTTCGATCCGCTCCGATGTCGCGTGCGCCGCGCGGCGCACGCGTCACCGACGCCCTGCGTCGGCGTGCGCGGCGGCCCCCGCAGCAACGTCGACGGCGGCGGTCCGGCCCGGCAGCGCGGATCGCGCTCTGTCCGGCCCCAGAAAGAACGAATCGGCGTTCCACCAGTCGACGCCGAGTTCCCTCGCCTTATCGACGGAGCAGACCAGCAGCCGGATGCGGATCGTCAGAAGCTCGACGTCGACCAGATTGATGCGGATGTCTCCGGTAATGACGACGCCCTTGTCGAGCACGCGCTCGAGCAGATCGGCCACGGTCGTACTGGAAACGCTGTGCGGCGGCGAAGCGGTGCGTGGCTGGCTCATTGGATGGGCTCTCAAAAAAGACGGCCGAGCGGGCCGAGATCGAGATTCAGATCGGCATCGGTGAAGCCGAACTGCCCGGCGAGCCGCTCGATCTCCTCGGCCTGCCGCATCAGCGCGAGCCCCAACCGCTCGATTTCGTCATCGTTCAGGCTGCCGGCCTCGATTCGCCGCAACGCCTGCCGTTCGAGCAGTTCGTGCAAGAGCTTCATCAGCGCCAGAACGAGCTTCGCGAGGCCGTTGCCCGCGGAAGCGGCCGCGACGTCGACGCGTTGCGTCGCGCGTGGCGGCGGCGCCTGTTGCTGAGCCAGCGCTTGTTCCAGCGCGGCGGCGAGTGCGGCGGCGTTCGATACCGCAGCCGCGTGCGGCGCATTCATCGGCATTCCTCTTCGCGTGACATCGCGCGGCCGGCCAACGCGGTTTCCACCGAAGTCAGAAGGAGGCGCAGATGCAAATAGAGCAGATCGACGTCGGCTACCGACACGACCACCTGCGCGGAAATCACCGCGCCCTTGTTGAGAATCCGGTCCAGCGACTCGCACAGCGACAGCCGCTGCGCGAGCTCGGCCGGCACGGGTTCGCCGTCCGCGCTGCGCACGGCATGAAACGGCGGCGAGCAAGGCGATGTCACGGCGTTTCCAGGCTGTCCAGGCGATCGAGCAACGCCCGCTCGCGCGACTCGAATTCGGCCTCGTCGATCTGGCCGGATTCGAGTTCGCGATAGAGCTCGACGAGCGCCGCCTTGGTCGTCTCGATGTCGGCGATCGTCTCGTCCTCGGCGGCCTGCGCGATCTCCTCGAAAATCCAGAACATGCCCTTGATCGGCGCGGCGAGCAGGTTATCGAGAATGAACATGGCACCCTTCACAGACTCATGTTGAGATTGACGAAATGGTGAGGCGGGCACGGTCCGCTGTATTTCAGCGTCAGCGAATCGTCGAGAACGCGCGACGCGGCGGCCACGCCCGACTCGAACCGGCCGAGCTCGGCGTTTCGCACGAGGCAGGTCAAGCGCAGGATTTCCGTCTCGTGCCGCAGCGGATCGCGCCGGATCTCCTTGCAGCACGCGTCGAGCGCCTCGTCCACGCGTGCCGCATGGCGCGCCCGCTCTTCGTTCAGCACGCGCTCGAAGCGGCTGCCCAACTCGATCTTGTCGTCGCGCGTGGCCGCGCCGCCGAGCGCCAGCATGGCGTCGCGCGCGGCCTTCAGATCGGGGCGAACGTCGATCAGATGGCGAAAGAGATCCGGCACGTCCCAGTTCAGGCGCACGCTCATTTCCACGTGGCCCACGAGCCGCGCGAGTTCGCGGGCGAGCGCCGTCCGGTGCTTCTTGAGCATCCTGCGCAGCGCGACTTCGCTCGTCGCGATCGTGCCGAACGCCACCGGCAGCACGGTGCCGGCGGCCGCGAGGCTCTGGATCACCGTGTGATGAGCGAGCAAGTGGCGCCGCTCGGGACGGACCTTCGCGAGCCCCGTATCGCTGACGATCACCGCGACATCGCCGTCGGTCAGTGCATGGACGGCCGTTCCGCCGATCCCGGGCGGAAGGCTCGGCGGCACGTCCCGCGCATGCTGGACGCCGTACAGATAGCGGGCGCCGCTATGGCTGGTCATGCTGCACCTCGCGCGAGGCCGGCTTGCGCATGGCGGGCTGCGCGCCGTGAGGCACGATCACGGAGGCTTCCTGGAGACGGACGGACTCGACGCAGCCTTCGACGATGTCCACCATCAGCAGCGAATGGCAAACCCAGCAACGCAGCGCGCCGTGGTATCGGGCGTAGGAATCGTCGTCGACCTCAATCTGGTGCCCGCAGGAAATGCAGTTGATATGCATGATGTCCCTCTCAATATCGGATCTGGAACGATCCGCGGATGTCGCCCGTCTGAGGCGCTTCGTTTTCGATCGCCGCATGCAGCCTGGCCTTTTCCCGGTCCAGATCGGCGATCCGGCCATCGACGGCGGCGATGCGCCGCAGCGCGGCTTGCCGCTCGATGTTCCGCCGGCTTTTCTCCATTTCGATGCACGAAATCCTCATGTACATGCTGTGCACCGGCATCGGCGTCATGCCGGGCGTATGTCGAGCACGAATGTCGTGCACCCCTTTTCTCGGAATCGGCATGATTCATCTCCGCGCTTTCGTGCGCCGGCCTGCTTGACGGGTGGCCTGCGGGACGGGCTCCAGGTCCACCCCGAGGATGTCCCTGCAGGCCCATAGGTAGCCGGCGTTCTCGCGCGTCGCCTCGCCGCCGCAATACGCGAGCGCACGTGCGAGCGCGATGGCCGCCCGGAGGCTGGGATGGTGGCCGCTCTCGTCGGCGTCGCGCAGCCGGCGGGTGAGATCGACGATGCGCTCCGCGTCCGCGCGCGCGATTTCGGAGCGGGCCCGGACGATCTCGACCTCCGTCTCGCGGTCGTAGTGCCCCACCTGGATCGTGATCAGCCGGCCCATCAACGCGTTCTGCGTCTTGTGCACGCCCACATACTCTTCCGGATTCGACGTGAAGATCGCGCGAAAGCCCGGATGCACCGTCAGATAACCGGCGCCCGTCATGCGATTGGGCAAGTTCAGGATGCCTTCCGACAATACCGGCAGCAGCGCGTTGTTCGCTTCCGGCCGGGATCGGTTGAATTCGTCGTAAATGAGCGTGAGGCCGTGCTGGCAAGCCGTCGTCAGGCGATTGTCGATCCAGGTCGTGGTCATTTCCTCCTCGGTCTTGACCACCGAATGGATGAAGTTGTCAACCACCCGCGAGCGGCGGTATCCGGCGCCGCGGCCAACGAGGTCGGCACTGCCGAGTTCGTCGTCGCCGTGCATCAGCACGACTTGCCGACCGAGCTGAGCGGCGATGTGGAACGCGAGCGTGGTCTTGCCGGTGCCCGACGGCCCCGCGAGATGCACTCCGTAGCCCGCGCCGAGATACGTCAGCGCACGTTCGGTGAGATTGCGAACGGCGGGCGTCTGCACGAACTCGGCACTCGCTTCCAATCGCACCCTGTCTCGAGTGCCGCCATCGCCATTCGCGCCGCGCGCCGCTGCAACCAGTTCCGGCGGTGGGGCGAGATCGGTCATGATTCCCTCCAGTTATCGGAAAGCATCGGCAGGCGCAGCGGTCGGCCAAGCGCATCGTATCGGCGGGCCGCCGCGCCCGGTCGCAAACGGCCCTAGCCTCGCCAGGCGCGGTGGGCTCCCCTCAGATCGGCGTCGAACGAGCGTCGGAGATCACGCACGCGCTCGACCAGGTCCGTCACGAATGCAGTTCGGGCGTCGCGCGCTTGGCTGAACATGCCGGCATTGGCCAGATGCAGTTGCCGCAGCAGTTGGGCGACTTCCGTTCGCAGGTCCTCGCGCGAATCCGCCAGCTTCTGCAGCAGTCTCTGCCGCTCCCTGTGGCCCGCCGTGACTTCCTGATGCAGGCGGGCCATGTCTTGCGTCAAGCTGTTCATGGCTGTTCCTTTCGAGGCCGACCGCTTTACCGCGGCCGGAAACCAAGTTGCCCGCCATGCGGCGGCAACGTCGGTCACGCTGCTGGCGCTGCGGCAGTCGCGGTCAGACCGATTGCTTCGGCATACTTGAGATAGGTTTCGACCGATGCAATGACGACGCGGGCTTCGATCGAAAGCAGCTCGATGCCGACGAGCGACACCTTCGCCCACACGTCGATGACGATGCCCTTGTCGAGAATGCGATCGACAACTTCGGCCAGGCTCGACGAGTCAGTCGATTTCTGCACTTTGGCCATGATGGCCTCCTTGCGATGCGTTGATAGGAAAAGACCTTTGCGCTGCAGGAGCAGGCTACGCCCTCAAAGCAACCCCCATGCCGGAGCGTGCCGCTTCGCGCGCGAATGTCGTCGCGCGAGCCTTCGCCGGGCGCGCGGCGCCAATGGCCGACAGCCTGGAATCGCGATGCAGGAAAAATCGCCGCCAAATCCGCCGTTCGAGACAATGCGCCGGCATCGCGATTTTTCATTTTTGTATTTCGATCAATATCGAAATCGATTGAAGCGCCGTTTGCGCAAACGCGCATATCCGGCATATGGAAGCGGCGTCGCGGTATGGAAAGCGTTCCATGGAATGCTATCCATACCGCCCTCGAAGCGAGACCCACGCGCCGCGCAAATGCTGCCGCAGACGGCCGGCTTATTTCCTATGATGACAATTGCAGCATGGGTTGGACGCCATGCAAAGAAACGGAAAATCGCAAAGGGGAGCGGCCATGTCCGACAGCAGCCGCACATTGATTTATATCCCGATTCTCCATACCGGCATCGACATGGGGCAAGCCGCACCGCTTCTCGCCGACGCCGCGCAAACCACACTCGGCGCGAACGCGTGGCGACGCCGCGCACTCGATATCGAGCACATGTGGGACGGCATCGAAGCGGCCATTCCTCGGCTCGGCCTCGATCTGAAATCCCTGCACATCTATCAGGACGGCTTGCCGGTATGCGGCCACGAGCTCGAGATCGTCGACGACCTCGCGAAGGCCGGCAGCCGCAATCATCGCTTGCTGCAGACGCTGAGTCGCGAAGGCGCGACGATCGTCGGCACCGAAGCGCCGGAATTGCTGGTGGAGGAATACGAGCTCGCATGGCGGCTGCTCAACGCCGCTTCCGCGGACGGGCAGCGAACCGACGTCGAGAACCGGCTCGCGTCCGACATGCTGCAGCGACGCGACCGGTTCATCGCGCATCGAATCGACGAGACGCTGCCGGCGGGCGGCACCGGCATGCTGTTCGTCGGCGCGCTGCACCGCGTGGCCCCCCTGCTGCCGCCCGATCTGGCTGTGAGCTATCCGCTCGGCAGCCCGGCGATCTGACGCGACGAACGTCATGAACTCGGTTCCAAGTGCGCTGCCGGCGCGCGTGCTGATCGTCAACGAGCCGATTTTCGGCTCGCGGCTGACGCAGCTGCTGCGCGGCGCGGGCCTCGACGCCGTGTCCGCGCAAACCGGCTACGCGGCGCTCCGAACCCTGGAGCAACAGCGCTCCGATGCGGTGGTGCTCGACGACCGCCTGCTGGACATGAGCGGGCTCGACCTGCTGCACGCGATCCGGCGGCAGACGCCGCAGATGCCGGCGGTGGTGCTCACCGACCAGCCGGACGTGCAGGGCGCGATCGGCGCAATGCGCGAGGGCGTCCAGGACTGCGTGTCGAAGTCGGTCGACGACGACGTCCTGATGAGCGCGATCCGAACGGCGCTCACGAACGGCGGCGGCCGGAGCAGCGAGCCTTCGGTGGCCGCCAGCCTGTGCGAGAGCATGGGGCCGAGCGAAGCCGTCGCCCGCCTGATCGCACGGATCGGGCTCGTGGCGAAAAGCACGTTTTCAGTGCTGATCCTCGGCGAAAGCGGCGCGGGCAAGGAACTGGTTGCACGCGCGATCCACCGCGGCAGCGGACGGCGCGCGGCGCCGTTCGTCGCGATCGACTGCGGCGCGATACCGGAGCAGCTGCTCGAATCGGAACTCTACGGCTACGAAAAAGGCGCGTTCACCGGCGCGGCCATCGCCAAGCCCGGCAAGTTCTCGGCGGCGAACCGCGGCACGCTGTTTCTCGACGAGATCGCCAACCTGCCGCTCGCGTCGCAAGCGAAGCTGCTGCGCGTGATCCAGGAGCGCACGCTGTATCGTGTGGGCGGCAACACGCCGTTGCCGCTGGACGTGCGCATCGTCGCCGCCGCCAACGAAGACGTCGAGCAAAAGGCGCTCGAAGGCGGCTTCCGCAGCGACCTCTTCTTCAGGCTGTCCGAATTCGTGATTCACGTCCCGCCGCTGCGCGAACGGCGCGACGACATCCTCTACCTCGCGCAGCACTTCGCCGCGCAAACCTGCGCGGAACTGGACAAGCCCGCCGTCACGTTCGCCGACGCCACCTGCGAGCTCTTGCTGAATCACCCGTGGCCGGGCAACGTCCGGCAGTTGCGCAACTCGATCCGGCAAGCCGTTCTCGTCGCCGGCGATGTCGTGCAGCCGGCTCACCTCAATATCGCATCGTCCGGCAAGCACGCGGCGCCGCTGACGGAATTCGGCTGGGAAGGACTGTCCCTGAAGGAGGTGGTACGACGCAATATCGCCGACATCGAGCGGCGGGTCATCGAACAGGTGTTGCAGGCGACGCACGGCAACAAGGCCCAAGCGGCACGAGTCTTGCAAGTCGACTACAAGACCATCCATTCGAAGGTCAAGGAATACCGCATCGAATTCCGAGGAGTCGACGATGAAGACCAAGCGTGACGGAGCGAAAGAATCGGCCAGTGGCTTCGAAGGCATCATGTCGGGCATCGTGAACCTGGTGGAGAAGCTCAACGAACTGGCCCAGACCGGCAATGAACTTCAGTTGCTGAAGGAGCGCGCGACCGATGCGGGCATCCGCGGTGTCTACGGCATCAACATCAAGGTCGGCTTGGGACAGGACAAGGACCGAGTCTCGGTCGAGCCGTTCGGCAACATCCGCAAGGACAAATCCGGCCACGCGGTGGTGCAGGAAGTCATCGAGCCGATCGTGGACGTGTTCGAGGAGAGCGACCATACGCTCGTGGTGGCCGAGATGCCGGGCGTGAGCCTGGAAGACGTGAGACTCGATGTCCAGGACGACGTGCTCACGATCGTCGCCGAGCACCGCCCCAAAAAATACATCAAGGAAGTGCAGTTGCCGCGCCCGTACACGCGCGACCAGATGCAGTTCGGGTGCAACAACGGGATTCTCGAAATCCGGTGCACGGACTGAGGCGACCATGGACAAAGCGGAACAGACCGGGCTCGAGCTCCGCGTGACGGAGGGCAACGCCCGCGACGTCGGGCGCGCGCTCGCGCGCATGGGGCCGGAGGACCTCATCCTGCTGGACGCGGCCGTGGGCGACCTGGTCGAGGTGCGCGGCAAGCGCGCCACCGTATGCAAGGCGATGCTCGCGCACAAGGAGCTGCGCGCCCAGTCGCGCGTGCAGTTGGACGGCGTCGTGCGCGGCAACGCGGGCGCCGCCATCGACGAGACCGTCACGCTGAAAAAGGTGGCCGCGCGTGCGGCGAACCTGGTGCAGCTGACCCCCATCAACGCCGCCCCCGCGCCGGGCGATCTCGACTACATCGCGGGCCTGCTCGACGGCCTGCCGGTGATCGAGGGCGACCGCATCCGCGCGACGCTGTTCGGCAGCCGCAACGCGGATTTCAAGGTGACGAGCTGCACGCCGCGCGGACCGGTGCTGATCGGCCCGAACACCGAGCTGTCGATCGGGCGGCCCGCGAAAGGCGAACCCGCGGTGGTCGCCCCGTCGCTGTCGTACGAGGATGTCGGCGGCCTCAAGCCGCAATTGATGCGCATCCGCGAAATGATCGAGCTGCCGCTGCGCTATCCCGAAGTCTTCGAGCGGCTCGGCGTCGACGCGCCCAAAGGGGTGTTGCTGTACGGCCCGCCGGGCTGCGGCAAGACGCTGATCGCACGGGCCATCGCGCACGAATGCGACGCCGCCTTCTTCTCGGTGTCGGGCCCCGAAGTCATCCACAAGTTCTACGGCGAATCGGAGGCGCACCTGCGCAAGATCTTCGAGGAAGCCGCGCGCAAGGCGCCCGCCATCGTTTTTCTGGACGAAATCGACGCGATCGCGCCCAAGCGCGAAACGGTCGTCGGCGAGGTGGAAAAGCGCGTGGTCGCGCAGCTGCTGGCGTTGATGGACGGGCTGAACGGCCGCCAGCAAGTCATCGTGATCGCCGCCACCAATCTGCCGAACGCGCTCGATCCGGCGTTGCGCCGGCCGGGCCGTTTCGATCGCGAGATCGCGATTCCGATTCCCGATCGCAACGGCCGTCTCGAAGTGCTCGAAATCCACAGTCGCGGCATGCCGCTCGCGGCCGACGTCGACCTGGATCGTCTCGCCGACATCACGCACGGTTTCGTCGGCGCGGATCTCGAGGCGCTGTGCAAGGAGGCGGCCATGCTTTGCCTGCGCCGGCTCATGTCGACACTCGATCTCGGCCTGCGCACGATTTCCTACGAGCAGCTCGATCGCCTCGTCGTGAACATGGACGATTTCCTGTCCGCGCTGGCCGAGATCGACCCGTCGGCGATTCGCGAAGTCTTCGTCGAGGTTCCCAACGTGCGCTGGGAGGACGTCGGCGGCCTCGGCAACGCGAAGGCGCAGTTGATCGAGGCGCTGGAGTGGCCGCTCAGGTATCCGGAGCTGCTGACTCGCGCGGGCGCCAAGCCCTCCAAGGGCATCTTGCTCGTCGGCCCGCCCGGTTGCGGCAAGACCTGGCTCGCGAAAGCCGCGGCCAACGAGTGCGGCGTCAATTTCATTCCGGTCAAAGGGCCGGAGTTGATGTCGAAATACATCGGCGAATCGGAAAAAGGCGTGCGCGACGTGTTCCGCAAAGCGCGGCACGCGGCGCCCTGCTTGCTGTTTTTCGACGAAATCGATGCGCTCGCGCCCCGACGCGGCGAAGGCGCCAGCGGCGCGCACGTGCCGGAGCGCCTGTTGTCGCAGTTTCTGGCCGAATTCGACGGCATCGAGGAGCTCAAAGGCGTGATGGTGCTCGCCGCCACGAACCGCATCGATATGCTCGATCCGGCCGTGCTGCGGCCCGGCCGCTTCGACGAGATCGTCGAGATCGCGCTGCCCGACCCGGCCGCGCGCCGCGAGATTTTCGACGTGCACCTGCGCCGCAAGCCGCTCGCCGCCGACGTGACCGGCGACTGGCTGGCGGAGGCGAGCAGCGGGTTCTCCGCGGCCGAGATCGCGTCGGTATGCCGCCGCGCGGCGCTGTCGGCGGTGCGGCGCGCGCTCGCCGCGGACATCCGCGATCCGGCGCGGCTGCACCTGAGCGCCGCGGACCTGGACGATGCGATCCAGGAAGCAAGCCAGCGGCGCAAGCAAACGCAATGAACGCCGCCCTTTATCTGTTTTGCTTCGCGCGCGCCGAGCGCCTCGCCCCGGCATGGGCGACGAGGCCGCCTGGCGAGCCGCGGCTGCAACTGCTGCGCGACGGGGATCTGGCCGCGGTGCTCTGCGACGCGTCGCGCAGCGAGTTTGCCGGAGCCGACGCCGAGCGGCGGCTGACGGACCCGGCCTGGATCGCCGGCCGCGTGGCCATTCATGCCGCGGTGATCGAGTGGACGATGCGATATTCGCCGGTCTTTCCGGCCCAGTTCGGCGCGCTGTTTTCCAGTGCCGACCGGGTCATCGCATCGATGCAAAGCGCTCACGCGCACATCAGCCGCGTTCTCGATCTCGTCGACGGCAAGACGGAGTGGGCGGTCAAAGGCTGGCTCGATCGGCGAGCGGCCACCGACTCGCAAGCCGCGCTGCTTCGCGCCGAAGAACCCGAATGGGCCGCCCGCGCGACGGGCACCCATTATCTGCGCGAGCGGCAGCTTCAGGCCCGGGCCGGGCACAATCTGCGCGGCTGGCTCGAGCAAAGCGTGCCGCCCGTCTCGGCGCGATTGCAGCGCCACGCGGTGCAGATGTGCAGCCGGCCGTCGCGGGCCTCGGATTCACCGAACGAAATCGTCGCGAACTGGGCGTTCCTCGTGCGAAACCGCGATGTCCAGGCATTCCGTCGGCAAGCGAAAGCCGTCGACGCCGAGTTCGCCGCACGGGGATTGCATTTCGACTTTTCCGGGCCCTGGCCGCCGTACAGCTTTTGCGCCCCGCTCGCCGAAGAGACGACATGGTCTGGCTGACCTACGCCGTGCTGACGCAAAAGGGTTCCTTCGCGCTGCCGTCAGGCGTGGACGGCGCACGGCTCGAAATCGTGGACGGCGCGCACCTGCGCACCGTCGTCTCGGAGCACGCTCGGGCGCCATCCGCGACGATACCGGCGGCGCTCGCGTTCGGCGAGACCGTGGCGACGCTCTTCCGGCACGGCGCCGTCGTGCCGATGCGCTTTCCCACTTGCCTCGACGACAAGCGAGCCGTGCGCGAGTGGCTCGACGACGAAAGCGATACGTATCGCGATCTACTGCAGCGAATCGACGGCTGCGTCGAAATGGGGCTGAGATTTCGGCCTCCCGACGAGCGGCACGCGCGGCCGCACCCGCAAGCAGGCGGCCCCGGCCACGCCTATCTTGCCGCTCGCGCGGCGCCCAATTCCGTCGCGCTGTCGCACGGGGAACGCATCGCGGCGGCGCTTCGCGACCTGTACCGCGACTGGCGGTTCGACGGACAGGTGGAAGGCTTCGCGAGCCTGTGCTTTCTCGTTAGGCAAGCGACGCTCGACGATTTCGTCGAGCGATGCCGGCAAACGGCGCGCCGCACCGCCTTGCCGCTCTATGTGTCCGGCCCATGGCCGCCGTACAGCTTCGCCGCGGGTGAGCGGGCGTCGGCAGCGGAGCCGCCGCGCGCGTTCGGACCGACGAGTCGCCCGTCGACCGCCGCATCGAGATCCGAAAACGGCGCGGGTCGAGAAAGGGACGGCCGCGCGCCTTGAAAGCCTCGAGC
Source organism: Burkholderia sp. MSMB617WGS (assembly GCF_001532025.2). Taxonomy (NCBI): domain Bacteria; kingdom Pseudomonadati; phylum Pseudomonadota; class Betaproteobacteria; order Burkholderiales; family Burkholderiaceae; genus Burkholderia; species Burkholderia sp. MSMB617WGS. Next base: position 799,358 of record NZ_CP013458.1, on the reverse strand, counting down.
GGATTGCCGAACGGCCCGCCCTGACGCGCGCGGCGAGACGCGGGACGCAGCATGCGATTCGCCGCCGTGCGCCGTGCAATTCGCGATTCGCGTCTCTTCACGTTGCCCATCGCGGGCAGTCACGCGCCAGCGCCCGACGTAAGGCGTAAGAGGCGCAGGGCGCAGGGCACCGCAGCGTGTCGCGATGCGTGGCGCGCCGTCGCGACGTCAGCCGCATCGAATCCTCCGCAACACGTTCGCGTCGCCACGCTCGCCCGGGCGCACGCACCCGCACGATCACGCCGACGCGTCGTCTTGCGCTAGCTGAAACAGGCAATCGCCGCGCCGCACCTGCGCGGGCACGCGCTTGCAGACGACTTCGCCGTCGCTCGCGAAGCACTGCGTGACGGGCTCGCGCAGCGGCGTATCGGGAAAATGGATCAGCGCGGCGGGCTGCCCCGCGTGCACGCGCGCGCCGAGCTCGACGAGCGGCTCGTAGAGCCCCCTGTCGTACGCATAGACATAATGATGCGCGCCGCCCACCCGCATGAAGCGTGTCGTCGCGGGCGGATTGTCCGGCACGAGCGGGCCGCGCAGCGCGCCGACGAAACCGAGAAAATGCAGCAGCCCGCGACGCGCGTCGCGGATCAACGCCGGGTCGGCCATGCCGCCGCCGCCCAGTTCGGTCAGGATCGAGATCGCGCCCTGCCGGCGCGCGGCCGACGACGCATGCACCGGATTCGGCGCGTGCAGGAACGCGCGCGGCAGGCCGAACGCGGCGAGCAACTCGCGTACGCGCGCGCGCTCCGCCGCGTCGCGCGGCTCGAGCGCGAGCATGTTGCCGCCTCGATAGAGCAGCGAGCTGCCGCCCGAATGCAGATCGATCAAATACTGCGCGCGCGGCAGCAGCGTGTGCTCGATGTAGTCGGCGATCACGGCGGTCGGCGCGCCGGCGGGGTCGCCGGGGAAGCTGCGGTTCAGGTTGCCGCCGTCGATCGGCGACACGCGCGCGCCGGCGTCCGCCGCCGGAAAGTTCGCCATCGGCAGGAAGATCAACTGCCCGGCGACATGCGCCGCATCGATCTCCCGCACGATGCGCGACACGACGATCTGCCCTTCGTACTCGTCGCCGTGATTGCCGGCCATCACGAGCACGACGGGGCCGCTGCCGTTGCGGATCGACACGACCGGAATCGGAATCCATCCGTACGCCGAACGATGGACCGAGTGCGGCAGGCGCAGATAGCCGGCATGCTTGCCGTTCGCGTCGAGATCGACTTCGCTGCGGATGGGATTTCGAAAGCGGGAGGTGTCGGTCATGGTCGGCATCGGCCTGCGGCGGCCTGGGCGGGAACGGGATGGTGTCATGAAGCTTACCGGCAATCGCCGGCGAACGCTCGGGGCGGCGGCACGCGGCGCGCCGTTGCCGTTGCCGTTGCCGTTGCCGTGCCGCGGTGCGGTGGTGCCGCGGTGCGGTGCCGCCGCATTGCCGGCGACGCTCCGGCAGCGCGGCGCGCGACAGCCCCGCCGCCGTTGCGATTGGCGTCGGCGTTGCATTTGCCGAGCATGTTTCGGCGGTGCGTTGGTCGCGGCATGTCGCGGCATGTCGCGGGCGTTGCGGGCGTTGCGGGCGTTGCGGGCGTTGCGGGCGTTGCGGGCGTTGCGGGCGTTGCGGGCGTCAGCAGCGTATCGCAACGCCGCGTCGGCGGAAACGACGAATGCGTTCGATCGTTATGCGCCACACGATGCTTTGCATAGCGCATGCACGGCATCGACGCCGCCGAGCACATCGAGCGCATCCGCAGCATCCGCAGCATCCGCAACATCCGGAGCAGCGGGAGCAGCAGGAGCAGCCGGAGAATGGAGAACATCAAACCCGTCGAATGCACCGACGCATCGAGCGCATCACAGGGCGATTTTCTGCTAACGTCGCGTTGCGGCCGCGTTCGCGTCGAGCAAGCGCGCGCCGCGGCAAGAACGCCATCGTTCGCGCAGCGCGCGTACAGGCATGAAAGCCGCGCGAACGATCACCGCGGCTCACGAGGCCGAAACGCCCAACCTTCGGGAGCCCCACGCATGACGACTCTCCGCTTCGACGTATTCGGCAAGCAGATCCTCGTCGAACGCGCGCAGGATCGCTGGGTGCCGTTCTATCCCGGCTCGGACGGCAAGCGTCGTCCCGCGCATTTCGTCATTCCCGATTTCCTCGAAGCCGAAGAACTCGGCCAATATCTCGGCGACCTGTTTCACGAAAGCGCGACGCCCGACAACGGCGATGTCCGGCGTCTCGATCTGCCCGAGCCCGATTGACCGCGCGGCGAGCGGCGGCCGCCTCCGCGCCCGCAACGGCGAACCGCGACGGCGAACCGCGACGGCACGCGCCCGCCGCCCCGAAGGCGCAGCAAAGCCACGCGCGTCCGGCCCCTGCGCCCCGTGCCGTCGCCCGTGTTCGCCGGATTGAATAAACTTTTCTCATCGGCCGGCGTCCGACGCAAGAACGGCAAACGACTCCGGCGCGCCCACCATGTTCGCGCCCGTACGCGCAATCCATGAAACCCTTGATTCCACAGCAACCGCACAAGCTCGTCCGCCACAACGTCAACTGGGCGGTCAACGCGTTCAAACGCTTCTCCTCCGACCGCTGCGCCGCGATGGCCGCGAGCATCGCGTTCTATTCGGCGTTCTCGCTCGCGCCCACGCTCGTGATGGTGATCGCGGTCGCCGGCTGGTTCTTCGGCGCCGACGCCGCGCGCGGCGAGGTATTCAGCCACGTGCACGAGCTGATCGGCAACGAGGCGGCGGCCGGCGTGCAGACGATCGTCGAGAGCGCGCACCGCAGCGGCAGCCGCGGCGGCCTCGCGGCGCTGATCTCGTTCGCGATGCTCGCGCTCGGCGCATCGGCGACGTTCGCGTCGCTCAACACGGCGCTCAGCGTGATCTGGCCCGCCACCGGCACACGCGCATCCTCGGTGCTCGGCCTCGTGCGGGTGCGGCTGATCTCGTTCGGGCTGGTGCTCGGCGTCGCGTTCCTGCTGATCGTGTCGCTCGTGCTCGACACCGCGATCACGTTCATCGGCCGCTGGCTGTGGGGCGCGTCGCCGTACGTCGTGATCGGCAATCTGCTGCAGTTCTCGATCGGCATCGCGGTGCTCGCGTTCGCGTTCGGCACGCTGATGAAGTTCCTGCCGGACGCACGCGTATCGAATCGCGACGCGATGACGGGCGGCATCGTCTCCGCCGTGCTGTTCTCGGCGGGCAAGAAGCTGTTCGCGCTGTACCTCGCGCACGCGGGCACCGCGAGCGCGTTCGGCGCGGCGGGATCGTTCGCGGTGCTGCTGATGTGGCTGTACTTCTCGGCCGCGGTGCTGCTGCTCGGCGCGGAGTTCGCGGCGGCGCGCGGCGCGGCGCACGCGTCGGACGCCCTCTCGGCCGAGGCCGAGGCCGAAGCCGAAATCGGCGGAAAGGCCGCGACGGCACGCAGCGGCTCGCGCGATTGACGCGCCAAACCGCCGCCTCTCTCGGTACGGCCCGCTCCTTACGCCCGCCTTTCCGGTTCTTGCGCGCACGCAAACGTTCGGCTCGACGCATCCGCGCACCGAGCGCCACGACGCAACCGCGTCGCGCCGCATCCGGTCGAGGCCGCCGCGCGCACATCGATCGCCGCCGTGGTTCGCCTCGCACGCGCAAACGTTTGCCCACCTAGATTTCGTTGCAGAAACAGGCCGAAAAGGCATGGCTACACGGGGGCAACGTTCGTTTCCGCAACAATCGCACCGCAACAATCTTCCGGTGCTCCCCGAATCGAAACAATCTCTTATCTAGTTGATATAAAACGACTTTCCGTCGCTGTCACCTTTTTGAGACACTTTATTTTTTTGGATTTCTTGCGTCTGGTGCAGTGCGCTATTCTCCAATCCGCAACAAATAACGACTCACTCGCGTGGAGAAATAACTCGATGAAGAAACTTGCTCTGTCTACCCTCTCGCTCGCCCTGCTGGGCGCCGCCGGTGCAGCTCAGGCTCAAAGCAGCGTCACGCTGTATGGCGTGATTGACACGTCGATCACCTACGTCCACGGCAACGATGGCAAGGCCAACAACGCGTGGCTGATGGGCAGCGGCAACCTGCAAGGCAGCCGCTGGGGCCTGAAGGGCACCGAAGACCTCGGCGCCGGCCTGAAGGCGATCTTCCAGTTGGAAAACGGCTTCAACTCGAACGACGGCACGCTCGGCCAAGGCAAGCGCATGTTCGGCCGCCAGGCGTTCGTCGGTCTGCAAAGCGATCAATACGGCACGCTGACGCTCGGCCGCCAGTACGATCCGCTCGTCGACCTGGTTCAGCCGGTCACCGCGGACAACTACTTCGGCAGCCTGTTCGCCACGCCGGGCGACGTCGACAACAACGACAACAGCCTGCGCGTGAACAACACGGTCAAGTACACGTCGCCCGTGTTCGCCGGCTTCCAGTTCGAAGCCCTGTACGGCTTCAGCGGCATCGCGGGTTCGCCCGGCCAAGGCCAGACGTGGTCGGCAGCCGCCGCTTACAACAACGGCCCGATCGGCGTCGCCGCCGGCTATTTCTACACGTCGAACCCGTCGCCGGCGAGCGGCGTGCGCTCGACGTGGAGCGGTTCGTCCGACGCGATCTTCGACGGCGCGATCAACTCCGGCTACACGAGCGCGAAGTCGATCGGCATCGCCCAAGTGGCAGGCCAGTACGTGTTCGGCCCGGTCACGGTCGGCCTCGGCTACAGCAACTCGCAATACAAGCCGGACGGCTTCTCGGGCTTCTCGTCGACCGAGAAGTACAACACGGGCCGCGGCTTCGTGACGTACCAGGCGACGCCGGCAATACTGCTCGGCCTCGGCTATGCATACACGAAGGCGAGCGGCGACACCGATGCGAAGTACCACCAAGTGTCGCTCGGCGCGGACTACGCGCTGTCCAAGCGCACGGACGTGTACCTCGCCGGCGCCTACCAGCACGCGAGCGGCACGCAGCGCCTCGACGCGACGACGACGCAATCGGCGCAAGCATCGATCGGCTCGTACGGCGTCAACGGTACGAAGTCGCAAGAGATGGTCGCGCTCGGCCTGCGCCACAAGTTCTAAGCGCAGCTGCGGGCAGCGGCTCGGCGGCGCCTTCGGGCGTCGCGGGCCGCGACCGCAAAGCCGGCCCGAACGCCCATGCGGACGGCCGGCTTGATGAGATGGCCGGCCTGATGGCCGAAACAGCCCGATCGGCTTACGCTGATCGGGCTGTTTCCTTTTGGGGGATCGTCATGGAGACGGCATCGCCGATCGGGATCGATCCGGGCGAGCATGGCTCCTGTTTGCATGCACATGGCTGCGTCGGGCCGCAAGGCTTTTCGCAAGAGGATTACACGCAGCAAGCACTATACGCGCTCCGATGGCTTCGGTCAGGCTCCTGGGGCCTGCACCCCTGCGCCTCGCTCGCGGCGCCGGCAAGGCCGCCATGGCGCGCCCGTGAGCCCTCGGCTTCACCGCCGCGAGCCGGCCGACGCGCGACGCAGCCGGCGACGAGTCGAGAACGGAAGAGTCGACCGGCAAGATGCGCCGTCGCGTCCTGTTGTCAAGTCATCCCGTCGATCTGTCGATCTGTCGATCTGTCGATCTGTCGATCTGTCGATCTGTCGATCTGTCGGTCTGTCGGTCTGTCGGTCTGTCGGTCTGTCGGTCTGTCGGTCTGCCGGTCTGCCGGTCTGCCGGTCTGCCGGTCTGCCGGTCTGCCGGTCTGCCGGTCTGCCGGTCTGCCGGTCTGCCGGTCTGCCGGTCTGCCGGTCTGCCGGTCTGCCGGTCTGCCGGTCTGCCGGTCTGCCGGTCTGCCGGTCTGCCGGTCTGCCGGTCTGCCGGTCTGCCGGTCTGCCGGTCTGCCGGTCTGCCGGTCTGTCGGTCTGTCGGTCTGTCGGTCTGTCGGTCTGTCGGTCTGTCGGTCTGTCGGTCTGTCGGTCTGTCGGTCTGTCGGTCTGTCGATCTGTCGATCTGTCGGTCTGTCGGTCTGTCGGTCTGCCGGTCTGCCGGTCTGCCGGTCTGCCGGTCTGCCGGTCTGCCGGTCTGCCGGTCTGCCGGTCTGCCGGTCTGCCGGTCAGTTGCCGCACACGCTTTCCGCGCAGCAAATCTCCGAGCGCGACCGCGCGGTCGATGGGTTCCCGGCAGCGCCTCCATATGCCGCTCGCCGGTGTTGCGCGACGCCGCGCCGATCGTATGCCGACGCTTCATCACATCTGACCGGATATGAGCCGGCTTGCTCGACGAACGCAGGATCGATCGACCATCAATCGCCGTGGCGGCTGCCGATGCAAGCCTTTCATCCGCGCCTTCCGGCTCCGCGAGTACGCAACCAATCGACGACATCAATGATCGCCCGGCGCCCATCGGCCTTGCCGCGATCGCGCGGCATGCGCGACACCTCCGCCCGGCGCCGCATGCGTTCCGTGGCCACATGTCCCGGGCGTCAGCCGCATGCATGAATTCGGTCGTGTGCCTGCATGACGCTCGCGAACGGCGCAAAACGCCATGCCGAACTTGCGCCGGCACTTCATTGCACCGCGCCACATACGTCCCGGCACGCCCGACGCGTCCGGCATCGATCGACGATTCAGGCGTTCGGCTGCCGACGGACGGTGCAACGCATGCGCGTGCCGATTCGACGCAAACGACGCCGCGCGACGACGACCGTCGTCGTTCGCAATCGGGCCGCGCGCGGTTTCGCGCTCGCGCGAGCTGCGTCACGGAACCACGCGCGTCACCTCCCGATCGCTCCGTGCAGCGCGTTGCCGATGCAAGCGCGAAGCGAGGCGCTTGGCGGCGCGCCTCCCCCCGCACGCAATCTCGAAATGAATCCACGTCGCATGCGTGTACGTCGTGTGCCGCGCATCGATGTGTCGTCGACGCTCGCAGGTCGATGCTCGCAGGTCGACACCAGCAGGCCGACACTCGCAGATCGCGCACGCCGGCCGCCGATCGCCACGCGCTCGCCGCACCGGCTCATTCGACCGTCGACGACTCGGCGCTTCGATCGCTCGGCGGCCGTTTCACCAAGCAGCCGGCGCTCAGCTCGCTCTTGCGTGCGCCGCACGACGCACGCGGAACGTCACGCTGCCGGCAGCCCGCCGTCGAGCATCACGCGACGACATGGCATCGCATCGTCACGGCATCGGCCCGTCGATCGGCGGCAATCGAGAGACGCATGTCTCGCTGTCTCGCCGCGACGTCTCCGCGATCGCCGCTACCGGCTACGTCAGACAATGTCCATTCGCGACGGCATTCGACGGCATTCGCGGCGCTCGCGCGTGACCGGCTGCGCATCGCCAGCCGCCTTCCTCGCCCCTTCCTCGCGCCTCGTCGCATCGAGGCGGACTATCGCGGCACCGCACCGCGTCGCGTCCAATCACGCCGAACCACTCCGAATCAGGCCGAATCGCGCCGCAGCACGTCCGCGCGCGCATGTCCACGTCTGCACGCCCGCACGCCCGCACGTCTACACGTCTACACGTCTACACGTCTACACGTCTACACGTCCGCACACCCATGCGCCCACACGGCATCGCATCACGCCACATCACGTCACGCCGCGCACAGACAAAAAAATCCCCGCGCGCTTTCGCACGCGGGGACTTTTTCGGACTATCGCAGCTACCGGACGATTCCGGCAAGCCGCACGCCGTCCTTACGCTGCCGCGTCCTTCAGCTTCTTCAGCGCGCGAGCCTTCACGCGCACGCTGGCCGGCTTCGCCGGGAACCAGCGCTCTTCGCCCGTGAACGGGTCCTTGCCGAAGCGCTTCTTCTTCGCCGGCACGGCTTGCGCCGTGATCTTCAGCAGACCCGGCAGCGTGAACTCGCCTGCGCCCTTCTTGTGGATCGAGCCCAGCACGACGTTCTCGAGTGCCGCGAGCACTGCCTTGACAGCCTTCAGTTCGACGGTCGCGCGCTCGGCGATGTGCGTTGCGAGCGAAGCCTTCGTGAACTTGTCCTTCAGCGGCGTCGGAGCGGCGGGCGCCTTCGCGACAGCCTTCTTGGCCACTACTTTCTTCGCGGGCGCTGCTTTTTTGGCAGCCACTTTCTTGGCCGGTGCGGCAGCCTTCTTAGCCACCTTTTTTGCGGAAGTCGCCATGTTTCTCCTACCAGGTGTGGTCGTTGGATACACGAAGCGCGCGACATGCGAGCTTCAACGCCGGATTCTACAAGCGCCGCGCCGCTTCGTGCAGCACTTTTATGCGTTATCCACGGGTTTCCCGCAGGTTTTGTTGCGCGCCGCTGACTACGGAAGTCGTTTCGACCCGTGCGCGCAGCGCTTTTTGCGTCGCGCATCGATTCGCTCGAGCGAATTATGTTCGACATTTGCATTCCTATACTGTCCGCCGGCATCGCATCGTTTGGGATTTGGAATGCGCGCAGTCAAACACGTTAGAGGGCTCGACGGTTTGCGCGCCGTCGCCGTCACACTCGTCTTCCTGTCGCACCGCGCGCACTTCGGCGCGCTCGACGTCGGCCAGATCGGCGTCTGGGCGTTCTTCCTCATCAGCGGCTTGCTGATCGTCGGCGAGCTGCACCGCAGCCGGCTCGCGATCGAGCGCGGCGCATCGTGCCGCCGCTACGCGTTCTGGCTGTTCGCGGGCAAGCGCGCGCTGCGCATCCTGCCCGTCTACTATCTGCTGCTCGCCGCGCTCGCGATCGCGCATCACCACCTCTATCAGCACGACGTCGACCTCGGGCTGCGCTGGCATGCGGTGTTTCTGTCGGACTATTGGATCGGCGCCGTCAAGGAAGGCTGGCCAGGCACCACGTCGCATTTCTGGAGCCTCGCCGTCGAGCAGCAGTTCTACCTGATCGCGCCGATCGCGCTGCTCTCCACCCGCGCGTCGCGCCATCTCGCGCTGTGCGCGGCGGCCATCGCGCTCGCCGCGGCCGCGCATCTACTGCTCTATCTGCAACACGCGTCGCCCGTGCTCATTTACGCGTTCTCGCCGTGGAATTTCGCGTTGATCGCGCTCGGCGGCGTCGGCGGCATTCTGCGCAGCGGCGGCGTGACCGCGCCCGAAGGCGTGCTCGGCACGCTGATGCCGTGGGCCGGCGCGGCGGGCGTCGCGTTCTGCTCGACGCTGACACTGTGGGCCGCGCCGCTTTCCGCGACGGCGAGCGGCCTCGCGGACATCGGCCTCGGCGTGTCGATCGGCATCGTGCTGTTCTGGATCGTGAGCCGTCCCGAACATCCGGCCGTCGCGCTGCTCGAATGGGCGCCGATCGCGTACCTCGGCACGATCAGCTACGGTTTCTATCTGTTTCACAACCTGATCCCGGAGCGCATCGGCGTGATGCCGCGCATCTACGAGCGGCTACGCGTGCCGCATTCGCTGCAGGACATACTGCCTGAAATCCTGCAGTTCGCGCTGTCCGTGCTGCTCGCGCACCTTTCATGGCAGTACCTGGAAAAGCGCGTGCTCGACTACAAGAAGCCGCTCGAAGCCGCCTTGCGGCGGCGGTTCGCGCCGCGCGAGCGCGCGGCCGCGCGGTGACGGGCGCGATGCCGCAATGGACGCGCTCGCGGCGGCCAAGGGCCGTTGCGAGCCGCGTCGTACAGCAAACGCATGCGACACGAACGCGCGGTCGCGCGGTGACAGGCGTCGATCGGACGCGCGCGACATGCGGACTACCGTGCGGAGACCACCGCGTGCGGGCAGCCGCGTGCGGGCGGCGCGTCGGTGGCGGCGCGGTCGAATCGGTGCGCGACTGCGGCGCGGGCCGCGATCGGCGCGTCGATGCACACGCACACCGCGCCACGCATGGCGAGGCAGGCTTCGGATGACGAACGGCGGATCGGTCGGGACGGAGAGTTGGGACGCGCGCCCGCATACACGCATACACGCATGCGCGACCGCGCGACCTCGGGTCCGTTCGCTCGACGTCGCCCCGCTCGGCGCGATGACGCCATCCTGCTGCGAATCGCGGTTCAAGCGCGGCTTTACGCTGCGCCGCCCGCGATCATGCGTTCATTCCGGCAGCGCTCGCGTTTCGGCTAGCGGCAACGTCGCGACGCGGTCGCGATGAAGCGGGATCAATCGGCGGAATGCCGGACAGCCGCCGCGGGCGAGCGATGTCAGTCGGCACGCGGTTGCATGGCGATACCCTGCTTGCGGCCGACGATCTCCACCGGCAAGCAGCCACGGCCACCCTGCCGCTCGAAAGCCGTTCGAATTCGGGACGCCCGCGCGCGGCCGCGCCGCCTTGCATCGCCGTGCGCCCCAGACACAACCCAGACACAAAAATGCCCCGGCTCGTGCGAACCGGGGCGAACGGAACAACCACCACACACCTTGGACGTCAGAATCAGAAGACGGGGATGCTAAGCAACCGCGGCGAGCGCCGGCAGGCAGTTGCGCAGGTACGCCTCGAATTCGCGGCCCACTTCCGGATGCCGGAGCGCGAGCTCGACGGTCGCCTTCAGGTAGCCGAGCTTGCTGCCGCAGTCGAAGCGGGTGCCGTAATAGCGGTATGCAAGCACCTGCTCCTCGGTCAGCAGCGACTGCACCGCGTCCGTCAGCTGCAGCTCGCCGCCCGCGCCCGGCTTGATCTTGCGCAGATGATCGAAGATGCTCGGCATCAGCACGTAGCGCCCGACGACGCCGAGATTCGACGGCGCATGCTCGGGCGCCGGCTTCTCGATGATGCCCGACAGCTTGATGATGTCCTCTTCCCACTCGCGGCCTTCGACGACGCCGTACGAGCGGCTGTCTTCACGCTCGATCGTCTCGACGCCGATCACCGAGCTGTGATAGTGGTTGAAGACGTCGACGAGCTGCTTGAGCACCGGCTGGTCGCCGTGCAGCAGATCGTCGGCGAGGATCACCGCGAACGGCTCGCCGTGCACGAGCTTCTCCGCGCACAGCACCGCGTGGCCGAGGCCGAGCGCGGCCGCCTGGCGCACGTAGAAGCAATCGACATGGCTCGGCTTGATGCCGCGCACGAGCTCGAGCAGCTTCTCCTTGCCACGCGCCTCGAGCTCGGATTCGATCTCGAACGACTTGTCGAAGTGATCCTCGATCGCGCGCTTGCTGCGCCCCGTCACGAAGATCATCTCGGTGATGCCCGCGTTGATCGCCTCTTCGACCGCATACTGAATCAGCGGCTTGTCGACGACCGGCAGCATTTCCTTGGGACTCGCCTTGGTGGCGGGCAAAAACCGTGTGCCGAGACCGGCAACGGGGAACACGGCTTTGGTGACTTTCAACATGATCGCATCCCGAAAGTGTTGACGATTGGCCGGGCGTCACATGTCGGGGTCGCACGCCGCGCGCCGCTTCGCTCGACGAACGATGCGCATCGGCATCCGACGCGCCGGCAAAACATCAATCTGAATAAAAGTCTGCTGGACGCGGTTCCACTTTCATTAATATGAAAGGGCCGCCCGGATATAGGCATATTCGGATAATCGTCGCGAAGTCGGTCGATCTTGCCGGCCTGCCGGGTGCTTCGCGACAATTTACCGATTCGATCCGGCACGTTCAATTATTCGAACTCCTCCGAATAAGGCGCGCCGCCGCGGCCAAAGCCGAAGCGGTTGATCGGCTCGTTCTTCAGCGCGTCCCGATACGCCGACAACACGGCCATGACGAGCAGTACGGCGCCGCTTGCGATCCAATGCATGTCCATCGTGGGCTCCTTCCTTCAATCGACATGGGATCTCAAGCTATCAGAAAAAAATCGATAAATAATTTGCCTCCATGCCGCAACGTGAAAAGCGTTACGAACGGATACGATTAATTACATTTATTCGGAAAGCGATTTTTTTATTCTCCCGCCCGGATTTCTTGCGGATTACGATCGAATGGCGCCATTTGCGCCTTTCTCATTGCAAGGAACCGGACCGCATGAATGCTTCGAGCGTGACGCCGGGTGCGCGGCCGCCCGCCACCGACCACAAGGAACACCTGATCGACGCGCTGCGAGGCTTCGCCGCGCTGCTCGTCGCGTATTTCCACTGCCGTCAGGTCGTGTGGGTCGGAATGCAGAGCTTCCATCGGACGTATGGCCACGCGCTGGACCCGAGCGTGATCGTCGGCTATCTGACGTTCCCGTTCGCGTGGGGCTCGGCCGGCGTGCCGATCTTCTTCGTGATCAGCGGCTATTGCATCCACCGCAATGCCGCGCTCAAGCTCGCCGCCGATCCGTCGTACCGGCTCAACGCGCCGAATTTCTGGGCGCGCCGCTTCGCGCGGATCTACCCGGTGCTGCTCGCCGCGCTCATCGCGACGCTCGTGTTCGATTCGATCAGCCTGCAGTTCGAGCCCGTCAGCCACAAGATCCGCGACATCGGGCTCGCGTCGTTCGTCGTCAACCTGCTGTCGCTGCAGGGCGTCGCGGGCTACACGTACGGGTCGAACGGCGCGCTGTGGACGCTGTCGCTCGAAGTGCAGTTCTACGTGATCTACCCGCTCCTCTTCGCGGCGCGACGCCGCTTCGGGATGCTGCCTGTCGTCGTCGCGATCGCGCTCGTCAACGCCGCGTCGGCATGGCTGCTCGAACGGCACGATCTGCAGTTCTTCACGTCGTACTGGCTGTCGTGGACGGTCGGCGCGTGGATCGCCGACGTTCGCGCGCAGCGCGACGCGCACGCCGCGCACGCCCCGTCGCGGCTCTGGTACGTGGCCGCGGCGGCGGGCGTCGCGCTCGGCTGCGTCGCGTTCCACTTCGGGCAATACGCCGCGTTCCAGCTTTGGGCGGCAGGCTTCGCGTGCTATCTGTACGCGGCGCTCGCGCGGCCCGTGTCGGCGTCCGCGCCGATGCGGGCGCTGTCTTGGTTCGGCAATTTCAGCTATTCGCTGTACCTGATCCATCTGCCGTTCTTCGTGTGCCTCGCGTCGGTGCTGTATCGCTCGCAGTTGCAGTTGTCGATCTGGCCGTCGCTCATGTTCACCGCGGCCGTCATCCCCGTCGCGTATCTGTTCTATCGAATGTTCGAGTTGCCGGCGATGCGCTGGTCGACGAACCTCAAGCCGAAGCGTGCCGTCGCGGCGGCCGCGCAGCAGCGGATGCCGGTTTGACGGACGGCACGGGCCGTGCGGGTGGTGCGGGTGGTGCGGGTGGTGCGGGTGGTGCGGGTGGTGCGGGTGGTGCGGGTGGTGCGAGTGGCGCAGGTGACGCGGGCGGCACGCGGCCCGTGTGCGGGCCGGCGCGGGCCCGATGCCCGGGCGCACTCGCGGGCAGGCCCGGGTCGCGAAGCGGCGGCAAGGCCGTCGGCATGCGCCCGGCCGTCGGGTGAGTCGCGTGTCCGCGCCTCGGCGGCGGCGGCGCGGCGGCAACGCGGCGGGCGTCGCCGATACCGCGCTGTCGGAGCGCGGCGGCCGGCAGCCAGTCCGTCGTTTGGCCCGGAAGATGGAATGCAGCCGGCCGATCCTCACCGATCGGCGCGAGTGCGAATCCACGCCGTCGACATTCGCCTTATCGTTCGGCCAATCGCGCCTGCGCACGGCAGCGGCGATGTGAGCGCCTTTCCTTATCCGCGGCCGCCGCTTATCCGCGGCCGCCGAAGCGCCGACCGCCCGCGGTTGGTCCGTCGCTTGGCATCGGATATCGGCGGAGCATCGCGCCCCGAGCCGAACGCCGCCGAACGAATCGACGTCAAACGGCCGCGCGAGCCCGGCGGATGCTTTGCCCGGCGACATGAACAGCCACGCAACAATCCCGGTGTCGGGACAGCGATATTGCCGATAACGACGCAATCCACGCATCTGCCCTCGATGCGACGCATGCAACGAAGTGGGATGGCGGGCGCGATGCGCGCCGGCGACATGGTTGTCCCAAACGTTCGAGCCAGCGTTTGTGCGATTCGCCTAACTTAGACCAGTCGAGCTTGGGCAAGGCCGCCGAGTCTCGACAGAGCGCGGGAACGGATCAATCGGCATTTCCACAGTCGGCACGGCGGCGTCCATTGCGCGACCACGACGACAGCGCGCGCTCGGCTCCTCATCGCATCGACGCGTGACGGCATGTGCCGGCACATGCCGACATGACAAGCGACAAACGACAAGCGAGTCGCACAAGAGCCCGCGCCGACCCGCCCGAACCCCGCCCGACCGTCCGCTCACGGCAAACCGGTTTCACCGCCGCCGCGCAGTCTCGACGAGAATCCGCTCGACCTGCTCGACATAGGTCCGCGTACCGAAACGGCTCACCGCCGTGTCGTAACCGCTCGCGACGAGCCGCTCGCACAGCACCGCATCGGTGCGCAGCGCGGCGAGCGCATCGGCGAGCGCATGAGCGTCGCCGGGCTCGCAGAGCAGGCCGTTCACGTCGTCGTCGACGATCTCGACGACGCCGCCCGCGCGCGCCGCGACGACCGGCCGCTTCGCGAGCATTCCCTCGACGATCACGCGGCCGAACGGCTCGGGCGTAATCGACGTGTGCGCGACGACGTCGACCGCCTTCATGCACGCGGCGACGTCGCGCTGAAAGCCGAGGAAATGCACGCGCTCGCCAAGCCCGTGCAGCGCGACGAAGCCGCGCAGCTCGGCCGCGTATTCGTCCTCGCCGAACAGCGGCGCGCCGACGAGCGCGACGTGCATGTCCGGATAGAGCCGCGCCGCCTCGAGCAGCACGTGCTGCCCCTTCCAGTGCGCGAGCCGGCTGAACGAGCCGACGATCCACGCATCGGCCGGCAGGCCGAAGCGCACGCGCAGCGCGGCCTGGCGCACCGGTTCCAGCGCGACGAACGGCTCGGCCGAGATCCCGTTGAAGACGACCTGCACCGCGCGGCGATCGAAGCCCGTCAGCGCGAGGAACGCCTGCGCGGACGCGTCCGAGTTCGCGATCACGCGCGTCACGCCGAGCCGCGCGCATTGCTTGATCGCGAGCCGCTGCTTCGGGCCGAAATGCGCGTCGCTGACGATGTCGCGCAAATGCCAGACGACCGGCTTGCGCGCGAGCCGCCCGGCAAGCGCGCCGACCACCATCGCGCGCTGCGTGTTCGCGTAGATCACGTCGAACTCGCGCGCGCGGCGCGCCACCTCGCGCACGAGCGCGAGCAGGCTGCCCGCCGCGCGCAGCGACACGCCGCCCTGCTTGTGCACGCCCGCTAGCGCGCGCTGCCCGACGACGTCGACATGCACGCCCGCGTCGTCGAGCGCCGCGCGAAACGGGCCGTCGTCGAACAGCACGACGTCGGCCGAATCGCGCAGATGCTTCATGATTTCGAGCAGCGACAGCTCGGCGCCGCCCAGCACGCCGCTCTGGTCGAGCACGAGCGCCTTCAGGCCGCTCGCCGCGAGCGCCGCGCGGCCGCTCGGCCGCGTCGCGTCCGCGCGCTTCGCGCGCGCCTGCGCGTTCGGCAGGAGCGCATCGATCTGCGCGACGAAGCGCCGGCGGAAATGCGCGGCGGAGAACCGCTCGGCGTTCGCGCGACAGTCCTCCGGCGTGAAACGGCCCGGCGCACGCTCGAAATCGTCGACCGCTTCGACGATCGCGCGCACGCTCTGCTCGTCGAAGAACACGCCGGTCGGCCGTTCGTGCGACGCCGCGTCGCGCACCGTCTCGAGCGCGCCGCCCTTGCCGAACGCGATGACGGGCGTGCCGCACGCCTGCGCCTCGACGACCGAGATCCCGAAATCCTCCTCGGCCGCGAACACGAACCCTTTCGCGCGGCGCATCCGGTCCTGCAGCACCGAGAACGGCTGATAGCCCATGATTTCGACGTTCGGCGCGGCCTTCGCGCGGATCTTGCGCATGTCGGGGCCGTCGCCGATCACGACGAGCCGCCGCTCGGGCATCTGCGCGAACGCGTCGACGATCAGATCGATTTTCTTGTACGGCACCATCCGCGACGCGGTCAGATAGAAGTCTTCCTTGTGCGTCGACAGCGTGAACGCGTCGACGTCGACGGGCGGAAACACGACCGCCGCGTCGCGCTGATAGACCTTGTGGATGCGCCGCGCGATGAACGCCGAGTTCGCGACGAAGCGGTCGACCGAATTCGACGTGCGCACGTCCCAGTTGCGGATGTAATGCAGGATCAGCCGCGCGAGCGCCGATTTGGCCCCGCGCGTCAACTGCGATTGTTCGAGGTACTGATGCTGCAGGTCCCACGCATAGCGGATCGGCGAATGCACGTAGCTCACGTGCACCTGGTCCGGCCCGGTGAGAATGCCCTTCGCGACCGCATGGCTGCTCGAAATGACGAGATCGTAAGCGGACACGTCGAGCTGCTCGATCGCGAGCGGCATCAGCGGCAGGTAGCTGCGGTACTTGGTGCGCGCGTACGGCAGCTTCTGGATGAACGACGTCGTGACCGGCTTGCCGCGCAGGAACGTGCGGTCGTCGAGAAAATCGACGAGGCTGAAGAGATCCGCGTCCGGAAAGCACGCGACGATCTGCTCGAGCACGCGCTCGGCGCCCGCGTAGGTGACGAGCCAGTCATGGACGATCGCGACGCGCAGCGGCCGGGCCGCATCGCGCGCACGGAGCGGGGGCGGCGGCGCATCGGCGACGCGCGCGTCGCGCGCGGCGCGCTCGACGTCCTGGAACGTCGCGGCGCGTTGCAACGGATGTTCTGCAAGATCGCGATTCATACGCTCTTCCTCGAGTTCAGGCGCACGAGCACGCTGCGCGCGAGCGCGCGCATGCCGGGCGTCATCGTGATCGACCAGCCGACGTTCAGCGCGACCGCCGCCGCGCATCCGGCGATCGCGGCGGCCAGGCCCGGCAGCGCGGGCGCGACGTACAGGCTCGCCAGCAGGAATGCGAGGTGCGCGAACATGTCGAGCGCGATCGCGCGCATCCGGATCGCGGACAGATACAGCAGCACGCCGTAATCGACGAGCGCGCGCGCCGCGACGACGACGGCCGCGCCGATCAGCCCGAAATGATGGATGCCGACCCACAGCGCGCCGACGAAGAACGGCATCTGCACGAGGCCCGCGGCCGCCGCGCGCGCCGGGTTGACCTGCGACTGGATCAGGATGCGCGTGACGCTCGCCTGGCCGACGAGCCACACGCTGATCACGAGCACGCGCCCGACGGGCGCCGACAGCTCCGCGAGATCCCTGCCGACCCACAGCGCGAGAAACGGCCCGAGCGCGAAGATCGCGGCGATCGCGATCGGCGTGAACACGCCGTTCAGGAATTCGAGCGACTGCTTGACGAGCGTGTCCGCGTGATCGCGCCCGAGCGCCGACAGCCGCGGAAACAGCGTGCGCACGAGCGCGTTCGGCAGCATGTTCAGGCGCGTGACGAGGTTCTGCGGCACCGTGTAATACGTGACGTACTTCGCGCCGAGCCCGGCGCCGAGCATCACGCGGTCGAGCGTGTCGGCGATCATGCTCGTCGTGCTCGCGATCAGCATCCAGCCGCCGAAATTGAAGAGCCCTTTCGCGGTGCCGAGCTGCGGCGGCTCGATCCTGCGGATGCCGAGCACCTTCATGCTTGCCGCGCCGAGCATCACGGCGGCGATCAAGCGCGCGCCGACGGCCGCCGCGAGCACGACCTGCAGCGTCGGCGCGACGAGCCACGCGGCGAAGAGCGGCATCAGCTGGAACAGGAACGTGCCGATCGTCTGGTTCGTGTTGAACACGCCGAAACGCTCGGCGCCGTTGATCGCGCCCGCGAACACCCACGACACGTTCGCGAGCGGAATCGCGAGCGCGAGCCACGGCAGCGCGAGATACACCTCGTGCTGCAGTTCGACCGACACTTTCGTGAAGTACGCGGTGTACAGGAACGCGCCGAAGTAGATCAGAAGGCCGCCCGCGATCCCGGTCGCGAGATTGAGCCAGAACGCGCTCCAGAACACGCGCGCGCTCTCTTTCGCGTCGCCGCTCGCGAGCGCCTTCGAGATGTGGTTCTGCGCGGCCATGCTCATGCCGAGATCGAGGATTCCGAAATAGCCGATCAGCGTCCACACGAGGCTCACGACGCCGTAGCGCTCGACGCCGAGCGCCTTGATGTACGCGGGCACCGTCACGAGCGACACGAAAGTCGGCAAGATCAATCCGAAGAAATTGATCGCGACGTTCTTCAGAATGCCTTTATCCATGGCCGCGCCGCCCCGCTGCGTTCGCGGCCGCTTTCGCCGCTGCGCCGATCATTGCGGCCTCCATCGATACATCATCACCTTGCCGCGCGCGTCCTCCTCGACGAAGATCAGGTATTCGCCGTTCTCGCGCCGGTATGCGCTGATGCCGAACGGCACGTCGACCCAGCCGGACGCGCGCCCCACTTCCGGCCCCGGCTTGATCACGCCGAGTTCGCGGCCGCTGTCCTTGTCGTACACGTGCACGGTGCCGACCGGCTCGACGCCGAACAGATAGCGCCCCTCGAGCGTCAGCCCGATCAGCGTGAAGATCGGCTTCGCGTCGAGCTGCCACGGCAGCGAAACCTGGTAGCGCACGACGGGCGTGCCGCTCGACCACTTGTCGAAGCGCACGAGCACGCGCCCCACCTCCTTCGACAGGCCGCCCACGCGCGGCGCGTCGGCCGTGTAGCCCGTCACGTACAGCGTGTCGCTCGACGCGTCGTACAGCGCGCGGCGCAGCTCGGTAAACGGCGCGGGCGTCGGATACGTCGTCAGCTTGTCGTACGAGTAGATCGGGTTGCCGGCCTTGTCGAGCCCGCCGAAACGAAAGCGCCGGATGCCGCGCGTGTCGCTCGTGCGCCAGATGTCGCCGCTCGTGTCGACCCACCAGCCCCAGCCGCCCGCCATGCCCTTGCCGGTCGTGTTCAGCTCGAATTCGCCTTCGTCGAAGCGGCCGTTGCCGTTCGCGTCGCGCCAGATCCAGTCGCCGCCCGACGGCCGGTTCGGCACCTTGTCGACGGGCCGCGCGCGCCCGGCGAGCAGCCCCGACGGAATCGCGGTCTCGCCGTCGCGCTTCGCATCGAAGCGGTAGATCTTCAGATGATCCGCGTACATGTCGGTCAGATAGAGGAACGTGCGGCCGGCGACCTTGCGCGCGAACGGCATGCCGGGCCATTGATCGGTGTTGAACACCGGATCGTCCGGATACTTGAAGCGGTTCGACAGGAATCCCGCATATTTCCATTCCTTGCCGACGGGCTTCGACAGATCGAGCTCGAAGCGCTTGTTGCCGGTGTAGACGCTGTTCGGGCGGCCCGGATCGATCCACGCGCCGTCGACGAACAACAGGCCCTGCACCTGCCAGCGCAGCCGGCCGTCGGGCGCGTAGCTCTCGAGCGTGCTGCCGAGCCCCGCGCCGATCGTGCCGTGGCGCGGGCCGATGCCGTTCGTCGCGACGTAGACGTTGCCCGCGCGATCCACGCCGACGCCCGTCAGCCCGTTGAAGCGCTGCGGCCCCGGCCGTCCCGCGTAGCCCGAGAAGATGCCGCCGCGCTCGCCGAGCGTGCCGGACATCGCATAGCCGCCGTCGGCGGGTTTCGAGAAGATCAGGATCTGCTGGCGCGGGCCGTTGTCGGCGATCAGCACGCGGCCCTTCGCGTCGGCCGCGACGTCCACGGCGTCGGTGCCCGGCGGCAGCTCGGGCGCGTCGTCGATCGCGCGGCCGTCGGGGCGCACGTGCGCGAGCTTCGCTGGGCCGTTCACCGTGTCGGTCAGCAGCCACAGCGTGCCGTCGCCCGCGAGCGCGATCCGGCCCGGCTCGTGCGCGCTCCACGAGCCTTTTTTCTGCATCGTCTGCGCGTCGTACACGCCGACGGTGTCGTGCAGCGGATCGGTCGCGTACAGCACGCTGTCGTTCGCGGCGAGCCCCGCGACTTCCGCGCGCGTGTCGGTCGGCACGTCGTTGACCATCAGGAAGCTCGCCGCGAGCTTCGCGCGCGCATCGCCCGCCTTCGCGCTGCGAAACGGCGCGGCCTGCTTCACGTCGCCGATCTCGCGGCGCGAGATCCCGTACCACTGCCGGCCCTTGTCCGGCCAGATGCCCGGCGAGACGAGCCGCCCTTTCTCGTTGCCGACCGCGATCGCCACGTACGCATAGCGGCCGTTGACCGCGATCGCGCTGCCGCCCGCGTTGCCCCAGCCGTGCGTGCCGCCCGCGAAGCCGAGCATCTTGCCGTCCTGATAGACGCTCGCCTCCGCGCCGCTCTCGTCCCATGGCGCGTTCGTGTACACCTTGCCGTCGGGCGTGACCGCGATCGCGCGAATGTCGATCTGCGTCCACGTGCCGTCGCCGTAACCATAGGTATTGCCGATCCACGACGTCGTCGCGGGCAGCACGTTCTCCGCCTGCGCGGCGCCCGCGAACGCCGCCGCCGCGCACGCCGCCACTCCCATTAGCATCAAACGTCGCAAAACGCCTCTCCCTTCGACCGTGACGAAACGCCGGCGCGCGTCCGGCGCAAATGCGAGCCAAACGCGCGAAACGCTCGTGCGTTTGCGACGCATGCACGCATCGCAAAATAGGTTTCAAACGATGCGAAGCAGGTTACAAGCAAAAATATTCACAAGAAATTTGGAAATATTTGCGGATATTTCGATGTGCAATCGCGTATCGAATGATCGTTTCTAGCCGTTTCATGCGGCCCTGCGCCGGCAGGAACGACCGGCGGCCCGCGCCGGCCGCGTAGGAAATGCCGCACTGCGATGTGCGCACGATAAAAAAGATCGGAATCGAATTTCACGCCGCGTTCGCCGCTCACGCGGCCGCCCCGGTCGCCGCGCCGTATCGGAGAAAGTCGAACGAATCTCGGCGCGTTTTTTTGCCGATTTCTTTTCCCTAGAATCGATTTCAGTTCGATCTTTCATTTATTTCAGCGGATGCACGATGATCCGAGCGACGGAAGCGCCGCGCGCGGCCCGCATCGAATCGTCGTCGTCCGCCCCCACGCCCGATGACGACTCGCGATACGCTCGTTGCCCCGCCCGCCCACGCCGGCCGCATCGTCCAGCTCGACGGCCTGCGTGCGTTCGCCGTGCTCGCCGTGTTCTTCCAGCATGCGCTCAAGGCGCCGCTCTGGATCGGCGTCGATCTCTTCTTCGTGCTGAGCGGCCTGCTCATCACCGGCATCCTGCTCGAGCGCAAGGCGCGCGGCGAATCGTACTTCGGCTACTTCTACGCGCGCCGCGTGCGCCGCATCCTGCCGCCGTATCTGCTGCTGCTCGTCGCGTCGTCGCTGCTGTTCGGCGTCGAGTGGGCCAGGCACTGGCCTTGGTATGCGTTCTTCTCGACGAACATCGGCCTGTCGCTCGGCGGCATCGGGCACGAAAGCCTGAACGTGCTGTGGTCGCTCGCCGTCGAGGAGCAGTTCTACATCTTCTGGCCGTTCGTCGTGCTGCTCGTTCCCGAGCGCGCGCTCGCGTGGGTCGCGGCCGCGCTGATCGCCGCCGCGCCGCTCTTGCGCGCGATCGCGACGCCGTGGTTCGATTCGTTCTGGCCGATCTACTACCTGACGCCGTTCCGGATGGATCTGCTCGCCGCGGGCGCGCTCATCGCCGTCGTGCTGCGCCGCGACCGCCGCGCGCTCGAGCCGTACTACGGCGCGGCGATCGCCGCCGCCTGCGCGGCGCTCGCCGTGCTCGCGTGGCTGCATCTGTCGTATCCGCGCTTTCGCGCGGCGAACACGCCGCTTTCCAATGCGGCGCTCTACAGCATCTCGCTCGTGCTCTGCACGTCGATCGTCGTGATCGCGCTGCGCGGCCGCGGCCGCGGCCTCGTGCAGCGCGTGCTGACGAATCCGGCGCTCGTCTATGTCGGCACCGTCAGCTACACGATCTATCTGGTCCACCTGAGCGTGCTGTACGCGCTCTGGCCGCTGCATCTGAACCGCTACCTGACGGCGGCGCTCGCGTTCGGCATCACGCTCGCGTACGCGAGCGCGAGCTGGTACGGCTTCGAGCGGCGCCTGACGCGCGGCGCGCCCCGGCTGGCGCTCGCGGGCGCGTCCGCATGATCCGATTCCCCCATCGTTCGATTAGGAAACCGCAATGACCCAAGCACGCAAGGCGATCATCACCGGGATAACGGGCCAGGACGGCGCTTATCTGACGAAGCTCCTGCTCGACAAGGGCTACGAAGTCGTCGGCACGTATCGCCGCACGAGCTCGGTCAACTTCTGGCGCATCGCCGAACTGGGCGTCGACAAGCATCCGAACCTGACGCTCGTCGAGCACGATCTGACCGATCTCGGTTCGAGCCTGCGCCTCATCGAACGGACCCGGCCGGGCGAGCTGTACAACCTCGCCGCGCAGAGCTTCGTCGGCGTGTCGTTCGACCAACCGACGACGACGGCCGACGTCACGGGCCTCGGCGCGCTGAACCTGCTCGAGGCGATTCGCATCGTGAACCCGAAGACGCGCTATTACCAGGCGTCGACGTCGGAGATGTTCGGCAAGGTGCAGGCGATTCCGCAGACCGAGAGCACGCCGTTCTATCCGCGCAGCCCGTACGGCGTCGCGAAGCTGTTCGCGCACTGGACGACGGTCAATTACCGCGAGTCGTACGGCATCTTCGGCTCGAGCGGCATCCTGTTCAATCACGAGTCGCCGCTGCGCGGCCGCGAGTTCGTCACGCGCAAGATCACCGACACCGTCGCGAAGATCAAGCTCGGCAAGGCGAGCCGGCTCGAGCTCGGCAACATGGACGCAAAGCGCGATTGGGGCTTCGCGCTCGAATACGTGGAAGGAATGTGGCGAATGCTGCAGGCGGACGAGCCCGACACCTACGTACTCGCGACGAACCGCACCGAGACGGTGCGCGATTTCGTGCGGATGGCGTTCGCGGCGGCGGGCTATCAACTCGAATGGAGCGGCAAGGCCGAGGACGAGCGCGGAATCGACACCGCGACGGGCAACGTGCTCGTGTCGGTGAATCCGAAGTTCTACCGCCCCGCCGAAGTCGATCTGCTGATCGGCTGTGCGGACAAGGCGAAGGAAAAGCTCGGCTGGACGCCGCAGACGACGCTCGAAGCGCTGTGCCGTATGATGGTCGAGGCCGACATCACGCGCAACAGTCACCATGAAACCTTCTGAACCCGGCGCGCGTCGCGCGCTCGTCACCGGCATCGCAGGCTTCACCGGGCGCCATCTCGCCGCACGCCTCGAAGCGGACGGCTACGACGTGTGGGGCACGGTCGCCCCCAACACCGACGTGCTCGGCGATCCGCTGCTGCGGCGCTGGCGATGCGTGAAGGCGGATCTGCTCGACGTCGACTCGCTGCACGCGGCGGTCGCCGATGCCCGGCCGCACGCGGTCGTGCATCTCGCGGCGCGCGCGCATGTCGCGCACGGCAATCCGCAGGATACGTACCTCGTCAACGTGGTCGGCACGCGCAACCTGCTCGCGTCGCTCGAGGGCCTCGACACGCGCCCGAACGCGGTGCTGCTCGCAAGCAGCGCGAACGTCTACGGCAATGCGCCGACCGAAGTGCTCGATGAAACGACGCCGCCGTCGCCGGCGAACGACTACGCGGTCAGCAAGCTCGCGATGGAATACATGGCGAGGCTCTGGTTCGACCGCCTGCCGATCGTGATCGCGCGACCGTTCAACTACACGGGCGTCGGCCAGAGCGACGCGTATCTGCTGCCGAAGCTCGTCGCGCACTACGCGCGCGGCGAGTCGCGCATCTCGCTGGGCAATCTCGACGTGAGCCGCGATTTCTCCGACGTGCGCGACGTCGTCGACGCGTACGCGCGGCTCATCGACGCCGCGCCGGCGGGCGAGACGTTCAACGTATGCGCGGAGCGCGGCTATGCGTTGAAAGAGGTGCTGGCGATGCTCGCGCGTATCGCAGGCTACGTGATCGCCGTTAGCGTCGATCCGCGCTTCGTGCGCGCGAACGAAGTGAAGAAGCTGGTCGGTTCGCGGCAGAAGCTGCGCGGCGCGATCGGCGACACGCACCGCACGCCGCTCGACGAAACGCTGCGATGGATGTACGACGACATGCGCTCGACAATCGTCGCGCGCGAGGGTCAGCCGGCCAGCTGAGCGTCGATGCTCTTCGCGAGCGGCCGCGGCGTGTCGCCCGTGTGCAGCGTCGCGACGGTCTCGATCAGCGCGATCCCGCACGCTTCCCCGGCGACCGGGTTGTGCATCGTGTGCTTCGGCACGATGCAGAAGTCGCCCGCGTTCAGCACGACGTCGCGATCCTCGAATCGAATGCGCAAGCTGCCGTAGACGACGTGGAACATCTCGTCCTCGTCGGCGTGCTTGTGCCATGTGAATTCGCCCTTCAGCTTCGCGACCTTCACGTACTGATCGTTCACGCGCCCGACGACGCGCGGCGACCAGTATTCAGCCACGTCGCGCAACGCCGCTTCGAAATTGATGCCGATGCCGGCTTGAAACATGGGGACGCTTCTGGTTCGATGCATTCGAACGGCCAGCTTAGCAGTTGGCGCGAACGCGCCGAAGGCGGCGCGTCGCGGCCCGGTGCGGTGTGTCGCGGCTCGCTCCCACGCTTCACGCGGCACCGCGCGAAGCGAAGCAAGGCGAAGCAAGGCGAAACAAAGCGAAGCGATGCGAAGCAAGGCGATGCGGCTCGACGCGCGCGCCACGCGCCATGCATGCGTGCGCGCCGCAAGATTTTCAGCGTCAGCCCTCGAGCCCCCGCGCGAGATCGTCGCGAATGTCCGCCGGGTCCTCCAGCCCGACCGCAAGCCGGATCAGCCCCTCGGTGATCCCCGCCGCCTCGCGCGCCTGAGGCGTGATGCGGCTGTGCGTCGTCGTCGCCGGATGCGTGATCGTCGTGCGCGTGTCGCCGAGATTCGCGGTGATCGACACGATCTTCGTGCCGTCGATCACGCGCCATGCGTTCGCGCGCTGCTGCTCGGGCGTGTCGCCCTTCAGCTCGAACGACACGACCGAGCCGCCCGACTTCTGCTGGCGCTTCGCGAGCGCGTATTGCGGATGCGATTCGAGCCCCGGATAGAACACGCGCTTGACGGCCGGATGCGCCTCGAGCCAGCGAGCGATCTCGAGCGCGTTCTCCGATTGCCGGTTCACGCGCAGCGACAGCGTCTCCATGCCCTTGAGCAGCACCCACGCGTTGAACGCGGACAGCGTCGGCCCCGCGGTGCGCACGAACGGGAACACCTTCTCCATGATGAACGCCTTCGAGCCGACGAGCGCGCCGCCGAGCACGCGGCCCTGGCCGTCGAGGAACTTGGTCGCCGAGTGCATCACGACGTCCGCGCCGAGCTTGAGCGGCTGCTGCAGCACCGGGCTGCAGAAACAGTTGTCGACGACGAACAGCGCGTTCGCCGCCTTCGCGATCTTGCCGATCGCCTCGATGTCGGCGAGCTCGGTCATCGGGTTCGACGGCGTCTCGAGGAAGAACATCTTCGTCTCGGGGCGCACGGCGGCGCGCCATGCGTCGAGATCGGCCGGATCGACGAACGTCGTCTCGATGCCGAACTTCGCGAAGATCTGCCCGAACAGCCCGAGCGTCGAGCCGAACAGGCTGCGCGAGCTGACGAGGTGGTCGCCCGCCTGCAACGCGGCCATCACGACCGACGTGATCGCCGCCATCCCGGACGCGGTCGCGATGCACGCCTCGCCGCCCTCGAGCGCCGCGAGGCGATCCTGGAACATCGTGACGGTCGGGTTCGTGAAGCGCGAGTACGTGTAATAGTCTTCCGAATGCTTGAAGCGCTCGGCCGCCTCGGCCGCGCTCGCGTAGCAGAAGCTCGACGTCAGGAAGAGCGCTTCCGAATGTTCGTTGAATTCGCTGCGCAGCGTGCCCGAGCGCACGGCGAGCGTGTCGAAGTTGAGAGAATCGTCCATGTTCCGTTCATCCGTTTTCAAGCGCATCGCCGCCGTGCGCGCCGCGCGGCGAATGCGCAGACCAACAAAAAGCCCGCTCATGCGTCGGCATCAGCGGGCTTAGTGTGCGGTACGAACAGCTATCGACTCGGGCCGGCGTGGCGCTGCTCACCGGCCTTCGCTTTAGCTGTTTTGGGTTGCCCCGCGTCCGCAAGCTGAAATCAAATCGACGCAAGGCCTCATCGTATCACGCCTTTTCGGTCATGTGCGCGGGGCGCTCACTCGACCGACAGCTGCAGGTTCATCTGCGAGCGCTCGGCGCCTTCGCCGTTCGAATCGCGATCGGCCTGCGACGCGGGCGCGAGACGCGCGCGCTCGATCGCGTCGAGATACTCGGGCGTGACGTCGCCCGTGATGTACTCGCCGTCGAAGCACGACGCCTCGAAGCGCTCGAGCGACGGATTGATGTCGCGCACCGCGCGGCGCAGATCGTCGACGTCCTGATAGATCAGGTAATCGGCGCCGATGATCTTCGCGACTTCCTCGTCGGTGCGGCCGTGCGCGACGAGCTCGCCGCGCGTCGGCATGTCGATGCCGTAGACGTTCGGGAACTTCACGGGCGGCGCCGCCGACGCGAAGATCACCGACTTCGCGCCCGCGTCGCGCGCCATCTGCACGATCTCGTGCGACGTGGTGCCGCGCACGATCGAATCGTCGACGATCAGCACGTGCTTGTCCTTGAACTCGATGCTCATCGCGTTGAGCTTCTGGCGCACCGACTTCTTGCGCACCGCCTGGCCCGGCATGATGAACGTGCGGCCGACGTAGCGGTTCTTGAAGAAGCCTTCGCGGTACTCGACGCCGAGCTTCGCCGCCACCTGCATCGCCGCCGGCCGCGACGAATCGGGAATCGGCATCACGACGTCGATCGGCACGTTCGGCAGCTCGCGCTTGACCTTCTCGGCGAGGTAGTCGCCCATGCGCAGGCGGACGTTGTACACAGGCACGCCGTCGAGGCACGAATCCGGACGCGCGAGGTACACGTACTCGAACATGCACGGGTTCAGGCTCGGCTTGTCCGCGCACTGGCGGCTGTGGAACTTGCCGTTCACGTCGATGAAGACCGCCTCGCCCGGCTGCACGTCGCGAACGAACTCGAAGCCGATGCCCTCCACCGCGACCGATTCCGACGCGACGATCCACTCGGTGCCCTGCTCGGTCTCGAGCTTGCCGATGCAAAGCGGGCGGATGCCGAACGGATCGCGGAACGCGAGCAGGCCGCAGCCCGCGATCAGCGACACGATCGCGTACGAGCCGTGCGCGCGGCGGTGCACGCCCGCGACCGCCTTGAACAGCGAATCCGGATCGAGCTCGAGGCCCGTCGTCGACAGTTGCAGCTCGTGCGCGAGCACGTTCAGCAGCACTTCGCTGTCGGAATTCGTGTTGATGTGGCGGCGGTCGATCCGGAACATCTCGTCCTTCAACTGTTGCCAGTTCGTCAGATTGCCGTTGTGCGCGAGGATGATGCCGAACGGCGCGTTCACGTAGAACGGTTGCGCTTCGGCTTCGCTCGACGCGGAGCCCGCCGTCGGATAACGGACCTGACCGATCCCGGCCGTGCCGGGCAGGCTGCGCATGTTGCGCGTGCGGAACACGTCGCGCACCATGCCGTTCGCCTTGTACATGTGGAAATTGCTGCCGTCCGCCGTCGCGATGCCCGCCGCGTCCTGACCGCGGTGCTGCAGCAGCAGCAGGCTGTCATAGACGAGCTGGTTGACCGGAGACTGGGAGATAACGCCTACGATGCCGCACATGGCATGTCCTTCAACGATACAAAAAACGGTTCGGTCGGTGCGCTCGCGCGGATCAGACGTGAATGTACGCAGCGAGCCCGTCGGGCAAGAGCGGCTTCAGCTCGCGCACGCCCTGTTCGGCGAACGGACGCAACAACGCGTCGCGCCAGAAATCCTGTTTCGGCAGCTCGGTCAAGCCGGCCCCGGCGACGAGCAGCAGCACGAGCAGCACGCCGCGCACGAGGCCGAACATCATGCCGAGCGACCGGTCGACGCCGCCCAGGCCCGTCGCCTGCGCGATCCGCGACAGCAACGCGTTCGCGACGCCCGCGACGAGCACGACGCCGATGACGATCAACGCGAACGCGACGACCCACTGGGTCAACGCGCCGCCCGGCCAAGTCGCCGGAATGTAGGGCAGCACGACGCCGACGAATCGGCACGCGATCAAAAATGCGGCGATCCAGCCGATCAGGCCGAAGATCTCGCCGACGAAGCCGCGCCACGCGCCGCGCATCGCCGACAGACCGATCACCAGCAGGACGGCGTAATCGAAAGCGGTCAGCATCGCCCTTTACTGCGTGAGGCCCGCTTCGCGCACCTTCGCGATCGCGGAGGAAGCGGCCGCGCGATCGGCGAACGGCCCC
This sequence comes from Burkholderia sp. MSMB617WGS, assembly GCF_001532025.2. NCBI lineage: Bacteria > Pseudomonadati > Pseudomonadota > Betaproteobacteria > Burkholderiales > Burkholderiaceae > Burkholderia > Burkholderia sp. MSMB617WGS. Next base: position 771,261 of record NZ_CP013458.1, on the reverse strand, counting down.
GCGCGCAACAGTGTAGCCGTACTGCCGTCGGCCTGCTTGCGATGCTCGACATACGCGGGCACGCCCGCCGCTTTCAACTTCGCCGCCCAGGCGCGGGCGGTCGCGTCGTCGCGAAACGAGCCGAGCTGCAGCGCGAAGCGCGCGCCGGGCGGCGATGCGGGCGACGACGCGTCGCCGTCGGCCGAGGCGCGCGCCGCCGCGGCATCCTGCGACGGCTGCGCGGCCGGCTTCTGCGCGGCGCTCGGCGCCTTCGCGGCGGCGGTTTGCGTGTGCTTCGCGTCCTGCGTGTGCTTCGCGTCCGTCTTCGCGGTCGCGACGGGCGCGGGCGCCGGCGCCGGCGCGGCGGGCGCGACGCTCGCGGTCGCGGCCGTTTCGGACGCGGGCGGCTCGTCGTGCGCGACGCCCGCCTGGAGGTCCGACGCGTCTTCGTCGTTCGCGGCGGCCGCCTGGTGCGACGGACGGTTCGGAATGTCGATCTGGACGTCGTCGGTGACGGGCTTCGGATGCGAATCGAGCACCATCGGCAGCACGATCACCGCGGCGACGACGAGCGCGATCGCGCCGACGAGGCGCCGGCGCGCGCGTTGTTTTTCAGGAAGGGTCGGATCGAGCAGCAGTGCGTCGGTGTCGGGCCGCTCGGTGCGGCGCGACCGGCGCTCCACGCGTTCGGTGCGCACGGCCCGGGCGCCGGACCGCGACCCGCGCCTTTGCGGCGCGTCGTCCTCTTTCTTGCCGAACGAGAAAATTCCCATGTATGGCTGAACCCGAAGCTACTCGTCAGTCAGTGGTCATGGCGGCGGTCCACGACGGGCATCACGCCCGCTACCGTGTAGAAGCTACCGAAAACCAAGATTCTATCATTGTCGGATGCGCTTTTTAGTGCATCGAGGAACGCGTCGGCCGGACTCGCGTGGCGCGTGACGCTGTGCTGCGCGCCGCTCTCGACGCCCGCGCCGCGCAGCACGCGCTCGAGCACGTCGGCCGACGCGGCGCGCGGCAACGGCAGGTCGGTCAGATGCCAGTGATCGATCGAGCCCTTCAGGCGCGCGACGATTCCGGCGAGATCCTTGTCGGCCATCGCGCCGAACACCGCGTGCGTGTACGGGTAGTAGCCCATGCTGTCGAGATTCTGCGCAAGCACCGCGGCCGCGTGCGGGTTGTGCGCGACGTCGAGCAGCACGAGCGGCTTGCCGGGCAGCACCTGGAAGCGCCCCGGCAACTCGACGTTCGCGAGCCCGAGCCGGATGTCCTGCGCGGACACGGGCAGACGCTCGCGCAGCGCCTCGAGCGCGGCGAGCGCGGCCGATGCGTTGAGCAGCTGGTTCGCGCCGCGCAGCGCCGGATACGCGAGCGCCGGATAGCGCTTGTCGCGGCCGACGTACGTCCATTGCTGGCGCTCGCTGCCCGGCTGCGTCGCGAAGCGGAAGTCGCGCCCGACGAGCCAGAGGTCCGCGCCGATCGCCGCCGCGTGGTCGACGAGCGTCTGCGGCGGCGCCGGGTCGCCGCAGATCGCGGGCTTGCCGGCGCGGAAGATGCCCGCCTTCTCGAACGCGATCTTCTCGCGGGTGTCGCCGAGGTATTCGATGTGGTCGACGTCGATGCTCGTCACGATCGCGCAATCGGTGTCGATCACGTTGACCGCGTCGAGCCGGCCGCCGAGCCCGACTTCGAGGATCACCGCGTCGAGCCCGCGCGACGCGAACAGGTGCATGATCGCGAGCGTCGTGAACTCGAAATACGTGAGCGACACCGGCTCCGGCAGGCTCGTGCGCGCCGCCTCGACCGCCTCGAAGTGCGGCAGCAGCTCGGCGTCCTCGACGATCCGCCCGTCGATGCGCGCGCGCTCGTTAAAGCGCAGCAGATGCGGCGACGTGTGGCAGCCGACCTTATAGCCCGCGCGCACGAGAATCGTCTCGACGAACGCGCAGGTCGAGCCCTTGCCGTTCGTGCCGCCGACGGTGACCACCGGGCACGCGAACGCGAGCTTCAGCGCGTCCTTGACCTGGCCGATGCGGGTCAGGCCCATGTCGATGCCGACGGGATGCGCGCTTTCGAGATGCGAGAGCCACGCGTCGAGAGTGGGAAAAGTGCTCATCGAATTCAACTGCGAGTCAAAGCGGCGAGTCCGGGAGAATCCGCCGAAAAAACAAACGCGCCGCTCGGCGCAAGCCGAGCGACGCGCGGTGGTGCGATCATGCGCGCGGCCGTCAAGCCAGCGCGTCGGCCGGCTGGCGCTGCAAGAGCGCGAGCAGTTGCGCGATCTCGTCGCGCATCTTGCGGCGGTCGACGATCATGTCGATCGCGCCCGTCGTCAGCAGGAACTCGGCGCGCTGGAAGCCTTCCGGCAGCTTCTCGCGCACCGTCTGCTCGATCACGCGCGGGCCCGCGAAGCCGATCAGCGCCTTCGGCTCGGCGATCACGACGTCGCCCAAGAACGCGAAGCTCGCCGACACGCCGCCCATCGTCGGATCGGTCAGCACCGAAATGAACGGCAGCTTCGCCTCGGAGAGCTTCGTCAGCATCGCGGTGGTCTTCGCCATTTGCATCAGCGACAGCAGGCTTTCCTGCATCCGCGCGCCGCCCGACGCGGTGAAGCAGATGAACGGCACCTGCTGCTCGAGCGCGTTCTGCGCGCCGCGCACGAAGCGCTCGCCGACGACCGAGCCCATCGAGCCGCCCATGAACGAGAACTCGAAGCACGCGGCGACCACGGGCAGCGTGTGGATCGCGCCGCCCATCACGACCATCGCGTCGGTCTCGCCCGTCTCGTCCATCGCTTCCTTCAGACGATCAGGATACTTGCGGCTGTCCTTGAACTTCAGCGAATCGACCGGCACGATCTCCTGGCCGATCTCGTAGCGGCCCTCCGGATCGAGCAGCGCGTCGAGGCGCTCGCGCGCGCCGATCCGCATGTGGTGATCGCACTTCGGGCACACGTGCTGATTCGCGTCGACGTCGTTACGGTACAGCACCGCTTCGCACGACGGGCACTTGACCCACAGGCCCTCGGGAATCCCCTTGCGGCTTTTCGGATCGGTCTGCTTGATCTTCGGCGGCAACAGTTTGTCGAGCCAGCTCATCGTATGGTTTCCTGTTCGGTGGCGGGCCGGGCGTTCTGCCCCCGGCCCGCGGTCAGCTTGTGTTGACGTGTCCCGCGCGTCGCTTACGCGGCCGGCTCGGCCGCGCCGTCGATCGCGGCGCGCAGCTCGGCGACGAACGCCTCGAGTTCGGCGGCGGCGTTCTCCGGCGCGGCCTGCTCCAGCAACTGGACGAGGCGGCTGCCGATCACGACGGCGTCCGCCACCTCGGCCACCGCGCGCGCCGTCGCGGCGTCGCGGATGCCGAAACCGACCCCGATCGGCAGCGGCACGCGCGACTTGATGGCCGGGATTTTACCCGCAATGCTGGAAACATCCAGATTTCCGGCGCCCGTCACGCCCTTGAGCGATACATAGTAGACGTAGCCGCTCGCCACGTGGCCGACGGCGGCGATCCGGTCGTCGGTCGACGTCGGCGCGAGCAGGAAAATCGGATCGATGCCCGCCGCGCGCATCTTCGCGGCGAAATCGTGCGATTCCTCCGGAGGATAGTCGACGACGAGCACGCCGTCGACGCCCGCGTCGCGCGCGGCCGCGGCAAACGCGTCCTCGCCCATCCGCTCGATCGGATTCGCATAGCCCATCAGCACGACGGGCGTCTTCTGGTCGCGCTCGCGGAAGCGCTTCACGTCGCCGAGCACGCCGGCGAGCGTCACGCCCTTCGCGAGCGCGCGCTCGGACGAGCGCTGGATCACGGGGCCGTCCGCCATCGGGTCGGAGAACGGCACGCCGAGCTCGATCACGTCGGCGCCGCCTTCGGCGAGCGCGTGCATCAGCTCGACCGTCTTCGCCGGATCGGGATCGCCCGCGGTGATGAACGGAATCAGCCCTTTACGGCCTTGGGCGGCGAGTGCGGCGAAGGTGTTCTGAATACGGGACATGGTTTTTTCCAAATCGTACGCTATCGCGCGCGCGGCGACGCTTACGCGTCGATCGGCGCCGCGAGCGCCGCCACGCGCTCACGCGCGATCGCGCAATAGCTTTCGTTGATCTCGTAGCCGACGAAGCCGCGCCGCTGCCGCGCGCAGGCCACCGCGGTCGTGCCGCTGCCCATGAACGGATCGAGCACGCGGCCGCCCGGCGGGCAGCTCGCGAGCACCATCCGCTCGATGATCTCGAGCGGCTTCTGGGTCGGATGGTCGACCCGCTCCGCATGCTGGCGATGCAGGCGCGACACGGACCACACGTCCTTCGGGTTGTAGCCGAGCTCGAGCCACTTGCTGCCTTCGAACAGCTTGCGCGAGCGCGCCTTCTTCGTATCGGCGTCGTATGGGATGCGAACCGGATCGAGATCGAAGTAATAGCCCTTCGACACCGCGAAAAAGCCGATGTTGTCGTGCACCGACGTGAAGCGGCGCGTCGTGCCGCCCATGCTCGGCACGCGCCGGTCCCAGATGATCTCGTTGATCATCGTGAGCCTCGTCTTCAGGAAGCTGAAGATCTCGGGCGCGTACTGCCACGTGCAGAACACGTACATCGAGCCGGTGGACTTGAGCTTCGGAATCGCGAGTTCGAGCCACTCGCGCGTCCACGCGAGGTGGTCGTCGCCGGAGCGCTTGTCCGAGTCGTTGCCGTAATCCTTGCCGAGCCCGTACGGCGGATCGGCGACGATCAGGTCGATCGACGCGTCCGGCAGGCTCGCGGCTTCAGTCAGGAAATCGCGGTTGATGAGTTCGATGCCGGCCGGCCGCGCGCGAGCGGCGTCCGCGGCCGGAACCGCTTCCGCCCCGCTCGCCGCGCCGCCCGCCGGCTCTTCGATCAGGTCACGCATCGTTCGGGTTCAGAGCGCGATGCCCGATCGCTCGGCGACCGTGTGCATGTCCTTGTCGCCGCGGCCCGACAGGTTGACGAGCAGGACTTTGTCCTTCGGCAGCGTCGGCGCGAGCTTCGTCGCATACGCGATCGCGTGGCTCGATTCGAGCGCCGGGATGATCCCCTCGATCCGGCAGCAGTCGTGGAACGCCTTCAGCGCTTCGTCGTCGGTGATGCCGACGTACTGCGCGCGGCCGCTGTCCTTCAACCACGCGTGCTCGGGGCCGACGCCCGGATAGTCGAGGCCCGCCGACACCGAGTGCGTCTCGATGATCTGGCCGTTGTCGTCCTGCAGCAGGTACGTGCGGTTGCCGTGCAGCACGCCGGGGCTGCCGGCGATCAGCGACGCCGCGTGATGGCCCGTGTCGAGGCCGTCGCCCGCCGCCTCGACGCCGATCAGCTGCACCGATTGATCGTCGATGTACGGATAGAAGATGCCCATCGCGTTCGAGCCGCCGCCGACGCACGCGATCACCGCGTCAGGCTGCCGCCCGGCGAGCTCGGGCATCTGCACCTTGCACTCGTCGCCGATCACGCGCTGGAAGTCGCGCACCATCATCGGATACGGGTGCGGGCCCGCGACCGTGCCGATGATGTAGAACGTGTTCTCGATGTTCGTGACCCAGTCGCGCATCGCTTCGTTGAGCGCGTCCTTCAGCGTGCGCGAGCCGGATTCGACGGGCACGACGGTCGCGCCGAGCAGCTTCATCCGATAGACGTTCGCGGCCTGGCGGCGCACGTCTTCCGCGCCCATGTAGACGACGCACTCCATGCCGAAGCGCGCGCAGATCGTCGCGGTCGCGACGCCGTGCTGGCCCGCGCCCGTCTCGGCGATCACCCGCTTCTTGCCCATCCGCTTCGCGAGCAGCGCCTGGCCGATCACGTTGTTCACCTTGTGCGCGCCCGTGTGGTTCAGGTCTTCGCGCTTCAGGTAGATCTGCGCGCCGCCGAGCGTGTCGCTCCAGCGCTGCGCGTGATAGATCGGCGACGGACGGCCGACGAAATGCTTCAGTTCGCGGTTGTACTCGGCGACGAAGTCGGGGTCGTTCTTGAATTTCTCGTACGCGGCGCGCAGCTCGTCGAGCGCGTGAATCAGCGTTTCGGCGACGAACACGCCGCCATATGGGCCGAAATGGCCACGATCATCGGGAAGGTTGTACATGACGTCACTCTCGGTTCGACCGCGCGGCGCGCCGGTTCTCGTTTCCGGCGCCCGCCGCGCGGGCTGGCATCACCCGGCGTCCGCGTCGCGCACCGCGCGCACGAACGCCGCCATGCGGGCGCGATCCTTCACGCCCTTCGCGCCCGGCGTTTCGATGCCGCTCGAGACATCGACCGCGAACGGGCGCACCTGACGGATCGCATCACCGACGTTTTGCGCGTTCAACCCACCACTCAAAACGGCCCGACGCGCGAGCTCTGCTGGGATAAGTGACCAATCGAAGACCTTGCCGCTGCCGCCGTAGTGCTCGACGAGGGTGTCGAACAACAAGCCGCGTGCTGCCGAATAGTGAAGAGCCGATTCTACCAAATCGGCCGGCCTGGCCGCCACGCCCACGCGCAGCGCGCGCAGCCACGGCAGGCGCGCCGCGGCGGCGAGCGACGCGCATTGCGCGGGCGTCTCGTCGCCGTGGAATTGCAGCAGCGTGAGCGGCACTTCGTTCGCGACGCGCGCGATCTCGTCCTCGGTCGAATTGACGAACAATCCGACGACCGACACGAACGGCGGCACGCGCGCGGCAAGCGCGGCCGCCTGGTCGATCGTCACGGCGCGCGGACTTTTCGGGTAGAACACGAGGCCGATCGCGTCGGCGCCCAGCTCGGCCGCCCAATCGACGTCGCCGGGCTTCGACAGCCCGCAGAGCTTGATCCGCGTGCGCGGCGGCGGCGCGGCGGCAAGCACGTCGTCGCGCGCACCCGCGGCGAGCGTATCGTCCATTGTCTTCGTCTTGTCGGTCATCATGGTCGTCCGTCCAGATCGGCCCACACGCTGCTCCACGGCACGCTGCCGAGCTGCGCGGGCGGCACCGCGAATTCGGCCGGATAGCCGACGTGCGCGAGATAGAGCCCTTCGGGCATGAAGGTCGGCGCCGCGCAGTCGCGGTCCCGGCTTTCGAGCACTTGCGCGAGCCACGACGCCGGATAGCGGCCGCGCCCCACCGCGACGAGGCAGCCCATCAGGTTGCGCACCATGTGGTGCAGGAACGCGTTCGCGCGGAAGCGGAAATGGATGAAATCGCCGTCGGGGCGGATGCCGATCTGGTACAGATGCTTGACGGGCGACTTCGCCTGGCACTCCGACGAACGGAACGCCGAGAAATCGTGCTCGCCGACGAGGTGCTCGGCGGCTTCGCGCATCGCATCGACGTCGAGCGGCGTGTGGACCCAGCCCGCGCGTGCGGCGAGCATCGGCGAGCGCACCGGATGCACGTACAGCGCATAGTAATAGGTGCGCTCGAACGCGGCGAAGCGCGCGTGGAACGTGTCCGGCATCGGCTTCGCCCATTGCACGGCGACCGTCGGCGGCAGGAACGCGTTCGTGCCGCGCACCCACGAGAAATCCGCGCGATCGAGCTCCGTGTCGAAATGGACGACCTGGCCGAGGCCGTGCACGCCGGTATCGGTGCGGCCCGCGACCGTCGTGTGCAGCGAGGTCTGCGCGAATTCGGCGAGCGCCCGCTCGAGCACGTCCTGGACAGTCTTGCCGTGCGGCTGCGACTGCCAGCCGCAGAACGCCGCGCCGTCGTATTGAATGCCGAGTGCGATTCTCATCACGACAGATCGGCGAGCTTGGCGAGCATCACGCGCGCTTCGTCGCGCGTGTCGGCGTGACCGGCTTCGATCACCTCGTGCAACAGCGTGCGCGCGCCGGCGAGATCGCCGAGCTCGACGTATTCGGACGCGAGCTCGAGCTTGTTGCGCGCGATCTTCGCGAGCGCCTCGGGCGTGAATGCCGGCAGCGACGCGCTCGGGCCAGCCGGCAGTTCCAGATCGAAGTCGAGGTTCAGCGCGCCGAATTGCGCGACGCCGAGCGGCGGCAAGTTCGGGGACGGGGACTGCGATGGCGCGGCCGGCTCGCGGGCCGGTTCGCTGCTCGACGACGCCGGCACCGGCGCGGGTGCAGCGAACGCTGCGCCGGGCTGCGCAGCCGCCGGCGGCGGCTCGACATGTGCGGTCAACGGCGCGTTCGGCAGTTCGATGCCCGGCACGGCGGCCTCGTGCGGCACGGCGGCTTGCTGCGGCACGGCGCCGGCCTGCCGCTGCGCGTGCGCCTGCTCGTGCGCCCGCTCGTGCACATCCGGCGCCGCTCCGATCGGCGTCGGCGCTTGCGGCTCCGTCGCTTCGGCGCGAGCCGCCTGCTGACCGGCGGAATGCGTCGAGCCCGCTTCCGTCGCGAACGATCGCGGCTCGGTCGATCGCGCATCCTGCCCCCGCGCGGCTTCGCCCAGTGGTTCGATCGCCGACGATTCAGCCGCCCGCGCTACCGCTTCGCCAGGCTCGATTCCGCCCGGCGGCGTGGCATGCAGCGGCTCGGCAACCCATGGGCGGGCCGCATGCATTTCATCGTCGAACGGTTCGCCCTCATTCCGATCCGCCACCGGCTTTGCTTCGCCAAGCGCTCCCGCTTCACGCGGCGCTTCCGCGCCAATCGGCCGATGCGCGTCGGCTTGACCGTTAGTTGCATCCTGGGAAGCATTCGAACCCGCCGGTTCGACAGGTTGCGATTGCACTTCTTGGCCGATGTCGTCAGGCGCCGACTCGCGCGGCGGCAGCGGCATATCGAGGCTGTCGAGCGCGGCGATCGCGTCGCGCGGGAACGCCTGTCGCCATGCGTACGGCGCCGGCTTCGCGCCGGTCGGCGGGACGCCCGCCTCGGCCGCCGATTCGGCCGCCGATTTGGCCGCGAACGGCGCGCTGCCGGGCTCGTCCGCCTGCGGCATCTTCAGCGTCAACGGCTCGGCTGCTCGCGCATGCGGCTCGCGAGCCGGCTCGAGGTCCGGGCCGGCCGCCGACGACAACATCGATTCGCCCTTCGCCGACGCCTTGTCGGTTTCGACGGGCGGCACGATCGGCAATGCGTGCCGAGCAGCCGCGTTCGCGCCCTGTTCGCCCGCTTCGTGCGTCTTTTCCGCCGCTTCGGGTTCGGCCGGCGCGCCGGCAATGGCCGCGACCGCATCCGGATCGAGCGCCGGGGCCGGCGTGAACGCGCCCGGCTCGATCGCGTCAGCGGACGGCCCCTTCTTGCGCCGGCGCAGCGCGAAGCCCGCGATCAGCGCGACGACGGCCGCGCCCACCGCGATCGCGGCGCCCATGTTGAACGGCGCCTGCGGCGCCGTCGCGCGCGGCGATACGCTCGCGGGCGACGTCACGGCCGGCGCGGAAGCGGCGTTCGTCGCCGGTCCGGCGGCAGATCCGACCGCGGCCTCTGAGCCCGCCGTTTCGGAGCCTGCGGTTTCGGAGCCGGCCACCGCGGACGTCGCCGCCCCAGCCTCGGCACCAGCCTGCGATTTCTGCGCGCTTCCGGCGGCGGGCGCCGGCGGCGGAGCAAGGTTCGCGGCGGGCTTGCCGATCCCGTGCTTCTGCAACTCCATCAGGACGCGATTCTTCAACGCGAGCAATTGCTGCAGGCTCGACGGCCGCGCTTGCGATGCGCCCGTCGCGGCCTGCGTTGCCGAGCCCGAAGGCATCTGATTTGCGGCGCCGGGAGCGAGCAGCGCCTCCGCGCCCGCCGCCGACGCGCCGTTCGCCCCCGCCGGCGCTTGCTGGATCGAGCCGCTCCAGACGTGCGCGCTGGCGACACCGGACGAAGCGGCGGGCGCCGCCGCCTGAGCGGCCGCGGACGAAGCATGCGCCGACGCCGCGCCGGGCGCCGACTCGCCGTTCACGGTCGACGCGGAACCGGCTGCGCCGGAAGCCGCCAACGCCGCCAATGACGTTGCGCCGCTTGCCGCGGCGACGTGCGACGCCGCCGACGTCGCCACCGGATGCGAGGCCGCTGCGGCCGACCCGGCCGACCCAGCCGACGCGGCCGCATGCGACGCCGCGAGCGCCGCCGACGCGAGCGCGCCGCCCGCCGCCGCGCCGGCTGGGTCGGCCACGCCGGCCGCCGCGCCCGTCGCGTCGAGCGCGGGCACCGTCAATTGCGCGCCGATCTTCAAGCGGCTCGGATCGCGCTTCATGAACGCCTGCGGATTCGCGTCGAAGAGCGCGCGGCCCGCGCGGGCCAGCACGGCGGGATCGTGCGACTGCGTGACGGCGACAGCAATGTCGTTGAGCGACTGTCCGGGTCGCACGGTGATCGTGAGCGGCGCGGCCTGGTCGCCCGCGGCGGCGCTCGCCGCATCGGGCGCCGCGTGCGCAGCCGTCGCGCCGGCGAGCGCGAGGATGGCGACCGCGACGGCGCGTCGCGCGCTCGGCAGGCCATCGGAGATCGTCGTCGAAGAAAGGAATCGAAGCGTCATCGGCTTGGTCGCCGCGGCGTTACGCGGCCTGGGTTCGCGTTTGGAATAAGACAAAATCGGACCGCAAATAAAAAAAGCGTCGCGTGAAACGCGACGCTTTCGGGTTGTGTACGCGTCGTAATCGCGTAGTTTACTTTACTTGTCGAGCAGAATGCGCAGCATCCGGCGCAGCGGCTCGGCCGCACCCCACAACAATTGATCGCCGACGGTAAATGCCGACAGGTATTCGCCACCCATCGCGAGCTTGCGCAGGCGGCCGACCGGCACCGACAGCGTGCCCGTCACCTTCGCCGGCGACAGATCGCGCATCGACGCTTCGCGCTCGTTCGGCACGACCTTCACCCAGTCGTTCGCCGACGCGAGGATGCCGTTGATCTCGTCGAGCGGCACGTCCTTGTTCAGCTTGATCGTGAGCGCCTGCGAGTGGCAGCGCATCGCGCCGATCCGCACGCACAGGCCGTCGACCGGAATCGAGCCCGGCTCGCCCATCGCCGGCTTGCCGAGGATCTTGTTCGTTTCCGCGCCGCCCTTCCATTCTTCCTTCGACATCCCGTTGCCGAGATCCTTGTCGATCCACGGAATCAGCGAGCCCGCGAGCGGCACGCCGAACTGGCTCGTCGGCATCGCGTCGCTCGTCATCGCGGCGAGCACGCGGCGATCGATGTCGAGGATCGCCGACGCCGGATCGGCGAGCTGCGCCGCAACCGCGCCGTTCAGCGTGCCCATCTGCGCGAGCAGCTCGCGCATGTTCTGCGCGCCCGCGCCCGACGCGGCCTGGTACGTCATCGCCGTCATCCAGTCGACGAGGTTCTCGCGGAACAGGCCGCCCAGCGCCATCAGCATCAGGCTGACCGTGCAGTTGCCGCCGATGAAGTTCTTCGTGCCGTTGACGAGCGCGTCCTTGATCACGTTCAGGTTCACCGGATCGAGGATGATCACCGCGTCGTCCTTCATCCGCAGCGACGACGCCGCGTCGATCCAGTAGCCGTTCCAGCCGGCCGCGCGCAGCTTCGGGAACACGTCGTTCGTGTAGTCGCCGCCCTGGCACGTGATGACGACGTCGCACTTCTTCAGGTCGTCGATGCTCGTCGCATCCTTGAGCGTGGTCTCGTTTTTCGCGAACGACGGCGCCTTGCCGCCCGCGTTGCTGGTGCTGAAAAACACCGGCTCGATCAGATCGAAATCGCCTTCTTCCTGCATGCGCTGCATCAGCACGCTGCCGACCATGCCGCGCCAACCTACGAGACCTACGTTCATGACTAACCCTTTGCTGGAGCTTCCCCGCCTTTTCCGCCCCCGGCGCGACCGCGCGGGGAAACAGGCGGGCACGACGGACGACGATCAGATTTTCGTGATCGTTTTCGTGATCGTTTTCGTGATGATGATTTTGCCGATGACGATGGCGCGCGCACCCGCACGGGCTTGATTGCCGTGGAGTTTCGAGACCGGGGAGATCAGGGAAGTCGCCATCGTTCGAGTCTACACAAACCTCGGTGGCCGCACAACGGCCGCTAAAACCGGACGGACCCCGTTTTCGGAGCCGCCCGTCCTTGTTGCGACGACGCGCCGCGTCGAACGCGCGGCGCGCTCGCGGCGCTTACAGCGCCGCGACGACCGCGTCGCCCATCGTCGCCGTGCCGACCTTGTTGCAGCCCGGCGTCGCGATGTCGCCCGTCCGGTAACCCGCCTCGAGCACCTTCCTGACCGCACGCTCGATCCGGTCCGCCTGCTCGGCGCGGTTCAGCGAATAGCGCAGCAGCATCGCGGCCGACAGGATCGTCGCGAGCGGGTTCGCGACGCCCTTGCCCGCGATATCCGGCGCGGAGCCGTGCGACGGCTCGTACAAGCCCTTGTTGTTCTTGTCGAGCGACGCCGACGGCAGCATGCCGATCGAGCCCGTCAGCATCGACGCCTCGTCCGACAGGATGTCGCCGAACATGTTGCCCGTCACGATCACGTCGAACTGCTTCGGCGCCTTCGCGAGCTGCATCGCCGCGTTGTCGACGTACATGTGCGACAGCTCGACGTCCGCGTATTCCTTCGATACGTCGATCATCACGTCGCGCCAGAACTGCGACGTCTCCAGCACGTTCGACTTGTCGACCGACAGCAGCTTCTTCTGCCGCTTGCGCGCAGCCTGGAACGCGACGTGCGCGATGCGGCGCACTTCCGGCTCCGAATAGCGCATCGTGTCGAAGCCCTCGCGCGCGCCGGCGAACGGGCCGTCCGGCGCCGCGCGCACGCCGCGCGGCTGGCCGAAGTAGATGTCGCCGTTCAGCTCGCGCACGATCAGGATGTCGAGGCCCGCGACCAGCTCGGGCTTGAGCGGCGATGCGTCGACGAGCTGCGGATAGCAGATCGCCGGGCGGAAGTTCGCGAACAGCTCGAGATGCTTGCGCAGGCCGAGGATCGCCTGCTCGGGGCGCAGCGCGCGCTCGAGCGAGTCGTATTTCCAGTCGCCGACCGCGCCGAACAGGATCGCGTCCGCTTCCTTCGCGAGCTTCAGCGTCGCGTCCGGCAGCGGATGGCCGCTCGCCTCGTAGCCGGCGCCGCCGACGGGCGCGGTTTCGAGCTCGAATTTCTCGTCGAGCGCGTTCAGCACCTTCACCGCTTCGTTGACGATTTCCGGACCGATGCCGTCGCCGGGCAGCACTGCAATCTTCATGCGAAATTCCTGACTAGATGGAGGATTGGTTTCGGGCGAAGCGGGCGCGCCGCCGTGCCCGGCCGCGCGCTCGCGCGAGAAACGAAAAACGTCAGCCGATCAGCCGGTTGTTGAGCCACGGCTGCTTCGCGAGCCGCTCGGCTTCGAACTGGCGGATCTTGTCCGCGTGGCGAAGCGTGAGCCCGATGTCGTCGAAGCCGTTCACGAGGCAGTACTTGCGGAACGCGGTGATCTCGAACGGATACTCGCGGCCGTCCGGCGCGCGCACGACCTGCGCCTGCAGATCGATCGTCAGCTGATAGCCGTTGAACGCGTACGTCTCGTTGAACAGATGGTCGACCTGCTGCTCGCTCAGCACGATCGGCAGCAGGCCGTTCTTGTAGCAGTTGTTGAAGAAGATGTCGGCGAAGCTCGGCGCGACGATCGCGCGAAAGCCGTACTGCTGCAGCGCCCACGGCGCGTGCTCGCGCGAGCTGCCGCAGCCGAAGTTCTTGCGCGCGAGCAGGATCGACGCGCCCTGGTAGCGCGGCTGGTTCAGCACGAAATCCGGATTGAGCGGCCGCTTCGAGTTGTCCTGGCCGGGCTCGCCGTGATCGAGATAGCGCCACTCGTCGAACGCGTTCGGGCCGAAGCCCGTGCGCTTGATCGACTTCAGGAACTGCTTCGGAATGATCGCGTCGGTGTCAACGTTCTCGCGATCGAGCGGCGCCACGACGCCGGTATGCACATTGAATTTTTCCATGATCCGTCAACCAGATTGGAGGCCGGCCGCGCGGGCCGGCGAAATCGAATCCCGAGTCGGCGCGCTCGCGCGCGCCGTCAGTCCGCCGCGCGCTTGATCGCGCGGCCGGCGGCGTTGATGTCCTCGCCCATGCCCGCGACCGTGTTGCAGCCGGCAAGGCCGAGCACGAAGCCCGTCAGCGCGAGCAAGGCGGCGACGCGCCGGAAGATCGAAGCCTTCATGCTCACCCCAGCTTGCGAATGTCGACGAAGTGGCCTTCGATCGCCGCCGCCGCCGCCATCGCCGGGCTGACGAGGTGCGTGCGGCCGCCCTGGCCCTGCCGGCCTTCGAAGTTGCGGTTCGACGTCGACGCGCAGCGCTCGCCCGGCTCGAGCCGGTCGGCGTTCATCGCGAGGCACATCGAGCAGCCCGGCTCGCGCCATTCGAAGCCGGCTTCCGTGAACACCTTGTCGAGCCCTTCGCGCTCGGCCTGCGCCTTCACGAGGCCCGAGCCCGGCACGACCATCGCGAGCCGCACGTTCGACGCGACGCGGCGATTCAGCTTCTTCACCACGTACGCGGCCGCGCGGATGTCCTCGATGCGCGCGTTCGTGCACGAGCCGATGAAGATCTTGTCGACCTTGATCGCCTCGATCGGCGTGTCCGGCGTGAGCGCCATGTACGCGAGCGCGCGCTCCATCGCGTCGCGCTTGACCGGGTCCTTTTCACGCTCGGGATCGGGCACGCGGCCGTCGATCGACGTGACCATCTCCGGCGACGTGCCCCACGTGACCTGCGGCACGATCTCGGCCGCGTTCAGCTCGACGACGCGGTCGAACTGCGCGCCTTCGTCGGACGTGAATTGGCGCCAGTACTCGACGGCTTGATCCCATTCCGCGCCCGTCGGCACGAACGGGCGGCCCTTCAGGTACTCGACCGTCGTGTCGTCGACGGCGACCATGCCGGCGCGCGCGCCCGCTTCGATCGCCATGTTGCAGACCGTCATCCGGCCTTCCATCGACAGCGCGCGGATCGTCGAGCCGCCGAATTCGATCGCGTAGCCGGTGCCGCCCGCGGTGCCGATCCTGCCGATGATCGCGAGCACGATGTCCTTCGCGGTGCAGCCGCGCGGCAACTGGCCCTCGACCTTCACGAGCATGTTCTTGCTCTTTTTCTGCAGCAGCGTCTGCGTCGCGAGCACATGCTCGACTTCCGACGTGCCGATGCCGTGCGCGAGCGCGCCGAACGCGCCGTGCGTCGACGTGTGCGAATCGCCGCACACGATCGTCATGCCCGGCAGCGTCGCGCCCTGCTCCGGGCCGATGATGTGCACGATGCCCTGGCGCACGTCGTTCATCTTGAACTGGGTGATGCCGAACGCGTCGCAGTTCGCGTCGAGCGTGTCGACCTGCAGCTTCGACACCGGATCGGCGATGCCGTGGCTGCGGTCCGTCGTCGGCACGTTGTGATCGGACACCGCGAGATTCGCGCTGATTCGCCACACCGGGCGCTGCGCGAGCTTCAGCCCCTCGAACGCCTGCGGGCTCGTGACTTCGTGCAGCAACTGGCGATCGATGTAGAGCAATGCGGTGCCGTCCTCTTCGGTGTGGACGACGTGCGAATTCCACAATTTGTCGTAGAGAGTCTGTGCCATGGGTATGCGGGGTCGTTATAACGGCGAACAAGCGTTCGATGCGCTCGATTATGCCACGCGACGCGCGCATTTTTATACCAGGCAAACGAAAAAACCTATAAAAAACAGTGAGTTGAGTGGTACAGCCGATACGGGTATCAGGATTACCCGGCAATATTCGGATGCGCGCGCAGCGCCGCAGACGCACGCGCGAGCGGCGTCGCTCACACCCATTCGTTCGATTCGTCGTCGCCGCCCGCGAGCGTGAGCCCGCCCGCGGGCAGCGGCAGCGCGGTCCGGTAGCGGACTTGCTTGAGCGCGAAGCTCGACCGGATGTTCGACACGCCGGGGATCGTCGTCAACTGATCGAGGATGAACCGCTCGAGGCTCTTCATGCTCGGCACGACGACGCGCAGCAGGTAATCGGCGTCGCCCGACATCAGATAGCACTCCATCACCTCGGGCCGCTTGTCGATCGCTTCTTCGAAGCGGCGCAGCGCGTCCTCGACCTGCTTTTCGAGGCTCACCTGGATGAACACGTTGATCCGCAGCCCGAGCGGCTCCGGATTCAGCAGCGTCACCTGTTGCTTGATGAGGCCGAGCTTCTCGAGCGCGCGGACGCGGTTGAAGCACGGCGTCGGCGACAGATTCACCGCGCGCGCGAGCTCGGCGTTCGTGATCCGCGCGTTCTGCTGCAGTTGGTTGAGGATGCCGATGTCGATCCGGTCCAGCCGGCGGGAAGGAGCGCTCATAGTGCAAATTTTCTGAAAACGACGATTTTTCAGGAATTACCACGTTACACGAAACCAAAATTCGAGCCAAAAGAGATGCACATTCTGCGGCGCGGTGGATAACCTTGACGGCTGTTGCTGCCGTTGTCGCTTCCCAGTTTCCGCCCCGCCCGGAGCCCCGCATGAACGACTTATCGAACGGTATTCGCCCGGTCAGCACGGCCGCGCGCCGCCACGACGACACCGATCCGCAGGAAACCGCCGAATGGCTCGACGCGCTCGACGGCGTCGTCGAGCATGCGGGCGCCGAGCGCGCGCAGTTCCTGCTCGCGCAGCTCGCCGAGCACGCGGCGCGCCGCCGGCTCGCCGCGCCGCACGCGAACGCGACGCCGTACGTGAACACGATCCCGCTCGACGCGCAGCCGCCGTATCCGGGCGACCTGGAGCTCGAAGCGCGCCTCGCGGCGGTGCTGCGCTGGAACGCGCTCGCGATGGTGGTCCGCGCGAACCGCGCATACGGCGAACTCGGCGGGCACATCGCGAGCTACGCGTCGGCGGCCGATCTGTTCGAGGTCGGTTTCAACCACTTCTTTCGCGCCGCGGGCGGCGCGTCGGGCGGCGATCTCGTCTACTTCCAGCCGCATTCGTCGCCGGGCGTCTATGCGCGCGCGTTCCTCGAAGGCTTCCTGAGCGAGTCGCAGCTCGAGCACTACCGGCGCGAGATCTCCGGGCCGGGCCTGTGCTCGTATCCGCATCCGTGGCTGATGCCCGACTTCTGGCAGTTCCCGACGGGCTCGATGGGCATCGGCCCGATCAACGCGATCTATCAGGCGCGCTTCATGCGCTATCTGCAAAACCGCGGCCTCCTGCGCACCGACGGCCGCAAGGTGTGGGGCTTCTTCGGCGACGGCGAGATGGACGAGCCCGAATCGATCGGCGCGCTGTCGCTCGCCGCGCGCGAGGGGCTCGACAATCTCGTGTTCGTGATCAACTGCAACCTGCAGCGGCTCGACGGCCCGGTGCGCGGCAACGGCCGTATCGTCGACGAGCTCGAATCGCAGTTCGCGGGCGCCGGATGGAACGTGATCAAGGTGCTGTGGGGCTCGGACTGGGACGCGCTCTTCGCGCGCGACGCGACGGGCGCGCTCGCGCGCGCGTTCGCGCAGACCGTCGACGGCCAGTTCCAGACCTTCTCCGCGAACGACGGCGCATACAACCGCGCACGCTTCTTCGGCCAGGACGACGCGCTTGCTTCGCTCGTCGCGCATCTGCGCGACGAGGACATCGACCGGCTGCGCCGCGGCGGCCACGACGCGCGCAAGCTGTACGCCGCATACGACAGCGCGCTGCGGCACGAGGGCAGGCCGACCGTGATCCTCGCGAAGACGATGAAGGGCTTCGGCATGGGCGCGATCGGCCAGGGCCGGATGACCACTCATCAGCAGAAGAAGCTCGACGTCGAGCACCTGCTCGCGTTCCGCGACCGTTTCCGGCTGCCGCTGTCCGACGACGACGTCGAGCAGCTCCGGTTCTACAAGCCCGCGCAAGACAGCCCGGAGATGCGATATCTGCATGCGCGCCGGGCTGCCCTGGGAGGCTGCCTGCCCAGAAGGCGGGCGGCGGCGGCGACGGCCATGACCGTGCCGTCGTTGCCTTCCTGGGGGCAATTCGCGCTCGACGCCGACGGCCGCGAGATGTCGACGACGATGGCGATCGTGCGGATGCTGGGCGGCCTGCTGAAGGACGCGGCGCTCGGGCCTCGCATCGTGCCCGTCGTGGCCGACGAGGCGCGAACGTTCGGGATGGCGAACCTGTTCCGGCAGGTCGGCATCTACTCGCCGCTCGGCCAGCGCTACGAGCCGGAAGACCTCGGCTCGATGCTCTACTACCGCGAGGACACGCGCGGACAGATCCTCGAGGAAGGGATTTCGGAGGCGGGCGCGATGTCGTCGTGGATCGCCGCCGCGACGTCGTACAGCGTGCACGACCTGCCGATGCTGCCGTTCTACATCTATTACTCGATGTTCGGCTTCCAGCGGATCGGCGACCTGATCTGGGCCGCCGCCGACCAGCGCGCGCGCGGCTTCCTGATCGGCGCGACGTCCGGCAAGACGACGCTCGGCGGCGAAGGGCTCCAGCACCAGGACGGCACGAGCCATCTCGCCGCGTCGACGGTGCCGAACTGCCGCGCGTGGGACCCGGCGTTCGCGTACGAAGTCGCGGTGATCGTCGACGAAGGGATGCGCGAGATGGTCGAGCGGCAGCGCGACACGTTCTACTACCTGACCGTCACGAACGAGAACTATGCGCAGCCGTCGCTGCCCGCGGCGCGCGCCGACGCGGTTCGCGACGGCGTTCTCAAGGGCATGTACCCGCTCGACGCGGCGGCGCTGCCCGCCGCGCGCGTGCAGTTGCTCGGCTCGGGCGCGATCCTCGGCGAGGTGCTGGCGGCCGCGCGCATGTTGCGCGACGACTGGCAAATCGACGCGGCCGTCTGGAGCGTGACGAGCTTCACCGAGCTGCAGCGCGACGGCATCGCGGCCGAGCGCGCGCAGCGCCTCTTCGACGCCGACGAAGCGCACGAACCCGCGACGCCCTACGTCACGTCGGCGCTCGCCGCGACGCAAGGGCCCGTGATCGCCGCGACCGACTATGCGCGCGCGCTGCCCGAGCTGATCCGCGCGTACGTGCCGCGCCGCTACGTGACGCTCGGCACCGACGGCTTCGGCCGCAGCGACACGCGCCAGGCGCTGCGCGCGTTCTTCGAGGTCGATCGCGCGTCGATCGTGATCGCCGCGCTGCACGCGCTCGCCGACGACGGGATTGCGACGCGCGCCGTCGTGCGCGATGCGATCGCGCGGTACGGCAAGCAGGACGCGTCGCGCACGCCGCCGTGGGAACGGTGACGGTGCCGGCGAGGCGCGTGCGGGCCGGCGCATCTCGACGACAAACGGACGACGGACGCGGCGGCGGCGACGCGTCGGCGCGACGGCACGAATCGGCGGCGCGGCCCCCCGCCGCCGCGGTTCACGAGCCGAACCCCATCTGCTCGCGCCCCAGCTCGGTCAAATCGCCCGCCTGGGCACGCCCGGCGAAATCGGTCTCGAAGTGATCGGCCGGAAAATCCGGCGGGCTCTCGCCGCGCAGGAAGCTCGGCAACTGCCGCTTCAGATACGCGTCGTTCTTCGCGCAGCCGGGCGCCGACGCGATGTACATCACGTTGCTGTAGCCCGTCCCGCGATGCGCGTCCTCGACCGCGTGCACGACGTCGCCGTGCCAGAACACCGCGTCGCCCGGCTGCATCTGCGGAATCGGCACGAGCGCGGCGAGCAGCGGCGCATGCCACGCCGGCAGCACCGACAGCGCGCGGCCCGGCTGCGCGCCGCACAGGTCGTCGTCCGGCACGTCGTCCTGCAGCGCGCGCAGCACGACGTAGGCCATCGCGTTCGCGATCGGGATCAACTGCAGCGTGCCGTCGCCCGGCCCTTGCGGCGTCAGCGCGGTCCAGCCCTGAAACGTGCGGAACATCGAGCAGACGGCGGGCGACGGAATCTCCTCGACGTCCGGCCGGAACGCCGCGTCGAACGGATCGTACGCGCGCCAGTCGCCCGCGAGCACGTGCCGATAGACGCGCCGGAAATTCGTCCCGAGCCAGCGCTCGACGGAGCCGCCGTCGACGTGCGGCGACAGCCCGAGCGACGACGAGCCCGGCGGCCGCCGGCGGATGCGGTCCGCGTAGGTCGGCACGCGCGCCGGATCGAAATGCACGCGCCCTTCGCTCTGCGCGCGCCACAGACGGTTCAGGAACACGCGCGCCTGCGTCAGCTCGGGCGACTGGCGCGCGGCGATCTGCGGCTTCGACCAGTAGATGCCGTAGATCTGCGGCTTGCTCGACGCGAGCGTGCCGAAATAGCGGTCCTCGGCGCGATGCGCGAGCTTGTCGTCGAGCCGGTTCGACTCGACGTACGCGGCGATCTCGTCGTTCCAGTCGCTCGCCCGCCGTTCGTCGAACACGCCGCGAATCACGCACGCGCCGCGCGTTCTCAACGCGGCGAGCGACGCCGGATCGACGCGGCCGGCGGCAATGTCGGCGAAGCGCAGCACGGCGATCGTGTCACGGCCTTGCGCGCGATCGGTCAGGATCGCGTCGGCCTGCCGCGCGATTTCGCCTTCGAGCTCGCGAAACACCCGAGCGCGGTTCGGCAGCGCGGCGCGCAGCACCGCTTTCGTCGTGCGGATCGCCGCCGGGAGGTCGTCGATAGGGAACGGCATCGGATGTCTCCTGGATCGGGTTCTGGATGGTGCGGCGTGCTTTGACGCGCCCATTCAGCGTAGATCGCCCGATCCGCTCGAAGCGATGCAATCGCGCCGACTATCGATACGATGACGCCAATCGCCCGGACAGGCGTCCTGCGAAGGCCCACGTGACGGCCGCGCAGCTCGGCGCGGGCGTGGAAGCGGCGACGCGTGCGCGAAGGCACGACTCGCGCCGTCGCGACGAACGCACCCGGTGGACCGCGGGCGGCTTGTCCGCCGCCGCTCGCGTGGAGAAATCGCGCCGCGCGATCAGCGCGCCATCGTCGGCGGCGCGAACATGTAGTGTTCGCTCGAGAACATCGCCGCGCGATGCTCGTCGCACAGCGATCGGGCCGTCTCGCGCGAACGGGGCGTGCTCGACGCCGCCGCGGCGTTGTAGGCGGCCATCGCGACGAGCGCGCGCACCCAGCCTGACGACGCGCCGTCCTGCGCATGGACGGGGACGGGCTGCGCCCATTGCCGGCAGTCGGCCGCCGCCGATCGCTCAGGCATCGCACGCGCGGCCCTCAGCACGTTGTCCTCGGCAACGCCGGCGGCCGCGCCCTCGATCGACAGTGAACAGGCCAACGCCGCCACAAGCCCCATTGCGCGCATATGCCGTACCCCGCAAGAAAAATGTAATGTCGCCATTCTAGACGCGTGCGCACGGCGCCGTTTGCCATTTTGCCGCGCGCAGCGACGGCCGCTCTCCCGCGCATGCGAGCGCCGTCGCCGCGCGCGCGGCGGCCGTCGAAAGATCTTGCGAACACGTGCTCGCGTTCCCCCCACCGTTCGGCGGCGCGCACACTTACTCCGGCTCGTGGCAGCATACGCACAGCTTGTTGCCGTCGAGATCGCGAAAGTACGCGCCGTAGTAGTTCGGATGGTAATGAGGCCGCAAGCCGGGCGCGCCTTCGCTCGCGCCGCCCGCCTGCAGCGCGAGCGCGTACACGCGGTCCACTGTCGCGCGGTCGGCCGCGAGGAACGCGGTCATCTGGCCGTTGCCGGGCGCGGGCGGCGCGCCGTCGAACGGCCGGCCGATCAGGAACAGCGGACGCGGCGCATCGGCGGGCTTCCAACCCGTCCAGCCGTGCGGATCGCGAAACTTGAGCTCGAGCCGCAGCGCGTCCATCAACGGCTCATAGAACGCGAAAGCGCGTTCGATATCGGTTACGCCCATGCAGACATGTGAAAACATTCGCGTGCCTCTCGTGTCGTCGAGATTCGGCGATGATGCCACGCGCGCGCGCCGCGCGAGCGGACGGAGGCCTGCGTGAAGCCGCGCTACGAACGGGTCGCGATCCCCGACGGCTGCTCGGTCCGCGTCTTTCGGCGCCGGCTCGCGCAGATTCCGTACGAATGGCATCACCACCCCGAATACGAGCTGACGCTCACGCTGAACAGCCGCGGCAAACGCTTCGTCGGCGATCATGCCGCCGATTACGCGGGCGACGACCTCGTGCTCGTGCCGCCGAACCTGCCGCATACGTGGGCGTCGGACGAGCGTATCGACCCGGATGCGCCGCTCGTCGCGCTCGTCGTGTGGTTCGACGGCGACTGGGCGCAGCGCGTCGCCGCCTGCTGCCCCGAATTCGCCGGCCTGCGCACGCTGCTGCGCCGGGCCGCGCCCGGGCTCGCGTTCGGGTCCGACGCCACGGCCGAGATGCGCGCGCGGCTGCCCGCGCTCGTCGATCGCGCGCCGCGCGTGCGGCTCGCGGCCGCGCTCGACGTGCTCGCTTTGCTCGCCGACGCGCCGGCGACGCCGCTCGCGACCGCCGCCGCCTACCGCGCCGCCGACGACGCGGCGCTCGCGCCCGAAGCCGAGCGGCTCGACCGCGTGCTCGATCTGCTCGACCGCCGCTTTCACGAGCCGCTGCGCGTCGCCGAGCTCGCGGCGGTCGCGCACCTGTCCGAGCGCTCGCTGCAGCGGCGCTTCGCGCAACACGTCGGCGAAAGCATCGGCCGCTATCTGCAGCGGCTGCGGCTCGCGCACGCGGCGCGGTTGCTCGCGTCGACCGGCTGGCCCGTGTCGCTCGTCGCGACACGCTCCGGCTACGCGAATCTCGCGAACTTCAACCGCCAGTTTCTCGCCGCGCGCCGGATGACGCCGCGCGCCTACCGGCAGTTCCTCGCCGGGCCCGGCCGCACGCCCGACGAAGCGCCCGCGCGCGACGCAAGCATCGACGTGCGCCCGCCTTCGCTCGAGCGCGGCTCGTCTAGCGGCAAAACGCGTCGCCGAAAATAAAACACCCCGACGGGCAAACCGTCGGGGTGTTCGATGCAGCGTGGTGCGCGGCGGGCTAGCCGCACGCCGCGCAAGCCGTCGATCAGCGCTGACCGATCGGCTTCGCCGCACGCGGCGTTTCGCCGATGAACAGCTGCCGCGGACGGCCGATCTTCTGCTCGGGATCGGCGATCATCTCGTTCCACTGCGCGATCCAGCCCACCGTACGCGCCATCGCGAAAATGCAGGTGAACATCGAAGTCGGGATGCCCAGCGCGCGCTGGACGATGCCCGAGTAGAAGTCGACGTTCGGGTACAGCTTGCGCGACACGAAGTATTCGTCTTCCAGCGCGATCTTCTCGAGCTGCATCGCGAGCTTGAACAGCGGGTCGTCGTGCAGGCCCAGCTCGTTCAGCACTTCGTAGCACGTTTCGCGCATCAGCTTCGCGCGCGGATCGTAGTTCTTGTACACGCGGTGGCCGAAGCCCATCAGCTTCACGCCCGAGTTCTTGTCCTTCACCTGCTTGATGAACTCGGGAATGTTGTCCGGCGTGCCGATCTGCTCGAGCATGTTGAGCGCGGCTTCGTTCGCGCCGCCGTGCGCCGGGCCCCACAGACACGCGATGCCGGCCGCGATACACGCGAACGGGTTCGCGCCCGACGAGCCCGCGAGACGGACCGTCGACGTCGACGCGTTCTGCTCGTGGTCGGCGTGCAGGATCAGGATGCGGTCGAGCGCGCGCACGAGCACGTCGTTGACCTGGTATTCCTCGCACGGGTTCGCGAACATCATGCGCATGAAGTTCGCGCTGTACGACAGATTGTTCTGCGGATACACGAACGGCTGGCCGATGCTGTACTTGTACGCCATCGCGACGAGCGTCGGCAGCTTCGCGATCATGCGGATCGCCGACACTTCACGGTGGCGCGGATCGTTGATGTCGAGCGAGTCGTGGTAGAACGCGGACAGCGCGCCGACCGCGGCGACGAGGATCGCCATCGGGTGCGCGTCGCGGCGGAAGCCGCGGAAGAAGAACTGCATCTGCTCGTGCACCATCGTGTGCTTCGTGACCGTGGCGACGAACTCCTTCTTCTGCGCCTCGTTCGGCAGCTCGCCCTTCAGCAGCAGATAGCAGGATTCGAGGAAGTCCGCGTTCTCGGCGAGATTGTCGATCGGGTAGCCGCGATACAGCAGCTCGCCCTTGTCGCCGTCGATGTACGTGATCGCCGAGTTGCACGACGCCGTCGACATGAAGCCCGGGTCATACGTGAACTTGCCGGTCTGGCCGTACAGCTTGCGGATATCGATCACGTCCGGGCCCATCGTCCCCTTGTAGATCGGCAGTTCGACGCTCGGCGAATTATCGCTGAACGATAGCGTGGCTTTAACATCAGACGGGGTCATGACACATCCTCAATCGAAAATAGAAACGGATTCGATAACGGGCACAACGCTCTCAAACGCTGCGCAGCATCTCCAGCAGCCTGGACATGTCCGGGCCGGCAAGGTCGCCTTCTGGTTCCTTGCGCGCGAGCAGCAAGTCCATCAGGTCGTTGTCGCTTAGATCCAGCAGGCGCGACAGTGCGCTCACGTCTGCGTCGCTGAGGTCGTGCTCGTGTCTGGCAAAGAAACGCTCGAAAATCAGATCGTTCTCCAGCAGACCGCGCCGCGCGCGCCAGCGAAGCCGCGCGCGGCGATGCGGGTCGGATTGATGCGACGATTCGCTCATGTCAGACCGCGCGGCGCACCATCAATTCCTTGATCTTGCCGATCGCCTTCGTCGGGTTCAGGCCCTTCGGGCACACGTCGACGCAGTTCATGATCGTATGGCAGCGGAACAGACGGTACGGATCGTCGAGGTTGTCGAGGCGCTCGCCCGTCGCGCGATCGCGGCTGTCCGCGATGAAGCGATACGCCTGCAAGAGGCCCGCCGGGCCGACGAACTTGTCCGGATTCCACCAGAAGCTCGGGCACGACGTCGAGCAGCTCGCGCACAGAATGCACTCGTACAGGCCGTCGAGCTCGTCGCGCTCTTCCGGCGACTGCAGACGCTCCTTCTCGGGCGGCGGCTCGTCGTTGATCAGGTACGGACGGATCGAATGGTACTGGTTGAAGAACTGCGTGAAGTCGCAGATCAGGTCGCGCACGACGGGCAGGCCCGGCAACGGACGCAGCACGATCTTCTGCGGCAGGTCGTTCAGGTTCGTCAGGCACGCGAGGCCGTTCTTGCCGTTGATGTTCATTGCGTCCGATCCGCACACGCCTTCGCGGCACGAGCGGCGGAACGACAGCGTCTCGTCGACCGACTTCAGCTTGACGAGCGCGTCGAGCAGCATCCGCTCGTGCTGGATCTCCAGCTCGTACGACTGCATGCGCGGCGCGGCGTCCTTGTCCGGATCGTAGCGGTAGATTTCGAAAATGCGTTTGGCCATTTCAGATTCCTTTGCGCTGGCTTAGAACGTACGCGCCTTCGGCGGCACGGACTCGACCGTCAGCGGCTTCATTTGGACGGGCTTGTAGTCGAGGCGATCGCCTTCGCTGTACCAGAGCGTGTGGCGCAGCCAGTTCTCGTCGTCGCGGTGCTCGTAGTCGCTGTGCGCGTGTGCGCCGCGGCTTTCCTTGCGCGCTTCCGCCGACACCATCGTCGCGCGCGCGACCTCGATCAGGTTCGCGAGCTCGAGCGCTTCGACGCGCGCGGTGTTGAACACCTTCGACTTGTCCTTCAGGTGGACGTTGGCGGCGCGCTCCGTCAGGCCCGCCATCTGCTCGACGCCTTCCTCGAGCAGCGCGGACGTGCGGAACACGCCGGCGTGCTTCTGCATCGTCGCGCGGATGTCGTTCGCGATGTCCTGCGTGTACTCGCCCGACGTCGACTTCTCGAGCTTCGCGAGGCGCGACAGCGAGAATTCGGCGGCGTCCGCGGGCAGCGGCTTGTGCTCCTTCTGGTTCTTCACGTGCTCGACGATGTGGTTGCCGGCCGCGCGGCCGAACACCACGAGGTCGAGCAGCGAGTTCGTGCCGAGACGGTTCGCGCCGTGCACGGATACGCACGAGCATTCGCCCACCGCGTAGAAGCCGTTGACCGGCTCCTTGTGGTCGCGCGACGTGCCGACGACCTGGCCGTGAATGTTGGTCGGAATGCCGCCCATCTGGTAGTGGATCGTCGGGACGACCGGAATCGGTTCCTTGATGCAGTCGACGTTCGCGAACTTCAGCGCGATCTCGCGGATCGACGGCAGACGCTTCATGATCGTCTCGGCGCCGATGTGCGACAGGTCGAGCAGCACGTGATCCTTGTTCGGGCCGACGCCGCGGCCTTCCTTGATTTCCTGGTCCATCGAGCGCGACACGAAATCGCGCGGCGCCAGATCCTTCAGCGTCGGCGCATAGCGCTCCATGAAGCGCTCGCCGTTCGCGTTGCGCAGGATGCCGCCTTCGCCGCGCACGCCTTCGGTGATCAGCACGCCCGCGCCGGCCACGCCGGTCGGGTGGAATTGCCAGAATTCCATGTCCTGCAGCGCGATGCCCGAACGCGCGGCCATGCCGAGGCCGTCGCCCGTGTTGATGAACGCGTTGGTCGACGCCGCGAAGATCCGGCCCGCGCCGCCCGTGGCGAACAACGTGGTCTTGCCTTCGAGGATGTAGACGTCGCCCGTTTCCATTTCGAGGGCCGTCACGCCGAGCACGTCGCCGTCCGCGTCGCGAATCAGGTCGAGCGCCATCCATTCGACGAAGAACTGCGTCTTCGCCGCGACGTTCTGCTGATACAGCGTGTGCAGCAGCGCGTGGCCGGTGCGGTCGGCCGCCGCGCACGCGCGCTGCACCGGCTTCTCGCCGTAGTTCGCGGTGTGGCCGCCGAACGGACGCTGATAGATCGTGCCGTCGGCGTTACGGTCGAACGGCATGCCGAAGTGCTCGAGCTCGTACACGACGTTCGGCGCTTCGCGGCACATGAATTCGATCGCGTCCTGGTCGCCGAGCCAGTCGGAGCCCTTGATCGTGTCGTAGAAGTGGTAGTGCCAGTTGTCTTCGCTCATGTTGCCGAGTGACGCGCCGATCCCGCCTTGCGCGGCGACCGTGTGCGAACGGGTCGGGAACACTTTCGACAACACGCAGACGGAGAGGCCCGCGCGCGACAGTTGCAGCGACGCGCGCATCCCCGAGCCGCCCGCGCCGACGATCACCACGTCGAACTTGCGACGCGGCAGGGAAGTTTTGATTGCAGCCATTCTTTAAACTCTCCAGAGAATCTGCGCAGCGTAGCCCGCGCACGCGAGCAGCCAGACGATGGTCAGCGATTGCAGCAGCAGGCGCACACCGACGGGCTTGACGTAGTCCATCCAGATGTCGCGCACGCCGACCCACGCGTGATAGAAGAGCGAAAGCAGCGTGACGAAGGTCGCGAGCTTCATCCATTGCGTCGCGAAGATCGACGCCCAGCCCTCATACGAGAAATCGCGCGCGGTGAAGAACCAGACGAGCAGAATGACGGTGTAGATCGCCATCACGCAGGCGGTGACGCGCTGCGCGAGCCAGTCGCGCAGACCATAGTGAGCGCCGACGACGAGGCGCTTCGAGCCGATACGGTTATTCGCTGCCATTTTCTTAGAATGCTCCGAACAGTTTGAGCGCGACGGCGATCGTGAGAATGCTCGACACCGCGAGCACGACGACCGACGTCTTCTTGCCGCGTTCCTTCGACACCGCGTCGTGGTTCATGTCCATCAGCAGATGGCGAATCCCGGCGCAGAAGTGGAACAGGAACGCCCACGACAGCGCGAGGACGATCAGCTTGACGATGATGTTGGAGAGGAACGCCTTGAAGACCTCGAAGCTGAGTTCGGACGTCAGGCTCTGGTCGAAGAGGTACAGCAGGAAAGGAAGGAACAGGAACAGCAGAGCGCCGCTGACCCGGTGCAGAATCGAAACCCGAGCCGCGAGCGGCATACGGTACTTGAGCGTGATGTCGCCGAACCCGATGTTCCGGTACTCCGGCCTCGGCTTTCTTACTGTTTCAGACATGCTAGACCCCTACTATGTTGTCACACTAATCCGTGATTTTAGCGCCTTTTTATTTCGCGCTGCAGCGAAAGCTCTGCTCTGGAGCGTTGCATTTCACGGTATAAACGCTTCACGAAACGTGCTACGCACATGGGGCACGCAATTACCTGTCGTTTCGCCTTACCTTGATTCAGGCTACGCCTTACCCTGAACCCGAATGTCAGCTCAAATCGTTCTGATAGTAGTACCCGGTTGTGACATACCATCCGCGCCGCACTTCGACGGGACGATCGCCATACGTGTACGACACGCGCTCGACCGACAAGAGCGGGAAGCCGGGCGGCACGCCGAGCAGATCCGCGACGGCGGGCTCGGCCGCGATCGCGCGGATCTTCTCGCTCGCGCGGATCATCCGGGTGCCGAACTCGCTCTCGAACATCGCGTAGAGCGGCCCCTTGTAATCGCTCAGGCGCTCGAACGTGAGCCCGCGGAACATCGCGCCCGGCAGCCAGATCTCGTCGAGCACCGTGTCGACGCCGTCGAACTCGAGCACGCGCCGCACCTGGACGACGGGGTCGGCCGGCTTCAGGTCGAGCTGGCGCGCGATCTCGGCGGGCGCGCGCATCCGCCGGCATTCGAGCAGGCGGCTCACGTGCGGATGCTCGGCGCCGTCGTCGGCAAGCAGGCGCAGAAACCGGAATTGCGCGCGTTCCTCGCTGTGGGTCGCGACGAACGTGCCCTTGCCCTGGCGGCGCACGAGCAGGTTGTCGGCCGCGAGCTCGTCGATCGCCTTGCGCACGGTGCCCTGGCTTACCTTGTAGCGGCCGGCGAGCTCCACTTCGCTCGGGATGATCTCGCCGGGCTTCCACTCGCCCGCCTCGAGGCTCTGCGTGATGAGCGCCTTGATCTGCTGATAGAGCGGGCTGAAAGTCGGCGAAGGCGCGGCCGCGGCCTCGCCGCCGGGCTGCGTGGAGCCGGCCTGGCCGTTCGGATTGGGTGCGCTCGCCTGATTGGAAGTCATGGCGCGCATTTCATCACGAATCGCGCTTTTCCGTCTAGAATTTTCCCTGCAAAACATCTGTCTTATATAAGACATAAGATACTGTTTGACTTTACCCGTGCCGGCTCCTAAACTCCGGGGCGAGCAAGGGTTCGCGGGGCTGCGGCGCGTCCCGGGCCACGTGCCTCTGCCTATCTTCAGGCGTCGTCGCGCATGCATGCCGCGAGTCCTCCGCCCTGCTTTAAAGCAACGCTTCGCGTAACGCGCATAAAATGGCGTTTTCCCTAGCGTCCCACGCTCAATGTCCTGGAGATTTTCAATGGCTAAGCCCGCAAAGCGCGTTGCCGTCACCGGCGCCGCAGGTCAAATCGCTTACTCGCTGCTGTTCCGCATCGCGAACGGCGACCTGCTCGGCAAGGATCAGCCGGTCATCCTGCAACTGCTCGACCTCCCGCAAGCTCAAGCCGCCGTCAAAGGCGTCGTGATGGAACTCGACGACTGCGCGTTCCCGCTGCTCGCGGGCGTCGTGATCACGGACGACCCGAAGGTCGCGTTCAAGGACGCCGACGTCGCGCTGCTGGTCGGCGCCCGTCCGCGCTCGAAGGGCATGGAGCGCAAGGATCTGCTGTCGGCGAACGCCGAGATCTTCACGGTCCAGGGCGCGGCGCTGAACGCGGTCGCGAGCCGCGACGTGAAGGTGCTCGTCGTCGGCAACCCGGCGAACACCAACGCGTACATCGCGATGAAGTCGGCGCCGGATCTGCCGAAGAAGAACTTCACCGCGATGCTGCGCCTCGACCACAACCGCGCGCTGTCGCAGCTCGCCGCGAAGTCGGGCAAGCCGGTCGCGTCGATCGAGAAGCTCGCCGTGTGGGGCAACCACTCCCCGACGATGTACCCCGACTTCCGCTTCGCGACCGCCGAAGGCGAATCGCTGCTGAAGCTGATCAACGACGACGTCTGGAACCGCGACACGTTCATCCCGACCGTCGGCAAGCGCGGCGCGGCGATCATCGAGGCGCGCGGCCTGTCGTCGGCGGCGTCGGCGGCGAACGCGGCGATCGACCACGTGCGCGACTGGGTGCTCGGCACGAACGGCAAGTGGGTCACGATGGGCATTCCGTCGGACGGCTCGTACGGCATCCCCGAGGACATCATCTACGGCGTGCCCGTCACCTGTGAAAACGGCGAGTACAAGCGTATCGAAGGCCTCGAGATCGACGCGTTCTCACGCGAGAAGATGGACGGCACGCTCGCCGAGCTGCTCGAAGAGCGCGACGGCGTCGCCCACCTGCTGAAGTAAAGCGCTTCGTCCGGGCCCGCCGCGCCGCGGCGGCCCGGACGGCCGGCGAGCCGGGCGTCGCGCC
This sequence comes from Burkholderia sp. MSMB617WGS, assembly GCF_001532025.2. Taxonomy (NCBI): domain Bacteria; kingdom Pseudomonadati; phylum Pseudomonadota; class Betaproteobacteria; order Burkholderiales; family Burkholderiaceae; genus Burkholderia; species Burkholderia sp. MSMB617WGS. Next base: position 741,250 of record NZ_CP013458.1, on the reverse strand, counting down.
CGGCCGCGCCGGCCACCCGAATCGATCCGATTCGCACGGGCTTTACGCCCGGCGCCGCACGCCGGCCGCCGTCGCAGAGCCCGCACGAATCCGATTTTCACGCTGGCCCCGATCCTGACCTGACGCAGAAGAACCGATGTCCGCGCTCACTCCCGCAGAAGTGCTGTACGAAGGCGTTGCGCCGCCCGCGATCCCGCCATGCTGCGACCATTACGCGGGCAGCGAAAAGCTGATGCTGAAATCGCTCGCGCTGCAGGCGGAGCTCGGCCCCGTCTTCGACATCACGCTCGACTGCGAGGACGGCGCGGCCGTCGGCCGCGAGGCCGAGCACGCGGCGCTCGTCGCGGCGCTCGTCGGCGGCGATGCGAACCGCTTCGGGCGCGTCGGCGCCCGGATTCACGACATTTCCCATGCCCACTGGCGCGACGACGTCCGCATCATCCTGCGCGCGGCGCGCCCGCCCGCCTACCTGACGCTGCCGAAGGTCGGCGGCGCGGCCGACGCGGCCGAGATGTGCGCGTTCATCGAGGCTTCGCGCGTCGAGCTCGGCATCGCGCAGCCGATCCCCGTCGACGTGCTGATCGAGACGCACGGCGCGCTCGCCGACGCCGCGCGGATCGCCGCGCTGCCGGGCGTCGCGACGCTGAGCTTCGGCCTGATGGACTTCGTGTCCGCGCATCACGGCGCGATCCCGGACGACGCGATGCGCGCGCCCGGCCAGTTCGACCATCCGCTCGTGCGCCGCGCGAAGCTCGAGATCGCGGCCGCGTGCCATGCGCACGGCAAGACGCCGTCGCACAACGTGACGACCGAGGTGCGCGAGATGCGCGTCGTCGCGAGCGACGCGCGCCGCGCGCGCGAGGAATTCGGCTATACGCGGATGTGGAGCATCCATCCCGCGCAGATCCGCGAGATCGTCGCGGCGTTCGCGCCGCGCGCGGGCGAAATTGCGCGCGCGACCGAGATCCTGCTCGCCGCGCAGGCCGCCGACTGGGGGCCGACGCGCCACGGCGACGCGCTGCACGACCGCGCGAGCTACCGGTACTACTGGTCGGTGCTGCGCCGCGCGCGCGCGGCCGGCCAGCCGCTGCCGGCCGCATCGGCGCCGCTCTTTCGCGGCGAAGACGAACGCACGACGGGGCAACACGAACGATGAACGGTGCACGGGGCGCAAAAACTGAATTCGACGGGCCAAATAGGTGAAAATAGCGGCCGCTGCGCGCTTCCGGGGCGCGTGCAGTTCAACCCGGTGGACGAGCTGTGCGTCCGCCCTTTCAACCGATTAAACGTAAGGTTCTGACTCCATGAAGAAACTGCTGATCGCCACCGTCATCGGCGCTCTGTCCGCTACGATGCTCGCCGCGGCGCCGAGCGCGTTCGCTCAGGATTCGTCCACCACCGCGAAGAAGGCCACGCCGAAGCGCCCCGCGCCGAAGCGTCACCTGATCCCGCGCAGCAAGAAGGCGCAGGCGCGCGCCGCCGCGAAGACCGATCCGATGCCGGAAGGCGCGGTCAAATGGTCGTGCAAGGACGGCCTTTCGTACGACCTGGCCGGAGACATGAAGCGCGACCAGATCGTCACGGTCCACTGGGCCAACAAGAATTACAAGCTGCCGCGCCAGCAGACGACGACGGGCGCGGACGTGTTCTACGACCCGGCAAGCGGCATGAAGCTCGTCGTGATCCCGACGAAGGGCATGCTCTTCAGCGACAAGGACGACAGCCGCCTCGCCGACGAGTGCCAGACGCCCGAAATGGCGGCCGGCAACGCCGTCGCGCCGACCCAGTCGAACGAGCTGAAGCCGGCGAACTGAGGTCGATCCCGACAGCAACCATCTTGCATGGGACCAGAGTCGGCGCCGAAGCGCCAACACTGGTCGACAGGAGCTTCGATGTCCGCCCCGATCCCGAACGTCCGGCCAGAGCCGGATTCAGTGCTAGTCGATATCGCCGACTACGTGCTGAACCATCGCATCGACAGTGCGCTCGCGCTCGAAACCGCGCGCCACTGCCTGATCGATACGCTCGGGTGCGGGCTCGAAGCGCTGTCGTATCCCGCCTGCACCAAGCTGCTGGGGCCGATCGTGCCGGGCACGATCGTGCCGCACGGCGCGAAGGTGCCCGGCACGCCATTCCAGCTCGATCCGGTGCAGGCCGCGTTCAACATCGGCGCGGCGATCCGCTGGCTCGACTTCAACGACACCTGGCTCGCGGCCGAATGGGGCCACCCGTCCGACAACCTCGGCGGCATCCTCGCGACGGCCGACTGGCTGTCGCGCACCGCGATCGCGGCCGGCAAGCGTCCGCTCGCGATGAGGGACGTGCTCGTCGCGATGATCCACGCGCACGAGATCCAGGGCTGCCTCGCGCTCGAGAATTCGTTCAACCAGGTCGGCCTCGACCACGTGCTGCTCGTGAAGGTCGCGTCGACCGCGGCCGTCGGCCGCCTGCTCGGCCTCACGCGCGACGAGCTGATCAACGCGCTGTCGCTCGCGTTCGTCGACGGCCAGGCGCTGCGCACTTACCGCCACGCGCCGAACACCGGCTCGCGCAAGTCGTGGGCGGCGGGCGACGCGACCTCGCGCGCGGTGCGCCTCGCGCTGATCGCGAAGACGGGCGAGATGGGCTATCCGTCCGCGCTCACCGCGAAGACCTGGGGCTTTTACGACGTGTCGTTCGGCGGCAGGCCGTTCCGCTTCCAGCGCCCGTACGGCACGTACGTGATGGAAAACGTGCTGTTCAAGATTTCGTATCCGGCCGAATTCCACGCGCAGACGGCCGTCGAGGCCGCGATGGCGCTGCACGCGCAGCTCGCGGCCGCCGGCCGCTCGACGGACGAGATCCGCCGCATCACGGTGCGCACGCACGCGGCGGCGATCCGCATCATCGACAAGCAAGGACCGCTCGCGAACCCGGCCGATCGCGATCACTGCATCCAGTACATGATCGCCGTGCCGCTGCTGTTCGGCCGCCTCACGGCCGCCGACTACGAGGACGCGGTCGCGGCCGATCCGCGGATCGACGCGTTGCGCGCGAAGATCGCGTGCGTCGAGGACCCGCAGTTCACGAAGGATTACCACGATCCGACGAGGCGCTCGATCGCGAACGCGCTCGCGGTCGAGTTCGACGACGGATCGACGCTCGCCGAAGTGACGGTCGACTATCCGATCGGCCACATGCGGCGGCGCGCCGACGGGATTCCGCTCCTCATCGACAAGTTCAGGGCGAATCTCGCGCGCCGGTTCCCGGCGAAGCAGCAACAAGCGATTCTCGACGTGTCGCTGGACCAGGCAAAGCTCGAAGCGATGCCGGTCGATGAGTACGTCGATCTGTATGTGATCTAGCCGTCAAATACAGAGTTCTTTCCTAGCCTTAAACCCAGGAAATCACCATGGCCCACAATCTCCACAAAACACTCAAGGAATTCGACAGCGGTTCCGGCAAAGGCAAGTTCTACTCGCTGCCGAAGCTCGGCAAGGAACTGAAGACGAAGATCGAGCGCCTGCCGGTCTCGATCCGCATCGTGCTCGAATCCGTGCTGCGCAACTACGACGGCAAGAAGATCACGGAAGAGCACATCGAGCAGCTCGCCAACTGGAAGCCGAACGCGAAGCGCGTCGACGAAATTCCGTTCGTCGTGTCGCGCGTCGTGCTGCAGGACTTCACGGGCGTGCCGCTGCTCGCCGACATCGCGGCCATGCGCGGCGTCGCGAAGCGCGCGGGCAAGAATCCGAAGAAGATCGAGCCGCTCGTGCCGGTGGATCTCGTCGTCGACCACTCGGTGCAGATCGACTACTTCCGCCAGAAGGACGCGCTCGACCTGAACATGAAACTGGAATTCCAGCGCAACAACGAGCGCTACCAGTTCATGAAGTGGGGCATGCAGGCGTTCGACACGTTCAAGGTCGTGCCGCCGGGCGTCGGCATCGTTCACCAGGTGAACCTCGAGTACCTCGCGCGCGGCGTCCACAAGAAGAAGGACGACGGCGACGCCGTCTACTACCCCGACACGCTCGTCGGCACCGACAGCCACACGACGATGATCAACGGCATCGGCGTGGTCGGCTGGGGCGTGGGCGGCATCGAGGCGGAAGCCGGCATGCTCGGCCAGCCGGTGTACTTCCTCACGCCCGACGTCGTCGGCGTCGAGCTGAAGGGCAAGCTGCGCGAAGGCGTGACGGCCACCGACCTCGTGCTCACGATCACCGAAATGCTCCGCAAGGAGAAGGTCGTCGGCAAGTTCGTCGAATTCTTCGGCGAAGGCACGAAGACGCTCGCGCTGCCGGACCGCGCGACGATCGCGAACATGGCGCCGGAATACGGCGCGACGATGGGCTTCTTCCCGGTCGACGAGAAGACGATCGACTACTTCAAGGGCACGGGCCGCACGAAGGCGGAAATCGCCGCGTTCGAGAACTACTTCAAGGCGCAGGACCTATTCGGCATTCCGAAGGCGGGCGAGATCGACTACACGAAGACGCTGACGCTGGATCTGGCGAGCGTCGCGCCGTCGCTGGCGGGCCCGAAGCGTCCGCAGGACCGCATCGAGATCGGCAACGTCAAGTCGACGTTCACCGATCTGTTCTCGAAGCCCGTCGCGGAAAACGGCTTCGCGAAGAAGGCGGACGACCTCGCCGCCGAGTACAAGACGAGCAACGGCGTCGCCGTGAAGAACGGCGACGTGCTGATCGCCGCGATCACGTCGTGCACCAACACGTCGAACCCGAGCGTGCTGCTCGCCGCCGGCCTGCTCGCGAAGAAGGCCGTCGAAGCGGGCCTCACCGTCGCGCCGCACATCAAGACGTCGCTCGCGCCGGGATCGCGCATCGTCACCGAATACCTGACGAAGACGGGCCTGCTGCCCTACCTCGCGAAGCTCGGCTTCGAAGTCGCCGCGTACGGCTGCACGACCTGTATCGGCAACGCGGGCGACCTCACGCCCGAGCTGAACGAAGCGATCACGAAGAACGACGTCGTCGCGGCGGCCGTGCTGTCGGGCAACCGCAACTTCGAAGCGCGCATCCACCCGAACATCCGCGCGAACTTCCTCGCGTCGCCGCCGCTCGTCGTCGCGTACGCGATCGCCGGCAACATCACGAAGGATCTGATGACCGAGCCGGTCGGCCAGGGCAAGGGCGGCCGCGACATCTACCTCGGCGACATCTGGCCGACGAGCGAGGAAGTCCACGCGCTGCTCAAGTACGCGCTCGATCCGAAGAAGTTCGAGGAGAACTACGCGCAGCTCACGAAGAAGGGCGACCTCTGGAGCAAGATCGAGGGCGAATCGGGCCAGGTCTACGACTGGCCGAAGTCGACGTACATCGCGGAGCCGCCGTTCTTCGGCACGGAATTCTCGATGGAGCCGGCCGACGAGATCGTCACGGTCAAGGGCGCGCGCGCGCTCGGCATCTTCGGCGATTCCGTCACGACCGACCACATCAGCCCGGCAGGCTCGATCAAGGAAGATTCGCCGGCTGGCAAGTGGCTGAAGGAGAACGGCGTGCAGAAGGCCGACTTCAACAGCTACGGCTCGCGCCGCGGCAACCATGACGTGATGATGCGCGGCACGTTCGCGAACGTCCGGATCAAGAACCTGATGATCCCGGCGAAGGCCGACGGCTCGCGCGTCGAGGGCGGCCTGACGATCCACCAGCCGAGCGGCGAACAGCTGTCGATCTACGACGCGGCGATGAAGTACGTCGCCGCCGACACGCCGACCGTCGTGTTCGCGGGCGAGGAATACGGCACGGGCTCGTCGCGCGACTGGGCCGCGAAGGGCACGCAGTTGCTCGGCGTGAAGGCCGTGATCGCACGCAGCTTCGAGCGTATCCACCGTTCGAACCTCGTCGGCATGGGCGTGCTGCCGCTGCAGTTCAAGGGCTCGGACAGCATCCAGTCGCTCGGCATCACCGGCGACGAAACGTACGACATCGAAGGGCTCGGCGACGACTTCAAGCCGCAACAGGACGTCACGCTCGTGATCCATCGCAAGAACGGCGAAACGAAGCGCGTGCCGGTGCTGCTGCGCATCGATACGCCGATCGAAGTCGACTACTACAAGCACGGCGGCATCCTGCCGTTCGTGCTGCGCTCGCTGCTCGCAGCGTAAGCATCCTGTTTTTGCAGGGGCCGCGCAACGCAGCAATGCGTGCGCGGTCGATTTGAAGCCCGGCCTGGCCGGGCTTTTTTTTCAAGCGCCGCCGCGCATGCTTCGAGCGGCCGGCACATGGCCTCGCAGCGCATAGGCATCGACATCGGCATCCGCGTCGACACCTCCGGCGCACGCTCGCCGGCACCCGCGAGCGTCGCGAACGCCCCGCGCGCCACGATCCGTTTGCGCGCCGACTACGACGACTCGTCGCCGCGCGCCTCGATCCGGACCCGCCACGTAAAGTGCGCCAGCGACGTGCATGCGCGATCGGCGATCATGAAATCCACGTCGCAATCGGTCGAGCCGACAGCCACGATCGGCACGCGCCAGACATGCTCGATGACGTCCCGCGTTTCCGGATGCTCCGGATCACCCGGATTCGGCACGACGATCGTCGCGTCGCGCGTCAGCAGCTCGATCGGGCCGACGACGCCCGCATCGTCGGGCGTCATTCGATAGAACAGCACGCGCTTCTCGCCCAGATACGACAGCGCGCCATCGCGCAGATGAAGCGCGTCGCCGGGCACGAGCGGCGCGACAATCCGCCCGTCTTCGCGGCCGAGCGCCGGCTCGGCGCCGCCGCGAATCACGTAGAGATATTTGCTGTCGACAGGCGTCGGCACATCCGGATCGAGACTCGCATCCGGATAGGCGCCGAGCAGCGTCTCGACGTCGGCGATCACGAGCACGTCGAAGAACCGCCCCCGATCATCGACGGATTGATTGGGTTCAGCCATGACCACCTCGCAGCGGAATCGGCGCAAGCGCCGCGCCCGTTCACGCATGCGCGATCGCACCACGCAGCGCGACGTCGACGGCGACCGGCGGAATCGGATTCCCGCCCTCGCGAGCAAGAACGCGTCGACGTCAGTACTTGATCGTGATGGACGGGTCCCACTGATGGCAACCGCAAATCTGGCACCGGCGGTCGAGAATCATGAACTGGAAGTGATACGTCACGCTCCCGCGCTTCAGCACTTCGGACGACCAGAAGTAGTTCCGCACCGTCTGGCATTTCGGTTTCGTCGGGTCCGACGTGTTCGGCACCGGCAGCGACGTCTCCGCCATGCGCGGCGTCGGCGTCGTGATCAGATCGCTGCCCTGGTCGGCGACGAACTTGTAGAAGATCACCGGCTTTTCGAAGCCGAGCGAGATGCTCTGCTCGCGCCACCGGATCAGGTCGCCGACCTCCGCCTTCAGATTCAGCTCGCCGCCGGCCTGCCCCGAGATCGCGTTATCGTTGTTGGTGATCATGTAGATGTACTTCGGATCGCTTAGCAACGGATTCGCCGAATTCATCGCATTCGGATGATTCTGCAGGATGGTTTCCGGATCGACTGCGACGAGCACATCGGTCACACGTGACATGGCGCCTCCAAGTAGTCATGGGTAGCCAGTCAACGCGAACATGCGTGTCGACGATCGAATCGCATCCTACGTATGACGAAACATTCGCATGCCGCATCCATCGAGGTACGAACCGCCGGCGGCTGCGTCCAACTACGAAAGCTCACAGGCGCGTTTTGCCGATATTCGGCATCGGCGCCGCTCGCTCAACGAAGACGCGCATCGATGCCGTCGACGATCCGGTCTGCGATCTGTTCTGCGATCGCCGGTCGGCCGCGCATGCAACGGGTCGAACGGGTGCTGCCGTTGCGGCAACTATCGGTTCCTGCGCGCGGGAATCCGGCGCCACGCGAGCCACACGATCAGCGCGAACAGCACGTATGCGACGGTGAACACCCACGCCGGCAAGTCGTAGTACAGCAGCCGTCCGACCCAGCGCTGCACGAAGCCCTGCGCGCTCGGCGCGCCGGCGCGGAGCCGATCTTCGAGCACGGTCAGCGGGCAATCGACGCCGAGCGCCGCCAGCGCGGCGACCACGCCGATCGCGAGCAGATGCACGAGCCGGAACGTCCGGTCGCGCACCCATCGCCAGCCGAGCGCGGCGCCCGCCCAGATCGCGACGAGCCCGCCGACGATGAACAGCACGATCAGCGCATGCACGACGAGTACGGTATCGGCGAGCCAGGTCATCGCGTCCTTTGCCGCGGCGGCGGGCGTTTCGCGCAGGCGGGCGCCGCGCATCGAGGCGCCGCCCCGCCTCGGTCATTCGTTCCAACGACGTCGGCGCGTGGCCGAGGCGGCGGCAACCGGCCACGTCGATTCCCCATCCGATGACGGCGGGAAGACGAACCGGATCGTTCAATACGCGCGCGGCGGCAAGAGAGGAGCCGCCGTGTCGCGCCGTGCCGCGCACGGGCGTCTTGGCATCCGCCTAAGAAGCATACGCCGATGCCCGAGCGCATCGACTCGGCGATCGACGGCCGGCTTCGACGATCCGCAGGGACTCTGCGACGGCATCGCGCCCGCGCACGTTTGCGCCGCGCACGGGCGGGAGAAAGTGATGAGCGTTGAACGGCCCCGCGACGCGCCGACATGCCGACATGCCGACGCGTGCGAGGCCGGCGCCTGGCCCGGCCGAGCCCGCCGCCGTTGACAGGCGAGAATCGGTCGATTCGGCCGTCAGCTCGCCGGCTTGTCGAGCACCGCGTACCACGAGCACACGACGCCCGCGGGCGCGACGCCGCCCGCTCCATTCGAATGCGGCGCGGTGCGCACGATCGAGCCGGCGAGCGCGGGCCGCTGCTTGACGCCGTTCGGCCAAGCCGGGCTCAGGTAGCCGACATAGTCGTAGATCCACTCCTCGCCGCCCACTTTGCCGCGCCCCTGGAACCTCACGGTATTGGGCGCGCCGTAGTCGATGTAGCCGCTCAGCGTCAGCTCCCAGCCGTCGCCGTAGATGCGCCCCTTGAAGACGCCCATCGGTGCCTTGTCGATCTGGATGTTCGCGCGGCCGAACTCCAGCTTGTCGAAATCCTTCGACAAGTCGGGATTGTTGATCAAGCTGCGGTACGTCCAGATGCCCGCCAGGCTGCCGATTTCCGGGTCGTAGCTCATGTTCGCCCTCCTTGGTCGCGCCCGGCTCGGCTGTTGGGCCGAGCCCGGGTGCATACGTAAAAGAATCGCCGGCGAAGATGCGAGCGACATCGCCGCCGTCGTTCGGCCGCACTCGGCCGCCTTCAGTCGCTCACCTCGAACCGCGGCTGCAACGAGGACACCGCATCGATGGCCGCCTTCGCCGCACTCGGCACGCCGCCGCCGCGATGGATGATTTCCACCCGGAACACCGCTTTCGGCACGTCGTCGGCCGGAATCATGCTCAGCGGGAAGTGCGCGACGACGTCCAGATGCGTCAGGCAGTTCGCGCAATGCACGACGTTCCAGCGGCTCAGGATCGCCTGGTGGCCGACGTAATACTCGCGCGTCTTGCCGTTCGGATCGGCCACCGTCGCGTACACCTTCATCACGAACGAACCCTGGAATTGCGCACGATCGATGCCCGTCACCGTCAGCTTCTTCGTGCTGTTTCCACTCGGCGCGGCCAGCATCGTCTGCTTCAGCTCGGACGTGACGTCGTCGAGCGAGCCCGGGCCGTACGTGAATCCGAGCTGGTGCTCGATGTTGACGCAGTCCTCGGACGTGTAGATTCCGCCGTCGGGCTTCTTGAACGGATTGAGCGGCGTCTGGAGGTTGAGCGACTCGCCGGGGGCGAAGCCGGGCGTCGGGCCCTGCGAATCGCTCGCGTTCGTGCCCGGGTAGTTGCGGATGATGTCGAGATGGTCGGTATGGCCCGTCTGCTTCTGCCAGACCCAGAACATGCGATCGACATTGCAGTGATGGAAGAAGAAGATCGGGTCCATGCCGGCCGTGTTGTTCTCTCCCATGTCGCCGTTCGCGCCGGCGATCTGCCCGACTTCGTCGCCGGGCCCGCCGCCGAAATCGAAGCCGCCGACGGCCAGATGGATGTCGTTGTGCGGCGATTCGACGGGCGTGACGAGGCCCGGGTTCGAGCTGTTCCACACGGACGCCGAAGTCGTGTTGGAAAACACCGTGTAATTCGGCGCGGACAGGCAGCGGATGTATTCTGCATAGACGCCGTCGCGAGTCGGATTGGGATCGTCCGGCGTCGGCGAGTTGCCCTTCAGCCACGCCTTCACGTTGCTGTTGAGCAGTTCGGCGTTCTGCTCCGGCGACGGGAATTTCGCGTTGTGGATCTTCGTCTGCTCGAGCGCCTCCGGCGTTCCGACGAGGCCGGACAGCGGATAGCGCACTGTGACGTACCCCTTCGGCTTCTCGTAGATGTTGCCGTCGCCCGGCAGGCGATCCGACAGCGCTTCGGGCAACACGAACGAGCGCAGCGGATTGTCGATCTTCTTGCCGTCCAGCTCGAACGTCTCCTGGGTCAGGATCGACGGGATGCCGTGCTCGAGCGTGTACTTGTCCGTTTCGTCCCAGAACGGCATCGACACGCCCGGCACGATGCTCTGCAGCGCTTCCTCGAGCTTGTAGACGTACACCCGGTGCCAGGTCGGGAACAGCACGTTGCCGTGATTGCAATAGCCGCCCCAGTACGGATAGATGTCCTCGGGCGGCAGATCGTCGACCGGCTTCCGATACTGGAACGGCTCGCCGTGATAGCCGCCGAGCGAGAAGAACGATTTCAAATCCGACGCCGGCAACGCCTGGATGCCGGCCCACGCGCGCACGAGATCCTCGAGCGGCTTCTTCTCGCCCTTGTCGTACAGCTTCTGAAGATCGCGCACCGACCGGCGCACCCTCAATCCATTCACGTTGGACATGTCCACTCCTTCTGTCGTGTAGCGTTGCGGGCCCTCGGCGTGCCGCGGGATTCACCGATGACCGAGCCGTTCGGCGAGCACCCGGGCGATGGTCTGCGCCATGCCGGGAAACGCGCACGTGCCGCCCTCGCCCGGCGCGAGCACGGGCGGGCGAGCGACTGAAGGATCGCCATCGGAAAATGGGGGAATGGGGTTGTACTGGATGCTGAGCTGGACCTTGCGGGCGACGAGCTCGCCGGACAGCAGCGCGATGATTTGCAGCGCTTCATCGAGCCCCGACGATATGCCGCCGCCCGTGATGCGCGTGCGATCGACGACGTAGCGCGGATAGCCCGGCACCACGTCGATGCGCGGAAACAGCGCGAGGCAGGAGCGAAACGCCCAATGCGTGGTCGCCTTGTAGCCGTCCAGATAACCGGCGGCGGCGGCGAGCAGCGCGCCCTCGCACACCGAAGCCGCATAGTCCGCCGACGCCGCCTGCCGCGCCAGGAAATCCATGCGCGCCGAATCGAGCATCAGGCGCTGCAACTCGGCGGGCTCGCCCCCCGGCACCCAGAGCAGATCGATGTGCTCGCAATCGCGAAAGCTCGGCAGATCGCCGCCGAGCGTCACACGGTCGCGCGTCGTGATGGACGGCCCGTCGAGCGAGATCAGGTGCGTTTCGCGACGCGGCGCGTCGGGGTTCACGTCGGGCTCGATCCGCGCCGTCCAGTCGAACAGTTCGTGCGGCACCGCGACGTCGAGCAGATCCACGCCGTCATAGACGACGATGCCGATTCGATAGAGATCAGTTGATCGCATGGCTTGCCCTCGTTGTCTTCATCGCATCGACCATCGCCCGCGTCGCCGCGTGATGGAACATCATGCCGACCAGCATCGAGCAGACGAGCCCGTGCGCGCCCCACGGCCAGCCTGCCAGATCGGCCCATGTCTTCAGCAGCATCGCCGACAGGTTCATCGCGAACATCATCGTGCCGAGCGCGACGACGACGTCGACGATCCGCCTCGGCAAGCGGACTCGCCGCTTTCGCTCGCCGCGCGCGCCGCACAGGATGCTCAACCCGAGCATCGCCGCAGTCGTGAACGGGAACAGGCGAACGTGCAGCGCCCAGCCCTCGACGAAAGACGCGCCGCTGCACAACGCGAGCACCGCTTCCGGATAGGTCGACGCGAAATCCGCCAGCAGTGCGCCGCTCAACGCGATCGCGCCCGCTATCGGCGACACGTCGGGCGACACGTCGGGCAACACGTCGGGCAACACGTCGCCCGGCACATCGGGCATTGCGTCGTGCGACACGTCGGCGCGCGCGTCGGGGCAAGCGCGCATCGCCCCGACGCCGGCGAACGCGATCGCGGCCACCGCGTTCCATGGCGAGAACAACGGCGCGTGCGACACGGCGACGGGCAGCACGCAAGCGGCCCAGCCCGCCAACGCGTGCCAGGCGGCGCGCGACGAGCGTGCCCGAACGAAGCCGATGCTGGATGCGCGGAACATCTGAAGATCCCCGTCATGTATTTTTCGTGTGGCACGACCGCATACGTGCGTCGTCGTGATTCGGGTCGTGCGATTTCCGCCAGCGGCGCTTGTCTCGTCGAAGACGGGTGCCGCGCACGACCTTGTTCGACGGCGAAGCATTCGCGCCGAGTCATTGCGCGTCGAATCGATCAAGCCAGGCGTGCATGCGGCTTCGTCCGCGACGAGCGTCCCGTGCGAGGCAGATATCGTCGATGCGTGCGGCCCCGTTTCGTCGGCGTTCCGGCTTTTGTCTTCTCCTTCTGCTTCCGGTTCGGTGGGGTCTCGCCGACGCGGTTGAGCGCACTCGCGCAGCGCGTCGCGAAATCGCCGGCGGCCGCACGGATGCTATGCTTCGTCGAAGGCCGTCCGGCCTTTCCCCGATCGTTCGTTCGAATGCCGAAGCATCGCCGTTCGACGCATTCCAGATCAATCTAGACGGCGGCAAAGCGAATACCCAACTGCCAGAATTGGTAGGCGCGATCGGCGCGGTGCGCCGCCGATCGCGCCCGCGCCGCCCGCGCCCTCTTCACGTAATGGACGTACCGCTCACGCGCGGCATGCGGGCGTCGGCATGCGTCCCGCGCGCACGGATATCGAAAGTCTTCCTAACGATGCGCTTCGTTAAAAAGTCCTCACGGCGAGCGCATGCGTTGGCGTCGGCGCGCCTGCGTCGATGCGTCAAACATCAGACCAAGGGAAAACCCTATAATGAGCGCTTCGGCGCGCAATGCATCCAGTCACTCGCGCCCATGTATCGAGCCACGCGCGGAGGCAGGTTCCGCGCCATTTGTCGACGCGGCCGTTGCCGCGAATCCGTCATGAAGCGAATCGGTGCGTTCTTCATCGCGAGCTGGTCAGCGGCCGCGATGCTCTACCTGGGACGGCACTCGGTGCCGATGATCGCGATGAGCGGCATCGTCGTGTTCGCCGGTTTCGACCTGCTTCGTCCGTGAGCCACGGCGGCGCGCAGGCGCGCATCGGCAACGGCGTTTATCGACGCCGTGCTGTCGGCCCCGCCCGTCGCCACGACGCAAACTACTAGAAGAACCCGTCGAAAATCAGAGATGTCGCGCGCACGCGTCACACTCTTTCATTCATCATCCTAATAAATTTCATTCGCCGTCCTTTTTCCTTTCATCATCCGTTCATCACTCAGATAGTGAACGGGCGTGTCATTTTTTCTCTGTCAACAGTGACAGCTATTCGAACTGTCAGTTACCGGACAGCGGAGTGCTCGCATACGCTTAGCGCGCTCTCGTCCCCACAAGGGACAGAGCTTGACAACGTCGCACTCTCTCAAAAGGACACACTCGATGAACAGGACCGCCGATTTTGCACTCACCCTCTCCCCGCTGTGCAGGCGCCTTGCCTGCGTGTGGCCGCTCGCGTTCGCCGCCGGCGTCGCATACGGCGCGACGGATTGGGTCGATACGCACACCCAAGCTTTCTTGAATCACGCGCAGATCGAGACGCTCGCCCGCAACGCGAACGCCGCGTCGCTCGAAGTCGCGCCCGGCGAAGCGGCGCACGTCGTGGTCAGCCTGAAGCTGCGCAATGCCGAGCAACTGAAGGCCGTCGCGCGCAACGTCAACGATCCGCATAGCTCGCAGTACCGGCAATTCATCACGAGCGCGCAGTTCCTGTCGAACTACGCGCCCACCAACGCGCAGGTGAAACAAGTCGTCGACTATCTGCGCAAGAGCGGCTTCGTCGACATTCGCGTCGCGCCGAACCGCATGCTCGTCTCCGCGCGCGGCACCGCGGGCACGGTAAAGCAAGCGTTCAACACGTCGCTCGTGCACTTCGAATACGCGGGCCGCTCGGGCTTTGCGAACGCGTCGAGCGCGCAAGTGCCGCGCGCGCTCGGCGATGTCGTCGGCTCCGTGCTCGGCCTGCAGAACGTCGCGCGCGCGCGGCCGCTCTCGAAGATCGGCGCGATCGCGAAGCCGCAGGCGCTCGCGTCCGGCACGGCGACGGGCCACTATCCGTCTGAATTCCCCGCGCTCTACGACGCGACCGGCGTGCCGACCGCAACGAACGCGACGGTCGGCATCATGACGATCGGCGGCGTGTCGCAAGCGTTGTCGGATCTGCAGCAGTTCACGAGCGCGAACGGCTATCCGGACGTGTCGACGCAAACCGTACAGACCAACGGCTCGGGCGGCAACTACGGCGACGATCAGGAAGGCCAGGGCGAATGGGATCTCGACAGCCAGTCGATCGTCGGCTCCGCGGGCGGTCAGGTCGGACAACTGATCTTCTACATGGCCGACCTCAACGCGTCGGGCAACACCGGCCTCACGCAGGCGTTCAACCAGGCCGTGTCGGACAATGCGGCGAAAGTGATCAACGTGTCGCTCGGCTGGTGCGAGACCGACGCGAACGCCGACGGCACGCTCTCCGCCGAGGAGCAGATCTTCACGCAGGCAGCCGCGCAGGGCCAGACGTTCGCGGTGTCGTCGGGCGACGAAGGCGTCTACGAATGCAACAACCGCGGCTATCCGGACGGTTCGAACTACTCGGTATCGTGGCCCGCGTCGTCGCCGCACGTGCTCGCGATCGGCGGCACGACGCTCTACACGTCGTCGTCGGGCGCGTTCTCGAACGAGACCGTGTGGAACGAAGGGCTCGACGGCAACGGCAAGCTGTGGGCGACGGGCGGCGGCATCAGCACGATCCTGCCGAATCCGTCGTGGCAGTCGGGCAGCCACCGCAAACTGCCCGACGTGTCGTTCGACGCCGCGCAAAGCACCGGCGCCTACATCTACAACTACGGCCAGTTGCAGCAGATCGGCGGCACGAGCCTGTCCGCGCCGATCTTCAGCGGCTTCTGGGCGCGAATCCTGTCGGCGAACGGCGCGAACCTCGGCTTCCCGGCCGCGCGCTTCTATCACTCGATCCCGACGCACGCGTCGCTCGTGCGCTACGACATCACGTCCGGCAACAACGGCTATCAGGGCTACGGCTACAACGCGTCGAAGGGCTGGGA
The DNA here is from genome assembly GCF_001532025.2 of Burkholderia sp. MSMB617WGS. Taxonomy (NCBI): domain Bacteria; kingdom Pseudomonadati; phylum Pseudomonadota; class Betaproteobacteria; order Burkholderiales; family Burkholderiaceae; genus Burkholderia; species Burkholderia sp. MSMB617WGS. Next base: position 725,891 of record NZ_CP013458.1, on the reverse strand, counting down.
CTACCCGACCGGCTGGGGCAGCATCGACATCTCGAACCTGAACCAACTGATCCGCTCGGGCGGCTTCAATTGAACCGGCGTTCGTGGGCGAGCGCGGCGCGCGACCGCGCGGCGCTCGATTGACGGCAGGCGGCAGGCGGCAGGCGACAAGCGCGGCGCGACCGGAGGCGCGCCGCGCCTGCTTCCGAATACCACGGCCTCAACTCACCGCGCGCTTCGCATTGCGCCCGCGCAGCCATTCGAGCGCAAGCAGCAGACAGGTCGAGAACACGATGAGGATCGTCGCGAGCGCGGCGATCGTCGGGCTGATGTTCTCGCGAATGCCGGTGAACATCTGGCGCGGCAGCGTCGTCTGGTCGGCGCCCGCGAGGAACAGCGTGACGACCACTTCGTCGAACGACGTCGCGAACGCGAACAGCGCGCCCGACATCACGCCCGGCGCGATCACGGGCAGCGTCACGCGAAAGAACGTCGTCAGCGGATTCGCGCCGAGCGACAGGCTCGCACGCACGAGATTCTGGTTGAATCCCTGCAGCGTCGCCGCGACGGTCGTCACGACGAACGGCACGCCGAGCGCCGCATGCGCGCAGATGAGCCCCGTGTACGTGTTCGCGAGGCCGAGCGGCGCGAAGAACAGATACATGCCGACGCCCACCACGACGACGGGCACGATCATCGGCGACAGCAGCACCGCCATCAGCAGGCCCTTGCCGCGAAAGTCCGCCTTCGTGAGGCCGATCGCGGCGAGCGTGCCGAGCACGGTGGCGACGAGCGTCGCCGCCGGCGCGACGATGAAGCTGTTCTTCGCGGCCATCCGCCACTCGTCGGACGCGAGCAGGTTCTCGTACCAGCGCATCGAGAAGCCCGGCATCGGATAGACGAGGAACGTGCTCGACGAGAACGACAGCGGCACGATCGCGAGCACAGGCAGGATCAGATACAGCAGCGTCAGCACGACGAGGCCGCGCAGCGCGAAATACCACGCGCGCTCGACCACCGACATGTGCGGCGCAAAGAGCGGCTTCGCAAGCAGTTTCATGTTCGTTTCCCTGTTCACCCGTCTTCGCTCAACCGAGGCTCGGTTGCGAACGCGTGAAGCGGCCGTACACCGCGTAAAGCACGAGCGTCGCGGCGAGCAACAGGCCGCCGAGCGCGCACGCCATTCCCCAGTTGATCGTCACGTTCGTGAAGTACGCGACGTAGTAGCTGACCATCTGATCATTCGGACCGCCGAGCAACGCGGGCGTGATGTAGTAGCCGATCGCGAGGATGAACACGAGCAGCGCGCCCGCGCCCACGCCCGGATAGGTCTGCGGCACGTACACACGCCAGAACGCGGCGAACGGATGGCTGCCGAGCGACACGGCCGCGCGCTGATAGCTCGGCGGAATCGACTTCATCACGCTGTAGAGCGGCAGGATCATGAACGGCAGCAAGATGTGCGTCATCGAGATGTACACGCCGACGCGATTGAACAGCAGCGCGAGCGGCTGCGAGATCAGCCCGACGTCGATCAGCGCGCGATTGACGAGCCCCTCGCTTTGCAGCAGCACGATCCACGCGGCCACGCGCACGAGCACCGACGTCCAGAACGGAATCAGCACGAGAATCATCGCGAGATTCGCGCGGCGCTCGGGCAACGTCGAGATCCAGTATGCGAGCGGATAACCGAGCGCGAGCGCGAACAGCGTGACCGCGAAGCCGATCAGCAGCGTGCGGCCGAAGATCGCGAGATAGATCGCTTGATCGGGATCGGCGGGCACGACGCTGCCGAAGCCGTCCTGCCGGTGGTCGAGCGCCGCGAGCAGATAGAACGGCGAATAGCGGCTGCCGTTCTTCGCGATCGCCTGCCAGTACGCCGGATCGCCCCAGCGCTCGTCGAGCTCGATCAGCTTCGCGCGCACCTGGGCCGGCGCGAGCGGCGCGTTTGCGTCACGCGTCAACGGCATCGCGCGCGCGGTCTTCGCGACGAGCGACCGATAGCCGGGAATCTCGGTGTTCAGGCGTCGCGCGAGCGCACCCATCGCCTCGCCGTCGGCGATCCGCGTGAGGTCGGCGGCAAGCGCCGCGTACGCGGCATCGGCGGGCGGCGCCTTGCGGTCCCAGCTCGACAGCGCGGCCACCGTGTGCGGCAGCGCGGTCGCGATCTCGGGATTCTGCACGGCGCGCGTGAGCAGCGCGCCGATCGGCACCACGAACACGAGCAGCAGGAATATCGCGAGCGGCGCGACGAGCAAGAGCGCCGTCGCGCGCTTCCTGGCCTCGGCCGCTTTCAGTTCACGCTTGAGCGATTGAGCCGGCGGCGCCGACTGCGTAGCGATCGTCATCGTATTCAACGGTTGTCTCCGGCCGAAACGCCGTTCGAAGGAACGCCGCGCGCGCCGCACCATGATCGCGGCGCGCGCGGCCGGTGGCTTCATCGGCTCATGCGGCCGTCACTTCGACGCCCACGCGGCGAAGCGCTGCTCGAGCTCGTCGCCGTGATCGGTCCAGAACGTGATGTTCTGCAGTACCGCGTTCTTGCCGTTCGCCGGCGAATTCGGCAGGTTCGCAAGCGTCTTCGCGTCGAGCGCCTTGATCGCGGCGACGTTCGCGGGGCCGTACGAGATGTGCTGCGCATAGGCCTGCTGCGGCTTAGGCGAGAGCGTGTACGCGATGTACTGCTCGGCGAGCGCCTTGTTCGGCGAGCCTTTGGGAATCGCCCAGTAGTCCAGATCGTAGATGCTGCCGCTCCAGACGACCTTGAGGTTCTTCCCTTCCTTTTGCGCGGCGCCGATCCGGCCGTTGTACGCGGTCGACATCACCACATCGCCCGCGACGAGAAACTGCGGCGGCTGCGCGCCCGCCTCCCACCACTGGATGTTCGGCTTCAGCTCGTCGAGCTTCTTGAACGCGCGGTCCTGGCCCGCCTTCGTCGCGAGCGCCTTGTAGACGTCCTTCGGCGCGACGCCGTCCGCCATCAGCGCGAACTCGAGGTTGTAGCGCGCGCCCTTGCGCATCCCGCGCTTGCCCGGGAATTTCTTCACGTCCCAGAAATCGGCCCAGCCGGCGGGCGCGCTCTTCAGCTTGTCCGCGTTGTACGCAAGCGCCGTCGACCAGACGAAGAAACCGACGCCGCACGTTTGCGGCGATTCGGGAATCAGATCGGACTGCTTTGCGATCTTCGTCCAGTCGAGCTTCTCGTACAGCCCTTCGTCGCAGCCGCGATTCAGATCGCCCGATTCGACCTCGACGACGTCCCAGTTCACGTGCTTCGCCTCGACCATCGCCTTCACCTTCGCCTGCTCGCCGTTGTACTCGACGGCCGTGACCTTGTTGCCGGTCGCCTTCTCGAACGGCTGGTTGAACGCGGCCTTCTGCGCGTCGCCGTTCGCGCCGCCGAAGTTGACGACGGTCAGCTCGGCCGCGCCCGCCGCCGTGCAGAACGCGGCGAGCGACAGCAGCGCGACCGCGCGGCGCGGCGTGGAGAACGTGTGGTCCATGATGTTTCCTCTCGTGACAGGTGATGAAGCGTGGTTGTTGTGCGAAACGCGATGCGTGGCGCGCGGCCTCGCGATCATGCGAAAACCCGCAGATGCTCGGGCCGGAACTCGAGCGAGATCGGCGCGCCCGGCGTGAACGCGTCGAGCGCGCCCGTGCCGAGCGGCACCTTGACGAAGCATTCGTCCTGCCCCGGCAGCGCGCAGCGCATCCGCACGTGGTCGCCGAAGTAGATGAGACTGCGCGCTTCGCCGGACAGCGCGTTTGCCGCACCGTTCGCCGCGCGGCCGCCGCCCGGCGCGACGCTCATCCGCTCGGGGCGGATGCACGCGACGCCCGCCGCGCCCGCTTGCGCGCTGCCTGCGTTCAGGCCGACGAGACGCGTGCCGTCGTCGAGCCGGAATTCGCAGAACTCGCCGTTCACGCTCGCGACGGTGCCGCGCAGCCGGTTGCTGTCGCCGATGAAATTCGCGACGAATTCGTTGCACGGCGATTCATAGAGCCGATCGACGGTGTCGAGCTGCTGCACGACGCCCTTGTCGAACACCGCGACGCGATCGGACATCGTCAGCGCCTCGCCCTGATCGTGCGTCACGTAGACGAAGGTCAGCCCGAGCTTTTCGTGCAGCGCCTTCAGTTCGTACTGCATGTGTTCGCGCAGTTGCTTGTCGAGCGCGCCGAGCGGTTCGTCCATCAGCACGAGCTTCGGCTCGAACACGAGCGCGCGCGCGAGCGCGATCCGCTGCTGCTGGCCGCCCGACAGCTGCGCCGGATAGCGCTTCGCGAAGCGCTCCATCCGCACCATCTCGAGCGCGGCGGCGACGCGCGTCTTGCGCTCGGCGGCGGGCATCCGGCGCACGCTCAGCGGATAGTCGACGTTCTGCGCGACGGTCAGATGAGGAAAGAGCGCGTAATTCTGGAACACCATGCCGATGTGGCGCTTATGCGGCGGCACGTGGTTCAGCAGCTCGCCGTCGAGGCGAATCTCGCCGCCCGTCGGGAATTCGAAACCCGCGAGCATCATCAGGCACGTGGTCTTGCCCGAGCCGGACGGCCCGAGCAGCGTCAGGAATTCGCCGCGCCGGATGTCCAGATCGAGCGATTTGACGACGAGCGTTTCGCCGTCGTAGGTCTTGCGCACGCCGCGAAAGCTGACGATCGCATCATCGGTCTTCATCGTCCCGTCCCCTTTTCGTCCTGGCTCGATATTTCGAGATGCGATTCACTATACGGCGCACACGGTCCTACAATAGGGAACCATTTCAATATTTTCGGTAGAACCACTTTGGACACCGTGATCCTCTCCGACTGGCTCGCCGCGCGGCTCGAGCGGCACTCGGCCGAGCCGATGTACCGGCAACTGCTGCGCTTGATGCAGCAGGCGATCCTGTCGGGGGAGCTCACGCCCGGCACCAAGCTGCCGAGCTCGCGCACGCTCGCGACCGATCTCGCGATCGCGCGCAATACCGTGCTGCACGTGTACGACCAGTTGACGACCGAAGGCTACGTGCTGACGACGACGGGCAGCGGCACCTACGTCGCCGATACGCGCCCCGACGCCGCGGCGATGCGCGCACAAGCCGGCGCGCACACGCACGCGTCGGACGAGTCGCTCGCCGCGCGGCAGCGCGCGCACGGCGCGCTGTCGACGCGCGGCGCGCAGCTCATCGAGCACGCGGGCGTGTCGCGCCGCCAGTGGGGGGCGTTCATGCCGGGCGTGCCTGACGTGTCGGAGTTTCCGGCGCGCACGTGGAGCCGCTTGCAGGCGCGGCTGTGGAAGGAAGCGAATCCCGAGCTGCTCACCTACGCGCCGGGCGGCGGCTACCGGCCGCTGCGCCGGGCGCTGTCGGACTATCTGCGCGTCGCGCGCTCAGTCAAATGCTCGCCCGACCAGATCATCATCACGACCGGAATTCATCAGTCGATCGACCTGTCGGTGCGGCTCCTCGCGGACGTCGGCGATCGCGCGTGGGTCGAGGAGCCATGCTACTGGGGCGTGCGCAGCGTGCTGCAAGCGGCGGGCCTCGTGCTCGCGCCCGTGCCCGTCGATCACGAAGGGCTCGCGCCGCGCGCGCAGGACCTGAAGCATCCGCCGCGGCTCGCGCTCGTCACGCCGTCGCATCAATATCCGCTCGGCATGGTGATGAGCCTCGCACGGCGGCGGATGCTGCTCGAATATGCACGGCAGCATCAATGCTGGATCATCGAGGACGATTACGACAGCGAGTTCCGCTACGGCAGCCGGCCGCTCGCGTCGCTGCAGGGGCTCGACGACGCGGGCCGCGTGATCTACGTCGGCAGCCTCGGCAAGATGCTGTTCCCGAGCCTGCGGCTCGGCTACATGGTGGTGCCCGAGCATCTCGTCGAAACGTTCAGGACGGGGCTGTCCGAGCTGTATCGCGAAGGACAGCTGATGCAACAGGCGGTGCTCGCCGAGTTCATCATGGACGGCTATCTGACGTCGCACGTGCGCCGGATGCGCGCGCTGTACGGCGAGCGCCGGCAGTTGCTGATCGATGCGATCCGCGCGCGCTTCGGCGACGCGCTGCCGGTAATGGGCGACGAAGCGGGCCTGCACCTCGTGATCGGACTGCCGAACGGCTGCGACGATCGTGCGATCACGCAAACCGCGTTCGACGCGGGCGTGATCGTGCGTCCGCTCACCACGTATTACAACCATGCGCAGACGGCGCGCGAGGGCTTGCTGCTCGGCTATGCGTGCGTGCCGAACGAGCGTATCGCGCCTGCGTTCGATACGCTCGCGCAAACAATCGAAGTGCATCTGGATCGAAGCGGGAAGCGGCGTGTCGCGTGATGTGCGTGATGCGCGTGATGCGCGGCAGACGCGGCATAACCGGGCACGCGCGCGCCCCGCTCTCGAACGAGGGATGCGCACACGCACGCGCGCATGCCGCATGCGCGCATGCCCGACGCGCTATTGCGTCTGCGTCGCCGCGCCGCCGCGATCGAGCGACGCCGCGCGCAGCGCCTCGCCCGGCTCCGTGAAATAGCGCTGCCGCAGCTGCGCGACCTGCGCGTCGCGATCCTGCGGCGCCAGATTCTGCGCATCGATCTGCGCGCGCTGCGCCGCATACTCGTCGTACTTCGCACGCCACGCGTCATTCGCCTGCTGCATCTTCGCGACGCGATCCGCGGCTTGCGCGCCGAGCGATTGCGCGAGCTGCGCGCGCATTTCGTCGGGCGACGCCCCCGACTTCTGCAGTTGCGCGATCTGCGCGATCGCATCCTTCTGCTGCTTTTCACGCGCGAGCTCGGTGCGTTGATCGAGCGGCAACTGCTGCTCGAGCGCCGCGAGGCGCGCGGCCTTCTGCGCATCCGTCAGCGACGCGTCCTGCATGATCCTCAACCGCGCGAGATCGTAGCGCTGCCGCTGCTGCTCGGCGCCGAAGAACGGCGCGCTCCAGTCGCCGAGCGTGCGGCTCGCGATCGACGCGCGCTGATCGAGCGCGAGCTGCATCGTCGCGAGATCGAACTTGTTGCCGGGCGCGCCGCCGTCCGGCAGCTTCGCGAGCTCGGCAAGATATGCGCGATAGCGTTTCCACACGTCGAGCGCCTCGCCCTGCGCGACCGTGCCGTCGAGCTGCGCGGCGATCTCGCGCGAGACGAGCGCATCGAGCGCCTGCGGGCTCAGCTCGTTCTGCGCGCTCAGGCAGTAATCGAAGAAGTCGCGCATCGCGCGCACTTTTGCGAGATGGTCTTGCGCATCGAGCGGCAAATGCGGCGCGGACGAGCCCGCCAGCGACTTCGGCAGCGCGTTCGCGCCGGAACCCGCATCGGCGCCCACCGCCGCGACGGCGGGCGCCGATGCGGCGGCGGCGGGCGCGACGCCGGCCGCGCCGGCATCGTGCTTCGCCGGCGCGCCGACGACGTACCAAACCGCGCCGGCCGCAACGACGCCGGCCGCCCCATAGAGCGCGACGCGTCGCGCGATGCCGCCTTCACCCTTCATCGATCACACACCCTGCGTCTTCAGCCGGTTCGCATGCGTGCGGATCACCGCAACCGGGTCTTCCGCATACGCGCCGCGCACGCCGAGCAGCTGATTGATCTCGTCGAGGTGATTCCACTTGTAGCTCGTGCTGAGCACCTGGCCGTACAGCGAGCTGCAACGCGACACGAGTCCGTCGTTCGCGCCGGAACCGCGATTGATCATCACCGTGCCGGAGCCGAGCATCGCGAGCGTCGACGGATCGAGCGCATTCGCCGGATCGACGACCGGAATCGTGCTCGTATCGGTCGCGCCCGTCACGCCGAGAATCGACACCGTCGGCTGAATCGCCGTGCCGCCCCACGAATACAGCAGATGCGTGTTGCCGCCGACCGTCTCGGTCGGCGCGCCCGTCTGGCACGAGCCCGGCGCGCCGAGCCCCGCGCTCGGATAGTTCTGGTTGTAGGTTGCGGTCTGCGCCGTCGTGAGCGTCTTCAGCGCGGCGAGCGCGTTCTGGTTCGTGTTGTTGTTGCTGCTCGTCAGGATGCCGAACACATTGACGAACGCGGCGATCACCGACGACGACAGGCCCGTCGGATCGTAAGCCAGCACGGTCTGCACGAAGTCGGCGAACTCCGAGCCTCGATGCGGCGTGCCGATCGTCGTCACCGACGCGACGAGCTGCGGCGCGACCGCAGCAACGTAGCGCGAGGTGAGCCCGCCCTGGCTGTGGCCGATCAGGTTCACCTTCGACGCGCCCGTCGCGGCGAGCACCTGCTGCACGTACGCGAGCAGTTGCTCGCCGCGGCCGTTCGGCCCGTCGTCGCTCTGGAAGCCGGACAGGTTCGCGACGTAGACGGTCGCGCCGTGCGCCTGCAGATCTTCCTGGATGCCGTACCAATATTCGAGAACGTTCGCGTATTTGTCGGTGCCGGTCAGGCCGTGCACGAGGATGATCGGGTATTTGGTCGCCGCGTAGGTGTCCACGGCTGTCGTCGCCGCCGCGGCGGATTGCATGCCTGCAAGCGAGAGGAAGGTTCCGATGCTCGCGGCGGGCGCCGCGCTCATCGCGAATGCAACGGCTGCCGCTACTGCTTTGGATCGCATCGATCTGGCCATGTACGTCTCCTGTTGTTTGAATCGTATCGGATGGGGATATCGCTTCTGTTCGCATGACTACGTTTCGCACCGCGCGAAGACGCAGCCCGCACGCCGACACAGTTGCACGACCCAACGATGCTGCCTAGGGCTCGATGACGATCTTTGACGATTTAAACGAACGCCCCCCTGCGTCGGCTAACGGAGTGAAGCATGCCTAACGAAAATTTTCCGTCGGTTAGACGCGGCTCTCTAATCGATTGACGCTAGCGGCGATGCGAAGCGGGTAGACCGCCCGCATCGCGGATGCTGCACCGCGATGCGAGGGAAAGGAAGGGACCGGCGAAAGCTTAGAGCTTGGTGCTCAAGCGGACCCAGGCGGTGCGGCCGGGCTCCGTGACGGGCATGTTCGCCGGGTAGCCGAAGCCGGCGTTGCCCGCGAGGTTCAGGTGCTCCGCATAAGCCTTGTCGAGCACGTTGTCGATGCCGACCGAGATCTGCACCGCCTTGCTCACGTTGTACTGCGCGTGCAGCGACAGCACGCCGAAACCGGCGCTCGGGCCGAAGTCCTTGCCGACGACGTTGCCCTCGTTCAGGGCATAGCGATGTTGCGGCGCAACGACTCGCCACAACCCGCCCGCCGACCACGGCCCGCGCGAGTATTCGACGCCCAAGCGCGCTTCGAGCGGCGGCATCTGCGGCAGCGGCGCGCCGCTTTGCACGTTGCGTCCCCACGCATACGCGAGCGACGCGTCGAAGCGCCACGGCGCGAGCGGTCGCCACGAAGCGCCGACTTCGCCGCCCATGATCTGCGCGTTGACGTTCGTCGCCTGGGTCGTCTGCCCCATCGGGCCCGTCGCGTAGTCGAACAGGATGAAATCCTGCACGTAGCCCGCGTACGCGGACACCCACGCGTCCAGCTTGTCGCTCTTGTACTGCGCGCCGATGTCGAGCTGCGTCGTCTTCTCGGGCTCGATCGCCGAGAACGCGTTGACCGATCCGGCGGGCCCGCGCTTCGCCGAGAACAGTTCCCAATAATCAGGAAAGCGTTCCGTGTGACCGATTCCCGCGTACCACGTGACGGGCAGCGACGCGAGATCGCGCTCGTAGCGCACGAAGCCGCTCGGCAGCACGCGCGAGCGCAGATCGTCGAACGTCGGGTTGCGCATGCTCATCATCATGCCGCTGATCATCGCGCGCTTGTCGCGCGCAGCCGCGTAATCGATTCGCGCGCCGCCGATCACGCGCGACGCATCGCTCGCATACCAGGTCAGCTCGCCGAACGCGCCCGCGTTCCACATGTTCGCCTGCGGATTCCACGGCATGTCGCCGTAGTTCTGCATTCCCATCGCCGAGCGCGAATCGAGGCGGTTCGACTGCGCGTCGACGCCCGTCACGAGCTTGAACGCGTCGGTGAAGCGCAGCGTCGCCGCGACGCGCGCGCCGAACGTGCGGCGACGCACTTCGGACGCCATGCGCATCGGCATGCTGCTCGTCGGATCGGGCATGCGCAGCGTGTAGTTGTCCATCACGTGATCGGCTTCGTTGTAGAAGACCTGCGCCTCGATCCGGTCGAGCACGTCGCCGATGTGCTTCTTGTCGAACTTCAAGCCGAACGTCTCGCGCCGGAAGTGCGCGCCGTCCATCCCACGGCCCGCGTAGCGCGCGTAGCCGTCGCCCGTGCCCGCCGTCAGCTCGAGCCGCGTGTTGTCGTCGGGCGTCCAGCCGAGCGCCGCGTCGGCATTCCATTTGTCCCACTGCGACGGCACCGTGCGGCCGTTGCCGTCCTCGTAATCCTGCGAATGCGCGTGGTTCGCGCTCACGCGGCCGTAGAAGTCCGGCGTGCCGGCCGTCACGTCGACGTTCTGGTCGTTGCGCCCGAACGAGCCGCCCACGACGCTGCCCTCGAAGCGCATGCCCGGCGTCTTGAAGCGCGGCGTCACGCGCTCGAACAGTACCGTGCCGGCGGACGCGCCCGGTCCGTACAAGACGGTCTGCGGCCCCTTGACGACCGTCACCTTGTCATAGCTCTCGGGCGCGATGTACGACGTCGGCGCGTCCATCCGGCCTGGGCACGCGCCGAGCGTCGGCATGCCGTTCGCGACGATGTTCAGGCGCGAGCCGAACATCCCGCGCAGCACCGGATCGCCGTTCGTGCCGCCGCTGCGGATCGACGCGAAGCCGGGAATCGTCTTCAGATAATCGGCGCCGTCGCTCGCGGGCAGCGGCTGGCGCGGCGTTTTCGGATCGGTGACGACGACGAGCGGCGTCGATTCGGGCGCCGCGACGACCTCGATCGTCGGCAGCACGGGCGCGTCCGCCGGCGTGCTGGTCGGCGTATTGCTCGTCGTGCTGCTCGTCGTGCTGCTCGTCGTGCTGCTCGTCGTGCTGCTCGTCGTGCTGCTCGTCGTGCTGCTCGTCGTGCTGCTCGTCGCGCCGGCCGCATCGTGCCGGTGTCCCGGCCCGGCCGTCTGCGCGACGGCCGGCGCGAGGTGGAAGGCGCCCGCCGCGAGCGCGGGGACGGTCAGGCTGATCGCGCGCCGCCGGCGGCGCGCACGGTCTCCACGCGCGGCGTGCGCGTGACACAAGAACTTGGATGTCATGAATCGAAACTCGAAAGACGCCCCTTCCGCGCGATCGTCGGATCGAACGGATGCGGGGACTGCATGAACGGAAATGAAATCAGGCGTTCAGGCGTCTTTCGGCGGGGCGCGCGGATAGGCGCGCGTGTAGCGCTCGAGCGAAGGCTCGACTGCGCGAGAGAAGACGGCCGGCGCGACGGCCGCCACGTGCGCGGAGAAGACGGAGGGCGCGGCCACGCCGATCGCCGGGCCGTGCGCGAAGAATGCGCAATATCCGCAGGCGTCGAGATGCAGCGCATGGTGCGCGCCGCCGTGCGCTGCATCGCCCGGCGCGACGCCCGCTTCGACCGCCCGAGCGTGGTGCTCGTCGCCGCAGATCACGGCATCGGAACGCGCGGCGAGCCGCGCGTTCGCCTGCGAGACGAGCGGCGCGACGATCGCCAACCAGATCGCAAGCATGCCCAGCCAGGCAGTCAGTTTGCGGAATCGGTTGGACATGGCGCGGTGTTGCGTAAAGGAAATGTAAAGCCGCCCGAATGTTACAGAATGTTTGCGGGCTTGGATAGCGCGAAACGGTCGCGGTCTCCGCCGCAGGCGCAGGCGCCGTCGCCGTCGCAGGTGCAGGTGCAGGTGCAGTCGCGGGTGCGGGTGCGGGTGCGGGTGCGGGTGCGGGTGCGGGTGCGGGTGCGGGTGCGGGTGCGGGTGCGGGTGCGGGTGCGGGGCTGCAGCGGCTGCGGCTGCGGCTGCGGCTGCGGCTGCGGCTGCGCGCCAGCCGCGCACGCGCATCGTTGCATCCGCAACGATGCGCGCCGTGAAGACCAAGCGCGTCAGAACGTCATTCTGCGCAGCGTCTCGTCGCGCTTCACGAAGTGATGCCAGAGCGCGGCGAGCGCGTGCAGGCCGATCACGTAATAGAACACGTTGCCGATCAATTCGTGCGCTTCCTTGATCGCCGGGCGCAGGCCCGGATTCGGGCTGAACAGCGTGAACGACCAGTCGATCCATGCGAGCGTCACGGGCTTGCCGCCGAAGTTCAGCGTCATGATGCCGAGAAGCGGCTGCGCCACGATGAACACGTACAGCGCGAGATGCGCGAGCTTCGCGAGCAGCGCGAGCCACGCCGGCTGCGGCAATTCGTCCGGCGCGCGGCTCGCGAAGCGCCAGACGATCCGCAGCGCCGCAAACGCCAGCACGAGCGCGCCGGCAAGGTAATGGACGTTCGACCAGAACACCCGGCTGTCGGTGCCCTTCGGCCCGCGCACCTCGATCGCGAGATACGCGAGCGCGACGAGCAGGAAGATCGCCCAATGGAAGAAGACGGCGGGACGGTTGTAGCGCGCCTGGCCGGCAAGGATGCGATTCATGATTCGTCTCGTTCGTATTGAGGGGGACCACTGCATCGCGCGCCGTATCGCGCGCGACGTCATCGGATTGTAATGACGCGCGATGCGTGGGCCATGCGGCTGAATCAAGTTTCCGCGCGATCGCGGGCCGAGGATCGCCGCTCGCATGACGCTCAGGCTCGGGTAGAGCCGCATGTCGGCGTAGCGATGCTTGAACTATTCTCGATTCAATATTCGAGCGGTCGGGCACGGTTGTGCCACGACGCCCGCGTCATCGCAACACGCAAGGCCCCATCATGCAGAAAGCCGCTTTTGTCTCAGCCTACAGGCTCGCTGGCTGCGGGCTGATCCTTTCCGCGACGTGCCATAGCATCGCACTCAGATGGAACGCGCCGACCTTTCGGCTCGACAATTTCCTTAGCTACTTCACCCAACTCAGCAGCCTGTACACGGCCATCGTGCTGCTCGCGGGCCTGTGGCTCGCGGCGAAGCCGCCGTCACGACGATACGAGTCCGCGCGCGGCGCCGTCGTGCTCTACATGGCGATCACGGGCATCGTCTACGAGTTGCTGCTTGCGCATCTGGACGCGGTGCATCACGCGACGCCTTATTACACGAACTGGATCTTGCATCGGATCATACCGGTCGCGGTGTTTCTCGACTGGCTGTACGTCGCGCCGCGCGTGCGGATCGACTGGTCGCAGCTCGCGCGCTGGCTTGCGTTTCCGGTCGCGTATCTCGGCTATACGCTCGTGCGCGGCGCGCTCATCGACTGGTATCCGTATCCGTTCGTCGATCCGCGCACGCACGGCTATATGATGGTCGCCGCGTACAGCGGCGCGATCGCGGCGGGCAGCCTCGGATTCGCCGCGCTGATCGTGCTGCTCGGCAACCGTGCCGGCTCGCTCGCGCCGCAGACGGAGCACGCCTGACGACGTTGCCGCGCATTCGCGCGCCGCGGATCGCCGGCCCGACGCGGCAGCGCCGCGAAGCAGGCCGCGCTCCGCTCGGCAAGCGGCGCGCGCGGCCGTTCAGTAGCCGTTACGTGGCAGCAGCCCGAGCGGATCGACGGCCTTGCCGTTGCGCCGCACTTCGAACTCGAACGTCGAGCGGCCGCTCGCGTCGGTCGACATCTCCGCAACCGGCTCGCCCGCGCTCACCGCGTCGCCCTCGCTGACGAGCAGCTTCTCGTTGTGCCCGTACGCGGTGATGAGCCCGTTCTCGTGCTTCAGGATCACGAGCGGACCATAGGCGGCAACGCCCGATCCTGCATACACGACGCGCCCGGGCGCGGCGGCGCGCACCGTGCGGTCGCCGCCCGTCGCCGTGATTACGATTCCGTGGTTCTTGCCGGCGCCGAACGGCGCTGTCACGGTGCCGTGCGCGGGCCACGCGAGCGCCGGCGCAGCCGCTTCCGGCTGCGCGGCGGCGGGCGGCGGCGCAAGCGTCGTCGTGCTCGGCGGCGGCGCGACGCGCAGCACCTGGCCGGGCGCCAACATGTCGGTCGGCGCCAGGTGGTTCCAGCTCGCGATATCCAGCGTGCGCTGCCCGAACGCGGACGCGATGCTCGCGAGCGTATCGCCCGAATTCACACGGTAATAGCCGGCCAGCACGCCGGACGATGCGCGTGGCGCCGGCTGCTGCGGCACGTGCGTCGGTTGCCACGAATCGGTCCACGGCGTCACCGTGCAACCGCCGACGAGTGCCGCGCCCGCCGCGACGAGCATCGCGCGCACCGTCCAGCCCACGTCGGGCCGTTCGACGAACAGAATTCTTCTCAAGCGTACCTCCATCAATTCACTTCACTGCGGCCACGCGCCCCACCGTTCCGACCTTCGCGCGCGATCGGCCAAATCGCATCGGGCCGAGCCGCGCAAGCCGCCCCGAGTCCGACCAGGCCATATCGAGCCCGGCCGGGCAGGCGAGGCCGCGTCACGCCGAACGGCGTCCGGCCACACCGCGTCATGCCGAGCCGCGTCCTGCGAACCGGGCCGCAACCGGCCGCATGGGGCCGACATGCATCGGGACGAACCGCGCCCGGCCGCGCTGCGCTCGACCGGGCCAGCGCACCGCGAATCGCGACCTGGCCATCCCGATCGGACCTCAAACGCTGCCTTCGGTTTCGACGACGAGAATCCGCGCCTCGCCGATCGGGCACGCGACGTGTTCCGTCCCCGTCGACGCGAAGAAAATGTCGCCCGCGTCGAGAACGGCCACCTGCTCGCCGCCGGCGTCGCGATAGCGCATCTCGACCTGGCCGTCGAGCACGACGAACACCTCCTCGCCGTCGTTCACGTGCCATTTGTACGGCTGATCCGTCCAATGCAGGCGGGTCGTGATGCCGCGCATGTTGGCGATGTCGACGGCGCCCCACGCGCGCGGCGCGGTGAAACTCTTGCTGCGGATGATCTTCATGGGCAGGTCCGTGGGCGTCGCCGCGGCCGGTGCGACGATTGCACGGCCCAGCCGGACGGATAGTAACTCGCCCGACCTGCCCGATGTAAATTGCCCGGGGTCGGCCGGTCGGCCAACCCTGTCCGGCAAGCAGCGCTTGCGCGCCGCGAGGAGCGGCGTCGCGCCAACAACTGCCGGCCCGTCGGCCGCCCGGATCGGGTCGGGCCGCGTATGCCGTATATGAATGCCCTGGCCTTTGGGCCGCGCCGAAACAGCACCCGACGCCGGCCGGCGCGCCGCCGCGCATTTTCCCGCCCCAAAAGACTCAGCCCGCGCGCTCCATCGAATGGAACGCGCGGGCTGAGTGGACTGCCATGCGCCGGCCTGGATTCGCCGCGCCCGCGTTCAACCGCGGCGCGCGACGGACGACCGTGCCGCTCAACGGCCCTTGTAGACCGGTGCGCCGTCGGCGATGCGCTTGACCTTGTTCGGCGCGCCGGCTTCGGCGGCGGCCGCCGGCTGGGCACCGTAACCGCTCGTGTCGGCTTGCGCGGCAACATTTTGTTGGCCGTGGATCTTGGCTTCCGCAGCCTGGATTTCCTCGGGGTAATTCACGCGGTCGGCGGCCGGGTTGTAACCCGCTTGCTCGAGCTGGATCAGCTCGGCCTTGACTTGCGCGCGAGTCACCGGCCCGTTCGATTGCTGAGCGAACGAAACGGCGGGAACGGCGAGAGCGGCGGCAACTGCGACGGTAGCGATAAGCGATTTCATGATCAAACCTCCGTGACTTTTTTTGCTTCGCCGCAAGCACCATGCGAGCAGCGATTAATCACAGTCTAGTCACGGACACACTTAGGGAAAACCATGGATCAACGAAAACACTGTTTCGCGAGAGACAACAATCACCGCCTCACTCTAGAGAAACCCTACTAATAACAGTGACGAGTGCAACAATTACCGATCCCAGGTGTCATTCGGCCCAGTTCGCGTGGAAGCTACCCGGCTTGTCGGTGCGCTCGAACGTGTGCGCGCCGAAGAAATCGCGCTGCGCCTGCACCAGGTTCGCCGGCAGGCGCGCCGATCGATAGCTGTCGAAGTACGCAACCGCCGACGCGAACGCCGGCACGGGCACGCCCGCCTTCACCGCGGCGATCACGACGTCGCGCAGCGCGGACTGGTAGTTCGCGGCGATGTCCTGGAAGTACGGATCGAGCAGCAGATTCGCGAGCGCGGCGTTCTTCGCGTATGCGTCCGTGATCTTCTGCAGGAAGCGCGCGCGGATGATGCAGCCCGCCCGGAAGATCTTCGCGATCGCGCCGAGATCGAGATTCCAGCCGTATTCCTTCGACGCCGTGTCGAGCTGCGCGAAGCCTTGCGCGTACGAGATCACCTTCGACAGATACAGCGCGCGGCGCACCGATTCGACGAACGCGGCGCGATCGCCTTCGAGCGGCGCGGGCGCCGGCCCCGTCAGCACTTCGCTCGCGGCGACGCGCTGATCCTTCAGCGACGACAGCACGCGCGCGAACACCGATTCGGTGATGAGCGGCAGCGGCACGCCGAGGTCGAGCGCGTTCTGGCTCGTCCACTTGCCCGTGCCCTTCTGCGCGGCGCGGTCGAGAATCACGTCGACGAGGTGCTTGCCGGTCTCGTCGTCCTTCTTGCCGAAGATCTTCGCGGTGATCTCGATCAGGTAGCTGTCGAGCTCGCCCTGATTCCATTCGGTGTAGACCGCGCCGAGCTCGTCGTTGGTCAAGCCCGCGACCTGCTTGAGCACCGCGTAGCTCTCCGCGATCAGCTGCATGTCGCCGTATTCGATGCCGTTGTGGACCATCTTCACATAGTGGCCCGCGCCGTCCGGCCCCATGTACGCGACGCACGGCTCGCCGTCGGCGGGCGCCTTCGCGGCGATTTGCTTGAGAATCGGCTCGACGAGATCGTACGCGTCGCGCTGGCCGCCCGGCATGATCGACGGGCCGCGCAGCGCGCCCTCCTCGCCGCCCGACACGCCCGTGCCGATGAAGTGCAGGCCCGCCTGCGCAAGCTCCTGGTTGCGGCGGATCGTGTCGGTGAAGTGCGTGTTGCCGCCGTCGATCAGCACGTCGCCCTTGTCGAGCAGCGGCTTGAGCGCCGCGATCGTTGCATCGGTCGCTTCGCCCGCCTTCACCATCAGGAGGATGCGGCGCGGCGTCTCGAGCGACGCGACGAACTCCTCGAGCGTGTGGGTCGGCACGAGCTTGCGATCGGGAAATTCGGCGATCAGTTCGTCGGTCTTCTCGCGGCTGCGGTTGTAGACCGACACCGCATAGCCACGGCTTTCGATATTCAAGGCCAAATTGCGCCCCATCACCGCGAGACCGACCACACCGATTGCTTGTTTACCCATTGTTCAATTCTCCGGAAAAAACAGGGCGCGACCCACCGGGGCCGCGCGCATAGGCGCAAGGATAAGGGAAACCGCGCGAGTGCGCCCGGGAACGGGAGGCGTTCGGAGACGATTCGGCGGCGATCGATCACCCGCGCGGCGGCGGCTAAAGGACCGTTCGACTGTGGCTCGACGGCGGTTCGACGCGGGTTACGCGCGTCGATCCAGCGTGAAACGACGCCGCGTCGGCGGCATTGCGGCGTCGCTTCGGGGTGCTTCCGAGTATGTGCGTGAACGGATCGCGTTGCGCCCGCGACGACCGAAGGGCCACGCCGCTACGCTCGCGTCGCGCTCGCGCGCTCGACCCTGGCGCGAGCGCCGCGATGCCGCACCCGCGCATCACGAGCCTGAATCACGCGCCTGCGTGCGCTTGCGGAACACGACACTCAGATTGTTCGCCGGCATCTCCACGATCTCGTCGAGCGCGAGGCCCGCCGCCCGCCCGAGCTCGACCACCGCCTCCAGATCGCGCACGCCCCACGCCGGATGGCGGCCGCGCAGTTGCGCATCGAACCGCGCGTTCGATTCGGCCGTGTGCGCGCCGCCCCGGCGATACGGCCCGTACAGATACAGCACGCCGCCTTCGGGCAGCAGGCGCGCCGCGCCGTCGAAAAGCGCGCACGCGGCCGCCCACGGCGCGATGTGGATCATGTTGATGCAGACGATCGCATCGGCGGCGGCGAGCGGCCACGGCTCGGCGCATACGTCGAGCGCGAGCGGCGCGCGCAGGTTCGGCAGCGCGGCATCGGCCGCCCACGCGTCAATCGACGCGCGCGCGGCGGCTTCGGTGTCGGTCGGCTGCCAGACGAGGTCGGGCAACGCGGCCGCGAAATGCACCGCGTGCTGGCCGGTGCCGCTCGCGATCTCGAGCACGGTGCCGCGCGCGGGCAGCACGCGCTTGAGCACGTCGAGAATCGGCTCGCGATTGCGTTCGGCGGCGGGCGCCCATTGGCGCGAAGCGGAATCGATCGGCATGACGAAGCGAAACGGTGTGCGTCGGATATGTCAAACGTGAGGCGAGCCGCGCGCATCGCGCGCGCCGCTTGCCGCGAGCCCGAGACGGGCGGCGAGCGCCGCGAGCGTCTGCCCGCACGACGCTTCGACCTTCAGCGTCAGCAGCGGATCGGCGCGCGTGTGCCCGAGATTGATCGCGGCGATCGGCTTGCGCCGATCGTCCGCCCACACGCAGAACCGGTAGCCGGAATACACCATCAGCGACGAGCCCGCGACGAGCATCGCGTCCGCCTCCTCGAGCGAACGCGCGGCGGCCGCCACGCGCTCGCGCGGCACGTTCTCGCCGAAGAACACGACGGCCGGCTTCAGCAGCCCGCCGCACGCGGGGCACGCGGGCACGCGAAACGTGTCGAGCGCGCGCCATTCGAGATGCGCGTCGCCGTCGGCGGCCGGCTCCGCTTCGGCATCGAGCAATGCGGGATTGTCCGCTTCGAGAATGTGCTGGATCGCCGCGCGCGCGTGATGCGCGCCGCAATCGAGGCAGGTGACGCCGCCGATGCCGCCGTGCAGCTCGATGACGTCGGCGCTGCCCGCGCGCTGATGCAGCCCGTCGACGTTCTGCGTGACGAGCCGCGCGATCCGCCCCGCCGCGCCGAGGCTCGCGAGCGCATGATGCGACGCGTTCGGCTGCGCGCGCCCGACCACCGGCCAGCCGAGCATGCTGCGCGCCCAATAACGGCGGCGCGCGTGATCGGATTCGAGAAACTCGCGGTACTGGATCGGCTGCGAGCGCATCCATGCGCCGTTGCGGTCGCGATAGCCGGGAATGCCGGAATCGGTGCTGATGCCCGCGCCAGTCAGCACGAAAAGGCGCGGATGGCGCTCGACGAACGCGTGCAGCGCGTCGAGCGCGTGCGATTCGGCTGGGGGAGCCGCGCCCGAAGGCGAAAGCGGCGGCGACGAAACGGCGGAATCGGTCATGACAAAGAGGGCTCGTCCGGCAGGATCAACCGCTCGGGGACGTGCGCGGTCTGCCTGCGTGCCGTCACATAATACAGAACGCCGGGCACGACGAGGCCGATGATCCACGAAATGTCGGTGCCGCCCAGCTTCGCGACGAGCGGCCCGGTATAGAACTCGGTCGCGATGAACGGCATCTGCACGAGCACGCCGAGCGCGTAGACCGACACGCCCGCGACGTTCCAGCGCCCGTAGCGGCCGTCGGGATCGTAGAGGGCGGGCACGTCGTAGCGCTCCTTCGTCACCCAGTAGAAATCGACGAGGTTGATCGCGCTCCACGGCGTGAAGAACGCGAGCAAGAACAGGATGAATGCGGAGAAGTCCTTCAGGAACGCGTGACGGCCGACGAGCGCGAGCCACGCAACCGCGGCGACCATCGTGAGCACGTATGCCATGCGCGCGCGCTGTGAGATCTGCGCGCGCCCGGAAAAACCGGTGACGATCGTCGCGACCGACATCACGCTGCCGTACGCGTTGAGCGTCGTGATCGTCAGCTTGCCGAACGCAATCGCGAAATAGAGCAGCGCGGCCGCCGCGCCGCCCGCGCCGAGGCTCACGATGAACTGCACTTCGTGGCCGGCGAACTGCTTGCCCGCGAGCGCCGCGGCGAATACGCCGAACACCATCGACGCCTGCGCGCCGAGCACCGAGCCGAGGCCGATCGCCCAGAACGTGCGGCGCGCGGACGTCGCGCGCGGCAAATAGCGCGAGTAATCGGCGACGTACGGCCCATACGCGATCTGCCACGACGCGGACAGCGAAATCGCAAGCAGGAAGCTCGCCAGCGAGAAATGCCGGATCGCGAGCAGCGCGCCGATGTCGTGCCCGGCGAGGAGCCGCGCGAACATGTAGACGAACGCGATCACGCCAACCACGCTCGACACGCGGCCGAGCGCGTGAATCGTCCGGTAGCCGAACACCGCGAGCACGACGACGACGGCGATGAACGCAAAGATGCCGACCGTGTCGTCGACGCCGACAAGTTGCGCGAGCGCCTGGCCGGCGAGCACGGTGCCGCTCGCGGAGAAGCCGACGTACATCAGGCAGACGAGCACGAGCGGAATCACCGCGCCGTAGATGCCGAACTGCACGCGGCTCGAGATCATCTGCGGCAGGCCGAGCTGCGGGCCCTGCGCGCCGTGCAGCGCCATCACCGCGCCGCCGAGCAACTGGCCGAGCGCGAGCCCGACGAGCGACCAGAACACGTCGCCGCCCAGCACGACCGCGAGCGCGCCGGTGACAATCGCCGTTACCTGCAGATTCGCGCCGAGCCAAAGCGTGAACTGGCTCGACAGCTTGCCGTGACGTTCGTGGTCGGGAATGTAATCGATCGTGCGGCGCTCGCGCAGCGGGCGGCGTTGAGCGTCGATGGCGTTCGGCATGGTGGCGGGTCCGGGAATGGTCTGAGGTTCGGAGCGCTCACCCTAACCGCCCAAAATTGTATAGACAACTCTTTCGGAGGCTCGGGTTTATACCGAGGCAGGCGATCGCGCACCACACCTTTATCGGACGATGCAACGTACGCTGCGGCAAAGTTCGTTGTCGTTCAAGACGCCGATCGAGTGCGAATTTCATCGTCTTTCATTCCATTCGCCCACCAAGGGCTGAGCGTCGTTTCGACATTCAACCGGCAAGCACGTGCACGATCGCGCGCCGACTCGACGAGCGCACATCGATAACCATTTGTCGAAGGAATGAATTTGCAGGAAACAAGAAACGTGATTGTTTGATTTTTACGTTCGGGAGCCAATCTCGGCATTCGTGACTTCGAATTTACTTCACATATGAATTTCGGTTATTTCGCGAAGCATGAAACAAAATCATCGACATGTATCGGCCGTTGAACGGTCGGCTCACTCGCCGTCACGACACGATTCGCCGGCTCGGTTCATTTCGATATAAGGAGCGCTCGACAATCCGCCTTATCCCGCCGAAATAAATGTGTAAGAAATATTCCGAACACATCCCCCTAACCATCCCGGTTTCCTAAAGGATCGAACATCATTACATATGAAGTTATTACATTTCATTACAATTTAAGAGGTGCCAATCGCAGTGGGAATGGCATGATTCCGCACGAGGGACGAAGCAGCTCACTATTCGCATTACAAATCGATTACCCCTCCGACCCGTTATGTCCAACACCCCCCCGAAAGTTTCGTCACTGATATACCGGCCTGACATCGATGGATTACGCGCAATAGCCGTCACGTCGGTTTTGCTTTTCCACGCATTTCCCGGAGTGGTTTCGGGCGGATTCGTCGGCGTCGATATTTTCTTCGTCATCTCGGGATATCTGATCACGAGCATCCTCGTCGACGAAGTACGCGGCAATCGGTTCAGCATCGCCACGTTCTATGCGCGTCGCGCGCGCCGGATCTTCCCCGCGCTGGTCGCCGTGCTCGCGACGGTCCTGGTGATAGGCTGGGGCGTGCTCGTCACGGACGAGTTGCGCGAGCTCGGCAAACACATAGCCGCGGGCGCGGGCTTCGTATCGAATCTCGTGCTGTGGAGCGAGACGGGATATTTCGATCGCGCGGCGGAATTCAAACCGCTGCTGCATCTGTGGTCGCTCGGCGTCGAAGAGCAGTTCTACATCTTGTGGCCGCTGGCGCTCGCCCTGACGCACCGGAGCCGCGCAGCGCTCGTGGCGACCGTCATGCTGATCTTCTCGGCGTCCTTCGCGCTGAACATCGGCCTCGTCGCCAATCACCCGTCCGCTGCGTTCTTTTCGCCCTTCACACGCTTCTGGGAGTTGATGATCGGAAGCATGCTGACGCTCGACGCGGATAGGCTGCAGCGCGCGCCGCATGCGCTGCGCAGTCTCGCATCGATCGTCGGCGCCATCCTGTGCGCAATCGCCGTGTTCGGCCTGAATGGCGCACAAAGCTATCCCGGCTGGCGCGCGCTGCTGCCGACGCTCGGCGCGGCACTGCTGATCGCGGGCGGCGTCAACGGCTTCGCGAACCAGGCGCTCAAACGCCCGATCATGGTGTGGATCGGCAAGATCAGCTATCCGCTGTATCTGTGGCACTGGCCGTTGCTGTCGTTCGCGGCGATCGTCGCCGGCGCCCAACCCGCTGCACCGGTGCGCATCGCATTGCTGCTCGCGAGCGTACTGCTCGCGTGGCTGACCTATCGGCTCATCGAAACGCCCGTGCGGCATCACACGAACCGGATGATCGCCATCGCCACACCGAGTTGCGCACTGCTCGTCGCAGGTTCGATCGGCGCATTCGTCTTTCTAGCGGCGCCGCAGGCTCCAAGCCAGCTCTACAGCCGATACGGCGACATTGCGACAGCAACGCACGGCGCGGGCCACGAGTTCATCAGCACCGACTGCGGCATCGCCGAAAACGATCTGAAGGGCGCCGTATGCGCATTCGACAAACGCAACACGCCGCGATTCGCGATGATCGGCGACAGCAAGGCGGAAGCCGTCATCTGGGGATTCCTAAGAGAATCGCAGCCCGACTCGCGCTGGAAGTTCTTCGATCGTAGCGGATGTGTACCGTTGACAGGTATCGTGCGCACGTCGTCGTATGCCGACGACAATCCGAAGGATTGCACGCAGTTCGCGCAACTGGAAATACAACACGTTGCAGCCGACCCCAACATCAAGCTTGTGACCATCGCCACGGCGAGCCGCATGCTGTTTGGCCCCGACTATGCAAATGCGCAGACGCTCGCGCCCGACAAGCAAGGACCGTTACACGGCCTCGACGGCACGATTCGCGTGCTCGAAGGCGCCGGCAAACGCGTGGCCCTGCTCGTGGACAATCCGACGCTGCCAGACCCGCACGATTGCATGGAAAGAAGCGCGATGCGATACCGGATCGTCCGCGCGCTCGCGTCGCCGAACGAGAACGCATGCACGCTCAGCTATCGCAAACATCTCGAGACGACGAAAGAATATCGGGTGCTGGTCGACCAATTGCAAAAGAACCACCCGAATCTCCTGGTTCTGGACGCAACGCCGATCCTGTGCGATATCCGCAACGACACATGCCCAATCAGCAAGGACGGCAACTACCTCTACAGCTACGGCGACCACGTATCCGATTATGCGAGCACGATGATCGCGCACGCGTTCCTTCCCAAGCTGGTCGAGGCCGTCCGCTGATTCACTCGCGCCGCACGGTATGGGTCCGCTCGCCACGCCGAAGCAGCCGTCCATCGTTTCGCCGCCAGAAGCACTCGCGTGAAATCGAAGCAGTGCATTCGATGCCAACGCAACCAAGGAAAAGCGCGGATGCCTGAGTTGAACGACTGTCGATACATTCTCGCAGCGGCGGCGCGTCGCGCCGACATCGCCAGCCTCCTTCGCATGCTCCGCGCGCGGACGAACCGCTTCCCGCCGAAAGCGCGCCATCGTCCGGCGTCCCTTGAGAACCGAGGGGGCCTCGTGAAATATTCAGTTCGACGCGTACGGTCAACGCAGAGGTATTCACGCCGATCGCGTTCCGGCACGCCCAGTCGCCAAACGTTCGACCAGCGTGCAGCACACCGCGAATGACGTCGCGCGCACGGCTCGTCATGCGGTCATGTGCGTGTACCGGCGAATGCCTTTGATTTCCGTTGCACGGTTGAGGCGAACATCGAAAATCCGACTTGCCCGATTTGTCTTTTTCGATGTCCGGCCTCACTCGTCGCGACATTGAAGGTCGAACGCCTGTGGGCGTTCGGCTGGAACATGCTACTCAGATATCCAACCTGCAGCAGAACAGTGTGGAGCTTGCGTATGACTAGCGACTGGTCGATCGAAACCATCCGCGATCCGCTTTACCGAACCAAGTTCGTGACCGTACCGGACATCGTCGATGAATGGCTGTCCGAAACCGGTGGCGTCTACAAGAAAGATGTCCTCGAGTTCGGCTGCGGCGAAGGCACGATGGCGCTCGGAATGGCATTGAGAAAGGATGTGCAGCGAGTCGTCGGCGTAGAAATTCTGGACGTGCACGAACAATGCCTGCCGATCGCGCGGCGCGAAATCGGCCTGCACGCGCTCCCGGACAATCTGTTCTTGCGGCGGATCACACCGGGCGCGGATCTCACGTGCTTCGGCGATTTCGACGTCGTCTATACGTGGTCGGTTTTCGAGCATGTGTCGCAAGACATGCTGATGCGATCTCTCGCATCGATTAAATCAGCACTCAAGCCGGGCGGATCGTTCTTTCTGCAGATCTCCCCGCTATTTTATTCGCCGAACGGATCACACATGGGACCGTGGATACCGGAACCTTGGGCGCACCTGTCGATGCCATTGGATGACTTTCACGAGCGCCTTCTGCAAGCGCCGCAGACGCCCGCCCATGTTCGATCGGAATGGTCGGTCTACATCCCGCTGACGGCGGATGTCGAAGCTGAGCGAGCGGCGCTTTGGGAAACGTATGCGACGCTGAACAAGGTCACGGCCCCACAACTCTGCCGCCTCATCGAAGAAGCGGGTTTCCGGATCGTTCGCGACTATCGCACGAAGACGGACCTGCCGATTCCAAAGGCACTGTCCGACATTTATCACGAAGACGTGCTGACCACCGAGCAAATCGTCCTGCTAATGCAGCATCGTTGAAATTCGCATTCAGCCGTGCGAATGATCAAGCAGGCCCCGTGCCTGATTCGGATGCCGAATCGCAAAGTCATTTCAGTGTGATTTCGCCTTTCCATCTCACATTGCCTTTGGGGCAATGACGACCAGTTTCCGGAACGGAGCGTATCCCGACATTGCGCTATCATTGCAAAAAAATGAAGTTAAATGCAATGAACAGGCGCGCGACGATTCTACGGGGACTGAAATGTCGAGGCGCGGTCGGAGTGGAGATCGCGCCGCTCGACAAACCGCTGGTTACACGCGATATGGGCGAAGTGTTATACGTCGACCATGCAGATACGGCAACACTGAAGCGGAAATATCGACGCGATGCCGCCATTCGGCACGATGCGATCGTCGACATAGACGGTGTCTGGGGCGAAAACACACTGAGCGAAGCAATCGGCGGCCCGAAAGTCGACTACATCGTCGCATCGCATGTGATCGGACACGTGCCCGATCTCGTCACATGGTTGATCGAACTGGATTCCGTGCTCGCGCCTGCGGGACAGGTACGCCTGGCGATTCCCGACATGCGGTTCACGTTCGGGAGGTATCCGGATATTCGTGTGTGAGGCCGCCTGAAGCCCCGCGCAATATCCCCCCACCCCCGCACGCGACAAATCCCCGAGCGCCGCATTTCCTCACCCCGCAACACAATTGCGGCACGCTCGCCCGTCGCCGCCTCTCCTCCGGATGCGCCGGCCGTCGACGCTCGCCTGCGATTGCCTCGCGCGATGCCGTCGCAATGCGCACGTATTCAAAAGGCCGAAGCCGGCTCGACGGCTCGAGGCGGCCGCCTGACCGCCCGTCGCCGGCTTTGCCCCCGTCGCGAACCGCGCCGCATCGCGGCGGCTTCGCTCACGGCGCCGGTTGACCGGCCAGCCCCGCAGCGGCGGCGACGCGATCCGCCGAGTCGGCCTGCGCGCCCTGCCCGCCCGGGGCAGCCGAGTCGGCCAGCTCGCCGCCAGCCGCCGCTTGCTCCTTCTCCTTCTCCTTCTCCTTCTCCTTCTCCTTCTCCTTCTCCTTCTCCTTCTCCTTCTCCTCCTCCTTCTCCTCCTCCTTCTCCTCCCGAAGCACCGCATCGACCTCCTTGCGGATCGCCTCCTCATCCGGTTCCGCCGGCCACGCGAGCGAAGCCGGGAAATCCGCGGCCTCCACGACGCGCACGAGCTTCATCTGATACTGCGCCCATGCGTCGAAGAGCGCGCGCTCGAACGCGTCGAGTTGCCCCGCCGCGAGCGCGTCGGCCTTGCCGAGATTCTTCGCGCGCGCCTTCTCCATGCGCGACATGAACGCGTTCATCGCCGCCTGCCGCTCCTTGCGCGCGACGACAGCCGCGTCGACCACCCACGTCCCGTCGCGCCACACGTATTCGTCCGACGGCCGCGGCGCCGTCGTCAGGCCCGCGTCCTCCGGCGTCACGCCCGCCTTCGTGATCTCGGCGGGCGCGCCGGTGTCGGTGCGGTACAGGCGTACGCCGCGATAGTCGGGCAGCAGCACCCAGTCGCCGTCCTTCCAGAACGGCCAAGTCATCGGCGCGCGCTCGGGCAGCGGCTTCGTCTCACAGAACGCGGGAATCAGCCAGCGCGTCGGGTTCATCGGGTCGATGTCGGCCAGAAAGCTGATCACGTATTGGCCGGTCAAGTTGTCGTATTGATTGCAAAGCACGTCGTTCTCCTCAAATTAGTAAGCGCGGATCATCGCGAGCACGGCCAGGTTGCGCGGGCGCGTTTCGTTGCCGCCGTCGGCCGCGACGTGAATCGCATGGCTGTGAGCGCCGGAGCCGCCGACGCCGATGTTGTGCGCATGCGTCCCCGCACCTTCCGTGTTGAATTCATGGTTGTGGCCGCCCGACGGTGACGTGTAAGCCCACGGATTGTCGTTGTCCACGCCGCCGTGCGAGCCGGCCTGTCCCTGCGAATGCGCGCCCCAAGGCTGAACGTTCGCCTCCGAGTAAGGCGCGATGTGCTGGTGATCGCCAACGCCCGCTGTCCATCCATGGTGGCCGTGCCAGCCCTGGTTGTCCGTCCATGCGTTGTGGCTGTGATCGCCGACGCCGTCCGCCGACGCGCCGTGCGCGTGCGACCGGTTCTGGCTGTCCTGCCACGTGCCGATCTTTCGATCGACGTCGCCGCCTCGGCCGTCGTCCCAGCATCGCAGGAACTCGCCGCGAAGCTCGGGAATCCGGAAGGTCGTCGCGCCGTCGCCGTCCGTGAAGCATCCCCAGTTCGCGGAAGCACCGCCCCAGTTGTTCTCGGCGACCAACGCGCCGCTCGCCTGCGCATATGCCCACAGCGCCGGGTAGTCCGCACGTTTGAGCAGTGCGCCATTGCATTTGAGATAACCGGCGCGCGCGCTCGTGCGCATTTCGAAGACGATCTGACCGATCATCGCCGATGCAACTTCGCCGGCAACCCATTGCGTTGTCGCAAAGCGGTTCGACCGATCGGTGGCGTCCGGGTGGCTGCCGAACGCCGGCCTGTCGAAATACGTGCCTTCCGGCGAGAAATGCACGGTCTGAATGCCGTTGTTGGATACGCCGAAATGCCCGTCGGCCATGTGGAACAGGCCGGTGTCCGGCGCGCCGTCGTTCGCGAACGTCAGCGACGGAAACGCCACCGAGCCTTCGGCGAGCACGACGCGCGCGCCCGGATCGAGCTTCAGATCGCCCTTCAACGCGCCGCCGCGGTTCAGGTCGAGCGGCGTCAGAGTGCCTTCGTGCCAGACGGCCTTGCCGTCGACGCGGAACGTGCGGTCGCCAAACATGTACTGGTACGAGCCGATCGTCGGCGACCACCAGCCCGTCGAATCCTTGCTCGTATAGAAATAGCCGTCGACGGGCCCGAGCTTGACGTGCCCTTCGGCCGTGTTCTGGCCGACCATCAGATCCCCCGCGACGTTCGCCGCCCCGCCGAACACCGCGCCGGCTCCGCTGCCGTCGACGACCACCTTCCCGCTCTCGAGCGACCACGAGAGCGGCCGCCAGTCGTTCCACGAGCCGAGCGGGTCGCCCTTCTTCGTCGACAGCAGATAGACGGACACGTCGTCGTTGCGGATGAACGCGCCGTACTGGTTGCCGCACGCGCGCAACTGGCCGCCGTCGCCGCGGTCGAGCCCGCCCGCGATCATGCCGTTCGACGCCGACGCGTTGCCGCGCACCTGCAGCGCATCGCGGCCATTGTCGTCGGACGTGCCGATGAGCGTGCGCCCTTCCTTCGTCACGCGCACGCGCTCGGCGTTGCCGGTCACGAACGTCACCGGGCCCGCCGCGCCGACGCGCGCGCCGCCGTCGCCCGACAGCACGACGGCCGGCTGCCCCTGCGACGCGAGCTGCAGCACGCCGTCGCTCGGCGAGAACATGCCGGTATCCGGATCGTTCGCGAAGCCGAAGCCCGCGTTGCGCTCGTTGTGCGGCGTGGCCGGGCCGGTCTTGCCGAGCAGCGGGCCCTCCATCGTGTCGCCGGCCTTCAGCACGCGGCCCTTGTCGCGGCGCTCGATGTCATCCTTCAGGTAACGCGTGCGGTTGACGAGTTGATTCGCCTGACGATTCGAAATGCCGTCCGGCCCGCCCTCGACGGGATCGGACGTCTCGATCTGGTAAATGTCTTCCTCCCACTTGGAGGTTTCGACTAGCTTGGACATTAGCTGCTCCCATGGTTGTACTGTCCGTCGTAGCGCGCGGCGCCGTTGTAGCGCACGGGCACTTCGCGGTATTCGAGGCTCGCGAGTTCACAGCGCGCCGGCGCGAACGCGGCGAGCGTCGCGCGCAGCAGCGCGGCCTGGTCGTTCGTGATCGCGCGGTCGCGCAGGATCACGCGGTACACCGCCCACAGGCCCGGATCGCCGTGCACCATCCAGCCGTTGTAGCGGCGCTTGCCGTCGTACGACACGCGCGCGATGTTCTCGACGAGCTCCACTTCGCCGAAGCCGAGCCGCCGGATCACTTCGCGCACCGCCCACGGCGTGCCCTTGTAGCGATGCAGCTCGATCGCGCCCTTGATGAGCGCGCGGCGCGCGTCGTCGGATTCGGCGAGGCTCCAGCCGTCCTCGCCCATCACCGAGAACTGCTCGGCAAGATGCGGCAGCGCCGTCGCGTCGACGCTGTCGATCAGGTAGACGAGGATCGGCGACAGATCGATGTTGTCGTGCCGCGCGGCGAGCTGCGCGAGCGCCGCGAAGCGGCGGTCCCTCGCGAGCGGCGGCGGCAACAGGGTGTCAGCCATGCGCGACTCCGGTCGCGACCACCGACACGCTCGTGCAGCGCGCCCATTCGTCGCCGGCGAGCACGCGCAGCGCGAGGCCGTTCAGGTCGACGTCGTAGACGCCCCGCACCTGCAGCGCGGCCGTGAGCTGCGCGGGCACGATGTCGCGGCCAAGGCCCGCCGAGCGGTTCGCGCGATACGCGTTCGCCGCGGCGCGCGCCTGCGCGAGCACGGTGCCCGCGTCGGCGTCCTTGTACAGCGTGAGGCGCGCGTCGATCGCGTAGTCGACGGGCTTCGGCGCGCGCACCTCGACGAAATCGGTGAGCGGGCGCTTCTTCTCGTCGTCGAGCGCTTGCGCGACGCGCGCGAGGATGTCGTCGCCGGGCAGGCCGGTGTCGACGAGCGGATGCACGCGCACGCTGCCGGGCGGCACGCCGTTGACCGACACGAGCCGGCCGTCGCGCGCCGCCATTTCGGGGCCGATCACGCTCACGTCGACGATCGACTGGTGCGCGCTCTTCGCATGGAACACGTATGCGAGCCGCGGGCCCGCGGTGCTGAACGCCTCGGGCGCGAGCTGGATGCGCTCGCGCAGCCGTTCGGTCTCCTCTTCTTCGTAGCCGTTCGCGCTCGTCTGCGTGTTCGCGACGCTCACGTCGACGTCGCCGAGATCGTCGACGAGCGAGTTGATCTGGCCCGGCTGCCAGCCGTTGCCGAGCGCGCCGGCGGTGTCGCAGGTCGCGGCGACGTCGATCGACGTGCGGCCGGCCGCGAGCACCGCGTCGGCGTCGGTGGCGAACGACACGCCGCCGTCGCTCGTCTCGACGCGCGTGCCGGCCGCGATCAGCAGGCTCGACGCGAGCGGCGCGTCGAGCGAGAAGCGCACGACGGTCTTCGCGGGCTGCGCGGGCAGGCGCGTGACGCCGACGAGCTGGCCGAGATAGTCGATCATCGGCGCGCGCGCGAACGCGACGAGATTCTGCTTCGCCGCTTCCTGCACGCCGACGCGCACGAGGGTTTCGCGGTACGCGACGATGTCGATCAGCACGCGCTCGACTTGCGCCGGATACAGCGTCTTGCCGGTGCGCGCTTCGTATTCGGCGATGATGTCGGCCGTGATCGCCTGCGGATCGCGGTCGATGAAATTCGGTTCGGATAGGGTCATCGGGGCACCTCGGTTTCGCGGATCACGCCGTCGGCGAGCCGCCATTGCACGCGCAGCGTTTCGTGCGCCGCGTCGATCGCCGGCATCACGCGGACCACCTCGCAGCGCGGCTCCCAACGGCGGATCGCGTCGACGGCTTCGCGCACGAGGTGCGGCGTCGCCCGATCGATCGGCATGTCGAGATAGAGGCTCAGGTTCGAGCCGAAGTCGGGCCGGTGCGGGTCGCGCCCCTTCGGGGTGCCGAGAATCACGCGGATGGCCTGATCGATGTCGGCAACGCCTTCGACGACGTCGTCGCGGCCGAGGGCGGGTTGCCAGTGAACGGAGGTGATGTCGGTTAGCCGGGTCATGCGCTCATGTTGCCGCGCGGCCGGGCGAAGGGATATTAACGAAGCTTAAAAGCGCGCGGCGAGCGCGGAGGAAGCGCGAGACGCGCAGGGCGGGGGCGGCACGTCGTCGTCCGGCGCCATGGCTGCGCGACGCTTCGTCGTGGCGGAACGCACGGGGCCTCCGCGATGCAGCCGGCTGCCCCGTCCGTGTTCCCGTTCGCTACGCCGCTGTCGCGACGCATGCCGGCGGCATCGGCAGATCGACGTTCGGCCAGCGCGACGCTTCACCGAGGTTGCGCAGCGCCTGCCGGTATCGCAGCAGCTGCGCGTACTCGTCGGGCGTCAGCGTCGTGCCGTCGCCGAGCGCCTGTTCGTCCCGGTGGCGCGACGTGAGCCAGTCGGTCGCGGCGAGCGCCGCATCGCGCGCCGCGCGCTTCGCGTCGGCGAGCTGCTTGCGCGTGGGCTTCTCGGGGTCGACGAGGAGCGGATGGCCGTCCGCCGTCACCGCCATCGTCTTGCCCGCCGCCGCGCCCGCGAGCAGCATCGCGTGCTGCTCCGGCGTGATCTCGACGAACGTCAGGCCGTCCGGCTTCGATCGTTCGTCGCAGAAGGTTCGAATGAATCCCAATGTGTCGTATCCGGCCAAGATTCGCGTCATCGTCATTTCCCCGTTGCGTGCCAATAGACGAGCCAGCCGGGATACGTTCCGCCCGTCTCGTTGAAAGCCCTCAATTTCACGCCGTCCTGCGTCATGCTTCCGTGGATGACGATCACCATCGCGGCGCCAAGGCCCACGTGATTCGCTGCCACGTTGAAACAAGCGTTGGGAAAGCGCTTCGGAAAGACGACGTTGATATCCCCGTTCGCATCCGTCACGCCCTGCCCCCATTGCTCGATCTTGCCGGTGGGCGAACGCTCGTAGCCGGTCGGCCCGTGGCTGAACTCGAATGCGCCGTTGTTGATCGTCATCAGCGGAGAGCCGGCCATCATCTCCCACTGATAAACCGCCGAGATCAGCGCCCAGTCGCCCGGCAGCAGCGTGAAGCTCGTCACTGTCGACGACAGCGAGCCGCCAGACGGTCCGAAGAATATGTCGCCGCCCTGCCGCGAAATCGTCTTGGGCATCGAGCCGGAGTTCATGAACAGAAACGTCGCGCCTCTTTTCACCGCCGAGTAAAGCGGCAGCACGACGCTCGCGCCGTCGTTCAACGAGATTGCCGACCCCGCCTGCGCCGGCGTCAGCGTGGTCGCGGCGTCGAGCACCATGATCGCCTGAAAATTGCCGAGCGCGCGCTGCACGAACGCCGCATTGGCGACGGCCAGCCCCGTATCGAACTGCGCCGGCGTGGGCACGCCCGGACTCCCGACGAAAAACGGCGAATCGAGCGGCGCTTTCTTCGCAAGCTGATACGCCATCGTCGTCGCGAAATTCGGATCATTTCCGAGCGCGTTCGCGAGCTCGTTCAACGTGTCGAGCGTTGCGGGAGACTGGCCGACGAGCGCCGCGATCCGGTCCGCGAGATCGACCTTCGTCGCGTACTGCGGATGCGGATCGGCGGCGGCGGCGTGCCCGCTCAAGCCGGATTGCGACTGCTCGACCTGCTGCTTCAGGTAAAGCGTGCGATTGCCGAGCTGCTTGGCCTGACGGTTCGAGATGCCGTTCGGCCCGCCTTCGACAGGATCGGACATCTCGATCTGGTAGATCTCTTCTTCCCACTCGGAAGTTTCGACTAGCTTGGACATAGGCTGCTCCTGAGGTTGTACTACCCGTCGTCAAGCGCGGCGCCGCCGGATTGCACGGCGCCGCGCGGAAAGCTGCGCACACGCGTTCGCCGTGCATCGCCACCGATGCGCGCGCGATTGCGGATGCGAATGCAAATTCAGATGCCGATGGATGCGGACCGGAACGTGCGCGCGGCGCGTGCGAAGCGCGGCTCCGCCCGGTCGATCGGCACGTCGAGAAGAGAATGAGTCGGAACCGGCCCGCGCTCGGGCCTGCGTGGATCGCGGCGCTTCGGGATGCGAAGCATCGCGCGATGGGCCTGGTCGATGCCGGCAACGCGAACGACGAAATCGTCGCGCCCGAGGGCGGGCTGCCGGTGCACGGAGAGGATGTCGGTAAGCCGGGTCATGCGCTCATGGTGCCGCGCGCCCGGCTCGGAGGATATTAAAACTCAATGCGAGTGGTGATTCGAGTTGCCGCCCGCATCCATGATCGCGCCCGTCGCGTCGATGTCGCCGTCGACCTTCACGTTGCCCGCGATGCTCGCGCCGCCGCCGCCCGAGCCGGTCATCCCGCCTTCGTAGGTCAGCTTGCCCTTGACCGTCACGTTCGCGGAAAACTCCGTCTCGGGCGCGATGACCGTCACCTTCGCGCCCGCGCGCAGCACGATCTCGGCGCCCGCGTCGACGACGACCTGCGCCATTCCGCGGCACGCGAGCACGTGCGTCGCGCGATCGTATTCGAGCGTCGCGCCGTCCTTGAAGCGCGCGACGAATTTGTTCGGATCGCTAACGGGCGGCTTGTCGGCGGCCGAGTAGACCGCGCCGAGAATCACGCCGTCCTCGCCGCGGCCGTCCATCAGCACCGCAACCTGCTCGCCTTCGTCGTAGGTCCAGCAGCACTGGTCGTTCTGCGTCTTCGGATACGCGATCGGCAGCCACATCGTGCGCAGGTTGCCGAGGTCCGCGAGCCGCACGCGCGCGAAGCCGGGCTTCGACGCGCTCACCGTGCCGAAGCGCACGGTCGCGCCGAATGCGTCGAGCGTGTCGTTCATTGCTTGTCCTTCGTCTGGTTGGATGACGGATCGGCCGCGCCGTAGGCGATCAGCGGCTTCGCGGATGGCTTCCGAGCGGGCTGCGTGCCTGCCTGCGCGCCGCCGTCGGGCCGCGCGTCGCGCGACGCGCGCTTCACCTCGATCTCGGTCGTGTAGCCGCCGCCGCGATCGATCCGGTGGCGCGCCGTCTCGATCAGATATTTGCCCGACAGCCGCCCGTAGCCCGTCAGCTCGATCGCGTTGCCGGCGACGAGCCGCGTGTTGCCGTCGAGCTCGAACGTGCCCGTCGTCCGCTGCAGGTTCGCGCGGTCGAGCGCGGCCTGCGTGCGCGCCTCGAGCGTCGCCTTCGAGCCCGCGCGCGCGGTCACGCGCAGCGTGTCGGCGCTCGTGTCGCGGCCGGACGACGCCGGCGCGCCGGATTCGCCGGCCGCGCCGGATTGGGCGGCCGCGCCGGCCACGTCGATCTTGCCGTCCTTCACGCCGTACACGATGAGCTTCTTCGTCGCCGGATTGTGATAGCCGCCCTTCGCGGCCGCGTAGACGTCCTTGATCTTGTCGGTGAGGCGAATCGATTTCAGATCGCCGCGCGTGAAGCGCAGCGCCGCGTCGGCGTCGCGCAGGTCCGCGAGCTCGGTGAATACGAGCGTGCGGCCGACGATCTTGAACGCGTAGCCGTACTCACGCGCGAGCCGCGCGAGGAACGCGACGTCGGGCTCCTCGTACTGCGTGATGCGGTCGATCCGGATCTCGCGGATCTTGCCCGTCAGCGTGAGCCGGTTGCGCTTCGCGACGCGCGCGGCGATCGCGGCGAGCGTGGTGCGCTCGTACGGCTTCGAGCGGTCCGTGCGCAGCGGCGCGGCGACGCCTGTCGCGAGCGCGCGGATCGTCACCGTCGACGGCGGATCGTCGAACGACAGCTCGTCGATCTCGAAACGCCCGCACGGCAAGAGCGGCGCGCCGACGTAGCCGATCCGCAGCGCGAGCGCGTCGCCCTTGCCCGGATACCACGCGTCGCGCCAGCGGCCGTCGGCGTCCTCGAGCACGACTTCGATCTCGTCCGACTGGCCCGACAGGAAATCCGTGTACGCGACCGACGTCACGTACGGCGCGACGTCGGTCGTGATGTTCTTCTGCTCGTAGGTCAGCACGAAGGTCGGGCGCGGCACGTCGGCGACGCCCGGCGGCAGCAGCGCCGCAAGCGGGTTCAGCGTTTCCATGGCGGCAGGTCCTCGGACAGTTCGGCGCGCGCGATCACCGGAATCGACAGCGCGAGGCCGCTCGGCAGTACCGGCGTGATCGGCACGTCGGGGTTCGCCGCGATGATCCGCTCGTACGCGAACGGATCGCCGTAGTAGCGATGGGCGAGCTGATCCCAGCGCTCGCCTTCGGTCGTGACATGGGTCAGAAACATCAGATCCTCCGTGTGGCGACGGCCGCCGCGAGCTTGCTCACGCTCGGCGCGGCCGAGGCGATCGCGTCGACGGCGTTCGACAGCTCGCGCGCGGCGGTGTCCACGGCGTCGCCGATCGTGTCGAGCGTCGCGTTCGCGAGCGGCTTGTACGCGGCCTGCACCGCAACCGCGGCGTCGTGGCTCGCGCGCAGGATGTTCGCGGCGTCCGGAATGTGCGCGGTCACGGCCGCGACGGCCGGCGAGAGCTTCTCGAGCGGCTCGGCCGCGCGCTTGATGTCGAGCAGCACGCCGGGCGCGCGGCCGAGCGCCGCGATCGGATCGTGCCTGAACTCGCGCACGACGCTCACCGCGTCCGAAGCGGTGCGCAGC
Source organism: Burkholderia sp. MSMB617WGS (assembly GCF_001532025.2). Taxonomy (NCBI): domain Bacteria; kingdom Pseudomonadati; phylum Pseudomonadota; class Betaproteobacteria; order Burkholderiales; family Burkholderiaceae; genus Burkholderia; species Burkholderia sp. MSMB617WGS. The sequence continues at coordinate 690,800 of NZ_CP013458.1, read as the reverse complement.
GCGGCCTGCGCCTGCGACGCGTACGACACGACCTGCCGCACCGCGCCGCGCACGGTGTTGATCGCCGATTTGACGTCGGCGGCCGTCTGCGACACCGCCTGCGCGGCGGCGGGCGGCACCTTCGGCTGCACCGCGGGCGGCGCGAGCGCGGTCAGCTTCTCGCCGACGTATTCCTTCAGCGTGATCGACGCGTCGAGCGCGAGCACCGCGCCGGAAGGCTCGCTCTGCTTGTGCGTCGCCTGGACTTCGGTCAGCACGAACCAGCCCTTGTAGTCGCCGTTGCCGAACACGAGCGCCATCGCCTGGCCCGCGCGCTGCGCGTTGCGCAGCTTCGCGAGCTCGGCTTCGGGATCGCAGAAGCGATAGTGAAACGACAGTGCGATGCGGATCTCGTCGAGCCGGTCCGCGATCCGTTGCAGACGCGGCTTGCCGTCGATCAGCGCATGCTCCGCGTAGTCGGCGCCGAACGTCGCGTCGAAGCCGTCGAAGTAGCCGACCAAATCGAATGGGATGTCACCGAGCACGGCGAACATATCAACCTCCGTAAGCGCGCCGCGCGCGTTGCGCGACGACGCGTTCCATCATTTTTTCGAGCTCGCGCAGCGACAGGTTCAGCGCGCGGCCAACCTGCTCGCCAACGCTCGCGCCCGAGCCGCCCTGCACCGTGATGTTCGGCGCGAAGTGAATCGACACGCCGTTCGCCGCGCCCGCGCCTGCCATGCCCGCCGCGTGCGCGCCGGCGAGCGGCAGGCCGGCGCGCGCGGCGTCGATGCGCTTCAGCGAGGCGGCGGCCGCCGTCTGCGTCGCCATGCTCGCGGCCGCGCGCGTGGGCAGCTCGGCCGCGCCCCGGACGCCGAGCGCCGCGCCTTGCGCGATGTTCTCGCCGTAGCCCATGAAGACGCGCGACGGCGAATGAATGCCGAGCACGCTCGCGAACCACGATTTCATCGACCCGGCAAAGCCGACCACCGCCGCCTTCGCCGCGCCGAACCGCTCGTTCAAGCCGTTCAGCAAGCCTTCGACGATGGCGCGGCCGATCGACATGAATCGCTCGGGCAGCGCCTTGAGGCCGTCCCACAGCGCCGTGAGCCTGTCGCGCGCGATGGCGACAAACCTCGTGAGGACCGGGCCGATGCGGTTCCAGTTGCGGTAGATCAGATAGCCCGCGACCGCGATGCCCGTCAGCACGAGGCCGATCGGCGTCGTCACCATGGCGCGGCCGACCCACAGCAGCGCGCGGCCCGCCGTCATCAGCCCGCGCGCGAGGCCGCTCCCGAGCACACGGCCGGCCGTCGCGCCGGCGCGCGCGAGCGTGGTCAGCGAGCCGAGCGCGCCCGCGCCGAGACTGGGCGCGAAACCGAGCACGCGGCCGCCCGCCGCGAGCATCGAGCGGCCCGCGCCGAGCGCGATCGCGCGCGCGCGGTTGAGGCCCGCGGCGAGCTTGTCCGCCGCGCCCGCGTTCATGCCGCCGAGCTGGAACAGCGTCGACAGCCTCGCGCCGCCGCGCAGCAGCGAGCGCAGCAGCGTCCACTTCGCCGCGAGCGTCGACAGCGCGGTGCCGAGCGCGTTGAGCGGCGTCTTCACGAGCACGTTCATCGCGAGGCCCGCGCCGAGCGTCGCGCCGCGCATCGCGATCGACGCGGCCGCGAGACCGACAACGCCGCGAATCGCATTCGGATGCGCGGCCGCGAACACGCCGACCTGAGCGACCATCGGCGACAGCAGGTTCATCACGTCGGTCAGCGGCGGCAGCAGCGTGCGGCCGACCGTCTCGCCAAGGCCGTCGATCTGCGTCTGCAGATTGCCCCATGCGGCGCTCGCCGTCTGGATTCGGCGCGCGTAGTCTTCGTCGAGCGCGCCCGCCGCCTGCTCGCCGCCCATCGCCTGCTTGTTCGCCTGGTACTTGCCCCAGTTCTCGCGCATCGCGAGCAGGTGATCGACCGCGCGCGTGTCCTGAAACAGCTCGCTCATCCCGAAGCGCTCGATCAGCTTGCGCTGCGCGCCGACGTCGCCGCGCGCGCCGGCGCGCTTCCATTCGCTGGCGAAACCTTCGCCGCGCGACGCGATGAACTTGCGCGCGATCTCGAGCGACGCCTCGTACTCCGAATAACCGGCGCCGACGATGTTCGCCATCGATTTCCTGTAATCGACGCCGGCCTTCTCGTACGCCTTCGCGGTCGATGGCGAGGTCATCTGCTTGAGCCACGCCTGCATGTTCGCCGCGGCGTCCTCGCCGGACGCCGCGCCCTCGCGGCCCACTGCGAGGCTCGCGACGATCTGCGACAGCGCCTGCTGCCCGGTCACGCCCTGCGCGGCGAACGACGACGCGAGATCCGGCATCGCCTTCACGACGTCGGCGAGCTTCATGTGGCCGAGCCCGCCGCCGTATGCGGCGCGGCTGAACGCGTCCTTCAGCGCGGCGTCGCCCTTGATGCCGAGCGTCTCCGACAGCGCGTACGACATGCCGGCGACGTCCTTGACGTCCGCGCCCGACGCGATCGCGACCTGGCCGAGCAGACGCGACTGACGGCCGGCTTCGGCCGCGCTCATGCCGCCGCCGATCAGCACGCCCGCGCCTTCGATCAGCGCGCCGTGCTTCGCGCCGGTCGCGCGCGCCGCGTCGCGGATCGCGTCGCCGAGCTTCCGCTCGTCGGCGCGCGACAGGCCGCCGTCGATCGCCACGCCGCGCAGCGCCGCCTGGAAATCCGCTGCGCGCGTGAGTGCGCCGACGATCGGCGCGGCGATGGTCTTCGTGATTGCGGACAACTCGCCGAGCTTCGCCACGTATTGGCCGCGCTGGTCGCCGAGCGCCGCGCCGCGCGCGATTCGCGCGTCGAGCGCCGCATGGCGCGCCTGCGCCCGGTCGATCGCGCGGCCGAGCTGCTCGTACTGCGCGCGCAGCTCGCCGACGTCGCGCAGCGGATGCGCGATCGCGCGCGCCATCGCCCCGCCGAGGCGATCGTGTTTTCCACGCAGCGCGTCCGCGACGCGCCCGAGGTCTTCCAGCGTCGCCTTCGCGCTCGATAGCGCAGCGCCGACGCCGCCGGACGCCGCCGCGCCGTTTCTGATTCCGATGTAAATGTCGCTTGCCATGTCTGTCCTGCCCGTTGCGACGCGCGCGGAGATCGCCGCCCGCCGTTCGATGGTTGCCGTTCGATGGTTGCCGTTCGATGCTTGCCGTTCGATGCTTGCCGCTCGATGCTTGCCGCTCGATGGTTACCGTTCGATGCTTGCCGCTCGATGCTTGCCGCTCGATGGTTACCGTTCGATGCTTGCCGCTCGATGCTTGCCGCTCGATGCTTGCCGCTCGATGCCTGCCGTTCGATGCCTGCCGCTCGATGGTTACCGTTCGATGCTTGCCGTTCGATTCCTGCCGGTCAATGCTCGTCGCTCGATGCCCGCCGCCCGCCGCGCGGCGCCGTGCGATGCAGTGCATAGCGCTCAGCGCTGCGCGGTCTCGCCGTTCGCTACGACGCGCCCATCGCATCGTTGCGCCGCTTGATCTCCCGCTCGGCGGCGTCGATCCAGTGCCAGTAGTCGTCAAGATCGAGTTCCGCGATCTCGGACGGCTGCATCTTCAGCACCAGCAGCAGCACCTCATCGAGCGGCCTCAGCATCGCGTCCGTCGATTCGGCCGGCGCGCCCGGCTTCGCTTGCCGCGGCGCTCGCATCGATTGCGGCATCGCGCTCCTCGACCATGTCGCGAAAGGAGTCGGCGAGCTGCTTCGCATCGGCGAGATCGAGCTCGCCGATATCCTCGACGGTGAGACCCGTCAGGCGTGCGAACAGAAAATCCTCCTGTTCGCCGGCGTCGCTGCTGTATTTGGCGGCGGCGGCCATGTCCTTGCGCTTGCCGCGACGCAGCGTGAGCGTCGACACGGTTTCGCCGGTCGCGAGCTTCAGGGGGTGCTTGAGGGTGATGATCATCGTGTGCTCCGTTGGGATCGAGAGCACATTGTCGGGCGCGGCCCCGGCGAGGGCTTTTGAAGACGGCTAAAAAAAAGACCCGCCGAAGCGGGTCGAACCGGAAAGGCCGGGACGTGAATCGTGGGTCGTGAATCGTCGATCGTGATTCGCGCGCCGTGAGCCGCGCGCTGCGGGCCGCAGATCGCGAGCCGCGAATTGCGGATTGCGCCGCGTGTCGGGGTGTTGATGCGGTGATGCGTCAGCGTGTCGGCGTGTCGACGTTTCGACGTTTCGACGTTTCAACGTTTCAACGTTTCAACGCTTCAACGCTTCAACGCTTCAACGCTTCAACGTTCCGCGCATCGTACATCGCCCGTCGCACGCTGCGCAGCCCGCGGCGCGCATCGCACGCGCCGTGAGCCGCCCGCCGCACTCAACCGCCGATATTCGCGCGGAAGTCCGACAGCATGTCAACGCCGTCGACGCGGAAGATGTTCGCGAGATAGTCGAGCTCGAGCACTTCCTGCCCGTCGATCACCTGCTTCACGTAGGTCGCGCCGAACGACGAGCTGAAATCCGCGTTCTCGTGCTGCTTGAACGTGCCGAGCGGATTCTTCTTGAACATCACGGTCAGGTACGTGACGAGGCTCACTTCCTGCACGCGGCCCTGCGCGCCGTACGTCTCGATGTTCGAGCGGCACTGAAGCTGCACGGCCCGGAACGGGTTCGCCATCGCGCGCGCGACGTCGGCGTAAAGCGAGTTCCACTTGATCTCGCCTTCGAGCTTGTCGAGCCCGCCCGGCAGCTCGACCTTGCCGATCATGCCGAGCGCCTTGTGCTCGGCCATGATCGCCTGGATATCCGGCAGCTTGATTTCCTCGGCCTTGCCGAGCATCGAGTTGCCGTTCACGTAGACGTTCGCGTTCGTGATGCGATTGATCTTGATGCCGCCTGCCATGTCAGTTGCCTCCCTTCAGCGTGAGCAGATATTCCGAGGTGATCTCGGTTTCGTACGTGAGGCGCTCGAGCGGGGGCGGCACCGTGTACTTGTAGTTGATCAGAAGATGGCCCGCCGACAGTTCCTCCTTCGGGTTGCGCGCCGGATCGAACCACGCCTTGAAGCCGAGCAGCGCGCCGTCGCCGATCAGCTTGCGGCCGAAGCCGTTCACCGATTCGACGAGCGAATCGATGAGCGCCTGGTCGATCGGCATGTCGATGTACTGCTGGCTGAAATAGCGCAGCGACTCGTTGATCACGTCGCCCGTGCGGCGCACGTTCTCGAAGTTGCGCATGTGCGTGACGGTCGGCCACGCGGCGGTGCGGTTGCCCCACAGGCGCAGGCCCGAGCCGTACGAGTTGAACACGGTCGTGATCCCCTGCTCGTTCAGCAGATTCACTTCGGACTGCGGATCGTCGATCATCGCCGACAGCGGGCGCTCCACGCCCGTCACGCCGACGAGCTGCTGGTTCGAGCTCGACCACCAGTAGCCCTTGTCGAGATCGACGCGCGCGCGCAGCGCCGCCGCGCGCGACGACAGCGGCTCGAGGCGCTCGGCGTTGGCCGCCGGATCGTAGACCTTCACGTGCGGGTAGCAGAGGCGCACGCGCTCGCTCGACGTGTTGAAGTTGATCGAGCCGGCCGGGCCGCGGCCCGCCAGCGCCTGCGCGAACGTCGTGCCGACGGGCGCGTCGACATACGCGATCGCGCCGAGCTGGCCCGCCGTCGCCTCGAGCTCCGCCGCGACCGAGTTCTGCGTGCAGTAGCCGGGCGCGATCAGGATCTTCGCGAAATAGCCGAACAGGTTGTACGTGTCCTTCAGCGCCTTCATGCCGGTGCGGATGCCCGCCGCGTTGACCGCGCCGATGATGTCGGCCGCCGTCACCTTGGTCGGATCGGCGTACTCGTAGGCGGCCTTCGCGGTCGCCGCGCCCGCCGGGATCGCGCCCGTCTTCAGTCGCGTGATCACGCCCGTCACCGGGTCGAGCGAGAAATCGACGCCGGCTGCGTACGTCGTGTTGCCGTTCTCGCTCTTCAGAACGAGGTTCGACGCGGCCGGGTGGGCGAGCGTCGCGCGGCCGGTCGCCGCGTCGAACGTCACGCCCTCGGCGTCGATCACGCTCTTGTGGAGCTTCGGATCGAGCACGTTGATCACGATCACCGTGCCCGCGCCGTAGTCGTAGACGGCGTCGAGCGCCTGCGGGATCGTGAAGCCCGCGAGCTGCGGGCCGAACTGCGCGCCGTCGCGGTCGGACAGCGACTGGATCGGCTTGTTCACGGGGCCCGTCGGCGCGGTGCCGATCAGGCCGATCACGGCGGATTTGACGACCTTCACCGGCCGCGAGCCGTTTTCGGTCTCGATGGTTTCGACGCCATGCAGATAATTTGCCGCCATCGTTTTATGCTCCCTTCGATGCCGCACCGTTCGACGCGGCTTGCGGTTGGTCGTCCGCGACGCGTTCGCGCGCGGGCTCGTCGTGCGCCGCGACCGGGCGCAGATGGCCCAGCGCGAGCAGCGTCTTCGTGTATTCGTGCTGCTCGGGCAGCTCGACCGGCGCGCCCGGATGCAGCATCGCTTCACGGATTTCCGTGCCGTCTTGCAGCGAGACGCCGCTGATCGGGCCGCTGTACAGGTACTTCATGGTTTCTCCTCGTAGGTAACTTCGGTCAACAACGGGCCGTCGACCGGCTCGGCCTCCTCGACGATCACCGCATCGGCGGCGAACTCGATCGCATAGCGCCACTCGCTGTCGGTGCGGCCGGCGAACCGTTCGGCGGCCGCCGCGAGCTTCTCGCCGTCGGGCAGCGCGAAGCCGACGAGCGCGCGGCGCACGCCGTCGAGCGCGTCGAGCGCGCCGCCGCGGCCGGCGAGCTGCCGGGACACGACAGTCACGGCGAACTTCGCGCGGCGCGGCTGCACGATCGCCACGGCGTCGACGCGCGTGTCGTACTCGCTGCCCGCGTAGCCGGCGAGCAGCGCGCCGACGGGATGCGTCAGCGCGTACGCATCCGGCGGCGCGGGGAAATGCTCGACGGCGAGCTCCGGCAGCGCCCGGCTCAGTCGCGCGACGAGCGCGTCGATCTTCTCTTGCGTGGTCGCCATCAGATGCGCTCCCGGCGGGTGGCGCCGCACGCGGCGACAGCGCGCCGCGACGCGCATCGCGCGATCGCGGGGGACGCCGTCGCGGCGTGGGTGTTTTGGGTTTTCTGGTGTAACGCGCGTGTGTGCGGTTGCGAGGCGGTGGGGGCCTGTGGGTGCGTTTGCGTTTGCGTTTGCACTTGCACTTGCACTTGCACTTGCACTTGCACTTGCGTATGCGTATGCACTTGCGCATGCGTATGCACGTGTACTTCCACTTTCGTATGCGTACGCTTATGCGTTTGTGCTCGTGCTCGTGCTCGTGGTTGTGGTTGTTGTTGTGCTTGTGCTTGTGCTTGCACTTGCGTATGCAACAGCGTTCGAGCTTGCGTGTGCGCTTGCGTCAACACTTGCATGCGCGCTCGCATCGGCGCTTGCCCATGCGCCCGCATGCTGACGGGCGCGCCGCGCATCGCATGCGCGCCTGCGCAGCCGGCGCTGCCGGCCTGCGTGTCGCGATTGAAGTGGTGAAGTGCAGTAGCGTTCATGCCGCCCATCATCGGGCGGCGAGCGCTGGGGGTCTTTTAATCGGCTTTATGATTGCGCGCCGATTGCGACGGCCTCGGCGCTTCGATGACTATCCTCGCGCGCGGGATGTGGACGGCTCACCGGCAACGCGTCGATGCCTTTATAAACCTTTACGGGACGATGCGGCGGTGCCATGAAGGACATTGCGCGTCCGAGCGCTCCGGGAAGGCTCCTGCAGGGATTTTGGGTTGATGACGCGCGGCGGACTGCGGTCAATGTAGATGTCGTTTGGCGCGCGCGCAAGCATCGGCGCGCGGTCGTCGATCGACGGTCGACGGTCGGTGGCTGATTGCCTGCGCTCGTCATTAGTTGATCGACGCACGATGCCTAGCGAGGCGGCTTCGAGCGGAACATTCTGCGCTCGTTGTTCGTTTTTCGTCATCTGGCGCGTGACGTTCGTTGTTGAGTGTTCGGTGTTCGGCGTTCGGCGTTCGGCGCTCCGCGCTCGGCGCTCGGCGCTCGGCGCTCGGCGTTCGGCGCTCGACGTTCGACGTTCGACGTTCGACGTTCGACGTTCGACGTTCGACGTTCGACGTTCGACGTTCGACGTTCGACGTTCGACGTTCGACGTTCGACGTTCGACGTTCGACGTTCGACGTTCGACGTTCGACGTTCGGCGCGCGCGCCGCCGAAGTTCGCTCCTCAGTGCGCGACGGCAAATATCCCGATACCAAAACACGGAGCGCATGCCGCGACTCGCAAAGCACGGAGTACTGATCACGAATCACGAATCACGAATCACTAAGCACAATTCACGAAGCACCCGACACGAATCCGCCACCGCCTCACCGCCCACCGCCCGTCACTGATTCCAATACTTGACCGGCCGGGCGATCCCCGGCTCGCAATCGATCGTGTATTCGGCGACGTCGACGCCATAGCGCGTCAGATCGCTCCACCAGCGCCCGGACGGCTCCTTGCGCAGCCGCACGAGCACGCGATCGGCGAGGTAGTCGAGCTCCTTGCGGACTTCGATCGGCGTGACGTCCGGGTAGATCGAGCGCATCGTCGCCTGCACGACGTCCTCGGCAACCTCTTCCGGCCGCGCGTTGTACAGCGCGAGAATCAGGTGCCAGCGCAGCGTCTCGCGGCGCACCTTCGCATGATCGATGCCGAGCGGCGCGCAATGCGTCATGACATCCCCCGCAATTGCAGGTTCTCGATCTTCAAGGCGACCGCGTCGAGCTTCGCTTCGATGACGGTCTGATTGCGCACGTAATCCTCGCGCCGCACGTATTGCAACGGCAGATCCGCCTGAAACTTCAGGAAATCGCGCTCGAGGCGCGCGACGTTGTCGGTCTGACGGCCGATCTGCTCGAGCAACATTCGCAGTTGTTCCTCCTGCTTCTGATCGCGATCGGCCTGATGCCGCTCGATCTGCACGAACAACGCCTTGCCCGCCGCGGCCAGCAGCCCGACGAACGTCGCGAGCATCGACGCCAATTGCCAGAATTCCACTTGCAGCGTCACTGCCCGCTCCCCTCGAGCCAGTCGATCAATGTGTTCAGTTGTGCTTCGATGTTTCGGCTGCGTCGCGCGTTGTCGACGTGGTTGGCGAGGACGTCGTCCGCGCGTACCCCGGAGTCAGCGTCGTCGGCGGAGCCGGCCGGCGCAGCAGCTCCGGCGGCAGGATCGGCCTCGGGCAGACGGGCGGCGTCGCGGCCGGCTGCGGCGTTCCACACGCCGACAAAGCCGTCGGTAAAAACGCAGCGAGGCAGAGCCTCAGGACGCGCATCCGGCGTCGGGCGGTATTGGCGGGTGACACGGGCGATTCTCCGTTTCAATGCGTCGGCTTCGAGCGCGTGATGCGCGTTTGCGGTGAAGAGATCGGCGGCGAGGCGGTTCGCGCGCAGCGTGCCTTCGCGCTCCTGCGCGCGGGCGCGTTCGGCGGCATCGCGCAGCGCGTCGGCATGCCGGCGCTCGACGGCGGCGAGCTTCGCGTCGGCCGCGCGCGCGCCGGCGCGCTGCCCGTTGACGTAGCCCGTCGCGCCGGCGACGAGCGCGCTCGCGGCCGACGCGACGACGAGCGCGCCGAGCCCGCCGCGCGCGAACGAAATCGGCCGGCTCATGCGCAGGCTCCCGGCCCGAAGCCCGCGCCGATGTAGCGTGGCTCGAACGTGTGCAGGATCGCGCGCGGGTAGCCGCGGTTCTCGCGAAACGCAGCCGCGCCGCGGCCGGCGTTGAAACGCTCGACGTGGCCGAACCAGCGGCCGCGATTCGCGCCGCCCGCGACGGCCGCGCGTTGATCGCGATACACCCAGCCGAGCCCGCCGTTGTATGCGGACAACGTCATCGCGGCGCGCTCGCAGCGGCCGTCGGCTTCGATCCGGTCCCACAGGTAGCGGTCGTAGCGCACGAGCGCGCGGATCGACCACGACGGGTTGAACGGCTGCGCGTCGCCGAGCTCGGCGCGATAGAGGCCCGCGAGCCATTGCGTCGTGGACGGCATGAACTGCGTCATCCCCTGCGCGCCGACCGGGCTGACCGCGTCCGGACGCCATCTGCTCTCCTGATGAATCTGCGCGGCGAACGCCGACACGGGCGCGCCGAGCCCCCACACCGCGCGCGCGTTGCGCGTGAGCTCGGCGCGATAGGCGTATGCATTCGCGGGAATCTGCGCGCAGGTTGCGGCGGGCGCGCACAGCAGCGCCGCGATCAGGAACGTCGCGCGCATCGTCACAGGCCCAGCGCGACGCCGATCACGACGCCGACGACGATCAGCGCGCGGCGCAGCATCGCCGCGGCGAACACGCGCTCGTAGCCGGCGACGATCTTGTAATCGGCGCCGAGCGATTCGCCGCTCGCGCCGTGGCGCCAATCGGCCTGCAGATAGCTGTCCGGGCGCGCATACGGAAAGAGCCCGCGATCGAGCCAGTACGCGACGACGGCCGCGAGGCTCACGAGGCTCAGCTTGTAGAGCGACACGGGCAGTTGCTGCGGGGAAATCGATGCGATCGCCGCGATCAGCGCGATCGCGGCGATGACCCAGCTCGTGAGCCGAGGAAAGCGTCTGGTGAATGGCATCGGCCTCTCCCGAAAATGAACATGCCGCCATGATCGGCGGCATGTCGGGACAGGTCTTTTAATCGGCTTTATTTAGCGCGCGGCGCGTTCGGGCGAATGCGTCGCAAAGCGTTGTCGAATCGTCGCTCGATTCGATTCGCGGGAAATGCGTGTTGGGACCGCGATCCGATTCAATTCGTTCAGTTCGGCTGATTTCTTTCGTTTTCTGCTTCGGTTCGATTCTTTGGTGCGACGCTTTGGGACGATGCTTCGCTCGATGCCGTGGGTTGTTGCTGCGATTTAATGCGTCGATTTAATGCTTCGATTCGCGGTCTCGATTCTCGGTCTCGATTCACCGCCTCGATTCACCGCCTCGATTCGCCGCTTCACTTCGATGGGTCAGTTCGATGTTCCGGCTCATTACGCCGATTAGGCACTTCGATTCGCCGCCTCGAATCCACGCTCCGCTCCAACACCCCGATTCGGCCCGATCGTTCGCTCGTCGACGCGACGCTCAGCGCCGGTTCGGCATTTCGGTCCGCACTCGCTTCGCGCGATGGCCACCGCTACCGCCGCCATCGCCATCGCCATCGCCGACGCCGACGCCGACGCCACCGCCATCACCGCCGCGCGACGCGGCTCGGCCGGAGCGTCTGCCACTCCGGCAAGCTGCCGGCGGGCGTTCGAACGCATTCGATATCCGGCGCGGACGGATTGTCGATGATGCTGCCGACCGCATACGACTTGCCTTCGAACATGCAGCCCGTCGATTCCGTGCGCAGCGCGTGCAGCGCACTCGCCGCGTCGCTCGCCTTGTAGCCGAAAAACGCGATGGCGAGCGCAGCGGCGCCGAGCACGCCGACCGCAACCTTCATGTTGAAGCGCGCCGACGCCGCGTCGCGACGGTTCGCGTCGCAGTGCGGACAAGCGGCGGGATGAACGGAGGAAAACGCATCGGGCGGCCGGCTCGGCGCGAACGCGGCGGAAGCGGCCGCGGCGGCCGAAGCCGCGAACGCGGTGGGCGCGGCGTACGCGACCGGAGCCGCGGCGCAAGCAGCGGGCGACGCCGCATGCTGCGTGACCGACTGCGCGGCCGACTGCGCGACGGCCGGCGCAACCGGCTGCGCAACCGGCTGCGCAACGGCCTGCGCTGACGGCGGCGCGGCGGCGGGCGCTTGCTTGGCGGGCGTCTGCGTCGCGCGCCCGAGCCACTCGACGAGATACTCCTCGACGTCGATGTACGCGCCCTTCAGGATCAGCCGCGCCTTGCGCGCGCCGGCCCGCGCCAGCACCTTGCGCCACACTTCGAGCGGCTCCTCCTCGGTGACCTCGACGATGCGCTGGACGAGCTGCGCGATCATCCGCTTCTGATGCTGCGTGACGTACTCGACGCGCTCCTCGCGCTCGCCGAACTGCACGTTCACGACGTTGCTGTTCGTAATCGGCGTTCCGTGACTCACCGAATCGCCGATGTGAACCTGATCTACGTTGGCCCCGAAACTGATTTTTCTTGTTGATTCTTCGTTCATTTTTTCTTGCGTGGTGGTTTGGTGGGTGTGGTGGTTACGTTGAAAGCGTGACTCCCGCCCGCGACGGTATTGTTCTGCCCGATCGTCGCGCTGCCGAAATCGATCGCGAACTTCGGCCCCGCCTCCGGCAGCGCGCCCGCCGTCAGTGCGCCGATCGCGGCCGATTTCACCGCGAGCGGCGCGGCCCGGTACTTCTCGATCAGCTCGATCTCGTCGCGGGTCAGCCCGGCGCTCGAGCGCACGCCCGTAATCACGTACTGCGCGTCCACGCCCTCGGCCGCGACGAGGTTCAGATACGCGGCGTCCGGCGTGCTCTCGCCCTTCTCGTAGGTGATCTGCGCGCGCTTCGACACACCACCCAATGCGGCGAAATCGGTCTGGCTCTTCGCCAGGCGCTCGCGCTCTTCCTTCAGCCGAGCGCCGATCTCTGATTTCTGCACATCAACCCCTTGCAAGGTGCAGATTTCTGCACCATAATTCATTCACACCGTCACACGACGAACGGCAATCGAGTCGGCACCTGCCCGTGCCGACGGCCCCTTGCGAGGAGCATCCATGAAACTGCGCACCGCCGCCGAAGCTCGCGCCGAGCTTCAATCGAAAGGCGTTTCGATCACCCAATGGGCGATCGCCAATCAATTTTCTCCCAATCTCGTTTTCGAGGTGCTCGGCGGCCGCAAGAAATGCATTCGCGGCCAGGCGCACGACATCGCGGTGAAGCTCGGCCTCAAGGCGGGCGAGATCTGCGCCGATCCCGCGACGGCGCTCGCGCCCATTCACCGGCGCGCCGCCGCATAACCCTTCAGCGCCAAAAGCCGCTGCGGCGGCCCGCACTCAAGCCGCGATGCGCGCGGCCGCCGCCGTGCGTCGCGCGTTGCGCTGCGTGATCCGAACCGTGCCGGCGCATGCCGCGATGGCCGTCTCATTCAATACACATCGCATGCACATTCGCCGCGCCTCGAACCGATTGCTCGCCAAATTCCGAAACGCAATGACACTCCATCACCTGAAGATTAACCGTTTTCGATTCCATTGGCTGCAAATGCGTTGCATCGATGTCAAACGAATCGATTTCGTTACGCCGATTTTCGACGCGAATGGCGCATTTCGCCCGCGGCCGCACCGCGCTAAATACGCGGCGCGGCGCGATTTCAAACGCATTTTCGATTTCGATAAAAAGCGCCAAACGATTGCCGATCGCCCGAAAGCGGCCACTGGATGCGCGGCGCGCGGTGTGATAAGCGCGAACGGCGGCGCGTCGTTCGCCGCATGGACCGCAGCGCCGACGGGAGCCGCCCGATGAGCGCCGGCACGACGACCACCACCAAATCGGCCGAGAAAGTGCTCGAAGTCCTGAACGTCCTGCTCGGCCACTTCGCGCACGGCTTGACGCCCGGCGAGCTCGCGAAGGCGACGCGCCTGTCGCCGTCGAACATCACGCGCTACGTCGCGACGCTCGAAGAAACCGGCTTCGCCGAACGCATTCCGGAGACTGGCCGCATCCGGCCTTCGGTGCGGTTCGCGCAACACGCGGTCGCGATCGCGCAGAGCTTGAACGCCGCGCGACATCGCCTCGATGAACTGGCCAGCCGCCTGGCCGCCCCACGCTAAGGAGTCCATGACAATGGCACGCAAACCTTCCGCCGTCGCGCCGCAGCCCGTCGTCGTGACGGATGCCGACACCCCCGCCCTTCCCGCAATGGCCGCGGCGTCGAACGCGCTCGCCGCGCATTCGGCCGCCGTCGCCGAGCAGTTCGGCGACGGGCTGCCGTACGAGCGCGCCCGCGTCGTCAACGAAGCGCGCTTCTACATGGCGCAGAGCGCCGAGGCGATGCTCGAAGCGGGCAAGCGCCTGATCCTTCTGAAGGAGAACGAACCGCATGGCGATTTCACGCGCATCGTCGAAGAGCAGCTCGGGCTCGCGCCGCAGGTGGCGCGGCGGATGATGCAGGCATCGGTGAAGTTTCTCGGCGCGGAGCACGGCGGCGCGAAGCGCTCAGCGCTGAGCGTTCTGGGCAAGACCAAGCTGTACGAGCTGATGGTGCTCGACGACGACGAGCTCGACGTGCTCGCCGACGGCGGCACGGTTGCGGGCCTCGCGCAGGACGACATCGACCGGATGACGACCCGCGAGCTGCGCGCCGCGCTGCGCGAAGCGCGCGAGAACGCCGACGCGCAGGCGCGCCTGCTCGCCGACAAGAACGGCAAGCTCGACGAGCTCGCCGCGAAGCTGACGAGCAAGGCGACGCACGTGAAGCGCGCGACGCCCGACGAAACGGCCGCGCAGATCCGCGGCGAGGCGAGCGCGATCGCGTTCGAGGCCGAATCGGTCGTCCGCGGCCAGCTGCGCGCGGCGTTCGACACGCTCGCGCGGCACGCGCAAACGCACGGCACGCCGCACGACGACTTCATGGCCGGCTTGCTCGGGCAGATCCAGCTCGCGCTGAATCAGCTGCGCAGCGACTTCGGCGTGAAATCGGCGGCCGACGGCGACGACATGCCGGAATGGCTGCGCGGAGCGGATGCGGATTTCGAGGGCGAGGGCTACGCCGATGCCGATGTCGATGTCGATGCCGATGCTGATGCCAATGCCAATGCCAACGCCAACGCCAACGCCAACCCCAAAAGCGACGCCAGCATAGCCGCGCACGTCGACAGCCCCGCCGACAGCCCCGCCGTCGACTCAGCCGCCCTCTCCACCGCGCAATGACGAGGCCCCCCGCGATGAACGCCGTATTGACCGAACGCATCGTGTCCGTCGCACGAGCCGCGCGCGCGGCGGGCCACGGCAACAAGCATGCGATCTACGAAGCCGCGTGCCGCGAGCTCGGCCTGTCGCGCGCGACGCTGATGCGCAAGCTGAAGGCCGTCGCGGTGACGCCGCCGCGCAAGCGCCGCGCCGACGCAGGCCGCAGCGCGCTGACGCGCGCCGAGGCGATGACGATCTCCGCGCTGCTGATCGAATCGACGCGCAAGAACGGCAAGCGGCTGTATTCGATCGCCGACGCGGTCGAAACGCTGCGCGCGAACGGCATGATCCGCGCCGAATCGCTCGACGAATCGACGGGCGAGCTGCGCCCGTTGTCCGACAGCGCGATCCAGCGCGCGCTGCGCACGTACGGCGTGCATCCGGACCAGTTGCTCGCGCCCGCGCCCGTCACCGAGCTCGCGAGCCGCCATCCGAATCACGTCTGGCAGATCGACGCGAGCCTGTGCGTGCTGTATTACCTGAAGCCCGCCGCCGATCCGCGCGCGAACGGCCTGCGCGTGATGGATCATTCGGAGTTCTACAAAAATAAGCCGCGCAACGTCGCGCGCATCGCGGCCGATCGCGTGTGGAGCTACGAGATCACCGATCACGCGAGCGGCTGGATCTACGTCGAATACGTGCTCGGCGCGGAGTCCGGCGAGAACCTGTGCTCGACGCTCATCAACGCGATGCAGGAACGCGGCGGCGCCGACTTGATGCACGGCGTGCCGCGCTTCCTGATGCTCGATGCGGGCGCCGCGAACACCGCCGCGATGACGCGCAACCTGTGCCGCGCGCTCGGCATCGAACTCGTCGTCCACAAGGTCGGCAACGCACGTGCGACGGGGCAAGTCGAGAACGCGCGCAACCTCATCGAACGCAAGTTCGAGCCGGGCCTGAAGTTTCAGCCGGTCAACAGCCTCGACGAGCTCAACGCGCTCGCCAGGCGCTGGCGAATGCATTTCAACGCGACCGCGACGCACGGCCGGCACGGCTCGACGCGCAGCCACGCGTGGCTGCGGATCACCGCGCGGCAGCTCGTCAACGCGCCTTCGCTCGACATCTGCCGCGAGCTCGCGGTCGCCGCGCCGGAGAGCCGCAAGGTCACGCCGAAGCTGCGCGTGTCGTTGCGCGGCGTCGAGTACGACGTGTCGGCGGTGCCGGGCGTGATGGTGGGCGAGAAGCTGATGGTCACGCGCAACCCGTGGCGCGACGACGCCGCGCAAATCGTGCTGACCGGCGACGACGGCCGCGAGACGTACTTCGTCGTGCCCGAAGTCGCGCGCGACGCGCTCGGCTTCGCAACCGATGCGGCCGTGATCGGCGAATCGTTCCGGCGCCATGCCGACACGCCCGCGCAGCGCGCGGTCGACGAGATCGAGCGGCTCGTGTCCGGAGCGCACACCCGCGCCGACGCGAAAGCGCGGCGCCGCGCGAAGGCACTGCCGTTCGGCGGCCGCCTCGATCCGTACAAGCACATCGACGACGACGCGCTCCCGACTTACCTGCCGCGTCGCGGCACCGAGCACGAACTTGCCGCGCCGCGCGTCGCGCACGCGCCGCTGTCGCTCGTCGACGCGGCGATGCGAATCAAGCCGCGCATCGAGGCCGCCGGCGCGACATGGAGCGCCGAGCGCTTCCGCTGGCTGCAGCAGCGCTTTCCGAACGGCGTTCCGCAGGACCGGCTCGATGCGATCGTCGCCGAGCTCATCGGGCCGCGCTCGGATCTGCATCAGCCGCTGCAGATCGTGCGCACCTCGGCCGGGGGGCGATGATGCTCAAGCTCAAGAACGTATTGCAGCGCATCGGCTGCAAGCAGGCCGATCTCGCCGCGCACATCGGCCTGTCGCAGGCGACGGTCGCGCAGATCGTCAACCATGGCGCGTGGCCGAAGAGTTTCAACGCCGACGCGCTGCGCCGCCGGATTCTCGACTATCTGCGCCAGCGCGGCGCGCTCGAAGCCGCACTCGCCGACGCGTTCGATTCGGCGAGCGATTCGATGCGAGACGGCATGGCCGGACACGCGGCGGCCGGCGCGGCGTTCTCCTCTTGCAACTCGTCGCGCAACTCGTCGCACTTCTCATCGCACGCTTCGTCGCGCCGTTCGCCACGCGACGACACCGATCTCAACCAGGAGGATTCGATGCTACTGCGCAAACAAGCGCTGACGCCCGCCGCGCGCAAACACTTCGGCCTGTTTCGCGATCCGTTCCAGGACGACGTTCGTTCGCACGACGACATGTACCTGAGCCCCGACATCCGCCACGTGCGCGAGGCGATGTTTCAGACTGCGAAGCATGGCGGAATGCTCGCCGTCGTCGCGGAATCCGGTGCGGGCAAGACCACGCTGATGCGCGATCTCGAAGACCGGATCACGCGCGAGAATCAGCCGGTTCTGCTCATCAAGCCGTACGTGCTCGCGATGGAGGACAGCGATCGCAAAGGCAAGACGCTGAAAGCGACGCACATTGCCGAGGCGATCGTCACGGCCGTCGCGCCGCTCGAGAAACTCAGGAGCAGCCCGCAGGCCCGCTTCGCGCAACTGCATCGCGCGCTCAAGGACAGCCACGCGGCCGGCGGCCGGCACTGCCTCGTGATCGACGAGGCGCACGCGCTGCCGATCGCGACGCTCAAGCACCTGAAGCGTTTCTTCGAACTCGAATCGGGCTTCGCGAAGCTGCTGTCGATCGTCCTGATCGGGCAGCCGGAGCTGAAAATCAAGCTGTCCGAGCGCAACCAGGATGTTCGCGAAATCGTTCAGCGATGCGAAATGATCGAGTTGCCGCCGCTCGACCGCGCGCGGCTCGACGAGTATCTGGCCTTCAAGCTTGGCCGGCTCGACAAGCGGGTTGGCGACGTGATTGACGCGGGCGGCGTCGACGCGCTGCGCGGGCGGCTGACGATCGCGAGCGACCGCCGCCGCGAGCGCGCCGACACGATCTCGCTGCTGTATCCGCTCGCGGTCGGCAATCTGCTGACCGCGGCGATGAATCTCGCGGCGGGGCTCGGCGTGCCGGTCGTCACGGCCGACGTGATCAAAGGGATCTGACATGAACGCCCGATTGCAAACGCAACGGCCGTCGCTCGAAACGGCCGCACCGCACGAGCCCGCGCCAGCGCGTGCCACGCCGGAAAACGCACGCGTGCTCGACGCCGATTTCGTCGCCCGCCTCACGCTGCTCAACGCGAGCGCACGCGCGCTGCGCGGCCTCGGCTATCGCGTGTTCGACGAGGATGCATTGCCGCGCGACGGCGGACGGCCGACGATCCGCATCGGACCGTCGTCGCGCGCGGCCTCGGTCGACACGCTGCGCGGGCATGCCAACGGCGTGTCGATCGAGCGCCGCGACGGGCGCGGCTTCGCCTGCGTCGACTTCATGGGCGTGCGGGTGACGTGGGAAGTGACAGTGTGACGACATCGCCGAAGAAACGAACGCGCCGCGTCCACTGACGCGACGCACACGAAAACAAGCAAGGAGTGAAGCAATGGAACAAAGGATTCCGAATGGTTATTGGAAAGACGCAAAAGGCTGCCTCGTCCCGGAAAACATGATCAAGCCGCTTGATCGCGAACGCGACCGGCTCGTGCGCGAGCTCGTCGACGAGGCGCGGCGCGTATCGCGCACGCTCGCCGAGCTGAAGACGCGGATCTTCGGCGACGTGGCGGCCTTCGTCGACATGTCGGCCGAAACGTACCAGGCCAAGCTCGGCGGCAAGAAAGGCAACGTCACGCTGTATTCGTTCGACGGCCGTTATCGCATTCAGCGCGCGATCCAGGACCGGATCGCATTCGACGAGCGGCTGCAGGCCGCGAAAGCGCTGATCGACGCGTGCCTGCACGACTGGACGACCGATGCGCGCCCGGAGATCCAGGCGATCGTCGCGCAGGCGTTCGCGACCGACAAGGAAGGCCAGATCAACACCGCCCGCGTGCTCGCGCTGCGCCGGCTCGACATCGCGGACGCGCGGTGGCAGGACGCGATGACGGCGATCGGCGAGGCGTTGCAGGTAATCGGCAGCCGCTCGTACGTGCGGATCTACGAGCGTATCGGCGATACCGAGCAGTACGAACAGATTCCGCTCGACATCGCCGGCGTGTAGGAACGGGATCGACGAGGACGGCGCCGTCAGGCGGCGGCGGGTGCCGTCAGGCGGCGGCGCCGGGCGTGTGGGCGCTTGGGCGCTTGGGCGCTTGGGCGCTTGGGTGCTTGGGTGCTCGGGTGCTCGGGTGCTCGGGTGCTCGGGCGCTCGGGCGCTTGGGTGCTTGGGTGCTTGGGTGCTTGGGTGCTTGGGTGCTTGGGTGCTTGGGTGCTTGGGTGCTTGGGTGCTCGGGCGCTCGGGCGCTTGAACGCATGATTGCTTGCCGGGATGAAACGGTTCGAATGGAGGCTGTATGAAGGCGGATTTCAAGAGCAAGGGGCCGGAGCTGCTGGTCGACCTTGCGCAACATGTGTCGGTGGCGCTCAAGGAGCTGGCGGCGATGAAGACGGACGAGGCCGATCAGCTCGGCCGGGAGATCGCCGACAGGATGGCGGCGCATTGGGGCGGACAAAACGTGTATTTCCCGATGGGGGTGTCGTACAAGCTGTCGCAGCGCGACCGCAGGATTTACGACGAGTTCCGCGGCGACAATCACGGCGAGCTCGCGCGAAAGTACGGCGTGTCGATTCAGTGGATCTACAAGATCATCAAGGCGGTCGGGCGCGAAGAGACGGCCGCGCGGCAGAAGCGGCTGTTTTCCGATCGATGAGGCGTGGCGATGCGGCGAGCCGGGGGCTGGGAAATCGGGCGGGGGTTGGGAAATCGGCGGTTTTGGTTTTGGTTTTGGTTTTGGTGCGGCGGTTGCGGCAGGCGGTACGGAATTGCGCGAGGCCGAGCTTCGCGGCGTGGCCGGGGCGGTGGTTGGGGTGATTATGTCGCGAGGGTGTGGTGGGTTGTTGCGCGGGGGGGCAGTCAACCCGCGCTGCAATCGCGCCGATCGCGCCCTCCGCGACACCGCCCTAGATCTCGGTCGCGTCGCACCCATTCGGCACAACGGCATATGCACACGCCATTCCTCATTCAAAAACGTGTCGCGCCGGTTTCTTTAAATAGAATTCTCACCTTGAACAATAAAATCTGGCAGCATAATGATTCGCCTTCTATGCCTCACTATTAGAAATAGGCTTCCCCAAATTATCGGCATCCGATAATACGCTGCCGATATTCGGTGAAATATCGATAACGCACCCAGTCGATAAAGCGAACCATGTTCGAATCATTCAACAAAGACGTGATTGCCGCGTTTATTAGAAACAAACGCAAGATCATCGAAAATGGGGCCACTCGACAAGTACGGACGCTGCTGGACGACATCGGCGCGGCGGCCTTCCGCCTGCTGCCCCACCCGCTCCTGTTTCCCGCCGAAGACTTCGACATGCTCGCCCGAATCGCGCGTGATCTGCTGTCCGCTCAAAACAAGATCGCGCGTCATCTTTGCCGACATCGCTCACGGGCGGACATCCTCCAGCAATTCTCGCTCAGCGACGCGCTGATGCCTTACGTCGACTGGGAGGAACTGGAAGCCGGCAGCCGCCGGGTAGCGCGCGTCGACATCCTCCCCTTGCCGGATGGCTATGCAGTTTGCGAATTGAATTTCTCGGCGGCGGTCGGGGGAGCCGAACTGTTCGACTGCTATCGCCGGTTCATGCAAGCGGCCGGCTGGCCGGCTGTCGCGCTCGACAGTTCCCCTTATACAAATCTGCGCTCGCTGTACGAGGACAGCATCGCGTCTTTGGGTATCGATCGAGTGGTCCTCCTCGATTGGAGTTCGCACGCCGCCCGCGGATATGCCTCGCCCGAACTTGCCCGCCGGTACCTTGCGGGCATGGCGAGCGATATACCGATCGAAGTTCATACGGAATTGACTTATCCGTCGAAGTGGCTGGGCGACGGCAACGGCAACGGCATTCTGATTCACCGGAATTTCGTCTATGACGACATGACGGTGAACATCGATAAATTCCATGCAATTCACCGCAGCGGCGCAAAATTTTCCAACGGGCTGGAAGCCGAGTTGCTAATGAACAAGACATGGCTCGCGCTGTTATGCGACGAGCATTTTCACGCGCTCCTCGACGACGACGAGATCGCCGCGATCCGAAACTATATCCCGCATACCTTCCGCCTCGACGAAAGCACGCTCGCCGATACGTTGGCCCGCAAAGACGAATGGGTGTTCAAACTGAATGTTTCTTATGGAGGCGTCGACGTGATGATCGGCAGAGATCATTCGGCCGGCGCGCTCGCCAATCGATTGCGGAAAAAAGGCGTGGCAAACTGGATTTGCCAGGCTTTCCGCGAGGTGGCGACGATTCGCCATCCTTTCGACGAAACCTTTGTCGCAGCCGAACACAAGCCAGTGCTGGGAATGTATCTCCACCGCGACAAGGCGAGCGGCATGGTGCTACGCTCGAATCGCTTTTCGAGCGTGGTCAATGCGGGCAGCGGCGCGGGAGTTCACTGGGCGGCCGTCGCCACTCGAGCAGAAAAGGAAGCCGTTCTCGCGGCACTGGACGCTTAGCCTCAACGTGAACCGAACATTTGCGTATCGAACCGCCAACGACAACAACCGGGAGAAGCGCATGGACACAGCCGAACTGCATTTCCGTAACAACGAAGGAGGAATGGCCGATTACGTCACGCAGTTGAGGGACGTGGGAACCGTGATGCTTCCCGCCTATGTGGCCTTCGACGCGCACGAGCTAACGCGCATCGACCAGTTGCAAGCCCAAATGCCGGAGGAATCCGTGACCGCCGGCGACGCCGGCGACACGCACGACATCTATGTCCGGCGCATCATGCTCGACCAGGCCGGCGAGCTTCCTCAACTCGTCAACCGGCCCCACTCCGACCAGATCCTGGACATTCTCACCGACGCCCGGCGCACGCGATTCTTCGGCGACATGTTCGCCACGCGCGCCGAGTACTTCATCCGGCGATGCCAGATCAACCGGATGGTGAAGGACTCCTTCATCGGCATCCACCTCGACGCGGCAAGCAATCCGGACTACGAATTTTCGGTCGTCATTCAGCTCGGCAATAAGTTCGAGGGCGGCGAATTCGTGGTTCATCCGGAAGGCCGGCCGTTGAACGTCTTCGCGCCGACTTACGGCACGGTCATCGTCACGAACTGCATGCACCGGCACGAAGTCAGAACGGTGCGCACGAACGAGCGCACGTCGCTGGTCTATTTTTACTCGCGCCACGACAAAGCCAACCGGCGCGCATGACCGGGCGACGCCGCTGGTGAGCCGACAGCAGGCAAAGCCGATCGCCGGGCTTCGCCGTCGTCTGCGTACTATGCCGGCCTGTCCCGGTCGGAAACCGCAATCGTCGGCCGGTCGTTGCGATTCCGTGGCTCGCACGCCGGCCGCTCGAATAGCAGAATCGGCTGGCCCTTGTATTCGGTAGCGGCTATCTCCCGATAACCGAACTCGCCGGCCAGTCGAATGCAAAAGCGATTTTCAGGGCCGATCAGGCAAACGGTGCGCCGCGCCGCCAAGTGCTCGTCCGCCCAATCCAGCACCGCATACAACGCTTCGCGTGCGACACCTGTCCCCCACGCGGCGGGGGACAGCGCGCCGCCCAATTCCGGCACATTGTCGAGCGCGGGAACGATATCGCGCTTGGCATCGGCAAAGCCCAGTTCGCCGATGAAACGCCCGGTCTGCTTTTCGTGAACCGTCCAGTAACCGAAGCCCAGCAATCGCCAATGCCCGACATAGCGCAATAGGCGAAACCAGCACTCTTCCATCGTGTACGGCTCCTCGCGTATCAAGCGCGTCACGTCGGGATCGGCCCATAGTGCCCGGCTGCTGTCGAAGTCGTCCAGGCGATGGCCGGACAGGATCAAGCGAACCGTCTCGATAACCGGCGCGGATCGGCCGACGGCGCCGTCGACATGCTCTTGCATGATTCCACCTCTCGCAACTTGGCTGCTCCGATCCGATTGGAAACCCGCGCGTTTCGATCGCGGCTCGACGTCAGTTCCGGCGAACCGCCAATCGCACATCGTATTCGCGATGACTGATCGAGCGTTGCCGATCAGCCGTCACAACCTCTCCGACGGTCAAACCTTAGGCGATCCGCTGTCCTCGTGACTACCCACTATCCTTGACCAGTACGAAGTTCCCGTGATGTGCATCCCGGCCGCCTTTGACAACCAATAGGCAACGCGTGCCCTCATGCGCGCCCCGCACTACCAGCGCAAATCGACCGCGCTCGGCCGACTCCGAAGCCACCCACGCGCAATTGTCCGCGGCGGCATTGCGGCCGTCGGCGTCGACAATGTTCGCCGACAGTTCGCCGAACCATTCGATCAGCACACCGAACAAGGAGGATCGGCAATCCTCGATCGAATCGGAAACGCCATCGGCGTGACGTGCGAAACAAAGGACAAATTTGCGCCGAGCCGGAAAAACAAAGCCGGCCAAATGGCCGGCTTTGTTACGCCCGTGTCTCCCGCCTCTCAGCGGAGAAATCGCTCGGATCGGCGTCGACTCTCGATGAGTCCCGATAAGAAATGAAGCGCGTCATCAGAGAGTCAAGCATAGCTTATCCGGATGACCGGCTTATGCTTGACGACACGTCTTCCTCGAACGCCTTGGCAGGGATTTGGTGGGCCCGGCGGGTTTCGAACCCGCGACCAATCGATTATGAGTCGACTGCTCTAACCACTGAGCTACAGGCCCTAAAAACGAATGCGACGCAAAAAAAGACCCGGAAATACTGGCCGGGCCGGCATTGTAACAACTAAGTAAGGAAATCGCCGCCGGATTCTTGCGCCCCGGCGGCGACCGATCGGAAACGGGCGATCAGTTCCCCTCGAGGAACGACTTCAGCTTGTCCGAACGGCTCGGATGACGCAGCTTGCGCAGCGCCTTCGCCTCGATCTGACGAATCCGCTCGCGCGTGACGTCGAACTGCTTGCCGACTTCCTCGAGCGTGTGATCCGTGCTCATTTCGATGCCGAAGCGCATCCGCAGCACCTTCGCCTCGCGAGGCGTCAGCGAATCGAGCACGTCCTTCACGACGTCGCGCATGCTCGCATGCAGCGCGGCGTCGGCCGGCGCGACCGTGTTGGTGTCCTCGATGAAGTCGCCGAGATGGGAATCGTCGTCGTCGCCGATCGGCGTTTCCATCGAGATCGGCTCCTTCGCGATCTTCATGATCTTGCGGATCTTGTCTTCCGGCATCTCCATCTTCTCGGCGAGCGTGGCCGGATCAGGCTCGAGGCCCGTTTCCTGCAGAATCTGCCGCGAGATGCGGTTCATCTTGTTGATCGTCTCGATCATGTGAACCGGAATCCGGATCGTGCGCGCCTGGTCCGCGATCGAACGCGTGATGGCCTGGCGAATCCACCACGTCGCATACGTCGAGAACTTGTAGCCGCGGCGGTACTCGAACTTGTCCACCGCCTTCATCAGGCCGATGTTGCCTTCCTGGATCAGGTCGAGGAACTGCAGGCCGCGGTTCGTGTACTTCTTCGCGATCGAGATCACGAGACGCAGATTCGCCTCGGTCATCTCGCGCTTCGCCTGGCGCGCCTTCAGTTCGCCCGCCGCCATCTGCCGGTTGGTTTCCTTCAGGTCCTTGAGCGGCAGCACGACGCGCGCCTGCAGATCGAGCAGGCGTTGCTGCTGTTCGCGGATCGCCGGGATGTTGCGCGACAAAATCGCGCTGTACGAATGGCCTTCGGCCGCGATCTTCTCGGCCCAATCGAGATCCGTCTCGTTGCTCGGGAAGCGCGCGATGAATTCCGAACGCGGCATGCCGCACTTGTCGACGACGATGTGCAGGATCTGGCGCTCGACCTGACGCACTTCGTCGACCTGCGCGCGCAGCGTGTCGCACAGACGCTCGACGGTGCGCGCGGTAAAGCGAATCGACATCAGTTCGTTCTGGATCGTCTCCTGCGCCTTCAGGTACGACTTCGACTTGTAGCCTTCCTTCTCGAACGCGCGGCGCATCTTGTCGAACCATTCGCTGATCAGCGCGAACTTTTCGAGCGACGCGCGCTTCAGCGCTTCGAGCTGGGCCGCGTTGGCGGTCGCCTGCGCGGCGCCGTCGTCATCGTCCTCTTCCTCTTCCTCGGCTTCCTCGGCTTCCTCGTCCTCGTTCTCGATTTCCTCGGCGTCCTTCTCGGAGAAGCCGTCGGTATCGGCGGCATTCGGGTCGATCAGGCCGTCGACGAGTTCGTCGACGCGACCTTCCTCGTTCGCGACGCGCTCGGCCATCGCAAGGATGTCGGCGATCGTGGTCGGGCACGCGGAAATCGCCATCACCATGTGGCGCAGGCCGTCCTCGATCCGCTTCGCGATCTCGATTTCGCCTTCGCGCGTGAGCAGCTCGACCGTGCCCATCTCGCGCATGTACATCCGGACCGGATCGGTCGTGCGGCCGAATTCGGAATCGACGGTCGACAGCGCGACTTCCGCTTCCTCTTCGACTTCATCGTCGGACGACGCGGCGGGCGCATTGTCGTTCAACAGCAGCGTCTCGGCGTCGGGCGCCTGCTCGTACACCGCGACGCCCATGTCGTTGAACGTGCCGATGATGCCTTCGAGCGCTTCCGTTTCCGTGAAGTTGTCCGGAAGATGGTCGTTGATTTCGGCATACGTGAGGAAGCCGCGCTCCTTGCCGAGCTTGATCAGCGCGCGCAGTTTCGTACGACGCTCTTCAAGCTCCTCGGCCGTGCCGGGCGTGCTCGTCGCGAACGCTTCCTTCAGCAGCGCCTTTTCCTTGGCGCGGCGATCGCGCGCCTTGGCTTTCTCGCCTTTACCCGACACAGCGGTGGGCTGGTCGTCGCTCTGGTTTGCGTCGTCATCGACGGATACTTCGTTCAGCTTTTTCGTCATGGAGTTCGCCGTACCGGCTAAATCGACTCGCGGCTGCTGGACTACAGCCGGTTGAACCGTGGATGCTCGAGTAGCTGCCGTTTCGTCCGGCGCGGCAGCCGCTCCCCTTGCGCTTTTCGCACTCGCCCGCTTCAAAGGCGGCTTGGCCGTCTTCGCCTCGGACCTCACGACGACCCGTGATGCGCTGGCCGTCGGCGCCGGCGCAGCCTTGGCGGTGCCGGCCGCGGCCCTCTTCCTCGCAGGGTGCGCCGCGCGGGCCGAAGACGTCTTTGCGGAAGCTGCGGATTTGGCCGTCGCGACCGTTACGGTCGATTCCGTCGCCTTACCCGCCGCTTTTTTTCCGCCGGTAGCCTTTGCCATTGCGATTCTCGCCTCTGCTTAGAAAACAAACCGCTGAAAACCTTATATTATAGCACGCTGAGGCAGACCCCTCCCCGGCCGGTTCACAGCCCGAGCCTCCGTTTCATGTCTGCCAGGTTCTGATGCAAATCCTTGATTTCCGCCAATTCCTCGGAAGTGGGCGCCGACCGCTTCGAAAGGCTGTTGAGCCTGTCACAGCACGCGTCGTAGCGCATCTTGAGCACCGCTGCCTGAAGCTCCTCGCCTGCGATCCGTTCCTGCTCGCGCAGCCCCTCCTGCGCTGCGTCGCTCTCCGGATTCTGCTGCATCAAGTCGCGGACATTTTCATCATAGACCAGAATTTCCCGGAAAATTGCGTCGTAGGTGGCCGCGTTAGCCGAATTGCGTAGCACATCGGACAAAAGCCGGAACTCCGCCCCTTCGCCGAGCGCGCGCGCGTGGCCAACCACCTCGTCGAACAATTCCCCGTTTCTCGGCAGCGCCCGCAGCGTCGCGAGGCTCTCGTCGTCGAGCGCCGCCGCAATGCGCGGATGCATCACCAGATTGCGCAGCGCGCGCTTTTCGTTGTCCGTCACGCGCCGCCGCTCGCTGCGCGCGGGCGCCTGGCGGGCCGGCGCGGCGATCCGCGCGTCCACTTCGACGAGCGCCGCCACTTCGTCGAACGGAATCTGCAGCCGATCGGCGAACATGTGCATGATCTGCGCCCGCAACGCGTTCGCGGGCAGCGCCTGCAGCAGCGGCTTCGCGTCGAACAGCGCCTTCGCGCGCCCTTCCGGCTGGTCGAGCTCCTTGCCCGCCGTCGCCTCGTTCAGCAGGAACTGCGACAGCGGCATCGCCCGTTTCACCTGCTCCGAAAATGCATCCGTCCCGAATTCCCGCACGTAGCTGTCCGGATCGTGCTCAGGCGGCAGAAACAGGAAGCGGATCGTCCGGTTGTCCGCCGCGTGCGGCAGGCACGCCTCGAGCGCGCGCCGCGCGGCGCGCCGGCCGGCCGAATCGCCGTCGAAGCTGAAGACGACCGTGTCCGTCTGCCGCAGCAGCTTCTGCACGTGGACCGGCGTGCACGCGGTGCCGAGCGTCGCCACCGCGTTCGGAAAGCCGAGCTGCGCGAGCGCGACGACGTCCATGTACCCTTCGACGACGAGCGCATACTTTTGCTCGCGAATCGCGAGCCGCGCCTCGAACAATCCGTATAGTTCGCTGCCCTTGTTAAATAAGGGTGTCTCGGGCGAATTCAAATATTTGGGCTCGCCGCCGTCCAGCACCCGGCCGCCGAAGCCGATCACCTGCCCCTTCGCGTTGCGGATGGGAAACATGATCCGCTCGCGGAACCGGTCGTAGCGGCGCGCGACGCCATTCGCGTCGGTCTTCTCACTGACGATCACGAGGCCCGCGTCGACGAGCGAGTCGTGGCGATAGTCGTCGAACGTCGACTCGAGGTTCTGCCAGCCGTCCGGCGCATAGCCGAGCCCGAAGCGCAGCGCGATTTCGCCCGTCAGGCCGCGCCGCTTCAGGTACTGGATCGCGTTCGGCGCGCCGCGCAACTGCTTGCGGTAATAATCGCAGGCGGTCTGCATGACGTCCGACAGCGCGGTCGTGATCGACTTCGATACCGCGGGCGGCGCGTAGCCTTCGCCCGAGCCCCCCCCGCCGCCTCCACGCATCGGCGACGGCTCGTGCGGCACCGTGAGCCCGGCCGACTGCGCGAGCTCCTGCACGGCCTCGGGAAACGTGAGCCCCGCGTGCTCCATCAGGAAGCCGATTGCGGTGCCGTGCGCGCCGCAGCCGAAGCAATGATAGAACTGCTTCGTCGGACTGACCGTGAATGACGGGCTCTTCTCGTTGTGGAACGGGCACAGCCCCATGAAGTTGGCGCCGCCCTTCTTGAGCTGCACGTACCGGCCGACCACGTCGACAATGTCGACGCGGTTCAGCAAATCCTGCAGGAACGAATGCGGAATCACCGTTGGATCGATCGGAAAACGTGCCGGCCGACGCGCGCCGCCTCGGCCGGTGCGGGCCGCTTGGCGGGCTGGCGCGCGCCGCGCCGGCCGGGGGTTACTTCGAGAGCGCCGCCTTGACGAGCGCGGACACGGCCGTCATGTCGGCACGGCCGGCGAGCTTGCCCTTCAGCACGCCCATCACCTTGCCCATGTCCTGCGGGCCCGCCGCGCCCGTGTGCGCGACGGCCGCCTGCACTTCGGCCACGACCTCGGCCTCCGACAGCTGCGCCGGCAGGTACGCGGTCAGCACCGCGACTTCCGCCTGCTCCTTCTCGACCAGATCGGTGCGGCCCGCCGCCTCGAACTGGCTGATCGAATCCTTGCGCTGCTTGATCATCTTGTCGACGACCGCGGTGACGCCCGCGTCGTCCAGCGTCACGCGCTCGTCGACCTCGCGCTGCTTGATCGCCGCGAGCAGCAGACGGATCGTCGCCAGCCGCTCGCTTTCCTTCGCGCGCATCGCGGCCTTCATGTCCTCACTGATCTGGTCTCTCAGACTCATCGTATACCCGGTTTGAAAAATTTCACGTGACGCCGACCAGCGGCGTCAACACAAAAACCCGCTTGAGACGGCTTCTCAAGCGGGTTTGCTCGAATTCGGCATCGACGGGCCGCGGCGTACTCGAATCCCATCGGTGCGCCGCCTAGCGGACCACGCGGCGCCGGTAACGCTCAGTAGAGCTTCTTCGGCAGCATCTGGCTGCGGATGCGCTTGTAGTGGCGCTTCACCGCAGCGGCCTTCTTGCGCTTGCGCTCCGCGGTCGGCTTCTCGTAGAACTCGCGCGCGCGCAGCTCCGTCAGCAAACCATTCTTTTCGATCGTGCGCTTGAAGCGGCGCATCGCAACTTCGAAAGGCTCGTTTTCCTTAACGCGGATGATCGTCATGACCCGTCACGTAAAAAAAGAAAGTAAAGGTGTTGCGGAGAAAGGTTTTCGAGTATAGCAGACGCTTCGCACAAACGCACTAACCCGTCAAGCGGCGCGTGCATTCGGCGGCCGCGCGCCCGGCCGCGACGCCCGACGCCCACGCCCACTGGAAGTTGTAGCCGCCGAGCCAGCCCGTCACGTCGACCGCCTCGCCGACGAAGAAAAGGCCAGGCACGCGTGCGCTCATCATCGTCGCCGACGACAGCTCGCCCGTGTCGACCCCGCCTTTCGTCACCTCGGCCTTCCGGTAGCCCTCGGTGCCGTTCGGCGTGAGCGTCCAGCGCGACAGCGTTTCGCCGATCCGGCGCAACGTTTTGTCCGGCAGATCGGCGAGCCGCGCGTCCGCGTGCACGCGCTCCGCGTCGAGCCACGCGTGCGCGAGCCGCGCGGGCACCCATTCGGCGAGCAGCGTGCCGATCTGCCGCCGCGAGCCCGCCTTCGCGCGGATCAACTCGTTCGCCGCGTCGATCTGCGGCACGAGATCGACGTGGATCGGCTCCCCCGAGCGCCAGTAGCTCGAAATCTGCAGGATGCCGGGCCCGGACAGCCCGCGATGGGTGAGCAGAATATCTTCGACGAACTCACCGCCCCCCTTCTTCGCGCCGGTCGACACCCGCGCCTCGACCGACACGCCCGACAGCGCCGCGAACGGCGCCCACGCGTCGGTCGCGAAGGTCAGCGGCACGAGCGCCGGCCGCGTGTCGACGAGCTTGTGGCCGAACTGTTTCGCGATCCGATAGGCAAAATCGGTCGCGCCGATCTTCGGAATCGACAGCCCGCCTGTCGCGACGACGAGCGCCTGCGCGCCGATCGCGCCCGCGCTCGTGTCGAGCGCGAAGCCGTCCGCGTGCGCGTGGCGCACCGCGCCGACCGACACCGGCCGCCGCCACGCGACGCCGCCCGCGTCGCATTCGCTTTTCAGCACGTCGATGATCGCGTCGCTCGAGTGGTCGCAGAAGAGCTGACCCTTGTGCTTCTCGTGCCACGTGACGCGATAGTTCTTCAGCAGCCCGAGGAAATCGCGCGGCGTGTAGCGCGCGAGCGCCGAGCGGCAGAAACGCGGATTCGACGACAGGTAGTTGTCCGGCCCCGCGTACAGGTTCGTGAAGTTGCAGCGCCCGCCGCCCGAAATGCGGATCTTCTCCGCGAGCCGCGGCGAGTGATCGAGCAGCACGACGCGCCGGCCGAGCCGCCCCGCCACCGCGGCCGTCATCATGCCGGCCGCGCCCGCGCCGATCACTGCGATATCGAAAGTTTCCATGGCGCGGATTGTACCCGCGTCGCGCGCCGCTTCGCCCGCGCGCCGGCGGGCGAAGCGGCCGCACTGTTATACTTTTCTGTTACGTTGATTTCCGGCCGCGCGCGCGTCGACGCGGCCACGGCACACCATCATGCTCGTTCTCGGCATCGAAAGCTCCTGCGACGAAACCGGCCTCGCGCTCTACGACACCGAGCGCGGCCTGCTCGCGCACGCGCTCCACTCGCAGATCGCGATGCACCGCGAATACGGCGGCGTCGTCCCCGAGCTCGCGTCGCGCGACCACATTCGCCGCGCGCTGCCGCTGCTCGAGGAAGTGCTCGCCGCGAGCGGCGCGCGCCGCGAGGACATCGACGCGATCGCGTTCACGCAAGGGCCCGGCCTCGCGGGCGCGCTGCTCGTCGGCGCGAGCATCGCGAACGCGCTCGCATTCGCGTGGGACAAGCCGACGATCGGCATCCATCATCTCGAAGGGCATCTGCTTTCGCCGCTCCTCGTCGCCGAGCCGCCGCCGTTTCCGTTCGTCGCGCTGCTCGTGTCGGGCGGACACACGCAACTGATGCGCGTGACCGACGTCGGCGTCTACGAGACGCTCGGCGAGACGCTCGACGACGCCGCGGGCGAAGCGTTCGACAAAACCGCGAAGCTGCTCGGCCTCGGCTATCCGGGCGGCCCCGAAGTGTCGAAGCTCGCCGAGACCGGCACGCCGGGCGCGGTCGTGCTGCCGCGCCCGATGCTTCATTCGGGCGACCTCGACTTCAGCTTCAGCGGATTGAAGACCGCGGTGCTCACGCAGATGAAGAAGCTCGAAGCGGCGCACGCGTGCGGCGCCGAGCTCGAGCGCGCGAAGGCCGATCTCGCGCGCGGCTTCGTCGACGCGGCCGTCGACGTGCTCGTCGCGAAGTCGCTCGCCGCGTTGAAGAAGACGCGGCTCAAGCGGCTCGTCGTCGCGGGCGGCGTCGGCGCGAACCGGCAACTGCGCGCCGCGCTGTCGGCGGCGGGCACGAAACGCGGCTTCGACGTTCATTACCCCGACCTCGCGCTTTGCACCGACAACGGTGCGATGATCGCGCTCGCGGGCGCGCTTCGGCTCGCGCGCTGGCCGTCGCAGGCGAGCCGCGACTATGCGTTCACGGTGAAGCCGCGCTGGGATCTCGCGTCGCTCGCGCGATAACGCGCGGAACAAAAACACGGCGCGCCCGTCGAGCGCGAATCCGACGAGACATTACCGCTGCGGGATCGCCGCGCTGCGCGATGCCGTATCGCGGAGGCGCGTTGCGCGACCTCGATACGCGACGAGAAGCACGCGTAGACGGCGATGCGACCGCGCCGCCGCGCGTGCGCCTTCGGCACCTGCCGTCATGCGCCGCGCCCGCTCGGCACGTTGATCGATCGCGATTGCCGCCGATTCGCGCAGCGAGCCGACGCCCGGGCCGCAACAGAACTGCCGCTCCCGCAACACGCGCATTCGCCGTTAGGCGCTACAATACGAAAGGGGCCGCTCGAATCGAGCGGCCCCTTTCTCAGCGCGACGACAAACGCCGCACGCGCCTTATGCGGCGCGCCGCTTGTCGCGCTCGATCAGCGCATATGCGCTGTGATTGTGGATCGATTCGAAGTTCTCCGCTTCGAGCACGTACGCGACGATCCGCTCGTCGGCATCGAGCCGCCGCGCGACATCGCGCACCAGATCCTCGACGAACTTCGGATTCTCGTACGCGCGCTCGGTGACGAACTTCTCGTCGGGACGCTTGAGAAGGCCCCACAGCTCGCACGACGCCTCTTCCTCGGCGATCCGGATCAGATCCTCGAGCGGCACGTCGGCCGCGAGCTCCGCATCGATCGTCACGTGCGAGCGCTGGTTGTGCGCGCCGTACTGCGAAATCTTCTTCGAGCACGGGCAAAGGCTCGTCACCGGCACGAGCACCTTGGCGAACACGCGCGCGACGCCGTCACGCACGTCGCCCGTCAGCGTCACCTCGTAGTCGAGCAGGCTGCGCACGCCCGACACGGGCGCCGTCTTGTTCACGAAATACGGAAACGACACTTCGATGCGCCCCGCCTGCGCCTCGAGCTTCTCGAGCATCGTCGCCAGCATCGCGCGGAACGCGTCGGCCGTCAGCGGGCCGTCGCTTTCCTCGAGCAGCGCGACGAAGCGCGACATGTGCGTGCCCTTCTGATCGGCCGGCAGATGCACGTCGAGATTCCAGGTGCCGACGGTGGCCTGCGTCCCGCCTTCGGCGGTGCGCACCGTCAACGGATGCCGGACCGCGCGCACGCCGACGCGCTGAATCGGCATCTGCCGGGTGTCGACCGTGCTCTGCACGTCGGGCATCACGAATTCGGGATTCATCAGGTTCATCTTGTTCGATCCTTGTAGGGCCACGCAGCACGTATCGTCGTATGCCGCACGACCTGCCGGAAATGCAACATGGGCCCGCAGGCCCATGCATGAAGGGGAAAGCCGTCGCGCGCCCGCCGCGCGGCGGCTCGATGCGACGTTATGCGACGCGCTTCGCCGGGCTCGCGACGTTCGCGCCGTGGCTCAGGAAGCGCTCGCGAATCGATTTCGCAATGCCGTCGCCGTCGAGACCGCACATCGACAGCAGCTTCGCCGGATCGCCGTGATCGACGAAGCGGTCCGGCAGGCCGAGCTGCAACACCGGACGGATCACGCCGCCTTCCAGCATCGCCTCGACGCACGCGGACCCCGCGCCGCCCATCACGCAGCCTTCCTCGACGGTGACGAGGTAGTCGTGCGTCTGCGCGAGCTCCTGCACGAGCTCGGCGTCGATCGGCTTCACGAAGCGCATGTTCGCGACGGTCGCGTCGAGCGCCTCGGCCGCCGCGAGCGACGGCGCGACCATCGTGCCGAACGCGAGGATCGCGATGCGCTTGCCTTCCGGCTGCGACGTGCGGCGACGCACTTCGCCCTTGCCGAGCGCAATCTCGGTGAACGCCTTGACGGTCGCGACGCCCGTGCCCGCGCCGCGCGGATAACGAACCGCGGTCGGATTCGGCTGCTGCAGCGCGGTGTGCAGCATCTGGCGGCACTCGTTCTCGTCAGATGCGGCCATCACCGTCATGTTCGGGATGCAGCGCAGGAACGCGAGATCGTACGCGCCCGCGTGCGTCGCGCCGTCCGCGCCGACGAGACCCGCGCGGTCGATCGCGAACACGACGGGCAGATTCTGCAGCGCGACGTCGTGAATCAGCTGGTCATAGGCGCGCTGCAGGAACGTCGAGTAGATCGCGACGACGGGCTTGAGCCCTTCCGTCGCGAGGCCGCCCGCGAACGTCACCGCGTGCTGCTCGGCGATGCCGACGTCGTAGTAGCGCTCCGGAAAGCGCTTCTCGAACTCGACCATGCCCGAGCCCTCGCGCATCGCCGGCGTGATGCCGACCACGCGCGAATCGAGCTCCGCCGCGTCGCACAGCCACTCGCCGAACACCTGCGTGTAGGTCTTCTTCGCGGGCGTCGCCGACGGCTTGATGCCCTCCGCCGGATTGAACTTGCCGGGGCCGTGGTAGAGCACCGGATCGGCCTCGGCGAGCTTGTAGCCCTGGCCCTTCTTCGTCACGACGTGCAGGAACTGCGGCCCGCGCAGCTCCTTGATGTTCTGCAGCGTCGGGATCAGCGAATCGAGATCGTGGCCGTCGATCGGCCCGATGTAGTTGAAGCCGAACTCCTCGAAGAGGGTCGCGGGCACGACCATGCCCTTCGCGTGCTCCTCGAGCTTGCGCGCGAGCTCGAGCACCGGCGGCGCGACGCTCAGCACGCGCTCGACGCCCGCGCGCGCGGCCGCATAGAAGCGGCCCGACATCAGGCGCGCGAGATGGCGGTTCAGCGCGCCGACGGGCGGCGAGATCGACATGTCGTTGTCGTTCAGGATCACGAGGAGCTTCGCATCCTCGGACACGCCCGCGTTGTTCATCGCTTCGAACGCCATGCCGGCCGTCATCGCGCCGTCGCCGATCACCGCGATCGAGAAGCGGTCGTCGCCGCTCAGCTTGCTGCCGATCGCCATCCCGAGCGCGGCCGAGATCGACGTGCTCGAATGCGCGGTGCCGAACGTGTCGTATTCGGACTCCGAACGACGCGGGAAGCCGGAGATGCCGTCCAGCTGGCGCAGCGACTTCATCGCGTCACGGCGGCCCGTCAGAATCTTGTGAGGATAGGTCTGGTGACCGACGTCCCACACGATCCGGTCGTCCGGCGTGTCGAACACGTAATGCAGCGCAATCGTCAGCTCGACCGTGCCGAGATTGGACGACAAGTGGCCGCCCGTCTTCGACACGCTGTCGAGGACGAACGCGCGCAGCTCGTCGGCGAGCGGCTGCAGTTGGCGACGATCGAGACGGCGCAGGTCCGCCGGGTCGTCGATGGTTTTCAGCAAGTCGTACATCGTCGTTCCATTGTAGGAAAACAAACGCGCCCGCACTTCTTGCGCGCACCACCCGTAGCGTGGGCGCGGCGGCGGGCTTTCGCGTCAGCTGACCCGGTTCACCACCAGGTCCGCCAGTTCGGCCAGGCGCTGCGCGCGCGCGCCGAACGGCTCAAGCGCGGCGTGCGCATCGGCGCGCAGTTGCGCGGCAAGCGCGCGCGACGCGTCGAGGCCGATGATCGACACGTAGGTCGGCTTGTCGTTCGCCGCGTCCTTGCCGGCCGTCTTGCCAAGCGTCGCGGAATCGGTGGTGACGTCGAGAATGTCGTCCACCACCTGGAACGCGAGGCCGACGGCGGCCGCGTAGGCATCGAGCGCGCGCATCCCGTCTTCGGACGGCGCCTCGCCCGCGAGCGCGCCCATTCGCACCGACGCGCGCAACAGCGCGCCCGTCTTCATTCGGTGCATCGTCTCGAGCGCGTCGCGCGACAGCGCGTGGCCGACGCTCGCGAGATCGATCGCCTGGCCGCCCGCCATGCCGATCGAGCCGCTCGCGAGCGCGAGCTCGCGCACGAGCGCGGCCTGCCTGCCGGCCGGCAGCGCGGCGGCGTCCGTCAGCGCGACGAAGGCCTGCGACTGCAGCGCGTCGCCGACGAGCAGCGCGGTGGCCTCGTCGTACTTGACGTGGACGGTCGGCTTGCCGCGACGCAGCGCGTCGTCGTCCATGCACGGCATATCATCGTGCACGAGCGAATACACGTGAATCATCTCGAGCGCCGCCGCGGCGGCGTTCAGCGCCGCCTCGGACGCACCCGTGAGCTCGCCCGCCGCATGGCACAGCAGCGGACGCACCCGTTTGCCGCCCCCGAGCACCGCATAGCGCATCGCTTCGTGCAGTTGCGCGGGCGCCGCAGTCTCGGCCGGCAAGTAATGGCCCAGGGCCGTCTCGACGCGCTCGAGCACCGAGCGCATCCATTGGTCGAATGTCATAGATCGTCGTCTTCGCCGTCCGCGGCGGCCGTTCCGGCGGAAAGCGGCTTGAGCGTGGCGCCGTCGAGCACGCGCACCTGCTGCTCCGCTTTTTCCAATTGTTGTTGGCAAAACGCAACGAGCGCTGCGCCGCGGCGATACGCCGCAAGCGAATCCTCGAGGCTCAGCGTCCCGCCCTCCATTCGGGC
The DNA here is from genome assembly GCF_001532025.2 of Burkholderia sp. MSMB617WGS. NCBI lineage: Bacteria > Pseudomonadati > Pseudomonadota > Betaproteobacteria > Burkholderiales > Burkholderiaceae > Burkholderia > Burkholderia sp. MSMB617WGS. Next base: position 654,939 of record NZ_CP013458.1, on the reverse strand, counting down.
GACGAGCGCCTCCAGTTCCGCGAGCGCCATCTCGTAGTTTTCAGGCAGCGGCCCGGAACCGGGGTCGGACGCGGACGCGCCTGGGGTTGCGGTTTTCGCCATGGACGGGGTGTCAAAATTCAAAACAAGTCGGACATTCTACGGCAAAAGCAAATTTTCCGACCTGCTGACTTGGCTTCGCAGGGCCCGATCGCCGCGCGCCGCGTGTGCAAATCGCACGAAGTGCGTCCGAATTCCGGGAAAAATTTGACACAAATCAGTCACTTATATCACCCCAAGAAAGTTGATCCGGGTATAATCGCCGGTTCCCCTAAATCGAATTTTCGATGGTTGGGTTGTTCACTGCTTTCACGCTTTCACCGGGAGTGGGAATGTCCAATCTGAGCGACGCACTGCAATTGAAGTCGGCACACAGCCAACTTCCCGTCACCGCTTATTTCGATGAGGCGCTCCTTGCGCGCGAAATCGAAACACTTTTCAAGAAAGGACCTCGCTACGTCGGGCACGAATTGATGGTGCCCGAAGCGGGAGACTATTTTGCGCTGCCCTCCGAGAACGAAGGCCGCGTGCTGGTTCGCAACCAGGCTTCGCAGGTCGAGCTGCTCTCGAACGTGTGCCGCCACCGCCAGGCGATCATGCTGAACGGTCGCGGGCACACGCAGAACATCGTCTGCCCGCTGCATCGCTGGACCTACGATCTCGAGGGCCAACTGCTCGGCGCGCCGCATTTTCCGGACAAGCCCTGTCTGAATCTGCACGCGACGCCGTTACAGAACTGGCAGGGCCTGCTGTTCGAAGCCGAGGGCCGCGACGTCGCGCACGACCTCGCGACGCTCGGCACGAAGCACCACTTCGATTTCTCGGACTACATGTTCGATCACGTCGAAATCCACGAGTGCAATTACAACTGGAAGACCTTCATCGAGGTCTACCTCGAGGACTATCACGTCGTCCCGTTCCATCCGGGTCTCGGCAGCTTCGTATCGTGCGACGACCTGAAGTGGGAGTTCGGCGACTGGTACAGCGTGCAGACGGTCGGCGTGCACAATGCGCTCGCGAAGCCGGGCAGCCCGACGTACCAGAAGTGGCACGATCAGGTTCTCCGCTATCGCAACGGCGTGCCGCCGGAGTTCGGCGCGATCTGGATGGTCTACTATCCGGGCCTCATGATCGAGTGGTATCCGCACGTGCTCGTCGTGTCGTGGCTGATTCCGCGCGGCCCGCAGAAAACGACGAACATCGTCGAATTCTATTATCCCGAGGAAATCGCGCTGTTCGAGCGCGAGTTCGTCGAGGCGGAGCGCGCCGCTTACATGGAAACCGCGATCGAGGACGACGAGATCGCGCTGCGCATGGACGCGGGCCGCCGCGCGCTGATGGAGCGCGGCGAATCGCAGGTCGGCCCGTATCAGAGCCCGATGGAAGACGGCATGCAGCACTTCCACGAGTTCCTGCGCCGGCAGCTCGACGCGATCTGAGCGGGAGCTCGAAACGCCGCGCGCGACATTCGCCGAAACCTCGCTCGATCCGGCCTCGCGCCGGGCCGGCACGGAAAAGACGGGCTGCGGCCCGTCTTTTTTTGTTTAGACTTAGAGCATCTGGCCCGTATCTCCAAGGGAGGCGTCATGCCACACACTCACTACACCACGCTCATCTCGGCCGACAATCTCGCCGAACGCATCGCGGCCGCGCCGGGCAGCGTGCTCGTATTCGATTGCCGCTTCGATCTCGCCGATACCGACCTGGGCGAGCAAGCGTACGCGGCCGGCCACATTCCCGGCGCGCACTATCTGCATCTCGACCGCGACCTGTCCGGCGCGAAAACCGGCACGAACGGCCGTCACCCGCTGCCCGCGCGCGATGCGCTCGTCGACACGCTGAAGGCGCACGGGCTCAGGCAGAATCAGCAGGTCGTCGCATACGACGCGCAAGGCAGCATGTACGCGGCGCGCCTGTGGTGGCTGCTGCGCTGGCTCGGCCACGATTCCGTCGCGGTGCTCGACGGCGGCCTGCAAGCGTGGCAATCGGCGGGCCACGCGGTGTCGCAGGACACGCCGCAACGATCGACGGGCGATTTCCGCGCGGCCGCGCCGCTCGCGACGGTCGTCGACGCGCAGGCAGTGCTCGCGAATCTCTCGACGAAAGACCGCCTCGTGATCGACGCGCGCGCCGCCGACCGCTATCGCGGCGAGAACGAAACGATCGATCGCGTCGGCGGGCACATCCCCGGCGCGCTCAATCGCTTCTTCAAGGACAACCTGACGGCGGACGGCCGCTTCAAGAGCGGCCACGAACTGCGCGAGGCCTTCAATCCGCTGCTCGGCTCGACGCCGTCGAACAAGGTGATCCTGCAATGCGGCTCCGGCGTCACCGCATGCCACAATGCGCTCGCGATGGAGATCGCCGGCCTGCACGACCCGGCGCTTTATGCGGGCTCGTGGAGCGAGTGGAGCGCCGATCCGTCCCGCCCTGTCGCGACCGGCGCGAATCCGTAAGCGACACGGCACGCGCGCCGCCGCTCGAATGCGGCGGCGGCGCGCGGCGGCGTCACATCACGCCGTGATCCCGGAACCAGGCGACGGCGCGCTTCCAGCCGTCGTCGGCATCCGCCTTCACGTAACTCGGACGATAGTCGGCAAAGAACGCGTGGCCCGCGTCCGGATACACGACGATTTCCGATTCGCGCGCCGCCTTCGTGCCGGCCGCCGCGAGACGCGTGCGCATTTGCGCGAGCGAGCTCTGCGGAATGCTGTCGTCCTTGCCGCCGTACAGCCCGAGCGTCGGCGCCTTCAACTGCGCCGCATGATCGACCGGGTTGAACGGCGTCATCTCGCTCGTCTCGCCGACCACCCTGCCGTACCACGCGACCGCCGCGCGCACGTGCGGGTTGTGCTCGGCGAACAGCCACGCCTGCCGGCCGCCCCAGCAGAAACCCGTCACGCCGAGCCGCGATAGATCGCCCCCGTTCTTTCCCGCCCACGCGAGCGTCGCGTCGAGGTCCTCGCTCACCTGGCGATCCGGCACCTTGCCGACCACCTGCTCGAGCACCGCCTGGATCGACGGATACTTCGACGGATCGCCCTGCCGCGCGAACAGATCCGGCGCGATCGCCAGATAGCCGAGTTTCGCGAAGCGTCGGCAGATGTCGGCGATGTGCGCGTGCACGCCGAAAATCTCATGGATCACGACGATCACGGGCAAGTTGCTCTTGCCGGCCGGTTGCGCGCGATAGGCGGGCACGCTCGAATCGCCCGAGCGGATCTCGACGGTATCGACGTCGAGGCCGGCGCTGTCGGTCGTGATCGTCTGCGCGGACACGGGCAGCACGGCGGCGGCGAAGGTGCCGCCGAGCGCCGCCTTGACGAACGTGCGACGGCTGAACGGAACGTGCGGAACTAGGCTGTCGACTTCGGGTTTCAACATGGATGCGCTCCTCTCCTCTCGTGGTCGCGCGGCACACGCGGCGGCGACATGAATTCGAACCGCGGCGGCCCGCGCGCGACGCAGCCGCGCCGGGCGTCGCCGCCCGCCCCGCCGAAGCGGAACCCGCACACGATGCCCGCCATACGGAAAGGCGTCAACCTTTTGTCAGAAGTTAAAGCGATCGCCGCGCCGGCCGCGCGTTCGCGAGCGGATAATCGCGCGCCGCCGCCGAATCGCCTTTTCCTGCGATTCCGGTATGCCGCGTCGAGATGCAGCTCGGCGACGGACGACGCACGCGCGCATCCGCAAACTGCCAACGCCCTCGAACGCCGCGCGACGCACGAGCGCGACACGAACGATCGGCCGTCGCGACGCGCGCGCAACGCAAGCGTTGCGCATCGCCACGTTCACGCCGCGGCGATGGTCGAATCGCACTTGCAATTTCTCATTCACATTCATACGGATTCCTATCCACACATTTCTTTTCTCCTTTTATAACGAGATAAGTCACCGTCGACACACGCATTTCGGGAAAACATCGGATTGCAAAACAAGCACGATTGCCCGCATGATTCGCTGGCGCGCCCTGCGCGCAGCCGACGACGCTCCCGCCAACGATCTCGGCGGAATGGAAAACGCCCGCACGCGCGAATATCGCGCGATTCATATGGCCCGGGAGCGTCGTCGGCGACAACGAACGTCCGATGCCGATCGATCTCGCATCGGCGCATCAGAATACGCAACGCCGACGAAGCACGACGAGGTTGGAATGAACAAGCCGACACGCCGCCCGACCACCGGTGATCTTTCCAACCGTCGCGAGCCGAATCGGCCGCGCCGCCCGCGACGTTCGCCCACCCGCGAGCGCGGCTCGCTCGCCGTCATCGCGGCGATCGCGATCGGCGTCGTGATCGCCGCGCTCGGCGCGGTCGATCTCGGCAATCTGTTCTATCAGCGCCGCGCGCTGCAAAGCAGCGCCGACATGGCCGCGCTCGCGGCCGCCCAGACGATGGACGACGGCTGCGCGAAACCCACCGCAACGGCGCAATCGGCGGCGCTCGGCAACGGCTTCGACAGCACCGCGTCGGGACAATCGATGACGGTCGTCTGCGGCCGATGGGACGTGAAGGACAACGCGGGGCCGAGCTTCTTCGCGGGCTCGGCGTCGGGCACGGCCACGGGCGCAGACGCACAGCTCAATGCGGTTCAGGTAACGGTCACGCGCAGCGTGCCGTACTACTTTCTCGGCTCGCAGCGCACGGTTACGGCAATCAGCACCGCGCAGGCGACCAATGTCGGCACCTACTCGATCGGCACGACGCTCGCGCAACTCCAAGGCGGCGTCGTGAACGCGCTGCTCAACGGGCTGCTCGGTACGAATCTGAATCTGTCGGTGCTGTCGTATCAGGGGCTCGCGAATTCGCGGATCAAGATCAAGGACCTGATGGCCGCCGCGAACGTCGGCACCGTGAACGCGCTGCTGAACACGCAGACGAGCGTCCCTCAACTCGCCAGCTGGATGTTAACCGCGCTGTCGCAAACCTCGGTTGCGAATGCGAACCTGCAGACGAGCCTCGGCGCATTGCAGACGATCGTCAGCGCGAACATCGCGGGTGGACAGACTTTCACGATCGGCGGCACCGCGAATTCGCCCGGCATCTTCTCGATCGGCCTGTCCGACCCGCAGGCCGCGCTCGACGCAACGTTCAGCCCGTTCGACGCGCTGTTCGTCGCGGCCGAGATCGCCACCGGCCAGAACGCGTTCTCGCTGGCGAACGGGCTCAACATCGGCGGGCTGAATGCGACTCTGCAAGTGCAGATCATCCAGCCGCCCGTGCTCGGCATCGGCGAAGCGGGCATCGATCCCGTCACGAAGACATGGCGTACGATCGCGCGCACGGCACAGGTGCGGCTCTATCTGAACATCGGTCTCGGCACCGCGAACCTGCCGCTCGGCACCCTCGGCGCGCTCGTGCCGGTGCAGGTGAACCTGCCGCTGTCGATGCAGATCGCGCCGGGGCAGGCGTGGCTCCAGTCGGCGAGCTGCACGTCCTCGCCTTCAACCTGCGCATCGGCCATCGGCGTGCAGACGGGCCTCGCGAACCTGTGCATCGGCGACACGCCGGCCAATCTGTCCGCATCGCTGCCTTTCACCTGCTCGACACCCGCGACGCTCGTCAACGTCGCGAACCTCGTGACGATCAAGGCGCTCGCGTCGTTACCGGCCGACGTGCCCGCGGGCAGCGCGCCGCCGCTCACGTTCTACGGCACGACAGGCGGCTATCAGAGCACGAACTCGAACGGCGTCGGCAGCGTGCTCGGCAATGCGCTGTCGGGCCTCGGCACCTCGCTGCAACAGACGCAGATCACGCTGCTCGGCGTCAGCCTGCCGCTCGGCCCGATTCAGACCGATCTCAACTCGTTCCTGGGCGGCGTGCTGCCGCCGATGCTGTCGGGGCTCGACGCCGCGGTCGTGCCGCTCCTGCAGTTGCTCGGCGTGCAGATCGGCGAAAGCACGATCCACGACATGTCGCTGACTTGCGGCGTGTCGCAGCTCGTGTATTGACGATGCGAGTGCGAGTGAAGAGGAGCGCGGCGTACGGGTGGATTCGCGCGGCGATCGAGTGACGTGACGGCGGGCGCGCGTCGGAGCGACTCCACGGCTTGCAATCGCTTTGAACCAAACATGCCGATCGGGGGTCACGCACGCGTCGAACGTCGAACGTCGAACGTCGAACGTCGAACGTCGAACGTCGAACGTCGAACGTCGAACGTCGAACGTCGAACGTCGAACGTCGAACGTCGAACGTCGAACGTCGAACGTCGAACGTCGAACGTCGAACGTCGAACGTCGAACGTCGAACGTCGAACGTCGAACGTCGAACGTCGAACGACTAGCGGCAGGCGTCAGCATCCTCTCGCCACGCCGCCGCTCGCAGCCTCGCTCCGCTAGTGCAACTTCACGCGCGGCAGCGTCGAGCGCCGCAGCCAATGCGCGATCGTGTCGAGCACCATCCGCGGGTAGCCGTGCAGCGCCGCGACATGCAGCCGATACAGCGACATGTACATGAAGCGCGCAAAGAGCCCTTCGATCAACATATTGCCGCCGATCAACCCGCCCATCAGATTGCCGACCGCGCTGAAGTGCCCGAGCGACACGAGCGAGCCGAAATCGCGATAAGTGAATTCCGGCAGCGGCCGGCCCTCGAGCCGGCAACCGAGCGCGCGCAGCATGAAGCTCGCCTGCTGGTGCGCGGCCTGCGCGCGCGGCGGCACGTTGCGGTCGTGCCCCGGCCACACGCAACCCGCGCAGTCGCCAAGCGCGAACACGTTCGGATCGGTCTCGGTTTGAAGTGTGCGGCGCACGGTCAGTTGACCGAGCTTGTTCACCTCGAGGCCGTCGAGCTTCGCGAGCACCGACGGCGCCTTGATGCCCGCCGCCCACACCGTCAAGTCCGCCCGCACGCTCTTGCCGCTCGCGGTGCGTACGACGCCCGGCGCGACTTCGGTCACGCGCTCGCCGAGCATCAGGCGCACGCCAAGCTTCTCGAGCAGTTCGGCGGTCGCCGTCGACACGCGCTCCTGCAACGCCGGCAGGATGCGCGGCCCCGATTCGATCAGCACGATGCCGACGTCGTGCCGCGGATCGAGCTTATGCAGCCCATACGCGGACAACACCTGCGCGGTGTTGCGCAGTTCCGCCGACAGCTCGACGCCCGTCGCGCCGCCGCCGACGATCGCGACCTGGATGCGCGGCGCGCCCGCGTCCACCGGATCTGCCGGGTCCGCGGAATCCGTCGCGGAAACGGTTTGCGCGACGGGCTCGGCGGGCTGGTGCTCGGCGCGCATGCATGCCGCGATCAGGCGCTTGCGGAACCGCTCTGCCTCCGCGACCGTATCGAGCGCGATCGAATGCTCCTGCGCGCCCTGCACACCGAAATAATGCGTCGTGCTGCCAATCGCGATGACGAGCGTGTCGTACTCAAGCTCGCGCTGCGGCAGCAGCTCGGCGCCGTCATTGTCGGCAACGGGCGCGAGCGTCACGCGCCGCGACGCGCGGTCGAGCGCGATCAGCTCGCCCTGATGGAATTCGAAGCCGTGCCAGCGCGCCTGCGCCGCGTATTCGAGCTCCTGCGTGAACGGGTCCATGCTGCCCGCCGCCACTTCGTGCAGCAGGGGCTTCCAGATATGGGTCGGGTAACGATCGACGAGCGTCACGAGCGCGCGCGCGGGCCGGTTGCCGCGCGCGCCATAGCGGTCCCCGAGGCGGGTCGCCAGTTCGAGTCCGCCCGCGCCGCCGCCGACGATGATGAAACGATGCATCCGATTCCCCTTACGATTCGAGACTGCTTGCGGTCAAGGCGGCGAGCGCGACTGCATTCGCCGCCAATCGACATCCTAACTAGTTCGGACACTTCAGGCACGCGAGCGCCTCGGCGTCGCGCATCCGTGCGGCACGAATGCGGCGGCGCCTGTGTCTGCATTGTCACGGAGTTTGTGTGACGGCCGCAAGCGCTCAAAACGAATCGGGCGCGAAGGAAACCGTGGGCGGCACGATGGAAACGGTACGCACCGTGCGCGATGCACGGCGCATACCCGCGACGCGAGCGCCGCGCGTCAGTGCGCCTCTTCCCAGTTCTCGCCGACGCCGACTTCGGCGACGAGCGGCACCTTCAGCTTCGCGACGCCGCACATCATCTCGGGCAGCTTCTCGCGCACGACCGACAGTTCGCTCTCCGGCACCTCGAGCACGAGTTCGTCGTGCACCTGCATGATCATCCGCGCGCCGAAGCCGCCGCGCTCGAGCCAATCGTCGACCGCGATCATCGACAGCTTGATCAGGTCGGCGGCCGTGCCCTGCATCGGCGCGTTGATCGCCGCGCGCTCGGCGGCCTGACGGCGCGGGCCGTTGCCGCCGTTGATCTCGGGCAGCCACAGGCGGCGGCCGAACACGGTTTCGACGTAGCCCTTCTCCTTCGCGCGCGCGCGCGTCTCTTCCATGTAGCGCGCGACGCCCGGATAGCGAAGGAAGTAGCGGTCGATGTAGAGCTTCGCCGCGTCGCGCGTGATGCCGAGGTTCGATGCGAGGCCGAACGAGCTCATCCCATAGATCAGGCCGAAGTTGATCACCTTCGCGATGCGCCGCTGATCGGACGTCACTTCGAGCGGCGTCACGCCGAACACCTCGGCCGCGGTCGCGCGATGGATGTCCTCGCCTTGCGCGAACGCGCGCAGCAGCGAATCGTCCTCCGAGATGTGCGCCATGATGCGCAACTCGATCTGCGAATAGTCGGCCGACACGATCTTGCAGCCCGGCGCCGCGATGAACGCCTCGCGGATGCGCCGCCCTTCGGGCGTGCGCACCGGGATGTTCTGCAGGTTCGGATCGTTCGACGCGAGCCGCCCCGTGACCGCCACCGCCTGCGCGTAATTCGTATGCACGCGGCCCGTGTTCGGATTGACCATCCGCGGCAGCTTGTCGGTGTAGGTCGACTTCAGCTTCGATAGGCCGCGATGCTCGAGCAGCAGCTTCGGCAGCGGATAGTCTTCCGCGAGTTTCTGCAGCACCTCTTCGTCGGTCGACGGCGCACCGCTCGGCGTTTTCTTGACGACGGGCAGTTGCAGCCGCTCGAAGAAGATCTGGCCGATCTGCTTCGGCGAGCCGAGATTGAATTCGCCGCCCGCGAGCGCATACGCGCCCTGCTCGAGCTCGACGAGCCGCGTCGCGATCTCGCTGCTCTGCCGGCTCAGCCGGTCGCTGTCGATCAGCACGCCCGTGCGCTCCATCTTGCGCAGCACGAGCGACACCGGCATCTCGATGTCGCGATACACGCGCGCAAGCCCCGGCTCGCGCGCGATCTGCGGATACAGCGCGTGATGCAGTTGCAGCGTGACGTCCGCGTCCTCGGCCGCGTACTCGGACGCCTTGTCGAGCGGCACTTCGTCGAAGCCGATCTGCTGCGCGCCCTTGCCCGCGACGTCCTCGTACTTGATCGTCTTCACGCCGAGATGGCGCAGCGCGAGGCTGTCCATGTCGTGCGTGCGGTGCGATTCGAGCACGTACGATTCGAGCAGCGTGTCGTGCTCGATGCCGTTCAGCGCGATCCCGTAATTCGCGAGCACCTGCGCGTCGTACTTCAGATGCTGGCCGAGCTTTTTCTTGCCTGCATCCTCGAGCCACGGCTTCAGTTTCGCGAGCACGTCGTCGCGCGGCAACTGGGCGGGCAGATCCGGCCCGCGATGCGCGAGCGGCACGTACACGGCCTGCCCCGGCTCCACCGAGAACGACAGGCCGACGATCTGCGCGAGCATCGGATCGAGCGAAGTCGTCTCGGTATCGAATGCGGTCAGCCCGGCGGCCGAGATTTTCGCGAGCCACGCGTCGAACTGCTCCCATGTCTGCACGGTCGCATAGTCGCGCGCGGCGGCGAGCGGCAGCTCGGCCGTCGCGCCGCCCGCCGGGTCCTGCACCGCGCCCGCCGCCGCGCCCGCGCCGTTTGCGGCGGGCTCGCTGTCGAGCTCGCGCAGCCAGGTCTTGAAGCCGTAAGTCGCGAAGATGTCGCGCAGCGCTTCGCGGCCTTCGCCTCCGGTCGCGAGCGACGTCTCGATCGATTCGACGTGCGGCGCGAGACCGCATGCGGTCTCGACCGTCACGAGCTTGCGCGCGAGCGGCAGGAAATCCGTCGCGCGGCGCAGGTTGTCGCCGACGACGCCCTTGATCTCGCCCGCGTGCTCGACGACGCCGTCGAGCGAGCCGTACTGCGTCAGCCATTTGACGGCCGTCTTCGGGCCGCACTTCTCGACGCCCGGCACGTTGTCGACGGTGTCGCCGATCAGCGACAGGTAATCGACGATCAGTTCCGGCGGCACGCCGAATTTCGCGAGCACGCCGTCGCGATCGAGCGCCTCGTTCGTCATCGTGTTGATCAGCGTGACGCGATCGGTGACGAGTTGCGCGAGATCCTTGTCGCCCGTCGACACGATCACCTGCATCCCGCGCCGCTCGGCCTGCTTGGCGAGCGTGCCGATCACGTCGTCGGCCTCGACGCCCTCGATCATCAGGAGCGGCCAGCCGAGCGCACGCACCGCCGCGTGGATCGGCTCGATCTGCAGCGCGAGATCGGGCGGCATCGGCGGGCGGTGCGCCTTGTATTCGGCGTACAGATCATCGCGGAAGGTTTTGCCCTTTGCGTCGAACACGCACGCGCTATACTCTGCACTGACATCCTTGCGCATGCGGCGCAGCATATTGATGATTCCGTAGAGCGCTCCGGTCGGCTCCCCGCCAGGGCCGCGCAAATCAGGCATCGCATGGTAAGCCCGATACAGATAGCTTGAACCATCAACCAATAGCAGGGTCTTACCTTCCAGATTTCGTTCTTCAGGCATTATGAATAAGAGAAAAGTGATTCCGAGTCTGCGTTCGCTCGCAGATCAAGAACGCGCGACGGCGAAGAAGGCCCGCGCTTCGTGGCAGATGTTCACGATTATGGCAGAGTTTATCGAGGCGACCGAGTACCTGTCCGAGATCCGCCCTGCCGTCAGCATCTATGGTTCCGCGCGTCTGAAGCCGGATTCGCCGCACTACAAGCTCGCCGTGCAGATCGCGCGCAAGCTGTCCGACGCGGGCTTCGCCGTGATCTCCGGCGGCGGCCCGGGCATCATGGAAGCGGCGAACAAGGGCGCGCACGCGGGCAAGGCGCCGTCCGTCGGCCTGAACATCGAGCTGCCGCACGAGCAGGCCGGCAACCACTTCCAGGACATCTCGCTGCGCTTCCGCCACTTCTTCACGCGCAAGGTCACGTTCGTGAAGAACTCGGACGCGGTGATCGTGATGCCGGGCGGCTTCGGCACGCTCGATGAGCTGTCCGAAGTGCTCACGCTGATTCAGACGAAGAAATCGCGCCTCGTGCCAATCGTGCTCGTCGGCAGCGAATTCTGGAGCGGCCTGCTGCAATGGTTCCGCGACCAGATGATCCCGATGGGCCTCATCAATCCGGACGACATGAACCTGATGAAGGTGATCGACGATCCGGATCAGGTGCTCGAAGCGGTGCTCGCGTTCTACGAGGATCGCGGCGAGGAGGCCGAGGAGGCGCACCCGCCGCGGCCGGAAGAGGACCGGATGTTCTATCTGTGACGAACGCGCGCGCCGCATGCCGTTGCGGCGCGCGCGGCGCGCATCGCCACACGCGCACGGGCGGGGCCGATCAGGCGCCCGCCCGTTTTTTCTTGTGCGTTGCCGCGATCGAAAACCGGCGAGCGGAACGCGGCACGCCGCGCACTTCGTAACCGCTCATTTCGCGGACCGCAGGGTAAATGTCAAATTCGGCGCGCGACGCGCCGTGGATCGACGCGTGCGTCAATCGAATTGTCAAGCGACGCTCTAGCCGCATCCAGCCACGCGAACCGTGCGCGAACGCACCGTTACAAATCCACACGCCAATTAATCCGCCACGCCGCCACACTTCGTCCTGCAGCGTGTCCGTCGGAACGGACGCGGCGGGTTCGGGGCTCGAAGCCCGCACACGTCGGAACGGACGCTCGTCTCAACTCGTGAGGAAAAAAACATGAAACGCTCGTTGATCGCCTTTGCATTGACCGGTATCGGCATCGCGCTGTCCGGCGCGGCGCACGCCGTAAACGTCGACGTCAACATCGGCACGCCCGCGCCCGTCGTGGTCGCGCCGGCACCCGCGCCCGTCATTGTCGCCCCCGCGCCCGTCGTCGTCGTCGGCTGGCACGGCGACCGCTACTGGGACGGCCACCGCTATTGGGAGCGCCGCGAGTGGGAAGAGCATCACCGTCACCGCGGCTTCTGCCCGCCGGGGCACGCGAAGAAGGGCGAGTGCTGATGCGCCGCGCCTGAATCGCGCCGCGCGGCGCGACGCCGCCGCGCGAAGACCATCGGCGGCCGCCGTCGACGCAGCCCGCCGATGCGAAACGAAACAGCCCGATCGGTGCGAACCGATCGGGCTGTTTCAGTTAGGCTGACTATGTTCCCGACGAGGCCGTCCATGAATCGATCATGGGCGGCCTCGTCGTGTTTCGTGCGATCGCCGCAGCCCCGCGCCGCCGCCGTGGCGCGTTACTGAAACGCCACTTCCGCAAAGCTGCGCAGCTTGCGGCTATGCAACCGGTCGAGCCCGTTCGTGCGAAGAATCTCCATCGCCTTCACGCCGATCTGCAAATGCTGATCGACCTGCGCGCGATAGAACTGATCGGCCATCCCAGGCAGCTTCAGCTCGCCGTGCAGCGGTTTGTCCGACACACACAAGAGCGTCCCGTACGGCACGCGGAAGCGGAAGCCGTTCGCGGCGATCGTCGCGCTTTCCATGTCGAGCGCGATCGCGCGGCTCTGCGACAGCCGCTGCACCGGCTCGCGATGATCGCGCAATTCCCAGTTGCGGTTGTCGACGCTCGCGACGGTGCCCGTGCGCATCACGCGCTTGAGCTCGACGCCTTCGAGCTGCGTGACCTGCGCGACCGCGCGCTCGAGCGCGACCTGCACCTCGGCGAGCGCCGGGATCGGCACCCACAGCGGCAGATCGGCGTCGAGCACGTGATCCTCGCGGACGTAACCGTGCGCGAGCACGTAATCGCCGAGGCGCTGCGTGTTGCGCAGCCCCGCGCAGTGGCCGAGCATCACCCATGCGTGCGGACGCAGCACCGCGATGTGATCGGTGATCGTCTTCGCGTTCGACGGCCCCACGCCGATGTTGATCATCGTGATCCCGCTGCCGTCCGCGCGCTTCAGGTGATATGCGGGCATCTGCGGCCCGCGCGGCGGCGGCGTGCCTTCGGTCGCCTCGTCGCCGAGGTTCGCGTTGTACGTGATCACGTCGCCCGGCTCGACGAACGCCGTGTATTCGCTGCGGTACGCACGCACTTGCGGATCGTCGCTCTCCGACATCATCGCGCGGCCGAGCTTCACGAATTCGTCGATGTAGAACTGGTAGTTCGTGTAGAGCACGTAGTTCTGGAAATGCGTCGGCAGCGTCGCCGTGTAGTGGCGCAGCCGATGCAGCGAGAAATCGACGCGCGCGGCCGTGAAGAGCGCGAGCGGGTGCGGCTCGCCCGGCGCGGGCTCGTACGTGCCGTTGACGATCCGGTCGTCGAGGTAAGTGAGATCCGGCGTATCGAACACGTCGCGCATCGCGACGAGGCGGTCGCGGTCGAGCTCGCCTTCGAGATGGATTCCTTCGGAAAACGCGAAGTGAACCGGAATCGGCTGCGTCGACACGCCCACTTCGATCCGCACATGATGGTTCTTCGCGAGCAGGCGCAGTTGCTCGCGGTAGTAGCTCGCGAACAGATCCGGGCGCGTGACGGTCGTCTCGAACACGCCCGGGCCCGCGACGAAGCCGTACGAGCGGCGCGAATCGACGTGCGTGTTGACGTCGGTGCGGATGCGCACGAACGGATAGCATGCGCGCACGCGCTCGTCGAACGAGTCGTTGCGGCGGTAGCGCGCAAACGCGTCTCGCAGGAACGCGGTGTTCGTCTCGTAGATCTCGGAGAGCCGCGCGACGGCGGCGATCGGGTCATCGAACGCTTCGACGGACGGACTGCCCGGCATGTGCATCCGGGAACGGCGATTGGGATCGTTCTTCATGTAGCAATGCCTCTTCAAGATCGCTTTGACATTACCACGGAACCTGCGCGCGCGGCCGATGCCCTTCGCGGCGGCAAGGCCGGCCGCGCATCGACGAACGGCATCGGCACGACGCCGGTATTTGCTAAAATCCAATGGTTCACTGGGAGAAACACGATGAAGCCGCTCCTTTTCGCCGCCGCCCTGACGGCACTCGCTCTCGGCGGCCCCGCCTACGCCGCCGACGCCGCTCAAGCGGCCGCCGACGCAAAGGCCCAGGCCGCGGCCAACGAGGCGGCCGGGCTGCCCGATCTCGCGCAGATCAACCGCCCGGGCGCCGAAGTGACGTCGAAGGTCGATTTCAACGACGTGCGACGCACGCCGAGCTTTCACGAAAAAAGCAAGAACGGCACCGAAGTCACCGAATACCGCGATCGCGGCAAGCCGGTCGAGATCAACGTGAAATCGAATTTCGGCACCCGATATCAGATGAGCGCGTCGCCCGACACGTCTCCGCGTCCGCACGACGCGGGCGTGCCGATCACGCGCCTGCCGTCGGTCAACTTGCACTACTGACGCCACCGCCGGCGCCCCGCGGCGCCGGCTCCTCTTCCGCCCTTTTTGCGACACCGGCGCGCCGCCGGCACGCCAACCCGATCCGACGTCTCTTGCATGGCCGTTTTCACCGCAGTTTCCGACGCTGACCTCGCACTCTGGATGCGCCACTACGATCTCGGCGACGTTGTCGCGTTCCGCGGCATCCCGTCCGGCATCGAGAACAGCAACTTCTTCCTGACGACGACGCGCGGCGAATACGTGCTCACGATCTTCGAGAATCTGACGGCCGCGCAGTTGCCGTTCTACATCGACTTGATGAGCCATCTCGCGAAGCACGGCGTGCCCGTGCCCGCTCCGGTCGCGCGCGACGACGGCGCGCTGTTCGGCGAGCTGCACGGCAAGCCGGCCGCGATCGTCACCAAGCTCGAGGGCGCGGCGGAGCTCGCGCCGAGCGTCGAGCACTGCGTCGAAGTCGGCCAGATGCTCGCGCGCATGCACCTCGCCGGCCGCGACTATCCGCGGCATCAGCCGAACCTGCGCAGCCTGTCGTGGTGGCGCGAGACGGTGCCCGAGATCGCGCCGCTCATCACCGGCGAGCAGCGCGCGCTGCTGGAAAGCGAGCTCGCGCACCAGGCCGCGTTCTTCGCATCGGACGACTACGCGGCGCTGCCCGAAGGCCCCTGCCATTGCGACCTGTTCCGCGACAACGCGCTCTTCGCGCACGCGGATGCGGACACCGGCCACGCGGTGCGGCTCGGCGGCTTCTTCGATTTCTACTTCGCCGGCTGCGACAAGTGGCTGTTCGACGTCGCCGTGACGGTCAACGACTGGTGCGTCGACCTCTCGAGCGGCGCGCTCGACGCCGCACGCGCCGGCGCGCTGCTGCGCGCATACCAGACGGTGCGTCCGTTCACGGCCAGCGAGCGCCGCCACTGGGGCGACATGCTGCGCGCGGGCGCGTACCGCTTCTGGGTGTCGCGCCTGTATGATTTCCATCTTCCCCGCGCCGCGCAGATGCTCAAGCCGCACGACCCGGGCCATTTCGAACGCATCCTGCGCGAGCGCATCGCGCACGCGGGCACGCTCCCCGAGACCCACGCATGCAACTGATCGAAGTCTCCGCCAAGACCGGCTACGTGTGGTTCCGCCAGGGCATCTGGCTGTTCCGGCGCAATCCGCTCGCGTTCGTCACGCTGTTCTTCACGTACCTGCTCGCGATGATGCTGGTGTCGCTCGTGCCGGTGATCGGCGCGGCGCTGCCGCTCCTGTTCATTCCCGGCATCGCGGTCGGCTTCATGGCGGCGTGCCGCGATACGATCGCCGGCAAGCAGGTGCTGCCGACGATCCTGATCGACGGCTTCCGCTCATACGGCCCCGTCGTCACGCAGCGGCTCCTCGCGCTCGGCGGAATCTATATCGTGTCGATGGCGCTCGTGTTCGCTTGCTCGTCGCTCGGCGACGGCGGCACGCTGCTGAAGATCATGTTCGGCCTAGGCGCCGAGAACCTCGAATCGGAAGCGCTCGCGTCGCCGGGCGTCGCCGTCGCGGTACTGATCGCGGCCACGCTGTACGTGCCGGTCGCGATGATGTTCTGGTTCGCCCCGGTGCTGACCGCATGGCACGACGTTCCGCCGATGAAGGCGCTGTTTTTCAGCATCGTGAGCTGCTGGCGCAACAAGGGGGCGTTCACCGTCTACGGGCTGCTGTGGTTCGCGGTCGCGCTCGGCGTGTCGTTCGGGCTCGCCGCGCTGATGCAGGCGCTCGGCGCCAGCGCGTATGCGCTCACGGTAATGATGCCGGCATCGATCGTCATCACGGCGATGCTCTACTGCTCGTTCTACGCAACCTATCGCGGCTGCTACGGCGTGCAGGAGCCGGGCGCGCCGACACTGCCGGATTCTTCCCGGTAATCGCCGCAAGCGGCATCGGCGCGGCCGCGCCGATGCACGCGCGTTTCGCGTGTCGTCGCGCGGTTCGGAATCGCCGGCGCACACGCGGCGGATGCTTCGACGGAGAAAGCGGCGTTCACGCAGCGCACGAGTGAAGATCGCCGCCTGCCTGGCGTCGGGCATCCGGTGCCGCTTCGCCGCCGAAGCGAGACACATAGGCGCCGCTAGCCATAGAGCACGCTCTCCGATTCTTCTTTCGACCTTTCGCCGCTACCTGGCACCCCTCGCGCGCCCCGCCGATTCGGCCTCCGGCGCCGGTGTCGCCGCGGCGCCTTGCCGGGCCGGCCTTATGCCAACGAAGTCGCGGCCAAGTTCGCCGCCCTCTTCGTCGTCGACCATCGATTCATCCCCTTTTCGATTCATCCCCTTCTTGAGCGCTCGGCGCCTCTCGCCAATCGTCGCAGTTAGGCGCAAAATCATTTGCATACAAATCTTTTGCGCTTTACCAAAACTCCATCATGAACGATTCGCCAACCTTCCCGCTCACGCTCGACGACCAGCTCTGCTTCGCGCTCTATTCGACGTCGCTCGCGATGACGAAGGCTTACAAACCGCTTCTCGACAAGCTCGCGCTCACGTATCCGCAGTACCTCGCGATGCTCGTGCTGTGGGAATCCGACGACATGGCCGTCAAGGACATCGCCGCCCGGCTCAGCCTCGATCCCGCGACGGTCACGCCCCTCCTCAAGCGCCTGGAGGCGCTCGGCTACATCGAGCGGGTGCGCGACACGAACGATGAGCGGATCGTCCACGCGCGGCTCACCGCAGAAGGCGCCGCGCTGAAGCAAAAGGCCCGATCCGTGCCCGCCGAGCTGTTTTGCGCGATGCGCCAGACGCCCGATTTCCTGATCCGGCTGCGCGAAGATCTGACGCGGCTGCGGCAAGCGCTGACGGACGCCAGCGACGCCTGATCGACTGTCGCTCTGCCCGCGCTCTGCCCGGTAAGTCACGCCCTAAAAAAATAATTTGCACACTAATGATTAGTGAACTATATTTGTGCCGTGGCCCGCGCGTCCCGATTCGCCGAGGCCCTTTCTCTCACGACACAGGAGTCCAGCATGAACATTCTGTACAAGACGGCAGCAACCAGCACCGGCGGCCGTGACGGCCGCGCGACGTCCCAAGACCAGAAGCTCGACGTGAAGCTTGCCGCGCCGCGAGAACTCGGCGGTACGGGCGCGGACGGCACGAATCCCGAGCAGCTGTTCGCCGCAGGCTATTCCGCATGCTTCCTGAGCGCAATGAAGTATGTGGCGGGCCAAAGCAAGCAGACGTTGCCCGCGGATACGACCGTCACCGCGGAAGTGGGCATCGGCCCGAACGAGGAAGGCGGATTTGCGCTGGACGTCGAGCTGCGCGTCGCGCTGCCCGGCCTTGATGTGGCGACCGCGAAGGCAATCGTCGATCGCGCGCACCAGGTGTGCCCGTATTCGAACGCGACGCGCAACAACGTCGCGGTACGCCTCGTCGTCGCTTGACGCCGCGGTGCGCACGCGCCGAAATGACAAAGAGGGCGCGCCGGCCATCAAGCCGGCGCGCCCTCTTCGACTTTACAACTTTATGCGTATAAATTTAGTACGCGCTTAACGCGAAATCACGAGCGTTCGAGTGCGGCTTCGCGATCAAGCTTGCGCATACGGAATTCGAGGTCATACAGATCGGATGCGCCGGCGAGATACGCATCGGCGCGCTCCTTCGCGCGTTGTTCGGGCGACTTCGTCAGAAACAGGAACAGGCGGCTCAACAGGTACATGATCGGTCACTCCAATCCAAGGGCTTTCACTTAGGTATTTACCCGCATTATAGGGAAAACCCCGAGCCGACTCCAGCCGTTCTCGAATCGTGCGTCGTTACGACGCGACAACCGCCCGCGTGCGCGACGCAAAAAAGGACCAAATCAACTCGCTCGCGTCCGGGCCGGCCGCCGAGTGAAACGGCACGCTGTCGTCGCCGCCCGCCCACGCGTGCGCAAGGCCGTGGACCCGGCAGAGGCGCACGACGGACTCGCCGTCGCGACGATAATCGATCGTGCGGGCGTCCGCCGCGCTCGTCTCGACGCGCTCGACGGCGGCCGGTTCGCCTTCGGCGTTCGCGAGGCCATTCAGCCGCAGGAACTGGACCGCGAGTTCGTCTGCATTCTTCGGCGCGACGACGCGATCGTCGTCGCCGTGCACGATGAGGGCCGGCATCCCCGGATGCGAGCCCGGCGCGACGAGCGCGTCAGTGACGACGGCGGGATGGCGATGCAGGCCGCGGCGCATCACGTCCATCGCGGTGATCCCGGAATGCGCGTCGCCGAACGCGGGCCCCGAATGGAGCGCCACGGCGGCAAAACGCTGCGGAAAGTGCAGCGAGAGCAGCGACACGAGTCCAGCCCCCGCCGACAGGCCGGCCGCGTACACGCGCGACGCGTCGAAGCCCCGCTCGGTAACGAGCGTGTCGACGAGCGCGACGACCGCTTGCGCCTCGCCGCGCCCGCCGCGCGCGGTGTCGTCGTACCAGTGCCAGCAGCCGTGCGCGTGCGCGTTGAGCGACTGCTCCGGATAGATCACGGCGAAGCCGTGCCGATCCGCGAGCAGGTTCATCCGCGTGCCTTGCGCGAACTGATCCATGTCCTGCTTGCAGCCGTGCAGCATCACGACGAGCGGCAGGCCGTCCGTATCCGCGCCGGGCGGCACGTACAGCCCATATTCGAGATGCTTGACGAAGCGCCCGAACGCGGGCGGCAGCGGGTGGTCGGCACGGGTCCATTCACCGGCCGCCCATGCGGCGGCGCGCGGCCGAACGCGCGATTCGCGCGCGACGGGCGGGGCCGGCTCGACGGGCATCGCGACGGCAGCCGCAGTGGAAATCGAATCGGCGAACGGCCAGTCGGCCGCCATCTTTTGGGCCGCCATCAATACGGACTCGGGCGCGGCGGACTTCGGCGTGCGCGCGTTCGGCAAGTGCAGCATGCGTTTCACACCGCCCAGCCAGAATTTCGTCAGACTTTTGGTCATCGGTCGGGGCTCGCAGTCAGAAATTAGGGACGCCGCAGTGGGCGCGACCATTCAGGATTGTGCAATGCACAATAGCACTATTTCTGGGATTTATCCTGACACCCGATAGTTCCCTGCCGGCGTCCGAACGGAGCGCGGCCCGCGACGACCGGTATACTGGGCGCTCGCGCTTGTCTTCGTTGTAGTCGCTATTCACGGCTCATGCGTTAAGCAAGTATCCCGCATTCCCCGTATCCGCCCGCAGCTTCCGATGTTCGATTTGCCGCCCCGTCTGTGGATCTCGATCACCGCCCTAGGCGGTGCCGGCCTGACACTGCCCCTCGCCGTCACGATCGCCGTCTGGCTCGCGCTCGGCTATTCGCTTCGTCGCGCCGCCGCATGGCTCGCCGTGCTCGGCGTCGCGATCGGCGTCGTCGCGCTCACGAAGATCGCGTTCCTCGGCTGGGGCATCGGCGTGCGCGCGTGGGATTTCACGGGCTTTAGCGGCCACGCGATGCTGTCGACGTCAGTCTATCCGGTCGCGATGTTCCTCGCGCTCGCCCGCGCGAAACCCGTCGTGCGCATCGGCGGGATCATCGTCGGGCTCGCGGCGGGCGTCGCCGTCGGACTGTCGCGCGTCGCGCTCGATGCGCATTCGCCGTCCGAGGCGGTGACGGGCTGCGTCATCGGCGCGGTCGCCGCGATGTCGTTCATCGCCGGCTCATGGCGCGCGATGCCGCACCGCTGGTCCGCGCCCGCCGTCGCGACGAGCCTCGTGGCCGTCACGATCGCGCTGCACGGCGTTACCGTGCCGTCGCATCGGTGGGTGACCGCGGTCGCGCTGCATCTTTCCGGCCATGAACGCCCGTACGTGCGGGCGCGCTGGAAGGCGAATCCGAACTACCGGCCCGCGTCGCGGCCGGCCCAGCAGCAGACGCTCGGCTTGCCCGCGATCGTCGAGCACGTGTAACGCGAGCGCGGGTTGCGCCGTGCGGGGCTGTCGGGCTGCCGGCTCGGTTCTTCGGTTCTTCGGTTCTTCGGTTCTTCGGTTCTTCGGTTCTTCGGTTCTTCGGTTCTTCTCCTCGGTTCTTCGGTTCGCGGGTTCGTCGATCTATTGATCTGGCGATGGTCAATCGGTTTATCAGTCAACTGATCTACCACTCAACAGCCGACCACTTCTCAGCTTCTCAGCTTTTCCGCATCTGCGCTGCACCACCGTTCCACCGCGGATCGCACCATCCCCGCCTTTTCCCGCCCCAGCCGCGCCGCCCGCCGCACTGCGGCGTCATGCAGCACCGGCACAGTTCGGAAATCCAATCCGTTATAACCTCGCGTATATTACGATTACGGTTTCCGCCCACGTCAGTGTTTCCCGCCATGTCCGCTCCCGCCCGCTCCGCCCGCCGTCTGTTCCTGCGTCTCGTCACGCTGTCCGCGCTCGCCGCCGGTTTCGCCGCGCCGGCCGCGCATGCCGCCGACGAACTCGTCGTGTCGGCCGCGGCAAGCCTCACCAACGCATTCAAGGCGGTCGGCGACGCATACGAAAAGCAGCATCCGGATACGAAGATCCTGTTCAACTTCGGCGCGTCCGACGTGCTGATGCAGCAGATCGCGAAGGGCGCGCCGGCCGACGTGTTCGCATCGGCCGACCAGAAAGCGATGGATCGCGCGATCGCCGAACACGTGATCGCCGACGGCACGCGCCGCGATTTCGCCGCGAACTCGCTCGTGCTGATCGTGCCCGCCGACAGCCGCGCGACGTTCGGCTCGCTGCGCGACCTGACGTCGCCCGCCGTGAAGCGCGTCGCGTTCGGCGATCCGGCGTCGGTGCCCGTCGGCCGCTACACCGAGGGCGCGCTGAAGGCGGCCGGCGTCTGGAGCGACGTCAGCGCGAAGGGCGTGCTCGCCGCGAACGTGCGCCAAAGCCTCGACTACGTCGCGCGCGGCGAAGTCGACGCGGGCTTCGTGTTCGGCACCGATGCGGCCGTGATGCCCGAGCGCGTGAAAGTCGCGTTGACCGTCCCGACGCAAACGCCGATCACCTATCCGATCGCCGTCGTCAAGGACAGCCGGCACGCGGGCGCCGCGCAGGGCTTCGTCGCGTTCGTGCTGTCGCCTGCGGGCCAGGCCGTGCTCGCGAAATACGGCTTCAAGCCGGCCGCGAACGCGACGAGCGCCGCGAACTGATCGGGACGCGCGATGCACGACGCCTGGGTTCCGCTGCTGTTGTCGCTGAAGGTGGCCGGCTGGGCGACGGCGCTCGATCTCGTGCTCGGCGTCGCGACCGGCTACGCGCTCGCGCGCTGGCGCTCGGGCGCGCGCGACGTGATCGATTCGCTGCTGACGCTGCCGCTCGTGCTCCCGCCGACGGTGCTCGGCTATTACCTGCTCGTGCTGCTCGGCCGGCGCGGCATGTTCGGCGCGTGGCTCGACGAGCTCGGCATCCAGCTCGTGTTCACGTGGCAAGGCGCGGTAATCGCGTCGATGGTGGTCGCGTTTCCGTTGATCCTGAAGTCCGCGCGCGCCGCTTTCGAAGCGGTCGATCCGCAGCTCGAACGTGCGGCGCGCACGCTCGGCATCAGCGAAGCCGGGATTTTCTTTCGCGTGACGCTGCCGCTCGCCGCGCGCGGCATTCTCGCGGGTGCGCTGCTCGCGTTCGCGCGCGCGCTCGGCGAATTCGGCGCGACGCTGATGATCGCGGGCAACCTGCCCGGACGCACGCAGACGCTGTCGGTCGCCGTCTACGCGGCCGTGCAGGCGGGCGACGACGCCACCGCGAACTTCCTTGTGCTCGTCACGTCGGCGACCTGCGTGCTGATCCTTCTCGTCGCGGGGCGGCTCGTGCCGCAGCGCGCGCTCGTCGGAGCACGGTGAGATGAGCCTCGTCGTCGACATCCGCAAGACGCTCGTCACGCCGGAGCGGCGTTTCACGCTCGATGTGTCGTTCGCGTCGACCGCGCAGCGCATCGTGCTGTTCGGGCCGTCCGGCGCAGGCAAGAGCCTCACGCTGCAAGCGATCGCCGGTCTGCTCGCGCCCGACCAAGGCACGATCTCGATCGGCGGCGACACCTTGTTCGACGATGCGCGCGGCATCGACGTGCCGACGCAGGCGCGCCGCGTGGCGTACCTGTTCCAGGACTACGCGCTCTTCCCGCATCTGAACGTCCGGCAGAATCTCGCGTTCGGCCTGAAACGCGGCTGGCGCAATCCGCGCGCGAAGGAGCTGCCCGACGACGCCGCGTACTGGCTGCGCGCGTTCGAGCTCGAAGCGCTCGCCGGGCACTATCCGGCGCAGTTGTCGGGCGGGCAGAAGCAGCGCGTCGCGCTCGCGCGCGCGCTGATCGCGCAGCCGCGGATACTGTTGCTCGACGAGCCGTTCTCGGCGCTCGACGTCGCGATGCGCCAGCGGATGCGCCGCGAACTGACCGACTTGCAGATGAGGCTCGACATTCCGATGGTGCTGATCACGCACGATCCCGACGACGTCGCCGCGTTCGGCGATCAGGTCGTGCGGCTTCAGGAGGGCCGCGCGCTGCCCGACACGCCGATCGCCGAATGGGTGACGAGCGTCCGGTGACGGGATCGGCTCGCACCTTCCGCGCGAGCGCCGTTCACCGTTCACCGCTCCCCACTTGCCGCTCGCCGAGCCCGGACGCGATTGCTCATCACGCGGTCCGACAACCCGGCTCACGCCTATCGTCAGCCGCCGCGATCTTTCAGCAACGCCAGCCATCCAACAGAATTTAGCGACGTTCTTGACGCCTTCTCTCACGAAAACTCAGGATCGCGCATTCGCTCGCCGATCGAACCGGCGGGCGGACGGACGCAAAAAAAGCCGGCACCACGCCGGCTTCGTACCACCGCCGCCCGCGCCGCCGAGTCCCGCTCGGCAGGCGCGGCCGCGACATCATCCGTTGACCGCCAGAATCACGCTCGACGCCTTGAACGCCGCCACCGCGTTCACGCCCTTCGCGAGCCCGAGCGCATCGACGCTGTCGTTCGTGACGATCGCGGCGAGCGTCATGCCGCCGTCGAGCGCAAGCGCCACTTCGCTATTGACAGCGCCGCGCGTGACCGCCTCGACGACGCCGCGCAACTGGTTGCGCGCCGACAACTTGAGCGGCGCACCGTCTTCGACCGCGAGCACGATCCACGACGCCTTCACGAGCGCGCACGCGTCGACGCCCGGCTCGAGCCCCAGTTCCTGCGTGCTCTCGTGCGTCACCACCGCCGCGATCGTGTGCTCGCCCGGCAGCGCGAGCACCACTTCGTCGTTCACCGCGCCATGCTTGACCGCCAGCACCTTGCCGAACAGTTGGTTGCGTGCGCTCGTCTTCATGCCGATTCTCCCGATAAGTTCCCAATTGACCTCGAAGCCTTCGACCGCCGCGCTCGCCGCGTCGATGAAGCGTCGATGCTCGCGCTCGATCGCGCGAAACGCCGCGATCAGCGCCGTTGCGCGCGGCGTGAGCGTCGTGCCGCCGCCGCCCTTGCCGCCTGTCGAGCGCAGCACGAGCGGCTCGCCCGCAAGGTTGTTCATCGTGTCGATCGCGTCCCACGCGCCCTTGTAGCTCAGGCCAACCGCCTTCGCCGCGCGCGTGATCGAGCCGGTTTCGCCGATCGCGGCGAGCAGCGCGATGCGCGCCGCGCCGCCGAGCGTCTCGGCGCCCGCACGCAGCCACAGCTCGCCGCGCAGCGCGAGCGGCTCGCGCGCGGCGCGCGCATCGAAACGGGAAGAGGACGAATCGGCGGTCATCGACGCAGCCAAACAGGACGAACGGCCATTATAGTCACGCCTTTCTGCCGCCGATCCTCGGCGGCCGCAATCCGCGCAGCATCTGCTCGGCCGCCTCCGCCGTGTAGCGCTGCGCCGCCGCGCCGTAGCCGCGCGCGAAACCGAGCTGATACGGCGGCGCGGACAGTTGCTCGAGACAGCGCAGCGCGACGGCCGCGTCGTTCGCGTCGCCGAGCGCGTTCTGCACGCGCGCGAGCAGCCGCACCGTGTCCACGCGCGTGCGGCGCGACGCGAGCGACGAAAAGAATTCCAATGCGTAGCGCAGCCGCTTCGCGTCGATCCGCACGCGGTGGCGCGCGGCGGCGTCGAGCGTCGTCAGCCGCCCCGAGCCGTAAAGATGGCCGAACAGCCGGCTCACGCGCTTCGCCGCGTGCCGCTTGAGCGACGGGGCCTTGCCGTGCGCCGGATCGTCCCGCGTGAGCGGCAGCAGGCTCAGCCATTCGAGCCACGCGAACACGAGCCGCGCATAGCGCGCGGTGCCGAGCGCCTGCCGCAGCTCGACGTGCGCCGCGTCGCGCTGCGCGCGGGCCGCATCGAGCGTGCCCGCCCACGTCGCGTCCTCGCCGTGCGCTGCGGCGAGCGCGGGCAGCGTCGACGTCATGCAGACGTCCCAGTCGCGCACCGCGCCGAGCATCGCGGCGATCCAGCGAAGGTCGCCCGAGAACGCGTCCTTCCAGGCGGTGTCCGCGTAGCGCGGGAAGAGTCGCGCGAGCGTGCGCAGCCGGCGCAGCGCGACGCGCATCTGATGTACGTATTCCGGATCGGCTCCGCCGCGCACGCCGGCCTCGTTGCCGAGCCACTGCCCGGTCACGCTGCAGCCGAGCGTGAAAAACGCCGCGCGCTGCGTGCGCGTGTTCGACAAATCGGCCGATTGCGCCTTCATCGGCGCCCCGATTGCGTCCGGCGCCTCGCCCGCGCACGCGCGATCGAGGACGCTCGTCAGCGACAGCGACGCCGGCCACGCGCCGCTCAGCTCGCGGGCCGCGCGAAAGAGCGCGCGCAGCGCGGCGGCGCGCGCGTCGGGTTCGTCCGCATCGGCGGCGGCGAGACGCAATTCGCACACGCGCAGCGGCGCGGCGCGGGTGGCGGCGGACGACGCGGCAGCCGACGAAGCGGCGGCGGCCGGCGCGAACGTGACGTCGTCGAGCGTCAGTTCGACTTCGATGCCGTCGGTGTCGAGCCATCGTCCGCGCCGGCGTTCGGCGACGAAACCATAGGCCGGCTGGCCGGCAGCCTGCGATTCGGGACCCGCCGCGCCGGCGGCGGCAGGAGCGGCAGGCGAGGCGGAATCGGCCGACGGAAGCGCGGAGCCGGTCGGCGCGGAGGCGGCGGATAGAACGCGTGCGCTCGCATCGGTTGCGACTGAGGAATCGGAAGAAGCGCGCGTGCTTGTCAAAGCTTGCGCCGCCGCCCGCGCGACAGCCGTCTTCGACGTCCGGCCGTGCGAACGCCGTGCGTCGCTCGCCGCGGCCATCGAATCGGGCAAATCGGGTAAATGGGGTGAATCGGATGCGGACGCAGCCGCCGTCGCCGGGCGCTCCGCCACGATCGCCATCGCGACGCGCACGCCGCCGCGATCGCCGTCGAAGCGCTCGCGCACCATCACGCCGGGCACGAACGGGTGACTGCGCGACGCGAGCGCGCGCCGCGCCTGCGCGGTCGTCTCGATCCAGGCCTGCCAGCGGCCGCCGTCGTCGGGCTCCGCTTCGGCGAATCGGCACGGCTCGATCGTCACGCGCTCGTGCCCGCGACGCATCTTCACCGGCGGACAGATCCGCCATGCCCGCGCGAGTTCCGCGCCGAGGTCGCGCGACGCGCGCGCCCGCGATCCGCGCCCGGCCTGCCAGCCCTGCAACGGAAAGTCCAACACGATTTCCAGAACGCGCGCCATGGAAGCTCCGGCGTAGGTCGGGCCGCCCGCTGCCGCCGCGCACGCGTCGACGGACCCGACGTTCTCCATAGTACACGGCCCTTTTTACGGCCAGTGAGGCGGAACGCCGCGCGCAAGCTCCGCGCATCGTGCGCGCCCCCGCGCACCGCGCCTCGGCTTGCGATGCCGGCCGCTCGGCCTTCAGCCGTCCGACCGGCGCGGCTGCGCCGAGTTTCAGCTCACGTACTGCGCAATGCCGTTGCCGAACGACCAATCCTCCTTCAGCACCTCGACGAGACTAATGAACACGTCTTCGCGGCGCAAGCCCGGACGTTCGGCGAGATGCTCGGCGATCAACCGGTACAGTTCGCGCTTCTGCTCGAGCGTGCGCGTGTTGTTCGCGGTGATCTGGATCATCACCAGATCGTCGCTGCGCGCGATCCCGAGATAGTCGCGGCCATAAAAGAAATTATCGGCGCTGTATTCGGTCACGGTCATGAAAATATCGTCGGCGGGCACGTCGAACGCGCGCTGCAACGCACGGTGAATGCCCTCCGACAGCGCCCGTCGGTATTCGGCGGGCTTGCCTTCGCGCAATGCGATACGGGTGAACGGCATCGTGTTTCTCCTCACGGGTTGGGACACGCATGCAGCTTAGGGCCCGCCATCTATAATGAACAGATATCGATGAATATTTTATCTATTTTCATTTGAAATGAAACCGCTCGATCTGGACGCCGTTCGCGCATTCGTCCTCGTCGCCGACTTGGCGAGCTTCACGCGCGCCGCCGACGCGCTCGGCACCACGCAATCGGCCGTCAGCCTGAAGCTCAAGCGGCTCGAGGCGCAGCTCGGCACGCCGCTTCTCGAACGCACGCCGCGGCGCGTGACGCTCGCCGCCGTCGGCGCCGCGTTCCTGCCCGCCGCGCGCGAGCTGCTCGACGCGCACGAGCGCGCGCTCGCATCGCTTGCGCCCGAGCGACGCAGGCTCTCGATCGGCGTCAGCGAGCACGTCGCGGTGCCGGATCTGCCGGCCGTCCTCACGGGCCTGAGCCGGCACGACCCCGGCCTCGTGCTCGAAATGCACGTCGGGATGTCGACCGGGCTGCTCGCGCAGTACGACGAGCGGCGTCTCGACGCGGCGTTCGTGCGCCACGAGCCGGGCGAAGATCCGCCGCGCGACGACGCGACGCCGCTCTTCACCGAGCCGCTCGCATGGCTCGCCGCGCCGGGCTGGACGCCGCGCGCGGGCGAGCCGCTGCCGCTCGCGGTGCTGGCGGGCCCGTGCGGCGTGCGCGCGGCCGCGCTGCGCGCGCTCGACCGTGCCGGCGTGCCGTGGCGCGAGCGCTTCACGGGCGGCGGCGTGGCGGCCGTGGCGGCGGCCGCCGCCGCGGGTCTCGCGGTATGTCCGCTTGCGCGCCGCGTCGCGCCGCACGCGCTCGTCGACGTCGGCGCGCGCTTCGGCCTGCCCGCGCTGCCCGACTCGCAAGTCGCGCTGTATTCGCGGGTGCGCGACGCCCGCTCGAAGGACACGCTGCGGCGCTTCGCCGACAGCCTGGCGGGGCCGACGCAATCGGCCGGACGCGAGTAGACTGTCGGATTTCGTCTGTCGATTTCTCGCCTTTCGCGCGACTTTCGCCCGCCCTTCCGCCGCCGCATGACCCACGACGCCCGCAAACACCTCCGCGCCAACCTGCTGATGCTCGCCGCCGCCGCGATCTGGGGATCGGCGTTCGTCGCGCAGCGGCTGAGCCTCGCCGTGATCGGCCCGTTCCTGTTCACCGGGCTGCGCTTCCTGCTCGGCGCGGCGGTGCTCGTGCCGCTGTTGCGCATCAACGGCGCGGCGCGCGCGCACTGCGCGGCGCTCACGCGCGATCGGACGCTATTGCTGCCGGGGCTCGTGCTGGGCGTGCTGCTCGCGGTGTCGATCTCGCTGCAGCAGATCGGGCTGCAATACACGAAGATCGCGAACGCGGGCTTCATCAGCTCGCTCTACGTCGTGCTCGTGCCGATCATCGGCGTGTTCTTTCGGCATCGCACCGGCATGGGCACTTGGCTCGGCGCGCTGCTCGCGGCGATCGGCCTGTACTTCCTGAGCGTCGACGAGCATTTCTCGATGCTGTACGGCGACTGGTTCCAGCTCGCGGGCGCGATCGTGATCGCGTTCCACGTGATCGCGGTCGGACACCTCGCGCGCCGGCACGATCCGCTCGTGCTGTCGTTCATGCAGTTCGCCGTCTGCGGCGCGCTGTGCGTCACCATCGGGCTCGCGATCGAGCCCGTCGACCGCGCGACGCTCGTGCGCGCGCTGCCGACGCTGCTGTACGGCGGGCTGCTGTCGGTCGGCGTCGGCTACACGCTGCAGGTCGTCGCGCAACGCGACGCCGCGCCCGCGCACGCGGCCGTGATCTTCAGCATGGAAGGCGTGTTCGCCGCGATCGCCGGCTGGGCCGCGCTCGGCGAGACGCTGTCGCTGCGCGCGCTGATGGGCTGCGCGCTGATGCTCGCCGGGCTCCTCGTCTGCCAGTTGCTGCCGGGCCACGCGCGGCGCGCCGACGACAACGACGCGCTCCCCGCGTGACGACGCGCGCCGGCCGCCGCGCGCGTGTCCGGTCCCTATAATGTCGATTCGCCCTTCATCACGATTTCACACAAGGGAAACACTGTGATTCCGTCCGCCGCCGATCCGGCCGTCGCGCTGCTGCGCGAACGCGCCGCACGCTACGCCGCCGAGGTGGCGCTGTTCGTCCGCGACCACGCGCTGTCGATCGCGTCGCACGATCTGCGCGGCCCGCTCAACGCGATGCACAGCTGGGCGTACGTGCTCGAGCGCCGGCTCGCGCCGAGCGACGACAGCGTGCGGCGCGCGCTCGACGGCATCCGGACCGGAATCGAACAGCAGACGAAATTGCTGGAAACGATCGTCGACGCGCCGCGCGCCGAGACGCGCGCGCTCTCGATCACACGCGCCGACGTCTCGCTCGACGCGCTCGTCGGCGAATGCGCGGCGCTCGCGCGCGCCGCGCTCGGCGATGCGCGCGGCGCGGCCGTGACGGTCGCGCCTCCCGCGCTGCCCGGCGGCTCGCTCGATTGCGATCGCGAGCGCGTCGCGCAGGCGTTGTGGTCGATGCTCACGTTCGCGATCGAAGCGAGCGCGCCGGGTGGCGAAATCGCGCTCGGCTGCGACGTCGCGGCCGACGCGACGCGTTTCGGCGTGACGTTCCGCGCGCAGCCGTCGGCGCTGACCGACGCCGCGCTGCCGCACGTGTTCGAGACGTTCGCGCGGCGCGACGCGCTGGCCGAGCGCCACGGCGAGCGTCCGGTGGCGGTGTTCGCGCTCGCGCAGCGCGTCGCGCGCGCGCACGGCGGCACGTTCGCGCAGACGCCGCTCGAGGCCGGCGCGCCGGCCACGCTCGCGCTGACGATCGCCGCCGCCCGCGCGTAATGGGCGGCCGCGCATGTCGCACTGCGCGACAATAAATTACGTTTTCCTTTCCAACCTTATACTGTCGCTTCGTTCATTTCCGGAGTCCCTTCGTTGATACAGATCTTCGCGCTCGTCGGCGCGTTGTTCCTCGTGGCCCTCAACGGCTTCTTCGTCGCCGCCGAATTCGGTCTCGTCAAGCTGCGCGCGACGCGCGTCAAAACCCTCGCCCGCCAGCACGGTTTGCGCGGGCGCATCCTGCGCGTCGTCCATGCGCGGCTCGACGCGTATCTGTCCGCATGCCAGCTCGGCATCACGCTCGCGTCGCTCGGCCTCGGCTGGATCGGCGAGCCGGCGTTCGCCGCGCTGCTGTCGCCCGTTCTCGCGCTCGTCGGCGTCGAGTCCGAGAAGCTCGTGCACCTGATCTCGCTCGTGTTCGCGTTCTCGGTGATCTCGTTCCTGCACATCGTCGTCGGCGAGCTCGCGCCGAAATCGATGGCGATCCGGCAAGCCGAGAAGACGGGCCTGTGGGTCGCGATCCCGCTCTACGCGTTCTACTGGGCGATGTATCCGGCGATCTGGGTGCTCAACACGAGCGCGAACGCCGTGCTGCGGCTCGCTGGGCTGTCCGCCGAGCACGGCGGCGACGCGCACTACTCGACCGACGAGCTGAAGCTGATCCTGCGCAGCCGGCGCAACACGGCCAGCTCCGCGAAGACGTCGAAGGACGCGTACAGCACCGACGAATGGAACACGCTCGCGCATTCGCTCGATTTTTCGTCGATGACCGTATCCGACCTGATGCGGCCCGCGCACGAGATGGTCGGCCTGCGCCGCGACGTGCCGCTCGCGGACAACATGGAAGTCGTCGCGCGCCACCGCTTCAGCCGCTACCCGCTCTTCGACGACCACTCGCGCGAGCGCGTGAACGGCCTCATCCACCTGAAGGATCTGCTGCTCGCGCGGCACGCGGGCGCGGCGCTCGCCGATCTTTCCGACTACGTACGCCCGGTGCAGTACGTGAAGCCCGACACGCCCGCTCTCGACCTGTTCCGCCGTTTCCGCAAGGGCGCGCCGCACTTCGCGCTCGTCGGCAAGAAGGGCGAGAAGCCGATCGGCTTCCTCACGCTCGACAACCTGCTCGGCGCGCTCGTCGGCCAGATCCACGACGAATTCCGGCAGGGCGATTCCGATTGGAACCGCCTCGACGACGGCACGCTGATCGGCAAGGGCAGCCTGCCCGTCGTGTCGCTCGAGCAGGCGCTCGGGATCGACATCGACGAAGGCCGCGCGGAATCGGTCGGCGGCCTCGTGATCCAGGCGCTCAACGATCTGCCGACCGAAGGCCAGCGCGTGTCGTTCGAGCGCTTCGACGTCGTCGTGAAAAAGATGATCGGCCCGCGGATCGTGCTCGTGCGCGTGTATCCGAAGGCGTTCAAGGAGGCGGACGAATGAGCGGGAATACGGCGCTCGACGCGGCAAACGCGGCCGCGCGCGCAAGTGCGTAGGATGACGAAATGCCCGAAGATCTCGCGCTGCCGCCGTACTACCTGATCACGCCGGAACCGGACTCGGATTCCGACGCGGATCTCGCGGCGTTTCTCGATCGGCTGTCGGCCGCGCTCTCGACCGGGCTCGCGCTCGTTCAATTGCGCGTGAAGACGCTCGATGCCGCCGCGTATGCGGCGCTCGCCGCCGACGCGATCGCGCGCTGCCGCGCGCAACGCGCGAGCCTGATCGTCAACGGGCCGATCGATGCCGGAACCGCGCTCGCGCTCGGCGCGAGCGGCGTGCACCTCGGCAGCGCGGCGCTGCGCGTCGCGACCGCCCGCCCGCTCACTTCGGACTGCCTGCTGTCGGCCGCGTGCCACTCGCTCGACGAGCTGCTGCACGCGGAGCGCATCGGCGCGGATTTCGCGACGCTGTCGCCGGTCCTGCCGACTCTCACGCATCCCGGCGCGCCGACGCTCGGCTGGACCCGCTTCGCCGACTACGCGGCGCAAGCGCGCATGCCCGTCTACGCGCTCGGCGGGATGACGCGCGAGCATCTGGCGACGGCGCGCGAGCATCGCGCGCACGGCATCGCCAGCATTCGGGGGCTCTGGTAGGAAGCGATCCGGCAACGGACGCCACGCGCCTGTCGCCTCGTCACGCGCACGCCGCCTTCGGCCCGCGTTCGTTCAGGCATCCTGATCGGAAGAAACGCCGCAGGCGCCGCCGGCTCGGCCGGCGCGACGCCACGCCGGGCGCTTTCACTCGTTCAAACACCGCCCAACGGGCGCGGCGCGACATCCGCGTAGCGACGCGCATCGTGCGTCAGCGCGTACTGATTGACGTCGCCCGTCAGCCACGCGACGAGCGCGTAAGGCGGCAGCTCGCCTTCGTCGACGCGATCCCGCGCGCGCGCCGGCGTCTCGAACACGATCATTCCGTCCGGCGCGCCATAGAACGGCAACGGCTGCGGCGACAGGTTCAGCGCGATGCTGAGCGTCTCGCCGTCGCCAAGCCGCCATGCGGCAACGAGCGCATCGGCTTCGACGCCGTCGTTGGTCCTCAGCATGTCGGCACTGCGCGGGCGCACGTCGAGCAGGCGCGGCGCGATCAGCTTCGCGCGCACCGCGAGCGCCGACTGCAGAAAATGCCGACGCGACGGATCGCCCGCGGCTTCGTCGAAGATCAGCGGAATCTGCGGCGTCAGCAACGACAGCGCGAGCGCCGCGAGATCCGCCTCGCGCGCATCGCGCACCACGCCGTCGGACAGGACGAGCGACGTCAGCGACAGCCCGACGTCGGCCATCCCGCCGTCGCCGATCGGTTGCGCGCGCTGGAACACCGCGCCGTCCGCGGTCAATGCGCGCGCGAGCGCGTGAATCGACTGATGGGTCGACACGCCGTCGCCGCGCGCGCGGTCGCGGCGGCCCGTGAGCCGGTACAGCGCGCGTTCGCCGCAGCCGTTCCATTGCGCGTCGAAATGCGTGTCGGCGAGATGCGACGGATGCCGCTCGCTGCCGAGCACGAGATGCACGATCCGATCGGTCGGCATCGCCGCGTGCACGCGATCCGCGATCTCGCGCAACCACGTGCTGTCGATGCGGTCCGCCTCGCGAATCCGCAACCCGTCGCATCGGTACTCTTCGAGCCAGTACAGCGCGTTGTCGCAGAAGAACTCGCAGACCTGCGGATGATCGAGCGCGAGCGGCGGCGCTTGCAGCGGATCGTCGCGCGTGTGGAAGAACGGTTGCGCGTAGCGCCGCATCTCGTCCGTGCCGCAGCCGAAGCGCGCGTAGTCGAGATCGAGCAGCACCGCGAGGCCGAAGCCGTGCGCTTCGTCGATCAGTTGCTTCAGCGCGTCGGGGCCGCCGTAGTCGGCGAGCGGCACAAACGGCAGGCTGTCGTCGCGCGCATGCGGCGCCGCGAGTAATTCGAGCGCCGTGATGCCGAGCTGCGCAAGTTGCGGCAAGCGCCGGCGAATGCCGTCGTAGCCGCCCGCCGCGCCGGGCTGGATCGCGTAAAGCGCGATCTCCTCCCACGGCCGGCCGCGCCAGAACGTATGGCGCCAGGTGAACGCACGCGGGTCGACCACTTCGCTCGGCCCTTCGATGCCTTCCGGCTGCGAGCGCGATGCGGGATCGGGAATCGTCAGCGCATCGTCGAGCCGGTAGCGATAGCGTGTGTGCGCGCCGCAATCGGCGAAAGCCTCGAACCAGCCGTCGCCCGCGGGCGCCATCTGAAGTTCATGCGGGCCGCCCGCGGTTTCGAGCGCGAGCGTCGCGTTCGCATGCGCGGGCGCCCAGACGCGGAAGTGCGTGCGCGTGGTCGCGCCCGCGGCGCCGCACGGCTGTGCGCCGAAAGGCAGGCAGTGCGAATAGTGCCGCGCATACGGATCGTGAGGACATTCGGACATGATGCGATCCTCCTGCGTTCAGAGGCATGACGATGCGCCGCTTGCGGCGTGCATGCATGACACGCGTGGCCCGACGAAGAGGGGCAATCAGTATGCGCCGATTCGCGTTGCGATGCGAGCGTCGACGCGGTGTTTTAAACGTGAAGCGACCCCGAAAATGGCCGGTAGCCGCGATACCATGATCGCCGCTTGTCTTGTTGCGCACAGCGTCGGCGCCTACGCTGCGGTTTCGCGCACGGTCCCGCGCGCGCGATTCTTCAGGAGTCCGACGTCATGTCCACGCCATCCGGCGCAGCCAAATTCGATCCGTCGCGCGCCGCCGAATACGCGGAGCAAAGCCGCATCGCGCTCGCGGGCTACGACGCGTGCCACGATCTCGCCGCATGCATGCTCGCATCGTCGGTCGCATCGGAAGCGGGCGCCGCGCAGATCCTCGTCGCGGGCGCGGGCGGCACCGCGCGCGAAATCGTCGCGCTCGCGGCCCTGGAGCCCGCCTGGCGCTTCACCGCTGTCGATCCGTCGCGGCCGATGCTCGAGCTCGCGAGCGCGAACCTCGCGGCGGCCGGCCTCGACGCGCGCGCGCGGCTACATCACGGCTACGTCGACGATCTGCCCGCCGACGCGCGCTTCGACGGCGCGACGCTGATCGGCGTGCTGCACCACGTGCCCGGCGACGACGCTAAGGCCGCGCTGCTCGGCTCGATCGCGCGGCGCCTGAAGCCCGGCGCGCCGCTCGTCGTCGCGGGCAACTACCGTCGCTATGCCGAGCATCCGCGCCTGCTGTGCGCGTGGGCGCAGCGCTGGCGGATGCATGGGGCATCGCCCGACGAAGTCACGCAAAAGCTCGCGACGATCCTGCGCGGCGCCGATCCGCCCGCGTCCGAGGACGCCGTGCATGCGCTGCTCGACGCTGCGGGGTTCCGCGAGCCGGTACGTTTTTTCGCGAGCCTGTTCTGGGGTGCGTGGGTCGCGACGCGTGACGCATGAGCGCGAGCTTGCCGGCGGCGCGCTCCACAGCGCCAGTTGCGTTTTCGCGCGTCGTGCGATGCATGACCGCTCGGCCGGCTCGGCGAACGGCCGCAACGGTCACTGCACAATCGTTCAATACATTCTGCCCCACGGGCGATAGCTTATCCGTTCCGAGCGTTCACCAACAATGCGAGCGCAAAGGCTGCCGAGCCAGCCTTTTCTCCCGCCGATCATGCGAAGACAGACAAGTCGGCCGCAAGGAGTGCAAAGAATATGAGTGTTGAATCGGTTCGCCGGTTTCTGGCGGAAAAGGCGCCGGACATCGACGTCATTCCCTTGAACGAAAGCAGTTCCACGTTGACGTTGTCGGCAGCCTGGGACATCAAGCCCGCGCAGATCGCCAAGACGCTCGCGATGAAGGTCGGCGACACCCATTTGCTGCTCGTATCCTGCGGCGATTCCCGTCTCGACAACCAGAAAGTCAAAACCGCGCTGGGCGGCAAGGCGAAAATGCTCTCCGCGGACGAAACGGTCGCCGTCACCGGCCATCCGGTGGGCGGCGTATGTCCGTTCGGACTCTCGACGCCGTTGCCCGTTTATTGCGACGTGATGTTGAAATCGTACGATTTCGTCGTGCCGGCCGCCGGCTCGACGCACGCCGCGCTGCGCATCGATCCGGTCCGGCTGGCCGAA
Organism: Burkholderia sp. MSMB617WGS; assembly: GCF_001532025.2. Lineage (NCBI taxonomy): Bacteria > Pseudomonadati > Pseudomonadota > Betaproteobacteria > Burkholderiales > Burkholderiaceae > Burkholderia > Burkholderia sp. MSMB617WGS. The sequence continues at coordinate 619,782 of NZ_CP013458.1, read as the reverse complement.
CTCGTCGAAGCAGAGTGGGTCGACGTCTGCAAATAGCCGGCGCGCCGCGCGCCGTCGGTTATCGGTTGCGGCGGCGTGCGTCAATGACTGTCGGCGCCTTGCAGCGCACGCTCCATCAGCTTGCGCGATGCTTCCTCCGGTTTTGCAACCGCCGTCACCGCACGATGGACCGCCCCCGCCATCCGCAACGCCGACTTGCCCGCCGCCCTGAGTTCCGCAATCGATTCGAAGCCCATCATGTTGAGCGCGGGCAGCATCTCGCTCTTCAACAGTTCGAGGCACCGCTCGACGCCCTTCCCGCCCGCCGCGCCGAGGCCGTAGACATACGCGCGCCCGATCGAGACCGCGCTCGCCCCGAGCGCCAGCGCCTTGATCACGTCCGCGCCGCGGCGCACGCCGCCGTCCATCAGAATCTCGGTCCGCTTGCCGACCGCGTCGGCGATCTCCGGCAGCACATCCATCGCCGAGGGCGCCGGATCGAGTTGCCGTCCGCCGTGATTCGAAATCAGAATGCCGTCGACGCCTTCGTCGACCGCGCGCCGCGCATCGTCGGGATCGAGAATGCCCTTGATGACGATCTTGCCGGGCCAGCGCGCGCGCAACCACTTGACGTCGGCCCAAGACAAACGCGAGTCGATCATCCGGCCGACCGCCGCGGACTGCTCGAGCAACGATGCGCCGAGATCCGGATAGCGCAAGACGTTGCCGATTTTCGGCATTCCGTTGGACAGCGCGCCGACGCACCAGCCTGGGTGCTTGAGCATCGACCACACACCTCGCGCCGACAAACGCGTATCGGCGCGAAAACCGTTGCGCGCATCACGTTCGCGAATCGGGATGTAGCACGTGTCGACCGTCAGGAAGACAACGTCTACGTTCGTCTGCCGGCAACGCACGAGAATGTCCTCGGTCAGATCGCGATTGCGGAACATGTAGAGCTGGAAATACAGCGGACCGAACCGCGCCGCGGCGACATCTTCGAGCGAACAGATCGAAAACGTCGACAAGCACTGACCAATGCCCGCCTCGTCGGCCGCACGCCCCGCCGCGATTTCCCCTTGCGGCCAATACATGCCTGCGAATCCCACCGGCCCGAGCAGGATCGGAAGCCGATGTTCGGCGCCGAGGTACGTCGCGTTCAAACCCGCCGCACTGCTCTGCGCCCCGGTCAACACCTTCTGACGCAACCGCCAGCGTGCGAAATCGCTTTCATTCGCGCGCATCGTGGTTTCGCTGTTCGCGCCGCCGTCCAGATAATCGAAGAAATACTTCGGCACCCGTTTTTGCGCCATTTTTCTCAAATCATCGATGTTCCATGCCTTTCCGACGTCGCTCATCTTGACCCTCTCCATTCGCCGCCGCAACGCGGGCGTTCGCCTCTTCCATGCACGGGCGCCGTAGCGGGCATGCATCTCACTCGCACCGAGGCATTACGGCCATGTTTTCATGGCAGCGGCTCGGATTCGGCAGGATTTTTTCACTAGCTGTCTCATCGACATTCTAATGTTATTTTCATCGACCTTTCACTGATTTTTTAATTATTTAGCACTCCATTTCATCAACGATGACTTTTAAATGGTGAAAGCATATGGGCACGAAGCAAGATAGAGGATCGTCGGTCGCCGAACGGCGCATGAAGGGTCTCGACTTGCTCGAGATGGGCATGTCTCAGGCCGACGTTGCGCGAACGCTGGTCGTGTCGCGGCAGTCGGTGTGCAGATGGGCGAGACGGCTTGCGCAACGCGAGTTGCATGTCGCAAAGCCGCTGGGACGGCCAAGGCGATTGACTTCCGCAAAATGCGCGGTACTTCGCGCCATGCTCGACGACGGCGCGCTCGCGGCGGGTTTCACGAGCCCGCAGTGGACGGTCGCGCGAGTATGCATGTTGATCGAGCGAGAATTCGGCGTCGCATATAGCAAAACCGGTGGATGGGAATTGTTGCGCACGCTAGGCATCTCGTTGCAACGAATGGAAAAACACCCGCGCGCCGCACGCTGATGCACGGCCGAAGACGCTCCGCACCGATGCCCAAGCCGACGGGCATCGGCATCGCATCGCGATAGCGCCCGCACCCTTCCGATGCCAACGGGCCGCCTGATCGAATGCGCGCGCCGACGGCGCAAATCTCATACCGCCGACGGCGAACAGCGGATCGGCTCCGACGCCGAATCGGCCGCTCCAACCGAGCCGAGACGAAAACGAAGAGCCGCAATCGATAACGCCCCCAAGGCAATTACTTCATTCGAATAGCGCAATCAGCGAAACAAGCACCAATATCGCCGCCAAGGAAACATTGATGATGCGGGACGCAACCGGATCGTGCAGGAAACGGGACAACGACACGCCTGCCAGCAGCCAGCCGAGATGGATAACGATGATCATCACGCTCAGCAGGGCAATTTTGGCGGCAGCATCCAGGCCATAGTTGCTGGCAACGAGCGTCGTCCCTGCAAACACCGCGCCGATCGCGATGTACGCCTTCGGATTGGCGACGGCCAAAAGGAAGCCGCCCTTGAACGCGGGAGACGAGACGTCTCCTTTGCGCGCGTCGAGCGGTGGCGCAGTCGCAATCTTGTACGCAAGATAGAGAATGTAGACAGCGGAAATGATGTTGAGCATCCTCGCGCCGTTCGGCATCGACATCACGAAAGCCGTCACGCCCGTCGACACGAGAAGCAGCACGGCGACCGTGCCGGCAATGAGGCCCCAAGCATATTTGAGCGACCTGCGCACCCCGTAGGACGCGCCCATCGCCGTCGCACTGACCGTCGACGGCCCGGGGCTGCCCATCACCACGGTCGCCGCAAGGAGCAGGGCCAGAAGTGAGCGCAACATATCCGAAACTAGATCGACTTGGTTTACCATCGAGGCTCCAATGCACCATTTTTTGAACAGGTAGCTTATGGAAGCGCCACGGAGGCTGTCTTGAACGATTGTGCACGCGACACCGCGCCCGACAGGAACCACATTCGGATCGGCTCCGGCGCCACGGGCATCGAGCGCGCAGAGGCGCACTTCCTCGATCACGCGTTCACGCCCCATCGTCACGACACGTACGCGATCGGCATCACGCTCTCGGGCGTGCAGACCTTCCGCTATCTCGGCGAAACCCACCACTGCCTGCCGGGGCAGTGCCATATCCTTCACCCGGACGAACTGCACGACGGCCGCGCGGGAACCGACGAAGGCTTCGGCTACCGGATCGTCTACGTTGACCCCGCGCTCGTCCAGGAAGCCCTTGGCGGACGCATGCTTCCGTTCGTCCGCTCACCGATCGTTCAGGCGCCCGCCGTCGCCGAAGGACTCGCAGCCGGCGTCTGGAACCTGGACGAGGAAATCGACAACCTGTCCCGCTTCGACATCGCCGTCGCCGTCGCGAACCTGCTGACGGCCGCCGCCGCGAACAGCGGCGCGCCCAAGACCGGCACGCTCGCCGTGGCCGAATTGACGCGCATACGCGATATCATCGCGTCCCGCCCGCACACGGCGATCTCGATGGACGCGCTCGAACACGCCTCGGGGCTCGACCGCTGGACAATCGCCCGCCAGTTCCGCACGCTGTTCGGCACGAGCCCGAGCCGCTTTCGCACTCAACGGCAGCTCAATCTCGTGCGCAAACTGTTGATGGAAGGCGAATCGCTGTCGACCTCGTCCACCGACGCGGGCTTCTCCGATCAAAGCCATATGTCGCGGCACTTCAAGAGCACTTACGGCATCACGCCGGGTTCGTGGATTTCCGCGGTCCGCGGCCGGCGCTCGCAGCACCAGGCAGACCACTAAAGACATTCGACCACCCGGCGGCGGCCGAACACCCCTCGCCCCGCCTCTTCCGACCGCCGCATCCGCCCACCAGGTGGATGCGGACGTCCTCGTCCGAGCGCTTGCGCGCACGCGCGGCCCATCCGGCCGCGCTCGACATTCGGCGCGCCGTCGGCGGCATATCCGCCTGGCTTCGCATAAACCAACCAGCGAGACAAACGTTGCGAACCGCTCGTTACTCGACATCCATCGCGCTGGCGCATCTCGATGACGGCAGCCAACGCCGTTCGAGCTCACGCCATCGGAACGCATGGCCGGCGAAGTCGCGTGCCAGCACATATGGGGATCGTGTCGCCAGAGAGACGATAGGGACTCGTCCGTCGATGATTGAGTGCACAACCATCCATTCACGTCGAGACGGGAACCGCACGCATCGCCGGAAGAATCGCCTCGTCGAATCTCGATGTGCATCTGCGGATCGAATGGTCATCTAGGAATTTTCCGATTCGATTTCCATCGATTTTATTGGCCACCAAAAAAACTAAATTTACAAATCTCAAATTACTCATTCAGAGCGATACAAGTAATTAAAAGTTTGTATTGCCAACCAATCTATAGTCGCAGTAAGTTAAAGGACATAATTCGGCATATGCCTCCGACCCCGCACACCGCGAGCAATTTCCCGTCGCGCCCGTCGCCATCAGCTCGGCGCTCCGGTAGGTCGCGGCGAATCGTCATGAAGTTCGGAATCCTCGAAGCACGGCCTGGCGCGTATGGCTCGAAATCGCACCGTATTTCCTATCGAACACGCGCGAATGGACGTCACCCAGGAACGCAACGGCGTTGTCGGCGACAAACAGATATCGCTCAGGATATGTGGCGACGCGGCCCAAGGATACTTGCTCGAGCGACATCACGCGGCGCCGCGCCAGCCATCGTTCGTGCAACGTCTGGATTTATTCGACGGCGCGACCGTTACGTCGTTCATCGAACACGATCCTTATTCGGTGGAGCTCGAAAGTCTATATCGAGCAGTAGTTGGCGTTCCCGAAAACACCGTGGAATCCACCGAATACAAGGCGATTCAACCCGAATTCGCGTCTGAATGCGTCAGCGAAAGCGGTTTACTGACTGTAATGCGCAACACAGCCGCCGAATGTGGCGCAACAAACTGTTTTTACCATTACTTCAGAATCGACGAGAAAACCGGAAACTTGAAGAACCATGAATTATTAATCGGCGGAACGCCCGTTTGGGCACACCGTTATGTGCATCGCCATTGGTATTTGAACGATCCCGCCATCGCGCATGCACGCAACGACACGCGCCCGCTGCGTGCGTCGACGCTCGCAACGCTGCCGTCCGATCATTGGCTGAATCAGCAGACGCAATTGCTCGGCCTGGCCAGCAACGTGTTCTTTCCTGCACACCGCCGCGACGACGACACGATCGGTTTGTTGCACGTCAGTTCGTCGCTGCCGCCCGCGCAAGGCGAAGAAATCATCTGGCGCAACCGGCGAACGCTGCGCGGACTAGCGACCGAGATGCTCGAATGGAAAGTCACGGCGCAGCGCCAGATGCTTGCCCGAGAAATGTCGCTGAGCCGTCGCGAACTCGTCGCGTTGCGGCTCGTCGGCAGGGGCGGCAACGCGCGCCACGTCGCCGAGGAACTACAGCTCGACGAACATGCGGTCTATCAGCTGTTCACGTCGATCAACAAGAAGATGAATAGCAGCCACATCAAGACGAGCGCGAACAAGGCGAAGCAGCTCGGTTTCCTGGCGGAGGGCTACATCTCCGAATGAACGGGGCGCGGCGCACGGCCCGCCCGTCTCTCCTATCGTCGATGGCCGCTCGCGGGCCGCCCGCCCGCGAGCGGATTCAGCGCCCCAACACCGAATACGCGAGCGATCCAGAAAACGTCGCGAGCACGAGCGACGCGCAGCGCATGAACGTCGACGTATGCGCGGCCCACGAGCGCTGCGACGTCAGCAGCCCGCCCAGGCTCGACCAGCCGACGCCGATCGGCGCGAGCACGATCAGGAACACGACGACCGCCCATCCGAAGTAGCTGAGCGACCGGAACGCTTCTAGCGGAAACATCGTGCTCGCAAACAGCAGTGCCTTCGGGTTCATCAGCGTCGCGACGAACAGATCCGCGAAACTGATCGGCCCCGCGGTCAGCTCGTGCAGCGCGCGGCTCTTCGTCCACATCTTGACCGCGAGCCACAGGATGTACGCGGCGCTCAGCAGCTTGATCGCGCCGAAGAGCCAGGGCCGGCTCGCCGCCACCGACAGCAGGAAGAACCCCCATAGCGAGATCGCGACGACATAGCCCAGCGCCTCCGCGATCACGAGGTGCCAGGTGCCGCGCAGGCCGGCCTTCAGGCCCGACGACAGCAGCAGCGTGTTCGTCGGCCCCGGCACGATCAGCACGAGCGACACGTATAACGACATCTTGAGCAATGCATCCTGGATGAGCACGGCGCCTCCTCGGTTCGTCGGCTTCGATGGTGGTCGTTCATCGGCCGGCCGCCGGCGCGGACGAAGCCGCGGCCGGTGCGCCGGCGAAGTAGCGATTGCCGTCCGGCGCGAGCCAGTCGGCCCGCGGCGGCGTAAACACGTCGAGATCGACCGCGTCCTCGAGACACAACGCGTTGTGCGGCACGTTCGCCGGAAGATGCAGGATCTCGCCGGGCCCCACCTCGACCTCGTGCTCGAGGCGCTCGCCGTAACGGAACAGCAGGCGTCCTTCGAGGATGTAGGTGAACTGCTCGTTCGGATGCGAATGCGTTCCGACGAACGCGCCTTTCTTCAGGAACAGCTTCGCCAGCGTCAGCGCGTCGCCCGAGACGACCTGACGCTCGATCCGATCGGTCAGCACTTCGCGCTCGACTCGATCCCATGCACCAAAACCTCGTTCGCTCAAACCTGTCACGATTCCCTCCTCGTTCGATCGTGTGAAATGCGTCCGCGCTCACGCGGACAGCTCGCGAATCCGCACGCCGTCGCTCGCGCGCTGCACGTCCCGCTCGCGCGCGAGACGGCTCGCCTCCTCGATGATGATGTCCTCCTGGCCGGCGACGAGCTTGCGTTCCGCGAGCCGCTTGTACAGATCGAACTCGTTGACGCCGAACTCCTGCGCCGCCTTCTGGATGTGCGGCACATAGCCGGAAAAGAGGCCGTACAGGCCGCTCGCGATGTTCGCCGGCTGGATGTGCGGCGTCTTCGGATTCAGGAAAGCCTCGGTGCTGCGCGCGAGCGTCATCACGCGCTCGAACGTCGTTCGCGCGCCGTGCCCTTCGCGTTCCATCGCGGCGACGAGCGTCTCGAGCTGCGTGTTGCCCGCGCCCGCGCCGAAGCCTTTCACGCAGGCATCGACGATGCGCGCGCCTGCCTCGAGCGCGACGAGGCTGTTCGCGACCGCGAGCCCGAGATTGTTGTGCGCATGAAAGCCGACGTCGATATCGAGGCCGTCGACGAGGCGCTCGACCTTCGCGCGCACGAGCGACGGCGTCGAGTAGCCGGCGCTGTCCATCAGCACGACCGCCTGCGCGCCGTAACGCTCCATCAGCCTCGCTTGCGCGAGCAGCACGTCGGGCGGCGCCATGTGCGACATCATCAGCACACCGAACGCTGTGCGGCCCGCGTGTCGCGTCTGCTCGATGAAGCGCGCGGACACGTTCGCTTCGGTGCAATGCGTCGCGACGCGCACGACGTCGACGCCGATCTCGAGCGCGAGCGCGATGTCCGCCGCCTTGCCGAGCCCGGGAATGAAATGCACGCCGAGCCGGCTCGTGCGCAGCGCGGCGCGCGCGGTCTCGAGCATCAGGCGATCGCCGATGGGCGTCTGTCCGAGCAGGCACGACGAACCGCCGAGACCGTTGCCGTGCCCGACTTCGACGACGTCGATGCCGGCCTCGTCGGCCGCGCGCGCATACGCATGAATCTGCGCAGCGCTCAGTTGATGGCGAATCGCGTGATTGCCGTCGCGCAAGGTCGCATCGCTGATCAGTATCATTGTGTGGCTCCTTGTCTGGCGGTTGCATGTCGATGCGAGGCGACCGCGAGCGCCGCGCAATTGATGATGTCCAGATTGCCCGCGTACTCGGGCAGGTAGTCGCCGCGCCCGCGCACCGTCAGGCCGATCGTGATCCTGCCCTGGCTTTCGAGCGGTTCGACGACAAGCCGATAGCCGGGCACGTATTCGCGAACCTTCTCGACCATGCCGGCGACGCACGCACGCACCCGATCGAAATCGCGATAGCGCGCGTACGCATAGAGCGTGGTCTGCATCCGCACGCCGGGCTCGGCGGGATTGATGTTGAGGATCGCCTTCGTCTTCTTCGCACCGCTGAATTTCGCGAGCGCGTATTCGGTCGTCGTCATGTATTCGTCGATGTTCTCGCGCGTCGCGATGCCGGCGCTGCGCGACGCGATCGCCGACACCACCTCCAGGTATTCGATCTCGTCGACCGCCTGCTTCAGTGCGTACGCAAGCGGCAGGCTCGCCTGCCCGCCGCAGGTGATGAGGTTCACGTTCTGCTCGGCGCCCATGTCGTCCAGATTGATGCACGGCACGCACAGGCGGCCGAGCTTCGCGGGCGTCAGGTCGATCACGAACTTGCCCGCGTCCGAGAAGAAGCGATTGTTGATTTTGTGCGCGGCGGCCGACGTCGCGTCGAACACGAGGTCGTACGCCCCCTCGTTCTCCTTCAGGAAGTCGAGACCGTCGCTCGACGTCTCGACGTTGCAGCTGCGCGCGAGCTTGAGTCCGTCGCTCTGCGCATTACGCCCGACGACGAACCTCAGATCGAATTGTTCGGATGCCTTCACTTTGAACATCAGATCGAGCCCGATGCTGCCCGACCCGAGGATCGCCACGCGCGTGCGCGATGATTTGTTCTTCATATGCCGCTCTCCTCCGTCAAATGACGCATGCGCGCCGCCGAACCGCGCATGCCGCTTTGCACACCCGCCGCTTCGCGTGCGAGCACACGCTCCAGCTCGCGGCCGATTTCGCCGAGCACGCCCTCTTCTTCGCCGTGCATGAAGAAATGGCCGCCCGAAAAACCGACGTAGCGCGCGGCTCCGCTCGTCTCGGCGAGCCAGCCCGACAGCCCGGCGTCGCTCACGAGGCCGTCGTTCGAGCCGTGCAGCACGAGCAGCGGGCAATCGAGCGGCGGCGCTTCGACGTATCGGTACGTCGCGGAGATCGTCAGATCCGCCCGCAGCCGGGGCAGCCAGAGGTCGCGCAGCGCCGGATCGGCGATCAGCGCGTCGGGCGTGCCGTTGTAGTCGCGCACCGCGGCGATGAACGCATCGTCGGGCAGCGTCTGAATGCCCGCGTCCCGCCAGCGAAAACGCGGCGCGCTGCGGCCCGACGCGACGAACAGCGAAGGCTTGGCGAAGCCGCGCGCGCGCAGCAGGCGTGCGAGGTCGAACGCGATCAGCGCGCCCATGCTGTGGCCGAAGAACGCGTACGGCAGATCGAGCAGCGGCGGCACGACCTCCGCGAGCGCCGCGACGATCGGCTCGGCGTCCTCGATCAGCGGCTCGCCCAGCCGATACTCGCGGCCGGGCAGTTGCACCGCCACCACTTCGACCCAGTCGGGCAAGCCGCGCGGCCACGTCCGAAAGATCGACGCGGTCGCGCCCGCGTAGTGAAAGCAGAAGAGCCGTACGCGCGCATCCCGCGCCGCGTGGACGATCAGCCACGGCGAAGCGGCCGCCGATTCGCGCGCGCTCATGACCGCGCTCCGTCGCGCGCCGGCACCGGCACGGGCGTAAGCCAGTTCCATTTGTCCGCGTGCGTGCCACGCACGATGCCGAAGTACTGATCCTGGATCGCCTTCGTCACGGGGCCGCGCTTGCCACCGCCGACGAACATCCTGTCGACCGAGCGCACCGGACAGATCTCGACCGCGGTGCCGGTGAAGAAGATCTCGTCGGCGAGATAAAGCATCTCGCGCGGGATGCTCGTCTCGGTCACGGTGTAGCCGAGGTCGCGCGCGATCCGAATCACGCAATTGCGCGTGATGCCGCTCAGGATGCTGCTGCCGATCGACGGCGTGAAGATCTCGTTCTTGTAGACGAGGAACACGTTCTCGCCGCTGCCTTCGCTCACGAAACCGTTCGCGTCGAGCGCGATGCCCTCGCTCATCCCGTTCTCGTGCGCCTCCATCACGATCGCCTGGCCGTTGACGTACTGGCCGCCGATCTTCGCGAGCGTGCTCGCCGCGCCCGCGCCGTTGCGCCGCCAGCTGCTGACCTGCACGTCGACACCCTGCTCCAGCGCCTCGTCGCCGAGATACGCGCCCCACGGCATCGTCACGAGCAGCGCTTCGGCCGGGCATTGCCGCGCGTCGAGCCCGAGCGACTCGCCCGCGCCGCGATAGACGAGCGGCCGGATGTACGCGCTGCGCTGACCGTTCGCGCGCAGCGTCTCGACCGTCGCCTCCATCCACTGCCCGACGCTCATCGGCGATGGAATCCGCGCGACCTTGCAGCTGAACAGCAAGCGCTCGAAGTGCTCGCGGCCGCAGAGAATCGCCGCCTTCTCGCCGATCTCGTAGGCGCGCACGCCCTCGAACACGCTGGTTCCGTAATGCAGCGCATGGCTCATCACGTGCACCTGCGCACGCTCCCACGGCACCAGTTCGCCGTTCTTCCACACGTAGCTCGCTTTCATCGCTGTTGCGCTCCTCACATGACGTTGTATTGATTGAATGCGTCGACGACGCTGCGGCCTTCGACGATCGCGTCGCGAACCTTGCGTTCGAGCCGGTTCTTCGCGATCGCGCGGTTGATCACTTCCTGCTCCGCTTCGCGCGGAATCACGCAGACGCCGTCACCGTCGCCGAAGATCAGGTCGCCCGGCCGGATTCGCACGTGGCCAACGGTGATCGAACAGCGATAGTCGACGACGTTGTGGCGCCCCTGCAGCCCGTATGCGTACGTGCCGTGCGCGAACGCCGGCAGGTTCAGATCGGCAATCGCGTTCGCGTCGCGCACGTGCGCGTTCAACACGACACCCGCCGCACCGAGATTGCGCGCTCGCGTGACAAGCAGATCGCCGAGCCGCGCGACGGCCGTCGGGCCGCCGCTCGCGACGTAGACCTCGCCCTGACGCAACGCCTCGACCGATTCGAACAGCAGTCCAAACGGTTTCGCGTCATAACGCTTGAGACCGCCGTGCGGCACGGGCGGCTCGTCCTGCACGGGCATCGCGCGGCCGATCATCACCATGTCCCGCCGCAGCGGGCGGATCTCCGGCGGCAGCATCGGGTACGCGAACCCGAGCTGCTCCATCACGTCGCTGACGGGGCAGGTCGAGAGCTCGGCGCGCATCAGCGCGAACAGCTCGTCATCTGAATTCCACTGCGCCATTTGTCTGTCATCCGAGTAGAGTGGAGCTCGCATCGCTCAAGAGCGGCTCGAGCTCGCGGTTGATGTGGTCGAGTACCGACGCCTCTTCGTCGTGAATGAAGAAGTGGTCGCCGGCAAACCGGTAGCGTGCGAAGCTTTGCCGCGTCTCGCTCGCCCAGCGTGCGAGCCCGTCTTCGCGCACGAGGCCGTCGTGAACGCCGTGAAAGACGACGATCCGGCAATCGAGCGGCGCTTGTGGCTCGTAGCGGTACGTCTCGAACACGGCGCCGTCCGCGCGAATCCGCGGCAGCAGCAGCTCGAGCAGCGCCGGGTCCTGCAGAATCGCGTCGGGCGTGCCGTTGCAGCCGCGCAGCACTTCGACGAACTCGGCATCCGACAACCGATGCCGAATCACTTCCGGCTTCACGTCGGGCGCGTTCTGCGCGGACGCGATCAGAAGCCTCGGCTGCGGATATCCGCGAGCGCGCAGCACCCGCGCGACCTCGAAACCGATCAGCGCGCCCGTGCTGTGCCCGAAGAACGCAAACGGCCGGTCGAGCAGCGGAGCGAGCGCGTCGACGAGCGGAGACGCGACTTCGTCCATCGAGTGCAACAGCGGCTCGTTCAGCCGGTTCTCGCGGCCGGGCATCTGCACCGCGACAAGCTCGACGCCGTCCGGCAGCGACTCGACCCAGTTCCTGAAGATCGAGCCGCCGCTGCCCGCGTAGTGAAAGCAGAACAGCCGGATTCGTACATCGGGTTTCCGTTCGTCGGCGCCGAACAGGAACCAGCGGGCCTCGCATGCATTCATGTCGGCGCCTTCCTTCGCTTACGCGATCGCCGCAACTGCGGCGAGCGGCTTCGTCACGCGGTTATGGCCATAGCGGTCCTCGCCCGCCACCAGCACCGTCGAGTAGCGGTCGAGCGGCAGCACTTCGCCGAAGTGGTGGAACGACTCCTGGCCCGAATACACCTTCACGTGCGTCGGCACGAAGCGCGTCGCCCAGCCGAAACGCACCGAATCCTTGCTCGTGTTCGGATTCGAGCCATGCATGCAGCGCGACGTGAAGATGAAGAACTGGCCCGGCTTCACTTCCATGTGCACCGCGCGCGACTCGTCCGGCTTCCAGCTCGGATCGAGCTTCAGCTTCTCGTAGTCGTAGCCGTAGAAGCCTGATTTCTGGCCGTCGTCGAGCACGCGCTTGTTGAAGTTCTCCGGCTCGAACGGGATGTTGCGCTTCTCGTCGAAGAACCAGGTGCGGTGGCTGCCCGGCATCAGCTTCAGGCAGCCGTTCTCCTTCGTCGCCTCGCTCATCGCGATCCACGCGGTCAGCTCCCACGGCCGCCCTTCTTCCGCCGCCGTCGGCTCGAGCTTCTCGGTGCCTTCGAACTCCACGAAGCTCTCGGCCTGGTGCCAGTCGGTACCTTCGTCGCCCGGGTATTTCGGAAACCACTCGGTTCGCCAGCTCAGCACGTCCGGGCCGAGGATGCTCGAGATCCGATCGACGATCTTCGGATGACTAATGATCTGGTTCAGATCGGGCATGTCGAGATGACGGTCATAGTTGAGCCGGCTGTTCGGGAACGCCGCCTTCGTCGCATCGAGCAGGTCCATCCGCACTTCGTTCCAGACGCGGGTCATCTCCTCCGGTTCGTACAGCGTGAACGGGCCGGCGAAGCCGTTCTCGTAAAAAGATTTCTTTTCGGCTTCCGACATGTGAAAACGCTTTTGCATCTCAGTTCTCCTAAATATGGCGTAAAGAGCCATGTCTTGAAAAATCCGCTTGTCGCGGCCGCCGCTTTCGCGGCTCGTGAAACGCCCTCCGGAATCAGCCCGCGACCGGGGCCTCGGCGCCGCTGAGCTCGCGCAGTGCGTCGATTTCGCCGCTCAACGCCGCCACCGTCGAGCGCGTCTTGTCGAAAAACAGCCTCGGCGACGGCGCGACGCCCGTTTTCGCCTTGATCTGCTTCAGCACTTCGACGAGATTGAGCGAATTGCCGCCGATATCCAGAAAACGGGTATCGCCCGTCACCTTCTTGACGCCGATCACGCTCTCCAGAATCTGAATCAACATCGTTTCGGTCTTCATGGATTCACTTCCTCCTGGTTACTTTCATTGACGCGGTGTTGCAATATCGACAGAAGCGCTTTGCGATCCGTCTTTCCCGATGACAACTGCGGAAACTGCTCGAGAACCATGACGTGGCGAGGCACCATGTAGGCGGGAAGCTCCGCCGCGAGGCGCCGCCTGATTTCGTCGACCTTCGAATCGGCGTCGAGCGACGCGCCGCGCTCGAGCAGCACGCCCGCGGCAAGCAGCGTCTCGCCGTAGCGCGATTCGAGCAGCACGACCTCCGATCCATGCACGTGCGGCACGCCGTTGACGACCCGCTGGATTTCGCTCAGATGAATCCGGTAACCGCCGATCTTCACTTCGTTATCCTTGCGGCCCATGTAATACAGGCTGCCGTCGGCGAGATACGTGCAGACGTCGCCCGTTCGATAAAACGGCACGCCGTTCATGCGAACGAGCCGCGCCGCCGTCTCCTCGGGCAAGTTCCAATAGCCCTGCATGACCTGCGTGCCGCCGATCATCAGCTCGCCCGGCACACCCGGCGCCGTGATCCGCTCGCCGCGCTCGTCGGCGAGCAACGCCCTCACGTGCTCGAGCGGCTTGCCGATCGGATAGAGCGCGCGCCGCTCGGGCTCGACCTCTCGGATCACGTGCGCGACCGCCGCGCATGTGGCCTCGGTCGGACCGTACGCGTTGATCACCTGCACGCCCGCGTTTTTCTTCAGCCAGCGCTGGATCGTCTTCACGTCGGGCACGTCGGTGCCTGTAAGGATCGTCTTCAGGTGCGGCAGCGGCGCGGCTTCGAACGCGTCCGCCTGCGCGATCAGGCCGAGCATCATGCCCCACGCGGAGAAATGCGTGACGTCGTGCGCGCGGATCGCGTCGAACAGCAAGTCAGGCGCGTTCACGTCGTCGTGCACGTACAGCGACGCGCCCTGCGCGAGCGGAAACATCATGTCCATCAGATACACGTCGAAATGCAGCGGCGAAAAGCTCGCGCATCTCGATTGCGACGTGACGTCGTAGACGGCGCGCGTACCTTCGAAGAAATCCGCGATGCTGCGGTGGTTGATCAGCACGCCCTTCGGGCGGCCGGTCGAGCCGGAGGTGTAGATGCAATATGCGATCGCGGTTTCGTCGAACGGCGGCAGCGGCAACGGCTGCACGAGCGCGTCGAGCCGTGCCGAATCTGCGTCGGCGAGGAGCCGCTCGAGCTCGCTCAGCGGCAGGATCGGCGCGGCCGACGGCAACGCGTGCTCGAGCGCTTCGGTCAGATCTTCGTCGGCGATCACGAGCGCCGGCGCGACGTCGTGCAGGATGTATCGCAGGCGGTCCGTCGGCATGCGCGGATCGAGCGGCACGTGCACGCAGCCGGCCTTGAACACGCCGACGATCGCCGCGACGAGCAACGCGCGGCGGCTCGCGAGCATCACGACGCGATCTCCCGGGCGGCAGCCCAGATCCTGCAGGCGCATCGCGAAACGGGTGCTGAAGCTGTCGAGATCGGCGTAGCCGAGATCGCCGCGAGAATCGGACAACGCGCATTTATACGGCGTGGCGAACGCATGAGACTGGATTGCTTGAACGATGTGTCTGGCCATCTGAATGAATCCTCTTTGCGATGTCTCTTTACGGGCACCTTCGAGATTCAGGCGGCATTGCGCACCGGCTAACGGGCGAACGACCCTGCATGCGCGCTTGCGATGCACGTTCGTTCGCCGTCGACTACCGGCCCCTCGTCATTTGACTGCGTGCTGCTTTCTCTCAGACTGCTGGCTGCTTGTTCGAATCGTTCTGCCGCTGCACCGCCGATCCGCCGATGAAGCGGACGCGCCCGCACCCGGATGCAATGCTGGCGAGCGCACGTCGAACAGGCGGAATGCGCGTTGCTCGACGTCGGCTCGAATGCGTGTCGTTCGTCGCCGCATTCGTTGATTGATAGGCTAGATGAAATTCCCTGCGGAAATACTTAGATCACTTCCAGAATATGTCCGCACGATTTCAGCGCGATTCAAGAATAAGCTCCGAACCTGATATTTAAGCGTTTGTTGATGTATTTTTGGCTGCCTAAATAAATGGATGATTCAAAGCATGCCGCTGCGCGCGGTTGAATTCTTTAGCAAGAGCGGAAAAGCGCGGTTTCGCGTTGAATGCGATCGTAAAAGAGGAGGCAAGCGCGTGTCGCTGCAGGCCCGACGCATTCGCCGATTAGGCGCCCGGCACTTCCGCGCCGAGCGCGTTGCGATCCGATGCGTTTCATCTCGTCAGATGTCAGACAATCGACGAACGATGCGATGCGCGACGAGATCGCCGTATTGCGGCGATAGACTGCGTGAACCGGCTGCAGCACGTCGTGCGTCTGGCGCGTGAGCAGCTGCACGAGCCGCCCTTCATCGATCGCGATTCCGTGCGGTCATGAAATCGGACAGGCAAGCGATGCCCGCGCGTCTCGCCACTCGATTCGGCGTCTGCCGCCGAGCGCGCCGGATGAGCGCGGCGAGCGGGACTATCTCCATGCGCCAGGCGGAGCGCGCACGACGGCAAGTAGCCGCGTGGCGAGATATTTCGCGAGACGTTCGCGACCGCTTCGAAACGGCACTCGCATCGGCCGTGCGCGAAACGGTTCGTCCATCGACGATCGTTCGTTTAACTGACCGTTCCCGCCGCGAAAGCGAAGCGGCGCGCCGCAAGCGCAGCCATCATGCCTGAACTGCGTGCTCGAGCCGCAGCAACGCCTGATCCCACCGCCGGCCGATCGCGTCGAGCGCCGCCCGCGCGATATCGATCTGCGCGGGCTCGAAGCTCCACAGCCGCTCGCGCCCGAGCTTCGCGTCACGCACGAGCCCCGCGTCCGCCAGCACCTGCAGATGCTGCGTGACCGACTGGCGCGTGATGTCGGTGCCCGCGGTGATCCGCGCGATCGACAGCGCCGTGCCCGCGCAGAGCGCGGCGACGATGCGCAAGCGGGTCTCGTCGCCGAGCGCGGCGAACACCGTCGCGCAATCGCGCAACTGCGCGCGCTTGAGCGGCGCGCGCGGCGGCCGGCCGTCAGCGCGCGTCGACATGTACGGCGATGTTCTTCATCTGCTCGTCCCAGCCGCCGCCGTTCATCCGGAACGCATCCGCGCGGCGCTCGATGGGCAGCTTGTCGAAGCCCGATTCGATGATGGTGAGCAACGTGCCGGCTTCGACGTCGGCGAGCTCGAACGCGACGAGCGTCGGCGTCTCTTGCGAGTAGTCGAGCGCGGGATCGACCGCGGCCGGATGCCAGCGGTACGAGAAATGATGCTCCGGCTCGATCCGCTCGATCCGCATCTGCAACACTACATGCTCGTAACCGGGATACGTGATGCGGCCTTCGACGTGGCGTCCCGCCTCGAAGGTCTGCCCTGCGAGATCGACGCGAAACCACGCGCCGAACTCGTCGGCGTTCGTCAGCGCGCGCCACACGCGCGAGCGCGGCGCGCTCAGCACGATCCGCCTTTCGATACGATCGGTCGATGTGTTCATATGCAGCCTCCTGGCTGCACATTAGGCCGCGCACTCGTGAAATGCAAGGAAACGGCTGCCTGTCCGGAAATCGCATGCGCCGCCTCGCCGCGCCGGCGCGAATGTGTCGGCTGACGCGGCATGCGACGTCGGCGCAATCGAATTCAGCTCAGGAGCCCCGCCGCGACGTTGACCGACAGCCCGAGCACCGCCATGTTGAAATAGAACGACAGAATCGACTGCGCGAGCGCCGCGCGCCGGATCGATCGTCCGCGCAGCGATACGTCGGACGTCTGCGACGCGACCGCGATCGTGAACGAGAAATACAGGAAATCCCAATAATCGGGCTCGAGATCGCGATCGGGAAACGACAGCGCGCGCGCGTCCTTCGGCGACAGATAGTAGAGCCGCGCGTAGTGCAGCGTGAAGATCGTCGGAATCAGGAACCATGCGCCGAACATCGTCGCGCCCGTCACCGCGTAATGACCGAGGCCGTAGCGGAATCCGACGCTCTTCGCGCTGACGAGCTCGAGCACGATCGCGGCGATGCTCGCGACCGTTGCGAAACAGATGATGGTCAGCACGATCGTCGCGTTCTCGTCCTCGCGCATCGCGATCTCGCGCACCCTGTGATGTTGCGCGCGCACCATCCGCACCCACATCAGCACGAGATACAGCCAGATCGTGCAATCCCAGCCGATCAGCACACGCGCGAACGGCCGCAGCGGATACGGGAACAGCAGGCCGAACGCGACGCCGGCGGCGGCCGCGATCATCATGCGCGGACGATTGCGCAGCACTTGCGGATAAAGCGTCATGATTCCTCGTCGAGACGATCGAAAGTCGAGTGAAAGACCACGCCGCTGCTGCGGCGCGTCGCAGCGATTATCGTCATGTTGTCCCGCTGCGCCAAGGGCGGCTGTGTCCTAAGATGGGCGAATGGACACCGCTCCCCTGATCCGTCGCCATACCGCGAACCATGCCGGCCGCGATTTCGTCGTCGGCGATCTGCACGGCTGCGTCGAACCGCTGCGCGTGCTGCTGCACACCGTGCGCTTCGATCCGGCGCGCGACCGGCTGTTCTCCGTCGGCGATCTCGTCGACCGCGGCGCGCAGTCGGAAGCGGCGCTCGCGCTGCTCGAGCGCCCGTGGTTCCACTGTGTGCTCGGCAATCACGAGGACGTGCTGTGCTCGGTCGCGGACGGCAGGCTGCCGATGAGCGTCTGGAAGCGCATCGGCGGCGACTGGGCGTCCGACCTGCCCGTCGCGACGCTCGAATGCTATGCGCGACGGCTGCGCGAACTGCCGCTCGTGCGCGTCGTCGGCGAAGGCGGCGAGCGCTTCAACGTGCTGCACGCGGAATTCTTCGGCAGCGACGCCGACCTCGATCGCGGCGACTACGCGCCCGACGTGATCACACGCCTGCTGTGGGGCCGCGAGCTCGCGTACGGCCGCACCGACCCGGCCGCACGCCAGATCGGCATGTCGACCACGTATTGCGGCCACACGCCGATGCACGACGTCGTGCGAATCGGCGCGCAGACGTTCATCGACACCGGCGCGTTCGATCCGTCGGGCCGGCTCACGCTGCTCGACACGCGCAGCGGCGAAAGCTGGTCGCTGTCGGTCGCGGCCGCGCGCCAACAGGGCGCGGCGGACGTGCCGCTGCCTTGATGCGCGGGCCGCGGCGCCACCGTGGAGCCGCGACGGCGCAACGATGCTGCCTTGCGCCGGGCGTCCCGCCGCGCGCCGCCCGCATCGTCAGCCGATCTGACTCAGCTCGAACACCGCGTCGATCGCCGCGCCGTTCCAGTTGTACTCGAGATACGCGGCGTGGTGACAATCGCGCAGCAGCAGCGTCCTGAACGCCGCGAGACATTCGCCTCCCGGGTCCCGCACCGACGGATACGCGACGCCCGCGCCGCCCGCCTCGCGCACCGCACGGCCGAACGCCTGCCCGGCTGCATAGTCGGCGGGATCGAGAAGCGCCGGATCGCGCTCGCGCCACGCGCGCAGGTCGGCGACCTCGCCGTGCGCGGCCACCGTGTAGAGACGCATCTGCTGACGCATCGGCGGCTCCTTCGTCGCCGCGAGGAACAGCGACGCGTGATAGCGCGTCTCCGCAATCGCCGTGTTGCGCGTGTGCGCGCAATAAAACACGCCGTAGCTGCCGTCGGAGAAACGGCTGCCGTTCGGATTCAGGTGCGTGAACGCGGCCATGATCGGCCCGTAGCCCGGCCCGAAGCGCCGCTCGTCGGGCGGCACGAGACCGAGCACGCCCACCTCGGTACGCACGCGATCGTTGGTCAACGCCTCGAGCGCGTACAGCGCGTCGAAATCCTCGGCCGACGCGACGCGGTCGAACAGATTGATCGCGGGAAAGCGCGTGGGGATCACGCGGTAGGCGGGTGCCCAGTCGAGCGCCGCGACGGGCCAGTTCGTCTGCCGTTCGGGAAAGATCACGCCCATCCGCCTCGCGTCGCGTCGAGATATTGGCGCACCGCGACGAGATCGCTGACGTTCCCCGCGAGCATCCGGTCGAGCGCGCGCCTGCCGTTGAACGGCGCGGCGTCGTTCGGCCGCTTGACCCACGCGTCCGCCGCGGCGGGCTGCGGCAGCAGGATCTGCAGCGCCTTGTAGATGCCGAGCACGAGCGACAGGCGCTCGAGCGTATCGTGCGTGAGGCGCGCGGTTTGCGGCGACGCCTTCCATTTGAAGAACGTCGAGCGGCCGGGCGAGCCCAGCAGGACGATCTGCTCGTCGGTCGACAGCTCCCAGTCGCGCGCGATGTTGAAGAACGCGCGCAGGCCGGCCGCCGACATTTGCGCGACCGTCGCCTCCGGCGGATTCGGCAGCGGCTTCAAAGCAGGACGGGACATGGCAGTTAGTCTCAAAATGAATCTACTAACAATATTAGTCCATTTCGGGATCTTTACAAGGAAAATAATGGCTGATCCCAATAAGCTGCGGATTGGGTGAATTAGTGGGGTCGGAAATCATATGCGGCCTTCCGCGCCGCCGCCCTCGCCGGCTTGCGCGCCCGTGCGCGCGGCACTCGCAGCGAATCGCGCGTGGCCCATTCGACGCCGGCACGCGAGACGGCAACGCGCCTGGCGGTCGAGCGTCGGCCTCCGCTCGGGCGACGAAAAATGCGGATCTCACGCGCGCGAAATGTCCGGATGCGTTCGCGCGTGCGCGGGATGAGCTGAAGCTGCCGGAAGAGCAGCCGGCGAGAAACGGAATCGGGATGAAGGGAGGCCGATGCAGCGCGCTCGCGGATATGTTTCCCGGCGCGCCGTGGAGCGCGTGGAGCGCGCGTGGAGCGTAAAAAAATAGGCCGGAGCGCGCGCGAGTGCGAACGAAAAGCGCATGAAGAACGCACGCCGCGCGCCGCGATGCCGCACCGGACAAGCCGCCAGTGCGACGGCCCGCCCGCGAGCTCACCGGCTCACGCCGGCTCCGCGCTGTCGAGCTCGATCGGCGGCAGCGTTAGCGCCGCGCGCGCCTGCGTCGCCGCGACGATGCCGTCGACGCGCGCGAGATGATGGCGGTTGTCGTAGTCCCATGGATGGAAGCCCGGCCGGAGGAAACTCAGCCACTCGCGCGCGATCTTCGGAAACAGTCCACGACGCGGCCCGTACAGCAGGCCGACCACGCGCCAAAGGCCGCGCACGCTCTTGTCCGACGTGCGGTCCCAACGGATCAACTGCGAATGGATCAGGAACACGTTCGGCCAGAACGTCATCGTCGTCAGCAAATACACGCCGATGCGGATCAGGTATCGCTTCGGCCCTGGCTTCATCACCGCATTCCAGACGTCGAACGACACCGCCTTGTGCTCGGTTTCCTCGAGCGCGTGCCACTGCCACATCTGCTTGTAGCCTTCATGCGAGCCGGCCAGCGCGGACGGCTCGGTCAGCAGCCAGTTGGCCAGCATCGCCGTATAGTGCTCGGCCGCGACCGTGTGCGCGAGCTGCACCGAATGCGGCAGCACCTTCTTCATCCAGCCCGTCACTTTCCACACGCGCCTGTCGATCGTGCGCGCCGGCAACCGGTGCGCCTGCATCAGATCGTTGTACTCGACGTGCTCGCGCGTGTGCATCGCCTCCTGGCCGATGAAGCCGAGCACCTGTTTCTTCAGCACCGGATCGTCGATTCGGTCGCGGTAGTTGCGCACCGAATCCATGAAGAAACGCTCGCCCGCCGGAAACAGCAGCGACAGCGCATTGAAGAAGTGCGAGACTTGCGAGCCCTGCCCATGCCAATCCGTCGCGCGCTCGACCGGCAAATTGAAGCGCAGGTCGCGGCGCACGGGCATGACGAACACGGGGTCCGTCGACTTCGCGGGTTGATTCATCGATGTCTCCTGTCTGGGCGGCCGAGGACGGCGTCGATGCGAGCCATGCCCGGCATCCGGCCGGCGTCGCGCTCGTCGCGTTCGTCGGCGAACGCTCGCGCGGCCGACGGATCGACGTCGATCGCGCGCTTCCGGCTCCGCACGCCGGGGCCGCCGCATCGAGCGGCCCCGGCCTCGCGCGCCCGCCGTGCGGCCGCCGACCTTTACATTAATAACTGAAACAATATGGCGAGGAGCCGCGGATAGGCAAGGCGCGAGTTAGTGGCGGCCTTCCAAACGCCGGCCGCGCGAGAAGCGCCGTGCGGCCGGCCCGTGAGCCCCGTGCAGCGGGGGTTTCGGCGCGACGGCGCGGGCCGCCGCCCGGGCTTGCAAACGCGATCGCCGGGCGCATTTTTGCCGCATCGCGCGAAGCGGCGAACGCGGCGCGCCGCGAAATCCGGCCGAGTTCGCGCGGCTCCCCTACAATAGCGGTCATTTCGTTTCAATCAGGAGCATTTCATGACAGCCGTCACCACCGAATCCGGCCTCAAATACGAAGACTTGACCGAAGGCACGGGCGCACAAGCGCAAGCGGGCCAGACTGTGAGCGTCCATTACACCGGCTGGCTCACCGACGGCCAGAAGTTCGATTCGAGCAAGGACCGCAACGACCCGTTCGCGTTCGTGCTCGGCGGCGGCATGGTCATCAAGGGCTGGGACGAAGGCGTGCAGGGGATGAAGGTGGGCGGCGTGCGCCGCCTCACGATCCCGCCGCAGCTCGGCTACGGCGCGCGCGGCGCGGGCGGCGTGATTCCGCCGAACGCGACGCTCGTGTTCGAAGTCGAACTGCTCGACGTCTGACGCAGGCGCCGCCCGTCGCCCCCGTGTCGCCGACCGTCGCCGCATCATGGCCCGCTTCGCTTCGCCGACTCTCTCGCTGCGCCGCTACGGCGCCGTGCAGGAATCGGACGTGCACGACTTCCATCAGATCGTGCTCGGCGTCGACGGCGCGATGACGATGATGGTCGACGGCGTCGACGAGCGGATCGACCGCCGCTCCGCATGGCTGATTCCGGCCGGCTCGCGGCACGAATACGCGGGGCTCGCCGACAACAGCCAACTGGTGCTCGACCTGCCGCTCGGCTCGCTCGCCGTGCCCGAGCGGCTGTTCGAGCGCGCGAAGACGATCGCGATCGATCCGGGCCTCACGGCGCTCGTCGGCGAACTCGCGGCGCGCGTCGACGCGCTGTCGGCCCGGCGCCTCCATTGGCAGGCGGCCGCACGGCTATGCGGCGCGCTCGTCGGCGAATTGGGCGGCGCTTCGTCGATGCAGCCCGCCGCCGGGCTCGACTTCGCGCGGATCGATCGCTGGCTGCGCGCGCATCTCGCCGAGCCGCTGCGCATCGCCGATCTCGCCGCACACTGCGGCTTCGGCATGCGCCGCTTCCATCAGCTCTTCTGCGACGCGTTCGGCGAGACGCCGCATCGCTATCTGCAGCGGTTGCGGCTCGACGCCGCCGTCGTATTGCTCGGTGATCCGAAGCGTTCGCTCGCCGACATCGCCGGCGAAATCGGATTCGCCGATCAGAGCGCGTTCACGCACGCATTCACGAAACGGTTCGGGCTCGCGCCCGGCCGGTGGCGCGGCGGCCGGCACTGAGCCTTCCGGCGCGAGCGTTCTTGCTCGTGCCGCATGCCGCGCGACGAGCGCGCGCGATGAGCAGGCTCCTGCTCGCGTCCAAGCGCTCGCCCATCTCGTCGTCGATCATTCGAGCGGCCAGCGAAGCGGCATTGCACCGCGAGGCACACCGCGCCTCCATCCGGCGTTCTCATCCGGCGATTGCGGAGCACCACGACAAAGCCGCGCGGCCCGTTCGCCCGCGACGCACATCGACCCCGGATGCGCGAACGCTCGGGCGCCACTCAAGGAACCCGGATGCGCGAACGCGCCCAGGCACCACTTCCGCGCCCTGCTACCGCGCACCGATCAGTCACCCGCTCGAATCGCCTCCTCGTAGACCTGCGCAACGCGCCGCGCGATCACCGCGTTGTCGAAATGCTCGCGCGCGTATCGCCGGCAAGCGTCCGCATCCGGCAGCACGAGCGAGCCCGACAGCGCGGCCGTCAACCCGTCCGCGATCGCGTGCGCGCCGATTTCGGGCAGCACGAGCGCATCCGACAAGCCGGCAACCGCCTCCGGCAGCCCGCCGACGGGCGTCACGAGCACCGGCGTGCCGGACGCGAGCGATTCGACGGTGATGAGCCCGAATCCTTCGAGCGCGACGGTCGGCACGACACTCACCGTCGCCGCGCGATACAGCGCGGCCAGATGGTTGTCGGGCACGAAGCCGAGCAGCTTCACGTTGTCGCCGAGTTCGGCGTCGTCGATCCGCTTCTGCAATTCGCTTTCGAGCCGCCCCTTGCCCGCGATCAGCAGCAGCACGTCCGGATGCCGACGGCGCACGATCTTCACCGCGTCGATCAGATCCTCGAGCCCCATGCGCCGCACGAGCCGCCGCACCGCGAGCACGATCGGCCGGTCCTGCGGCAGTTGCAGCTTGCGGCGCGCGTCGGCGGGCATCATCGGCAGATCGAACTGCGCGGTGTCGACGCAGCCCGGCACGACGCGCACGCGGGCCGGATCGATGTTGTAGCGCGACGTGAGAATCTGCCCGAACGCGCGCGACAGCACGATGAACCGCGACGAGCGCGAGTAGACCGCCTGCTCGAGCCGGTGCTTGACCTTCTGCCCAAGCGAATCCGCGCCCTCGACGTGGCTCTCGTCCGCCCACGGCCCCTGAAAATGCGACACCTGCGGAATGCCGCGCGTCACGTCGAGCCCGGGAAACGTGTACAGCGCGAAGTGCGACGACACCACGTCGGGCCGCTCGGCGCGGATCACGTCGCGCAGCGCGTGGCGCGCGGCGATCATCCGGCGCGGCAGCGACGACGTCGCCGGCCCGAAGCCGCGAATCGCGCCGCCCGTGTCGGCCGCGACGCGCTCGGAGCCCGCGACCACGCCGCGCACCGCGACGCCCGCGCCCGGCAGCGCGCCGACGAGTGCGTAATACATGCGATCGAGCCCGCCCGCCCGCTCGGGAAACCAGTGCATGCCGATTTGCAGCGACTTGATCGACGTTCCTGTGTGATTCATTACGATGGCTCCTGCGTCACGGCATGCTCGGCGCCGACGAGCGACGGCGACTGCGACGACTGGCGCAGCCGGCGATACAGCGCAATGTATTGCGCGCCCATGCGCGCCCAACCGAATCCGTCCATCAGCTTGCGTGCCGCATCGCCCATCGCGCGACACGCGTCGCGCGAGCGCGCGAGACGGCCGATCGCCTGCGCGAGCGCGGCCGGATCGTCGGGGTCCTCGAGCACGATCCCGCAATCCGGCGTGATGATCTCCGCCCCGCCCGCGGTGCGCGCGGTCACGACGGGCAGCCCCGCCGCCATCGCCTCGAGCAGCGACAGGCTCATCGCTTCGTAGCGCGAAGGAAACACATACGCGTCGACCGACGACATCAGCGTCGGCATGTTCTTCACGAGCCCGAGAAAGTGCACGCGCGAATCGATCTTCAGCGCACGCGCCTCGTCCGGATACGGACTTCCCGGCAAAGATCCCGCGACCGCCAAGTGCACGTCGGGCGGCAACTGCGTCAGCGCCTTCAGCACGGTGCCGAGGTTCTTGCGCGGCGTGCGCAGATCGCCGACGAACAGCAGCATGAACGGTTCGGACGGCAAACCGAATGCGCGGCGATCGGGCGTCGCGCTCGCAAACGCCTGCGCGTCGACGCCGTTGTAGATCACGCCGATCCGGTCGCCGTCGATGCCGATCCGGCGGATCTCGTCGGCCACCTTCTGCGACACGGCCGTGATCGCGCGCGAGCGGCGATACGCCCAGCGTTCGAGCAGCGTGTTGGTTCGCGTATAGACGTACTGATACGCGGACCACACTCCCTTCGTGAGGCCGAACGGGTAATAACGGCTCGCGAACCAGCCGCCGTGGACGAAATGCGCGGTGTTCACGTCGGCGCGCACCCAAGCGATGAAGCCGTTGACGTGAAGCACGTCGTACGCATCGCGATGGCGGCGCAGCCACCATGCGCTCTTGATCGCGAACACCTGCTGCTTGACGAGGGTCGACGGCCAGAAGCGGCCGGATTTCACCGGAATCCAGCGCACGCGCGCATCGGCGAGCAGCTCCGGCGCGACGTGCGACGCGACGAGCGTCACTTGATAGTTCTCCGCGAGCGCGGCTCGCGCGATCTCGTAATTGACGCGTCCCTGGCCGTCGTTATGCCGCACGACGTGCGTGACGATAGCGATTCTCATTGTTCGGCTCCCGGAAAACGCGCGGCGCTCGCGCGCTGTAGCTTTTGCCAGTGCGCCGCGGACAAGATCGAAAATATGCTCATGAACAGCAACAGCCCTCCTGTGCCGATGAACGAATTGGTAAAGACGAGCATCGCGAAGACAGACAAACTGAGACTCAGGCACGCGGCGACGAACTTGTCGCTGCGCAGCCTGAACGACACGCGCAGCGCACGAGCGAGCAGCCAAACGAGCCCGAGCAGGTAGAGCAGCGTGCCGGGCCAGCCGAGCACGAACGGCACGTTCATCACGCCGCTGTCGAAGCTGCCGTACTTGCCGAGGTTGCCGCTGTCGCTCGACAGTTTCGTCGACGCGCCGGTCGCGCCGAGCCCTTCGCCCGCGACGTCGGTAAACGCGGTCTGCGCGAACGTCGCGTAGAACTTGTTGCGATCGTCGTAGCTGCGATCGTCCTTCAGGTTCGTGATCGTCTGCAGACGCTGGCCGAGGCGGTCCGCGACGGGGCCGACGGTCAAAAGCGGCACGCACAGCGCGGCCAGCACGATCGCGCTGCCGATGATCCGCACGCGCACGCGATTGCTCGATTTCGCGAGCTGGATAGCGAGCGCGATCACCCAGCCGCCCCACGTCGAACGCACGAGGCACAGGCAGAACGAGATGAAGCCCGCCGCCCCCGCGAGCCAGCGCACGCGCTCGGTCGCGGCGATCATGAACACGAGCGCGCCCATCATCGCGAACGCGAACGGGCCCGACGAATTCATCGTGCTGAACACACGCACGCCGTACGGCACCGGATCGCCCTGCGAATTCATCTGCGAGCCGATCATCCACAGCGCATCCCATTTCGGCATCGCGAAGAACTGCACGATCCCGTAGATGCCCATCACGAACATCCCCCAGACGAACGTCGACAGGATCACCTTGCGGTACTCGGGGTAATCGCGCGAATGCACGACGATGTGAAAGCCGATCACCACCGGGTAGAGCCAGTTCGCGAGGTCGTAGGTCGCGGCGAGCGGGCCGCTCGACACGACGCCGACGAGGAACGCGTACATCAGGCCGAACAGGATCAGCAGCACCGGCAGTCCGCGCCGTTCCGCGAGCACCCGGTAGTGGCGCAGCAGGCCGAGCCCCGCGATCATCGTGACCGCGAGCGGCGCGATCTGGATCAGGCTCGTGGGCGTGTACGCGCCCTTCGACCAGTCGGCGAGACGCCGCACTTCCGGACTCAGGAACCACATCCACCACATGAAGCCGACGTAGCGCGCCGGGTTCACGAAATACAGCCACAAGCCGGTTGCCACCGCGAGGCACGGAAAACCGTACGTCAGAAGCGTGCCCTGATGCGCGGCGATCAGCAGCCCCGTGACGGTCCACAATCCCGCCTGCGCGACCCAATGCTTCGGATCGCCAAGCAGCTTTCGCCGGCTCGCGCCGCCGCCGGATGCGGGAACGGGCAGGGTCGTCACGCTCACCGTCGCGGCCCTCACCCGTTCGAGCGCGAACGCGAATCCGCGAACGACAGCGCCGCCGCGGCCGTCGCGTGCGCGCGCCGGCGCTTGAGCAGATCGCGCGTGATCCGAACGTGCTGCTCGGCGAACTGCTGCGTCGTCAGATCGCGCGCCTTCAGCCGGCGCGCAGCCGCCCGCGCGCGCGCGAGCGCCTGCTCGGGCCGCGCGGCGAGCGCATCGGCCGCGCGCCGCAATGCGCCAGCGTCGAACGGCTGCACGTATGTCGCCGTACCGTGCGGGAAATAGTCGCGTAGCCCGCCGACGTCGCTCACGATCATCGGTTTCCCGACGGCCGCCGCCTCGAGCATCACCGTAATGCCCGACGCATGATGATTGGGCCGCAGCGGCACGACGATCAGATCCGCCCAGTCATATAGTTCGCGCTGCTTGACGATGCCCGAAGCAGGCGCGATCTCGACGTTCGGCGCGTGCAGCGCGCGCGAAATCCGGCGGCGCGTGGCGAGCCGCACGTCATAGCGCGAATCGCCGCCGAACGCGGTGACGAACGTCTTCCAGTCGCGATCGCGATCATTGCCGATCGCGGCGATCCGCAACGGCCGATGCGGCGACCATGCGTCCGGCACGCGCACCGGAAAATCCTGCGTGTTCAGCCCGTAGTACACGTGCAGTGCATCGCGCCGCAGGTAGCGGCGGCACAGCTCGGCGTTGTTGCGCGCGAGCGTCGTCAGCACGTCCGCGCGGCCGATCAGCATCCGATACGCCCAACGGCGCACGCCGCCGTAGTCGGGCCATTTGTCGAACAGCCACACGCTTTGCGCGAGCAGCAGCGGCTTCGCGCCGCGCGCGCCGGACAGCTTCAGCACGAGCGCCACCGCAAGATGCTCCTGTTCGGTGTGCGTCCAGATCACGTCGGAACCCAGCAGCTCGGCGCGGTTGCGCCACGCATGCATCAGATCGAAGCCGAGCACGTACTTCAGCGCACGACGGCCGACGCTGATGAGCCTGTTCTCGCGCGCATCGCGCGAATACGTCAGTGCGAACTCTTCGGACTCCGCATGGTGATAGCCGTACAGGCAGCCGATGTCGTCGCCCTTGCGATAGGTGCGCGGATCGGCGCCGTAAAAGAGATGAACGTGAACCTTCGTGGCGATCATGCGGTAACTCCAGCCCGAAACAAGTGAATCCGAAACGTGTCGCTCATCGCGCGACGCCGGCGTGCGGCGCGGGCGTCACGCGCCGCGCGTCGTGCGCGCCTCGCCGCACGGCACGCCATCGCGCGCGCATGCTCGCGCCGTTCTTCGCCGCGACGGTCAGCGCGACGTGCGCGAGCCCCGGATACACGCGGGTGCCGACGAACGTCCACCACCACCACGCGATCATGCGCCGCGCGGGCGGCAAATGCTCGCGCAAGGTCAGATGCAGGTTGTATGCAGCGTTCGACAGCGCGGCCATCGATGCGGCGTCGCGGCGGTCGTCATCGAAGCGCTCGGCCGGATAGTGATCGACCGCGACAGCCGGGTCGTAGACGAGCTTCCAGCCCGCGCGCTTCACGCACATGCTGAACGACGTGTCGTTGTGCGTCTGCGCGCCCGCGCCGCGAAGGCGCGTGTCGAAACGCAGGCCCTCGATCGCCGCGCGGCGATAGCTCATGTTCGCGCCTTTCAGCGTATCGACTTCGCGCGCGCCGCCTACGCCGAGATGATGATTGCCGATGATCTTGCCCGACACGGTGAGCCGGCCGACGAGCGGACGTTCGCCGTCGAGCAGGCAGCCTTTTTCGTGCACCCAGTCGCGGCCGCCTACCGCGCCGACGCGCGGATCGGCGGCGAATATCGCGCCGATCCGTTCGAGCCAGTCGGCGCGCGGCGCGGCATCGTCGTCGGTGATCGCGATCACGTCGCCGCGCGCCGCGTCGAGCCCACGATTGAGCGCCGCCACCTGCCCCGGCACGTCGACCGCGACCACGCGCAGCGCAAGCGCGCCGCGCACGCCCGGATCGGCGAGCCGCTCGTGGGTCGCGTCGTCGTCGGCGCGCGCGACGACGATCACCTCGTCGGGCGCGACGCGCTGCCGCTGCAACGCGATCAGGCAGCGCGCGAGATCCGCCGGACGCCGGTAGGTCGGCACGAGTACGGAAATTTTCATCGTCACCTCGTCGATCGGAGAATGGCCCGCGTCACGCGCTCAGGTATTCGTGCACGGCGGCATAGCCTCGGCCGTAGCCGCGCGTGCGCGCCGGCACGCCGTTGAAGATCCCGCCTTGCAGCTGCACGCCCGCGGTACGCAGCCGCTTGATCGCGTCGCCGATCTCGCCCTCGGTGTGCATGCCGGAGCGCAGCACGAGGAACGTCGATCCGGCGAGCTCGCCGAAGATCGTCGCGTCGGTGACGGCGAGAATCGGCGGCGAATCGACGATCACCATGTCGTAGCGCTTCGCGAGGCCGTCGAGGTATTGCGACAGACGCGGCGACATCAGCAGCTCCGACGGGTTCGGCGGACGCGAGCCGGACGGGATGAACGACAGCCCCGGCACCGACGTTTCGCGAATCGACTCTTCGAGCGCGACCTGATCGCTCAGCAACTCCGACAAGCCGTTCTTCTCGCCCATGCCGAAGTAGCGGTCGAGCGTGCCGCGCCGCATGTCCGCATCGATCAGCAGCACGCGCTTGCCCGAATGCGCGACGAGCGCGGCGAGATTCACGGCGAGGAAGCTCTTGCCGATGCCGGGCGTCGGGCCCGTCAGCACGATCACGCGGTTCTTCGCGTCCATCAGCGCGAACTGCATCGCGGTGCGCAGGCTGCGCAGGCTTTCGACGCTCATGTCCTTCGGGCGCGCGCACGCGAGAATCGGCCGCACGCGGCTGCCCTTGTCGGCGGCGTCGAAGCGCGCCTGCTCGGCGCTCATCGGCACGAGGCCGTACAGCGGAAGATTGAACGCGCGCTCGACGCGATCCGGGTCCTCGATGCCATGGAACAGGTTGCGGCGCAGGAACACGACGCTCGTGCCGAGAATCAGGCCGAGCAGCGCCGCCGCCGACAGGATCAGCACCTTCTTCGGCTTGACCGGCACGCCCGGGCGCAGCGCCGCGTCGACGAGCCGGATGTTGCCGCCCGTGCCGGCCTTCTGCACCGACAGCTCCTGCACGCGGTTGAGCAGCAGCACGTAGATGTCTTCCGCAACCTTCGCGTTGCGCTGCAATGCAACCGCCTTCACCTCGGTCGCCGGCAGCCCGCGGAACTTGCCGTCGTACTTCGCACGCTCCCCTTCGAGCTGCGCGAGCTGCTGCTTTGCCGCGACGACGAGCGGATGCTCGTCCGTGTAGCGCTGCGCGAGCGCCGCGAGTTGCAGCCGCTGCGCGGCGATCTGCTGCTCGTACTGGACGCTGCCTTCAAGGTAGACCTTCGCTTCGTCGCTCGCGTTGATCGAGCCGGACGTGCGCTGATATTGGGTGAGCTCCGCCTCCGCACGCTCGAGGTCCGATTTCAGACGCGGCTCTTCGTTCTTCAGGAACTCGAGCATCTTCGTCGCTTCCGCCTGCTTGCTCGTCACGTGCTGATGCAGGTACGACTGCGCGAGCGCGTTCGCGATCTGCGCGGTTTGTTCGGGGTCCTTGCCTTCGAGCGAGATCTGGATCACGCCCGTCTGCTTGCCCTGCTCGGCCACCTGAATCGCCGACTGGAACGCGGTGATCGCATCGAGATCGTTCTGCCGGACCACCGTGAAGCGGGTGCCGGGACGCGCGACGAGCTTCGATACGTTGATGGTCACGCCGCCGCCCTGCTCGCTCTCGCCGACCTTGCCGCGCACGAGCAGATTGCCGTCCGGATCGGCCAGCGTGTAGCCGCCGTCCGCGCCGGCCGTCAGCGTCAGCTTCTTGCCCTCGAGCGCGGGCGACACGTCGATCGAATCGACGTTCGCGTCCTCGCCGCCCCACGCGTACGACGACAACCCGAGCCACGGCTTCGCCGGATGGTCTGGTGCCGCGAGCCGCGCGGCGATCGCGCCGAGAATCGGGAACGTGTCCGGCGTGACCGACGCGTTCAGCTTGAACTGCTCGACGACGGGCGCGACGACGCCGCGACTCTTGATGATCTCGATCTCCGCATCGGTCGGCGGCGTGGGCGGCCCGCTGTTGATCATCGCGCCTGTCTGCGTTTGCGTGAGGGCCTGAGACGTGTTGTCGCCCACCTCGACGCGCACCTGCGCATCGGCCGAATAAACCGGCTTCGCGACGTAGCAGTAGAGCCCGGCGAGCGCGATCACGACAAACGCGATGCCGAGAAGCAGCCAGATATCGTCGAGAATCACCTGGATCATCTGTCCCAGGACGACGTCTTCCTCGTCGGTCTTCACCGCGAGGTCGGCATAAGGATGTTTCGCTTGCGTATTCACCATGCATTCCCGCTTGAGGTTGAGGCGGGCCGCGCGCGACGGCCCGGGACCGATCAGCGCGTGATCTGCTTCATGTAGTAAATCGACTGGATCGTCGGGAAAATCTGCTGCAGCAGGCGGTTGAAGCGCACCGATCCCGACGTGCCGACGTACACGACGTCGAGCGGCTTCAGCTGGAAGCGGCTCGACAGCATCAGCGCGTCGGGCTGCGTCATGTCGAGACGGAAGATGTCGGGCGTGTTCGGCTTGTCCTGCAAATCGCGCAGCACGTACACCTGGCGCGGATTCGCGTCGGTGTCGAGGATGCCGCCGCCCGCCGTCAGCGCGTCGGCAATGGTCAGGCGTCCCTTGAGCATCTGCACTGTCGCGGGCGTTTTCACTTCGCCCATCACGAACACGCGGCTGTCGCTGCGGTCCGGCACGTTGACGATGTCACCCGGCTGCAGCATCACGTTCTGCGTGACGTCGCCGCGATCGAGCATCCCGTTTGCGTCGAGCTGATAGAACTTGCCCTCGCGCGTGAGGCGCACGCGCTGCAGGTCCGCCTCGTTCGTCGAGCCGCCCGAGCGCGTGATCGCGTCGACGAGCGTGAGCGGCACGTCGGTGATCGCGAGCGGGCCGGGCGTCTTCACTTCGCCCGTCACCTGCACCTTCTGGCTGCGGTACGACAGCACGCGCACGTCGACCTGCGGATTCTTCACGTAGCGCGCGAGCCGCGCGGCGAGCTCGTCACGCACCTGGCCCACCGTCTTGCCCGCCGCGTGCAGGCGGCCGACGAACGGAAAGTAGATCGTGCCGTCGGACATCACCGTCTGCCCGTACGGATCGGCCTGGCCGGGCAGCGCATTCGCATACGGCTGCTGCAGCGCGCCCGCGACCGTCTGCGTCGTGTTGCCGCCGCTCGAGAACGATTGGCCTTGCGGCGTCGTCAGCTCCGGGTGATCCCAGACGGTGACGCCGAGAATGTCCTGCGGCGCGACCCGGTACACGTACTGCATCGGATCGACGAAGCGCGACGGCGGCAGCGGCCGCTCCTTATGCTGCGCATCGGCCTGCGACACGATCATCTGCGCGGTGATGAGCTGCACGTTGTAGTGCTCGGTCGGCTGCGCATCCTTGTCGTCGAGACGCGACGTGTCGAGGTAGTTGCCGGGCGCCATCGCGCACGCCTGCAACAGCACGGCGGCGGCGACGGCAAGCGCCAGAGGTCTAAGCGAACGATTCAGCATATCTTTTGCAGCCATCCTTGAACCAGACGTTCGATCAATGTGTAGCTATCCCGATAATCGGCTTCGGGACCGCCGTGGGGATCGGCGATCTCCGCGCCCTCCCATTTGCCGAGCAGATGCACCTTGCCGCGCGCGATCGGATCGATCGCCTCGACTTCGGAAATCTGCCCGCGCTCGGTGACGAGGACGAGATCCGCGGCGCGCACGAGCACGCGGCTCAGCCGCCGCGAACGATGCGGCGCCGCGTCGACACCGCGCGCCGCGAGCAGGCGCGACATCGTCGGATCGATGCCGTCGCCGTCGTTCGCGTCGATGCCCGCCGAATGGAACGAGAGCGACGCGCGCGGCGCCATCGACTTGAACAGCAGCTCCGCGGCCGGGCTCCGGCACACGTTCGCGCGGCATACGATCAGAATATTGCGGAACATGGTCGAACTCGCGTCGTTGCTCACGCGCCGGCGCGCGCCGCGCGCGCGCGGCGCCCGTCGCTCTTCGCCGCGTGCGGCGCGGCGCCCGGCCGCCCGATCGGGTAATACTCGATGCCGAGCTCGCGCATCGCGATCGGCTCGTACAGATTGCGTCCGTCGAAAATCACGGGCGTCTTCCAGCGCTTGCCGAGCGCCTCGAAATCCGGGCTCTTGAACGCCTTCCATTCGGTGACGATCACGAGCGCGTCCGCGTCCTGCGCGACTTGTGCTTCGTCGTCGGCGAACGCGAGCCGCGCGAGCGCATCCGGTCGATCGTGCAAGTCGAGCGCGAGCACGCGTTGCGCTTCGGCCTGCGCGACCGGGTCGTACGCCGTGACGTGCGCGCCGCGCGACAGCAGCTCCGCGATCAGCGCGCGGCTCGGCGCCTCGCGCATGTCGTCGGTGTTCGGCTTGAACGCGAGCCCCCACACGCCGAAGCGGCGGCCCGTGAGGTCCTCTCCGAAACGCGAAACGACCTTCCGCGCGAGCACATGCTTCTGCTCGTCGTTGACGGCCGACACCGCCTGCAGCACACGCAGCGCCTGCCCATGCTCGGACGCGGTGCGAATCAATGCTTCGACATCCTTCGGAAAGCACGAGCCGCCGAAGCCGCAACCCGCGTACAGAAAGTGATAGCCGATGCGGGGATCGGAGCCGATCCCGCGGCGCACAGCCTCGATGTCGGCACCGAATCGGTCCGCGAGATTCGCGAGCTCGTTCATGAACGAAATGCGCGTAGCGAGCATCGCGTTCGCCGCGTATTTCGTGAACTCGGCCGAGCGCACATCCATGTAGAGCGTGCGCTCGTGATTGCGATTGAACGGCGCATAGAGCTTCTTCATCAGCTCGCGCGCGCGTTCGCCGGGCACGTCGTCGTCGCAGCCGATCACGATCCGGTCCGGCCGCGTGAAGTCCTCGACCGCCGCGCCTTCCTTCAGGAACTCCGGATTCGACACGACCGAGAACATCGAATCGTCGCCGCGCGCTTCCAGTTCCTCGGCGACCACCGCGCGCACGCGCTCGGCCGTGCCGACGGGCACCGTCGACTTGTCGACGATCACCTTGAAGCCCTTCATGTGCCGGCCGATGTTGCGCGCGGCCGCGAGCACGTACTGGAGATCCGCGGAGCCGTCCTCGTCGGGCGGCGTGCCGACCGCGATGAACTGCACGTCGCCGTGCGCGGCGGCCGCCTCGACGTCGGTCGAGAATTGCAGGCGGCCCGCCGAACGGTTGCGTGCGATGATCTCCTTGAGGCCCGGCTCGTGAATCGGCACGCCGCCGCCGTTCAGGATGTCGATTTTCTTCCGGTCGACGTCGAGACAAAACACGTCGTGGCCGATGTCGGCGAGACAGGCGCCCGTGACGAGCCCCACGTAACCGCTGCCGATGATAGTCAGATTCATCTGTCGAACCTCTTACCCAGTGAGTCGAAAAACGCGTTGCCGCGCTCAGTACGCGTTGCTGCCCGTGAAGCCTTTCCACAGCGTCAGCGCGACGATCTTGATGTCGAGCCAGAACGACCAGTTCTGCATGTAGTACAGATCGAGCTTCACGCGGCCCATCATCTTCTCGACGCGATCGGTCTCGCCGCGAAAGCCGTTGATCTGCGCCCAGCCGGTGATGCCCGGCTTGATCCGGTAACGGAACATGTAGCCCTTGACGAGATCCTTGTAGATGTCGTCGTGCTCGAGCGCATGCGGACGCGGGCCGACCACCGACATCTCGCCCTTCAGCACGTTGATGAACTGCGGCAGCTCGTCGAGGCTCGTGCGGCGCAGGAAGCGGCCGACGGGCGTCACGCGCGCGTCGTTCTTCTTCGCCTGCGTGATCCTCCCCGCCGCCTCGTGATGCACCTTCATCGAGCGGAACTTGTAGATCTCGAACTCGTTGCCGTCGATGCCCTTGCGCTTTTGCCGGAAGAACACGGGGCCGGGCGACGTCAGCTTCACGAGCGCAGCGATCGCGAGCATCGCGGGCGACAGCATCATGAGCGCGGCGAGCGCGAACAGCCGGTCGAACACGAACTTCGGCAGGATGCGCACGTCGGTGATCGGCGACGCGGCGAGATTGATCGCGGGCACGCCGAGCAGTTCGATGACTTCCTGATTGAAGAACGACAGGCTGCGCACGTCCGGCACGAAGCGAATGTTGACGAAATCGTTTCGGAACTCGGTCACGATCCGGTGAATCTGCGGCTCCTCGGACAGCGGCAGCACGAGCCACAGCTCGCGGATCTCGCGGCCGCGCACGAGGCGCACGAGATCGCCGAAGCGGCGCTCGATCGCGACGCCTTCGATCTCGGCGAGCGCCGCGTCGTCGTGCTCGTCGTAGATGCATACCGGATTGAAGCCCGCATCCGGACGTGCCCGCATGTGGGCGACGAGGCGCTTCGTCGCGGCCGCATCCGCGCTGCCGACGATCGCGACCGACTTGTGATTGAAGCCGCCGCGCCGCAGTTGCCGCAGCACCGCGTAGACGCCGGCCTTCGAGGCGACCAGCAGCGTGATCGTCGCCATCGCCCAGTAGCCGAGCCACAGGCGCGACAGCTCGCCCGCGTGATGAACGCTGAAGCTCATCAGGATGCCCGCGCCCTCGACGACGAGCCACGCGACCGACACGCGCCACATGAGCCCGAACAACGGCTTGCCGCGCCACGACTGATAGATGCCGAACGCCGGAAAGAACACGACGACGAGCATGCAGTCGAACACGACGACCGTGCGCTGAAGGTCGTCGAGCCACACGAAGCCGCCACGATGGATCATCGCGGCGAACAACGCGCCCGCCACGGCCATCGCGATATCGATCATCCTAGCCAGCACGCTCAACATGACTCTTCCTCGTGAGACGGAAACCGGCCGCACACATCTCGTCGACGTGCATCCGATTTAAACATTGCATGGCGTTATTGAACCGGGAAGAAAATTCCTCCCGCAAGCGCACAAGTATTTCTAAAAATAATCGGAAATTTTTTCGGTCGCGCGATGCTTTTCAGGCAGCATGTTTTTCCGAATCAATCACTTCGATAGAGAACCATAAGATCTGAAGATCGAGATGAAACCCTTGTCCAGCAAGGGCACCAAGGACCCGCACCCAATATTTTTTTAATTTTTTATTCATTACTTATCGCGCATTCGATGCAACTTGTTTGCACCGCACGATAACAAGCCGCCAATCGGGTGCATCCGTGCGATTCTTTTATTGTCGATTTACGTCGTGCTACAACCTCGGGACTGTCTTGTATTCGAGGAGCGCCATCATGAACGCCACGCCCGCCGCCGCCGCCGGCCCCGCCACCGCCGCCGTCGGCGCGCGCCTTTCCGTGCAACCCGTCGTTCTGGCCGGGGGGTCGGGCACGCGGCTCTGGCCGATGTCGCGCGAGCGTCATCCGAAGCAACTGATCAACCTGCTCGGCAACGAATCGCTGCTGCAATCGACCGCGCGCCGTCTCGACGGCCTGTCGGCCGATCATCCGGTATCCGAACGAATGATCGT
Source organism: Burkholderia sp. MSMB617WGS (assembly GCF_001532025.2). Lineage (NCBI taxonomy): Bacteria > Pseudomonadati > Pseudomonadota > Betaproteobacteria > Burkholderiales > Burkholderiaceae > Burkholderia > Burkholderia sp. MSMB617WGS. The sequence continues at coordinate 583,363 of NZ_CP013458.1, read as the reverse complement.
CGTGTGCGGCGAAGAGCACCGCTTCACGACCGCCGAGCAATTGCGGCTCGCGGGCAAGGACGCGACGCTCGTGCTCGAGCCGCTCGGCCGCGACACCGCGCCAGCGCTGACGATCGCCGCGCTGCATGCGGCCGCGGGCGGCGGCGACGCCGTGCTCGCCGTGATGCCGGCCGACCACGCGGTGGCCGACGTCGCGCGCTTCCAGCAAGCGGTCGCGGCCGGCGTGCGCCATGCCGAGCAAGGGATGATCGCGACGCTCGGCATCGTGCCGACGCGCGCCGAGACGGGCTACGGCTACATCCGCGTCGGCGCCGCGAGTGCGGGCGACGCCGGGCTCGGCGTCGCGGTCAGGAAGCTCGAGCGCTTCGTCGAAAAGCCGCATCTCGAGCTCGCTCAGCAATACGTCGCATCGGGCGAGTACTGGTGGAACAGCGGCATCTTCATCGTCCGCGCGTCGGTGTGGCTGAAGGCGATCCGCCACTTCCAGCCGGCGATCCACGAAGCCTGCGCGCGTGCGGTCGCGCTCGGCAGAGACGACGGTCCGTTCTTTCGCGTCGACCGGGACAGCTTCGCCGCATCGCCGTCGAACTCGATCGACTACGCGGTGATGGAACCGTTGTCGAACCTGCCCGCCGTTTGCGAGAGCGTGGTCGTGCCGCTCGACGCCGGCTGGTCAGACGTCGGCTCGTGGGACGCGCTCTGGCAGATCAGCGACAAGGACGCCGACGGCAACGTCGCGCGCGGCCGCGTGTGCTTCGAGCAGGCGTCGTCGACGTTCGCGCATTCGGAAGGACGCCTGATCGCCTGCGTCGGCACGCAGGATCTCGTCGTCGTCGAAACGCCGGATGCGATCCTTGTCGCCGATCGCGCGCACGTGCAGGACGTGAAAAAAATCGTCGGACGCCTGAAGGCGGAATCCGGCGCGGAAACGTCCGATCACCGCAAGGTGCATCGCCCGTGGGGGCATTACGATTCGGTCGACAGCGGCGAGCGCTTCCAGGTGAAGCGGATCGTCGTCAAGCCGGGCGCGCGCCTGTCGCTCCAGATGCATCACCACCGCGCCGAGCACTGGATCGTCGTGCGCGGCACCGCACGAATCACGCGCGGCGACGAAACATTCCTGCTGTCGGAGAACGAGTCGACCTACATTCCGCTAGGCGTATCGCATCGGCTCGAAAATCCCGGCAAGATGCCGCTCGAACTGATCGAAGTGCAATCGGGCTCGTATCTCGGGGAGGACGACATCGTCCGCTTCGAAGACAACTATGGAAGACACTGACGGTAACGGGGCGGCCGCCCCGCAGCGGCCGCGCGGTCCGCGACCAAGCGGGCCGCGCGGCGACGGGCGCTACGGCATTCAACCGACGCGATATGCGTATTCGTGCCGGTCGACCTGCACTTGCGGCGCATCGCCGCGTCCCTCTGCCAGCGCGCGACGGCGCTCGGCCGCGAAATGCTTGATGTTGGTTTCGGCCATCGCGAGCGCGGACAGCCCGGCGATCGTCGGCACCGACTTGCCCGCCGCCCCGTCCGCGGACACAGACGCTTCACGCTTGCTCTGCGCGCTCCCGGATTGGCGATCGATCCATTGACGCGCCCAATCGAGCGCGTACTGCTCCGCCGATTCGGCGTCGGTGAAGCGCGGGCCGATGAGTCCCGAGCGCTCGACGCGCCGATCGTCCTGCACGATCTCCGCCCATGCCCGATACATCAGGTTCTGCACGGGCTGCGCGATGCCGTACACGGTGTAGCCGCGATAGGTCTCGGTTTGCGGCGCGTGTGTCGCGAAGCTGAACGAGGCGGGATGCGCGCGGCCATGTCCATGGTCGCGCACGGCCGCGCCGGGCACGGCGAAGCCGTCGCGATGCGATTTCTCGACGTCGCGCGGCTCGTCTTCCTCGTCGTCGCTCGCGAAGCGCCGAACGTTCACGCCCGCGCCCGAGCGGCAGACGTTCGCTTGCGCGACGGGCAGTTGCCACGACTCCGGGTTTTGCCAGAACACGCCACGCAGCCGATCGCAATCGGCTGCGGGCTCCGCGCGCCGCACGGGCGTGACGGACTCGGGCGGCGGCGGCACGTACGCGAACGCGCGGCCGCTTTCTTCCGACAGCACTCTCACCATCTCGCCGAGCGTGCCGCTCGCGAGCCATTCTTCGAAACGGCGCCGGCACGTCGGACCGGACGGATAGCGACCGGGCAGCTTCGACCACGGTTCGCCCGTGGTGAGTATCCACAGCACCGCGTTCGCAACGACCCGATTCTCCGCGCGCGGACGACCTCGTCGGTTCAGTCGGATGGGTTCATCGGCGATCAACGTCGACAGACGGGCCCACTCTTCATCGTTTAGCTCATCGAAGAACATAGATCTCTCCACGCAGCCAGGCCGGGCTGCGATTGGCGGCACGGCCACGAGCGTGTCGCTCTCGTGACCGCGGCCAGGTTGCACATGGACCGCTATTCGGTTGTGCACGCCGGCGCGCTAGGCACAAACAAGGTGCCGCGACTCCCGACGATGAGGCACGAACCACTGTCTCACTCGTATGCGATATTTTTTGTGCATGAAGCATACCATCATCAGGGTTTATCTCAATATGACACCGGCGTCATGTTACGCACTGAAACAAGAAAGTGGTCAAGCAGGGTCAGCTTTTCCTTCATATTTTTATGAATTTCTTATCTCGAGTGGCCACAAAGCCCCGTCCAGCAAGGCTGAAGGGAATATGAAAAGTATATTTCAAGCGGTTCCGGCGCAAGCTCCCAGCATGAGTGGAAGCATTTTCCGACGTCGTTGCAACATCGGTAAATTAAGGGAAAATACGTGACAAATTGTTTATTGTTCGGTAATTAAATCCTTTTCCAATCGTTATACTTTTCATTACACGCAATCTCATAATTGATTAAATGTGATCGATGCCAGCTCGTTCGGCCGCGTGCCGCGCGCTCGCTCAATCCAGATCGCCGGCGAGCGACGCGGCGACGTCCGGATCGATCCGCATCGTTTGCACCGGGTAGTTGGGATGGTCGCAGCCAATCGACAGCGGCGCGCCCGCCTTGAGCCTCGCCTTCATCGCACCGCTCAACTCGAAGCGCAGGAAGTGCACGGCGGACGTCTTCTGCGCCGTTTCGCGTTCGAGATCCTCGTCCGCGATCGCATAGACAGGCGTCTCATCGCCGACGACGAGAAAAACGCGATCCTCGATGCCGATGAGGCGCGTGAGCGCCGCGCGCCGCTGCGTTTCGTTTTCGTATTCGATCTGCATCGTCGCTTTGAGATTGCTGCCGTCCGGCACGAGCGGAAGATACGCGTCGAGCTCGGCCGAGATGCCGTCCTCGTCGAAGATTTTTTCGACGTGCAGCATCTCGTGGATCTGATAGCGGATCGTCGTCTCGTCCTCGAACAGCAGGCGCAGATGATTGCCGACCGGCACCGCGCGGCGCTTCTTGTGCTCGATCACGCGAGCTCGTTCCTGGCGGCGCACCTTCGCGTACGCTTCGAGCGTCAGCAGCGAGTCGCGGGTGAGCGTCATGTCGTGGTCCTCGTTCGGTGGGCCGCGCTCAGATGCCGTATGCCTTGCGCAGCAGCGTGAGCGGATGCGCGAAGGGCGGCGGCTCGACGCCTTTCGCGCCGATGCCCTCTTCGATATGGTGTCCGGCGAGCGCGCAATCGGACGACATGTAGTCGGGCGCCTGCTCCGCGATCGACTTGAACACCGGCGCGCCGATCCTCAGTGCCTGCGCATGGAATTCCCTCTTCACGCCGAACGTGCCCGCGTGGCCCGAGCAGCGCTCGACGACGTTTACCTTCGTGCCCGGCACGAGCGACAGCGCGTCGGCCGTCTTGCGCCCGATGTTCTGCACGCGCGCATGGCACGGCACGTGATACGACACGGTGCCGAGCTCGTGCTTGAAATCGGTCTTCAGCAGTCCGTCGCGATGGCGCGCGATCACGTATTCGAACGGGTCCCAGAACGCGTCGGCGACCGCACGCACGTCGGGATCGTCGGGGAACATCGACGGCAGCTCGCTCTTGAACATCAACACGCAGCTCGGAATCGCGCCGATCAGCGCATAGCCTTCGCGCGCGTAGCGGGCGAGCACCGGAATGTTCGCGTCCTTCTTCCGTGCGACGCCTTCGAGATTGCCCTGTTCGAGCAGCGGCATCCCGCAGCATGCTTCGCTCGAGACGAGTTCGTACGGAATGCCGTTGTGCGCGAGCACCGCGAGCAGATCGTGGCCGATGCCCGGTTCGTTGTAGTTCACGTAGCAAGTCGCGTAGATCGCGACGCGCCCCGGCGTGCGCTCGCCGTCACGCGGCGTCGGGCCGGGCGAGCGCTGCGCGGCGCGGCGGAACTTGCGCGGCGCGAACGGCGGCAGCCATGCGTGCCGGTCGACGCCGAGCGTCGCCTCGAGCGCGCCGCGCAAGGGCTGCGTGCGATTCGCGGCATTGACGGCCTGCGTGACGATCGGGATGCCGGCGAAATAGCCGAGCATGTCGGTGTTCGACAGCAGCTTGTCGCGCAGCTTCACGTCGTTGCGCTTGTAGCGCGCGGCCCTCGCGCGCAGCATCAGATGCGGGAAGTCGACGTTCCATGGATGCGGCGGCACGTACGGGCATTTCGTCATGTAGCAGAGGTCGCACAGATAGCACTGGTCGACGACCTTGCCGAACGATTTCGGATCGACCGCATGCGCTTCGCCCGTGTCGGTCTCGTCGACGAGATCGAATAGCGTCGGAAACGCGCCGCACAGCGACACGCAGCGCCGGCAGCCGGCGCAGATCTCGAATACGCGGGTGAGCTCGGCGTCGATCGCGGCTTGATCGTAGAACGCATCCGATCGCCAATCGAGCGGATGCCGGGTGGGAGCCTCCAGACTGCCTTCTCGATGGGACATGGGGCAGCTCCATCATGTTGCGCGCGGACGCGCGCGTGGCGCCCGCCCCGCGGCGACGCGCTCGCGCGCGGCCGCGTCCGGCCGGCGATGCGGCGGGCGAACGCTCGCGGGCCGGCGAGCGGCGCGCTCAGTCGACGAGCCCGTCGAGCGCTTTCGTATACCGATTCGCGTGGCTGCGCTCCGCTTTCGCGAGCGTCTCGAACCAGTTCGCGATTTCCTCGAAGCCTTCTTCGCGCGCGGTCTTCGCCATGCCCGGGTACATGTCGGTGTACTCGTGCGTCTCGCCCGCGATCGCCGATTGCAGATTCTGGCGGGACGTGCCGAACGGCAAGCCGGTCGCCGGATCGCCGACCGCTTCCAGATATTCGAGGTGGCCGTGCGCGTGGCCGGTCTCGCCTTCGGCGGTCGAGCGGAACAATGCGGCGATGTCGTTCTGTCCCTCGACGTCCGCCTTCGATGCGAAATACAGGTAGCGGCGATTCGCTTGCGACTCGCCCGCGAATGCGTACTTCAGGTTCTCTTCGGTCTTGCTGCCCTTGAGCTGTGCCATCTGCGCCTCCGTGTCCGATGCCGGCGCGCGGCGCCGGACCGGATGAACGATTGTGGGGAACGATGCGCAGCTCGGCTGCCGCCGCTGGGGCACCGTGCATTTCAATCTAGGCGCTTCCGTGCGCATCCCCCAATAGGCTTTTTCAATGCCGCCGATAGTCGTGGCGATGACCTTCGAAGGCCGCGGCTCGGCGGACGGCGGTCTCACCGCACGGCGCGGCGCGGCGCGGCGCGGCGCCGCACCGCACCGCACCGTGACGTACCGCGCCGCGTCGCGGCACGGTACGCGCGCGTCTGCGACGTCAGCGCGGCGACGCCGGTGCAAGCGGCCATACGTCGCTGCCCTTCTCTCCCGCCGGCGCGGTCGCGCCCGGCAGCACCTGCTTGCTGATCGCGCGGCTGCGGTTGAAGTACTTCTCGAGCAGCGCGTCGAGGATCGCGACGGTTTCGACGTCCGGCGCGCCGTCATAGCTCGACGGCCTGAAGTGCATCTGGAACGCCGACACGACGTTGACCGTCTGTGCGTCGAGCGTGCCCGTCTGCGGCGTGTCGTAGCCGTATGCGAGCAACTTCGACTGCAGGCTCGCGACATCGCCCGAAAAAGGCCGGTTGGTCCGGTAGTAGTCGACCGCCTCGGCCTCCGGCCACGCGCCGATCTTGTATTGATCGTAGAGCTTCTTCCACGGGAACAGCGGCCCCGGATCGGTCTTGCGGCCGGGCGCGACGTCCGAATGCCCGACCACCTTGTGCGGCAGCACCTGGTGCCGCGCGACGACGTCGGCGGCGAGCGCGCCGAACACCGCGACCTGCGCGTCCGGATACGAATACCAGCGCCGGTTCATCAGCGGCAGGTTCTCGTCTTCCGGCGGAAAGCCGAGATTGACGATCTCGATGCCCACCGAGCCCGCGTTGAGCATCCGGTCGCCCTGCCAGTAGCTGACGCCCGCATGCCACGCGCGGCGCGCCTCCGGCACGAGCTCGAATACCTTGAAGCGCTGGCCGTCGTCGGCCGCGTCGGGCACGAGATAGTGCGAGCTGACCTGCCGCTGCGGACTGGTGAGCGATGCCAACGAATCCGCGAGCGTCTGCGCGGTGTAGTGCAGCACGAGCGTGCGCACGCGCGAATCCTGATTCGGCGACTGGATCGAGCGATCGATCGTGTAGCCCGCGCCGCCCGTCGAGCCCGACGATTGCGACGCATCCTGCGCGTGCGCGGACGACACGACGCCGTCGCCATCGCCGCAGCCGGCGAGCGGCAGCATGAGCATCCCCACCGGCCATGCCGACGAACGCGCGAGAAAACCGCGCCTGCCCTCGTTGATGATTTTCGCTTGTTGTTCTTCAGCCATACCCTTTTCCGTTCGAGTCGTAACTTGCGATTGAGAATCGGCGCGGCGCGCCGAGCGAGTAGGTTGCGCGATGAAGCGATGCGCGACCGTGGGAGTCGTCGACGCGGCGCAAGTTCCTGTTCGGACTGCGATGCATTATCGGAAAACGGGAAAGCTTCGAAATGAAATCGACGATGGGGAGGGCTTGAAAATGCTTCGCTTGTCGATTCTTTGCCGGGCGGTTGACGGTTGACGGTTGACGGTTGACGGTTGACGGTTGACGTTGACGGTTGGCGGTTGACGGTTGGCGGTTGGCGGTTGGCGGTTGGCGGCTTTCGGCTTTCGGCTTTCGGCTTTCGGCTTTCGGCTTTCGGCTTTCGGCTTTCGGCTTTCGGCTTTCGGCTTTCGGCTTTCGGAAGACTACGTGAAGCGGTTCACCAGATGTCCGAATGAAGCGGCGCTGTTCCGACACATACCAACGCAGCGCAACGACTCACATGTGCATCGTCGCCCCGATCGACATCGACATGTGCGTCGCGCGACGTCGTGGCACACGCCCGCGCGCCGCGCGCGTCGAAAGCCCGTCAAGCCGCGTGCTCGCACATCGAGCGTCGAACATCCCGCATCCGCAGCGCGCACCCGCCCGACGACACGCCGCCGACACGCCACGCATCACGCATCGAAAATCGAAAGCACCATCATCGCTCCATCGCCCGCGCGAGCAGCATCTCGCGCTCGCGCGCATTGAGCGTCATGCCGGCCGCGCGTCGAAACTCCGCCCGCGCTTCGTCGCGCCGCCCGAGCTTCGCGAGCAGATCGCCGCGCACGCTCGGCAGCCAGTGATAGCGCGCGAGCGCCGGATCGGCCGCGAGCCCGTCGACGATCTCGAGCCCCGCCGCCGGCCCGAACGCCATGCCGACCGCGACCGCGCGATTCAGCTCGACGACGGGCGACGGCGCGACTTGCGCGAGCGCGTCGTAGAGCGCGACGATCTGCTCCCAGTCGGTGTCGGCGGCGCTGCGCGCACGCGCGTGGCACGCGGCGAGCGCCGCCTGCAGCGCATACGGGCCGCTCGCGCCGCCGAGCGCTTCCGAGCGCGCGAGCGCGGCGAGCCCGCGCCGGATCAGAAGCGGGTCCCAGCGGCTGCGGTCCTGATCGAGCAGCAACACGGGGCGCCCCCGCGCATCGACGCGCGCATGCATCCGCGACGCCTGGATCTCCATCAACGCAACGAGCCCGTGCACCTCGCTCTCGCTTGGCGCGAGCTCGGCGAGCACGCGCCCGAGCCGCAGCGCCTCGTCGGTCAGCGCGGGACGCATCCAGTCGTCGCCCGCCGTCGCCGAATAGCCTTCGTTGAAAACCAGATAGATGACTTCGAGCACCGAAGCGAGGCGCGATGCGCGCTCGGGCGCGCGCGGCACTTCGAACGGCACCTTCGCGGCAGACAGCGTGCGCTTCGCGCGCACGATCCGCTGCGCGATCGTCGGCTCGGGCGTGAGAAACGCGCGCGCGATCTCGCCCGTCGTCAGCCCGCCCAGCAGGCGCAGCGTGAGCGCGACGCGCGCGTCGGTCGACAGCACCGGATGACACGCGGTGAACACGAGCCGCAGCAGATCGTCGCCGATGTCGTCGTCGCGCGCCGCCTCGAGCACGTCGGCGACGTCCGGCGAAACGTGCGCGCCGAGCGCGTCGAGATCGAGGCCGATCTGCTCGTGCTTGCGCGCATGCAGCGCGTTCTGTCGCAGATGATCGAGCGCGCGGCGCTTCGCGGCCGTCATCAGCCATGCGCCGGGATTATCCGGCACGCCGCCGCGCGGCCAGTGCTCGAGCGCGGCAACGAGCGCATCCTGCGCGAGCTCTTCGGCCACGCCGACATCGCGCACGAGCCGCGCGACATGCGCGATGATTCTCGCGGCCTCGATCCGCCAGACGGCGTCTATCGCGCGATGAACGGCGTTCCCCGTCATGCGCGTCCTTCGGCGAGCGCCTTCAGGTTCGCGAGCCCCGCGGAAAAATCCGCGCCGACCATCTTGTCGATGCTGAAGAACACTTGCATCAGCTTCGACAGGAACGGCGACGGCCCGCGCATCGCCCACGTGACGACCGTCGCGTCCCCCTCCGGCCGCAGCGTGAATTCCGCGACGTTGTGTGCCTCGAACGGCTTCTCGAAATCGAGCCGCATCGTCACGTGCGAAGGCTCGTCGAGTTCGGTGATCTCGAAACGGCCGATGCCCACTTTCTCGCTCGTCCACGCATAGCTCGCGCCGACGCCCGAGGTCACCGCGCCGTATTCGCCGCGCAGCGTCGGGTCCTTGCGCTCGTACGGATTCCACGTGTTGAAGCGGCGCAAGTCCGCCACGTATGGAAAGATGCGCGCGGCGTTCGCGTCGATCCGCGCGCTGCGCTCGACGCTAAACGTGCCCGGCCGCGACGCCGCATACAGCATCAACAGCAGCGCGAGCGCAATCACCACCGCGCCGGCGATCACCACGATCTGGACCATTGCCGTCTCCTGTCGCCGGCGTCAGCCGAGCTTGCTCTCGAGCTCGCGGAATCGCTCGACCGCGCCGCTCGGCTCGAAATCGTCGAGCTCGAACAGTTGCCGCACTTCGATCTCGCCGTCCTCGCGCTCGCCGAACGGCGCGGGAAAACGGCGGGCCCATTCGAGCGCCTCGTCGCGCGAGCGCACCTGAATCAGCGTGTAGCCGGCGATCAGCTCCTTCGTTTCGGTGAACGGACCATCGACGACGGTGCGCCTGCCGCCCGAATAGCGCACGCGCCAGCCTTTGGACGAAGGCTGCAGGCCGGACGCGTCGAGCAGTACGCCCGCCTTCGCCAGTTCTTCGTGATACGTCGCCATCGCGGCGATCAGCGACTCGTCGGGCATCGCGCCGGACTCGCTCGTTGCGTTGGCCTTCACCATGATCATGAAACGCATCGCGCTCTCCTTCGGCAGATGACAGGACGCCTGACCTGGCGTCCTGCCCCTACGACGGACGACGCGATCCCCGCTCGACATCAAGGATATCGAATCAGGGAAAACCCCAGATTCATGCGGCGCACGGCTTCCGGCGAGCGTTGCGCGCGCGCTCGCATCCGGTCACGAGAAGCACGGGCCGATCTCGCGCACTTCGACCGAGCACCACTCGGCTGCGGGGCAATCCTTGGCGATCGCGAGCGCCTCGCCTTCCGTCGCGACGTCGAGCAGGAAGAAGCCGCCGACCATTTCCTTCGCTTCGGCGAACGGCCCGTCCACGAGCCGCACTTCGCCGTTGCGCACCTGCACGCGCGTCGATTTGTCGTCGGACACGAGCGATTCGGCGCCGATCAGTATGCCGCGCGACTGCAACTCGCTGGCGTAGTGGCGCATCCGCTCGTACAGGATCTCGCCTTCGGCTCGCGCGCGTGCCGCGCGTTGGCCCCGCGGTTCGACGATCAACAACATATAGCTCATTTGCGTCACCTCCTATGACGTGGCCCTCCGGAATCGCGCGATGCGGCCACATCGCGCCGCCGATCACGGACGGCTGCGCTTCTATTTTGAGCGGCCAACGAGCGGCGGTCCATCGGAATCGATGGCTGCCCGCGCGCGGCGAAGCCGTGTGGCCATTCGCTCGCCCGGCGCATGAGCGCAACCGGCTCCAGCGGCCCGGACGATGGAAACGGTTCGCTCGCGCGCCGCCGCGCCCGCGCCGTCGATGCGCTGGGCCATTGCTCGAAAAAACCTGGCCCGATTACATATCCATATCTATTCTTTACGCAAAACTGTCAACATGCACCATTAAGCTTTCAGGATTCCCACACAACGGACTGTCCCCATGCGCACTCCGACGCCCTTGCTCACCGCCCTGTCGCTCCTGTCCACCATCGCGACCGCGCCCGCCCTCGCGGCCACGGCCGCGCCCGTCAGCACGAACTGCGGCGGCAGCACGACGCCGATCGCCGAGATTCAAGGCGCCGGCGCGCCGTCGCCGCTCGCCGGCCGGAACGTATCAATCGAAGCCGTCGTCACGGCCGACTTCGGCGGCACCGACGGCTTCGGCGGCTTCTTCGTCCAGCAAGCCGATCCGCAGCGCCGCAATCAGCCCGGCGTCTCCGAGGGGCTGTTCGTCTACGCGCCGAAAGCGCGCGCGCAGGCGGGAGACCTCGTGCATCTGACGGGCAAGGTCGAAGAGAAATACGGGCAGACGCAGCTCACGCTGTCGGGCGGCATCGCGGTCTGCGCGGGCGGCCAGTCGGTCACGCCCGCTACGCTCACGCTGCCCGTCGACAGCCCGGGCACGTTCGCCGCCTATGAGGGCATGCTCGTGCGGCTGCCGCAGACGCTGACCGTCACCGAGGTCTACGAGCTCGGCCGCTACGGCAGCGTGCTGCTCAGCAACGGGCGTCTGCGCACGCCGACGAGCGTCGTGCCGCCCGCGCAGGCGAACACGGTGGCCGACGCGAACGCACGCAACCGGCTGATCCTCGACGACGGCTCGAACAAGCAGAATCCCGCGACCGTTCCCTACCCGGCGCCGGCGCTCTCCGCCGCGAACACGCTGCGCGCGGGCTACACGGCGGCGAACGTCGAAGGCGTGCTCGAAATGCGCTACGGCACGTGGCGCCTGCAGCCGGTGCCGGGCTCGCGCACGCCGGCGTTCGCCGCGAATGCGAACCCGCGCACGTCCGCGCCCGCGCGCGATCCGCGCGCGAACCTGCGGGTCGCTTCGTTCAACGTACTGAATTACTTCAACGGCGACGGCACGGGCAAGGGCTTCGACGATCCGAACAACCGCGGAGCGAAGAGCTATGAAGAATTCGTCCGGCAGGACGCGAAGATCGTCAGCGCGCTGAAGGCGCTCGACGCCGACGTGATCGGCCTGATGGAAATCGAGAACGACGGCTACGGCGAGTTGAGCGCCGTGCGCCAGCTCGCGGCGAAGCTCGGCGACGGCTGGCGCGTCGTCGATCCGGGCGTCGCGCGGCTCGGCGGGGACGCGATCGCGGTCGCGCTGATCTACGACAGCCGCAAGGTCAAGCCGGTCGGCGAGCCGGCGACGCTCGCGATCGACGACAAGAACCGCCAGCCGCTCGCGCAGACGTTCCGCCCGGTCCGCGGCTCGCGCGCGGTGACGGTCGCCGTGAATCACCTGAAATCGAAGAACTGCCCGAACGCGGCGGGCGACGACCTCGACCAGGGCGACGGTCAGGGCTGCTGGAACGCGACGCGCACGCGCGCGGCGGCGAAAGTCGCCGACTGGCTCGCCCGCAATCCGACCGGCGCGCACAGCGAAGGCGTGCTGCTGATCGGCGACCTGAACAGCTACACGTATGAAGACCCGGTTCGCGCGCTCGAGTCGCGCGGCTACCTGAATCTCGTGTCGAGCAAGATCGGCTCGGGCGCATACAGCTATATGTACAACGGCGAGGCCGGCTATCTCGATCACGCGCTCGCGACGGGCGCGCTCGCGTCGCGCGTGAAGGCCGTGCACGACTGGCACATCAACGCGGACGAGCCGGTCGCACTGCAATACACGCTCGCGTACAAGAGCGCGGAGCAGCAGCGCACGTACTACGCTCCCGACGCGTATCGCTCGTCCGATCACGATCCGGTGCTGATCGACGTCGCGCTCGCCGACGAATACGCGGCGGCGGCCTCGCGCCGGGGCGCGGAAATGGCGGGGGCGCATAGCCGCCGCGCTTCGCGGTAACGCTGTCGATGTCGCGCCGCTCGCCGCTCGCCGTTCGCTGCGCGCGGCGGACGGCGGACGGCGGACGGCGGACGGCGTGCGATGCGCAACGCGCCGCTATCGGCGTTCACGCGAGCGACGCCGCAAACCGGGCTGGCAACGTGCCGGCCGTCGGCGGTTGTGTTCTCGATGGCGAGAAGTGGCGGGCGCGCATGCCGCTTTTCATCGCGTCATGCCGCGGCCCGAACGCGGATCTCGAACACGTTCGACAGCCGCATCGGCGCCTCCGGGCACCGTCGAATCGGCGCATAGGCGCATAGGCGCATAGGCGCATCAGCGCGTCGGTGAATCGTTGAATCGGTGAATCACCGATTCAACGCATCGACGACTCGACCGATGCTGCCGACATCGAATCATCGATGCACATGCGCGCATGCGTATCCGAAAACGACGGAATCCTCACGATCTCGGCGCGAGTGCCCGTCTGGCGACGCGCATCGCAACGATGCGCAAAACGCGCGAACAAGAAGAAAGCCCCCCTTCTCCCGCACGCGACGCCAGTCACATTTACCGAAATCCGGCACACCGATCCGCAAAAACTTCCACCATCGATTCGAACGCGCAGCGGCGCTGCGCCCGATTGCCGCACAAACTGTTGCATTTTCCGCCGAGCCCCGCCCCGCAAAGGCTTCGGCCCCACCGCGCCGGCGCGCCGCCGCCGCCGCGCGAAACTCGGGGCCGGATAGCGGATCACATAGGGGCAACGTCCGCACCTTTCCCTCAAACCCTCAGGAGAACGATCATCATGGCTCTTTCCGACTCCGTCGAATACAAGCTCGACCGCGGCCTCTCCGAAGCACGACGCGCCGGCCGCCGGTTCGCGCACGATGCGCGTTCCGCGGCGCGCGACCTGAACGGCGACGTGAAGGACAACATGCGCTCGCTCGTCGACGAGCTCGACGCGCTGCTCAAGGAAGACGTCGACATCGAGGCGCTCCGCAAGCGCCTGCACGGGCGGCTCGAAGCCGCGCGCGACACGCTCGACGACGCATCGTGGCACGCGTCGCGCCGGCTGCGGCAATCCGCGCAACGCGTGTCCCGGGTTGTCCACGACAATCCGTGGCAGACGGCCGGCATCGTCGCCGGCCTCGCATTCGCGGCAGGCATCCTCCTTGCGCGTCGATAAGCGCGGCGCTGTCGCCCGACGTTCAACCTTCAAGATGGAGGAAGCATCATGCGCAAGACTCTCGTTATGAAAGCCGCGATCGCGGCCATGCTCGGCAGCCTGGCGCTCGCGGGCTGCACCACCACGCCCGACACGCCGTCGACCGCGGCGTCCAATGCGTCGACCCGCGAAGCGATCGACGCGCGCGTGAACGCGACGCTGTCGCGCCTCTACTCGACGGTGCCGGGCTCGCACGAACTCGTCGCGAAATCGCGCGGCGTGCTCGTGTTCCCGAACGTGCTGCAGGCGGGCTTCATCTTCGGCGGCCAGAGCGGCAACGGCGCGCTGCGCGTCGGCGGCGCGACGCTCGGCTACTACAACACGTCGTCGCTGTCGGTCGGCCTGCAGGCGGGCGCGCAATCGAAGGCGCTCATCTTCCTGTTCATGACGCAGGACGCGCTCGACAAATTCCGCGGTTCGCAAGGCTGGGCCGCCGGCGCCGACGCGTCGGTCGCGCTCGTCAAGATGGGCGCGAACGGCGCGGTCGACACGTCGACCGCGACAGGCCCGGTCGACGTGATCGTGCTGACCAACGCCGGCCTGATGGGCGATCTGTCGATCAACGGAACGAAGGTCACGCGCCTGAAGCTCTGACGAAAGCGGCGCGGCGCATCGCGCATTCGCGCCGCGTCCCCGCCCGCGCCGCGGCGTTGCGCCGCGGCGCTTTCGATCGCAGCCCGAACGATGTGCGCTCAGGGCGCGGCAGCGCACGCTCGCCGTGCGGCACGCGTCAGGCATAATCCACGCATCAAGGCGGGCCGCCGCGACGCGGCTTGCCCGGCCGATCAACCATCCTCCCCGAGCACACCATGGATAGCGGGCACGATCACCAGAAATTCTTCCACCTGCTGCTTTTAGTCGTCACCGTCGGCCTTTGCTGGATATTGACGCCGTTCTTCGGCGCAATCTTCTGGGGGACCATTCTCGCGATCCTGTTTCAGCCGGTGCAGCGCTGGCTCGCCGCGCGCTTCGGCAAGCGCCGCAATCTCGCCGCGCTCGTCACGCTGTCGCTCATCATCCTGATCGTGATCCTGCCGCTCGCGTTCGTCGCCGGAACGCTCGTGCAGGAAATCGCGTACGCATATCAGCAGATCAAGGCGATGCAGCCGAACATGACGCAGTACTTCCAGGAGTTCATGCACGCGCTGCCGACGTCCGTGCACCGGGTGCTGCGCAACTACGGGCTCACCGACATCGCCGGCATCCAGAAGAAGCTCACCGACGGGGCCGCCGCGATCAGCCAGTTCGTCGCCGCGCAGGCGCTCAGCATCGGACAGAACACGTTCCAGTTCGTCGTGAGCTTCGGCGTGATGCTGTATCTCGTGTTCTTCCTGCTGCGCGACGGCGGCGAAATCGGCCGCCGCGTGCGGCGCGCGCTGCCGCTCGACGACGAGCACAAGCAGCATCTGCTCACGAAGTTCACGACCGTCGTGCGCGCGACCGTGAAGGGAAACATCGCGGTCGCGGCCGTGCAGGGCGCGCTCGGCGCCCTGATCTTCTGGATTCTCGGCATCGAGGGCGTGATCCTCTGGGGCGCGCTGATGGCGTTCCTGTCGCTGTTGCCCGCGATCGGCGCGGGGCTCGTCTGGGTGCCCGCCGCCGGCTACTTCGCGATCACGGGGCAAATCTGGAAATGCGTGATCCTCGTCGCGTTCTGCGTCGGCGTGATCGGGCTCGTTGACAATCTGCTGCGGCCGATCCTCGTCGGCAAGGACACCAAGATGCCCGACTGGGTCGTGCTGATCTCGACGCTCGGCGGGATGGCGCTCTTCGGAATCAACGGCTTCGTGATCGGCCCGCTCGTCGCCGCGCTGTTCATGGCGAGCTGGGACATCTTCGCGCGCACGGAGCAGGCAGACCTGGAATGATGCGTGGCGCGGGCAGCGGCAGCTTGGCGCGCCGCCCAACAGGCAATCCGATGCGCGACCCGATGCTCGTCGGCATTCCAAACGAAAAAACCCGGCCTCGGCCGGGTTTTTCTTTGGCGACGCCGAAGCCCGCTGCGGTCGCCCCCCAACGCGTGCCGGCGAGCCGATCGAGCCTGAGCGGCAGCGGCATCCGCATGTGCGACGCACGACGCATCGCCGCGGGCGCCGCCGCGCACCGCCCCCGTTACTCGAAGCTGAAGCGCAGATCCTTGACGACGGGCTCCTTGCCCCAGTTGAACGAGCACACGCGCCCGGTCTCGAGGCTCACCGCGTCCGCGCCCTTGCCCTGCGTCTCGCTGATCGGCTCGCAGCCGCCCGCAATCGTCACGGTCGGCGTGCCCTGCTTCGACAGAGGGAACTCGATCGCGCCGTCCTCCGGCACCGTGTGCGTCAGCGCGACCTTCTCGACGTAGTCGTCGGGCAGCATGAAGATCGGCGAATCGTCGACCCACAGCGTGTAGTAGTCGTGCTTGAACGGCGTCTGCTCGACGCACATCTTCGACGTGTGCGCGCCGAGCTTCTGCGTCTGGCACAGCGGCGCGGCGGCGCAGACCGAACCCGCGACGAGCAGCGGCACGAGCGCCGCCCAGCTTTTCTGGATTGTTCTTTTCATGCTCGACTCGAAAAGGAATGGCGGAAGAAAGTCATGCCGTTTCGCACGACGCCGCGCGCGCCCTCAGCACCGCGCGCGGCGACCGCTATCTTACAAACGAACGGCCGGGAACAGAAGAGGGGTTGCGGGGACGTCGGATTTTGTGCGTTTTGTGGGTTCCGTGGGTTTTCCGAGCCTTGGGCGTCTGGTGTCTGGCGTTTGCCGTTTGCCGTTTGCCGTTTGCCGTTTGCCGTTTGCCGTTTGCCGTTTGCCGTTTGCCGTTGGGCGTTGGGCGTTGGGCGTTGGGCGTTCGCCCTTCGACATTCGACATTCGACATTCGGCGTTCGGCGTTCGGCGTTCGGCGTTCGGCGTTCGGCGTTCGGCGTTCGGCGTTCGGCGTTCGGCGTTCGGCATGAGGCACCAAGCGGCAAGACTAGTCAATCATCAAGTGCGCCCCCGCGCTCAGCCTGGCCGCCCCTTGCCGCCGGTTCCCCACCCGCACATCGCGCGCTCAAAACGTCGTGCGCATCCCGACCGTCACGCTGCGTCCGCCCTGCGGCGCGATGTTTCGCACAACCGAACTCGCGTAGCGGATATCCTGGTTCGTCAGGTTGTCGCCGCGCAGGTATGCGAGCCAGTTCGTCGCGCCCACGCGGAACTTGTACGTCAGCACGACGCCGAGCGACGTGTAGCCGTCCGTCGCGAGATCGTTGTCGGGCACGCGGTGCTGCGCCCATGCGTGCGTGACCTGCGCACGCGCGCCGAACGGCCCGTAGCCGTAATCGGCCGCGAGCGTCGCGCGCAGCGGCGCGATCCGCGGCAGCGGCTCGCCCGTGTCCGCGTTGCGCGCGTGCGTGTAGTCGGCCGTCAGCTCGAGATCCACGCGATGCCCGCGCTTCTCGAACGCGCGCCACTTGCCTTCGAGCTCGACGCCGTAGAACTCCGCGCGCACGCCGCGATAAACGGCCTCGCGCAGCGCGTCGGCGGCGCCGGCCGCGACGAGCGCGCCCTCGTCGTCGACGAGCCGCCCGGTGTCGTATTCGGCGAGATAGTTCCGAAAGCGGCTGTAGAACACACCGACGCTGCCGCGGTTCGGCCCGCTCGCATAGCGCAGCGCGAGATCGGTCGACACCGCCTTCTCCTTCTGCGCATCCGGCAGGCCGATCAGGTATTGCCCCGTCGCGCCGTGCGGCCCGTTCGCATACAGCTCGTAGAAGGTCGGCGCGCGCTCCGTGTACGACACGTTGCCCGCGAGCGCCCACGCAGGCGCGAGCTGGTACAGCGCGCCCGCCGACACGCTGCCCGCATTGAAGTCGCGCGAGCGCGCGAAGCCGAACTTGTCGTCGCCGTTCGCGCTCGGGTCGAGCCGCACGTGCTCGATGCGCGCGCCGGCGGACAGCTTCAGCGCGTCGCTCGCCTGCCATTCCTCGAGGCCGAACAGCGCGACGCTCGTCGTGCGCGTCGTCGGCGCGAGCGCCTCGCCGCCGAGCGCGGAGAACGTGTTCTGGCCGACCTGCACGCCGAGCGCGCCCTCGAACGGGCCTAGCTTGCGGTGACGCGCCTCGACGCGCGCCTCGTAGCCGTGGTTGCGGAACGTCGTGCCCGTCACGCCGTCCTCGATTTCCTTGTGCAGATAATTCGTGTAGCCGAAGTCGAACTTCAGTTGCGAGAACGGCCCGCGCAGATTGCGCACTTCCGACGCGACCGCGGCGCGTTCCTGCCGCATCTGCAGCCGCGCGTCGGTCTCGGCGACCGAGCCGTAATTCGATTCGTAGCCGCTGTACGACGCGCCGACGTAGCCGTCGGCCCACGTGTACGAGCCGCCCGCCGCGCCGCCGTAGCGGCGTCCGTCGCTGTTCGGCAGCTTGCCGTACGGCTCGCTCGCGTCCTCGCCGTCGAGCGCGCGCTGGCGCGCCGAGTGCGCATAGCCGGGGATTCTCAGCTCGTCGGTCTCGCGGCCGAACGCGTCGAGATGGAAGGCGAAGCGGCCGTTGCCGCCCTCGACGAGCGCCGCGCCCGCGCGCGCGTTGTTCGCGCCGCCGTAGCTCGCGTCGACCGCGCCCGAAACGCCGTTGACCGCCTCGCGCGGAATCCGGTTGTCGATGGTGTTGACGACGCCGCCGACCGCGTTGCCCCCGTACAGCAGCGCGGCCGGCCCGCGCACGATCTCGACGCGCTCGACGGTGAGCGGCTCCTGCGGCACCGCGTGGTCGTACGACAGCGACGATGCGTCGTACGCGGCGACGCCGTTCTGCAGCAGCCGGATGCGGTCGCCGTCCATGCCGCGGATGATCGGGCGGCCGACGAGCGGGCCGTAGGTCGTCGTCGACACGCCGGGCAGGCCGTTGAGCGTATCGCCGAGCGAATCGGCGCGGCGCAGCGTCAGCGCATCGCCGGACAGCGACGCGGTTGGCGACGTGAGCGCCGATGCGCCGAGCGGATTGGCGGTCACGAAGATCGGCGAGAGCGTCGTCGCCGGCGGCTCGTTCGACGGGCGATCGGCGGGCGGCGCGAGCGTCTCGCCGTGTGCGAGACTCGCGGCGAGCAGCAGCGACATGGGATGCAGCCTGCGAACGAAAGGCGGCGCGGGGCGTCGGTGGTCATCCATTGCGGTAATCGGTGTGGTGTTGTCGGAGTGGACGGGATCACGGACCGAATCGCGCAGCGCCATCGAAACGATATAACGTATCAAATCCTGCGCGCACGTAGGCCGTGGCGAAACACATCGACAGCCGATCCGGCTGGCTGCGACGGTGCAGTCGCGGCTCGCGGCGGCTTACGATGGGATGGATATGTTATATCATTTCAATTTAAGCAACAAATGCCTTACGGTGCGTTTGGGCGCGGTCAGGGCGGTGGTGACATCGATAGTGGCGACATCGGTAGTGGCGACATCGGTAGCGGCGGCATTGGCTCGGCATTGGCTCGGCATCGGCTCGGCATCGGTGGCGGTGGCGGTGGCGGCATCGGTGATGGTGGCATCGGCAAGGCCGTGCCTGCATCCTCGGCGACGACAGCCGCCGCCGCAAGTCGCGCCGGCACGCAAAACCGACGATGCGCGGAATCAGTCCAGCGTGATTGCCGCATTCATCCACCGAGCATGCGCTGCGCCGGGCCGTCATTGCGCGATTGACACGCCGTTCATGCCGGGCCGCTCGCCGCGCGCCTCGCCATGCCGTTCAAGCGCCCTCGACATCGTCACGACGCATGGCGCGCGCGAGCGCGCTCCGCACCCCGCGCTCCAGGTCTCGGCCGGCTTTCCTCTTGCCGCACATACATACACAAGCGCCGCTGCATTGCTGTGCGCATAGTTGATGCGTGGATCGCGCGCCGCCCCGCGCCGTAGACTCGCGGAGTCGAACTCGGAACGTCGACCGCCAAGCGCTTGCGCCCTCGTCGTCGCGAACGTGCGCCGCGCGGGCCGCGCGCGTCGACGTGGTATCGTCGGGCGCTCGCAAACCGACAAAGTCCTTTCAGTTTCACGCATGCATCCTCTTCGATCGATTTTCCCGCTGGCCCTGTTGACGGCCGTCGGGCTCCTTGCAACCGACCTGTATCTCCCCGCCGTGCCGTCCCTGCCGCAGCAGCTCGGCGGCTCGATCGAAAGCGCGCAGGCGACGCTCGCCGTGTTCTCGGCCGCGCTCGCCGTCTCGCAGCTCGTCTGGGGCGCCGCCGCCGACCGCCTCGGCCACCGCCGCACGCTCGCATTCGCGGTGCTGCTGCAACTCGCCGCGGGCGCCGCGTGCGCGCTTGCGCCGTCGATGGGCGTGCTGATCGGCGCGCGGGCCGTGCAAGGCTTCGGCGTCGGCGCGGCGACGGTCATCGTCCCCGCGCTCGTCAGGCAATCGTTCGGCGACGGCGGCGCGGTCCGCGCGCTCGCGTGGCTCGGCATCATCGAAAGCGCGGTGCCGGGGCTCGCGCCGGTCGTCGGCGCGGCGCTGCTCGTCGTCGCGGACTGGCGAATGAGCTTCTGGATCATCGTCGCGCTGTCCGTCGTCGTGGCGCCGCTCGTGTTCCGCGTGGTGCCCGCCGCTTCGCCGGCGCCCGCTCCCGCGAACGCGAACGGACGCGCGGGCGGCTATCGACGGCTGCTGCGCTCGCCCGTCTATCTCGGCTATGCGCTCGGCCACGCGCTGTGCTTCGCCGCGCTGCTCACGTTCGTCGCGAGCGCGCCGCAGGTCGTCGAGATCTGGCTCGGCGCGGGGCCATCGACGTTCAGCCTGTTGCAGGCATGCGGCGTCGCGGCGTTCATGCTGACCGCGGCGCGCAGCGGCAAATGGACCGACGCGCTCGGCCTCGACCGGATCATCTCGCTCGGCGCGCTGCTGCAGTTCGCGGCCGCCGCCGCGTTCCTGCTGCTCGCGCATCTCGAGCTGCGCTCGACCGCGCTCGTCGTCGCGTCGTGGATGCTGTTCTGCGGCTCACTCGGCTTGCGCGGACCGGCGTCGATGGCGCGCGCGCTCGCGGCCGAGCCGTCGATCGCCGGACGCGCGGCCGGATTGCTGATGTTCTTCGGCCTCGGCGGCGCGGCGCTCGCGACGCAGGCCGTCGCGCCGTTCCTGCATCTCGGGCTCGCGCCCGTCGCGTGGATGTGCACGGGCTTCACGCTCGCGAGCGGCGTGGTGATCCTGTGGGGAATCGCGATGCGCGGCAAGCACGAAGACGTTGCGGCGGGGCCGGCGGCGTCCTGAGCGCCGCATGAGCGGCGCGCTGCGGCATTTTCTTGAATCGGAGGATGCGGTGAATTCGAGCGGCGGCGAAACCGTCGCGCGCGCCGCGGCCGGCCGCGGCTCGACTGCCGGCGCCGTGGCCGCGCGTGCGGCCGCGCGGCTTCTTTCGGTGTGTCGGCGTTTCGGTGTTTCGGTGTTTCGGTGTTTCGGTGTTTCGGTGTTTCGGTGTTTCGGTGTTTCGGTGTTTCGGTGTGTCGACATTCGCGGCGCGCGCATCGATTGAAGTAATCGATGCATTCGCGAGGCTCGAAGTCGACGCATTGAAACCGCAAAGGCTGGCGAAGCATCCGAAAACTTCGAGGCGACTGCGAACGGCATGCGGTTGAAGTTGTCGATGCGGTCGATGCGGTCGATGCGGTCGATGCGGTCGATGCGGTCGATGCGGTCGATGCGGTCGATGCGGTCGATGCGGTCGATGCGGTCGATGCGGTCGATGCGGTCGATGCGGTCGATGCGGTCGATGCGGTCGATGCGGTCGATGCGGTCGACGCGGTCGACGCGGTCGACGCGGTCGACGCGGTCGACGCGGTCGACGCGGTCGACGCGGTCGACGCCTTCGACGCCTTCGACGCCTTCGACGCCTTCGACGCCTTCGACGCCTTCGACTCTGTCGGCAGCATAACGATCGCCCGCCGGTAACGCACGGTAAATTGCGTTAATTTGCCGAAATTGACTTGGTTCGCCCGATTCCCAACAATGGGAACTGCTTAGGATGCCGTGTCGTTTCCGGACGCACGGCGCGCCAGAGCGGCTAGACCCAGTCAACCCTCCCCCCCTGACTGGAATTCCCACGCCACGGCAAGCCGCCGTGGCGTCTTTTTGTCTCGACGTACGCGTGCGGTCGAGCCGCCCTTCGTGATATCGACGAATAGACGTGTTCGGCGCGCGCCGTCGCCGAACGCAGCGCGACCCGAAAAAAGCGCACGGCGCGCGAGCGCCGCCCGATCAACCGAGCGCCCGTCGGCACGACGCAACGCAACGCAACGCAGCGCGACGCGACGCGACGCGACGACGCTATCAAGCCTGCGGATCGACCCGCAACACGAGCTTGCCGCGATGGCTGCCGTCGAACAGCCGATTCAGCACGTCGGGCGCGTTGCTCAGTCCGTCGACGACGGTCTCCTCCGCTTTCAGCCTGCCGTCGCGCAGCCAGCCGGCGAGCGTCGCGACCGCCTCGCGGCTCTTGCGGTAATCGAGAATCAGGAAGCCGCGCATCGTCAGCCGCTTCGCGATCAGCACGCTGACGTCGTCGGACGGGCGGCCGCTGTTGTAGTTCGCGATCACGCCGCACAGCGCGACGCGCCCGCCGATCGCCATCCGCGACAGCACCGCGCGCATGATCTCGCCGCCGACGTTCTCGAAGTTCACGTGCACACCGTCGGGCGTCGCATCCTTCAGCGCGCGCTTCCAGCCGTCGGCCTTGTAGTCGACGGCCGCGTCGAAGCCGAGCTCCTCGGTCAGATAGCGGCACTTGTCCGCGCCGCCCGCGATGCCGACGACGCGCGCGCCGTGAATCTTGCCGATCTGCCCGGCGACGGAGCCGACCGAGCCCGCCGCGGCCGACACGACGAGCGTCTCGCCCGGCTGCACCGGCGCGA
The DNA here is from genome assembly GCF_001532025.2 of Burkholderia sp. MSMB617WGS. Classification (NCBI taxonomy): domain Bacteria; kingdom Pseudomonadati; phylum Pseudomonadota; class Betaproteobacteria; order Burkholderiales; family Burkholderiaceae; genus Burkholderia; species Burkholderia sp. MSMB617WGS. The sequence goes on along the minus strand of NZ_CP013458.1, from coordinate 560,847 downwards.
TCTCGGTCATCCCGTAGTACGCGGTGAGCCCGCTCATCCCGCACGCGCCGAGCAGGCGCGGCAGCGGCAGGCCGAGCGCGGCGGGCAGCTTCGTGTACTGCGCGGCTTCGTCGGCGCGCACGTGCGCGTAGTCCTGCCAGCCGACGAGCCCCTGCACCAGATCGCCCTCGGCGAACCCCGGCGCATTCGACGCGACGACGCGCCCGATGCCGAGCGCGCGCATCACGTCGCCGATCGCGACGGGCGGCAGGTATTGCGGGATGTCGCTCATCCACACGCGATTGGTCGGGTCCATCGACAGATACAGCACGCGCACGAGCATCTCACCCGGCCCGAGCTCGGGCAACGGCGCTTCGACGAGCGTGAAGTGCTCCTGGCCGACGCGTCCGTCGGGGCGCGCCTTCAGGCGCAGTTGGCGATTGACGGGGTTGGACATGGGCGTCACCTTCAGGATGAGTGGAAAGATGCGGCGTACGCCGCGTTGGCGAACTCGGCGCGCATACCGCTGTCGCATGCGCGCGATGCGCGATGCGCGATGCGCGATGCGCGATGCGCGATGCGCGATGCGCGATCCGCAACGATGCAATCACGTCGCCGCGCATGATTCGAACGCGCCGGCGGCTGCGCATAAAGACCATCGCCGGCATGCGCATGCCACGTCAAACCGCGCACATTCCGCCGTCGATCACGAGCTCCGCGCCCGTCACGTAGCGGCTCTCGTCGGACGCGAGATAGACGGCCGCATGCGCGACGTCGTCCGGCTCGCCGAGCCGGCGCATCGGCACGCCGCGCGCGAGCTTGCGCGCCGCCTCCTTCTCGCCGACTTGCTGGACGATCGGCGCGACGATGCCCGTCATGATGAACGACGGATGGATCGAGTTGCAGCGCACCTCGGTCTGCCGGCGCGCGCAATCCACCGCGATGGATTTCGTCAGCGAAGCGACCGCCGCCTTCGACGCGTTGTACGCTGTGTAGTCAGGCTCGTGCTTGAACGCGGCGACCGACGAGATGTTGACGATCGACGCGGGCGCGCCCGCCTCCAGATACGGCAGCGCATGCTTCGTGCCGAGCACGATGCTCTCGACGTTGATCGCCATCACGCGCCGCCATTCGTCGAGCCGAATCTGCCCGACCGCGCCGAACGAGCCGACGCCCGCGTTGTGCACCAGCACCGACAATCCGCCCATCGCGTCGTTCGCCTGCGAAAGCCGCGACGCCCACTGCACTTCGTCGGCGACGTCCTGCACGGCCGCCCACGCGACGCGCTCGTCCGCCGCTTCGTTCAGCTGCGCCGCGAATGCGTCGAGCACCGCCGCGTCGACGATGTCGGTCAGGAACACTTTCGCCCCCTGCTCGGCCATTCGCCGCGCGATCGCGCGCCCAAGGCCGCCCGCCGCGCCGGTGATGAACGCCCGCTTGCCGGCAAGACGCGGCGCCAAGTTCTTCGTCATGAACACTCCCAGTCGTTTCGCTATTCGCTATTCGCTATTCGCTCGTCGCATGCGCGATCGCGCGCATGCGGAATGCGTGATACATGATGCGTCGCGCACCCCACGCGTCGCCGTGAACGCGGCTGCAATCGCAATCGGCGCCGCCGTCAGCAGCGTACGGCATCCGGTGCGGCATGCGTACGCCGAGCGCCAACCGTCAGACGGACAAATACCCGCCGTCGACGTTGAGCACCGCGCCCGTCGTGTAGCTCGACGCCGCCGACGCAAGATACAACACCGCGCCCGCCATCTCCGACGGCTGCGCGGCGCGCCGCATCGGCACGTGCGCGAGCACCTGCTTCAGCACGTCGGGCGCCTGCGTCAGCGCCGACGCGAATTTCGTGTCGGTGAGGCCCGGCAGCAGCGCGTTGCACCGCACGCCGCTCGCCGCGCATTCGATCGCGAACGCCTTCGTCATCGAGATCACCGCCGCCTTCGTGATCGAGTAGATGCCCTGCCAGTAGCCGGGAACCACGCCGTTCACCGACGCGACGTTGACGATCGATCCGCCGCCGCCCTTGCCCATCAGCTTCGCGCCGCGGCTCGACATGAAGAAGTAGCCGCGGATGTTCACGTCGACGGTCTTCTGGAACGCGCCGGGGTCGGTGTCGACGATCGGCCCGTAGTACGGATTCGCCGCCGCGTTGTTGACGAGCACGTCGAGCCGCCCGTGCTTGTCTTCGAGCGCGGCGAACAGCGCGTCGATCTGGTCGAGCTCGCCGATGTGGCACGCGGCCGCCTCGGCCGAGCCGCCGGCCTCGACGATCTCGTTCGCGATCGTGCGGCAATCGTCGATGCGCCGGCTCGTGACGACGACGTGCGCGCCGAACGCGCCGAGCAGCCTCGCGGCGTCCGCGCCGATGCCGCGGCTCGCGCCCGTGACGACGGCGATCTTGCCGGACAGATCGAACAGGTTGGATGCGGTCATGGAGAATATCCTGAGTCGATGAAGGGGGAGGAAATCAGCGATGCGTGACGAGCCGCTCGTCGTCCGCGCCGTCGAGGTGCGGCCAGCCGTTGTACGTCGTCACGCGCGCGCCGCCGCGGCCGATCCTGATTCGGCTCACGCTCGTGTTGACGAGCGGCCACGCGAGCTCGAAGCTGCGCTCGACGGGCACGCCGAGAAGCGTCGCGACGATCACGCCGATCGGCCCGCCCGACGTGAACGCCCAGATCTCGCGCGCCGGCTGCCGCGCGAGCGCGTCCCACGCCGCGAGCGTGCGCGCGCGGAATTCGGGCCACGGGCAGACGTAGTCGCCGTCGTGCGCGCCGCCCGTCCAGCGCGCGACGGCCGCCGCGAACAGCGCCTGGAACGCGCGGCGCGGATCGGCTTGCGCCCCCATCGCGCGCAGCAGCGCGTCGCGCGAAGCAAGCTCGGGCCGATGACGCGCGATCAACTCGTCCGAGTCGAGCTCGTCGAGGCCCGCGAGCGCGAGTCGCGGCGCGTCGACGCCCGCCGCGCGCGCGCAGCCGTCGGCCGTCTGCGCGTGGCGGCGCAGCGTGCCCGTCGCGATCAGCCCGGGCCGCCGCGCGCCGCGCGCCATCCACGCGCCGAGCCGCGCCGACTGCTCGTCGCCGAGCGGCGACAGGCAATCGTAATCGGCCGCATCGAAGCTCGCCTGCGCGTGGCGGATCAGGAACAGCTCGCTCATCGCGCACTCCCGGCCGCCGCCGCGATCACGCGCCGGCACCGCTCGCCGAGATAGCGCACGGCCGCGCCGAAGCCCGCGAACTGCTCGTTCGTCGTATGGCCGAGCACGAAGCGCCGGTAGATCTGCTGCGCGATCACCATCAGCCGGAACAGGCCGAACACTTCGTAGAACTCGAAGCCGCCGACGTCGATGCCCGTGCGCGCGCCGTAATAGTCGACCACCTCGCGGCGCGTCATCATCCCTTGCGCGTGCGTCGGCTGGCGGCGCATCGCGACGAACGCGGGATCGTCGTCGGCCTGCACCCAGTACGCGAGCGAGCCGCCGAGATCCATCAGCGGATCGCCTAGCGTCGCCATCTCCCAGTCGAGCACGCCGACGATCGACAACGGGTCGGCCGGATCGAGCACGACGTTGTCGAAGCGATAGTCGTTGTGAATCACGCAGATGCGGCGCTCGCTCGCCGGGCGGTTGCGCTCGAGCCACGCGAGCACGTCGTCGCACGGGTTCGCGCCGTCGGTGAGCGCCTTGCGCCAGCGCTCGCCCCAGCCGCTCAACTGCCGCGCGACGTAGCCCTCGCCCTTGCCGAGCGCCGCGATTTCGGCGCGCGACGCGTCGATCGCGTGCAGCTCGATCAGCCGATCGACGAAGCTCTCGCACAGCTTGCGCACGCCGTCGCGATCGAGGTTCAGCCCGGCGGGCAGTTCGCGCCGCAGGATCACGCCGGCGATGCGCTCCATCACGTAGAACTCGCTGCCGATCACCGCGGTGTCGTCGCAGCGCGCAAGGATCGCGGGCACGTAGCGGTAGTCCGGCTTGAGCGCCGCCATCACCGCCGCCTCGCGCAGCATGTCGTGCGCGGTGCCCGCCTTCGCGCCCGCGGGCGGCCGCCGCAGCACCAGCTCGCGATCGCCATAGCCGATCAGGTAGGTCAGGTTCGACGCGCCGCCGTGGAACTGCCGGATGCTCGGCTCGCCCGTCAAGCCGTCGATCCGCGACTTCAGGCACGCGTCGAGCTTCGCCGCGTCGAGCCGGTCTTCGTCGCGCACGTCGCGCGCATCGTCGAGGCGCACGCTCATGCCGCCTCCGCCGCGGCGAGCTGCCGCTTCACCTCGAGCTTCGCGACGACCGCGCGATGCACCTCGTCCGGCCCGTCCGCGATCCGCAGCACGCGCGCGTACGCATAGAGCGCCGCGAGCGGAAAGTCGTTCGACAGGCCCGCGCCGCCGTGGATCTGGATCGCCGCGTCGGCCGCCTGCTGCGCGACCGCCGGCACGACCACCTTGATCTGCGAGATCAGCGACAGCGCCGCCTTCACGCCCTGCGTGTCGATCGTCCACGCGGCCTTCAGCGTCAGGAGGCGCGCCTGCTCGATCGACATCCGCAGGTTCGCGACGACGTCGCCGTTGCCGCCGAGCTTGACGAGCGGCTTGCCGAACGCGGTGCGCGTCGTCGCGCGCGCGCACAGCAGCGTGAGCGCCTTCTCCGCCGCGCCGAGCGCGCGCATGCAATGGTGGATACGGCCCGGCCCGAGCCGGCCTTGCGCGATCTCGAAACCGCGCCCCGGCCCGAGGATCACGTTCGACGCGGGCAGCCGCACGTTCGTGAAGCTGACTTCGCCGTGGCCCGACGGCTCGTCGTACGCATTGAACACGGGCAGCATCCGTTCGATCTTCACGCCGGGCGCGTCGAGCGGGCACAGCACCATCGTGTGCCGGCGGTGCGGCTCCGCCTGCGGATCGGTGAGCCCCATGAAGATCACGACGCGCGCGAGCGGATGGCCGATGCCCGTCGACCACCACTTGCGGCCGTTCAGCACGACTTCGTCGCCGTCGATCGCCGCGGTGGCCCGCATGTTCGTCGCGTCCGACGACGCGACCTCCGGCTCCGTCATGCAGAACGCCGAGCGAATCTCGCCCGCGAGGAGCGGCTCGAGCCAGCGGCGGCGCTGCTCGGGCGAGCCGTAGCGCGCGAGCACCTCCATGTTGCCGGTGTCGGGCGCGTTGCAGTTGAACGCTTCGGGCGCGATGAACGAGTGCCCCATCAGTTCGGCGAGCGGCGCGTACTCCGCGTTCGACAGCCCCGCGCCGCCGTGCTCGGCCTGCGGCAGGAACAGGTTCCACAGGCCGGCCGCGCGCGCCTTCGCCTTCAGCGTTTCCATCACGTCGGGCTGGCGCCAGAGGCGCCAGTCGGCGCCGCCCGTCGATTGCTCGACATAGCGCGCCTCGACGGGCGCGATCTCGTCGCGCATGAAGCCCGCGATGCGCTCGCTCAGTTCGCGGCTGCGGGCCGAAGGGGAGAAATCCATGGCGTCTCCGTGTGGTCGGTTCGAATGAAGACGAGCGTACGCGATCCTCGACAATCGATGAAATGAATATTTATTATGCAAGGACATAGACTTCACTGATGGGCTTGCGCGATCGCGCGAGCCTTCCCGGAACGCCGAATCCCCGACATGCCGATGCCGCCCGACCACCGACTCGACCTGAACCTGTTCCGCGTGCTCGACGCGGTCTACGTGCAAGGCGGCATCAGCGCCGCCGCGCGCGCGCTGCACCTGACGCAGCCGGCCGTCACGCACGCGCTGAACCGGCTGCGCGCGCACTTCGGCGATCCGCTCTTCGTGCGGCAGGGCAACAAGGTCGTGCCGACCGAGCGCACGCGCGCGGTGATCGCCGACGTCCAGCTGCATCTGAAGGGGCTGCAGGACGCGGCGCGCGCTCAGACGCGCCTCAGCCCGGACGCGCTCGACCTCGGCTTCGTCGTCGGCGTGCGCGACGTGCTCGAATCGATCGCGCTGCCGCAGCTCGTCGCGTCGCTCGCGCGCGACGCGCCCGGCGTGCGGCTCGTGAGCCGCCGCGTGCCCGTCGCCGACATCGAGCGCGAGCTCGGCAGCGGCAACCTCGATCTCGCGATCGAGCGCCGGGTGCCCGCGGGGCCCCGGATCGTCGGCGAAAACGTGGTCGACGACACGCTCGTCGTCGCGATGCGGCGCGATCATCCGCTCGCGGGCGCGCCGCTGCGCCGAGCCGACTATTTCGCCGCGCGGCACGTGACGGTGTCGCCGCTCGGCGAACCGCACACGCTCGACGTGCTGCTCGGCGCCGACGGCCGCTTCCGCCGCATCCAGCTCGTCTGCCAGCACTATTTCGCCGCGTGCCAGATCGCGGCGTCGGGCGATCTGCTGCTGACGCTGCCGCGCTCGTACGCGCTACGCATGACGCGGCTCCTGCCGATCGCGGTCCAGCCGCTGCCGCTGCGGCTCAAGCCCTATCCGATCCTCGCGTACTGGCACGAATCGCGCGAGCTCGACCGCGCGCACCAGTGGCTCCGCGAGCGCGTGATCGATGCCGTGCGCGCGGCGTCGACGCATCCCGCGGGCGCATGACGGCCGCTGCACGCGGGCGCGAAGCCGTTTATGCTCGTGAATCGGGGCCGGCATGCCGGCCGCTCCTTCCCTTTACCTCGAGGACACGCGATGCCGCTCATTCACGCCTCAGCCGAAATGGCGCTCGACGCGCCGAACTACGTCGTCGATCTCGAAGCCGGCAAGCATCGCCTGCAAGGCGACGAAAACGAGCACGAGGGCGGCGGCAACGTCGGGCCCGCGCCGTACGAGCTCGTGCTGTCGGGGCTCGCCGCGTGCACGGTCGCGACGCTGCGGATGTACATGCAGCGCAAGGAATGGCCGGCCGCGCGCCTCGCCGCGCGCGCCGAACTGCACGTCGACCGCGAGGGCGCGCAGTACGTGCGGCGCACGATCGCGGTCGACGGCGCGCTCGATGATGCGCAGCGCAAACGGCTCGCGGAAATCGCCGAGAAGACGCCCGTCACGCTGTTCATCAAGCGCGGGACGCGGATCGAGACGACGTTGAAGTGACGGATGCGGCGGCGCGGCGTAGGGCGGCGCGACGTGCCGCGTTGCGCTGCGACACGCGGCGGCCTCGTGCGTGCCGCGTTGTGCGTGCCGCGTTGCGCCGCACCGTGCCGTGTCGGGCGTCAGGCGTCAGGCGTCGGGCGACGCGGTGACGCGCCTCGATCGCTTAGCGGCGGCGATGCGGGACAAATCGGGCCCGCCCGTTCGATGGATGCGCGTTGCAGGCTCTCGCGCGTGCGCGCTTCGCATCCGCGGTGGTGGCGGCGGTGGCGGCAGCGCCGCTTCAGTCACCGGCGCCGACCTCTCGGCAGCCGCACGTAAGCTCGCCCGCCAGAACCGAACCGGCGGCGGCACCGCGCCCGGCCGTCGCACCGACCGCCCGAACCGCGAGCGACGATGCAACCGGGCGGCATGCAACCAAGCGGCGAGGCGGGGCCAGACGACGCGTCACGCCCCACGCCGCCGAACGGGCGCGACGCGCCCGAGGGTCAAGGCAGCGTCAGCAGAATCGACTTCGGCCCGCCCGGCAGATTGTGCGGCTGCCCCACCGCGTAGCCGCCCGTGCTCATCCGGAAGTTGCCGTTGACCACCGAGAACTGATAGTTCGAGCAGATCTCGTTGTGATCGGGCGTGTAGACGGCCGACGTCGTCGCCTTCTTGACCGCGACCCACCGCCCGGCCACCCTGTCGAACGCCCATACGTTGCCGTACTGTCCGGCCCGCTGCGTCGCGTCGAGACACGACGCGCCTTGCGTCGCCCAATCCTCGACGAAGCTGTTCGCGAAATTCGCCGACTGCAGGCTCTTCTGATAGCGCAGCGTCGCGATCAGCTCGCGCACGTTGGTCGACGTGTCCGTGAACCACACCGAATAGTCGGTCTGGTTCTGGCCGGCGACGGGCGCGATCGACGCCATGAAGCGATATGTCCGGCCCGCGACGGGCGCATGGCTCTTCGAGCACTTGTAGCCGGTGCCTTCGCCGCCGAACTGCGTGCAGCTGACGCCCGGCCCCTTCGCGATGATCTGCGGCGACTTGCCGTTCGCGTCCCACACTGAAAACAGGACCAGGCCGTTCTGCTTGCCGTCGACCGACTGGATGCCGGTGTAAGCGCCCGGCCAGCCGATCGCTTCCCAATAGGTGGTCGGCGCGAGCGCTTCGGGCGTCACGTCGACGCTGAACGCGGTCCAGCCGCTCGCCTGCTGGTAGTTCAGATGGACGGAGTTCGCGCGCGTTCGGTGCGGCTGCGCCGAGCCGCCGATCGCGACGCTCTGCGCCGTGCCGTCGAACCTGCGGATGCTCGCCACCGCCGTTTGCGCGCCGCCGCTGCCGGCGATCCACCACGCGGACGCGACCCCGTCCGCGCCGGTCGACGCGTTCACCGGAAAGAGCCAGCCCGACGCACTGCCTGCGCCCCGCGGCTGCCACGCGACGTCGCAGCCGGAAACCGGCTGGCCCTTGTTCGTCACCTTCACCGTCAGCATGACGGGGTTGTGCGTGCGGTTGTTCGACGTGATCGCCGGATCGTAGAGCGTCGACGAGAACGCCGAGCCTTGTCTCGCGACGAGCGGCGCGCTCGTCGACGAAGCGATCACGGAGCCGTTCAGGCAGGCGCCGGCGGCCGTCGCGTCGACGGCCGCCACGGCCAGGACGGTTGCTGCGATGCACTTGAATTTCAATTCGATCCTCCTCGTACGGATGTTTCGATTGGCGGACATGCGTCGTGCACTATAAGCGACGCTCACTCGCCCGATGAAAATAACCGACCATATCCAACGGGATAATCAATTTCTTTTAATATTTAATATGTTATCTACTTGTTTAAATGATCGAAGCCGACTCCGTGAAAATCGGCGCCGCGCTTTTCATCGGCCCGTCCGGCGGCTCGCAACGCGCGACACTGCTCACTTCGCCCGAACGAAGCGGCGCTGCCGACAGGAAATCGAAGCCGTTCGAAAAACGTCCGTTCCGATGAATCGATTGCCGCCGATTAAACATCAGGCTGCCGATTGATTGCGCATTCGCGTCGGTATTCGCCGGCAGCGCGAATCAGCCTCGATCGCATTCGAAATCCGTCGACCGGATGCCCCGAACGCCGATTCCCGGAATGCTTCGAGTGACGGGGAACGATCGCCGCGACGCCGCGCCGATGCCGGTTCGTACGAAACCCGGCGTGCCGGGCGCGTCGATGTCGCGATAAACGACCGTCTTGCGCCGATCCTCGCGCGGGGATGCGGGAACCGGCGATACGCCGAGCCCCGCGCCGACGAGACTCACGGTGGTGTCCCTCCGGATCGCACGCTGCGAGACCTGCGGCGTGCAGCCCGCCTGAGCGCGCGCGTCGACGATGCGGCCGTGCAAACCCAAGCCTTCGGATTCGGGAGACAAGGCCCACGGCACAGCGGCGAGCGATGCGAGCGGCACGGCGCCGGCGCCGGCGCGGCCGATCGCGAGCCCGGCGTTTCTGCGCAAGCCCTGACGGAAGATTCGGGCGCGCAACGCGGCGACGTGGAACGGTCCGCCGTCACGCACGCGAATTGACGGATTCGCTGCACGCGCTGGCCGCACGGATGCCCGTGCGGCGACGCCGCGCGACCGCGTTACAGCCCGAGCGCCGACAGATCGAGCTTGCCGCCCTTGACGGGCGGACACCAGAAGAACGAGCCGGTGATCGGCTGCGTGAAGCGGAACAGGCCGTCGTGCACGCCGTCGGTCGCGCCGATCATCCGGCGCATCTGCACCTCGAACGCGCGGAACGAATGTCCGAATGCGACGAAATACAAGCCGGCGCGGCGCTCGTCCGCCCACGGCGACGAGCGCCGCAGCACCTTCGCCTCCGGCTTGAAGCTCTCCTGCTCGGTGCGCTTCACGTGCGCGTACGCGGGCGCGTCTTCGAGTTCTTCGTTGTCGTCCTTGCGGCGGCCGATGATCCGGTCCATTTCGTCGCCCGGGATCTCGCGCATCTTGCCGAAGTCGTGCACCCATTGCTGGACCGCGACGAAGCTCGCGCCGTCGAAGCCCGCGCCCTTGCCGGACACGAACGCGGTTTCGATCGCCTCGTCGCCTTCCGGGTTCTCGGTGCCGTCCTCGTAGCCGGACAGGTCGCGGTCGTCCGCGTAGCGGAACGCGTTCGCGGCGCAGTCGAGCTCGAACGCGGGCGCGACGAGCTGCTCGATCTCGCGCGAGCGCACGGTGGCCGCGCCGAGATCGTCGGCGCGCAGCCAGACCCAGAGCGCCGCGGGCGTCGACGGCACCGGCGCGCCCGGCACCGACAGCTCGGGAAACTCCTTCAGGCCGTCGATCTTCTTGTCGAGCGCCTGCACGAGCGACGGCCCGATGCCGATCACCGTGTCGACGCCGTCAATGGCGTCGCGCAACGCGGCGAGCGCGCTCGCCGCACGCTCCGGATGCGTGATCCGGAAGGACAGGTAGCGGCTCGCCGCCGGAATCGGAGCCAGAATGCCTTGCTGAAAATCGCTCATCGTTTCCTCGATGCAGTGTTCGGTTCTACAGGGTGGGGGACGCCGGATTGTCCCATAACGTCGGGACGCGCCTGCTTGGGACGTGCCTGCTTGGGAAGTGCCCGTTCGGGACATGCCAGTCCGGGACATGCCCGTTCGGGACGTGCCCGTTCGGGACGTGCCCGTTCGGGACGTCCCCGTTCGGGACATGCCCGTTCGGGAGCGGCCCTTCTGGGAGAGACGCGTTCGGGGCTGCATGTTTGGGACGCGCCCGTCTGGGACGCGCCCGCTCGGCGTGCGTCCGTTCGCGCCGTCCCGGTCGGGAACGCGTCGTCCCGAGCACATGCGTTCGCCGCGGCCCCCCCGGAACGGGGAGCCACGGTCGCAATACACGCGCTCGAAGCATGTCCGGCCGCGCGCAAGGCCAAACCGACGCACCCGCCCGGGACATATCAGCGGACGCATCCCGCCCGCGACTTCCGCATCGGCGACATGCACGCCGTGACAGCTTCGCGCGCCGCGGACGTGTACGCGCACGCGCGCGCGTACACGTCCGCGTGAACCGCTTCGGCCCGCCGGGCGCGGGCGCGCCGGGCGCATAGCGCCACACGCATACGCCCATACGCCCGTACGCCCGCGCGTGGCAATCGCGGCGCACGTCGAGTCCCGATGCCAACCGACTCCCTCCGCCCCCAATCGAACGCGGCGAGCCGCATCGCCGCGCATCGCCCCGTATCGAATCGGCAACATCCATTCGTCTGACATTGCAGCAATGCGAAACGGCCGCTAGAATCGCTTCACGAGTTGAACTCCGCTCGCTTTCACTCCACTCACCCAACGTTCGAAGGAGGTGCCAGATGTCGCGAATGCATGTCACCTCCCCGACGGCAGTTCCACGACGCGCGTTCTAAGTCGTCGTCTTCGCGGGCCGCTATCCAGCCCGCACAGCTTCCGGACAGTTCCCCGCCTTCGCTTCGCGCGCTGACGCGCAGCGGCATGCGTCCGGCTTTCGTTTCGAACAACAATCGACAAGTCCCGTTCGCCACGAGCGACCGGGCCCCGACAAATGGCCCAAAAAACAACCCATCCGGGTGGACGAGCGTTTACCGACGTGCTCGCGTTCACCTTCCGGCACTGGCGCGCGCAACCCGCGCGCATCGCCGCCATCGCGTTCTTCGCGCTCGCCACCGCGCTCGGCGACGTGTTGACGCCGCTCTTCGCGGGACGCCTCGTCGACGCGCTGTCGCACGGCGTCACCGCCGCGGACAAGGCGCTCGCATGGAGCCGCGCGCTACACGCGTTCGGCATGCTGATCGGCATCGGGCTCGCGTGCACGCTGCTGCGGCAGGCGGCGTTCCGCAACATCATCGTGCTGACGCTCGAGATGATGAGCCAGATCGCGGCGAACGCGTTCCATCGCGTGCAGCGCTTTTCGACCGACTGGCACGCGAACAGCTTCGCCGGCTCGACCGTGCGCAAGATCACGCGCGGCATGTGGGCGATCGACCTGCTCAACGACACGCTGCTCGTCGCGCTGCTGCCGTCCGTCGTGATGCTCGCGGGCGCGACGCTGCTGCTCGGCTCGCACTGGCCGGTGATGGGCGCGGTGGTCGGCGGCGGCTCCGTCGTGTTCATCGCGGTGACGGTCACGATGTCGCTGCGCTTCGTCGCGCCCGCCGCGCGGCTCGGCAACCTGTGGGACACGCGTATGGGCGGCGCGCTCGCCGACGCGGTGAGCTGCAACCCGGTCGTCAAGGCGTTCGGCGCGGAGACCCGCGAAGAGGCGCGGCTCGACGGCGTCGTGTCGAAGTGGCGCGCGCGCACCCGCCGCGCGTGGCGGCGCGGCACGCTGAACGGCGGCGTGCAGGGCGCGATGCTCGTCGCGATGCAGGCGGCGATCCTCGGCGCGGCGCTGTGGCTGTGGGCGCACGATCGCGCGAGCGTCGGCGACATCGCGTTCGCGCTCACGACGTTCCTCGTGCTGCAAGGCTATCTGCGCGACATCGGGATGCACATCCGCAACCTGCAGCGCTCCGTCAACGACATGGAGGAGCTCGTGTCGCTCGAGCGGCAGCCGCTCGGCATCGACGACAAGCCGGGCGCGAAGCCGATCTCGATCGCGCACGGCGAGATCCGCTTCGAGCACGTGACGTTCGGCTACAGCGGCGCGCATGCGAAGCCGCTGTACGACGATTTCTCGATCCGGATCGCGCCGGGCGAGCGAATCGGGCTCGTCGGGCATTCGGGCTCGGGCAAGACGTCGTTCATCAAGCTGATTCAGCGGCTGTACGACGTCGACGGCGGGCGCATCGCGATCGACGGGCAGAACATCGCCGACGTCACGCAGGCTTCGCTGCGCAGCCAGATCGCGATCGTCCAGCAGGAGCCGCTGCTGTTCCACCGCACGCTCGCCGAGAACATCGCGTATGCGCGACCCGGCGCGACGCGCGGCGAGATCGAGCGCGCCGCGCGGCTCGCGAGCGCGCACGAGTTCATCGCCGAGCTGCCGCAGGGCTACGACACGCTCGTCGGCGAACGCGGGATCAAGCTGTCGGGCGGCGAGCGGCAACGCGTGGCGATCGCGCGCGCGTTCCTCGCCGACGCGCCGGTGCTGATCCTCGACGAAGCGACGTCGAGCCTCGATAGCGAAAGCGAGGTGCTGATCCAGCAGGCGATGGAGCGGCTGATGGTCGGACGCACGACGCTCGTCGTCGCGCACCGGCTGTCGACGGTGCGCGCGCTCGATCGGCTGATCGTGCTCGACAAGGGGCGCGTGATCGAGGAAGGCAGCCACGACGAGCTGATCCGGCTCGAAGGCGGCGTCTACCGGCGGCTGTTCGAGCGGCAGGCGCTCGAGCTCGCGAAGGGCCTGATCGAGCAGACGGGCGGCGACGCCGCCGAGTGGCTGAGCGACGAGCATGACGGACGCGACGAGCGCAACGAGCGCGGCGAACGCGACAAGCCCGGCGTGCTCGACGGACACGACGCGCGGCGCGCGCATCGCGCGCCCGACGACGGCGACGGGCGGATCGACGATTCGGCGGTCGCTGTCGAGAAGTAGCCGCGGGCGCGACGAAGGCAAGGCACGGGCGCGCGCGAGCGCGCCGACCGTCTTGCGTCGCTTCGTCTTGCGTCGCGCTCGCGCGATGCGCTTCACGCGACGCGCGCACATCACGCGCAATCGCGACGCCCCGCACGCACGCCCCGCGTGAACGGCGCGCAGCGTCGCGGCGTTCGATCCACGCGGTCAAACGCGATTCGATCGAATCGCGACGAACGGAGCGGAGCCACGCAGCGCGGCGTCGCTTCGAAGCGCACGCTGTCCGCGCGAGCGCCGCCCCGCGATCCGGCGGCATCCGCCCGCGCCCCGCGCCGCCGCGCTCCGCTATCTCCGGCTCGCGCCCCCGTCCGTCAACGGACCATACGCGTCAACGCTCCGCCCGGCCGCGCTCCAGCGCCGCCGCCACGCGCGCGACCACCTGCTCGCGCCGCGCGAGCACCGGCTTCGACCGCTCGCGCACGCGCTCGACGATCCGCGCCGGCGCGGTGTCCGGATCGCCCGCGTCGAACGGCGGCGCCGGCGCGTATTCGAGTTGCAATTGCACGGCCTGCGCAACGTCCTCGCCGACGAGTTCCGCCGCGAGCGTCAGCGCGAAATCGATCCCCGCCGTCACGCCGCCGCCCGTCACGAGGTTGCCGTCGCGCACGACGCGCTCGCGCACCGGAATCGCGCCGAGCGGCGCGAGCAGCGAATGGAACGCCCAGTGCGTCGTCGCGCGCCGGCCGCGCAGCAGCCCCGCCGCGCCGAGCACGAGCGCGCCCGTGCACACCGAGCTCACGTAGCGCGCGTGCGCCGCCTGCCGGCGGATGAACGCGAGCGTGTCCGCGTCCTCCATCAGATCGGCGACGCCCATGCCGCCCGGCACGCAGATCACGTCGAGCGGCGGACAGTCGTCGAACGTCGCGTCCGGCGCGAGCGCGAGCCCGCTGCTCGCCGCAACCGGCTCGCGCGTTTTCCAGACGAGCCGCGCCGTGACGCCCGGCAGCGACGCGAACACGTCGTGCGGCCCGGTCAGGTCGAGTTGCTGCACCTGCGGAAACAGCAGTAATCCCACTTCGATGGCCATTCCTCACCTCCTCCTTTTCGCGGTTGTCGCACCGCGCCGCGCGCCCGCGCCGGCGTCGTGGACAAACCGACTGTACGCAAGTACCGTATGGCGGATATGCCAAAGTCCCCACGAATCCCGCCAGCCGAGCCGCTCATACCCGTGCCCGCGCCCGCCGCCGCGCGCCGCGCCGTACACGTGCTCGCCTTCGACGACGTGCAGTTGCTCGACGTCGCCGGGCCGCTCCAGGTGTTCTCGACCGCGAACGACTTCGCGGCGCAACGCGGCCTCGCGATTCCGTACGCGCCGCGCGTCGTCGCCGCGAACGCGCGTTCGGTGGCGTCGTCGGCGGGGCTTGCGTTCTTCGCCGCGCCGCTGCCCGCCGCGCGCGAGCCGTCCGACACGCTGATCGTCGCGGGCGGCTGGGGCGTCCACGACGCGACGCGCGATCCGCGGCTCGTCGACTGGGTGCGCCGCCGCGCGGCCCGGACGCGGCGCGTCGCGTCGGTGTGCTCGGGCGCGTTCGTGCTCGCGGCGGCGGGGCTGCTCGACGGCCGCCGCGCCGTCACGCACTGGTCGCGCTGCGAAGAACTCGCGCGGCGCTACCCCGGCGTGCGCGTCGACCCCGATCCCATTTTCGTACGCGACGGCAACGTCTGGACGTCGGCGGGCGTCACGGCCGGCATCGATCTGGCGCTCGCGCTCGTCGAGAACGATCTCGGCCGCGCGCTCGCGCTCGACGTCGCGCGGCATCTCGTCGTGTTCCTGAAGCGGCCGGGCGGCCAGGCGCAATTCAGCACGGCGCTGACGCTGCAGCATGAAGGCGGCGGCTTCAGCGAACTGCACGCGTGGGCGGCCGCGAATCCGGGCGCGGATCTGTCGGTCGCGGCGCTCGCCGCGCGCGCCGGCATGAGCGAGCGCAGCTTCATGCGCCGCTATCGCGAGGCGACCGGCAAGACGCCCGCGCGCGCGATCGAGCAGATGCGCGTCGAGGCGGCGCGCAATCTGCTGGCCGGCGGGCCGCTGCCGATCAAGCGCATCGCCGCGCACTGCGGGTTCGGTTGCGAGGAAACGATGCGGCGCAGCTTCCTGCGCATGCTCGGCGTGACGCCGCGGGCGTACCGCGAGCGGTTCGCGCCGCATGGCGCGAGAACCGAAAATGTGCGACCCTAGCCGCATGTCCACGCAGCTTCCTCCCCTCTCGCACTGCTGGCGCCGCGCCTGACGCAGCGGCATAGTCACATCCCGTTCACGACCATGCCGCCGCATCCGGCCGGCATTGCGTCGATCGCGCCCCAGCTCGGCCCGGATTGCGGCGGTTCTTCCCGGAGAAACCGTTCATGCAAGACGACATCTCGATCCCGGCACGAGCGCCGATCGCGCTGACGGGCGACCGCCCGACCGGCCCGCTGCACCTCGGCCATTACGTCGGCTCGCTGAAGACGCGCATCGCGCTGCAGGACACCCACCGGCAGTTCATCCTCGTCGCCGACACGCAGGCGCTGACCGACAACGCGCACGATCCCGACAAGGTCCGCCGCAACGTGATCGAGGTCGCGCTCGACTATCTGGCCGTCGGCATCGATCCGCGCAGGAGCACGATCGCCGTGCAATCGGGGCTGCCCGCGCTCGCCGAGCTGACGCTCTTCTATCTGAACTTCGTCACCGTCGCGCGTCTGGAGCGCAATCCGACGATCAAGGACGAGATCCACGCGCGCGGCTTCGGCCGCGACATTCCCGCGGGCTTTCTCTGCTACCCGGTCGCGCAGGCGGCCGACATCACCGCGTTCAAGGCCGACACGGTGCCCGTCGGCGACGATCAGCTGCCGCTCATCGAGCAGACGAACGAGATCGTCCGGCGCATCAACCGGCAGGCGGGCGTCGACGTGCTGCCCGAGGCGAGCGCGCTGATCTCGTCGACGGGGCGGCTGCCGGGCGTCGACGGCCGGGCGAAGATGAGCAAATCGCAGGGCAACGCGATTGCGCTGTCGTCGCCGCCGGCTGCGATCGCCGATGCGGTCAAGCGGATGTACACCGATCCGAACCACTTGCGCGTGTCCGATCCGGGCACGGTCGAAGGCAACGTCGTGTTCACGTATCTCGACGCGTTCGACGACGAGCCGGACGAAGTCGAGCGGCTGAAGGCCGCGTATCGCGCGGGCGGGCTCGGCGACATGACGCTCAAGCGCCGCCTCGAAGACAAGCTGCAGGCGCTGATCGCGCCGATCCGCGAACGGCGCGCGCAGCTCGCGCGCGAGCCGGGCTACGTCGTCGACGTGCTGAAGGAAGGCACCGCGCGCGCGAACGACGTCACGCAACGCACGCTCGACGACGTGCGCGATGCGCTGGGCGCGTTTTCGTACCGGCGGTTCGTCGGGTGACGCGCGCGTCGGCGCGGAGCGACGTTGCGCCTTTTCGCCTTTTCGCCTTTTCGCCCGTTTCACCGTTTCACCGTTTCACCGTTTCATCGTTTCATCGTTTCATCGTTTCACCGTTTCATCGTTTCATCGTTTCATCGATTCATCGATTCATCGATTCACCGTTTCGACGTTTCGCCGCAGCACCGGGACGCTGGAGCGTCTGGGTATCGCTGCATGGCGGCATCGCTTGGCGTGTGCCGTTCGAGCGTGTCGGTCGGATCGCTCGACGCACGCGCTCGACAACGCGCCGTTTCCTCGGACGAATCGTTTCACCGGCCCGAAAACAGCCGTCCAGGACGGGATTTCCGCACGCGCCGACCGCGCGGCTACAGACTTTACACACTGTTACGCGCGGCGCTCATCCAACGATGACGGCATTCCCTATACTGCCGCCGTGCAATAGCAACCACCCGCTACCATGAACACGAAGCCCATCCGAAAGACGGCAACGCAGCGCCCGGCTTTCACGAAGACTGCTCTGCTCGCGTCGCTCGCCGCGACGGCCGCGCTGTCGCTGAGCGCATGCGTCGCGCCGGGTGCGTACGGACCGTATGGTTCGCAGCCGCAGTACGGCGCGCCCGTCTATTCGCAGCCGTCGTATGCGCAGCCGTCGTACTCGCAACCGTCGTACGCGCAGCCCGATTACTCACAGCCTGCACAGCCTGATTACTCGCAGCCCGGTTATCCGCAGCAAGGCTACGCGCAGCCCGGCTATCAATCCGGCTATCAGCAGGGCTATCAGCCCGGCTACTCGACCCAGTACGGCACGATCGCCGGAATCCGCCCGATCGGCGGCGCGATCGGCCCGTCGGGCGTCGCGGGCACGGTCGTCGGCGCGCTCGTCGGCGGCGTGCTCGGCAACCAGATCGGCCGCGGCCATGGCCGCGACGCCGCGACGGTCATCGGCGCGCTCGGCGGCGCGGTCGCGGGCAACCAGATCGGCCAGCAGATGGGCGCGCAGCCGAGCGCCTATCGCGTCGACGTGCAATTGAGCGACGGCTCGATGCGCTCGTTCGACCTGCAGACGCCGGGCGATCTGCGCCCGGGCGATCGCGTGCGCATCGACGGCAATCAGATTTCACGGTATTGAATCGCGCCGCCCGACAGCGGCGGCGGCCGCGTACGCGGCGCATGAGCAAAGCGACGGAAAGCTCGGGGCCGGCCGTTACGGCCGCCCGGCTCCCGTCGTTTTTTTATGCGGCGTCGCGAAGCCCGCCTCGAACGTCCGGCCGCGTGATCGTTCGACGATTACGGCCGCCCGGCTCCCGTCGTTTTTTTATGCGGCGTCGCGAAGCCCGTCTCGAACGTCCGGCCGCGTGATCGTTCGACGATTCGCGGCATGCGCCGGACTGCACGAGCCGACGCATCCTTGCGTCCCTTTCGCCTTCCTCGTCTTCGCGAGCAGGCGTACATCGACTTCCTTGGCCTCGTCACGCGCGTCGCCGGACACCTCGCGCGGAAGCCGATCCACTATCGCGCGAGGCTCGCCGCCGTCGGCGACATCGACGCGGCGCTCGCGCGCGGCCGCGCGTTGCGCGAACTCGTGCACGAAACAAATCGCGGCGATACGTTCTGGTTCGCCGCAGATGTCGGCGCGCTCGCGCAACGGCTGCCCGAGCGCAGCCGCGCCGCCGGCGCGCACTGAGCGCGCGGAGCCATCGCGTCGCGCGCGCGCCGAACCGCACGGATCGCGAACCCGAATCGGCGCGTCGATCCCGTGCGGCGCCCAGCGCGAGGCGATGCGAACGGCGTTGCGGCGCACCCGACGCATCGCCGCCCGCCCCGGACGCACGCGCTGAAACCGCTCGCTGAACCCGCGCGAGGCCCCGCCGCGCATCGCGCGACACATCGCGACCATTCTCCACAATCCGCGACACCACATTTCCTCGCGCCGGATGTACCATTCGGCCCGGTACGCGCCGCATTCCGAGACCTGGCCGAGCGACGTACGCGAAGGCAATTCGTAAGCATTTCCATCGAAAAACCAGTGACGTGCAAATGGGAGATGTGAACAAAACCGGCTGGCCGCCCCCGTCATCGCCTCGACTCAAACGCATCTGGTACGGCGCCCACGGCCTGCGAGCCGGCTGGGCCGTGCTGCTGTATGCGGCGATCGTCGTGGCGATCGTGCTCGCGCTCGGCTACGCGGCTCGCATCGCGCACCATCCGTTTCGTCCGCACATCGAGTCGAGCGCGGCCGGCCAGATTCCGTTCGAGCTCGCGCTGTGCGCGGCATCGCTGATCGCGACGCGCGTGATGAGCCGCATCGACCGTCGCTCATGGCTCGACTACGGGCTGCGCGCGCCGCACAGCGCGTCGCACTTCGTCTGGGGCGCGCTCTGCAGTCTCGTCGCCGTGTCGGCGATCATGGGCCTGCTCGTGCTGACGGGCGGCGCGACGATCGAATACTCGGGCGCGAGCCGGGCGGCCGCGCTCGAATCGGCGCTCGCGTGGGCGGCCGCGTTCGCGCTCATCGCACTCGCCGAGGAAGTGGCGTTTCGCGGCTACCCGTTCTTCAAGCTCGCGCAGCGCGCGCATCCCGTCGTCGCGGCGGCGCTCACGTCGCTCGCGTTCGGCATGTCGCACGTATCGAATCGCAACGAGAACATCGCGGGCATCGTGCCCATCGTGATGTACGGGCTCGTCGCGTGCGTCGCGATCTGGCGCACCGGCTCGCTGTGGTGGGCGCTCGGCGAGCATGCGATGTGGGACTGGAGCGAGTCGTTCCTGTTCGGCGCGGCCGACAGCGGGCTCACCGCGCACGACACGCTGTTCAGGAGCCACGCGATCGGCCCCGTCTGGCTGAGCGGCGGCACGGTCGGCCCCGAGGCGAGCGTGCTCGTGTTTCCGGCGCTCGCGGCGCTTGCATACGTCGCATGGCGCCTGCCGCCGCGCGCGGCGTCGAACGATCCGGCGCTCGCGCACAAGCGCCGACAGATGATCTGAGCCGCCTGCGGCGGTCGATTCGCAATCGGCGCGCGGCCGGCGCGCTGCAACGCGCCTTTAGAGGTCACGCACGCGCCGCCCCGTCCCCACGCGCCGCGGCGCGCGCTCACCTCGCCGCCGCCTCCTTCGCAGCCGGCTGCGCGACGCTCGCGTCGCCGCGCGGCCCCGGCAGCTTCGCTTGACCGACGCGCTGCGCGCGATAGATGCCCGCCTGCCCGGAGAACAGATACGCGACGACGCAGGCCAGCGCCGCATACACGCCGATCGGCGCGCCGAACAGTTCGATCGCCATGATCGTCGACGCGATCGGCGTGTTCGCCGCGCCGGCGAACACCGCGACGAAGCCGAGCCCCGCGAGCACGGGCAAGGGCAGCGCGAGCAGATGCGACAGCGCGTTGCCGAGCGTCGCGCCGATGTAGAAGAGCGGCGTCACTTCGCCGCCCTTGAAACCCGACGCGAGCGTGACGACCGTGAACGCGAACTTGCCCGCGAAATCGTAGACGGGCAGCGGCCCGCGAAACGCGGCTTCGATCGTCGGAATGCCGAGGCCGAGATACTGCGGCGTGTGAAGGAGCGTCGCCGCGAGCGCGACGAGCGCGCCGCCCGCGACGGGACGCAACGGCGCATAGGCGATCCACCGCTTCGCGCGCGCGCCGAGCGCATGCGTCGCCGCGGCGAACAACCGGCCGACGATGCCGAACGCGATGCCGGCCGCCACCGCCGACGCGGCGCCCGCCGCGCTCAACGCGGGCACGAACGGCACCGCATAGACAGTGTGATGGATGCCCCACATCCGGCACACGGCATCGGCGACGACCGACGCCGCGACGCACGCGAGCAGCGCGTCGTAACGCAGCCGTCCGATCGCGAGCACTTCGAGGCCGAACACCGCGCCCGCGAGCGGCGTGCCGAACACCGATGCGAAGCCGGCGGCGATCCCGCCCATCAGCATGATCCGGCGGTCGTCGCGGCCGAGTGCGAAAAGCTGCGTGACGCGATCGGCGAGCGCGCCGCCCATCTGCACCGCGGTGCCTTCGCGCCCCGCCGAGCCGCCGAACAGATGCGTGAGAACGGTCGCGGCGAGCACGAGCGGCGCCATCCGCTTCGGCACGATGCGCTGCGGATCGTGGATCTCGTCGATCAGCAGGTTGTTGCCGCGCTCGACGGACCGGCCGGCGCGATGATAGACCCAGCCGGTCGCGAAGCCCGCGACGGGCAGGAGCCACAGCAGCCACGGATGCGCGACGCGCGCGCCCGTCGCGAGATCGAGCGCCCGGAGAAAGAACGCGGACGCCGAGCCGGCGAGCGCGCCGACGACGGCCGACAGCGCGAGCCAGCGGCACAGATGCGCGAGCGCCGCGACGGGCTCGAGGGTGTGCAGACGTTTCATGGATTTCCAGATTCGACAGGACATCAAACCCGGGCGGCAGGATGCCGCTTGTTGACGGATGGCCTACGACCTCCTGCACCCAGGAACGCGTAGGCATCATCAGCCGGCTCGCCGGCGGTTGTACGGAGGCATGCCATCTCCGGTCGCCGCGGATTGTACGCGATGCGGCTCGCGCGCGGCAACCGTCGCGGCGAACGCGGCGCGGCGGTTGCCGCGCGCCCTCGGCCCTCAGCGCATGCGCGGCCGGTCGAGGCACGGCGCGCGGCCCGTCGCCCGGCCGCGCGCCGCGTCGCTCGTCACGCGCCGAGCCGCTGCGCGAGCTCGACGAAATCCGCCGCGACGACGTCCCAATCCTGCTCCGCGCGCAGATCCGTCGTCTGCGCGGGGCCGTGCTCGCGCGGGCGCGCGACGAACGCGCTGCGGTAGCCGCAGCGCCGCGCGGCCGCGAGATCGCCGTTGTGCGCGGCGACGAGGCACACCTGCTCGGGCCGCAGCGCGAGGATGTCGGCCGTGCGCAGATACGCTTCGGGCGTCGGCTTGTACGCCTGCGCGAGTTCGGCGCCGAGGATCGCGTCCCACGGCAGACCGGCGCGCTTGGCCATGTCGATCATCAGGATCACGTTGCCGTTCGACAGCGGCGCGATGATGTAATGCGCCTTCAGCCGGGCGAGCCCCGCGACCGAATCGGGCCACGGATCGAGCCGGTGCCACGCGAGATTCAATTCGTCGAGATCGGTGTCGGGCACGCTCGCGCGATCGACGCCGAACGCGGGCAGGATCGCCTCGAGATTCTCCCGGTGCAGCACGTCGAGCCGCGTGAACGGCCGCCGGCCGCTTCGCACTTCCTCCATCGCGGGCGAATAGCTCGCGCGCCACGCATCGGCGAACGCCGCGGGATCGGCCCCCGCGCGGCCATACTTCGCCAGAAAGGGGCCCGCGTCGCGAATGATGCCCGCGCGCCAATCGACCACGGTGCCGAACACGTCGAAAACCAACGCCTTCACGCCAAGCGCTTGCATGATGCTCTCCTGAGTCGTGGGATGAAGTTTCAGGATGCAGCGGGCCCGTCGGGGAAATCGTGCGGTGCTCGTCGGCCGTGCGCGCGCGGCCGGCTCGTGCCGCGGCCGGCCGCGCGGGCGGGATCGACGAACGCAGAACCGCCCCGTGCGGCCGCCGAACGCAAACTGCCGAACGCGGACCGCCGCTCCTGCACGTCTGGAAAATCGCACATCTGCCGCTCGACATTATCGGCGAATAGCGCGCGCGCTTTCGCTAGGACGCAATCGAGGCAGAAGTCGATGTCGATGTCGAATTGGAAGCCGAATCCGCGGTGCGAAGGGGAACTCGGGGAAGACATCGAACGCTTCGAACGCTTCGAACGCTTCGAACGCGCGCTCAGCGTCAGCGATGCTTGCTGCGCGGAACGAGCGAGATCAGTTGATCGGCGATCCGGTCGAGCGGCAGCACGGCGGTCGCCGCGCCGATCGCGGCGGCCGCCTTCGGCATGCCGTACACGGCGCTCGTCGCCTCGTCCTGCGCGATCGTGTAATGCCCCTTCGTGCGCATCGCCTTCAGGCCAAGCGCGCCGTCGCGTCCCATGCCCGTCAGCAGCACGCCGATCGCCCCGCCCTTCCAGTGCTCGACGATGCTGTGAAAGAACACGTCGACCGACGGCCGATAAGGCGTCTCCTCCGGCCGCCGCGTGTAGCCGAGCAGCCCGCGCGGCGTCAGATGCAGGTGATCGTTCGTCGCCGCGAGCAGCACCTCGCCCATCTGCGGCACGCTGCCCTGCCGCGCGATGCGCACCGGCAGCGGCGAGTAGCCGTCGAGCCATTGCGCCATCCCGATCGCGAACGCCTGATCGACGTGCTGGACGATCACGATCGCCGCCGGGAAATCCTCCGGCAGCCGCCGCAGCAGCGCGGTCAACGCGGTCGGCCCGCCCGCCGACGCGCCGATCGCGACGAGCGGCGGCAGCGCGCCCTGCGGCGCGGGCGCGGCGGCGGACGGCGCGGCGGACGGCGTGCGCGTCGCGAGCAGCCGGCCGATCTGGTCGATCTTCGCGAGCAGCGGCTGCGACGGATCGGCGCTGCCGCCCTGCTCGAGCGTGGGCGTGTCGACCGCGTCGAGCGCGCCTTCGCCCATCGCCTCGTACACGTACGACGCATTCGCGCCGACGTTCGCGGTGACGATCAGGATCGCGCACGGCGAGCGCGCCATGATGCTGCGCGTCGCCGACACGCCGTCGATTCTCGGCATCACGAGATCCATCAAGACGAGGTCGGGCGGCTGCGCGACGCAGAAATCGACGGCCTGCGCGCCGTCCGTCGCGACCCACAGCACGCGATGCTCGGGCCGCAGCGCGATCGTGCGGCGCAACGCCTCGACGGCGAGCGGCAAGTCGTTGACGATGCCGATGTTCATGGCTTTACGCGTCCCCAATCAGGTCGTGCACGGCGTCGAGCAACGCCTCGTCGTGGAAGCCGCCCTTCGCCAGGTAATAGTCGGCGCCCGCTTCGAGCCCGCGCCGGCGGTCCTCGTCGCGATCCTTGTACGAGACGATCATCACGGGCACCGATTTCAGCAGCGGATCGCCCTTGATCAGCGTGACGAGCTCGATGCCGTCCATCCGCGGCATGTCGATGTCGGTGACGACCAGGTCGAAGCTGTCGCTGCGAATCGCGTTCCAGCCATCCATCCCGTCGATCGCGATCGTCACGTCGTAGCCGCGCTTCTCGAGCAATTTTCGCTCCAGCTCGCGCACGGTCAGCGAATCGTCGACGACGAGCACGCGCTTGCTGCGCCGCGCGAGCGCGTCCTGATCGCCGCGCCGCACCTTCGCGAGCTCGCCGCCGCGAATCAGCTTGTCGATCGAGCGGATCAGATCCTCGACGTCGACGATCAGCACCGGATCGCCATTTTCCAGCAAAGCGCCCGCCGCAATGTTCTGAATTTTGTTGAGGCGTCCGTCTAAAGGCTGCACGACGAGCATCCGCTCGCCGAGAAAGCGGTCGACCGCGACGCCGTAGGTTTCCGGCTCGCCGCCCACGACGACGACGGCCGTCGTCGGCCGACCCTCGTCGAGCTCGCCTGCGTCGAGCAGCTGATGCGCGGTGACGAGGCCGACGCGGCGATCGTCGAGCGGGAAATGCTGCTGGCCTTCGAGCACGTCGATGTCCGCGCGGTCGAGCTCGAGCGTGCGGCGCACCTGCACGAGCGGGAACGCGTACGGCTCGCCGCCGACCTCGACGATCAGGCTGCGGATCACCGACAGCGTGAGCGGCAGCTGCAGCACGAAGCGCATGCCGAGGCCCGGCTCGTTGAAGATCCGCACCGCGCCGCGCACCGATTTCACCATCTCCTGCACCGCGTCGAGGCCGACGCCGCGGCCGGACACGTCCGTCACCTGCTCGCGCATCGAGAAGCCCGGCAGCAGCAGGAATTCGAGCAGTTCCTGATCGGACAGGCGCGCGGCCGTGTCCTCGTCGGTCAGATTGTGGCGGACGATCGCCGCGCGCACCGCGGCGAGATCGGCGCCGGGGCCGTCGTCGCTCACGCTGACGAGCAGCGACCCGGCGCTGTGCCGCGCCTCGAGCGTGATGGCCGCTTCAGCCGGCTTGCCGCGCGCGAGCCGCGCATCGGGCGGCTCGACGCCGTGGTCGATCGCGTTGCGCAGCAGGTGGCCGAGCGGCGCGTCGAGCATGTCGAGGATGTCGCGGTCGACCTGCGTCGCTTCGCCGGCGATCGAAAAGCGCACACGTTTGCCGAGCGAGCGCGCGAGATCGCGCACGACGCGCGGATACGCGCGCGTCGCGTCGCCGAACGGGCGCATCCGGCATTGCAGCGCTTCGTCGTAGAGCTGCTCGGCGATGTGCGAGCTGCGGCGCTCGAAGCGGTCGAGCTCGTCGAGCCGCGTCGCGAACGTGCGCTGCACGTCGGTGAACATCTGCCGCGCCTCGTTGAGCGCGCCGAGCACGCGCGGGTCGGCGTCGTCGGCGAGCGATTCGACGAGCGCGTCGAGCGAGCGGGCCGCATCGCGCTGCGCGCGCTTCACGCGCAGCATCGATTCGGCGAACGGCTTCAGCCAGCGCGATTCGACGAGCGATTCGCCGGACAGGCTCAGCAGGCGGTTCAGCGTGTCCGCGCGCACGCGGCGCATCGAGCCGGATGCGCCGCGTGCTTCGCCGGCGTCCGATGCAACGCGAACGCCACCGACACCGGCCGCATCACTCGCATCACCCGCGCCACTCGCGCCGCCCATGCCGCTCGCATCGCCCGCACCGCGTCCGCCGCCGCTTGCGCGCATCGCGTCGGTCTTCCCGCTCGATCCGGCGGCGGCATCTCCGCCCGCCGCCCCGCCGCCGCGCGCGCCCGCGCCATCCGCCTCGCCCGCGTCGCCCGTCTGCGCGTCGCCCGTCCCCGCATCCGCCGCCGCGAGCGCCGCCGCGAACGCGTCGATCTCGTGCTGCGCGACCAACGCCGCCGCCTGCGGATCGCCCACGCGCACGAGCAGGTCGACGCCCGTCAGCAGCGCGTCGACATGACACGGCGTCAGCGGCCGCCGCCCGTGCTGCGCGGCGACGAAGCAATCCTCCATTCGCCCCGCGATGTCGACGCCCTGCGGCACCCCGACGATCCGCGCCGCGCCCTTCAGCGAATGCGCGGCGCGCATGCACGCCTCGAGCGTCGCCGCGTCCTGCGCGCCGCGCTCGAGCGCGAGCAGCCGCTCGGAGAGCGCCTGCGTCTGCGTGTGCGTCTCCTCGCGGAACAGCTCGAGCAGCGACGCGCGGCCGAAATCGTCGTCGTGACTCATCGCAGGCTCCGCGTGAGCGAATCGAACAGGCGGTCCTCGTCGAGCAGGCCGATCGTCTTGCCGCGCCACGCGAACACGCCGCGCGAATGCGCGTCGCCCGTGCGCGCGACGGTCGCCGGCACCGGCATCCACTCGGCCGGCGTGAAGCGCAGCACGCCTTCGACTTCGTCGACCGGGAACACGACCGGATCGCCGCGATGCGCGACGACGAGCATGCGCGTGAAGCTCGCGCGCGACGCGGCGCTATCGGCGCGCGCATCGAGGCTCAGCAGCTCCGCGAGCGACACCGCGACGCGCAGCGTGCCGCGCACGTTGACGATGCCGAGCACCGCACGGTTGCGGCGATGCGGCAGCGGATGAATCGATCTCGTGTCGGTGATCTCGCGCAGCACGCGGATCGGCAGCGCGAGCCATTCGTCGGCGACGCGAAACGCGAACGCCGAATGAACGGTCTCGGCCGCGCCGTCGCGCGCCGCCGACGGGGCCGGGGCCGCGTTCGCGCGCGGCGCGCGCTCGGCGGCGAGGCGCGCCGCGTCGGCGAGATCCGCGTCGGTCAGCGGGCGGTCGAGCAGCAGCGCCGCGTGACGCTCGAACACGGGGCAATTCAGGCAGCGGCGGTACGTATCGAGCCGCTCGCACGAACGGTCGCCGCGCGTGCCGATGCGATTCCAGCAAGCGTCGATGTCGAATGCGATCCGTGGTCGCTCAACGGCGTCGCGGTCCATGGGTTCCTCTCGGTTCGCCGCCGTCCGTGTCGGTCACGGACGCGGCCGATTCGTATTGGGCCGCGCGCCGGGCCCGTTGCATCAGCCACTGTGCGCCGTCGCGATCGCCCGCTATGTCGAGCAGCGTCGCCAAATGAGTCAACGCTTCGTAATGCGACGGCTCGAGGTACAGCGCCTTCCGATAGCAGTCCGCCGCTTCGTCGCCGCGGCCTCGCGCATCGGCGATCAGGCCGAGCAGGTAGAAGGCGTCGGCGCACGGGCCGGACTGTTCGATCGACGCATGCACCGCCTGCTGCGCGGCGTCGAGCGCGCCCGCGTCGGCGAGGCGGCGGGCCACGTCGAGCAGCGCCTCGGGCGGCGCGCCGATGCGCGGATCGCCGGTCGCGCGCTGCGCGGCGTCGATCGCGGCGCCCATCGCGGCGGCGCCGCCGAGCGCCGGCGAGCCGGGCGCGCGCGGCGCGGGTGCCGGCTGCGCGACGCCGGCCGCGCCGGCGATCGGCCCGGACGCGAGCCACGCGGTGTCGAACGCCCGCGCGAGCGACGCGGACGTGCGCGGCGCGGCGCCGGCATCGCGCGCGATCGGCCCGGCAGCGGGCCAACCGGCGTCGGCCGCCGCCGTGGGCAGTGATTCGAGCGCCGGACGCGCGACGTTCGCGCGACGCGCAAGCGGCTCGGCCGCGACATGCGCGCCGCCGCCCGCACGCTCGAACGCATCGGCGTGCGCGTGCGCGCCGCCGGGCGCGCGCGAGAACGCGCCGGCCGCCGCCCAGCCCGCATCGAACGCGTTCGCTTGCGGCGCGATCGCGGCGCGTGCGGCGTCGCGAACCGCTCGCGCGAGCGGTTCGCCACCGGGCCGCGCGACGTCGGGCGCGCGCGCGAATGCGCCGACGGCCCGCCAGCCGGGATCGGAGCCGGAGTTGAAACCGGAGTTGAAGCCGGAGTCGAAGTCGAAGTCGGAATCGGAGCTGAAGTCGGAATCGGATTCGGAATCACCGCCACGCGCGAGCGGCTCGGATGCGGGGCGCATCGCGGCCGGCGCGGGCACCGACGATCCGGCGGACGGCTCGGCCGGTGCGCCGTCGATCGCGCGCGCGATCGGCTCGGGCGTCGGCCATCCGGCATCGAAGAACCATTCATGCGCGACCGCGCGCAACGTGCCGCCGAGCGTCGGCGTGCGATCGGCGCCCGCGATGCCCGCCGCCGCCGATCCGCCTCGCCACGCGGCGCCCGCCGCATGCGCGCCGGTGCCGTTCGCGCCGGGCCACGCCGACGCGTCCACGGCCGGCTTGCGAAACGCGAATGCCAACGGAATCTGCGCGGACGTCAGCCCCTGCCGCATCACGACCCCCGTCTCGGCCGGCCCGACGAACAGGATTCCGCGCTCGTCGAGCTGCTCCTCGACGATCCGCACGACGCGATCCTGCGCGTCGCGATCGAAATAGATCAGCACGTTGCGGCAAAACACGAAGTCGTACGGTTGACCGGGGCAGCCGAGCAGATCCAGCAGATTCGCCTGCCGGAACCGCACGCACGCGCGCACTCGCTCGTCGAGCACCCAGGCGTCGGCCGCCGCCTTGAAGTGCCGGCCGCGAAAGCCGAGCGCGTGGCCGCGAAACGAGTTGCGCCCGTAGCGCGCGCGCTCCGCGTGCGCGATCGCGCGCGCGCTGATGTCGAGCGCGTCGATCTCGAAGCGCGCCGGATCGATGCCCACGTCGAGCAGCGCCATCGCCGCCGAATACGGCTCCTCGCCCGTCGAGCACGGCGCGCTCAGGACCCGCAGCGCACGCGCGGGCTGAGCCGACAGCCGCTGCGCGCCGAGCCGCGCGAGCGCGCCGAACGCCTCGCGCTCGCGGAAAAACCACGTCTCCGGCACGACGAACAGCTCGATCAGCGCGCGCCGCTCGTCGTCCGACGCGTTCAGGCGCTGCCAGTACGCATCGAGCGCTTCGCTCGTGATCGGCTGCGGCGAACGTGCGGCCTGCTCGGCCGCATCGCCGCCCGCGCCCGGCTGCGTCGCGGCGATCCGCTCGGCGAGCGCGCGCGCGACGAAGTCGTTGCCGAGCGAGGCCGGATCGATCCCCGTCTCGCGCGACAGCCACGCCTGAAAGCGCGGATCGAACGCGTTCATCGGCTGCCTCCCGTCGGTGCGCCCGCGAGCGGCGCGCTCGCGCCGGCCGGATCGAGCGCCGCCGCGTAGTCGAACAGCAATGCGCGCGCATCGCCGCTAACGATGTGCTGGACCGCGACCCACTGGACGACGCCGTCCGCGTCGCTCGCGATCGGCCCGAGCCAGCGCGCGTGCGGCGTCGCGATTCCGCTGTCGCGGAACGCGTCGCGCGCGATTCGCGCGGTCTGCGTCGCGCGCTCGACGATGAGCCCGAGCAGACGCACGCGCGGCGGCGCGACCGCCGGCTCGGCGGCAGGCAGCCGGTAGCGCACGAGCACGAGCCGCGTCGAGCGCAACGGCTGCGCGGCGCGGCCGAGCGCGAGCCGCGGCACGTCGATCACCGGCACCGGCTCGCCGCGATGCATGAGGATGCCGGCCGCCCACGCGGGCGCGCCGGGAATCGTCTTGGTCGCGGCGAGCGGCAGCACTTCGGCGATCTCCGCCGCATCGAGCGCGTAGCGCTCGCCGTCTAGGTGAAACAGCAGGAACAGCATGTCGGCTCCGCTTGGCGCGTCACGCACATCACGCGTCGACCTTGAAGCGCGACACGCCCGTGCGCAACTGGTTCGCGACGAGCGTCAGATCGTCGATCGCCTGCGACGACTGCCGCAGCGATTCCGCCGTCTGCTGCGCGGCCTCCGACAGTTGCGACAGCGCCTGCGTGATCTGCTCGGCGCCGCTCGCCTGCGTCTGCATCCCTTCGTTGACCATCTGGAAGCGCGGCGCGAGCGTCTGCACTTCGGCGATGATCTGCGACAGCTGGCCGCCCACTTGCTGCACGTCGCGCATTCCGCGCCGCACTTCCTCGGAAAACTTGTCCATCCCCATCACGCCCGCCGACACCGCCGACTGGATCTCCTTCACCGTCTGCTCGATGTCGTACGTCGCGACCGCCGTCTGATCCGCGAGGCGGCGGATCTCGGTCGCGACGACCGCGAAGCCGCGGCCGTACTCGCCCGCCTTCTCCGCTTCGATCGCGGCGTTCAGCGACAGCAGGTTGGTCTGGTCGGCGACCTTCGTGATCGTCGCGACGACCTGGTTGATGTTGATCGCCTTCTCGTTGAGGATCGCGAGCTTCGCGTTCACCGAGCCCGCCGCATCCATCACGCTGCGCATCGTCTCGCCCATCCGCGTGAGGCCGCTCTGGCCGACGCCCGCGAGCGTCGCCGACTGCTCGGCGACCGCCGACACCTCGTTCATCGTGCGCAGCAGATCGCGCGACGTCGCGAAGATCTCGCGCGAGGTCGCGCCGATCTCGGTCGTCGTCGCCGCCGTTTCGTTCGCCGTCGCCTGCTGCTCGCGCGACGTCGCCGCGATCTCGGCGACCGACGTCGTCACCTGCAGCGACGACTGCTGCGCCTGCGCGACGAGCGCGGTCAGCTCGTCGGCCATGCGGTTGAAGCCGCTCTCGAGCGTGCCGAATTCGTCGCTGCGGCCGAGGTTCAGGCGCTGCGTCAGATCGCCCGTGCGCATCACGTCGTGCACGTCGACGAGCCGCGCCATCGGCACCGTCACCGCGCGATAGAGAAAATAGCCGAGCACGAGCGCGGCGACGAGCACGACGCCAAGCGCGACCGCGAGCGTGATCTCGGTGCCGTGCACCGATTCGCGGATCAGCGTCGCCGACTGCTCGGCGAAGCGCCGGTTCTCCTGCACGAGAACGTTGGCGGTGCGAATCACCTCTTCCCACGCGGGCGTCATCTTCGCGTACGCGGCGAGCGAATCGGGCTTCGCGCCGTGCGCCTTCTGCACGGCGTCGTTCAGGAGCGGCACGTAGCGCTCGTAGGACGCGCGAAACGCGTTGAAGCGCTCCTGATCGTCGTTGCGGTAGATCGACGCCTGATACGCGGACATCAGCTTGTCGGTTTCCTCGAGCAGGCTGGGCACCTTCGCGAGATCGCGCCGGACGGCGTCGGCGTCGGCGTCGACGAACACCGCGCGCTGCAGCGCGATGTACGATTCGTTCGTCGCCGCGCGCAACGAAGCGGCGAGATAGACGCCCGGAAGGGAATCGCGCTCGATGCTGATCGCTTCGTCGTTGATCGCGCGCAGGCGCTGATAGGACAGCGCCGCCATGAACAGCATCAGCACGAACAGCGCGCCGAAGCTGAACAGTATCCGGTTGCCCAGCGTGAGCCGGCTGCCGGCGGCGGGTTTGCGAAGAATCTCGTGGCTGGCGCGAGGCGTCACTGTGGGCATGTCGTTTTATCCGGCTGGCGGAAAATCAGATGAGGAAAGCGTCGCGCTACGCGCGGGGCGGATCGCATCGATCCCGGCGCGACGCGAAACCCGGGCATCGCGAGTGTAACTTGAACCATCGTGAACGAGGACAGGTCGGCGCGCGCGAAGCGGATCGTGTCGCACGGACGGCGGCGTGCGGCCAGCGCGCGCGTCACGCGGCGCTCGCATCCTTCGGAATCCGAAGTCCCGCGAGGAAGCCGCGCGGCGTGTAGCGCATCAGGATCAGACCGCGATGCTTCGCGGCCGTCGCGCGCACGAACGCGAGCCCGAGCCCGAAGCCGCCGCGCTGCGCGCCGCCCGCCGGCACGAGCCGCACGAACGATTCGGTCGCGGCCGCGCGCTGCTCGGGCGCGATGCCGGCGCCTTCGTCCTCGACGCCGATCAGCCAGCCGTCGCCGTCCTCGACGAGCGTGCAGCGCACCTCCGAGCCCGCCGGCCCATACTTCAGCGCGTTGTCGACGAGATTGGCGACCGCGCGCGTGAGCATCATCCGGTCGCCGATGCACAGGCACTCCGTCGGCGGCACGTCGGCGCTCACGCGGCTGCCGACGCTGCCCGCTTTCTCCCACATCTGGTCGACGGCATCGAGCACGACCTCGTTCAGGCTCACCGTCTCGCTCGGCCGCTTCTCCGATTGCGCGCGCGTCAGATGAATGAAGCCGTCGGCGAGCGCGAGCGCGCGGCGCGCGTGCGTCTCGATCCGCTCGAGAATCGGCGGCATCGCGCCGTGCTCGTTGCGATAGACGTCGAGCAGCGCGAGGATCGACGTCTGCGGCGTGCGCATGTCGTGCGACAGGAAATCGAGCACCTCGTCGCGCTGCCGCAGCATCAGGTAGGAATTCGAGTGGTAGCGGATGCGCGCGATCAGCTCGATCGTGTCGGGCAACTTGACGAGATAGTCGTTCGCGCCGGCGACGAACGCCGCGCGCTTGACGACAGGCTCTTCCTTCGCCGAGAGCACGATGATCGGCACGCGCGCCGTCTGCGCGTCGGCGCGCCATGCGCGCACGAGATCAAGGCCGTCGATGTCGGGCATCACGAGGTCCTGCAGGATCACGGTCGGCTTCACTTCCCTCGCCATCGCGAGCGCGCGCTGCGCGTCGGTGCACGTGTGCAGCACGATGTCGCCCTCCGGGACGAGCGAGCGGCGAATCACTTCGCCGACGAACGCCTGGTCGTCGACCAGCAGCACCGAGATCCCCGATTCAAGCGAATCCGAAGCATTATCCCTACTCGTTTTGTTCATCATGTCGTAGCGCTACGCAATCGTTGCCTTGTTGCCTGTTCCAGCCCCGTTCGTCGCTCGCCTGCCCGGCTGGTTCAGCATGCGATCGCGTGAGCGCGAGCCCGCCGTTCCTCGTGAACGGCAATGAAACGGGCCCTCATTCTTTCTTAAAACGAATATAAAGTGCTGATGTTAAATGAAATTAAGTCCGCTCGCTGATCTCGCTCGATAATCGATGCGCATTTCACTCCTTTTTACGATCGAGTCATCGTTCGATCAGGTAAAAGCGTGTGTCGGAGCGGCCCGGCTGATTTCGTGGTCACAATGCGCCGGATACGCGCGGCGCGCAATTGCATCCGAGCAGTGTGTTATCTGCTCGCCACAGTGCGGTTTATCAATCGGGCTCGCGACGCCGGAAGATGAAGGGAGCGCAAACGTTTTCTTCGACGCAAGTCACCGCATGTTCGCCGAACCTGCGCGACCTGCCGGAAATCGGCCCGCGACGCCCGCTCGACGGGCGTTTGACGCGCGCGCGCGACACGCGCCGGCGCTCGGCTCTCGGCTCGACGCCTCACACATGCACGAAGCCGCCCGGTTCGGCCGGACGCGCCGTCAGATTGACCGTCCGGTCGGTGAACGATAGCATCTCCAATCGATGCGGCGGCGCGCATCGCCGTCAATGCCGGCGTGAGCGGGAACGCTTCGCGCGCCGCCCCCCCGGTTTTTCGAGACGGCGACGATCGCGGCCATTGCCGCCTTATCTCGATATTCGGCAATTGCCGTTTAATACGCGGCCGCCACTTTCTTATCCAATTATTCTGCGCATCCTCATGAATACGAGTTACAACGTCGGCGAAACTATCTCGAAAATGGTCACGTTCGACATTGAATCCGTTCGCCGATTTGCCGCGCTCGCCGGCGACATGAATCCGCTGCATCACGACGAGGCGCTCGCCGGATCGACGCGATTCGGCGGACTGATCGTCAGCGGCACGCACTATTCGGCGCTGATGATGGGGATGGTCGCGACGTTCCTCAGCGAGCGGCGGCCGGCGCTCGGGCTCGAATTCGAATTTCAGTTCCGCAAGGCGGTCGCGGCGGGCGATACGGCGACGATGGAATGGCGGATCGTCGCGATCGAGCCGAACCCGAAGCTCAAAGGCGACGTCGTGCGCCTCGAAGGCACGCTGCGCAACGCGGCGGGCGACGTCTGCGTGCTCGCGAAGTCGACGAGCCTCAGCCTGCCGGGCCACGCGATCGCGGCGGCGTAGCGCGCAAGGCGCCGTCGCCGCGATTCGCGGCCGTCTTGTCGCGGCGGCCGCTGCGCATTTCGCCCTGCATCGACGCCACGCACCGCCCGTCGCGCTCGCCCGCTTCCCGCGCGCCGATCCGCCGGATGCTCGTGACGAAAGGATAGGTCTGCGGAATCGCACGCCGAGCGCACCGAACAAGCCGAGCGCGCAGCGAAGCGGCGGCGACGCGCGCGACGGCGGCACCGCATCACGCCGCCGCGCCGCAATCAACGCTTGCGCACCACCATGAGCCGCAGCTCGGTCATGTCCTCGATCGCGTAGCGAATCCCTTCGCGGCCGAGCCCCGAATCCTTCACGCCGCCGTACGGCATGTTGTCGACGCGGAACGACGGCACATCGTTGATCACGACGCCGCCCACTTCGAGCTCGTCCCACGCGCGCTGCGCGTGCGCGAGCGAATCGGTGAACACGCCCGCCTGCAGGCCGAAATCGCTGTCGTTCACGCGCGCGAGCGCGTCGTCGAAATCGGAGAACGTCTCGAGCAGCGCGACGGGGCCGAACGCCTCCTTGCGATACAGATCCTGATCGCGGCCGACGTTCTCGAGCAGCGTCGCCTCGAACATCGCGCCGTCGACGCCGCCGCCCGCGACTATCCTCGCGCCCGCCGCGACGGCCGCTTCCATCCAGCCGGCCAGCCGCCGCGCCTCGGATTCGGAGATCATCGGGCCGACGAACGTCGCCGGGTCCTTCGGATCGCCCATCTTCAGCGAGCGCGTCTTCGCGATCAGCTTCTCGCGCAGCGCGTCGTAGACATCCGCATGCGCGATGATCCGCTGCACGCCGATGCAACTCTGCCCGGACTGATAGTACGCGCCGAACGCGAGCCGCTCGACGACGTAGTCGAGCCGCTCGCGCTGATCGGCGTCGACGATCGCGGCCGCGTTGCCGCCGAGTTCGAGCACGACCTTCTTCTTGCCCGCCTTCTCCTTCAGCGCCCAGCCGACCGCGGGCGAGCCCGTGAACGACAGCAGCTTGAAGCGCTCGTCGGTCGTGAAGAGATCGGCGCCGTCGCGATGCGCGGGCAGGATCGAGAACGCGCCCTTCGGCAAATCGGTTTGCGCGAGCACTTCGCCGATGATCAGCGCGCCGATCGGCGTGCGGCTCGCGGGCTTCAGCACGAACGGGCAGCCCGCGGCGAGCGCGGGCGCGACCTTGTGCGCGGCGAGGTTCAGCGGAAAGTTGAACGGCGAGATGAACGAGCACGGCCCGATCGGCACGCGCTTGTAATAGCCGCTGTAGCCCTGCGCGCGCGGCGAGATTTCGAGGTTGATGAGGCCGCCCTCGATGCGCACCGATTCCTCCGCCGCGACGCGGAACGTGTCGATGAGGCGCGTCACTTCGCCCTTCGAATCGTTGATCGGCTTGCCCGCCTCGATGCACAGCGCTTCGGCCAGCTCGTCGAAGCGCTCGCGAAACCGCGCGACGCAGTGCTCGAGGATCGCCTGCCGCCTGAACGCCGGCAGCTCGCGCAGCGGCTTTTGCGCGGCGACGGCCGCGCCGATCGCGGCGTCGATCGCCTTCGCGTCGGCGAGCGCGACGCGCGTCGCGACCTCGCCGCTGTACTTGTCGGTGACGTCGAGATCGGTGTTCGCGTACACCGCCTCGTTCGCGAGGTAATACGGATAGGTTTCCTTCAGCATGTCGAATCACTCCGTCCGGTTTGATGCGCCGTGCCGCCCACTGCGGTCACAACTGCGCCGACAGGCGCTTGATTTCGCGATTGAGCACGCGCTCGTTGTCCGAGTAGTCGATCGGCACGTCGATCAGATGCACGCCCGGCGACGCAAAGCATTCGCGCACGAGAGGCTCGAGTTCGTCGGCCGACGCGATCCGGTGCCCATGCGCGCCGTAGCTCTGCGCGTACGCGACGAAATCCGGGTTCGCGAGCGTCATCGCGTAATCGGGGAAGTTCATGTTCTCCTGCTTCCAGCGGATCATTCCGAACGCGTCGTCGCGCAGGATCATCACGACGAGGTCGAGCTTGAGCCGCACCGCCGTTTCGAGCTCCTGAGAATTCATCATGAAGCCGCCGTCGCCGCACACGGCCATCACCTTGCGTTGCGGATGCACGATCTTCGTCGCGATCGCCGACGGCAGGCCCGCGCCCATCGACGCAAGCGCGTTGTCGAGCAGCAGCGAATTCGGCTCGTGCGCGCGCCAGTAGCGCGCGAACCAGATCTTGTACATGCCGTTGTCGAGGCAGACGATGCCGTCCTCCGGCATCGACCGGTACAGATCGTTGACGATCCGCACCGGATACATCGGAAAGCGCGGGTCGTCCTGCCCTTTCTTCAGGTGCGCCTCGAAGTGCTCCTTGATCAGCATGAAGCGCGAGAAATCCCAGTGCGGCTGGCGCGCGAGCGTCTCCTTCATCTGCCACACCGCGTTCGCGATGTCCCCGACGACCTCGATCTGCGGGAAGTACACGGGATCGACCTGCGCGCCGAGGAAGTTCACGTGGATCACGGTCTTGTCGTCGGCGCGCATGAAGAACGGCGGCTTCTCGATCACGTCGTGGCCGACGTTGATGATGCAGTCCGCGTGCTCGATCGCGCGGTGCACGAAATCGCCGTCCGACAGCGTCGCGTTGCCGAGCCACAGCGGATGCGTTTCGTCGATCACGCCCTTGCCCATCTGCGTCGTGAAGAACGGTATGCCCGTCGTGTCGACGAATTCCTTGAGCATCTTGCGGGTCGTCTTGCGATTGCCGCCCGCGCCGATCATCAAGAGCGGATGGCGCGCCGCCTGGATCGCTTCGGCCGCGTGCGCGACCGCCTTCTCCTCGGCGATCGGCCGGCGGCTGTAGCTCGCGGGAATCGGCTTGCCGTCGCCCTCCTCGTGCGCGATGTCCTCGGGCAATTCGAGGTGCGTGGCGCCGGGGCGCTCTTCCTCCGCGCGCCGGAACGCCTCGCGCACCGCCGACGGAATGTTGCCGATCGACACGATCTGCCGCGTGAGCTTCGTGAGCGGCTGCATCATCCCGACCACGTCGACGATCTGGAAATGGCCCTGCTTGCTCGACTTGATCGGCTTTTGCCCGGTGATCATCAGCATCGGCATGCCGCCCAGCTGCGCATACGCGGCCGCCGTCACGAAATTCGTCGCGCCGGGGCCGAGCGTCGCGAGGCACACGCCCGTCTTGCCGGTCAGCCGCCCGTAGGTGGCCGCCATGAAGCCCGCCGCCTGCTCGTGGCGGGTCAGTACGAGCTTGATGCGGGAGCGCCGCAGGGACTCGAGGAGATCGAGGTTTTCCTCGCCGGGAATGCCGAACACATACTGGACGCCTTCCGCCTCCAGCGCCTTCACGAACAGATCGGATGCTTTCATGGGGACTCTCGGTTGGTGCCGCGCCTCCGGCTTACGGCGCGCGCGGCGTTGAGCGACGCTTACGCCGGCCTACGGCGCACGCGACCCTTTCCTTCGACAGACAAAAGCAAAAGCAAGCAGAGCGAAACAGCCGCGGCGATGGGCTGCGCGGCCCGCTATTTCCGGCCGCGGCCGGACGGCTGCCGGCGCGCGATCGACGCCGCATCGGCGGCGCATCGGTGGCGGCGATTCTCGATTGTAGGAGATCGCCGAAAAAGCCGCTTCGAGGCGGGCAGCTTACGAAACGATGACACGCCGAAGAACCATGCGCGCCGCGCGCGCCGCTATCCCTTCGCGTGCTGCGCCGCGATCTCCTGCAAGTCGAGATCGCGTTCGAGCAGGTACAGCATCTCGTCGTGGATCTGGCCGCCGCGATGCAGCCGCAGCAGCTCCGCACGGCCGGCCGCGATCGCCGCGAGCACGACGTCGTAGTGCGCGTTGCGCTCGTGCTCCGGAAACGCCGGCTCGTTCTGATGGCGCGCGGTCACGTTCGCGCGGTACGTATATTGCTCGAGCAGCCGCGGATGAATGAGGTTGCCGCCGGCGTCGCGCACGAGCGGCTGGATCGCCGTGAGCTGCGCGGCCTCGACGCGCGCCCACGTCTGCGGTTCCGTCAGATGATGCGGCGCGGGCCCCGGATCGCGCAGCCTCAGCAGTTGAATCAGCGGCCCGATCGTCGTGCCCTGCAGCAGCACGGTGACGAGGATCACCGCGAATGCGGCGACGAGGATCAAATCGCGGCCCGGCATCGCGTCCGGCAGCGACAGCGCGATCGCGAGCGTCACGACGCCGCGCATTCCCGCCCAGCTCATCACGGCCGCCGCCTTCCAGTCGGCGAGCGGTCCACGCCCGCGCACGCGCGCGACGGGCGCCTTCAGCAGCTCGACCGCGAACACCCAGACGAAGCGCGACACGACGACGGCGGCCAGCACCGCGACCACCGCGGGCGTCATCGTCGCGAACACCTCGCCGAGCCCGCCGAGCCGCACGATCACGCCGCGCAGCGACAGGCCGATCAACACGAACACGAGCGCCTCGAGCAGGAACACGATCACCTGCCAGAACGCGGTGCCGCGATTGCGCACCGACGCGGAGAACACCTCGTGCTGATGCCAGCCGAGCATCATCCCGGTCGTCACGGTCGCGATCACGCCGGACACCTCGAACATCTCGCCCGCGATGTAGCTGATCCATGCGGCGAGAACGGCCGTCGTGATCACGAGATAGTCGTCCTCGATGAGTTTCAGGAAGCGCACGATCAGCCAGCCGACGACGAAGCCCACCGCGACGCCGCCGAAGCCGAGCTCCGCGAAGCGCACGAGCGCGTCGCCCGCGCTGAACGCGCCCGTCAGCGCGGCGGCGAGCGCGAAGCGAAACAGCACGAGCCCCGCCGCGTCGTTCAGCAGGCTCTCGCCTTCGAGCAGCACCATCAGCCGGCGCGGCAGCGCGACGCGCTCGAGCACGGCCTTCGCGGCGACCGCGTCGGGCGGCGACACGATCGCGCCGAGCGCGAAGCACGCGGCCCATGGCAGGCCCGGCGCGACGAGATGCACGGCCAAGCCGACCGCGAACGTGGTGAACGCGACCGCGCCGATCGCGAGCATCATGATGCCGCCGACGTTGCGCTTGAACTCCTCCCATACCGAGAAGTACGCGCCGTCCATCAGCAGCGGCGGCAAGAACACGATCAGCACGAGATCGGGATCGAGATCAACGGGCGGCAAGCCGGGCAGGAACGCGATGCCCGCGCCGCCGACGAGCAGCGCGGCGGCGGGCGGCAGCTTGAGCCGCTTCGCGAGCAGCTCGAGCGCGACGATCGCGAGAAACGACAGCAGGACGAGCTTGAATGCCGAGACCGGAGACATGGGTGCGCCTTCCACGCGAGAGTTAAACGGCCGAACGACGGGCGGCCGATCGCGCGATTACAGCATGCCGACGCATGCGGCGTCGAGCGCGCAATCGTCAAATTCGTTCAGGATGCCGATGCTTCGGCGCGGTGATCTCGCTGATCTCGCTGATCTCGCTGATCTCGCTGATCCCGGCGAAAGCGCCGAAAGCGCAGCGGCGACGAACGCGCGCGCTCAGAAAGGCAGCGCGCCCGCCCAGCGCGCGAGGCTCGACACCGCATAGAGCCCGAGCCCGATCAGCCCGCCGACCAGCGTGCCGTTGATCCGGATGTATTGCAGATCCTTGCCGATGTTCAGCTCGATCTGCCGCGACATCTCGCGCGCGTCCCAGTTCTTCACGGTGTCGCTGATGTGCCGCGTCAGGAACTCGGCGAACTCGGGCGCCATCTCGCTCGCCGCGCGCTCGACGTGCTCGTTCATCGAGTCGCGCAATTGCGGGCTCTGCGCGAGCCGCTCGCCGAGCCAGCCGCCGAGCGCCGTCGCGCGCTGGTGGACGACCGAATCGTCGCGCGCGAGATCGGCCTTCAGCCAGGCGCGAAGCTGGTCCCACATGTCCTTCACGTAGCGGTTGAACACGTCGCCGTCGCGCAGATAGCGTTTGATTTCCTCACCCTTCTCGATGAACGCGGGGTCGCGCTTCAATCGCACCACGAGGCGCGCTGCCGCGTCGTCGAAGCTGCGCCGCAGCCGATGCTCGGGGTCCTCGGCGATCTGCGTGAGCACTCGCGTCACGACGTTCGAGATCAGCTCCGCGCCGTGCTCGCCGAGCCAGCTCGTCGGCAGCAGCTTCTCCATCTTCGGAAACTGGTATTTCAGCCAGTCGACGATGTACGTCGCGATCGACGCGCGATTGTCGGGATCGCGAAGGAATCCGACGATCTGCGCGATCCCGTCGTCGAGCAACGCCTGATGGCGGCCGTCCTTCGTCAGCGTGTCGAGGATCGCGCCCGCGGATCGCGACAGGTCGATCCGGTCGAGCGCCGCATGAAACGCGTCCTTCACGAACGACTGGATTCGCGCGTCGTCGGTCATGTCGAGCCCGAACGCGACGAGACGCGTCGCGTAGCCGCCCAGCACGTGCGCGTTGCGCGGCGTCGCGAGCCACTGCGCGAGCCGGGCCGCCGGGTCGTGCCGCTTGATCAGCGCGACGATCGACGCCGGATCGAGAAACTTCTCCTGCACGAATGCGGCGAGATTGTCGGCGATCTTTTCCTTGTTCTGCGGAATGATCTCCGTGTGCCGCGACACGAACGGTATCGGCACGCGCCGAAACAGCGCGACGACCGCGAACCAGTCGGCGAGCGCGCCAACCATCGACGCCTCCGCGATCGCCTTGACGCCGTCGATCCAGAAGCCGCGCGGCGCGAACAGCGTCGCCGCGAACACGCCCGCCGCGGCGAGCAGCAGCGCGAGCGCGCGCCGCTTGCTGTTTCGGAGTTCCCGTTCCTTGTCGTCGAGCATCGCGATCCGGTCGTATCGATTTCGTCTCGTCACGCGCGCGGCGGCGCGGACGGCAGGAACTTCACCATCAACCATTCGTCCGCGTAGCCGTTCGCTCCCTTGAGCGCGCGCGGCTCGACGCCGTACGCGACGAAGCCGTGCCGCTCGTAGAACGCGCGCGCCGCGCCGTTGCCGTCGGCGACGGCGAGCGTCACCTGCTCGGCCGCTTGCTCCGCGGCCGCGAGCACCGCGTCGAGCAGCGCCGCGCCGACGCCGCGCCGCCTTGCAACGGGTGCGACATACATGCCCCACAGGAAGCCCTTGTGACGCTCCTTCGCGCCTTCCCGACGCTTGAAGCCGGCCATGCCTGCGATCGCGCCGTCGACGTACGCACCGAACACGATCGCGCTGTCGAGCCGCTCGGCGAACGCGACCGGAGGCCGCGCGGCCTCGGCTTCGTAGGTCGAGCCGAATGCGTCCGGCGCGTCCTTCAGCGCGGCGAGGCGGATCGCGCGATAGTCGGCCGCGTGCGCGGCGCGAAGGCGCCTGATTTCGATGCAAGGCGAGGATGCCGGATGGGCCATGACGGGCTTCGCGAGCAGGAATGACGGACTCGTCAGATGGTACACCGGGCGGCGCGCGGCTCGGTTGACCCGCGTCGCCGGCGCCACTTAGAATGCCTTCGCGCGGCGCCCGGCCTGCCGTGCCGTCGATTCGACGATCATCCAGACAGATGCCCGAAGGAGGTCTCAACGTGCCGGATCGTGCCGCCCGCCGCGGCTTGCCGCTGCACCGCCCCACCCGCTTCATGACGGCCGCCGCGTGCGCGCTCGTGGTGTGCGCGGCGCTCGGGCTCGCCGGCTGCGCGACGCATCCGCCCGCCACGGCGCTCGACCGCACGGTCTCCTACGCGTTGCCGCCCGGCACGTCGACGCCCCTCGCGGCCGCGCTCGCCACGCAAGCGCCGCTGCACCCGGGCGAATCGGGCTTTCTCGTGCTGCCGCGCGGCGACGAGGCGCTGCAGATGCGCATCGCGGTCGCGCGCGCGGCGACGAAGACGCTCGACATTCAGTACTACATCGCCGCCGAGGACACGACGGGCAAGCTGCTGCTCGGCGCCGCGCTGTATGCGGCCGACCGCGGCGTGCGCGTGCGGATGCTCGTCGACGATCTGAATTTCAAGGACGTCGACAAGCTGATGTCCGCGCTCGACGCGCACGCGAACCTCGAAGTGCGCGTGTTCAATCCGTTCGGCGCCGCGCGCCGTGGGATGCTCGCGCGCACGACGAACCTCTTCACGCAGATCGACAATTTCACGCGCCGGATGCACAACAAGGCAATGATCGCGGACAACCAGATCGCGATCGTCGGCGGCCGCAATCTCGGCGACGAGTATTTCAACGCGAGCCCGACGCTGCAGTTCCGCGATCTCGACGTGCTCGCGGCCGGCCCCGTCACGCGCGACATTTCGGCAAGCTTCGACGCGTACTGGGCGAGCGCGCTCACGTATCCGCTGCCGGCGCTGAATCGGCGGCACTACGACGCGACCGATCTGGACGCGGCACGCGAAGCGCTGCGGGCGCACTGGCGCGCGAACGCGACGCCGTACAACGCGAAGCCGCTGAACGCGACGCCGCTTTCCGCGCAGATCGCGCGCAGCGAACTCGGCCTCGTCTGGGCGAGCGCCGAGTTCACCGCCGATTCGCCCGACAAGATCGCCGCGCCAGACGACAGCTACAAAAGCCCGCCGATGCAGCGGCTCATCGCGCTGACGCGCGACGCGCAGCGCGAATTCCTCGTGCTGTCGCCGTATTTCGTGCCGCACAAGGCGGGCGTGAAGGCGCTCGGCCAGTTGACCGCGCGCGGCGTACGCGTAGCGATCCTGACGAATTCGCTCGCGGCGACGGATGCCGTCGCCGTGCAGGCCGGCTACGCGCCGTATCGCGTGCCGATGTTGCGGCACGGCGTCGAGCTGTACGAATACAAGCCGGATCAGGCACGCGCGCGCATCGGCATGCTCGGCTCGCGCTCACGCGCGAGCCTGCATGCGAAGGCGTACGTGATCGATCGGAAAATTCTCGTGATTGGCTCGATGAATCTCGATCCGCGCTCCGCGCACCTGAACACGGAGCTCGCGCTCGTGATTCACAGCCCGCAACTCGCGAACGAAGTCGCGAACCTGTTCGACGAAGTGACGAAGCCGGCGATCAGCTACCGCGTGACGCTCGCGCCCCACGCGCCGGATGCGCTCCAGACGGCGGGCG
Source organism: Burkholderia sp. MSMB617WGS (assembly GCF_001532025.2). Taxonomy (NCBI): domain Bacteria; kingdom Pseudomonadati; phylum Pseudomonadota; class Betaproteobacteria; order Burkholderiales; family Burkholderiaceae; genus Burkholderia; species Burkholderia sp. MSMB617WGS. The sequence goes on along the minus strand of NZ_CP013458.1, from coordinate 518,050 downwards.
CGAGCGCGACGGCGTGGCCGCTCGTGTGGACCGAGGTCGCCGACGGCCGCGTGCGCACGTACAGCGTCGATCCGAACGCGGGCTTCTATCGGAACCTGCTGGCGGGGCTGTGCCTGCTGTTGCCGATCGACGATCAGCTTTGACGCGCGGCGCGGCGCAGCCCGTCGCCGCGCCGCGCCCGCCCGCGCATGTTGCGCTTACAACGCCGCGCGAATCCGCTCCGCCAGCGCTTGCAGTTCCGCCGCATCGGCCATCTCGCGCGCGTGCATCTTGAGCGGCTCGTCGGCCCAGCGCGGGATCACGTGGAAATGCACGTGCGGCACCGTCTGGCCCGCCGCCGCGCCGTTGAACTGGCCGATGAACAGCCCTTCCGGTTCGAGCGTCTTGCGCAGCGCGAGCGCGACGCGCTTCACCATCTTCATCGATTCCGCCGCCGCTTCCTCGGACAGCTCGTAGAACGTCTCCGCCGCCTCCTTCGGCACGACGAGCGCATGGCCCTTCGATTGCGGCATGATGTCCATGAACGCGAGCGTCGTGTCCGTTTCGCACAACCGGATGCACGGCACCTCGCCACGCAGGATCTTCGCAAAAATGTTCGATTGATCGTAGGCCATCAAAGTCTCCCGGCTCGCGAGCCTGTCTGTCGGATGTCAGTCAACACGCGATTCTTACCGCTCGCGCGCGAACGCGCAAGCGATACGGCGCGAGAAGGCGCACGCGCGCAAGCGTCCGGCGCTCGCACGCGTGCGTGACGGCATCGATCGGGCAGCCGTTCCGCAAGGCGCGGACGCTACGCGCTACGCACCGCGAGGCAACATCGAGCGCAACGCGGCGGACGGGTCCGCGAGGCGCGCGGGATCGAGCGCGACGTTCGCCGTCATCAATCGGCGGCACGCGGCGATCTCGCGCCCCGCGTTGACGGCCGCGACCGCCTTCAGCTCGCCGCGCGCGTTCAGCGCGAACACGCAAAACGCGCCGTCGCGCTCGGGCGAGCCGCGCAGCACGAGCGTCTGCTCGCCGTCGAAGAGGCCGAGCGTCTGCAGGTTGCAGTCGTACTGATCGGACCACAGCCACGGCCATTCCGCGTAAGTCTCGGCGCCGCCGAGCATGTTCGCCGCCGCGACGGCCGGCTGGTTCTCCGCGACCTGCCACGACTCGATCCGCAGATCACGGCCGACGAGCGGATTGAAATGCCGCGTGACCTCGCCCGCCGCGAAGATCGCCGGATCGGCGGTGCGGCACCCGTCGTCCACGCAGATGCCGTTGTCGACGGCGAGCCCCGCCGCCTGCGCGAGCTCGACGTTCGGCACGACGCCGATGCCGGCCACGACCACGTCGGCCTCGACGTCGCCCGCGCTCGTCTCGACGACGGCCGCGCCGCTCGCGCAGCGGCGGATGCGCTCGGGCAGCGCGGCGAGCCGCACGTCGACGCCGCGCCGCGCATGCAGCGCGAGCGCGAATGCGCTGACGACTTCGGGCATTCCGCGCTGAAGCAGGCGCGGCGCGGGATCGACGACCGTCGCGCGGCAGCCGAGCCGCACGGCCGACGCGGCCACTTCGAGCCCGATGAAGCCGCCGCCCAGCACCACGACGCGCTTGCCCGGCGCGAGCGCCGCGCGCAACGCGCGCGCGTCGGCGACCGTGCGCACGTAGTGAACAGGCACGCCGGCGTCGATCGGCCCGGCGAAGCGCCGAACGCGCGAGCCGGTCGCGATCAGCAAACGCGCGTAGCCGACGCTCGTGCCGTCGCTCAAGCGCACCCGCTGCGCGGCGCGCTCGATCGCGTCGACGCGCACGCCGAGCCGCAGCGCGATGCCGCGCTCGCGATACCACGCGGCGTCGCGCACGAACGCGCGGCGCTCGCCTTCGTCCGCTTCGACGAGCGCGTCCTTCGACAGCGCCGGCCGGTCGTACGGCAGCTCGGGCTCCGCGCCGATCATCACGATGCGCGCGGCCGGATCGCGCGCGCGCAGCGTCTCGGCCGCGCGCCGCGCCGCGTGCCCGCCGCCCGCGATCAGATACGGATCATTCGTCGACATGGATCTCGACCTGTCCGTCGACGATGCGGATCGGATACGCGCGCACGGCTTCGGTCACCGGCGCGCATTTCGGCGCGCCCGTCCGGATGTCGAAGAGCCCCTGATGCAGCGGGCACTCGACGCAGCCGTCCTCAACGAATCCTTCGGACAACCGCGCATGCCCGTGCGTGCACAGGTCGTGCAGCGCGAACACGTCGTCGCCGATCCGAAACACCGCGACCGGCCTGTTGCCGACGACGCGCGCGGCCGGCTCGTCCGCCGAGAACTCGTCGAGTGCGCCGAGCGGATGCCACGCGGCGACGGTTTCGTTGCTCATGCTTCGAACTCCTGGTGAGAATCAGATCGGCGTCGCGAGCAGCGTCTGCACGCGCGACGTGTCGTAAATCACGCGCTTCTTCTTGTAGCGCAGCCCCTCGGCCGTGCGCACGACCGTGTCGTAATACTTGCCCGCCTGGTAGACGTTCGATTCGCCGTCGCTGCGCGTCTGCACGACGACGTAGCTGCTCTCCGTCTCGATCTCACCGCCGTTCCCGCCGACGATCGTGAGCCCGGACGTCATGTGCCGGTACGTGTGCGCCTCGTAAATGTTCGCGTGGCGCAGCGACACGACGCGGTCGCGCAGCATCCGCCGGTTCGTGCAGTAGACGATGCCGATCGGCAAGCCCATGTCGGCGTTTTCCTTCGGAACGATCTCGTACAGGCAGTCTTCGGTGAAAAGCTCCGGCCACCGTTCGAGCCGATCGTTGTCGAGGTGGCCGATGTAACGGTCCTGCAGCATGTGCAGTTCGAACCAGGTGCGGATATCGCCGGTGATGTCGTCGGTGATGTCGGTCATGTTCGTCTCCCCTTCAATAGCCCATCAGCTTCTGGTAGCCGACCCAGAACTTGCGGATCAGGCTTTCGGTGATCGCCGTGTCCTGCTGGTCCGGATTGCCTCGCGACATCTCGATCACCGACGCCGCATCCGCGTCGCGCACCGTGCCGCGCTGCACGAGCTCGGTCGCCTCGGTGTCCTCCATCGAGATGTAGCCCGCGGGCCCGACGAGGTTCGCCTGCTTGATCCGCAATGCGCGCAGCTCGGGCGTGTCGTCCGCGTAGCCGAAGAAGTGGAAGATCAGCTCGAAGTTCTTCGGCCCTTTCGGCAGCAGCTGACGCGCGACGAGCGTGTTGTGGATCTGCTGGATCACGAGCTGCGGAAAGATCGGCTGGATGTGGTTCGTCGTGTCCTCGTCGTACTCGGACACGAGCGCGAGGATCGAATCGTCCTCGAGCGAGAAACCTTCGTCGAACGAACGGATGTTCTGCTGCTTGTATGCGCTCGCGGTGTCGGCGTCCTCGCGCGTCTTCGTCATCGTGATGATGCTGTGCAGGCCGTGCGTCGCATCGGGAATCGAGCGCGCCTTCATCCCGACGCGGAAGATGTTGAACGTCGTGTGAAACAGGTGCAGCATGCTCGCGTGATACGGGTCCTTCACGTTCTCGAAGTACAGCTTCCAGTTCGATTTCGAATACTGGCGCGTGCAGCCGAGATACTCGACCGGCTTATGGAAGATGCGGTCGATCCACGGGCGCATCTGCGCGCCGAGATAGTCGGGCAACGGCGCGACGTCGTCGCTGAACGTCGCGAACACGAGGCCCTTGTAGCTGTCGACGCGCAGCTTGCGCAGCCCGTGGTTTTTCGGATCGAAATCCGCGGGCATCCCGGTCATGCCCTTCTGGCCGCGCCGAAACGGCACGCCGAGCAGGTTGCCCTGATTGTCGAAGCTCCACTGGTGGTAGACGCACGTGTGCGAGCTCGCGTTGCCGCGCGCCTTGCGGCACACCTGCGCGCCGCGATGCGCGCAGCGGTTCACCCACACGGCGAGCGCGCCGTCCTCGCCTCGCGTGACGACGACGGGCGTGTCGCCGACGAACGTGCTCTTGAAGTCGCCCGGCTTCGGAATCTCCGCTTCGAGCGCGACGAAATTCCACGTCGGCCCGCGGAAGATCCGCTCCTGCTCGCGGTCGTACACCGCTTGCGAGCTGAACACCTTGTACGGCACGCGCGATCCGTCGTCGCGCGGGAATCGCACGTCGGACGAATCGGCGCGATTGATCAGCGATACTGGCGATTCGGTCGTTTCCATCGTTGTCTCCTGTCGATCGGAGCCAGCGCTTCAGCGCTCACTCCACTCCCATGCAAGATGCTTGCGGTTGAGGCGGACGACAATCCGCCTGACGAGACCGATTTTTGAAACGCTAGAATTCGCCGTCTATCCGGAAAGTGCGATTGCGGCGGCGCAGTATCCACTTCCGGCGGATTTCCGCGCTACGATGCGCGCATCAGACATGCCGCCCGGCCGACGAACGATATTCAGGACGCCGGCGCTTTGTGCGAGGCAGACGATCATGCCCCCGACCCCATTCGACCCGCTCGCGCTGCGCGGGCACCGGCTGTTCGAATCGCGCGACCTCGACGAGACGCGCGAGCGGATCTCGCGCGTGATGCAGCCGCATGCGCTGCTGCCGGACGGCACGCGCCATGGGCCGTCGCACATGGATTTCGTGCGGCTCGGCGGGCTTGGAATCGGAACCATTGCGTTCGGCGACGCGATGCGCGTGCGCATCGACGCGGTCGACGGCTACCACCTGCTGATGTTTTGTCTGACCGGCAGCGCGCAGGTCCGCACGATGGGCCGCGCGTTCGACGTCGATGCGCACACGGGCGTGCTGTGCGCGCCCGGCGAGCCGTTCGACGCGCATTTGTCCCGCGATTGCGAGCAGTTCGTCCTCCGTATCGATGCGGCGACGCTCGCCGCGCACGCGGGCGACGCGGCCGCGTCGCTCGACCCGGTGATCGGCGTCGACGATTCGGCGCTGAGCGCGTGGATGCAGCAGTTGAAGCTCGTCGCGCGCTCGCCCGAGCTGATCGCGAGCGCGAGCGCGAACCCGCGCGTCGCGGCCGCGCTCGAACAACTGCTGCTCGATCTGCTGATCGACGGCCATCCGCCCGCCGCCGCGCCCGTGCGGCGCGCCGATCCCGCGCCCGGCTTCGTGCGGCGCGCGCAGGAATTCATCGACGTCCAGTTCGCGCTGCCGCTGCAACTCGCCGACATCGCACAGGCGGCGGGCGTGCCCGAGCGCACGCTGCGCGACGGCTTCCTGCAGTTTCGCGGGATGAGCCCGATGCAGTACCTGCGCAAGCTGCGCCTCGACCGCGCGCGCGAACTGCTGCGCGCGGCGGGGCCCGACCGCCGGATCGCCGAGATCGCGCTCGACTGCGGATTCGCGCATTTCGGCCGCTTCGCGCTCGCATACCGGGAACGGTTCGGCGAACTGCCTTCCGCGACGCTCGCCGGCGAGCGCGACGCCTGATTCTTACGTTTCCCCTTCATCCGCGCGGCGCGCGGCGTCAGCGGCCCGCCATCAGCTCGCGCGCGAGCGAGCAGAACAGCGCGGTCGCGCGGCTTTCGTCGTGCAGCCGCCGGCTCAGGATGATCGGCGACGTCGCGACGGGCTCCGGCAGCCGCCGGTAGACGACGCCCTTCACCCTCACCCCTTCGACGCTCTCCGGCACGAGCGACACGCCCACTTGCGCGGCGACGAGCCCGAGCGCCGTCTGCAGCTCGCGCACCTCGTGCACCGCCGCGGGCGCGAGCCCGCCGTCGCGCAGCGCGGACAGCTGCTGATCGGCGAAGCTCGGCCGCGGCGTGCTCGGGTACACGATCAGCGTCTGCCCGGCGACGTCCGCGAGCGAGATCGGCGCATCCGGCGCGGCGAGCGGATGGCCGTGCGGCAGCGCCGCGATCAGCCGCTCCTCGACGAGCACCTCGCGCACGAGCTGGTCGTCGTCGAAACGCAGCCGGCCGAAGCCGATGTCGATGCGCCCGCCCTTGAGCGCGCCCAGTTGCTCTAGCGTGAACATTTCGATCAGCGACAGCTCGACCGCCGGCGCGGCCTCGCGAAACGCGCGGATCACGTCGGGCAGCGCGCCGTACAGCGTCGACGGCACGAAGCCGATCACGATGCGCTCGGCCGCCTGCGCGAGCCGCCGCGTGAGCGGCGCGAGTTCGTCGGCCTGCTCGAGCACGCGCCGCGCCTGCGCGTACAGCACCCGCCCCGCGTCGGTCAGCTTCAGCGGCCGCGCGCCGCGCTCGAAGAGCGGCAGGCCGATCTCGTCCTCGATCAGTTGCAACTGGCGGCTGAGCGGCGGCTGCGTCATGTGCAGCCGCTGCGCGGCGCGCGTGATGTTCATCTCCTCGGCCACCGCGATGAAATACCGGAGCTGACGCAGTTCCATGCATACCTCGAAAGTATGGAAGTAGTCGGAAAGGGTGTTGGACGCCGCCGCGCGTTTGTTTCTACCATGTGTGCGACAGGAGGATTCCGATGATAGCAACAGGCATCACCATCGACCGCATCGAGACGCTGCTCGTCGACGTGCCGACGATCCGGCCGCACAAGCTGTCGGTTGCGACGATGAACCGCCAGACGCTCGTGCTCGTGCGCGTTCGATGCTCGGACGGTATCGAAGGCGTCGGCGAAGGCACGACGATCGGCGGTCTCGCGTACGGCGAAGAAAGCCCCGAGAGCATCAAGACGAACGTCGACACCTATTTCGCGCCGCTGCTGCAAGGCGCGGACGCGACCCGTCCGGGCGCCGCGATGGCGCACGTGCGCAAGCTGTTCCAGGGCAACCGCTTCGCGAAATGCGCGCTCGAGACGGCCCTCTTCGACGCGCAGGCGCGCCGTCTCGGCGTGCCGCTCTCCGAACTGTTCGGCGGCCGCGCGACCGATGCGCTCGACGTCGCATGGACGCTCGCGAGCGGCGACACCGGCCGCGACATTGCGGAGGCCGAAGCGATGCTCGAGGCGCGCCGCCATCGCGCGTTCAAGCTGAAGATCGGCGCGCGCGCGGTGGCCGACGACGTCGCGCACGTCGTCGCGATCAAGCGCGCGCTCGGCGAGCGCGGCGACGTGCGCGTCGACGTGAACCAGGCGTGGACCGAAAGCGAGGCGGTGTGGGCGGGCGCAAGGCTCGCGCAAGCCGGCGTGAGCCTCGTCGAGCAGCCGATCGCCGCCGCGAACCGCGCGGGCCTCAAACGCCTGACCGCGCTCGCGCACATTCCGATCATGGCCGACGAGGCGCTGCACGGCCCCGTCGATGCGTTCGCGCTCGCGCGCGACCGCGCGGCCGACGTGTTCGCGGTGAAGATCGCGCAATCGGGCGGCCTGCAAGGCGCGGCCGCCGTCGCCGCGATCGCGGCCGCGGCCGGCATCGAGCTGTACGGCGGCACGATGCTCGAAGGCGCGGCCGGCACGATCGCGTCGGCGCAGCTCTTCAGCACGTTCGGCCCGCTCAAGTGGGGCACCGAGCTGTTCGGCCCGCTGCTGCTGACCGAGGAGATTCTCGTCGAGCCGCTGCGCTACGCGGATTTCAAGCTGCACCTGCCGGCCGCCCCCGGCCTCGGCATCACATTCGACTGGGCCCGCATCGAGCGGATGCGACGCCGGGCCCGCTGACCACGCCATCATTCTTTGATATTGGAGACGCAGATGAACAAGGAAGCCATCGACGCCCTGCTGAAGTCGTTCGACGACGCCGCGACGAAGCCCGGCAACCCGCGCGTGCGCGCGATCGTCAATCGGATCGTGAAGGATCTGTTCCACACGATCGAGGATTTCGACGTGCAGCCGAGCGAGTTCTGGACCGCGCTCAACTACCTGAACGAAGCGGGCAAGGAATTCGGCCTGATCGCAGCCGGCCTCGGCTTCGAGCGCTTCCTGGACGTGCGGATGGACGAAGCCGAAGCGAAAGCGGGCCTGCAAGGCGGCACGCCGCGCACGATCGAAGGGCCGCTGTACGTCGCGGGCGCGCCGGAATCGGTCGGCCACGCGCGGCTCGACGACGGCACCGATCCGGGCCAGACGCTCGTGATGCGCGGCCGCGTGCTCGGGCAAGACGGCGCGCCGCTCGCGAACGCGCTCGTCGAAGTGTGGCACGCGAACCATCTCGGCAATTATTCGTACTTCGATCCGTCTCAGCCGGCGTTCAATCTGCGCCGCTCGATCCGCACCGGCGCCGACGGCCGCTACAGCTTCCGCAGCGTGCTGCCCGTCGGCTACAGCGTGCCGCCCGGCAGCAAGACCGAGCAGTTGCTCGACCAGCTCGGCCGCCACGGGCACCGCCCCGCGCACATCCACTTCTTCGTGTCCGCGCCGGGCCATCGCAAGCTGACGACGCAGATCAACATCGAGGGCGATCCGCACATCTGGGACGACTTCGCGTTCGCGACACGCGAGGGCCTGATTCCGAAGATCGAGCAGGCCGAAGGCGCGCAAGGCAAGCCGTACGGCGTCGACGGCCGGTTCGCGCTGATCGATTTCGACTTCTCGCTGACGCCCGAGCGCGGCGACGTGCCGGCGAGCGAAGTCGAGCGCGTTCGCGCGCAAGCGTGACGGGTGTCGCGATCACGTTCAACACAAGGAGCGAGCCATGCTGTTTCATGTGGAAATGACCGTCAACCTGCCCGTCGACATCGATCCGGTGAAGGCGGCGAGCCTGAAGTCGGAAGAAAAGGAAATGGCGCAGCGGCTGCAGCGCGAAGGCGTGTGGCGGCACCTGTGGCGCGTCGCGGGCCGCTACGCGAACGTCAGCATCTTCGACGTCGAGAGCCCCGCGCACCTGCACGACGTGCTGAGCCAATTGCCGCTGTTCCCGTACATGCAGATCGACGTGCGCGCGCTGTGCCGTCATCCGTCGTCGATCCGCGACGACGATCGCTGAGCGGCGGCGCACCTCTTCGCAATGCGCCGCCCCGACGAAAACGCCGCCCGTCGCCGGGCGGCGCGCATCGCTCGATCGCTGCCGCCCGGCTCGCTCGTCGGAGACTTACGCGCGTGCGATGCCGCCCGCGCACCCGCTGAGGCGCGCCGCCCGGATTGAGCCGATCGCCCGCCGATGCGCCTGCTCATTCGCCTGCTCATTCACCGACCAACTCGCCTCGACACGACGACGCCGACATCCCCGAGCGTCGCATTCCGCCGCGCTACCCGCTGCGCCCCGGCGCCGACCAGCCGCCGCCGAGCGCCTTGTACAGCGTGATCAGGTTCGACTGCTTCGCCAGCAGATCCGTGACGAGCTGCTGTTGCGCGGTGTACAGCGTACGCTGCGCGTCGAGCAGCGTGAGGAAGCTGTCGGTGCCATTCCGGTAGCGCGCCTGGGCAAGCGCGTAGTATTCCTGCGCCGACGCGACGTATTCGCGGTCGGCCGCCACCTGCTCGACATAGGTCTCGCGCCCGACGAGCGCATTCGCGACTTCCTTGAACGCGGTCTGGATCGCCTTCTCGTAGTCGGCGATGTCGATGTCCTTCTCGATCTTCGCGACGTCGAGCGACGCCTTGTTGCTGCCGTAATCGAAAATCGGCATCGTGATCGTCGGCGCGAACGTCCATGCGCCGCTGCCCGCCTTGAATAGGCCCGACAGGCTGCTGCTCGACGTGCCCGCCGACGCGGTCAACGCGATCTTCGGGAAGAACGCCGCGCGCGCCGCGCCGATATTCGCGTTCGCGGCCTTCAGCGTGTGCTCGGCCTCGACGATGTCCGGCCGGCGCGCCAGCAGGTCCGACGGCACGCCCGCGCCGATATCCTCCAGCAGGCTCCGGCTCTCCAGCGTCCCGGCGGGCGGCAGATCGTCGGGCAGCGGACAGCCGATCGCCGCGACGAGATTGTTGAGATCCTGCTCGACCGCGCGCGTGTAGGACGCGAGGCTCGCCCGCGCGCTCGCGAGCGAGTTCTGCGCCTGCCGAACGTCCTGCAGCGACGCGTTGCCGATCTTCATGCTCGCCATCGTCAAATCGAGCGTCTGCCGATCGGCGGCCACCGTGTCGGCGGCGATCTTCAACAGCGCGCCGTCCGCGAGCCATTGCAGATAATCGGTCGCCACCGTCGCGATCAGACTGATCTGCGTGCTCGTGCGCGACGCGTCGGTCGCGAGATACTGTTCGAGCGCCTGCCGCTTCAGGCTGCGCAGCCGCCCAAAGAAATCGATCTCCCAAGACGTGGTGCCGACACTCACGCTGCTGGAGCCGAGACCGGACTCCGTGCCGAGCGCGCGCTCGCGCGTGAGCGAGCCGGACGCGTCGATCGCCGGCGCGAGATTCGCCCGTGCGATCCGGTACTGCGCCTCGTATTCGGCGACGTTCAGCGCGGCGACGCGCAAATCGCGGTTATTGTCGAGCGCGAGCGCGATCAGCCGCTGCAGCCGCGCGTCCTTGAAGAAATCGCGCCAGCCCACGTCGGCCGCGAGCGGCGCCTGCGCCGTACGCGACACCGCGGCATCGGATGCGTACGCCGGCCACGCCGCTTCGACGGGCGACGCGGGACGCTGATACGCGGGATCGAGCGAACAGGCGCTCAGCGCGATCGCGCAGGCCAGACTCAAAGTCTTGAATTTCATGCTTCGCCCTCGCCGGCCTGTTGCGTGTCGCTCGAATGGCCGTGCTCGCCGAACAACCTGCGCACGACGACAAAGAAAATCGGCACGAAGAAGATCGCGAGCGCCGTCGCGGCGACCATCCCGCCCGTCACGCCCGTGCCGATCGCACGCCGGCTCGCCGAGCCCGCGCCCGTGCTGATCACGAGCGGCAGCACGCCGAACACGAACGCGAGCGACGTCATCAGGATCGGCCTCAGCCGCATGTGCGCGGCTTCCAGCGCCGCGTCGATCAACCCGCGCCCTTCCGCCTGCAGATCCTTCGCGAATTCGACGATCAGGATTGCGTTCTTCGTCGACAGCCCGATCGTCGCGAGCAGCCCGACCTTGAAATAGATGTCGTTCGACAGCCCGCGCAGATGCGCGCCGAGCAACGCGCCCAGCACGCCGAGCGGCACCACCAGAATCACCGCGAGCGGCACGGACCAGCTCTCGTAAAGACCCGCCAGGCACAGAAACACGACGATCAGCGAGATCGCGTAAAGATAGACCGCCTGCGATCCGGCGAGCCGCTCCTGATAGGACTGGCCGGTCCATTCGACGCCGAACCCGGCCGGCAACTGCTTCGCGAGCCGCTCGACGGCCGTCATCGCCTGCCCCGTGCTCGCGCCCGGGCCGGTCTGCGCGGACATTTCCATCGCGAGCGTGCGGTTGTAGCGCTCGATCTGCGGCGGCCCGAACGTCCAGCGGCTCGTCGAGAACGCGGAGAACGGCACCATCGATCCGTCGTAATTCGTCGCCCCCGATGACGTGGAAGACGAAGACGAGGACGACGACGAAGCCTTCACGTACCATTGATCGATGTCGGCGGGCATCATCCGGAAGGGCGCGTCGGCCTGCACGTAAACCTTCTGAATGCGCCCCGTATCGACATAGTTGTTCACGTAGGTCGAGCCGAACGCGGTCTGCAACGTGCCGTCGACGTCCGAGATCGACAGCCCGAGCGCGCTTGCCTTCTCGCGATCGATGTCGATGTGGAACTGCGGCGCATCTTCGAGGCCGGACGGCCGCATCAGCGCGAGCGCCGGGTCCTTCGCAGCCAGCGCCATCAGCCGGTTGCGCGCGGCGAGCAGCTTGTCGTGCCCCTGTCCGCCGCGATCCTCGAGCTCGAAATCGAGGCCGCTCTGCGTGCCGAGGTCGTGAATCGCGGGCGGATTCATCACGAACACCTGCGCATCGCGTTCCTTCGCGAAATGCGCGTTCGCGCGCGCGATGATCGCGGTGGCCGTCTGGCCGGACGCGGTCCGCACGCTCCAGTTCTTCAGCGAAACGAATGCGAGCGCGTTGTTCTGGCCTTGTCCGTTGAAGCTGAAACCGTTGACCGTGATCATCTGGTCGACCGATGGTTCGTCCTTCAGGAAGTAGCGTTCGACCCGCTCGACCGTCTTCAGCGTTTGCCCGGCAGGCGTGCCGACCGGCGTCGAGATCGACACGAGGAAATAGCCCTGGTCTTCGTCCGGCAGATACGACGACGGCAGCTTGACGTAAAGCCATGCAACGAGCGCGCCGATCAGCGCGTAGACGATCAGGTAGCGCCCCGGCCGGCCGACCATCCGCACGAGCGTCGCGCTATAGCGAGCGTTGCCGGCCGCGAACGCGCGATTGAACCAGCCGAGGAAACCGCGCCGCGCGTGATGCTCGACGTCGGCGCGCTTGAGCAGCGTCGCGCACAGCGCGGGCGTAAGCGTCATCGCGAGCACGACCGACAGCGCCATCGCCGCGACGATCGTGATCGAAAACTGCCGGTAGATCGCCCCCGTCGATCCGGAAAAGAACGCCATCGGAATGAACACGGCGGTCAGCACCGTCGTGATGCCGACGAGCGCACCCGTGATCTGTCCCATCGCCTTGCGGGTCGCGTCCTTCGGTCCGAGCTTCTCCTCGGCCATGATCCGCTCGACATTCTCGACCACGACGATCGCGTCGTCGACGAGCAGGCCGATTGCGAGCACCATGCCGAACATCGACAGCACGTTGATCGAGAAGCCGACTGCGGCCATCACCGCGAACGTGCCGAGCAGCGCGACCGGCACGACGATGGTCGGGATCAGCGTCGCGCGCACGTTCTGCAGGAACAGGTACATCACGAGGAACACCAGCACGACCGCCTCGACGAGCGTCTTCAGCACCTCCTCGATCGAGATCCGCACGAACGGCGTCGTATCGTACGGATACGTGATTGCGAGGTCATTCGGCAATTGCGGCTTCAGCTCATCGATCTTCGCGCGTACGGCGGTCTCGACCGTCATCGCGTTCGCGCCCGTCGCGAGTTTGATCGCGAGCGCGGCGGCCGGCTTGCCGTTCAGCCGCGACGACGTATCGTAGCTGTCGCCGCCCACTTCGACGCGCGCGACGTCCTTCAATCGCACTTTCGAGCCGTTGGCGTTCACGCGCAGCAGGATGTCGCCGAATTGCTCCGGCGTGGTCAGGAGGCTGGCGGCGGAAATCGTCGCGTTGAGCGCCTGCGCGTCGGTGGCGGGCGCGCCGCCCAACTGCCCGACCGACATCTGCACGTTCTGGTTGGTGATCGCTGTCGTCACGTCGGATGTCGCGACGCCAAAGCCATGCATCTTCACCGGATCGAGCCAGATCCGCATCGCATGTTGCGCGCCGAACAGCGTGACGTCGCCGACGCCGCTTACCTGCGTGAGCTGATCCTCGAGCTGCGTCGCGATCACGTTGCCGAGATCGATCGAATCGAGGCTGCCGCCCGGCGACGACAATGCGACGATCATCAGGAAATCGCTCGCCGATTTCGCGACCTGCACGCCCTGCTCCTGCACGGTCTGCGGTAGCGACGACGTCGCCTGGCTGACCTTGTTCTGCACCTGCACCTGCGCGATGTCGGGATCGGTGCCGGGCTGGAACGTCAGCGTGATCGTCGCCTGGCCGGCCGCGCTGCTCTTCGAAGACAGGTACAGCAGATTGTCGATGCCGCTCAGCTTCTGCTCGATCACCTGCGTGACGGTGGCCGCGATCGTCTCGGCGGATGCGCCGGGATAGGTGGCCGTGATCTGCACCGAAGGCGGCGCAATGCTCGGATACTGCTCGACCGGTAGTGTCGTGACCGACGCCGCGCCGATCATCATCACGACGATCGCCATCACCCACGCGAGAATCGGACGGTTGATGAAGAAGCTCGCCATGCCGCCCCCCTCAGTGTGCCGCCGACGCCGCGGTTGCGGCGGACGTGTCGTCGCCGGCGATCCGGACCGGCGTTCCGCTACGCACCTGCTGCAATCCGCTGACGATCACGCGATCGCCCGCCTTCAGCCCCTGTGTGACGATCCATTGATCGCCGTATGCGGTGTCGGCCTTCACCGCCGCCTGCTTCGCGTTGCCTTTCTCGTCGACCACGAATACCGTCGCGCCGCCATCCGATCTGCGCGTCACCGCGAGCTGCGGCACGAGCAGCGCATGATCGTCCGTGCCCTCGTCGAGCCGCGCGCGTACGAACATGCCGGGCAGCAGCGCGTGGTCCGGATTCGGAAAGATCATCCGCAGCGTCACGGAGCCTGTTGTCGCATCGACCGTAATGTCCGAGAACTGCAGCGTGCCGGCTTGCTCGTACTCCGCGCCGTCTTCGAGCAAGAGCTTGACGGCCGCACCGCTCCCCGCCGTTTTCAGCCTGCCCGACGCGAACGCGCGGCGCAGCTTCAGCCAATCGGCGCTCGCGCGGGACACGTCGAGATACATTTCGTCGATCGCCTGGATCGTCGCCAGCGCAGTCGTCTGATCCGCCGTGACGAGCGCCCCTTCGGTGACGCTCGACGCGCCGATCCGCCCCGACACGGGCGCGGCGATCCGCGTGTAGCCGAGGTTGACGCGCGCGGATTCGAGCGACGCCTGATCGGCGATCACGTCGGCGGCGTCCTCGCGCACGGCCGCGACCGCGTCGTCGTAATCCTGCCTGCTGACCGCGTTGATCTTGACCAGTTCCGCGTAGCGATCGGCCTTGGTCTTCGCCGACGCGAGCGTCGCCTGCGCCTTCGCGAGCGTGCCGCGCGCCTGATCGTATGCGGCCTGATAGGTCGCCGGATCGATCTGGTACAGCACCTGCCCCGCCTTCACGTCCGAGCCTTCGGTGAAGAGCCGCTTGCGGACGATCCCGCCGATCTGCGGTCGCACCTCGGCGACCTTGATCGCGGACAACCGGCCCGACAATTCGGTGTGCTGGACGATGGACTGCTCGGCTAGCGTCACCACGCCGACTTCGACAGCCGCGGCGCCTGCGCCGGACGCCCCGCGCTGGCCGCACCCCGCTTGCAACGAGACGGCCAGGACGACGAGCGCGAGCGACGCACGCCGGTGCAACGGGCGCGCCGGTGCGCGCGGACGATCGGATGGAATGGGTAGGCGGTTCATGGCTTCTCGTCAGCTCCGTGTCGGTTCCGCCGCACGCGCGACGGCGCGCGCCGAAAGTAGCCGGTGCACGGCGGAACAGGAAACCACGAGCGTAAGGAAATGCCCCTTACGGGTGCTTAGCGCCGCATTACAGCGTGTAACGGACGTCAGGAAATGCGTCGTTCAGCGCCCCAAATCGTCGGGATGCGTGATCGCGCCGCGCGACGGGAGCGGGAAGGTCATCGTCGCGACGAAGCCGCCGTCGGGCGCGTTGCACGCGGCGAGCGCACCGCCGTGATAGCGGACGAGCCGCCTGACGATTGCAAGGCCGAGGCCGCAATGCGCATCGCCGCCGCGCGCGGCGTCGAGCCGAACGAACGGACGCAGCGCGCGTTCGAGCTGCGCGGGTGGAATGCCTGCGCCGTGATCGCGCACGCTCAGCACGTAGCCGCCGGCCGTCGCGCGCGTCGCGATCTCGACGGGCGGCTCGCCGTAGGTGAGCGCGTTCTCGATCAGGTTCGACAAGATCCGGTCCAGATCGACGAGCGGCAGGCCGAAGCCGTCGCCCGCGCGCAGGTCGAGCGTCAGCAGCGCATCTTCGCCCAGGCTGTCGCCGTAATGCTGACGGCAATGCGCATCGACGTTCGCGACCGGCGACGCGTCAGCGGCGTCCCGCGCGAAGTCGAGGAACTGCGTGACGATCCGCGACAGCGATTGCGCGTCGCGCAGGAAGCCCGTGCGATTCGCCTCGTCGGGCAGCAGATCCGCGCGCACCTGCATTCGCGTGATCGGCGCGCGCAGGTCGTGCGCAAGACCCGCCAGCATCACCGATCGCTCCTGCTCCATCAGCGCCAGTTCACGCACCATGTCGTTGAAGTCGCCGACCAGTTCCTTCACCTCGCGCGGCCCGCTCTCCCGCACGACAGGCGGCCGGTGGCCGAGCCGGTACTCGCGGGCCGCCTGCGCGAGCCGCCTGAGCGGCCGCTGCAAGTGCCATGCGCCGAGGACGGCCAGCGCGATCGCCAGCAGCACCGTCAGCGACGACATGCCGATGAAGCGTGCAAATGACGGCATCGCGCTCGTCATCGTCACCCAGTAATGGTCGTCCGGATAGCGCACCCACAGCGCATTGGTGCCTTCGTCGGCCACGACGTGCGAGCCGGGCGGAAGCTGGCGGCGCAGATCGCGCTCGAACGGACCATTCGTATCCGCGCACGACGCGGGACAACCATATGCCGCCGCGTCGCCGACGTTGACGAACGATGCGCCGAGCGTCGAGCTGACGGCGCGCCCCAGTTCGCCGCCCGTCGCGCGCGCCTGCACCGACAGCGCGACGGCACGCCGCGTCTGCTCCACTTCGAGCGCGAAGCGCTCGCGGTCCAGCAGCACGATGCCGAGCACGTGAACCGCGACGATGAGCCCCACCGTCATCAGCGCGAGACGGACGAACAGCGTGTCAGCGGGATTCTTCATCGTCGCCGCTGCTCGCGCCGCCCGGTACGAACATGTAGCCCACGCCGCGCATCGTCCGGATGTAGCGCGGCCGCGCGGGATCGTTTTCCAGCAGGCGGCGCAGGCGCCACACCGGCACGTCGATGCCGCGCTCCGTCAGGTCGGAATACGGGCCGTGCAGCAGGTCGAGCAGCCGCGCGCGCGACAGCGTCTCCATCGGATGCAAAGCGAACGCTTCGAGCAGCGCGTATTCGCTGCCCGTGAGCTTCACCGGCTCGCCGTCGCGCAACAGCGTACGCCCGGCGAAATCGAACCGGAATGGACCGAACCGCAGCGGCGCCCGCTGCCCGGCGCCCTGCCCCCGCGGGCGCGGCGGCGCATGCCGGCGCAGCACCGCGTGAATCCGCGCAAGCAGTTCCTGCGGCATGAACGGCTTGCCGAGATAGTCGTCCGCGCCGAGCTCCAGCCCGACCACCCGGTCGATGCCGTCGGCGCGCGCGGTCAGCATGATGACGGGAATCGTGTCGCCGTTCGCGCGTAGCTGCTTGAGCGCCGTCAGCCCGTCGATGCCCGGCATCATCAGGTCGAGCACGATGATCGACGGCCGCTCGAGTTCAAGCCGGCGCGCAAGCCCGGCGGCGTCGTGGAGAACCGAAACGGCGACGCCGCGTTGCTGGAAGAAGATTCTCAGCAGATCGCGCAGCGCGGCGTCGTCGTCGATCAGCAGGATCTGAAGGGACGTTTCGTGCATGGTCGTGAGCACAAGATGGCGGCAAACGTACAAAGCCGCGAACCCGCGCCGCTTCCCGCCGCGCCGGCAGCCGGCCTTCTGACCCGACGACTATAGCGAAGAACGTGCGCCGATCGGTTGCCGGTTCTTTGCGAGTCTTACCGTTTATTACGGCGCAGTATCGCATGCATGCCCCGCGCGCACCGGGCACGCAAAAAAGCCGCCCCGATGCGAACCGCCCCAAAAAGGCTGGATCAGTGTCCAATCTTTGAGGGGCGATGCGGAAATGGGCGGCTTCTCGACGGGCCGGCCGGCACGGACCCGGGCGCGTCGGCCGTTCGGCGCCTGCTGCGGCGGCCGTCAGCGCGACATCATGTTCATGCCGACGTTGTGCATGACCCAAAGCGTGCCGACGATCAGGATCGCCGCCGTCAGCACCGTGTAGCTGAACGCCATCACGTTCCAGCGCTGGCCGGACGATGCGTTCATGTGCAGGAAATAGACGAGGTGCACGACGATCTGCACGAACGCGAGCGCCGCGAGCGCGATCAGCGACGCGTGCGACGACAGCGCGCCGCTCAGCACGAGTCCGAACGACGCCGCCGTCAACAGGACCGACAGGATGAACCCGGCGACGTAGCCGCCCACCGTGCCGTGCGCTTCGCCGTCGTGAGAGAGGTGCGTATCGGTCATTTAGATCACGCTCGCGAGATAGACAAAGGTAAAGACGCAGATCCAGACGATGTCGAGGAAGTGCCAGAAAAGACTCAGGCAGGTGAGCCGGCGAATGTCGCGCTCGGTCAGCGCCGGGCGGCGCACCGCCTGAAACGCGAGCACGGCCATCCACAAGAGGCCGATCGCGACGTGCAGCCCGTGCGTGCCGACGAGCGTGAAGAACGACGACAGGAACGCGCTGCGCTGCGGCCCCGCGCCTTCGGCGATCATGTGCGAGAACTCGCGCAGCTCGAGGCCGAGGAACGCCGCGCCGAGCGCGAACGTCACCGCGAGCCAGCCGAGCAGCGCGCCGCGGCGGCCGCGCTGCGCGCCGATCATCGCGAAGCCGTACGTGATGCTGCTCGTGAGCAGCAGCGCGGTCTCGAGCGCGACGCCCGGGATGTCGAACAGGTCGACGGCGGTCGGGCCGCCCGCGAACTGGTGCGCCATCACCGCGAACACGGCGAACAGCGCGGCGAAGATCACGCAGTCGGTCATCAGGTACAGCCAGAAGCCGAACACCGAATGCGACGGCGGATGATCGTGCGCGTCCAGATGACGAGCGGCGCTCGCGGATTGATACGACATCAGTTTGCCTCCAGTTCGACTTGCGCCGGCCGCGCGACGAAGCGTGCGCCGCCGCGTTTTTCCTCGATCTTGCGAACGGCTTCGGCCGGGATGTAATAGCCGTCGTTGTCGCTCGCGCTATGCGCGATCACCGTCGCGACGATGCCGACGAGCGCCGCGATCGCGAGCCACCAGATGTGCCATACCGCCGCGAAGCCGAGCACGAGGCTGAACACGCCGACGAACAGTCCCGCGCTCGTGTTCGACGGCATGTGGATGTCGCGATACTCCGCTTGCTTGCCGATGCCGAGGCCGCGCTCCTTGCGGTACGCGAATTCGTCGAGCGCGTGCACGCGCGGAATCGTCGCGAAGTTGTACGCGGGCGGCGGCGACGACGTCGCCCATTCGAGCGTGCGGCCGCCCCACGGGTCGCCCGTGAGATCGCGGTTCTCGGGCTGCTTGCGATCGCGCAGGCTGACGACCAGTTGCAGAAGCTGGCACGCGATGCCGATCGCGATCAGCGCGGCGCCGCATGCGGCGACGATGAGCCACGGATGCCACGCGGGGTTGTCGTAATGATTCAGGCGGCGCGTCATGCCCATGAAGCCGAGCACGTAGAGCGGCACGAACGCGACGTAGAAGCCGACCTGCCAGAACCAGAACGCGGCCCGGCCGAGCTTCTCGTTCAGCTTGAAGCCGAACACCTTCGGGAACCAGTAGTTGAAGCCCGCGAGATAGCCGAACAGCACGCCGCCGATGATCACGTTGTGGAAGTGCGCGATCAGGAACAGGCTGTTGTGCAGCACGAAGTCCGCGCCGGGGATCGCCATCATCACGCCCGTCATCCCGCCGAGCGTGAACGTCACCATGAAGCCGATCGTCCAGAGGATCGGCGTCGAGAATTCGAGCCGGCCGCGATAGATCGTGAACAGCCAGTTGAACACTTTCACGCCGGTCGGAATCGCGATCACCATCGTCATGATCCCGAAAAACGCGTTCACGTTCGCGCCCGAGCCCATCGTGAAGAAGTGGTGCAGCCACACGAGGAACGACAGCACCATGATCGCGCACGACGCATAAACCATCGTCTTGTAGCCGAAAAGCGGCTTCTTCGCGTAGGTCGCGACCACTTCCGAGAAGATCCCGAACGCAGGCAGGATCAGGATGTAGACCTCCGGATGGCCCCACGCCCAGATCAGGTTCAGATACAGCATCGCGTTGCCGCCGGCATCGTTCGTGAAGAAGTGCATGCCGAGGTAACGGTCGAGGCCGAGGAGCGCGAGCGTGACCGTCAGGATCGGGAACGACGCCATGATGAGGACGTTCGTGCAGAGCGCGGTCCACGTGAACACGGGCATCTTCATCAGCGTCATGCCGGGCGCGCGCATCCGCAGGATGGTCACGAAGAAGTTCACGCCCGTGAGCAACGTGCCGACGCCGGATATCTGCAGCGCCCACAAGTAGTAATCGACGCCGACGCCCGGACTGAACTGCAGCTCCGACAGCGGCGGATACGCGAGCCAGCCCGTTTGCGCGAATTCGCCGACGACAAGCGAGATGTTGATCAGGATCGCGCTGACCGCCGTCATCCAGAAGCTCAGCGAATTGATGAACGGGAACGCGACGTCGCGCGCGCCGATCTGCAGCGGCACGATGATGTTCATCAGACCGATCATGAACGCCATCGCCATGAAGAAGATCATGATGACGCCGTGCGCGGTGAAGATCTGATCGTAATGATGCGGCGGCAGGTAGCCCGGGCCGTTGTATGCGAGCGCGAGCTGCAGGCGCATCATCACGGCGTCGGCGAAGCCGCGCAGCAGCATGATCAGCGCGACGATGATGTACATCACGCCGAGCTTCTTGTGGTCGACGGTCGTCAGCCACTCGGACCACAGCCATTTCCAGCGCTTCGTGCAGGTCAGCGTGCCCAGAATCCCGAGCACGACGAGCGCCATGAACGCGGCCGCGCCCATGATGATCGGCTGATCGAACGGGATCGCCGAAAGCGTCAATTTACCGAACATGCGTTACCCCTTCGTCCGACAGGCGGCGTCCGTCAGATCGAGGACGTGGCCGTTGTTGTACTTCGCGATGATGTTGTGAAAGAGCCGAGGGTCGATCGTCGAGTAGTAGCGCACGGGCTGCTTCTCGCTCGGCTGCGCGAGCTGGCCGTACGCGCTCATGTCGAGCCGGTCGGCCGACGCGCGCACCTTCGCGACCCACGCGTCGAACGCGTCGCGCGACGTCGCGAGCGTGCGGAACTTCATGTCGGAGAAGCCGCGGCCGCTGTAGTTCGCGGAGATGCCGGCGAAGTCGCCCGGCTCGTCGGCGATCAGGTGCAGGCGCGTCTGCATGCCGGCCATCGCGTAGACCTGCGTGCCGAGCTGCGGAATGAAGAACGAGTTCATCACCGAATCGGACGTGATCCGGAAATTGATCGGCGTGCCGACAGGCACCGCCAGTTGGTTCACCGAAGCAATGCCGAGATCCGGATAGACGAAGAGCCACTTCCAGTCGAGCGCGACGACCTCGACGTCGATCGGCTTCACCGACGATTGGATCGGCCGATACGGATCGAGCTCGTGCGTGGTCTTCCACGTGAGGATGCCGAGGAACAGGATGATCAGCGACGGCACCGTCCAGATCACGATCTCGATCGCGGTGGAATGCGCCCACTTCGGCGAGTAGGTCGCGTTGCGGTTCGACGCGCGGTAGCGCCACGCGAAGAGCAGCGTGAGGAGGATCACCGGCACGACGACGATCAGCATCGCCCACGTCGACGTGGCGATCAACGCCTTCTCCGCGGCGCCGATCGCGCCCTTCGGATCGAGCACGTCGAGCCCGCACCCGGACAGCGAGGCGAGCGCACCGATCGCCCCGAACCACGACAAGCTTCTCAAAGCCTTTCTATTCATCACATTCGCCAGCAAGATGTATCGCACTCCGATCGAAACCGTCGGACGACCGGTTCGCGGAAGCGCTCGCATCATACGGCCGGCGAGCGAGATGAAAATCAGTCAATGAGACAAATCATCTTTGCCGAAAATGACAGTGCGACACGATGTCACAGCGTTGGCGGCGCCTGTTTCGATGCGGTGGGAAGATGAGTTGCGCATGTGCGCGTGCGTGCGCGTATACGCGCGAGAAGAAGGCCGCCGGAGACGGAATGGCCGTCGCAGCGGCCGGACACGCGATTGACAACGCGCGCGCGAGGTGCTCGACGTGCGGGCGATCAGCCGCCGCCGCTCGGGCGCGGCGACGCCGATTGTACGCGGCGCGCGCGACGGCCGCACGTTTCGCTACGCCCGCTTCGCTTCAACACGCCGTCGATCGTGCATCGCATTCGAATGCGCCGCGGCGTCGGAATTGTCGACATGACGGAAAGCGAAGCCGGCAATCGTGATCCGCCGCCGTCGCGTCATTCGCTTCGATGAACGCGGCGGCGCTGCGCGCGGACACCGGGCCGGCGAAGCATCCCGTGCCGCCTCAAATGCATGCCGATGCATGCGAATCCCGGCGATCGGTCTCCGAAATGCACCGACATGCGCCGACGTGCGCCGACGTGCGCAAACATGCGCGGACATGCTCCGACTTGCGCGAACGCACGTTTAGACCCGCCCAAACACGCGACGATCGCGCCGGCGCACGCCGCCCGCCGCACCGCGCTCAAAGCCGTGCGGCGAGCCTCGCGCCCTGGTCGATCGCGCGCTTCGCATCGAGCTCGGCCGCCCGCTCCGCGCCGCCGATCAGATGCACCGGCACGCCCGCCGCCTTCAGCGGCTCGTACAGCGCGCGCTCGGGCTCCTGCCCCGCGCACAGCACGATCGTATCGGCCTCGATCACGGTCGGATCGAGACGCTCCTTGCCGAACGTCACGTGCAGCCCCTTGTCGTCGATCAGCTCGTAGTTGACGCCGCCGATCATCTCGACCTGCTTCATCTTCAGCGTCGCGCGATGAATCCAGCCGGTCGTCTTGCCGAGCCCCTTGCCGAGCCCCGTCGCCTTTCGCTGCAGCAGGGTGACGCGGCGCGCGGGCGGCGCGATCTCGCCGAGCGTCACGCCGCCGCGCGCGAGCGCGGGATCGGTCACGCCCCACTCCGCTTTCCATGCGTCGAGATCGAGCGCCGGCGATTCGCCGTCCTGAACGAGAAACTCCGACACGTCGAAGCCGATCCCGCCCGCGCCGACCACCGCGACGCGCTCGCCGACCGGCTTGTTGCGCGCGAGCACGTCGATGTAGGTCAGCACCTTCGGATGATCCTGGCCCGGAATGCGCGGATTGCGCGGCGCGACGCCCGTGGCGAGCACGACGTCGTCGTAGCCGGCCGCGATCAGCTCGGCCGCGTCGACGCGGCGGCTCAGACGCAGCTGCACGCCCGTCAGCTCGATCTGGCGTGCGAAGTAACGCAGCGCCTCGTGAAACTCCTCCTTGCCCGGAATGCGCTTGGCCATGTTGAACTGGCCGCCGATCTCGGCCGCCGCGTCGAACAGCTCGACGCGATGCCCGCGCTGCGCGAGCACCGTCGCGCACGCGAGACCGGCGGGCCCCGCGCCGATCACCGCGATGCGCTTCACGTTCGCCGCGCGCGCATAGTTCAGCTCCGTTTCGTGGCACGCGCGCGGATTCAGCAGGCACGATGCGATCCGATTCTTGAACGCGTGATCGAGGCATGCCTGATTGCAGCCGATGCACGTGTTGATCTCGTCGGCGCGCCCCTCGGCCGCCTTCTTCACGAACTCGGCGTCGGCGAGGAACGGCCGCGCCATCGACACCATGTCCGCACAGCCGTCCGCGAGAATCTGCTCGGCGACTTCCGGCCGATTGATCCGGTTCGTCGTCACGAGCGGAATGCCGACCTCGCCCTTCATCTTCTTCGTGACCCACGCGAACGCGCCGCGCGGCACCGACGTCGCGATCGTCGGCACGCGCGCCTCGTGCCAGCCGATGCCGGTGTTGATGAGCGTCGCGCCCGCGCGCTCGACCGCCTTCGCGAGCGTCACGACTTCGCTCCAATCACTGCCGTCCGGAATCAGATCGAGCATCGACAGCCGATAGACGATGATGAAATCGCGGCCGACCGCCTCCCGCGTGCGCTCGACGATCTCGACCGGCAGCCGCATCCGGTTCGCGTACGAGCCGCCCCATTCGTCGGTGCGCTTGTTCGTGTGCAGCGAGATGAACTGGTTGATCAGATAGCCTTCGGAGCCCATGATCTCGACGCCGTCGTAGCCCGCTTCGCGCGCGAGCTGCGCGCAGCGCACGAACGCGCGAATCTGCCGCTCGATGCCGCGCGCCGTCAGCTCGTGCGGCGTGAACGGCGAGATCGGCGACTTGAGCCGCGTCGGCGCGACCGCGAACGGGTGATAGCCGTAGCGGCCGGTATGCAGGATCTGCAGCGCGATCTTGCCGCCTTCCGCATGCACCGCGTCCGGAATCACGCGATGGCGGCGCGCCGCGGCGCCCGTCGACAGCGTGCCGCCGAACGGCTTCGTCCAGCCCGCGACGTTCGGCGCGAAGCCGCCCGTGACGATCAGGCCGACGCCGCCGCGCGCGCGTTCGGCAAAATAGTCGGCGAGGCGCGGCAGCGTCTTGCGGCTGTCTTCGAGGCCCGTGTGCATCGACCCCATCAGCACGCGGTTGCGCAGCGTCGTGAAGCCGAGATCGAGCGGGGCGAGCAGGTGTGGGAACGGAGTCGTCATCGGGTATCGCGGGAACGGATTGATCGGGATCGTTACATCGTAGGCGCACGCACCGCTTGTCCGTGAGGGGGCAAATAGCCATAATGCTTGTCATTCGTGGCCAATTTTGGCCACACTCGTCCAGTTCACGACACGATGACGCGACGAACGACGAAAGACCACCTGGGCCTGCGCCAGCCGACGATTCCGGTCGCGTACCTGCGGCATCTGCTGAAGGTGTTCGAGGAGCGCGGCATCGACGCGCGCGACGCCCGCGCGGGCACCGGCCTGCGCGACGACGTGCTCGGCGAACCGGACGCGCGCGTCGCGCCTTCGCAATGGGGGCGGCTCGTGCTGAACGCGATCCGGCTGAGCGGCGACGAGGGGATCGGCTTCGAGCTCGGGCTGCGGCTGCGGATGTCGGTGCACGGCTTTCTCGGCTACGCGGCGCTGACGGCCGCGGACCTGCGCGCGTCGCTGCTCGTCAACGCGCGCTATTTCCGGATGCGCAACCGGCAATACCGGCTGCACTACGCGGAGCGCGACGACGGCGCGACGCTTTCGCTGCACGGCGTGCAGGCGAGCCCCGTGCTCCAGCATCACGCGATGTTCGAGATCGTGCTCACCGGGATCGCGCAGAACGTCGGCACGGTGACGGGGCGCGCCGCGCCGCCGATCGAGCTGCAATTCGCGTGGCCGCAGCCCGGCTATTACGCGCGCTATCGCGACCGGCTGCCGCCCGTGCGCTTCGATTGCGCGTCGAACGCGCTGTGGGTGTCGCGCGATGCGCTCGACTGGCCGCTGCCGATGGCGGACGAAGTCGCGCATCAGCAGGCGCTCGCGCAGGTCGAACGCGAATATGCGGACGTGCGCCACGAAGAAGGCGATCTGGTCGCGCGCGTGCGCGCGGAACTCGCGCTGGCGGCGCAAGGCTATCCCGAGCCCGACGCGCTCGCGCGGCACCTCCTGATGTCGACGCGCACGCTGAGGCGGCGCCTGCTCGATGCAGGTTCCGGCTACCGCGCGCTCGTCGACGAGGCGCGGCTGCGCGACGCGCGCCGGCTGCTGCGCGCATCCGATCTCGATCTGAAGACGATCGCCGAGCGGCTGCAATTCTCCGACCCGGCGAACTTCACGCGCGCGTTCCGCAAGTGGACGGGGCTCACGCCGAGCGCGTATCGGGAAGCGGGCGACGACGCCGAGCGATAGACGGCGCGCGGCGCGCAATCGCGCCGCGATTCGCACCGGCGCGAGCGCAAGCTATTGCCGATGCGCGCCACGCGAGCGCAACACGTGTGCATGCGTGCAACGCGCGCGACGGCGGGCGGGAACGCCCGGCCCGCGGACGCGAATCCGCTCGCCCGCCGCTTGCCCGCCGCTTGCCAACCGCTCACCAACCGCTTGCTGCCCGATCGCCGTCCGACCCGCGACGCTTCGCGAGCGCGAGCTGCGGACGCCTCACGAGCGAGCGGGCGACGCGCGCCGTCGCTCGGCAACCGGCGCGCGCGGCTCGTTCGCATACGCGTCGAGCCCCTCGACCAGCGCGTCGAACGCCGCCCGGCAGCGCGGACTGCCGCGCAAATCCTCGTGCATCGTGACCCACATATCGAGCCGTCCGGCAAACGCCTTCGGCAGCACGCGCACGAGCGCGGGATCGCGCCTCGCGAGCGCTGCCTGGCAAATGCCGATGCCCGCGCCGCCGCGAATCAGCGCGAGGTGCGCGAGATCGCTGTCGGTGCGCAGCGTGAACGCGCCGCGGTCGAGCCCCGGGAACGACTTCGCGGCCATCTGCCGGATGAACGCCGTCGGGCGGTCGTAGCCGATCAGCGCATGGCGAACCAGTTCGTCCACATTGCGCGGCGTGCCGCGCCGCGCGAGATAGTCGCGATGCGCATGCAGGCCGAGCTCGATGTCGCCGATGCGCCGCGCGATCAGCTGCGTCTGTTCGGGGCGCGTCATTCGCACCGCGACGTCGGCCTCGCGGCGCAGCAGATCCTGAATGCGGCTCGTCAGCGCGAGCTCGATCTTCAGCGCCGGATGCCGCTGCTGCAAGCGCGCGACGATCGGCGGCAGCACCTCGACGCCGATCACGTCGCTCGCCGAGATCCGCACGACGCCGCGCACGTCCTTGCCGAAGCTCGTTGCCGTGCGCGCGAGCGCATCGGCCGTGCTTTCCATCGCCTCGGCGTCCGCGCGCAGCGCGAGCGCCACGTCGGTCGGCATCAGCCCGGTCGACGATCGCGTGAAAAGCGGCACGCCGAGCGCCGCCTCGAGCGCGGCCACATGCCGGCCGACGGTCGGCTGCGTGAGGCCGAGCACGCGCGCCGCGCCCGACAGCGAACCCTCGCGCAGCACGCCGAGGAACGAACGATACAGCTCCCAGCCAATTTCCGAGCCCATACGAAAATGTATAGCCGTTAGACGAGATTCGGTAATGTTAATCGATCCGCGCGCGGCGCAGAATGCGCCTGTGGATCACGTTCAGGAGCAAGCGATGGCGACTCTCGACACGGCGCTCGTGGTGGGCGCGGCGGGCGGAATCGGTGGAGAAATGGCGCGAGCGCTGCGCGACGCGGGCTGGCGCGTGCGGGCGCTCGCGCGCTCGTCGCCGGCGGCGAATGGCGGCGCGGCGGACATCGACTGGCGGCTCGGCGACGCATTGAATCCGCGCGACGTCGCCGATGCCGCGCGCGGCTGCGCGGTGATCGTGCACGCGGTCAATCCGCCCGGCTATCGCCGCTGGAACGAATTGGTGCTGCCGATGCTCGACAGCACGATCGCGGCCGCAGCGCGCGAACGCGCGACGATCGTGCTGCCCGGCACCGTCTACAACTTCGGGCCCGACGCCGGCCACCTGCTGCACGAGGATTCGCCGCAGCGCCCGCTGACCCGCAAGGGCGCAATCCGCGTCGAGATGGAACGGCGCTTGCACGACGCCGCGGATGCGGGCGCGCGCGTTCTGATCGTTCGGGCCGGCGACTTCTTCGGCCCCGGTGCGCGCAACAACTGGTTTTCCCAAGCTCTCGCGAAATCCGGGCGGCCCGTGCGGACCGTACGCTCGCCCGGCCGCACGGGCGTCGGCCATCAGTGGGCGTATCTGCCCGACGTCGCGCGCACGATGGTCGAATTGCTCGCGCGCCGCGACACGCTCGGCGCATTCTCGCGCTTCCACATGGCCGGCCATTGGGACGCCGACGGCGCGCAAATGAGCGCGGCGATCCGCCGCGTCGTCGCGCGGCGAACGGGCGTCGAGCCGCGCATCGCTGCGTTTCCGTGGTGGCTCGTGACGCTCGCGTCGCCGTTCGTCACGACCTGCCGCGAAATGCGCGAGATGCGCTATCTGTGGCGCGAAGCGCTGCGCATGGACAACGCGAAGCTCGTCGCCGCGCTCGGACGCGAGCCGCACACGCCGCTCGACGCGGCGGTGGAAACGACGCTCGATGCGCTCGGCTGCCTGAGCGGCCGCGCACCGCGCATTGCGCCGTCATCGCGCTGACAATGCGGCCGCGTCGATCCCGAGCCGCTCTCGCAAGCCCGTCCAGCCGCGCGGCGTGACCTGTATCTCGCGTGACGCCGCGACGCGCCGCAGCCATCCGCGCTCGCACAGGCAGCGCATGAGCTGCGCGCCGAGCGGGCCCGCCAGATGATGCTGCCGCTCGGTCGAATCGAGGCATTGGGTCGCGACGCCTCGCCGGCCCGCCGTCAAGCCGTCGACCTCCACGCCCAGTTCGGAAAACCACGCGCGCCCCGACGGCGTGACGTCGAAGCGCTTGTCCGGCGCGGCTGCGAGCAGGCCGAGCGCCTGCATCCGCTGCGTCATCGCGACGCCCACGCGCCCCGCGAGATGGTCGTAGCAGCAGCGCGCGAATTGCAGACGCCGCATGCCCGCGCGCGGACGCGGCGGCAGCGGACGCCGCGTCTCGATCGCGGCGAGACTTTCGAGCGCGAACGCGACCTGCGGGCTCGACAACCGATAGTAGCGATGCCGCCCTTCCGATTCGACGGCGAGCAACTCGCCGTCCACGAGCTTGCGCAGGTGCGAGCTCGCCGTCTGCGGGCTCACGCCGGCCACGCGCGCAAGCTCGCCCGCCGGCCGCGCGCGGCCGTCCAGAAGGCTCACGAGAATCGCGAGACGCGCCGGGTCGGCGATCAGGAACGCGGATGTGACGATGTTCGCTTGAGCTTCCATGGGAGATCCGTCGAATCGAGCGGTGTCGACGAAGATAGCACCGCCCGGCCGCCGACGCTTCGATGCGCGTCGAAACATCCGGCGCGCCGGCGCGGCTACGCTTGACGAACCTTCCCGTCGCCGCCTTCGCCAAGGAGCCCGAAATGACCGACACGACGCCTGCAGAGATCCGACACATCCACGCCGCATGGCACGACGCCGTCGTGCGCCGCGACCTCGACGCGCTGATGGCGCTCTACGCGCCCGACGCGATACTCGAGACGCCGCTGATCGTCGCCGTGCTGCGCGAGCGCCCCGACGGAGTGCTTCAGGGCAGCGCGGCGATCCGCGCGTTCTTCGAAGCGGGATTCCGGCAACTGCCGAACGAGCTTGCACGCTGGCACCGCACCGATACGTTCTTCACGAACGGCCGGCAATTGATCTGGGAATATCCCCGCGAAACGCCGCAAGGCGATCAGATCGACCTGATCGAATCGATCGACGTCGCCGGCGGGCGCATCGCGCGCCACCGGGTCTACTGGGGCTGGGCCGGATTCAACGCGCTCGTCGCGGCGATGAAGCGCGCCGAATCGGCCGCGTGACGCGGCAAGCTTCGGCAAGAGAAAAAGACGAAAAAGGACCGCACGCCGCGCGGCCGTGCGGTACGTGCCGCCGCGTCCGGGCGCAAGCGCGCATCCGCCGCCGGCTCACCGGCACGGCGGCGGATTGGAGCGCGCGGCCCGGGCGGGCTCGACACACGCACCCGCCGGCCGATGCAACACCGACACGCATCGGCCGTTCCGTCGGCGCTACGCTTGACGCGGCGCGTCGACGGGCGGCGTGCCGTCGTGAAAAAGCGTCTTCAGCTGCGCGCGCAATTCCGGCGAATCGGTATGACGATGAACCGTGACCGCGTGCTGCACGGCGGCCTCCATCAATTCGTCATCCGAATCGGCGGACAGCGCGACGGTGCAGTGCATTTCGCTCGGAAACTCCCGGCAATCGATGTATTTGCGAGCCATGACGCCCTCCTCGCATGTGATCTGAAGCCAACCTGACGATCGATCTTCCCCCGGGGCAATCGCTTCGGAAACGACGATGACGCGCATCGAACGAAGTGATGGTTGGATTCTAGGTCACGGCGAAACGGTTCGTTAGGCTAACCGATGAAGAACGCGAACGCGCGGCGCACCGCGCGCCCTCGCGGCATTCGCCGCCGTCCCGACGGCCCGCTCCTCGCGCGCGCTCGCAACGCATGACGCAACCGCGCCGCGTCATTCGTGCGGCGGCAGGTAATCCATCTGGAATTCGTCGTACAAGCGATAGATCAGTTCGAGCATCGCGCGGATGTCCTCCGATTCGTCGAGCATCCGCGTGCTCATGATGATCGGCGACACGAGATTCGAATCGTCGAGCTCCTTGTAGCCGACGTCGTCGCGCTTGAGCCCGTACACGCTGTGCGGCACGACCGATACGCCCTCGCCCGCCGCGACGAGCCCGAGCGCGATCTGCAGCTCGCGCGTCTCGTAGATCCGGCGCGGCTTCAGCGCGCGATCGTGAAACGCGGCGAGCACCTGGTCCGCGTAGCTCGGCCGCGGCGTCTTCGGAAAGATGATCAGCGTCTCGTTGACGAGATCGTGCAGCGACAGCACCGGCTTCGCCGCTTCGAGCGGATGCCCGAGCGGCAGCGCGACGATCATCCGCTCCTCGCGCAACACGATGCGCCGCACGCTCGGGTCTTCGTGGCGAATGCGGCCGAAGCCGACGTCGATCCTCCCCTCCTTCAGCGCCTTGATCTGATCCATCGTCGACATCTCGTGCAGGCTCAGCTCGACCTCGCCGTATTCGTCGCGAAAGCGGCGGATGATTCTCGGCAGCATCCCATACAGCGTCGAGCCGACATAGCCGACCGACAGCGCGCGCTCGATCTTGCCGATGCGCTTCGTCATCGATTCGAGCTCGGCCGTCTGCGCGAGCAGTTGCACCGCGTGCGAATAGAAGAAACGCCCCGCATCGGTCATCTTCAGCGGCCGGGCGTGCCGCTCGAACAGCATCACGCCGAGCGCGTCCTCGAGCTGCTGGATCTGCCGGCTCAGCGGCGGCTGCGCGATGTGCAGGCGCTCGGCCGCGCGCGTGAAATTCTGCTCCTCCGCGACCGCGACGAAGTAGCGCAAGTGCCGCAGTTCCATCTTCATACCTCGTGGATATCGATCCGATACTCAATCGGTGTTGGACGCACCGTTTTGCCGGCAACTATCCTCAATCTGACCGCGTTGTCGTCAAGCACTATACCTGCGAAGCATCGCAGGTTCATCCGGGTTTTCCGCACGACGCGCATTGCGGCGCAGCGACGGACCGCTCGTCCGGACGCACGCCGGCCACGAACAGAGCCCATCAGGAGACGCCCCCCATGATCCCGATCTACCCGGATCGTCACCCGACGCTGCGACGCATCGACGACTTCCTCGTCGAGGACAAGGCGCACGGCGACTACCGCCTGCACCGCAGCGCGTTCACCGACGAGATGCTGTTCGAGCTGGAGATGAAGCACATCTTCGAAGGCAACTGGATCTATCTCGCGCACGAGAGCCAGATCCCGAACGCGAACGACTATTACACGACCACCATCGGCCGCCAGCCGATCGTGATCGCGCGCAACCGCCAGGGCGAGCTGAACGCGTTCGTCAACGCGTGCACGCATCGCGGTGCGATGCTGTGCCGGCACAAGCGCGGCAATCGCGCGAGCTACACGTGCCCGTTCCACGGCTGGACGTTCAGCAACAGCGGCAAGCTGCTCAAAGTGAAGGACCCCGAAGGAGCCGGCTATCCGGACTGCTTCAATCGCGACGGCTCGCACGATCTGAAGAAGATCGCGCGCTTCGAGAACTACCGCGGCTTCCTGTTCGGCAGCCTGAATCCGGACGTCGAGCCGCTCGCCGCGTATCTCGGCGACGCCGCGCGCATCGTCGACATGATCGCCGACCAGTCGGCGGACGGCCTCGAAGTGCTGCGCGGCGCGTCGACGTACACGTACGAAGGCAACTGGAAGCTCACCGCCGAGAACGGCGCGGACGGCTATCACGTGTCGGCCGTGCACTGGAATTACGCAGCGACCGTCAATCACCGCAAGACGGATGCGCAGCACGAAGACGCGATCCGCGCGATGGACGCGGGCAAATGGGGCCGCCAGGGCGGCGGCTTCTACGCGTTCGATCACGGCCACATGCTGCTGTGGACTCGCTGGGCGAACCCGGAGGACAGGCCGAACTTCGATCGCCGCGACGAATTCGCCGCGCGCTGCGGCGGCGACATCGCCGACTGGATGATCCGGAACTCGCGCAATCTGTGCCTGTACCCGAACGTCTATCTGATGGACCAGTTCGGCTCGCAGATTCGCGTGCTGCGGCCGCTCGCCGTCAATCGCACCGAGGTCACGATCTACTGCATCGCGCCGAAGGGCGAAGCGCCCGACGCGCGCGCGCGCCGCATCCGCCAGTACGAGGATTTCTTCAACGCGAGCGGGATGGCGACGCCCGACGATCTCGAGGAATTCCGCGCGTGCCAGCAAGGCTATGCAGGCCGCGCGGTCGAATGGAACGACATGTGCCGCGGCGCCGCGCACTGGATCGAAGGCCCCGACGAAGCCGCGCGCAAGATCGGCATCCGTCCGCTGCTGAGCGGCGTGAAGACCGAGGACGAAGGGCTGTACACGGTCCAGCACCGCTACTGGATCTCGACGATGAAGCAGGCGCTCGCCGCCGAAAGGAGCCGCGCATGAAGACGATCGACATCGCGGACATCCGCGCGTTCCTCTACCGCGAATGCCGGCTGCTCGACGACAAGGCATGGGACGCGTGGCTCGACTGCTATCACCCGGAGGTCGTGTTCTGGATGCCGTCGTGGGACGACTCGGACGAGCTCGTCACCGATCCGCAGCGCGAGATCTCACTGATCTACTATCCGAACCGGCAGGGGCTCGAGGATCGCGTGTTCCGCATCAAGACCGAGCGCTCGAGCGCGACGATGCCCGATACGCGCACGAGCCACAACGTCGCGAACGTCGAGCGCGAAAGCATCGAGGGCGACGTGCACATCGTGAGATTCAACTGGCACACGCTCAGCTATCGCTACAAGACGGTGTCGAGCTACTTCGGAACGTCGCGCTACGCGATCGACTTCTCAGGCGACGCACCGAAGATCGTCAGCAAGTACGTCATCCTGAAGAACGACTACATCAACCAGCTGATCGACATCTATCACATCTAGCCGGCCGCGCGCCGCACGCCGCTCGCCGCGTCGCGCCCGAGGAACGCATCATGGAACACCGCATCGCTCTCCAGTTCGAAGACGGCGTCACCCGCTTCATCACGTGCCGCGACGGCGAAACGCTCGCCGACGCCGCGTATCGCCAGCAGGTCAACCTCCCGCTCGATTGCCGCGACGGCGCGTGCGGCACCTGCCGCTGCCGCTGCGAATCGGGCGACTACGACCTGCCCGAATCGAGCTACATCGAAGACGCGCTCACGGCCGACGACGCCGCCCGGCGTTACGTGCTCGCGTGCCAGACGCGCCCGCGCGCCGATTGCGTGATCGACGTGCCCGCGTCGTCGGCCGCATGCAAGACGAGCGCCGTGCGCCACGAGGGCACGCTCGCGTCGATCGAGCGGCTATCGGCATCGACGATCCGCTTTTCGATCGACGTCGACGAGCCCGCGAAGCTCGCGTTTCTCGCGGGCCAGTACGTGAACGTCGAGATTCCCGGCGCGGGCGCGACGCGCTCGTACTCGTTCAGCTCGCAACCGGGCGACGCGCGCGTGTCGTTTCTGGTGCGCAACGTGCCGGGCGGACGGATGAGCCGCTATCTCGTCGACGAAGCCGCGCCCGGCCAGCGCATCGCGTTCTCCGGGCCGCACGGCAGCTTCTATCTGCGCGACGCCGCGCGGCCCGCGCTTTTTCTCGCGGGCGGCACCGGCATCGCGCCGTTCCTGTCGATGCTCGACGTGCGCGCGACGCGCGACGGCGCGCCGCCCGTGCGGCTCGTCTACGGCGTCACGCGCGACGACGATCTCGTCGCGCTCGATCGCATCGGCGAAATCGGGCGCCGCCTCGCCGGCTTCGAGTACCGGACCTGCGTCGCGGACGATGCGAGCGCGCATCCGCGCAAGGGCTACGTGACCGCGCACGTCGAACCCGAGTGGCTGAACGGCGGCGACGTCGACATCTACCTGTGCGGCCCCGTGCCGATGGTCGACGCGGTGCAGACGTGGCTGCGCGAGCGCGGCGTCACGCCGACCAATCTGTACTTCGAAAGATTCTCGTCGAGCAGCGGATCATGAATCGCCAACATGCACCCGGCCGCTTCGACGGCAAAGTAACGGTCGTCACGGGCGCCGCGCAAGGCATCGGGCGCGGCGTCGCATTGCGCGCGTCGCGGGAAGGCGCAACGACGGTGCTCGTCGATCGCGCGGAATTCGTGCATGACGCCGCGGCCGAAATCGCGGCCGAAGGCGGCCGCGCGCTCGCCGTCGTCGCCGACCTCGAAACGTACGCGGGCGCGGAAGCGATGGCGCGCGCGGCCGTCGACGCGTTCGGCGCGATCGACGTGCTCGTCAACAACGTCGGCGGTACGATCTGGACGAAACCGTTCGATCGCTACGACATCGCGCAGATCGAGGCGGAAATCCGCCGCTCGCTGTTCCCGACGCTGTGGTGCTGCCGCGCGGTGCTGCCCGGCATGATCGAGCGCGGCCGGGGCGCGATCGTCAACGTGTCGTCGATCGCGACGCGCAGCATTCATCGCGTGCCGTACGCGGCGGCGAAAGGCGGCGTCAACGCGTTGACCGCGAGTCTCGCGTTCGAGCATGCGGCGCACGGTGTGCGCGTGAACGCGGTCGCCGCCGGCGGCACCGACGCGCCGCCGCGCAAGGTGCCGCGCAACGCCGAACCGCAAGGCGACGACGACGCGCGCTGGTATCGCGCGATCGTCGACCAGACCCTGTCGTCGAGCCTGATGCACCGATACGGAACGATCGACGAGCAAGTCGCCGCGATTCTGTTTCTCGCATCGGACGAAGCGTCGTACATCACCGGCTCGGTGCTGCCCGTCGGCGGCGGTGATCAGGGTTGAGCGCCGCGTGCGTGCGCACGCGTGCGTGCGCACGCGTGCGTTTGCGCACGCGTATTAACGCTGCGGAATTTCATGCGCGAACTCGCGGCGCCGCGCGCACGAATTCCGCTACGTCGTCGAGCACCGGCAGAAAGCGCCGCATCGGCAAGCCCAGCGCGCCAACGAGCAGCGCATGCCCGATGCGCGGATAGAGCCTGACCTGCACCGCGCCGCCCGCGGCGGCAACGCGCGCAGCGAACCGCGCCGTGTTGCCCGGCCTCACCGTCGCGTCGTTTAGGCCCGATACGAGCAGCATCGGCGGCTCGCTGCCATCGACGAAGCGGATCGGCTGGCTCGCGTCGCGCACGGGCTCGGGAAAGATCCGCATCAGCGTCGCGTCGGCGAGCGGCAGGAAATCGTACGGACCGGCGAGCCCGACCACGCCCGCAAGATCGCGCTTGCCCAGACCGTGCGCATCGAGAAAGCGGCCGTCGGTCGCGAGCAGCGCCGCGATCTGCGCACCCGCCGAGTGACCCGCGACGTACACGCGGCGCGGGTCCGCGCCGAGCTCGGCCGCATGATCGCGCGCCCAGCGCACCGCCGCGGCTGCGTCTTCGACGAAGTCCGGAAACACCGCGCCCGGATACAGCCGATAGTCGGGAATCGCGACGACGCAGCCGCGCGACGCAAGCGCCTCGCCGACGAACCGGTAATCGCCGCGCCGGCCGCTCTGCCAGCTGCCGCCATAGAAGAACACGACGAGCGGCTTGCCGTCGCCGCACGTGCGCGCGCCGCGTCCGGCCGGCAAATAGACGTCGAGCGAACGGCGCGGCCCTGCACCGTAGACGATGTCGAAACGGCCGACAAACGTCGCGCGGCGAGCCGCCGCGTTCAGTACGACCAACGGATTGCGGCCGGCCCACACGCCGAGCGTCACGGCCGATCCGATCAACATCATCCCTGCCAGCATCGCCTGCTCCTCGGTTACTCGAACGACGACGCACGCATCGCGCGCCGCCATATCGGCGCGCGCACGCAATATTCAAACGCTTCGAACGCGCGCGGCGCATTGCCGCGCAGCCGCGCCGCATTCGATCCACACGCCTTTCCGTTGCGAGAATCGTCTTCCCTGAAAAACCGGTAAACGATAAAGCGGCCAAATAGTCGATTCGTAGAGTGTCGTCTCGGTATTGCGAGACTCGCTCGCTCCGCACCCACACCGGCGATGGCCGTGTGCAATGCGCTCGTCAAACCTCGCCGCGCTGCCGCGCGAGTTCGACGGCGGCGGCCTGATCCGGCGCCGCGCCGATTCCGACGACGGCCGCAAAGGCCGCATGTCGCCGACCGCGAGCGGCGAGCGGCGAGCGCCACGTTCGCTCGCGCGACGTTCGCGATGCGCCACGCACGCCGTCGAGCATCAAAACAAAAGCGACGGGCAACGTGAACAAAAAAAGCGGCCGGCCCGATGCCGGGCCGGCCGCTCGTCGACATTGCAGCGAGCGTCGCGCGGCGAGCGCGCGACGCGATGCATTACGAAGCCGCTTCGGGGCTCGACGGCACGCGCACGGCCGCCGCCTCGCGCGCTTCGCGCGCCGCCGCGCGCTCGTGCTCGGCGACCCACGACGCGATGTCCATCTCTTCGAAGCGAACGAAGCGCGTCTTGTGAACGAGCCGGTAGCCGAACCACACGACGAGGAAGAGCGGAATGCCGACGTAGGTCGCGAGCACGCCGACCCAGTCGATCTTGTTCGCGAGGAACGCCTGATAGTCCTGGCCGAGTGCGATCACGATGCACAGCGCGAACGCGAAGATCGGGCCGTACGGATACAGGTTCGACTGATACGGCAGCTGATCGATCGAGAAGCCCTGCCGAACGAAGCCCTTGCGAAACCGATAGTGGCTGAGCGCGATGCCGAGCCACGCGATGAAGCCCGTCATTCCCGACGTGTTCAGGAGCCACAGATAAACCGTCTTGTCGCCGTACAGCGACGACAGGAAGCACAGCGCGCCCACCGCGGTCGTCGCGTACAGCGCGTTGCGCGGCACGCCGCCCGCCGACAGCTTCGCGAACAGCTTCGGCGCGCGGCCTTCGGTCGCGAGGTTGTAGAGCATCCGCGTCGACGCGTACATTCCCGAGTTGCCCGCCGACAGCACGGCGGTCAGGATCACCGCGTTCATCACGCCCGCGGCGAACGCGAGGCCCGCATGACGGAACACGAGCGTGAACGGGCTCACGCCGACGTCGGTCACGTCGCTCTTCAGCAGGCTCGGATCGGTATAAGGAACCAGCACGCCGATCACGAAAATCGCCAGCACGTAGAACAGCAGGATGCGCCAGAACACCTGACGCACCGCGCGCGGGATCGTCGTGCGCGGGTTTTCCGATTCGCCGGCGGCGACGCCGATCAGCTCGGTGCCCTGGAACGAGAAGCCGGCGATCATCGCGACGCCCATCATCGCGGGCAGGCCGCCCGCGAACGGCGCGTCGCCGATCGTGAAGTTGCTCCAGCCGTTGCTCGGGCCGCCCTTCAGGATGCCGAAGATCATCAGCAGCCCGACGCCGATGAACGCGAGCACGGTGACGACCTTGATCAGCGCGAACCAGTATTCGGCCTCGCCGAAGCCGCGCACGGTCAGCACATTGAGGAGGAACATCACGCCGAGGAACGCGGCGCTCCACCAGACCCCCGGCACGTCGGGAAACCAGTAATGCATGACGAGCTGCGCGGCGACGAGCTCGACCGCGATCGTCACCGCCCAGTTGTACCAGTAGTTCCAGCCGAGCGCGAAACCGAAACCCTCTTCGACGTATTTCGCGCCGTAAGTCGCGAACGAGCCGGACACCGGCATGAACGCGGCCATCTCGCCCAGGCTCATCATC
Organism: Burkholderia sp. MSMB617WGS; assembly: GCF_001532025.2. NCBI lineage: Bacteria > Pseudomonadati > Pseudomonadota > Betaproteobacteria > Burkholderiales > Burkholderiaceae > Burkholderia > Burkholderia sp. MSMB617WGS. The sequence continues at coordinate 480,893 of NZ_CP013458.1, read as the reverse complement.
AGGCAGTAGACCATCACGCCGATCAGCAGGTACGCGAGCATCGCGCCGCCGGGGCCCGCCTGCGAGATCGACGCGCCGGACGCGACGAAGAGCCCCGTGCCGATCGAGCCGCCGATCGCGATCATCGTCAGGTGACGGGCTTTCAGGCTGCGGCGCAGCTCGGGAGGTTTCGATTGTGCGGTTGAACGGTCGGAATTCGGGTGTGGTGACATAAAGGGCTGGCAAGGAGCGGCGGGCGACGGTTCGACGCCGCGCCGGGCAGGACGCCGGATTCGGCGCGTCCCCGGGACGATCTGCGGCGCGCCGCCCGGTGCCGACCGGGCGCGCCGCGCCACACGCATTTTTTGCGCAGCGCGGATTCTACCCGATTCATCAGAGCACGCCTGCAACACGGCGTGCTGCGACGCGCAAGATAACCGCCGGCAAAACGCTTTGCCGATCAATGGGTTGCGCGCAGAACGCGGTGCATCGGGGCGCGCCGCCGCGCGTCGCGAGCCGGCGCGCCCCGATGCACCGCGTCATCGAAAAATATGATGAATCCGAAAACGCCCGGTATTCGCTGCGGTGCGGCACGCCGCGGCGGACAACGGACCATGCACCGCGAACGGCGCACGCGTGCGGCGGCGGCGCCCGAAAAACGGAAGGGCCGCTCGTAGCGGCCCTTCTCTTCTCCCTGATTTGCCTGCTTATCCTGCCTTACAGCGCTGCGTTACATCGCGATCGCGGCCTCACACCGCCTGCGGCACCGGATGCAGCGGCACCCGGCGCGGCGCGGCCTTCGCCGCCTGGCGCGCGTTGCTCGCGTCGATCTCGGCGATCAGATCGTCGAGACGCTCGAGGTGCACGCTGTTGTCGTGATCCCACGGATGGAAGCCCGGGCGGAAGTAGTCGATCCATTCGCGCGCGATCAGCGCGAAGATGCCGTTCTTCGGGCCCCACAGATACTTGACCAGCTTGCCGATGCCGAGGCCCTTGCCGATGCGGCGGCGATGCGAGATCAGCAAGCGCGTGTTGAAATCGAACAGCGTCGCCCAGAACACGACCGTGACGAGCATCATCATGCTCGTGCGCAGCAGGTAGCTCTTCAGGCTCGGCTTCATCACGGTGCGCCACACGTCGTATGCGACCGCCTTGTGCTCGGTTTCCTCCATCGAGTGCCACATCCACATCTGGCGGTAGCCGTCGACTTCGCTGGTGGTGATGCGGTTCGCGAGCACGAGGCCCGTGAACATCGCGGTGTAGTGCTCGAGCGCCATCGTGATCGCGAGCTGCATCGAATTCGGCAGCGCTTTCTTGAACCAGCCGAGCACCGTCCACAGGCGCTTGTCGAGCTTGTGCGCGGGCATGCCCGCCGCCTGCAGCAGATCGTTGAACTCGACGTGCTCGCGCGTGTGCATCGCTTCCTGGCCGATGAAGCCCGCGATGTCGCGCTTCAGATTCGGCTCCTCGACCCGGTCGCGATAGTTGCGCACCGAATCCATGAAGAAGCGCTCGCCCGCCGGAAACAGCAGCGACAGCGCGTTGAACAGATGCGTCACGCCCACGCCTTCGGTGTGCCAGTCGCAGATGCGGTCGGGCGGCAGGGCGAAGCGAATATCGCGACGAACAATAGCATTCACGGTGTTTGTCTCCAGGTCCCGTCATGGGACGTCGGTGCGACTCGATGCAACGCCCCCGATGGTTCGATTTGGGAATTGGGGCGTGGTCGCAATCTCACATCAAACCATCAATCAACGTTACATTGATGGATGTCATCATAGAAGACGATCCAAGTCCGCGCAAGAACGACTTCACGCAAAAAACACATTCTTCGTTGCGGAATTTCCCTTACCCGCGTGCGCAAGCCCCCGTGCGCGCGGCTTGCGCGGCTCGCGACGACGCCCGAGCGTCTCCTTCAAACGGCGCGCGGGCACACCGGGCATTCGCGTCGGCCGCATGCGGCATGGCGACGTTCGCCGCTTGCTTCGGCAATCGCGAAGGCTTTCGTCGCAGCGCACAAGCTGCATCGCACCAAGCCCCGGATTCGCGGCTCGGAAGATGCTGCTCTTCGCTCGCAGGCATTCTCCCGTTCGCGTCGGCACTGTATTCGCCGCGTTGCAGCACGACGCCGCGCATCGCGATGCCGGCGCAGGCGGCGCTCGCCCAAGAGGCGATGCGCGAGCAGCGCGCCGACGCGCGCATCGGCCCATGCCCCTTTTTCGCCGCATGCGCGCGATGCGTGGCCGCGCAGATTGATCCACGTCAGCAATGCGCGCGACGCGTGTAGTGCAATGAACGCATCGGACATCGCACGTTTCCCCAGGGGGTCTCATGAAACTCACGTTCCTCGGCGCGACGGAAACCGTCACGGGCTCGAAGTATCTGCTCGAGGACGGCGGGACACGCGTCCTGATCGACTGCGGGCTGTTCCAGGGCACGAAGAACCTGCGGCTGCGCAACTGGAGCCCGCTGCCCGTGCCCGCCGATTCGATCGACGCCGTCGTGCTCACGCATGCGCATCTCGACCACAGCGGCTATCTGCCCGTGCTCGTGCGCGAAGGCTTCCGCGGGCCGGTCTATTGCACGCACGGCACGGCGGAGCTCTGCGAGATCATGCTGACGGACAGCGCACGGCTCCTCGAGGAAGAAGCCGAGTTCGCGAACCGCCACGGCTACTCGAAGCACCATCCGGCGTTGCCGCTCTACACCACCGACGACGCGCAGCGCGCGCTCCAGCGTCTCGCGCCGCGCGAATTCGACGCGCCGACGCCGCTCGCGGGCAGCCTGCACTTCCGCTTCCTGCCGGCCGGGCACATTCTCGGCGCGGCGAGCGTCGTCGTCTGCTGGCGGCACACGCTGCTCGCGTTCTCCGGCGATCTTGGCCGCGCGCACGATCCGATCATGCGCGCGCCCGTGCCGCCCGTTCATGCGGACTATCTCGTCGTCGAGTCGACGTACGGCGACCGGCTGCACGACACGAGCGATCCCGAAGCCGAGCTCGCCGACGTGTTCTCGAAGACGTTCGCGCGCGGCGGCGTGGTCGTGATGCCGTGCTTCACCGTCGGGCGCGCGCAGGAGGTCCTGTATTACATCGCACAACTGAAAAAGACCGGACGGATGCCGCACGTGCCCGTGTTTCTCGACAGCCCGATGGCGACGAGCGTCACCGAGATCTACCAGCGGCGGCTCTCCGATCACCGGCTCACGATGTCCGACGCGGACGCGATCAGCCACGCGGCGGTGATGGTCCGCACGGTCGAGCAGTCGAAGGCGATCGCCGACCACAACGGGCCGATGGTCATCATCGCGGGCAGCGGAATGGCCACGGGCGGCCGCGTGCTGTATCACCTCGAGCGCTACGCGCCCGACAGCCGCAACACGATCCTGCTCGTCGGGTATCAGGCGGCGGGCACGCGCGGCGCGGCGCTCGCCGCGCACGAACCGACGCTGAAAATCCACGGCGAATACGTGCGCGTGCGCGCGCAGGTCGAAATGATCTCGTCGCTGTCCGCGCATGCGGACTATGGCGAGATCCTCGGATGGCTCGGCGCGCAGTCGAGGGCGCCCGTGCGCACGTTCGTCACGCACGGCGAGCCCGCGGCGGCCGATGCGCTGCGGCGGCGGATCGAGGAATCGCTGCACTGGCGCTGCGAAGTGCCGTCGTATCTCGAATCGATCGAGCTGGAAGACACGCCCGCGCGAACGACGTGAGTGCGACGAGGCAAGCGCAACGCCGGACACGTGGCCCTCTCCGGCGCATCGGAATGCGCAACGCTTCGGGGGAATCGGCCGGATACCGGGCGGCGTGCGCCTATTCGTAGGCGCCGGCGTAACGAATCGGCTGACGAATGCCGTGCGGGAGACACGTCTGCGGCAAGATCAAGCGCCGATGTTTCGGCTCCCTGAACGATCGCGCGAATCGATCGCGCGATCGTGCCGCGAAGTGATCTCAACCCGGCTCGGCGCCGCCGCCGGATGTCGAGCAACGCGGAAACGAAGCATGCGAGCGTTGCCGTCATGCAAGGCAACGCGCCGCACGAAAGAGGCGTTCGCCGCCGCTGCGCACAACGCCGGCGGCCGCGCCTCCACCGCCTCGACTCGGCGGGCGCCGACTTCGCGCGGCGGACGCCGGCGCGGCCGCGATCAGCACATGTGCATCCCGCCGTTGATCGCGAGATCGGCGCCGGTGACGAACGCGGCGTCGTCCGAGCACAGGAACGCGATGAGCGCGGCGACTTCGTCGGGCCGCCCAAGCCGGCCGACCGGAATCTGCGGAAGAATCTTCGCTTCGAGCACGTCCTGCGGCACCGCTTCGACCATCGCGGTCGCGAGATAGCCGGGCGACACGGTGTTGACCGTGATCCCGCGTTTCGCCGTCTCGAGCGCGAGCGTCTTCGTGAAGCCGTGGATACCCGCCTTCGCCGACGCGTAGTTCGCCTGACCGAACGCGCCGCGCGAGCCGTTCACCGATCCGATGTTGACGATGCGCCCGAAGCGCCGCTCGACCATGCCCGCGATGAACTGTTTCGTCACATTGAACATCGCGTCGAGATCGGTTCGCATCACGGCGTCCCAGTCGCCCTTCGTCATCTTCAGGAACGTCGCGTCGCGCGTGATTCCCGCATTGTTGATCAGCACGTCGACCTTGCCGAAATCCGCGAGCACCGTTTCCGCGCACCGCTCGCACGATTCGAAATCCGCGACGTCGACGCTGTACGCCTTGAAGTCGCGCCCGGCATCGCGCTCGTGCATGAGCCACGTCGACACATGATCGTTGCGCTCCGAATGCGACACCGCCACGGCCATGCCGGCGTCGTGCAGCCGCCGACTCACCGCGGCGCCCAGCCCGCCCATACCGCCTGTCACGAACGCCACGCGTTTTGCTTCCATCACGGCCTCCCGATAAGATGCCCGGCGCGACATCGACGCCGCGCGGCCCGCGAGCGATGCCGCGCGGCCGCCATCCGGGCATGGGTTGAGAAATATGTTGCTTGCGGCTCGCGGCGAACGCGCGCACCGATTCATATGTGCGGCAACGTGTCGACGCCCGTTGCCGTGACGTTGCGTGTCGTCCCTCTACGCCATCGCGTTTTACTGTAAGCACGCACTCACGCGATCCGTTGACCTGAGTCAAACGGATGCACGGCACCGACGCACAGCCCTGCTGTAGGAAACGCCCTACAACGCTACGCTGATGCCTACCGGAAGTTCAACGTTCGACAGTATCGATGCGGCAATCCGCGTTGCATACTGACAAGCGTAGGGGTGGTCTTCGAATGATCATTCCGACCCGCGTTTCGTCGTCTATGCTCTTAGCGGGCGGGCTTGCCTCGGCTGATTCGGCAATCGCAACGAAACGACGGATTGCGCACGACGAGATGCAAGCCTCGCTCCCGGACGGCAGTTCCGGCCGTTTGCCATCATCGTCCGGCATGCCGCGCAGCGCAGTCGCCCTTCTTCGCCGACGCCGCCGCGCAATGCGGCACTGCGTGCCGCGCCACGTGTCTGCGCGCTCGACCGTGCCAGTCGAGCCCGCCGCATGAAAGGAGCCGATTATGCTGACCGCCTCAGCCAATGAAGCCGCGCCCTCGTCCGTGCCGCAACGGCCCGTGTTGCAGTTGCATCCCGTTGCGGCCGAGGACACGCCGAAGCAGCCGGCGACGCGCTGCTCGACCTGCGCGACACGCAACGTGTGCATGCCGGCCAGCCTCACGCCGAGCGAGCTCGCCCGGCTCGACGCAATGGTGTGCACGACGCGCCACGTCAAACGCGGCGAAGCATTGTTTCGCACGCACGATACGTTTCAGAGCATCTATGCGGTGCGCACCGGCTCGTTCAAGACGGTCGTCATGCATCGCGACGGCCGCGAGCAGGTGACGGGCTTTCAGATCGTCGGCGAAACGCTCGGTCTCGACGGTGTATGCGGCGGCCGCCACAACAGCGATGCGATCGCGCTCGAGGACAGTACCGTCTGCATCATCCCGTTCGCGCAGCTCGAAGCGGTGTGTCGCGAAGTCAAGCCGATGCAGCACCACGTACATCAGTTGATGAGCGGCGAGATCGTCCGCGAATCGAGCCTGATGATGCTGCTGGGCACGATGACGGCCGAGCAGCGCGTCGCCGCGTTCCTGCTCAACATCTCCGAGCGTTTCCAGAAACGCGGCTATTCGGCGTCGGAGTTCAATCTTCGGATGACGCGCGAGGAAATCGGCTGCTATCTCGGGATGAAGCTCGAAACCGTCAGCCGGATGTTGTCGAAGTTCCAGCGCGACAAGCTGATCGCGCCGCGCGGCAAGCAGATTCGCATCACCGATCCGCAGGGGCTCGCGCGCGTGTGACGCGTCGCCGGCGCGGCGCACGCCCGAAGCCTGAAGCCGCGCGCGCATCTTCGATGAAGCCGCTTGCTTCGCGGCGGGAGCGGTGCGCCCGTGCGCCGCGCACGGACGCCGCTTGATTCAGCGCATCGTCAGCACCGCCGCGCCCGTCAGGCGCCCCGAGCGCAGATCGTCGAGCGCCTGGTTCGCTTGCGCGAGCGGATACGGCGTCGCCTCCACGTCGAGCTGCACGTCGTTCGCGATCCGCATGAATTCCGCCGCATCGTCGCGCGTCAGGTTCGCGACCGACACGATCCGCCGCTCTCCCCACAGCAGGTCGTACGAAAACGACGGAATGTCCGACATGTGAATTCCGCCGCACACGACGACGCCGCCCTTCGCGACCGCCGCGAGCGCGGCCGGCACGAGCGCGCCGACCGACGCGAAGATCAGCGCGGCGTCGAGCGGCTCGGGCGCGGGCTCGTCGCTGCCGCCCGCCCATGCCGCGCCGAGCCGGCGCGCGAGCTGCTGCGCCGGGACATCGCCGGGGCGCGTGAACGCGTAGACCGTGCGCCCCTGGAAACGCGCGACCTGCGCGACGAGATGCGCGGCCGCGCCGAAACCGTACAGGCCGATGCGGCGCGCGGGGCCCGCCATCTTCAGCGTCCGGTAGCCGATGAGGCCCGCGCACAGCAGCGGCGCCGCGTGGACGTCGTCGTAGCGGCTCGGCAAGTGTACGCAGAAGCGCGCGTCGGCGACCGTGCGCTCCGCGTAGCCGCCGTCGATCGTGTAGCCGGTGAAGCCGGGGGCATCGCACAGGTTCTCGCGGCCGCTCTTGCAGTACATGCAGTGGCCGCATGCGCGGCCGAGCCACGGCACGCCGACGCGATCGCCGATCGCGAAGCCCGCCGCGCCCACGCCGAGCGCGGCCACCGTGCCGACGATCTCGTGGCCCGGAATCACCGGCCGCTTCGGATCGCGCAGGTCGCCGTCGACGACGTGCAGATCGGTCCGGCATACGCCGCACGCGTGCACGTCGATCAGCAGTTCGCCCGACGCCGGCCTCGGATCGGGCAGCTCCGCCTCGCGCAGCCGCGGCGCGCCGCCGTCGAACACCATCGCGCGCATCAACGCGCTCCCGAGCGCCGCGCATGCGCGGCGTCCGCCGCCCGCGCGTGCGAGGCGAGGCGTTCGCGCACGCGCCTGATCGCGATCACGCGCAGGTAGTCGTGAACGCGCGCGCCGTCCGCAAGGCGCGCGATTTCGTCATCGAGCATGTGCATCAACTCTCCCTCCGTGATCGAGCGCCGCCGCGCGGCGGCGAGCAGCGAATCGAAAAGCATGTCGTGGTGCATGATGCGTGTCCCTGTGCGTCGTCGAATCCGTTGGTGTCCATCGGTTCCAGCGTAGGTGCATCGTCATCGATTGAACCCCCGCGGCACGAGGGCGGCTTGACCTGGGTCAAGCGTCGCCGGTTCGCCGCCGCGCCGACGCGCGGACACGCCTTGCGCCGGCACGCGCCGACGCAAAAGAGCGCGACCCGCGACGCGCGCGCGGTGCGGCGCGGCGCGCCGTCATCGTCCTGCCGCGACAATTTCGCCCGGATCGCATTGACCTGCATCAATGGTCGCGCCCCGTCGCCGCTTAGACTGGAATCGAATCTCCGATCGAGGTACGCGCCATGTTGAACAGTCTGCCGAATCTTGCGCTGGCGTGCATGCTGGGCGCGGTCTGCATCGGCGCGGCCGGCGATGTGCGGGCGCAAGTGCGCGAGCCGACCGAGCTCGTCGACCAGCAGCATTGCATGTTCTGCCACGCGCCGAACATGCCGTTCCTCGCGCCGTCGTTTCATCAGATCGCGGAGCGCTATCGCGACGTGCCGAATGCCGCCGAGATGCTCGAGCAGAAGCTGCGTCTCGGCGGGCGCGCGCACTGGGGCGACGCGCCGATGCCGACCGCGCCCGAGCGCGGCGGCCCGCTGTCGAAGGAAGACGCGCATACGTTGATCCAATGGGTCATGAGCCAGTAGCGCGGCGTCGCCGCGCATTTTGCAAGGAGCCAGCCGTGCGCATCACCGTTCATCTCGATACGTTCGCGTCCGCCGATCCGGCCGCCTACGCGATCCTGTGGATCGACACGGCGGAGCGCAGGTGGTCGCGCGAAGGCCATGCGGGCGTCGAGCTGCCCGCATGGGGCAACGTCGTCTGCCGCGACGGCGCGACCCGCGTGACAGGCGCCGACGATTCGCATTCGCTGTGCGTGCTCGAAGGTCTCGACCTCGGCGCGAAGCACGGTCCGTTCGAAGGCGAGACGGGCGCGGCGCACTGGTATCGTCACGCGCACCACTCGCCCGTCGTCGGAGAGTGGCACGTGCAGTGCGTCGACGAAACCGCCGCGCCCGCCGAGCACGAGCTGTTCACGGGGCGCGAGGCATCCTGAGCGGACGGCGTCGCGCGGGCGCGAAGCGTCGCCCCGCGCGCGCCGATGTGTCCGTGCGGGATGCGCTCGGGGAATTTTCGGAGTCTTCGGGAGTCACCTGTTCGTCGCTTCGTCGCTTCGTCGCTTCGTCGCTTCGTCGCTTCGTCGCTTCGTCGCTTCGTCGCTTCGTCGCTTCGTCGCTTCGTCGCTTCGTCGCTTCGTCGCTTCGTCGCTTCGTCGCTTCGTCGCTTCGTCGCTTCGTCGCTTCGTCGCTTCGTCGCTTCGTCGCTTCGTCGCTTCGTCGCTTCGTCGCTTCGTCGCTTCGTCGCTTCGTCGCTTCGTCGCTTCGTCGCTTCGTCGCTTCGTCGCTTCGTCGCTTCGTCGCTTCGTCGCTTCGTCGCTTCGTCGCTTCGTCGCTTCGTCGCTTCGTCGCTTCGTCGCTTCGTGAAATCGGGATTCCGATCGTCGATCGTTGCGATCACCGGCCGTCACGCGGGCCGGCCGCACCGCCGATCCGCGCGGCTCGATTCGTCACGCCACGCGGCTCGCTCCCGTCACGCCAACGCCGTGGCGAGCCCGCGCTCCGCGGCGTCGAATGCGCTTCGGATCGCCGCCAGCGGATCGGCGCCGTTCATGTGCGGAACCGGCTTCAGCTCGTAGTCGCGCGTGATCAGATCGAGACGGACGTCGTACGTCGTGTTCGCGGTGCCGGCGCCGAGCGCCTCGATCGCGAGATGGCAGCCCGCGAGCCGCGCGCTGAATCGCTCCAGACGGATCAATTGGATGCTCGCCTCGGCTTCGAGCTGCGCTGATCCGGCAAAGCCGAAATAGGCGATCTGCATTCCAATTCCCATGATCCTTTTCTCCCCTGGCGCTCATACGGCAAAACGAAATGACGTGCCGGAGCGATAAGCATTGCGTCCATCCTCGGGGCGCTTCACTAGCATCTTCCGGTTCTTTGACGGATGCCGCTTGACATGCGTCAAGCGTGAGGCCGATACCGGGCGCGCGACTCACCTGAGATCCCGATGCGCGGCTGCCGGGCAAGCGCGCCGCGCATGGTCACATCCGCTTTGTCGGGCCGCGTTGACCGCGATCAATCCGCGCGCATCGAACCGGCTTAACGTGGGATCGACCCGACTTACCGCATCCGGACGGCGCGATGAAAAAACCGACCACACCCCGCACCAAGCGACGCGCCCCTTCCGTCGCGAACGCCGCCGCGCGCCGAGCGCCGCTGCGCCGTGTGCGCGCGGCGCCGAAGAGCCGGCTGCCGCTGCCCGCCGCCGTCGAGCGGCTCGTGTCGAGCCCGACGTACCGGCAAGCCGACGAGGATCTCGACTTCCTGCAGCGCCCCGAGATGTGCGGCGTGCGGCTGCAGCTCGATTACTGGAAGACGGAGGAAATGCTGCAGCGCGTCGGCATCAGCGATACCGTCGTCGTCTACGGCAGCACGCGGATCGTCGCGCCCGCCGTCGCGCGCGCGCGGCTTGCCGACGCGCAGCGCCAGCTCGCCGCGCGCCCGAACGATCCCGAGCGACGCCATGCGGTCAGCGTCGCGGTGCGGCTGCTCGAGCGCAGCCACTACTACGGCGTCGCGCGCGACCTCGGCCGGCTCGTCGGCAAGACCAGCCGCTCGCCCCATCCGCGCCGCCTCACGATCGTCACGGGCGGCGGCCCCGGCATCATGGAAGCGGCCAACCGCGGCGCGCACGAAGCGGGCGCGCCCAGCATCGGGCTCAACATCGCGCTGCCGCACGAGCAATTCCCGAACCCGTATGTGACGCCCGAGCTGTGCTTTCGCTTCCACTATTTCGCGATCCGCAAGCTGCACCTGCTCGAGCGCGCGAAGGCCGCCGTGTTCTTTCCGGGCGGCTACGGCACCTGCGACGAACTGTTCGAAGTGTTGACGCTGCTGCAAACCCGCAAGATCGCGCCGTTGCCCGTCGTGCTGGTCGGCCGCGCGTTCTGGCGCTCGGCGGTCGACTTCGGCTTTCTGGTCGACGAGGGCATGATCGATCCGCGCGACGCGGAGCTGTTCCGGTTCTGCGAAACCGCCGACGAGATCTGGACGGCGATCGGCGGCCCGCATCGTCCCGCGTGAGCGGCGCGGGCCGGATTCGGGTTGTCCCGCAGCCTGGTCCACCCCCGCGCGCGCGGCGCTCCGGGTTCTCCCGTAAGGCGCTTTCCTATTCGAAGAAAGCGCGCATCCGCGTTGTAGGAAAGCGCCGATAGGCCCGCCGCATTTCCTACGAGAAGCTCGGTGTGCGCTGCTTGGAGCGAATCGTTCGTCACACGATACTGTCATTGCAGACACGCATCACGCGACGAATGCAAGAACAAACGCTCCACGGGGATCAGGAGGTCGCCATGTCATACCAAGACGTCTACGTCGAATCGGGCTACCTCGCTTATGGCCGCACGGAAGCGACGCCCGCCGCCGATACGGGCCGCACCGCGCGGCCGCAGCCGGCGGCGGCGAGCGCCGACCGGGCCGACGCGCTGCTTGCGCTCGCCCGCGAGGCCGGCATGCTCGTCACGCTCGACGGCCAGATCGGCCGCGAACGCTATCAGAGCGTCGCCGGCTCCGTCGCGTCGCTGATGCGCTTCGTGACCGCGCTCGAACAATCGCTGCTCGACGCAGACCGCTGACATGCTCGCCTGCGAAACGCCTGTGCGCTGCGCACGTGGCCGTTGCCGTTGCGCGCGCACGCCGCTCGCCACTGCCGCCCGCGCACGCAGCCGCCGCACCAATTCCGCGTCGCGCCGCTACGCGTCCGGCTGCCGCTAGGGCCGGTTCATCCACCCGCCTGAGCTCAAGTCTTCGTTCGCTTTCATCTCGCGAGCCGCGCACCACCATCTCCTCTCACCGGCTCGCGAACTTCTTTTTCCCCGCTCGACCGATTCGAATCCGCATCCCCCGCATCGGGCGGCCGTCACGCATCCCTTTGCGCCGTTTCATACGCCGCGCCGGCTTCCTTGCGTCGCCGCACGGCGCACGCGCCGCGACATGCATCGAACGGCGCGGGCGACGAGCGGCGCAGCGCGCGGCGCATTCGGCGCATTCGGCACCTGCGACACCGACGACACCTACGTTGCGCGTCACGCATGCGCGACCGCGCAATGCGCGCCGCGCCTTTCGCCCGACCTCACTCGACGACCAGGTCGTCGACCACCGCCCGCACGCCGCGCGCCGACCACGCGGCGCCGCGCGCGACTGCGCGCTCCGCATACGAGCCGACCTTGCCCGACAGCGTCACGGTGCCGTCCTTGACCGTCACGTCGATATGCTTCGCCTCGCGCTCCGCATGACGCTGCATCGCGAGCCGGATGCCGCCCGCGATCTCGTCGGCGCTCACGTCGCCGAGAACGTCGATCTCGTTCGTCACGCCGGTCACGCCGCGCATTTGCGAAATCGCACGAATCGCGACATGGCTCTGATACGCCCAGTCGACCTTGCCCGACAACGTCACCCAGCCCGATTCGACCTGCACCTGGACGGCCGCGTCATGCAGCCCGACGGTCCAGTGCAGGATCGAGCGCACGGCGTCGGCGATCTCCTCGTCGGAGCGGACGTCGCCGTGCGGCAGCCGCACCTGCACGTCGACGACGACCGCGCGCACGCCCGCGACCCGGTTCGCCGCCTTCTCGGCCGCGAGCTTTTCCGCGTAGCTGGCCGGATGGCCCGTCAGCGTGACGATGTGCCCGGCGACGTCGACATTGAAGTGCGCGCCGTCGATCATCGGGTCGCCCGTCAGTTCCTCCTCGACTTCCTGCTTGATCTGCCTGTCCGTTTTCATCGCTCGCTCCACCTGAAAACACGGCGCGAATCCGCCGCTTCAGAGCAGCTTTGCATACGCGCACCACGAGTTTTCTGATGCACGTCAAGTGCGATTCGGCGCTGCGCGGCCGAAGCGCCGGAGGGTCGAAGAACGCGATGCGCGCCGCGCGACGAATCGCCTTGCATGCCGGGGCGCAGGCTGCGCCGGCATTCGTCAGTCGGTTACGTCGAACGCCGCGTTCGATGCGTCGGGCGGCTCCGGCGCGCCGCCGTGCGAGCCGGCATGCGCGCACCGCCGCAACCTGCCGCGCACCGCCTGGAGAAAATCCGCGCGATGCCGGCGCGCCGCGATATCGCGGAAATTCAACTGTGCAAGATCGCGCCACGGTTACCGCCGCCGCCGCGCATCGAAGCGTGCGGCGCGCGGGCACGACATGCCGGTGCGGATCGCATCGCCGATTGAAGCGCCCGTCGCACACGAAGCGCGGCAAGCAGCGAATGCAATCGATGGGCGCTCCATCGACATGGCGCGCCTCTGCAGCGCGCGATCGGATACGCGCGCCGCGTCGCCGCCGCGTCGTCGAGCGGCAGTCGCGCGGTGCGGTGCCGTGCCGTGCCGAGCGGTGCCGAGCGCGAGATCGGCCGCAACGGGCGGCTCGCCAGACCACAGCACACCCTTGAGATTCGGCTGCGTCCGCCGCGCGCGTTGCGACACTGCGCTTTCGGGTCGCGCCGCCCGCACGCGTCGAGCGTCGCGCCCGAACGGCGCATCGTTGACCTCGCCGAGCCGCACGCCCCGCGTCCGCCCCCGCAAACCCGCGCGAATTTGACGCACGTCAACAATCGTGCGCGCGGCCGCGCACCGCTTCCGCAGCACCTGCCTATAGTGGCGCCCTGCATTGGTGCGACTGCGTTGACTTGGCTCAACGCGCGCGGGCACGCGCGGCGCATCCTATTTAAAAGATGCTTCGCATGCCGTTCACGAGGCTCGCACGTAGGTTCGTCCAGCGCCGCTCGACAGAAGACCCGGCGCGCCGACATCGCGCTCCCGCGCCGAGACGAACGCTCGCGTCCCGCCTCCGATCGCAGCCTGCATGCAACCGGCGCGATGCCGGCCCCGATAACCCAGCGACGCACACCATCATGTCACCTCGTTCCCGGTTCACTTGGCGCACGGCCGTCTTCGGCCCCGGCTTGCGGCCCGTCTCGCGGATCGTCGCTACCGACGCATCGGCCGGCGCGCCCGCCGTCGACGCGCCGCCGACCGACGTCGCCGTGCTCGTCTACCACCGCTTTTCGAACACGTCCGGCGCCGATCCGATGACGGTCGGCACCGAAACGTTCGAAACGCAACTCGCGTACTTGCGCCGGCTCGGCTACCGGATCGTCCCGCTGCGCGACATCGTCCGCTGGTTGCGCGGCGAGCGCGTCGCGCTGCCGCCGAAGTCGGTCGCGCTGACGATCGACGAAGGGCACGCGTCGATCTTCGAATGGGCGAAAACGATCGCGCTGCACGAGCGGGTGCCGATCACGCTGTTCGTCTATCCGTCGGCGGTCGGCGAAGCGCCCGGCTCGCTCACGTGGCATCAGCTGCGCGTGCTGCACAAGACCGGCTGGTTCGACGTGCAGTCGCACGCGTGGTGGCATCCCGATCTGAACGCGATGCATCGTTCGACCGTCGCATTTTGCGACGCGACGCGCGCGCAGTTCGAACAGGCGCGCGCGCGCATCGAGCGCGAGATCGGCAACACGGTCGATCTGCTCGCCTGGCCGTTCGGCGCGTTCGACGGCGAGCTCGGCGCGCTCGCGCGCGAAGCGGGCTACGTGGCGGGCTTCACGCTGGAGCCGAGCAAGATCCGTCACGACTCGCCGCTGCTTACGCTGCCGCGTTTTCTGATGGTCGAGGAATGCACGCCGCCCGTGCTGCGGCGGCTGCTCGCGAAGAGCGGCGCGCCGCCCGAGGAAGCGGCTCGGAGATGATGCGCGCGGCCCGCCGCCGTCACGGTGTGCGCGAATCGTCCCAGCCGCCGCCGAGCGCCGCGTACAGCGCAACGGTATCTTGCAGCCGCTGCGCGCTCGCCTGCACCCACGCGAGCCGCGCCTGCCGGTATTGCTGATCGGTGGCAAGAACCTGCAAATAGCCGGCCGCGCCCGTCTCGTATTCGATCGTCACGAGCCGCAGTGCCTCGCGCGCCGCGTCCATCGCGCGCAACTGCGCATCGAGTCCCGCCGCATCGTGATCAAGTGCGCGCAACGTGTCGGCGACTTGCGCAAACGCGCTCAGCACCACCTGCCGATAGGCGGCGTTCGATTCGTCGAACGCGTCGATCGCGGCCTTGCGCTGATACCACAGCGCGCCGCCATGAAAGAGCGGCGCGGTGATCGACGCGCCGACGCTCCACGCCTTGCCGCTCGCCGCGAACAGCGACGGCAATTGCGTCGCGTTGAAACCGCCCGAGGCCGACAGCGTGACGCTCGGAAACAGCGCCGCCGTCGCAACGCCGACGTTCGCGCTCGCCGCATGCAGCGCCGCCTCGGCCTGCAGGATGTCGGGGCGGCGGCGCACGAGCCCGGACGGCACCGTCTGCGGCAGCTGCGCCGGCAACGCGATGTCCGCGAGCGACAGCGTCGGCGGCGTGCGCTCGGCCGGAAAGCGGCCCGCGAGCGTCGCGAGCAGATCGTCGGCCTGGCCGATCTTCTGCTCGAGCGCGGGCAGCGACGCGTCGAGCGACGCGCGCGCGGACTCGAGCGCGAGCACGGCCGAGTACGCGCTCGTGCCGGCGCTCACCTGCGCGCGCGTGAGACGGATCTGTTCGTCCGTCAACGCGATCAGCTCGCGCGTGACCGCGACCTCGTCCGCATACGCGGCGCGCGCGATCATCGTGTTGACGACGTTCGCCGCGAGCGTGAGGCGCGCGGCCGCGAGCGCTTGACGCTGCGCGTCGGCCTGCGCGGCGAGCCCCTCGACGTTGCGCCGTTCGCCGCCCCAGATGTCGAGCGCATAGCTGATCGTCGTCGACAGCGTGAACAGGTTGAAGATCGAAGCGGGCAGATTCGTGCCCGTGCGCAACGGCACGTTGCGCTGCCGCGACGCGCCCGCCTGCGCGTCGATCTGCGGATAGAACACGCCCGCGCCCGCCATCAGTTCGTGCTCGCTGCGTCTGAGCGTCGCCTGCGCGCCGTCCAGCGTCGGGCTGCCGGCGAACGCGTCGTCGACGGCCGCGTCGATCTCGCGCGAGCCGAACAGGCGCCACCACGCATCGGGCAACGGCGCGTCGGGCGCGAGCGTCTGCGTCGCGCCGCCCGCGGTGAAGCTCGTGCGCGCGGCGGCGTCCGGCACGTAGGCGTCGACGCGGGGCGGCCCGGGCCGAACGAAGTCGGGCCCGACCGCGCAGCCGGCGACGAGCGCCGCGCCGCCGAGCGCGATCGCCGCGAAGCGCAGCCGGCGGCGCCGTCGCGCACGGTCAATCCGACGCGATGTACACATCGACGATCTGCCCCGGAAACAGCCTCAGATCCTTGTGCGGCACGACGCGGAAGATCACGGGCAGCACGCGCACGTCGACGCGCTCGGTCCGTTGATTGGACAACTGAATCTTCGGCGTCACGTAAGGCTGCACGCGAACGAACTCGAGATCCGCCTCGGTCGGCGTGCCGCGCACCGACATGTGCGCCTTCGGCATCTTGCCGGCCGGCAGGCGGCTGATCAGGATCTCGTCGACATAGCAGCGCACCTGCAGCCGGTTCGCCGACGAGCCGAGCACGATCGCCGGCGCGTTCCCTTGCGTGTACGTGTCGTACATCCCCTGCGGCGACAGGTACGAGCCGAGCGCCGCGTTCATCGCGAGCACGACGCCGTCCGAGGGCGCGCGCAGCGTGTAGTGCGCGAGCAGCGCGCTCGACGCGTCGGCCGCCCGGCGCAGCGCGGCGACCTGCTTCTCCTGGTTGCGCACGTCGTACACCCACGCGCCCGCGCGCGTCAGCCGATACTGGCGCGTGACGACGTCGAGGTTCGCGCGCGCCACCTTCACGGCGTTCAATGCGTTGTCGAGCGCGTCGCGGCTCACTGTCTTCGGATCGATCGCGAACGCGCGCTGCTGCTTGTCGTACTGGTCCTGCGCGGTCTTCAGGCTCGCGGCGGCCGCGTCGACCTGCGCGGCGGCGACGTCGAGCGTCTCGCGGCGCGGCTGCGCCTTCAATTCGTCGAGCAACGCCTGCGCGGCGTCCGCTTGCGCGGCGAGCTGCGCGGCGGTCGCCTTCTGCACCGAATCGTCGAGCGTGAGCAGCGTGTCGCCCGCCTTCACCGCGTCGCCCTCGCGCACGAAGATCCGCGTGACCGCGCCCGTGACGTCCGGATACAGGTTGACGTTCACGCCGGAGCTCTGGTCGCTCTCGACGATGCCCGTCGCATAGACGCCGCGCGGATACGGATTCGAAGCGGGCTTGAACACGGGCGGCTGCGGCGGCTCCTGAATGCTGTAGACCCATGCGGCGGCGACGCTCACGAGAAACCCGACGATCGCGATCAGGAAGATGAGCCGATGCTTCACTGGCCGCCCCCGCTCTCGATCGCGGTGAGCTTGCCGTCCTCCATCCGCAGGATGCGGTCCGCGTAGTCGAAGATGCGACTGTCGTGCGTGACGATCACGATGCAGCGCTTGTCGTTGAGCACCTTGTGCTTGACGAAATCGATGATCGTGCGGCCGGTGTCGCCGTCGAGCGACGCGGTCGGCTCGTCGAGGATCAGGATGTCGGGCTGGCTCACGATCGCGCGCGCGATCGCGACGCGCTGCTGCTCGCCGCCCGACAACTTCACGGGCGGCAGCGTCGCGCGGTTGCGCAGGCCGACGACGTCGAGATATTCGTGCGCCGCGTCGATCGCGAGATTCCAGTCGCGGCGCTTGAGGATCAGCGGAATCGCGACGTTCTCGGCCGTCGTCAGGCGCGGAAACAGGTGGTAGTCCTGAAACACGAAGCCGATCCGGTTGAGGCGGAAATCGGCGATCGCGTCGTTGCCCTGCGCCCACAGATCGACGCCGTCGACGAACACGTTGCCCTCGTCCGGCCGCAGGATGCCGGACATCACGCTGAGCAGCGTCGTCTTGCCGCTGCCCGACGGCCCGACGATCAGCAGCATCTCGCCGAAATTCGCCTGCACCGACACGTCCGACAGCGCGCGCGTGCGCGCGTCGCCTTCGCCGAACCACTTGGTGAGGCCGCGTGCGTCGATCGCGAGCTCCGCCATCGTCATCCCCTGAAAATGTCGAACGGCTCGATCCGCAGCACGCGGCGCACGCCGAGATAGCTCGACAGCCCGGCGATCACGACGACCATGCCGAACGCGAGCGCGAGATTGCCGTACGTGATGAGCGCCGCGTAGCTCGGCAGGCGCAGCCGCGCGAAGCTGATGAGCGCGGTGCAGAGGCCGACGCCGAGGCCGTAGCCGGTGAGCGCGGTGAACGTCGCCTGGAACAGGATCATCGCGACGAGCTCGTGGTTCTTCGCGCCGATCGCCTTCAACGCGCCGAATTTTTCGAGATTCTCGAGAATGAACGTGTAGAACGTCTGGCCCGAGATCGACAGGCCGACGATGAAGCTGATCACGGTCATCAGCAGGATGTTCGTGCCGACGCCCGTCTCGTACTTGTAGAAGTCCGAGATGTGCTTCATGAATTCTTCTTTCGTGTACGCGCGATAGCCGAGCGCCGAGACCTCGCGCTTGATGTGCGCGATGTTCTGGCTGGACTTCGGCTCGACGAGAATGTACGACGTCGTGAAGCGCGTCGACGGAATGTACTGCGTCGCGCGCGCGTAGGTCGTGTAGAGCGTGGGCGTGCCGAACAGGCCGCTGCTCGCGACCTTCGCGATGCCGACGATCACGCCGCGGTTGTCGTTCAGCTCGAAGGTCGTGCCGAGCGCCGGATTCTTCAGCTTCGGGAACTCGGCGTCGTCGATCGCGATGAAGCCGTTTTCCGCGTAGATGTCCTCGATGCGGCCCGCCTTCATCGTCGGCCGGCCGAGCAGGCTCGCGTCGTCGAGGCCGATCACGGTGACGGCCTGGTAGGTGCCGTCGGCAAGCTTCACGAGCGCGCCGCCGGAATAGATCGGCACCGCGTACTTGACGCCGTCGATGCTGCGCACCGCGTCGAGCACGTAGTCGGGCATCCCGATGCTGCTCGCGATCGTCTGCACGCCCGGGTCCATCACCCACACCTTCGCGCCGACGTTGATGACGGTCGACGACGACTTGTTCAGGATTCCCGCGAACAGCGACGTCATCTCCACCATCAGGAACACGGCGAACGTGATGCCGACGATCAGCGCGCTGAACTTCGCGCTGTCGTTGACGAGCAGCTTGAACGCGAGCCTCAGTATCCCGTTCACGATGCGTCGCGCGCGGCCCCCCGGCGACGTTGTACGGGCACTGCGCGCTGCCGCGCGAACGCCGGCGCGAAGATCGGCCGGCAATACAGATCGACGAAGCCGAGCGCGCCCGCGACGATCGCGAACAGCATGAAGTACGGGGCCGAGCCGTCGGCGACGAGCAGCCCGCGCACCGCGGCGATCAGGCCGACCTGCGAGGCGAACACGGCGACGGTCGATGCGATCGCGTTGCG
Organism: Burkholderia sp. MSMB617WGS; assembly: GCF_001532025.2. Taxonomy (NCBI): domain Bacteria; kingdom Pseudomonadati; phylum Pseudomonadota; class Betaproteobacteria; order Burkholderiales; family Burkholderiaceae; genus Burkholderia; species Burkholderia sp. MSMB617WGS. Next base: position 461,784 of record NZ_CP013458.1, on the reverse strand, counting down.
GTCAGAATGCGTCATGTCGTTCTCCTTGTTTTCCGGGCGCGCGCGATGCGCTCACACATCCACGTGATGTTCGGCTTCCTCGCCGCGCACGAGCAGCACCGGGCAGTGCGACGCGCGCAGGAAGCGCTCGGCGACGCTGCCGAGCACGACGCGCCGCATGCCGCGGCGGCCATGCGTGCCGAGCACGACGAGATCCGCGCCGTTTTGCTTCGCGCAGCGCTCGAGCGCCTGCGCCACTTCCTCGCCGATGCCGGCGGTTTCGAACAGCTCGGCGTCGCCCTTCACCTGCGCGGCCTCGATCGCCTTCTCCGCTTCGCCGAGCGCCTTGCGGCCGTCGTCGCGGAAGCCTTCGAGGAGCGCGTTCGGATCGAAATGGCCCGCGTAGCTGAACACCACCGACTTGTCGACGACGTACACCGCATGCACGCGCCCGCCCGTCGCCTTCGCGATCTTGATCGCTTCGCCGAGGCCGCGCTTCGAGATGTCGCTGCCGTCGAGCGCCACCATGATCTTCTGGTACATAAAACCTCCTGGTTCAAGTCGATGTCGTTTCGGCGGCCCGGCGGTCCGGGGCTTTCGCATGCTTCGAGAAACCGCCTCGCGCACCGGATTGCTTCATCGTTGCGCGGAACCGTTCGGGATGCCGAAAACATGCGTTCATGATCCGGCGTTCCGTGTGCGGAAAGTTGACTTCCGTCAAGCTTCCGCCGCGCGGCGCACGGATTCGCGCATTTCGTCAGGTCAACAGTTCCTCGATGAAGCGCGCATAGTCGCGCCGCGATGCAGCAAGCTCGCGCCGGGTCGCGGGCGCGGCGCGCAGCGCCTGCCGCAGGCACGCCTGCGTGAGCGGCGCGACGAGCAAGAGCGGCGTGCGCGCGGCGATGCCGGCGCGCAGCTCGCCCGCGTCGACGCCCTGCCGCACGAGCCGGCCGACCGCCGTCGCGACCGCGTGCTCGACCTGTTTCTGCCAGCGCTCGACCGCGTGCGGCGCGCGCCTGCTCTCGGCGACGAGCAGGCGCAGCATCGCGATCACCGGCTCGCTCGTCGACCACGTGTAGAGATCGCCCGCGAGCAGATCGACGAGCGCGGCGAGCGCCGCGGGCGCTTCCGATTCGGATGAAGCCGCCCGGGCATTCGCGGTGATCGACGAGCGCGGCGCGCGGCGCGCATCCGATTCGCTCGGCGCATCGTGCGCATCGACGCCGTTCGGCGCGCTCGCCGAATTCCTCGCGCGCGCGGCGCGATCCGCATTCGCCCCATTCGCCTTGCGCGCCCCCTTCGAGCGGCGTGCGGCAAGCGCCGCCTTCGACGCGCCCGGCAGCGGCGGCATCAGCGAGCGCTCGAGCAGCGCCTCGAAAATCTCGTCCTTGCTGCCGAAGTGCGTGTAGACGCCGCCCTTCGACATCCCCGCGCGCGCCGCGATGTCGTCGATCCGCGCGCCCACGAAGCCGCTCGCGGAAAACTCGGCGAGCGCCGCATCGAGGATCTGGTGGATGCGGACGTCGGCGGGCAAACGGCAGCGCGCCGACCTGGCCGGTGCCTCGTCTCGCGCCTTCGCCGCCCGCTCGTTGCCGTTCCGGTTTCGCATGGTCCGCCGCCGCTTCGCCGCCCCGCGGGCGGCCGTTCGTTGTGCCGTTTCGTTTCGCGATGCGCGACGCCCGCGCGCGGCGGACGCACCTGCATCGTGCATGGCGACATCTTAAAAACTGACCAGTCGGTATCTCACTGACTCAGATCAAGATAAGACACGGTAATCGTCGGATATAAAGGGACACGAGAGCGGCGCGCGCGGCGCATCGCTTTTCCGCGCCGCGCGACGGTGAGCGTTTTCGGGAGCGCGCGGCGTCCACGAAGAACAGTCGGCTACATCGACCACCGAGGATATGACCATGCGCAACGATGCGCGTCACGACGAACGGCATCAGCGGCGGCGCGGCATCGCGCGCCGCGTGTCGCGGCACGCCGCCGCGCTCGCGCTGTGCGCGGCCGTGTCGGGCTGCCTGTCTCTCGCGCCCGACTACGCGCGCAAGCCGCCGCCCGTGCCCACGGCCTACCCCGCCTATCCGGGCGACCCGACGGGCGCCGGCGCGCGCGCGCTCGGCCAGTTCGACTGGCGCGGCTATTTCGTCGATCCCCGGCTGCAGGCGCTCATTGAAACCGCGCTCGAGAACAACCGCGATCTGCGGATCGCGACGCGGCGCGTCGACGAGGCGCGCGCGATGTACGGAATCCGCCGCGCGGACCAGTTCCCGACGATCACGGCGAACGCCGCTTACATTCGCTTTCGCGAGCCGGGCGGCCTGCTGCTGCCGAGCCCGATCGTCGGCGAGCTGTATTCGGCGTCGCTCGGCGAAGTGCAGTGGGAAATCGACTTCTGGGGCCGCGTGCGCAACCTGAAGGCCGCCGCGCTCGACGCGTTCCTCGCGAGCGACGCGTCGCGCCGCGCGGTGACGATCAGCCTGGTCGGCCAGGTGGCCGACGCGTATCTGTCGCTGTGCGCCTACGACGAGCGCCTCGCGCTGACGAACGAGACGATCGAGAGCCGCCGCGAATCGTTGCGCATCTTCCGGCGGCGCTACGAGGAAGGGGCGATCTCGAAGCTCGATCTCACGCAATCGGAGATCCTGCTGCAGCAGGCGCAGACGCTCGGCTCGCAGCTCCAGCAGGCGCGCGACGTGCAGCAGCACGCGCTCGATCTGCTCGTCGGCGCGAGCGCGCCGGCGCAAACGCCCGCGTCGCTCGACGATGCGAGCGTCGCGCCGAACCTCGCGCCCGGCCTGCCGTCCGAGCTGCTCGCGAACCGCCCCGACGTCGTCGCGGCCGAGTATCAGCTGCGCGCCGCGCACGCGAACATCGGCGCCGCGCGCGCGGCGTTCTTCCCGCGCATCGCGCTGACGAGCTCGATCGGCACCGGTAGCACGGAGCTGCACAACCTGTTCGCGTCCGGCACGACCGCGTGGAATTTCATTCCGAACCTGTCGATGCCGATCTTCGACGCCGGCCGCAACATCGGCAACCTTAAGCTCGCCAACGCGCGCCGCGACGAAGCGCTCGCGCAGTACGAGAAGACAGTCCAGACGGCGTTTCGTGACGTCGCCGACGCGCTCGCCGCGCGCCACTGGCTAGCCGATCAGGTGCGCATCGCGCAGGACACGCTCGCGACGCAATCCGAGCGCGCGCGGCTCGCGAAGCTGCGCTACGACAGCGGCGCCGCGCGCTTTCTCGAAGTGCTCGACGCGCAGCGCGACTTGCTGAGCGCGCAGCAGCAGCTCGTGCAGACGCGCCGCGCGCTGCTGTCGAGCCGCGTCGCGCTGTACGCGGCGCTCGGCGGCAACCTGTCCGAGCCCGCGCGCGACGCGGCCGCGCCCTCTTCCACCGAACCCCAAGCGAAATAAGGTCCGTTGTCATGATCCAAGTCACCAGGAAGCAGATCGCCGCCGCGGCCGCCGCCGTCGTGCTCGCGCTCGGCGGTTACTACGGCTGGACGCTGTTGCGCCATCAGGGCCCCGGCGACGCCTTCGCGAACGGCAACGGCCGCATCGAGGCCACCGAGATCGACGTCGCGACGAAGCTGCCCGGCCGCATCGACGAAATCCTCGTCGACGAAGGCGATTTCGTGAAGGCCGGCCAACCGCTCGCGAGCATGCAGATCCAGGTGCTGCGCGCGCAGTACGACGAAGCGACCGCGCAGCGGCAGCGCGCGCTGAACACGGCGGCGGGCGTCGAATCGCAGGTTGCGCAGAGGAAGAGCGACAAGGCGGCCGCGCAGGCGATGGTCGTGCTGCGCGACAGCGAGCTCGACGCCGCGAAGCGCCGGCTCGCGCGTTCGGAGACGCTGTCGCGCGAGGGCGCATCGTCGATGCAGGAGCTCGACGACGATCGCGCCCGCGCCCGCAGCGCACAGGCGGCCGTGTCCGCGGCTGCCGCGCAGGTGGCCGCCGCGCAGGCCGCGATCGAGGCGACCGAGGCGCAGCTCGTCGCCGCGCATTCGGCGGTGACGGCGGCCGACGCGACCGTCGCGCGCGTGCAGGCCGACATCGACGACAGCAAGCTCGAGTCGCCGCGCGACGGCCGCGTCCAGTACCGCGTCGCGCAGCCCGGCGAAGTGCTGCCCGCGGGCGGCAAGGTGCTCAATCTGGTCGATCTGTCGGACGTCTACATGACGTTCTTCCTGCCGGAGACGGTCGTCGGCAAAGTCGCGCTCGGCGCCGACGCGCGGATCATCCTCGACGCCGCGCCGAACTACGTGATTCCCGCGACCGTGTCGTTCGTGTCGAGCACCGCGCAGTTCACGCCGAAGACCGTCGAGACCGCGAACGAGCGGCAAAAGCTGATGTTCCGCGTGAAGGCCCGGATCGATCGCGAGCTGCTGCAAAAGCACCTGAAGCTCGTGAAGACGGGGCTGCCCGGCGTCGCGTGGGTGCGCGTCGACCAGAGCAAGCCGTGGCCCGCGCAACTGATGGTCAAGGTCCCGCGGTGAGCGCGCCGAGCGTCGTTCGCTTTTCCGACGTCACCCTGCGCTACGGCAAGACCGTCGCGCTCGACGGGATCACGCTCGACGTGCCCGCCGGCCTCACGATCGGCCTGATCGGGCCGGACGGCGTCGGCAAGTCGAGCCTCCTCGCGCTCGCGTCCGGCGCGCGCGCGCTGCAAACGGGCGGCGTCCACGCGCTCGACGGCGACATGCGCTCGCGCCGCCATCGCGAACGCGTGTGCCGGCGCATCGCGTACATGCCGCAGGGGCTCGGCAAGAACCTGTATCCGACGCTCTCGGTCGAGGAAAACCTGCAATTCTTCGCGCGCCTGTTCGGCCACGATGCCGGCGAGCGCCGCCGCCGGATCGATTCGCTCACGCGGAGCACGGGCCTCTTTCCGTTCCTGTCGCGGCCGGCGGGCAAGCTCTCGGGCGGGATGAAGCAGAAGCTCGGCCTCTGCTGCGCGCTGATCCACGATCCGGATCTGCTGATCCTCGACGAGCCGACGACGGGCGTCGATCCGCTCGCGCGCGCGCAGTTCTGGGATCTGATCGCGCGGATTCGCGCGGAGCGGCCGACGATGAGCGTGATCGTCGCGACCGCGTACATGGACGAAGCGCAGCGCTTCGACTGGCTGATCGCGATGGACGCGGGCCGCGTGCTCGCGACGGGCGCGCCCGCCGAGCTGCTCGCGCGCACGAACTGCGACACGCTCGAGGCGGCGTTCATCGCGCTGCTGCCCGAGGACAAGCGGCGCGACCACAAGCCCGTGAAGATCGAGCCGCTGCGCGCCGACGCGCAGGCGGGCGCCGCGATCGAGGCGCGCGGCCTGACGATGCGCTTCGGCGATTTCACCGCGGTCGATCACGTGAGCTTCCGGATTCGCCGCGGCGAAATTTTCGGCTTCCTCGGCTCGAACGGCTGCGGCAAGTCGACGACGATGAAGATGCTCACGGGCCTGTTGCCCGCGACCGAAGGCACCGCGCAGCTGTTCGGCAAGGAAGTCGATCCGAAGGACATCAACACGCGCCGGCGCGTCGGCTACATGTCGCAGGCGTTCTCGCTCTACAGCGAGCTGACCGTGCGGCAGAACCTCGTGCTGCACGCGCGCCTGTTCGGCGTGCCGGCCGCCGGCATCGACGCGCGCATCGACGAAATGGCGCGCCGCTTCGGCCTCACCGACATCTACGACACGCTGCCCGACAGCCTGCCGCTCGGGATGCGGCAGCGGCTGTCGCTCGCGGTCGCGATGGTGCACAAGCCCGAGCTGCTGATCCTCGACGAGCCGACATCGGGCGTCGATCCCGTCGCGCGCGACGGCTTCTGGCAACTGATGATCGACCTCGCGCGCCGCGACCTGGTGACGATCTTCATCTCGACGCACTTCATGAACGAAGCGCAGCGCTGCGACCGGATCTCGCTGATGCACGCGGGCCGCGTGCTCGCGAGCGATTCGCCGGCCGAGCTCGTGCGCGCGCGCGGCGCGGCGACGCTCGAGGACGCGTTCATCGGGTATCTCGTCGACGCATCGGCGGGCGAGGCGGACGGCGCCGATGCCCACGCCGAAGCGGCAGCCGCAACGGGTGCCCGGACCAACGCCGAAGCCAAAGGCATCGTAAAAGCGGACCCCGAAGCCGAAAACCTTCCCGAACGCGCAAGCGGCCGCGAACACGCAGCGGCCATCGAAGCCGGAGCGAACACCGAAGTCGACGTCGGAACCGGCGCGCGCGCCGAAGCCGCGACGGACATCGGCAACGACGCTCACGCCCGCCGTGCCGCCGCCGATACCGCCGATACCGCCGCGCACGCCGCCGCCGACATCGCGGCTCGCGACCGCGACGAGACCGCGATCCGAACCGAGACCGAAGCGCGGGCCGCCTCACCCACCGCCTCACCCGCCGCCTCACCCGCCGCCTCACCCACCGCTTTGCCCGCCGCCTCGCCCACCGAATCGCCCACCGAATCGCCCGCCGAATCGCCCGCCGAATCGACCCCGCCCGCCCGGTCCAATCCGTCCGCTCGATCCGCCCCGCTCGTGGCCGCGCCGCGCTCCGCCACGCTCGCCTCCGAGCCGCCGCACCGCGCATTCAGCGCGCAGCGCGCGCTCAGCTACATGTGGCGCGAGATGCTCGAGCTGCGCCGCGATCCGGTCCGCGCGACGCTCGCGCTGATCGGCTCGCTCGTGCTGATGTGCGTGATCGGCATCGGCATCAGCCTCGACGTCGAGAATCTGACCTACGCGGTGCTCGACCGTGACCAGACCGAACTGAGCCACGACTACGCGCTGAACCTGTCCGGTTCGCGCTATTTCGTCGAACGGCCGCCGATCGCCGACTACGCGGAGCTCGATCGCCGGATGCGCACCGGCGAAGTGTCGCTCGCGATCGAGATTCCGCCGAACTTCGCGCGCGACGTCGAACGCGGCGCGCCCGTGCAGATCGGCATGTGGATCGACGGCGCGATGCCGCAGCGCGCGGAGACGATCCGCGGCTACGCAATCGGCATGCACACGATGTGGCTGTCGGACAAGGCGCAGCACCGCCTCGGCGTGACGCTCGCGCCGCGCGCGGAGATCGTCACGCGCTACCGCTACAACCCGGACGTGAAGAGCCTGCCCGCGATGATCCCCGCCGTGATGCCGCTCCTGCTGCTGATGCTGCCCGCGATGCTGACGGCGCTCGCCGTGGTCCGCGAGCGCGAGCTCGGCTCGATCCTGAACCTGTACGTGACGCCCGTCACGCGCACCGAGTTCCTGATCGGCAAGCAGGTGCCGTACGTCGTGCTCGCGATGCTGAACTTCCTGCTGATGACGGTGCTCGCGCGGCTCGCGTTCGACGTGCCGGTCAAGGGCAGCTTCATGACGCTGCTGCTCGCGGTGCTGATCTTCAACGTCGTCGCCACAGGCATCGGGCTGCTCGCGTCGACGTTCACGCGCAGCCAGGTCGCGGCGATCGTGATGACGATCATCGGCACGATGATCCCGACCGTGCAGTTCGCGGGGCTGCTCACGCCGCTGTCGTCGCTCGAAGGCACCGGGCGCTTCATCGGCCTCGTCTATCCGGCCACCTACATGCTGTCGATCAGCCGCGGCGTGTTCAACAAGGCGCTGTCGCTGTCCGATCTCTATTCGCAGTTCTGGCCGCTCGCCGCGTCGGTGCCGGTGATCCTCGGCGCGACCATACTGCTCTTGAAAAAACAGGAACGCTGATCATGCGGCGCCTCGCGATCGTCTATCGTCTCGGCATCAAGGAACTGTGGAGCCTCGTGCGCGACCCGATCCTGCTCGTGCTGATCGCCTACACGTTCACCGCATCGATCTACTCGGCCGCGACCGCGCGCCCCGACACGCTGCACATGGCGCCGATCGCGATCATCGACGAGGACGCGTCGCCGCTGTCCGCGCGGATCGCATCGGCGCTCTTCCCGCCGCAGTTCGCGCTGCCGAGGATGGTGACGCTCGCTGAAGCCGACCGCGGAATGGACGCGGGCGACTTCACGTTCGCGCTCGACATCCCGCCGAACTTCCAGCGCGACGTGCTCGCGGGCCGGCCCGCGCAGATCCAGCTGAACGTCGACGCGACGCGGATGAGCCAGGCGTTCACGGGCAACGGCTACGTGCAGCAGATCGTGAGCGGCGAGATCGACGATTTCGCGCGCCGCTACCGGAGCAGCGCGGCGCCGCCCGTCGACATCGCGATGCACATGCGCTTCAATCCGAACCTCGATCAGACATGGTTCGGCTCGCTGATGGAAGTGATCAACAACGTGACGCTGCTGTCGATGGTGCTCACGGGCGCCGCGTTGATCCGCGAGCGCGAGCACGGGACGATCGAGCACCTGCTCGTGATGCCGGTGACGCCGGGCGAGATCATGATGGCGAAGGTGTGGTCGATGGGGCTCGTCGTCGCGTGCGCGGCGGTGTTTTCGCTGACGTTCGTCGTGCGCGGCGCGCTGCATGTGCCGATCGAGGGTTCGGTCGCGCTGTTCGTCGTCGGGATGGCGATTCACCTGTTCGCGACGACGTCGATGGGCATTTTTCTCGCGACGCTCGTGCGCAGCATGCCGCAGTTCGGCATGCTGCTCGTGCTGGTGCTGCTGCCGCTGCAATTGCTGTCGGGCAGCCTGACGCCGCGCGAGAGCATGCCGTTCGCGGTGCAGAACATCATGCTCGCCGCGCCGACGACGCACTTCGTCGAGATCGGGCAAGCGATTCTCTATCGCGGCGCGGGAATCGAGACGGTTTGGCGGCCGTTTCTGATTCTGGCGGTGATCGGAACGGTGTTGTTTTTGCTGTCGTTGAAGCGGTTCAGGAAGACGATCGGGCAGATGGCTTAGGCGGGCCGGCGAACGGTCGCGGGCACGCTTCACCGCGTCAGCCCCGTTGCCCAAATCGCCCTGTTGACAAGCAGGCGCCAAACGGGCGTCCGTCAGGTCGTGCAGTCACATGATCCTCACGCGAGCGAAGTAACGGCCATCCGAACGTGTCGGGGGTGACGTCGATGTCGCACGTCCGATAGCGAGAACGCATGTCGCCGAATCTCGAAGACTCGGGGCCACGGCAGCGCCGGTGTGCGTCGCCGGCGGCATCAGCGGACAAACTCCCCCGCGAAAACTAGCAGCGTTGATCGGCGAACGCGCGGTCGACCGCAACCGCGAGCATCATGGCGGCGGCATTGGCCGGAGGCGGCTTGACCTTTGCGGGGCGAAAGATCGCATCGCCCGCGGCGACCGGCTGTCCGCTCAGCGCGCATATCCCAGATTGTTTGGCGGTGACAAGGCGCCAAACCTGCTCGCCGTACTTGCAATCTTGCGGATCGCTCCACGAGACCGTGGCGGCTCGCGGGCTGATTCGATCGAGCAGAGCGATCACAACGGCGCCGCGACCAGTCGACAGGCGGTGCTCGCCATGGGAACCGACCAGGCGCCTGACGCGAGCCGTCAGTTGGTCCGCGTGCCCGGCGTCAAGCAGGCTGACAGCGCGCTGCCATGCGGTGTCGTCCGTCACGTACTGCTCCATGCCAGTGCTCCTGTCAAAAGCGGGGCGGCCTTCAGCTCAGCCGTATCTTCGGCTGCACGAGGCCGTTGATCCGCTCCGCCGCCCATAGCAATGTGGATTTGCCGAAGCCGTGCAACGCCTGCTGATGTTGGCGATAAAGCATGGCGTGGCTCAGTTGCGCGAATCGGCCCTTGATGAACCCGCCACGGAAGAAACCGAACTGCCCGAGCGTCCCGAAAGCGTTGTAGTCGCTCAGCGACACGAGCGCGCCGAAGTCGCGAAACGCAAAGTCGGGCAGCGAGCCGGAGCCTAGCCATCCCGGTATGTGCTTCGCGAGAAACTGTGCCTGTTGCGTGGCGACCTGCGCGGTTGGCGCGAGAGGCCGCTCATTGCCCGCGAGCGTCAAAGTGGAGCAATCGCCGAGAACGAATATTTTGTCGTCGTCCAGCGCCTGTAGCGTCGGCCTGACGCTGATCTGGTTGGACCGATTCACCGTGATTCCATCCAGCTTGCCCAGAAAATCAGGCGCCTTGACGCCCGCCGCCCAAACCATCAAATCGGCCGGCTGCCTGCTACCGTCGCCAAGCCGGAATCCATCCGGCTCGGCTGCGGTCACGCGCGTGCCCGTTCGTACCGTGAAGCCGATATGTCGCAGCTGCGCCTCGCTGGATTCCGATACCGCCGCTGGAAATGCCGCCAGTATGCGCGGCGCGCTTTCATAAAGCGTGAGGTTCAGGCGTGCGCGGATGCCCGGGTCGCCATAACTCGCGGCCACTTCGAGCAAGCGGCTCAGTTCCGCCGCCAGCTCGACCCCGGTCGCCCCGGCGCCGACAATCGATACGCGCAACGAGCCATTCGTCACGACGCTCCGGAATACGCGAATGCGCAATGCTTCGTTGAAGATTTCAGCCTGCGCCTGACTGTCGATGAAATGGCAATGCTCGAGTACGCCCGGGGTGCCGAAATCGTTGGCACGGCTGCCCAGCGCGAGAATCAGCACGTCGTATTCGACCGTGCGCGGGCCGACGACGACTTCGCCGGATGGCGCTCTGAGTTCGGCCAGCTTCACGACGCGCGCATTGCGGTCCAGACCGTCCATTTCGCCGGGCTGGTAGTCGAACCCGTGATCGCGGGCGTGGGCGAGATAGATGACCTGCTGTTGCTGAACGTCGCGCGTGCCGGCCGCGATGGTGTGCAGCATGGGCTTCCAGATGTGCGTGGCGCTTTTGTCGATGAGCGTGACGCGAGCGCGGCCGCTGCGGCCGAGCGTGTCGCCCAGCCGGGTCGCAAGCAGAAGCCCGGCGATGCCCCCGCCGACGATGACGATTCGGGTGGCTTGACTCATGGTCACATATTCTACAAGTGATGAATTAACGCGATACTACGGGCTCGAGGGGCTCGTGTCAAACATGGCGCCGCGCTCACGCGCGGGAGCACACCGGTTAAACTTTCGAACTTTCCCTGAACACGATCCACCGCCGCTGATGAAACGTTCGAACGACACCGCCGCGCCCGGCACGACGATTTCCACGCCGCGCCGCACGCGCGGTCGTCCGGCCTGCAGCGACGCGGGCGGTGCCGAGGCACTGCTTCGCAGTGCGCGCGCGGCGTTCGCGAAGAGCGGCTACGAGGCGACCAGCGTGCGCGAAATTGCCCGGCTGTCGGGCGTGGACCCCGCGCTCGTCGCGCATCATTTCGGATCGAAGGAAGCATTGTGGGTCGCCGTCGTGAGCCAGATCGCCGACGAAGCCGCGCCGATGATCGCCAGCACCGCCGCGTTGCGCGCGACGCCCGGGCTAGGGCCGCGAGAGCGCGTCGAGGCGGCGGTGTCGCTCCTGATTGATCAGGTGTTTCTCACGCCGGACGTGGGCATGTTTTTTTCGACTGCCGCAACTGAAACGGGAGAGCGCCTCGATGTCCTGATTGAGCGCTTGGTGCGGCCATTTCATGACGTGTTCGTGCCGCTGCTCGTCGATGCGATCGATGCTGGCCAGGTGCCGCGGCAGGACCCCGAGATCATGTTCCTGCTGCTCGCCAACGGCATCAGCAAAACCGTCGCGTACAGCCATGCGCTGAGCCCGTTTTCGGCGTTGCCGCGGCGCCCCAAGGAATTCAAGCGCGCCGTCCTGACGTCGGCTTTAGCCGCGCTCGGCTGAACTGCCCGGCCGCGGCCGAGCACCGACGGGCACCATTTGATCGGCAGCCCGCCCGGCTCCTGCATTCGGCGTCAATGGAACGTTCGTTTATCGCGTGAGCGCGCGACGGTGGGGATAGGGAAGAGAGACCACCCGAGCCCCGCCCGGCCTTTCCCCGATAACGAGCAGACAACGCTTGTCAAACAACGCGGCTTCCGTGGAGTGAGCCTTCATCGATGCCGCCCTCCGCAAGCGGCGCGAGCAGCGCCGAATCATGCCCATTGGGGCCGCGATAAACATGCGGTGGAGCGGCCCTTCGGATATTGCCCTCGGGCGACCGAGTCCGGCCGAGTCCGGCCGACAAGCGGGCATCCAGTTCCCTACGCATCCGAGAAGCGCGTCGAACGCTTGAGCCAAGACAGCGCCTGCCCAATGGCCCGGCTTGCCTCGGCATGGCTCGGCGCATCCAACGGCCGCCCGGCGCGACGCTTGCCGAAGCCCGCGTATCACCTAGACTTCGTCATATAGGCCTCGAACAACGAGCCTATCTCGCACGCGGCTTGCCGGGCAACACGCCATCGAAGTCATGGGGTCCGACGCGGATGCCCGGGCGTCCCCTGACAGAGGTCATCATGAGACGAATCTATTTCCTGCTGCCCGACGCGGACACGGCACGGGTGATCGTCGACGAACTATTGGTCAAGCGCATCGAATGGCGGCACATCCATGTCGTCGCGAATGATCAGGTTCCGCTGGAGAATCTGCCCGAAGCGTCGATCGCGCAAAGCAGCGATCTGCTGCCCGCGCTCGCTCGTGGAACCGCTGCCGGCGGCGTCACGGGCGCGCTCGCCGGATTGGCCGCGATCGCGTTTCCGCCCGCCGGCCTCACGATCGCGGGCGGCGCCGTGGTCGCGTTCGCGATCGCCGGGGCGGGATTCGGCGCGTGGGTCGGCACGATGATCGGCGTGAGCGTGCCGAACACCCGGCTCAGACACTTCGAGGACGCCGTCGAGAAAGGCGAATTGCTGATGATGATCGACGTGCACCGCGATCGCGTCGAGGAGATCGAGGCGTTGATCAAGCAGCATCATCCGGACGCCCATTTGGAAGGGACCGATCCGACTATTCCCGCGTTTCCGTGACACGACGCGTGACGCTTCGGCGACGAGCCGATAATCGCGCCGGAGCAAGCGGCGCGTGTCGGCGACAGCCGCGCCGCGGCTCGTGAGCAACGGGCGGGCGCGCGTCGCCTTTCATCGCGATCGGTACTGAATAGAACGGCCTAGCGAGAATCCGCCTGAGATGCGAAGCGCGAGAAATTCAATCGCAGAAATCGCACGACGACATACCATGCTCCCGTGAAAATCGGGGCGTCGGGTCGCGCCTCGTCAATGACGGCGCAATCGCCGTCCGCAGCCGGAAGGATGCGGTATTGCACGCCGCTTTGCGAGAAGGTCTTCGGCATGCCCTCCCATGCCCGACGAATGCCGCGCATCAGTTCCTCGAAATCCGACGGCGCGACTTCGTCCGCCGAAACTGTGGTCCACGCTTCCTCATACTGAACATGGTCCGTGTTCCGGGCATCCGGGACGACGTCGATCTCCCACCCCATCGATTTTGTGAAAGAAAGCGCGTCGCGCAATCGTTTCTCGAACGCCGCGTGACTTACCCCGTAAAACGCCAGCGTGCGCTGGTCGACATGGATTTTTATTTGGCTCATGTTTTTCTAATTGAACGTCAGCAATATCGGCGAGCAGCGCCGATTCGTCACACCCTCGTACATGACTCGAACGCCTGCCGCGCGAGCGGCCGTCGTCGCCCCGGATTGGCAAGCGGCGCATGACGCGACGCGCATCTCGATGCGCGGCCGTCACCCGATCATTCTATTTCCTTTTCTGTCGCGATTCCGGCACGATCGAATGCCCGCCAAACGCGTGCGGCCTCGATTCCCATCCTGTCTTCTCGCCCCGATGCGGCACGTGCGCAAGAAACGCCCCGGCTCGCGTCACAACCACGGCAAGACGAAACGTAAGCTCCGTGGCGATGCGCGATCCGCTCGGCGCAAGCGGCCCCGCCGCCCGCGCCCCTTTGCATCACTCGCCGGTCAACACGATCCGCCCGTCGACCTTCCCTTCCCGCAGCGCCGAGAACACGCTGTTGATGTTCTCGAGCCTGTCGCGATGGATATGCGCGCGCACGAGCCCCTCGGCCGCGAAATCGAGCGACTCCTGCAAATCGCGCCGCGTGCCGACGATCGAGCCGCGCACCGTGATCCCGTTGAGCACCGTAGAGAAGATCGGCAGCGGAAAATCGCCCGGCGGCAATCCGTTCAGCGAGATCGTCCCGCCGCGCCGCACCATCCCGAGCGCCTGCGCGAACGCGCCGCGCGACACGGCCGTCACGAGCACGCCGTGCACGCCGCCGATCTCCTTCTGGATCACCGCGGCGGGATCGTCCTTCGACGCGTCGACGACGAACGCCGCGCCCAGCTTGCGCGCGAGCTCGAGTTTCTCCGGCGCGACGTCGACCGCGACGACGTGCAGCCCTATCGCCTTCGCATACTGCACCGCGACGTGCCCGAGCCCGCCGACTCCCGAGATCGCGATCCACTGGCCGGGGCGCGTGTCGGTCACGCGAATGCCCTTGTAGACGGTCACGCCCGCGCAGAGTATCGGCGCGATCTCGTCAAACGCGACGTTGCTCGGCAGATGGCCGACGTAGTTCGGATCGGCGAGCACGTATTCCGCGTAGCTGCCGTTCACTGAATAGCCGGTGTTCTGCTGCTCGTGGCACAGCGTCTCCCAACCGGTCTGGCAATACTCGCAATGGCCGCACGCGGTGTAGAGCCAGGGCACGCCGACGCGATCGCCTTCCTTCACGTGCTTGACGCCCTCTCCGACCGCCGCGACGAAGCCGACGCCCTCGTGCCCCGGAATGAACGGCAGCGTCGGCTTGACGGGCCAGTCGCCGTCGGCCGCGTGCAGATCGGTGTGGCACACGCCCGATGCCTTGATGTTCACGAGAATCTGGCCCGGTGCCGGCGTCGGCACCGGGACTTCCTCGATGCGAAGCGGTTCGCCGAATGCGTGCACCACCGCGGCTTTCATGTATTGCGCCATCTGTCGCTCCTGGTTGGTTCGATGCCCGATCGAGTATCGATCACGCACGGCGCCGGTCATTGACGTGCGTCAACCGCGCTCGGCGCGTCGCGCGGTTCCGTTGACGATTCGCTTGCGTTGCGCGGCGCCGCGGCATGTCGGGTGCGCGCGGCGCATGAGTCGGTGCGTGGGTCGGCGCATGAGTCGGCGCGTGGGTCGGTGCGTGGGTCGGTGCATGAGTCGGTGCGTGAATCGGCGCGTGAATCGGCGCGTGAATCGGCGCGTGAATCGGCGCGTGAATCGGTGTGTGGGTCGGTGCGTGGGTCGCCGCATGAGTCGCCGCACAAGTCGGCTCGCGAATCGGCGCACCAATCGGCTCGCGGTTCCGCACACGATTCGCCGCTTGCGCGGCCGTTCGCCGCGGATGCGATCGATTCGCCGCACGCGCGGGTATCGAAACCGTTCGGCCGTGCGTCGCCGACGAGCGCGAGCGCGCGGCAGCACGATGCCGAGCGTGCGATCCGGCGGCGATCACACCGGATACGCGCCGAGTTCGACGGCTGCGAAGCCGGCCTTGCCGAGTCGCGCGACGTCACGCCGTGAGCATTTCCGCACTCGCATCGCGCGCGTCGCCAACTCGACGATATCCGCCGTGATCTCGCCCCGCCGCGCGATCCGATACGCTTGCAGCAGCTCGCCGAGCGTGCGCTCGACCGATTCGCGCGCGGCGATCATCGCGCGCGTGCGCGCCTATCGTCGAGACGCACGCGTGCGGCATCGCCGCGTCCGGCTCCGCGCGACTCGTTCGCGTCCCCATTCAAAGCGCGCTCGCCGCCAACTCGACGATATCCGCCGTGATCTCGTCCTGCCGCGCGATCCGATACGCCTGCAGCAGCTCGCCGAGCGTACGCTCGACCGATTCGCGCGCGGCGATCATCGCGCGCGTGCGCGCCTCGTTCTCCGCCGCGAACGCGAGCATCGCCGCTTCGCACAGCTCGACGAACACGTACGCCTGCGCGAGCTCCGCGAGCAGCGCCGCGGGCGGCAGATGCACGAGCGGCGGCTGCGCGCGCGGCGCGCTGTCGAAGCGCGCGTAGTCGAACGGCAGCAGGCGGCGCTCGATCACGTCGAGCCGCTGCGCGGCGCCCGGCATCGCGTGGACGATCGACACCGGCTGCGCGCCGCGCTCGGCGAGATGCGCGTAGAGCGCATCGGTGATCCGGTTCGCGAGATGCACGACGTCGTCCGCGTGCGACGCCATCGGCGTGCTCCAGACGAGCGGCACGCCGCCCGCCTCGGCGAGCATCGCGCCGCGCGTGCCGACCATCATGTATTCGCGCGACGCGGCCCCGTCGGGCCGCGTCGCATATTCGATCATCTGCGCGTTGTATGCGCCGACGAATCCCTGCTCGCTGCACATCACGATCACGAGCCGCGCGTTCGGCGCGGCCCGGCGGGCGGGCGCGGCGTCACGCGAGGGCGCGCCGGCCGACAGCGCGTCGCCGATCGCCGCGCCGACCGTCGCCGCCGACGCGCGGATTCCCGGCAAGCGCTGCTGCGCCTCGTGCGCGCGCGCGGCGGCGACGCCCCGCATCGCGCCGATCACCGTCTGCAGTTGGCGTGCGGTGTCGGTGCGCGCTTCGATCGCGGCAAGCTTGTCGCTCATCGCTTGCGCGCCGCGTCGGCTTCGGCGTCGCGCGGCGGCGCAGGTTCGGCGCGCGCCGCGTCGGCAGGCGCATCGCGGCCGCTCCCCAGTTCGCCGTCGTCGCCGCGGAGCCCGCCGCCCATGTCGCCCGCCGCGTCTTCCGAACGCATATGCCCCGCCGCGAGATGCGCGGCGTCAGCCGCGATCCGTTCGAGCAGCTCGCCGACCGATTCCACGAGCGTCGCGAGCGCCGCGTCGTCCGCGAGCCAGTCGCGCGGCGGCGCGCCCGCCGGCGTCAGCGCCGCGATCCGCGCGTCGAGCCACGACGGCAGCCGCTCGCGCAACGGCGCGATGCGATCCGGCGGCATCGTGTCGAGCGCGCCTGCCGCGAGCGCCTTCAGCAGCACCACTTCGTCGAGCGTGCGCAGCGCGCGAAAGCGCGGCTGCGTGATCGACGCGCGAATCCGCTCGCCGCGCGTGATCTGCGCGCGCAGCCGCGCGTCGGTAAGCCCGCCGAAGCGCGTGAACGCCTCCAGCTCGAGGAATTGCGCGTAGTCGAGCCGCAGGCGGCCCGACGCGCCGCGCAGCGCCGGATGCTGCGCCTTGCCGCCGACGCGGCTCACGCTCAGCCCGACGTCGACGGCCGGCCGCTGGTTCGCCGCGAACAGCGCCGAATCGAGCACGATCTGCCCGTCGGTGATCGAAATCAGGTTGGTCGGAATATACGCGGCGAGGTTGCCCGCGTCGGTCTCCGCGATCGGCAGCGCGGACAGCGACCCGCCGCCGAGCTTCGCCGACAGCTTCGCCGCGCGTTCGAGCAGGCGCGCGTGCACGTAGAAGATGTCGCCCGGGTACGCCTCGCGGCCGGGCGGCTCGCGCGTGAGGAGCGCGAGCTCGCGGTGCGTCGCCGCGTGCTTCGTCAGATCGTCGACGACGACGAGCGCGTGCTGCCCCCGGTCGCGGAAATACTCGGCGATCGAAAAGCCCGCGAACGGCGCGATCCATTGCAGCCCCGGCGCGGACGCGGCCGGCGCGACGACGAAGATGCAGCGCTCGGGCGCGCCGTAGCGGCGCACCGCGTCGATCACGCGCTGCACCGCGCTCGCGCGCTGGCCGATCGCCACGTACACGCAGATCACGTCCGAGTGCCGCTGGTTGACGATCGCGTCGATCGCGAGCGAAGTCTTGCCGGTCGCGCGATCGCCGATGATCAGCTCGCGCTGGCCGCGCCCGATCGTGAAGAGCGCGTCGACGATCAGCACGCCGGTGTCGAGCGGCTCGCTCACGAGATCGCGCTCGATGATCGCGGGCGCGGCGCGTTCGATCGGCAGCGTGCCGGCCGCGCCGAGCGGCGCGCCGTCGTCGAGCGGGCGGCCGAGCGGATCGACGACGCGCCCGAGCAGCTGCGGCCCGACCGGCACTTCGAGCACCGCGCCCGTGCGCGCGACGGCCGCCTGCGCCTCGACGCTCGCATCCGGATCGAGCAGCACGACGCTGATCAGATCCTCGTCGAGCGTGTGCGCGAAACCCGTGACGCCGCCGTCGAAGCGCAGCACTTCGTTGAGCATCGCGTCCTCGAGGCCGGACACGAACGCGATCCCGTCCGCGACGCGCTCGACCCGCCCGACCGCCTGCGCGACGGGCGCGAGCGACACGCGCGCGAGCGCGTCGCGGCGGCGCGCGAGCCAGCCCGCCTCGGTTGCGTCAATGGTTTGCGTCATCGTCGTTCAGCAACGCCGCCTCGATGGTCGCGAGATCCTGGCGCAGGCTGTTGCGCACGTTCGCGTATTTCGATTCGAGCTCGAGCCCCGCGATCAGCGCTGGATCGACGCGCACGTCGGCCTCGAGCGGCCGCCCGACGCTCGCCGCGAACGCCGCGCGGCACGCGGCCGCCTCCTGCGAGGTCAGCGCGCGTGGCGCGACGAGCCGCACTTGCGCGTCGTTCGCGGCGAGCGACGCGCGCACGTCGGCCGGCAGTCGCGCGAGCGACGCCGCCACGCCGTCGACGAAGCCCGCGACGCGCGCGCTGTCGGGCAGCCGCGCGAGCAGCTTCGCGGCGATGTCGACGGCGAGGCGCGTCGCGCGCGCGTCGAGCTCCTTCGCGCGCTGCGCGGCGTCGGCTTGCGCCTGCGTGCGCGCCGCTTCACGCAGCGCCAGCGCGTCGGCGCGCGCGGCCTCGATCAGGCGCTCGCGCTCGGCGCCCGCCTGCGCGAGCGCGTCCGTCAACGCGTCGTCGCGCGCCGCGGCGAGCGACGCGCGCTCGGCGCGCGCCCGTTCGTGCTCGGCGCGCGCGGCGTCGCGCTCGTGCGCCGCGTCGTCGATCAGCTTGCGCGCGGCGGCCTGGCGCTTCGCGATGATGTCGCTGACGGGCCGAAACAGGAAGCGCGACAGCAGCCACACGAGCACGACGACGTTGACCGCCTGCAGCGCGAGCGTGGACCAGTCGATTCGCATCGCCGTCTCCCCGTCACTTGACGAACGGATTCGCGAACAGCAGCAGCAGCGCGACGACGAGGCAGTAGATCGCCATCGTCTCGATCATCGCGAGCCCGACGAACAGCGTGCGCGACACGGTGCCGGACGCATCCGGCTGCCGCGCGATCGCGTCCATCGCCGCGCCGACCGCGCGCCCTTCCGCGAGCGCGGGACCGATCGCGCCGAACGACACCGCGAGCGCGGCCGCCGCGATGCTGACCACTTCGATGAGATTGTTCATGAGTTCTCCTGCCCGCGCCGCGGCGCGGAAGTTTCTTCACCGGACACGGCCGCGCCGATGAACACCATCGACAGCACCATGAAGATGTACGCCTGCACGGTGCCCGTCAGCAGATCGAGCGCCATCAGCGGAATCGGCACGAACAGACCGGCGAGCGACAGCACGATGCCGATCACGAACACGCCGCTCATCACGTTGCCGAACAGGCGCACGATCAGCGAGAACGTGCGCGTCAGCTGCTCGACGACGTTCAGCGGAATCATCACCCAGGTCGGCTCGGCGAACGTCGCGAGATAGCCGCGCAGGCCGCGCACGCGCACGCCGTAATAGAGCGTCGCGGCGAGCACGACGAGCGCGAGCGCGGCGTCGGTCTCCAGATGCGCGGTCGGCGGCTCGACGCCCGGCACGAGCGACGCGCTGTTCGCGCAGAACACGAGCGCGAAGATCGTGCCGATCAACGCGCGGTAGCGCGCGGGCGGCGTCTGCATCGTGTCGGCGATCTGCGCGTCGATCGTCGCGACGAACAGCTCGAGCACGCTTTGCAGCCGCGACGGCGCGTCGACGCTCAGCCGCCTGCGCGCGACAAGCGCGAGCGCGACGAGCAGCGCCATGATCGCCCACGTCGCGAGCACGGGCTCCGAGATGCCGACGGGGCCGATCGAGAACACCGGCACGGTCGACAGCGGCGACGCGTTCATCGTCACGCTCCCGTCAGCGCGTGCGCGCGGCGCACCGCGATCGAGCGCGCGGCGAGGAAGCCCGCCGAGCCCGCGACGAGCATGCCTGCGCCCGCGCGCGCGAGCACGACGAGCACCGCGACCGCGAGCGCGATCCGCAGAAGCTGCAGCGCGAGCGCCGCGCCCGCGCGGCCCGCGACGAACAAGCGGCTGTTCCAGCCGAGCGACACGAAGTGGCACGCGCCCGCCGCGAGCCCCGCTGCAAGCCCGATCGCGACGGCGACGCCGTCGAACGACGCGCGCGCGGCTTCCCACATTTCAATCATCGCGATCTCCTTCTTGTTGAGTTTTCATCCAGCGCCATGCGAGCCAGAAACCGAGCGCCGCGCCGAACATCAAGAGCGGCGCGGAAAAAAACACGCGCGACGCGAACGCGCGGTCGAGCCAGCGGCCGAGCGCGAGCGCGGCGAGCGTCGGCGCGAGGATCGTCCAGCCGAGCACGCCGATCTGCGCGAGGCGCCGGCCGAGCGACGGCTCCGGATCGCGCGCGCCGCGCGCCGCGCGCTTCGCGGCCGTGCGCGCCGCCTGTTCGACGCGGTCGGCGGCGGGCGTTCGCGCCGTGCCGGCGGGCGGCGGCGCGTCGCGCTTCGACACGTCCCGCGCGGCGGGCGGCCCGGCGCGCTTCGCATCGTCTCCCGCCGCGGGCTTCGCGCCGGCACGGGCATCCGCTCCCGCGTCGCGCTTCGCATCGGCCGGGCGAGGCTTCGTCATTCGAGCGTCTCCGGCTTGAGCGGCGCATGCATGCCGTCCTTCGCATGCTCGGGCCGCAGATACGTGAGGAGCCGCCGCATCGCCTGCGCGTGCAGCCGCGTCTCGTCGACCCGCGCGCGGCGCTTCTCGTCGAGCTGCGCCGCGCGCACGCCGCGCACGATCGCGTCGAGCTCGGCGAGCGACTCGCCGAGCACCGCCTCGCGGCACGCGATCTCGATCCGCGAGCCGCGCGTCACGCGCAGCACGCCGCCGTCGATCGCCGCGTAATGCGTGACGTCATGCGTCGCGCTGCTGCGCGTGTCGGCGGCGGTGCGCCAGCGCACGACCGACGCGCGCAGCAGCGTGACGAAGTCGACGTGGCCCGCACGGATGCCGAACGAGCCGCTCGCGTCCTCGGCGCGCAGCGACACGATCGGCAAATCGTCGACGCACACGCGCGCAGGCGTCGCGATCACGAGGCGCAGCTCAGCGGGCATGTGGCGCTCCTTGCGGCGCGTCGGGGCCGGGTGCGGGCGCGCGCGTCTCGGCGGCCTCGCGATCGCTCGCGGCGGCGTTCGTTGTCGCGGCCTTCGCCGCATTCGCGCCGCTCGCGCCCGCCTTCTCGCCGCGAGAAGCCGAGGCGCCGCTGTTCTCGCCGTTCTCGCCGTTCTCGCCGTTCTCGCCGTTCTCGCCGTTCGCGCCGTTCGCGCCGTTCGCGCCATTCGTCTCCGTCGAACGCGTTGTGTTCGTCGAACCCGCCAATTCATTCAAACCGATCGCGCCCTGCACGCCGTCCGCGCCATCTGCGCCGTTCGTGCCCTTCACGCCATCTGCGCCCTTCGTGCCGCCCGCGCGATGCGCGCCCGCCGCGCCGCTCGCGCCATCGCGCCGCGCGTCCGCGTCGCGCGCGGCCTCTTCCTTGCGCCGCGCGTCGTCGAGCGTGCCGACCATGTACAGCGAGCTCTCGCGCCAATCGTCGCAATCGCCGCGCAGGATCGCGCGGCAGCCGGCGATCGTGTCGGCGATCTCGACCGACGCGCCCGCCTGCCCCGTGAACGCCTCGGTCACCGCGAACGGCTGCGTCAGGAAGCGCTGGAGCCGGCGCGCGCGGCCGACGATGCGCCGATCGTCCGCGCCGAGCTCGTCGATGCCGAGAAGCGCGATCACGTCCTGCAGCTCGCGGTAGTGCTCGATCACGCGGCGCACCTCGATCGCCACCTCGACGTGCCCGTCGCCGACGACGAGCGGATCGAGCAGGATCGACGACGACGCGACCGGATCGATCGCCGGATACATCCCTTCGGCCGCCATCGCGCGCGACAGCACGACCATGCTGTCGACGTGCGCGGCGATCGCGGTGACGGCGGGGTCGGTGAAATCGTCGGCGGGCACGTACACGGCCTCGATCGCCGTCACGGCCGCCCCCTCGACCGACGCGATCCGCTCCTGCAGCGCCGCGACCTCGCTCGCGAGCGTCGGCTGATAGCCGACCCGCGACGGCAACCGCCCGAGCAGGCCCGACACCTCGGCGCCCGCCTGCACGAAGCGAAACACGTTGTCCATCAGGAGCAGCACGTTCTGCGCGCGCTCGTCGCGAAAATGCTCGGCGATCGCGAGCGCGGTGAGCGGCACGCGCCAGCGCGCGCCGGGCGGCTCGTTCATCTGCCCGTAGACGAGCACCGTGCGGCCGAGCACGCCGGAGCCGCGCATGTCGAGCAGCATCTCGTGGCCTTCGCGCGAACGCTCGCCGATGCCCGCGAACACGGAGATCCCGCGATAGCGTTCGACCATCGCATGAATCAGCTCCATCACGAGCACCGTCTTGCCGACGCCCGCGCCGCCGAACATCGCCGCCTTGCCGCCCTGCGCGAGCGGCGCGAGCAGGTCGATCACCTTGATGCCGGTCGCGAACAGCGCGGTCGCGCTCTTCTGCTCGGACAGCGGCGGCGCGCCGCGATGGATCGGCCGCCGCGCGACGCCCGCCGCGAGCGGCGCGCCGTCGTCGCCGGGCTCGCCCGTCACGGTCAGCAGACGGCCGAGCACCGCGTCGCCCACCGGCACGCGAATCGGCCCGCCCGTGGCGCGCGCGGCGGCGCCGCGCCTGAGCCCGCCCGTCGGGCCGAGCGCGAGCGCGCGCACCGCGGTGCCGCTCAGGTGCGCATGCACCTCGGCGAGAATCGGCGCGGCGCCGTCGACCGGAATGACGAGCGCGTCGTTCAGCGCGGGCAGCACGCCGCCGTCGAACGCGATGTCGACGACCGCGCCGCGCACCGCGACGACGCGCCCGTCGCGCGCCGCTTGCGCCGCAGTCTCGCCATTCGTCGCATGCAGTTCCGCCACGCTCGCTCCCGCCTGAGTGGTTCGTCGATGGCTTCACCATAACGACGGGCGGCGCCCGCCGGCTGATCTCGGTCAAGAAACGGGAAATCGCCAGATGAAACGATCCATCGCGCGAAGCGAAACGATCCGTGCGAAAACGCGCGGCGGCGACGCGATTGCCGCGGCGTCCGTCATTGATGCAAATCAGATTCCACAGACCTATGCGTGGCTACAGTGGCCGTGTCAGTGATCGTCGACGCATGCGGTCGAAGCGAGCGGCGGGCGGCAACGCCCGCGGCGCGGCTTCGCGCGCGGCCGCCGCATCGGCCGCCGTACTTCGTCATGCCGTCGCCCGCGCAGCGCCAGCCGAAGGAAGCCCGATGGATACACGCCACACCCCCGAACCCGGCGCGCCCGCCGCGCCGCCGCCCGCCCATCCGCCCGCGTCGTACGCGCCGGAAAGCCCGTATCGCATCTTCGATCTCGCGAAGGAGGCGTCGCTCGCGAAGCTGACGTCGGGCCTGTCGCCCGCGTCGCTGCAGCTCGCGCTGTCGGACTGGCTGATTCACCTCGCGGCCGCGCCCGGCAAGCGCGCGGAGCTCGCGACGCTCGCGACGAAGCACGCCGTGCAGCTCGCCGAATACCTGTTCGAAGCGGCGACCGGGCACGCGCCCAACGCGCCCGCGCAACCGTCGCCGGGCGACCGGCGCTTCCGCGCGAACGCATGGCAACTCGAGCCGTTCCGCTTCTGGAATCAGACGTTCCTGCTCGCCGAGCAATGGTGGCGCGCGGCGACCCGCGACGTGCCCGGCGTGTCGCCGCATCATGAGGACGTCGTCGCGTTCACCGCGCGGCAGATGCTCGACATGCTCGCTCCGGCGAACTACGTCGCGACGAATCCGGAAGTCCTGCAGCGCACCGTGCTGTCGTGCGGCGCGAATCTCGCGCAAGGCGCGTGGAATTATCTGGACGACGTCCGCCGCCTTCTGACGAAGCAGCCGCCCGCGGGCGTCGAGCGCTTCCAGGTCGGCAAGGATCTCGCGACGGCACCCGGGCGCGTCGTGTTCCGCAATCACCTGATCGAGCTGCTGCAGTACGGGCCGACGACGCCCGACGTCTACGCGGAGCCCGTCCTGATCGTGCCCGCGTGGATCATGAAGTACTACATCCTCGATCTGTCGCCGCACAACTCGCTCATCCGCTATCTGGTCGACCAGGGGCACACGGTGTTCTGCATCTCGTGGCGCAACGTCGACGCGAGCGATCGCGACCTGAGCATCGACGACTACCGCCGGCTCGGCGTGATGGACGCGCTCGACACGATCGGCAAGATCGTGCCCGGCGCGAAGATTCACGCGACCGGCTACTGCCTCGGCGGCACGCTGCTCGCGCTCGCGGCCGCGGCGATGGCGAACGCGCGCGACGAGCGCCTCGCGTCGATCACGCTGCTCGCCGCGCAGACGGACTTCGCCGAGCCGGGCGAGCTGCAGCTCTTCATCGACGACAGCGAGATCTATTTCCTCGAGAGCATGATGTGGGAGCGGGGGTACCTCGGCGCGCACCAGATGGCGGGATCGTTCCAGCTGCTGATGTCGAACGATCTGATCTGGTCGCGCGTGGTCCACGATTATCTGCTCGGCGAGCGCACGCCGATGATCG
This sequence comes from Burkholderia sp. MSMB617WGS, assembly GCF_001532025.2. Classification (NCBI taxonomy): domain Bacteria; kingdom Pseudomonadati; phylum Pseudomonadota; class Betaproteobacteria; order Burkholderiales; family Burkholderiaceae; genus Burkholderia; species Burkholderia sp. MSMB617WGS. Next base: position 437,314 of record NZ_CP013458.1, on the reverse strand, counting down.
ATCTGATGGCGTGGAACGCCGATTCGACGCGCATGCCGTACCGGATGCACTCCGAATATCTGCGCCACCTGTTCCTCGACAACGATCTCGCGACCAACCGCTACGTGATCGACGCTCAAACGGTGTCGGTGCACAACATCCGCGCGCCGTTCTTCGCCGTCGGCACCGAGCACGATCACATCGCGCCGTGGCGCTCGGTCTACAAGCTCCACTACCTGACCGACAGCGACGTGACGTTCGTGCTGACGGCGGGCGGCCACAACGCGGGCATCGTCAGCGAGCCGGGCCATCCGAAGCGCCATTACCGGATGAAGCTCACGGCCGCCGACGCGCCGAACATCTCGCCCGACGAATGGCTCGCCGGCGCGACGGACTTCGAGGGCTCGTGGTGGCCCGCGTGGCACAAGTGGCTCGCCGGGCATTCGAGCACGCAGCGCGTCGCGCCGCCGCCGCTCGGCAAGCCGGGCGCGCACGCGCTCGGCGACGCGCCGGGCACCTACGTGTTCCAGAAATAAGGAGCGCCGCGTGGACCGCGAAATCCTGCAGAACCGCCCGTTCGACTCGCTCGCGATCGGCGACAGCGCGTCGGTCGTGCGCATGGCGTCGCGCGACGACATCGACCTGTTCGCCGCGATGTCGGGCGACGTGAACCCCGCGCACCTCGACGCGGCGTTCGCCGCGCACGACCTGTTCGGCCACGTCGTCGTCCACGGAATGTGGACGGGCGCGCTCGTGTCCGCGGTGCTCGGCACGAAGCTGCCAGGGCCGGGCACGATCTATCTCGACCAGACGCTGGAGTTCCGGCATCCGGTCGCGCCGGGCGACACGGTCACGGCCACCGTGACCGTCAAGGAAAAGCGTCCGGAGAAGCGGATCGTGCTGCTCGACACCTGCTGCACGAACCAGGACGGCCAGGTCGTGCTGCGCGGCACCGCCACCGTGATCGCGCCCGACAAGCCGCTCACGTGGGAGCGCGTGCCGGGGCCGGAAGTCGCGGTGCGCCGCCACGACCGCTACGAGACGTTCGTGCGCGACGCGCGCGAGCAGCCGCCGCTGCGCACCGCCGTCGTGCATCCGTGCTCGCCCGACGCGATCCGCGCGGCGATCGACGCGCGCGACGAGAACCTGATCGATCCGATCCTGATCGGCCCCGAGGCGAAGATCCGCGCGGCCGCCGAGGCGGCCGGCGTGAATCTCGCGGGCGTGCGGATCGAAGCGGTCGAGCACAGCCACGCGGCCGCCGCGCGCGCGGTCGAGATGGGCGGCGCGGGCCAGGTCGCCGCGCTGATGAAGGGCAGCCTGCACACCGACGAGCTGCTCGCCGCGGTCGTCGGCCCGGCGTCGCTGCTGCGCACCGAGCGGCGCATCAGCCATGTGTATGCGATGGACGTGCCCGCGTATCCGAAGCCGCTCGTCATCACCGACGCGGCGATCAACATCGCGCCGACGCTCGAGCAAAAACGCGACATCTGCCAGAACGCGGTCGACCTGCTGCACGTGCTCGGCGTCGAGCGGCCGCGCGTCGCGGTGCTCGCGGCGGTCGAGACCGTCAACCCGAAGATGCCCTCGACGCTCGACGCGGCCGCGCTCACCGTGATGGCCGCGCGCGGACAGATCGCGGGCGCGATCGTCGACGGGCCGCTCGCGTTCGACAACGCGGTGAGCGCGATCGCCGCGCAGTCGAAGGGCATCGCGTCGCCCGTCGCGGGCGACGCCGACATCCTGCTCGTGCCCGACCTCGAGGCGGGCAACATGCTCGCGAAGCAACTGATGTATTTCGCGGGCGCCGACGGCGCGGGCCTCGTGCTCGGCGCACGGCTGCCCATCATCCTGACGAGCCGCGCGGACAGCCTGCGCGTGCGGATCGCGTCCGCCGCGCTCGCGAAGCTCGTCGCCGAGAGGACGCGCGCCGGCGCGCTCGCGTCATGAGCGAGCCGCTGCTGCTGACGTTCAACGCCGGCTCGTCGACGCTGAAGATCGGCCTCTACAGCGTCGCGAACGGCGAGCCCGCGCCGCTCGGGCGCGGCAAGATCGACTTCAACCGCACGCCGCTCCAGTTCGAATACGCGAACGGCGGCGACGCGCGCACGGTGCCGCTCGCCGCGCCCGTCACCGACGATCTGCACGAGGTGCTCGACGAGGCGCTCAACTGGATCGCCGCGCATCTGTCGCTGCACGAGCTCGTGTCGGTCGGCCATCGCGTCGTGCACGGCGGCGACGCGTTCGACGGCCCGGTGCGCATCGACGATCGCACGCTCGACGCGATCGCGGCGCTCGTGCCGCTCGCGCCGCTGCACCAGCCGCAGAGCGTGCGGCTGATTCGCGCGCTGCGCCGTCTGCGGCCGCATCTGCCGCAGGTCGCGTCGTTCGACACCGCGTTCCACCGCACCCAGTCCGATCTCGTGCGGCGCTTCGCGCTGCCGCGCGCGCTGTTCGACGAAGGGGTCAAGCGCTACGGCTTTCATGGGCTGTCGTACCGGTACGTCGCCGGACGGCTGCGCGAGCGGCACCCGGCGCTCGCGCGCGGCAAGGTCGTGGCCGCGCACCTCGGCAGCGGCGCGAGCCTCTGCGCGCTCGACGCCGGCGTGAGCCGCGACACCAGCATGGGCTTCTCGACGCTCGACGGCATTCCGATGGCCACGCGCTGCGGCGCGCTCGACGCGGGCGTCGTGCTGCATCTGCAGAAGATGCTCGGCCATTCGGTCGACGAGGTCGAGCAGATGCTGTATCACCGCTCCGGCCTGCTCGGCGTGTCCGGCGTGAGCGGCGACGCGCGCGTGCTGCTCGCCGATCCGTCGGCCGGCGCGCGCGACGCGCTCGAGCTGTTCGCATTCCGGATCGCCGGCGAGACCGCGCGGCTCGCGGCGACGCTCGGCGGCCTCGACGCACTCGTGTTCACCGCGGGCATCGGCGAGCATCAGGCCGAGACGCGCGCCGCCGTGTGCGAGCGGCTGCGCTGGCTCGGCGTCGAGCTCGATGCTCACGCGAACGCGCGCAACGCGGAGATCGTCAGCCGCGACGCGAGCCGCGTCGCGGTGCTCGTCGTGCCGACAGACGAGGAGCAGGTGATCGCAACGGATGCGGCATCGGTGTTGCATGCGTGAGCGCTCGGACCGGTCGGGCGGTCCTTCGGGCCTCCCGACCGCTCGATGCGCGTCGTTCCGGGGCGGGAGGCGCGGACCGTCCGCCTGATCCGCCGCGTCGCGCACCGCACGGCTTGCGCTGAGCGTCGCGCGCCACGCGCCGGCGCCGCGGGCGGTGCCTCGGCGATCGGATGCCTCCCGGCTGTCGGGCGAGCGATCGCCCGACGCAGCTGCCACCGGCATCGCCGCAGGTTGCGCCGCGGGTCGCGCCGCAGGTTGTGAATCGGCCCTCTCGCGCTAATGCAAGCGATCGCGTCCGCGCGGCCGGCGGAACCGGGCGTCGGGGCGCAATCGCAACGCACGGTCCGAAGCGAGGATGCAGAAAGAGCGCCGGGCGGGCAGGCGCTACGCGTGCCATCGCCGGCAATGTGAATCGGTCCTCTCACTTTCACGCAAGCGATCGCGTCCGCGCGGCCCGCGAAACCGGGCATCGGGGCGCAATCGCAACGCGCGGCCCGAAGCGAGGATGCCGAAAGGGGCCGGGCGGGCAGGCGCTACGCGTCGACCGTTCCCGGCAATTCCCGATAGATCCGCTCGACGTCCTCCTTCGCGCACAGCGCGGTGCCCGCGTTCAGCAGCGAAGCCGACGCCGCGGCTAGCGCGTAGCGCGACGCATCGGCGACGCTCGCGCCACGGTTGAGCGCCGCGACGAGCCCCGCGACGAAGCTGTCGCCCGCGCCGATCGCACTGCGCACCGCGACCTTCACGCCCGGCAGCCGCACCGCATCGTCGCGCGACACGACGAGCGCGCCGGCGTCGCCGAGCGTCAGCGCGACGATCTGCGCGCGCCCGCTGCCGACGATCGCGCGCGCGGCCGCGAGGCGCGCGGCGTCGTCGTCGAGCGGCAGGCCGGTCAGCGCGCGCAGCTCGCCCAGGCTCGGCTTCACCAGATAGACGCCCGCATCGAGCGCGGCCGCGAGCGCCAGCCCCGACGTATCGACGACCGTGCGCACGCCGCGCGCGTTCGCGAGCCGCGCGAGCCGGCCGTAGCAATCGTCGGGCATTCCGGGCGGCAAGCTGCCGCTCATCACCAGATAGCGCGACGCGTCGGCGAGCCGCGCGAGCGCGTCGACGCAGCGCGGCCATTCGTCGGGCGCGAGCGCCGGGCCCGGCAGCACGAAGCGGAATTCGCGCCCCGTCGATGTTTCGAGCACCGAAAAGTTTTCTCGCGTCTCGCCGGCGACGTCGATGCAGCTCGCGCGCACCCCTTCGTCGGCGAGCAGGCCGCGCAGCGCGCGACCGGTATCGCCGCCCGCGAGATAGAGCGCCGAGCAATCGGCGCCGAGGCGCGTGAGCACGCGCGCGACGTTGATCCCGCCGCCGCCCGGATCGCGCCGCGCCGGCGCGCAGCGCAACTTGCGGGTGTCGGTGATGCGATCGACGGACGTCGCGACGTCGACGGCGGGGTTCGGCGTGATGGTGACGATTTCGGGCATCGTGGCGGTCGGGATGTTCGTGGCGGTTGTGACAAAAGGGTCCGCAACGGAAAGGAAACGGGGTGATCGAACGCGGCGGCGCGCGCCGCGTTGCGCGTGTTCGGTCCGGCGTCGAACCTTCTGCTGCGGAGCAGGTCCGCCGCCGTTGGCCGTTGGCCGTTGGCCGTTGGCCGTTGGCCGTTGGCCGTTGGCCGTTGGCCGTTGGCCGTTGGCCGTTGGCCGTTGGCCGTTGGCCGTTGGCCGTTGGCCGTTGGCCGCTTGCCGCTTGCCGCTTGCCGCTTGCCGCTTGCCGCTTGCCGCTTGCCGCTTGCCGCTTGCCGCTTGCCGCTTGCCGCTTGCCGCTTGCCGCTTGCCGCCGATCAGTGTCGGGCGCCGTGCGCGCGATGCGCAAGCGCCGCCCACGCCTACGCGACGCTCAAATGATCGATGACTTCGCGCACGCCCTTGACCGACCACGCAGCACCGCAAGCCGCGCGCCGCTCGATCAGCGAATCGACGGTGCCGGTCAGCGTGACGATGCCGTCGCGCTCGTCGACGTCGATATGCCCGGCCTCGCGCTGCGCGCGCCGCGCGAGCGCATCCGCGACGCGCTCGCGCACGGTCTCGCCCGCGTCGCGCGAGCGCACGTCGATCCTGTTGACGACGCCGATCACGCCGCGCATCCGGCTCACGACCGTCTCGGCCGCCTGACGCTGATAGCCGAACTCGACTTCGCCCGTGAGCGTCACGCAGCCTTCGTCGACGTCGACGTGAAGCTCCTGCCCGGCAAGCCCTTCCTGCCACGCGAGCGCCGACACGATCGCGGCGGCGAGCACTTCGTCGTCGCGGGGCGATTCGCTCGGCAGCACCTTCAGCTCGAGCACGAGCGCCCGCGCGCCCGCGATGCGCTGCGCGGCCTTCTGCGCCGCGTACTTCTGCGCCCAGCTGGGCACGAAGCCGCGCAGCGTCACGATGCGATCGTGCACCGACACGTCGATCTGCCGCGCATCCAGCGACGGGTCCCAATACAGTTCCTGCTCGACATCTTGCCTGAGCGCAGCATCCGATTTCATCGTCGTCTCCTCGCCGACCGGTTTCGATAAGCGGCCGCCCTCGGCGAACAACGCGCGGCGGCGCACGCAAGCCAGCATCGCGCATTGCGCGGCGCGGACCTTGACGCGCGTCAATGAAGGAGAAGTGACAAACGGATGCGCGGCGATGCGGCCGGCCGATACGCTGCGACGCGGGAGACGGCGCGGCTCGCGGCCGGTTCGTCGTTCGGCCGCCGATGGCCATCACGCGAAAAACCGACGAAATGCGCGGGGGAAAAAATGAAACCGCACGAATATGTACGAAGGCGTACGAATACGTACGAATACGTACGAATACGCGCGGAAACCGGGAAAAGCACGAGAAACCCGAGGCGGCGCGCCGCATCGCGCACGCGCCGCCGCCGGCGCGCCGCGCGTCACTCCAGATAGAACGCGTCCGGCAGCAAGTCGCCCGCGCTCGTCACGCGCACGTCGCCCTTCATGTTCGTCAACACGATTTCGAGCGCCGGCTTGCCGAGCTCGATCATCACCTGCCGGCATGCGCCGCACGGCGCGATCGGCCCGTCCGTCTCGCCGACGACCGCGATCGCCGCGAACTCGCCCGGCCGATAGCCCGCCGCGAGCGCCGAGAACAACGCCGTGCGCTCCGCGCAATTGCACAGCCCGTACGACGCGTTCTCGACGTTGCAGCCGTGGAAGATCTTGCCGTCCTTCGTCGCGAGCGCCGCGCCGACCCTGAAGTTCGAATACGGCGCATAGGCCTTCTCGCGCGCGGCCTTCGCGGCTTCGATCAATGCGTTGTGCGTCATGTCGTGTTACCTCGTTCGATGATTCGATGAGATGTGATTCGGTTCTCGGGGTGCGATGGTGGTGTTGAGCGTCGCTTGTCGCTTGCCGCACGTCGCACGTCGCACGTCGCATGTCGAACGTCGAACGCCGCACGCCGCACGCCGCACGCCGCACGCCAGTCTGCGTCGACGTGCGATTTTATGCCAACGTCCATCGCAGCGCCCCGCACGGCCGGCAGGCTCGATATGCCCGATTCTCCTGAGCCGCCCGATGCTCACGTTGCCTGCGGCGCGTCCGATGTGTGCGCCCCTCGCGCGCGGCCCAATTCGCTCGATTACTCGATCACCGCATAGACGACGCGCGCCTGCGCCGGCTGCTCCGCGCCGATCCGATACGCGCGCCGCACGGCGTCGGCGGCCCGCGCAGCCGCGTCGGGCTCGCGCGCGTGAACGATCGCGATCGGCTGCCCCGCGTCGACGCGCGCGCCCCGCTGCGCGAGCGCGGACAGCCCGACCGCGTAATCCAGCGCGTCGCCGATCTTCGCGCGGCCGCCGCCCAGGCCGACGACCGCGAGCCCGAGCGCGCGCGCGTCGATCCGGTCGATCCATCCGGCGCGCTCGGCGAGAACCGGCGCGGCGAGCGCCGCGCGCGGCAAATGCAGCTGCGGCCGTTCGATCAGATCGGCGGGCCCGCCGAGCGCCGTGACCATCCGCGCGAAACGCTCGGCGGCCGCGCCCGATTCGAGCGCGACGCGCAACTGCCGGCGCGCGTCGTCCGCGTTCGCGGCGAGCCCGCCCATCGTCAGCATCTGCGCGGCGAGCGCGAAGCTGACCTCGCGCAGCCGCGCGGGGCGCGCCGCGCCCGTCAGGAAGTCGATCGCGCAGCGCACCTCGATCGCGTTGCCCGCGCACGGCGCGAGCGCCTCGTTCATATCGGTGAGCGTCGCGGCCGTCTTCATCCCCGCGCCGTTGCCGACGTCGACGATGCTGCGCGCGAGCTCCGCCGATTTCTCCACGGTCGGCATGAACGCGCCGGTGCCGACCTTCACGTCCATCGCGAGCGCGTCGACGCCCGCCGCGAGCTTCTTCGACAGGATCGACGCGGTGATCAGCGAGATCGATTCGACGGTCGCCGTCACGTCGCGCACCGCGTAGATCCGCTTGTCGGCCGGTGCGAGCTGCGCGGTCTGGCCGACGATCGCGACGCCGACCTCGCGCACGACGCGCCGCAGCGCGTCGACGGACGGCGCGACGTCGTAGCCGGGAATCGCCTCGAGCTTGTCGAGCGTGCCGCCCGTGTGGCCGAGGCCGCGGCCCGAGATCATCGGCACGCAGCCGCCGCACGCGGCGACCATCGGCCCGATCAGGAGCGACGTCAGATCACCGACGCCGCCCGTCGAATGCTTGTCGACGACGGGACCGTTCAGGCGCTCGCCGCGCCAGTCGAGCACGTCGCCGGAATCGCGCTGCGCGAGCGTCAGCGCGATCCGCGCCGATAGCGGCAGCTCGTTGAAATAGACGGCCATCGCGAACGCGGCGATCTGGCCTTCGGTCACGTCGCCCGTCGTCACGCCGCGCACGAAACGCTCGACGTCGGCCGCGTCGAGCGGCTCGCGGTCGCGCACCTTGCGGATGAATTCCTGCGGCAGGAAAGTCATGGCTTGCCCAAGTATTTGATTTTCAACGACACGATCGAATGCATCCCGTACGGCGCTGCGCCCCGCCGCGCGCGTCGGCGTTCCATCCGTTGCCGGGACCGGCAGGCCGGGCGGGAATCTCATGAAGAGCGACGCTATCACGGACGCGCAAGCCGCACACGCAATCCCGACGCGCCGCGAAGGCCCGCTCGATCGGAACGATGCGGGCCCGCGATGGAAGCGATCGCGAATCCGGCTGCGCGGGCAACGGCCGATTCCGGCAGGCGGCGGCGTCCCGCGCGCGTGCATATCGAGGCGATCGAATCGAGTGGCGACCGCTCGCCGCGAGCCGCCGGCCACCGGCCATCGCCACCGCCACCGGCCGCCGGACAGCCGGCAAATTCGGCGCATCACTCTAACCGGGGAATTTCCCGGTCAAGAAAGCGATCCCCGCGGCCGTTAAGTTGGCTAAAGACAGGAGGTCGACATGCTCTACGCCATCTTGACGCCGAAAGCGGAAACGCCGCTGGGTTACTACGATTCGTCGGTGACGCCGACACCGGAGGACATGGCCGACCATCTCGCCAAAGCCATGGGATTCGACGATCGCGAGGAATGGATGGAGGCGTATGGAGTCCACAAGCTCGGCTATGCGCCGGTTCACTGACGGGAGCCGCGAGATGCGCGTCGATCCGTCACGCGGTCGCGCACACGTGCGCGCGCCTTTCGCGACGCGCGCGTCGCGGCGGGCGTGCCGGCGGCTTCAACGGCTCGCGCCGGCCATCGGACTGCGCGCGATCCTGAGCGCGCTGCTCGGCTGCCGGTGGCTTCGAGCACTGGCCGAACTCGCGCGTGCGAGCGCGGCCCCCGGCTACAGCCTCGCCGTCGTCGAACGGCGCCCCGATCGCATTCGCCCCCGGCGCGCCCGTATCGACTGACGCCGCCCTTCGGTTCGCGCAACGTCGCTCAATACCCTGCGCCCCGCGTCGCCCCTGCCCGATGCCCGAGCGTCTCGAGCAGATTCCCGAGTAGCCCCGACGCGCCGAAGCGAAACGTCGCGCTCGTCAGATAGCCCGGCCCGAGCTCGCGCTCCGCGAGCGACAGATACTGCGCCGCGTCCTGCGCGGTGCGCACGCCGCCCGCCGCCTTGAAGCCCACCGCGCGCCCCGCCACGCGAATCGTCGCGAGCATCACGGCCGCCGCGTCGAGCGTCGCGTTCACCGCGACCTTGCCCGTCGACGTCTTCAGAAAGTCCGCGCCCTCCTCGATCGCGATCTCGCTCGCCTGGCGGATCGCCGCCGCGTCGCGCAGCTCGCCGGTTTCGAGGATCACCTTCAGACACTGGCCGCCCGCCGCCGCGCGGCATTGCGCGACGAGCTCGCGTCCGACCCGCTCGTCGCCGTCGAGCAATGCGCGATACGGAAACACGACGTCGATCTCGTCCGCGCCGCGCGCGAGCGCATCGGCCGTCTCGCGCGCGGCCGCATCCGGATCGGCCGCGCCGTGCGGGAAATTCGCGACGGTCGCCACCGGCAGCACGAGCCCGCGCGCCGCGAGCGCCGCGTGCGCGACGCCGGCGAAGCGCGGATACACGCACAGCGCGGCGGGCGTGCCGACCGGCGTGTCGGCGGACGCGGCGAGCGCGGCGATCTTCTCGTCGGTGTCGTCGTCGTTGAGCGACGTGAGGTCGATCAGGTGCAGCGCCTTCAGCGCCGCTTCGGTCAATTGGTTGCGATTCAACGAAAGCTCCATGCGAGCACCTCGTTCAAGAAAGGGACAGGAACAGCCCGGCGATCGTCGCGCTCATCAGGTTCGACAGCGTCGCGGCCGCGAGCGCGCGCATGCCGTTGCGCGCGACGTCGGAGCGCAGATCCGGCTCGACCGCGGTGAAGCCGCCCGTGAGGATCGCGATCGACGAGAAATTCGCGAAACCGCACAGCGCGAACGACACGATCGCGATCGTCTTCGGCGCGAGCACGGGCAGCCCGGCCGCGGCAACCTGCGCGGCGTCCTTCAGATACGGCGACAACGCGCCGTACGCGACGAACTCGTTCAGGATCAGCTTCTGGCCGATGAAGCTGCCCGCCACCGGCGCATCTTGCCACGGCACGCCGATCAGCCACGCGAGCGGCGAGAACAGCGCGCCGAGCAGCGACTGCAGCGTGACGCCCGCGAAGCCGAGCCAGCCGGCGACGAGCCCGACCATCGCGTTCAGGAGCGCGATCAGGCCGATGAACGCGATCAGCATCGTACCGACGTTCACGGCGATCCGCATCCCGACGCCCGCGCCGGACGCGGCCGCCTCGATCACGTTCGCCGCGCGCTTCTCGTCGAACTCGAGCGAATCGACGACGACGCGGGACGGCTCCGTCGTCGGGCACAGCATCTTGCCGAACAGCAGGCCGCCCGGAATCGCCATGAACGACGCGGCGAGCAGATACTCCATCTTCACGCCGAGCCCCGCGTAGCCGGCGAGCACCGAGCCCGCGACCGACGCCATGCCGCTCGACATCACCGCGAACACTTCGGTGCCGTTCATCCGCCGGATGAACGGCTTCACGAACGCGGGCATCTCGCTCTGGCCGAGGAAGATCGTCGCGACGGCCGAGCACGCCTCGATGCGGCTCACGCCGAGCAGCTTCGCCATCGCGGTGCCGACGATCGTGATCAGCCACTTCATCACGCCGATGTAATACAGCACTGCGATCAGCGACGTGACGAACACGATCATCGGCAGCACGCGCAGCGCGAACGCGAAGCCGCCGTCGCCGAAGAGCGCGAACATCTTGTCGCCGACGAGGCCCGCGAACAAGAACGCAACGCCGTGCTGGCCCATCTCGAGCACGCTGTTGACCGCATGCGCGATCGCGGCGAGCGCGTCGCGGCCGACGGGCACGAACAGCACGAGCGCGCCGATCGCGAGCTGCGTCGCGAGCGCCGCGACGACAGTGCGGGCGCTGATCGCACGCCGGTTGATCGACAGCGCAAAACCGACGCCGAGCAATACCACGATGCCACACAAGCTGCGCAAGATATCCACGAACGTACCTCGGATGATGGGATGAGAGGCCCGCCGTCGCCGGCGCGGCCGGCGGGCTGGCCAGCCCGCTCGATCGGGCGGACGGGCGCGTCCGTCCAATCGTCGGACGAGAACATAACGTGCGCGGCCGGCGAACGCCAGTGGTCGAATCGATCGGCGAACGAAAGATGCGCGCCCGCGCGTTTCGCGCGCGGTTTCGGTTGTCAGCGGGATTTTGGCGAGGTAGGCGAGGGACGGGTGCTTCGCGGCGATTTGGCGATTTGGCGATTTGGCGATTTGGCGATTTGGCGATTTGGCGATTTGGCGATTTGGCGATTTGGCGATTTAGCGTTCTGCGTTCTGCGTTCTGCGGTCTGCGGTCTGCGGTCTGCGGTCTGCGGTCTGCGGTCTGCGGTCTGCGGTCTGCGGTTTGCGGTTTGCGGTTTGCGGTCGAGCGTTACGCGTCAAGTATCAAGTGTCAGGTATCGAGCGTCGGACATCGAACGTCGGGCGTCGGGCGTCGGGCGTCGGGCGTCGGGCGTCGGGCGTCGGGCATCACGCATCACGCATCACGCATCACGCATCACGCATCAAGCATCAAGCATCAAGCGCACAATATCGTCGCCTCCCGTGCCGGATTCGGACGCCGACGAAAGCGCGGACGCGGACGACGCCACCGAAGCCGTCGCCAACGCCGCAGCCACCCCCGCCGCCTCCATTCCTCCCACCCCCGCGAACTGCGGCGCGAACCGCGGCGCCGACCACCGAAACGGCAGCGCCGCCGCGCTGCGCCGCACCTCGCGAACCCGAAACCGCACGAGACGCCGCGCGCCGTCGAACGCATCGAGCGCCGGCCCGTCCCACACGATCCGCGCGTCGACCGCGACGTACAGCAGATCGCCTCGCTCGAAGTCGACGAACAGCAAACCGGCGCGCGGATCGTGCAGCAGATTGCCGATCGTGTTGAAGAAATTGTTGCCGCTGTAGTCGGGCGTCGTCAGCGTGCGGTCGTCGTCGACGCGCACGAAGCCGGGCGGCCCGCCGCGATGCGACACGTCGACGCCGCGCGCGCCGCCCGCCGCTTCCGACGCGTTCGCGCTCGCAATGAAGAACGTATCCGCTCGCGCGAGCAGCGCGCGGTCGTCGGCGCCGAGCCGCGCGGCGCGGCGCTGCGGCGGCGCGGCGTCGATCCGCTGCGGCGGCGCCGGAGTCGACGTGCGGCTCTGGATGTACTTCGGGCAATTGCCGAAGCTCTGGTCGACCGCCACCGCCATCGCATCGCCCGCGAGCGACGCGACGACGCCGTTGATCCGGTTGCGCCGCCGCGTGTGCAGTTCGATGCCGAGCCCGCCGAGCAGGCTGCCGACGCGCCAGCTGCCGGCGAGCGGATCGTCGCGCAGCGCGCCGCCTGCGATGTCGAGCATGCGCGGCTCCCGCGACGACACGAAGCCCGGCGCGCCGACGCGCAGCGTCGCCCACGGCTGGCCGTCGCCGTCGACGCCGCCGACGACGAAGAACGGCAATTGCGCGTAGAACGCGCGATGCTGATCGGGCATGAACGTGCGGATGCCGCGCCCGCCGGACACGGCGGCCGCTTCCGCGACGCCCGCGCGCCGCTGCGCGGCGAGCTCGCCGTCGTGAAACGGCGCGACGGGCGCCGTCGATGTGGATTGCGTCATGTCGTTCTCCTTCGCGATCGATTCGGCGCCGCGCCCGAGCTCGCGTCACGCGACGCGCAGCCCCGCGCGGCTCGCCCGCATCGGCACGAAGCCCGGCAGCGCCTCGATGCGCGCGAGCCACGCGCGTACGTGCGGATACGGCTCGAGCGATACGCCGCCCTCGGGCGCATGCGCGATGTACGCATATGCGGCGACGTCGGCGATCGTCGGACGGTCGCCCGCCGCAAATTGCCTGGCGGCGAGCTCGGGATCGATCACGTCGAAGAGCCGCTGCGCGATCCTCACCGCGCTCGCGTGATCGAGCGGCGCGCCGAACACGGTGACGAGGCGCGCGGCGGCCGGGCCGTACGCGATCGGCCCGGCCGCGAGCGACAGCCAGCGCTGCACCGCGGCGGCGCCTTGCGGATCTTCGGGCAGCCACGACGGATCGCCGTAACGCTTCGCGAGATAGACGAGGATCGCGTTCGAATCGAACAGCACGGTGCCGCCGTCCTCGATGATCGGCACCTGGCCGAACGGATTGAGCGCGAGGAACGCGGGGCGACGGTTCTCGCCGCCGCGCATGTCGACTTCGACGAGCTCGACGGGCAAGCCGAGCAGCGACAGGAACAACTGAACGCGATGGCAGTGGCCGGACAGCGAGCTCCGGTGGAGCCGAATCGGCGCGGCGGGCAATCGAATGGCGGGCATGGGGCGGCACTCCTCGAACGAAGGGCTAGATACGAAATACGAAGGTCGAAACGCGAAGGTCGAAGGCGGAACACGACGAACGGCGGCGGCGGACCGCCTCGGCAACCGGCGCTTTGCGTCGATCCGCCCGCCGACACCCGCAGCGTAGCGCGCGCATCCCGTTCACATAAGATGGATAATTGCCGAAACACAATCCCTGATGAATGGACAATTGACGATGGCGGACATCCGCGACGTGAACCTGAACCGGCTCGCGATCTTCGTCGCCGTGGTGGAGGCGGGGTCGCTCACGGCGGCGGCCGAGCGGCTCGGCCTCGCGAAGACGATGGTGAGCGCGCACATGCAGCGGCTCGAAGCCGAGGTCGGCGCGAGCCTGCTCGTGCGGACCACGCGGCGGCTCAACGTGACGGAGGCGGGCCGCGCGTTCTGCGACGCGTGCCGCGACATCCTGCGCCAGACGGAAGCGGCGCTCGCCGCGGCGGCGGGCGACGCGGGGCCGCTGCGCGGCACGCTGCGCGTGAGCGCGCCCGTCGACTACGGCGCGCTCGTCGTCGCGCCGGCGCTCGTCGCGCTGCGCGACGCGCATCCGGCGCTCGACGTCGAATTGCAGTGCGACGACCGCGTCGTCGATCTCGTGCGCGACAACCTGGACGTCGCGATCCGCCTCGGCCGGCTCGCCGATTCGAACTATCGCGCGGTGAAGATCGGCGGCTTCGAACGCTGGCTCGTCGCGAGTCCGGCGTTCGTCGCGCGCCACGGCGCGCCGGCCGCGCCCGATGCGCTCGGCGCGCTGCCGTACGTGATGCTGTCGACGGTGCCGCGCACGACGCTCGAGCTTTCGAACGCGCGCGGCGAGCGCGCGAGCGTGCGGTGCAAGCGCGCGTTCGCGTCGAACACGGCGACGGCATGCCGCGCGGCCGTGCTCGCGGGCGGCGGCTTCGGCGTCGCGACGAGCTTCTCGAGCGCCGACGACGTCGCGGCCGGCCGGCTCGTGCGCGTGCTGCCCGCCTGGTCGTTCCCGCCCGGCGACATCCATGCGGTGTTTCCGTCGACGAGCCATCCGTGCGCGAAGGTGCGCGCGCTGATCGACGTGCTGAAGGCCCGGCTCGCGGCGTGAGCGCGAGCCAGGGCGAATGCGCTGAACGGCGCGTCACGCAGGCGCGCCGGCGCATCGCTCATCGGCGAAGCCGGCGCCGGCGAGCCGGCTGCGAGTGAAATGCGAAGCGAGCGCGGGCAGACCGACGACGCAGCCCGGCCGAATCGCGTGCGCGGGGCTCCGCGCGTCGCCGTGGCGGGAATGGCGACGAACCTTCGTTCGACGCGTGCGTCGACACGCAGCCGATCGATCCGCACGACGAGACGATCCGCGCCGATCCGAACGCAAACGCATCGGCGCGCTCGACGCAAGATCGACGCGCATCCGCCGCGCGATCGACGCGCGACGTCCAACGCCGACGCGCCGCCGACGCGACGCCCCGCCCGCTCACCGCTTCGCGAGAAACTGCAACGTGCCGAGCAGCACCTTCCGGCAGTTGCGCACCATCTTCTCCTCGGGATCGCGATAACCGGTCAGCAGCCACGCCGCGCCGACGTTCGTCATCGCGCCGACGAGCGCGAGCCCGATGATCCGCTGGTCCGCGCGCTCGCCGGCCTCCTCGCTCACCGGCCCGGCGAGCGAGATGATCATCTTGCCGAATTCGAGCAGGTTCCGCTGATAGGTCGCGTCGGTTTCCGTGCTCACGCCCATCACTTCGAGCAGCAGCACGCGCGCCGCGCAAGTGTCGCGCAGGAATGCGAAGAATGCGGCGAGACCCGCGTCGACCCGCGCTTCGAGCCCGTCGCGCTCGCCGCCGAGCGCGTCGATCGCGTGCTTCACCGAAACGCGCAGTTGCTCCGCGTGATGCTGATAGGTGCAGCGCAGCAATGCATCGGCGCTGTCGAACGCCGCGTAGAAATAGCGATCGTTGAGCTTCGCTTCCTGGCAGATCGCGCGCACGGTGGCCCGGCGGAAACCGACGGTGCCGAAGATGCGCGTGCCCGCGCGGATCAGCGCGTCGCGGCGCTCCGCGGCGCGGGCCTCGGGCGCGACCCCGCCGTACGGGCGGCCCTTCTTGTCCAGTTCGAGAGAGTTCTCCATTTCGCTATTTGACATCAGTCAATGTAAAAATTAAAGTGGTGACGACTCACACCACATTCAAAATTGACATATATCACGGAGACACCCTTAGGAGGGCCGTGTGATGAGGAATTTTTCCGGCAAGGTGGCGGCGATCACGGGCGCGGGCTCCGGCATGGGGCGCAGCCTCGCCGTCGAGCTCGCGCGGCGCGGCTGTCACCTCGCGCTCAGCGACGTCAACGAAAGCGGCCTCGCGCAGACCGTCGCGATCTGCGCGACGCACGGCGTGAAGATCACGTCGCAGCGGCTCGACGTCGCGTCGCGCGACGCGGTGTTCGCCTGGGCGCGCGCGACGCGCGACGTGCACGGCAAGGTCAACCTGATCTTCAACAACGCGGGCGTGTCGCTCGCGGCGCCCGCCGAGACCGCGCGGATCGAAGATTTCGAATGGATCATGGCGATCAATTTCTGGGGCGTCGTGCACGGCACTCAGGCGTTCCTGCCGTATCTGCGCGAATCGGGCGACGGCCACGTGATCAACACCTCGAGCCTGTTCGGCCTCGTCGCGATGCCGACGCAAAGCGCGTACAACGCGACGAAGTTCGCCGTGCGCGGCTTCACCGAGGCGCTCAGGATGGAGCTCGAGCTCGAAGGCGCGCCGGTCGGCGTGACCTGCGTGCATCCGGGCGGCGTCGCGACCAACATCGCCACCGCGTCGCGGATCGATTCGAGCATCGCGACGCTGACCGGTCAGGACATCGAAACGCATCGCCGCGCGGCGAACCGGCTCATCAACGTGACGACGCCCGAATCGGCCGCGCGCCAGATCGTCGCGGGCGTCGAGCGCAACGCGCGGCGCGTGCTCGTCGGCGCCGACGCGCGCCGCATCGACAAGCTCGCGCGCCTGTTCGGCTCCGCATACCAAGTCTTCGTGCTGCGCTTCGTGCGCAAGTCGCGCGAGCGCAACCTCGCGCGCCAGCAGGCCGCGGCGCGGACCGCTCCCCCTTCCTCCATCAGCAAGGACCCCGCATGAGTTCGACGACAGACTGGAACGCCGCCCGCGCGCTGAACGATCGCGCGCCGCAGGCGGCGACGGGCGGCGACACCCGCGCCGCGACCGACTTCGACGTGCTGATCGTCGGCGCCGGGCTGTCCGGCATCGGCGCCGCGTACTACCTGCGCGAGCGCTGCCCGGACGCGAAATACGCGATCCTCGAAAGCCGCGCGACGATGGGCGGCACATGGGATCTGTTCCGCTATCCGGGCGTTCGTTCGGATTCCGACATGTTCACGCTCGGCTTCAGCTTCCGGCCGTGGCACAGCGACAAGGCGATCTCGGACGGCCAGACGATCCTCGACTACATCGAGGACACCGCGCGCGCGTACGGCATCGACAAGACGATCCGCTTCAATCACAAGGTGATCGCAGCGAGCTGGGATTCGACGAGCGCGCGCTGGACCGTGCGCGTGCAGCGCGCGGGCGACTCGCATCAGGAAGAAGCCGTCTACACGTGCCGCTTCCTCTACATGTGCAGCGGCTACTACGACTACGACGAAGGCCACGCGCCGAGCTGGCCGGACATGGACGCGTACCAGGGCCGCATCGTTCATCCGCAGCATTGGCCGAGCGATCTCGACTACAAGGGCAAGCGCGTCGTCGTGATCGGCAGCGGCGCGACCGCGGTGACGCTCGTGCCGTCGATGGCGGGCGACGCGCGCCACGTGACGATGCTGCAGCGCTCGCCGACCTACATCGTGTCGCTGCCCGCGCGCGACGCGATCGCGAACGCGCTGCGCCGCTGGCTGCCGTCGGGGCTCGCGCACCGGCTCGTGCGGCTGAAGAACGTGCTGCTGACGATGTACTTCTACAACCTCGCGCGCCGCCGCCCGGACGCGACGAAGAAGTTCATCATCCGCGCGGCGGGCAAGCAGCTCGGCCCGCAGTTCGACGTCAACAAGCATCTGACGCCGCGCTACAAGCCGTGGGACCAGCGCCTCTGCCTCGTGCCGAACGGCGATCTGTTCAAGGCGATCCGCGCGGGCAACGCGTCGATCGTCACCGACGAGATCGAACGCTTCACGCCGACCGGCCTGCGCCTGAAGAGCGGCCAGCGCCTCGACGCGGACGTGATCGTCACCGCCACGGGCCTGAAGCTGAAGATGCTGGGCGGCGCGGCCGTGACCGTCGACGCACGCCCCGTCGACCTGTCGCAGACCGTGTCGTACAAGGGCATGATGTACAGCGGCGTGCCGAATCTCGCATCGTCGTTCGGCTACACGAACGCGTCATGGACGCTGAAGGCCGAGCTGATCGCGCAATACGTGTGCCGGCTGCTCGAGCACATGCGCACGCATGGCTACGACGTCTGCGTGCCGCGGCTCGCACCCGGCAGCATGGAGCTCGATCCCGTCGTCGACCTGACGTCGGGCTATATCCAGCGCGCCGCCGGCGTGCTGCCGAAGCAGGGCACGAAAAAGCCGTGGAAGTCCTACCAGAACTACGCGCGCGATTTCGCCACATTCAGGTTCGGCTCGCTCGCCGACGGCGCGATGCAGTTCGAGCGCCGCCGCCCGGCGCTCGCCGAACGTGACGACACCCGTCAGCCCGCCTACGAAGGAAGGTGATCCCGATGATAATCAAGCTGTTGCACTTTCTCGCTTATGCGTTCGTCGCGCTGTTTGCGTTCACGCTGTTCACCGCGCACCGCATCAAGAAGATGTTCCCGCCCGAGGGCAAGTTCGTCGACGTCGGCGCGGACCGCCTGCACTACGTCGAATACGGCGAAGGCCCGCCGATCGTGTTCGTGCACGGCCTCTGCGGCCAGTTGCGCAACTTCGCGTATCTCGATCTGCAACGGCTCGCGAAGTCGCACCGCGTGATCCTCGTCGATCGCCCGGGCTCCGGCCGCTCGACGCGCGGCCCGCGTTCGACCGCCAACGTCTACGCACAGGCTCGCACGATCGCGATGTTCATCGCGACGCTCGGCCTCGACAAGCCGGTCGTCGTCGGCCACTCGCTCGGCGGCGCGATCTCGCTCGCGCTCGCGCTCAACCATCCGCAGTGCGTGAGCCGGATCGCGCTGATCGCGCCGCTCACGCACACCGAAACCGAGCCGCCCGGCCCGTTCCGCGGGCTCGCTCTGCGCTCGTCGCTCGTGCGCCGCTTCGCGTCGTTCACGCTCGGCATTCCGGTGTCGATTCTGCAAAGCCGCAAGGCGATCGAGTTGATCTTCGCGCCGGAAACCGTGCCGCACGATTTCGGCGTGAAGGGCGGCGGCCTGATGGGGCTGCGGCCGCACGCGTTCTATTCGGCGTCGTCGGATCTCGTCGCCGCGCCGGAGGATCTGCCCGACATGGAAAGCCGCTATGCGTCGCTCGCCGTGCCCGTCGACGTGCTGTACGGCCGCGGCGACCAGATCCTCAACTGGCAGCGCCACGGCGAGGCGCTCAAGAAGCGGCTCGACGCGATCAACCTGAAGGTCGTCGACGGCGGCCACATGCTGCCCGTCACGCAGCCCGCGCAAACGACCGACTGGCTGCTCGAAGTTGCCGACGCGCCGGTGCCCGCCGAGCCCGAACGCCTGACTGAAAGCGTCGAGAGCTGAGCCGACGGTTCGCGTCGGGCGGCTTTCGCGGCGCGTACGCGCGCTGTGAAACCGTTCGATTCGCGTGAGATGCGCCGCCTTTTTTGGGCGGCGCTTTTTTTAGGTTCATCGCAGGAAACCGTGGAGGGTTTTCGAGCGATTGCATAATCTGACACCTGATTTTGAGGATATCGGAGGAAGCAATTGCTCGATCGAAAGGCACTTCAGGCACTGGGCTGCTGGACAGGTTATCGGCTGGAACGTGTGGAATGGCCACAAGGAGAAGAGCGCACGCTATCGCTGTATCTGAAGCCGGTCAGCAAGGTCATGTACTGCGAGCAATGCGGTGCACGCTGCCAGCAGATCCACGAGACGACGGTTCGTCGAGTGCGCGATTTGCCGCTGTTCGAATACCGGGTGGTGCTGCACGTTCCCCGTCGCCGGGTCTGGTGCGAACACTGCGGCGGCCCGCGACTGGAGAAGCTGGCGTGGCTGGGCCGCTACCAGCGAGTGACGGAGCGGTTCGCCAAAGCCTGCGAGAAGCTGCTGCAGGCCGCCAGCGTGCAGGCGGTAGCGGCCTTTTACGATTTGGGTTGGCACACGGTCAAATCGATCGACAAGATGCGCTTGCGAGCGCGTGTGGCCGAGCCGGACTGGTCGGCGATCCGCTATCTGGCGATGGACGAGTTCGCGCTTCATAAGGGCCATCGCTACGCCACGGTGGTGGTTGATCCGATCGGCCGGCAGGTGCTCTGGGTCGGGCCCGGACGTTCACGCGAAACGGCGCGAGCCTTCTTCGAACAACTGCCTGAAGGCGTGGCCGAGCGCATCGAAGCGGTCGCCATCGACATGACCACGGCCTATGAACTGGAGATCAAGGAACAGTGCCCGCAGGCGGAAATCGTCTTCGACCTGTACCACGTCGTGGCCAAGTACGGGCGCGAGGTGATCGATCGGGTACGAGTGGATCAGGCCAATCAACTCCGGCATGACAAGCCGGCGCGGAAGGTGCTGAAGTCCAGCCGCTGGCTGCTGCTGCGCAACCGTCATAACCTGAAACCCGAACAGGCCGTGCACTTGAAGGAGCTGCTGGCCGCCAATCAGTCGCTGTTATGCGTCTATGTGCTGCGCGACGAACTCAAACGGCTCTGGTTCTACCGCAAGCCGGCCTGGGCGGAAAAGGCCTGGGAGCAATGGATCGAACAGGCTCAGCAAAGCGGGATCGCCGCCTTGCAAAAGTTCGCCGAGCGCTTGCAGAGTTACTGGCACGGAATCGTGGCCCGCTGCCGCCATCCGCTCAATACCAGCATCGTTGAAGGCATCAACAATACGATCAAGGTCATCAAGCGTCGTGCTTACGGGTACCGTGACGAGGAGTACTTCTTCCTCAAGATCCGCGCCGCGTTCCCCGGAATTCCGCGATGAACCTTTTTTTATGCCGCGACGAATCGCGATGAGCGATGAGCGATGAGCGATCGGCGATCGGCGATCGGCGATCGGCGATCGGCGGTCGGCGGTCGGCGGTCGGCGGTCGGCAATCGGCGGCATGACGAATGCATGCCGTTCGTTGCACGCGCAACGAACTCGGCGCGGCGCCATCGCCACGCGCTTTATTACGCACACCTTCCAGCCCGTCATCGATTACATTACATCGGCCCGTCGCCTCGCTGCGTCCGGAGCGCCGGGCCGCCGTTGCGCACACACGCGACGATCCGATCGCCGCGCATGCATGCGGCAATCAGCCGCATGCGCAATCGGGGCGCAAGCTCGGGATCAGGCTTGCAACGACGAAAAATGATCGCCGCACGAATCCGTGCTCGACGATCGCGATAATCGGAAGGAAAATCTACGATCGTATCCACGGACGAAAGAACGCGCGCGACGCCCTCGTCCGTGCCGGCCGGCGAACGGCCGCCGAATCGCGCGCCGCCGCGGCAGCCGCGTGGAAACGGCCTTGTGCGACGCTCGAATGATCAAGAAAATGCGGCATTGCACGATAACCCGAATAATCGTTGCTTCGCGCGAGCCGGCAGCCCGCGCGAAGCGGCGGATGAAACGACGGTCCGATCGCACGGCCCCCGCGAACCGCGATGCCGCCGATCGGCCGCCCGACAGGCCTCCGACGTCATGCGCAAGCGCTCGACCTTCTTCGCGACTCGTTACCTGCAGTCCTGGATGCAGAGCCTGATGTCGCCGGCGGGCATCATCGTTTGCGGCGCGCTGCTGCTCGCGCTGATCTGGCTGTTCGGCGCGCGTGTGCTGTACGAATCACGCAAGGACGCGTACCTGCACGCGACCGAAAACGCGCACAACCTCGTGCTGCTGCTCGAACGCGACGTCGCGCGCAACATCGAGCTCTACGATCTGTCGCTGCAGGCGGTCGTCGACGGCGTCAACGATCCGCACATCATGGCGCTCGACCCCGCGATACGCAGCAAGGTGCTGTTCGATCGCGCGGCCACCGGCAAGTATCTCGGCACGATCTACGTGATGAACGAGCACGGCGACATCGTGCTCGATTCGCATTTCCCGCATCCGCCGCCCGTCGCGAATTTCGCGTATCGCGACTATTTCGCCTATCAGCGCGACCATCCTCAGGGCGGCCTCTACATCAGCGAGCCGTACGCCGCGCGCCTGCGGCACGGCGCGCTGACGATCGCGCTGAGCCGGCGCATCACGCGCGCCGACGGCTCGTTCGGCGGCATCGTCGCGGGCACGCTCAGCATCGACTATTTCCGCGCGCTGCTCGACGGCCTGTCGGTCGGGCCGGGCGGCACCGCGTCGATCTTCGAGACCAACGGGCTGATGATCACGCGCCTGCCGTTCGACCCGAAGATGGTCGGGCGCAGCATCGCCGGATCGGAGCTCTTCACGCAAGCGAAGGCGCGCGACGAAGGCGTGTTCACCGCCGTCGCGTCGATCGACGGCGTGCGGCGGCTCTACGTGTACAAGCGGCTGCCGGGGCTGCCGATCGTCGTCGCCGTATCGCCCGCCGAACACAACGTCTTTCTCCAATGGCGCATCCGCGCGCTGCGGCTCGGCTTGTTGATGCTCGTGTTCGGCGTCGTGATCCTGACGGGCACCGCGCTGCTGTCGCACGAGCTGCGCTGGCGGCGGCACGCCGAGCTGCGCCTGCAGCGGCTCGCGCGCACGGACGCGCTGACGGGCCTCGGCAATCGCCGCGCGTTCGACGAAAACCTGCGCAGCGAATGGGCGCGCGCGCTGCGCACCGGCCGGCCGCTGTCGCTGCTGTTCGTCGACATCGACCAGTTCAAGGATTACAACGACTGCTACGGCCACCAGGCGGGCGACGACGTGCTGCGCGAAGTCGGCCGCTGCCTCGCGCTGAACGTGCGCCGCGCGGCCGACGACGTCGCCCGCTACGGCGGCGAGGAGTTCGTGATCACGCTGCCGGACACCGATGCGAAGAGCGCGTCCGCGATCGCCGAGCATATCCGCCGCGCGATCTACGATCTCGACATCGAGCACGCAAGAAGCCCGTACGAGCGCGTGACCGTCAGCATCGGGCTCGTCACGTCGCGCGAGAACGTCGCGCATTCCGACACGACGCTCGTCAGGATGGCCGACGCCGCGCTGTACCGGGCGAAATCGTCGGGCCGCAACCGCGTCTGCGACGCGCAGCACGCATAGCGCACGCGGCTCGCGCGTCGGGCCCGTTTTGGCCCGCTTGGGTCCAATTTAGCCCGATTTAGCCCGTTTCAGCGCGGTTTCCGCACACCCGCCGCCGCGCCGCTTTGCGTCTCGCGAAAGCGCCCGAAAGGAACCGAGGCCGCGCGGCCCGGTCATTCGTATACGCTATCGCTTTGTCCACACACGAACCTATTGTCTTGAATCATGCGAGTCGGCCGCCCCGTTCCCGCCCTGCCTCAACCCGTCTGCGACTACTGCGGCGCGAAAGCGACGCTCGCGCGCTACGGCGAGGAAGCGTATCCATACCGCGAAGATCACGGCGAGCTGTGGATCTGCCCGCCGTGCGACGCATGGATCGGCGTCTTTCCGCGCAGCCGGCGCCACGTGCCGCTCGGCCGGCTCGCGAACGCCGAGCTCAGGCACGCGAAGTCCGAGCTGCATGCGGCGCTCGAGCCGCTCGTCGCCGCGAAGATGCGGCGCGACGGCTGCAACGCGTTCGAAGCGCGCGCGAAAGGCATACGCTGGCTCGCGACGCAACTGGGGCTCGACGCCACGTCGAGCACGATCCACACGTTCGATCTCGACGCGTGCCGCGGCGCGCTGCGGCTCGTCGAGCAATTCATATCCCGCAAATCGCCGCCCGCGCATTCGTAATACTTATTCGCCATTACTGCGGCGCATCAAACGCTTTTCACATCCCAGCTTACATTCTGCCTTTATCGAATTTGGTTCAAACGAATTACGCTTCTAAATTTTTTAGATCGAATCAAAAAAAGTTTGACGCTTCAATTTTTTCCTTGCTATCTTTTCGCAAACAAATGCCGCATCGATACGCGGTGCAAGCATTAACCAAACATCTGCCTGACTGAATTCTTCCAATTTAATTACGTTATTTACGAGGGGCGGCTTTCAATCCACGAAGAAACCGCGGCACGCTTCCGGACAATCGATTAATTCCAGATTAACCGGCAATCCTTCGCCATTCATCGCGAATCGGAAATATCGAAAATCACTCGATTAATACGGATTTTCGAGATTGGATTCCCGAGCGGCGCAAAGCGAATGCCGGAATCTCGGTGGGCGAGCGTTTGGCCGGCGCGGCCAACGAAGGCGGCAAACGACGAACGATGCGCGCGGCGAGAGGGCGCCGCGCACCGCCGACGCGCAGGCAGCATGGCTGATTTGACGGCCCCGACCGGCTCGCCCGGTTCCGGCCGGTCTACTGAGTAGGTGTTCCGTCTCGCGCGCCGCTTCGTCGCGGCTGCGCGACGGGCTCGTGTTGTCCGAATTTGCTGAAAGACGCGGTACAGCCGCCGCGTGACGGATCGACGCCGATCCGCCGCGCCGCATGCGGATCGCGCAACGAATTGCGGCGCGGCGCAAGCAGTGCTTTCGCGCGCCATATGAATGGGATTCCTAAGCATTTGACGAACGGCCCGCCGAATCGGGCGCGCGTTCGCGTCGGCATGCGGGTGCGCCCGACGCCGCCGCGAACGTCGAGCTCGACCACGCCGCGCCGCCTCAGCCATCCATCGAAGGGAGGGAATCATGTCGCCGTGAACGTCAGCTTCGCCGCATCGCCGTGCATCGGCTGCGCGCCGCGCGTCCCTACCCCGTCGGACCCAGGCTGCGCATCCGTTCTTCATCATTTTCTTGGGACTCCAAAAATGCAGAGAACTCAGCATGTCAACCGGCTATTCTCGAAACGCTTCGCGCTGTCGCTGCTACCGCTGGCGATCGCCGCTGCGTTGTCCCCGCTTTCCTCGCAAGCCGCATCCGACTGGGCACCGACCCGCACCGACGCCTTCCTGATCGCGCGCGCGCCCGCCGCCGCCGCATCGCAGACGCTCGCCAAGACGGCGCCGAGCTACACGCTCAACGTGATCGGCACGCCCGAGCTCACCGACACGAACGTCACGCCGCTCGAGCTGAGCCAGCCGCTGCGCGTGACCATCGTGCTGAAGAGCCGCAACGAAGCGCAGCTCGACGCGCTCGTGCGCGAAGTGAACCAGCCCGGTAGCGCGAACTATCGCAAGTACCTGACGCCCGAGCAGTTCAAGGCGCGCTTCGCGCCGACCGACGGCCAGGTGCAGGCCGTCGTCGCGCACCTGAAGGCGAACGGCTTCAGCAACGTCACGGTATCGGCGAACAACAAGCTGATTTTCGCGGAAGGCAACGCGTCGAACGCGGAGCGCGGCTTCCGCACGACGCTCAAGCGCTTCAACTATCGCGGCAAGGCGGTCTACGCCAACGACTCGGCCGCGCTGGTGCCCGCATCGCTGAGCCCGTTCGTCGAATCGGTGCTCGGGCTGCAGAGCGCAGCCGTTCCGCATCGGCTGATCCATCGCGGCACGCCGGCCGACGCGCGCATCCAGACGGACACGATCACGAAGAACGCGACGACGGGCGGCTCGCAGGTCGGCCATCAGCCGACCGATTTCGCGCAGATCTACGACGCAAGCGGCCTGCCCGCCGCGACCAATACGACGGTCGGGATCATCACGTGGGGCGACATGACGCAGACGATCGCCGACTTGAACACGTTCACGCAGAACGCGGGCCTGCCGACCGTCAACACCGCCGTCGTCGCGGGCAGCTCGGGCACGCTCGCGAACGACGGCGATCCGAGCGAATGGGATCTCGACAGCCAGACGATCATCGGCACGTCGGGCGGCGTGAAGCAGCTCATCTTCTATGCGGCCGTCAACGGCGACAGCAACGACAACGGCCTCACGAACGCGACGCTGACCGCCGCGTACAACAAGGCCGTCACCGACAACGTCGCGAAGGTCATCAACGTATCGCTCGGCGAAGACGAGGCGGCCGCGAATTCGGACGGCTCGCTCTCCGCGAACGACGCGGTGTTCAAACAGGCGGTCGCGCAGGGGCAGATCTTCTCGGTGTCGTCGGGCGACGCGGGCGTCTATCAATGGTCGACCTCGCCGTACGGTTCGCCGGGCTACGTCGGCACGTACAGCGGCGGCCGGGTCACGACGAAGATCAATCTGGCGAAGTACAGCGTGTCGTCGCCGGCGAGCTCGCCGTACGTCGTCGCGGTCGGCGGCACGACGCTGTCGACGAACGGCACGACGACCTGGGCGGGCGAAACCGTGTGGAACGAAGGGCTCGCCTACGCGGACGTCAACAGCAGCGGCCAGGTGCTCGACAACGCGGTGCGGCTGTGGGCGACAGGCGGCGGCGTGAGCGGCTACGAGACGGCGCCGAGCTGGCAGACGGCCGCGCTCGGCAGTTCGGTGACGAAGCGCGTGGTGCCGGACGTCGCGTTCGACGCCGCGCAATCGACGGGCGCGTATCTCGTGATCAACGGCCAGGCGAATCAGCTGGTCGGCGGCACGAGCCTCGCGTCGCCGATCTTCGTCGGCGGCTGGGCGCGCGTCGAATCGGCGAACCGCAACAGCCTCGGCCTGCCGACGTCGGCCTTCTATCAGGGCCTGCCGAGCAATGCGTCGCTGCTGCACGACGTGACGTCGGGCAACAACGGCTACAACAACTACGGCTATAGCGCGACGTCCGGATGGGATTACGACACCGGCTTCGGCAGCCTCGATTTCGCGAAGGTCAGCGCGAGTTCGGTGAAGTAACGGGCGGGAAACGCCGCGCGTGGCCGGTTCGGGGCGCGCGGCGGGTTTCGTGCCGGCATGCCGGTGCCGGCGCGCCGACGTGCCGGCGTGGCGAATACGCCGGCAAATGCGGTGAATTCGAGATGCAAGTTCGACACGCGCAACCGAAACTCGGGCCCGCGCGGCATGCGTCGGAAGTCGATTGCCGGCGGGTGCATGGCCGTCGATGAGGGCGACGCTTTTCATCGAGAGGCAAATTTCGGTCGAGTGCGCGTCACTGCGGCTTGCTTGCCGCGAGGGGTCGGTTCATTCGGGCGCTCGGGTCAGCGGCCGATCGAACTCGCGGACAGCGCCGCCGCGCAGGCGGAAGACGAATCGATACTGACCGGCCGGTCGGAACGCCTCCCTCACTCTCCTTTTCGAATCGGGTCGTTTTCGATCGATATCGCAACGCCTGCGATCGATTCAGGCCTGCACGGATGCCGCCGTCACGCGATGCCGTCTTACCTCACGCGTACGCTTCGGCCCCGTGTTCCGTGTTCCGTGTTCCGTGTTCCGTGTTCCGAGCGCAGTCCGTTACGCCGCCCGGAACGTCACGTAGCAAGACGGGAGCAGCGCGGCCACACCCTCGCAGAAAATCCAAATTTCCCCATCGATCTCGAACGATTAATCGATGATTTGATATTTTTTATACATTAACGAAGGGAGATTCTACGAAGTAATCAATGGTACGAAAATTGCATCGAAGGCTGTCATCAAAGTTTATCTGGGAGCCTGTCATGCAAAAACTGTTCAATAAATCGGCCATCGCAATCAGTATTTCCACACTTCTCGCGCTTTCGGGCTGCGGATCGGTCGACGGTCCGTCGCTGTCGTCCGGCGGCGTCAAGCCGGCCACCATCGGCACTTCGGGGACTTCGGGGACTTCGGGGACTTCGGGGACTTCGGGCACGTCCGGCACCTCGGGTTCTGGCGGCACGTCCGGGTCGTCGGGTACTTCGGGTACTTCGGGCACTTCAGGCACTTCGGGTACTTCGGGCACTTCGGGCACTTCGGGCACTTCGGGTACTTCCGGTACTTCCGGTACTTCGGGTACTTCGGGTACTTCCGGTACTTCGGGTACTTCGGGTACTTCGGGTACTTCGGGTACTTCGGGTACTTCGGGTACTTCGGGTACTTCGGGTACTTCGGGTACTTCGGGTACTTCGGGTACTTCCGGTACTTCCGGTACTTCCGGTACTTCCGGTACTTCCGGTACTTCCGGTACTTCCGGTACTTCCGGTACTTCCGGTACTTCCGGTACTTCCGGTACTTCCGGTACTTCCGGTACTTCCGGTACTTCCGGTACTTCGGGTACTTCGGGTACTTCGGGTACTTCCGGTACTTCGGGTACTTCGGGTACTTCCGGTACTTCGGGTACTTCCGGTACTTCGGGTACTTCCGGTACTTCGGGTACTTCGGGTACTTCGGGCACCTCGGGCACTTCCGGTACTTCCGGCACCGCCTCCTCCCCGCTCGGCAACATCCTCGCGCAGACCGGCAACCTGATCACCGCGACGGGCAACGTCGTCTCCGCCACCGGCAACCAGATCTCCGGCACGTCGGTGCCTGGCGTGAACAGCGCGACGACCACGAACCTCGGCAACGCCGTCAGTTCGCTCGGCAACGGCGTCCAGACGCTCGGCAACGGCACCGCCGCCGGCCTCGGCACGCTCGGCACGTCGACGAACCCGCTCGGCCCGACGCTCACGTCGACGTCCGGCGTCGTGTCGAACGTCGGCAATGCCGTTTCGTCGCTCGGCGGCGTCGTGACGAGCATCGGCACCGGCCCCCTCGCGCCGCTCGCGCCCGTCACGTCGCCGCTCGGCGGCGCGGTCGGCACGCTCGGCAGCACCGTCACGCAGGTCGGTTCCGGCCTGAACAGCGTGCTCACGAGCGCGCCCGTCCAGCAACTCGAAACCGGCGTCAGCGCGGTCATCAACCCGATCACGAACGCCGTCTCGGGCACGACGCAAACGATCGGCACCGTCACCGGCCTCGGCGCGCCCGTCAACAATCTGCTGACCACCGTCGGCGGCGGGCTGAACGCGGCCGGCGCGAAGGTGTCGGGCTCGACGAACAACCAGGTGGTCCAGGCGGTCGGCGGCGTCGTCAGCCAGTTGGGCAACACGGTCTCGAGCGTCGGCGGCCTGCTGACGGGCGGCACGACCAATCCGCTCGCGCCGATCACGGGCGCGCTGTCGGGTGGCACGACGAACCCGCTCGCGCCGATCACGAGCGCGCTGTCGGGCGGCACGACGAACCCGCTTGCACCGATCACGAGCGCGCTGTCGGGCGGCACGACGAACCCGCTTGCGCCGATCACGAGCGCGCTGTCGGGCGGCACGACGAACCCGCTTGCCCCCGTCACCGGCCTGCTCGGCGGCGCGTCGGGCTCGACGAGCGGCAACGCGACAACGGGCCTCAACGCCGTGCTGGCACCCGTCACGAACCTCGTCGGCTCGCTGGCCACCGGCGTGAGCGGCACCGTCGCGACGACGTCGCCCGCCCCGAGCACCGGCTCGACGACGACCGCGCCCGCCACGGGCGTCGTCGGCAGCCTGACCGGCACCACGACCGCGAGCGGCTCGTCGACGACGAATCTGCTCGCGCCCGTGACCAACCTGATCGGCGGCCTGCTCGGCGGCGTCACCGGCAAGTAAGCGCGGGCGAGCCGAACGGCGTGGCGGCCGGGACCAACCAATCCAAACACCCGGCCGCCCGCCGTCCATGTCATGACACGGGGGATGACATGCAATCCACTCTCGACAGCGTCGCGAACGCACAAGAACGGCCGCCGCGCTCGGCGACGCCATTTTCGATCGGCCTCGCCGGCATCGCGGCGGGGCTCGTCACGCTGTGGGCGTCGCGCGGCGCGGCCGCGCTGACGGGCACCGAACGCAGCCTGCTCGCGTGCGCGGCGATCATCGCGACAATCGGCGCGTATGAACTCTTCGTCGCGCGCGTCCATCTGCGCCCGAGCGCCGGTCTCGCGAACCGCGCGCTGCGGCCGCTCAGCATCGCGCGCGTGTCGCTGCGGCTCGCCGCGCTCGCGTCGGTCTACGCGGGCATCGCACTCGTCTACTGGCTGCTGCCCGAATATCACGGCGCGTTCTACCAGCCGTTCTGGTCGCTCGTCGGCACGCTCGCGCCGTACGTCGCGCTCGCCGCACCGTTCTATTTCGGCTGGATGGACCGCCGCCAGCGCGACGTCGACGACGCCTATCTATGCTGGGCCCGATGGCTGTTGCGGGGGCAGCGCCCGGCCGACTGGCGGCCGATTCGCGAGATGCTCGCCGGCTGGGCCGTGAAGGCGTTCTTCCTGCCGCTGATGGTCGTCTATCTGTCGACCGACGCGGATCGCATCGGCGCGTCGTTCGCCAGCGCCGCGAGCGCGCCGTTCTCGCTCGCGACGTTCCGCTTCATGTACGACCTGTCGTACACGATGGATCTGATGTTCGGCGCGGTCGGCTACCTGTGCACGTTCCGACTTCTCGACAGCCACGTGCGCAGCGTCGAGCCGACGACGCTTGGCTGGCTCGCCGCGCTGATCTGCTACCAGCCGTTCTGGTCGCTGATCGGAAACAACTACATCCACTACGAAGGCTCGATGTTCTGGGACAACTGGCTGCTGTCCGCGCCCGCGATCCGCTTCGCGTGGGGCGTCGTCATCGTCGCGCTGCTGCTCTGCTATGCGTTGTCGACGATCTCGTTCGGACTGCGTTTCTCGAATCTGACGAATCGCGGCATCATCACCTCGGGCCCGTATCGCTTCACGAAGCATCCGGCGTATCTCGCGAAGAACCTGTCGTACTGGATGATCTCGGTGCCGTTCGTCGAGCCGCTCGGCTGGCGTCTCGCGATCATGCATTCGGCCGCGCTCGTCGCGGTGAACCTGCTGTACTGGCTGCGCGCGAAGACCGAGGAACGGCATCTGATGCGCGATCCGGAATATCGTGCGTACGCCGAATGGATCGCGCGGCACGGACTGTTCGCGAAGCTCGGGCGGATGGTCGGATGGGAACGGCACGCGTAGCGCGAACGCGCGGCGATCGAAGCGCCGCGAGCGTCGATGCACATTCGGCATGCCGTCGTGCGCATGACGGGGCGCCGCGCGATCGATCCCGCATGAACGCACGTCCATCGCGCAAGCGGCGAGCGATGCTGCGCCGCGTGCCCGATCGATTCGGCCGCCGAAGCACGCAAGGCCATTTCGAGATTGCGCATCGGAAGAACCGGCGAGCTCACATTCCCTGACATTCGCGCGACGACCTCGAGCAACAGCGCCGACTCCGCGCAAGAGCGCGCCCGCCGATCCTCCGGCGCCGCTTGCGCACCTGCCTTCGGCGCACGGCCGCCGACGCCCCCGCAGCGGCCGCATCGTTTCACGCAGCCTTCCGCCAAGCGCGCGCCGCGTGCCATTGCCTTCCCCTATTTTTTACCGCCGCCCGCGCCGATTCCTCGCTTTTCATCCCATCTGCGTAGTGTGGGCTGTCGTACTTTCCCCGCCGGGCGGCGACGCTATCCTTCGACGCAGATGCATGGCTCGCACGTCGATCCATGTCCGACGCCACGGCCCGACGGCCGCGGCTCCTCCCGCCAACCCGGCCGTCGTAACGACGGCTGGCCGCGCGAACGCGTCTACGGGCGCGCGGCTGGAGTGAATCAGACGAATTGAGCCGAGACCGCCGTTTTGCGGCATCGCTCGCTGATTAAAGGCGGTGCCCGCAACCGTTCGAGACTCGACGATGCCAGCCCGCAGCCCCCGGCGGTTCGATCCGCAGCCCGACTCGCCATTCGACCATTACGCACCGATGCAACGTATCTCGACGATACACAGACTCTGGGCGGCGACGTTCGTCATCGCAGTCGCGAGCGACGTGCTGTCCGGCGCGATCCGCTACTACACGTCGCTCGCCGGCGTCGCAGCGCTCGGCTATCTGCCGAAAGCGCTGATGGTCGCGTGCCTCGGGCTCGCGATCGTCCAGCGGCCGAAGGCGAGCCACGTGCTGATCGCCGCGTATCTGGCGGCGCAGACGTGCGTGTCGCTCGCGAACGGCGTCAGCCTGAGCGCGGTCGGCTTCTGGATCTGGACGATCGCGCCGATGCTGTTCGCGCTCGTCATGCCGCTCGAGGCACTCGACGAGCTCGAGTCGCGGCGGATGCTCCGCGCGTTCGTCGCGCTCGCGCTGCTGTGCATCGGCGGCGTGCTGCTCAATTACTTCGTGAAGCTGCCGTGGGTCGGAGGCAGCGTCGACATCGGCGGCGTCAGCGTGCAGCTCGCGAAGTCGTCGTATGTCGGCACGTCGTCGCGGCTGCCCGGCTTCGGCCGAAGCAGCGCGACGACCGGCCTGATGATCGGACTGCTGACGACCTGGGTGTTTCCGCGCCTGCGCTCGCGGCTCGCGCTCGCCGCGCTGCTCGCGCTGGCGGCCGTCGGCATCTGGGCGACGACGAACAAGACGACGCTCGTCGCGCTCGCGCTCGTCGTCGCACTGCATTTCATGCTGCGCACGCGTTCGCTGCGCACGGCCTGCATCTGGACGACCGCGATCACGATCGCGCTGCCGATCGCCGGCTGGCTCGTCACGCTCGCGAGCACGCAGGACGTCGGCAGCTCGGGCTCGCTGTCCTCGATGCAGGACCGCTTCATCAACACGTGGCCGCTGCTGATCGAAGGGCTGCTGCGCGAGCACCTGATCTGGTTCGGCATCGGGCCCGGCGGATTCGGCTCGGCGGTCGGCTACTACACGGCCGACTTCGGCTTCAACGTCGGCTACGCGGACAACATGGCGCTCTACACCGTCGCGAATTTCGGTGTGATCGGTGCGGCGCTGCTCGTCGCCGCATTCGTGCGCTTCGTCCTCGCGCAACCGGCGAACGATCGGCCCGTCTGGTTGATGTTGTGCTTCCTGCTCGTGAGCGGCGTGACGACGGACATCTGCGAAACGATCGGCTGCCTGCTGTTCCTCGGCGTCACGCTGCGCTCGATCGGTCTGCGCGCGCCGCAGCGCGCGCACGTCGCCAGCGCGCGCATCGCGCTCGAACGGCTGCGATACGACACCGGCGTGATCGCGCCGAACGCGCGCTGAAGCCGCCATGCGCCGCGAAGGAAACGACGACATGAAGAACTGCACGCCCAACCCGCGCCGCCGGCTGCTCGTCGCGCTCGCCGGCGCGGCACTCGGGGCGCCTCGCCTCGCCGGCGCCGCGCGCACCGTCGCGCTGGACGCCGCCTATGCGAACGCCGACGCGAAGCGCGCATACGTCGACTTGCCGGGCTTCGTCGCATCGCGCGACAACACGGGCATCGCGGTGCACGCGATCGGCGACATGAAGCTGCTCGACGCAGTCAAGGACGCCGGCTTCTCGTTCGTCCGGGCCGACCTGTTCTGGGAAGCAGTGGACACACCGCACGGCTGGGACTTCTCGAAATACGACGCGCTCGTCGCCGATCTGTCCGAGCGCGGACTCGGCGCGCTGTTCATTCTCGGCGGCATGCATCGCGTGCACAGCCCGAACCAGCCGCCGACGACGCCCGCTCAGCTCGCCGCGTTCCGCCGGTACGTGTTCAAGGCCGCGCAGCGCTACAAGGGCAAGCCGGTGCGCTTCGAGGTGTGGAACGAGCAGGACCACAAGACCTACTGGCTCGGCGAGCCGTCTCCGGCCGCTTACCGCAACGTGCTGAAGCAGGCGTTGCAAGCGGTGAAGGCCGCGAATCCCGATGCGATCGTCGCGACGGGCGGCGTGCAGCAAGTCAACCGCACGTTCATCCGCGCGGTCGGCGACATCGCCAGCGCAGCGCAGCCCGCGCCCGACGCCGTCAGCGTGCATCCGTACCGGCAAACCGAACCGGAAACGGTGTTCGCCGACTACGCCGCGCTGCGGCGCGACCTGTCGTCGTATCGGACGCGGCAGCAGATCTGGGCGACCGAATGGGCGTACCCGGCCTACGGCTACAACTACGTCGCCGATATCGGCGACGGCCATTCGAGCGTCGCACGCGCGCGGCAGGCGAAGTACGCGGTGCGGCTGCTGCTCGCGAACTGGATTTCGCAGATCGGGCTCACGTCGTACTACGACATTCGCGACGACGGCCGCGATCGCAAGAACATGGAGCACAACTTCGGACTCCTCGACGCCGACAACGGGAAGCTGCCCGCGTACGTCGCGGTTCGCCAACTCTTCTCGTTCACCGGGGATGCCGAACGCGCTCAGTATTTTCTGGATTCGGACGCGCGCTACGTGGTGCTGAAGCTGACCGCCGCGCGCGCGACGAAGTATGTGGTCTGGTGCTACGGCGACGGCAACGCGATCGGCGTCGACCTGTCGCGGCTGCCCGCCGGTGCCGCCGTGACCGACATGTACGGCACCGGGCTCGATGCCGGCAACCGCAGGCGACTCGACGTTCCGGAAACGCGAGGGCCGATATTCATCACGATCGGAGCATGAGCGTCGCGCCCGGCTCCGCCTTCGCGCCGAGCCGGGCACGCGCTCGATGAAGAGGATTGACTCAGAGGATTGCGGCGGCCTTCGCCGCATATCACGGGAAATAACGATGGATCTGAAAGCACAACCCATTTCGGCGGCTCCGCACGCCAAGAGAAACGACGGGCTCGCGAGCCTGTGGTGGAGCGTCGCTCGGCATCGCACGCTATTCGCGGCGATCGTCGTCGTGTTCTTCGCGCTCGGCCTGCTGTACGCGCTCGTCGCCACGCCGCAATATCGCGCCGAAGCGCTGCTGCGGATTCAAACGAAGCCCGGATCGTCGATCAGCGCGCTGTCGGACGTGTCCGGCACGATCTCGAACGGCCCGTCCGCGAACGACGAGAGCGAGGTGCTGACGTCGCGCGCGATCGTCGGCGCGGCGATCGAACAGATCGGCGCAAACCTCGAGATCCGCACGCTCGACTATTTCCCGCTCATCGGCCGTCTGCTCGCTTCCGGCCACGCGAGCGACGACGAGCTCGCGTCGCCGTTCCTCGGACTGTCCGGCTTCGCATGGGGCGGCGAAAAGCTGAAGCTCGGCGAGCTCTCGCTGCCCGACGCCGCGCTCGGCAAGAAATTCCGGCTCGTCGCGGGTGAAAACGGCCAATGGGCGCTCTACGACAAAAGCGATCGCCTGCTCGCACGCGGCGCGGTCGGCCAGACCGTGCCGTTCGCCGTCGCCGCGGACGGCGAGCGCGCACAGGCGGGACAGATTCGCGTCGACACGCTGCGCGCGCGCGCCGGCATCGCGTTCTCGATCGTCAAGGAGCCGACGCAGCTCGTCTACGACGACGTGATGAAGAAAATGAAGACCGTCGTGGCGAATCGCGATTCGACGCTCGAAGAGCCGTCGATGATGAAGCTCATCTACCAGGCCGACACGCCGCAGCGCGTGCAGGAAATGGTGAACGCGATCGTGCGCGTCTATCTGGATCAGGACATCAAATATCGCGCGGAGAAGGCGCAGCGCAATCTCGACTCGCTGCACGCGCGCCTGCCCGGCCTCAAGAAGGACCTCGAGAAAGCCGAGGACGCGCTGAACCGCTACCGCACCACGACGGGCACGATCGACGTCGACCAGCAAGGCATCGCGCTCATCAACCGGCTGAACTCGCTGTCCGAGCATCAAACCGTGCTGCAACTCGCGCTCGACAACGTGAAGGCGCGCTTCCTGCCGGGCAGCACGACCTATCAGACCGTGCAGACGCAGCTCGATCAGGTGAAGAAGGAAATTCAGCAGACGACCACGGCGGCCAACCGGTTGCCGACCGCGCAACGCGAATTCGTTCGCCTGTCGCGGCAGGTATCGGTCGCGACGCAGCTTTACACGAGCGTGCTGACCAACGCGCAGCAGCTCGAGATCGCCGTGGCGAGCACGACGCCGGGCGTGAGCGTCGTCGATTGGGCAAGCAAGCCGTACAAGAAGGCATGGCCGCAGCGCGGCATCATCATTCTCGGCGCGCTGCTGGGCGGGCTGTTCGCGGGCCTCGCCGCGGCGTATCTGCTTGCGCGCCATCGCGATGAGCTGAACGGTCCGCAATCGATCGCGGACGTGTCGGACATCCCCTGCGTCGCGGTCATCGCACCGTCGCCGGCCGCGCTCGCGCAGCGCGACGACAGGGCCGGCAGCTCACGCGCGGCGGTAAAGCCGCTTGCCGCGCAATATCCGAACGACCCGGGCATCGAGGCGCTGCGCGCGCTGCGCACGAGCCTGCGCGCAGCGCTTGCGCACGACGGCCGCGGCGGCGGCAAGGTGCTCGCGTTCGCGGGCCCGACCGCGGGCGTCGGCAGCAGCTTCGTCGCATCGAATCTCGCGTATCTGTTCGCCGACGCGAACGCGTCGGTGCTGTTCGTCGACGCGGACATGCGCGGCGGTTCGCACAACCCGCTCGGCGTGGGCCGCAACGGCGGCAGCATCGGTCTCGCGAACGTGCTCGAAGGCGGCCAGCCGCTCGACAAGGCGATCGTCAAGCTCGGCAAGAGCAAACTGTCCGTGATGACGCCCGGTACGCTCACGGGATCGAATCCGGGCGAACTGCTCGAGCGCGCCGAGTTCTCGCAGTTGCTGGCGACGCTGCGCACGCGCTACGACTTCGTGATCGTCGACGCGCCCCCCGTGCTCCCGTTCAGCGATGCGCTTTCGATCGCCGCGCAGGATTGCGACGCAGTGCTGATCGTGTCGCGCGGCAGGACGACACGCGCGGCCGAACTCGAAACGGCGCTGCAGCGCCTCGACAGCGTCGGCGCGAAAATCGCCGGCCACATTTTCAATGCATACGTCGCGCCGCCGCGCCCGCCCCGCACGTCGCTGCGGGACGGGTGGCGCGACGTCGCCGAGCGTTGGACCAAGCCTCGACGCCCCGCCCGACCAGCTCAGGCGAAGCAGACGTTCAGGTTGGCGAAAGGAGCCGTCGCGAAAGCCTCTCGAAACTGAAGGCAGAGGCTCCGATCAGATCGGATTCCGAATCGATTCGATACGAAGAAGTAATCGCACCTAAAACCGGAGGTTTCCGCACCTCCGGTTTTTTATTGGCTCAAGCGTTTAAATCTTTGCTACGGCGCCGACGATCGTTTCATGAATCGATCATGAATCATGCAAGAACCTCAGTAGACAAAACATTCGATCGATTTCTTTCTCCCGTGCGTATCGGGCATGAACCGAGA
Organism: Burkholderia sp. MSMB617WGS; assembly: GCF_001532025.2. Taxonomy (NCBI): domain Bacteria; kingdom Pseudomonadati; phylum Pseudomonadota; class Betaproteobacteria; order Burkholderiales; family Burkholderiaceae; genus Burkholderia; species Burkholderia sp. MSMB617WGS. The sequence goes on along the minus strand of NZ_CP013458.1, from coordinate 400,768 downwards.
CCATGCACGATGGCGGCAAAGGCCCGCCACACAAGCGTTCCACGTATTTCACGCCAGTCGCGCCCGCCGATTCCCATCACGTCACGAACGCTCGCCGAGCCCAACGCCGAGTAGGCAAAAGCCGCCCCGAGCCCACTATTTATCTCTCCAACGTGAATATTCAACGAGATCACTGCTCAATTTTGAGATAGGTTTATCTCAATTTAACCTAAAATAGAGATTTCCCCTTCCGGAGATCCCACCATGAAACGCCTAGCTGCGGTCGCCATGAGCGTGACACAATCCATTAGTATTCCTATCCATTACCCTGCGGCGAGAGCCGCATTGCTCGCGCTGCTGCTCTCCGCTTGCGGCGGCGGCGGCGATCAGGCCAAGGTCAACGCCGCCGCACCGACGAGTAACGTCGTCGCACCGGCTTCCAGTTCGCCGTCGACATCTTCGTCCGGCACGGCCGCGCCCGCATCCGGCGCGTCGTCGCCCTCGAACACCGCTTCGGCATTGCCGTTTTTCGGCGTGAACGGACATTACGTAGACGGCGGCGTCTACGCGTCGGTCCCGCTCGCCACTCAGGCGGCCCATCTTGCCGGGCTCGGCATGAGCGTTTATCGGCAAGACGTGTACATCCCGGCTCACATCGACACGCTCGCGTCGACGGTCATCCCCGGCCTCGGCTCCAACGTCACGGTCCTGCCGATGATCCAGGCGCACCCCTGGGCCGATCCCTCGCTGAACGGGCAGCAGCCGACCGAAGCGAGCGCCTATGCGTACGCCTACAAGCTTTCCGTCTACGCGGCGAAGAAGCTGGCCGGCATCCCGATGGTGGAATTCGGCAACGAGTACGACATCGACAGCCACAACGCGCCGATCCAGGGCGACGGCATCAATGTTTCGGATTACGACAATTCGACCTTTCCCATTTGGCGCGGCGCGCTGAGAGGCGCGCTCGACGGCTGGCGCTCGGTCGACACGAATCGCACGACTAAGCTGATCGCGAACGCGACGTCGGGCGCACTGCATTTCGGCTTCCTCGACGGCCTGATGACGGGCACGCAACCCGACGGCACGACCGGACACCCGAAGCTCACGCCCGACGTGATCCAGTGGCACTGGTATTCGAACGGCGGCGACCTCGAAAACGCACTCGGCAAAACCGGCCGATACAACGTGCTCGCGCGGCTGAAGGACCGCTACAACTTGCCGATCGTCGTCACCGAGATCGGCGTGAACACGGACAACTCGGACGCGCAGATCGCGGCCTACATCGCGAAGACGATTCCCGAGCTGGCCGCCGCGAAAGCGACGTACAACGTCATCGGCTTCGACTGGTACGAACTCTATGACGACCGCAGCGGCGCTTACGGATTGCTGACGAACAGCGCACAGGAAAAGCCGCGCTACGGGCTCATGAAAACGGCAATTGCCGGCGCCGTTCCGAACTGATCGGCGACCGCGCGGCGCCGATCGCGTCGGGAAAACGCGGCACGCTTGTAACCAACCGGTAACGCGTGCTTCCGCTTTGCACGAACGCGGCCCGACTCGTCCGCGCACGCGTTTGCAATCGGATTGTGCAGGCCGCTCGTGCGGCTTTCGCCCGCGCGCGCCGTTGCGCCGCAACGGAGTTACCGCAGCGGTTACCTTTGATTACAACGCCGCCGTTGCACGGCAAATGCGGTTCGTACAATGCAATTGCCCAAACAACGTTTAGGAAGAGACAAAAATGAAAGGTAATCGTTTGGTCGCGCTGACTGCTACGGGTCTGTTCATCTTGATGTCGTCGGCCGCGCACGCGGCGGGCGGCGGTGCCGGTGGCGGCGGCCACGGCGGCGGCATGGGCGGCATGGGTGGTGCCGGCGGCAATTCGGGCGGCATGTCGGCGGGCCATATGAGCAGTTCCGGCATGACGAACACGAACGGCTTCAAGTCCGGCGACCGCGACAAGGGCCTCTCCCGCGCAGCGGATCGCTCGGATACGCAGGCCGATCGCGCGAGCACGCAAACGTCGCGCTCTCACGCGCGCCATGCGTCGACCCATATGAACCACCACCATGTGGGCAAGCACGTGGCCGTCGGCAAGACAAGCTGATCGATCCATCTCGACGAACGAAGTCGACGACAAGGGCGCCATCGGCGCCCTTGTCGTTTTCCGCGCGACACCGTGCGTCCGCGCGCCGCCAGGCACGCGACGATTCATCCCTCTTACATCGACGCGAAGAAGCAATCGTGCGGCGCATCGGCGCCGCACCGGCAGCGATCGCCCGCGCATGATCCGCGGCAAGGCGAGCCGTCCGCGCTCGGCGTAGCGTCGCCTGCAGCTCGCGGCGTCGGAATGCCGCATACCCCTCCCCACTATACAAATTCGCACATTGATATATACTCCCCCCCGGTATTTAGGGGAGAGGCGATGAGCCATACCATTCGAGAGAAACAGAAGCTCCTGAACCGCGTTCGCCGCATCAAGGGGCAGGTCGAAGCGATCGAGCGCGCGCTCGAGGAAGAATGCGGCTGCAACGAGGTGCTGCAGCGGATCACGAGTTGCCGCGGTGCGATGAACGGCCTGCTGGCCGTCGTGCTCGAGGACCACATTCGCACGCATCTCGTCGACGCGGCCGACGACCACGAAGGCAGCGCGACCGAGCAGTTGATCGACGTGGTTCACAGCTACTTCAAATAATCGGAGCGATCGATGAGCGAATTCGAAAACGTCGCGTTCGGCGCAGGGCACGACCACATCTTCCTCGGCGCGGCGCACGAGCAGAACGAACGCAGAACCTGGACCGTCATCGCGCTGTGCTCGGCGATGATGATCGCGGAGATCGTCGGCGGCACGCTGTTCGGCTCGCTCGCGCTCGTCGCCGACGGCCTGCACATGTCCACCCACGCGGGCGCGATGCTGATCGCGGCGCTCGCGTACACCTATGCACGCCGGCACGCCAACGACCCGCGCTTCGTGTTCGGCACGGGCAAGCTCGGCGACCTGGCCGGCTTCACGAGCGCAATCGTGCTCGCGATGATCGCGCTGTTCATTGCGTACGAAGCAGTCGCGCGTTTTCTGTCGCCCGTGCCGATCCATTTCGACGAAGCGATTCCGATCGCCGTGCTCGGCCTGCTCGTGAATCTCGCAAGCGTGTGGCTGCTGAGCGGCGATCACCATGGGCACGGCCACGGGCATGGCCATCATCACGGGCATGGACACGGACACGACGGCCATCACGATCACGAAGACGAAGCGCAGACGATCTCCACGCGCGCAGGCGCCTTCATCGTGTCGATCTTCGAGGACGGCGTGCCGCCGGTATTCCGCATCGCGCCCGCGGCGGCGAGCCAGCCGGCAATCGGCGACGCGCCTGCAACGATCACGACGATCCGCTCCGACGGGACGCGGCAGACGTTCGGGCTGGCGAACCGCGGCGCCTATCTGGAATCGACCGACACGATCCCGGAGCCGCACGCGTTCACCGCCATCGTGAGCTTGCACGGCGGCGAGCATTCGCTCGCGTTCGTCGAGCACGACCACGAGCATCATCACGAACACGGCGGCTCGAGCGACGCCACGGCGCGCGACCACAACATCCGGTCCGCGTATATCCACGTGATCGCGGACGCGGCGGTTTCGGTGCTCGCAATCGTCGGGCTCGTGCTCGCGCGCGCTTTCGGCTGGATGTGGATGGACCCGCTCGCGGGCATCGTCGGCGCGCTCGTGATCGCGAACTGGTCGTACGGCCTCATGCGCGACACCGGCCGCATCCTGCTCGACGTCAACCCGGACGCTCGCCTCGCCGCCAACGTGCGCAGCTCGATCGAAAATGGCGGCGATCGCGTCACCGATCTGCATGTCTGGCGTCTCGGCCCCGGCCACATGAGCGCGGTGGTGTCCGTCGCGACGGGCGATCCCGCACGCGACTCGGGCTTCTATCATCAGTTGTTGAAGCGCTTCAAGAGTCTGTCGCACGTAACCGTCGAGGTACACGGCCGCGCCTGACGCGAAAGTGAAACGAATCACATCGTCGTTGACGACGGCGTCGTCGAATCGCCGCGTTGCCCGGTTCGACGAATGCATGCAGCGCCGTCGCGACCGCCGTGACCCAAGCCCGCGGTCAAACGTATCGGCGCATGACAGCCGTGTTTCCGCGCAATCGCCCGCTCGAGCCGCGATCGCCGCGCTCGAGCGCGTGAAATGCTTAACTCAGAACGCGTGACGCTTGCGCGAACGCTGTTGTCTCGTATCGACGTCGCCATCCGGCCGGTTACGCAACGCGAAGCGCCTTTCCCGCGCTTCAGCCGATCGAGCCTCCGATCGGACCTCCCTCCACCGCAATCCCCATCCCGCACGACAAACCCCGCGCCGATCCGTAATCGCAACGCGTCCGGAATTGGCTTACCGTTTTCGTCGGAGTGTTCTATGCTAAGACCACAAGAACCCGCAACTTCCGAAGCCGTGCCGCTTCGGTCGCCAACGAACGGGTTCGGGCGCAAAGACAACGGATAGCAATAAACGGAGGGGACCTCTATGCGCACCAGTCGATTCGTCCACTAGCCTATTCGCACTCCTACTCATTGATCGTCGACGCCGACGGTTCGCGGAGCGAGCCGACGGGCGCCGTCGCGCGCACGCACGCCTGGGTTCGGCGGCGCGTGCGCGCGACGCACATTCGCCTGTTGCCCGCGAAGGTCTTTTCGCGCCCGCGCAAAGCGATAGTCTGCCGGCTGCGAGTGCCACGCAACCGGCGCAGGCAAGCCTTCGACGACAAGATATAGACGCCTCGCACGAACGGGCGTCGTTCGCCGCGCATGCGGCGCCATTCAGCAACCGGGGACATCAGATGGCTATCTCGCCGCGCGACGAACTGAATCGATCCGTCGATCTATGGTTCGCCTACAAAGTTCCGAAGCTGGTCAAGGATGCCGAGAGCGAAAGCGCGACCGGCTACGAATACGTCTACTACGATCGTCAAGTCGGCGCGGTGCAGAAATCGCCGAATCTGATGAAGGACTCGAAGGGCGCGCTGTTCTACACGCTCGACGCGATCTTCGGCGATCCGGGCGGCACGACGGGCTGGATACTCTACAACGACGAAATGCCCGCTGACGCCGATCGCTCGAACAACGCGACGCTCGGCCATACGAAGGGCGTCATCGCATTCGATGTCGCGTCGAACTCCGCATTGTGGCTGCTGCATTCGTGGCCGAAATATGCCAGCCCGTCGGAACCGGGCGTGCCGACGCCGCTGTATGGACAGACCTTCCTGTGCGTGAGCCTCGATCTCGCGACGGCGGGCAAGATCGCCGCGCAGATGGCGCTGCATCAGCAGCCGCAGGTCTATCTGCCGCGCACCGGCGGACTCGATCGCTCGAGCCCGCTGTATGCGCTGACGCAGCCGCTCACCGCGTCCGCGCCCGCGGATTCCGACGCGCTCGATTTCAAGACCCGCGGCGGCGTGCCGTTCAAGGTGATCGCGAAGAACCGCAAGTGGAACAAGGATTTCTGGAACGACCTCGTCGGCCCGACGCTGAAGGCCGACATGTACGTGGAGACGTGGATTCGAGGCGAGATCCCGCCCGTCCTCGATTCCGACGGCATCCACAAGACTTACGACATCAAATTCATCGATCTGCGCAAGCTCGGCGCGCCGTGGGCATGGCCCGAAACGCAGGACCACGCGAAATGGGGCATCACGACGACCGACAACTGGGTGTGCGTCGGCGACATCAACCGAATGGTGTCGCAGGAAAAACGCGGCGGCGGCACGATCGCATTCCAAGATCCGAAGCTATGGAAAGCGCTGTCCGAAACCGATCTGATCGTGCCGCCGCCCGGCAAGACAGAAGCGCAGGCACGCGAGCTGATCCGCAAAACACATGAATCGGCCGAATAGCGCAGCATCCTTCGCATAACAAAACGTCGACGCTCACGCGTCCCCACATCGCCCTGGAGCCTTGCCATGAATGCGCAACTACCCGAAAGCGCGCTCTTGCCGCTCGTCACGCGCCACACCGACATCTCCGCCGCCGCGCCGCTGCGCGGCACGACGACGCTGCCGCCCGTCGCATGGGACACGATCGGCCAAACCAAGCCCGTGCGCATCGCGCCCGGCACGCGCGCCCCCGATGATCCGCTGCCGCGCGCCGACATCGTCGTGATCACGTGGACGAGCGCCGAGTGGTTCGCGCTCGACCGCGTGTTCGTCAACAGCGACCGCACCGGTGATTACAACGACTACGCGTGGAAGCAGGCATGGCTTCCGTATACGCGAGGGGCATCGTCGTATGCGGCGGACTCGAAATCGGGCACGCTCTGGGGGCTCTTTCAGATGGTGCGAGTCGTCGATCGCTCCGGGCGCCCATGGAACGTGCTGCTGTTCAAGTCGAATGCGCATCTCGCGCATTCTCCCTGGCTCGACGGCTTGTCCGCGATGATCCGATGCATCGTCGAAGATGCTCGCCCCGACCGCATCTACACGATCGGCACCGCAGGCGGCGCGCGCCGCGATCAGCGCCTCGGCGACACGGTCGTCGCGAACGCCGCGCTGCTCGAGCTGCAACGCCCGCAGAACACGACGAGCCCCGATGGCGGCAACATGTATCGCTGCCCGACCTGGTATCCGTCGACCGCGCTCGTCGGCGAAGTCGAGCGCACGTTGCTGTTCAGGATGAGCGAGGTCGTGACGCCGCAGTCGCTCGCCGCGCTCTTCGACGAGCTGAAGGCTCGCCACCCCGACGATCCCGGCCTCGGCGAGCTTACGCTGTCGGATCTCGTCAACGACGCGATCCGGCCGGAATGTCTGAACGCGCCGGCAATTCGGCCGTTGAAGGATGCGCCGCTCCTGACGACGGACTTCTACTACATCGCGGAAGGCAACGATGCGCGCGCATACTCATGCCTCGAAATGGACGATGCGATCATCGCCCAGCAGGCGAACCGGCTCGGCGTGCGATTCGCGTGCGTGCGCAACATTTCGGACCCGATCGTCCGGCGACGCACCGACCGGGGCACGCCGATCTCCGACGCCGTGCGCGCCGACTGGTCCGGTCTCATCTACTCGACGTTCGGACTGCAAACGAGCTACAACGGCGCGCTCGCGACGTGGGCGACGATAGCCGGCGAAGGCAGCGCAACCTACAACCCGAGCCGCGACTACAAGCCCGTCGACGAAAAGGACCCGCTCGAGGTGCAGCTCGCATTCCAGGTGCGCTCGTGCGGCACGTGCTCGTTCTTCTGGCCCGCTGACCTGAAGAAGCGCGCGTACGGCCCGTACACGGCATTCGATTTCGACGTCACCGTGCCCTATCCAGCGAGCGCGAACGGCAAGAGCGGCGCGGCGCGCTGGATCAACGGCCGCACGCGTCCGCCGGCGTTTCCGAACGGCGAAGTGATCGACGGCTGCCGCAAGGCGCCCATCATGACGATCGGCATCAATCCGAATCTGACCGCCTTCCTGCCGGGCCAGACGGGCGCCGCGTGGTGCTATCCGGATTTCTCTTCCGACGGCGACACCGATGCGTGGGCCAAATACGCGTGGTACTACCGTTATCGCACCGTCTATCAGGAGAAGCTCGATCTCGATTTCGTGCGGCGCTTCATGCTGCCGGAAGGACGCGTGATCGCGCCGCGCGGCGGCGAGGTAACGGGCGCGGCGCGCGTCGACGACAGTCCCGCGTGGTCGATCACGGTGCGCTACGATGGCGACGCCGCCGACACGAAGGTCGCGATCCCCGGCGAGCCGGGCGATTTCCCCTACGTACTCCTCTTCGATACTTACAAGCCGCACAACCGCTTCGCCGCGGGCGACGTGCTCGCCGCCCGCGTATCGGTGCCGGAAGGCATCCAGATCGAGGTGTTGCAGCAGCCGCAAAGCTACTACCTGCAGTTCGTGCCCGTGCTCGAAAAATTCGAGCGCACGCTGCACGGCGACGGCCACCCGGCCGCCTCGCTGCGCGTCGGCGAGGACGTGTGCCAACTCGACATGGTCGCGTGCGCGTCTCCACATTGGAAACCGGGATTTCTCGGCGGCAGCGACGCCAGCGTCGCGAACATCGTCGACAACTGCGTGAGCCGCAACGCATGGGCGATCAAGCAGATGGTGCAGACGCGGCCCGCCGTGCTCTACATCGTCAGCCAATCGAGCTGGAACATGTTCCATGCGGCGTTCGGCGCGCACGTGCGGCGCAATCCGCCGCTGTCGACGCATCCCGCCGACAAGGATTACACGCTGCTGAAGGAAACCAGCGACCCCGCGCACCCGGCCTATGTCGAATTCGACGTGACGATCGACGGCACGCGCTACTTCAGCCGCACACGCCTCGTCATCACGCCGCACTTCTCGTACAACAGCTTCTTCCTGCAGCAATACCGGATGAGCGCCGTCGAATGGCAGGCGTTCAGCGCGACGCAACCGCAATGCGCCGCGGCGCTCACGCCGCAGAACGGCTTCACGCTCGTGCTGCCGACGCAGGAATATCCGGACGATTACGTCGCGATCCAACTGCCCGCCGACGCCGATGCGGCGAACGCGGCGCGCGCGTGGCTCGCGAGCCAGTTCCCCGACGCGTATCGCACGCTCTGCGCCTATTTCGTCGACGCGCACGCGGCGATGGCGTCGGTGCTCGACGAGCTCTACGCGCAACGCGCGCTCACGTGGCACGACGCCGACGGCGGCGGCTATCTGTCGCGCACCGAAGGTTCCTGCCGGTTCTGCGTGAATCGCCACTGGCAGTTCCCGAACGAATGCCGCTACGACAAGACACGCGAGTCTCCGCCGCCCGCCGGATTTCTCGCCAAAGTCGCGCAACACCTCGTCGCCACCGGCAAGCCCGCCTTGCCGGCCGCCGCGCCCGCGAGCGCCGAAGCCGGCGCGCCGGCCGCCCCAACCGGAGCCATGCAATGAACACGCCCGATTTGCCGCAAGACATGCGCGTCGCCCCCGATTCGGTGCGGGTATGGCGAGGCTTCCGGTTGCCGTCGCTCGGCCTCGATCAATTCATGAGCAAGCTCGGCACCGTATTCGTGCCGGCCACCGTGAAGATGCAGATCGACGCGGGCCTGCGCGCGTACGCGCCGACGGTGCCGGCGGGCCTGCCCGGCAAGCCCGCGTCGGTGCCGGATGAAACCGCGATCCTGTTCTGGGCATCGCCCGCGACGTACTGGAACGGCTTCACGCGGCTCGCGGTGCGCACGTACACGCTGACGCACAACGGCGTTTATCTGACGCAGGACAACCAGAGCCGCGCCGATTTTCCGGTCCGTTTCGACGGCACGCTCGCCGTCGACCAGCCCGTCTATCTGTACGACGAGCCCGCCGACTGGATGCACGGCGCGATCCGCCATCTCGTCGCGGCGCGGCCGTCCACCGTCGACGCCGTGTCGTTCCGCTCGGCCGTCGCCAAAGCGCTCGCCGATATTCAGAAGAACGTACCGCTTGCCGGCGCGCTCGCGTGCACGGGCAACGACTACGTCGTCTACTGGGAGCTCGGCCCCGTCGCGGCCGGCGCGGCCCTGGCACCGACCGGCGTGCCGCGCCTGCAGGCCGTGCTGACCGACTGGAAGGAAACCTTCGCGCCCGCGCCCACATTCCTGCCGATCGGGCTCTGGGACGAATGGGCCGGCATGGACGTGCGCGCGGGAAGCAGCTTCAACATGCAATTCGAACGTGAGGGCAACCGATGAACACGCCGCAGGAATCCTTCCCGGTCGCGCCGAACGCCGTCTACGTGTGGCGCGGCTTCCGGTCGCCCGCGCTCGACTACGAGCATTTCGCGCAGTTTCTCGGCAGCGTGTTCGTGCCGGCCTGCGTGCTGCTGCAGCCGCCCGTCGGCCTGCGCGCGTATCTGCCGACGATGATTCCGCAAGCCGGCAAGCCGCCCGCCGTTCCGGACCAGACCGCGCTGATGTTCTGGGCGACGCCTTCGTCGCACGATCGCGCGACGAAGGCGATCGCGGCGCGCATCTATCAGAACCTGCACGGCGACGCCTACGACATGACGCGCAGCAAGCTGCCCGAAGTGCCCGTCGCGATCGATCCGCATGCCGATGCGCTCGTCGCCGAGCAGCCCTACTTCCTCATCGATCGGCCCACTGACTGGATGTTCGGCAGCTCGAAGCATTTCGTCGGCGCGCGTCGCGCGAATACGCGGCCAACCGATTTACTCGCGGCCGTGCAGGTGTGGGCCACTTCCTTTCAGGCCGAGCCGCCGGACGGCGTCGACGGCGCGCTCGTGTGCTGCGGCGACGACTACGTCGCCGCATGGATACACAGCGCGTCTCCACATCCGCGTCCGTGTCCGGAGCTCGATCGGCTTGCGGCGCTGACGACGCCCGTGCTGCGGATGGCGCCGCGCCCGCTCGCATTGCCGGCCGGCTTGTGGGACGACTGGCCGGGCCTCGATCTCACGCGCGACACGTGCATCAATCTGCAATTCCCTCGGCCGCGCACGTCCCGCGCGGCGCCGCGCGCGCCGGAGGCATGAATGGTCCCGATCGAACATTTCGAGGTTCCGCATCTGGCGCTGTGGAAGTCGTGCGTCGCCGAAGTGCTCGCGCATGCGCTCCGTCTCGAGCATCGCGCGTCAGCCGGCATCGACGCCGATCATCCGCTGATGCGCGCGACCGACCGCTACTGCCGCGCGATGCTCGAAAACCGGCCGCTCGATCCGCCTCCCGCCGACAGCAACGACGAAGAGGCGGTGCAAACCTATCTGTCGTATCTGCATCATCGCCGCGCGCACGCGAACATCGCCGGCGATGCGCAGATCGAGCGCGACGTCGAGCATCAGACGCAGCAGTACAAATTCGGCAATCCGCTATGGCAGCAGATGTACGTCCAGTATTTCAAGTACTACTGGCAATATCCGTATCACAAAGGCAGCGAACCGCAGTACCGCTCGTGGCAGGCCGCCGACGCCGGCAAGGGCGACCTGCGCTACGGCGTGATCGAATGGAAGCTGCCGGCGCGCGCGCGAATCGCGATCGTCGGCGACATCGGCACCGGCACCGACGTCGCGGCAGCCGTGCTCGTCGCCGCGCTGAAGTTCTCGCCGGATGCAATCCTGCATCTCGGCGACGTCTATTTCTCCGGCACGCGCTTCGAAACCGAGCACCGGTTGATCGGCCTCGTGCGCGACGTGCTGCGCAGCGACAAACGACGCGTGCCGTTCTTCACGGTGCCGGGCAATCACGAATACTTCACGGGCGCCGTATCGTTCCTGCACGCGCTCGATTCGGGCGAACTCGTCGACGGCCCCGCGCAACGGCAGCAGGCAAGCTATTTCTGCCTGCGCACCGAGGACGACGGCTGGCAATTCCTCGGCCTCGACACGGGCTACCACGGGCACTACATGAACGTCGCGGCATCGGCGCAGCAAGCGACGCTCGAGCGGCTGCACATCGGCAAGATCGAGACGGCGGCCGCCGGCGCAAGCCCGCACTGGCCCACCGACAGGAATCCGTACTTCCGCCTCGCGTCGCTCGCCGATCATCCGCCTCGCGACACCACGTCGCCCGTCGATCAGGTGACCGTTCGCACCGACGAAGCCGTCTGGCATCTCGACAAGCTGACGAACTTCTCCGGCCGCTCGATCCTGCTGTCGCATCATCAGCTGTATTCGGCGCTGGACGTGTGCGGAATCGCGCAACGTCGCGAAGCGTCCGGGACGCCCGATTCATCCGATTTCAATCGCGAATGGGTGAACACGGGACTATGGCGGCAATTCGGTCCGACGTTCGGCGATCGCGTGGCCGCGTGGATCTGGGGCCACGAGCACAACCTCGGCATCTTCGCGGATGCATACCGTCCGGCAGACTGGCCGACCGAAGGCGACGACGCGGCGCACATCTTCAAGACGCTGCCGAAAGGCCGCTGCGCGGGGCACAGCGCGATACCCGTGCAGGCGAGCGAAGCGCCTTACGCGCAAAAGTACCCGGTTCCGCTGAAGCAAGCGGACCTGCAGCTCGACCTGACCGACGACTGGTACAACCGCGGCTTCCAGATTCTCGAGCTCGCCGGCGCGGGCAAGCCCGCCCGGCTCAGCTATTTCCAGATCGCGGGGGCGGACCCGACGCCGCTGCCGCTGTTCGTCGAACCGATCTCATGATTCGCCGGCGCTGCCGGGACGCCGTTCCCGTCTGGCCGAGCAACCGTTCGACCGTTCTATCGCAAAGGAGCGTACATGAGCAGCCTCTACTCGATTCGCCCTGATTCGGGCTCCGAAAAAATCATGCTGGAACGCGTGTGGGACGGCGACGGCCCGCTCGCGCGCGGCTACACGAGCTTCGTCGCGCTACCGCACGCCGGCAAGCTCGATCTGATCGCCTACAACAAGGCCACGCAGAAGACCGATGTCTACACGCTCAGCGATGCGCCGCCGTGGATCGCTCCTGCCGATTCGAGGATCGATCTTGCGGGCGGCCCGTGGGACAGCGTCGCGTCGTTCGTGCTCGGAAACGTGCCGTACCTGCTTACGTATCGCGCGGACGACGGCACGTTCGGCTTCTTCGCGATCGCAGCCGACCTGAGCGCATCGCCGCCGTACAAGTTCGCACTGCCGCGCAACACGCCGACGCGCGGCTTCACGAACGTCGCGCCGTTCACGTCGCTCGGCCAGCAATACATCCTCGGCTACGACTTCAACACGGGACGCGTCGCGAATTTCAGCGTCGCCGTCACGCCCGCGTCGACGGGCGGCACGCCGCCCCTTCTCGCGCTGAACGTCTGGTATCACGAATGGGCAAAAGGCTGGACGCAGTTCTCGTTCTTTCAGCTGGGCGGCGCGAACTTCTTCTTCAAGATCAACACCGCGAAGCTCAACGTCAACATCGATCACATTCAGGACAATCCGGCGCTCGGCACCGTCGAAGTCGGCAGTTATCTGCAGAACCAACTGCCGGACGCGCTGAAGATCACGAATGCGGCGTGCGTGCCTTGGGCGCACGGCGCACCGACGCTCGTCACGTACATCGCCGGCGACGGCGCGACGGCCGTCTACCGGATTCACGCGGACTGTCTCGGCTGGACGCGCATCGGCGCCGCCACGACAGCCGCGGGCGCGTCCCACGTCGTGCCGTATCGCGTCGGCGGCACGTCGTATGCGCTTTTCTATCAAGGCTGACTTGGCGAGGAACATGCGATGAACCCGAACACCGTACCGCCCGCCGCGCGCGACCTCGCGTGGATCAAGCGCGCGCTGCAGACCGCGATCGAGCTCGAATACTCGACGCTGCCTCTGTACCTGTCCGCGATGTTTTCGTTGGAAGTCCAGAATTACACCGCGTACAACGCAATCCGCAGTGTCGCGATGGAAGAGATGGTGCACATGGCGATCGCGTCGAATCTGCTCGCGGCTTTAGGCGGCTCGCCGCAATTCGCGACGATCCGGATCGCCTATCCGACGGCGGGACTGCCGGGCGGCGCGGAGCCGGATCTGCACGTCGGCCTCGCGCGCTATTCGAAGCCGCAACTCAAAAACTTCCTGCGCATCGAGACGCCCGCGTTCCTGCTGCGCCAGTTGGGCCGCGACGAAAGCTATCCGACGATCGCCGCGTTCTACGAGAGCATCCGCGACGCGGTCGAGCGCAACGCGGACGCGGTGCGCGCGGCGGTGCAGGCGGGCGGCCCGTCCAACCAGGTCGGCGACGATATCGGCTTCACGACGGTCACGTATACGCCCGGCGTCGATCCCGTCGAATCGTTCTATGCAGGCATCGACGAAATCCTTCGGCAAGGCGAAGGTTCCAGCCGGGGCGACGTGTTCGCCGGCAATCCGTTCGAAAACGAAGAATCGCACTACGCGCGCTTCGCCGAGCTCTACTACGGCGCGCGCTACGAAGCGCCGTCGCCGCCTGTCGACTTCAATCCGAAGAACGAGCCGCTCTTCTTCTGCGGCCCCGCGATCACCGCGCCCGTCGTGATCAACACGCTCGCCGTGCCGCGCGACGGCTACGCCGACATCCTCGCGCTCGATCCCGACCGCGGCGCGGTGGAGAATGATCTGAACGCGTTCGACACCAGCTTCTCGACGATCCTGACGACACTCGACGCGGTATGGAACGGCCCGTCGGCCACGTCGTGGAAAACGCTCGGCGCAGCCGTGCACGGAATGGTCGACCTGCGCGTGCTGTCATGCTTCAACATCATGCGCCATCAGGTGCCGGCCGCGGCCCTCGCGCAACTCGGCGAGCTGTATCCCGACGAGATCGGCTACTTGCGCACCTACACCGATCTGTCGAAACCCGTGTTCTATGGCCCGAGGTTCGTCAACACGAATGGCAAGCAGGCGTCGTGAGCTGTCGGCACGACGACCGGCGTTGGGCGGCGCGCACCACGCGCGCCGCTCCTTTGTATTCGACATCGCGAGCGCGATGCATGCCCGGCTCGTGAATGCACGCGCTCGCAAGCGGCACGTGATCGCTCGCCGTCAAGTCTGGTAACTGTCGTCGCGGCGGTCTAGCTTGCGGATCAGCGCAGGCCACACGAACGCGCCGCCGAGGCCGCCCGTCTGCACGGACGCTGCCTCGGCGCTCGTCGCGACGATCTCGGGCGGTATCGCGATCAGTTCGCCGCCGCTTTGCGCGGCGATCTGGATCTGGCACGCCGTCTCGAACAGATACATCGCGAGAAATGCGTCCGCGATCGACGGGCCGACCGTCAGCAAGCCATGATTGCGCAGCATCAGGTACGTCGCGCGCCCGAGGTCGGCCTGCAGACGAGGCTTCTCGTCGTCTTTCAGCGCGACGCCTTCGTAAGCGTGATACGCGAGCGACAGCAGCACGAACGTAGATTGCTGCGAGATCGGCAGCACGCCGCCGCGCTGCGCGCTGACCGCGACGCCCGCGCGCGTATGCGTGTGCAGCACGCACTGCACGTCTTCGCGCGCGGCGTGCACCGCGCTGTGAATCACGAAGCCCGCGCGATTGACCGGATACGGCGAATCATCGACTTTGTTGCCGGCCTGATCGACCTTCACGAGCGACGACGCGGTGATCTCTTCGAACATCATTCCGTACGGGTTGATCAGGAAATGATGATCGGGGCCGGGCAGGCGCGCCGAGATGTGCGTGAAGATCAGATCGTCCCATCCGTGCATCGCGACGAGACGATAGCAGGCCGCCAGGTCGCAGCGGATTTTCCATTCGGCCGGCGCGATGCCGGCGGCGGATGCAGTGCTCATGAAGGATTCCTCTCGTTGCCGTCGACTGCCGGGCAGTCGCTCCCGATGCATTGTGGACGCGCTCGTCTCGCGCAGGCGAAGCGACGCCGATCACGCGCCCGCATCCGCTCGTCAAAGCCGCTCGCCGAATCCGCGCGCCATGCGCGACGCGTCGCCGCGACGAATTCGCACGCCACCCTACCAGTTTCACGCGCCGATGTGCATCGGGATTGCCAGCGTTCGCGCCTACGGACACGCGCTTCAAACGTTTGAAACGGGACGGATCGCATGTAGCGAAACGGTTGCATAATGGCGGGCGATGTCACCGAAACCAAACGACCCGCCGCCGATCCGCAAGGGCTCGCGCTCGATGCCCGCGCGACATGCGTCCCTCGACGCCCTCCTTCGCGAGATCCGCGCATGCACCGTCTGCGCGCCCCACCTTCCTTGCGGTCCGCGGCCGGTCGTGCGCGCACATCCGCATGCGCGCATCCTGATCGTCGGGCAGGCGCCCGGCGCGCGCGTCCATACGTCCGGCATTCCATGGGACGATGCGAGCGGCAAGCGGTTGAGAGCATGGCTGAACGTGGACGATGCGACGTTCTACGACGAATCGCTGTTCGCGATCGTGCCGATGGGGTTCTGCTATCCGGGACGCGGCGCGAGCGGCGACAACCCGCCACGGCCGGAATGCGCGCCGCTTTGGCTCGACAAGCTGCTGCGCGAACTGCCCGACGTCCGGCTGACGCTATTGATCGGTCAATACGCGCAGCGCCGCTTCCTCGGCACACGCCGCAAATCTTCGTTGACCGAAACGGTGCGAGCGTGGGCCGAGTACGCGCCCGAATTCATTCCGCTGCCGCACCCGTCGCCGCGCAATCAGGGCTGGCTCAAGCAGCATTCGTGGTTCGACACGCAAGTGCTGCCCGCGTTGCGCAACAAGGTGGCCGAACTGCTGCCGTCGCCGCAGGGGTAACGGCATCGGCAAACGAAGCGCTGATCGTCCGCGCTCTGCGCATCGCTCAGCGTGCGAATCGGCTTCGCCAAACGGCATCGCCGCGAGCAAGACGCTCGCGGCGATGCCTTGTTCGAGCGGCGCACGCCTGCCGTCAGGCCGGAAGCTGCGGCACCGTCACCGACGTTCCGGCCGGATCGAGCGTCAGCTCGGTGCCGGGCGTCGGCCGCAGCGTCGCCTCGCTGTCGCTCGACAGCACGACGAGCCCGAGCCGGTGCCCCGCTTCGAGCCTGTAGTCGCGCGGCATGAACGTGAGGCGCAGATCGTAAGGCATGCCGGGCAGCACCGGCTCCGAGAACCAGCTCGACACGCGGTTACGCGGATCGGTCCACGCACGAGTGACGATCGTCGCGCTGCCGTCCGGCGCACGATCGATCAACAGCGCGGTCACGTTCGCGGCCGCCGAGAACGTCAGCCGAACGCGCGCCTTCACGGTACCCGAGATCCGCGTCGCGCTCGCGAGCGGCGTCGTCTCGAAGCGGCTGCGATGCTCGCCCGTATTCGCGTTCGCCAGCGCAAGCGCCGTGATCCGCGCATCGTCGGTGAATTTCGCGAGCGGACCGCCCGTCGGCTCGCGCAGCAGTGTGCCGGCACTCGCGCCGTCGCCGCCGGCGAAATACGTGACCGACGAAGCGCCGCGCGCGGGCCAGCTCGCCTCCTTCAGCAGCGTGCCGTCCGCCTGCTCGATCACGGCACCCGGGCTGCGCTCGACGCCGTTGTCATAACCGAGCAGATAGCGCGTGAACCAGCGGTTCACCTGAGCGGTCCATGCGTCGGCCATCGCGGGCACGCGAGTCGGATCGGTGTGACGCGCGCGGTGCAGCCACAATTGCGCCGCCACGCCCTGACGCCTCATCGCGAGATACCACGACGTCGACTGCTCGGTTCGCACGTTGTCGTCGGCAAGCCCCTGGGCAACGAGCGCGGGCGCGACCGCAAGCGCGCTCGGAATGTCGCGCGCCGCCCAGAACGGCGAATTGTCGCCCGTCTTGCGATCCTCCTTCTGCAGCGCCTCGTCGATCAGGTGCGTGCAACGCTCCGGATGCGGATTCGTCAGCAGCGCCTTGATGTAGACGTCGACGTCCTCGCCCTGGTAGCCGTCGGGCGCGCGCACGAGCCCGCCCGAGCGGTAGTAGCCGTACATGTTCGACAGCCCGGCAACCGGCACGATCGCATCGAGCCCGCGCGTGCGCAGGCTCGCGACCATCTTCGGCAGCGTACCGTCGTACGACACGCCGTACATGCCCACGTGGCCCGTCGACCAGGTCGCGACGACCGGTTTGCCGTTCGCATCCTTCGCGGCCGCGCCGCGTCCGAGCCAGCGGATCACCGACGCCATCGCCACCGATTCGTCGCGCGTCAGGATCGTCGGGCAGCCGTCCGAGCCTGCGGTGCCGAGCGAATCCGCATACACGACCGTGAAGCCGCGCGGCACGAAATAGCCCTCGATCCACGAACGCCCCGCGGCGGCCGCGTCGACCTGCTGCCAGATCCGCGTCTGCGGCGCGGCGGCCATGATTCGTGCGGAGACCGAAGCAGTCGGATGCGGCGTGCCGTCGAGCTCGACGTCGACGTTGTGGTTCGGGCTGTCGGCAAGTCCGTTGTAGTAAGGACTCGCCAGCACGATGACGGGCGTGCGGGCGCCCGCTGCAGTCTCGGACGGACGCACGACGCGCACGTGAATGCGGTCCTTCGCGCCGTCGCCGTCCGAATCGACGGGCGTCTCGACCCACGCTTCCTCGGAAATCGTGCCGCCCGACAGCGACGGCTGCGCCTGGCCGTTCTCGATCACGGGCCGATAACGGCCGCCGCTCGACAGATCGGCATACGGCACGCCGGACGGCGAGAAGCGCGCGGCGATCTGCTGCGCGCCGGCCGCGGACGGCGCGGCTCCCTCCTGTTGGACCTGAGCGAGCGCGGACGCACCCGGAACGCCGGCACCGTCTTCGCCGCCGCATGCGGCGAGCGTCGTAGCGGCCACGAGTGCGGCGATCCATGTGCGACGCGGTTCGATTCGATGAATTCTCATTGTTGTCCTTGTTTCGATGATCGTCTGGAAACGGTCATCCCGTGCGGGATGGCTTCTTGTCGAACATGCCGGCGAACGCTGCCGGCCATCTCGCGCGCGATGCCGCCCGGACGACGCCGGGCGTTCGCGACGCGATGCTTCGGCGCTGCCGACGCGGCATCGCCGGCCGGCAGCGCCGCGATGCGGGCGTTGCATATCAGCGTTTTCGCGCCTCGACTTGCCGCGCCGGTGCCCGCATCCCGCATGACGGGCATCGGCGCGCGCAAACGCGAAACCATTTCGCAACAACGCCCGCGTTCGCTCACTGCGCGGCGGCGTCGACCGCGTTGCCGGCGTCGAGCAAACCCGCGCCGCAGGTGCTCGTCGAGCAGTTCGATCCGCTCGCGAACGGACGCGCGCTCGACTGCAGCCGCTGCAAGACCTGCGATGGCGACAGCGCCGGATTCACGGCGAGCATCAGCGCGACCGTGCCCGCGACGTGCGGCGTCGCCATGCTCGTGCCGCTGTAGCTCGCGTAGCTGTCCGCGCCCGGCGACGTCCTGCCGGCGTTGAGCGTCGACAGAACGCCGACGCCCGGCGCGGCGATTTTCACGGCCGCGCCGTAATTGCTGAAGCTCGCGCGAACGCCGTTGCTGTCGATCGCACCGACCGCGATCACGCCTTGGCAATTCGCCGGCTGCGTCGTCGATACCGGGCCGCCGTTGTTGCCCGCGGCAACGACGACGTTCGCGCCACGCGACGTGATCTCGTTGATCGCACTCTGGTATGTCGTGCTGCATGTGCGGCCGTATCCGCCGAGGCTCAGGTTCAGCACCTTCGCGGGATTCGGGTTCGAAGGCGCGCCTGGCACCGACAGGCCCGCCGCCCAGCGCATGCCGTCGACGATGTCGCTCAGCATCCCGCCGCATTTGCCGAGCACGCGCACCGGCAGCACCTTGCCGACCCACGAGATGCCCGCGACGCCGAGGCCGTTGTTCGTCACCGCGCCGATCGTGCCCGCTACGTGCGTGCCGTGCCACGAGCTGTTGCTCGCGCCGCAGCCGTAGAACGGACCGCTCGGATCGGCGTCTTCCTGCACGGTGACCCAGTCGCCCGGGTCCGACGCGTCGCTGTCGCGGCCGTTGCCGTCGTTCGCGATCGCCGGATCGGAGATGAAGTCGTATCCGGGCACGAGATTCGCGGCGAGATCCGCGTGCGGCCGATAGCCGGTATCGATCACGCTGACGACGACGCGCGACGATCCGGTCGTGCGATCCCATGCCTTCGGCAGATTCGCGCCGCCCTTCGGATTGAAGTAGCCCCACTGCTCGGAATAACGCGTGTCGTTCGGCACGAGGAACGGATGCATCCGCGCGTCGGGTTCCGCATACTCGATCGCACCATCCGTCGCGAAGTCGCGCGCGAGCCCCTCCGCTTCGGCGAGCGACACGCGGCGCTGCAACGACAGCACGGTCGCGCCGCCCGACATGTCGCGCTTGATGCGAATGCCCGCGGCGGGATCGGCGAAATTGCCGGGCGCCGACGCAGCGGCTGCGCCGAACGCGCGCCCGGCCGCGCGCGCCTTGCGTGCGGCGAGCACGCGGTCGATGACCGCCTGGACGTCGGCGTGCGCGGCCTTCGCGATCGACGAATCGGACGACGAATCGGGCGACGTCTTCGCGACGCGCAACTTGACGATCAACTGATTGACCGCGTCGGCGGGGCCGGGAACTTGCGGCGCGGCCGAGGTTTCCGCCTGCGCGACC
This sequence comes from Burkholderia sp. MSMB617WGS, assembly GCF_001532025.2. Classification (NCBI taxonomy): domain Bacteria; kingdom Pseudomonadati; phylum Pseudomonadota; class Betaproteobacteria; order Burkholderiales; family Burkholderiaceae; genus Burkholderia; species Burkholderia sp. MSMB617WGS. The sequence continues at coordinate 380,844 of NZ_CP013458.1, read as the reverse complement.
GAGGCGAACCCGGCCAGCGCGGCACAAAGGACGGTCAGCTTAAACGAAGCAGTACGAATTAACGTAGACATGCCCATACTCCCCCAAACGAGATTGAACGGAATGAGTCGACGATGTTGTGTTGTAGCTGCTTGCTTCGCTGCGCTGCCGGCAAGAAAGGACGCGCCGCGCCGATGCGAACGATGGGAATCGACTGGACGACGTGTTGCCGACAAACCGGTTGCGGCCGATCGAATCGCCCGCCGCGCGGGCCGGGCGATTCGTCTTCCGCCAGATCTGCGTCATGGGAACCGCTCGGAACGGTGGCCCGTTCCGTCTGCCCCACCCTCTCAGGTTCTTTTTGCCGCGTTTGTATTTATCGGTGCGTCTTTGCGACTCGTCAGGCCCGCATCAAGCGTTTGCCGCGTCGTTCGACGAAGGCAAACTCGGATTACATTCATATTTCTAAATGTCGACACGAAATCGCACGCGGCGAGAAGCGCCGGACCGCCGGATCTGCCGGCAGCGGCCGCTGCCGGCTCGGATCGCCGTCAAATTCGCGATTCCGAGCTTGCGCCGCGCAATCCATTTTCTTTCCAAAAGCTTGCGCAAAACTTATCTCGCTGAAATCCTCATGTCAAACATTTTTAGCTGATATCAAAAAAAGTTTCGTTCCCGCCACTTGGAGGAGAATCGGCTTCCGCGCTTTCGCCCAATTACCGGGCCGCGCCACTCGCGCGCCTCGCGCGACGACGCGTTGTTTCTCCGTACCGACGGTCTCGTAGAAGAAAATGGCAAACGAGCAAGAAAGCGCCAGTCGCGGGCGCGGAACAGAGAGATTTGCGGAGCCCGGATCGCGTGTGCAGGAATGGCCTTCCTCCGCGCGTTTCGTGCGCTGCGGCGGCGGTTTCGCGCTCGGGCACATCGCGTTGCCATGGTGGGCGCATATTCCGTCACGAAATGGCGATTCGAGTGAGGCTTCGTGCGTCACGGCCCGCTCGTTCGAAGCAGGAATCGCTACGGGCGCTGCTTTTGCAGCAGGCCAACTCTGCTCGTGCGGTGCAGCACGCGGCGCATGCCATATATCCCTACGCCGTATAAGGAATACTCCGGCGCGTTTGCGTGTGCCGCTCGACAAATTCCGGACTTTTCATCGCGTGCATCCGCAGCGCGTTGCTTCGCACTTCGAGATCGCAACCGCGCGTTTTCGTTTTTCAGCAATGTCGCGTGACGCCGAAAGGATGCAGACGGCGTGTTTCGGCACGGCGATTTGACGATCGGCGAGCATCACGGGTGATCGATATCCGTGCGTCGTTGCGTGCCGATATCCGCTTCGCCGACAAATTTCCATTCGTTCGCGCCGAGAAGTTCAATCGCTCGCCGGCGTGCGCGCATGACATTCTTGTCACGTTCAGTTGACACAGGAAAACGCTGGACGTCGCCGACGATCAGACGGCCTCGTCGCGCGACCGGTCGATGAACGTCGACATCGCCGTGAAGAACACGCGAACGACGCACCGAACATCATGCAACGGCTCGCACGACGCCGCGCGCCTCGTACGCATCGTACGCATCGTACGCTTCGTCAAGCGCCGGCGAACGCTTCCGCGATTCGCTTCCCGCCGATCACCGTCACGATCGCGCGCGCCTGCCCGCTTCGCCGATTGGTTCTCGAATGCGACGTTTTATCGCGACACGCGCCGACGAAAAACGATACTCGCTTCGCACGTTTAATCACGCACACCGAAATGTTGAACTGTGAACGACACGCATTCTCAAAGAATATTTAACGCAATCTTAATGAGTTTGAAATGAAGGTCCTTATCGTAGAAGACGAGCCGAAGACGGGCATGTATTTGAAGCGTGGGCTCACCGAAGCCGGCTTCGTTTGCGACTGGACACAAGACGGCATCAGCGGCCTGCATCAGTTGCGCACGGAGAACTATGACCTCGCGATACTCGACGTGATGCTGCCCGGCTGCGACGGCTGGACGATCGTGCGCGAACTGCGCAGAACGCATCGCACGCCGGTGCTGTTCCTCACCGCGCGCGACCATGTCGACGATCGCGTGAAGGGCCTCGAGCTCGGCGGCGACGACTATCTCGCGAAGCCGTTCGATTTCGCCGAGTTGCTCGCACGCGTGCGCTCGCTGCTTCGGCGCGGCCAGGCGACCGATGCGCCGGTGTTGCGCGTCGCGAATCTCGAGCTCGACCTCATCCAGCGCAAGGCGCGCCGCCAGGGCAACACGATCCTGCTCACCGCGAAGGAATTCCTGCTGCTGTGGCTGCTGATGCGCCGGCAAGGCGAGATCCTGCCGCGCTCGCTGATCGCATCGCAGATCTGGGACATCAACTTCGATAGCGATTCGAATGTCGTCGACGCCGCGATCAAGCGCGTGCGCGCGAAGGTCGATCAGGATTACGAGCCCAAGCTGATCCATACGGTCCGCGGGATGGGATATGTTCTGGAGCAGCGAGGCGAGCCGTGCGAATCGTACGCATGATGCAGAGGCTCGTGCCGCGCACGATGCGCGGGCGGCTCGCGATCAAGTTCGCGCTGTCCACGTCGGTTCTGCTCGCGATCAGCGGCCTGCTGCTGTACGAAACGCTCACGCGCACGTTCGCGTATTCGTCCGAGCGCGCGATGGAAACGACGCTCGCCGGCATCGTCGCGCACGTCGGCGAAGCGCGCAGCATCGCCGAGTTGCGTGAAAAGGGAACGCGGTTCTACTACTCGTTCCATAGCGACGAGAAAGTCGATTTCGCGATCTACGACGCGCGCGGCACCGCGTACATGCAAAGCGGCTGGTACGTGCCGTACGGCGGCGTGCAGCGGGCCAAGCCCGGCCTCGATCCCGCGATCGTCGACGACAAGCGCAATGCAAAGCGCTATCTCGTCGCCGACGCGCGGCTCACCGGCAATCCCGGCTTGCCGCTGCGCGTCGCCGTTCAGTACGATTTCCGTCGCGAGCAGTCGCTGCTGCGCACGTGCGCGATCAGCATCGTCGCGATCATCCTCGTCGGCACGGCCGTCGCGGCGACGCTCGCGTACTGGATCGCCGCATACGCGCTCAGGCCGCTGCGCCGCTTCGCCGCGCAGGCCGATCAGATCTCGAGCAGCCGTCTCGCACAGCCGCTGACCGAAACGGAAATGGCGGGAGAGCTGCGGGAACTCGCGGTGTCGTTCAACCGGATGCTCGCGCGCCTGAACGCGTCGTTCACACGGCTGAAGGAGTATTCATCCGATCTCGCGCACGACATCCGCACGCCGCTCACCAACCTGCTCGCCGAGGCGCAAGTGGCGCTGTCGCAGCGGCGGTCGGTCGACGAATATCGTCAGGTGATCGAATCGAGCGTGGAAGAGTATCAACGGCTCGCGCGAATGGTCGACGACATGCTGTTCCTCGCGCGCGCGGACGGTCATCAGAACAAGCTCGACATCGAGCCGATCGACGCCTATGCGATGGCCGATCGGATCGTCCGCTACTACGAGACGGTGGCGGAGGACCGCGGCATCGGGATCGCCGTCGAAGGCGAAGCGAGCTTCAACGGCGACCTGATCCTCGTGCAGCGGGCGCTGAGCAATCTGTTGTCCAATGCGATTCGCCATGCGCCTGACCACTCGATGGTCGTCGTCCGCTGCGAACAGGCCGGGCGGAATGCCGTGATCGCCGTGACCGACAGCGGACGCGGAATCGAAGCCGTGCATCTGCCGCGAATTTTCGATCGCTTCTATCGCGTCGACCCTTCGCGATACGACTCGGCGTCGGGCACGGGCCTCGGGCTCGCGATCGTGCGCTCGATCATCACCGAGCACGGCGGCGACTGCTGGGTCGAAAGCGTGCCGAACGTCTTCACGACGTTCTTCCTGCGCTTTCCTCGCGAGCATACGGCAGAGGACGCCGATTACATGGCGGCGGGTCATGATCCGCGTTGGCATCTCGAACAGACTTGAGTCATTTCGTGAATCATTTTAAATTCGAATTCGGCTTTTTCATCAAAATGACAAAAACTTCATATGGGAGTCACGTTGCCGGAGGGCCCCTTGTTCAAAATGTCAATCATCGAATTCTCCTTCTGAATTCGATATTGATATGGAGAACGTATGAAAGCCAAATTCCTTACTGTCGCCCTCGCCGCCGCGCTCGTTTCGCCTGCGGCATTCGCGGACGCACCGGCCGGGAAAACGCGCGCCCAGGTCTACCAGGAGCTGGTCGAGGCCAAGGCCAACGGGCTCGACTACGTGACCGACGCGTCGTATCCGGAAATCTCGCCGCTCTACGCGCCGCGCTTCGCGAACAAGGCCAAGCCGCAGCAGCCGACGCACGCAATCGCCGATACGCGCGGCGACGCGAAGGCGGGCTCGTCGGGCCGCATGTCCGAGGCGGCGCAGGATGAGCGCTGCGTCGGCCCGCGCACGTTCTGCAACCCGTATGCCGGGTCCTGAACGTCATGGCTGCGTCCCGCGTGATCGCGGATGAACATGCGGCAGGCCGTCTTGCAACGCCTGCCGCTTCCCGTCGGTCGAATAGATGCGCGGCCGAAAGCACGCCGGCGCGTGTGGTATCGCGCGAGGAGTCGCCGATACGAGGAATGCCGGTGCGTTCGATCGCCCGCGTCGATCGCCCGCGCGTCAGCGCACAGCCAAGCGCTGCGGCAGCTCGCGCATGAACGCGTCGCGCGTGCGTATGCCGGTGGAGACGGGCTCCTTGCGCTCGTCCTGCGTGAGGCTCGCGAACACCAGCGTCTGCTTGCCGCGCGCGATCCAGCCGACGAACCAGCCGAACCCATGCGCTTCGTCGCGCGTGCCGTCGGCCAGAAGCGGATAAGCCATGCCGGTCTTGCCGTGCACGACCGTGCCGTCGGCAAGCGTCGCGGTATCGACGATCCGCTCGGTCATGTCGATCGCGTGTGCCGACACGGGCAGTTCGCGATTCAGCATCCTGCGCAGGAATCCGATCTGTTCGAGCGGTGAGATCTGCAGCGACGAGCCGATCCACGCGCGCTCGAGACCGTTGTTCTTGCCGGGGTCGCCCGACACGTCCGCATTGCCGTAGTCGAACGCCTTCGCATATTGCGCGAAACGCTGCGCGCCCAGATGATGCGTGACCTGCTGCGAATACCACACGACCGAATACTTGAGCCACCGAGTCGGATCGGTCGGCTGCTTCCACGCCGCGCCGCCCCAGTCGACGTAGCCGTCGCGATACGGCAATACGGGCTCGTGCTCGTTGCGCAGGAAGCCCGCGTCGTAGCCCATCAGGCTTATCGCGATCTTGAACGTCGAAGCGGGCGTCGCGCGACGGCCGCAATCGCCGTCCTTCAGCAAGAACCTGCCCGTGGCCGCGTCGGCGATCGCGGTGCAGACGGGCTTCGCGTGCGCCGAGGCGGCGACGCAGCCAAGCAGAACAAGTGCGCTCGACAGCGCATATCGGATTTTCATTGTTGATCTGGATGAGTTGGTGTGCATGTCATCGTTCGGCCCGAACGATCGAGTCGACGATTGTATAACCCGCCGTCACTCGTTCGCCCAGCGGATACGATTTGTTCGCGAGAATCACGACGCCGACCTTCTTCGACGGCACGAACGCGACATACGTCGAGAACCCGTTCGTCGATCCGGTCTTGTTGATCCACACGTCCTGCTTCGGCGGCAGCGGCGGATTGAACGGCTTCGCGACGACATCCTTGCCGATCAGATCGTTGCCCGCGAGCAGCTTGTCGAGACTCGCCGGATACGGGTATTGCTCCCAGATGAGGCTCTGGATCATGCCGTCCGCGTCGTAGTAGCCGACGTGCGTCGCTTTCATCGCGCGCCCCCATTTTTCGCTCAGCGGCACAAGCCCCATGTTCGCATCGACGAAGCGGATCAGATCCGTCGTGCACGATCTGACGCCGTACGCCTCGGACGCGAGCACGCCCGCCTTCAGCCGAATCGGCGCGTCCTGCTTCGTGTAGCCCTGCGCATAATCGCCTCGCTGCTCGGCGGGCACGTCGATGTAGCTGTGCGTCATGCGAAATTCGGGAAACAGGTTCTTCTCGATCAACGTCTCGAAGCGCTCGTTCATGCTCGCCGCCGCGATCATCCCGAGCGTGCCGATGCCGAGATTCGAATAGACGCGGTGCGTGCCCGGCGTATGTTCGGGCCGCCAGTTCTTCAGGTAGTCGAGCAGCTCGGCGGTATTCGTGATCGTGTCGGGCACGAACAACGGCAGGCCGGATGTCTGCGTGCCCATGTTCAGCAGGCTGATCCGATCGAAGCCGCTGCCTTGCAGCGACGGCAGGTAGCGGCTCACGCTGTCGGCAAACGACAGCTCGCCGCCTTCCTGCGCATACGCGGCGAGCGTCGCCGTGAACGTCTTGCCGAGCGAACCGATCTCGAACAACGTCCGGCCGGTAACGGGCCGCCGCGTCGCTTTCGACGCGACGCCATAGTTGTAGAAGTAATGTCGGCCGTCGATGCTCACCGCGATCGCGAGCCCCGGAATGCCGTACTTCTGTTGCAGCGGTTGCGCAACGGCGTCGACGATGCGTTCGACGTCCGCCGGCTCGATGCCGCGGGCGGCGTGCGCGGCGGTTGCGATGCAGCAGCTCAGCGCGAGCCACATCCTGATGACGAACTGCGTACTCATGCGCATGGCGAATCGGAAAATTCGGAGCGTTCGGGAGGTTCGAATCCGGACCGTCGGCGCTTTGCCGTCGACGGCGAGACGGCGCGTCACATACGGCGCGGCGCAGCGCGGCGTCCTTGCATCGATCGCATCGGTATGCCCGAAATGCCGATCGATCGTGAAAGACGGCGGCCGGACTTCGGCTTTCGGCGAGGAATTATTACAAACGTAAGGCGTCCGGACAAGCGACGATCGCACGCACGAGATCGCCGCCGTGCGGCGAACGATGCCCCAAAAAACCAAACGGACCGGCGCGAAGCCGATCCGTTTTTCCCTGCGCGCACCGCCGTCTCGCGCATTCCGACCGGGCGGCGCACCCGCGCATCGTCCGGCGGCGGGTGCATCATCCTCGCGCCGCGCTCCTCGCTTGCGACACCTTCACGTCGTCATCGTCGTCGCGGCGATGGGGCGTCACGCGTTCGCCGATGCGCGCCGGGTACGCCCGGCCGCTCATCAACCCCTTCCACAGCACCTTGTTGTATGCCACGGCATCGATCTTGTCCTCGACCGAGAAGTCCATGCCGCGCGTCGCGAGCGCCCAGTAGCGCATTCCGTGCGTTGGCTTCAGCGCGGCCGTCTTGATATCGCCGGCCGGAATCGGCAGCTGCGTGTTCGCGAGCAGGCCCGACGCGACCGCCTTGAAGTTCCATTTCGACTGGTTCAGATCGAACACGTCGGTCATCGGGCCCTGCGTCGCATCGAAGAGCCCGAGGTGATCGAGGCCGAGCACTTCGGTGATCGTGCGGATCATGTTGACCGTCGTGTAGTGCGTACTGACGACCGCATTCTGCTTCACGTACGGCCCGATCACGAACGCCGTGCTGCGATGCGCGTCGACGTGATCCGGGCCGTCCTGCGCGTCGTCCTCGACGACGAAGATCAGCGTGTCGGCCGCATACGGGCTGTTCGCGACCGCCTGCGCGACGCGGCCGACCGCATAGTCGTTGTCGGCCATCTGTATCTCCGGCGTATTCACGCCGTCGAGCGCCGTCGCATAGGAGCCCGTATGATCGTGCGGCAGGCGCAGCAGCGTCAGCGACGGCATCTGGCCGTTCGCGACGAAGCCGTTGAACTCGCGCTCCCACTCGAGTTCGCGATAGAGATCCGGATACGCGTTGTCGTAGCCGCGAAAGTACGGATCGGTGCGATCGACGAGCGCCGGGCTCGTCGCATACGTCTGCACCGCGTGATCGACGAACGGCGTGCGGTCCGGCGGGATCGCGCTCGGGCCGCTGTAGCGCGCGAGATCCGCGAAGAAGCCGTAGTTGCGCACCGTGAGGCCCGCGCGCAGCGCGGCGTTCCAGATGTAGCCCTGCTGGAGCGCGTCGGACGGGCCATCGGGCGCCGACACGTCGGCATTGCCCGGCAGCAGATCCGGATCGGCCGGCAGCGACGGATTCGCGGCCGCGCGCTGCGCACCCGCCAGGCCGACGTTGACGTTGCGGTTCGCGCCCTCCCAATCGTACGAGCCGCCGCGCGCGCCCGAGCGCGCCGGGCTGTTCGCATAGTTGACGGGCAGCATCTTCGCGCCCGCGTCCGATTCGCGCGCACCGGTGCTCCACGGCCAGCCGTCGCCGCTCACGTCGCCCGAGTCGTAGAAGTTGTCGAGCGTGACGAACGTTCTCGCGAGCGCGTGCATGCTCGGCGTCGTCGCGTCGGGGAATTCCGCGAGCGACGGATCGCTGTTGCCGCGGCCGACGTCGCCGAGAATCTGGTCGTACGTGCGGTTCTCCTTCACGATGTAGATCACGTGCTTGATCTTCTTGCGCAGCGCGGTCATCGTCGCGATATCGTTCGCCGTGAGCGCAGCGTTGAAGCTGTTGTTGTTCGCGACCTGCGTCGTCAGTTGATCGAGCGTCTTGCTGCCCGGCGCCGGCATCCACATGAGGCCGCCCTTGCTCAGTTGTTCGATGTACTGATTCTCGACGAGCTTGACCGGCGTGTTCTTCACAGGGCACGGCACGGTGCGGCCGCTGTCCTTGCAGTTGCCCGGATTCGGACCGGGCATGTTCTTCGTGTAGACGACGTACAGCGCGTTCGCCGCGCCGAGCGCGACGTCGGACGGATACCAGCCGGTCGGAATCAAGCCCGTGACGACGGGCGACGAGCCCGCGAGCGAAATCACCGCGACGTCGTTCGTGCCGCGGTTCGTCACGTACAGCGTGCGCTCGTCGGCCGACAGCGCGAGTCCGTTCGGCGACGCGCCGCGATACTGCATCTCCGTGACGAGGCCGGCAGGCGCGACCGTCGACACCGTCGACACGACCTTGTTCGCGGCCGTGTCGATCACCGAAACGACGTCCGCGTTGTCCGACGCGACGTAGAGACGCGTCTGCGCGGCGTTCAGGATCATCTTGTTCGGATTGCCGTTCACCGGAATGCGCCCGACGACCTGCGGCGCGTTCGTCGAGATGTCGACGACGACGATCTCGCGATCGCGTTCGCTCGATACGTAGGCGGTCTTGTTGCCGACGACGCGCACCGCGTTCGGATATTCGCCGCCCGGCACGCCGGACGCGCCGCCGCTCTTGCCCGGCCGCAGATCGCGCTCGGCGAGCACCGCGCCCGCCGCGAGATCGACGAGCGTGACCGAATCGTTGTAGCGATTCGCGACGACCGCGCGCTTGCCGTCCGCCGTCACGTCGACGCCCGTCGCGAGCGGCGTGCTGCCGATTCCATTGCCCGTCTTGTGATTCAACGCGATCGGCGCGCCCGCCTCGCCCCAAGCGCCTTGCGAGAACGCGAAGCCGTGCAGATTGTCGTCGCCGCCGCCCGTCACGTAGAAATGCCGGCCATCCTGCGCGAACGCGATGCCGACGTAGGTGTCGGGCACCTGCAGCACCTGCTTCTTGACCGGCGCGCCGCCGGCAACGTCGAACACGAACACATACTCGTTCGAGTCCGCCTTCACCATCTTGCCGTTCGCGTCCAGCACGTTGTTGTAGCCGCTCGTCAGCACGAGCAGCGTCTTGCGGTCGGGGCTGAGCGCCTCGGAAACGGGCTGGCCGGCAACGTAGTTCGGCAGATCCGCGAGCCCCGGATTCAGCGCGACGAACGCCGTGCTCGGCGCCGCGGCGGGTGAAATCAGTTGGCCCGTCGCGAGCAGCGTCGTGCTGGTGTCGCCGAGCGCGGGCGTGTCGACGGAATCGCTGTTGCACGCGGCAAGCGCGAGCGTCGTCATCCCAACGAGCAGGAAACGTCTATGCACGATCGAACCTCTTCGAGAAGGCGCGGCGCCATACCGCGGCAGCGGCAGCGTCGTAACGATTGGTAATGAAGAGGAAAACTAACGGTGCGCGGTGACCCGACGATGACAGCGCCGAAAACAGGCGATGCGCGAAGCGATGGAGAAATCGCGCCGGAGAAGACGCGGCGGCCGCGAGGCGGGGCCGGAGCGAGTCGAACGACATCGCGGCATGGGTTCGCAGACGGCCATGGCCGCGCGGCCATTGCGTCGCGCAAGCGCAGTCGCGCCGCCTTCATCGTTCGCGACGGCCGCCCATTTCAAAGCCGAACGTGACGATACGCAATCCGCATCATTCCGCGCGCATGACGCTTCACGCAGTTCGCATCGGAAACGACGGGAATCGACGCCGCGCTCATCGAGCTTCGGCCGTCGCATCATCGCGCTGGCCGCTGCGGGCAGGCGCGCCGGAATGCAACGCCGCCGCTCGCGCGCGTCGCGGACAGACGCCCCGTCAAGCCGCCTGCGTCGGCGACGCGGCCGTCGCCTGCGTGCGCGCCACTTTGCGGGCGAGCAGCACGATGACGAGCAGCGTGCCGACGTACGCGGCAATCTGAATGCCGGCCGGCCGCGCCGTATAGCCGACGAGCGTATGCAGCATCTTGCCGGCGACGCTCGATTCCTTCAGCAGCCACGACGTATCCCACACGGTGTCGCCCCACGACGGCAGCCACCCGGCCGACACGAGAAACCCGACACCCTGGCTCGCCATGCCCGCCGCGAGCAGGACGATCAGCGCATTGGTCACGGAAAAGAGGCGCTTCAGCGGAATTTGCAGCAGCCCGGCGTACATGCCTACGCCGAGCCCGACGCCGCCGAGCACGCCGAGCGCGCCGCCGGCGATCATCTGCGGCGTTTGTCCGGGATCGCTCGCCGCGATGCCGTACAGAAACAGTACGGCTTCCGAACCTTCACGCAGCACGGCGACGCCGACGACGACCGCGAGCCCCGTCAACGGCCGGCTGCCGGCGGCGACCGCCTTGCCGATCGTCGACAGCTGCTGCGCCATCTCGCGGCCATGCTTGCCCATCCAGATGCTGTGCCACGCGAGCATGATCGTCGCGACGAACATCACGCCCGCGTTGAACACCTCCTGCCCCATGCCCGACGCCCATGCCGAGATGACGTCGGCGAACGCCGCAATCAGCGCGGCGCCGATCACGCCGCCGAGCAGGCCGCCGCTCACCCACCATCCTCGCCCTGGCACGCCCTTGGTCGCCGCGAGGACGATGGACACGACGAGCGCTGCTTCGAGCACTTCGCGAAAGACGATGACGGCGGTGGAGAGCATGTTTCGCGGTGCTTACTTGACGGTCAGTTTGGTTTTCGATTCGGCTTCGTGGTACTCGTCGTGAAACTCGTACGTGCCGGCCTTGAGCGGCCCGATGAAGACGTCGACCTGCTTGCCCGCGGGAACCACCTTCTCCGCCTTGAAATCGTCGCTTTCGAATTCGGCGGGCGTCGTGTCGAGGTTCTTGACCGTCACCTTCACCTTCTTGCCCGCCGGAATCGTGAAATTCGCCGGCGAGAATTTGTGATCCTTGAGCGTGAGGACGTACGTGTCGTCGGCTGCGAATGCGTGCGTCGCCGAAGCCGCGAACGCGGCCAGCGCAAGCGCGGAAATCGTCTGAAGAGTGTTCATGGAAGCGAGCGGTTGTGAGATGCGGACGATAATAGGAGCGATTCTCGTTCAGACAATTCGATATCCTTATTCTTGTTGTGGTCATCTCGTGCGGCGCGGTTTGCGAATGCATCGCGGGATGACGATGCGCCGGGCTTTCGAAGCCCCATGCGGTGCCGTCAATTAGGCAAAGCACCTGTCGTTTTCCGCATCGTCTGAAGAAAGTTTTCGGCGGCGGTCGGCCACGGTCGCGTGCATGCCGATCGCACCCGGTCGCTCCGCATTGAAATTGAAAGGCATCCGTAGGATTGATCGTCGACGTTCGGTCCCGGCGCACGTCGACGACCATTTGCTCGCGCCGTCGCTTCGCAAACGGAACGATTCACCGCTTTGCTTCGTCCGGATGAAATCGAATTGCCGCGGGCTGCGCCGCGGCCTGCCTCCATTCCACCGGACGTCATGCCGGCTACCTCATGCTCGATGCCAGCCGCGAACGGCAACGCCGCCCGAATGCCTCCGCCTTCATCAAAACCCGCGCGCTATTCGGCGCGCGGCTCATAGATGACGACGGGGCATTGCATGCAGGCGGCGCTCGCGTGCTGCGCATACCACCTGCACGTGCTTCGGATGCCGCACTTCGGCAGCCCTTCTACCGGCGTCGACAGCACGGCCGGTTCCTTCACGATCGCATCGACGAGCCCGCAACGGTGTTCGGCCCACTGCGCACACTTTCCGCCCAGACACGGGCCGAGAAAGCGAACGCGGTTCTCGACCGGAACGCCGTTCGCGCGGAGGCCGTCGAGCAATTCGCTGCTGATCGGAATCTTCGGGCTGATGTAGGCGACGGTACCGCCCTCCATCACCGCGCCCAGCACCGCTGAAGCCGACTCGGCCGGCGCGCTCGGGCAGGTGCCGAGCGACGTCTCGCCCGCCTCCGTCCGAACCGCGCCGGCGGAGATTCCCCCGGCCGGCGTCATGTCACTCTCCGCTTTCTTGTTCCGAGACTCTCAGCAAGCGCTCCGCCGCTTCGGCCACGATGACCTTTCCGCCGTTCGGCAATATGACATTCCACGCAGGCCCCCTGATCTGCGTGGAATTCTCGCCGACGAGCGCGGTGAGCAGCGCGATGTTCATATGCGCGGACGCATGCGCGATTTGTTTCTCGTCCAAAGCCGCGCCGGAAACCGTGATTTTGAATTCGGTTGGTTTCATGCTTGTCTCCACAGGCTATTTCAGTTGTTGATGACCTGCACCGGGACTCTTGTTTTTTGCGCCGCGTAACGGATTAAAGCTAGTTCATCGAAACTTCCAAGTCAAAATTTTGTCCTTTACATGATAATTAGATAATCGAATTAAGTGATTGGATAATGCATCGCCCAATGCGGCGATGCGGTTCGATAAAAACTTCATGCTTGATTTCGCGTTTCGGCCGAACCGGAGAATTCGATTCGATCACGAGAGACGCGAATCGGAACCCGTTCGATGCATGCCAGGCCATCCGACGGATAAAGGCCCGGCCGGACGCAAAAGCACGCCGCAGTGCGACGCGATGTCGCGGCATCAGCGAACTGCCGCGACGCCGGGAAAACCGATAGCTGTGCGATGGCCCGTTACAATGGCCGGGAATCGCGATCGACCATTTGTATCGGTTCGATCGCAGCCGCAAGCAAGGACCGCGGCTAAAAGCGGAACATCGCCGATATCCCCTCCACTCCGACGGAAAGCCCCATGACCCGACCTTTCGAAAACAAGCCGATTTCTCACGCAAGACGCGCCTTCGCCACCGGATTGGCGCTGCTGCCCGTCATCGCGTTTTCGCAAAAAGCGGCCGCGAAGCCCGTCGTGCAGGTGTGGAAGACGCCCACGTGCGGATGCTGCGAAGACTGGCTGTCGCATCTGAAGAACAACGGCTTCGACGTGGCGGTGCACAATGTCGAGGACACGGCCGACGCGCGGCAAAAAGCCGGCATGCCCGAGCGCTTCGCGTCGTGCCATACGGGCGTCATTCAGGGATATGCGCTCGAGGGGCATGTTCCCGCACGCGAGATCAAGCGTCTTCTGCGGGAACGGCCGAACGCGATCGGGCTCGCCGTGCCGGCGATGCCGATCGGCTCGCCCGGCATGGACGGACCGGCGTACAACGGCCGTCACATGCCGTACGACGTGCTTATCATCAAGCGCGGCGGCCAGTCGAGCGTGTATCAGTCGTATAGCTGACGCGCCAGCCTTCCTGTAGGGGGCCGCGATTGCGGCGTGCATCCGGCGAGATCGCGTGCGCTCGAGGATGCGCACCGCACCGCCCCTCCCTACTCGACCGTCACCGATTTCGCCAGGTTCCTCGGCTTGTCGATATCCGCCCCCCTGATGCAAGCCGCGTGATACGCGAGCAGTTGCAACGGCACGACGTGCAGGATCGGCGACAACAGCCCGTAATAGTCCGGCATCCTCATCACCGAAATTCCGTCGCGGTTGTCGATCCGCGTGTCCGCGTCGGCGAAGACGTAGAGCTGCCCGCCGCGCGCGCGCACCTCCTGCATGTTCGACTTGAGCTTCTCGAGCAGCGCGTCGTTCGGCGCGATCGTCGCGACCGGCATCGTGTTCGTCACGAGCGCGAGCGGCCCATGCTTGAGCTCGCCCGCCGGATACGCTTCCGCGTGAATGTACGAAATCTCCTTCAGCTTCAGCGCGCCTTCAAGCGCGATCGGATAGTGCAGCCCGCGCCCGAGAAAAAGCGCGTTCTCGTGCCGGGCGAACTCGTCCGCCCAGCGCGCCACCTCCAACTCGAGCGCGAGCACGTCCTCCAGCGCGCCGGGCAGGCGGCGCAGTTGCTGCGTGTAGCGCGCGAGCTGCGCGTCGTCGACGCGGCCGCGCATTCGCCCGAGCGTGACCGCCAGGATGAAGAGCGCGACGAGCTGCGTCGTGAACGCCTTCGTCGACGCGACGCCGATCTCCGGGCCCGCCCGCGTCAGGAAGCGCAGCCCGGTCTGCCGCATCATCGCGCTCGTCGGGACGTTGCAGATCGCGAGCGTGTCGATGTGGCCGAGCGCCTGCGCGTACTTCAGCGCGGCGAGCGTGTCGGCCGTCTCGCCCGACTGCGACACGACGACGATCAGCGTATTCGGCATCGCGACCGCGTCGCTGTACCGGTACTCGCTCGCGATCTCGACCTGCGCGGGTAGCCGCGCGATCGTCTCGAGCCAGCGGCGCGCGGTCAGTCCCGCGTAGTGGCTCGTGCCGCACGCGAGAATCAGCACGTTGTCGATCTGCTCGAACGCGCGCCGCGCGTCATGGCCGAACACCGCCGGATCGAAGAGCCCCGCGTCGGGAATCGTCGCGGCCACCGCGTGCGGCTGCTCGAAAATCTCCTTCTGCATGAAGTGCCGATAATCGCCGAGCTCGACCGCGCCCTGCGTCGACGGCACGGTCTGCACCGTGCGCTCGACCGGCGCGCCGCTGCGATCGACGATCCGCACGCCGCCCGGCGTCAGCTCGACGATGTCGCCTTCGTCGAGAAAGATGAACTGATCGGTGATGCCGGCGAGCGCGAGCGCGTCCGACGCGAGAAAGCACTCGCCGTCCTTCAATCCGACGACGAGCGGCGAGCCCACGCGCGCGCCGATCAGCCGGTTCGGCTCGGTCTTGCTGAACACGGCGATCGCGTACGCGCCGCGCAATTGCGACGTCGCGTCGCGAACCGCGGACAGCAGGTCGCCGCGATACTTGCTGTGGATCAGATGCGCGACGACTTCGGTATCGGTCTGTCCGTCGAACTCGTAAAGCTGTTCGGACAGCTGCGTGCGCAGCGCTTCGTGATTCTCGATGATGCCGTTGTGCACGAGCGCGATGTGATCGCGCGAGAAGATCGGATGCGCGTTGCAGGTCGCGGGCGCACCGTGCGTCGCCCAGCGCGTGTGCGCGATGCCCGTGCTGCCGGTGAGGCCGGCCGTGCGCACGTGCGCTTCGAGATCGGCGACGCGCGACACGCTGCGTTCGCGTCGCGCCTCGCCGTCGACCAGGGTCGCGACGCCGCACGAGTCGTAGCCGCGATATTCGAGACGCCGTAAGCCTTCGATCAGAATCGGAACGATGTTCCGTTGCGCAACCGCGCCGACGATGCCACACATGACTCGTTACCTCGAGTGACTAGCGATGCCCGCGCGTCTTCTTCAACGCAGCACGGCGGCGGCCGACGCCGTCGTGAACCCGCAGCGCGCGGGCGCGACCGGATCGGCCATCTTGCTTTCGAATGCGAGATAGAGCGTCTCCTCGAGCACGTTCCAGTGCGGGCCGTGCCGGTAAGGACCGGAGCGCGCGTGCCAGCACGCGACGGTGTTCCAATCGTTCATCTTGTACGCGACGAGCGCGATCAAGCCCCACGGAAAATCGGTGCCGGCGAGTTGCAGCCACGTCTTGCCGTAGCGGCGCATCCATTGCGCGTAGATCGTCGCGTTCGATTGATCGGGCACGCGGATGCCCGACAGGATCGGGAACACCTGCGCGACCTTCTCCGGGTAGAAGCTCGTGTCGCCGATTTGCTGCGTGCTCGCCCGGAAGCCCGACTGCGTGCCGCGCCAGAACACCTGCAGGATCGCCGCCGACAGCCGGTCGGCGCGCTGGCTCCACGGGCCCGCGTGCGTGTAGTCGGAGCGGCGGATGTAATACGCGGCGAGCGCCTGCAGCGCGCTGTGCACCTCGACGTTGTCCATCAGCAGCGCGACGTGCAGCGTCGGCGAAATCTGGTAGACGCCCGTGCGTTTGTCGAGCAACGTATCGAGATGCGCGCTCGCCCGCGCGAGGCTGCGCTCCCAGTTCGCCGGCATCCCGTTCTGCGGCGCGAAGCGCGCGAGCAGTTCCATCCACGTCGCCATCATCGAATCGTCCGCATCCGCATCCGCGCATGCGGTGTATTGGCCGTCCTTCACGCAGAAGCGGTCGAAGCCGCCGTCCGCGCGTTGGCGCGGCAGCAGCCATGCAATCCATGCGCGCGCGGCCCGGTGCGCGTCGAGCTGCGCGTCGGCGGCGGCGAGAAGCGCCTTCGCCGCGAAGTACGGATCGATGCCGGCCCCGTTCAGGCGCACGGTGATCGCGCCGTCGGGCCGCTGGTAATAGCCGCTCAGTTGCAGCTCGGCGGCGTGCGCGCACAACGCGACGCCGCACATGGCAAGCAGTACGACGCGCGATGCGCGGCGTAGCAGAAGGCGAGCCGCCCCGCATGCGCGAGCGGCCGCGACGAGCGCGGGCCGGTTCATGATGTCGTGCGCTTGCGCGCGGTTGGGCTTCGAGGTCGCCGCCGCCGTGCGCGGCCGAAGCCGCGCGCGGCGACGCGTTTGCCGCGTCACTACATCTTCGCGCTCGTGAACGTGAGGCTCGTGCCGGCGCCGGCAATCACGAGCCAGTTCGTCGGATCGGAATAATCGACGCTCGCCGAGCCCTGCGTCACGACGGGCATCCCGTACTTCGCCTTCGGCAACAGCCACGTCATGTTCGCGAGGCTCGTCGGGTGGCTCGCGTGGAATGCCCAGCTCGCCCCCATGTCCGTCGCCGACCACGCCACGTTCAGCCTAGAGCGGTCGAAGTTCGTGATGTCGCTCATCGTGTACCACCTGAACTGGCCGAGCAGCTTCAACGCGTTCGCCTGCGTGAAGATCGACGTCAGCACGGTCGGGTAGAACGACGCGCCGTACGGGTGCGCATAGATCAGACGGCTCGTGCGGTTCGCGACCACGAAGTTGATGAGGTTCGTGTACCAGTTCGTGATGTCGGTCGTCGACACGCCGTACTGCTGGAATTCCTCGAACGTCGCGTACTTGCCGAACGGCATCACCGGGTACGCCCACAGCCCCGGGTTCAACAATGCACCGTTGCGATACGCGCGGGTCGGCTCGGAACCGGTGTGGCCCGTGAAGTAATAGCCGTTGAAGCCGTTCGCTTCGAGCCAGTTCACGGACCAGGTCGGCGTGTTGCCTTCAGGCGCCGCGTATTCGACATCGGGCATCCCCGTCGCGGTCATCACGGCCTGATGGTTCATCACCAGATACTGCTGGAACGTGCTCTGGTCCGTCTCGCTCGCATACGCGCCCCAGTAGTCGTGAATCCAGCCGCCGTGGCTGCCCACGTGATGTCCTCTCGACAGGAAGTACCTGACGAGATTCAGCGCGGTCGAATTGTAGTCGAGGTTGATGCCGTCGCCGTCACCGAACGTCGCTTCGTCGGGGCCGGCTGTGAACACGATCGAGAACGGGCCGTTCGCCCACACGCCGAGGTTCTTCAGAGTCTGCGCCGGCTGAATCTGGTCTTCCGCGCAGAAGTGCCAGTTGAACACGAGCCCGGCCCGCGCCCTCGGCAGATTCGACAGCGACGGCAGGCTCAACAGGCCCGTGCCGAAGTAATGCAGGAAGCCGTGGATCAGCATCCCGTCCGTCTGGCCGTCGAGGTACGCGAGCGGCAGGTTCACGAACAGCACGCCGCCGTTGCCGTACGTGTTGTAGCCCGATACGAGGCCGAAGCTCGGCGAGGTCAGGATCGTCGTGCCGGTGTACGTGCCTTGCGTGACGAAGCTCGGATACGTGAGGAAGCCGTACACGTAGCCCGAGATGCCTTCGAGCGTGTCGGTCAGCGTCCCCGCCGTCGTGAGCAGCGTGCTCGCGGTTCCGGTCAGCGTCGTGGACGTGCTCGTCGTCAGAGAGCTCGCGCTGTACGTGCCCGACTTCACCGGCTTGCCGGTGACGAACCCCGTCAGCTTCGGCGCGGTCGACGCGAACGTGCCCTTGCCGTCCTTCGGCAGCGTATAGCCGAACCATGCGCTGTGGTTGTAGCCCTGCAGACCGCCCGGGTTCGACGGGCTCGCGCTCAGGTACATCAGCGTGCCCGACGTGGCCGTGCCGGTCGTGGCCGCGCTCGTCGTGCCGGTGGCGGCCGACAGCAGCGCGCTCGTCGTCGTGGACGACGACGTCGTCGTCCACGCCATCGACTTGCCGGGCGGCACCTGAATCGTGCGCAGCCAGCTGCTCATGCCGGTCACGTTGCCGAGGCCGATCGTGTTGCCGAGCAGTTGGCTGTAGAGCACGTAATCGACGCCCACCATCGAGCTGAAGCGCGACTTCGGAACCGGATAGAAGCCCGCAGAATTCAGCACGCCGAAATCATAGACGAGCATCACCTTGCCGCCGTTCAGCGCATAGTTCTGGATCGCGGTGACGAGCGTGTCGTCGGCAACCGTATGCACCTGGTCGGGTAGGATGAGCCCCGGATATTGCGACAGCGTCGCGCCCGCCTGCATGAACTGGCTATCCGTGATCAGCTTGATCTGAAGCCCTTCTTCTTGCGCGCTGTCGAGCCACGCGGACACTCTCGGATCGGGCAGCGTGAGCGTGTCCGGAACCAGCAGCAGCAATTGATTGGTGGCCGCGCGCGCAACGCCCGGCCCGAACGCGAGCGCGAGCGCGAACAACGCGAACACGACCCGCAGGAATTTGCCTGACTTCGCCAACATGGTTCGCTCCTATCCTCTTCAGGGAAGGGCGGCTCGCGACCGGCTGCGGCGCGTCAGACGCGCCGCCCGGCACACCGGCCCCGGCCTCGTGGATGTGATGGCCGTTTGTCACGCCGGCGCATTGCCCGGCGTCTTCCGACGACTGCGCCGCGCCCATTCGGCGCGGCACGGCAATCGAACCTACCCCCCGGTGAAAGCGAGCTCCGTGCCATTTGCTTCGGATGCCCGATCGATCAGGCTCTGCGGCCGATCGTGCGGCGCCCTCCCGACGAAATCTCGCGAAATCGTCTCAGCGCTGATACGGAAGCGGTTTCTCTCGTCGGCCGCTCACGGCGGCTCTCGCGTCAGCGCGCCGTGCCAGCTCGCGCAATAGCTGTAGAGCGTGATGAGCAATCCGATCAGCAACGGCGCGCCCAGCACGAAATAGCAGAACGGCATGAACAGCAGCGAGCCGTGATAGATGACGACCGCGTGCAGCAGCAGCACGAACGGCAGCGCCGCCATGAAATAACCGAGTACGAGGAGCGACGCGAACGCCTTCTGCGCGAGGGAGAAATCGAGCGGGTAGTAGAGCGCCGCCATCACGAGCGGAATCAGCGCGATCGCCGCGACGTTCATCACGAACACGTCTCGCAGATGAAGCGATGCGTCGTACGGGAACGTATCCGCCACCGCGCCTGCGGGCGAGGCGGCGGCAGCGGGCGGCCCGTACATCGTCCAGAAATACAGGCAGATCATCAGCTGCGCGAACGTCGCGATCCTCAGCAGGTACGCAACCGGCAGCCATCTCGCCCGACGAACGAACGTGGCCGCGAATCCCGCCGCGCAGGCCGCCGCGGTCGCGAACAGCAGCGCGCCGCTCGGCATCCGAGCGGCGAGATTGATCGACAGCAGCGGCACGCGCAGCGCGTGCGCCGGATAGCCGAGCACGACCGCGTCCAGCGACGGATCGATCTGTCGCGCACCCCAGCCGACCACCGCGCACCAGTACCGCCACGCGTACGGCAGCGCGAACCATAGCAGCGCGTACAGCGCGGGCGTGAGTAGCGCGGCCGATGCGAGCCAGCGCCGCGGATGCGCGTGCGTGCGCAGCGAACGATCATCGGGCGACGGGATGGGATCGGTATCCATGCGCCCGCCCGTCACCACCGATAGAACATCCCGACCTCCCCGCCGATCCGCGAGTAGTACGGGTTGTGGTAGTAGTCGAACTCGACTTGCGTGCCCCACTTGCGCGTGAACCAGTAGCGCCACTTCAGCGACACCTCGTGGCTGCGGAAATCGGTGATCTGCGCGTTGTTGCTGATCGCCTGATACGCCTCGCGGCCGAAGCTGCCGCGCAGCACGATCACGCTCTTGCCGACCTCGCCGTACGTGACCGCGCCGTAATACGCAGGCGCCTTCACGGAACCCGGGGAGTCGACCGTGTAGTTCCAGCCCGCCTCGAAGATCCACTTCGGCACCGCATACCAGATCGCGCCGAGGTGATAAAGCTGATCGCGGTGACCGTTGCGGTTCCACGCGTAGCCCGCGCCCGCCGACAACACGAGTGACCGGTTCGACAGCAGCTTGCGGTTGAGCGACAGGTCGACGCGCGCGCTCGGCAGAATCGTGCCGGACGTCGTGCCGGACAATCCGACGGCGCCGAACCAGTCCGGCCCCATGTCCTGTACGTACGTGATCGCGCCGAGCTGCGTGCTCTCGTGGAAGCGGTGCAGTTGCGCGAGCTCGCCGATGAACGTGCGGCCGCCCGCCTGATAGAGACCGCGCAGATGCACGCCGTACCAGTCGCCATAGCCGTTCGTCACGTGCGCCATCGAATACGCGAGCGACAGCTCCGTGTGCCGCTCCGCCGGCGCCTGGACGTGCGTGACGATCGCTTCCGGCAATGTCGGTTGGTTCTCCTGATCGGGCGTGACCTCGGCGAGCGGATAGCCGTCGGGCATGCCTTCCGAATCGACCTTCACGAGCGCCATGTCGTCGAACTCTCGCGGCACGATGACGAGCGGCGCAGCCGGCGGCGCCGAAAGGGGGGCGGACGCGGACGTCGCCGTGGACGCAGATGCGGATGCGGACGCGGACGCCGATGCGATCGCGTTCGGCGCGGACGACAAGCGCGACGCGGACGGCTCGGGCGACGCCGCGGTCGGCACGGCAACGGCAACGGCAACAGCAGCGGCAGCCGGCACGGCGACAGGCGCGGACGACGCGACGGAAGCCGCAATAGGCGCGTCGGCGGCGGCCGCGACCGGCACGTCGCCGGAAGCCGGCGCCGCATGTGCGTTCGGCGCGCCGAGCGCGCACGCACACGCAAGCGCGAGGGCGGCGAGAGGAACGGGCGGGTCGCGCCGGCAACGAAGCGCATGCATGTCGATCTCCTTGTTACGACGCGTGATACCAGCCGCTGCGCCACGCGACGAGATCGCCGTGCACGCACGCATGGCCGACCACCGACACGTCGCGCGCGCACGCGCTGACCGGATGATCGGCCGCGCCGATGCGTGCGCCCGTCAGCCGCAACAGACCGCCCGCGGACACGACGCCGTCGATGCAGCTCGCGTCGTCGAGCAGCACGTCGTCGCGAGCGAACACCGCGCCGTTCAACAGCGCATCGCATTCGAGCACGACGCTGTGCGCCTTCACGCTGCCGATCAGCACGCAGCCCTCGCCGAGCGTCAGCCGGCCCTCGACGATCAGCGTGCCGTGCAGGATCGTGTGCGACGGCATGCGCACGTCGCGATGCACCAGATAGCGGCCGTCCAGCACGCGGTGCGGAACGCCGGCCAGGCGGTTCGCGAGCGACAGCGCGCGATGCGGCGCCAGCGTGCCGTCGCGGCCGAGCGCGCGCGCGACGCGGCCGAACACGATCGGCGTGCCGTGCAGATTCGCGAAGCCGCCGCAGCCGTGCATGCGCACCGTCTGCCCGATCACCGCGCCGTGTACGAGCGTGTTGTCGATGTCGACGTTCGGCGCGTACGCGAACCCGCCGAGCGTCGCGCCCGCGCGCATCTCGATGCGCTCCTCGGCGAACGCGTATGCCGCGTGCGCGCCCGCGCCGAGCGAGATCATCCGGTCCGCATACAGCACGCCGTCGCGCCGGTCGCCGCGCGCGAGGCAGAGCGCGTCGACGTGCTCGACGCGCAGGCCGAGCGCCTGCCACGGTGCCGCGTCGCCCTGCGCGAGCGGCTCGCCGCGCGCGTTCGCGCGCAACGCGTCGAGCCACTGCTCGGCGCGACGCGGATAGTCGACGAACGGGCCGTCGCCGATCGGCAGCGCACTGACGTCGCTGCGCCTCACCAGCTCGTTCAAAAGCGGCAGAAACGGCAGGCTGAGCATTCCGGCCACCGGCATGATCACGTTGAAGGTCGTCATCGCTCATCGTCCCGATTTCAGCGGCCGGCGAAAGCGCTCGGTCTTGTCCCAACGCAGCTCGCGACGCAGCAGCACGTCGAGCGCGAGCCCCCATAGCGCGGCGATGACGGCCGCGATCGTCACGCAGAATCCGACGACGTTCACCGGCACGAGCCGCAGCCGCGTCGCGCGGCCGTCGAGGCGCGCGGCGACGACGATCTCGAAGAACACGCCGAAGTTGCCGAACGTGCCGAACGCGAACAGCGCGAACACCGAAACGAGCAGGCCGAGCGCGAGCGAATCGATGCCGTTCGTCAGATAGAGCGCGAGCGCGATGCCCCACGCGAGCGCGAGGAGCGCGGGCATCGTGAACACGCCGAGCAGCAGCGCGCCGTCGAGGCGGCAACGCCGCGACGTCACCGGGCTGCGCAGCAGCGGAATCAGGTAGCGGAACAGCGTCTGGTTGTGCCCCTTCGCCCAGCGGGTGAGCTGGCGCGCCCGCACGGGCCACCGCTCCGGCACTTCCTCGTAGCACTCCGCATGGTTCAGATAGACGGTGCGCCAGTCGCTCAGCAGCAGCCGGTACGTCATGTCGGTGTCTTCGGCGAGCGTGTCGTCGCGCCAGCCGCCGACCGCGTCGAGCGCGCTCTTGCGGATGCCGCCTACCGTGCCGCCGTATTGCGGCACGAGGCCGAGATTGTTGCGCGCCTGCTGGTTCACCTGATAGCCGCCCGCGCGCTCGAGATCGAGCAGCCGCGCGAGCAGGTTGCGATCCGCGTTCTGCGGCACGACGCGGCCCATCACCGCGCCCACTTCCGGATCGAAGAACGGCGCGACCAGTTCGCCGAGCAAGCCCGGGCGCGGCAGATAGTCGGCATCGAACACGACCATGATGTCGCCGCGGATCTCGCGCAGCGCGTCCTTCAGGGCCGCCGCCTTGCCGGGCTTGCCGCTCTCGCGGTGAAACGGCTTGATGAGATCGGGCGCGAGCGCCTGCACTTCGTCGATCAGCGCGCGCGTGTTGTCGGTCGAGCGGTCGTTGACGGGCACGATCGTCAGCCGGTCGCGCGGATAGGTCGTCGCGAGGAGCGCCATCAGGCAATCGACGACCACCGCTTCCTCGTTGTGCGCGGCCACGAACACCGTGATCTCCGGCCAGTCCGCACGCGTGATCGCGCGATACGGCGCGCTTTGCGGCTTGAACAGGCGATCGAGGCTGAATACGTAGTGGCGCGTCGCGTAGACGAAAGTCAGCAGCGCGAACGACCACAGATACGCCGCGCACAGGCCGATGACGATTCCCTTGCCGGAAGCGGCCAGCACACGGGCGACGGTCGTGCGGACGGCCGCGAAAAGCGGCGGCGCATCGAGCGGCGCGGATTCCGCGAGCGGGAATGCGATCGCTTCGGCGTGCGGCCGGCTCGGCTCGGCGAGCGCGCCGACCTGCTCGGCCACCTGCGTCGCGCGCACGAGCGGGATCGACGGGAGCAAAGCGGATGCCGGGCGCGACGCGGTGTCGCGCACGGCCAGCGAACATGCGAACACGATCAGCAGCAGCACGCATTCCACGCACAACGACATCGCCCGCCTGTTCTTCATGCTCATGTCCCCGTGCCCGTGTCGGCAGCGGCTTGCGCTCGCCCCCGCACGGACGTGCAAAAGGAAACCGGCGCTGCGTGCCGCGCGCGCGTCGCATGCGGCATGTCGCATGTCGCGCGTCGACGCCGCGCGGAACACGCGCCGCGCCGCCGGTTTCCGGCTTCGTCACATCGGCCGTTCCTTTGGTGTGTTGTCGTCGAATCGCGTCGGAACGGATCTGCGCTGGTTCAAAGCAAAGGGCGAGCCATCGCCCGGAAAAGTCCGCGCGACAAGGGTTTCGAGGCGAAGCGCGGGTTCGCGCGACGACGCGCGCGACGCGTTTTGATTCATCGGCGAATCAACGCCGGGGCCGCCGTCGCTCGCAAGACGGCGTGCGTCGCGCAACGCGCGATCGCATGCGCGCATACGCCGAGCGGCCGCGCCGCGCCCGCGCGCCATCGCAACGGGAACGCGCACGCAGTTCCGTCGTCGCGGCGCGCGCGGCATGCGAGCCCGCCGCAAACGATTGACTCCGGCGCGCGTACGCGGCATGTCTTCCGCGTCCGCGAAATCTGCGAAGCGGCCGCGTTTCAGAATCGAAACGTTTCGCGAAGGCGGCGCCGGCAGCCCGCCTTCGGCCGAGCGCGGCCGGGAAATCCCTGACGAACTCCGCCGCGCGGCATTCGTCGCGCGGTGTGCCCGAAAGCCGCGCGCGAGCGCGGAACCCAAGCGCCCAAAGGTTTTCGGCGAACGTCGTCATGGATGCGCGGCCGGCGTTGCGCGGCCGCATCCATGTGCCGCCGAGACGCCGCAAGCGGCGCCTGCATGCCGCGCCGGGCAAAGCGGTAATGCGCCGTAACAGCCGCGAGACGTTCCCGCGCGCCGGGCCCGCGGCCGGCGCCGTCCGCCTTGGCGGCGACGATGCTGGTTTAAATATTGCTCAAAGGACGAAACGGTGTGCCACATGCGGCGCACGCGGTCGTGCACCGCGACGCGGCGCCAATCCCGAGACCACGAGGAGCGATACATGACGTGACCGCCCAATCGCCACGGCCGAGCCAGCCGGTCGCGATGCGATTCGCACGACGAATCGTCGCGGACACGCTGCGCACGGACGTCGAAATACCGTCGCGCGACGCGCGGCGGACCGCGTCGCGCGTCCGATCGCGCGACGCCGTTCGCGCGCGCCGTTCGCTCGCACGTCGAGCTTCACGGCACGCGGCCGCCGCGCCGCGTGCCCGATCGACCGGAACAACCGTGAATCGGGGATGAAGATGAAGAAAATCCTGCTTGCGTTCGGCACTCGTCCCGAGGCCATCAAGATGGCGCCGCTCGTGCGTGCGCTGCAGGCGCGAGCCGACGTCGACGCACGCGTGTGCGTGACCGCGCAACATCGCCAGATGCTCGACCAGGTGCTCTCGCTGTTCGACATCGCGCCCGCGTACGATCTGAACGTGATGCGCCAAAGCCAGACGCTGACCGACGTGACGACAGGAATCCTTCAGACGATCGGCGCCGTGTTCGACGATTTCGATCCGGACGTCGTGCTCGTGCACGGCGACACGACGACGACGCTCGCGGTGAGCCTCGCCGCGTTCTACCGCTACTTGCCGATCGGCCACGTCGAAGCGGGGCTGCGCAGCGGCGATATCTGGTCGCCGTGGCCCGAGGAGCTGAACCGCCGCGTGACTGACGCGGTGTCGTCGTGGCACTTCGCGCCGACCGAGCGCGCGCAGCACAATCTGTTCAGCGAAGGCGTGCCGACGCAGGGCGTCGTGCTGACCGGCAACACGGTGATCGACGCACTGCAGGACGTGAAGCGCATGCTCGACGCCGACGCACCGCTTTCCCGCGAAATCGCCGCGCAGTTTCCGTTCCTCGGCCGAGACGAGCGCGTCGTGCTGATCACCGGCCATCGGCGCGAGAGCTTCGGCGAGCCGTTCGCGCATTTCTGCGACGCGCTGCGCACGCTCGCGCTGCATTATCCGCACGTGCGCTTCATCTATCCGCTGCATCTGAATCCGAACGTGCAGAAGCCGGCGCACTCGCTGCTCGACGGGCTGCCGAACATCCATCTGATCGCGCCGCAGGAATATCTGTCGTTCGTATTCCTGATGTCGCGCGCGCATTTCATCATCACCGATTCGGGCGGCATCCAGGAAGAAGGGCCCGCGCTCGGCAAGCCGGTGCTCGTCACGCGCGACACGACCGAACGGCCGGAGGCGATCCAGGCGGGCACCGCGCGGCTCGTCGGCACGAACACCGAGCGGATCGTGGGCGAGGCGTCGCGGCTACTCGACGACGACGATGCGTACGACGA
Source organism: Burkholderia sp. MSMB617WGS (assembly GCF_001532025.2). NCBI lineage: Bacteria > Pseudomonadati > Pseudomonadota > Betaproteobacteria > Burkholderiales > Burkholderiaceae > Burkholderia > Burkholderia sp. MSMB617WGS. The sequence continues at coordinate 354,588 of NZ_CP013458.1, read as the reverse complement.
AATGTCGCGCGCGTCGAATCCGTACGGCGACGGCCACGCGAGCGAGCGGATCGTCCATGCGCTGCTGAACATGCCGTACGCGACCGACACGGCGCGCTTCCCGCTCGCCGCGATCGAAGCGCCATGCAACGCGCTCGCGCTCGGCTTGCGCGCGCTGAGGTCGGCGTGAACGTGATCGTCTGGCGGCACGCGGGCCGCGACGTCTGCGCGAGCGCCCGGGCGGGCAACGTGTGCGCGTGCGCGCGCGGCTGCCATCCGGTGATCGGGCGGCGGCGCGTCACGTCGCTGCCGGCGCGGATCGGCGGAGGCTGCATCGGGTGCGGCGCGTGCGGCTGCGAACACGGGCCGCGCGCGACGCAGTGTCCGACGGGGCGGCGCTGTCGCCAGCGGTGACGCTGCGCGTGTGACGTGTGACGCGCGGTGCGTGACGCGCGGTGCGTGGTGCGTGGTGCGTGGTGCGTGGTGCGTGGTGCGTGGTGCGTGGTGCGTGGTGCGCCAATAGCGTACCGCGTGCGAGGCACGCGCGCGGCATGACGCGCGATGCTCCGCAGGCAATGCACGATGTGATGCGATTCACGCGCCGTTCGATGCAACCCGCCCATCCGCCGAACGCACGCCACTCCGCGATTCCGATGCTCGGAGCACGGCGTGACATCAACGCACGTACGCGATCGCACATGCCTATGCGATGTGCGATCACCCACCGCGCCGCGCGTCGAACGTCATGCTGAAAATTGAAGAATGCGAGAAACCGCGCGGACCACCCCGTCGATGCGAAGGACGAGCGCCGAGCGCTGCATGAAGAAGAACGCGGATGAAAGCGCTCGCCCAAGAGGGCTTTGCTGCGCTGTTCATCCGCGTCCGATGTGCGTTGGTAGGCTCGATTGGATTCGAACCAACGACCCCCACCATGTCAAGGTGGTGCTCTAACCAACTGAGCTACGAGCCTGTGTGAGGCGCGAATTATAGAGAGCCTCGCACGCGCGCACAAGCCCTTTTTGGAAAATTCTCGGATCGACTGCGTCGATGGGCCGCCCGTCCGAGCCGATCGGTGCCGGATGCAACGGCGGAAGCGGCGGCGGCGACGGGCGCGATGAAGTGCAAGCTGCCGCCGCCCCGCGTGCGCCGCATCGCCGGACTTCCGCAGGGGTGAACGCTTGACGACCCGTGCAAATGCGGCGCGTTGGGCGACATATCCGAACGCGCCGATGTCTCGGCGATGAGCTTCGTCGCAGGCAATGGACGGATTCGCAGCGCCCGCCATTGCAGGCGGAAACGCAATCGCAAGCAAAGGATCGGCAAGCGCGGCGGTCGAAGAAAGAGGCCGCACGTTCACGATCGACAGCAAGCGGGACGTATTGCACGAATGCACACGAAGGCTTCGCAAGCCAATGCGTCTCAGCCAACCGAGGGCGACGGTCGGCGAAAGCCGGCGTCCCGTTCGCCGTTCGCCTTCCGCGTCGGCCAGGACGCGCCGCGGAACAAGACGCGACGACATCGAACGGCAACTTCTCAACCAGGCTGCAACAACGATCGCCCGAGCGCGCATCGTCGCCGATGCACGCGGTTCGCGTCGGCCGGGCGAGGCCGGTCGAGGCCGGCGAGCGCGGCAACAGCAAGCACGGCGAGCACGGCGCTCGGGACACTCGCGAACGACCGCGACGTGCGCGTCGGCACACGGCCGGCCGCGCACGATCATGCGGCTCACCCTCGCGCCGCCGCGGCCAGCACCTGCGCGACGAGCGGATGATGCTGCCCGCGTTGCGAACGGATCGCGTAGATCTCCTCGGTCACGCCGTCCGCGCGCCCGAGCCGCCTCAACCCGCGCAGCAGCGCGACGTCGCCCGCGCCCGGCTCGCTCAGCGGAAACACGCCCAGACCGCGCGCGGCGAACACGGCCATCAGCGCGCTGTCCTCGAATTCGCCGACGATCCGCGGCCGGATGCCGTGCGCGTCGAACCAGCGATCGAGCCGCATGCGCAGCACCGCGTGCCCGGTCGGCAACAGCACCGGCAGGTCCGCCAGGCACTGCGGAAAGCGGCCGCGCGCCGCCGATGCCATCGCGGTCGGCCCGTACCAGTCGACGGGCGACGCGACGATCCGCTCGCTCGCGAGCCGCAGGTTCGCGCGGCGCGGCGCGGGCTCGCCCGCGAGCACCAGATCGAGCCGGTGCAATGCGAGCTCAGCGAGCAGTTCCTCGTATTCGCCGTCATGGCAAAGCAGCCGCAGCGACGGCGCCGCGAGCGCGGGCTCGAGCGCCGCGTGCGCGGTGAGCTTCGAAATGCCGTCCGTCAGCCCGACCGCGAGCCGCGCGCCCTCCCCGCGCGCCGCTTCGCGCACCTCGTCCTCGATCAGTTGCCCGATCCGGAAGATCTCCTCGGCGCGCGCGAACGCGGCCTGCCCCGCGTCCGTCATCGCCACGCCCCGCCCCGACGGCTTCAACAGCTGATGCCCGATCGATCTTTCCAGCTCGCGCACCTGCGCGCTGATCGTCTGCACGGCCATGTCGAGCCGCCCGGCCGCGCGCGCGAAGCCGCCCTCCTTCACGACGACCCAGAAGTAGTACAGATGGCGAAAATTCAGCATCGCGCCCTCGCCTCCATCGTCATCGATACTTCGTAAAAACCGAATGATAGATCAGATTCCAACTGATTTTTTCGAAACATGAAAGCGTCGATCATCACGACTTCGACATTCGACGGACACCCCGTCCGACACCGCACATGGACTACCTGCTGACCCTCGCCGCCGATCCCGCCGTCTGGGCCGCGCTCGTGACGCTCGTCGCGATGGAGATCGTGCTCGGCATCGACAACCTGATCTTCATCTCGATCCTGAGCAACAAGCTGCCTGAAGCGCAGCGCGAACGCACGCGGCGCCTCGGCATCGGGCTCGCGCTGATCTTTCGACTCGCGCTGCTCGGCACGGTCGCATGGATCGCGCGGCTCACCGAGCCGGTATTCACGCTGTTCGATCACGCGTTCTCGTGGCGTGACCTGATCCTGATCTCGGGCGGCCTGTTCCTCGTCTGGAAGGCGACGAAGGAGATGCATCACCACGTGTCGCACGACGGCTCGAACGAAGCCGGCCCGACGAACGCCGCCGGCCTGACGACTTGGGCTGCGGTCAGCCAGATCCTGATGCTCGACATCGTGTTCTCGATCGACAGCATCGTCACCGCGGTCGGCATGACGACGCACGTCCCGATCATGTTCGTCGCGGTGATCGCCGCCGTCACGGCGATGCTGTTCGCAGCCGGCCCGCTCGCGCGCTTCATCGACCGCAACCCGACCATCGTGATGCTCGCGCTCAGCTTCCTGATGGTGATCGGCATGACGCTGATCGCGGAAGGCTTCGGCTCGCACGTGCCGAAGGGCTACATCTACGCGGCGATGGCGTTCTCCGCCTTCGTCGAAGGAATGAACATGCTCGCGCGGCGCGCGAAGGAAAAGCACGCGAAGCGGATCGCCGTGCAGTGACGCGCCGCCGCGCGACGTGACGTGACGCGATGCAGTGCAGTGCGGTGCGAACTGCTTGCACGGCCCGGCTCGATCGGGCCGTACGAAGCGAAACGTCGCGCCGCCCGGCCGTGCCGGACGCGCGGCGGGAAACGAAGCGCGGCTCGTCCGCGCGCCCTCGAAAGGAGTTGCACGATGAAATGCCCTGTTTGCGTGACGCCCGAGCTGCTGATGACAGAACGGCAATCGATCGAGATCGACTACTGCCCGGCGTGCCGCGGCGTATGGCTCGACCGCGGCGAGCTCGACAAGCTCATGGCCCGTGCCGACGACGATGCAGGCGAGCGTCGACGCGACGCCGCGCGCGATACCGCCCGCGAAGCGCCGCCCGCGCGCAACGCGCACGACGATCGGCGCCGGCATGACGGGTACGAGCACGACGGTCATTACCGGCCGCAACACGGCGGGTATCGGAAAAAGAAATCGCTGTTCGACATGTTCGATTTCGATTGAGGCGGGCGTCGGCGCGATCGATGCCGGCGGCGCGGCGACACGCCCGCGCCAGCGAGCGTCCGTCGCTCGACGAACCCGCGCGCGGCGATCCGATTCGCCGACGAGCCGGCCGCGCGCAACGCATCTTGTTCACGCCGAAGCGCGCGGCGCTTGTCTTATACTCGCCGGCTCACCGCTGGAGACGAGATGACCGCAACGCGTTCCATTCGATGTCTATGCCGCGCCGTCGGCGTGACGCTGACGGGCGAGCCGGCCGCGCGAGCCAACTGCCACTGCGCGTCATGCCGCGATTTCTACGGCGCGCCGATGCTGTCGGCAACCGCTTGGCCGGCCGAGCAAGTCGCCGTCGCCGAAGGCGACGCCGCGACGTTCACGCATCCGGCGAAGCACCTGTCCCGCAGGTTCTGCGCAGCCTGCGGCGAAACCGTGTTCGGCACGAACCGGCTCGGCATGCGCGTCGTGCCGAACGCGATCGTCGCGCGCGCCACGGGCGGCGAGCTGCCCGACGCGCTGCGGCCGACGATGCATCTGTTCTATCGGCAGCGAATCGTCGACGTGCGCGACGAACTGCCGAAATATCTCGACGGCTGGGACGGACCGACCGGCGACTCGTGACGCTCGACCATCGCGCTCGATCGGCGCGCACGGCTCCATGCATCGCGGCCTAAAGCGGACAGTCGGTAAACAGATCGAGCACCTGCGTGAAGAACGCTCTCGCCTGCGCATCGTCGCGCAAGTCGAGCCCGGCCGAATCGCCGCCATAGACGCCGCTCGACTGCGGGCGCGCCTCCGCGTGGCGTCGCGCATAGTCGACCGCCTCGCCGAGATCCCGCCTGAATCGCTCGACGACGCCCGGCTGCGTCTGCGGCCCCGTCACGCACATGTGCAGCGCGTCCGGACGCTGAAGCCCGTTGAAGCGCCAGCCGTGCCGACGCATGCAGTCGTTCACGTGATAGATGTCGAACGCGTCCGACGCGAACGCGAAACAGAACGTCGGCCTGCCGAGCACGCGCAGTTCCGGAATCGCGCGCACGGCGGCCTGCATGTCGAACGCCGTATCGAATATCGCCTTCGCGCGCGCCAGGTATCCTTCGCGCCCGAGGCCGCGCAGCGCCGCCCACGTCGCGGCGATCAGGCCGCCCGAACGGCTGCCGGCCAAACCGGGCGACCCGTATACGCCGCCCGCCCAGTCGGTCATCAAAAAGTACTGGTGCCGGCGAAAGCTCGCGTCGCGCCACGCGAGCACCGAGCCGCCTTTCGGTCCGTAGCCGTATTTGTGCGTATCGGCCGAGATCGACGTGACGCCGGGCAAGCGGAAATCGAAAACCGGAATGTCGGGATAGCCGAGCGTTTCCCCCCACGGCAGAATCCAGCCGCCGAGACAAGCGTCGACATGCAGCCACACGTGCTTGTCGATCGCGACGTCGGACAGCGCCTCGATCGGATCGATCGTCCCGTACGGATAATTGCATGCCGAGCCGACGATCATCACGGTATCGGCGTCGATCGCATCGCGCACGAAATCGACGTCGACCCGCATCGTTTGCGGATCGACCGGCGCGACGATCACGTCGATGCCGAACAGATGCGCGGCCTTGCGAAACGCGGGATGCGCCGACGCGGGCCAGATCATCCGCGGCCGCACGATTGCGCGTTCGGCGCGCGCTTTGTCGCGATACGCGAGCGTCGCGTTCAGGATGCTCTCCGTGCCGCCGAGGCTCAGCGCGCCGCATGCGCGATGCGCGCCGTCATGCCCGGTCACGGCCTCGCCGTGCAGCAGTGCGACCGTCATCGCGACGATCTCGCTTTCCATCCGGTTCATGCTCGGGCACAGGTCGCGCTGCAACGCGTTGACGTGACTGAAGAGCCCGTACGCTTCGTTGAGGAACGCATAATGTTCGTGATCGCCGCAGTACATCGTGCCCGAGCAGCGGCCGTGTTCCCATTTGAAGTCTTCGCGCGCGGCCATCGATCGCAGCTCTTCGAGCAAGCGCTCGCGCGGCATGCCGCGCTCGGGAAAGCCGTGCATCGCGCCGAATTCGGCCGCATACGGATAAAGCCGCTTGACGCCTTCTTCGAGATCCATCACGCCCTCCTGATCGGAACCGGCATCGGCTTTCGGACGTGCGTCGATGCCGACGGCACTGCCGATGATTCCGCCTCGCCGTTCACATTAAGGCTGCCTAATTAACACATTAAAAATTCCCTGTACGTTCCTTTCGTTCACGCTATGCTTAGCATGACATCCTAATAAAAATCGGAACACGTCATGAAGAGATACGCATTGGCTTTCTTGTTGATGCTGTGCTCATCGATGTCGGCAATGGCGGGGGCGATCATTCCATCGGGCGGCACATTGGTCGCGGGGCAATACGCGATGTCGAACAACGGCAATTTCGCATTCGGCATCGACGCCGCGAGCGGCAAGCTGTATTTCCACTATAAATTCCCGACGCAGGCATGGGGCGCGAGCTCGATGTCGCAATTCTTCGGAACGAAGCCCGAGGGCGCGCTCTACGTGGGCAAAGGCGATCGGCTCGTCATGCAGACCGACGGCCGGCTCGCATTCTATTCGGGGAACGACGTCGTCTGGAGCAACTGGTATTACGGCCCCGCGCCCATTCCGGGCTCGTACGCGGTCGTCGAGGATTTCGGCGTCGTCGCGATCTATCCGCCGCAGGGCGGCTATCCTTCGTTCACCTGGCCGTTCGCATCGATCACGCCGAATAGCGGCGCGCTCACGACGGTCGTCGGCTATCCGTTCGGGCTGAACTTCCCGGTGCTCAACGGACGCCAATCGCTGCAGATCTTCAACAACGTCACCTATTACCTGTGGAACAAGAGCTTCGCGTCGGACAGCGTCGCGATGCAGCCCGACGGCAATCTCGTCGTCTACAACAAGGGGCAGCCCGTGTGGTCGACTGCGACATCGGGCAATCCGGGCGCCTACATGCTGGTGACGCCCGTCGGCTTCGTGCTCGGCAAGCAGTACGGCGGCATTCTCGCGAACGTCCCCTATCCGGTGTCCGTCGATCAGTCGAGCCGCGCGAGCGGGCCGAACGATCCGAAGCCGTCGCCGGCCACGCCGCCCGCTCCTTCGCTCAACCTGCCGATCAACTCGAGCTGGAAGTGCTTTTACGTCAAGGACTGGCTCTCGTGTTACGCGCCGGGCTGAGCGGCTCCCGGTTTGCGCGTCGGCTCGCGCGCGGCCGCCGACGCGCGCGCACGCACCGGGTATGAACCGAGGCTGACGACGCAGCGCGCCGGCGAGCGATTCGTTCGTGTGCCTAAACACGCTGCATCGCGCGAAAAACGGGCCGATTACGCTTGAACGCGTCGACGAATCGCGCGGACATTTCGGCATAGACGTCCGCGTTCGCGCGGTTCGGCTCGTGGACACCGCGAATCCGCACGCGTGCGCCGAAATCGTCGAGATCGAGCAAGCCGAGCCGCTGGAACGCAAGCAGCGCAACCCCGACGCACGTCGTGTATTGCGGCTGCTCGACGCGATGCACGGGCGCGTTCAGCACGTCCGCGACGATCTGCGACCATGCGTCGGATTCCGCGCCGCCGCCGTAGAGCACGAAGTGCGAGAAGCGCCGCTTCGCGAATGCTTCGACAGGGCCGCGCAGCCAGCGCAGATTCATCGCGACGCCTTCGAGCACCGCGCGCGCGAGGTGGCTGCGCGTCGCGTCGAGCCCGAGATTGACGAAGCCGCCGCGCATCGATGCGTCCGCGCACGGCGCGAGCGATCCCGCGAGCCACGGCAGGAACAGCACGCCGCCGCTGCCTGGCGGCGTCGCGTCGATCGCCGTTTGCAGGCGCGCGAAGCAATCGTCGCGCGGCAGCGCGCCGAACGGATCGTCCGCATAGACCTGCTGCTCGATGAAGTGCTTGAGCGCCGCGCCGCCGACGCCGTTTTCCGCCATCACGAAATACGTGTCCGGCACCGGGCTCGGCATGCTGAGAATCGCGTGCCGGATATCCGTTCGCTTGAACCGCACGTGCGCGATCATCACGCTCGAGCTGCCGATCGACAGCGCCGCGTGCTTGCCCGCGAACGCGCACGCGCCCATGCCGCCCGCCTGCGTGTCGTTCAGGCCCGCAACCACCGGCGTATCGCGCGGCAAGCCGAGTTCGTCGGCGACGTCGGGCAACACGCGGCCGACGATCGCGTCGATCGGCAGCAGCTCGGGCAGCTTGTCGGCATCGATGCACGAGTAACGTACGAGCCGCGAATCGTAGCGCGTCGCGTTCAGGCGGCGGTTGTCGATCGCAAGCGACATGAACGCCGTGCATTGATTCGCGCACGCGCGCCCCGTGAAGCGCAGATTCAAATAGTCCATCGGTTCGAGAAACGTCGCGGTGCGCGCGTAGACGTCGGGCTTCGCATACTTCAGATAGCGCATGTGCGTGAGCGAGATCCCGCCTTCGACGGGCGGCAATCCATGCACGCGCAGCCATTGCCACTGCCGCAGCAGCGAATCGGCCCGCTTCGGGTAATGTGCGACGTCGCGCATCGCGCGCGGCGCGCCGCGCCGGTCGAGCCAGAGAATCATGTTCGCGACGGGCGCGCCGTCCGCGCCGACGGGCACGATCGACGAATACTGGCTGCTGCATGCGATCGCGCGCACGTCGCGCGACGCGACGCCCGATGCGTGCAGCGCGACGACGCACGCATGCTTGACCGCGCGCCAGATGTCGAGCGGGTCCTGCTCGACGCCGCCGCCCGGCACGGACAGCGTCGCGACCGCCTCGCGCGCCGCCGCGACGACCCGCCCGTCGAGCGAGACGACGGCGGCCTTCGGGCCGCTCGTTCCGAGATCGATCGCCAACACGCAGGGGCCAGGCTCCGTCATCGCGCCTCCTTTCATCGGGACGTTGCGGTACACGTCTGAAGCATAGTCGACGGATCGCGTCACGGAAGGATTCGGCGATATCGCGCGTCGCCGCCGCGTGCAGCCGGTTCGAGCATTTTCACATCGGCGAACCGCAGGCGAACGACGCGAGCGACATCGCGGCGCTCGATGCACGCCGGGCCCGCACATGACGCAATGTTCGACGTGCCCCGCTCAATCGCGATGGGTAGGTGAACGAACCGGTTGATGTCGATGCCGAGCGGATCGATTTGGCGAACGCGCAACAGGAAGGCAACGATCCGCAATGCATCCGCGATCGACTTTCTCGGTCGTTTCTCGCCTGCGGCCATCACGCAAGGCGTGATGGCAACGTCCGCCTGCAGTGAAGTGATTCCGTCAATTCGTATCGCCGCGCCGGTTGCGCCGGATGCGCCGGATGCTCTGCCGCATCATGCATTCATCGACGGCGTCGTGACGGCCCCTTGCGCGTGGCGCGCGAGCGGTGCGATGAAATGCTTGACCTTCGGCGTTTCGTCGCTGGAGGGCACGGCGTGAAACGATGGGCTTGAATGGTCCAACGTCCGCATCGATGACCGACATGCGCGCTGGTTTCGCTTCGTTCGCGTCTTCGCTTCGTGCGCCTCGTTCGCTTCTCCGCACGACGACATAGCGTCGCCATGGAAAACGGATGCGCCGCCGTGAAGCGGCTTGATCCAATCATGCGCATCGAGAATCGCCGGGAAGCCCGCAGGAACGGGCTTCCCGGCCGGCGGGCACGCCGCCGCCGATACGCCGCGTCGTCAGTTCACGCCGGACGCGCTCCACGCGCGCGCAACCGTTGCGCTCTCAGCCGAATTCGCGCCGTACAGGTCGTTCGCCGCCTGGATCGACGCGCGCCGCGCGCTCGAGTAGCTGGAGTTGGAGGTCAAGTACACAGTCAACGTCCGATACCAGATCTTGCCCGCCTTGTCGCGGCCGAGGCCGCTGAAGCTGGTGTCGCCGTTGCAGACCAGTTGGCTCTTCGACAGCCCGGTGTCGGTCGCCGGCACCACCGGGCCTTCCGCGAGCAGATAGAAGAAGCGGTTGCCGACGCCCGACGAGTAATGCGGATTCGTCCACGTGAAGCCACTGGACGGATAGCAGCTGTACGACCGGCCGTCGAGATCCTGCTTGTACATCTTGCGCAGGCCGCCGCTCGTGATGCGCGCGCCGATCACGTAGTTGCCCGGATCGTTCGGGTTGTTCGCGTAGTACTTGACGAGCGTGCCGAAGATATCGGAAGTCGACTCGTTGAGGCCGCCCGCATCGCCCGAATAGTTCAGGTTCGCGGTGGCTTCGGTCACGCCGTGGCTCATCTCGTGCCCGGCCACGTCGACCGATACGACGGGCTTCGGCAGGCGGCTGCCCGGCTCGCCGTCGCCGTACACCATCACGCGCGACGACAGCCATGCCGCGTTCGCGCCGGTCGTGCCGCCGCCGGTGTCGAACACCACGTGCGCGTAGCTCCTCACGCCGCGACCATCGTTGAAGATGCCGTTGCGGTTGTGCGTGGTCTTGTAGTAATCCCAGGTCAGCGCGAGACCGTAGTCGATGTCGGCCGCGACGGTCTGCCGGTTGCTCGTCGTGTTGTCGCCCCACACGTTCGTGCTGCTCGTGAAGATCGGCAGATCGGTCGCCAGCTCGACTTCGTCCGAGGTCAGGCCGCGGCCGTCGTACACCGAGCCGCTGCCGCGCGTCGGATCGAGCATCCGGTACGCGTTCGTGCCGGTCTGGTCGGTCGTCAGCGACAGGTTTCCGTAGTACAGCGAACGGCCGGTGCCGGTTGCGGCGGCGGTCTTGATCAGATCCTGCGCGTCGAGCACGTTGCCCGTGCGCGCGTCGACGTAGTAGAGCACGGCCTCGCCGTGCGCGTCGGTCGCCTTGCCGTACACGCGCACCGCGTGGGCGAGCGTCGGCGCGGCGTCGCGCGCGAACACGACGAGATCCGGGCCGTCGACACGGCGCACGTCCGCGCCGAAGTGCTTGGCCGCGGCGCGCCGGGCCGCGGCCGCACCCACATCGGGCGCGTTGCGCACCACGAAGCGCTCGCCGACCTTGCCGATCTTGCCGGCAAGATCGATCGGCACGGGCTGGGTCAGGCTCGCCTGCTTCAGTTGCCCTTGATTCGAGTGCACGACGACGTCGCCGCCGATCACGGGCAGCCCCGCATAGAAGCGGTCGAAACGCACGTGCTCGGTGCCGTCCGGGTCGACGATCACGTCGCGCACCTGGAACTGGTCGCCCTCCGCCGGCGCGCCCGGCTGCGCGGCCGCGAACTTCAGCGTGCGCGCGGCGCTGCCGGCGGCCAGGTTGAAGGCGGCCGGGTTCTGCTGGATCAATTGCAGCGCCCGGTCGACCGCGGCCGGCTGGTCGCCGGCTTGCGCAAACGCGCTGAGACTGGCGAGCGAAATCGCGGTGACGGACAGCAGGAAGGAAAGTTTCTTCATGTAATCCTCCAGATAATGAATGCGTGGTTATTGGAAACGTATTAACTGCAAGCACTAAACAAGAGAGGTACGGTGAACTGCAAAGCCATGCTAGGAGGTCAAATCTATCTTTACAAGAAATTTACCAATAAATTAATTTATCGTTATGGTCGCGTTAATCGAGTTAGGCTTTGGTTAGTGAATTGAAATGGTTCTGTGCGGCGTGCCTCAGGCATGCCGGTGACGGCGAGCGGGCGGGGCGCGCCGGATGGGCAGCGAACGAGCCGACGGCGAAGCCGCGCCGCACGCGATGCAGCCCGAGCAGAATTTACGGCGCGCTTGCAGAACGATGGCGACGGCCATGCTCTGCTTAATCGAATATTCATTTCAATTGTTGAATTCACATTATGAATATTCAATTGATCAATGACGCGTGGTTGTCAATGCAGGCGGCCTGCGTTTTCTTCAAATGAAAAAAGAGGGCGGTTCGGCGAACAGGCCGGCGAACGAATCGCGGCCTTTGCGGGAGGACGACACGGCGGCGCGGCGCGGCATCCGGCGACGCGTAAGAAAGGCGGTTCGCCGCGCGACGCGATGGTCGCCGGCGCCGATCAGGAAGAGCCGCTGCCGCCGCAATGGCCGGCGCACCGCGCGCAGATCGCGCACCGCCTGCAGCAGGCGGGTTGGCAAACGCCGCACGCATCGCCTGCGGGCGCGGCGTTGCGTCCGTTGCTGCCGTTGCTGCCGCAAGTGCGTGCCGATCAGCTAGCGGCCCTGCCGAAATTCTCCGAAGGGGAAAGCGCGCGGCTCGCGTTCGCGCATGCCGAGCCGCGGCACGCGGGGAGCCGGCTCGTGCTGCGCTTGCGGCGCTCGCATCACGCGGTGAGCGGCGTCTCGCGGCACGGCGCGCCGCTCCGGTTCGGCGCGCCGTGCCGCGAGACGCTGTACCGGCCCGCGCAGCCGTTGACGCTGGCGACGTCTCGCGACGCCGGCGATCCCGCGATCCCGCGGACATCGTCGCGGCGCTGTCGGCCGCCGGGCGCATCGAGACACGCTCGGCGCGCGACGGCAACTGCGGCCATGGCGGCGACGTACGGCACGCAGTACTGATCGTTCCAGCAACGCTTGCCACGCCGCTCGACGCCGCATCGGGCAGCATGACAAGCGTCGCGGTTTCCGCCGCGACTGCTTCGTCCGCTGCCTCCTGCACACCCGGCGCTTCCGGCGCAACGCATCGCCGCACATGAACCGCGCGTCGCTCCGCGCCGGATCGTTCCGGATGACGAATGAATCGGCTCGACCGCGTCAGCCCGTTTTCCTGACGGATTTCTTCTTCGCCGCGCGCGCGGGCTCGGGGGCGAACGTGCAGCCGGGCTGCGTGCGCAACAGGAACTGCACCGCATGATCGGCGAGCGCATCGAGGCCGAGCGGCCCGTTCGGCTTGTACCATTGCGCGACCCAGTTCAGCGCGCCGAACATCAGCAGCCGGTCGATCGGCGTCGGCGCGGGCCACTCGCCCGCCGCCTGCAGCCGCTCGATCACGCCGTCCCACACCGCCTCGTAGCGGTCCTTCAGCTTCAGCACCTTCGCCTGCATCGCTTCGTCGAGCGACTTCCATTCGTACAGCAGCACCGGAATGAAGTCGTGATCGGGCGACACCAGCGTTTTCAAGTGCGTGTGCACGAGCGCGCGGAACGCGTCGCGCGCGGGCAGGTTCTCGACGTCCAGCGCCTCGATCCGCGCGAGCGCGTTCGACATGCCCTGCTCCATCACCGCGACGAGAATGTCCTGCTTCGTCTTGAAATAGTAGAACCAGCTTCCCGCCTGCACGCCCGCCGCAGCGGCGATGTCGCGGACCGTCGTTCGTTCGTATCCCTGCGTGCGGAACAGCTTCGCGGACTTGAGGATCAGCTCGTCGCGCAGCGTCGCGCTCTCGCCCTTCACGGGACGCCCGCGCTTGCGCGTGGCCTGAGGTATGGCGCTCATAGAATCACAATGCGATGTTTCGAACCGGCGCTCGCCGCCGCGCAACCGCGCTGCTGCGGCGAAGCCCGTCATTCGAGCGATTATCGGCGAGTTTTAAACGCTTGGAAAGCCGATCCGCCCGCGCGCGCCGCCCGATCCCGAGCGCCGCGCGCTAATACTCGAGCTGGCGCGCCGCCAGATCCTTCATGATTTCCTCCGCGCCGCCGCCGATCATGTTGACCTTCACTTCGCGATAGATGCGCTCGGGCCGCGTGCCGCGCATGTAGCCCATGCCGCCGAGTATCTGCACGGCGGCGTCCGCGCAGAACTGCATCGTCTGCGTCGCGAAATTCTTCAGCATGCAGATCGTCGCGACGAGCGTCGGCGCGCCCCTGTCGAGATGATCGATCTGCCACGCGCATTGCTCGAGCCATGCGCGCGTCGCGTCGATGCGCATCGCCATGTCGACGAGCTTGTGCCGGATCACCTGATGATCCGCGACGCGCCGGCCGAACGTGCGCCGCTGCCGCGCCCAGTCGAGCGCGTCCTCGTAGCAGACTTGCGCGAAGCCGAGCGCCGACGCGGCGAGGCTGAAGCGCTCGAGGTTGAAATTCTGCATCACGAGCGCAAAGCCGCCGCCTTCCGGGCCGATCAGGTTCGCGGCCGGCACGGGGCAATCGTCGAAGCGCAGATGCGCGGTGTCCGACGCCCACCAGCCCATTTTCTTCAGCGGCGTCTTCGACAAGCCCGGCGCGTCGCCTTCGACGAGCAGCAGCGACAGCCCCTTCGCGCCCTGCGCGTGCGCATCGGTGCGCACGGCCACCGTGTAGTAGTCGGCCCGCATGCCCGAAGTGATGAACACCTTCTCGCCGTTCACGACGTAGCGGCTGCCGTCGCGCACCGCGCTCGTGCGCAGCGCGGCGACGTCCGAGCCGCCGCCCGGCTCCGTGATCGCGAGCGCCGAGATCTTGCGGCCCGCGAGAATGCCGGGCAGCACGCGCGCCTTCAGTTCGTCGCTGCCCGCGTGCGCGATCGGCGGCGCGCCGATCGTATGCGACATCAGCGAGCTGACGACGCCCCCCGCGCCGCAGCGCGCGAGCTCGATCGAGCAGATCAGCCGATGAAACATGTCGACGTCCTCGACGCCGCCGTAGGCGTCGGGAAAGCCGATGCCGAGAAGCCCGACGCGCGCCGCCTTCTCGTACAGCTCGCGCGGAAACTCGCCCGCCTCGTCCCAATCGTTCACGTACGGCGAGATCTCGTTCGCGACGAATCGGCGCAACGTGTCCTGCAATTGGACGTGCTCCGGCCGGTAATAGGCCGGGTTCGGGATCGCGCGATGCATCGATGCCTCCTTTCGGTGCGCCGGGAGTCGGCCGCTTTCGTGCCGATTCTAGGAACGCGGCAAAAATAAATCAACCGATTGATTTATTAGATTCACGGCGCTACGATGCGCACATCGCACACGACGACATCCGGGGCGCCCGATGAGCACGCTGCAAGGGAAGACCGTCTTCATCACCGGCGCTTCGCGCGGCATCGGGCTTGCGATCGGCAAGAAGGCCGCGAGCCTCGGCGCGAACGTCGTCGTCGCCGCGAAAACCGCCGACGTGAATCCGAAGCTGCCCGGCACGATTTACAGCGCGGCCGCCGAGATCGAAGCGGCGGGCGGCGCATGCCTGCCGCTTCAAGTGGACATACGCGACGAAACGCAGATCGCCGCCGCGCTCGCGCGCGCGGCCGAGCGTTTCGGCGGCGTGGACGTGCTCGTCAACAACGCGAGCGCGATCAGCCTGACCGACACGCCGAACACGCCGATGAAACGCTTCGACCTGATGTTCGACGTCAACGTCCGCGGCACGTTCGCGTGCACGCAGGCGGCGCTGCCGTATCTGAGGGAATCCGCGAAGCGCGGCGGCAACCCGCACGTGCTGACGCTGTCGCCGCCGCCGAATCTCGATCCGAAATGGTTCGCGCCGCACGTCGCGTACACGATCGCGAAATACGGCATGAGCCTGTGCGTGCTCGGGCACGCGGAGGAATTCCGTCCGCACGGCATCGCGGTCAACGCACTGTGGCCGCGCACGGTGATCCGCACGGCGGCGCTGCAAATGATTCCCGGCATTGCGCCCGAGGTCTGCCGCACGCCGGAGATCGTCGCCGACGCCGCCGCGCACGTGCTGTCGCTCGACGCGCGCACGCACACGGGCCGCTTCTTCATCGACGAGCAGGTGCTCGCCGGCGCGGGTGTCGCCGATCTCTCGCGCTACGCGGTCGTGCCCGGCACCACGTCGTTTCCGAACGATCTGTTTCTCGACTGACGGACGAAAAACCTCACATGGCATATCGCTCACAACTTCGCGCGGGCAGCTTCGACGGCAAGGTCGCGCTCGTCACGGGCGGCGGCAGCGGCATCGGCCGCTGCTGCGCGCACGAGCTCGCGTCGCTCGGCGCGCTCGTCGTGCTGCTCGGCCGCAACGCGGACAAGCTCGCGAACGTGTCGGCCGAAATCCACGAAGACGGCGGCCGTGCGGACGCGATCGCATGCGACATTCGCGACGAGGACGGCGTGCGGCACGCGATCGCGCAGATCGTCGAGCGGCACGGCCGCGTCGATCTGCTGGTCAACAACGCGGGCGGCCAGTTCCCCGCGCCGCTCGATCAGATCAGCGCGAAAGGCTGGCAGGCCGTGCTCAACACGAACCTGCTCGGCGGCTTTCTCGTCGCGCGCGAGTGCTACGTGCAATCGATGAAGCCGAGCAAGACGGGCGCGATCGTCAACATCATCGCCGACATGTGGCACGGCATGACGGGCATGGGCCACAGCGGCGCCGCGCGCGCCGGCATGCTGAACTTCACCGAGACGGCCGCCGCCGAATGGGCGCCCGTGCGCGTGAACGCCGTCGCGCCCGGCTGGATCGCGTCGAGCGGAATGGACACGTATCCCGACGCGATCAAGCCGATGCTGCGCGGCCTGCCGAAGATGGTGCCGCTCGGGCGCATCGGCAACGAAGCCGAAGTGTCGGCGGCGATCGCGTTCCTGCTGTCGGACGCCGCGTCGTTCATCAGCGGCGCGTGCCTGCGCGTAGACGGCGGCGCGCCGAACGCGCGCCGCCATTTCGCGATGCAGCCCGTCGACGCGAACGCGCCGTTCGACGGCTTCCATCGCGCGATCGCGCCCGAACTCTTCAAGCGCTGACATGCCGATCTTCGATTCCCGTCTCGATACGACAAGCGCCGCGTTCCGCGACAACGCCGATCACATGCGCGCGCTGATCGCGCAATGGCACGCGCTCAACGCGCGCGCCGCGGACGAATCGGCGAAGGCCGGCCCGCGCTTCGACAAGCGCGGGCAACTGCTGCCGCGCGAGCGGCTCGCGCTCCTCGTCGACGCCGGCGCGCCGTTTCTCGAGCTCGCGGCGCTCGCCGGCTATCTCGTCGGCGAAAGCGATCCGGACAAATCGGTGCCGGGCGCGGGCCTCATCGGCGGCATCGGCTACGTGAGCGGCACGCGCTGCATGATCGTCGTCGCCGATTCGGGCATCGACGCGGGCGCGCTGCAGCCGATGGGCCTCGAGAAATTCCAGCGGCTGCAGCGGATCGCGCTCGACCATCGGCTGCCGTTCGTGCATCTCGTTGAATCGGCGGGCGCGAACCTGCTGCAATACCGCGTCGAGGAATTCATCCACGGCGGCCGCCATTTCCATCAGCTCGCGAAGCTGTCCGCCGCCGGCATCCCGGTGCTCACGCTCGTGCACGGCTCGTCGACCGCGGGCGGCGCGTACATGCCGGGCTTGTCCGATTACGTCGTGATGGTGCGCGACCGCGCGAAGGCGTTCCTCGCCGGCCCGCCGCTGCTGAAGGCCGCGACGGGCGAGATCGCGACCGACGAGGAGCTCGGCGGCGCGACGATGCACGCGAGCGTGTCGGGCCTCGCCGAATACGTCGCGGACGACGACGCCGACGGCATCCGCATCCTGCGCGAGCTCGTCGACAAGCTCGGCTGGCGCGAGCGCGAGGCGGCGCTGCCCGTCGGCGAGGAACCCGCGCTCGATCCGCAAGGACTGCTAGGCATCCTGCCGCGCGACGGCAAGAAGCCCGTCGACATGCGCGAGGTGATCGCGCGGCTCGTCGACGCATCGGATCTTCTGGAATTCCAGCCGTCGTACGGGCCGGCCACCGTCTGCGCGCACGCGCGCATCCACGCAATGCCCGTCGGCATCGTGACGAACAACGGCCCGCTCGATCCGGCCGGCGCGACGAAGGCGACCCATTTCATTCAGGCGTGCTGCCAGAGCGGCGTGCCGCTCGTCTATCTGCAGAACACGACGGGCTTCATCGTCGGCAAGGAGTCCGAACGCGCGGGAATGATCAAGCATGGCGCGAAGATGATCCAGGCGGTGTCGAACGCCACCGTCCCGCAGATCACGATCCTGTGCGGCGCTTCGTTCGGCGCGGGCAATTACGGGATGTGCGGGCGCGGCTTCGATCCGGCCTTCGTGTTTTCGTGGCCGAACGCGCGCACCGCGGTGATGGGCGCGGAGCAGGCGGCGCTCACGATGGCGATCGTGATGGAAGGCGCGGCGCGCGCGAAAGGCGTCGAGCCGGACCGCGCGCGAATCGATGCGCTGCGCGAGAAGATCGTCGCGAACTTCGAGCGCCAGACCCACGCGTTCTACACGTCCGGGCGCATGCTCGACGACGGTGTCATCGATCCGCGCGACACGCGCCGCGTGATCGCGATGACGCTCGCCGTCTGCCGCGACGGCCGCGGCAAGACCGTCCAACCGCTCACGTTCGGCGTCGCCCGCCCCTGATCTGGAGACATCATGCATTTCACCGAAGAACACGAAGCGATCTCGCGCACCGTCAAGCGCTTCATCGAGCAAGAGGTCAATCCGCACGTCGACGAATGGGAGGAAGCCGGCATCTTTCCCGCGCACGACGTGTTCGGCAAGCTCGGCGCGCTCGGCATGCTCGGCCTGAGCAAGCCCGCCGCGTTCGGCGGCGGCGGCCTCGACTACAGCTACGAGCTCGTGATGGCCGAGGCGCTCGGCGTGTGCAAGGCGGGCGGCGTGCCGCTCGCGATCGGCGTGCAGACGAACATGGCGACGCCCGCGCTCGCGCGCTTCGGCTCCGATGCGTTGCGCGGCGAGTTCCTCGCGCCCGCGATCGCAGGCGAGCACGTGTCGTGCATCGGCGTGTCGGAGCCGGGCGCGGGCTCGGACGTCGCGTCGATTCGCACGGCGGCGCGCCGCGACGGCGACGATTACGTGATCAGCGGCACGAAGCTCTGGATCACGAACGGCACGCAGGCCGACTGGATGTGCTGCCTCGCGAACACGTCGGACGGCCCGCCGCATCGGAACAAATCGCTGATCGTCGTGCCGCTGAAATCGAAAGGCGTGCACATCGAGAAGAAGATCCGCAAGATCGGCATGCATTCTTCGGACACCGCGCAGATCTTCTTCGACGACGTGCGCGTGCCGCGCCGCAACCTGATCGGCGAGGAAGGCCAAGGCTTCACTTATCAGATGCTGCAGTTCCAGGAAGAGCGGCTCTACGGCGCGGCCGCCGCGCTCGTCGTGCTCGATCGTTCGATCGACGAAACGATCGACTACACGCGTCAGCGCAAGATCTTCGGGCGGCCCGTGCTCGATCATCAGGTCGTGCATTACCGGCTCGCCGAGCTGAAGACCGAGGTGGAGGCGCTGCGCGCGCTCACATATCGCGCGACGGAACTGTACGTGCAGGGCGGCGACGTGACGACGCTCGCGTCGATGGCGAAGCTGAAGGCGGGACGCCTCGCGCGCGAAGTCACCGACAGTTGCCTGCAGTTCTGGGGCGGCATGGGCTTCGCGTGGGAATCGAGCATCTCGCGCACTTATCGCGACACGCGCCTGTTTTCGATCGGCGGCGGCGCGGACGAGGTGATGCTCGGCATCATCTGCAAGAAGCTCGGCACGCTGCCGCGGGAGTGACGCGCGATGACCGAGACGACTTCCTCGACGCTCGCGCCGCTGCACGTCGCGCAAACGCACGGCGTCGTGTTCGCGACGCTGAATCGGCCGGGCAAGCGCAACGCGCTGACCGACGATCTCGTCGCGGCGCTCGACGCCGAGTGCGCGCGCGTCGCCGCCGATGACGGCGTGCGAGCGTTCGTGCTGCGCGGCGCGGGCGGCGTGTTCTGCGCGGGCGGCGACTTCGGCGGCTTTCACGCGATGATGCGCGAGCCGGCGCCCGCCGACGCGCCCGATCCGATCGCAACGTCGAACCGCCGGTTCGGCGCGCTTCTCGACAGGCTCGCGGCACTGCCGATGCCGACGCTCGCCGTGATCGAAGGCGCGGCGATGGGCGGCGGCTGCGGGCTCGCGGCCGCGTGCGACCGCGTGCTGATGGCGAGCGACGCATATCTTTCGATGCCCGAAACGTCGCTCGGCCTGCCGCCCGCGCAGATCGCGCCGTTCATCGTCGCACGCGCGGGCGCCGTGCGCGGCCGCTGGCTGATGCTGACGAGCCGCCGCCTGTCGGCCGCCGACGCGTTGCACGCGGGCCTCGCCGACGAAATCGCGAACGCGGACGCCATCGATCCGTTGCTGCGCGGCGAGCTCGCGCGCGTGCTCGCATGCGAACCGGCCGCGCAGCGCGCGACGAAGCGAATCGTCGCCGACACACTGCATCGCGAGCGCGCCGCCGTCCTCGATGCGGCGGCGAACGCATTCGCCGCCGCGCTGCGCTCGGGCACGGTCGTCGAAGGCCTCGCCGCATTGACCGACAAGCGCGCGCCCCGCTGGGCAACCGATGCGCCGACGCTGCCGGTGACGCCATGAGCGAGCGCCGCTTCACCCGTCTGCTGATCGCGAACCGCGGCGAGATCGCGGTGCGCATCGCGCGCACCGCGCGCCGGCTCGGCATCGCGACGATCGCCGTCCACTCCGACGCGGACGCGCGCAGCCCGCACGTCGCCGCGTGCGACGCGGCGGTGTCGATCGGCGGCGCGACGCCCGCCGAATCGTATCTGTCGATCGACAAGCTGATCGACGCCGCATCGAAGAGCGGCGCGCAGGCGATTCATCCGGGCTACGGCTTTCTGTCGGAGAACGCGGCGTTCGCGCGGCGCGCCGTCGAGGCGGGCCTCGCGTTCGTCGGCCCGCGCGCCGACGCGATCGACGCGATGGGCGACAAGGCCCGCGCGCGCCGCCGGATGGCAGCGGCCGGCATTCCCGTCGTGCCCGGCTACGACGGCGACGATCAGAGCGACGCGCGCCTGCTTTCGGAGGCCGAACGAATCGGCTTTCCGGTAATGCTGAAGGCAGCGGCGGGCGGCGGCGGGCGCGGAATGCGCCGCGTCGATGCGCGCGACGCGCTGCCCGCCGCGCTGAAGCTTGCCGTATCCGAAGCGCGGAACGCGTTCGGCGACGGCCGCATGATCGTCGAGCGCGCCGTGATCGAGCCGCGCCACGTGGAAGTGCAGGTGTTCGCCGATACGCACGGCCACGTCGTCCATCTCGGCGAGCGTGACTGCTCGGTGCAGCGCCGCCACCAGAAGATCGTCGAGGAAGCGCCGTCGCCCGCGGTCGATGCCGCGCTGCGCGCGCGGCTCGGCGCGACGGCAGTCGCCGTCGCGCGCGAGATCGGCTACGTCGGCGCGGGCACCGTCGAATTCCTGCTCGACCGCGACGGCCGGTTCTACTTCATGGAGATGAACACGCGGCTGCAGGTCGAACACCCGGTGACGGAGCTGATCACCGGGCAGGATCTCGTCGAATGGCAGTTGCGCGTCGCGCAAGGCGATGCGTTGCCGCTCGCGCAGCACGACGTGCGGCTCGACGGCCATGCGATCGAAGTGCGCCTCTGCGCGGAGGACCCCGCCGACGATTTCCTGCCGCGCACGGGCGAAGTGCTGACGTGGCGGCCGGGCCGTCACGCGCGCTGCGATCATGCGCTCGCCGACGGCGTCGCGATCAGCCCGCACTACGATTCGATGCTCGGCAAGCTGATCGCGCACGGCCGCTCGCGCGACGAGGCGATCGACCGCCTCGCGAACGCACTCGACGACACGGTGCTGCTCGGCGTGCCGAGCAACCGCGCATTTCTCGCGCGCGTGCTGCGACATCCGGCGTTCGTCGACGGACGCGCCGTGTCCACCGCGTTCATCGCCGCGCATTTTCCCGACAACGACAGCCGCCGCTTCGCGCCGACGGAAGCGGCGTGGGCGATCGCCGCGTGGCTGTCGGCGGCCGCCGCCGATCGCGCGGAGACGCTGTCGCCCGCGTGGCGCGGCTGGCGCAACGGCGCGCCGCTGCCCGTGCCATATCGGCTGTCGTCGGCGCGCGCGAACGCGAACGTAAGCGCGAGCGCGGAGCACGCGGATGCGCGACGAGGCGTGGTGACGATCGACCGGCGCGCGGCCGTGCGCGCGCACGGCCGCGCGCCGGTCGCGCTCGACGGAGCACGCCCCGCGCCGCCGGGCGAGCCGTCGACGGTCGAGATCGACGGCCGCGCGCACGCCTACTGCTTCGCGATCGCGCGCGAGCGCCTGTGGCTGCAACTCGACGGCATCGATCACGCGTTCGCGATCCTCAACCGCGCAGGCCGAGCGAGCGCCGGCGCCGCCGACAGCGACGGCGTGCTGCGCGCGCCGATGAACGGCCGCGTGATCGCGGTCGACATCGACGAAGGCGCGACGGTCTCGGCCGGACAAACGGTCATGGTGCTCGAGGCGATGAAGATGGAGCACGCGATCACCGCGCCGTTCGCGGGCAAGGTCGCGTCGCTCGGCGCGCGCGCGGGCGAGCAGGTCGCGCCCGGCCAGGTGCTCGCGCAACTCGAGCCGCAGGCCGGCTAACGCGCCGGCATTCGATACAAGGAGAATTTTCGATGAGCCACCCCGTCGTCGTCACGTGCGCGCTGAACGGCATCTTCACGGACCCGAAGCAGTTCAACGTGCCCGTCACGCCCGAGCAGATGGCGCGCGAAGCGAAAGGCGCGTACGACGCCGGCGCATCGTGCATGCACGTGCACTTTCGCCGGCAGGAGCCGGACAAGGGGCACCTGCCATCGTGGGACCCTCAGCTCGCGGCCGAGATCGCGCAGGCGATCCGCGAGGCGTGCCCGGGCGTGATCTTCAATCAGTCGACGGGCATCGTCGGGCCGAACGTCGACGGTCCGCTCGCATGCATCCGTTCGATCCGCCCGGAAATCGCCGCATGCAACGCGGGCTCGCTCAACTATCTGAAAGTGAAGGCGGACGGCGCGTGGGCGTGGCCGCCGATGCTGTTCGACAACCCGGTCGAGAAAGTCGCGTCGTTTTTGACGACGATGGCCGAGACGGGCGCGGTGCCCGAGTTCGAGTGTTTCGACACCGGCATCGTCCGCTGCATCGACATGTACGCGCGCGCCGGATTGTTCGCAGGACGATCGAATTACAACTTCGTGATGGGCGTCGAGTCGGGCATGCCGGCCGATCCCGAGCTGCTGCCGATCCTGATCCGGCTGCTGCGGCCCGATTCGACGTGGCAGGTCACCGCGATCGGCCGCGCGAACATCTGGGCGCTGCATCGGCGGACGGCCGAGCTCGGCGGACAGCTGCGCACCGGGCTCGAAGACACGTTCTATCTGCCGGACGGCGCACGCGCGACGTCGAACGCGCAGCTCGTCGACGCGATCGCGACGATCGCGCGCGAAGCCGGGCGCGAGATCGCGTCGCCGCAGGAAGCGCGGCGGATTCTCGGCACGCGTGCGCAAGCCGCATCGCTTGCATGAACGACGCTTGACGGGCGAAAGGAGCCGCGATCGCGGCGGCCGGCTCGGCAGCCCGCGCCGCCGATGCGCGGCGAGCGCGACGCCGATGAACGCCGCGACGGGAGCAACGCAACCGAGACGCGGCCAAGACACGGCCAAGACGCGGCCGACGAAGGCGCGCGATCGCCGAAGCCGCTCGGCGATCGCGCGACAGCACGCATCGCGCATACATGCATGCGCGCACCGGGCGGCGCAGATATGGCGCGCAAGATCGAAAGGTGAGAATTTTCGGGAGGCCGCCGACGCCGCTCCGAACCGACGAAAACCGGCGCGCGTCGGCGTTGTGCGAATGCACCGGCCTGCAACGATACATCGCGCGGCGGCCGCCGCGCGCCCGCCGCTCGCAAGGAGACGACATTGACCTCGATCGACCCGGACAACCTGCCGCTCGAACGCCTTCAATACTGGGAACGCACGCGCGCCGACGACGTCTGGCTCGTCCAGCCGACGGGCGGCGGCGAAATCCGCCGCTTCACGTGGCGCGAGGCGCTCGACGAAGCGCGCCGCGTCGCCGCGTACCTGCGCGCGCTCGATCTGCCGCGCGGATCGAACATCGCGATCCTGTCGAAGAACTGCGCGCACTGGATTCTCGCCGATTTCGCGATCTGGCTGAGCGGCCATGTGTCGGTGCCGCTCTACCCGACGCTCGGCGCCGAATCGGTCCGGCAAGTGCTCACGCACAGCGAAGCGGCGGCGCTGTTCGTCGGCAAGCTCGACGCATGGGAGCAGATGCGCGACGGCGTGCCGCCGCACGTGCGGCGCATCGGCCTGCCGTACCTGTCCGGCGCGCAGTTCGACGGCGTGAAATGGGACGACATCGTGCGCGACACCGTGCCGCTCGCCGAGCACGTGACGCGCGCCGCCGACGAGCTCGGGACGATCGTCTACACGTCCGGCACGACGGGCGACCCGAAGGGCGTGATGCTAACGTTCGGCGCGCTCGGCTGGTGCGTCGAGCCCGTCTTCGATCTGATCGCGCTCGGCCCCGGCGACCGGATGATCTCGTACCTGCCGCTGTCGCACGTCGCGGAGCGCGGCTATGTCGAGATGCTATCGGTGCGCGCGGGCTTCACCGTCTACTTCGGCGAATCGCTCGACACGTTCGTCGCCGACCTTCAACGCGCGCGGCCGACGTTCTTCATCTCGGTGCCGCGCCTGTGGGCGAAGTTCCGGCACGCGGCCGCGAGCCGCCTGCCGCCCGGCCCGATTCCGGACGCGATGAAGCCGATGATTCTTCAGCAGCTCGGCCTCGACCGGGTTCGCCTCGCCGCAAGCGCCGCCGCGGCGATCGAGCCCGCGCTGCTCACCTGGTATCGCGATCTCGGGCTCGAACTGCTCGAAGGCTACGGGATGAGCGAATTGTGCGGCGTGTCGCACTCGTGCCGGCAGCACGACATGCGGCCGGGCTACGTCGGCGCGCCGGTGCGCGACGTCGAGAGCCGGCTCGCCGACACCGGTGAAATCGAGATCCGCTCGCCGGGCAACACGATCGGCTATTACAAGCGCCCCGACCTCACCGCCGCGCTCTTCACGCCCGACGGCTTCATCCGCAGCGGCGACTTGGGCGAGCTCGACGAAGCGGGCCGACTCAAAATCACCGGGCGCGTGAAGGAGATCTTCAAGACGAGCAAGGGCAAGTACGTCGCGCCGTCGCCGATCGAAAGCAGGCTCACGACGCATCCGCTCGTCGATGCGTGCTGCGTCGTCGGTGCGGGACGGCCGCAGCCGTGCGCGCTCGTGTCGCTGTCCGACGAAGGCCGCAGGCTCGACGACGACGGCCGGCGCGCGGCGCTCGCGACATCGCTCGGCGAGCATCTCGAACGCGTCAACGCGAGCCTCGACGATCACGAGAAGCTGCGCTTCGTCGTGGTCGTCGATTCGATCTGGAACGAGACGAGCGGCTTCGTCACGCCGACGTTCAAGGTGCGCCGCAATCGCGTCGAGGCGCGGTATGCGCCGTTTCTCGACGCGTGGGACGCGCGCGGGGCGGCGGTCGTTTGGGAGTCCGATGCGGCGTGACGAATTGCGGTTCGTTGCGCATCGCTCGATGAAAAAAGGCGCGCCGGGCGGCGCGCCTTTCGCCTTTTGGAGCGCGACGGGAGACGCATAACGCGCTTCGCGTGCGTCGCGATCTCGGCCGCTTCCGCTTCCGGAAGCATCGGCTTCGCGAGGCTTCGCACGCTCGACGCCCAGGCATGCCCCATCGGCGGTCAGTGCTTCGAATAAGGACAGCGAATCAGCTTGCCGATCGCATTCGACAACAGATCCTCGGTCCCCTTGAGCGAATCCGCCAGCACCGGATCGGTCGGGAACACCATCTCGGCCGCGATGTTGTCCTGCACGATCCGCGCGAGATTGTCGAGCGCGACCGCGACCGGATCGGCGGGCGTCTCCGCCGTCGCGATGTCGATCAGGTGCGTGTCGACGTTCTTTCGGTCCATCAGGCGCCGCAGGATGATCGTGTTCTGGTTGCGCACCGACGTCGTCCAGATCGACAGCACGACCGTGTACACCTTCTTCCATTCGTCGTCGCCGAGCGCCGCCTTCCAGCGTTTGATCAACGCCTCGACGCCCGCCACCTGAGCTTGCGCCGCGCACTGCATGTTGACCTTGATCGCATCGGCGACGCTCGCGGAGAACCGCTCGTAGCTCTCGATGCTGAAGCGCCCTTCGACGACCGATTGCGCGATGAAGTGAATCCCGCCTTCGAGAATGCGCGCGCTCGCCGCTCGCGCATCGGCCGGAAACTCGGCGGCGTCGAGGTGCCGCAGCGCGTTCTTCAGCGTCTCGCCGAACGCCTCGAGCGGCCGCACCCATTCGATCGCTTCGGGCTGCTTCAGATACGGCGCGATGATCACGTAGATGCCGAGCGGCGTGTGGCTGATCGATTTCACCAGTTCGAACACCGGCGACACCGACTCGAGCGTCTCGCGCCGGCCTTCGTGGATCAGCGTGTACTGCCCGCCGCGGTAATCGTTGTTGACGACGATGACGGGGCTCAGATGCGACGTGAGCCTCGCCTTCAGCGCCGCGTAGTTCTGCCGCATCGCGTTGTCGACGGCGAACACTGCGTCGCGCGCCCGTACGCGCGGGTTCGAGCCGAACGCGACCATCTCCAGATCGTGAGCATCGATTCTCGAGAACGACTTGTGATTCATTTTCTTGCCTTCTTTCTTATTGAAAAAACGGAGCGTTCCTTTCGTTCTGGTAATGCCCCGTCGGGCGATCGCGAACGCTCCGGGTCAAACTTCGTTGTCACGTCGGCCTGCGCGGCGCGGATGGCACGCCTCGCCGCACGGCGACGATTTTCGTTTCTCGGTGGTCCCTCGCGCCGCCGGCCGAAGCCGGCCGCGCCCCGTGTTACGCGAGCGGCAGCGTCAACACGTCGTCGGTCGTCATCACTTCGCCGAACGTGTCGTCGACGGTCGCGAGCGCCGCGCGATGCAAATCCGCATGCGGCAGCACGCTGCCGTCCGCGCGATCGAGATTGCGCGTCGCGCACGCATCGTCGACGACGATCACGTCGTAGCCGAGCGGCACGGCGTCGCGCGCCGCCCCCGCAACGCACGCATGCGTCATCAGGCCCGCGATGATCAGCGTCTCGATGCCGGCCGCCTTCAGGCGCGCGTCGAGGTCGGTCGTCGGAAACGCGCTGACGGACGATTTCCTCAGCACCTGATGGTTCGCCGCAGGTTGCAACTGCGCGTGGAAGCGCACGCCGTCGCCGTCCTCGGCGAACACCGGGCTGCCCGCGGGCGCCACGTGCTGAATGTGAAACACGCGAATGCCTGCGCGGTCCGCATGCTCGACGAGCCGCTGCGTGTTGCGCAGCGCGCGCGCGCCGTCCGGGATCGGCATCTTGCCGCTGAAATATTCGTTCTGGAAATCGATCACCAGCAGCGCGGTGCTCACGGCCTCGATCGCCTGCGGAGCGCTCGCGCCGGCCAAGGTGCGAATGGTGGGATGGCTCATCGTGAAAGTCCTGGTGAATGAAACGCGACGCACGCCCATCGTCCGTCGCTGCGCGTCTCGCCTCCGCGGCGGCAAGACAGGCGCAAGTATCCGGATGCGGGCCGCACCGCGAAAGTGGCCTTCGAGACAACATGTGATAGGATCGGGCCACCTTTTTGGACTGCCGTCTCATCCGTCATGCATACCGTCGCGGTCATCGCGTTCGAAGGCATCAGCCCGTTTCACTTGTCGGTGCCGTGCATCGTGTTCGGCGACGACCTCGCGCGGCTCGGCGTGCCGCGCTACCGCCTGCTGATCTGCGCCGAAAAGCCGGGGCTCGTGCCGACGATGTCGGGCTTCAGCATCGACGTGCCGCACGATCTGTCGGTGCTGGCCGCTGCGGATACGGTGATCGTGCCCGCGTGGCGCGACCCGGACGAACGGCCGCCCGAGGCGCTGCTGAACGCGCTGCGGTCCGCGCATCGGCGCGGCGCGCGGATCGCGGGCCTGTGCCTCGGCACGTTCATCCTCGCGGAAGCCGGCCTGCTGGACGGCCGCACCGCCGCGACGCATTGGGTGTGGGGCGACGACTTCGCGCAGAAGTACCCGAAGATCAGGCTCGACCGGAAGGTGCTGTACATCGACGACGGCGACGTGCTCACGTCGGCGGGCACCGCGGCGGCGATCGACTGTTGCCTGCATCTGCTGCGCCGCGATCACGGCGCGGACATCGCGAACCGCGTCGCGCGCCGGATGGTCGTCGCGCCGCACCGCCACGGCGGGCAAGCGCAGTACATCGAGCAGCCGCTGCCGAAGGCGACGGCGGGCGATCCGCTCAGCGCGGCGCTCGATTGGGCGATCGAGCATCTCGAACAGCCGCTGTGCCTCGACGCGCTCGCTGCGCGCGCGGGCATGAGCCGGCGCACCTTCACGCGGCGCTTCAAGACGAAGACCGGCACGACCGTCTCGCAATGGCTGCTGAATCATCGGCTGACGGCCGCGCAGCGGCTGCTCGAGACGAGCGACAAGACGATCGAGCGCATCGCGGAGATCGCCGGATTCGGGTCGACCGTGTCGCTGCGGCAGCATTTCACCGCCGCTTATTCGATTTCGCCGGGCGCGTATCGAAAGCAGTTCGGGCGCGGATTCTCCGCCGCGCGATAACCCGAAGGCCGGCGCGATTTTCATCGCCCGCGGCGACGATCGACGACGCAAGGCAAAACCCGCACCATACCGCGGCAGGCCGACATCGCGTGCGGCCGATTCAACCCCGATCGAAAAGCGCCCGTTCGATATCGCGTGAATCAATTCCTTATTTTTTATCGCCGCTTATTTAAATTCAGTCCGACTCAGGCAAGCTGACTCAATCCGCATCGCGACAACATTCCGGCAATTCGTTCACCGAGTATTTCCTCGATTTTCAGGAACCGCTTCCGAAACCCGTTTGACGGCCGCCGTATCGTCATCGGCGTCAAATCCAGCCCTATGCAGCATTTACCGAAGCGAAACGACGAACCGAGGACTAGAAAGCGCGCGAGACGCTGGAAACGGTTTCCGCCGACGTTTATCCGATTGACGCATTCGAATCCAAATAACGCCTCGAAAAATCACTTTCCGCATACCAAACACTTCAGCATTGACGATAGGAAAATTCATATTGAGTTTCGAATGTCGTCAATGAAATATGTACCAAACAATTTACTGAGAGATATCCGATGAGTTCCGGCCAGCCTCCGTCTTCAAGCGAGGCGAGCCAGCCCGAGGGTGCGACCGGAAGCGCGATTCCCGCGTCTTTTTCTTCCGGTTCGCATGGCTCGGCTCGCCCGGCACGGTTCCCGCCCCGCTCCGCCGCCCGTCTCGATCGCCGCATCGCCGCCGCCGTCACGCTGCTGCCCGCATTGGGCACAGCCGCCGCGATCGCGCTATGGATCGGCGGTCACGCGCCGGGCGCCGTCGAATGGACCGTGTTCGCCGTGTTCTATTTCGCGACCGCGCTGGGCCTCGAAGTCGGCTTTCATCGCCACGTGACGCACAAGGCGTTCAAGGCGAAGCCGTGGGTGCGGACCGCGCTGATCGCACTCGGCTCGATGGGCGCGCACGGCCCCGTCAACTGGTGGGCGTCGACGCATCGCCGCCATCATTCGACGAGCGACGGCAAAGGCGATCCCCATTCGCCGCATCTGTCGGGCGACGGTGCCGGCGGCCGGCTCAAGGGCCTCTATCACAGCCACATCGGGTGGCTCTTCGTCGGCGAGTCGACACGGCCGGCGGGATGGGAGAAATACGTACCCGACCTCTATCAGGACCCGCTCGTCTTCAGGCAGCACATGGCGTACTACCGCTGGGTCGCGATCGGCCTCGCGCTGCCGCCGCTGATCTGCGGGCTCGCGTCGCGCTCGTGGACGGGCGTGCTGCTCGGCTTCCTGTGGGGCGACATGGTGCGAATCTTCGCGGTCAGCCATTGCATCTGGGCGCTGAATTCGCTGTGCCACGTGATCGGCCGGCGCGACTTCCACACGAGCGCGCACGACCGCAGCCGCAACAGCCTGCTGCTCGCGATCCCGACATTCGGCCAAGGCTGGCACAACAACCATCACGCGTTTCCCGCGTCCGCCTTCACCGGGCTGCATTGGTGGCAGATCGATCCGGGCGGGCTGTTCGTGCGCGTGCTGGAACGCCTGCACCTCGTCCACGACGTGAATCGCCCCAACGACGAACTGATTGCAAAGAAGCGCATCGCCCCATGAACGACTCTCGACGGGAGCCCGGAAAATGAAGAGCGCCACCCTGAACGCAGTGGAATTCGACGCAAGAACCCACGAGGAAATCGCCGGCTGGATGACCGGCTACGTCGCAGCCAGGCTGCGCACCGACAGCAGCGCGATCGACGTGAACAAGCAGTTCGTCGAGTACGGCCTCGATTCGGCCGACGCGATGAGGATGGTCGGCGATCTCGAGGACTATCTCGGCTTCGAGCTGTCCCCGAGCCTGCCCTATCAATATCCGACGATCGACTCGCTCGCGCGGGCGCTCGCCGATCTGTCGGCCAAGCGATAGGAGACCGAACGATGACCATCCGGCCCGAGAACCGCGAAACCGGCGCGCCGAATCGCGGCGCGCCGTACGGCGCGTCCGCCGACGCGATCCAGTACCACTACGACATCGGCAACGCGTTCCTCGCGCTCGCGCAGGAACGCGGCCGCAACTACTCGTGCGCGATGTTCGAGGAAGGCGATACGCACGAGCAGGCGCAAATCCGCAAGCTCGACTATCACATCGCGCAGATCCGGGCGCGCGGCGCGGCGCGCGTGCTCGACATCGGCTGCGGCTGGGGCGCGCTGCTCGACCGGCTCGTGACGGCCGCCGGCGTGAAGGAGGCGGTCGGGCTCACGCTGTCGAACGAGCAGCTCCGCTACATCGGCGAGCAATACCGGCATCCGGGCATCGACGTGCAGTTGCGGAACTGGCAGGACTACGAACCCGACCGGCCGTTCGACGGGATCATCTCGCTCGGCGCATTCGAACACTTCGCGAAGATCGACGAAGACAAGGTCGAAGCCTATCGGCACTTCTTCACGAAATGCCACGGCTTCCTGAAGCCGGGCGGCCGGCTGTCGCTGCAGACGATGGGCTACGGCGACGTGCCCCGCGACCGCCGGCACTCCGATCTCTTCATCGCGCGCGAAGTCTTTCCGGAATCGGATCTGCCGTATCTCGCGGATATCGTTCTGGCATCCGAAATGCTGTTCGAAGTGGAACTCGTTCGCAACGATCGCCACGACTACGTGAAGACGATGCGCGCGTGGTTCGAGAACCTGCGCGCGCATCGCCGCGAGGCGCTCGAGCTCGCGCCGCCCGACGTGATCGAGCGCTACGAGCGGCTTTACCGGACGATGAGCTATTCGTTCGATCTCGGCGCGTTCGTGCTCTACCGGATCACGTTCCGGCGCATCGAGCCGAACCGGATTCACGCCGGCTCCCGGCATCGGGCGGCCGTCGCATGAAAAACGCGCCCGCCGACAGCGCCGGCTGCGCGAAGACGCCGCATCGCGCGGCGTCGGCGACCGATCCGGCAATCCCGCCCACGCCCGACGATCGCGCATCCGGGCATCTGTCGCGCGCGTCGTCCGCGCGCCATCTGGGCGTCGCAGCGATACCGGCGATCGGCACGGCCGCCGCGATCGCGCTCTGGGCCGGATTCGGCCTCGCCCCGCGCGCGCAGGACATCGCGATGCTCGCGCTCTTCTACGTGCTCAATATCCTCGGCATGGAGCTCGCGCTGCATCGCTACTTCGCGCATCGCACGTTCAAGGCCGCGCCGTCGGTGAAGATCGCGCTCGCGGTCCTCGGCTCGCTCGCATATATGGGGCCGCTCATGTGGTGGGTCGCGATCCATCGGCTGCATCATGCGAACGCCGACCGGCCTGGCGATCCGCATACGCCGCAACTCGGCGGACGCGGTTTCGTCGGCCGCGCGAAGGGCATTCTGCACGGCCACGTCGGCTGGCTGTTCGATCCGTCGTCCGCGCGCCCGGCGGGCTGGCGCCAGTACGCAAACGACATGTACCGGGACCCGGCGCTGCTGCGCATCCATCTCGCGTACGATTACTGGCTGCTGCTCGGCCTGCTGCTGCCCGCCGCGCTCGGCGGGCTGCTCGATCCGTCGTGGAAGAGCGCGCTGCTCGGCCTGCTGTGGGGCGGCACCGTGCGGATCTTTCTCGCGACGAACGCGATCTGGGCGGTCAATTCGATCGGCCATTCGCTCGGCGGCAACCGGCCGTTTCGCGGCCGCGATCAGAGCCGCAACGCATGGTGGCTCGCGATCCTGACGCTCGGCGCGGGCTGGCACAACAACCATCATGCGTTTCCGCAGTACGCGAGCATGCGCTTCGATCGATGGCAGATCGACGTGACCGGATCGCTGATCGCGCTGCTCGAGCGGCTCGGGCTCGTGTGGGACGTTCAGCATCCCGATCGCGACGCGATCCGCCGGCGGCTCGCGAACGCGCGGCGCGACGATGCGTGACCCGCGTTTTCCTTCCATCGAAACCGACCGGATCTCCCGATGACGGCACTCAAGATCTTCGATGCGCGCATACACGTGCTGCCCGACGTCGTGACGAAGCTCGTCTGGAAGAACTACGAGCGCGACGCCTGGAAGATTCGCTATGCGCTGCTCGCCGAGCAATCGATCGTTTTCCTGAAGTCGCACGGCGTCGCGCGCGCGGCCGGCATCTGCTATGCGGCGCAGCCCGGCATCGCGCCGTTTCTCAACGACTTCGTCGCGCACCTGGCGTCGCGGCATCCGGCGTTTCTCGTGCCGTTCGGCACCGTGCATCCGCACGATCGCGATTGCGTGCGCGAGGCGGTTCGCGTGCTCGACGAGCTCGGCTTCGCCGGCCTCAAGATCCATTGCCGCTTGCTGAAGATCGCGCCGGACGACGACGCGCTCGCGCCGATTTTCGAAGCGCTCGCCGAGCGCGGAAAAGTGCTGAACCTGCATTCGGGCGCGGTCGCGAAGAACAACGCGAACATGGATGAAATTCGCGGCGTCTGCAACGTCGAGCGCTTTCGGCGCGCGATGCGGCGCACGCCGCACCTGAAGGTGATCGTCCCGCACATCGGTTATGACGAAGTTCAGGAGTACGTCGATCTGCTCGACGAATTTCCGAACCTGCATTTCGATACCGCAATGGCGTTCGGCGGGCATCGCGCGGCGACGGGCGAGATCGTGCCCGACGTCAGGCCGCTGCACGAAGCGCGCTATCCGCACGGCGCGCATCCGCGCCTGCCCGCGCGATGGAAGCCCGCGCTCGAGCAACTGGTGCCGCAGATGCGCGACCACCCGAACCGCTTCCTGTACGGCAGCGACTTTCCGCTCATTCCGTACGAATGGGATTTCGAAATCGAGCAGCTGAAGCGCTACCTGCCGGCCGACGTGCTGCGCAAGGTTCTGTGGGACAACGCCTGCGCGCTGTTCGGCGGCGATGCGAGTGCGAGCGTCGGCATGGGCATCGGCGTGAGTGCGCACGCGAACGCAGGCGAGCGCGCATCGGCCGACTTGCTCGCGGCCGGACCGACCACGGGGCCGACACGATGAAGCATGCGAATCATTCGGCGCCCACCGGCGCGAACGCCGCCGGCGCGTTCGCCGATTTCGTCGAGCTCGCGCAACATCGCGCCGCGCATCAGCCGGACCTGCGCGTCTATACGTTCGTCACGGGCGGCGATCGCGACGAGCGGCATCTGACTTGCGCGGACCTGGACCGGCGCGCGGGCGCCGTCGCGGCGGCGCTGGCGGAAGTCGCCCGGCCGGGGGATCGCGTGCTGCTCCTGTTTCCGCCGGGCATCGACTACATCGTCGCGCTGTTCGGCTGCATGTATGCGGGCGTCGTCGCGGTGCCCGCGTATCCGGTCGAGCCCGCACAAGCGGAACGCACGCTGCGGCGGTTGATCGGCATCGTCGCGGACTGCGCGCCGGCCGCGATCCTGTCGACGACGTCCGGGCGCGACAGCGCGAATCGCGTCGAAACCGGTTCGCCCGCGCTCGACGGCCTGCGCTGGCTCACGGTCGACACGCTGCTCGACGACGGCGCGCGCCGCGCGCCGCGCGCCGTCGATCACCGGACGCCCGTCTACCTGCAATACACGTCCGGCTCGACCGGCGCGCCGAAAGGCGTGATGATCGGCCACCGCAACCTGCTGCACAACTCCGCCCTCATCGCGAGCCGCTTCGAGCACGACGCGAACAGCCGCGGCGCGATCTGGCTGCCGCCGTACCACGACATGGGCCTGATCGGCGGCATCCTGCAGCCGCTCTACGCCGGTTTTCCGGTCACGCTGATGTCGCACGTCGACTTCCTGAAGCACCCGCTGCGCTGGCTGCGCACGATCGGCGAGCGGCGCGCGACGACGAGCGGCGGACCGAATTTCGCGTATCAGATGCTCGCGACGATGCGCATCGCCGATGCCGATTTCGACAAGCTCGACCTGCGCTCATGGAGCGTCGCGTTCGTCGGCGCGGAACCGATTCGGCCCGCCACGCTGCAGGCATTCGCGCAACGCTTCGCGCGCTGCGGCTTCGACGAACGCGCGTTCTATCCGTGCTACGGCCTCGCCGAGCACACGCTGTTCATGACGGGCGGACTGAAATCGCAGCCGCCCGTCGTCGCGTGCGCGCCGCGCGGCGCGCAGCCGACGCGCGCATCCGACGACGCCGACGCCGACGGCACCGGCGACGAGCGGCACGCGCGCGCGAACACGGCAATCGGATGCGGCGACGCGGCCGGCGACAGCGTGGTGCTGATCGTCGATCCCGACACGCGCGTTCCATGCGATGATGGCCGGGTCGGCGAAATCTGGGCGCAGGGGCCAAGCGTCGCGCTCGGCTACTGGAACAATCGCGAGCTGAGCGAACAGACCTTCGAAAACGAACTGCCCGGCTACGACGGGCGGTTCCTGCGCACCGGCGACTACGGCTATCGGTCGGGGGCCGGGGTTTTCGTCACGGGACGTCTGAAGGACATGATGCTGATTCGCGGCGCGAATCATTATCCGCACGACGTCGAGGCGACGATCGAGGAGCTCGACGTCGAGCTGTTCCGCCCCGGCGGATGCGCGGTGTTCGCGCTCGATACCGAGGCGACGCCGCAAGTGATCGTCGTGCGCGAGTTGCGGGCCCGCTACCTGAAGGCGCTCGGCGACGGCGGCCACGAAATGGTCGGCCTCACGCCCGACGCGCTGTTCGGCCGGCTGCGTCGGGCAATCACTCTGCAGCACGGCATCGCGGTGCACAACATCGTCTTCACGCCGCCGTCGGCGATACCGAAGACGACGAGCGGAAAGATCCAGCGGCACGCCTGTCGCGAACTGTTTCTCAACGACACGCTGCCGGTCATCACCCAGTGGCGCGCGCAGCTCGGCACGCCGAACGAGATCCGGAACAACTGACGAGGAACGCGGCATGCAAGAAAAACTGGATGCGGACTACTTCAACCGGTTCGGCGCCGACTATCTGCCGGGCCTGCTCGGCATCGTCGTCAATCAGGTCGAGAAACACTACGTGCGCGCCGAACTGACGATACGCAAGGCCGTGCTCGCGCACGGCATCCTGCATGCGGGGACGATCGTCGGCCTCGCCGACACCGCGTGCGGCTACGGATGCCTCGCGAGCCTGCCGGAAGGCGCATCCAGCTTCAGCACGCTCGAGCTGAAGAGCAATTTCATGGGCACCGCGCGCGAAGGCGGGATTGTCTGCGAGGCGCGCGCGATCCATGCCGGCCGCATGACGCAGGTGTGGGACGCGACCGTCCGGCACCGCGAAACGGACAAGCTGCTCGCGACGTTCCGCTGCACGCAGATGATTCTCTGGCCAACGAAGTAAATCGCGATGAGCACGCGACGCCTGAAGAACGCGCCGCACGCGAGCGCTCGCGAACGGCGCGCCGATATCGGCATGACGTGGCTCGATCCGCTGCGGCTCGGCCCGCGCGCGTCGCGGATCAGACACGGCTGGGCCGCGCAATCGCGGCCGGACGTGCGCTTTTGCGACGTGCCGACCGCGACGATCCGCGTGCGCGCCGCCGGCTCGCGCGCGGGCGAACGTCCGACGATCGTGTTCGTCTGCGATCCGCCGAGCGTCGTCGAGCACTTCGACCGGCTGATCTCGCGCGTCGCGCAACATGCGCGCGTCGTCTGCTTCGAGCCGCCGGGCTTCGGCTTTTCCGTGCCGAACCGGCGTTTCACGTTTTCGTTCGACGACTACCGCGCGGCGATCGAGGCGATGCTCGCGAGCCTGAACGAAGGGCCATACCTGCTCGCGTTCTCGTGCGTATGGGCGCATATCGCGCTGCAGATCGCGGCGGCGCGGCCGGAGCTCGTCGACAGGCTGCTGCTTTGGCAAAGCCCGGCGTGGGACGAACAAGTCGCATGGGCGCGGCGCGTCGACGCGCGCAGCCTGCTCTCGACGCCGTTCGTCGGACAGTGCGCGTGCGCGTTCGGCGCGCGGAAGATCGGCATCGGCTGGTTCCGTCAGGCGATGGCGAAAGACCGTTATCGCGAATTCGCACCGATGCTCGATACGTCCTTCGATCACGGCGCATTCTGCTGCCTCGGCTCGCTGTGGCAGCGCTTCTACGACGATGCGCCGCGCGCCGTGCAGGTCCGGCAGCCGACGCTGCTCACGTGGGGCGCGGCGGACCGCACGCATCGGCATAGCTGCAAGTGGTCGATTGCGCAGTACGTGCCGCACGCGGTCCGGCATCCGGGCTTCGAGCATGCGGGGCATTCGCCGGAGCTCGAGGAGAGCGACGCGTTCGCGACACTTGTGCTCGACTGGCTGACGGCGGAGCAGGAAGGCTGAGCGCATCGATCGTTCACGCGCCTCGCGCGATGCCGACAGTCGTTACGTGCCGTTCGTCGGCGCGCGGCGCTTCGCACGCGGCTTCGATTCCGCATTTGATCCCCTGCTCACCCGCGATGCGCGCCGCGGCTTCTGGTAGCGCACGCACCGCGCGGCGGCGGCGCGCGGCGCCCTTCGTCGGCGCACGAAGCATCATCGCGGCCTGCCGATCCGGTTCCTCCTGCAAGGGCGATACGTGTGGCCTGTCCGTCATGCGCGAATTCGCGGCTCATGGCTGCGAGAGCGGGTTCGCCGCATCGGTCACATATTCCGACACGATGCCGCCGATTGTGTTAGCGTTGAGCGGCATTCGCTTACGTATGACGAATGCGACACCATGACGCTTCGAAAGGAGTTCCGCCAAGTGACCGCGCTCACCCTGTTGTTCGATCTGGACGGCACGCTCGTCGATACCGACGCGTTGCATCTGAATGCGTATAACGCGCTGCTCGCGCGCTGGAATCGGTCGATCGATATCGATTACTACAAGACGCACGTGATGGGGTTTTCCGACGACCTGATTTTCGGGGAGTTGTTTCCGGGGATGCCGGCGGCGGAATATACCGAGCTGGCGGCGGAAAAGGAGCAGCTGTTTCGTGCGCAGCTGGGCGCGAAGCTGACGCCGACGGCGGGGACGGCGGATATTCTCGGGTATGCGGAGCGGGTTGGCGCGAAGACCGCGGTCGTGACGAATGCGCCGCGCGAGAATGCGACGATGATGCTCAATGCGTTGGGGCTCGCGGAGCGGTTCGGCACGCTTGTAATCGGCGGCGAGCTGGAACATGGGAAGCCGCATCCGTTGCCTTATTTGACCGCGCTGGAGTTGCTCGGGGCGAAGGCGGAAGACGCGGTGGCGTTCGAGGATTCGGCGTCGGGGGTGCGCTCGGCGAGTTCGGCTGGGATTTTTACGTTCGGGATGTTGACGGCGTTGGGTGAGGAGAAATTGAGAGAAGCGGGAGCGAAGACGGCGATCAAAGATTTTGGGGATCGGGGGCTGTGGGAATTCCTCGAGCGTGCCCCAAGCCGATAGATTAACGATAAGGACCTGTCCGCAATTTTGTGTACAAGGCAGCCAAGAATCGTTATCTGTGCACCGGGATAAGCGGACTCCCGAACAGCCTGATTCACGGCTGATTTCCGTCGGAGATCTCGCGACAAGTGTTGATCCCGCCACGGCGCGCGGGTCTGATCGATCGCACGACGCCTCGCGCGTCGCGTCGCAATCGACGGCCGGGCGCCACGACCCTGCCGTCCGTCAATGAGGGTCGTTTTCCGAAGCCGCTCGGAGCGGCTTAATCCATCAACAAATCCACGCCGCAATTTACAGCACGAATCACAAGCAATAAAATCGACAAATTCGCAATTCAATTAAATATAAATTAAACGGTTTCGCCCCTCATTAAAAAACATGGCGGAACGCCGCTTGAATGTTCCATCAAGCAATCGCCCAGCATCTCATCGCCTCTCGCCTTGATAATCCAATTCCGGCGACTAATATTGAAGAGTTGTGTTCCACCAAAAAATCAACTCATCAATAAAAACTGCCACCTTCCGTTTCGCCGCTCAATTTTCTATTAAACCGTAAATATAGAACGGAATCAGTTTATCGATTGCATTCCGCAACATTTCGGCAAACGATCCGATTCAATAGACACACGTACGTTACGAGGAGACCGAGACATGGCTCAGCGCATTCGTCTCGCAGTTGCCGGCGTGGGTAACAACATATCGGCACTGTTCCAAGGCATCGAATACTATCGGGCGCTTCGCGACCAGGGTGTCGACGAGCGCGAATTCGTCGGCATCAAGCGGCCGCGCATCGGCGGCATCGGCGTAAGCGACGTCGAGTTCGTCGCCGCATTCGACGTCCATCCGAACAAGGTCGGCCGCCCGTTCGACACGGCCGTGCTCGCGCCGCCGAACAACTATCCGATGCTCGGCGCACCGCTGCCGGCCATCCCGTTCCCGGTGGATCAGGGCTTGACGGCCGAGACCACCCGCGACGACGACGACGCATTCAAGCACGTCGTGCGCCGCCTGCGCGAAAGCGAAGCCGAAGTACTGCTCTATTCTCTGCCGACCGGCTTGCAATGGGCGGCCGAAGCGTATGCGCGCGCGGCGCTCGCCGCCGGCGTGGCGTTCGTCAACTGCACGCCGGAGCTCGTCGCGCGCACGCCCGCGTTGCTCGACGCCTATCAGGCGGCCGGCGTGCCGCTCGTGGGCGACGATCTGGCGAGCCACTTCGGCACGTCGGTCGTGCATCGCGCGCTGCTCGGACTGCTGAGCGATCGCGGCATCACGCTGCAGAGCTCGTATCAACTGAACTTCGGCGGCAACGAGGACTTTCGCAACCTGCGCGAGCGCGGCGCGAGCAAACAGCAGTCGAAGCTCAATGCGCTCGCGCAGGACGGCGTCGATACATCTCGCGTCGAGATCATCCCGTCGGCCGGCTATATCGGGCAGCTGAAGGACAACAAGGTTGCGATCGTGAACATCGAGGGCGTCGGCTGGGGCGGCACGCCGGTACAGCTCGATCTGAAGCTGAAGGTCCAGGATTCGAGCAATGCCGCGGGTGTCATCATCGATCTGATCCGGATCGCCGCCGCATCGCGCCGCGCGAAGCTCGCCGGCTTTCCGGCCGCGGCCGCGAAGCTGCTGAAGTCACCCGTCGGCGGACACGACAAGATCACGCCCCAAAGCATCGACGCGAGCTTTCGCGCACTCGACGCGTCCGCCGCTTGAGAGCATGACGATGGCGCATCCGAAACGCGGCATCGAACGCCCTGGCGGCTGCGCAGCGGCGACGATCGACGTCATTCTGCTCGCGTACGACGGCGTCGACGCGCTCGATCTGTTCGGTGTGCATGCCGTGCTCGCGAAGGCGTCGGCCGTGACCGCGCCGGACGGCGCCGCGCCGCTGCGCGTCGCGATCGCGGCGGCGTCGCGCGTCATCACGACTTCGTGCGGTATCGACCTGAGCTGCGGCGCGCCGCTCGACACGCTCGATCACGCGCACGCGATCGTCGTGCCGGGCGGACGCGGTGCGGCGGCCGCAGCCCGGCACCCGTCGCTCGCCACGCTGCTGGCACGCGCGCATATGCGCGGCGCGGCGATCTATGTAGTGTGCTCGGGCGCGCTGCTCGCGGCAGCGGCCGGCATCGCGAACGGACGACGGCTCGCGATCCATCACGACAAGCAGCAATGGCTGCGCGACGTCGCGCCGTCCGTCGAGCCTGCCGCGGGCCTCATCGCGGACGGACGCCTGTGGTCGGTCGGCGGCGATGCGTCGCCTTCGACGAAAGCGACCGATCTCGCGTTCCAGCTACTCGCCGATTTTGCGCCGTACGCAGTCGCACCGGTGGCGGCCCGGATGGAGTTGCGGCCGGGTCGCGGCGCGGCCGCCGCGCGGCTTTTGGAGGCGACCGCATGAGCGCGCGGCGCGGCACCGTCCTCGTGACGGGCGCGAGCCGCGGCGTCGGCCTCGCGATCGCCGAAACGCTCGCGCAGCGCGGCTACGACCTCGCACTATGGGCTCGATCCGCGTCCGACCTCGACGCGATCGCGCAACGCCTCGGCGCGGCCGGATGCCGTGTCCACACGGCGGCCGTCGACGTCGGCGACGCCGCCGCCGTCGAGGCGGCGGGCCGCGCGCTGCACGCGCAGGACGTGGCGCTCGCGGGCGTCGTCGTCAACGCGGGATGCGGCCGGTGGGCGCGCATCGCCGATACGGCGTCCGACGAATGGAGCCGCACGCTGCGCACCAATCTCGACGGCGCGTTCCACACGCTGAAGGCGTGCGTCCCACTGCTCGAGGCGCGCCATCCGCTGATCGTCGGCATGATGTCCGACGCGAGCGTGTGGCCGTTCGCCGAGCGGGGCGCGTATTGCGCGTCGAAGGCGGGCTTCTATCAGCTCTTCGAGATTGCGCGACAGGAGCT
The DNA here is from genome assembly GCF_001532025.2 of Burkholderia sp. MSMB617WGS. Lineage (NCBI taxonomy): Bacteria > Pseudomonadati > Pseudomonadota > Betaproteobacteria > Burkholderiales > Burkholderiaceae > Burkholderia > Burkholderia sp. MSMB617WGS. The sequence continues at coordinate 314,235 of NZ_CP013458.1, read as the reverse complement.
GCGCGAGCGCGGCGTCCGGATGACCGCCGTGCTGCCGAGCCGCATCGACACGCATTTCCAGGGCGGCCACGCGTCGGCCGCGCCCGGCAGCCGTCCCGGCGCGCTCGACGCGGCCGACATCGCGACGATCGTCGCGGATCTATTCGACGGCCCGCCTCATATCGAAATCCGCGAGCTGCGCGTCACCGCGTTCGCATCCAGCTTCGGCCCTTTCCCGGGAGGAAACCCAGCGTGACGATCTTCACAGGCATTCATCCCGCCGGCCACTCGCGGCCGATCGGCAAGTATTCGCCCGCCGTGTCCGTGCCGATCGGCGCGGGGCAGCGCCTCCTCTTCATCAGCGGCCAGGTCGCGACCGACGCCGACGGCGCCGTGCTCGCGCCCGGCGACGCGGGCGCGCAGACCGAGATCGTGTTCGAGCGCCTCGCGCGCATCCTCGACGCGGCGGGCGGCGATCTTTCGGCGCTCGTCAACGTCGTGATCTATCTGCGCGACATCGCCGATTTTCCAGCGGTGTCCGCGATCCGCAACCGCGTGCTCGGCACGCCGCCGCCCGCGAGCACGCTCGTACAGGTCGCGTCGCTCGCCGAGGCGGGCTGTGTCGTCGAAATCAGCGGCATCGCCGTGATCGGCGAGGACGGCGGACGTGGCTAGCCGCACCAACGCGCCCGCATCGCGCGACGCTGCAGCCGAACAGGCCGATCCCCGCAGCCAGCGGGCGGTGCTGCCGCGCGTCGCGCAGCACGCGAGCGTGCTCGTCGTCGGCTCGCTGAACGTCGATCTGCTGCTGTACAGCGACGTGTCGCCATGCGAAGGCGACTCGCTGCCCGTGCGGGCGGTCACGCTGCCGGGCGGGCACGCGGGCAACTGCGCGTCCGCGCTGTCGGCGCTCGGCCTGGCCGTATCGATCGTCGCGGCCGTCGGCGACGACGCCGACGGCGAGAGGCTGCTCGCCGACCTCGACCGGCGCGGCGTCGACACGCGCTTCGTGCGGCGCATCGCGCACGCGCACACCGGCCGCGCGATCATCCCCGTGCTCGGCCCCGAGCGCCGCAACTACATGCTGCTCGATCGCGGCGCGAACGAGTCGCTCATCGCCGACGATGTGCGCGCCGCGCTGTCCGGCGTCGCGCGCTGCGATGCGGTCATGCTGTTCGATCCGAGCGTCGACGCGCTCGTGCAGACGGTCGCGCTCGTGCGCGCGCACCGTGCGGCCGCGGCGCTGTGCTGGACGCCGTCCGGGATGTACTCGCGCGATCCGGTCGCCTTGACGCTCCTCCCGCAATGCGACGTCGTATTCTGCAACGCGCGCGAGTTCGCGCATCTGCGCGATCAGGGCGATCACGTGTTCGACATGCTCGATGCGGTCGACGTCGTCGTCACGCTCGGCGAGCACGGCGCGCTGTCCCGCCATCGCGGCATCGAGACGCGCGCGCCTGCGCATCCGTGTGAAGTCGTCGATCCGACGGGCGCAGGCGACGCGTTCGCGTCGGCTTACCTGCTCGCGCGGCTCGCCGGCCTCGACGCGGCCGACCGCCTGCGGCTCGGCAACGCGAGCGGCGCATGCGCGGTCGGCACGCGCGGCGCACGCGACGGCCTGCCGACGCTCGACGCGCTGCTCGACGCGACGCTCGACGGCCCACTCGACGGCCCGCGATACAGGTCCGCGCCGCCGCGCGCCCAGGAGCCCGCTCATGCGCATGCGGCGAAGCGCTGACGGCTGGCGCGGTCTCATCGGAAGCACGTTCACGCCCGAGCGCGCGGCGAGGCTCGCCGCGACGATCGTGACCGCCGTGCGTGCGCACGACGGCGGCGGCCCGCGCGTCGTCGTCGGTTACGACTGCCGCCGCCTCGGACGCCGCGCCGCGCGACTGATCGTGCGCGCGGCGAGCGACGCGGGCGCGCGCGCCGTGCGCATCGTCGAACATCTGCCGACGCCGACCGCGTCGTACCTCGTCGGCGCGGGCGACGCCGAGCTCGCGCTGCTCGTCACCGCGAGCCACAACCCACCCGAATGGAACGGCGTAAAGGCGAAGGGCCGCCCAGGCTGCCCGCTCGACGCCGAGCTCGAACGGCGCGCGGATGCGCTATTCGACGATTCGGAGCGCGCCGCGGGCGACGCGCCATTCGGCGAGCCTTCCGGCGAGCCATTCGACCAAGCCGACGAAGCGCGCGCGGACGATGCCGGCGGTCTCGACGATGCGATCTTCGAAGCATGCGACGCGTCTCCGTGGATCGACCGGCACATCGCGCACGTGCTGTCGCGCTTGCCGGCGACGCCGGATCTGCCGCTGCGCGTCGTCGTCGACGGGCTCAGCGGCATCGCGGGCAGCGCGATGCTGCATCTTTGCGACGCGCTGCGCTGGTCGGCGACGCCGCTCGGCTGCGCGCCGTCCGCTGATTTCGGCGGCGTCGCGCCCGATCCGTCGCTGCCCGCGAGCCGGCGACGCGCGGCCGAGGCGGTATGCGCCGAACATGCCGACCTCGGCCTCGTCGTCGACGGCGACGGCGACCGCGTCTATGCGATCGACAGCGACGGGCGCACGGTCGAGCCGCACGAATTGTTCGCACTGCTGCTCGCGCACCGGCATCGGCGGCGATACGGCCATCCGGAGCGCGGCGTCGCCGTCACGGCGGCAACGGGCGCGCTCGTGCAGCGGCTGTGCGCGCGGTGGAGCCGCCCCGTCATCGAGCAGCCGGTCGGCTTCAAGCATCTGTCGCCGCTGCTCGTCGAAGGCCGCATCGACGCAGGCGGCGGCAGCGTCGGCGATCTCGCGTTCGCCGAATTCGGCGTCGATCGCGATCCGTTCGGCGCTGTCGCGCTCCTCGCCGACCTGCTGGCGACGAGCGGCCAGTCTCTCGCAGCGCTCGTCGCTGACCTGCGACATCGCTACGGCCGCTTCGACTGGCATGAATCGCACGTGAACGGCGACGCCACCGACACGCAACTGCGCGACGCGGGCCGGCGCGCACTCGAACGATGCGGCTTCGACGCACGCACGGCGCGCATCACGACTGTCGACGGCATCAAGTTTTCGTTCGACAGCGGCGAATGGCTGCTGCTGCGGCCGTCCACGACGGAAGGCGGCATCCGCGTATACGGCGAGCTGCTGAGCACGCGAGCAGCCGGCGCGGCCGCGGCGCTCGCCGCGCACGTCGCCCGCGCGCTCGCCGCCGAGCGAAGTCCGTAGTCGCGCGCCGCCGGAGGAGCAAGCCCGTGCACGATCGCTACCGCCTGATCCTGATCCGTCATGGCCAGACGCCGGACACGCTGGACGGGCGCTTCTGCGGCGCGCGCGACCCGGCGCTCACGGCGCTCGGGCACCGGATGGCGATCGAAGCGTCGCGACATCCGGCGCTGCGCGGCATCGCCGTCGTCGTGACGTCGCCGTCGCTGCGCGCGCGACAGACCGCGCGCCACATCGCCGACGCGAACTCCGTGTCGATTCTCGTCGACGAACGGCTGCGCGAACTGTCGTTCGGCGCGTGGGAAGGGCGCGTGCCCGACGACGTGCGCGACGAGCCGGCGTACCGGCGTTGGATCGACGATCCGGCGATCCACGCGCCGCCCGGCGGAGAAACCGGATTCGCGGTGCTCGCGCGCGTGATGTCGGCGGTGCGCGACGCGATCGGCATGTTCGACGACGTCGCGCTCGTCACGCACAAATCGCCGATCCGGCTGCTCGCGTCGTTCTACGGCGCGACGCCGCTGTCGCGCTTCCGGCAGATCGCCGGCATTCACGCATGCTCGGTTTCGCTGATCGTGCGCGACGGCGGCGGCGTGGCGCTCGGTCCGCTCGGCGACACGTCGCATCTGTCGCTCGCGTGGCGAACCGATCCCGATCGCGCGCGCGCGCCGCCCGACGGTGCGGGCGCTCTCATCGACGACGGGGCGCGCGACGCGCCGCCGCTTATCGGAGGGCGCGACGGGTAACGCCCTCCATCACCCGACAGGAGTCGCGCATGTCACACTCGAAGCGCATCGCCATCATCGCGGGCACCGGTCTCGCCCGCGGCCTCGACGCATTCCTCGGCAACCGCGAGACGATCGAGAACGTGCGGGTCACGTTCGGCCGGCGCAGCGGCGCGGTGCTGCATTACACGACAGGCCGGATCGGCGGCATCGAGGCGATCGTCCTGCCTCGGCACGGCCCGACGCTCGAGATTCCCGACCGCAGCCCGTCCGAGCTCGTCGCCGAGCTCGGACACGAAGCGCACATCTGGCACCTGCACGAACTCGGCGTGCAAGCCGTCTACGCATTCAATTCGGTGGGCGCGATCGACCTCGATCTGCCGCTCGCCGCCGACAACGTGTTTCTCGCGCCCGACGACTACGCACGCGGCCTGTCGAGCGTCTCGCACAGCTTCGGCAATGTTGCGAAACACGTGCATCCGTCGATGCGCGAACCGTTCGACGCGCGGCTGCGCGCGAACTTCGCGCTCGCGGCCGACAAGGTCGGCGCGAAGCTGCTGATGCAGGGGCTGTACATCCAGTCGGGCGGCGACGCGTTTGAAAGCGTGGCCGAAGTCGAGACGTACCGCCACGTCTATCAGGGCCGGCGCAACCGCGTGCTCGGCATGACCGCGGGTGCGGAGCTCGTGCTGTGCAGACAGATGGAGATTCCGTATGCGCTCATCTGCGCGAACTGCAACTGGGCGGAAGGGCTCGATCCGGACAACGCGGTGACGCACGCATTCGTGCTCGCCGGCATGCAGCCCGCCGCCGCCACGCTCGCGAAGATCGCCGAGGCGGTGCTGCGCATCGAGGCTGAAACTTGAACGGATTGCGCGCAGTACGCTCGCGATCGGAAGCGGCGCGCGGCGACGACGACGCCGCGGGACGGCGCGCGCCGTCCGCCGTCGGACGCGATGCGGCGATATCGCGGCCGATTCAGTCGGTTGAGTCGTTTCGCTCGTGGCGGTCGTTTCGAGCGCTTCGAGCGCTTCGAGCGCTTCGCTCGTTTTGGCCATATCGGCGCGAGCGTCGACTATTCGCGCAACGCATCGAAGCGCAGCCTCAGCAACGCCGCGCGCTCGAGATCCTTGCGCCGGCCGAACAGCGTCAGCATGCGTTCGAGCGCGAGCGGCGACGGCACCGGCACTTTCACGTTCGCGACGGCGACGTACCGCATCGAATCGACGACGACCTCGCGCCACGCACGGCCGTCGTTGACTTCGAGGCGGCCCATCACTTCGACGTCGAGCGGCGCGAAGCCGAATCGCGCGAAGCGGGACCGGAAACGCGCGCCGTCGGCCGGACGGAATTCGGCGCGGCGCGACGCGGCCCAATGCGCGATCGCGGCGTCGGCGTCGCGCACGCTCGTCAGCACATCGATGTCCTTCGGCGCGACGTCGACGCCGTACAGCGCGAGCGCCGCGCTGCCGATCACGCACCACGGATCGCGAAACATCGCCGTCATCGCCGGCACCGCCAGCAACAGTGTCTGTTCGAGCGCCGCTTCGACGGATGGTCGAACCATGGTTCCTCCGTGCGGCTGCGAAGCGCGAGGCCGCGCAGCGTGTGTGCCGACGAAGCGCGACCGCGCTCGGGCGGCCGCGACACATCGAAATCCTTACTTTAACGATTTTTGGAGGCGAGCATGACAAGGATCGTCATCACGGGTTCCGCCGGCAAGGCCGGCGCGTTCGTCGTGCGCGAATTCGCCGCGCACGGCTACGACACGCTCGGCGTCGATGTGAAGGCCACCGTCGTATCGAGCGCGCTCGGGCACCTGCCTTCGATGAAGGCCGATCTGCGCGACCTCGGGCAAGTGCTCGAATCGTTCGAGCGCGCGGATGCGATCGTCCATCTCGCGAACGTGTCGCTGCCGGGCATGTTCCCGCCGGGCAAGACGTTCAGCGACAACCTGACCGTCAACTACAACGTGTTCAGGGCCGCGCGCCTGCTCGGCATCCGCTCGGTCGTGTGGCTGTCGAGCGCCGCGGTCGTCGACGACCTGTTCGATCCGTCGGGCGAGATCGACGTGCCCGTGACGGAAGATTCGCCCGCGCGCGCGGGCTCCACGTACGCGCTGTCGAAGATCGTCACCGAGCAGATGGCCGACTTTTTTTGCGGCGAACACATGTCGATCGTCGGCCTGCGCGCGCCCGTGATCGAGGACCCGGCCGATTATCCGCACTATGCGAAGTATCACGGCGATCCGCAGCTGCGCCGCTGGCATCTGTGGTCGTACATCGACGCGCGCGATCTCGCCCGCGCATGCCGTCTCGCGGTCGAAACGCGGCCGCGAGGCGTGCATAACGTGTTCGTGTCCGCGCGCGACACCGTGATGGCCCAGCCGATCGATGCGCTCTTCGAGCTGCGCTTCCCCGGCGCGCCGGTGCCGGCGCGGCTGCGCGAATGCGGCAGCTTCTTCGCGCCGGAACATGCGAAGCGATTGTTCGGCTTCGAGCCGATCCATTCGTGGCGCGACGATCGATGAAACGGCGACGAGGTCATCATGGGCGCGACGCATTCGAACGGCATCTATTCACTTGACGGCCAGCGCGTGCTGATCGTCGGCGGATCGAGCGGCGTGGGGCTCGCGCTCGCGCGCGAGGCGACGCGGCTCGGCGCGCAAGCGATCATCGTCGGTCGGAATCGCGCGCGCCTCGATCGCGCGGTGGCGATCGTCGGCGCGGGCGCGATCGCCGAGGCGGCCGACGTACGCGAGCCGCGCGACGTTCGGCGGCTTGCCGAGCGCATCGGGCGTATCGATCATCTTTGCTTGAGCGTCGCTCACGACATCGCGCCGCATTCGATCGCGGACGATCTCGTCACGCTGAAACGGCACTGGGACAGCCTGTTCTGGTCGTCGCTCGTCGTCGTCAAGGAAACGCTCGCGCATCTCGCCGAGACGGGATCGATCACGTTCGTCACGGGATCGCTGAGCCGCAAGCCGGTGGCGGGGAAATCGCTGTTCACGTCGTCGCAGTGCGCGATCGAAGGCATCGCGCGGGCGCTCGCGGTCGAGCTTGCGCCGAGACGGGTGAATACCGTGGTTCCGGGGTTGCTCGATACGCCGCTGTGGAACGCGCTCGATCCGGCGCGGCGCGCGGCGTTTTTTGCGGGGCACGCGGCGAAGCTGCCGGGGAGGCGGATCGGGCGGGCCGAGCATGTGGCGGGGGTGGTGATCGCTTGTATGGTGAATGGGTTTGTGACGGGGGCGTCGATGACTGTCGATGGGGGGGAGCAGATTGTTTAGTCGTGGCGTCGCATGACGGATGTTCGTCGCGCAGGGAGCGCGTCGGGGCAAACGCGTCGGCACGGCGATGGGCTGGCGATTGCGCGTGAGGTGTCGTGGGCCGTATTTCCCCCGGAATCGATGCTTCACGTATGGGAAACACTCGTCGGCACTTGCCGACGCGCTTCGAAAAGAGTTTTCGCAAAGTGACTGCGCTCACCCTGTTGTTCGATCTGGACGGCACGCTCGTCGATACCGACGCGTTGCATCTGAATGCGTATAACGCGCTGCTCGCGCGCTGGAATCGGTCGATCGATATCGATTACTACAAGACGCACGTGATGGGGTTTTCCGACGACCTGATTTTCGGGGAGTTGTTTCCGGGGATGCCGGCGGCGGAATATACCGAGCTGGCGGCGGAAAAGGAGCAGCTGTTTCGTGCGCAGCTGGGCGCGAAGCTGACGCCGACGGCGGGGACGGCGGATATTCTCGGGTATGCGGAGCGGGTTGGCGCGAAGACCGCGGTCGTGACGAATGCGCCGCGCGAGAATGCGACGATGATGCTCAATGCGTTGGGGCTCGCGGAGCGGTTCGGCACGCTTGTGATCGGCGGCGAGCTGGAACATGGGAAGCCGCATCCGTTGCCTTATTTGACCGCGCTGGAGTTGCTCGGGGCGAAGGCGGAAGACGCGGTGGCGTTCGAGGATTCGGCGTCGGGGGTGCGCTCGGCGAGTTCGGCTGGGATTTTTACGTTCGGGATGTTGACGGCGTTGGGTGAGGAGAGGTTGAGAGAGGCGGAGGCGAAGGGGGTGATTCGGGATTTTGGGGATCGGGAGTTATGGGATTTTCTAAAGCAATTCTCGAACACGTGAATCAAAGCGGACGTGGGTAAAGATCGCCGATGACGACCGAAGCCATCAATGCAGCGTCGCTCGCCTCCAAGAAAGTGCCGATAGGATGCGGTATTTGCGACGCGAATGGCAACGTCAACAACTTCGCGAACATCGCGCGAGCGACACGCTGTTTGGTCAGCAGTTGCGCGCACACCATACTCGCGCGGCTCGGACCGCTTTGCGAGAGCGCCGTGTCAGCCAGTTGCAAGAGACGCTCGATCAATCAGCACGTCGTGCGTACCGAGGAAACCGAGGCCTGAACATGGTGGGGAATTTTAAATTCCCAAACCCGGAAAAATTGGATTCCCCTTGACAGGCGAGCTTCTGGTGATCGGCGAGCGTGTCGGTGCGGTCGTCATACAGTGCACGCAACATGCCGAGATCGGGCGGCTCGATGCAGAGTTGCTCGCCCAGATGCTGCCGCAGCCGCTTGGGAATCTTTTTGTAAGCATCGAGCGTGCGGCAGATCATCCGTACGAAGCCGAGATGAAAGGCAACTGTCAGACGGTAGCGGACCATAGATTTAGTTCGTTGCCCTTGCGCCGAGCACGCTCCGTATGCCACAGTCCGGCTTTGGCCGCCGCGTAAAAACGCGTTCGATCACCTGGGCTGAAGCAACCCGTTCCGATGAAAGGCGACGATGGGGCGTTTTGTCGAAGGCGAGGACCGTACGCAAGTAATGTTGCTCCGCAGCAAATAAGGCGAGAAATTTCAGGTAAGCGAAATCATTCCTAGCTTTCCAGAAGGCAAAAAATCGAGAGACACTCCATTGCTGCTAGCCGAAATAATCTCAGAAACCCTTCGCACGTTCCATTTATTCTCACTAAAGAAAGCCATCCACTCATCCACTCCCCTTCCCTCATCAACAACATCAACAACCCTCATTCTATTTCCATGAAGATCAATATTTATAGAAACAACCACCTCATCTTCCGAAACAAAACTCAAGTTTCCATACAAGTGGTAATGAAGCTTTGAACGTCTACCAATTCTTGATTTTGGCAACTCAGCCATCCCAAAGACATTCCGAACCGATTCGATAGAATCACCAACTGCAATACCATGCAATCGCCTCTCTTTAATCAAATCCATTACATCAATTATAAATTGTCCAGATCTCATTCACCCTCCCAGAATATCGTTTATCCGCTCCACATTTCTTTCTATATCACGCAATTCTCTGGATCTTCCGTTGGCTAAAGCACACAGCGACTTCGAAGACTGCTGCCTAGCATGAGCCAAAACTGACTGAGTTCCTTCGCGCGCCTTGGTTAGAATATCATTTCTAAAGGCCGCATTATTTTCGAAATGTTCTTTAGCCGATTTTATGGCGACATCAACCTTCCTACTCCCCGCCTCGTTGGGAATTGCATTCTTAAATGTTATTCCACCGAGGTGATCCGGCCTCACTGAAAGCTCAACTCCATTTGGAGCATAAAAATGCAGTCCTTTCTGAACCACATCGTCAAAACCAGGTGAGTGAATTTGCCATGTTCTGTAATCCAACCCCCACGGATCGATCCATGAGATTGGATTAGGTGCATATGCATAGACGTTGATGCCACCGCCAAGGCCAATCGGGTCCTTCGATATAAACCGCCCGCTATTTGGATCGTAGTACCGATGCCAGTTATAACACAGCCCACTTTCGTCGTCGTAATACTGCCCCTGCAACCTCAGCGGCTGCATGATCCATCGCCCATCGCATTCGGCGCTCCCCGTTGGATGATAACGTGCCTCCCACACAATCTTCCCACTAGCGTCATGTAACCGCACGGGCGCCCCGTTCGGATCATTCTGATAAAAGTACACCGTTCCTGTGTTCGGTGTCAGTTGCCCCGACAATCGCGCTGATACCCTACCCGTTGTCAGATCACCTCGCACCGTCACGAGGGGGCAGAATGTTTCCGGATAGTAAATCCACTCGCACACACAACCAGCGACAGGCAGCGCTCCTGTTTCTGTTTGGCCATACTCCGGCGAAGCGTGCGACGACGGCTGCATATCTCCTCCTACGTCCAGATCCGTGTCATCCCTTCCCTTGCCGCCAGTTGCATACTCCCCAACAAGCGTATCGCCGTCCCAAAAGAACCGGCTCAGACGGTACAGCGGCTGCTGCGATGCCCCGCCTGTTGCTCCCTCACACACGACTTTACGAACCCGCCGCTGGAATGGATCGTACTCATACTGTGCGCGAATGTGTGTTGACTTCTCCCCTGAAATGGCAAGACCCGGCCGCACCGCCACCGTCTCAACGAGCTGCCCGGCCGCATCCCAACGCAGCGTCAGGTCCTGCGCGGCATCCTGCTTCCGAATAAGGTTGCCGACTCTGTCGTACGCGTAATAGCAGCCTTCATATTCACCTTCACGCACCCAAGTGCCGGTCTTTGCCGCAGCGGCTGCATCCGCCGCGCGGCGCTCGTGAATGTGCGTCTTCAGCAAATCTCCGGCCGGATCGTACAGATAGCGACGCAACTGCCCAGCGGGGTCGAGATGCGCGATCACCTGCCCCACCGGATCGTACTGAAAGCGCTCGATGCCGCCCCGCGAGTCGCGCTTTTCGACCAATTCGCCATTCGCGTCGTACGTATATTCGCTCGCGAAGAGCGCGCCGGTGCCGGTTAGCAACGTACGCTGCGACGCAAGCTGGCCGTCCGATTCGTACGACAGTTCGCGCCGCAACTCCGCACCCAACTGCTCGGTGCAAATCTGCCCGAGCGCATCTCGCTCGAGCACGACCGGCGCGGTGTCGTCGATCCGAATCGACGTGACGGCATCCAAAGCGTCGTATGCATAGCGAACGGTATGCTCGACAACCGCGCCGCCGGCAATAAGCCGGGTCCTGCGTGCTATCCGGTTGCCGGCTTCGTCGAAATCGCTGGCGATCGTGAAGTCGTCGCCTTGTCGCTCCTCGATCACGCGGCCCGCTGTGTCATAACTGAACTCGACGCGGCAAGACGGATTCTGCGCGATCACCAAATCCCCGCGCCGGTCGTATGCGAAGCTGTCGATCCGGAGACCATCGCCATGTTCCGGATCAGGCACGCGCTTCTGCACGATGCGTCCGAGCCGATCGTATCGGTATTCGATCGTCTGCCCCAGAGGATCAGTGCTATAGAGCAGTTCGCCCGCAGCACCATATCGATAGCGTCGCGCTTGCCCCCAGTAGTCCGTCTCCACGACGATCCGCCCCAACGCATCGCGTTCGAGCGCGTATAGCTCGCCGCGTTCGTTCACGACGCCGATCAGTTGTTCTTCCGTGTCGTAGCGGTACTCAACGGTGGTGCCGTCGGGCGCGAGCCGTCTATTGACCTCTCCGAGCGCCGAGTACTCCATCTGCGTCACGTAGCCCATGGGGTCGCGATAACGAGACAGGTTTCCTTCAGCGTCGTACCCACAGTGAATCTCACGCCCGCCCGGCTCGATTGCGCGCATCAGATTGCCGTTGCGGTCGTACTCGTATTTGCTTTGTTGTCCGAGCGCATCGATTGCTTCGATGAGGTATCCGCGCGCATCGTACCGATACTGCGTGCGATGCCCCAACGCATCGATCTGCGCCGCGAGATCGCCGTCCCGGTGGTAATCGAATCGCGTGCTCGCACCGCGCGGCCCGGTATGTTCGACGAGCTGACCGTACTCGTCATATGTATAGCGAGATATCGCGCCCGACGGATCGATCTGCGCGAGCAGATTGCCGAACGTATCCCATTCGTAGCGCCACTGCCGGCCACCTATCAACGTCACGCAGACCGGGCGGTGATCGAGGTCAAATTCCGTTCTGACTGCGCTGCCGTCCGGCAACGTCTGCACGAACAAACCGCCATACGCGTCATATTCCCAAGCCGTCGTCCGCCCCGCCGGATCGATCACCGCGCTCGCACGCCCCTGCGCGTCATACCGATACGCGGTCACGCCGCCTAGCGGATCGATTTCAGCGACAGGCATCCCGCGCTCGTTCATCTGCATGATCGACGTATGCCCGAGCGAATTGGTGACGCGCGTCTCCACCCGCGCGCGATCGTAGACGAAGCGATAATCGAACAGCCCGTTGTCGCCCCAAGCATGATCGACGCGCCACACGCCGTCGTCGCCCTGCTGGTAGCTGTAGTAAAACGACACGCCGCGCGCGCTCGTATGGCTCACCATCCGATGGCCGGCCGTGTACTCGAAATGATGCGGATGCGCCATCGCATCGATCGCGGCCGCCAGATTGCGCTCGCGATCATGCTCGTAGCTCACGAGCGGATGCGGGTTCCCTCCCGCATCGATCAGCGTCAATGAAGTCAACAGCCCGGCGTGCAGCCCGCTGCCCGTGCCGCATTCGATCACACGCTCGGTCTGCCCGTCGCGCTTCCATTCGACGAGACGCACGAGCCCGCCATACACGTCACGCTCGAACACCCACGCATTGCCATTGAGATCGGCCATGCGATCGATCGGCAGCGTGACTCGCGACTCGCCATCGAGCGCCGCAACAGCATCTCGCCAACGAGAAGGCAGCACGAACCCGTATTCGATACCCTCACGCGTGCGCAGCACCATCCGCCCATCGTCGCAATACAACGCATGCCCATGCTGCCAGTCATACGTGCGCGCCGACCAACCGTCGCCGGCCGGCACTACGTCGAAAGCGGTCGCATGATCCGGAAAATAAGCAGCCACTCCGATCCCGTCTTCGTTGCGCATCAGTTCGAGCCGGATATCGGCAGGCGTCTGCCAGCCGAAGCCGACCGCGCCCGCATGGCGATCATGGCTCGCGTAATAACGATCCCACACGAGCGGCAGCCGGCCGGAGACGGTGAAGTCGTTCTGCTGCACGACCACTTCGCCTGTCGTCACGTCGACCGGTTCCGCCTTCAGCACCGTGCAACGCAAGAACCCCGACTTCAGATGCAGCTTGTCCGCAAGCTTCTTCGCCCACTTCGATCCCTGAAACGCCTTGAACATCCCCTTCGCGGCCGCCGCCATGTTCATCACGGGCGGCCCGCCGACGAGCACGGGCCGTCCGGCGGGAATCGGCAGCATCACCGAACTCGGCATCGACACATGCGTGCGCGCCGTATGCGCGCCGTTGTGCGGCGGCGGCTCGATCCCTTCGGCCCAGCAGCTCATCGCTGACAGCGCCATGTACGACAGCGGATCGTTGTTCGCGAGCACGGTGCGGCTGCCCATGTACGATTCGGCGTCGTCGGACGGCAGCGGATCGGGCGGCGCGAACGTTTCGCCGAGCGGAAAGTGCAAGCCCGGCACATGAAACGAATGCGTGCCCGCCGTCGCGCGCATCAGCCCGTTCACGAAGATCGGCCTGCCGGCGGTGGCGCCCGCTCCGACGCCCGCGCCCATCGCGTTCGCCGCGTCGCCTTTGATCGACGACACGTCGCGATTGAGCTTCAGTGCTTCCGCGACCATCGGATTGCTCGTGGCCTTCTTCATCTGGTCATCGAGCGAATCGAACGTATCGGTCAATTTCTCGACGTCGTCGGGATGATCCTTCAGATATTCCAGCACCGCGTCTTCGGCGATCGCCATCGCAATGCTGCCGATCACGCCCTTCGCCGCCTCGACGTATTCCCGCAGATCGAGCATGAAGCCGATGTGCGGATGCGGCAAGAACACGGGAGGCAGCCCCGGCGTGACGATCACGGAATGCACGTCGACGCCGACGACGGGATCGAGATGCTTGACGGCCGGCAGCGCCATGTTTTCCGCTCCTTGCTCGCGCTCAGCGTCCGCCACGCAGCGCCGCGACCTTGTCGCTCAGCTCGCTGCGGCGCCGGTCGAATGCGCCGACCTGCTTGACCATCCATTCGACGACGAGCCGCAGGTTGCTGTTCACGCGCATCGGTTCGTCGATCAACAGCCCCGCGTCGAGCGCGTTGAAGCCCGCTTCCAGCGCATGCTCGCGCTCGCCCGCCTTCTCCCAGCACACCGCGCTCATCCGCCATGCCTCGACGGTCATCAGCGCGTCCCGCGCGGCCGTCATCGACGCCGCCGCGCGCTCGTAGCAGTATGCGGCCGGTGCGAACGCCTTGTGCGTCAGGTGCGCGCTCGCTTCGCCGAACAGCCCGTTCGCGACGAGCTTGTGCCCCGCCGGATGCGCTGCGCCGAGCGCGCGCTCGCCGCTTTCGGTCGCTTGCCGATACGCGTCGAGCGCGCGCTCGTGATCGCGCCACTTCAAATACGCCGCGCCCGCGATCAGATGCACGACCACGCACTGATCGAACCAGCGCTCGCGTTCGGCGATCCGCAACGCGGCCGCGCGCAATTGTTCGAGCCGCGCCGGATTGCCGTCGCCGATCGTCTCGCTCAGTTCGACGAACAATCGCCTGAACTCGCCGTTCGGCCCGCGCTCGCCGGATTCCGCGAGCAATTCGCGCGGCACGCTCGCCATCGTGTAACGTCCCTTCACGACGTGCACGGTGCTCGAATGCTGCTGTTGCAACGGCTTGAACGGTTCGTCGCCGATGCGCGGCAATACGAATCGCACACGCGCGCCGAGCCGCGGCGAGTTTTCGATGACGTCGAGCAATTCGCCGAGCCAGCGCGCGAGCGCCGCATCGTCGCGAACCTGCTCGGGCTGCAACACGAAAACCATCGCCGGAAAAATGTCCGGATGGTGCTGCATCAAGCTATCGGCAACCGTCAGAAACCGAAGAACCGGATGTCCGCCGTCGTCACGGGGCGGTTGCCAATCCGCTCGCAGCCCTTGCGCGTTCGACGCGTCGCGCCGGCTGTCGTAAAAGCGGATGAGCTCGTCCGCCAGCGCAGCCGCGTAGCGCGCTTCACCGACGAAATCCGAACGCATGACGATCACCGCGCTCGACATCTCCTCCTGCGTCTGAAAATAAAGCTGCACGAGCTGCGCATCGGCTTCGTTCGCCTGCCAGATCATCAGCCTTGCGGCTCGATCCTTCGCAAAGCTCTGCCAATCCGTGTGCGCATCCATGAACCTGCGCTCCACGGGGTTCGTGGGTTGCCAGTTCTGCATGATCCTCGTTCCCCGTCAGGGGTTCAGTTTCAGTATCGTGCCTTCCACCGTGTGCTCGCCCGTCGCCGACGACGTCACCGTCTTGCCGCGCACGCTATGGCTTCCGCTAGCGCTCGATTCCACCGTGACGCCGTTGATCACGATCGTGCCGTCCTTCTTCAGCGTGATGCTCGCATTGCCGCAAACAAGCGCGATCTGATCGCCCGCGCCGACATGCACGTTGTTCTTCACGTTCATCGCGTGACTCGCGCCGACGTTCACCGTCTGCGATTGGCCGACGTTGAGCACGTGCGCGTCCTTGATCGTCGACGTTCGTGCACCGATCTCCTCCGCGTGATGTTCGGCGACGGTCGTCTTCATGCTTTTCGAATTCGTCTGATAGTGCGTGGTGACATTCAGCGTCTTGCCCTGTCCGATCGATTCGGTCTTGTCTTTCGTCACTGTCTCCACGTGATTTCCGCCGATCGTCGCTTCGCGATTCGCGCCGATGGTCACGGTTTCGTCTTTTCCAACCTGCCGCGTGCGATTGCCGCCGACGCCATGCGTCTCGTTCCCGCCGATCTGCGCGACGCGATGCTGCCCGATGTTCACCGTCTCGTTCTGCCCGACGCTTCTCTGCCGGTTGTTCGCGACGCTCATCGTCTCGTTGTTGCCGACCGAATGCGAATGATCGCGGCCCACCGACAGCGTGTGATCCTGCTCGGTCTCCGCATCGAAGTTGCGCTCCGCATGCATCCATAATTGCTCCGCACCCTTCTTGTCCTCGAAGCGAAACGCGTTCGAATGCTCGGTGGTGCCGCCCGGCGACGAGCGGGACAGCAGCCCGCTTTGCGTCGCGCTGCCGGGCAGGCCCCACGGCGGCATCTTTTCGCCGTTGTATACGCGCCCCGTCACGATCGGCTGATCGGGGTCGCCGTTCAGGAAATCGACCACCACCTCGTCGCCGATGCGCGGAATCTGCACGCCCCCGAAGCCGCCGCCCGCCCACGGGCTCGACACGCGCACCCAGCACGACGAGTTCTGATCGCTCTGCCCGTAGCGGTCCCAGCGAAATTGCAGTTTCACGCGCCCGTACTGGTCCGTCCAGATTTCCTCGCCCTTCGGGCCGACGACGCTCGCCGTCTGCGGGCCGTTCGTGCGCGGCCGCGGCGTCGCGCGCGGCGATCGATACGGCAGGCTCGACGGCTGCACGAGCACCTGCGATTCGTGCACGACCGCTTCGTTGCCGCTGTCGGTCGCGTACGCATTCTCCTGAAACCGATACTGGCAGCGCACGATCAGGTACTCACGGTTCTGGTCGGCGCGCGGGCAGTGTTCGAGCGCGAACAGATAGCCGGGCGCGACGCCGCGCACGTCGGTACGCGCGAGCGCGCGCTCGTGCTCGGCCTGCTGCTCTTCGAGCCGCACGCGGCTGTAGTGCGCGCCCGGTTCGTCGTCGCGATAGCCGCCGGGCCATTCGAACGACGCGAAGCCGTCATGGTCGTGGCCGCGCGGATCGATCTTCTGCGCGGACAAGTCCGCGCGCGGCTTCGTGTAGTCGTAGTCGCTCGTCTCGTGCTTGCCGATGCTCACTTCCTGCGCGGGCAGCCAACTGTCGATGTGCTCTTCGTCGGCGATCGCGGTGCGGTCGCGCGCGATGAACGGAATCGTCTCGTAACCCGGCAGCGCGACGTGCGACGACATCGCGTCGCACAGCATCAGCGTATGCGTTTGCGCCGCATGCTTGAAGTAGTAATAAATCCCTTCGAACTCCATCAGCCGAGATACGAATGCCGCGTCGGTCTCGTTGTACTGCACGCAGTATTCGCGCGGCGTGTACGTCTCGGTCAGGTGGTTTTCGATCGGGAAGCCGTACGTGGCGAGCACCTCCTGCACGATCTCCGGCACCGTCTTGTTCTGGAAGATCCGGCAATCGGAGCGGCGCGTCGCGAGCCACAGCCACGGGCGCACGATCAGCTGGTAGCCGTAATGGCGCTCGGCACGCCGCCCGACGAGCGACGCGCGCGCGACGATCCCGTTCAGACAGCGCTCCGATTCGTTCTGCTGCCGGATGCGCACCGTCACCGGTTTGCCGAGCAGCTCCTTCAACGACAGGCTGTGATTGTCGGCGAGCGCTTCGATCCGGAAATCGAACAATCGCCCGAGCGCTTCCTCGCCGTAGAGCCGGTGGAACCTCAGGTCGTCTCCATGCAGGCTGTCGAGTGTGAACACGCGGGTCACGTCGCGCCCTCCTCTTCGAATCGATAAACGAATTGGCCGTCGTCCGCGCTCACGTCGATCGCCGACAGCGCGCGAGCCTCGATCGTCGCGCGCAGGATCTCCTGGCTGATGCGCGGCAGCACCGTGTGCGTGAGGATCGCGTCGACCATCCGCCCGCCGGATTCGATCGTCCGGCAGCGCTCGACGATCAGCGCGGTCGCCGAATCGGCGCAGCGCAGCGCGATGCCGTGATGCGCTTCGATGCGCCGCTCGATGCGCGCGAGCTGCAACGCGACGATCCGCGCGAGCATCTCGTCGGTCAGCGGGTAGTACGGCACGACGGTCAGGCGTCCCAACAAAGCGGCCGGGAACACGTCGCGCAGCGGCGCGCGCAGCGCGTCGGTCAGCGTCTGCGCATCGGGCAGCCGCTGCGCGTCGCGGCACAGCTGCATCACGCGCTCGGAACCGACGTTCGACGTGAGGATGATCACCGTGTTGCGAAAATCGATGTAGCGCCCTTCGCCGTCTTCCATCCAGCCCTTGTCGAACACCTGAAAGAAGATCTCGTGCACGTCGCGGTGCGCCTTCTCGATCTCGTCGAGCAGCACGACGCTGTACGGCCGCCGCCGCACCGCTTCGGTCAGCACGCCGCCCTGCCCATAGCCGACGTAACCGGGCGGCGCGCCCTTCAGCGTCGACACCGTATGCGCCTCCTGGAACTCGCTCATGTTGAGCGTGATCGCGTTGTGCTCGCCGCCGTACAGCGTTTCGGCGAGCGCGAGCGCGGTCTCGGTCTTGCCGACGCCGGACGGCCCGCACAGCAGGAACACGCCGTGCGGTTTCGCCGGATCGTCGAGCCGTGCGCGTGCGGTCTGAATGCGCTCGGCGATCAGCTCGACCGCATGCCGCTGGCCGACGACGCGCTCGGCGAGCGTATCCGCGAGCTTGAGCACCGATTGCATTTCGTCGCGCACCATCCGGCCGAGCGGGATGCCGGTCCAGTCGGACACGACGGCGGCCACCGCGTGCGTGTCGACCGCGGACAGCACGAGCGGCGTCTCGCCCTGCAATTCGGCGAGCGCCTGCAACGCCGCCGCGAGCTTCGCCTGCACGTTCGCGCGGGCCTGCGTATCGAGCGCGCGCGAAGGATCGTCGTCGAGCAGCGAAGCGCGCCAGTCGACGATCTCGCCGAGCGCGTCGCGCTCCGCCTGCCAGCGCGCGTCGAGCGCATCGAGCGTGGCCTGTTCGCTCGCCACCGATACATCGATCGAATCGAGCCGCGACGCATCGCCCGCGCCGAGCGCGCACTCGCGCGCGATCAGTTCGCGTTCGACGCGCAGGCTGTCGATCCTCCGCCGCGCGTCTTCGATCGGCGCGGGCACCGCATGCTGGCTGACCGCAACGCGCGCGCACGCGGTGTCGAGCAGGCTGATCGCCTTGTCGGGCAACTGCCGCGCGGGAATGTAGCGATGCGACAGCGTGACGGCCGCGTGCAGCGCATCGTCGAGCACGAGCACGCGATGGTGCGCTTCGAGCTTCGCGGCGAGCCCGCGCAGCATCGCGAGCGCCGCGTCCTCCTCGGGCTCGCGCACCTGCACGAGCTGGAAGCGCCGCGTGAGCGCCGGGTCCTTCTCGATGTACTGCTTGTATTCGGACCACGTGGTCGCGCCGATCGTGCGCAACAGGCCGCGCGCGAGCGCCGGCTTCAGCAGGTTCGCCGCGTCGCCCGTGCCCGCCGCGCCGCCCGCGCCTACGAGCGTATGCACCTCGTCGACGAACAGGATCACCGGCCGCTCGCTCGAGCTCGCCTCGTCGATCACGCCGCGCAGTCGGCTTTCGAATTCGCCCTTCACGCTCGCGCCCGCCTGCAGCAAGCCGATGTCGAGCAGATACAGCTCGACGTCGCGCAGCGGCGGCGGCACGTCGCCCGCGACGATGCGCAGCGCGAAGCCCTCGGCGACCGCCGTCTTGCCGACGCCCGCCTCGCCGACGAGCAGCGGATTGTTCTGCCGCCGCCGCAGCAGGATGTCGACGATCTGGCGAATCTCGCCGTCGCGGCCGACGACCGGATCGATTTCGCCCGCGCGCGCACGCGCGGTCAGATCGACCGCATAGCGCGCGAGCGCCGCGCCCTCGCGTGCGGCGAACGACGCCCCGCCCGGCGCGCGCGCGGCAGGCGGCGGCGTTTCCGGCGAGCCGTCGACGATCCGGTCGAGCTCGTCGGCGAGCACGTCCGGCACGATCCGCTCGAAGTCGCGCGCGATCGCATACAGCACGTTGCGAAGCTGCGCCGTCTTCACGATCGCGAGCAGCAGCACCGCGCTGCGGATCTGCGTCGCGTCGTACTTGAGCGTCGCGTACACCCACGCGCGCTCGACCGCATCGTCGATGTGCGCGGACAGATCGGACACCGAACCGGCGCCGCGCGGCAGCCGGTCGAGCGCGGCGACGATCCCGCGGTCGACCGCCGCCGCATCGATGTCGAAGCGGCGCAGAATCCGGTGCACGTCGCTGTCCGAGCGCTGGAGCATCTGGTTCAGCCAGTGCGCGAGCTCGACGTACGGATTGCCGCGCAGCCGGCAGAAACCCGTCGCCTGCTCCAGCGTCTCGTAGAGAAAGGCGTTCAGCTTTCCGAACAAGGTCACTCGGCCGATATCGGACATGGCGATTCCCGGTCAGGCAGGTTGGCGATGAGACGCATCGGCGGCGGCCGCCTGATCGGCCCTCGTCGATCGAGCGCTTGCGGCGCCCGCGCTGGCGCTTGCGCCGCGCGCGTGCGCGTCGTAGCCGAGCACGAGGTCGCGCGCGGGGCCGTGATCGAGCCGCTCGCCGAGCCACGCGGTGCGGCCGAGCGCGTGGCGGCTGCCGAGCGCGAGCGCCGGCACTTCGTCGTGTGCGAGCTCGAGCTGCACGTCCCAGCCGAATTCGACGCCGACGTATTCGCGCACCCATTGCGCGAGCTGCCGTGCATGCGCGCCGCCCGGCAGGAACCGCCGGTATTCGTCGAGCGTCAGCGGGCCGAGCACGATCCGCAAGCGCGACTGCGCGTCGCGCACCGCACAGCCGAGCACGGCGCCGCCGAGCCGCTGCGTCGGCCGCGTCGCGCGGATCGCGCAGCGCTGCGCGCGATCGAGCATCACCCAGTGCGGCACGTGCTCGACGATCCGCGCCCGCACGCCGAAGTAGCGCCGCAGGATCTGCACGAGCCCTTCCGGATTGCGCGTGTGCCGCACCAGGTGGCCCGCCTGGAAATACTTCGCGTGCGGCGCGAGCGCGTCCGCCGCGCCCGGCGCATCGCGCGGCCCGATCAGGCTCGCGACGTAGGCGTCGAACCGCGCGCGCGCCGGCCGGTCGAGACTGACGGTCGGCTGCGCGTCGGCCCATGCGCGGTAGAACAGCAGGATCAGCCGATGATGAAAGACGTCGGCGAACGCGGCGAACGTCGGATCGTCGTGTTGCG
The DNA here is from genome assembly GCF_001532025.2 of Burkholderia sp. MSMB617WGS. Taxonomy (NCBI): domain Bacteria; kingdom Pseudomonadati; phylum Pseudomonadota; class Betaproteobacteria; order Burkholderiales; family Burkholderiaceae; genus Burkholderia; species Burkholderia sp. MSMB617WGS. The sequence continues at coordinate 293,511 of NZ_CP013458.1, read as the reverse complement.
TCGCGCGCTCGTGCGCGTATTCGGTCAGATGCGACGGCAGCGGCCCGTTCGGCCCGAACAGCCCGAAGCCTTGAATCGCGATGCGCGGGCGCGGGCCGTCGTCGCGCACGCCCGCGAGCATCGCCGCCGCGAACGCGAGCGACGGCGCCTGGCCGAGCCGCATCGGCTCGTCGCGCGGCCGCGCCGCGTAGCCGGACGGCGCGTGCTCCGGCGACAGCGCGTCGAGCCAGCGCAGCGCCTGGAACAGGTCGTAGCCGTGCGGCGCGGCGCGCAGGCGGCGCCACCATGCGTCGCGGCGCGCGGCGGCGCTCGCGCTTGCATTCGGAACCAGATTCGGATGCGCGCTCGGGCTCGAACTCCGGTTCGGGCTCGCGTCCGGCTTCGCGCCCGCGCGCTCATGCGCGTGCGCCGCGGGCGAATCCGGTTTCAGGTTCGTCGTCATATCGCGGGCCGCCTGCCGACGCGCGCCGGCCATTGCGCGAGCCTGCCGCGCTGCGCGCTGCTCAGCACGCATTCGGCGAACGAATTGATCGACACGTGCCGCGCGAAGAACTGCTCGATCACCGCGCCGAGCAAGTACGGGCTGTCGCCGGAGAACGCGTGATCGTCGACCGTCACGTCGACCTGCACGCCGCGCCCGAACATCAGCGGCCCCGCGGCGGGCAGCCTGCGGAACACCGGCGTGAACGCGACGCGATGCACGCCGTCGATCTGCCGGCGCATCGCGGCGTCGGCCGGGTCCGCGTGCAGGCCGAGCAGCTCGCGCAGCACGCGCGCGCCTTCTTCGTCGTCGACGTCGGTCAGCGTATGGCGCGCGAGGCCCAGATGGCTGACGAGCCGCCATGCGCTCTGCGCGTCGGCGATCGGCGCTCGCGGCCGCGACGGCCCGCGAATCGCGGCGATCCGCTCCACGGGCGCCGACACGCGCAGCGTGAACGTGTTCGCGTCGCCCGCCGGCAGCAGCAGCGCGAGGTCGCGGTTCGTGCACTGCGTGTCGACGGACAGATAGCGGATCGATTCGTCGTACGGCGCGCAATCGCTGTCGACGAGCGACACGTACGTCTCGCTGCCGACGTAGCCCGTGCGCGTGCCGTTCGCGCGCGCCTGCGCGGACACGAGGCGCGGCTCGCGGCGCACCGTGTAATACGCGCCGTAGTTGCCGTCGTCGCCCGCGAACGATGCGTGGAACGGCCGGAACTCGCGCGCCTGCCCGTCGTCGCGCTGCTCGCTCGCGAGGCGCTGCACCGCATAGACCTCGTAGTCGAGCGGGCGGCTGCGATCGACGACGACGTGATGCTCGCGCACGCCCGGACGGATCGGGATGCGATCCGCGCGGCGCGCGAACAGGTTCACGGCCGGCGTGCAATTGAGCGCGAGATGCCGCGCGTCGACGCGGTTCTCGAGCGCCGCGTCGTGCCGGTCGAGCAACAGCGTCAGCTCGAACTCGTCGCCCGTCGCGCGCGCGAGCGCCGGCCGCAGCCCCTCGATGCTGAAGAACAGGAAGCGCGCGGGGAACGCGAAATACTCGCGCAGCAGCCGATAGCCCTGGAAGCCGCGGCCGTCGTCGGGCAGCAGCGCCTGATCGGCATCGAAGCCCTGATGGACGAGCGCGTGCGCGCCGAGCACGTGCAGCCAGCGCGGCGGCTGGCCCGTATCGTGGCAGGCAACGCCGATCGTGTGCCCGGCGATCAGTTCGAGCAGGTGCAGCGCGTCGCGCTCGGGGCCGGCGAGATGGAACATCAGCCGGTCGATCGGCAACTGCGCGAGACTCGCGCCGCCGCGCGCCTTCAGCCTGATCCGCAGCGCGCCGCGCACGTCGCGGCGCGCGGCCGTCGCCGAGCGCGGCAGATACGCGGGCGCGCCCGTCACGGCCGCCGCGGTCAGCTCGAGCGGCCAGAGCGTCAGATCGTGCGCGGTGCGGAACTCGCACGCGGTCTGCTCGGACGCGGCGGGCCGCGCGCGCAGCGCGGTGCCCGCCGGCAGCCGACAGCCTTGCGCGAGGCTGCCCTCGTTCATCATCGGCGTGAACTGCACGATCGCCATCGACGGAAGCGGCGCGACGTAGCCCGGATAAACGGCGTCGAGCAGCGCCTGCGTGAAGCGCGGAAACTCCGCGTCCATCTTCAGCTGCACGCGCGCTGTGAGGAAGCTGAAGCCTTCGAGCAGCCGCTCGACATACGGATCGGGCGGCCCCGATTCGTGCATCCGCAAGCGCGCGGCCACTTTCGGAAACTGCTGCGCGAATTCGCCGCCGAGCTCGCGCAGATAGGCGAGTTCGCGGTTGTAGTACTCGAGCAGGCGCGTGTCCATCGCATCAGCCTCCCGCCGCCGATTGCAGCGACATCGCGCCCGTCTCCAGATCGAGATCGGAGCGCAGCACGAATTCGACCGGATGCGGCACCGACCACAGCGTGCCCTTGATCTCGAACATCAGCACGTTGTGCCGGCGCTCGCCCGCCGCGCCGCCCGGCGCGTCGAGCACGCTGCGCACCTCGACGCTGTCGGGCGCGATGCGCGGCTCGAAGCGCACGATCGCATCGCGGATCGACGCCTCGACCGACATCCGCTCGACGCCCGACATCGGCTTGCCGACGAGCGGCCGCATCCCGTAGTTGAGCACCGACGCCTGCGCGTGCGCGAACGCCGACCAGTCGACGAAGCCGTCCTCGCCGTTGCGCGTATTGAGCAGCCACGACAGATCGCGCAGCACCGCCGCGCGCAGGCGCTCGCCGCCGATCGCCTGCGCATCCGGCGGCTCGCTGCGCCGCTGCGGTTCGGCGTCGGTCAGCCGGTCGAGCAGCGCGGGCTGCAGCCGGTCGCGCGCGGCGCGCATGCCGCCCTCCCGGCCGTCCCGGGATCGCACGTCGTCGTCCATGATCGGTCCGCCTCGCGCCGTCACATCTCGGTGTTTTCCTTGATGTTCCAGCCGACCGACACCTCGGCGCCCTTGCCGCCGTTGTCGTTCTGCTGCCAGTACTGCTTCTTGACCTTCGCGGCCTGGAAGCCGTACTGCATCATCAGCCGGTCGGCCGCGTCGCCCGGATCGACGCCCGCGATCTGCGCCGACGTGACGAGCACTTCCTGCAACGTCACGCGCATGAATTCGATCTGCGTGCCGCCCGTCTTGCACGCCGAGATCTCGACGGTCGACAGGTGCTTGCCGTTCGCGCAGTTCTTGATGATCGCCGTTGCGCCCTTGTCCATGTAGGCGGCGACGACGAGATCGTTGAAGCTCGCCTTGCCCGCGTTGCCGCCGCTGCCGCTCGCCATCGCGCCCGGCTGGCTCGCGCCCCACGAGAACGACTGGATGTCGGTCCAGCCCTTGTGCTGTGCGTCGGCCGATTCGCCGGTGACGCCGTCCACTTTCATAAACATTGCGACGCCCATCGATTTCTCCGTCTTGGTTGATTGAGGGATGTCAGTCGAAACTCAGTCGGTTGACGCTCATTCGCCCGCCGCCTTCGCCGACGGCAGCTTCGAGATGAGCCGCAGCGACACGGTGAGCCCTTCCAGCTGGTAATGCGGCCGCAGGAAGAATTTCGATGCGTAATAGCCGGGGTTGTCCTCGATCTCCTCGACGACGACCTGCGCGGCCGCGAGCGGCTTGCGCGCCTTCGTCTCCTGCGACGAGTTCGCCGGATCGCCGTCGACGTAGTTCATGATCCAGTCGTTGAGCCAGCGCTCCATGTCGTCACGCTCGCGGAACGAGCCGATCTTGTCGCGCACGATGCACTTCAGGTAATGCGCGAAGCGGCAGCACGCGAACAGGTAGGGCAGGCGGCCGGACAGCCGCGCATTCGCGGTCGCGTCGGGATCGTGATACTCGTCCGGCTGATACAGCGACTGCGCGCCGATGAACGCCGCGAAATCCGAATTCTTCCGGTGAACGAACGGCATGAAGCCGTTCTTCGCGAGCTCGGCCTCACGGCGGTCGCTGATCGCGATCTCGGTCGGGCACTTCTGGTCGACGCCGCCGTCGTCGGTCGGGAACGTATGGCACGGCAGCCCTTCCACCGCGCCGCCCGATTCGACGCCGCGAATCGACGAGCACCAGCCGTACAGCTTGAACGAGCGATTGATGTTCGCCGCCATCGCGTACGCGGAATTCGCCCATGTGTAGCGGTCGTGGCTCGCGGCGTCGGTGTCTTCCTCGAAGTCGAATTCGTCGACGGGATTCGTGTGCGCGCCGTAAGGCAGCCGCGCGAGGAAGCGCGGCATCGCGAGCCCGACGTAGCGCGAATCCTCGGACTGGCGCAGGCTGCGCCACGCCGCGTACTCGGTGTTCTGGAAGATCTTCGTCAGGTCGCGCGGATTGGCCAGCTCCTGCCACGAATCCATCTGCATCAGCTCGGGCGACGCGCCCGCGATGAGCGGCGCGTGCGCGGCCGCCGCGATCTTCGACAGCTCGCCGAGCATCTCGACGTCCGGCGGGCTGTGGTTGAAATAGAAATCGCCGACGAGGCAGCCGAACGGCTCGCCGCCGAACTGTCCGTACTCCTCTTCGTAGACCTTGCGAAACAGCGGGCTCTGATCCCACGCAACGCCCTTGTAGCGCTTCAGCGTGCGCGCGAGCTCGTTGCGCGACGCGGGCAGCGCCTTGATCTTCAGCAGCTCGTCGGTCTCGGTGTTCGTGACGAGATAGTGCAGCCCGCGCCACGCGCCCTCGAGCGTCTGGAACTCCTGATGATGCAGGATCAGGTTGATCTGTTCGGAGAGCTTGCGATCGATCTCGGCGATGATCTGCTTGACGCTGCCGTACGCGTCGGTCGTCATGCCGACCGTGTGCTCGAGCGCCTGCTGCGCGAGCGTGCGCACCGCGCGCTCCACCGATTCGCGCGCCTCGGCGGTCTTCGGCTTGAATTCCTTCTGCAGCAGCGCGGCGAACTCGTCGCGCGCGACGACGGGCTGCGCGGCCTCGCGCGCGTCGGCCCGGGTTTGAGCGTGTTCATTCATGGCGAATCTCCGAATCGTCTGCGGCGTTCGCGGCGTCCGTCATCGCCTGCGCGCCGCCGGCGGCGCTCGCCGCGAGCGGCTGACGCACGAGCGACTTCAGCAGTTCCGGATCGTTGATCGCGTTCTCGATCAGTTGCTCGGCGCCGTGCTTGCCGTCCATGTACGACAGCAGGTTCGACAGCTCGGTGCGCGCTTCGAGCAGGCGCCTGAGCGCGTCGACGTTGCGCGCGATCGCGGCGGGCGAGAAGTCGTCGATGCTCTCGAACGTCATGTCGACGCTCATCATCCCGTCGCCCGACAGCGTGTTCGGCACCTGGAACGCGACGCGCGGCGCGATCGATTTCATCCGCTCGTCGAAGTTGTCGACGTCGACCTCGAGGAACTTGCGCTCCGGCAGATCCGGCAGCGGCTCGGCCCGCTTGCCCGCGAGATCGGCGATCACGCCCATCACGAACGGCAGCTGAACCTTGCGCTCGGCGCCGTAGGTTTCGACGTCGTACTCGATCTGCACGCGAGGCGCGCGGTTGCGCGCAATGAATTTCTGTCCGCTGGCCGAGGCCTTGTACTTGCTCGTCATCGTCTGCTCCTTCGCATCAGGTTGCGTCGATCATGTCCGCCGCCGTCCCCGGCGGCGCCCCGCATCATTCGCTGCGCTGTCCGCTCAGCAAGTCGAGCTTCGGCAGGCTCTCCGGAGCGAGATCCCGGATGATTTCGTAGAAGTCGAGCGACAGCAGCCGCTGCGCGCGGCGCAGCAGGATCGGCGCCGGGTGGCTCGGCTCGTGCAGCTCGAAATAGCGGCACATCTTTTCGAGGCCGAGCTGCACGTCGTCGCGGCTCGTCACTTCGGCGTCGCGCCAGGCGCGACCGTGGGCGGCGGCGGCCGCGGCCGATGCGCCGGCCGCCGCCACGCCGCCGTTTGCCGCGATGGCCGCCCCCCCCGCGCCCCCCGCCGCCGCCGACGCGCCCGCCGCATCGTCCGCCCGCGGCGCGGCGGGCGGCGGCAGCGCGTCGCGCACGATCCGGCGCAACGCCTTCTCGAAGTCGCTCGCGTCGGGCGCCCATTCGCCGCCGAGCCGCGACACGGCGTGCGCGCGAATCGCATCGAGCGCGTCGAGCGCGTCGAACGCCGCGCGGAGCGTCGGCTCCGCGCCGTCGCGCGCGCGCGTCAAATCGGCGATCAAGCGCTCGCGTCCGCCCGGATAGGGGTGCTCCGCGCCGCTGTCGTGGGCGTCGCGGGCGTCGAACACGCGCTCCGCGTCGCGCACGCTCGGCCCGCCGTCGAACAGCGCCTGCCGGCGCGCGGCGCGCGCGCAATCGTGCGCGCCCGCGACTTCGGCGAGCGCGTTCATCCGCAGCGTCGGATCGCGATCGCCATCGGCGTCGAGACGCGGATGCACGTCGTCCCACCATCGTTCGAGCATGCCCGCGACGAACGCGAGGCCGTCCGCGTAGCCGGGAATGCCGCGCAGCTCGGTCCAGCTGCGCGCGAGATGCGCGGCGACGCGCAGATCCTTCGTGCGCGCCGACAGCTCGAGCGCGAGACGCTCGACCGCGCCCCAGTCCGGCGCCTCGGCCGGGATCACGGTGTCGCCGTACTGCTGCTCGGGGCGCGGCGTCGCACTCTCCTGCAGCCGCAGGAAATCCTGCTCGTATTCGAGATTCGCGCCGCACGGCGCATCGGGCGCGACGCCGGCGAGCAACGATTCGATCAGGTCTGAACTCCGCATGGGCCTTCCCGTGGTTGAACCGGCGCCGGCGACGCGCGCCGCCATGTCGACGTCATTCGAACGCATAGTCGATGTTGATCGGTTTGCTGCCCGGATCGATCTTCACCGTGCGCCGCAGCGGCGGCAGCGTGCCGTTGCGGATCTCGATCTGATAGACGCCCGGCGCGAGCGACAGCGCGCGCAGCGGCGGGCTCGCGCCGCGCCTCACGCCGCTCACGTAGACGTCGCCCCACGGGCGCACGCGGAATCGCACGGGGATCGTCTCCTGCATATCCGGCGGGCGCTGATCGGCCGCGGCGGCGGCCTCCGCGGCGACGGACGTCGCCGGGGGCGGCGCGACGCCGCTCGCCGGCGAATTCGCGATCACCGTCTCCGTCGCATCGAGGCTGCCTTTCGGCGCGAGGTTCGCGGCAGGCGCGTGCTGCGCGGGCGCGCCGCCGGCGTCGTTCTTCGCGATCTGCGGCGGCGCGGGCTGCGCGCCTGGCGAGGTCGTCTGCGAAGGCTGAAGCGCGGCCTCGCTCGTGACCGTCGTCGCGACCGTCGGAGCGGGCGCGGGCGTGGGCGCGGTCGTGTCGGCGAGTGCGGCTGCGGGCGGCGGTGCCAGCGCGGGCGGCGGCTCGCGCTGCGCGAGCACGGACGCTGATGCGGGCGTGTCGCCGGGCGCGGGCGTTGCCGTCGCTGCCGTCGTCGCGGCCGGTGGCGGCGGCGCGCTCGCATTCGTCGCGGCCGGAGACGGGGGCCCGCTCACGTTCGTCGCGGCCGTCTCGGCGGGGCCGGACGGCTTCAGCAGAGACGCAACGCCGATGCCGATCGCCAGCACCGCCGCGAGCGCGCCGCCCGCGTAGGCAATCGTCCTCCGGTCGCGCAGCCGGTTGCGCACGTCGCCGCGCAGCGCGGCCGGACGCGCCGCAGCGGATGTGCCCGGCGTGGATACGCCCGGCGTGGATGCGCCCGGCGTGGATGCGGCAGACGCAAACGCACCCGACGCAGATGCGGCGAAAGCGGATGCGCCGGAGGGCGATGCGGCCGCCCTCGAAGCGCCTGCCGCATGCCCCGTTCCGGCCGCCGGCATCGCGCCCGCCCCCGCGTTCTCGCGCGCCCCGGTCGCGTCGCGCGCAAGCGGCATTTCGGATGTGCGCCGCCCGTCGGCCCCGGACGGCGGCATGCCGTCGCTCGACGCCGATGCGGACTGCCGCGACGCGTCGCCCGCGACCGGCCGCGCCGGCAGCGAATCCTGCTCGCTCGCATGCCCGCGCGGCGGCGGCTGCGGCGCCGCGCGCTCGACGCCGGACTGCGAGCGCACGGCATCGCGATCGTCCGTCGGACGTCGCGGCGGCGGCGGCGGCGGCGCGGCCGCCGCCTCATCCGGTTTCGCGGCCGCCGCGCCGCGCTCGCCCGCTTGTCGATACGATTGCAATTGCGCTTGTTCCGCGCCGGAACGCGCCGACGTCGCCCGTTCGTCACCGGCCTGCCGATGCTGCGGCTCGGCCGCCGACGCGCCCGGCTCGACGCCGCCCTGCGCGGCGGCGGCCGAACCGGCGTCTGCCTGCCGATGCGGGCTCGACTGCCGCGCGCGCTCGCCGTCGGGCCACGCCGCCGTCGCCGCCGCATCCGCGTTGTCGCTTCGCCCCGCGCCGGACGAACCGGACGCCGCCGCCTGCTCCGCGCCGGAACGCGCCGCGCCCGCGTCCCGATCGCCCTCGGGCTCGCGCGGCTGCGCTTGCGTCGGCGTCGCCGGCATCGGCGACACATAAGGCGGCCGATCGAATTCGCGCAGCCCGAGCTCCGCCGCGAATTCCGCGACCGACTCCGGCCGGTCGGCGATCTTCAGTTGCAGCGCATGGTCGATCGCCGCGAGAAACGCCGGGCTGTAAGGCTCGCGCGCCGTCAGCTCGCGCGCCGCGAGCGGCCGGTAGGTGTCCTTGATGCTGCGCACGACCGCCGCGGGCGGCAGTTCGCCCGCAACCATCGCGTGCATCACCGCGCCGAGCGCGTACAGATCGGTCCACGGCCCCTGGCCGAACGCCGGGTCGTCGGTGTATTGCTCGATCGGCGCGTAGCCCGGCTTGATCATCATCGCGCTGTCGTCGACGAGATCGCCGATCCGTTTGCGCGCCGCGCCGAAGTCGAGCAGGATCGGATTGCCGTCGGGGCGGATCAGGATGTTGTCGAGCGCGATGTCGCGATGAAAGCACTGCGCGCGATGCAGCGTGTCGAGCGCGCCGAGCAGCGCGGCGACGATGTTGCGCAGCTGCGTCTCGCCCATCTGCGCGCCGCCGTCGAGCAGTTGCTTGAGCGTGCGCCCTTCGTAGAACGGCATCACCATGTACGCGGTGCCGTGGCTCTCCCAGAAATGCAGAACCTTGACGAGCCCCGGATGATCGAACTGCGCAAGCAGCCGCGCCTCGTTGAGGAACGCGCTGCGGCCCGCGTCGAACGCCTGCGCGAAGCGCTCGGAGCGCAGCGACACCGTGTAGTCGCCGCCGCGCGTCGCGAGCATCGACGGCATGTATTCCTTGATCGCGACCGCGCGCCGCAGCGTGCGGTCGAACGCGCGATAGACGATGCCGAAGCCGCCGACGCCGAGCACTTCGTCCAGCTGCAATTCGCCGAGACGATGGCCGAGCGGCAGCGGGCGCACCGCGAATTCGGCGGCCGCGCTGCGCGTCACGGTTTCCTGCTCGTTGTCTCTCGAAAATGCATCCGTCATGTGCCACCTCTCGATTCCGCGAACCGCGGCCGCCTCGGGCCGACGCCGCGAGCCGGTCCGTCGCGTGATGGCGCGCGGCATCGCGCGCGCCGTTCCATCCGCCGCCGTTGCGCGCCTTCTTCACTGCGCGCCTTAGTCGTTCGACTTAGCTGTTCGACTTAGCTGTTCGACTTAGCTGTTCGCCTTCGTTGTGTGTCTTCGTTGTGCGTCTTCGTTGTGCGTCTTCGTTGTGCGTCTTCGTTGTGTGTCTTCGTTGCGCGCCTTCGTTACACGCCGTGCTGGACGCCGCCGAACAGCCGCAGGAACAAGCGGCTGTCCGGCGCGCCCGTGTGCGCGTGCGTGCGCAGCGGCGATCCGTCGGCGCGATTGGTCCACCAGAAGCTCGTCGAGCCATGCGGATCGAAGTACTGTGAAAGCCCGGGCCACGCGGGCGCCGCGGGCGGGCCCGGCAGCGGTTGGGCGAACGAGCTGTCGTCCTCGTCGCCGCTTTCGCCTGCCCCACCGATCTCTCCCACTCCACCGATCTCGCCTGCCCCACCGATCTCTCCCGCTCCACCGATCTCGCCGGTCCCACCGATCTCGCCGGCACCGCCGATTTCCCCACGCTCACCGGCCTCGCCGCGTTCACCGTTCCAGCCCCTCCAACCGCTTGCGCCTCGCCCGCCGCCCGCGCCGCCGAACAGCGCCGGCTGCACGACGCCCGGCACGAGCCGCACCCGCGCGAGCGTCTGCTCGAGCTGCACCGGCGCGCGCGAGTGCCTGATCGCATCGAGCAACGCGCTGCCGACCTGCCAGTAAAACGCGTCGGCGACATCGGGCAGCCCGCCCCAGTAATCGGCGGTGCGCATCGGCAGCGTCGCGATCACCGGGTAGTAGCGGCCGACGCGATCGCAGCTCGGCGCGAGGCAGCCGGGCTGCACGCATTGCGCGCCCGCGCCCGCCGGAATCAGAAAGTTCCAGACCGGCGCAACCGTGTAGTAGCGCTCGATTTCGTCAGCGCCGCGCTGGCGCATCGCCGCCATTCCCTGCTGGAGCCAGCGCTCCCACCAGCCGGCGAGCTCGTGCGGCAGCCGGTGGTTGACGAAGTCGCCCGCGCCCGGAATCTTTCCGTACCAGGCGGGCGGCTCGCCGTCGCGGGCGAGCGGCGTCGGCGTCGTGCTCATTGCTTCGGAGGACATGTAAAGGACTCCATCTGCGGCAACCGGAATGGATTGCGGACGCTGCTCGCCGTCACCTGCAGCACGATCGGCTTGCCGTCGACCGAAAATCTCGCGACCATCTGCTCGGGCGCCCGCCCGCCCGACACGCCCGCGCGATCGAACAGCCGATGCAGCGCCCACGGCCCCTCGGTCGTGAAGCCGCCCGCCGCGCCCGACTGCTCGGTCACCTGCAGCCGCACCTGATTGCTGCCGCGCGTGCCGGGCCACTGCACCGCGGTCGGCACCTGCGGGCCGTGCGCGTAGCGGACGATCTGGCCGTCGATATCGAGCACCATCTCCGAAATCGACGGGTCCATTTCGAGCGGCACGATCTCGACCTTGATCTGCGCGGTCCGCGCGCCGCCTCCGAAGTAGACGTCGCGGATCACCGCAGCTTTCTCGAACGCGCCGAGCATCGCGGCCGCCGACGGGTCCGCGTCGGCGTTGCGGTTGTTGAAGCGCCACGGATGCGCGGCCGTGTCGACGAGCGATTGCAGGTTCTTCTGGAAGAAGTCGTCCATCAGGCCGCCCGCCGCGAACAGCTGCGCGAAATCGGACGGCGCGACGTCGCGCGCCGCGCCGCGCGCGAACGGATAGCGCCCGGCGATCGCCTGCCGGCAGAAGTCGCCGACGTTCGCGCCCGCGCGCTGCGCGACGTTGCGCTGCTCGACGCTCGCGACGCTGCCGTTCGCGACGTTCGACAAATCGTCGAGCACCTCGCGAAACGGCGTCGGCAGCCGGCCCGCCTGCGCGCGCAGCCGCGCGGGCGCATCCGACGGCGGCGGCGTCGCGCCGCTGCGCAGCGCGTCGTCGGTCGCGCTCAGGTACGTGTACAGCGCGTCGATCGCCTTCAGCACCGCGTCGAACGACGCCGCCTGATCGCCGCTGCCCGGCGCGAACGTGCGCAGCCCCGCGAAGTGGCTGTCGACGACCTGCTCGGGGCTCGCGGGCGCCGCGGCCGCCGCGCCCGCGTCCGCGCCCGGCTGGCCCGCGAAGATCTGCGCGAGCGAGCTGCGCGCCTCGTCGACCTTGTCCTGCGCGCGCGACGCGAGGTTGCGCGCGCCGCCCGGCGCATCGCCGAGCGGCGTGTCGCGCGCGAGCGCCACCATCAGCCGCGTGAGCGGCGAATCGGCCGACGAGAGCGTGCGCGCCACCTGGATGCTCTGCGTGAGCGTCACCGTGCGCTGCAGGCGGATGTCGGCCAGATAGTCGTCCCAGGTCTTGATGTAGTCGTTCAGATAGAGCTGGCGGATGTCGCGCGCCCACGCGGCGGCGTCGGACGGATTCGGAATCTCGGATGCGCCGAGGTTCAGCACCCACACCTCCTCGCGCCCGTACGCATCGATCGCGCCGGGCAGGCGCGGCGCGAACACGTTCCGGTAGCCGTTGCGCGTGTAGAAGCCCGGCACGCCGTCGGCGAGGCTCTTGCCGCTCTGCCGCCGATAGACGAGCGACGCGTCCGGCCCGACCGCGCGCGCGACGCTGAAGTCGTACGACGCGGTGCTCGGCCGCAGCGTGCGCGCGAGCTGCCGGTACAGCCGCTGCGAGAACGGCGCTTGCCGCAGCCGCTCGCGGACATCGGCCACGAGCCGCTCGTTCATCGGAAACGGCGACACCGCGACGCGATCGCCGAACAGCGCGTCGAGATGCGCGCGCAGCGCGCTGCGTTGCGCGGACGAGAAATCGGCGGGCAGCGAGCGCTCCATTTCGAGATCGACGACGGCCTGCACGAACGCGGGATCGTAATGCGCGCTGTCGTAGAGCATCAGATACGCCTTCAGCGCCGCGTACGCGTATTCGATCTCGTCCGGCTGCGCGTCGCGCAGCGCCGCCTCCATCCGGCTCGCGGCGATCGGCAGCAGCACGTCGTCGAGCGCGCGCCGGTAGACGGCGTCGCTCGCCTCCTCGATCTTCTCGCCCTGAAAAAGGCCCCAGCGATACGCGAGCGGCGGATGCCGCAAGTCGACGCCGCCCGCGTTCGGCAGGCCGCTCAGCTCGTCGAGCACCGGCAGCAGCTGGACGATATCGGCCGCGCCCGTGAACTTCGCGCGGCCGATCTGCGCGTCGACCGCGGGCACGCGCGCGGCGACCTGGTCGAGATAGTCGCGATTGCGCGAATAGCTGCGCAGCCACCCGAACAGCACCGCCGCGCACAGCAGCACGATCGCCGCATAGCCGACGATCTGCAGCACGCGTCGCCGCTGATGCCAGCGCAGGTTGCTGCCGGCAAGCGCGGCCTCGCGGAAGATGTGGTCCTGCAGCAGCGACCTCAGAAAGAAGCTGCGCCCGCTCGAGCCCGCCTGCGCGGCGGGCGGCACGCCCTCGATCTTCAGGAAGCGCTTGATCCCGCTCATCACGCGGTCGAACGCGGTGCCTTCCTGCGTGCCGCTCGTCAGATAGACGCCGCGCAGCATCGGCATCGGCTCGAAGCTCGACACGGAGAACACCTCGGCGACGAACTGGCCGAGCATGTCCTGCAGATCGGCGATCTGCTGCGGCAACAGATACGTCATCTCGCGCTGGCGCGCGTCGGTCTGCGACGCGAGCAGCTCGGGCAGCCCGTCGTTCAGGCGCTTGTGCAGCAGCCGGTATTCGCGATCGAACGCCGCGCGCAGATCGAAGCCCGGCGCTTCGCTCTCGGCGAGCGGGAACGTGAAGCCCCACACCTGCGCGCATTCGGCGCGGCCGAAGCCGCCGAAATATTCGGCGAAGCCGGCGAGCAGATCCGCTTTCGTCACGAGCAGATACACCGGAAAGCGGATGCCGAGCTGCGCGCGCAGCTCGAGCAGGCGCTTGCGCAGCACCATCGCGTGCTGCGTGCGCTCCGCCTCCGACGCGCCGAGCAGATCCGCGACGCTGATCGTCAGCATCGCGCCGTTCAGCGGCTGGCGCGCGCGGTACTTCTTCAGCAGATCGACGAAGCCCTTCCATTCGGCCTCGTCGAGCGCACGGTTGCTCTCGTGCGTCGTGTAACGGCCGGCGGTGTCGATCAACACCGCGTCGTTCGTGAACCACCAGTCGCAATGCCGCGTGCCGCCGACGCCGCGAATCGCCGCGCGCCCGAACTGCTCGGCGAGCGGAAAGCTGAGCCCCGAATTGACGAGCGCCGTCGTCTTGCCCGAGCCCGGCGCGCCGATGAACACGTACCAAGGCAATTGATACAGATACTGGCGCGACATCCGCTCGAGCCACTGCGGCAGGCCCTTGCGCGCGGCGTCCGCGGTGTCGAAGCGGACTTTCTTCAGGAGCGTCGCGGCCTCGTCGAAACGGCTGCGCAGTTCCTCGAGTTGGGCCCGCGCCGGATCGCCCGCCGCGGCGGGCCGCGACGCCGCCTCGCGCAACTGGTTCAGCAGCTGCGCGTTCAGTTGACCCGCGCGCCAGTTGCGCCACGCAATCCGCGCGCCCCACGCGACGAACAGCACCGCGATCGTGACGGCGCGCACCCAGCCGCTCTCGAACGGGCGGACATCGGCGAACGCGACGAGCGGCCCCGCGAGCCAGATGAAGCACGCCAGCACGACGAGGCCGGCGAACGTCCAGATTTCCCGCGAAGGCAGCGGGCGAACGATGCGTGCGACAGCGTGGCTCATGCTCAGGGCGTCTCCTTCGTTGCGCGCGCCGCGTCGCTGCCGGGCGCGAGCATCAGCGTGATCTCGACGCGCCGGTTGCGCGCGCGGTTCGCGGGCGAATCGTTCGGCGCGACGGGATCGAGCGTGCCGCGCCCTTCGGCCGTGATCCGCTCCGCGCGGTCCAGGCGCGCGGCGATCAGGCTGCGGACCGCCTCCGCGCGCTCGCGCGACAGGTCCCAGTTCGACGCGAAGCGCGCGGTGTGCACGGGCGTGTCGTCGGTGTAGCCGCTCACGCGCACGCTGCCCGGCACCTTGTTCAGCGCGTCGGCCACGCGCATCAGCACCGGCGCGTAGCGATCGATCACCGACGTCGAGCCCGATTGGAACAGGCCGTCGCCGCGCAGCACGATCACGCTGCGATCGGCCTCGTCGCGCACGGTCACGAGGCCCGCGACGATCTCCGGCTCGAGGAACTTCGCGACGCGCGGCGCGGGCGCCGGACGCGCCGCGGGCTGCGCCGGCTGCAGCTTCGGCACGTGCAGCGCATCGATCGACGCGAACAGCCGATCCGAATGCCCGGCGAGCGCAATGCGCAGGCCCGCGAACACCGCGAAGCCCGCGAGCAGCGCGAGCGCCGCGCACACCCACAGCGGCACAGCGAAGCGCCGCGTGACTTCGCGCGTGACGACGTCGCGCCAGTGCGGCGACAGCGCCGGCTCGAATTCGCCGCGCACCGAGCGGATCGTCTGCGCGAGCTGGCGGCGCACGGAGTCGAGCTGCGCGCGACCGTTGTCGAGCACGCGATAGCGCCCCTCGAAGCCGAGCGCGAGACAGAAGTAGAGCAGCTCGAGCAGATCCAGATGCTGACGCGGCTGCTGCGACAGCCGTTCGAGCAGATGAAAGAACTTCTCGCCGCCCCACGTCTCGTTATGGAACGACACGAGCAGACTGTGCGACGACCACACGCTGCCGCCCCACGGCGTCAGCGCGGCCGCCTCGTCGAGCGCGGTGCACAGGCAGTAGCGCGCGCCGATGATCGCCTCGGACGCGACGCCCGCCTGCTGCGCGCGCTCCTCGAACTGCCGGATCTCGACGACGAGATGCTCGCGCAGCCACGCGGGATTCGGATGATGAACCGTCGAGCGGATCTGCGGCACGAGGTTGAGCAGCGGATTCGCCGCCGCGACGAGCGGATTCGTGCCGCTCGCCGCCCAGCGGCCCGGCCTCGGCTGCGCCGCGCCCGCGGCCGCCGACGCGGCGCCCGGATGCACGCCGCCGGGGTTCGGCGGCACGAACCCGCCCGTGCCGGCCGAGAACGAATCGGAAGAAGAGTTCATCGCGCCATCCCGCCCTCACCCGCGAATCGCCCAGAACTCCATCGAGAGTCCCGGAAATTCGCCGGCGAAATGAAATGCGAGGCCGCCGGAGCGTTCGAGCTGCTTCCACATCTCGCCGCCCTTGTCGATCTCGAAATACGTGTGGCCCGCGTGATACGGAATCTGCCGGGGCGCGACCGGCAATTGCCGCATCGCGATGCCCGGCAGCTGCAATTGCACGAGATCGCGAATCCGCTCGACGGGCCCGAGCTTCGCCTGCGCCGGGAAGCGCGCGCGCAGGCTGTCGGCCGGCACGTCGGCGCGCACCGCGAGCACGAAGCCCGCGGTGTCGCGCAGCGCCGGATCGGCGATCGTCGCGATCTTCATCCCGTTGCCCGCGTCGCGCAGCTCGATCTGGATCGCGTTCTGCTCGAGCACCGTCGACAGCGAGCGCCGCAGCTCGGCCATCAGCTCGCCGAAGCTCGTGCGCAGATCGTCGTGCCGATAGATCGCGAGCGCCTGCGGCCGCCGGCCCGCCGCGGTGAACGTGCTCAGATCGCACGCGAGCTTCAGCCAGTCGCAGAACAGCGTCTCCGGATGCGCGGCGACGTCCTGCTGCGCGTGCCACGTGAGCGCCAGATAGCGGTTGACGAGCTGCAGCAGCAGGAAGTCGGCCACTTCGGACACGCCGCCGCGCCCCGGCTCCGACAGGCGCTCGGCGAGCGCCTCGCTGCGCTGCGTCAGCAGCCCGTGCAGCTCGCGCGTGTGGCGCAGCAGCACCGGATCGCGCTGCGCGACGAGCCGCGGCGCAATGTAGCCGTCGTCGACGACGAGGCGCCCGTCGGTGCGCCGCTCGACGACGCGCGCGACGCCGAGCGCTTCCCAATCGCCCGTCAGCTCCGATTCGAGCATCAGGCGCACGTTCAGGCGCCCGGTCTGCAAGAGCGCCGGGCCGAGCGCGACCTCGTTCGCGTCGGCGACTTCGTATTCGCGCACGACGTAGCGCGCGAAGCCCGCGTCGCCGTTGCCGTCGGCATCCGCGCCGAACGACACCTCCTGCGCGCCGCCGCGCCACAGCGGCAGCGCGAGCACGACGAGCTGATCCTTCGCGTCGGCGGGCACGTCGAGCGGCTCGGGCCGATCGTCGGGATGCGCGAGATCGAACGGCGTGCCGTCGCGCATCACGCCGGACGCGGCGTGCAACGCGACCTTGCCGAGCGCGAGCAGCTCGCGGTCGAGCTGCAAATCGTCGAAGCCCCAGTAGAAGCCTTGCAGCGGCAGGCAGCGCATGCCGACGTAGCGCTCCCAATGCCGCTCGAGCTGCTGGAAATGCTGCGGACGCAGGAACATGCCCTCGGTCCAGATCACGCGCTGACGCAGCGCCGCAGCAGGGGTCGCGGACAATGCCGGCTCGTTCATTGGCGTACTCGCGAATCGCCGCCGAGGCCGATGCCGATGCCGCCGTTCTTGACCGCGATCGACAGCTTCATTTCGCTCGGCGAGGTTTGCCAGAATCGGTACAGGTTCAGTTGCTTCGCGCGCGGCAGCGGCACGGTGAGCCGCCAGCGGTTCTTCTCGAGCACGCGATACTCGGCGACGATGCCGAGCGCGCTCGCGTCGACGTTGCCGCGATAGTGGAGCGTGCGCGCGTCGCCCGGCCGCAGGATGATCCGGTCGATGCCGAGCAGATCCGGGCCGAGCGCGCTCTCCGGCTTGTCCTGCAGCGAGAAGAAATCGGCGGTCTCGAACGCGGACGCCGTCTTCAGCTGGAACACCTTCAGCACGATCGGCGACGGCTTGCGATTAATGTCCGGATTGACGTCGGGCGCGACGTCGAGCGTGATCGAATACGGCACCGCAACGGAACGCTCGGTCGCCCCGCATCCCGAAAGCAGCAGCACGCATCCCAATACGATGTAGCCGCCTGATCGCCGTCGCATTTTATGTGTCATTTCTCGCATCGCAACAAGATGCCCGCCGGCTTCCCCAAGCGGAATCCGGACCGAATTAAAAACAAGTGACGATCTTTTTTAGGTCGATTAATTAATAATTTCCATTTCCTTTCACTGATGTTTCACCCGGAAATTTCATCGAATAGAAAGCCGGGTCAAATCACCAATAAATCCTGGAGAATTGAAATTCCTGGAAATTCGAGTAGCTGAATTACTTCCTGACAATGCCTGACATCATTCACGGGACTGATTCGTTGCGGCCGCCCGTTCCAAGTTCGCGAACGCCAGCCGGGTAGACGCGACGCACCTCGCCGCCGCCTGGCGCGGACGGCCCTGCGCGGAGCCTATTTCGTGCCGAGCCCTTTATGCCGCCGGATGGGCGGCGGGCTTTTACGCACTGGGATGAGCACGGCCAAACAACCGACGAAAACAAAAATCACATCGAACTATAGGTTCAACTTTCGCGCTTCACAAGGCATGGCCCGGCCGAGAAGCGGACTTTAATCAGACTTATTGTTTCAAGATGAAACAAAAAGTAACAGCCGGTCCATTTCCAATTATCGGAACTAGAATCCAACAGCACGGCGCGCCACCCTTTCCCATTCACTTAAAACCGTCAATTCAAGAATGAAAGGCCGATCGTCGCTTTATATTTTCCTTGGCTTTTTCTTGGCGGGGATTGGCGGTTGCGGCACGAATTCCCCGAATTCCCCGGCTTCCCCGATTCAGACCGCTGCGCAGGCCACGGTCGACGGCGCGCGCGCCGCCTACGACGCGGGCGACTACGGGCGCACGATTTCGCTGCTCGGCGCGCACGCGCACGAGATCGACGGCGCCGACGCCAACACGCAAGTCACCGCGCACAAGCTGCTCGCGTTCAGCTATTGCTTGAAGAGGCGCGTCACGCAATGCCGCGCCGAGTTCTCGAGAATCCTCGACATCAATCCGCGCTTCGATCTGTCCCCTGCCGAAAAGGGGCATCCGATCTGGGGGCCGGCGTTCGAGGCCGCGCGTCGCAAACATGCGTCGTCCTGAACAAATCGGTTTCCAGGCGAACGCTTCATCCACTGAACGACGTATCGACATGCAACTGATCGTTATCGAACACGCGGGCGAGCCGGTCGGCACCGATGACCGCAACGCCGTCGTGTTTCATCCGCCGGGCGGCACCATCGGCCGGGACAGCGACAATCATCTCGTGCTGCGCGACGACACGCGCCAGATCTCGCGCCTTCAGGCGTTGCTGCAAGTGGGCGACGACGCGTGCCTGCTGAAGAACCTGAGCAGCGTGTCGACGATCGAGGTGAACCGCGTGCCGATCGGCTATGCGCAGGCGCAGCGCCTCAACATGGGCGACATCATCCGGATCGGGCCATATCTGCTGCGCGCGGAGCCCGACGATGCCGCGATCGAGCGGACCATCGAAGCGTCATCGGCGGCGGGCGCTCCACCCGCATCGCGCATGGACGCGAAAGGCGCGGGCAACAAACTGTGGGGCCTGCTGCACGACCGCTTCGGGCTCGGCAGGACGCCCGCCGGCGGCGACGAGTCCGGCGCGCGGCCGGCCACGGCCGTCGAGCGCCCCGGCGCGGCGCGGCGCCCGGATGCGTCGGCCTGCGCCGCGCCGCGCGAGCTGCATCAACTGTCGACCGATCCGCTCGACCTATTCGCGCAGCCGCAAGCCGGCCTGGACGCGCCGGCGGGCGGCGCGCGGGACGGCCATCGTCACGCGCCGCCGCCCGCCGCGCAATCGGATCACGCGCCCGAATGGACGCATCACGTCCGCGTGCAGCCCGCCGCGACCGCGGCGCAGCCGGATTCGACGCCGCACGCGCGCGCCGCGAATTCCGCCGACGCGGCCGGCATGCCCGCGCGCGCGCGCGCATCGACGCCCACAAAGCCCGCGACGCCCGAGAACTTGCTGCAGGCGTTCTTCGAGGGCGCGGGCCTCGACACCGCGGCCGAATCGCATCGCTGGTCCGCCGAGCAGCTGTTCATCGCGGGGCAACTGCTCGCGCTCTTCGCGAACGGCACGGTCGAGCTGCTGTCGTCGCGCAGCATCCTGAAACGCGAAGTGAAGGCCGACATGACGATGCTGCTCGATCGCGAGAACAATCCGCTGAAGCTGCTGCCGGACGGCAGCGCGGTGCTGCGCCAGATGTTCGGGCTGCCGCTGCCGGGGTTCATGTCGCCGCAAAGCGCGGTGTCCGACGCGTTCCAGGATCTGCACGCGCACCAGATCGGCATGGTGGCCGGCATGCGCGCCGCGTTGATGGACCTGTTGACGCGCTTCTCGCCGCAGCGCCTGCGCGAGCGCGCCGTCGCGCCGCAGTGGTACGAGAAGCGCCTGCCCGCGCTGTACAAGGCGCGTCTGTGGGACCGCTATGCGACGACGCATCGCGACACGCTGTTCGCGATCGAAGACGATTTCGCGTCCGTGTTCGGCAAGGCGTTTCTGGCCGCGTACGATGCGGAAGTGGAAAGCTATCGCGGGCGCGGCAGAAGCTGATTCGCCTTCGTCGACACGGCGAATTCCGAAGGTATCCGAAGCAGTCAGTCGCGCGCCTTCGCGCGCACGACGATCTGCGCGAGCGCATCGCGCTCGATGCGCTCGAGCGACGCGCGCGCCGCATCGAAATCTTCCGGCGAGCACACCTGATGCGCGAAGCGCGCGCGCAGGCGCCGCGTGATCTGCACGACGCGCGCGGGCGCATCGAGCACATAGTGCGATTCGTAATCGACGAAGCGGTCCCGCACTGTCGCGTCGGCCGGCAGATCGGTCACGCTCGCGTCGTCGGGCAGCGCGATCTGCGCGGTCTCGTCGAAGTCGCCGCCGATGCACAGCCACGGCTGCGTGCGCACGGGCTCGTCGAGCCAGCCCTGCACCTGCGTCGCGATGCCGCCCGACAGGCTCGACAGCGCCGGCAGCGCGGTCGTGCCGTCGGGCCACATGAAGTGCTCGAGCGTGCCCGTCATCGACGTCGAGAACGGCCCGCCCGTCGCATCGCGCTCGCTCGCGCCGAGCTGCGCGGTGCCGCGCAAGCCGCTCTGTCGCAGCCGATCGATCGCGAGCTGCCGCACGCGCTCGCGCGCCGCCTGCCTGAACACGCCGCGCTCGAGCTCCGCCGTCCAGCCCGCATCCTCGACGTAATACTGATAGCGCGCGGTCCCGCCCGGCGCGACGTCGATCCGCAGGCGCGCATCGCGCGCGCGCGGCTGCGTCGCGCTCGTGCGCGACAGCACGCCGTCGTCGACGAGGAGCGCCGGCCGATCCATCACGACGGGCGGCAGATAGCCGAACTCGACGCCGCCGACCGTCGTGTCGGCGAAGAGCCCGAGATCGGGCAGCCACGTGATCGCGTGATTGATCGCGCTGCCGCCGTAGCCGGGCACGGCGGGCAGCGTGTAGACGGGGCCGAGATTCAGCAGCGCCGGCTCGCTGCGTATGCCGAGCGCCGCGAGCAGCGCGCCGAACAGCGCGACGTGATCCTTGCAGTCGCCGTAGCGGTTGCGCAGGATGTCCGTCACCTTGTGCGGCGCGGCCGCGGTCTCGCCGAGAAAGAGCGCGACGTAGCGCACGTTCATGCGCACCCAGTCGTAGATCGCCCGCGCCTTCGCGCGCGGCTCGGACGCCCCCGCGCTCGCGACGATCGATTCGGCGAGCCGCGCGACGGCGGGATCGGCCGCGGTCGCGTCGACGGCCGCGACGCGATAGCGCTCCGCGAACGACGCGAAATCGCGCAGCGTCGATACCATCAGCCGATCGCCGTACGTCGCATAGCCGACCGAGCCGCTCTCGATGCGCGGATAAGGGCCGTGCCGATAATCGAATGCGTAGCGCGTGCGGCCGTTCTCCGTCACCGGCGCTCGCGCGACGTAGCCGCGCGCGTCCGCGTAGAGCGGCATGTCGGCGGGCAGGTCGAAGATGAGGCGCTGCGCGTCGACGGGCATCCGCGACGGCGCGACGAAATAGCCGAAGAACCCCGGATCGCGCGGCTTCGTGCGCGACTTGCGAAACACGAGGCGCGTGCGCGCGTGCGCGTCGACGCCCGGAAAGATCACCGAGCGCAACACGCCGTTCTCGAAGAACGGCGCGCCGGCGGAGCGCGGCTCCTCGACGTCGCGAATCGCCTCCGGGCCGACCGGATGCGCGACGCCGGCGCCGTCGATCGTCTCGGCCTTCAACAGCTCGACGCGGTCGATGTCCTTGTTGAACCACACGTAGCGCTGCGCGACGTCGTCGATGCCGCTCGCGGTGTTCGCGCGCAGCGTCGAATCGTCTTCCTCGTCGACGGAGCCGTCGCGCTGGACGACGAACACGTGGACGTCGCTGACGACGGTGGCGGGCGCGGCGTCGGCGGCGCCCGCATCGGCGTCGATCGGCGACGCGTTCGCGCAGTGGACGACGAGGCCCGCACAGGCGACGCAAAATAATCGGATCAATCGAACGAAATCGGACATCGCAGCGGGCGGGCGCGAGTGACGGGGCGAATCGCGGCGGCGAGCCGACACGGATGAAAACGGTCCGCCCGTCCGTCGATCGAAGCCAGTTTGGGTCGCGCGCGCGCACGCGTCAAGGCGCGCGCCGCACCGGCCTCTCGCGCCGGCCGATCGGGGCGACGCGCGACGATTCGCGTCGACGCGCCGCCGGTCCGGATGTCCGTTTTCCGAATAAAGTCACCAACGCATTCGGCGAAGTAAAAATCATCAATTTCACCATCGAACACAATCAGATCGACAATGAAAAATACGGCAACAACGCCCCCTTGATTTCAAGGTGGACGCATGATAATTTCCGGCCCGCTGCCTCGGATGAATATTATTGAATATCTCTTAAAATACGCACGCGGTTCATTTAACTGCCATGAAAAAGATCGTCATAGTCGGCGCGGGGATTGCGGGATTGACGCTGGCGCTCTCGCTGCACGCGCGAGGCCTATCGGTCAAGGTATTCGAGGCCACGCCGCGCATCGAGCCGGTGGGCGTGGGAATCAACATCCAGCCTTATGCGACGCAAGTGCTTCACGAGCTCGGGCTGCTCGAAACGCTCGCCCGCCAGTCGGTAACGACGAAAGAGATGGTGTTTTTCACGCGGCACGGCCAGCGCATTCATTCACTTCCGCTCGGAAAATATGGTGGCCATGATTTTCCGCAACTTTCGATTCACCGAGGAATACTTCAACTCGTTTTACTGAAGGCCGCAACCGAACGGCTCGGCCCGGATTTTCTCGTTACCGGCCATTCGTTTATCTCCCTCGCGCAAAACGAACGGTCCGTAAGGGCGATTTTTTCCAGCGCGTCGACCAACGCGGGCATCGTGAACGTGGAATGCAACGCGCTGATCGGCGCCGACGGCGTTCACTCGAATGTGTATCGTTCGCTCTATCCGGACGGCCCGCAAGCCGAAGGCAACGGCGTGCTCATGTGGCGCGGCGTCACGATCGCGCCGCCTTTTCTCACCGGCGCGAGCATGGTCCGGGTCGGCGTCCCGTCGCACGGCAAGCTCGTGATCTATCCGATCCGCAACCAGGTCAACGCGCGGGGCGATCAACTGATCAACTGGGTCGCCGAGCTGGACGAGGCCGTCTACCGCGACGGCTCGAACGCCGCACCGGGAAACGACAAGGATTTCATCCGCTTCTTCGCGTCGAGAACGTTCGACTGGCTCGACGCGCCGAATCTGCTCGAACGCGCGGCGTGCCCGATCATCGCGATGCCGATGGCGGATCGGGACCCGCTGCCCCGCTGGCAGAGCGGACGCGTCACGCTGATCGGCGACGCCGCGCACCCGATGGTGCCCGTCGGCTCCAACGGCGCCGGGCAGGCGATTCTCGACGCCCACAGCCTCGGCAAGCGTCTGGCGGAAACGCCGGACGTCTACGAAGCGCTGTCGATCTACGAGCACGACCGGCGAACGTACACGTCGAACATCGTGCTCGGCGACCGGCTCGATCTGCCCGACCGGTTGATCGACGAAGTCGACCGCCGCAGCAACGGCGCGCCGTTCTCGGACATCGACGACATCATCGAACGCGACGAAGCGAGCACGCTCGCGCTGCCGGATTATCACGGCCGCCCGCTCGCGCCGGCGCAAGCGAACGCCGCGTGACGCGCCCGCGCATCGCCGGACGGAACGCGGCGCGCGAACCGGCGAAGGCGGCCTGATCGAGCCGATCGCGATCATGGCCGCGGCTCGGCGGCTGCGGCGAGCCGCGTCACACCGCCCGCACGATCCCGCCGTCGACGCGAATGCTCTGCCCCGTGATATACCCCGCGCCGTCCGACAGCAGGAACGCGACGGTCTTCGCAATCTCCTGCGTCTTGCCGAAGCGCCCCGCGGGAATGCGCGCGACGATCTCGGGCGTCTCGGGCCAACTGTCGACGAAGCCCGGCAGCACCGCGTTCATCCGGATGTTCTCGGCCGCGTAGCGCTGCGCGTACAGCCGCGTCCATGCGCCGAGCGCCGCGCGCAGCACCGACGACACCGGCATCGGCTGTTCCGGCGCGACGGCCGCGAAGCTCGACAGGTTGACGGCCGCGCCGCCGCCCTGCGCCTGAAAAATCGGCGTCACGCGGCGCATCAGCCGGGCGACGTTCAGCAGGATCAGATCGAGCGCGTCGTGCCAGCTCGCATCCGCGATCGACAGCAAGTCGCCCTTCGGCGGATGGCCGGTGTTGTTCACGACCGCGTCGATGCGGCCGTAGCGCGCGAGCGTCTCGCGCACGAGCCGCTCGATGTCGGCCTCGTCCGTCACGGAGCCCTGGATGCCGAAGCCGCCCAGCTCGCCGGCGAGCGCGATCGCGCTGCCCGACGGCGACATCAGCGCGACGCGGTAGCCGGCCGACGCGAGCTCGCGCGCGATCGCGGCGCCCATGCCCTTGCCCGCCGCCGTGATCAATGCCACTTTTTCTACTGTCACGACAATCTCCTTCGGATGATGTGCGGGCCGCATCGCCCGCATTGCTCCTGTCGACGTGCTAATTTAGGCGCGGCGATTCGTCGTGTCGAATCATCATTTCTTGCATCTGACGATAATTTTTCTACTGGCAAAGCATGACGATCCGAATCCCCGGCCGACTGCCGCCGCTGAATGCGCTCCGCGCGTTCGAGGTATCCGCGCGGCACCTGAATTTCCGTGCGGCGGCCGACGAGATCGGCGTCACGCAGGGCGCCGTCGCGCAACAGGTGCGCCACCTCGAAGACGTCCTCGGCGTGAAGCTGTTCGAACGCCTGCCGCGCGGCCTCGCGTTGACGGCAGACGGCCTCGCGTACTGCACCGACGTGCGGCGCGCGCTGAACCTGATCGGCGACGCGACCGACCGGCTCGTCAAGCGCCGCTCGAGCCTCACGATCAGCACGACGCCGTCGTTCGCGTCGCGCTGGCTG
Source organism: Burkholderia sp. MSMB617WGS (assembly GCF_001532025.2). NCBI lineage: Bacteria > Pseudomonadati > Pseudomonadota > Betaproteobacteria > Burkholderiales > Burkholderiaceae > Burkholderia > Burkholderia sp. MSMB617WGS. The sequence goes on along the minus strand of NZ_CP013458.1, from coordinate 268,698 downwards.
ATCCCGCGGCTCGCGAGCTTCGGCGACGAGCATCCCGACATCGACATCCGCGTGATCGCCGATTCGCGGTTCGCGACGTTCCAGAACGACGGCGTCGATGTCGCGATTCGCTACGGCAAGCCGCCTTTCGGCAAGGGGCTCGCCACGCGCTTTCTGTTTCCGGTCGACATCTACGCGGTTTGCAGCCCGGCGCTGCTGAACTCGCCCGGCGCGCTCGCGAGCCCGCGCGATCTCGCCGGGCAGGTGCTGCTGCACGACGCGCACGATCTGTGGCCCGAGTTTCTCGCCGCGCTGCCCGAGCGCGTCGCGCTCGATCCGGGCAAGGGCCCGCGCTTCAATCAATCGTCGCTCGCGATCGACGCCGCGATCGCGGGGCAAGGCGTCGCGCTCGTCAGCGATCAGCTCGTCGGCCGCGACATCGACGCGGGAAGGCTGCGCCGGCTGTTCGATTTCGCGCTGCCGCTGTCGATCGGCTATTACGTCGTCTATCCGAACGAGCCGCGGCGCCCGGACGACATCGCGACGATGGTGACCTGGCTGATTCGTCAGGCGCAGCTCGAAGCGTGACTCGATGCGCGATCCGCTATGCAGATGCGCGATTCGATGCGTCACTCGATACACAGCGCGACATCGCGTAGCACGCCCGCGCGATTGCCCGATTTGCGGCGCGACGAGCGCCGAAACGCCGCGCGCCTATCGGTTGTCGTGCGCCGCGCGGCATGCGAAACGACGCCCGCCGCGCGCGCTGCGCCCCCCAACCGCCGGCCGAAGCGGCGAAGCAGCCGCCCGCTCACGCGCGAGCGGCATCCGCTCGCCGCTGCGCGCGCGCCCGCGCCTGAAAGCGCCGATGCGCGCCGGCCGGAACGAGCGAGCCGCCCGTCGCCCAGATCACGTGCGTCGCCTCGTTCGGCGCGATGCCCCGGCCGCGCAGGTAGTCGCGCCCCGCCTGCGACGCCGCGATCCACGCCGGGCCGCCGAACGCCGCCGCCGCCGACGGCTCGAGATCGATGCCGAGCCGCTCGTTCGCGTCGAGCAGGCCGGCGAACAGCCGCCGATCGTCGACCGTGAACACGCCCGCGGCCTGCGCGCGCAGCAGCGGGCCGGCGAGGTGCGACGCCTGCGCGACCGCCAGCCCGTCCGCCTCGGTGCGATTGTCGAGGCCGATGTCGTAGACGGATATCGAACGCGCGCCGCCGCTCGCGAGCTGCACGAGCACGCACGGCGACGCGGCGGGCTCGGCGAGAAAGCAATGCACGTGCTCGCCGTACAGCGCCTTGAGCCCGTACGCGATGCCGCCCGGCGCGCCGCCGACGCCGCACGGAATGTGGACGAACAGCGGGTGACGCGCGTCGACTGTCCGGCCGGCACGCGCGAGCTGCCCGGCGAGTTCGGCGGCAGCCGTCGCGTAGCCGAGAAACAGCATCCGCGATCCTTCGTCGTCGACGAAATGGCAGCGCGGCATGCCGGCGGCCTGCCGGCGTCCGGCATCGACCGCTTTCGCATAGTCGCCCGCGTGCTCGACGACGTCCACGCCGCGCGTGTGCAGGCGCGCCTTCTTCCACGCCTTCGCGTCCGCCGACATGTGCACGACGGTCCGAAACCCGAGCGCCGACGCGAGCATCCCGATGCTCAAGCCGAGATTGCCGGTGCTGCCGACCATCACGGTGTAGCGTGCGAACAGCGCCCGCGCGTCGCCGCTCGCGAGCACGCGCCGGTCGGCGTGCGCATCGAGCAGGCCGTGCCGATCCGCGATCGATTCGGCGAGCGCGAGCACCTCGTGAAAACCGCCGCGCGCCTTGATCGAGCCGGCTACCGGCAGCGCGTCGTCCCGCTTGACGAACCACGCGCCCGCGTCCGTATGACCGGCGCGCTGCAACCGATCGGCCCGCTGCAACGGCGACGCGATCCGCCCGCCCGACGGCCGCAGCTCGGGAAACAGCGCGGCCAGCAAGCCGCCGCAGCGGCGCAGGCGCGCGTCGGCGTCGGCGAGATCGGCGGCGGTCGGCGCGATGTCCGGCAGCGGCGCGCCCTGATGCGGATTGAGCCACAGCATCGGCGAGCCAGACTGAAGTCTGGCTAATAGATTCGGATCGAGCGGAAGTTGTCGGCTGTCGTGCATGGCCTGAAATAGAATGCGATGAACAGGCCGTCATCGTACGTTCCGACGATCAGCCGATGAAGCGATCAATTCTTGCGGGAGCATAAGCCACACTAATGGATACGAAGCTCGACACGCCGCTGCTCGGCGCGCTGCGCTGCTTCGAGGCGGCCGGCCGGCTCGGCAGCTTCACGAAAGCCGCCGACGCGCTGCACCTGACGCAAAGCGCGATCAGCCAGCAGATCCGCCAGCTCGAAGCGCGTCTCGGCTATCCGCTGTTCGTGCGCCAGGCGCGCGGGCTCGCGCTCACGCCGAAGGGCGGCGTGCTGCACGAGGCGACTTTGGCGGCGTTCGCGTCGCTCGGCCGCACGCTGCGCCAGTTGAGCGCGCCGGACGCGCACCTGCAGGTGAGCTGCCTGCCGTCGTTCGCGCTGCAATGGCTGATGCCGAGGCTCACCGAGTTTCATCGGCTGCATCCGCAGACGTCGGTGCGGCTGAAAGCGGAGTTTCACGCGATCGATCGCGAGACGATGGCCGCAGGCGACATCGACGTCGCGATCCGCTGGGACCCGTTCGATTACGACGCGCTCCATGTCGAGCCGCTGTTCGACGAGCGTCTCGTCGCGGTCGCCGCGCCCGCGTATCTCGACCGGCATCCGCCGGGGGCAACGGCCGAATGGGTATCGAGCATCGTGCCGCTGCACGATGCGTCGGCGTGGCCCGATGCGCCGAAGTACGTCGAATGGCGCACGTGGCTCGCCGCCGTCGTGCCGGAATACGCAGGCGAGCTGCGCGGGCCGGAATTCAACCTCGCGAGCCTCGCGATCGGCGCGGCGCTTGCGGGGCAAGGCGTCGCGGTGTGCCGGCAGGCGCTCGTCGACGACGAGATCGCGCGCGGGCGGCTCGTCCACGTGCTCGGACGCTGCGTGCCCGCGCCCGCGCAATACAAGCTGATCCATGCGCGGCCGGACGATCCGCGCGTGCAATCGTTCGTCGCCTGGCTGCGAAGCGAATCGAACGATTACGCGGCGCGTCGACCGTCGCCGGCGGGCGGGGGGACGAAGGAGCGGCGGCGCACGGATCGGGAACCACGATCGCCGGTGTGAACGCGCGCGTCTCGCTCAATGATCCGATGTCCTGACGAACGCCTTCGGTCGGATGTCGGATGTCGGATGTCGGATGTCGGATGTCGGATGTCGGATGTCGGATGTCGCATGTCGCATGTCGAATCCCCGATGCCCGATGCGACAGGCGCGACCGCGCGCATCGCGCTTCTTCAGGCCCGATGCGCGACGCATCGAACGTCGCGCACGAACCCACGTGAAGCGCGAGCCACGCATCGCGAAACACGAACCCGCCGTTCACGCCTTGTGCGTCGACAGCAGGATGCTCGTCTCCGTATTGGCGATCCCGTCGACCAGGCGAATCACGCCCAGCACGCGATCGAAATTCTCCAGCGAATCGGCGTGGAGCTCGGCGACGAGATCCCACCGCCCGTTGGTGCTGTGGATCGTCGCGACGTTCGGATTCCCGCGCAGCACCTTGACGACGTCCGCCGCGCGATTGCCCTGCACGGCGATCGACATCAGCGCGCGAATTCGATGCTTCTCCGCGGCGGGCTTCAGCCGCACCGTATAACCGACGATCACGCCGTGCTTCTCGAGCCGCGCGATGCGGTTCTGCACGGTCGCGCGCGCGACGCGCAACTGCTTCGCGAGCGTCACGACCGGCGTGCGCGCGTTGTCGCGCAGCAGCGCGATGAGTTGTCGGTCGACGTCGTCGAGGCTGATCATGGGGAGTCTCTCCGAGCAATCAATGAAAGTGCGGCACCGGGCGGCGGCGCGAAAGCCGCCGACTGCGCATTTTGTCATCTCGAGGCAAGCAGAACGCCTAAATTATCGAGCATTCTGTCACTTTTGCTCGCTATCTGTTGGCCGAGGACTTCGAAATAATCAATTGAACGAGCGGCCCGACGAGGGCCGCGGCCAACACGGGAGACACCTCATGACACGCTTCCTCGACGTTCCCGACACGAGCCGGCTGATCGCGCGCGTCGGCGTTGCGCGCTTCGTCGGCGAACTCGTCGACACGCTGCGCGCCGATTATCTGCGCTGGAACGACTTCGACAAATCCCCGCGCGTCGCCTGCCATTCGCGCGACGGCGTGATCGAGCTGATGCCCGTCGCCGATGCGAAGCTGTTCGCGTTCAAGTATGTGAACGGCCATCCGGTCAACGCCGGCCGCGGCATGCACACGGTGATGGCGTTCGGCGCGCTCGCCGAAGTCGACACCGGCTACCCGGTGCTGCTCGCCGAGCTCACGCTGATCACCGCGCTGCGCACGGCCGCGACGTCGGTGCTCGCGGCGCGCGCGCTCGCACGCGACGACGCGAGGACGATGGCGCTGATCGGCAACGGCGCGCAGAGCGAGTTCCAGGCGATCGCGTTTCACACGCTGCTCGGCATCGACGAGATCCGCGCGTACGACATCGATCCGCACGCGACCGACAAGCTCGTGCGCAACCTGTCCGCGTATCCGGGGCTGCGCGTGATCCCCGCCGCATCGACGGCCGGCGCGGCGCGCGGCGCCGACATCGTGACGACCGTCACCGCCGACAAGGCGTACGCGACGATCGTCACGCCGGACATGATCGAGCCCGGCATGCATCTGAACGCGGTCGGCGGCGATTGCCCGGGCAAGACCGAGCTGCACGCGGACGTGCTGCGCATGGGCCGCGTGTTCGTCGAATACGAGCCGCAGACGCGCATCGAAGGCGACATCCAGCAGATGCCGGCCGATTTTCCGGTGACCGAACTGTGGCGCGTGCTGCGCCAGGAGGCGGCCGGGCGGGACAGCGCGTCGCAAGTCACGATCTTCGATTCGGTCGGCTTCGCGCTCGAGGACTACTCGGCGCTGCGCCATCTGCACGCGCTCGCGCTGCGGCACGACGCCGGCACGCCGATCTCGCTGATCCCGCCCGCCGACGATCCGAAAAACCTGTACGCGCTGATCGGCGCGCCGGCCGGCGTCGCGCCCCGCGCGACGCCGGCGTTCGTTCGAGCGGAAGCGTTCTCGCGCTGAGGCGTTCGGCGCGCCGCGCCCTTCTCGTTTTCTCGTCGCACTCCATGAGTCTTCAGTCGATTCAGGCGGCTGCGGCCGTCGTCATGATCCGGCCGCACCGTTTCTTTCCGAATCCGGACACGGCCGCCGACAACGCGTTTCAACGCACGCCCCCGGCCGGCGACGACGCGCGCGCGCAGGCCGTCGCGGCCGCCGCGCGCGACGAAGTCGCCGCGGCCGCGGGCCGGCTGTCGGAGGCGGGCGTCCGCGTGCACGTCTTCGACGATCACGGCGACGGCAACACGCCGGATTCCGTGTTCCCGAACAACTGGTTCTCGACGCATCCGGGCGGCCACGTCGCGCTATATCCGATCTGCAACGCGAATCGCCGGCGCGAGCGGCGCGCGGACGTCATCGAGATGCTCAAGCGCGAATACCGCGTGCAGGACGTGATCGATTTTTCCGGCCTCGAGCACGACGACGTCTTTCTCGAAGGCACGGGCGCGATGGTGCTCGACCACGTCGCGCGCGTCGCGTACACCGCGCGCTCGCGCCGCGCCGATCCCGTCGCGCTCGAACGCTTCTGCACGCATTTCAATTTCGAGCCCATGTGCTTCGACACCGCCGACGCCGACGGCCGCCCGGTCTATCACACGAACGTGATGATGAGCATCGCGACCGAGTTCGCGTTGGTGGGCCTCGATCTGATCAGCGATCCGAACCGCCGCGACGAAGTGCGCCGCCGCATCGCCGAAACGGGCCGGACGGTGATCGCGCTCGAGAACGAGCAGATCGCCGAGTTCGCCGGCAACGCGCTCGAGCTGTCCGCGCGCGACGCGCGCGTGCTCGCGCTGTCGCGCCGCGCGCTCGATTGCCTCACGCCGCGCCAGCGCGGGCTGATCGAACGCTCGGCGCGGCTGCTGCCGCTCGACGTGCCGACGATCGAGACGGCGGGCGGCTCGGTGCGCTGCATGCTCGCGGGCGTCCACCTCGCGCGCCGGCCGACGTAGCGCGCTGCGTGAAGTGTCGCGATTCGAAGCGCCGGCTCGCCGCCGGCGCTTTTTTTCCACCTCCGATCGCCTGGAGCTACCCGGGAGCGACCCGATTCGGTCAGTCTCTGCGCGCACGGCACGCGACGCACGGCCGGTCGCGATCGATTCGGCGGCGGCGTCGATGCCGATGCAGGCGAACGAATCGGATTCGCTAGACGCGAGCGGCACGACGCGCGTGCTCGAACACCATCGAGGCCGCGGGCGCGCCGCCGCGCCGCGTGCCGGTTCGCGCAAGCGGCTGCCGATGCGCGAGCGGTGCGTGAGCGTCACCCATGCTTCGGATTGGAAAACAGAATCGAACGAAGGCCGCCCGGCGGCGGACGAGCGGGCGGATCGCTCGCTCGTCCGCCGCCTCGCCCGCGCCTCCGCCACCGTCACGCCGTCATCACCCTGACAGGATCGCCCATGCCTACCCCGACTCTGCGCACGCATCAGCCCGTGCGCGCCGCGACGGCCGCCTTCATCGGCACGGCCGTCGAGTTCTACGATTACTACACGTACGCGACCGCCGCCGCGCTCGTGCTCGGCGACGTGTTCTTCCCGAGCGGCAATCATTTCGTCAGCACGATGGCGTCGTTCGCGACGTTCTTCGTCGGCTTCGTCGCGCGGCCGCTGAGCGGCGCGGTGTTCGGCCATCTCGGCGACCGGATCGGCCGCAAGAAGATGCTCGTCCTGACGATGTTCCTGATGGGCATCGCGACGACCGGCATCGGCCTGCTGCCCGGCTACGCGACGATCGGCGTCTGGGCGCCGGCGCTGCTCGTGCTGCTGCGCATCCTGCAGGGGATCGCGGTCGGCGGCGAATGGGGCGGCGCGGTGCTGATGGCGAGCGAGCATGCGAGCGCCGAGCGCAGGACGTTGTTCGCGTCGTTCCCGCAGATGGGCAGTCCGGCCGGGCTGATCCTGTCGCTGCTCGCGTTCCGGTTCGTCACGTCGCTCGATCACGACAGCTTCGTGTCGTGGGGCTGGCGTCTGCCGTTCCTCGCGAGCTTCGTGCTGCTGCTCGTCGGCGTCGCGATCCGGCTCGGCGTCAACGAATCGCCGGAGTTCGAGCGCGTGCGCGACAGCGGTGCGATCGCCCGCTATCCGGTCGCCGACGCGCTGCGCACCGCGTGGCATCCGATCGTGCTCGCCGCCGCCGCGACGACGATCGGCTCCGCCGGCTTCTTCTTCACCAACACGTTCATGATCTCGTACGCGACGACGTATCTCGGGATGTCGAAATCGTTCATTCTCGATTGCCTGTTCATCGTCACGATCATCCAGCTGTTGTCGCAGCCCGTCTCGGCGCTGCTCGCGCAACGCTTCGGCGAAACGCGGTTTCTGATCTGCGCGGCGCTGCTGTCGATGCTGTCGCCGTATCCGATGTTCGTCCTCGTCCGCACGCACGATCCGGTCGCGATCGTCGCGGGCATCGCGTTCGCGGTCGTCGCGCTGTCGGCGGTCTACGCGGTGATCGCGGGCTTCATGACGCCCGCGTTCCCGACGCGCGTGCGCTATTCGGGCATCTCGATCGCGTACCAGCTGTGCGCGCTCGTCGCGGGCGGCACGACGCCGCTCGTCGGCGCGATGATCGCGCAGCGCTATCAGGGCGAATGGCTGCCGCTCGCGCTGTACTTCTCGCTGCTGTCGCTCGTGTCGCTCGCCGGCATCGCCGGGCTCGGCCGATATCGGCGGAATCTGCGCGCCGCCGCGCCGCAAGCGTGGGCCGTGAGCTCGTAAGTCCGCTCGTCGCGCGGCGGCGCACGTGCCGATCTCGAATGAAGGCGCGGATCGTCGCGTCTTGCATGATCGATTACCGGCAGGTGGGCGGGAAGTCTCGCGGCCGAGATGGTGGTCGGGTAGCGGTCGGGTAGCGGTCGGGTAGCGGCCGGGTAGCGGTCGGGTGGCGGTCGGGTGGCGGTCGGGTGGCGGTCGGGTGGCGGTCGGGTGGCGGCCGCATGACGACGCGGCCGAGCGAGGCGCGCCGCCCGACCGCGTCGCGGCGATTCGCGCGCGACACATCGGCTCCATTTCGTGTCGAGCGGATATTCATCCGATGAAACGCGCCGCCGCCAATGCACGCTCGATCGAAGCCGCGCCGCGCGACGGCACGCCGCCGGCCGGGCGTCGTCCGCGCAACCGCCGCGAAACCGGTCGATTAGAATCGCCGGATGAACGCCTCCGACCTCCGCGACCTCCGCCTCCCGTCCCTCGACGGCCTGCTCGCCTTCGTGGCCGCCGCGCGCCACGGCACGTTCGAGCGCGCGGCCGAGGAGCTGTGCGTGACGGGAAGCGCGGTCGCCAAGCGCGTCGCGGCGCTCGAACAGTTGCTCGGCGTGCAGCTGCTCGTGCGCAGCGGCAAGGCGCTGGCGCTGACGTCGGCCGGCAGCGAATATCTGCATCAGGTTCATGCGCCGCTGCATCTGCTCGCCGCGGTGCCGCTGCACCGGCGCGGCGCAGGCAACGCGGAACGGCTGCGGATCTGCGCGCCGCCGACGTTCGCGCGACAGGTCATGGTTCCGCGTCTGGACGAATTCACGCTTGCGCACCCGGGCGTGGAGCTCGAAGTGATGCTCGCGAGCCCCTTTCCCGACGGTCCGCCGACGGGCGCCGATCTCTGGATTCGCGGCGGCGGCCCGATTGTGTCGGGCGCGACCGTGCTGATGGTCGATTCGCTGACGCCGCTTGCCGCGCCGTCGCTGCTCGAACGGCACGCACCGTTGCGCGCGCCCGCGGATCTCGCCGCGCTGCCGCTCCTCTGCACGCCGCTCGAACCGTGGACGCCGTGGTTCCGCGTCGCCGGCCTCGACTGGCCGGAGCCCGCGAACGGCCCGAAGCTGATGGATCTCGGGCTCCTGCTCGAGGCGGCGGTCAGCGGCCAGGGCGTCGCGCTCGGCAGCCCCGCGCTCGCGCGCCACTGGCTCGCGTCGGGTGCGCTCGTCCCGCCGTTTCCGCGCATCGCGCGGCCGGCCGCCCCGTATTACGTGATGCCGCACGCGTCACGCGCCGCCGCAGACGCGTTCGTGGCCTGGCTCGCGAGCGTCTGCGAGCGCGCGGCGCACGACGGCGCGGAATTTCTTTCGCGCCGCGCCTGAAGATATTTCCGGGCGCGACGCCGGGCGCGGCGTTAGCATCGTCGCCACCCTCTCGGAGCCGCCCATGTCCGTCCCGATCACCTGCATCGAAGATCTTCGCGTTCTCGCGAAAAAACGCATCCCGCGGATGTTCTACGACTACGTCGACACGGGCTCCTACACGGAAACGACGTATCGCGCGAACGAAGCGGACTTCCAGCACGTCAGGCTGCGTCAGCGGGTCGGCGTCGACATCTCGCAACGCAGCCTGCGCACGACGATGGCCGGGCAGGACGTCGCGATGCCGGTCGCGCTCGCGCCGACCGGGCTCGTCGGCATGATGCGCGCCGACGGCGAGATTCTCGCGGCGCGCGCCGCGCAGCGGTTCGGCGTGCCGTTCACGCTGTCGACGATGAGCATCTGCTCGATCGAGGACATCGCCACGCATGCGCCCGGGCCGTTCTGGTTCCAGCTCTACATGATGCGCGAGCGCGACTTCATCGAGCGGCTGATCGAGCGCGCGAAGGCGGCGGGCTGCCCCGCGCTCGTGATGACGATGGATCTGCCGATCGGCGGCCAGCGGCACAAGGACGTGAAAAACGGCTTGTCGACGCCGCCGCGCATCACGCTGGCGAACCTGCTGAACATGGCGAGCAAGCCGCGCTGGTGCATCGGCATGGCCCGCACGCGCCGCCGCCATTTCGGCAACATCTTCGGGCACGTGAAGGGCGTGACCGACATGTCGTCGCTCGAATCGTGGACCCGCGAACAGTTCGATCCGGCGATCGGCTGGCGCGACGTCGCATGGGTCCGGCAACGGTGGAGCGGCAAGCTGATCGTCAAGGGCGTGCTCGATCCGCGCGACGCGCTCCTCGCGGCCGAAGCGGGCGCGGACGCGATCGTCGTGTCGAATCACGGCGGCCGTCAGCTCGACGGCGCGATATCGTCGGTCGAAGCGCTGCCCGCCATCGCCGATGCGGCCGGCCGGCGCGTCGAAGTCTGGCTCGACGGCGGCGTTCGCACGGGGCAGGACGTACTGAAGGCGGTCGCGCTCGGCGCGCGCGGCACGATGATCGGGCGCGCGTTTCTCTACGGCGTCGCGGCGCTGGGCGAGGAGGGCGTGTTTCGCAGCCTCGACATCATCGCGCGCGAGCTCGACACGACGATGGCGCTGTGCGGCCATACCGACATTCGATCGGTGGATGCCGACGTGCTCGCGCGGCGGTTTTGAACCCGCTCGGCGCGCATGCGGGAACGCGCGCGCACGGCGATGGGCGCATGGCGCTCAAGTGCGAGCTTCGCGCGGCGACGCACCGCACGCGATGCGCGATGCGCGATGTGCGACGCGTGACACGTGACGCGTGACACGTCGCACGCGATGCACGATGCATCACGCCGGGCGACGCATCGCCTCGCATCTTCTCGCACGCCGCCGCCCCGCTACGCGATATGCGCGGCGAATCCCGACCGCTCCGGCGCGACGTCGTCCCGCAGCGTGAGCCGCGGAATCTCGTACTCGCCGGCATTCTGCGCGCGATAAGGTATCGGCGCGGTTTTCCAGAAATCGTCGAGGCGCTGCCCGAGCGAATCGCAGATCGTCTCGAATCGCGCCTCGTCGGTGCGGCTCGTCCGATAGACGACGAACGGCGGCAGCACGTCGAAGCCGGGGTAATACAGTCTCGCCGTCGTCGAGACGGTGCCGTCGCGGATCGCGAAGCAGGCGGAGCAAGGCGACATCGATCTCGCCTTCCACATCACCGAATGCGCGCCGGGCAACCTGCGCCATCGCGCGCTCTTCACCGAACGGTACGTGCTCGCCGGGCGCGCCGGCCATCCGCGCCTGAAACGGCGGCCGACGCTCGCGCAATTCTGCCGGCTCGATCACGTGATCGTGTCGCCGGACGGCGGCGGCTTTCAGGGCGTCACCGACCATGCGCTCGCGAAAGCCGGCCTCACGCGGCGCGTCGTGCTGTCCGTGCCGCACTTTCTGTTCATGATGTCGGTCGTCGCGAGCAGCGATCTCGTCGCGATGATGCCTTCGCGACTCGTCCGCGACAACCGCGCGCTGCGGGTGGTCGAGCCGCCCGTCGACGTGCCCGGCTTCCAGATGGCGATGCTGTGGCACGAACGCTCCCATCGCGACTCCGCGCACATGTGGCTGCGCGAGCACATCGCGGCATCGGTCTGACGCCGTTCGGTTCGGCGCCGGGATGCGCGACGCCGCACGCGAACGGCAAGAAGTCCTGATCGACATTCGACGCTTCGATCCAGTCTTCCCGGGTCACGGGGTACGGGGGCGTCGAGAGGCCCGCGCAGTCCGGCGGCAATGCGGGCGCATCGCGGATTCCGATGCGTTTCAATGCCCCTTTTGAATGAGACGTTGACCGACGAGCAACCCGAAAACGGCAATGCGCGGCGGTATCGCTTCCTCATGCAAAGGATGACGAAGTTTCGATGAAGGCAAGACTTGCGACACAGTTGATCCGAGCTCGCGCACCGGCCATCCGGGCGGCGAGGAGCACATTCGCGGCGGCGGCGCGGCAACCGCCGCGCTCGGGAAATTCGTCATGCGCGGACGACGTCGAGCAACGATCGTGCGCGTCGCATGCATCACATGCATCGCGCGCGTCGTGCGTATCGCGCAGCCGCGCGAGCCATCGACCTATTGCGGCGATTGCAGATCCGCGATCGCCGCCGCGAGAAAGCGCGCCGCCTCGCCGCCCGTGACCACCCGATGATCGAACGTGAGGCTGAGCGGAAGAATGCGATGCACGGCGGGCACGCCGTTCGCCGCCACGACCGCGTCGTGCACGCGCCCCGCGCCGAGAATCGCGACGGTCGGCGGCACGACCACGGGCGCCGCGTACTTGCCGGCGATCATTCCGAAGTTCGACAGCGTGATCGTGTTGCCGCGCAGCTCGTCGGGCGGAATCTTGCGCGCGCGGATGTCGGCGCGCATCCGGTCTAGCCCGCGGCGCAGATCGGCGGCGTCGCGATGCGCGACGTCGCGCAGCACCGGCACGAACAGGCCGTCCGGCAGATCGACCGCGATGCCGACGTCGATCTTCGCGACCACGTGGCGGCGCCCCGCCTGCCCGTCGAACCACGCGTTGAGCCCGGGCTCCGCGCGGCAGCCGGCGACGAGCGCGCGAATCAGGCGCATCGTCACGTCCGCGCCCGCGGGCCACGCGTGGATGTCGGCGTCGTCGATCACGGTCGCCGCCGCGACTTCGCTCTGCGCGCGCGCCATGTTCTGCGCCATCGCTCGCCGCACGCCGCGCAGCACCTCGGGCGGCCCGAGCTCGGCGAGCACTTTCGCGACGCGCTGCACGTCCGCCGCGGTGATCACGCCGTCCGCGCCCGACGGCGTCACCATCGCCAGATCGACGTCGAGCTTGCGCGCGAGCGCGCGCACGGCGGGAATCGCCTTGATCGCGCCGGCCGCGCGCCCGCCCGGGCCCGCGCCGAGCGCCGCGGGCGTCTCGTGCACCACGTGCTCGCCGACCGTCATGTGGCCGACGACCGTGCCCGCATCGGCTTCGTCGGCTTCGCCCTCGAACGCGACGAGCGGCGCGCCGAGATGAACGATGTCGCCCGGCTGCCCGAACAGCTTCGCGATTCGGCCCGCTTGCGGCGACGGAATCTCGACGATCGCCTTCGCGGTCTCGACGGACACGAGCGGCCGGTCGGCCTCGATCGTGTCGCCGGCCTTCACGTGCCATTCGACGATCTCGGCTTCCTGCAAGCCTTCGCCGAGGTCGGGCAATTTGAAGATCTTCATGTCTTTACAGCGCCTCCAGCGTCTTTCCGACCGCGTCGACGATGCGCGCGACGCTCGGCACGTACTGGCTTTCGAGCCGGAACAGCGGCACGACGACGTCGTAGCCCGTCACGCGCTGCACGGGCGCGAGCAGCGAATACAGGCAACGCTCTGCGACGAGCGCGGCGATCTCCGCGCCGAAGCCGGCCGTGCGCGGCGCTTCATGAACGATCACGCAGCGTCCCGTCTTCGAAACCGACGCGACGATCGTGTCGGCATCGAGCGGCTTGAGCGTCGCGACGTCGATCACTTCGGCCGTCACGCCCTCTTGCGCGAGCTGGTCGGCGGCCGCCAGCACGTCCTGCAGCATCGCGCCCCAGCTGACGAGCGTGACGTCGGAGCCGTCGCGCAGCGTGAAGCACGTGTCGAGCGGCAGCGCGTCGCCGTTGTCTTCGACCGGCTGCCTGAACAGGCGATACAGGCGCGACGGCTCGAAGAACATCACCGGGTCCGGATCGCGGATCGCCGCGAGCAGCAGCCCGTAAGCGCGCGCGGGCGTCGATGGAATCACCACGCGCAGCCCCGGAATGTGCGCGAACATCGCCTCGGGGCTTTCCGAATGATGCTCCGGCGCGTGAATGCCGGCGCCGCACGGCGCGCGGATCACGAGCGGGCACGACAGCCGGCCGCGCGTGCGGTGGCGCAGCCGCGACGCATGATTGAGCACGTGATCGATCGCCGGATAGACGAAGCCGGTGAACTGGATTTCCGCGACGGGCTTGAGCCCCATCGCCGCCATGCCGATCGCCGCGCCCGCGATCGCCGTCTCCGCGAGCGGCGTGTCGATCACGCGCTGCGCGCCGAAGCGCGCCTGCAAGTCGACGGTCGCGCGAAACACGCCGCCGTTCGCGCCGATGTCCTCGCCGAGCAGCACGACCGACGGATCGTGCGCGAGCTCGTACGCGAGCGCCAGATTGACCGCTTCGACGAGATTCAGATCAGCCATGATGATTCCCCGCGGCCGGCGCGAACGCGAGCGCCGTCGCGAGCTGCTCCCGCATCGCCTGCGGCAGGCTCGCGTACAGATGGTCGAACATCGCCGACGCATCCGGCTGCGGCACGGCGAGATACGCCTGCACCGCTTCTTCGACCTGCGCGTAGCACGCCTTGCCGAGCTGCTCGTCCTGCGCCTTGTCCCACACGTTCCGATGCATCAGGTATTTGCGCAGGCGCAGCAACGGCTCGAACTCCCATTGCTTGCCGACGGTTTCGGCATCGCGGTAGCGCGTCGCGTCGTCCGCCGTCGTGTGATCGCCGAGGCGGTAGCTGAGCGCTTCGACGAGCGTCGGGCCGCCGCCGCGCCGCGCGCGCTCGATCGCGTCGCCCGCGATCTGGCGCACCGCGACGATGTCGTTGCCGTCGATCTGCCGCCCTTCGATGCCCGCGGCGATCGCCTTCTGCGCGAGCGTGCGCGCGGCCGTCTGCCGCGCGCGCGGCATCGAGATCGCCCACTGGTTGTTGTTGACGACGATGACGAGCGGCGCGCGCCACGCGCCCGCGATGTTCATCGCCTCGTAGAAATCGCCCTTCGACGTGCCGCCGTCGCCGAGTATCGCCACCGCGACGCGCGCTTCTCCGCGCAGCATGAACGCATACGCGGCGCCCGCCGCATGGCACACCTGCGTGCCGATCGGCACGCAGTTCGGAAAATCCAGGCGCGCGGCCGCGAAATCGCTGCCGCGCTCGTCGCCGCCCCAATAGAGCAGGCTCTCCGTCATCGTGACGCCGCGCATGAACTGCGCGGCATGATCGCGGTACGACGGAAACAGCACGTCGTCGGCCCGCATCGCGCTCGCGACGCCCACGCCGATCGCCTCCTGCCCGACCGACGACGCAAACGTGCCGATCTTGCCGGTGCGCTGCAGCGCGATCGCTTTCGTGTCGAACGCGCGCGTGAGCACCATCGCGCGATAGAGCGGCAGCAACGCGGCCGCGTCCTGCGCGAACGCGGGCAACGGCTGGACCGGCTCGCCGTCGGGGCCGAGGTATTGCGTGTAATCGATGTCGAAGCTGCCGACCGTGGTCATCGCGGGCCTCCTCGTTCTTCTAGACGTCGAAGTACAGATAGAACTCCCAAGGATGCGGACGCAGCCGGATCGCATCGAGCTCGCGCCTGCGCTTGTAGTCGATCCACGTGCGGATCACGTCGTCGGTGAACACGTCGCCCTTGCGCAGGAACGCGTTGTCGGCTTCGAGCGCGGCGAGCGACGCGTCGAGCGAGCCCGGCACCTGCCGGACCTTCGCCGCTTCCTCGCGCGGCAGCTCGTAGATGTTCGTATCGAGCGGCGGGCCCGGATCGATCCTGTTCTCGATGCCGTCGAGCCCGGCCATCAGCATCGCCGCGAACGCGAGATACGCGTTCGCCGACGGATCGGGGCAGCGAAACTCGACGCGCCGCGCGGCGGGCGCGTCCGACACCATCGGAATCCGCGCGGCGGCCGAGCGGTTGCGCTGCGACATCGCGAGATTGACGGGCGCTTCGTAGCCCGGCACGAGGCGCTTGTACGAATTCGTCGTCGGCGCGCAGAACGCCATCAGCGCCGGCGCATGCTCGAGCAGTCCGCCGATGTACCAGCGGCACAGCTGCGACGTCATCGCCCAGCCGTGCGCGTCGTAGAACAGATTGCGTTCGTCGGCCCACAGGCTCTGATGGCAATGCATGCCGCTCGCGTTGTCCGCGAACAGCGGCTTCGGCATGAACGTCGCGACCTTGCCGTGCCGGCGCGCGACGTTCTTGCACACGTATTTGTAGATCATCACGTTGTCGGCCATGCGCGTGAGCGTCGCGAAACGCATGTCGATTTCGTTCTGGCCGGCCGTCGCGACTTCGTGATGATGCACTTCGACCTGCACGCCCGCGCGCTGCAGCGTCAGCGCGATTTCCGAGCGGATGTCCTGCAGCGTGTCGTTCGGCGGCGTCGGAAAATAGCCTTCCTTGTAGCGCTCCTTGTAGCCGAGGTTGCCGCCGCCGTAAGCGCCCTCGTCTCGGCCCGTCGCCCAATCGCCCTCGGCCGATTCGACGTGGTAGTAGCCGCTGTGCTGATCCTGGCCGTAGCGGATCGAATCGAAAATGAAGAATTCGAGCTCCGGGCCGACGTAGCAGGCCGTCGCCACGCCCGTCGCACGCAAATGCGCTTCCGCCTTTTTCGCGACGTAGCGCGGATCGCGCGAATACGGCCCGTGCGTCGCCGGATCGATCACGTCGCAAAGAATCGACAGCGTCGGCGCCTCGCATACCGGATCGACGAACGCGGTCGTCGGATCGGGACGCAGCAGCATGTCGGATTCGTGAATCTCCTGGAAGCCGCGGATCGACGAGCCGTCGAAACCGATTCCCGCGCTGAACAGATCCGCGTGGAGTTCCGGAAGCGTGATCGAGAAATGCTGCCAGAGGCCCGGCAGATCGGTGAACTTGAGATCGACGATCTGGATGCCGTGCGTACGCACCAGTTCGATCACGTCGCTCACGCCGGCCGGCCGCGCGATGCGGTAGCTGCCCGCTTCGACGGACGCCGCGAACGGCGATCCTGCGTCGCCTTGCGTATTCGACATGGGCTTTCTCCTTGCTTCAGCCCTTTCCTCTGCCTGCAATCCGCCTTCGGCCCGCGTTCGGACCAGCCCGCGCTCGACCGGCCGACGCCGGCGCGCGACGCGTGCGTTACGGCAATCTGCCGATGATCGCGCCGATTTCGTTCTTCGTGAACGCGCGCAGCGTCTGCGTGCGAACGTTGCCCGCCGAACCGAGCGCGAAGCCGAACGTGGTGAGACTTTGCTCGTCGGCCGCCTCGACGACCGCGACGATATCGAACGCGCCGAGCGTCCAGTAGACCTCCTTCATTTCGCATCCGAAACTCTTCGCCATCTCCGCCACCTGACCGGCCCGCTTCGGGCTGTCCTTCACCGTGCGGATGCCTTGGTCCGTGAAGTTTGCAAGAACCACATAAGTCGCCATGACGATTCACCTTACGATTGAAACATGTCGGGATTCGAACGCGCGAGCGACGCCGCCAGACGCCTTCGCGCCAATACGATCGGAACCGTCTCGCGCGTAACTTGATTTTAGGCAATGGGATCGGCGGCGAAGGGAGGGGTTTGCACGCGTGTCGCGTGTCGCGTTTCATGTGTCGCGCGGCGCGCGGCGAAAACGCGCTCCGGAGAATGCGGGTGCGAACACGCGCGTTCCGGGCATTTCGCATTCCGATCGTATTTCAACGACGCGCGGCCGACGACGCCGCGGCATGAATGACCGAAAAAGCGAAGGCCGATCGACATCCGCTGGCCGCGCGCCGCTTCCGATCCGCGCGCCGTTCGATCCGGCGGGCGCGGCAACCGCTTCCGATGCGAACGATCGGAAAAGACGACCCGCCGCCCGGCAAGGCAACGGGTCGATCAACAACACAACATGGGCCGATTGCTGCAGTTTCTTGAGATCGGAGAAGGCCGGACGTCGAATAGCCTCTCCGTCGTAAAAGTTAGACGATTCATCGCGAAACGTCTGTCAATTTTGGTCAGATCACGGGAAATCCGCATCGGCCTTCGTCAATCGCGGATCGCTGCCGACGCAGGTCGCCCGTGGCGCGCCGCACGCCGCGCGCAGCGAACCAAGCGAGCCGGCGCGTCGATCACGGCATCGACAACCGCCGCGTCACGCGACGTCGCCGCCCGACAGTTCCCCGGCCAACGCCGTGCCTTCGCCGACACGGGTCGTCCGCAACGAATCATCGGCATGTCTTCGACGACATGACGACACAACGGCACGGCACGCCGCCTTCGGTTCGACCTTGCGGCCACACAACGGCCGGTATTCGGCTGCAAAATTCCGCGCGCGCGCCACGGTCCGACGGGCGTCCGGCGCCGCATCGCCACGACGCGGCGCCCGGGGCGTCCGACCGATGGCGTCGGCCGCCCCGCTGCGCTTATCATTGCGTGCGACATTGCGCCGCTACATCGACCGTGAATCACCTTTCCTCCCCCGACACCGCAACGACGCTGGAAATCTCCGGCGGCATCCGCATGCCCTACGTACGAACCGGCAACGGCCCGGCCGTGCTGTTCGTCCACGGCTCGCTGTGCGATTTCCGTTTCTGGCATGCCCAATCGAGCGGCCTCGCCGCGCATTTCGACTGCATCGCGCCGAGCCTCACGCACTATTGGCCCGCGCCGCACGCGGCATCGCTGCCGCCGTTCAGCTGGAGCACGCACGCCGACCAAGTCGGCGCGTTCATCGAACGTCTCGACATCGGCGCCGTGCATCTCGTCGGCCATTCGCGCGGCGGCTGCGTCGCATATCACGTCGCGGCCCGCTTTCCGTCGCTCGTCCGTTCACTCACGCTCGCGGACCCCGGCGGATCGCTCGCCGGCCCGGCCGCCGAGGACGCAAAGGCGTCGCTCGACACGAAGCGCCTGCGATCGCGCGCGGTGGCGCTGATCGCGCAAGGCGAGACCGACGCCGGGCTCGAGCTGTTCGTCGATTCGGTCAGCCGTCCCGGCACCTGGCGAAAGAGCACGCGCGTCTTCCGCACGATGGCGACCGACAACGCGCATACGCTCGCCATGCAGTTGCGCGATCCGCTGCCCGCGTATGCGGCGGAAACGGCGCGCGGCGTCGCGTGTCCGGCGCTGCTGATCGACGGCGAGAAGAGCCCGGCTCACTTTCACGCGAACGTCGACGCGCTGAGCCGATGGATGCCGAACGCGTCGCGGGCCACGATCGCGGGCGCGTCCCACGGCATGAATCTCGCGCGGCCGAGCGCGTTCAATCGGCATCTTCGCGAGTTCTTTCTGTCCGCGTGACGGTCGACGCGGATGCGGATGCGAACGCGAACGCCGGCAGATGCGGATGCGGTTGCGGATGAGCACATCATGAGACGTGCGCGCGCCATGCCGCCGTTTTGCCGCATGGGTACGCCGTGCGGCAGGGCATCGCGCGAATCCATGACGTTCGCGCACCGGCTGCGCAACTCCGTGGCTGTGCGGTTGTGTGCCGCGTGCCGCATGCCACGAGCCGCTGACTGCTAGCTGCTGACTACTGACTACTGACTACGATCAGCCATTTCGAGCCGCTTATCGCGCCCGTCAATAAGCGATTACGCCGAATCGCCGTCGATAAGCGTCACGAAAGATCATCGAGCAAATCTCGCATTCGAGTTATTAGTAACCGGAAGGTAACTCATCTTGAATATTCGATCGGCGAGACAAGTAACCTTCAGGTAACTTAATTCCTCAAAATACCGGCATCCCCATCGCATAAAAATCGACGATGCGGCACTTGTCCGAATATTCTCGATTCCGCCGAATCCATCCGAATTCGCGCATTTTCCGTCAGGATTCACTGCCTCTCACCGTGCGCCGTAGCGGTATCCCGCGTCGGCACGGCCGCCGCGTCGCCGGTCGAAATGCCGCTCCAGCCCGATTCCGCCGGCCCGGAACTCGATCGGCAACCACGTCCGAATCCTCCGCCGGCTTCACGTGCGATCCATGCAAGCGCGCTATGCGCCATAAGCACCGTAAACACATCGAATGAGGCCGAAATAATGAATGGATTCAACCGCCGCCTACGTGCAGCTCTGCACGAGATATCGACGCCCTCTCGACGAGACAATCGTCTCATATAAAATTATTTACCATTATTTTATTAAGGTCTTAAGTTGGCTATGGAATACTGACGGAGATGGTTGTAAAGCGTATGCGAGGGAGCATGGATTCCGCGGGACCGGATTGCTGCCGCATCGCATTGCCGATGAACCGATTGCCGCACATGAAGAACACGGGCCGCGATGAATGTCGGCTCGTCCGGCCCGTCTTTCGTGGATCGAGCATGCAAAGGAGGACGAACTTGACGTTCGCAGCCCGCCGCCGCGTCGGCGGCGCCGGTCGCCCGACTCGCGCCGAGCCGTCGGCGCCGGCCCGCACGTCGACAGCCGCGATTCGCGACGCGCGGATCGCGCGCGGCCGTGCGCGCCGCCTTGCCTGCCCGACGTCGCGCTCGCCCACGATACTCCCCGACGACACGCCCCGCATGCGGCGGAACAACCATCTTCCAGATCCAGCGCCGGGTTCATGTCGCCGTATTGCGATGCAGCGCACGCGCGACATCGGCGCCCCGTCCGCGACACGGCGGGCGCCGCCCGGCATTTCGAAACTTGACCGTTCTTGAGGTGGGATATATGTCCGAGGTGGGGATAAGAAATTTGAATCACCTGCGCGTTTTCATGACGATTGTCGAGAAGGGTAGTTTCACCGCGGCAGCGGAGTGCTTGAGCATGTCGAAGTCGCTGGTCAGCGAATACCTGAGTCGTCTCGAAGCCGAGATCGACACACAGCTCGTGATGCGCAGCACCCGCAGGATCGCGCCGACCGACGCCGGCAACAAACTGTATTCGGCCTCCCAGGAGTTCGTGAGCGGCCTTCACGACGTGATCGGCAGCATCCGGTGCCTGCGCCACGAATCGACCGGCCTGCTGCGCGTCGCTGCGCCGAGCGGCTTTTCCACCGCGCATCTGAGCTCGATCGCGGCAACCTTCATTCACCAGCATCCGCAGATCGAGCTCGAGATCGTCTGCAACGATGCTGAAATCGACCTGGTCGGCGAACGCATCGATCTCGCGTTCGAAACGGGGTGGCCGAAGAAGAAAGGTTTCCGGATGAAGATGCTCGGCGCGTTCGACCAAGTGCTCGTCGCATCTACCGAGTATTCGCGCAGGCACGCGGTGCCCCGGCATCCCGACGATCTGCCCGGTTCGCACTGGATCGGGCACGGCGGGCTCGCGAATCTCAGCTATTCGGTGTTCGGCAACGGCGGCCGCTCGGTCCGGATTCAGACGAACGGCCGCCTGAAGGTGAAGAGCGTGCTGCTCGCGCATCAGATGGCGCTCGCGGGCGCGGGCATCACCGCGTTTCCCGACTATCTGGTGGCCGAAGACTTGCGGGAAGGACGTCTGCATCGGCTGCTGCCGACATGGACGATGCCCAAAGGCGGCATCTATGCGTTTCGCACGTCGCCGCGGCACGCATCGGTTCGCGAGCGCCTGTTCCTCGGCGCGGTCCAGGCGTATCTGGCCCGCTTGCCCGGCGAGCAGACGTACACGGGCGCGATTCCGGTCTAACGGCGAGCCCGAACGGCCGCTTCGCGCGACACGGCGCTTGCGACGATGTTCGCCCGCTTGCCGCTTGCCGCTTGCCGCTTGCCGCTTGCCGCTTGCCGCTTGCCGGGCGTCGGGCGTCGGGCGTCGGGCGTCGGGCGCGCGCAGGCGCGGGCCCGGCCGGTCGGTGCCCGCGCGCCCGAGCGGCGGGCACCGATCTCCGCCTAGCGTGGCGTCGGCGCATCGAAGGATCACGGCGCCGGGCGCTTCGCGCGCACGGGCGCCGGGAATCCGCGCCCGCGCGCCGCGACGTTCATGCGCTCGCCGCTTTCCGAGCGCGCTGCGTTGCCGCAGTCTGCGTCCAACTGCCGTCTGCCGGGCTGAACCACAAGTGAACGTGACCGGTGCCGATCCCGTTCTCGTACTCGCCGAAGCGTCGCCCCCGCGCCACGCACGCGCGCGCGCCGATCGCGCCCGCCATCATCAGATAGTGGCCGAAGTTCGCTTCCGGATTGAAACGCAGGAATTCCGGCATCGCGTCGATCACCCGGTCGTGCCGCCCTTCTTCGAGCCACGCGATCCGCCGCTCGTCGGCTGCGCGCGCCGCAGGCGTCACGATGTTCGATGCGGCACCCGCCATCCGGTTGCGCAGCTCGGCGAGCGGCCAGAACACGTGCGACAGTCCGCCCGACGCGACCAGCAACACGTTGCGCTCGAGCCGCCCGATCGCTTCCGCGACGATCTCGCCCATTCGCAGAAAATCGCCGGCGGTCGCGGTCTGGCACACGGAGACGGAAAGCCAGCGCCTGTCGGGCCGGCCGAGGTAGGTCCACGGATTGAGCGTCGCGTAATGAATCGGCAAACACGGATCGTCGACCGCGGCGATCCACGACGCGCGCCGCGGCGCCAGTTCGGCGATCGCGTGCGCGAGCTCGGGATCGCCGGCGAGATCGTAAGGCAACTGCCGGATCGCGTTCGGCATCTCGTCCGACGTGAAGCGGCCCTCGCGCCGCGCGTGCGATGTGACGACCGCCTCGGTCGTCGTTCGCCAGTGGCTGTCGAAGACGAGCACGGTATCGTAGTCGTCGGCATCGAACACGTCGCGCCGCAACCGCATCAGGCCCGTTGCGAGCGTGAAATCGCGGCCGCCGTTCTCGCGAAGCCGCGTCGCCTCCGACATCATCACGACGGGCGCGTGCGAGATCAGGCCGGCGCCGATGATCTTTCCCATAGATAGGCATCCTGTTCAATGAATGAATGAATGAGTGAGTGAGTGAGCGGGCGAAACGAAACGGCGTCACGGCACGAGCAGGAGCTTGCCGGTCGTCTTGCGCGCCGCGAGATCCGCGTGCGCGCGACGCGCTTCGGCAAGCGGATAAGTGCCGCCGATCCGGATCTTCAGCGTATCGTTCAGGATGCCGTCGAACACTTCGCCCGCGCGCCACAGGAATTCGTCGACGGTCGCGCGGAAGTGCTCGAGATACGGGCGCGTCAGCGTGAGCGAGCCGCCCCACAGCAGCCGCATCACGTCGACGGGCGGCACGGGGCCGCTCGCGCCGCCGAAGATCACGAGCGTGCCGCGCGTCCTGAGGCTCGCGAGGCTCGCGTCGAACGTCGCGGCGCCGATGCCGTCGTACACCGCGTGCACGCCCTTGCCGTCCGTCAGCCGGCGCACTTCGGCGGCGAGATCCTCGTGCGCGTGATGCAGGATCACGTCGTCCGCGCCGTTGCTGCGCGCAAGCGCCACCTTCTCTTCGGTCGACACCGTGCCGATCACCCGCGCGCCGCGCCGCTTCAGCCACTGCGTCAGAAGCAGCCCGACGCCGCCCGCCGCCGCGTGGACGAGCACGACGTCGCCTTCGCGCGCGCGGTACGAATCGTGGACGAGATAGTGCGCGGTCATCCCTTGCACGAGCGCGGCGGCGGCCGTCCGCAGATCGATCCCGTCCGGCACGACGATCGCCTTGTCCTCGGGCACGATCACGCGCGTCGCGTAGCTGCCCATCACGGTCGTCCATGCGACGCGCTCGCCCGGCTTGAACCGCTTGACGTTCGGGCCGACCGCCAGCACGCGCCCCGCGCCCTCTTCGCCCGGCGTGCCGGGCAGCGGCATCGGATATCGGCCCTCGCGGCGATACAGGTCGATGAAGTTCACGCCCGCCGCGGCGAGCTCGACGAGCACCTCGCCCTCGCCGGGATCGCGCTCGGCGCGCGTCACGTAGTCGAGGACGTCCGGGCCGCCCGTCTCGCGAATCTCGATTGCTTGCATTGATACGCTCTCCAAATGAAATGTTCGTCGACGACTCAACCGGCCGTCACGCCGTCGATTTCGACCCGATAGAGATCGAGCCAGTGGTTGAGCCGGCTGCTCGATTCGAGCAGGATTCGTTCGAATTCCGAAAGGCTTCCGGCCGCGGTCCTCGCGGTCAGATTGCGCAGCGCGTCGGCGTCGATGAACGGCTTGAGCGGCGCGCGGCCGGCGTCGATCGCCCGGTTCAGGCGGTCGATGAGGCCGCGGTCGTAGCCCGGCGCCTGAATCGACGGATACGCCGCCTTCTTGCGGTTCAGCACCGATTCGGGCAGCAGATCGGCGGCGGCCGCGCGCAGCAGCGCCTTCTCCTGGCCGTTGAACGTTTTCATCGACCACGGGATGTTGAACACGTACTCGACGAGCCGGTGGTCACAAAACGGCACGCGCCCTTCGAGGCCGCTCGCCATTCCCATCCGGTCCTTCTTGTCGAGCAGCACCGGCAGCCAGCGCGTGAGCGTCAGGTAGTGCAGCTCGCGCGTGCGGCGGTCCTCCGCGTTTTCGCCGTCGAGGCGCGGCACTTCGGCGAGCGCCGCGCGGTACAGGTCCGCTTCGTATTCGCCGAGCTTCAGATCGTCGATGAACCATCGATGGAACAGCGCGCGCGGATCGAGCCCGCGATGCGCGCCGAGCTTGAGCCACGGGAACGTCTCGGCGCGACGCGCGCCCGGATCGGAGAACCACAGGTAGCCGCCGAAGATTTCGTCGGCCGCCTCGCCCGACAGCGCGACGCTCGCGTGCTTACGCACCTGCGCAAACAGCCGATACAGCGACACGTCGAGATCGGCGAAGTTGAACGGCAGATCCCACGCGCGCAGCACCGTTTCGCGCACCTGGGGATCGAGCAGCCCATCCTGGTTCAGCTCGATCGTGTGATGGTCGCTGCCGATGTGTCGCGCCACTTCGAGCGCAAACGGCGCATCGGCGGTCGGGCGAATCGGGTCGGCCTGGAAGTTCCGCGTGTGGCCCGTGAAGTCGACGCAGAACGTCGACAACGCGCCGCCGCCGTTCGCGCGCCGCTGCTTCTGCGCGAGCGCGGCGACGGTGCTCGAATCGACGCCGCCCGACAGCAGCGCGCACAGCGGCACGTCGGAGATCATCTGGCGCGACACGATGTCGTCGAGCAGCGAGCGGATCGTCGCGATCGTCGTCGGCAGGTCGTCGGTGTGCGGGCGCGCCTCGAGCGCCCAGTAACGCTCTTCGACGATGCCGCCGCGCCGCACGCGCAGCAGATGACCGGGCTTCAGCTCGCGCATGCCGGTGAACGGCACCTGCCCCGGCGTGCGCAGGAACAGCAGCGCATCGCACAGCCCTTCGGACGACGTGCGCGCACGCACGTCGGGATGCGCGAGAATCGCCTTCGGCTCCGAACCGAAGATCACGCCGTCCGCCGTCGGGTAGTAGAACAGCGGCTTCACGCCGAGCCGGTCGCGAACGAGCAGCAGCTCGTCGCGCGCGGTGTCCCAGATCGCGATCGAATACATCCCGTTGAGGCG
Organism: Burkholderia sp. MSMB617WGS; assembly: GCF_001532025.2. Classification (NCBI taxonomy): domain Bacteria; kingdom Pseudomonadati; phylum Pseudomonadota; class Betaproteobacteria; order Burkholderiales; family Burkholderiaceae; genus Burkholderia; species Burkholderia sp. MSMB617WGS. Next base: position 243,727 of record NZ_CP013458.1, on the reverse strand, counting down.
ATCGACGAACGCCGCGCCCCATTCGAGATACGCGCGCAACACGACCTCGGTGTCGCAATGCGTGCCGAACCGGTGGCCGAGCGCGCCCAGCTCGGCGCGCAGCTCGCGAAAATTGTAGGTTTCGCCCGCATACGAGATCGCCGCACGCGGCAGATCGCGCGGGCCACGCTCGGGGCTGAGCATCGGCTGCGTGCCGCGCTCGAGATCGATGATCGACAAGCGCCGGTGCCCCAGCGCAACGTGCTTGTCGAGCCACACGCCGCGCGCGTCCGGCCCGCGGCGCGCGAGCGTATCGGTCATCTCGTCGACGATCCGCGCTTCGTTGCGCAGATCGCGGCCGAAGTCGACCCATCCAGTGATACCGCACATAGCTGCTCCTTTGAGTTGAAACGATAGGGATCGACGGGGCGATTCAGTCGTGCAGCCACGGGCCGCGCGACCAGCCCGACGCGTCGTAGTCGTCCATGCAGCGCTGCGCGAACGCTTCGCAATCGGCGAGCTGGCCGAACCGGGTCGCCCACGTCAGCGAGTCGAGGCGTATCTGGTCGAAATTGCCGGAGTAATGCGTTTCGTAGACCGAATGACGCGAGCCGAACTCGCTGCCCGTCGCGTCCCAGATCAGCTTGAAGAGCTTGATCCGCTGCTCCGGCTCGAGCGCCGCGCCGCGGTAGTACGCATCGATCAGCCCCTTCACCTGCGGATCGAGCAAGTCCGCCGCGCCTGACACGGTGACGAGCGGCGAGCCGCCGAGCGCGGTTTCCATCAGCTCGCGCACGCGCTTCCAGATCTGCGGCACCTGGATGCGCAGCGCCGACGCGTACTGGAGCTTCGGCACGACGACGCCCGCCTGCGTGCGATCCGGATCGTGCGCCATCGCGGACGTGATCGCCTTCAGCAGATGCCGGAGCGAAATCAGCTCGCCGAGCGCCGCCTGAATCCCGCGGAACTGCTGCGTGCCGTTCGCCTGCGTGCCGAGCGACAACAGCCCGATCATCAGCTCCAGCTTCACCGCGAGCCGGATGCCGGATTGGAAGTTGTAGAGATTCGCGAAGCCCGACGCCGCGTAGAAGCCGGTCGCGCGCTTCACGTCGCGATAGACGAGCACGTCTTCCCACGGGATCAACGCGCGATCGAAGATCAGCACGGCGTCGTTCTCGTCGAAGCGGCTCGACAGCGGCGCGTCGAACGGGCTCGTCGCGGCGGCCTCGTACGACGGCCGGCACATCAGGCTCAGGCCCGGGTTGTCCATTCGCGCGAAGAACACGACGGCGAAGTCGTCCGCCTTGCCGGGCTCGAGCAGCGCCGACGCGACGGGCGCGACGAACGTCGCGTTGGTCAGCGCGCCGGCGGTCGCGAGCATCTTCACGCCGCTCACCACGATGCCTTGATCGGTCTCGTCGACGACGTGCACGAACACGTCGCGCATGTCGTGAATCGCCTTGCTGCGATCGAGCGGCGGATTGATGATCGCGTGATTCAGATACAGGCCGCTGCCCGAGAAGCGCTTGTACCAGTCGGCCGCGTTCTGGCGAAAATCACCGTAATAGCCGGCGCCCGCCTCGAGCCCCGACATGAACGCCGCCTTGTAATCGGGCGTGCGACCCATGAAGCCGTAGGTCATCTTCGACCACAGCTCGATCGCGTCCTGCGCCGACAGCAGATCGTCGACCGAATAGCTCGGCTTGAAGAAGCGGTGCGTGATCTGCCCGTGCCGATCGGGCGCGGTCAGCCGCTCGCGATGCTCGCCGTGCAGCGCGTCGTACAGCGAAGCGATGCTGCGCGCCGCGTTGCGAAACGCGCGGTGCGACGTGACGTCGGCGATCCGTTCGCCGCCGAGATACACGTTGCGCCCGTCGCGCAGGCTGTCGAGATAATCGTTTCCGGTCATCAACGTCATGGTCGTCTCTCCGTCGACGAGTTGGTCAGGCTGCCGCATCGGCGGCCGCCGCGCGCTGCGGCTGCTTCGACAGATGCGGATTGCGCAGCGGCGGATCGCCGTGGATGTGCACGCGGCGCAAATGGCGGCCGGTGCGGCTCGTGAAGCTCTCGCGGCCGTGCAGCAGCGTGAAGTTGTCGGTGAGCACGACGTCGCCCGTTTGCCAGCGATGCGCGTAATGCGCGCGCGGATCGTAGAGCGCGCGCTTCAGGCTGCCGAGCAGCGCCTCCTTCTCGTCTTCGGCGATGCCGCCGAACGCGTAGCTCGATGGGTTGATGAACGTGCTGTCGCCTTCGATCGGCGGCTCGCAGAAGCGCAAGACCGGAAACTCGCGGCGCGGATGCTTCTCGACGATCGGCGCCTCGACCGTGTTGCTGTAGAGCTCCACCGTGCGCCGATAGCGGCCGTGCGCGCGCTGCCAGAGCGCGCGCATCTCGGGCGTCGCGACGCGCAGCGCCTGCGTCGTGCTCGAAAACGTCGTGCGCCCGCCGTCCGCTTCGCCGATCGCCTGCACGCACTGGAACACCTGGAATTCCGGCACGGTCTCCAGATACATGCCGTCCCAATGCAGCGGCACGTAGCTGCTCGCGAACACGTGATCGGCGGGATTCGCCTGTTCGATCAGCTCGAGCACGGCGCCGAACGGCCACATCATGATTTCGCCGAACGTCGCGCAATAGCGCGTCATGCTTGCCGCGTCGACGAAACTGTCGAAGCCGCGCAGCACGACGAGCTGCTGGCCGCGCACCAGCGCGCGCAGCCACTCGATCGACAGCTCGCCGACGTGAACGTGCGCATGGCGCGGCTTCACCAGCACGCCGAACGAACAGGGCGCGCCGGCATCGCCCGTGAGCGGTTCGAGCGATACCGACCGCTGCATGAAAAAGTCGCTCATACGGCCTCCGAAATGATCAGGTTGTCGCCGGCATCGGCCGACGCGTGTTCGCCGCGCGCGACGGCAAGCGCAAGCAGGTCGCCGCAGGCAATCCGCGAACGTTCGATTTCGTAGTGACTCGGTCGAGCGTCGCGCATCACGACGCGGCCGCCGAGCCGCTCGACGTCGCTGCGCTTCATCAGCACGAACTGATCGCCGGCGTCGACGGCAACGCCGTGCCACGGCGTCAGCCAGTTGTCGCGCGTCGGCATCAAGTGGACGCCGATCTTCGGGCTCGCGGCCGGCTGCGGATGGATCGACAGCCGAATCGCATCCGGAAACTGCGTGGCGAGGAGCGCGCCCCACGCCCAGCTACGCTGGATCACGCCGAGCGCGCGCGTCTTCGAGTCTTTCTGCAGCGCGGCTTTCGAGCCGCGATAGTCGGGCGTGAAGCCGTCCTCGAACATGAAGCGCGTGATCGCTCGATACAGCAGCGTGCCCTCCTCTTCGCCCGTCAGCTTTCGCTTGATCGCATCGATCGGGTCGGCGAATTCGTCGACGAGCAGCCGCCGCATGTCGTCGAAATTCGACGTGCGATCCGCAAACGCCTCGAAGTTCTCGAGGTTGTACGTCGACAGATGATCCGCGCGCAGATCCGCGATGATCCGCGTCAGCGCGCCCTGGTACGCGGTGATGTCGCGATCGTCGACGCGAATCAGATCGCCGAACACGCGGCCGTCCGAGCAGATCGTCAATGTCGCGCCGGGTGCGTAGAAGCGACGAATCCGCTCGCACAGATCGTTCAGGAACGACAGCGAGAGCTTCTCCGCCATGTCCGGCAGCCGCCCCAGCACCTTGTTCGGATTCGGCGATTTCGACGGAAACGCCGGCAGGACGAAGCGAACCGGCCGCGCCGCGTCGACGAACGTCCGGATTCTGGGAAGCTGAACCGCGTGGATCTGTTCGATTTCGTGACGGATGTCCGAATCCGTCGTGTATTCCGGATACCGCCGGTGAATCTCGAGAATTTCGCCCAGGATCGCCAGAGCGATCTCGTGGTTCCGGTCGTTTCTCATGAATTTCGACCTCGCTGATCAAATGAGTTGATGGCGAGGCAGATTCTATTTTTCGCATTAAACCCGATAAATACGCATTAATCGAAATGACTGTTCGGAGAATTTTCTTACGATTAAATTGAAAATGCAGCCGGACAGTACGCGAATAATTCGATATATCCGCGCCGATAAGCCGATTGATCAAAGGAATGAAATTTCCAACAGAAAGTCACATGAAACGATTCCGCGAGCGCCGAGGAAGTGTTTGCAGATCGCAATCCAATCGAGTGTTTTGTTTTTATGACGGACCCGATTGGATTATCTTTTGTAGATTATTTGATCAGTCGATCGAAAAACTAAAACGCCGAGACTTTCATTGAAATTCAGTCGGTGCAACGCACCGGATTGCCGCCCGACATATTCGATCGTGAAACCAGGAGGGAACAATGAGGAGATAACGCGCGTTGATCGTGGCGATTCTTCGCCAAGCGCAATAGACAATTCGCCGCTCATCGAAGCGGCATGCGGCGGCGCAGTCCGCGAAGACGCGCCGCCGCACGTCACGGGCCGCGACCGGCCCGCCTAGAATGCATCGAGCGCGTGCCACGCATCGGCATGGCGCGCGCCTATGTCAAGCCGCCACGCCGATGCCGAACACGTGCATCTTGCCCGCGCTCACCTGCCGCGGCAGCGTGACGCTCGTCACGACCTTGCCGGCCGGCAGCGGGATTTTCTGCGCGAAAACGTAAGTCTTCACGTTGTCTTTCTGCCCGTTGCCGGCGTTGCGATAAGCGGACGTCACGGCGATCGCCGACCTCGCGCTCGTGCTGCCGCCGTTCAGCGTCCAGTCGTCGAACGACAGCGTGACCTGCGCGCTCGTCCCGTCCGCGAAGTGCAACTGCGCGACGCCCGTGCTCGGGCCGTTGTTCGACGCACCCAGCACGACGACGCTCGTGCCTGCGGAGCCCGGCGGCAGCATCACGGTCTGCCCCACCGTCACCGCGTTGTCGAGCGAAGACGCGCCGCCGCCGAACACGAAGCTCGCCCCGCCGTACGTGAACGGCGCGCCGGGCCGCACGCCCGCTTGGGCGAGCGCGGCCGCCGAGTAACTGAACAGGCTGCCGTCGAAATCGGCGCCCTGGCCGTCGGCGTTCGCCGCGCCGTCCGTGCTGATGCCGCGGTTGTTGAAGCTGTCCGCCACGTCGCGCGCAACCGGCACGCCGAACGACGGCGGCGCCTCGCCCGCGCCCCATTGCGACGGCCCGTCGCCCATCTTGAAGTGCATGACCGCGCCGCCTTCGAGCGCGTCGAGCGCGATCCACGGGCTCGCTTGCGCGCGGCCGTTCACGCTGACGCTCTGTACGTAATTCGAAGACGGCGCGCCCGGCGCGCGAATCTTCAGTGTCTTGCCGCTGCCGAGCTGCACGTCGATCGCGTGGAATTGCGGACTGCCGATCGCAAAGCCCGCGACGCCCGGAATCTGCGGATACAGACCGAGCGCGGCCCACACGTACCAGCCGGACACCGCGCCAAGATCGTCGTTGCCGGGCAGGCCGTCGGGCTGCGTGCTGAACGCCGTCTGCATGATCTGCTGAACGATGCGCTGCGTGCCGGACGGCGCGCCCGCCCAGTTGTACAGCCACGGCACTTCGAACGTCGGCTCGTTGCCCATGTAGAAGTTCGGCAGGCTCATCCCGGCATTGAGCACCGTGAAGAACTTGTCGAGCCGCGGCACGACCGCCTGATTGCCGCCGAGCTGCGCGAAAAGGCCCGCGGGATCGTACGGCACCATCCACGTGTATTGCTCCGCGTTGCCCTCGACGTAATTGTCGGTGCTGCCCGGCGTTTCGGCGATCCACGCGCCGTTCGCCTGACGCGCGGCGACGAGCGGCGGATTCGACGACGCGTTCAGCAGGTTCTGCCAATACGCCGAGCGCCCGAGCAGCATCTTCTGCGTCGCCGTGTCGCCGAGCGCGCCCGCGAAGCGCGAGATCGCGAAATCGCTGCTCGTGTATTCGAGCGTCGACGATGCGATGCCCCACTCGCCGCTCGTGATGTAGCCCGTCTGCAGATAGCTCGCGCGCCCGCCGTTGGTCGTCACGCCCGCGCATGCGGTGCCGGGAATGTTCGCCATCCTGATCATGTGCGCGAGCGCGCCGCGCGCGTCGAAGTTGCGCGCGCCGAATGCATACGCGCTCGACACCATCAGCGAGCCCGCGTCGCCCGGCATCACGCCGTCCTCGACGTTGTCGTTCACCCAGTGCGGAATCGCGCCGCACTGGTCCGCATCGTTGACGAGCGACTGGATCATGTCGCTCGTCTCGCGCGGGAACAGCACGGCCTTCAGCTGGATCAGCGAGCGATAGATGTCCCAGCCGGAGAAGCTCGAGTACTGAGCGGCCTGGCCATTCGCAACCGCGTGCACCTGCTTGTCGAAACCGACGTACTGGCCGTTGACGTCGCTGAACACGCTCGGCGCCCACAGCGCATGATAGAACGCGGTGTAGAACTTCTTCAGCGCGTCGGCATCGGTGCTCGACACGCGGATCGCGCCTAGCCGCTCGTTCCACGCCGCATCGGCGAGCGCGCGCACGCCGTCGAAATCCCACGTCTTGTTCTCGGCGTCGAGATTCGCCTTCGCGTTGTCAACGCTCACGTACGAGATCCCGATCTTCATCTGCACGGTCGCGCCCGAATCGAACGCGAGCTTCGCCACGCCGCGCGAGATCGACGACGTCGACGCGAACGGCCGGTCGAACGTCGCATAGAAGTACACGGGCACCGGCACCGAGTTGCCGCAGAAGCCGCCGCCCACCGTGCTGCCGGAGATCGCGCTCGACGACACGCGCGTGATCGCGCCGCTCGTCGACGCCTTCGTGTTCGTGCGCGTCGCGTCGAGCACGAGGATCGCGGGCTTGCCGGCGGGATACGCGAAGCGGCCGAAGCCGGTGCGCAGCGTCGCCGTCAGCTCGACCTTGATCTGCGAATCGAGCAGCACCGAGTAATAGCCGGGCTTCGCGGTTTCGTTCGCATGGCTGAATGTCGGCGCGAGCTTCGTCGCGTCGGTGGTCGGCATCACCGGGAATTCGCCGTTGTTGCCCGCGCAGCCCGCGCCGCTCATGTGCGTGACGCTGAAGCCCTGAATCGAGTTCAGGTCGTAGTAGTAGCCGGCGGGCGAACCCGGCTCCTTGCTGCCGGCGGGCGCGGGCGTCGTGTTCGTATCGGGCGCCCACTGAACCATGCCCGACGGCAGGCCCGCCGCCGGCACCACGCTGCCCGCCTGCCCGGCCGGCACCGGGTTCGGCGAATTGCTCGCGAGCGTGCCGATCAGCGGGTCGACGTATTGGGTCAGCGAGACGGCGCGAACGGCGTCATCCGTTTGCACCGCGTTTGCCGCAGCGCCGTTCGCACCCGTCGCGGCCAGCGAGGACGCCGTCGCGGCGGGGCCGCCGTCATCCCCTCCACAAGCCGCGAGCGCGCAAGCAACGGCCATCGCGACGCCCAGCCTGACGAATCGATTCATGATTGTCTCCAGTTCTTGTGCTTCGTTTTCGAGCGGCACGATCGACGACGCGTCGACGGCCAATCGTGAATCTCGACTGTGCTGGAAGACTAGGACACGGGAAGTTTCTTCGTCAATGAAATGAAGGGTGATGTAATGTTTTTATCAGATTTACTAAACGATGCGAAACATCGTGCAACACGGCGCTTTTACTTCGCACGCTCGCGCGACGCCGCGCCCGCAAGCCGGACGGCGACGTGCCGGCATCGCACGCCGCCCGGCTTCCGTCCGTTTCGATCCGGCGGGCCGCTCGCCGTCACGGCCGCCAGCGATAGACGACGATGCTCGATCCGTTGTAGTTGTCCTTCGTGATCACGTATTCGCCCGTCGACCGCAGATACGCCCTGATGCCGTACATCGAATCGACGTCGTTGCCGACGTCCATCACGCCCGTGTTCGAGTTGATCAGCGTGGTGACGAGCTGGCCCGTGTTGAGATCGAACACGTCTACGTTCGGCACGGTGTGCACGTAGCCGACGAACAGGTACTTGCCGGCCGCCGCGATCGACTTCGGATTCGGGCTCGTGAGCGTGATGACCGGATTCGGCTGTGCGACGTTGCCCGCATTCCAGCCGTGATACACCTCGATCCGCCCGTTCATCGCGGTCCAGTCCCAGCTCCCCGCGATGCCCTGCGCGAGGATCATCGTATCGCTGTCGGACATGTAGAGGATGCGCGCCGTCGGCTGGATGCTTGCCGGCGCCGGAATCGACGCCGGCGCGCCCCACGTCGGCTTGCCGCTCGAGTCGAAGCCCGTCAGCGGATAGTGCGAGATCGCGTTCGTTCCGTTGAGGCCGGCCCACACGTCGCCCTTGTTGTCGATCGAGAATCCGGCCGTCACCTGCAGCGTCGTGTTGAACGCCTTGCCCGGCAGCGACGCGTCGGGAATCGCGATGTAGCCGCTCGCCGCGTTGAAGTGATAGAAGTTGAAGTTCCCCGGATTCTGCCCCGACGCGACGAGGATCTTGCTGCCGCCGACGCCGACGAGCTGGCCGAAGTGCTGGCCGCGCTGGTAATCGTTCATGTCGAGGCGCGGATCGGACGGATACGTGAACGGATCGACCGTGTTCGCGACGAAAGTGCCGCCCGCCGTGCCGGCGTAGACGTTCATTCCGCTGTAGAACAATGCGCCGTCCGTCGTCGGGTCCGGCGCGCCGATCGCCTCGAAGTTCAATGCCTGCAGCTTCCACCGCACGTTGCCGAAGGTATCGTAGGCATGAATGTCGGTGGCGCCGTTGCGCCCGAGATCCCAGCCGCCGCCCCACGGATTGTTGAGCACGTACAGCGTGCCGGAGGCGTCCTTGCCGATGCCGACCACGCGCGTGAAGCGCTTGTCGCCGACCTGCCCCTTGATGCCGGTCGTCGTATCGAGGTAGCCGCCCTGCACGCCGAACGTGCCGGTTTGCCTCGGCGTCCCGTTGATCGCGTACAGCTTGACGTTCATGTCCGGGCCCTGATCGCCGACCATCAACTGCCGCTTCGACGCGTCGTAATACAGCGACGACGGCCGCGACGCCGTCGGCATCTGGATCGTGTTCATCAACGCGCCGGCCGGGCCGTACTCGACGATCTTCGCCGCGTTCTTCTGCGCGACCCACAGGTTTCCGGCATCGTCGAGCGCGAGCGCGCCGGGATTCGCGATGCTGATGTCGCGCTGCCAGACGCCGTCCGTGGTGAAGACGCGCACGCGATTGCCGAAGAAGTCGCTTGCGTAGAGCAGCGTGCCCGCCGTTGCGAGACCGGTGATCACGTCGGCGCGGCTCACGGCGTTCCACACGCTGACGTTAATCACGAGATCGCGCGCAAGCGTCGTCCGGTTGTAGCGCCCGACCGATCCGCTGCCCTGCGGGGTGCCGTACTGCAGCGCCGCGAAGATCGACGTCGCGTTGCCCGTGATCGCGCCGCCCTGGAACTCGGCGTGCGAGCCGATCGAGCCGAGACTCTTGCCGTTCTGGTAGATCGCGACGCCGCCCTCGTTCTCGTCCCAGAAGGAAGCCGTATAGACGACGCCTTCGGGCGACACCCACATCGACCGCGCGTTGTTGCCGACGTGCGACGCGATGGTTCCGTAGGTGTTCGCCAGCCAGTCCGTCGTGTATTGCGCGTGCGTTGCGTGCGCCGCGAGCCCGATGACGGTGCCGACGCATGCGGCGCGGAGTCGTTTCTTGACCATGAGTGATGCTCTCCCTGATCTGCCCCATCGACAAACAAAATATAGGTCGCCGGGTATGACATAGGTGAGTACGACGAACGAACCGTCGCAGCCCTCGGTTGATTGGTCACCACGCAACTTCCGCCGCATCGCGATCGGCTTCGCGCCGCCGCGCGGCACGGGCAGCCGTGTCGGCGCGCGCATCGCGCCCCACCGCTTGCTTGTCGTCGTTTCGACGGTCAGCCGCCGGACGGCGAATGATTTCGCATCGACGCCATTCGTTCGATGCGTCGCCCGCCGACGAATCCGGCATTCAATTGAATTTGTTAAGGAGTCTAGAGCGATGCGCTGTCGCTCCATTCGGTAAAACTGTCGTCAATATCGAATCGGCAGCGGTAGAAAATGCAGCCGCGCCGATATTGCGCTGCCCGCTCAGCCGGCATAGTGAGCGAACGCTTTCACGACTCGCCGATCCGCCCCGAAGTGAAAAACCTCGAGCGCGAGCCGCCCTTTCGCGCCGCGGTAATGAATCGCAATGCTGTCGACGCCGGCGAGCGTCGCTATCCATTCGAAATGCAGATCCGGAATCATCTGCAGCGCCTTCGACCAGTACGCGCGCACCGCTGCCTTTCCGCGCAGGCGCCCGCTGGGCTCGCCGGCGATCTGCGCGATCATCGGCGACGACATGTCGAAATCGTCGGCGTAGTGCGACAGGATTCGGTCGAGGTCATGCGAATTCCATGCGTCGATCCATTCTCGGCTGAATTGCCGGACGAACTCTTGCGTGATCGTTTCCATCGGGCGTAGGTATCGAAGATGGCTCGGGAAAATCCGGCAACTGCCGGCCGTCATTCGACGGCTTGCATCGCGGCATCGTCCGGTTCGTCGAATCGTTTTCGTTTCGCATTCGGCATTTCATTGCCGAATCCGGACCAAGGCTAGCATGCAATCATGTCGTGACGAAATTCATTGGACATTGCTCGCGCTTTGATCGAAGGCGAGCGATCTCGCGGTAAACCGGATCGACGAGGCGGCGTTTGCGCCAAATTGGTGCCGACGTTACGATACCGGCTCATTCGATCGCCGCGCTGCGCGTCGCTCGTCCGGCCGCCGTCGCGTTGTCGTCCGGTTTTCGTCCCGCTTCCGTCCGGTTTTCGTCCGGTTTTCGTCGGGATGGCCGCAATGGTCGGCCGCTCGACGCGCTCCGATCGGCAACCGCGCGCCGGTCGCGCGGATCGCATACCACTACGTGCCGCGATACGCACGTCACCCATCCTGTTCTCGTCATTTTCCGAATCGACATGGTCACTCGCTCTTCTCCTTTGCCGGCCGTTCGCGCCATCGTCACCGGCCACACGCGCGGGCTCGGCGCCGCCCTCGCCGCGCAACTGCTCGAGCGGGACTTCGCAGTGCTCGGCCTGTCGCGCAGCCGCCATCCGTCGCTCGGCGAACACGCGGGCGCGCGGTTCGTCGAGGCCGAGCTCGATCTGTCGGACCCCGCGCGCATCGAGGCGTGGCTCGGCGGCGGCGCGCTCGACGAGTTCGTCGCCGGCGCGAGCCGCGTGCTGCTGTTCAACAACGCGGGCACCGTCGAGCCGATCGGCCCGCTCGACACGCAGGACGCCGCGGCGATCGCGCGTGCAGTCGCCCTGAACGTCGCGACACCGCTGATGCTCGCGAGCGCGATCGCGAAAATCGCGCCGCACGCGGTCGAGCGCCGCATCGTGCACATCTCGAGCGGCGCGGCGCGCAACGCATATGCGGGCTGGAGCGTCTACTGCGCGACCAAGGCCGCGCTCGATCATCACGCTCGAGCGGTGGCGCTGGATGCGAATCGCGCGCTGCGGATCTGCAGCGTCGCGCCGGGCGTGGTGGACACCGGCATGCAGGCGACGATCCGCGCGAGCAGCAGCGACCGGTTTCCGTCGCGCGAGCGGTTCGAGCAGCTCAAGTCGAGCGGCGCGCTCACGACGCCGGAGGACGCCGCGCGCAAGCTGATCGATTACGCGCTGAGCGACGATTTCGGCACGACGCCGACAGCCGACGTGCGCAATCCGGGGTAACGCAGAAGCGGCTCGCGGGCGCGCGCGATTCGCGCGAGCGCGTTCCCGAGCTCGCCTTTCCCGACCCGGCTTGTCACCCGCTACCCGTTCCGTCAGGAGCCCTCGATGATGAACACCCTCCGCCCGCTGCTCTCAATCGCCATCGGCTGCGCGCTTGCCGCCGCCGCTCACGCGGACGACGCCAGCCCCACGTTGAAGAAGATTCGCGATACGGGCGTCGTCACGCTCGGCGTGCGCGAATCGTCCGTTCCGTTCTCGTACTATGACCAGCAGCAACACACGATCGGCTACTCGCAGGAAATCGCGCTGAAGATCGTCGACGCAATCAAGAAGGAACTGAACCGGCCGACCCTGACGGTGCGCGAGATTCCGATCACGTCGCAGAACCGCATTCCTCTCGTGCAGAACGGCACCGTCGATCTGGAATGCGGCTCGACCACGCACACGAAGGAACGGGCCAACCAGGTGTCGTTCTCGAACAGCATCTTTCAATACGGAATGCGATTGATCGCGAAGAAGACGTCCGGCGTGAAGGACTTCCCCGACCTCGCCGGCAAGACCGTCGCGACGACCGCCGGCACGACCGAGGAGCGGCTGTTGCGGCAATGGAATGCAGAGAAAGGCATGTCGATGCAGATCATCAGCGCGAAGGATCACGCGGATGCGTTCCTGAACGTCAAGAGCGGCCGTGCCGTCGCGTTCTTCATGGACGAGCCGCTTCTGTATGGGGCGAAGGCGAAGGAAGCGAATCCGGGCGACTACGTGATCACCGGAAATTCTCCGGTGTCCGAAGCGTATGGCTGCATGCTGCGCAAGGACGATGCCGGCTTCAAGCAGCTCGCGGATCGCGTGATCGCGCGGATGCAACGCTCGGGAGAAGCCGAGGCGCTGTACGTGAAATGGTTCAATCGGCCGATTCCGCCGAAGGGCGTGAACCTCGACTATCCGCTGTCGGCGGACATGAAGCAGCTGTTCGCGAATCCGAACGACAAGGCGCTCGATTGAGCGGGCAGACGTGCGCATCGACGAACGCGGACGAAGCGGCGGCAGAAGAAGCCCGGCATCGTCCTTTTTCGTTTGACGGAATTGTTTGACGAAATTTCGTGATGACCGGAAAGAACGCTGGCCGCGCCTTCCCATTCACGTCGCAGCGAAATGGGGACCGCGACGCGCCGGAATCGCCGCGCGGACGATCGTCGGCCCGTCAATGATCCCGTGTCGGCGAATCACGTAGCGCCGATGCGACGCCGCCAATCGCGACGGCGCTCGCAGCGCGCGGCGCGCCGATCCGGATCGGGATGCGACGGCCGGTTGTCGCCGTCGGCTTCGATGCATGCGGCGTCAACGCGCTCACAACGCGTGATGGCCGGCGCGCGCCGCCGCCGCGAGCCGCATCGCGCGGCCGACCGCCCGGCACCGCCTTCGCGCGCGCCGCCGCCGAAGATCGACCGATGCACGCCGAAGCGGGCCGCCGACGCGCGGCGAGCAAGCCCGGATCGCGTCACGCCGATCGGGCCCGCTTCGACGATCAGTGACGGTGATGATGCTTGTCGTGATGCTTGCCGCCGCGGCGATAGCCGCGATCGTAGTCGTCGTTGTACGAGTTCGAGCGCGAGATGTTGCCGCCGAGCGCGGCCCCCGCGCCGCCGCCGACGGCCGCGCCGACCAGGCCGCCGGAGCGGCCGCCCATCGCGTTGCCGGCCGCGGTGCCCGCGCCGCCGCCAAGCGCGCCGCCGATGATCGCGCCCGTGCGCTCACGGCGGTTCGACGTGACCGCGCCGCCGGCGCCGCCGCCGACCGCGCCGCCGATCACCGCCCCCGTGCTGCCGCCCACGGCGCCGCCGACTGCCGCGCCGGCCACGCCGCCGAGCGCGCCGCCGAGCGCGTTGTTCATGTCGCCGGCGAAGGCCGGCAGCGACGCCGCGGCGGTCAGCGCCGCGACAGCCACGATCTGGATGAGTTTCTTCGACATAGTTGACAGGTCTTGATTCGTTTTGGGTTTGAAGCAGCGCCGAGTATACCGGGACGGTGAAAGGCAACTGTTGCCTTTCGGGGCGGCCGCGGTAAGAGATGTAACAAAGTGATCCGGCGGGGCGTCGGCGGCGGGGCGGCGGTTTTTCGGCACGCACGGGTGCGGGCGTAAAAGGCGAAAGCAGGAAATTTGGGGGGACGAATCATCGGCTGACGGCCGGCGCACACGCGAATCGCGCCGCCGCCCTTCATTGAGCCGCGCGTCCGCGCAAAAGGGGACAACGTGCGTGTGCCACCCACGTCGACGCATCGGCCGCGTCCGGCAAGGCGAGACGGCCGATATGGCCGATACCTGTCGACCTCGGCCGATGTCGCCGCGGATCGGCGTCAGCGCCCTCGCGACAGCATGCCCGACATCGCCGCTCGCCGGCCGGCGCATCGGCGCATCGCGCGGCCGTTCTTCAAGCCCCCGTCAACCGCCGATCTGAACGCAATCGTCGATCACCGCGACGCGCGAGCCGCGTTTCGCCGGCACCGGCTCGCCGTCTTGCGCGAACGGATGCACGGGCGAATCGGTTTCGCGCCACGCGTGGCGCTTCAACAGTTCCCAATAGCCGCCGCGAATCACGAAGCCGCCGCATTTGCGCGCATACGCTTCGCGCCGCATCCGGTACGCGCGCGGCAGGTGATACCACGGCAGTTTCGGCAGATCGTGATGAACGAGATGGTAGTTGTTGTTCAGAAACAGAAGGCGCATCGCGAGGCCCGCCTCGTTGATCGCGATGCGCGCCTTCGGATGCGCGGCCGCGCGATGCTCGTACAACGAACGAATCATCGCGAGCGACTGCGCGGGCCACGTGATCGCGAGCAGGTAATACCACCACGGCACGTCGATCGACGATTGCAGCCAGGCGAGCAGCGCCGCGACCGACGCGACGTGCGCGGCCCACATCGGCGCATGGCGCCAGTCGCCGCCGCGCCATGCGCGCAGCGTGTGCGCGCCCATCGCGGCGACGCTCGCGGGCGGCCCGACGACAAGCCGCCCGACGAAGCTCTTGCGCGCGCGCAAGAGCGCACGCCGCCATCGCGGCAGCCGCGCCCATTGCGCACGCGGCACGTAGTTGCTTTCGGGATCGACGCCCGGCACCGTCAGATCTTCGTCGCGATGGTGCTCGAGATGCGTGTCGCGATACAGCGTGTACGGATACCAGACCGCCAGCGGCGGATAGCCGAGCAGCTTGTTCACGCGCGCGGAGCGCGTCGGATGGCCGTGCAGCAGTTCGTGCTGCAACGACATGTGCCATGCGCACAGCGCGATCAGCAGCGGCGTCGCCGCCGCGAGCGGCAGCGATCCGGCGCGCACGCAAAGCAGCACGCCGAGCCAGCCGCCGTAGACGACGAAGATCAACAGCCAGGTCGGCCATTCGGTGCGTGCGGCGAAACGTTCGCCGAGCGCCCGGATCTCGCGCGCATGATCTACATCGAAATATTCGGCCATGTTCTTGGTGGTGGCTAAGGCCGAACGTCGACAGGCGCGCAGACGGCGACGTCGTCGCGCGCGACGCGCGGCGGAACGTGCACCGTAACCAATCGCGGCCGCCGGACCAACCAATGGATTCGCATTTGCTTATGCGGCGCGGCTCGCGATCGATGTGGCGAAATCGAGAAAGAAGCGGCGAAACGGTTCCGCCGCCGGCGTGCGCCAGGCGGCGCGCGATTCGCGGCTCGGGCAAACGCATGCATGCCCGCCGGAGGCCCGGAAATCCGTAGAATGTCCGCATGACCCGATGGATCGCCGGACTGCCGATGTACAACGTGACGCCGCGGCACGCCGCGCTGTGGCGCGCGCTGCTGCGCGATGCGCTGCGCGCGTTCGCGCGCGCGGGCGGCCCGGCCGGCGTCGCGCTGCTCGGCGAGCCTTCCGGCGAACCCTTCGGCGAATTGCTGCCGATGTGGCGCCGCGGCGATCTGCTGCTGTCGCAAACGTGCGGCTATCCGTATCGGATGCTCGGCGTCGCCGATGCGGTTCATCTGATCGCGACCCCCGTCTTCGACGCCGACGGATGCGACGGCGCACGCTATCGAAGCATGCTCGTCGTATCGGCCGATGCGCACGCGCGCGGCGCGACGACGCTCGCCGCATGCCGCGGCCTGCGCGCCGTGTACAACGGAGACGATTCGCACAGCGGAATGAATGCGCTACGTCACGCCGTCGCGCCGCACGCGCGCGACGCGCGCTTCTTCTCGACGGTCGCTCGCACCGGCTCGCATCTGGATGCGCTGCGCGCGCTCGATGCGGGCGACGCGGATCTCGCCGCGATCGATTGCGTGACGCTCGCGTACGTGCGCGACGCGCTGCCGGCGTTGCTGCGTCGCGTACGAATCATCGGCGCGACGGCGTCCGCGCCGGGCCTGCCGTTCATCGCGTCGCGCACGCTTGCCGGGGAACGCGTCGCCGCGCTGCGCGACGCGCTCGATGCGGCGGCGGCGCTCGACCCCGAGCGCGCGCGCGCGTTACGGCTGCGCGGCTTCGAGCGGCTCGCGCCCGACGCATACGCGGAAATCGAGCGATTCGCGCGCGACGCGATCGCGCTCGGTTATCCGACGCTCGCGTAACGCGCGGCACGTGCCGCGAAGCACGCGGCCGCGATCCCGGAAGCGGCCCCGATCGACAAGAAACGCGGCACGCCCATCCGTTGCGTCCGGACGGTTCTCGATGAAACGTGACAGGCCTGGATGGATCTGGGCGGATAGGTCGGGTACGTCGATCGATCAGCCACGAACGCATCGTTCGCGCAGCCCGCAAAACAAGCGGCACGACGTAAAACGGCGCCCATCGATCGACACGACACCCAAGGCGAACCTCGCCGCGCGTCTCAAACGTCAACGCAACCCATGCCGCCGCGCCGCGTCGCGCATGCAATCGACGAGCATCGCCGCCGCCGGCGTCAGCGGGCTGTCGCGGCGCGTCACCAACTGCACGGACGCGGCCGGAAGCACCTCGCGTATCGGCAGCACCGCGACGTGGCCGCGCGACCATTCGACATCGAGCAGTTGCTCGGGCATCGACGCAATCAGATCGGAGCCCTGAATAAGGCAGTGCGCGATCGCATAGCTCGGGCACTCGACAACGCGTATCGGCGCCGGCAAGCCGTGCTCGGTAAAGCAATTGAACATCAATTGCGTCGAGCTCTCGGGCGACGGATTCATCAGCCAGTCCGCATCGACGAGATCGGCGAGCGACGTCGCCGACGCAAGCGGATGCCCCTTGCGCGCGACGATCACGTGCCGGCTCGCATACAGCTCCGAGTGATCGAATTCCGCCGCGAGCAGTTCCGGCACCACCACTGCCACCGCGAAATCGAGCGACCCGTCGTGCAGCTTCGGCAGCGCGACGCCGGGAAACCCTTCGACAATGCTCACGCGCGCAACCGGGAAGCGCCGACGAAACGCGCGAAACGCGTCGGGCAGGATCGTCACCGCGGCGGCCGGCGTGATGGCGGCCGCGACCGAGCCTGTCGTCGCGCCTTGCGCCTGTTCGATATCGTCGCGCGCCCGCTGCATCTCGGCGACGATGAGGCGCGCGCGCACCTGAAGCTGCTGACCGAACCCGGTGAGCTGCACGCCGCGCGCCGTGCGCACGACGAGCGACACGCCGAGCGCGAGCTCCAGTTCCTTGACCGCTTTCGTCAACGCGGCCGGCGACACGTTCAACCGGCGCGCGGCCGCGCGAATGCTGCCCTCGTCGGCGACGGCGACGAACGCTTTCAACTGGTGATATTTCATATGAAACGCGCGGTTCGAAGAGGCCGTTCATCGGCTGCGCCGCGGCGAATCAGGGTGTTCCCTAGAGGCAACCGGCGGTGAGCACCGACGCAATTTATCAGCTTATGGTGCGCAAAAAAAATTCATATGCTTCGTCAACATGTCCGCACAAGCGCGCACTCACGCCCCACGAGGAAACAGCATGCATTCCGACACACCCAAGAATCCCGTCATCCCCGGCATCGCCGCGATCGCGCCTGATCTGATCGATGTGCGCCGCCGAATCCACGCACACCCCGAGCTCGCGTTCGAAGAAGCGCTGACGAGCGACCTGGTCGCCGAGCTGCTCGCCGGCTGGGGCTACGATGTGCATCGTGGGCTCGGCAAGACGGGCGTCGTCGGCGTGCTGCGCGAAAAACAAGGTGCGCGCACGCTCGGCCTGCGCGCCGACATGGACGCGCTGCCGATCGCCGAAGCGACGGGCCTGCCGTACGCGAGCCGCCACGCGAACAAAATGCATGCGTGCGGGCACGACGGCCATACCGCGATGCTGCTGTGCGCGGCGCGCCACCTCGCCGCGACGCGCCGGTTCTCCGGCACGCTGAACCTCATCTTCCAGCCCGCCGAAGAGAACTTCGGCGGCGCGAAGGCGATGATGGACGAGGGCCTCTTCGAGCGCTTTCCGTGCGACGCGATCTTCGCGATCCACAACATGCCCGGCCGCGCGGCGGGCGACATGGCGTTCCGCGCGGGTGCCGCGATGGCGTCGTCCGACCGCGTGACGATCACGCTGCGCGGCGTGGGCGGCCACGGCGCAATGCCGCATTTCGCGCGCGACCCGATGTCGGCGGCGGGCAGCATCATGGTCGCGCTGCAGACGATCGTCGCACGCGAAATCGATGCGCAGCAGGCAGCGGTGATCACCGTGGGCAGCGTACAGGCGGGCGAGACGTTCAACGTCATCCCCGAGACGGTCGTGATGAAGCTGTCGGTGCGCGCGCTGAACGCCGACGTCCGCGAACGGCTCGCGCATCGCATCGAGGCGCTCGTGAAGGGCCAGGCGGAAAGCTTCGGCATCGCAGCAGACGTTCAGTACGACTATGGTTATCCGGTGCTCGTCAATCATCCCGAGCCCACCGCGTTCGCCGTCGACGTCGCGCGCAGGATGCTCGGCGCGGAGCGGATCGAGGCGGACGCCGCGCCGCTGATGGGCAGCGAGGATTTCGCGTACATGCTCGAAGCGCGCCCCGGCTGCTATGCGTTCATCGGCAACGGCGTCGGCAGCAAGGGCGGCTGCATGGTGCACAACCCCGGCTACGACTTCAACGACGACATTCTCGCGATCGGCGCGAGCTACTGGGTTCGATTGACCGAAGCCTGGCTCGCCGCCTGACGCCTTCTCGCCACGCCGTCTCGCGCTCCTCGGGGATCACATGGAAACAACCGCTCTCGACTTCGCCGGCATGCCGGCCGACGCACGCCTCGCCGCGAAGAGGCGGCGCCTGATCGCCGCGGCCGCGGTCGGCAACGCGCTCGAATTCTACGACTTCACCGTCTACAGTTTCTTCGCGATCCTGATCGGCAAGCTGTTCTTCCCGGTTCACTCGTCGTTCGGACAACTGATGCTCGCGGTCGCGAGCTTCGGCGTCGGGTTCTTCACGCGCCCGCTCGGCGGCCTCGTGATCGGCATCTACGCGGACCGCGTCGGCCGCAAGCGCGCGATGATCGCCACGCTTCTCATCATGGCGCTCGGCACCGCGACGATCGCCGTCGCGCCGACCTTTGCGCAGATCGGCGTCGCCGCGCCGCTGCTGCTCGTCGCCGCGCGACTGCTGCAAGGATTCGCGTCGGGCGGCGAAGTCGGCGCGTCGACCACGCTGCTGCTCGAGCAGGCGCCGCCCGGGCAACGCGGCTTCTACGCATCGTTCCAGTTCTCGAGCCAGGGGCTCGCGGCGCTCGCCGGCGCGCTGACGGGCGTCCTGCTGACGTCGACGTTGAGCGCCGCGCAACTCGAAAGCTGGGGATGGCGCGTCCCGTTCGTCATCGGCACGCTGTTCGTGCCGCTCGGCTACTGGCTGCGGCGCACAGTCGACGAAGCGCCGGCCGCTGCGCATGCCGCCGCATCCGCAGCGCACGGAAGCGCCGCGTCGCTGCCGCTCGCCGACGTGCTGCGCCACCACGGCAAAGCCGTGCTCGCCGGCCTCGGCATCACGATCGGCGGCACGTCGATCCACTACATCATCGTGTTCTACATGGCGATCTACGGCGTGCAGGTGCTGCATCTGCCGGGCTGGCTGTCGATGACGGCAGGCTGCGTCGCCGGCGCGATTCTCGCGATCGTGACGCCGATCGGCGGCCATCTGTCGGATCGCTACGGACGCAACCGGATCGTCTGGTGGACGCGCATCGCGTTGATGCTCGCGATCTATCCGGCGTTCGTCGCGCTGAACCGCTGGCCCGGCGCGGTCTCGCTGCTGACGATCATCGCGGCGCTCGCGGCCGTGCACGCGATCAACGTCGGCGCGATGAGCGCGATGCTCGGCGAACTGTTCCCGCGCGCGGTTCGCGCGACGGGCGGCGCGCTCGTCTACAGCGTCGGCGTCGCGATCTTCGGCGGCTTCGCGCAATTCTTCGTCACGTGGCTGATCGCCGCGACGGGCAACGCGAACGCGCCCGCGTGGTACGCGATCGGCTGCGGCGTGCTGACGTTGATCGCGCTACGCTCGATGGACGACAAGGCGGGCAAGCCACTCGATTGACGTCGAGCGCACGGCGCGCGCGGCGAATCCGGACTGCCGTCGGCCTGGGTTTCGTCGCCGCCCTCCTAAAGTACCGACATGCTCCGGCGCGGATCGTCGTCCGCGCGTCGCCACCAGTGCGCGCTACCGCACAGTTCAGCGGATGTAGTATCAGTACATAGTCGACTACAAGACATTGACAATATTGACTCTTTCGCCTCCGCGTGAGATACAGCGCGTGTTGTTTTGCTACAAAGAACGACACCGCAAATATCCATAACGGAGACGAAAAAAATGTCGGCAAAGCACTTCGGATTCAAACAGGCAGTGCTGGTTGGCAGTCTGGCCGCGCTGACGGGCGCGGCCGCTTTACCCGCGTCCGTTTCGGCCACCGAAGCATTCGGCTCACCCGGCGCGACGCCCGTGCGAGGCCCGTCGGCCAAATCGTTCCTCGGCACGGCGGTCAGCGGCGCATCGCGGGTCTACTTCACCGGCTATCGCGGCATCCTCTCGGAGGTCTACTACCCGGTACTCGACACGCCCGAGTCCGTCGACTTGCAGTTCCTCGTCGGCGACAGCGGCAAGACCTTCGTCGACGAAGAAAAGCTGCAGGCCTACTCGGCCGCGCAAACCGACACGCGCACGATGAGCTGGCAAGTGACGACCAGCAATAGTTCGCACAACTGGCGGATCAGCAAGATCATCTTCGCCGATCCGAACTACAACGCGATCGTGCAGCGCGTCACGTTCACCGCGCTCAACGGCCACAAGGTCGGCGACTTCAATCTCTACATGCTGTCCAAACCGTACCTCGACAACGCGGGCAGCAACAACACCGCCCAGACAGTGTCCGGCACCGGCGGCAACGCGCTCGTCGCGAATCACGACAGCCGCTACTCGGCGCTCGTGACGAACCGTCCGTGGAAGGTCGTCAACGGCGTGGGCATGACGTCGAACGGCTTCGTCGGGCAGAGCGACGGCTGGACCGACCTGCTGGGCGGCACCGCCGACAAGACGATGGACTGGACGTTCACGTCCGCCACCAACGGCAACGTCGCGCAGATGGGCTGGATCGATCTCGGCGATCCGAGCGCGACGAGCGTGTCGTTCGACGTCGTGCTCGGCTTCGGCAGCACGCAGGACCAGGCGCTCGGCGACGCGAACACCGTGCTCGGCAGCGATCTCGCCGGCGAGCAGCAGCAGTACGACACCGCGTGGCACAACTACGCGGCGGGCCTGTCGTCGCAGAACGGCGCCGCGGACGACGCGTACTACCTCGCCGCGATGACGCTCAAGACGATGCATGACAAGAGCAACGGCGCGATGATCGCCGGCATCGGCACGCCGTGGGGCGAAACGCAGGGCGATGCGAACGCGGGCGGCTATCACCTCGTGTGGCCGCGCGATCTGTTCAAGTTCGCGAACGCGCTGACGACGGCGGGCGACACGTCCACCGCGACGAGCGTCGTCAACTATCTGTTCAACACGCTGCAACAGACGAGCGACTGCGGCACCGCCGAATACAACGCGTCCGGCTGCTCGCAGGGCTACAGCCGCGCCGGGCGCTTCCCGCAGAACGCGTGGGTGAGCGGCTGGCCGTACTGGCAAGGCACGCAGATGGACGAGCAGGCGATGCCGATCATCCTCGCGTGGCGCCTCGGCCCGAGCGTGTTCAATCCGTTGTGGTCGAAGATCAAGCTCACCGCCGATTACATCGTCAACACCGGCCCGTGGACGTATCAGGAGCGCTGGGAGGAGAACTCCGGCTACTCGCCGTCGACGATCGCGGCCGAGATCGCCGGCCTCGTCACGGCGGCCGACATCGCGACGCAGAACGGCGACACGACGAGCGCCGCGCGCTATCTCGCGGCGGCCGACTACTGGCAGGAGAACGTCGCGGCGTGGACGTACACGTCGACGGGCTCGTTCGGCAGCGGCAGCTACTACATCCGCATCAACCCGGCGGGCCGCTCGGGCACCGGCACCGATCGCGCGAGCTTCGCGCCCACCGCGGGCCCGGACGCGACGCAAACGCTGACGATCAAGAACGGCGGCGGCAGCCACGACGCGCGGCGCGTCGTCGACGGCGGCTTCTTCGAGCTTGTCCGGATGGGCGTCAAGCGCGCGACCGATCCGACCGTCGTGAACACGATCTCGGTCTACGACAGCGTGCTCGGCCAGTCGCTGAGCCTGCCGAACGCGCCGGCGCTGTCGCCCAACGCGTGGTTCCGCTACAACTTCGACGGCTATGGCGAGCACAACGACGGCAGCGACTTCGACGGCACCGGCGCCGGCCGCCTGTGGCCGATCTTCACCGCCGAGCGCGGCATGTACGAGATCGCGCGCCAAGGCAGCGGCAACGCGGGCAGCGCGTACTTCTCGACGCTCAAGCAGCTGACGACGCCCGAAGGCTTCCTGCCGGAACAGGTGTGGTCGAATTCGACGACGCTGCCCGACGGCTGGGCGGTGACGACGCCCGCGGGCTACGCGCCGGGCCAGCCGACCAAGTCGATGGCGCCGCTGAACTGGGCGATGGGCGAGTACATCAGCCTGCTCGCGTCCATCCAGGCGAGCCGCATCGTCGACATTCCGTCGGTCGTCTGCGCGCGCTACAACAACTGCGTCGCGCCGCTGCAGAGCGGGCAGGTGTCGGTGTCGGTCAACGTCAACGCCGGCACGCAGCCCGGCCAGCAAATGTACGTGACGGGCAACGCCGCCGCGCTCGGCAACTGGAATACCGATCTCGGCATTCCCGTCGACCCGGCCAATTACCCCGTGTGGAGCAACACCGTCAACATGCCGGCCGCTCAGGCGATCCAGTACAAGTACTACCGCAAGAACGCCGACGGCAGCGTGACGTGGGAGAACTGGTCCGGCAATCGCCAGCTGCAGACGCCCGCGAGCGGCACGCTGACGCTGAACGATCAGGTGAACTGGTGATGTCGCGCGCAAGCTGGCTGCCGCTCGCCGCGGCGGCGCTGCTGGGCTTGGCCGCGGCGGGCTGGCGTTACGGACTGCTGTCGAATCGGAATTCGGCGGCCGCGGCCGCCGCGATGCCCGCTTCGGCGGCGGCCGCGCCCGATCGGGCGCAGCCCGCGCCGCCGCCTCCGCCCGCGCCGCCGAGCCGCCCGCTCGCGAAGGCGCTGCCGCCGCCGAAGGTCAAGCCGGGCGGAACGAGCTGGAATCCGGACCCGGCGGCGACACAGGCGCCCGTCGAAGCGCAGCGCGGCGCGCCCGACGTGCCGGGCGCACAGCCACTGCGGCCGCCGGCGTCGGCTTCGCCGTGATGGCGACGCGATCGGCCTGAACGCCGCATGACGGCGCACGGGCTGCCCGCCGATCCGGCTTGCACGCCGGATCGGCGGGCAGCCGAACGATCGCGCGCCGCAACGCACGCAACGCCTGCAGCAGTCCGCACGATCGCATTCGCGCCGG
This sequence comes from Burkholderia sp. MSMB617WGS, assembly GCF_001532025.2. NCBI lineage: Bacteria > Pseudomonadati > Pseudomonadota > Betaproteobacteria > Burkholderiales > Burkholderiaceae > Burkholderia > Burkholderia sp. MSMB617WGS. The sequence goes on along the minus strand of NZ_CP013458.1, from coordinate 220,176 downwards.
CGCGCCGAGCGCCTTTCGGCGCGCGAATCGAAAGGCCGGGCTATACCGCCGCGTTCGCGGTCTCATGCACGGCTTCATTCGACGCGCTCGCTCATTCGTTTCGGATGCCCAATCAAACGCAGCACCGCCGGCGACACGCCATCCGCGCATGCGAGCAAGGCATCGCCGATTCGCTCGGCGGTCACGCGCGCTCGCGCGCATTGCTCGACCACGCCCGAACGCACGACTGAAGGCGAACCATCATCGCTCGCCGCCATTTCCTGACCTCCTCGCATCAACCCTCGGGATTTCCCTAGGCAGACACGCCCGACATCCCGAGGTTAAATAAATCAAGCTGATTTATTTAACCTCGGGCGAACCGTGCCAACCCGGAGGAGAAATCATGAGGAGTCCGCATATCGGCCAGGGCAGCAACTCGGCCAACGTGCGCCGCTACAACGAGCGCCTTCTGCTGAGGGCGCTCCGGCGCGCGGGCAGCGCGTCGAAGGCCGATCTCGCGCGGCTCGCCAATCTGACGGGCACCGCGGTCGGCAGCATCATCGCTTCGCTTGCCGAAGCAAAGCTCATCGAGTTCGCCGGCCGCCGCGCCGAAGGCCAGCGCGGCCAGCCCGCGTCGCTGATCCGGCTCGACCCGCGCGGCGCATTCGGGATCGGCGTGCGCCTCGACCGGATGCGCATCGAGACGGCGCTCGTCAACTTCGCCGGCGACGTGATCGGCCGCCGCTCGCACGACACGCTGCTCCCGCCGCCCGCCACGGTGCTCGAGATCGTCAAGCAGGACGTCGCCGCGATGCAGCGGCTACTTGCTCCGCACGAGCGCGAGCGGCTCGCGGGCGTCGGCGTCGCGCAGCCGTACAACCTCGGCAGTTGGCTGCGCGAGATCGACCTGCCCGCCGATGCGTTCGGCGCGTGGGCCGAAGTCGATTTCGCGCGCGAGCTCGATCGCGCGATCGCGCTGCCCGTCTTCAGCGAAAACGACGGCAACGCCGCCGCGATCGCCGAGCTGTTCTACGGCTGCGGACGGCAACGCGACGATTTCGTCTACCTGTTCCTCGGCCCCGCGATCGGCGGCGGCATCGCGATCGACGGCGACTGCCTGCGCGGCGTCACCGGCAACGCGGGCGACTTCGCGATGATGCCGGTGCCGCCGAGCCGCCTGCCTTCGGTGCCGAAGCCGCGCGGCGCATGGGACATCCTGATCACGCGCGCGTCGCTCAACGGGCTCGTCCGGCATCTGCGCTACTGCGGCGAAAAAGTCGAGAGCCGCGCGGATCTCGAAGCTTGCATCGCGCGCGGGGCGAAGGCCGTCGACGAATGGATCGACGATTGCGTCGACGCGCTCGCGCCCGCGCTGCGCGCGGCGCTCGCCGTGCTCGAATCACCCGTCGTCGTGCTCGACGCCGACATCGACGCGGGTTTGATCGGCACACTGATCGCGCGCCTGCACGCCGCGCTAGCGGCGCTCGCGCCGGAAGCGCGCGGCACACCCGCGCTGGTGCGCGGCTCGTTCGGCCCGGACGCCGGCGCGATCGGTGCCGCGACGCTGCCGATGTTCTTCAACTTCTCCCCGCGCGCCGGCATCCTCCGAGGCGCCGGCGTGGAATCGCAGGAGGCCAGATATGCGGCGTTCTGAACCGTCGCGCCCGCTGCTCGAGATGCGCGGCATCAGCAAGACGTTCCCCGCCGTGCGTGCGCTTGCCGACGTGAGCCTCGCCGTGCATGCGGGCGAGATTCATTCGCTGATGGGCGAAAACGGCGCCGGCAAATCGACGCTCATCAAGATTCTGTCGGGCGCGTATCAGGCCGATCCCGGCGGCGAAATCCTGATCGACGGCGCGCGCGTCGCCGTCGACGGGCCGCTCGCCGCGCGCGATGCGGGCGTCGCCGTGATCTACCAGGAGCTGTGCCTCGCACCGAATCTGACCGTCGCGGAGAACATCTACGTCGGGCGCGAGCTGCGCCGCGGCAACCACCGCTGGGGCACGATCGATCGCGCCGCGATGGCGCGCGGCTGCCGGGACGTGCTCGAACGGCTCGGCGCGAACTTCGGGCCGGACACGCTCGTCGGCACGCTGTCGATCGCCGAGCAGCAGCTCGTCGAGATCGCGCGCGCCGTTCACACGAAGGCGCGCATTCTCGTGATGGACGAGCCGACGACGCCGCTGTCGTCGCGCGAGACCGAGAACCTGTTCCGGCTGATTCGGCAACTGCGCGCCGAAGGGCTCGCGATCATCTACATCAGCCATCGGATGGCGGAGATCTACGAGCTTTCCGACCGCGTGTCGGTGCTGCGCGACGGCGCGTACGTCGGCACGCTCGAGCGCGATTCGCTGTCGGCCGAGCGGCTCGTCGGCATGATGGTCGGCCGCGATATTTCGGGGTTCTACAAAAAAACGCATGCGCCGTACGATCCCGGCAATCTGCTGCTGTCGGTGCGCGACGTCGCGGACGGCGGCCGCGTGCGCGGCTGCAGCCTCGATCTGCACGCGGGCGAGGTGCTCGGCATCGCGGGCCTTGTCGGCGCGGGCCGCACCGAGCTCGCGCGCCTCGTGTTCGGTGCCGAGCCGCGCGTGCGCGGCGAAGTGAAGCTCGACGGCAAGCGCTTCGGCGCGCATTCGCCGCGCGACGCGATCGACGCCGGGCTCGTCTATCTGACCGAGGATCGCAAGCGCCAGGGCCTCTTCCTCGACATGAGCGTGCGCGACAACATCAACATCTCGGTCTGCGGGCGAGACGCGCGCCTCGGCGCGCTCGATCTCGCGCGCGGCGCGCAGCGCGCGCGCGACGCGATCGCCGCGCTGTCGATTCGCGTGCCGCACGCGAACGTCAACGTCGGCGCGCTGTCGGGCGGCAACCAGCAAAAAGTGCTGCTGTCGCGGTTGCTCGAGACGAAGCCGCGCGTGCTGATCCTCGACGAACCGACGCGCGGCGTCGACATCGGCGCGAAATCGGAGATCTACCGGATCATCAACGATCTCGCGCGCGCAGGCGTCGGCGTGATCGTGATCTCGAGCGAGCTGCCGGAGATCATCGGCGTGGCCGACCGCGTGCTCGTGATGCGTGAAGGCACGATTGCCGGCGAGCTCGGCGGACACACGGGCGCGCCGATCACGCAGGAGGCGATCATCGCGCTCGCCACCGGCTCACGCACCGAAACGGCGGCCGCGCATTGAGCGGCCGCCGTCGCCTTGTCCTCTCACCCTCAGGTTATCGCCATGACCCATCAGATGAAGCATAGCGAGATCGCCTCCGCGCCGGCCGGCGCGGCGCCGGACCGCGCGCCGCGGCGCGCCGCCGACCACCGCGCGCGGATGCAGGCGCTGATGCGTACGGCCGGCATGCTGCCCGTTCTCGTGCTCCTGTGCGTCGGCTTCGGCTTCATGACCGACGGCTTCTTCACGCTGCAGAACCTGTCGATCGTCACGCAGCAGGCGTCGATCAACATCGTGCTCGCCGCCGGCATGACGTTCGTGATCCTAACGGGCGGCATCGATCTGTCGGTCGGCTCGGTGCTCGCGGCCGCCGCCGTCGCGTCGCTGATCGCATCGAACCTTCCCGGCTGGGGCTGGCTCGGGATTCCCGCCGCGCTTCTCGTGGGGCTCGCGTTCGGCGTCGTCAACGGCGTGCTGATCTCGTTCCTGCGCCTGCCGCCCTTCATCGTCACGCTCGGTGCGCTGACGGCCGTGCGCGGCGTCGCGCGCCTGATGGGCAACGATACGACGATCTTCAATCCGCAACTGCCGTTCGCGTTCATCGGCAACGGCTCGATTCTCGGCGTGCCGTGGCTCATCGTGATCGCGCTCGCCGTCGTCGCGATCTCGTGGTTCATCCTGCGCCGCACGGTGCTCGGCATGCGGATCTACTCGGTCGGCGGCAATCCGGAAGCCGCGCGGCTGTCGGGCATCAACGTGCGCGGCATCGAGCTGTTCGTCTATGCTAGCTCGGGCCTGCTCGCCGGCCTGGGCGCGCTGATGTCGGCCGCACGGCTCTATGCGGCGAACGGCTTGCAGCTGGGCCAGTCGTACGAACTCGACGCGATCGCCGCGGTGATCCTCGGCGGCACGAGCTTCGTCGGCGGCGTCGGCTCGATCGTCGGCACGCTGATCGGCGCGCTGATCATCGCGGTGCTGTCGAACGGCCTCGTGCTGCTCGGCGTGTCCGACATCTGGCAATACATCATCAAGGGGCTCGTGATCATCGGCGCGGTCGCGCTCGACCGCTACCGCCAGCACGAATCGGCCCGCACCTGACGCATCGAGACGCCATGCGGCGCGCGCGCAGGTCCTCGCGCGCGCCCTCCATCACGGACCATACGGAGACAACGACATGTCGGAGATCAAACACAAGCTCGTTCAGACCGGCGCCGCGTGCGCGCTCGCGTTCGCGGCGTGCGCCGCGCACGCGGGCGACAAGCCGCTCAAGTCGATCGGCATCACCGTCGGCTCGCTCGGCAATCCGTACTTCGTCACCGTCGTGAAAGGCGCGCAGGCGCAGGCGAAGGAGCTCAATCCGAACGCGAAAGTCACCGCGGTCTCCGCCGACTACGACCTGAACAAGCAGTTCACGCAGATCGACAACTTCATCTCGGCCCACGTCGACATGATCCTGCTGAACGCCGCTGATCCGAAAGCGATCGAGCCCGCCGTGCGCCGGGCGCAGGCGGCCGGCATCGCGGTGATCGCGGTCGACGTCGCGGCGTCCGGCGCGGATGCGACCGTGCAGACGAACAACGTGAAGGCTGGCGAGCTCGCATGCGACTACCTCGCGAAGAAGCTCGACGGCAAGGGCAACGTGATCATCGAGAACGGCCCGCAAGTGTCGGCCGTCATCGATCGCGTGAACGGCTGCAAGGCGGTGCTCGCGAAGAATCCGGGCCTCAAGCTGCTGTCGAGCGACCAGGACGGCAAGGGCTCGCGCGAAGGCGGAATGAACGCAATGCAGGGCTACCTGACGCGCTTTCCGAAAGTCGACGGCGTATTCGCGATCAACGATCCGCAGGCGATCGGCAGCGACCTCGCCGCGAAGCAACTGCATCGCACCGGCATCGTGATCACGTCGGTGGACGGCGCACCCGATATCGAAACCGCGCTCCAGAGCGACACGCAGGTGCAGGCGTCGTCGAGCCAGGACCCGTTCGCGATGGCGAAGAAGGCGGTGTCGGTCGGCTATGGGGTGATGAACGGACACAAGCCCGCGAATGCGATGATCCTGCTCGAACCGACGCTCGTCACGCGCGACAACGCGAAGCGCTACAAGGGCTGGAGCTCGCATTGATTCTTCCGGGCCGAGCGAGCGGCGGCGGTGCGCGCGACAGTACGACGGATGCCTGAATGAGGCCGGCGTGCCGCCGGCGCGTGCTCGCGCGGCGCGTCGTGCCGCGCGCCGGTTCGTCCGTCGTTCGATCGCGGCAGCGGACATGCGCGCCCCGGCCGAATCCGGTTCCGACTTCCGAACGGCGGCGTTCGCACGCGCCGTGCGCGACATCTCGCTTCAGCACCCGGAAATGGCGAAGCGATCGGCGTTGAACGGCAGTCGAACGCTTGATCACTCGAGATCGCGCGATCATCCGATTACGCGATCGCGTGCGGCGCCGCGCCCGCACGCGCGTCCCCTCCCCTTCTCTACGCCAGCGGACGCAAATCCTGTAGCAGCGTCGGCACCAGCTCCGACACGGTCGGATGAATGTGCATCGCGCGGCTGATCGTCGTGTACGGCGCTTTCGCATACATCACGTCGAGCAGCGAATGCACGACTTCATCGCCCGTCACGCCGAGAATCGACGCGCCGAGAATCGCGCGGCTCTCCGCGTCGACGATCACTTTCATGAAACCGAGGCTCTCGCCTTTTTCCACCGCGCGTCCGACGCGCGTCATCGGCCGCGTGCCGACCAGCAACCGGCGCCCCGAACGCGCCGCCTCGTCCTGCGTCATTCCCACGCGGGCGAGCGGCGGATCGATGAACATCGCATAGGCAGGGATGCGATCCGACACCTTGCGCGGATCGTCGTCGAGCAGATTGGCCGCGACGATCTCGTAGTCGTTGTAAGACGTATGCGTGAATCCGCCTCGACCGTTGCAGTCGCCCAGCGCCCAGATGCCTTCCACGTTGGTGCGCAACTGCTCGTCCACGTTGACGTAGCCGTGCGCGTCGGTTTCGACGCCGGCCTTCTCCAGCCCGAGATCGTCGGTATTCGGCACGCGCCCGACGGCGAGCAGCAGATGCGAGCCCGTCGCTTCTCGCGCGCCGGCCGCGCAATCGAGCCCGATCACCACGTTGCCCGCGTCGCGCCGCACGCTCAGGCAATCGGCACCGAGCTGTACGTCGATCCCTTCGCTCTCCAGAATGTCCCGCACCGCCTGCGACACGTCCTCGTCCTCGCGCCTGATCAGCCGCGCGCCTTTCTCGACGATCGTCACGCGCGATCCGAAGCGGCGGTACATCTGACCGAACTCGAGCCCCACGTAGCTGCCGCCGACGATGATCAGATGCTCGGGCAAGAAGTCCACGTCCATCATCGTCGAGTTGGTGAAATAGGGCACCTGCTCGAGTCCGGGCATCGGCGGAATCAGCGCCCGCCCGCCGACGTTGATGAAGATCCGGCCGGCTTCCAGCAGCTCGTCGCCGACGCGCACCGAACGCGCGCTCTCGAAACGGGCATGCCCCTGATAGACCGTGCCGTTCTCGAGGCCGCGCACCCATTGTTCGACACCGTGGTTCGAACGCCCGGAGATCCGATCCTTGCGCGCCTTCACTTTCTTCATGTCGACCGTGACCGGCCCGCCTATCGCGACGCCGTATTCGTCCGCGCGCCGCGCGAGATGCGCCGCGTATGCGCTCGCGATCAGCGTCTTCGTGGGAATGCAGCCGGTGTTCACGCAGGTGCCGCCGAAGCGCGCCCGCTCGACGACCGCCACCTTCATGCCCGCGCCGGACAACCGGGCGGCGAGCGGCGGGCCGGATTGACCGGTGCCGATGATGATTGCATCGAAGCGTCGAGTCATGGCGTTCTCCTTCGTTGCCGTTGCGTCGGATACGTGCCGTCGCGAGCGCTCCGCATGCCTTCGAGGCCGCGCTTGCAAACGGCGAATCTCATCGCTAGAAAAACCGAATGAACGTTTGAGACGTCGCGCACGTCTCTCTTCAATCTCGATCGAACGTCGCCCAATCCACGAATGATAAGACGATTTCGCTCATCCGCCGTTTTGGGGTCCTGCCCTTGACGCCGGCAGCGGGGCGGAACCCGCGCGTCGAGCCATCGCCGCGTCGGCGAGCCATATCGGCGAGCGCCGTCGGCAAGCGTCTCGGTCGGCGCGCCGGATTGTTTTGGATTCCCGTCGATCGGTCGCCCCGGGCCGGGATTCGAGCGTGCGCCGGACACGCGGCGCGCCGCGAAACCTTCAAACGAGCATGCCCGACGCGATTCATCACACCAGGCCCATCGCGAGCGAGCGCGTGCGATAAGCCGGCTTTCGGCCCTGGCGGTTCGCGAAATTCGATGCGGCGAACCGACGGCGGCGATACCGGCGCGTGTCTGCACAGCCATCGCATGCCCTTGCCCTCCCGCCGCTTCAGCGCGGCTCCACCGTGAATGACGATGCACCCCGAATGGACTAAAGTAAATCAACGTCGCGGCGGACCGCGTCGTCAACATTCAATTCATTCGTACGGGGTGCCTTCCAGTTCCGCTTTTCGCACTTCGTTTCGCCGTCCACCAGATGGACGCGCCGGCTTTCGCGTTCGGGAGATCCAATGGATGGTTTTCTCATACAACGCCCGTCTCGCTTGCAGACGCTTGGGGCCGGAGCAATGGGGCTGATGACGCTGGGCGCGCTCACGGCCACCGCGCCGAGCGCGAATCTGCGGCTGCCGGCGATCGCGCCGTTCTTGCCGATGTGCGCATTGACGGTGTTCACCACTTCGATCATTGCCGCGTTCCTTCTCGGCGCGCAGTTCACCGTCATGCGTCGCCCCGTCCTCGGTGCGCTCGCCGGCGCGTACGCGTTCGCGGCGACGACGGTGGCGCTCCAGCTGCTCGCGTATCCGGGCGTCTTCTCGCCGGCCGGCCTGCTCGGCGCGCGACGTTACGGCGCGGCATGGATATGGATGTTCTGGCACGCGGGCTTCCCGCTGCTCGTCGTGATCGCGCTGCTGACGCGCTACCGGCTCGCGAACCGGCTCGACCGCACGCGCCACGTCGGCCGCTGGCTGGCGGCGTTGATCGGCGTGCCGGCCGCATCCGGCATCGCGCTCGGCGTTGTCGCGTTGTACGCCGATCTGCCCGGGCCGTTCGATCCGTCGCTCGACAACGCGTTGTTCGCCGCCAATCTCGCCGCGAGCGTCGTCTGGGCGATCAATCTCGGCTCGATCGCGGCCGCGCTGTTCATCGGCCGCATGAGAACGACGCTCGACGTCTGGCTCGTCGTCGTGCTGCTCGCTTGCTTCACCGACACCAGCCTGAATCTGTTGAGCACCACGCGCTTCAGCGTCGGGTGGTACGTCGCGCGGCTCTTCAGCATGTTCACGCCGGGCGTGCTGGTTTGCGTGCTCATATGGGAAGTGACCGTGCTGTACCGTCGGCTCTTCGACGCGCACGCATCGCTCGTGCGAACCGCGTCGCACGATGCGCTGACGATGGTGTACAACCGCAGCTATTTCAACGAGCAGTTCGAAAAAACCTTTCGCCACGCGAATCGGCACAATCTGCCGATCGCGCTCGTGATGGTCGACGTCGATCATTTCAAGCGCTACAACGACACGTTCGGTCATCTGCAAGGCGACACGTGCCTCGCCGCCGTCGCGGCCGCGCTGTCCGGCGTCGCGAACCGTCCGACCGATTTCGTCGCGCGCTACGGAGGTGAGGAGTTCGCCGTCGTGCTGCCCGGAACGGACGAACACGGCGCGCAGACGATCGCGGAGCAAGCGCGGCAGGCCGTCGAACGCCTGCGCCTCGCCGCCGATACGGAGCCCGGCTGCGTGACGGTCAGCGCGGGCTATGCGGCAAGCAGCGGCAATCCGTTCGAAACGCCGCAAGCGCTCGTCGCCGCCGCCGATGCCGCGCTTTATCGCGCGAAGACGCTCGGCCGGAACGTCGTCGCGCCCGCCCATCTCGCCGCGACGGCGGCCGAGGTCACAAATCGCTAGCGTGCGAATTTTCTCTCGCCGTCGCGCGCATCGACGTCGATCGTAGCGGCATGCGATGCGCACTGCCGGACGGCGCCGCGATGCGCGCGGGTCGCACCGCATATTGCCTCCCGCGCATCGAGGCGACCGATGATCGCGAGCAATCGGCGCCCCCCGCCGACCGGGCCGGATCACTCCGTCGCAGCTCGACGCCCATTCATCGGGGGATTGAACGGGCGTCGCGGCGCGCCCTGCCGGGGCTCTCGCGCCGTTGCCGGTCGCGCCGTCGGAACCGGCCTCGTCGAATCGTTCGGCGAATGCGCGCCGATCGTCGCAGAACGCGCCGCTCAACCCCACGCAGCGCAGAACGCGTCGACGTCGCCGTGCTGAAAATCCGCCAGCCGCTCGCGTATCACCTCGTCCGGCCAGTTCCACCACGCGATGGCTTGCAGCCTGCGCGCGACGTCGCGCGCGAAACGATCGCGGATCTTCCGCGCCGGAACGCCGCCGACGACGGCGTACGGCGCGACGTCGCGGCTCACCACCGCGCCCGCGGCCAGCACCGCGCCGTCGCCCACCGTCACGCCCGGCAGCACGATCACGCCATGGCCGATCCACACGTCGTTGCCGATCAGGACGCGATCGGTGCGCCGCTCGCCGAAGAATGCGGCGTCGCGCGCGGTGTCGTCGAAGTAATACTCAGGGCAATAGGTGAAGCGATGCTGGGACGCGCGTTCCATCGGATGATTCGGCGCGCCGATGCGCACGTTCGCCGCAATCGCGCAGAAGCGGCCGATCTCGGCGTCGGCGATCATGCATCGTTCGCCGATGTACGAATAGTCGCCGAGCGCCGCATATTCGACGACGCTGTCGTGCAGGATTTCGCAACGCCGCCCGATGCACGCGTCGCGCACCCGCGCGCTCGGGCTGACGACGGTTTCCGCGATCTTCGGCGGCGGGCGAAGTGAATCGTTCATACGCGAACGGGTAAAAGCGTCGAGCCGGCCGTCCGGGCCGCATTTCGCGGGGCCGTGTCGGGCGCATGGCCCGCGCGTGCGAGCGCGAATAGCGCCGACGCCGCGGCATCGATCGTCGTGTCGTTTGGAATCCGGATCATCGTGCAGCCGTCAGGCACCGCGAATGCCTGCTGGGCGCGCTCGATGCGCGCGGCGATCCGCGCCGCGTCCTCCCGGCCGCGCCGCAACAGGCGCGCGGCGAGGATATCCGTCGACACGACGAGCTCGACCGCGATCAGTTGCGCATAGCGCGCGCTCGCGTGCGGCAGATAGGCTCTCGAGCCGTTGACGATCACGGCGTCGCCCGATGCGATCCATGCGTCGATCTCGATTCCGACGCCATACGACAGGCCGTGGCCGCGCCAGTGCATCGCGAAGCGGCCGTCCTCGGCGCGGCGCGCGAATTCCGCGTCGGACAGCGCGATCGACGCCTCGGTCGCACCGCTGTCGCGCGTGATGTAGCGGCGCGCGATGCGGACCCGGTCGCGCGCCGTCAGCCGCGCGGCGATCCACGCGAGCACGCTGTCCTTGCCGCTGCCCGACGCGCCCGTCAGATAGACGAGCGCGCCCGGTCGCGACACTTGCGTCGCATTCATCGATGATCCTTCAGAGCCGCCGCGCCCGCGCCGTCGCGCGTCGAACCGTCGAAGCCGTAATGGCGCGCGACGACGAACGGCCGGTCGGGCGCGGGCTGCACGAAAATCGACACGTCGCGCACGTTCATCGATACGGCATCGAGCGCAGCGGCGCACCCGTGACGCGCGGCGAGCCGCGCGAACGCGTTCGTCGCGGCGTCCGCCGACGCCGTATCCAGTTGATTCGTCAGTGTGATGTGGAACGCGAACGTGTCGAACACGTACGGATATCCCCAGCGAACGAGGTGCGCTTCCTCGCGCGGCGTGAGGCCCGCGGCGCGCCGGCGCTCGACATCCGTCGCGGGCTGCGGCGCGCGAAAGCCGTCGAGTTCGCGCACGCACGCGTCCGCGAGCGCCTGCAGCGGCCCGCGCTCGACGGACTCATCGGCGGGGCGCCATGCGAGAAAGCCGCGCAACGGCCGCCATTCCAACGAAAGCGCGAAGGGCCGCATGCGCGCGGCGAGCGCGCGCACAGCCACGTCGAGCTCGGCTGCCGAGCGGCCGGCGGCGAGCCGGAACGGCGGCTTGAGCGTCGCGTGCAAACCATAGGTGCGCGGACCGCTCGTCCACGCATCGAGACATGCGTCGTCGAGCTCCGCGCTCCGTTCGATTCGTTCGCCGGTCAACGCATCGCGGCCGAGCCAGCGGCTGCCGAGCGCGTTCCACGGCTCGGCCGGCGTCAGATAGACGGCATAGCGGGCATCGTTCACGGGCATTCTTCGCCTCGCCGTCACGCCGCGTCGAGCTGCACGGCGTCGCGCGCCGGGCGCATCGCCCACTGGCCGGTCGAGTACGCGACGCGCCCGCCGACGATCGTCGCGCACACGCGCGGCAGGCCGGGCACGCTGTCGTCGACGAGAATCGCGTCGGCGCGCAGATGTCTGTCGAGTTCGCCGCGATCGTCGAGGCCGGCCGCGCGCGCCGGATTCGACGAGATCAGACGCCACGCGTGCGCGAGCGGCAGCGCCCCGCGCGCCGCGAGCTCGAACGCGGCCGCGATCGGCGCGGGATAGTAGTAGTCCGAAGCCAGCACGTCGCACAGCCCGGCCTTCACCATCTCCGAGGCGCTCGGTGCATTCATGTGGCTGCCGCCGCGCACCACGTTCGGCGCGCCGAACACCACCGCGTCGCCGAGCTCGCGCGCGGTCATCGCGGTTTCCACCGTCAACGGGAATTCGCCGATGCTGCACCCCATCGCATGATGACGGCGGCGCACCTCCGGATTCGGATCGTCATGCGAAGCCACGCGCAATCCCGCGTCGAGCGCGGCCCGAACGAGCCGCGCCGCCGACGCGGGCACGGCATCCGCCGCCGCTTGTGCGGCGCGAACGCGCTCGCAGAATGCGTCGACGTCGCACTGCGCGCGGTCCGCATAGTGCTGGAGCTTGCGCGCATTGCCCAAGCGCTTGACCATCTCGGGCAAGTGATCGTTGAGCGCGACGAACTGCACGCGGCCGGCGCGAATCCATTCGCAGGCGAGCGCAACGTCGGCGACGTTGTGCGCTTCGAAGCGCAGGTGCACGTAGTGATGCGCGCCGAGCACGCCGCGGTGGCGCGCCAGCGCGTCGAACATGCGCTCCGCGTACGCCGCGCCGCGCAATCCGCCCTCCCACGACAGCGTCACGCCATGGAACTCGGTCGTGATGCCGTTGGCGAGCAGTTGCCTGTCGGTATCGTAGAGCGCGTGGCGATAATCGAAGCTGACGTTCGGCCGCGGCATGACGACCCGCTCGAACGCGTCGCCGTGCAGATCGACGATGCCCGGCAGCACCAGAAGATTGCCGGCGTTCAGGAAATCGGCAGCGGACGGCGGCGCATCGTCGCGGCTCGCCGCATGCACGTCGGCGATGCGTTCGCCCGCGAAGGCGATGCGCGCCGCCTCGATGCCGGAGCGCGTCAGCACCCGGCGGCCGACGATGCCTGCCAGCCGGGACGCCGTGCGGTCGGCGCCGCGCGCGATTGCAGTGGTCAACGAATCGTCCTTCATCTGCGGCACCTCGCTGAGCAAATGACTCATGCGGGGCAGTTTAGCGGGCGACGATGACACCAAGATGTCTAGATAGGCCAGTCTAGATAACCTATCGAATCACCGAACTCGATACCCATCCGCCGCGCACGAGCACGCCATATCCGTTCGCGCGCTCGCCGCTCATTCCTCGCCGATCAGCAGCTCCACGCCGTCGCCGACGAAGCTTCCCAGCGTGTACTGCAGCGGCGCGCCCTTCAGGTCCGTATTCAGCGCCTCGACTTGCAGAATCGGCCGCAGCCGCGACTGCTCCAGCAGCCGCGCGACGTCCGGCTCCGGCAGATGCGCCGTGACCTTCGACCATTGCCGGACGTAGTCGTCAATCCCGTAGCGCGCGTACGCCGCGGAGATCGAATGCGTCTCGCGCAGGATATCCGCGAAATCCGGGAAGCGCTTCTGTTCGAAGTAGTTGTCGGAAAGGCTGATCGTCGTTTTCTCGGCCTTGCCGAGCACGCGAATGTGCAAAAGCTTCGCCGTGCGGGGCAGCTTCAGATGGCGCGCGATGTCCGCGTCCTTGATCACGTCGGACTGGACGAGCGTCACGTACCCCAGCACGCCCTGCCGGCGCAGCGTTTCGGTGAAGCGCGTGCGTTTGCCGATCGGATACTGAAGCATGCTCGACTCGACGAAAGTGCCGCGGCCGCGCTCCACGCGCACGAGCCCGTGCTGCTGGAGTTCCGCGATCGCGCGCATGATCGTGTGGCGGTTCACGTCGTAACGCGCGGCCAGATCCGACACGGACGGCAGTAACGTGCCCGGCATGTAGCGATTGGTCCGGATTTCCTCTGCCAGCGATTCACCTATCTGTCGCCATACTGCGATACCTGAACGGCGTTCCATGAGCACTCTTGAGTCGGAAGTTCTTCGGGACGATATCGGATCGAACGATTCTATGCAATTCCACGCGAGCAAGCCTCGCCTCCCCGACACGGCGAACATTTTCGATCACATCGGCGGCCGTCACGAAACCTTCACCGCACTTTGCTGCAATGGTCGCCAATCAACTTGTCTAAACCAGTTGGTATAGACATTTTCTACGATTTCGGCCGGGTGTCGCATGCCGATGCGCGGCGATCCGCCGGCGAGCCGTCACGGCGGCGGCCGCGCGCTGCGGGCAAACATGGGAACACCTCGACGCACCATGGAGAATCCGAAAGCAATGCGAAACGCTCCCGACATTCGCCCCGCCCCGAAACCCGACGAGCGGCTGCGCGCCGACTGGCTGCGCGTGCTCGCGCTCGCCGAATCGGACGAGCTGGATCGCGCGATGCGCGCGCTCGCGGACAGCGCCGAGCTGCCGGCCTATCGCTGGGTTCGGTCGCCGGAAATCGGCATGACGATGGTTCAGGGGCGCGCCGGCGGCACCGGCGCGCGCTTCAATCTCGGCGAAATGACGGTCACGCGGTGCGCGCTGTCTCTCCCGGAGGGCGTGGTCGGCATCGCCTACGTGCAAGGGCGCAGCGCGCGGCACGCCGAGCAGGCGGCACTCGTCGACGCGCTGATGCAGTCGCCGGCGTGGCATGCGCGCGTCCGGGAAAGCGTGGTCGCGCCGCTCGCCGCATCGCGCGCCGCGCGGCGCGCCCGGCATGCGGCGGACGTGAGCCGCACGCGCGTCGATTTCTTCACGCTGTCGCGCGGAGACGAATGACATGACGCTCGATACCGACACCGCCGCCGTCGCCGCCGTGATGCCGCGCCCCGCATCGCCGGGCCTGCTGCCCGCATTCGCCGATCCGGTGCGCGGCGCGCAATCGACGTTCCGCGCCGCGCTCGCCGCGCTCGCCCATCCGGGACGCATCCGTTCACTCGGCGCCGAGCACGCGTGCGGCGTCCCCGAAGGGCTCTCGCCCGCGATGACGGCGCTGTTGCTCACGCTCGCCGACGCGGACGCGCCGCTGTGGCTGCCCGCCGAGGCCGACGACGAGATTCGCCGCTTCCTGCGCTTTCACAACGCATGCACGTTTGCAAAGGCGCCCGCGCACGCGACGTTCGCCGCGGTGCCGGCCGCATGCGCGATGCCGAAGCTCGCGGATTGCGCGCAAGGCGACCCGGCCTACCCGGACCGCTCGACGACGCTGTTGATCGAAGTGACCGCGCTCGGCGAAGGCGACGCGGTGACGCTGCGCGGCCCCGGCATCCTCGACGAGCAGGCGCTGGCCGTCGCGGGGCTGCCCGACGGCTTCTGGGCGCAATGGCGCCTCAACCACGAGCGGTTTCCGCTCGGCGTCGACGTCTTCCTCGTCTGCGGCAACGCGCTTTGCGGCCTGCCGCGCACCATCGTCGTGGAGAACTGACATGTACGTAGCGGTCAAGGGCGGCGAAAAAGCCATCTTGCAGTCGTACCGGATGCTCGAAGAATACCGGCGCGGCGATCCGTCGATTCCGGAGCTGACGATCGCGCAGATCGTCGCGCAGATGCCGCTCGCGGTGTCGCGCGTGATGGCGGAAGGGTCGCTCTACGATCGCCGTCTCGCCGCGCTCGCGATCAAGCAGGCGGCGGGCGATCTGATCGAGGCGATCTTCCTGCTGCGCGCGTACCGGACCACGCTGCCGCGCTTCGCGTACGCGGAGCCCATCGACACGGGCCGCATGGCGGTTTCGCGTCGGATCTCGTCGACGTTCAAGGACGTGCCGGGCGGCCAACTGCTCGGGCCGACCTACGACTACACGCAGCGGCTTCTGGACTTCTCGCTCGAAGCCGCGCGCGATCCGGCCGCCACGCATCCCGGCTGCATCGCTTCGGATGGCGAAGCATGCGCGGAGCGCGCGTCGATGCCCGCGCAGATGTGCGGAAACATGCCCGGCATCGCGGCGCTGCTCGAACGCGACGGCCTGATCGAACGCGACGCGCCCGCGCCGGGCGACCCCGCTCCCGTCGATTTGACGCGCGAGGCGATGCAGCTCCCGGCCGATCGCGCGGCCCGCCTGCAGAACCTCGCGCGCGCCGACGAAGGCTTCCTGCTGTCGATGGGCTATTCGACCCAGCGCGGCTACGGCAATACGCACCCGTTCGTCGCGGAGATCCGCTTCGGCAGCGTCGAAGTCGAAATGGAGCTGCCGGAGCTCGGCTTCACGGTCACCGTCGGCGAGATCGACATCACCGAGTGCCAGATGGTGAACGACTTCGGCGGCAACGCTGCGCACGCGCCATGCTTCACGCGCGGATACGGGCTCGCGTTCGGCTACAGCGAGCGCAAGGCGATGGCGATGGCGCTCGTCGATCGCGCGATGCGCGCCGTCGAGCTCGGCGAAAGCGCGGAGTCGCCCGCTAACGACGAGGAATTCGTTCTTTACCACAGCGACAACGTCGAAGCGTCGGGCTTCGTGCAGCATCTGAAGCTGCCGCATCACGTCGACTTCCAGGCGCAGCTCGAATTGCTGCGGCGGCTGAACGCGCAACGCGCGCACGAAGACGCCGCGGCCGCGGCCGCGGGCGGCTCGGCCGAGTGCGCGCCGCGCGCCGACGAGATACGCGAAGTGCGCGACGTGAGCGACGTGAGCAAAACACGCGAGGCGCAAGACGCGAACGCAAGCGCGAACGCCGACGCCGATGCGATGACGCCTCACGGAGTATCGGCATGACGACAGACACGCAAGTCGAACGCGATCCGCACTACAACTTCGGCTACCTCGACGAAGCGACGAAGCGCATGCTGCGCCGCGCGCTGCTGAAGGCGGTCGCGATCCCCGGCTATCAGGTGCCGTTCGGCAGCCGGGAGATGCCGTTGCCCTACGGCTGGGGCACGGGCGGCATTCAGGTGAGCGCATCGATCATCGGCGAAGACGACGTGCTCAAGGTGATCGACCAGGGCTCCGACGACACGACCAACGCGGTCAACATCCGCCGCTTCTTCGGCCGGGTCGCCGGCGTCGCGACGACCGAGCGCACGCGCGACGCCACCATCGTCCAGACGCGCCACCGCGTGCCGGAAACGCCGCTCGCCGAAGGCCAGATCCTCGTGTTCCAGGTGCCGATTCCGGAGCCGCTGCGCTGGCTCGAATCGAGCGAGAAGGAAACCCGGACGATGCACGCGCTCGCCGAATACGGCGCGATGCACGTTCAGCTCTACGAGGACATCGCGCGATACGGCCACATCGCGACGACATACGACTACCCGGTGGTCGTCAACGGACGCTACATGATGCGTCCGTCGCCGATCCCGAAGTTCGACAACCCGAAACTCGACCGCAATCCGGCGCTGATGCTGTTCGGCGCCGGGCGCGAGAAGCGCGTGTACGCGGTGCCGCCGTACACGCCGGTCAGGAGCCTCGACTTCGATGACCATCCGTTCACGGTCGAGAAATGGGAACAGCGCTGCGCGATCTGCGGCTCGGACAAGAGCTACCTCGACGAGATCATCGTCGACGATCAGGGCACGCGCGAGTTCGTTTGTTCGGACAGCGAATATTGCGCGGAGCGAACCGTGTCGCAGCAAGCGAAGCAAGCCAAGGAGGACGCCGCATGAACGCCCGCCCGTTGTTGTCCGTGCGCGGCCTGACCAAGACCTGGGACGGCGTTCACGGCTTTCGCGACGTGAGCTTCGAGCTCCATCCGGGCGAAGTGCTCTGCATCGTCGGCGAATCCGGCTCGGGCAAGACCACGCTGCTCGACGCGCTGTCCGCGCAAATCGCGCCGCAGTCCGGCTCCGTTCACTACGATCTGCCGGGCCAGGGGCTCGTCGATCTCGCGGCGCTCGCCGGCGCGCGCATGCGGCTGCTCGCGCGCACCGACTGGGGCTTCGTCCGGCAGCACGCGCGGGACGGCCTGCGCATGCAGGTCAGCGCGGGCGGCAACATCGCGGAGCGCCTGATGTCGATCGGGCAGCGCCATTACGGCGAGCTGCGCGCGACGGCCGCGCAATGGCTCGACAAGATGGAGATCGACGTCGGCCGCCTCGACGACGCGCCGACGACCTTCTCGGGCGGCATGCAACAGCGGCTGCAGATCGCGCGCAATCTGGTCACGCGCCCGCGCCTCGTTTTCATGGACGAGCCGACGGCGTCGCTCGACGTCTCCGTGCAGGCCCGCCTGCTCGATCTGCTGCGCCAGCTCGTCAACGAAATGGGGCTCGCCGCGATCGTCGTCACGCACGATCTGGCGGTCGCGCGGCTGCTCGCGCACCGCACGCTCGTGATGCAGGGCGGCGAGGTGGTCGAGAGCGGGCTCACCGATCAGGTGCTCGACGATCCGCAACACCCGTACACGCAATTGCTCGTCTCCTCGATGCTGCAAAACTGACCATGACAGACACCACCACGATGATCAGCGTGCGCGGGCTCGGCAAGACGTTCACGCTGCACAACCAGGGCGGCGTGCGCCTGCCCGTGCTCGATTCCGTCGATCTCGACGCGGCCGCGGGCGACTGCCTGATCCTGTCCGGGCCCTCGGGGGCCGGCAAGAGCACGCTGCTGCGCTGCCTGTACGGCAACTATCTGCCGACCGAAGGCAGCATCCGCATCCGCATGCCCGCGAGCGCGACGGCCCCGGCGAACGCGCCGTGGCTCGAGCTCGTCGGCGCGTCGGAGCAGGCGGTGCTGCACGCGCGGCAAATCGCGATCGGCTACGTCAGCCAGTTCCTGCGCGCGATTCCGCGCATCGGCGCGCTGCACGTCGTCGCCGAGCCGCTGCTTCAGCGCGGCGCGAGCCGCCCGGAGGCCGAGGCGCGCGCCGCAGCGCTGCTCGAGCGGTTGCGGCTACCCGGCCGACTGTGGCATCTGCCGCCCGCGACGTTCTCAGGCGGCGAGCAGCAACGCGTGAACATCGCGCGAGGCTTCATCGGCGAGCAGCCGATCCTGCTGCTCGACGAACCGACCGCATCGCTCGACGCCGAGAACGCCGCGATCGTGATCGAGCTGATGCGCGACGCGTGCGCGGCCGGCCGCTGCCTGATCGGCATCTTTCACGATCGCGCGGTGCGCGAAGCAGTCGGCACGCGAACGCTCGCCATGAACGCGCCGGACACCGCAACGCAACCGCATTCGCCCGGCGCGCGAGCCCCGTCGCAGCCGCCGCAACGCAACGCGGCCGACGCCGCGCAACCTGGCTGATCACCGGAGCCGATCATGACGAACAGGACTTATCTGACGGGCGCGCGCGTCGTGCTGCCCGACGCGGTGCTCGACGACAGCGCGATCCTCGTCGAGCATGGCCGCATTGTCGCGATCGAGCCGGACGGCGCAAGCGGCGCCGCGCACGCGGACCTAACGGGGCACACGCTGATCCCGGGGCTCGTCGATCTGCACTGCGACGCAATCGAAAAGGAAGCCGAGCCGCGTGCGCGCGTGCTGTTCCCGCTCGATTTCGCGGCCTCGCAGATCGATCGCCGCAACGCGGCGGCGGGCATCACCACGCCTTTTCACGCGATCTCGTTCGCGAGCGCCGACGCCGGCGTGCGGGACAACGACACCGCGCAGGCGCTGGTGCGCGCGGTCGCCGCGTTCCGACGCAGCGGGCTCGTCGACAACCGCATTCATTGCCGCTACGAAGTGACCGACGCGGCCGCCGCGCCGTTGCTGCATCGGCTGCTCGACGAAGGCGTCGTGGACCTGCTGTCGGTGATGGACCACTCTCCGGGCCAGGGCCAGTTCCGCACGCTCGATGCGTACATCGATTATCTGACGGGCAATCACCGGATCGAGCGCGGCGCGGCGCATGCGATCGCGGCCGAGAAGCTCGCGTCGCAGGCAGGCGCGAACGAACGGATGTCGGCGTTGCTCGCGCACGCGCAGCGCACCGGCGTGCCGACGGCGAGCCACGACGACGATTCGGCCGCGCGCGTCGCCGCGATGAAGCGCCTGGGCGTGCGGATGACCGAATTCCCGACCAACGAAGCAACCGCCCGCGCGGCCGCCGAGCTCGGGCTGCCGGCGCTCTTCGGCGCGCCGAACGTGCTGCGGGGCAAGAGCCAGAGCGGCTCGATGCGCGCGATCGACGCGATCCGCGCGTGCAAATCCGTCTGTCTGTGTTCGGACTATCAGCCGTCGGCGCTCGTCGTGGCCGCGTTCATCGCCGCCGATCAAGCGCAGCTCGACCTGCCGTCGGCGATCGCGCTCGTCACGCGCAATCCCGCAGACGCCTGCGGCCTCGCCGATCGCGGCCGCATCGCGCTCGGCGCGCGGGCGGATCTCGTGTCGGTGTCGTTCGAAGAGCGCTGGCCGGTGGTGACGAACACCTGGAACGCAGGCCGCCACGTATTTTCCACGCGGTATCCGCAGCGCGCCGCCGCAGGCGGATTGACGAGCGCGCTGCGGTCCGGCGAAGCGACTGCGGCGCAGTAACGCGGCCGTCGGTCGGTTCGTCGGTTCGTCGGTTCGTCGGTTCGTCGGTTCGTCAGCCTGAACGGCAAACCAATCCAGATAGATAGTCACCCTAACTTTCATCGATTTCTCGCCCCTGATCACCGCATCCTTTGGAGCGCAAATTGAAACTCTCGACAATCCTCGCGGCGGCCGCCGCATCGCTCTGCGTCTCGGTCGGCGCGACACATGCCGAACCCGTGTGCCCGAGCGGCGGCACGATCCGCTTCGGCGTCGTTCCCTACGAAGCCACCGCGCTGCTGCAGCCCGCGTACAAGGAGATCGCGGACCTGATCGCCAGGAAAACCGGTTGCCCGGTGCAGTTGTCGATCGCGACGAACTACAACGCCGAGATCGAGGCGATGCGTGCGGGCAAGCTCGACATCGCCGAATTCGGTCCGCTCGGCTACGTGCTCGCCAACAAGATCGCGCGCGCCGAAGCGGTTGCGACGTTCGCCGGCAAGGACGGCCGGGCCGCGACCTACACCGCGTCGATCGTCACGTGGCCCGGCTCCGGCATCAAGACGCTCGCGGACGTCAAGGGGCAATCGTTCGCGTTTTCGGACCCGGCGTCCACGTCCGGGCACCTGTTCCCGGCATTCGGCCTGAAGAAAGCCGGCATCGATCCGCACGCCGACGTGCGCGCGCTCTACGCCGGCAGTCACACCGCGTCGTACGAGGCGCTGCGCAATCGCAAGGTGAAGGCAGGCGAGCTGAACAGCTCGCAAATCGCGAGCGCGAAGCTCAGCAATCAGTACGACCCGGCAGCGTTCGTGACACTGTGGCAGTCCGAACCGATTCCAATCGATCCGATCGCGATCCGCGGCGATCTGCCGGCGAACGTCAAGGCCAGACTGACCGAGGTACTGAGCAATCTGGATTTCCACGAGCTGTCGCCGGGCACGCAGAAGTTCATCGCCGCGGCGCTGGGGCCGGCGCTGCGTACCGCGCCGCAGACGGACGCTGCGTATGACGTGATTCGCAGCCTCGTTTCGATGCTGAACATCGACTTGAGCAAGCTATGAACCTGCCTGTCGGAACGCCCTCCATCGATGCGCTCGGACACGCGCCCATGTCGTTCGCTCCCATTTCCGCGATGCCGCCGCGCGCCGTGTCCGGCGCAGAGACGAAGCTCGCGGTGCGCGGCTTGTCGATGCGCTATCCGAACGGGCATCTCGCGCTGCGCGCGCTGGATCTATCCGTCCGCGCGGGCGAGTTCGCCGTGATCCTCGGCAGCAACGGCTGCGGCAAGTCGACGTTCCTGAAATGCGTCGCGGGCCTCAACCGGCCGACGAGCGGCACGATCGAAATCGCCGGCCGCAATCTCGCCGGCCTGTCCGGCGAGACGCTGCGCGTGGCGAGACTGCCGATCGCGCTGATCTCGCAGCATGCGAACCTCGTGAAGCGCCGCAGCGTGCTCGCCAACGTGTGCACCGGCGCGCTCGGCCGCTACCGCACGTGGGAAACCGCGTTCGGCCGTGTGCCGCGCGCCGAGGTCGAGCCATCGCGCGCTTTCCTCGACGAAGTCGGCCTGCTGCATCTCGCCCGGCAGCGCGCGAGCACGCTGTCGGGCGGTCAGGCGCAGCGCGTCGCCGTGGCCCGCGCGCTCGCGCAGCGGCCGCAGGTGCTGCTCGCCGACGAGCCGCTCGCGAGCCTCGACCCCGAGGCGGCCGAGGAAGTCATGCGGCTGCTGCGCCGGCTCACGTCCGAAGACGGCATCGCTATCGTCTGCGTGCTGCATCAGCCGGCGCTCGCGCAACGCTATGCGGACCGATTGATCGGCCTGCGCCAGGGCGAGGTCGTGTTCGACGATGCCGCCGCGTCCGTCGATCCCGCGAGGGTGGCCCGCCTCTACGCATCGGAGCCGCAATGAGCCATACGATGAACCACAGCGTGCGCTGCGCGCCGCGGCCGGGCGCGCGCGAGGCGCGGCCCGCCGCCCTGTTCGTCGCGGCGCTGCTCGGTGTCGCGCTGTTCGCGCAGGCCTGTTATGTCGTCGAGGCGCGCCCCCAGGATCTCGTCACCGGCGTGCACGGCATGCTCGACATCCTGTCGCGATCGATGCCGCCCGACTTCGGCAAGCTCGAATCGAGCCTGTGGGCGGTGATCGAGACGGTGGACGTCGCGATGTTCGGCACCGTCTGCGGCGTCGTCTTCGCGTTTCCGCTCGCGATTCTCGCCGCCGCCAACGTCACGCCGGCGCGGCCGCTGTACCTTGCCGCGCGCTCGCTGATCGGCGTCACGCGGGTCGTGCCGGATCTCGTGTGGGCGTTGCTGTTCGTGACGGCGGTCGGCCTCGGCCCGTTCCCGGGCGCGCTCGCGCTGGCCGTGCATTCGGTCGGCATGCTCGGGCGGCTTTTCTCGGAAGTCATCGAGGACATGGACATGGGCCCTGTCGAAGCGCTGACGCTCACGGGCGCGAGCCGCCTGCAGGTCTTCACGCATGCCGTCGTGCCGGGCGTGCTGCCGTCGCTGCTCGGCATCGCGCTGTACCGCTTCGACGAGAACCTGCGTTCGTCGCTCGTGCTCGGCTTCGTCGGCGCGGGCGGCATCGGCTTTCATCTGCTGACCGCGATGAATCTGTTCCAGTATCAGACCGTGTCGCTGCTGCTGATCATCACGTTCTTTCTCGTGACGGGAGCCGAACACCTGTCGGCTTATCTGCGCGGCAAGGTGACTTGACGGGATTGGCGCGACTCGCGCAACTCGCGCGGCGGGCGGCTTCGATGCATCGCGCGACGCGCCGCGCGCGAAGGCGAACGTGCGCCGCGCGCGCATCGATCGTTGCCGCCCGTTCCTTTCCGTGCGCGCGGCGGCCAATCGGCGCGACATGAACGCTGTGTCCGCGGCGTCGGGCCCGGCGATCGCCGTTCGCCGCCGAGCCTGCGCGCGGCGCCGCCCCGATCCGGTCGATCGCCGCGCGCCGGATGCGCGCGCGTGAACATGCCATCGGCCGTCGGGCGCGAATCCTCGTCGGCGGACGTCACGGCGACGAGGCAAGGCGCGGCGCGGCAAGGCAGGGCGCGCCGCCGATCGGCGTGCCCTGCCGCCCGCGTCACCGTTTGACGCCCTCAATGACGCTATGCATGCCTTCGGTCGGATAAACGGCCGTCATCGACAATCCGGCCGCCTCATAGAGCCGCCGGTAGTCGCCGGCCGTGCGCGCATGCCCGCCCGAGCTCATGATGAGCATTTCCAGATCGTGGAGCTTCGCGAAATGCGGCTCGCCGGGCGGCGTGAGCACGGCCTCCACGAGCAGAAGCTTGCCTCCCGACGGCATCGCTTCCGCGCAGTTCGTCATGATCCGGATCGCCTGTTCGTCGTCCCAATCGCAGATGACGTGCTTCATCACGTAGACGTCGCCCTGCGCGTCGACCGACTTGCTCGCGTCGCCCGCGACCACCTCGACCCTGTCGGTCAGCCCGTGCTTCGCGAACAGCCGCCGCGCGCCGTCGCAAGCATGCGGCAGCTCGAAGAGCACGCCTCTTGCCTGCGGATTCGCGGCGAGCAGCGTCGCCAGCAGCAGGCCGTGACCGCCGCCGACGTCGACGATCGTTCGGGCTCCGGAGAAATCGTACGCGCGCGCCACCGGCGGCGATTCGAGTTCGCTGACGCTCGTCATCGCGTCGTTGACGATCTGCGCGACCTCCGGGTGCGAATCGATGTATTCGAAGCCCGGCCCGCCCACGACGTGCTCGAACGCGCTTCGGCCGGTCTTCACGCTGTAGAGCAGCCCGCCCCACGCCTTCCAGCCCACGTCCATGCCCGCCATGCGCGCGAACCCGCGCATCGAGCCCGGCACGTCGCACCGCAGCGTTTCGCCGAGCGGGCTGTTGCTGAAACGCCGCCCGTCCCCTTCGACGAAAACGCCCAGATCGCCGAGTGCGCGCAGCACGCGATATAGCGCTTCCGGATGAGTGTCCGTCGCGGCGGCCAGCTCGGCCGCCGTCCGTTCCTTCTCCGCCAGCAGATCGGCAATGCCCAGCTCGGCCGCGACGTACAGCGCCTGCGCGTGCCATTTGCCGATGATCATCTGCAATATCGCGGTGTGCGGCGCCGGGCTCGCATCCACTTTCGCCATGAAGCTTCTCCTTGTTTCGAAATGGGAATGTGCTCGTCGCCCTGGTCTCGCGCGGCCGCGCGGCGAACCGACGCGGGCCGACGGCACGCGCCGCCGCCCGCGCGAGCCGGGACGATCAAGCCGTGATCAGCTTGATCATTTCCGCCGTGTCGAAATGATCTTCGAACGTGACCGCCTTGCCGTTCACGAACTTCCATACGTGCACGAACTTCAGCGTCGCGCTGCGCCCGTTGACGGCGGTGACGCCGCGCGTGCCGAGCACGACGATCCGGTCGCCGGATTCGATGAACTCCTCCGGCGCAAGCCGCATCTCGGCGATGTGCGTCGGCACGTGCCTGATGAAGGCGATCACTTCGTCGTGGCCCCGCTTCGTTCCGCCGAGCCCGTACGGGCCCATGCCGTCCGGGTGGGTCCACAGCACGTCCGGCGCGAGCGCGGCGAGCACGCCGGGCAGGTCGCGGCGATGGAAAGCCTCGTACGAGGCCCGCACGGTCTGCATGTTGGTCGACATCGGTTATTTCTCCTGTGTCGCGCGTCAGGGCTGCGCGGCCGGGTGCGTCTTCACCGCTCCGGGGAAGTGCGTTTCGATCGTCCGGCGCACGCCCTCCCTCCAGTGCACGCCGCAGTCGCCGATCAGCGCGCGCCGCTTCGTGTTGTCGAACGCATAGGTTTCGCGCGTCACGTCGCCGCGCTCGAAACGCGCGTCGACGCCCGTGATGTCCGCGACGTACTGCATGCAGTCCTGAATGCCGACGGCGTCGTCGCCGCCCCAGTTCAGCACGAGTGCGGGCGCGCTCGCCGCATCCCACAGCAGCGGCACCTGCCGGACGAGATCGTCGGTGTGGATCAGCGACGCCCAGTTCTGGCCTTCGCGCGGAACCGGAATCGGCTTGCCGGCGAGCAGTTGCCGGTACAGCAGCACCGGCACGCCGCCGTGCCCGTACGGGCCGTACGCGACGTTCAGACGCGCGATCACGGCCGGCAGGCCGAGCACGGCCGAGAACGCGCGTACGACGCCTTCGCACGATATCTTGACGATCGGGTACGCTGGCAGCCAGTGCGCGACGCCGTTCAGCGGGTCCGTCTCCGCATACGGATGGTCGAGCGCCTGCCGCGCGTACAGGCTGCCGCTCGACACGTAGATGAACGATTCGGCGTGGCGGCAATGCGTCATCAGGCGGCCGGTGGCGACCGTGTTGATTTCGATCGCCTTCTCGAAATCGCCGTCCTCGCCGCGCCTGACCGCGGCGTGCAGCACGTGCGTGAAGTCGTCGGGCAGGCCGTCGAGCGTGTCGCGCTCCATGTCCCACCGCCGCGTGTTGACGCCCTTCGCGCGCAACGCGTCCTCGACGCTCGCGTCGCCGAAGCGGCCGATCGCCCATACTTCGTCCTCCGCCGCCAGCGCTTCGGCGACGGGCCGCGCGACCTGGCCAGTCGCGCCCGTGATCAAGATCTTCCGCTTCGCGCGCGTCTGCTTCGCGTCGCCACGCTTGTCGTTGCCTGACACAGTCATGAGCCTCTCTCCTTGGTCATCCGTGACATGAGACGCCGGTCATTTGCCGCCGAGCGCGCGGTCGAGCTCGGCCCGCAGCACCGCCTGGAACGTCGCGACGTGCGCCGGCCCCATCAGCGTGTAGTGCTCGCCCGCCACGTCGATGTAGCGATTCGGCGCACGCGTGAACTCGTCCCACCGGCGCAGCTCCTTGTTCAGCCAGTCTTCCTTGGTGCCGCGCAGCGGAATCGCATAGAAGATCGACATCGACGCCACGTCGCCGGACGGCGCGTACGAACGCCCCAGCGTCAGCAGCGATTGCGCGAGCCCCGCCCAGGCGCGGAACTTCGGCAGATCCAGGTCGAGCTCGGCGAGCCGGCCGGGCGGCGCGTTGTCGATCAGGTACGCGAGCGGGTCCTGCTCGGGCATCGCGGCGCGCAATTGCGACGGCAGCGTGAGCGACTGCTGCTTGTCGATCAGCGACAGGAAGAACGCGAGGTTGACCGCGCCCTCCACTTCGTCGAGCTCGTCCATCCGGTACTTGATGTGCGGCGGCAGGTTGAAGCTGCCGACGAAATCCACGCGCTCGCCCTGCGATTCGAGCACCTTCGCGATTTCGAACGCGACCGCGCCGCCGTACGAATAGCCGGCCACCGCGTATGGCCCGTGCGGCTGCCGCCGGCGGATCGCATCGACGTACACGTTCACCATCTCGTCGAAGCGGGAGAAGTACGTCTCGCCTTCGTTGAAGCCGCGCGCGCGCAGCGCGTAGAACGGGCGCTCGTTGACGAAGTATTTCGCGAGATTGACGAACACGAGCACCTCGCCGACGCCGGGATGCACGCAGAAGAGCGGCGTCTTGGCGCCCGTGAGCTGGAGCGGCACGACCGGGTCGTATTCGCCCGCCGTCACGCGCTTGCCCGGCGCGAGACGCGCGGCCAGCGCGCGCACGGTCGGATTCTGGAGAATCGTCACGATCGGCAGATCGACAACGGCGAGCCGCTGCTCCACGTGCCGCTTCAGCTTGAGGATGTCGAGCGAGGTGCCGCCGAGATCGAAGAAGCTCGCGGTCGCGCTGATCGCGTCGTGCTCGACCTGGAACATCTGCGCGAAGATCGCGGCGACCGCCGCCTCGGTCTCGCCCTCGGGCGCGACGTAGCCGCCCATCTGCCGGTTCGCGAGATCCGCGGCGCACGCCTTGTAGCCGTCGTAGCCGCCCGCTTCGAGACGCTTGCGCATGATGGTGCGCTGGGTCTTGCCGAGGCTCGTCTTCGGAAATTCGTCTTCCGGCAGCGGCAGGATCAGTGCGGGCCGGAAGCCCCACAGCAGGATCGTGCTGTTGCGGATCGCGATGATCAGCCGATACAGCTCGTCTTCGTCGTCGAGCGGGAACGACGGCGTGAACGTCACGACGAGCTGCTCGGATTCGTCGCCCGCGCCGCGCGTCGGGAATGCCGCGACGAACGAGCGCTTGATGCCGTCCAGCTCTTCGAGCGTCGTTTCCAGCTCGTGGCTGAAGTAGTTGACGCCGTTGACGATGATGCTGTCCTTGCTGCGGCCGACGAGCGAGAGCCGGCCGCGCTCGATGCGCCCGAGATCGCCGGTGCGGAACCAGCCGTCGTCGGTGAACGCCGTGCGCGTCGCTTCGGCGTTGTTGTGATAGCGATGGAAGATCATCGGGCCGCGCAACTGGAACTCGCCCGTCTCGCCGTCCGGCAGCACGTTGTTGCGGTCGTCCGCGATGCGCATCTGCAGCCCGAGAACCGGCAGGCCGAGCGACGCGAATTCGCGGCCGGCGTCGCCTTGCGGAAACTCACGCGAATACACGGAGCCGGCGCACGTCTCGGTCATGCCGAAGGCCGGCCACAGCGCATCGCGAGCGAGCCCGCACGGCGCGAGGAGATCGAGGAAGCGCTGCCCGGTCGCGACCACGATCGCTTCGCCGCCCGAGACGACATGCCGCAGCGACGACAGATCCAGCTTGCGGCGCAACGCGTTGAACGCTTCGTCGCCCATCGATTCGAGCGCGGCGTTCAGTTGCCCGAACAGAAAGTTCGGCGAGAACGTCATCGTGACGCGATAGCGGCTGATGAGATGCAGGAACCTGAGCGGATCGGTCAGGATCGCCGCGGATTCGACGTGAAGCTGCACCGCACCGACGTAGAGCGGCAACAGATGGGCTTCCAGCAGCGCGGCGACGTGATCGAACGAAATCCAGTTGAACGTGACGTCCGCGCGGGTGAGCTGCTGGCGATCGTTCTTGCCCGCCATCGACGCGAGCAGGTTGCCGTGCGTGAGCACGACCGCCTTCGAATTGCCCGTGGAGCCGGACGTGAGCACGAAGACGGCGGGGTCCGCAGGCTGCGCGACATGAACCGACTCGTCGGGTGTCCCCGCGCGCAGCGCGTTCAGGTTGACCGCGAACGCGCCGCTCGGCAAATCGTTCTTCAGCGCCTCGGTGGTGACGAGAAGCGGATGGTCGAGCAGCGCGTCGACGTGCGCGAGGTGCTTCGCCCAGCGCTCGGGATCGTTGCGGATCGGCACGAGCGGGCACGGCAC
Source organism: Burkholderia sp. MSMB617WGS (assembly GCF_001532025.2). Classification (NCBI taxonomy): domain Bacteria; kingdom Pseudomonadati; phylum Pseudomonadota; class Betaproteobacteria; order Burkholderiales; family Burkholderiaceae; genus Burkholderia; species Burkholderia sp. MSMB617WGS. The sequence continues at coordinate 191,951 of NZ_CP013458.1, read as the reverse complement.
GAATCCGCCCAGCGTGCAGGCCCAGAACGCCGGGATGAAATCGTTTGCGTGCTCGAGCAGCAGCGCGACCTTCATCCCGGAGCGATAGCCGCGCGCCCGCAGGCCGCCCAGAATGCGGCGCGCCTCGTCCAGCAGCTCGGGATACGTCAGGAACGTGCCGTTTTCTTCGGACTCCGCGGCAACGAAGCGAACGCCCGTGTGCGGATGCAGCCGCGCGGCGCGCAACAGCAGGTCGGCGGCGTTTTGCGGCGAAGGAACGCGCGATTCGTGTTCGGAAAGGCGCGGCGAATCGAGGGTGGATGTCGTCATGGTGCAGGCACTCCATGCTTGTGGCGCAATTGATGAACGACCGCCCGTGCGTGTCCGCGCGGACGCGTCGATTGACGATTGCAGGGTGAATCCCTACCTGACTGGCCGCCGGCTTTCCGAAGAAAGGATCGGCGGCCGATTGACACTCGACTGCATGAGACGAATCGGCCGATCTCCCGGCAAAGGCGGGATTGTTCGGGCGATTTCCGACAATGGCCGCCGCCGCGATCCGAAATGCTCGGCTCATTTCAAATCAGGCGCGCCAATGAACCGGATTCCCGGAATAATCCCTGGATTGCTTTGATGAAAGATGCGGAACGAATCGATTGTTTTCCGCGCGCCAATGATCGACGCCATTCATTGGCCGCGCGAGAACGATTTACAGCTCGACAACCGGCGAGACGCTGCGGGCAATCGGCCGATCATCGGTGCTCCGGCGCCGTCGATGCGCCGGCGCCGGTTCAAGCGAGCAACATTGAAGCGAAACAGGGAACATTCGTCGTCTGGATGAAACACCGGGAGCTGCAGCGACGACGTTCCCGTATTAATCTTGACGATTGGAACGGAACGAAGTCTACGATAAATCGTGTGATGTTTGAATGCGATTCGCACGAAAGTATTTGTTAAAAATCGAAGTTTCTCGCGAAATTCATAAGACTCCAAACCAATCGGTCGATCCGTTCATTTGCACGAAATCATTCCGCTCAATTCGGCGACATATATCTCCCAAACACGACATGCGCGCACGATATTTATAATCGGAAAATTTCAAAAAAATATCCGTATCATTTACGGATATTTCAGAAAATCGAGCAACGGGTGGTTCGGTAAGCGCGAGACGCCCGGAAACGCGGGCAAGGCGGACGCGGCGGGAAATTAGGTGACAATGGGACGACAACGGGGTTGCGCGCGCCGTTCGACAGCGTGCAGGAAGCGCGGTGAGCGCACGGAACGCGCATGCGAAGGTGCGCGCCGCGTGCGCGCCGCGTGCGCCCCGGATCGATCGATGCCGTGCGGCTTGCCGCCGATCAGCTCGCCGAACGTCCGTCGCCTGCGCCGCCCTCATCGCCGTCGCGGCGGCTCACCGTCGTCTGCAGCGCGATGTACAGCCAGAGCCGATCGTCCATCGCGCCGAGATCGAGGCCCGTCGCGTCGCGGATCTGCTGCAGCCGGTAATCGAGCGTATTGCGATGAATGCCGAGCGCCTCGGCCGTGGCGCTCGGGTGGCCGTCGTTCGCGTACCAGGCCTTCAGCGTGTCGAGCAGCGCGCCGGAGCGCCGCTCGCGCGCAAGCAGGCGCGTGAGCGGCAAGCGCAACTGCTGCGCCTGCCAGCCTTGCGACAGCGCCGACAGCAAGACGGGCAGCACGAATTCGTAGTACGAGTACGTGTTCTCCCGCGGCGCGCGGGCCGCGCCGACGCGCAGCGTCGCGAGCGCGCACTGATACGAACGCTCGAAGCCGTCGATCCCGTCGAGCGCGATGCCGAGCGCGAGCGAGAACGGCTGCGTCGCGACCTTGCGCAGCGTGCCCTCCAGCGCGGCGAGCCGCTTGCCGGCATGCTTCGCCAGCGCGCCGTCGCGGGCCGCGCGCGCATCGATCGCATCGAACATCACGAGCTCCAGATACGACGTCTTCGCGGTCAGCAACTGCGGCCACTCGTGCGCGAGCTGCGACTGCATCGCCTCGATCTGGCCGACGCCCGCCTCCGGGTCCGCATCGACGCCGCTCAGGCGGCACACGATCGCCGCATGCGCGACGCGCACGTCGATGCCGAGCCGGTCGGCCCATGCTTCGAGCTCGGCGGACGCGGCCGTGCGCCTCAGAAGCTGGAGAACGAACTCTTCCCGATGGCGCGCGTTGCGGCGCAATTCGACCGTCAACTGCTCGCGCTCGAGGATCAATTCCGCCGTGACGCGCAGCAGCTCGCCGAAGCCGCGCACCGCGTCCGGCTCGCCGGTGACGCCGATCACGCCGCACACCTTGCCGCGCACGCTGAGCGGCAGATTGATGCCGGGCCGCACGCCGCTCAGGTTCGCGGCCATCGCGTCGTCGATCTCGACTGCGCGCGCGCGGGCCAGCGCGAGCTGCGCGCCCGCGTGGATCTCGCCCACGCGCGCCGCGTCGCTGCTCGCCAGGATCAGGCCGTGCGCGTCCATCACGTTCACGTCGAACGGCATCACTTCGACGGTGCGTGCGACGATTTCAGTCGCGAGCCGGGCATCGATCATCATGGCGGTCAGGTCGGGTTGCGGGAACGGCGGCAAAGCCGGCGGCCAGGCGGGCCGCGGGCCGGCGCCCGGCCCGACGCCTATTGTCGCGTCATTTCGGTCGGCCAGACGATGCGCATCAGGTTCGTCGAGCCGGGATGCCCGAACGGCACGCCCGCGGCGACGACGATCGGGCATTCGTCCGTCGGGAATCCTTCCGCGTGCGCGGCCTCGATCGCGATCTCGACGATGTTCTCGATGCCCGTCGCCTCGACCGCGACGCGCGAGCGCACGCCCCACGCGAGCGTGAGCCGCCGCGCGACGTCGGCGCGCGGCGTGAGGCTCAGGATCGCGGTGCTCGGCCGCAGGCGGGACAGGCGTATCGCGGTGGCGCCCGACGCCGTGTACGTGACGGCGGCGCCGAGCCGCAGTGTATCCGATACCACCTCGATCGCCGCGCCGATCGCGTCGGTGGCGTTCGGCGCGTGCGCGGTGACGATCGCCTTCATCAACTGCGGCTGGATCGGGTCCGCCTCGGTCGTCGCGATGATCTTGCGCATGAAGTCCACCGCCTCGACCGGATACTCGCCCGACGCCGATTCGGCCGACAGCATCACCGCGTCCGCGCCGTCGTAGACGGCCGCGGCGACGTCGGACGCCTCCGCGCGCGTCGGCGTCGGCGCGAGCGTCATCGATTCGAGCATCTGCGTCGCGACGATCACCGGCTTGCCCGCCGCGCGCGCGAGCCGGATGATCCGCTTCTGCACGCTCGGCACGTCCTCGAGCGACATCTCCACGCCGAGATCGCCGCGCGCGACCATCACCGCATCGGCGGCCTCGACGATGTCGACGATGTTCGTCACCGCCTGCGGCTTCTCGATCTTCGCGACGATCGCGGCGCGCGAGCCGATCAGCGCGCGCGCGTCGTGCACGTCCTGCGCGGTCTGCACGAACGACAGCGCGACCCAGTCGACGCCGAGCGACAGCCCGAATTCGAGATCGTCGCGATCCTTCGCGGACAGCGCCGGGATCGCGAGTGTCGCGTCGGGCACGCTGACGCCCTTGCGATCGGACACGATCCCGTCGAGCAGCGCGACCGCCTCGATGCGTCCCGCCGACACCGCCTCCACGCGAAACCGCAGCTTGCCGTCGTCGACGAGGAGCAGATGGCCCGGCCGGGCCGCGTCGAAAATCTCGGGGTGCGGCAGCGACACGCGCTGCGCGTCGCCGGGCGCGGGGTTCAGGTCGAACACGAACGGCTGGCCCTTCGCGATCCGCGCGCGAGCGCCCGCGAACTGCCCGACGCGCAGCTTCGGGCCCTGCAGATCGAGCAGGATGCCGATCGGATGCCCGATGCGCGCCTCGATCGCGCGCACGGCCGCGTGGCGCGACGCGTGATCGGCATGCGTGCCGTGGCTGAAATTCAGGCGGAAGACGTCGGCGCCCGCGCGCGCGAGCGCTTCGATCGTGGGCTCCGTGGAGCTCGACGGGCCGAGCGTCGCGACGATCTTCGTCGAACGGCGGCGCTCGCGGTCGGTGTGGCTTTCGTTTCGCATATCCGTGTGCAGAGCTGAGAAGTGGATCGGATGCATGCGGCCGGCCGGCGAACGGGCGGCCGATGCGGGTGCGCTACGCGGCGTGCCGCGCCGGCGCGCGCCGGCCGAGCTGCCAGCCGACGCGAATCGCCGCCGCGACGTTGCGCGCGGCGAAGCGCACGTTCGTCGCCGCGTCGCGAAGGGCCTCGTCGATCGTACACGCGCGCCTGACGGACGCGAAGAGCGCGTCGAAGCCGTGCCGGTACAGCGCGTCGGCCTGGCCCGTCACCGCGCCGCCGATCGCGACGACCGGCACCCCGCATTCCGCCGCGATCCGCGCGACGCCGATGGGCGCCTTGCCGCGCAGCGTCTGGCCGTCGATGCAGCCTTCGCCCGTCACGACGAGGCTCGCGCCGCGAATCGCGTCGCGCAGCCGCAGCGCGTCGGACACGATCTCGACGCCCGGGCGCAGCGTCGCGTTCAGGAACGCGGACATCGCCGCGCCGAGGCCGCCCGCCGCGCCGCCGCCCGGCAGCCGCGCGACGTCCGGGCCGACATCGCGCGCGACGATCGCCGCGAAATGCGCGAGGTTGCGATCGAGATGCGCGATCATCTCGGGCGTCGCGCCCTTTTGCGGGCCGAACACCGCGGATGCGCCGTTCGGCCCGACGAGCGGATTGTCGACATCGCACGCCACTTCGAACGCGCACGCCGCGAGCCGGCCGTCGAGACCGGCGACGTCGATGCGCGCGAGCCGCTCGAGCGGCGCGCCGCCCGGGCCGATCGGCCGGCCGTCTGCGTCGGCGAGATGCGCGCCGAGCGCCTGCAGCATGCCCGCGCCGCCGTCGTTCGTCGCGCTGCCGCCGAGACCGACGATGAAACGGCGCGCGCCGGCGTCGAGCGCCGCGCGGATCAGCTCGCCCGTGCCCCGGCTCGACGTGACGCGCGGATCGCGCGACTTGGGCGGCACCCGATGCAGGCCGCTCGCCTCGGCCATCTCGATGACCGCGGTGCCGTCGGGCAGGATGCCGAACGCGGCGCGCGCCGGCCGGCCGAGCGGATCGGCGACGATTGCCGCGCGACGCTCGCCGCCCGCCGCCGTGACGAGCGCGTCGACCGTGCCTTCGCCGCCGTCGGCGATCGGCAGGCACCGGTAGTCGGCGTCGGCGAACACTTCGCGGAACCCGGCCTCGATCTGCCGCGCCGTTTCGACCGCGCTCAGGCTTTCCTTGAACGAGTCGGGAGCAATCACGATCTTCATCAACGAACCTCTTCGGTGGCGCGCGCGGCTCGCGCGCGAATGCAGGAACGAAAGGCGCGGCATGGCCCGCGTCAGCGGCCGGCGCGGCGCGCGTGCGTGCGCATCACGAGCACGATGCCGACCACCATCGTGCTCGACAGGATGTAGAGCGCGAGATCGGTGCGCTGCGTCGCGTCCTTGATCCAGCCGACGATGTAAGGGCTCACGAACCCGGCGATCTGCCCGAGCGAATTGATGAGCGCGACACCGCCCGCCGCGGCGGTGCCCGTCAGCACGAGCGTCGGCAGCGGCCAGAACATCGCGAGCGCGGTGAGCGCGCCCGCCGTCGCGAGCACGAGGCCGATCATCGCCGGCACGATCGCGTTGCCGGCCTGCGCGGCCATCAGCAGCCCCGCGACGCCGACCGCCATCGGCACGCTCAGATGCCAGCGGCGCTCCTGGCGCGCATCGGCGGATTTGCCGACGGCGATCATCGCGATGCTCGCGAACAAATACGGGATCGCGCTCAGCCAGCCGATCGCGCCGCTGCCGCCGACGCCGAGCGAGCGGATGATCGACGGCAGCCAGAAGTTGATCGCGTACACCCCCATCTGGATGCAGAAATAGACGATGCCGAATTTCCAGACGGCGGCGTTCAGCAGGATGTCGCGCAACGTGTGCGGCTGGCCGGACGACGCGCGGGCGGCGTCGGCCGCCGTCGTCACGATCGCGCGGTTGAGTGCGGCTTTCTCGTCGCCGGACAGCCAGCGTGCGTCTTCGATCCGGTCCTGCAGAAACACGAACACCGCGACGCCGAGCACGATCGTCGGCGCGCCCTGCAGCAGGAACAGCCACTGCCAGCCCGCGAGCCCGCCTTGGCCCGCCGAGAAGTGGTCGAGCATCCAGCCCGACAGCGGGCCGCCGATCACGCCGGAGATCGGGATCGCCGACATGAAGAGCGCGATCGCGCGGCCGCGATGCTCGGCGCTGAACCATTGCGTCAGATAGAGCACCATGCCGGGAAAGAACCCGGCTTCCGCGATGCCGGTGAAAAAGCGCAGCGTATAGAACGACGCCGGCGTCTTCACGAACAACAGCGCCGACGACAGCGCGCCCCACACGATCATGATGATCGCGATCCACGCGCGCGCGCCTGCGCGCCGCAGGATCAGATTGCTCGGCACGCCCGCGAGCACGTAGCCGACGAAGAAAATGCCCGCGCCGAGACCGTAGACGGTTTCGCTCATTTGCAGGTCGCTCAGCATCTGCAGCTTCGCGAAGCCGACGTTCACGCGATCGAGATAGTTGAACAGGTAGCAGACGAAGATCAGCGGGATCAGCCGGAACGCGACCTTGCGATAGCCGTCGTTCAGCGGGTCCGATGCGGGCCGCGCCGCGACGGAGGAGGGAGGGGTCATGCGCGTCTCCGGATCGTTTTATATCGTGTGAGCCGTATGGTAGGGACGTCGCGCCGGGGATTCATCGGGCGAATGCACTATAGACGTGACATTCAGGCGAGATTTATGGTGCAAATGTACATGCGGGGCGATCTGCCCATCCGCCTCTGTGCGCGCCGGCGTTGCCCGCGGTGTGCGCGAATCGCTCGTCCTCTGGTCCGGTCTTCCGCTTTTCCGCTTTTCCGCTTTTCCGCTTCTCCGCTTCTCCGCTTCTCCGTTCATCGGAATGGACGACGCGTTGCTCCATGCCGAAAGTCTCGAGCGTCGGCGGCGCTGCTTTTGCGCGCGGCGCAGCCATTGCGTCGGCGTCGACGGTGGACGGCGCACACGTGCCCCGCTTCTCGTGCCGTTCGTTCAATCACCGCGACGCTTCCCCTCAGCGACCTCCGACGGCCAATGACCGCTATCGCGGCCCGCGCCGCCCACGATCCGCACATCGCGGAGCCTCCAAGCCGCTTGCGCCTCGTCGCGGCATTTTCGGCAAGTGGCCGCGGCCGGCCGGAATCAGCTCGGCGTTCCCGCTGCCGGCCGCACCACGAACATCATCGCCATTGCGCGACGCCCGAGGAAGGACGGAGGCCGGCGATTGAATTTCGGCAATCGCGATTTAAAGCGCCCTTAATCCATACTTGTCCCATTACAAATGATCAATCTTTAAATTACCATCCAACAATATCGAGTTTATTCAACGGCATACCTCACCAATCGAATATCGTATTCGATCGAAATAATTCAGGCATGAACAGTTATCAAGAGTACAAACAACACGTCAAATCGCTTCAGGCATCCCTGGACCGGGAACGCAAGGCGATTTCAGCCAAAGTGCTCCAGGAGATTCGCGAATGCGTCGCGGAATTCGGCTTTACGCCTCAAGAAGTATTTTCTTCGAAGAAGAAGCGCGAACCCAAGTACTACGACCCGGTCAGCGGCTCGACGTGGACCGGGCTCGGGCGAGAACCGGCATGGATACGCGGAAAGGACAGGAAGGTTTTCGAATTGTCGAGCCACCAGGACAACGATCATTTGGGATGAAATCGCGGCGCCGAACCGCGCGGTGCCGTCGAGCGTGATGGCCGGCACAAAGGCGCGATTGCGTCGCTCGGCGAATTCGGTCGGAGATTCCACCGGAGATTCGGCCGGAGTCGCGCGCCGATCCGGCTGCCGCTCTCCGGGCAGTTCGGCATCCGGCCAAGCCGAGCGTCGGCCAGCATTGCAGCCGTCGAAAAAAGAGGCACGCGGCGATACGTGACGAGGCGACGGAAACCGCCTTCCGGTTGAGCGGGTGCCGGTGATCGCGGGCCTGTCATGTTGCCGCGCACGCATTCGCGCACGGCTCGCAGCGCAAGGCGCAACATGGCTGCTCCATGCAAGCGCCGGCGCATTAAGCGATTCGTTGCCCGATAGCGCTTTGCTTACCCGAACCGCGCATGTTGCGTCGCGACCGCGAGCTCCGCGTGTCGTTGTGCGAAACAGGACGCCTGCCGCATGAGAATAGCGTGACGAGCGGAACGATCCGGCGTCGCGGCGAAGCGGCAATCAATACGCCGCCGCCTGCACCCCGACCGGAGCGCCGGACGGCACGCCGGCCGCCATGAGGCCGGTTTCATACGCAAAGCGGAACAGGCTCGCATCGCGTTCGATGCCAAGCTTTCGCATCGCATTCATCTTTTGCGTGCTGACCGCTTGCTTGCTGCGATGAAGATAGGCAGCGATTTCGTTGACGGAAAGCCCGGATACGTAAAGACGCACGATTTCCAATTCCCGGGCCGAGAGCTGCCGCTCGATCGACAGCGCTTGCCCGTCGTCGGCAATTCGCGACGACACGAATGCATCGACGTCCGCCGGAATGTACGTTGCTCCCGCGTAGACGGCCTGGACCGACGCAATCAGGTTGTCGATATGGTCCATCTTGTTCACGATCGCACGCACGCCCAGCCGTGCCATCGACGCGATGAGCGCGGGATTGTCGATCGCCGTGAATACGATGATCTTCAAATCGGGGTAATGGCGCCTCAGGAACGAAAGCAGCCCAAGGCCGTCACCGTGGCTGCCGCCAGGCATGGCGTAATCGGTAATCAGGATGTCGCATCGCTCGCACGCGAGCAGATCGACCAATTCAGTGGAATTGCTTGCCGTGCCTGCGACTCTGATCGCACTGGATCTGCTCAGCGCATGCTCTATTCCGGCTATCAGTGCGGGATGGTCGTCAGCGACAATCAAATCGATTTTCATTTCACCCCCAAATTTGTATCAACGTCATATCGACCACGCGCCTCATTCGATCCCGAATCAATCGATCAACTGTTCAGAACGAATAGGGTTTATATAACGTCGATCTCCATTTTTGCCGCTAGACAAGCAACGTGGCGCGCGGCAAACAATCTTCGCTCACCACTTCATTGAAAACTCAATAAGTTGATGCACTTTATAATTTTCAATTCACGACAACATGAATCTAGCGGCCTACTGCCTACATGTTTACATTATAATTACAAAACACTCGGCAATTTCATTACAAACAATATTTAACAATTACTGCGCGCCGCGTAAGTTTTACCTGTCTCGTCGAATTGATTAAGCTCGATGTGGCGCCGCGCAAGAACAGTCGAATTGACCGATCGTCCTGCTGCACTATGCACAAGAGGCGCACACGGCTGCGAGCCACGTCCAAACAGCATCCGGATACAGCCCACCAGGATCGTGTATCGACGCATCCATTCCGAAATTACCCGACCGAAATCACGCTCCGGAATCGCCCCCTATAGCGTGAGTCACACCCACATTAAGGGTCACATAATAATTTCCATCGGCGCGCGGCGACCGTACAGACGCTTTTGGCACGCCTTCGAAGCGCTCTTTCGATTTACGGGGCCCGTGAGTTGAGTACGGCGTCCACGCTCGAACTAAGCGACGGGATCGCAAAGCGAGCGATGTTCGACGGTACGACGCTCTCACGCGCATGCATTGCCCTGCCTATCGCCTCCTTCTTGCAACGCTTGTGCGACAAGCATCCAAACGACAATCCCGGACGGCATGCACTGCAATCCCGCACCGGCAAAAGCTGCGTTCATGCCGCATGGCGGCTGCCGCTGCGATCCTCTCCGCTCGCTCTGCACTCCGTACAGTCGCCTCGGCGGCATTCCTGCGCGTGGCGCCAGGCTGCCAACCGCGCACCGGACGCGCGGCTCGTGTCCACAGGTATTTTTCGCGGTGTTGCGCGCCCGCGGGTTAGGACGAGTTCGATCCAAAACAGGACCTGTCCCAGTGTTAGGACAAACCTCGTTGATTAGCATCTCAGTCACGGATTTCCGCAACGACCGTCTGGTTTATCGGGAATATGCCGGCCTCCGGGCTTTTTTCTACTTGGGAACTCGAATCCATGAAACTGAAAACCTCTCTTCTCGCGCTGTCCATCGCCATGCTCGGCACGACGGCAGCTCATGCTGCAGCACCGGCTCAAGACCTTATCGTCAAGGGCACGATTGACGTGCCGGCCTGTACCGTCGCCGCGGCCGACAATGGCGTATACGACTACGGGAAAATTTCGCCGACGCTGATCAAGAGCGGTACGGCGACTACGGCGCTTACCAAGATGGAAAAGGCGTGGACCGTGAACTGCGATGCCAAAACGTATATGAGCTTCAAAGTGACGGACAATCGCAGCGCTTCGTCGAGTTCGACGGACAACACCGCATTTGGCCTGGGTACGGTCAACGACAACGGCAAATTGGGCTACTACACGGTGACGATGCAAGATGCGCAGGTCGATGGCCAAAAGGCACGAGTGTATGCAACGCCGAACACGTCTCTCGGTGGTACGGGCGTTATCGCAGCGTCTCAAAAACTGAACAAGCTCGCCAACTACACGCACGGGTGGGCAAGCGAAAGCGCCGCATCGCAGATGGCCGGAACGACTTTCACCGCGAACATGGTGGTCGAAGCGGTTCTCGCCGGCACCGAAACGATGGGTGGCGCGCTGAAGGACGCAGTCGATCTGGACGGCTCCGCAACGCTGACTTTCGCGTTCGGCCTCTAAGAGGCTGTTTCATAAAGGCTGCTGAGTGCGCTGCAAGGTGTTTCAGCAGATCACGCAGCAGCCGAGTTGTAGAACGCTTCGTGGATGTCAGCAAGTTACCCAAGGCAAATGCGCCGGCGACGGAAATGGCGCAACCAACGTTCACGACATCAACGTAGCCGAGGCGCCAGTGCATGGCGAAGAGACGGCCGTGTACGCCGATGCCGGATGTCCGAGCATCGAGAAGCGCCGCGAACGCTGCTTGTTGCGCCGGCACATCGCGATGAGGCCCGGCGGGCGCAGGTAATTGGTCTCCAGCGACCGCCTGGATGCGATGTCCGACCAGATCGAGCGCCCGAAAGCCGGCATCCATGCCAGGGCCGAGCATTTGCTTCGAGTCTCGAAGCGCCAGTTCTGCCATACAACGACGCGATACCGCGGCCTGACGAAGAACATTGCCGAAATCACCACCTTGTTTGCACTGGGCAACCGATGGATGGCGCGAAAGGCTATACGTAAAGCATAGAAGGTGCATGGGTCGCTACCGGGCACTTTGGCATATTCACCGCCGGCTGGACGGTCGAGCATTTGCGAGCGCCTCTAACCTTGATAATCAGCGGGCGGAACGAGATGCCCGACACTCGGAAAATGATCCGCACATACCTTCCTTAACGACAGCCACGCATCAGCTTAATCCCCACATCCCTGCATCACAACGCCCCTAATTTCCTTGATACAAATACATCACACAGAAATTTTTGCAAATTCCAATCACGTTTAAATATGAAAGCAATCCTTCTTACATTATCGGCCGCGTCTACATTTTCCCTCATGACGAGCGCACATGCCGACAAGCCGACGATCGATCTATCCGTCAAAGGAAAAATAGACGTTCCAAGTTGCATCATTGGCTCTCCAGGAGAAGGAGTTTACGACTTTGGTCACCTTCCATCGACGCTCATCAAACCTGGAAATGAAAAGACCACACTTTCCTCAATGACAAAAACTTGGGTCGTAAAATGCGATGCCACGACATTTTTGAATTTCACTGTGACGGATAATCGTTCCGATTCAACCTCCGAAGCAAATCCAAGCAACTTCGGTTTAGGAAAGGTCAATTCAGATGGAAAGCTTGGCTACTACACAGTATTGATGGAGAACGGCACCGTGGACGGGAAAAACTCTACCGTATTCTCAGCCTGGCCAAACGGTGGAGGCATGATGGGGAGCAGCGACGTGTATCTCCAAAATCCAAGTGGCCAAAACAGACACGGCTGGTCAACTGGCCAGGGGAGCAGTGCAAAGCAGGCAACCGGCCAAACATTTACAGCCGATCTGGTGGTCACGCCGACGTTGGCCGGCAGCGGATCGATGAATGGCGCACTTACTGATACAGTCGATCTGGACGGTTCCATAACGCTCACGTTCGCATTTGGCATTTAAAAAATATTTATAACCTCCCACAACACCCAGCAGGATATTACTCAAAATAAACATGATGCCAAATTTCCCCAATGACGCAACCCGTAAAGCATAAGAAATCATTGCATCATAACCAGGCAGTCGCCCTCACAATCAGAAGTGCATGACTGCTCGCTCTCATATTGGCGTCGCTCACGAGGCGGCGCTTTTACTCATTTTCAATAGCACTGCGTAAGCCGGACCTTGGCGATTCAGAAAATAAATGGTTTATGACGCTTCCCCTCATACCATGATCACGCGGCAGCTTCCAAGTCGAGACATCGATCGAGATATACCACATCAAAGATGTCATCTGGCCTAATGTCATTCGATTTCATCTCGCACCTTCCGTAACAACAGCTACATCTCATCACGCAACGATCACGCGGCCATGCGTTAGCCATGCCTGAATATCTTCAAAATTCAGTCGCCTCACCATCCCCATCCCATCTTATACATGCATTTAACAACGTAGTACTTGTCCTACCGAACAACAAGACTCGTCCCATCCCTTACCCGCGGCACAAAAGATAACATTCCACATATCGAAACAACGGCATAGCATCACGTCTACATTATTTATCAATATTTGATATTTCTTAAAAACCAATCTCATGCCCCACTTTCTCAATTCTCGAATTACTCTCATGAAAACACTCTTGCTCCTCATTTTTTCAGCATTCTGCCTGAAGACCCAAGCAGCTACTTTTACCCTAGAGAGCCCAACCATCATCTTCAACGAAACGGATCAACGCGTCGCCTTCAACGTCAAAAACGACGGCGAAAGCCCCATGCTGCTCGTCAGCAAGCTCGAAGATCTTGGCGAAGACAAACTCAGTCAACGCATTCTGATTGCGCCGCCAATCGCACGCATCGATCCCGGCCAAAGTCAGCAGATCAACTTTTCGCTCAAGAAGGGGGCCAAACTCGAGCACGAGTACATGCTCAAGGCATCGTTCGAAGGGGTATCGCAAACCGGCCGCGGCTCGCTCGTGATGCCGGTACGCCAGGAAATCGGCTTTTTGGTTCAAGCCGGCGCGGTTCCCGTTTCCAAAACCCCTTGGGATAACTTGAAGCTCAGCCTTGCGGATCGACATTTGACGCTCAGCAATCCGAGCACGCACGTGATCCGCCTCGCGCCAAGCGTCAAGCTGTTGCCCGCGAACAAGACGGTCGCGCTCCCGCATGCCTACCTGATGCCTGGCGAGTCTCGAACTGTTGAAATAGACGATGCCGCCGACAAAATCGAGATCGTTCCGCTCAGCCGCTACGGCCTCGTATTGCCCGCAGTCACGATGCCGGTCCAGCGTTAATTTGGCGGAGCGAAAGTCGGCAACATCACCTCGCCGACGTCAACCAGCCAACTCTCGTCTCTCGCCCCAGTCCGCTGCATTCGCGCCGCCGGGCGATTTCGCCTCGCGACGCGACGATCATTCACATTAATGGCCACCCGCGCGCTCGTCGCGGAACGAACGCTCTTGTTCGAGCGATGCCGGCCATTGACCCTGCGCCCGCATCGCCGCCACGCACGCGGCTCATGTGTCGATGCGGCTCGCGCCATTTCCGTCCGGCGCGCACGGCCAGTTGCGCCTTTCACCTGTAGAGGGCTTGCGAATCAACGCGGCCCCCTTCCCTCGCCAACTCAAACAGCACCGCTGCCGGGAGATACGTTGTGCACGCAAGACGGTCGATCCTGTCGCTTAGCTTGCTCCTCTTCATTGGATGGGGAAGCAGCGACGCGCTCGCCGTCTCGTCGCCTTCGTCCAGCGCGGCTGTTGAATTCGACACACAAACGCTGATCGCGCGAGGCTATTCCGCCGACATCGCAAAATTCTTCAGCGGCGATTCGCGCTTTCTCCCCGGCAGACAGGAAGTCACGATCGCACTCAACGCCCATCAGACTTACACGACGAACGTTCAATTTGATGACGACGGCGATCCGTGCTTCGACGCCGCACTGTTGGGCACGCTGCGATTGCGTAAACCGTCCGACCTGGCCGGTTGCGTCGACCCCGAGCAAATGTGGCCGGAATTTCACATGAAACTCCATCCGGGGCAGTTCCGAATCGACATGACCGTGCCGGAGAAAGCGTTCGATCCGAAGCGGCGCGACGACGGACTGCACTCCGGCGGTAAGGCGATGTTGCTGAATTACGATGTCTTCGCGCAGCGCTTCGATACCCGTTTCGGCAACAGTCATTACTTTCAGGCGCGAATTGAGCCCGGCTTCAATATCGGAAACTGGTCTTTCCGCAATCGCGGATCGCTGACAAATTCCAGCAATGGATTCTCGTATCAATTGCAGGACACCTACCTCGCGCGTACCGTCGACGCGTGGGGCGCCATCGCGCAGATCGGCCAGTTCACTTCCGCAGGCGAAAGCCTGGGCGGCCTGCCGATGCTCGGCGTTCAAATCGGTTCGGACAGCCTGCAAAGCGGAGGACAACTGACTGTTCCCATTCAGGGCATCGCGGAAAGCAACGCGACCGTCGAAGTACGTCAGCGCGGCCGTGTCGTCTATCGCACGATCGTCCCGCCTGGGCCGTTCATGCTGTCAGACATCGGCAACGTCGCGCAGAACGCCGATCTCCAGATCGAAATCACCGAACAGGACGGGCGAAAGCGACGCTTCGAGATGCCCGTCGGCATGAGCTATGCCGACGCGAAGCAGCCGATGACCTGGCAGGCAGCCATCGGCCGCTATCAGGACGCGGGCCATTCCGACGGAAGGCGCACGCCCGCGATCTTCGCCACGGGCGAAGTCTCCTTCTCGGCGTCCAACAATCTTCGCGTGTCGACCGCCGCGCTTGCCGCCCCCGGCTATGTTCATGCGAGCGCCCAAGGAACACTCTCGGTGGAATCCGGGGCATGGCTTGCAAGTGGAGTGCGCTATTCACGAGCCGCCGGCGTGGGTCAAGGATATCAATTCGAGTTGCAAGGCTCGACCCGGATCGGAGGGAACGTGTTCGCGTCCGCCTCGTGGCTTTCGCGCTCGAATCGCTATACCACGCCCGATGTTGCACTCGGATCGCTTCGCGACGCCACCGGAGCGGGCCAAACCAAGCATTCGGCGAACGCGTCGGTAAACTGGGCGCATCCTCGCTGGGGCAGTTTTACGTATGGACTTTCGTACAACAGTTTCTTCGGCGCTTCGAGCACCCTGTCTCACACGCTGAGCATCGGCCGCAAGATCGGCCGTGCGAACGTCAGCCTTGCCGCACAAATCAGCCCCAAATACGGCAGCAGCGTATACGCCAACGTGTCGATTCCGCTTGGCGGCGGCTCCTTGAGCGCACGAAGCGCCCGGTCGCAGCGCGGCGATCTCACGTTCGGCACGTCCTACAGCAATCGGCTGGGACGAAACGGCTCCTATTCCATTGGCGCATCGGGCGACAAGAACGGCCAGACCGCGAACGCATCCTTCAGCATGAACACCGGTCTTGCTCAGATCGGTGCAGGCGTCGCTCAGAGCACGACCAATTCACGGTCTACTTACGTGTCCGTAAGTGGAGGCATCGCATACGCCAACGGACTATTCGGAACGGCCTCCAGTCGAATCGGAGATACGTTCGCCATCGTATCGGTTCCAAACCAGAAGGGGCTGCGAATCAGCGCTCCCGGCGGCACCTCCATCACCAATCCGCTCGGCACCGCGATCATTCCTTCAGTGACGCCCTACACGAAAGCCCAGCTTCGGCTCGATACGCAAAGCCTCCCCATGAATGTGCGCCTAGACACGACGACCGTAGACATCGGACTCAGACGAGGAAGCGTGCTCACACGCACGATCAACGCAACCGAAACGCGACAACTCATGTTGACGATACGAGATTCGACAGGGGCCACCGCACCGGTCGGCACCACCGTGCTCGACGAGCAAGGGCAATTCCTCGGCACGATCGTCGGAGACGGAAATTTCATCCTATCCGATGACGACATCGGCAAGCCGATCAGGTTGTCAGGCGTCAACCGAAGCGAATGCCGCGTTACTTATGACGCGCCCGAACTGTTCGATCCGGATCAACCTTATGAAGAAGCCGAAGGATCATGCGGCTGATCAGCGATCGTCCGCAACCAGCCTCGCATCGCGCGTCACGCTACCCGACGCCAAGGCGCACATGCCAAGTATGCGCCTTCTTAATTCGCATATCCTTCACAGGCAGAATTGCACAATCCATCTTCACCTTCATGAACAAAACGAGATCCACAACTCTTCCCGCGATTGAATTTGTAAAATATTGACAAATTCAACCCTTTAATACATGTCCGATGGCACTGCCGGCATTTGTAATTTAATCTGCATCTTACACGTCGATTAATCATCGATGACGATGATCCCATCGGCTTCGAAGTGTGATTTTATTGAAGCTCCATATCCAGCGCATCAAACCGCGATGCGCCTATTTTCGGGCTTCGCCTTACGATTTTCGACATGAATTTTCAACACCCGAGCCGCCAATGTCAAATGAATCTCAAATTATCGAATTGATAAAGATCGATAGAAAAAGCCCAATATCGAGATGGAATTTCAGCCAATCTCAAAAATGTCACGCGCTTTCACAAAACTTCGCAAACCATGTAACTTAAAATCAAGATGACTGTTTTTTCCATCAAGGTCATCATCGCGGATGACCATCCCGCTGTACTGACCGGCCTGCTTCACGCGCTGGCTCCTGTCAGCTCGATAGAAGTGGTGAGCGCCTGCCGAAATTCCACTGAACTGCTGTCTGCGCTCAATGAATATCCTTGCGATGTTGTCATTTCGGATTACAACATGCCGGACGACAACTTCGGAGACGGCATTTCTCTGTTCTCGTATATCCAAAGGCGATATCCGAGCACCCGCTTGATTGCGCTCACGATGATCAGCAACCCCGCGATCATCCACAATCTGATTTCACACGGCATTTCCACGGTTCTCAGCAAATCGGACGAGGTCGGACACATCATTGCAGCAATTCACGCCAGCTATGCGAAGGGTTCCTACCTTTCTCCGACCATGGAGACGATCGTCAACAGCGGTCATGGCAAGTCGCCGGACGGAAGCGTTCCGTTATCGCCGAGGGAAATGGAAGTCGTGCGCCTGTTCACGTCCGGCTTGTCGGTCAACGAAATTGCCAACCGCCTGAAGCGAAGCAAACAAACCATCAGCTCTCAAAAAGCCAATGCCATGCGAAAGCTTGGCCTCAACAGCGACATCGATCTTCTCAAATATGCGCTGAAGGTGAAACTGGTCGAAGACACGACCAGTCATTGATCGGTTGCTGTCGTGATGAACGGCCTTATGACGTTCGCTGACGTCGCTCATGAGCGTTCGCCGCCGCAAAATCACGGTAGCGCGCGTTGCATGTCTTCGTCGCTCGTTCGAACTTCGGCCTCGACAGCGCCGTGCTTTTCTTCTTCGGCATTGCATCGAATTCCTGCGAGGAGCCGGATATCGGACAACTCACGACACACTTCGCGCCCTTGCACAGCCATGCCCGCCATCCGCATGGTCATCAATTTGCGATCTTCGGAATGCCGACGACGAATGACCGATGCCGTCGTCATCGATCGACAACACGTCGTGATTGGCCGCGGCCTCTCAATAGAAATCAAATTCCGGCCGCTTTCTCGCCGCGCTCGACTTACATGGCCTCGCACGCGCATGAGATTAATACAAATACGCCTCACTTCACACTCATTTTTTGTTTTGTCCAATACACCCTCGGATATCGGGTCCGTATATTTCGATCATTCAACTCGATCGATTCACACCATGCCCGGTCGTGCCCAACCCGATTCCATTCGACAAAACTCGAATCATAACCAATCATTTGCGCACGCCAACGCACCTCGACCGGAGCTGATTGAGTCAATCTTCCGAGGTCTATCCGATGTCAAACTCACAAAAGGTTGCATCCATAATGCTCGATTTTTCAGCTCTACCGGAGGAGGAGAGGCGAGAATTCCTGGTGCTTCTCAACAATTTCATATTCCTCTCACCTTCCGCGCGACGCAAGGCGCAGGCCGAATGGAAGGAGATTGTCAAAACCGGAACGGTGTTGCGCGCCGGCAGCGCCAAATGCTGAATTTCGTCCTCGTCGCACTTGCGGCGAAATATGCGGCTCGCGCTTTACGTCAACGATGCCGGTAGCACGCGAATGGTCGAGCAATCCAAATCCGGCCCGAGCGACGTAACATGAACGCGTCGAGAACGTCGGCCGAATTTCAGGGGTTTGCGCGATAATCCATGCCGGCACCGACCTCCCATGAAGGCTCCAGGGGACGCGAACGCGCAACACCGAGCGCGACGGACCGTTGCGTGGCCGCCGCCATTCGAGCAAAGCCGACCGACGGATCATCCCGCCTCCGCATAGCCTCCCCGCCGAACGACACGCTTCGGCGAACGCTCCACGCGCCCGCCGGATCTTTGCGCCGCGTTGCCTGCGTGAGACTCGATCGCTGGCCAGACAGCTCGAAAGGCAGGAGAGCGCCGGTCGGCATCAGCTCATAAAATTCGACACGCCGAGTAGCCTCGCCATCACGGCAGGCATCACAGCAGCCTATTCATCATACTTTTGCTCTTTCGTCATTTCTCGCGTCGACCGCCGAATATTTCAAATTTCTTTCATTTCGGAAATACGAATTACAAAAGATCGATGCCGTGAAAGGGAATAGTATACGGAGAGATTCTATTGTTTATCCGGGAACGCTAGCGAACGGAATATTCGCAAAAAATCTCAATCGAGTATCCGCATTCCCGATCTCGTCTCGCACGCCCAAGTCAACGCCTCGATATGCCAGGAAAACTGAAGAAACTGCTGATCCAGCCATTCAAGCTGAGTCACCGCAAAGCGCTGTTCGACCCGCGAAAGATGCTGACGTATCAACGTCTACTCACCTATGGCGGCGCGCTCGGAGTATCTGTTTTCATCCTGTTTTGCCTGCTGCTCGCGATCCGAATGGAGGCGATGGACTACGTGTCGAACGCACGCTACGAATTTCTGATCCAGCAATCTAAACTTACAATAAAATTACAAATTCGACGTACGGCGCTCATGCGTGCGGTGATGCATGCCGAAGGCCTGTGGAACAGACACATCGAACCGTCGCCGGAATTGCTCTCGAGCTTCGACGCGCACCAAGGCCATGCCGTCCTGTACACGCCGCAAGGCGCGCCGGCTGCGCTCGCCCTCGGCATACCGGCGCCGGATCGCCCGGCGAGCACGTTTGCGCCGTACCTCGCGCTCCTGGAAACGCAACTGCTGATGGGAGACGGTCAATCGCCGCTGCCGGACGACCGGGTCGAAGGCTACTCGTTCTCGCCCGACGGCACCTACCTCTCGCTTCTGTGGTCCCGCGAAGATCAGTCACCCGAAGCATTTCTGGAATCGCATTCGGCGTCCATGGTGATAGGCGACGCGATGCGCGACATCCGCTATCTTCGCGACGCAAGCGCCATCATCCCGCTGCGCGCGGATCGACGCACCGTCTGGCTGCCGCCGCACCCCGATCCGCTCACCGGCAAGTCCATGATCCGCATCGTCCAGCCAGCCATCGACGCGACCGGGAAACTATTCGCAATCTATGTGCGCAGCCTGCCGCTCGACATGTTTTACAGCAACCTGAACGACGCGTCGGCCGGCAGCACGTTCACCATCGTCGATCGCAAAGGCAACGTCATCATCGGTTCGTCGAACCAGTCCGGCGCAAACGGCGGCGTGACGGATTCCGCGTTGAGCATCCGGTCGCTCGGCGATGGATTCGACGGTCTCGTCGAACGTTACCAAGACGGCATGTTCGTGACCAGCGATCAGTTGCCCGGCACCGACTGGGTGCTCGTCCACGCCTATTCGTGGAAGACGATCGCGGCCGCAATGATGCCCCGCTTCGCGCTCATGACAGGGCTCGTAGCCGGCATCATCGGCATGCTGTGGCTCTTCGCGATCCAGTTCGATCGCAAAGGCCTCGTTCCCAATTACCGCCGCGCCCAGCGACTGCTGGAAAGCGAAGTGCTCAATCGTACGATCCTGCGCACCGCGCCCGTCGGGCTCGGCCTGCTTTCCGCCCAGGACGGCAGCGTTCTGCTGCAGAACAACGCGATGCTCGAACTTTCGGCGCGCACGAGCGGCGAACCGCTGCACATTCGGCTCTGGAAGGCCTATCGATACGCGACCGGCCGCCCCGACAGCGAGGACGGCGCGCTGCTGCAACACGATCTCGCCATCGAGCGCGACGAAATCAATCCGATCTACCTGCAAGCCAATGTCGTCGCCGCCCGTTATCGCGGCGCGAACGTTCAGCTCTGCACGCTGCTGGACATCTCCCTGCGCAAAGAAAGCGAGCTGAAGCTGGAGGAAGCACGCATCGCGGCCGACCAGGCGAACAAGGCCAAGTCCACGTTCCTGGCCACGATGAGCCACGAAATCAGAACGCCGCTCAATGCGATCATCGGCAATCTGGAATTGCTGCGCAGGTCGCAGCTTTCCATGCAGCAGAGCGAGCGCCTTCAGGTGGTTGAATCGTGCTCGAACGCCTTGCTGCACATCATCAACGACATACTCGATCTTTCCAAGGTCGAATCCGGCCAGATGACGCTCGAGAACATTCCGTTCGATATCCACGCGCTCCTGCAGGATATCGTCGACGCATATGCGCCGCTCGCCGAGTCGAAGGGCCTTGAACTGCTTTCGAGCGTCGGCGAGGGCGTCGCGAACTACTACTCCGGCGACCCGACGCGCATCCGCCAGATACTGTCGAATTTGATCGGGAATGCGATCAAATTCACGGATAGCGGACATATTTCCATCGATGTCCATCGTGCGAAGGCCGGGCCGGGCAATTCCGCCATCGAGATCTGGGTCAGCGACACCGGCATCGGAATCCAGCCGGACCGCATCGCAACGTTGTTCGACGTTTATACGCAGGCCGATGCGTCGATTCATCGTCGCTTCGGCGGGTCGGGCCTCGGATTGCCGCTATGCCAGCGACTTGCAACGATCATGGGCGGCTCGATCGAAATCGATAGCCTGCCGGAGTTCGGCACCACGGCCACGGTGATTCTGCCCTTGCACGAGGCCCGTCAAGCGGCGGCCATGCCGAATATGCCGACCGCGCCGCGCCGCAATGCGTCAACGCACGCTCGCGCGTCGCTGCACGTCCTGGTCGCCGAGGACCATCCGGCCAATCGCGCGCTATTGCGCGATCAGCTCGAGGCGCTCGACCATCGGGTGGACGTGGTCGAAAACGGACGCGACGCTTTGCGCGCGTTCAGCGAGCATCAGTACGACGCCGTGTTGACCGATCTCGGCATGCCCGAGCTCGACGGCTTCGGATTCGCGATGTTCGCCAACAAGATGCGCGCCGACGTTCCGATCATCGCGATGACCGCTCACGCGACCGCCGAAGATTATCAGCGGTCGAAGAAAGTCGGCATCGCGGAAATCGTCCTGAAGCCTTTGTCCTTGAACACCCTGGACAAGGTGCTGCAACGGCACGCCGCGCGCACGGCGGTAGCGGAAATCCGCGCCGACACCGCGTCCGCTCCGGTCAACGCCGAGCTGCGGATGCGCACATTGCCGCCGGCGGTCGCGGCGGCCTTGCGCACCGCAACGTTGCAGTCCATCGACAAGATCGGTCAAGCGCTCGCATCGCGCGATTTCAAAACGGTCCGAGAGCAACTTCACTCGATCAAGGGAGGGTTCGCGCTGACCGGAAACCGCTTTCTCATCGCCCGCTGTTCCGCCGCCGAGGAGATCGCAGAAATCGAGGATCTGGACACGCTGCGCGCGGCGTGGCGAACGCTGGAATCCTTGCTCTTGGATGCGTTGGAGCGCTTGTAGGACGATGGTTGCCCCGCATATGCGCCACGCCGGCCGCAACCGGCACGCACCGCGCGAGCATGATCGACCCGCGATCGACCCGGAGCGCGCGGCGCCGACGTTCGATTTCATTGCGCGCGACACCGAAAACGACCGGCTGAACGCACGACACCGCTGCCGACAAGATTGCGCGCGAACGCCCTCGACATGCTAGCCGTGCAACCCGCCGCGTACACGTCCTGTCGCACCGCTCCCCGCATCGACGGCGCAGCTTGGGCAATGAATCGTCAGCGGTGAGACACGGGTTGGCAGCCCCGCCAACCCGTCATTTTTTCTCCGGGTTCGATTCGTTCGACGAAGCAAGTGCTTGCAACCTAACGCCGAGCATCTCGCTCGGCGTGTGCCGCGCCGATCTACCGATCTACCGATCTTGCGCGTCGCCGTGAAGCGCGTGCACGGCAAACGCTTCCGCAGGAACCGCACCGGGATCGGTGATTCCGAGATCGATGCTCGCCAGCACGCGCTTGGACGACAGCGAATCCAGCCAGTGCTTGGCGAGCAGCGGCAACACATGTTGCTCGATGAAGCCGATCAGCAAGCGAGCACCCGTTTCTTGCACGAGGCAACGATCGACGATGTAATCGACGACGTTGTCCGAGTAAGTCAGGCGGACCGCCTGATTCTCGACCATTCGCACCACTACGCGATCGAGATGCAGCCTGACGATGCGCGATAGCGTCTCCTGTGCAAGCGGACGGTAGGGCACCAGCGTCACGCGGCCCAGAAAGGCGGCGGGAAACGTCTTGAGCAATTCCGGAGCGAGTGCGGCGCAGAGCGCGTCCGCATCGGGAACGCAAGCCTCGTCCGAGCACAGTCCGGCCAAGAGTTCGGAACCCGCGTTGCTGGTGAGGAGAATCGTCGTGTTGCGGAAGTCGATATATCGGCCGTCGCCGTCCTCCATGTAGCCCTTGTCGAACACCTGGAAGAACATCTCGTGCACGTCCGGATGCGCCTTCTCGATTTCGTCGAGGAGAACGACCGAATAGGGACGCCGGCGCACGGCCTCGGTCAGCGCGCCGCCCTCGCCATATCCGACGTAACCCGGCGGCGCCCCCTTCAGCCCCGATACCGTATGCGCCTCCTGATATTCGCTCATGTTGATCGTGATGAGATTCTGCTCGCCGCCGTACAGCGCCTCGGCCAGCGCCAGCGCCGTCTCCGTCTTGCCGACGCCCGACGGCCCCGCGAGCAGAAACACGCCGAGCGGCTTCTTCGGGTCCGTCAATCCGGCGCGCGCCGTCTGCACCCGATCGCAAATCTGATGCAGCGCATCCGGCTGACCAATCACGCGGGCAGCGAGCGTATCGGGCAACGCACGCACCGCGGACACTTCGTCCGTCACCATCCGGCCGACCGGAATGCCGGTCCAGTCGGACATGATCTCTGCGACGATCGCTTCGTTGACCTCGGGGAAAACGAACACGGAATCGCCCTGCAAATTCGAGAGCGCCCGCTCCAGCTCGCGCAGCGTGTCGATCGGCCGGTCCGCATCGTTGCCCGCCGCTTCGCGTGCGCTGAGCAGAGCCTGAGCCGCGCCGATCTGCTGCCGCCAGCAAGCATCGATCGCTTGCTCTCGCACTTCGAGCGCGGCGATTTCCTCGCGAGACGCTGCGAGCGCGATCTCGTCGCCAATGCCGATGCGCTGCTCGCCGTCGAGCAATTCGAGCCGCACCCTCGCCGCTTCCAATCTTCCACGGACGTCCTGCAGCTCGCGCGGCGGCGCATGTTGCGACAGCGCGACGCGCGCGCATGCCGTATCGAGCAAGCTGATCGCCTTGTCCGGCAACTGACGGGACGGAATGTAGCGATGCGACAGCTTGACCGCCGCGCGAATCGCCTCGTCCAGCACGACAACGCCGTGATGACGCGAGAAGGTTCGCGTCAGTCCTCGAACCATGTCGACCGCAGCAGCCTCATCGGGCTCGGGAACCTGCAATACCTGGAAGCGGCGCGTAAGCGCCGGATCTTTTTCGATATGCCGCTTGTATTCCGCCCACGTCGTCGCGCCGATCGTTCGAAGCGTGCCGCGTGCTAGCGCGGGCTTGAGCAGGTTCGCGGCGTCTCCGGTGCCCGCCTGACCGCCCGCGCCAATCAAAGTGTGAATCTCGTCGACGAACAAAATGACGGGCTGCGTCGCCTTCGTTGCCGCTTCCAGCACGCCCTTCAGGCGCGCCTCGAATTCTCCCTTCATGCTCGCGCCTGCCAGAAGCGCGCCCACATCGAGACTCAGCAGACGCACATCGGCTAGCTTCGGCGGCACATCGCCATCGGCGATCGCGCGCGCGAGCCCTTCGACGACGGCCGTCTTGCCCACGCCCGCCTCGCCTGTCAGCAGCGGGTTGTTCTGGCGGCGGCGCAACAGAACGTCGATCATCGTTCGAATCTCCAGCTCGCGGCCGACAACGGGATCGATCTGCCCCGCTCGCGCCCGCGCGGTGAGGTCCATGCAATACTGCTCGAGCGGGGAACCGGCTCCCTTCTGCTGCAGCGCGCCTGACGCCTCGCCAGGGGCCACCGCGCCGAAATCGCTGTTGTCGTACGGCGTCTCGCTCGCTTCCGGCGAACCGTCGATCCACGCAGGCAGCATCGCGTCGAGATCGTCCACACGAATCTTGCCGAACGTCGGCGAAATCGATAACAGCACGCGCCTCAACTCCGGCGTTTTCAACAAGGCGGCCAGCAGCCACGCGCCTCGAATCCGGCGATCACCGAAGTCCAGCGTCGCCAGCACCCACGCGCGCTCGATCGCCGCCTCGATATGGTGCGAGAAATCGCTAATCGAGCTCGCGCCCGCCGGCAACTCATCGAGCGCGCGCACCATGTCGCGATCCAGTGCGCCGATGTCGATGTCGCAGTGACGAGCGATTCGCTGAATATCGCCGTCAGCGGCCTGAAGAATCTGATGCAGCCAATGCACCAGTTCGACGTAGGGGTTGCCGCGAAGCTTGCAGAACGCCGTCGCCGACTCGATGCTGCGAAATAGCGAATGGCCGAGCTTGCCGAAAAGTGCCTGTCTTGAAACTGTCATGTCTCGATCGTGAATTCGTGAATATGCGAAGCCTGCATGCAAAACCGGAAAATCGCGTCCCGCTTCCGGTTCCGTCTCGTGCAAGCGCACTCGCCGGGAAAGGCACGACATTAATCGCGACAGACGATGAAGCTCAATGAGACGAGTATTAAATCTCGAGCTTCTTCTCACTCATTGAAGTCATGGCAACAGATGCGCCGGTGCCGGCGCGAGGCCCGCGGTGACCGCCCGTCACAAGCATCCGGACTTCAGCAGCGCGATCTCGCGCCGCGCATGCTTCGCTCCTTTTCAAACGTATGCAACGTCCGGGCAAATGCAATCTCGATAATCACCCGCTTTTAGAACTATTCTCATATGTTGAAAATTCGACCCACGATAAGATCGTCGTGTCTCGCTTGATACCCAGGACCGCGCATCCCGCATGAATCGGATGCGCGCCGACAAGCCGCCAATCGGGCAGCTCGCGCCCGCCGCTCAATCGTCATGTCGAAAAACGGCTCACCACTGGAATCGGATCGCTCGCGACACGCTTTTGCGCATCACGAAGAATCGGATATATCGACGCCTCTCGTCACGCTCGCACGCCACGACGGGCGCGATGTCTCGCCTTTGCAGCAACATGCGATTGGCGCAGCCGGCTGCGCCTATTTCGTGCAGACGAACCGATTCGCCGCGTCGGATGCATGCATCGGCATCCTGAACGACAGCATCGTATTCGCAGCCGATCCCGATGGCTCGCTCCGGATGGAAAACCATTGCGCTCAAGTCGATTGTCGCGTCAATGGCGAGGCCGTCGCTTCCGGTGCCGGCCGGCATCTCGAGCATGGCGACGTCATCGCCGTCGCCGCCGCCGAATTGACCATTCAAGGCGGCGCACGCTCGAGCGAGCAGCCTGCGTCCCAGCCGCCGCCCGTCGATCTGATTGCGCTCGGCAACGCGTTGCCGCGAAGCGAACCGGCGCATTTCGCGGATCTCGCGGAATTGGCCAATTTGCCCGTAGCGCCACATCCGTATGGCCGCGCATCGGCGGGCGGCGCCGCGCCGCTTGTCATTCTCGACGAAGAAGCGCTCAGCGACCCGGCGCCGCCCGCGCTCGATTCGACGGACATCGATCCTTTGGCGCATTTGCTGGCTGAATACCGGCACGCGCTGATCCATCACGAGCGCTCATACGCCCATGAGCTCAAGTCGATCGAGCGTCCCCACATTGCCGCCCCCGTTCCCGACGACCCATTTCTGGACGCGCCGGGCCGCTACCGCCAGGGATCGTTGCTGGGCGATCTGCTGGGCAATCGGCAAAACATCGACTACGTGCTGGACGAGATGAATCCGTTTCGCGCCGAAGAGTTGTTTGCCGAAGAAAAGCGACACGACGTGCTGCTCCTGCTCGCGCCACTACGAAGGAAGAAAGCACATTTCCCGCAAGCGGCGCTGCTTGCCAGGCACGAGCATCACTTGATGAGCGTGGACAGTCACTTTCCGACGCTGACCGCCGAAACGGACATCCAACAGGAAGAACCGCATGACGAATCGATCCGAATCTCCGCATAACTCCGATCTGCACGACGAATTGCTGCACGACGCGCTGCGTACCCGGTCTTTCGAAGAAATCAAGGCGCGTACCGTCGAAGCGGTCCGAAAGCAGCCATCCGACACGCGGGAACGCTGGCTATTGTTTCAGTTGCTTTGCATCGACGGCGCATGGGATCGCGCGCTCAAGCAACTGCAGACCTGGGCTCAACTCGAACCGCAGGGCGAGGCGCGTGCGCAACTGCATCGCGGCTTGATCCGATGCGAAATGTTCCGGGCCGACGTGTTTGCGGGCAAGCGAACGCCGGGGTTCATCGACGCGCAGCCCGCCTGGGTCGATACGCTCCTCGAAGCCAATGCGAAGCTCGGCGCAGGCGACGTCGCAGCCGCCGATGCGCTGCGCGAGGCCGCGTTCGATTCCGCACCCGTCACCTGCGGGGAAAGCGCCGAAATGGGCCGCTTCGCATGGCTGACCGACAGCGACTCGCGTCTCGGTCCGATCTTCGAAATAGCGGTTGCGGGCGGCTATCGGTGGATTCCGTTCGAACAGCTGAAGTCGATCACGTTTGCGCCCGCCGGTACGCTGACCGACCTGGTCTGGCGTCCGGTCACGGCACTCATGCTCGATGCCACGGTTCTCCGCGGCTATGCGCCGACCCGCTATCCGGGATCGGAAAGCGGCACGACCGCAATCCGTCTGGCCAGCGAGACGACCTGGAGCGACATCGGCATCACCAACGTCGTCGCTCTCGGACAAAGAACGTGGACCACCGACCAGGGCGACTGGGGCATGCTCCAGATCGGCGGATGCCGCTTCACGGGCGAAGGCGACGATGCGGCATCCTGAAGGACGGCATCGGGCCGCATACCTTCCCTCGCTGCTCGACCGGCTGCAAGACGACGCGCCGCATTCCTTCAGCGAATCGCCCGACGCCTATGCGCCGAGCGCCGACGAAATGCGTCGCATCGTCCAGCGAGATCTGAGCCTGTTGCTCAACACGAGCAATCTGGACGACGAGGTGGATGCCGGCCGCTATCCGCTCGTTTCGGCGTCTGTCGTCAACTACGGCGTGCCGCCGTTGTCGGGCAGCTACCTGCACGACCGGAACCGGGAAGCGATCGATCGCCTCGTGCGCGCAGCGATCGTCCATTTCGAGCCGCGCCTCATCGCGGACTCCCTGGCGATCAGGCCGCTCGCAGCGCGACAGGGTGCCAGCTACAACAAATTGACGTTCGAAATCAGCGCGCTCGTGCAATGGTCGCCGTATCCGCTGGAGTTGCGCATCCAGAGCACATTCGACCTCGAGTCGAATCGAGTCACGCTCGACAAGACCACGCTCAACGGAAAATGATATGGACCCGCAGTTTCTCGATCATTACAACCGCGAATTGACCTACATGCGGGAGTTGTCCGCGGAATTCGCGGCGCAACACCCGAAGATCGCACGCCGGCTCGGCATGCAAGGCATCGAAGTGGCGGACCCATACGTGGAACGACTCATCGAGGCGTTCTGCTTCATGTCCGCACGCACGCAACTCAAGCTCGAGGCCGAGTTTCCTCGCTTCACGCAACGCCTGCTCGAAGTCACCTATCCGAATTACGTTGCGCCGACGCCGTCGATGGCTGTCGCGCGCCTGCGTCCAAGCTTGCGGGAGGGCGATTTCAGCAAGGGGTTCAAGGTTCCGCGTCACAGCATGCTGCGCTCGTCGATCCCGCCCGGCGAGCAGACCGCATGCGAATTCCGCACCGGCCAGGACATCACGCTCTGGCCTATCGAGATCGCCGGCGCGACGCTGACCGCCGTGCCGCCCGATCTTCCCGATCTTCAGCGCAGCCTGCTGCCGCACACGAGGCTGCGCGGCGCGCTCCGGCTGCGCGTGCGCACCGTCGGCGAAATCAAGTTTTCGCAAATTACGGGACTCGATCGCCTCTCGCTGTATATCGGCGGCGACGAACGCATCGCCTCCCATCTCTTTGAATTGATTCACGCGAGCAGCGTCGCGTCGGTCGTGCGCGCGCAGGGCGCCGCGCGCGGCGAAGGCGTCGTCGTTGCGAAGAACGCGGTCGATTTCGAGGGCTTGTCGCCCGATCAAAGCTTGTTGCCGCTCGTATGGAACACGTTCCATGGGCACAATCTGCTGCACGAATACTTCACCTGCCGTCAGCGCTTCTATTTCTTCGCGCTGACGCAATTGAACGCCGGCTTGTCGCGCGTCGACGGAAAGGAAGCCGAAATCGTGCTGTTGCTCGATCGCTTGCCTGACGAGCTCGTCACGCACGTCGAGGCCGCGCGCTTTCTCCTATTCTGCGCACCCATCGTCAATCTGTTCCCGAAGCGAACCGACCGTGTGGAAATCAATCGCGCCCAAACGGCTTTCCACCTGATACCGGACCGCACCCGCCCGCTCGATTATGAAGTGTTCTCGGTATCGCGCGTGTTCGGGCAAAAAGCCGAAACGTCGACGGAAGTCACCTTCAATCCGCTCTATCAGACGCTGCATAGCGACATCGGCAATTACGGCCGGTATTTCTCGATTCTGCGCGAACCCAGAACGACGTCGACCAACGCGCGCAAGTATGGAACGCGCACGCCATACGTCGGAACGGAAGTCTACGTGTCGCTCGTCGACCAAGCCGAAGCGCCGTACGCCGACGACATTCGTTACCTGTCCGTCGACGCATGGGTCACCAACCGCGACCTTCCCCGATTGATCCCGCGCAATGGCGTCAACGATCTGACGATGCAAGACTCCGTACCGATCGAAGGCGTGAGCCTGGTTCACCCGCCGAGCGCGCCGCGCGAGCCATACGCGACAGGTGAAACCGCATGGCGCCTGATTCGCCAGCTCAGCTTCAACTACATGCCGCTTGCCGAGCTCGACCACCGCGACGGCGGGCAAGCGTTGCGCAACATGTTGCGCCTCTTCGTCGGCACGAGCGAACGCGAGCAGGCCACGCAGATCGACAGTCTGGTCGGCGCGCGCACGGAGCCGGTCGTCCGGCGTCTGCCCGGTCACGGATTACTGGTTTACGGGCGCGGCGTCCGATGCGAACTGACCGTCGACGAAAGCGGCTTCTCGGGGTTGAGCCCATACCTGTTCGGTCTCGTGCTCGAGCAGTACCTCACGCGCCACGTCTCGATCAATGTTTTCACTGAGACTGAGCTTCGCTCGATGCAACGTGGTCTTGTCACGCGATGGAAACCGCGAATGGGCGGAAGGGGCGCGGTATGACGGCTCAGCCGCCCGCCACCCAGCCCGTCGACGCCCGCTCGCCGCTGCATCCGGATGCACTGCGGGCATGGTTCGATCCGCAAGCGCCGTGGCGCGCCGGCTTCCTGAGCCTGTTGCGCGCAATCGCCGCGCGCGATGCGCGAATGCCTCTGCCCGGAACCGCGTGTCTTCCGAGGGAAGAGCCGTTTCGCATCGGACAACGTCCGTCGATGGCCTTCGCGCCGCGCGAGATCGCATCGCTCGACGTGCAGCGCGGTCGTCTCGACATTCAGCTGTTCGGTCTCGGCCTGTGGGGGCCGCAAGGGCCGTTGCCGCTTCACATGACCGAGCTCGCGTACAACCGCGCCGAGAGCTATCAGGATCACGCGATCGCGCATTTCTCCAATCTCTTTCACCACCGCGCGCTCGCGTTGTTCTATCGCGCGTGGGCGTCGTCACAAGCAACCGTATCGCTCGATCGCGCCGAGCGCGAAACGTTCTCGTTCTATATCGGCAGCCTGATGGGCACCGATCCCGAAGAAGCCGCGCGCACGCACCCGCCCACGCACGCGCGATACGCCGCATGCGCGCATCTCGTCCGCGAGGCGCGCAATCCGGACGGAGTGGCCGCTACGCTGTCGCATTACTTCGGCGTGCCGATCGTCGTCGACGAGTACGTCTTCCACTGGATCCGGATTGCGGAGCCTGAGCGTTGCCTGCTTGGCGCGCGCGCCGCATCGACCGTCATGGGCGAGGGCGCGCTGCTCGGCGACATGGTTCCCGATTGTCAGCACAAGTTCCGGCTGGTCATCGGTCCGCTCGATCTCGACCAATATCTTCGCCTGACGCCGCACGGCAACGATCTGCCTACCCTGGTCGATTGGGTGCGCGCCTTCATCGGCCACGAATACGACTGGGAGATCAAGCTGCTCGTCAAGCCGCGCGCCGCACCGCCCGCACGCACGGACACC
Organism: Burkholderia sp. MSMB617WGS; assembly: GCF_001532025.2. Taxonomy (NCBI): domain Bacteria; kingdom Pseudomonadati; phylum Pseudomonadota; class Betaproteobacteria; order Burkholderiales; family Burkholderiaceae; genus Burkholderia; species Burkholderia sp. MSMB617WGS. The sequence goes on along the minus strand of NZ_CP013458.1, from coordinate 161,122 downwards.
ACGCACCGTCTCGGCTATTCGACCTGGCTCGGCGAATCGAGGGACGGCAAGCCGGTCGTGGGCATGGTGTTCGAGCCGGAAAAATACTGTTCCTGATCTGGAGATTGCTCCTCGATGAATGCCACCATATCCGCTGCAACGCTGCGCTACGCAGATCTTCTCGCGCCCGTTTCGCAGGACGCGCCCTGCGGGCCGGACCTCGAATACGATCCGGCGTTCGTGATGCTGCAATCCGCGATCGCACCGAAGAAAGACGCGCAATATGGCGAGTTCGTCGAAGCGCCTCAGCCCGCAAACTGGGCGGAGGCCGAACGCGATTGCCGCGCGCTGCTGCTGCGCACGAAGGACATTCGGCTCGTCGTGATCCTGACGCGATGCAGAATCCGGCAGAGCGGCGCGGAGGGGCTGCGCGACGGCCTCGCGCTACTCAACGAGATGCTCGCACGTTACGGCGAAGCGCTACACCCTGTCCCGTTCTTCGAAGGCGAACGCGATCCCGTGGTCTATGCGAATGCGATCGCAACGTTCGCTGACCCCGATGCAACGCTTGCGGATATCCGGGAAATTCAGTTGCCCAAGGCAAGCGGCCTGCAGTTGCAGCTGCGCGACATCGAGAAGGCGCTCGCGGTGACGCGCGTGAAAGACGCACTCGCGCCCGAATCGGCCAGCCGGCTACTCAAGGAATGGTGGAACCGGCGCGACAAGACGATCGTCGCGCTCGCCGAAGCCCAGCGCATCGTGGCTGATTTGAGCGCCTCGACCCGTGAATCGCTCGGCGAGGACGCGCCCGACCTGTCCGGTATCGCGAAACTGCTGTATCCGTTTGCACAGGCGCAACTGGAATCGCCGTATTCGGCGAACGCCGCTCAACCGCAAGGCGATGCGAAGCCGGCGAACGGCGACGCCGCGCATTCGCGCGCCGCCGATACGTTCGGCCCGGCAGGCGATGCCGGCACGCAAGCGCCCACTGCATCGCCGATCGCAAGCCCGCAACCGCCAATGGATCGCTGGGGCGCGCTGGCGGCCATTCAGGCGACGCGCCTTTGGTTCGAGCAGAACGAGCCGAGCAGCCCGGTGATCGTGCTGCTGCGCCAGTCGGAGCGGATGGTCGGCAAGCGCTTTTCGGAAATCGCCAATGCGATTCCCGCCGAACTGCTCGCGCGGTGGGATGCGGTCGACGTGTAAGTCGGCAGCCAGACCTGTCGGCTTTGCTTCCCCCTCTTCCAGGCTTGTTCTCGTTCACTGCATGAAAACATCACTCTCGGCACTTTTTCTCTTCGTCACGATTCTTGCCTCCTCTTCCGAGGCATTCGCAACTTGCCGCGTTCTCAGCGATAAAAATATCGAAGACATCCAGAACAACGGAAGAGACGCAAGAAAACACACGACGTACAACGTCTCCTTTGGTTCAACGACTATCGACGTCGATCCCGATCTTGCGATCGGCGAGATCATCGCCGAAGGCAAGAGCGAATCCTACAACGCGTTCGCGTTCATCTGGTGCACGGTACCGTCCGGCACGATCAACTTCGATCTGACATCGTCGTCTACGGAAATAGCGGATCACGTTTTTCAAACCAATGTTCCGGGAGTCGGGTTCCGTCTCACTCAAGTTCGCGTAGTCGGCAGCCCGCCCGAATCGCATTTGCCCTATAAGAACCCTTGGAGCGATGTAAAGGACAACTATATCTCGATGCCGCCGGGAGCCATATTTCGAGTTCAACTGATCAAGACGAGCAACGATATTCCGAGTTTCTCGGAAGTTCAACTCAGCGGGAATATCGGCCGCGTCTCGGGCGACGATGGTCAAGCGGTCATCAGCATCATGGGCCGTAACGTATTCCTTCGGGTGCTCCCTAGCTGCCAAGTCGACAGCAGGACGCTCAACGTCGACTTCGGCCAATTCGGCCCGCGTGACATCAAAGATGGGGAGGGCCCGACGAAACCGGTGCAATTCAAAGTGCTTTGTTCCGGGCCGACGCCTCCCGAGTCGATCGTCGCCACATTGCAGGCGACCCCGGACAGCGACGACCCGAGCCTGATCCAGAACACGGGCGCGCAGCACCTGGGAATCCGTCTGCGCGACAGGGCGACCCAATACATCCTGAAGCCGAACGATCCCAACAGCGGGTTCCCAGTCAAGCCCGATGCTCCAATGGAACACAGTTTCGATCTCGAGGCGACCGTGCTGCGCACCGGTACTCAAGCACCCACTGCGGGGAAGATCGACGCAACCTCCGTTATCACGCTCACCATTCTCTGACATCAGCAATAAGCAGACACGACACCATGGACCAGTCAATTTTTGTCCAAATGGCGAGCTATCGAGATCCTCAACTGATCCCGACGCTGGTCGATTTGATCGAACGAGCGGTTCGCCCGGAAGCATTGCGTATCGTCGTGTGCCGACAATACACGTTGCATGAAACCGTCGGAGAATTTTTTGCGCACGGCTTTTCGCAATGGCGCACCGACACGAGCGGTCGATATCCGATCCACACACTGACTTATGCCGGCGCATCGATCGAACTCATCGACGTACCTCACCACGAATCACAAGGCGCCTGTTGGGCGCGCAACCTGATTCAGCAACATTACAACGACGAGCGCTACACGCTGCAGCTGGACTCGCATCATTGTTTCGTGGACGGATGGGATGACCAAGTGATCGAGATGATCGAATCGCTCCGTCCGTTCAGCCGAAAGCCGGTTCTCACCGCCTATCTGCCGGGTTACCAGCCCGACAAACCGCGCGAAACGGTCGTCACCCCTCACGAGGCGCCGCGGATCATGTATTTGCACCGTTTCACCCCGGAAGGCATCGTGTTGTTTCGCTCGAAAGCCATTCCGAACTGGGAGAAGAGGCGACATCCCGTTCCGGCGCGCTTCTACAGCGCGCATTTCGCATTCGCCGACGGGCATTTCTCGACGGCGGTGCAACACGATCCCCACCTGTTCTTCCTCGGCGAGGAAATCTCCATTGCGGCACGCGCGTTTACGCATGGATACGACCTGTATCATCCGCATCGCGTGATCGCATGGCATGAGTACTCGCGCAAGGAACGCCCAAGGTTCTGGCAAGACCATACTGCCGAAACCATGGCCAATGGAACGGTCAAGCAGAACTGGGAGGAACTGGATTTTCGCTCGCTCGCGCGCACCCGCGCGCTACTCGGCGTCGACGGCACACCGCGCAACGGCATCGAATTCGAACCGTACGACTTCGGCACGGCACGCACGCTCCGCGATTACGAAGCTTACGCCGGCGTCAGCTTCGCGCATCGCGGCGTTCAGCAAGCGCTCATCGATGGACTCATACCCGAGCACGGCGCGACCGCTTACGCATCCGAGGAGGAATGGAAAGCGACGCTCAAACGGGCACACGACATTCGTACTTGGGCGCACCAAAGCCGGTTCAGCGACGTCTTGCCACGACTCCATCGCTGTGAAATATCCGCACGCGATACGGACGAATTCCCCTTGCATACCGAGACGATTGATGCAGGCGAATTCCGCCGACATCAATCGCATGAATGGTTCGATCGGCACCTAGTATTCACGACCGAACTGAATCGGCTCCCGGCGGATTACTTGATCGACTTCTTCGATGCCTCCGGTCAGTTGCTTCGACGGATCAAGCGATCGATCCGAGCATGACGCCGTGTGCCGACCCGCCGGCGGGCGGGTCAGCGGCACCGCGCGCCCCGTCGGATTGCACGCGATCAGCGGATTGGACACGTAACGATACGGGCTCGTCCCAGCTTCCGCGGCACGATCGGGGCTCAAATAGCGGCCGGCGTCGGGATCGTAGTATCGTGTCCCGTTCAGATGCAAACCGATTTCGTCATCCGCGTAATGTCCTGCGAACCGTAGCGGCTGGCGAACCTGGGGCTGCAGCGCGGTCGGCGGAGCCAACGTACCCCACGCCTTATAGCGGCCGCTCCACGCGAGCACGCCCGCTTCGTCGGTCAGCGTAACGGCGGTACCTGCAGAATCCGTCTGATAGTGGTACACGCGCATCGGTTCAAGCGTGCCGTCTTCGTTGCGCTTCTGGTCCGCGCACGCCAGCGGCGCATAGCCGACGAGGCCGTCGTCGGCCGGCTGATACAGATAGGTCCGGACCGCTGCCTGCGTCGATTCCTGCAACAGGCGCTCGCCTTCCCAGACATAACGCGTGTCGACCGTACGCGGCTCCGAGCGGAGCGGATCTGTCCGCAAGTGCTCGACGCACTTGCGGACACGGCGCCCCAGCGCGTCATATCGCAACCGCACGCACACCTGCCGCCCACGGACTTCCATCAGCCTGCCGTCGGCGTCCCACGTGAATGACTGCTCGTCCGCCGCGCCCTGCTTGCCGGTCACGTTGCCCCACACATCGTATTCGTAGCGATAGCCGCGGCATTCGCGCAGACGGTGATCGGGATAGACGACGGCCTCCCATCCGACACGCGGCGTTTCGAGCAGATTCCCTGCTGCGTCCCACGTAAAATATTCGATACCGAGCTCGTCCGACACCGACCTGAGCAAGCAGCCGCGACGGTCATAATCGTAGTACGTCCGTCCGTCGAAGCGATCGTCCGCCTGAACGAGATTGCCGGCGACGCTGTACCGGAATTCGCGCCAACGTTCGACTTCGCCCGCCCGCATTTCGTTGTCGGGCGTCCGGATAACCGTCATCGCGAACCAGCGCTCGAGCGAGGACGTCGGCGTGAAAACCGAACGCAAGTACAGCTCGCCCTGAGAACGCAATACTTGTCTCCCCAGCTCGTCATAACGTAACGCGGCAATCCCGCGATTCTCGCTGCCGCTCGCCAAACCAATCAACACGACGCGCCCGGCATCGTCGCGCTCGAGCTTCACGACATGCCCGTGCGCCAGAATCACGGCGCCGGGCCTGCCCGCCTCGTCGCGTTCATGGCGAAGCGTACCGCTCGCTCCGTGCTCCGCCGTCAGTCGTCCTGACTGATCGTATTCGAAACGGATCGTATCCGGCTCGACGCCGATCGCTTCGCCCGCGTCGGTCGGCAGGCAGCCGACGGTCTCGAGCCACCCCTTGCTGGTATAAGCGTAGCGATAGCGCGCATGCTCGGTCTCGCGGCCGATCAGGCGACCCGCCGAGTCATGTGCAAACGATTCGAGACGAGTCGACGAACCGGCATTGGTCGTGATCTGCTGGAGGCAGCCGGCCATCGTATAGTCGAACGTGCGTGTTACGCCATCCGCATCGATGATCGACGTCAACCGGCCGATCGGGTCCCACGCCAGCATCTGCACCGCGCCGTTCCCGCTCACGGTCCGGATTCTGCGGCCGTGCGCATCGTATTCGTGTGCAGTCACGTTCCCCTCCTCGTCGGTCGCGCGCACAACGCAGCCGTGCTGGTCGCGATGCCAATATCTGGTCTGGCCGTCGGGCCCCGTCAACAGGGTCGCTTGCCCGCCTGCGTTCCAGACCAGGCGCTCGCAGCGGCCATCGGGCAAAGTCACGGTCAGCGGACGCCCGAGCAAGTCGGGCTCGATCTTCGTCGTTCCACCGAGCGGATCGACGATTTCGACGACATGGCCATTTTCGTCGCGGCGGTAGATCGTCGCGCCACCGTGCGCTTCAACCTGGCGGATCACGCACGCCCATCGGTCGTATTCGACGGTGACCGCGCCATGCTGCCCGGATGCATATGTGTGAATCTCGCCGTCTTCGTGCTCCGCGTAAGCAATTTGCGTGGCCCCTCGCGACGGTGATTGCCGATAAACGGGGCGCAGCAGATCGTCATACCGCCACAGCCACAGCTGACCATTACTCGTGCGAATCGTGATCGGCTCGCGCGTCGCGAACGCATAGATCGTCGAGCGCTCGCGATCGAGCGAATCGATTTCTCGCGTGATGCGGCCGAGGTTGTCGAATGTCATGCGAACTCGACGATCGCCCGGCAATTCAAGCTCGGTCGGCCACCCGGCGCCGTCATAGCCGAACGCATGGCGGCGGCCGTCGAAATCGACATATGCCAGCACGAGCCCATGATCTCCGAACTGCCAATGAGCCGTGTGACCAAACACGTCGGTTGCCTGGCTGTCAGGCTCGTCGAAATTGTATGTGCAGCGCTCATGGGCGCCGCGGCATGTCATTCGCTCGACCACTCGTGGCGTGCCGTCGATCGTCTGCCATGCATAACGGGTGGTTTGTCCGAGCGAGCCAACCTCTTCGACGATCCGATCGTTCTCGTATGCGAAGCGGCGCACGACGTCGCCGATACGATTACGCACGCTGGTCAAGCGGCCATCGTCGTCGTAGCCGTACCGGACAAGAAAACCGGTCGGGCCTCCGTCGACACACTCGATGCCGGTCAGTCGGGAGCCGTTGCGATCATAGTGCATCTTCAGTTCGTGACCGCATGTACCTCGCATGCGCTGCAGGCGGCCGTGCGTATCCCAGATGCAACCGATCCGCTCCTTGCGAAGATTTTCCATGTACTTCAACCGCGCGACGCCCTCCTCGTCGAATTCACCGAACACGCGGTAGTGCGGCGTGAGGTCGGCAACGACCATTCGCCCATCGGACAAATGCGCGAAGTGCAGTTGCTCGGACGACACGATGATCTGTGCGCCGCAGCGCGGCATCGGCAGCGTCAAAATGCGGCCCTGATCGTCGGTATAGATCAGCCGCTCTCCGTCTCGGCGCAGCGTGACCTCCCATCCGGTGCGCCAGCCGCAACCGAGCGGCCCCGATTCCTTCAGTGCGCTCGAGTAAAAGCGCGCCCATGAGATGGGCAACCGGCCGGGCAAAGTGAAGTCGATTTCATCGTCCGCGAGGCAAACCTTGTTGCCCGACTTCATGTCGACGGAGCGGCACAGCAGCCCGGACAGCGCACGCTCGACGCCATGGCGCGCCCCCCAGTTCCCCGGCTGATGCCGATAGCGACCGATTGCCGGAGCGACGCCCACCGATTCCATCAAGTTGCCTTCGAGACCAGCCAGCACGCCGGCCAACCCTCCAATACCACTCATGTCAGCGCCCCCTTCACGAGCCGATAAAGACGTCGCCCGATCCCGAGACGACTGGCGCGCCACATGAGGTCACGCTGGCGACGAATGCCGCAGGCAGGTTGTTGATGAATACCGTTCCCGATCCCGCAGCAATCGCCTGCGCGGACGCGTGCAGCGCGCATACGGCAACGCTGCCCGCTACGTACGCGGCCGAAATCCCGTTCGTGAAGACGTCGCCGGAGCCGGTGACGATCGCGCCGCCGTGGCCGATCGCGTCGCCTACTCGGGCAGCTGGATTGCTCATATTCGTAAATCTCCTGCAGGAATGAGAATGACAAGTGCATTCGTGCGCTGCGCTTGCATGAAGCGCAGCCATAACTCGATTACGCCCACGACTCGCCCGGTTCCTCGGTCGGAGGCGGCTCTTCGGTTGGAGGCGGTTCCTCGGTTGGAGGCGGCTCTTCGGTCGGAGGCGGCTCCTCAGTCGGAGGCGGCTCCTCGGTCGGAGGCGGCTCTTCGGTCGGAGGCGGTTCCTCGGTCGGAGGCGGCTCTTCGGTTGGAGGCGGCTCTTCAGTCGGAGGCGGTTCCTCAGTCGGAGGCGGTTCCTCGGTCGGAGGCGGCTCTTCGGTCGGAGGCGGTTCCTCAGTTGGAGGCGGCTCTTCGGTCGGAGGCGGTTCCTCAGTTGGAGGCGGTTCCTCGGTCGGAGGCGGCTCTTCGGTCGGAGGCGGCTCTTCGGTCGGAGGCGGTTCCTCAGTTGGAGGCGGCTCTTCGGTCGGAGGCGGTTCCTCAGTTGGAGGCGGTTCCTCGGTCGGAGGCGGCTCTTCGGTTGGAGGCGGTTCCTCGGTCGGAGGCGGCTCCTCAGTCGGAGGCGGCTCCTCAGTCGGAGGCGGCTCTTCGGTCGGAGGCGGTTCCTCGGTCGGAGGCGGCTCTTCAGTCGGCGGGGGCGCTTCGCTTGGCGGCGGCACCTCCGTCGGCGGCGGTGGCGGCGGCGGAAGAATCGGCTTCGTGATATCGAGGAAAAACGACGGCACCGGAATCGGCGGAATCGCGCCGCCGCCACCGCCTCCTCCGCCTCCGCCGCAGCAATCCGAATCGCCCGGATTCAGTTGCAGCGGCGCGCCTTGCACGACGACTTCATCGCTACCGATGATGCGAATCTTCGTGCCGACGAGCTTGATGGTGCCATCGGCCGTCATGGTGAGCGAAGACGCGCCGCAGACGATCGACAACACGCCGCCGACTGTCAGCGCATACGCACCGCCGACGTTACGCGCGTATGCGCCCCCAACGGAAACGGACGATGCGCCGCCCACCGCGACAGCATGCGCCCCACCGACGTTCAACGCATACGCACCGCCGATCATCGTCGATTCCGCGCCGCCCACCGCGTAGCTCGCGGCTCCGCCGACGATGCTGCTGAACATGGCGCCCACCGCTCGCGTATGGGTCAGCCCGACGCCGATCGAAAAATTCTTGCCGATCGTGTGCGACTCGTCATTCTTCGTCAGGCGGTTCATGTCCTTTTCCGCCTGCATGTGGAATTCCTCGGCGCCCAGCTTGTCCTCGAAACGGATGCCGTTGTAGTTCTCGCGGCCACCCGTGATCGACTTGCTCTTGAACCCGCTCTTCGTCGCGTCGCCGGGCAGATCCCAAGGCGGCGGCGTAATGGTGTTGTAGAGACTGCCGAGAATCAGCGGCCGGTCAGGATCGCCGTTCATGAATCCGACGATCACTTCCTGACCGATCCGCGGAATGTAGATGCCGCCGAAATTCACGCCCGCCCACGCCTGACTCACGCGCACCCAGCAGGAATCCGTTGCGTCGTTGCGTGCGTAGCGATCCCACAGAAATCGGATCTTCACGCGGCCGAATTCGTCGGTCCATAGCTCATGGCCGGGCGGTCCGACCACGATCGCGGACTGCGGCCCGCTCGTCGTCGGCTTCGGCGTTTCGCGCGGCATCCGAAACACCTCGTTCGACGGCTGCACGACCAATTCGTTGTCGCATTCGTAGCGGTAACCGCTGCCCGTTTCGTCCGCAACCTCGGTCAACATCAATGCCGATTCGATGACGAGATACTCGCGGTTCGCGTCGTCGTGCTTGTGCTTCGACAACACGAACGTATGGCCGCATGCGAGACCGCGCACATTGCCCCGGCCGTATGCGCGCGACCCGGTAGCGCGGCGCTCCTCCATGCGCACGCGGCTAATGAGGTCACCATGTTTGCTATCGGTGTAGTCGCCCGGCCATTCGAACAGCTCGCCTTCCCCCCAGTTCGTTTCCCGCGGCTGGTGATTGGACGTCACGAGGCTCGCGAGCGGACGCGTGAAATCGAAGTCGTCGATCACGACGCGGCCCGGCCGCAACGCTTCGTCCGTCGAAAAATAGTTGATGTACTCGATGTCGATCTTCCCGCCTTCGGGATGATGCGCGATCTCGTGATAGGCCTCGCTCGGCGCTTTGCGATGCCCGCCGATGTGATCGCACAAGACGAGGCGATGCTTGTTGTCCGAATGCTCGAAGAACCAATAGATCCCCCACTCCTCCATCAATCGCTGGATGAAGTCGAAATCGGTTTCACCGTATTGCACCTGGAACGCACGCGGCTCGTTTCGGGCGCTCTCGCCCGCCACCGAATACTTGTCGATGTCGAGCCGCTTCTCGACCGGGTAAGGGTAGTCGTGCAAGACCATGTCGATGATCTCGACGGCGCTCTTGTCCTGAAAAATCTTGTAGTCGCTCGTCAACGTCGCGAGCCACAGCCAGGGCCGCAGCTCGATACGATAGACGTTGTAGCGCCCTTCGCCGCGAAGGAAGCCCGCCTTGACCACGAGACCGCTGATTTCGCGCGCTCCCGCGCCAACGCCCCCTTGCGCGCCCGTTCCGATTCCGTCGAGCTGAATGCCGACGGTCATCTCCGTGCCGATCATCGCCTTCAGGTCGAGATTCGCGCTCGTGGCCAGCGGAACGTGGAAATCGTCAGGCGTTCGCAGGAGCAGTTCGTACGTGTAGAGCTTTCCGAGGTGCTCTTCACCGCGCAACGACAGGAACTCGAGCGCCGGCTGACCGAGCAGCCGCGGCATCGCGCCGCTGCGGATCATCACCGTGCGGTTCTGATTCGTCCGTCCCTTCGAAAGATGGTTTGACATGCAGTCTTCTAGCTCCCACTTACCTAAAAACAAATGTCCGGACCGAGGCGCGCGTCCGCACCGATGCGTCGCCCGCTGCCGAACCGATTCGATGCACCGTTCAAGATTCGATTCCGCCTACGCTCGACGGATGTCTGATGCGCACACGAGCGCGTCTGAGCAGCACGTCGACGAGCAGATTCGCGCCGATGCTCAACGCGGCGTCGACCAGATGGTCCGCAGCCAGATCGAGATCGATCGACACGCGGGCGTCGACCACCTTCCGTCCGAACTCGACCACGCATCGCATGCAGTAGACCGCCCGCGGCCCGGGTATCTCGTCACCCGCTCCGGGCGGATCGATCGCGGCCACCCGCCCGACGGGCGTCGCGTGGGCGCCGAGCCATTCGCCAAGGACGCCGGCGATCGTCGCGAGGTTGCCGCAGCTGCTCAACGCGGCCACCATTTCGCCGTCGACGTCCGGCATGCGCCACGCGGCGATCCATAACGCTCGCGCAAGCTTTCTCGAATGGGGCTGCCGACGAAACGCGACGATCTCGCGATACTCGCGAATTCGCGTGCGCAGTGTCGTGCAGTTCGACGCGATTGCCCGCTCGAGCGCCTGCGTGGAGAATTCGTGGCGGCTCGGGAGCTTGTCAAACGTGTAGGTGTAGATGTCGGCGTTTCGTATGTTCATGAATGTGTGCAAACGTCATGAAAACCCTGCTCTGCTTCACAGCGGAATGCTCCGTGCATCCCGCTTTCGCGCCGCCGGCCACCCCGCGCGCTCGGCATCGCGGCTCCGCGACGATGCGCACCGCCCACGCACGCGCGGCCGATGGCGCGCTTCGCGCCGCATCGGCTCAACTGATGCTCCCCGGGCAGCGGAAATTCGTCAGCAAGCCGCTCGTCAACGGATTCATCTGAGCGTTCGTTCTGAGTTCGAGGGCCGCGCGCCGGCCGTCGAAATCAAAATCCAGCATCAACCGGCTCGCCGATGTGGTACCCGTCAACCGTCCGCGCTCGATCAGGCGAAACAGCGCCCAGGGCCCCGTCGTTGCGATCGTCGACGTATCGGGCCGAATCCGCGGCTTCGCGGTGATTTCCGCAATCGCGCCGCCGCGCGGGCCGGGCCAGCCCACCGAGAACGGCAGGACCGGACCGTGCACATAGCGCTGCGACTGGCCGTCGACGTCGACGATCAGCTCTGTGATCTCGGGGTCGATCGACGCCACCTTCGCGTCCATCTTCCACGCCATCCGCTTTGCGCCTTGTTCGCGAAAGAACACGTCGCGAATCGCGGCGGCACGCTCAAACGGCTCGAGGCTCGGCCCCCGAATCGGCGGCATGCCGGGATTCAGCGCCTTATAGCGCCACGGCTTGGAGTTGGTGTCGACGTGCGCCGCAAGCGCCTTCTGAAAAAACTCGTCGAACAGGCCGCCCGCGGCGAAGAGGCGGTTGAAATCCTCGATGTCGACTTCCTGATTGCTCCGCGCGAACGGATACTTGCCTTCGACGGTGGCGCGGCACGCCTTGCCGACGCTCGAATCCACCTGCATCGCGAGCAGCGAACCCGCTTCGCGCCCGACTTTGTCGGCCGCTTGCGCCGCGATGCCGCCCAGCACCGTTCGCAGCGGCGCGGGCAGCTTCTCCGCCTCCATTTGCAACGTGGTGCCGATGTCCAGCGCGGGCGGCATGCTCTGCGAGGAGAGCGCGTTGTCGGCCACGACGAGGCGCGTGTACTGTTCGTTGATCAGCGTGAGGATTGCGTCGAGCTGCAGCGCCTTGCCGCCCGGCGAAATCGGCGCGTCCGTCATGGTCGGGCCGCTTCCCGTATCCGCCTGCCCCGTCACCACCTCGCGCAGCGCCGCGAAGCGGTTGTCCACCAGTTCCTTCTCGAGGCGCTGTTCCGGCCGCCGCGCCGCGAGTTTCCGCGCGCCGTCGGCAACTTCCTTCGCCGCGCCGGATCGTCGCCCGAGGGCCGAAAGCGCCGTGTCGGCCAGCGACGCATCTTCCCGTGCATCGACGACCGACAACGATGTTTCGCGAACGACGGCGCGCGCCAGTCTCACGAGCGGCGAATCGGGCGCGGCGAGCGCGCGCAGCGTCGCCAAATCGAATGCGAGCGTGCCGCCCGCGCCGTCTTCGCCGAACGACGCGGGCCGAATGTCCGCCAGATACTGCTGCCAATAGTTGCCGTAATCCGTCAGGTACTGGCGGCGAATGTCGTCGGCCAGCGACGACCGCCCTGCGACGACCTTCGCGTTGCGGATCGCGTCGTCCCACCGCGCGGCGGAGCCGGCGCTCTCCATCACCCATGCATCGTCGCTTTGCGCTTGGGCGAGAAATTCGGGCAGCCGGGCGCTGAACACCTGATGGTAGCCATCGTACGTGTACAAGCCGGGCACGCCACGCTGGAATCGCGAGCCGTCGACGAGCCTGAAGATCCCCGCACCCTGAAGCCCGACCGCGCGCGCGAGCGTGAAGTTCTCCGGCGCCTCGTTCTCGATCGCGGCCATCGCGCGCTCGTATAGCCGCCTCGGCGCCGGATTCGCGTTGAGAAAAAGCCGGGCGCGCTGAACGAGCGCCGCGTTCTGGCGTCCGCTCGGCTCGAACGGCTTGCCGTCGACGAACAGCGCATCCAGGTGCCGCGCCATCAAATTGCGTCCGCCCATCTCGGCCGCGCTGTCCGACCGCTCCCAGTCGCGCATGACCCAATCCTTCACCGCCTTCGCGTCATGGCGCGCGGCGTCGTCGAGCATCAAGTAGATCGTCAGCGTGCGATAGACCTCGTCCGCATTCTTCGCATCGATCTGCGCACTCAGCACATTCTCGACGCGCCGCACGATCTGCGGCAGGAGAATCCGGCGCAACAGGCTCCGATAGGTCGCGTCGGACGCGTCGACGATGCCGGGCGCGACGTACAGGCCGTAGCGGAAACCCGCGCCGGGCGCATCGAGATCGAGATCCCGGTATCGCGGAAGATCGCGGGAACCGTCCAGCACCCCCGCAACCGCTGCCGGCTTCGGCACCTTGTTGTAGGCGTCGACTCGTGCGGCGAGGGCGGTCGTCTTCTCCGAAATCGCGTCGAGATAACCGCGATTGTTGTCGAAGCTCACCGCAAGCGAACTCGCCAGCCAAACGAACAGCGCCACGGCGAGCAAATGTCCCGCCCAGCGCATCAGGCGAAAGCGCACCTCCCACGTTACGTTCGGCCGAACCAGATGCGCCTCCGGCACGATCACGTGCTGGAACACATCGCGCAGAAAGTAGCTGCGGCTGCCGGTCGTCGCTCCATGGCCGCGGGCCTGCCCGCCTGCGTCGCCGCCGAGCATTCTGCCGAGCTGGCGCTTCAAGCGCTGCAGGATGGTTTCGCGATCGGCGGCCACCACCTGGTCCGTCTGCTCGGCGCTCGTGAAATAGACGCCGCGCAGCGTATTCTGCAACTGGGCGTCGTCGTAACGCGAATCGAGAAACACGAGGCCGAGCATTTCCGTCAACGCCGCCGACAAGCTCCTGAATTCCTGCGGCAACGCATACAGCCTCTTGCGGCGATCGTTTTCGTATTCCTCGAGCAGCCGGTTATTCAGCCCGGCGTCGATACGCCTCTCCAGTCGTTTCATTTCATCGACGCAATGCTCGCGCAGAACGCCGGTCGCGCTCTTCCCGCTGTCCGCGTCATAGGGCAGCGTGAACCCCCAGATCTGCGTTCGCCCCTCGGCCGTCAACGACTGGAAATACTCGGGAAAGCCCGGCAGCAAATCGAGCTTCGTGACGATCACGTATACGGGAAAGCGAATGCCCAGTTCCTGATGCAACTCGCCGAGGCGGGTGCGCAGCGCGGCCGCATGCGCGGTGCGCTCGGCCTGCGTCCGTGCGACGAGATCCTCGACGCTGACCGACAGGACCACGCCGTTGACGGGCGCACGCGGCCGATGTTTGCGAAGCAAACCGAGAAAGCTCTTCCACTCTGCTTCGTTGGCGGCCGTCGCCTGCTCGTCGCCGGGCACGTCGTGCCGGACGTAACGGCCCGCCGTGTCGATCAGCACGGCCTCGTTGGCGAACCACCATTCGCAATTGACGGTGCCGCCGCGCGCGCGTTCTGACGACGCCTCCATTTGATCCGCGAGCGGAAATTTCAGACCGGAACGCGCGATCGCCGCGGTCTTGCCCGCACCCGGCGCGCCGACCACCATGTACCACGGCAATTCATACAGATAGCGCCCGCTTTCGAGCAAGCGCCGCCAGCCGAGCGCGCCGCCGCGCAGGCGCTTCAACTGACCCATCGCCTTCGACACCGCCACGTTCACGGCACGGATTTCCGCTCGCCCCGCCGTGTCGGCCTTGCCCGCCGCCGGATCGAGAATGCGCTTGAGCAACGCGTCGTTCGTCCGCACCGCCAGCCACAGGCGGTAGAGGCCATACGCGGCGTAACAGAAAAGAATCACGGCGACGATCAGCACGCGCACCCATACCGGGGCGAACGGGTGACGATCGCCGAACGCGAAGAGCGGCCCGGCCTGCCAGATCAACAGGCACACCGCGGCGACGCCGACGGGGCTGAGCGGCCACCGCATCAGCCGGAACGCCAGGAGCGCCGCCAGCAGGACGATGACGGCGACGCGCACCACGACGCCCGCAAGGGGGCGCAACTCGTCGAACGCGAGCAAAGGGCCGACGAACCATACGGCGGCGGAGACGAACAGCACCGCGATGCACGCGAGCATCTGCCACGAAAAGACGAACTTAAAAAAACGTTTCAGGTAAGACATGCCGGACTCCTGCGTTACAGCGTGACCGCGATTTCAACGCGCCGGTTGCGGGATCGGCCGGCAGGCGTCGCGTTATCCGCAACGGGCTGCGCGTCGCCCCGGCCTTCCGAGCGGATACGATCGGCCGGCGTGCCTCGCTGAACCAGGATTCGCGCAACGTAAGCCGCGCGCTTTTCCGACAGCACGAGATTGTTCGGGACATCGGCGCGCCGAATCGGCTGGTTGTCGGTGTGCCCCGTGACCGTGACCTTGCCGCCGACGCGCGCGACTTCCTGCGCAACCTTGTCGAGAATCGGCTCGATCTCGGGAAGCACGCGGCTCTCGCCGGAACGGAACATCGAGTCTCCCCTGAAGATCACGACGCTGCGCCTATCGTCTTCGTCGACAGTCAATAGGCCGCGCGCGATCTCGTTCTTGAGCAACACCGACAGGCGCAAGCGCTGCGCGGGCGCCGTTGGCTCGCCCTTCGCGATCGCCAGAATGCGGGCTTCGAGCGCGTTGCGTTCGGTGAGCAGCCGATACTGATAGAACGCGAAGAAACCGAACAGCAACAGAAACACGAACGCACTCGTCGCCCACGCAGGCACGCTGCGCAACAGCGCAAGCTTGCCGGGCTCGGCGCCGCGCCAATGCGGCGACAATTCCGGCTGAAGCGCGTCGCGCGCGCCGGTAATGAGCGTCCACAGACGCTGGCGAATCTGTTCGAGATGCCGCCGGCCGTCCGCGACGACGCTGTAGCGCCCCTCGAACCCGAGACCTAGCACGCGATAGAGAATTTCCAGAATGTCGACGTACTCCTGAGGATCGGTCGCCATGCGCCCGATCAGCAGGAAGAACTTCTCGCCGCCGTCGACCTCGCCTTCGTACGTGATGAGCAAGCTTTGCGAAGCCCACACGCCGCCGCCGCCCCAGCGCGTGCGATTGGCCGCCTCATCCAGCGCCGTGCACAGGCAATAACGCACGACCGCCATGTGCTTCCAGGGCAGATCGGCCTTTTCGCACAAGTTCTGGAACAAGGCCACCTCGCGCACGAGAAGCGTGCGAAGGCTCGCGACGGCTTCGGACGTGTCGAGCGTCGCCGGCATGTCGGCCAGCATCCTCAGCAAGGGATTCCCTGCTTCGAGGAGCGGATTCGCGGCCGCGCGAACTTCGTCGAGACGATGTTGAACGTTGACCGACGCAGCCGTCCCGTCGCGCACCGGCTCCGCAGCAGCCGCCTTCGGCGCGGATCGCGCGCGATCCGCGGCGGCGCTCGCACCGCCTTCGTCCGACGTGAGGAAATCGAACGCGGCTTCGTCAAAGGCGCCCGAGCTCATTTGTGACGCACTCCCCAAAGTTCGAGCTTGAGTTCAGGGAAATGGCCCGCGATGTGCATCGCGAGTCCGCCTTGCTGCGCAATTTGTTCCCAGAACGGCCCCGTGCGGGAAAGCTCGTAATAGATATAGCTGGAGTTGAATGGAATCTGCCGCGGAGGCACCGGCAACGGAATCATCGTCATGCCCGGCAGATGAGAGCGGATAAGCTCCGGCAGCCGCTGCGGATGGCTGATCTTCGTTTGAGATGCGAACTGTTGCTGCAATACGTCCGGAGACATTTGCGCGCCGACCGCGAGCACGAGACTCGAATAGCCCGCAAGCTCGGACGGCAGCATCGTGGCCACGCGAATGCCGTGCGGCTGCTCGGTGAGCGGAATCGGCTGAGCGCCGCGAATCAGAACCTGGTTCAACAGGTAATGCACTTCGTCGACCAGCGGACGAATGCTCGCGTACAGCTGCGCATGATCGTAGCCGGGCGTCGGCCGCGGCCGGCGCGTTTGCGGACGCACGAACGTCGACAGTTCGCCCGCCAGCATCGACAGCTCGCGATAGAGCGTCACGGGCGGCATCTCGCGAATCCTGCAGATGTGTTCGAGCAGCGGCTCATACCGGTTCAGCACCTGCAGCAACAGGTAATCCGCCACTTCAGCCGCCGCGCCCGCGCGGCCGTCGCTGCCGGACAGACGTGTCGCGAGCGCGTCGGCGCGCAGTTTCGCGAGGCCGTGCAACTGGGTCGCCCATTCGCGCAGCAGCGGGCTGGCCCCATACTGGCTGACCGGCGGGATGTGATCGCCGTCGTAGAGCGCGACCGAACCGTCCGCGTGCAGCGTCTTCACGCGCGTCAACGCGATGCCGATCCAGGATTGGGTCAGCTCCTTTTCAGGCATCAGCCGAAGCCGCATGTTCGCGAGCTGCACGGGCTTGGGCCCCTGGCCGATCGCATTGCTGTCGCGCAATTCGATCTCGAACGCCGAATAGCGCGCAAGCGATCCCGCCTGTTCACCGAACGCGGTTTCCTCCGTATTCGGCAAACGCAGCGGCACCGCGAGATAGATCACCTGGTCCTGATGCTCGGGAGCGATCGTCAAGGGCGGCGGCGGCGGCGTGTGCCCCGGCACATCGAACGGCGTTCCGTCGGGAAATATTCCCGTCCCGCTCTTGAAGACGAGCTTGCCGAACGATAGCGACTCCTGATCGATTTCATAGCGGCTGAATCCCCAGAAAAACGGGCTGAGGGCCGCGGCTCGCTTGTGTGCGAAGTATTCGAAGTAACGTTCCTGTTGCTGAAACAGCTGGGGAAGAAGAAATAGCCCCTCGTTCCACACCACCTTGTTATGCCAACTCATCGCAATCATTCCAATTCTGTAATCGATACGGTCCGCTGCCCGACATCGACGTTCAACTTGACCTTCGCTCTCGGCATGAATGCCCGGTACCATGCGTCCTCCGGAACCGGCCGTAGCTTATGAACCGCCCGCCACACCGATTTGCCGAGTTCTCGATAACCGACCAGCACGCCGATCGACGTCGCTGCGGAATTGGCGCGTCGATGAACGTCTCGGGTGTCGCCCGGGCGCATCACGAATTCATCCACGGCGATCGCGTCGTCGCCCAACACTTTCCGGCTGTCGCTCTGCAGCGTAAAGAAATCGGCGTTTTCAAATGCACCGGCCGATTTCAGTTCGTACAGCCGCACCATCACGGGTGCCGGGCGTTCGTACTCATCCGGGTTTGATCCGTCGCTCACCTTGATCTTCACGGTCAGATCGGCTGATTCCTTGTGTGCCGGCCCGCTGGCACAAGCCGCGAGCGACACGCACACAGCTGCCGCCGCAATCCGCCTGACAGCGGTTCGCCTGGCCGCTTCGCGGCGAAAGAAAAATTGGGAAACCATCTGGATGATCCTGTCGCACCGGGGCAAGCCGCTGTTCGTGGCGCCCGTATCGCGAGCGCCATGGACAGCAGCCTCCGGGCCTCGCCGGTTGCCGACGAGGCCCGTTCCGGATAACCGGCGTTGAGGGTTAAGCCGCGTTCTTCTTGATGTCGAAAGTCGCGGTGATTGCGCCGCCGCTGCCGCCCTGCGCGTTCTGAACGACGTACTCCTGCTTCAGGCGGGAGAACGACAACCGAACGACCTCGCGCGGGCGCGACTCGTCCTTAGCCACGCCGGACGGGCTCACCTGGGTAACGAGCACATCGTTCATCGTGAGCTTGACGTACTCGAGCGGGCTGCCGCCCGCCTTGCGCACCACGAGCCGAGCCTCGTCGATATGCTTGCCGAGCAAGCAGTACTGAACGAGATTCGGGCTCGCGCGATCGATGTAATGTTCGAAGTGCAGATCATCGATCGTCGCCTTGCCCGCGCCGCCCCCCGAACCCAGGTGCATGTTCGATTGCTGACTGACGTTCCACGACCAGCTCAAGACCTCGATTTCACCCTTGTGGGTTGTGTCTTCCGCCTCACCGTCGATACCGTTGATCTTGAGGAAAATGTCGTGCGACATGGCATACTCCTTCTTATTGCGTTAATTTTCAGTACTACTGAGCCAGAGAGATTTAACGAGCGCCTGCCCATCGCTCCGCCGAACAACGGTCATCGCCGTTCGGCTTGCTCTTGCGCCGCCCGGTGGCGTACGCCCGCGACAATGGCGTGCATGACGCGGCCGCGTACGCCCGCCGTCACGATCGTCCGGACGGCATCCGTTACGCCGCTTCCTTGACCGAGGGCAGCTTCGCGACGAGACGCAGCGATACGGTCAACCCTTCCAGCTGGAAGTGCGGACGCAGGAAGAACTTCGCCTGGTAGTAGCCCGGATTGCCTTCCACGTCCTCGACGACCACTTCGGCCGCAGCCAGAGGACGGCGCGCCTTGGTCTCCTGCGACGAATTCGCCGGATCGGCGTCGACATAGTTCATGATCCATTCGTTGAGCCACTGCTGCATGTCCTCGCGCTCCTTGAACGAACCGATCTTGTCGCGCACGATGCACTTCAGGTAATGCGCAAAGCGCGAGCATGCGAACAGGTACGGCAGGCGAGCGGACAAGTTCGCGTTCGCCGTCGCATCCGGGTCGTAGTACTCGGCGGGCTTCTGCAGCGATTGCGCGCCGATGAAGGCCGCGTAGTCCGTGTTCTTGCGATGGATCAGCGGAATGAAACCATTCTTCGCGAGCTCCGCTTCGCGACGATCCGAAATCGCGATTTCGGTCGGGCACTTCATGTCGATGCCGCCGTCGTCCGTCGGGAACGTATGGCAAGGCAGGTTCTCGACGACGCCGCCGCTTTCGACGCCGCGAATCAGCGTGCACCAGCCGTAATGCTTGAACGAGCGGTTGATGTTGACCGCCATTGCGTACGCGGCATTCGCCCATACGTACTTGCGATGATCGGAACCGTCCGTCGATTCCTCGAAATCGAATTCGTCGACGGGATTCGTGCCGATTCCGTACGGCAAACGCGCAAGAAAACGCGGCATCGCCAAACCGACGTAACGCGCATCCTCGGAATTTCGCAGCGAATTCCAGGGCGCATATTCGAGGTTCTGCGTAAAGATCTTGGTCAGGTCGCGCGGATTGGCCAGCTCTTGCCACGAATCCATCTGGAGTACCGACGGCGATGCGCCGGTAATGAACGGCGCATGCGCGGCGGCCGCCACCTTGCCGATCGACGAAAGCAGATCGACGTCCGGCGGCGTGTGATCGAAGTAGTAATCGGCCACGAGACACCCATACGGCTCACCGCCGAGCTGGCCGTATTCTTCTTCGTAGATCTGCTTGAAGAACGGGCTCTGGTCCCAGGCCACGCCTTTGTATCGCTTCATCGTGCGGCGCAGATCGTCCTTCGAGACGTCCATGAAGCGGATCTTGAGTTTCTCGTCCGTCTCGGTGTTCGTCACCAAGTGATGAAGACCGCGCCACGCGCTTTCCAGTTTCTGGAAATCGTCGTGATGCAGGATCAGATTGATCTGCTCGGACAGTTTTCGATCGATCTCGCCGATGATCGCTTCAATGCTCTTGTACGCGTCGTCCGACAACGTCGCCGAATTGGCGAGCGCCTGCTCGGCCAGCGTCTTGACGGCGTGTTCCACCGCCTCGCGCGCCTGCTCGGTCTTCGGTTTGAACTCGCGCGACAGCAGCGCATTGAAGTCCGATTGCGTAGCGATCTGCGCATCGGCGGAGCGCGCCTGAGATTCACGTGCAGCCATTTTCTCTCCTATGAATCGATTCCGGTTTCGGGAATCAGTGCTTTTCCTTCGATTCCCTGCTTTCCGCCTTGTCCGCCGCGGGCTTCGGCGCCTTCGCGAGCGCGCTCAGCAGCGCGGGGTCCTTGAGCACCTTGCTCACGAGGTTCTCCGCGCCCGACTTGCCGTCCATGTAGGTCTGCAGATTCGCAAGCTGCGTGCGCGCGTCCAGCAGTTGCGACAGCGCGTCCACCTTCTTGGCGATCGCCGCGGGGGAAAAGTCGTCCATGCTTTCGAACGTGATGTCGACCATCAACTGGCCGTCGCCCGAAAGCGTATTCGGCACCGAGAACGCCACGCGCGGCTTCATCGCCTTCATGCGCTCGTCAAAATTGTCGATATCGATGTTGAAGAACTTGCGATCGCCGACTGCCGGCAAAGGCTCGATCGGCTTGCCGGACAGGTCTGCAAGCACGCCCATCACGAAAGGAAGCTCGACCTTCTTTTCGGAACCGTAGATCTCGACGTCGTACTCGATCTGGACGCGAGGCGCGCGATTGCGCGCGATAAATTTCTGTGAACTATTGGATATAGCCATATCTTCTCCAGCTTGAAGTCGGAATGAAAATCAACGAACAAGTATTCCTCTGCATTGCCCGCGCAATAGAAATTCGCCGAACGTCACGCCTTCAATTTCCCCTCTTAATGGCGTTGACGTCGTATCAAATTCTCCTTTAGCGAAAGGCGGTTCAAAATCAGACAAGTTTGAAAGTTTCCGAATCGATTCGTGAATGCGCGCGCCGAGCCGCGCTTGCAAAGCGCGTGCGACGCCGAGGCGGGCTCTCGTCAGCCGCCTTTTTCGGACCTCGTCACTATTCGATTGAGCGATCGGCGCGCATCCGGCCGTCGCGGCGTTCCCGCGCCGCCCGCATCGCGCGGCCGCGCCTACAGTTCCGTGTCTATCGCTTTCTTGTCCGACGCGACATCCGGAATCAGCAAGATCTCGACACGTCGGTTCTGTGCGCGCCCCCAGGGGCTTTCGTTTCCGGCAATCGGGTGCGTGTCGCCCGCCCCTTGCACGATGAAGCGCGTCTTCAGCACGCCTTGATCGACGAACCAGTCGCGAATCACGCGCGCACGCGCTTTGGACAACTGAAAATTGTTCGCTTCCGATCCGGCACTATCGGAATGACCCACGATCAGAACGCGCTGCTCCGGATTGGCGAGAATCAACCGCAATGCATGTTGTAACTCACGCCGCGCGGCGCCCGGAGAAAACTTCGCCTCACCGGTCGCGAACAGCGACACCGTGTCGATGCGCATCGCGACCGACTCCGCGCGCCGCGAAACCAGCGCCGTATCGAGCTTGACCAGCAACTCCTGTCCTCGATAGAGCCCCCAGCCGACCCCGACCGGCACCCCATTGAGCAACGTATGCACGATTGTCGAGCGATCGTGCTCGAGGCGAGCCTGCACGAAACGCTTTTTCCCGATCCACTCGTCGGGTGCGCTCCGATATTCGGCCATGTCGCTCGCCACGCGCTGGATCATGCGGTAATTCATCCAGGCCGATACCGCAACGGCAATGCCAAGCGTCGAAACGGTCGAAAACACGAGAGCCGGCACCAAGCTTGCGCGACAGGAAACGATATCGCGCGCACCGCTCCATCCCTCCCGAATACCGCTTTCGGCGACCTTCGCCACACGCGGCACGGGAAGCGGCGAAGCCGACGATTTGGTCGTGCGGATATGAAGGCCGGTTCGAACGGTCAGCCACCGCGTCCATGCTCCCGGACGTATCGGCTGCCTGCCGACGTCCGCGAGCGTCAGTCCTTTCAGCATGAACGGCGGCGTGTTCGCCAGCGTGGACATCGACGACAGCAACGCCGTGGCGTCGAGCCAGTCGAACACCGCAAGCCCCAGCGCGCTGTGCGCCGACGAGCCGGCTCGCGACGGCCGAAGCAGCTGTTGTCGGACCGTCGCGAGCAGCTCGCCTGCTTTCGACGCGGCATTCGCCTGCCTCACACCAATTTCTATCGCATCGCCCACCCACTTCGGGCGCGCGCCGTCGGCGCCCTTGAATCCGAGACACGTGTAGACGGCGAGATAGCACGGCAGAACGTATTCCGAATCGGGGTAGCAAAGCGATTCGCGAAGCTCGGCTCGCCACTTCGCGAATGTCTGCCTCATTTCGCTTTCGTCATCGCTTTCCGATACGAGCGGCAGCACGGCCGCGTCAGGAAAGCGACCTCGCGACGCCTTGATGCGCGCCATCGCGTCTCGCAGTTGCTCGACGGTATCGGCGCGCAGCCACAGTGCACCGGCTTCGCGTCGCAGCATCGCATCGTCTCCTTTGCTGTCGAAAAGCGACGAGGCGTGAGGGCCGGCCACGACGATCACCGCCAGTTCGTGATCGTCGATGTCGGCTTCGACCGTTCGATCTTCTCCCGTCGCACGCATGCGTTCGAATATCTCGATCGCCAGCACGACGGCGGCAATGATCAGAACGATGGTCAGCACATGAGGCCACTCAGGCTGCATGTTCAACGGCAGGCAAAGGCTCGCGAACACCACGACAGGAATGGCGCCCCATACGAGCCAAAATCGAATCTGATGCGACATGCTCAATCTCCCGATTCCCGATGAATCGTTGCTTCATCCGCCAACGTGACTCCCACCTGCTCCACCTCATGACTCAAGCGCTCGTCGATGACGAGCCACATCGTCATGAGCGCGGCGAACGCGAGCAAACTGCCTACGATTCGCCAAGACCGCCCGCGCGCTGCCTCGTGCGATACCCCCCCCTCATTCCAAACCTCGCCCGCTCCCGGCGTTTTCTTGCCGAACATCGGCTTCGCTTCGGATGCCGGATCGTCCGCAAGCACGATCCCTTTCTTGTCTTCCAGAAGGCCGAGCTCGTAGAAGAGCGAATACATCTCCAGCAGTTCGGCGTTCGCCGAATGCATCTTCAGCAGACGATCGACTCGCGCGCGCACTTTGCTTAGCCCATCCCGAGTGGAATGGAAGCGGAACTGGAGGAGCTCGCGCAGCCACTCGTCCTGTTGTTCGGACGACAGACTGCGCATCGTGATTTCATCGAGCAACACGCATTGCGCGAGTCCCAATTCGTTCGCGACGCCGCCACGATAGCCGCCATCCTGCATGGCCTGCTCGAACTGCTTGACGAGCGCGATGCAGCGCGCGCGCCAATCATGCACGCGTGAAATGCGCGCACCCTCCGTCAATAGCGCGATGTGGAGCATCGTGTCCTGCAGCAGCGTGCGCAACGATTGCGCGGGCATTTCAATCGACATGTCTCGACTCGAATAAACGGATCTCGAATGCTCAGTGCATCTGGATCACGAAGGTCACATAGGTGCGCACCTTGCCCGCACCTGTCTTTCCGGTTGCGTAGTAGCGCGCAAAGAAGGGGATCGGCGTTGGCGTCGACGCTTGGACAGACACCCCCTTCATCGTCGACACGTCGCCGACCTTGATCGGCGAGCCGTCGCCGTTCACGAGCTGAATCTGCACGCCGGTGGCGCTCTGTCCGTCGCTCGGGTCTTCCACGTCGAGATTGCCGTTCTCGCTCGTCGTGGGTCCATTCTCAAAAAAAGTCACTACGTTTCCCGCGTATCCGTCGCAAAGCACGGAAATGTCGAACGCGGTCGCGCCAGCGGTTTGTCCCGCGTTCGTCAGCGCCGACGTCGAGATGGTCGGCAATGTCACCGTTTTGTTCTCGTTGCCGTCCACGACCGTGCACGCCACCGGGTTGTAGCGCCCGTTGAACTTGATCGTCACGGTCGGGGACGGTGGCGCGGCGCAGGCCGCCGAGCAGGCGAACGTTGCGGCGGCCGCGATCGCCGACCATCGGCGCGTCGCGCTTCTCATGAATTTCCGGGCGGTCATTTCAGTCATTCCGTGCTCCGTTGTCGTCGGATGACGCCTGGCTCGTCTCGTCATGCAACCGCGGCTCGCAACGCAAACGGATGCGAACGATCGCCCGGGACTTTTTCGTTTCCATTTCGGCTGCCGGCACCATGTAAGGCATCGTGCATCGCTCGGAGGAACCCGCCCCCCACTTCGCGACCAGATTGCCGGCACCCTCGATACCGCGCAGGAACGCCATCCCGCCTTGACCGACACCGCCGAGCGACTTGCCTTCGAAGTCGAACAGTTCGCTGCCCATCGGCAACGGCTTCCCGTCTTCGGTTTCCGTCGCCGCGAATACCGGCCTGCCGCGCTTGGTTTCCATCTTCACGAACACGATCGAATTATTGCGAGGCACGACCTCCTCGCTCGTATTCGCGAGCTCGACGTCGTCCGGCAGTTCGGACGGATCGATGGCGACCGTGTTGGCCCGATAGGGCATCAACGAGGGAATCACCGCGTAGCCGAAGCGATCGATCGACGCGCCTTGCCCGTTGATCAGCTTGCCGCCTCTCGCGCCTTTCGCTTCGACTAGCGCTGCCGCCGCCCCGAGCGGCGGACTCAAAGTCACGCCGCCGCGATGCAGGACGACCGCGCCGTTCGCACCGAACGATGCCTGGCGCGTGCGATTGTCGACCGACGCGTTACCGTTGTACGTGCCGAACGGCGAGCGATATGTGCCGTACACCCCGAGCGACGCGAAATTGCTGTCGCTGCTGACCGAACGCGACACGTTGACGCCGTAGTCGATCGGCACCGCGTGCGCCGTGCTGCCCGACAGATTCGCCTGAACCGAACTGTCGCCGTTGGACGCGCGAGACAGCGAAGTCATCAGCGAACTGAACGCATTTCTCTTCGTATAAGCGTTGCTGCCGAGCGGAACCGACAGATTCACGCCGACCTGGGTCACGTCGCGATCGTCGCTCGAGCGGCTGCGCTGCGCGTAGACCGTATACGAGACGCGTTTGAAGGTGCTCGAAAATCCCGCCTGAAACTGCAGATCCCTTCCTCGGCCGTTCCAGTAGTTCAGCAGGCTGCTGGAAACATAGGCGGAACTTCGATCGCCGATTCTCTGGTTGACGTTCAGCTGCAAGCGGGTGCGCGCCCGATAATCGCTTCGCCACGAGCGCTCTTGCGCGTCGTAGCCATAGCGCGCCATGACGGCGTCGGCAAGGCTGTAGTAATTCGACGTCGAATATCGATAAGCTGCCACGGAAAAATTGGTCCCGGTGGACGGCACCATCTTGCCGTACGACACATGCGAGCTGAAGCCGCTGCGCGCGCCTTGTCCAGGCAAGTTCGTGCGCGCAGACGTGACATCGAAAGCGAAAGCGCCAATCGGCGTGTTCAGCGCGACGCCGATCAAGCCCGACGCATAACCCGTCGACGACAGCAGCCCCGCATAGCCGGTCAGCAGATTCGTCATGCCGCGCTGATAGGTCAGCTGCGCGACCCACGGCTTGCCGTTCGACAGCGCGTCTCGATACTGGCCGACGGTAACGTTGAAACGTTGCATGCCCGGCCGCAAAAGTTGGCTCACCGATGCGAACGGCACGGTGAAATGCTTCGTCCTGCCATCCGATTCGGTGATCGTCACGTCGAGATCGCCGCCGTATCCGGTCGGCGGCAAATCGTCGAATTCGAACGGCCCGGGCGGGACGCTGGCCTCATAGATCACGCTGCCGCGCTGCCGCACGGCCACGCGCGCATTCGTGTCCG
Organism: Burkholderia sp. MSMB617WGS; assembly: GCF_001532025.2. Classification (NCBI taxonomy): domain Bacteria; kingdom Pseudomonadati; phylum Pseudomonadota; class Betaproteobacteria; order Burkholderiales; family Burkholderiaceae; genus Burkholderia; species Burkholderia sp. MSMB617WGS. The sequence goes on along the minus strand of NZ_CP013458.1, from coordinate 135,100 downwards.
CGACGCCGCGAACCGTCGGCGCGTAGGATTGAAGCGACACCGGCAACATCCGATCATCGCTTGCCAGCTGCACGCCGCGCACGCCGAACGATTCAAAGATCTCGCCAGTCGTGTAGCTGTCGCCCAGCGTGATCTGGCTGCGCAGCGCCGTGAGGTCCCGTTGAACGTAGGTTTCGAGACTGCGCCAGCTCATGCCAGCACTGCGGTTTCCCCACATCAAGTTCGAACGTTGGCGAACGCGCCAGGCCCCGATGTTCACGCCGGCTTGCAGGCCGAGAAAAAGGCTGCTCGTATTGCTCCCGAAAAATTTGTTTTCGCTCGCATAGCCGCTGAGGTTGTACTGCAGCAGGCCGGCATTGATGCCGTTGTCCCAACGGGACGGGTCCACGTAGCCTCGTGCGGTCTTGCGCATGTCCACTTGCGGAATGGTCAGATCGAGCGTGAGCTCGGCGCCGTCGAACGTATACGTCGCGTCGGGCAGCGCATCGCGCAAGCCGATGCACGCGTTCTCCGCGATCGCCGGTTGCCGGCCCGGTTCCGCATCCGTCGCGACGCGCGCGGCATCGAGACGTTTCGCGACGAGGTCGCTGTCCACGCCGAGCCGATCCAGCGTCGCGCGCGTAAAGCATGGCGCCGCGCTGTCGCTGCCGTGCACGTTGCGGAACTCGACGTCCAGCCTCCCGCGTCTTTCTCCGTTGACCGTCAAGTCGACCGGGTAGATGCCGGCCACCACCGGATTGCCCCGCTCGAAGCGCGACAGATCGATTCCGCCGCCCATGAGCAGGCGCGAATTGAAAGTCACGGCCGCGGCGGTTGAAGCGGACGCATGCGAAGCGACCAGCAATGCCTTCCGGTCGTTCGTCAGCGGCGCTCGGTCGGGCGACGCCGCGCTCGCCGCATCCGGCCGCAAATGGTCGCCAGCACGCATGCCGTCGAATTCCGCCGCGTTGGCCTGAATACACAGCGATCCAACGCCGCATGCAACAGCCCCGGCGGCGATCATCATTTGGCGGCGACATGACAGTCGCGACTCGCCGCCGCGATCATCCGCCGACGTTCCTCCACTTGCTGCTCGGACCACTCGTTCCCCCTTGTCGAACCTTGTTCGTCCGGCCGCTTATTCCGCGGTTGCCGTACCCGCCACTTCCGCTCCGTAGTCATTGAGCAGCTTGTAGGAAATCTCGGCATGCGCGGACAGCCTCGAGATGTCCTGCTTGCTCACGAATTCCCTGCTGCCGAACGGAGCGACCATGCCCGGATCGAGCCGCACGCTCCTGTCGCCGCTTTTCACGGTCGCCTGACTAATCGAGATGTAGTAAGGAGAACGATTCTCCGCACGCAGCACGCTGACGCCCTTGTCGTTGCGCACCACCTTCCACGTAAGCTGCTCGCGCGCCTGCGCTGCGTTTCCGTCTTCCAGCGCCGACGGACGGAAGAACAATTTGATGCGCGTGCGAAACGCGAGCTGCAACAGGTTTTGGTCGGCCGCTTCGGTCGGCTTCGGAGGAATTTCCAGAACGTTCAGCCAATACACAGATTCACGATCTTTCGGCAAATCGTCGCCCGTATACATGACGCGCAATGTTTGCCCCTTCTTGGGCTCAACGCGAAACACGGGCGGCATGAGGACGAACGGCACCTTGATTTCGTTCGGACTCGCGCCCGCATTTCCGTCGTCGATCCACGCCTGCACCAACACCGGCGACTGCTCGACGTTGGTGAGCCGAACGTTGACCTCGCGGCTGCTTTCCGGATAAACGACGCGTGTTCCGGTGATGACAATTGCAGCGTGGGACAATGTCGAAGCGAGGCAGCACGCCATGGTCGCCGCGGCGACGCTCATTTTCCATAACCGCACGCATACCTCCCGTGATTGATTGCATTTCCAGGGAACGCCTGGTTCCCTGGATCTCCGTTCGTTTTATTTATTCGTAGGCGAGCGTGAAGAGCGCGTGCGACTCGACCTTACCGGCAGTGGTTTTATCCAATGCGTAGTACTGGCCGCCATAGATCATGGTCGCCCCACGAGCGTCTTCCGTTCCGGAGACATCGAAGAAACGACCAGTCGAACCCACCGGCAGCGCGGTGCCGTCGGAATTGACCAGTTGAACCGACACATTCGTAGCCGCGCCATCTCCCGCGGCCTCGTTTTTCAGCGTGAGCGTGTCGGGATCTACGTTTTCCATTTCGAAGTGAGCGGCGACCTTGTTGACCTCTGCAGCACACTTCGAAACCTTGATTTCAAAGGACGTCGAACCAGCAACATTTCCTCGCGCCGCGAGTGCGCTCGTAGAAACTCTCGGCAGTTGCACGATTTGGTCTTTGCTGTCGGCGTCGATTGTGCACGTGTTGGTGGTCAGTTCACCTTTGAAATTGACCTTCCCCTGATCGATCGACTGCGCAAACTCCGCAAATGCGCTCTGCGCCGCGACAAGACCCAACAATGCCGCAGCAGCGAAACTTACGACCTTCTTCTTCACTCAATACTCCTGCTCAAGTAATGAAAGTACGCCGACCTCGTCGGCTCAATCCATGAGATGGCACGTCGAATGACGACGGAATCTCATCGGGACCCAACAGAATCCCCGACGATGTTAGCGATCGCCTCCTCAATGCGGTATCTGACAAGTCTCAAAACGGGATAAATAGCGAAATTTCCATTCTCGGAATGGAACTTTTTTAACATTCGATGTCGAAATTGGCTCACCACCACACGCCATGCAAGTCATCAATGATTTCGTTTTTCCTGACTTGTCCCATTCGATTCGCTCTGTGCTGGAGCAGAGGGCGGACGAGACGCCATCGTCCTTGCGGCTGCGAGCGCGCGCGCCACGAGGCTCCCGTCTGCCGCCCCTCGTTACAGAGCTTCAGCCCGGATTGCGCTCCGTTCGTTCTCGCAACAGGAAGCACCACTGGCGCTGCAACTTTGATCAATTCTTCCGGGATGAAACCGCGCGCACGGCGGACCCGAAAAATATTGAGTCCCGCTCAAAAAACGCCGGCCGCGTCAAATTCACCATTCATCATTTAATGATTTTTTTATATTTGGAATAGCCTAAATTCCGTGAATCAAACTGAATCGTTAATTTTTGCAATCCGATCGAGCCGGCCGCGCGTTTTCTCGAAAATCATGCTTGTCGCGTCGTCGATCGCCGTCGTCTCGGCGTTCGTGTCTCACGCTCGCGCAAGCGACTACAACGTCGCCATCGGAGACGGCTATCAAGGCCTGTCCCGTACGCCGACAGGCCCAGGATTCGGTTTTCTATTCGACGCAACGCGCAGCGGCGGCGCCTATTCAATCGGCCCGGGCCTGAGTTTCGGGGTTCCCCTGGGCGCCGTTTCGCTGACGGCCGCCGGCAAGGCCCTCTATGTCCGATCCGCCGATGGTCGAAGCGGGTTGGCGACTCCCGTCGGCGTCATCGCCCGCATTCGCACCACGCCGTCGCTGTCGCTCGTCGGGCGAGCGTTCTACACGCCTCGCTCGGCTTTCAACGCAGGGCTCGGCGCCTACACACAAGCCTCGGCAGGCGTTCGCTGGGCGTTCAAGCCGATCAATCTCGAGGCGGGATGGCGCTACGAGGAACTCAAGGGGCGCAACGGCGCGCAGAACACCCGTTTGACGAACGGCCCGTACATCGCGGCCGGGTTTTCATTTTGATGGGCACGCCCATCGAACGGATAGGCATGCGAAGCATCCCGCACGCCGGTCCCCGCTGGAAGCGGCATGCTGTTCGTCTTGTCGCCTCGTGTGCGGCGTAGGAAAGAGAGACGCGAGCGGCTCGAACAGTCGTCGACATTCCCGATTGAAGACGCCAACCGCGCTCTATGCTTCGTCGAAGATCGCCCTCGGAATCACATCGTTTCCACCCGGAGGAACCGGACATGAAGAAGATTGTCGTTGCAATTTCCCTATCGACATTGTCGATCGTCTATTCGCACGCCGAGGCCGCGTCGATGGCCGTTCCGTGTCGAGCCGACGCGCATCGCGATTTAACCGACACGCTCGCGTGTTACAGACAAACGGTGGAAAGCCAGCCGTTGAACTATACGATGACGAGCATCGTGCAACTGCCCGGGGTCGAACAGCGAACGTACCGGCTTGTTTCGCAATCGTGGTCGCCGGAGCAGCTCGTGCAACCCGACGCGTGGCTGCACGATGTCACGCTGTACATCCCTCAGGACGCGCTGCCGCATCGCGCGCTCGTGGTCGCCAATAACGGTACGCGGCATTCCGGTGCCGGGAAAGAGCCCATCGCGCCAAACGATTTCCTGCCGGACACGCTGACGGATATCGCCAGGAACACGCGCGCGGTAGTCGTTTCGGTGAGCGATGTGCCCAATCAGCTTTTGACCTACACGGACGACGGCAAGCCGAGAGCGGAAGACGATAGCGTGGCGCACAGCTGGACTCTTTTCATGCAGTCGCCGCATACGCGCGCCGCCATGCCGTTACACGTGCCGATGGCGGCGTCCGTCTGGCGCGCGATGTCGCTCGCGGAACGCGAACTGACCGCGCTCGGCATTCGTCGCTTCATCGTCTCGGGCATTTCGAAACGTGCTTGGACCACCTGGCTCGCGCTCATCGGCGACAAGCGCATCGATGCGATCGCCCCCTTCGCGATCGATCTGCTCTCGACGCGCGAAGCGCTCGACAACATGTATCGGTCGTACGGCGGGAATTGGCCGCTGGCTTTCTATCCGTATTACGCCGAGGGTATCGATCAAACTCTCGACAGCCGGGCGTTCGGATCGCTGATGCAGATCGAAGATCCGCTGTCGTATCTAGGCACGCGGCATGGCTCACGCCTGACCGTTCCGAAGTACATCGTCAACGCAAGCGGCGACGATTTTTTCGTGCCGGACAATTCGCGTCTCTATTTCGACAAGCTTCCCGGCACGAAGGCACTACGCATGGTGCCAAATTCTTCGCACTCCGATATTCGCCGTGCCACGCGCGATTCGCTCATCCCCTTCGTTAAACGCATTCAGCACGGCAAGCCCCTGCCGCAAGTAGATGCGGTGCAGACCGAAATGAACGGTCAAACGATACTTCGGCTGCGCACGTCGGAACGACCCAGGCAGTTGCTGCTGTGGCAAGCGACGAATCCACAGGCGCGCGATTTTCGTTACGCGTGCGGCATCCGCTATGCGTCGTCGCCCATCGCGACGGCCGGCGCCCCATCGCAGCAGTTGGTTCTCGCTCGGCCGGCAAGCGGATGGCGCGCCTACTTCGTCGAAGCGACATTCGACGACGGATTCATCGCGACGAGCCAGACGTATATTCTCGGCGACGGCTACCCGAACGCGGCTCCTCCGCAAATCGGCGACGGCTGCCGAACGTTACCCGGTCGCGATACACACTCATGATTTCGGAGCCGAGCGGCGCAAGCAGAAGTCGATCGACATCTGCCTGCCGCTGCTCGCCCGGTGCTTCCTGGCGCGCTACCAGCTGTACGACGCGCCTGCGCCCCACGTCGTCGACGCCGCGCTGATGCCCGCCCCCAACCGAACCTTCAGATTCTGTCCGATGCGAGCCGACGCGCCGACTGCAACGGCCTGATATCCGAGATAGCCGCCCGTCCCGACGCCGATTGAAAACGTCTTGCCGGCGTCGACGTCCGGAATCATTGCAAGCGCGGTGGCAGCCGCGATGCCGCTGTACGCGTAACGGGCGACTTCGCGCAGCTGCCGGAAATTGACGGCATCGGTGTCGTGCCATCCATTCGCCACGTTGGTGATGTTGCGCTCACCGCCGTCCGAACCAACCGACACCGAGTTGTCGCGGTCCGCAATCGACCCCTGCCCCAGCGCGACCGAATTCGAGCCCGCCGCCTGCGAGCCGGCGCCTAACGCCATACTGTGCTCACCCGTCGCCGATGCATTGGCTCCGAGTGCGATGCTTTGATTGCCCTGCGCCGAAGCATTCCCGCCGATTGCGACACCTTGATCCCCCGACGCATTTGCATTCCAGCCGGCCGCGACGCCTTGTGAGCCGATGGCCTGCGCGCCGGCACCCAGTGCGGTGCTTTGATGACCGGTCGCCGCTGCGTTGACGCCGTTCGCGGTGCTGTTGCTGCCGGTCGCTTGCGAACCTTGGCCGGTTGCCGTGCTCGATTCGCCCGATGCGGTGGCATCCTGGCCCGTTGCCGTGCTGTTGTCACCCGTCGCTTGCGAGCCTTGACCCGTCGCCGTGCTTGATTCACCCGATGCGGTGGCGTCCTGACCCGTTGCCGTACTGTTGTCACCCGTCGCTTGCGAGCCTTGCCCCGTCGCCGTGCTCGATTCGCCCGACGCCTTGGCATCCTGACCCGTTGCCGTACTGTTACCACCCGTCGCTTGCGAGCCCTGACCCGTTGCCGTGCTTGATTCACCCGACGCGGTGGCGTCCTGGCCCGTTGCCGTACTGTTGTCACCCGTCGCTTGCGAGCCTTGACCCGTCGCCGTGCTCGATTCACCCGACGCGGTGGCGTCCTGACCCGTTGCCGTACTGTTACTACCCGTCGCTTGCGAGCCTTGACCCGTCGCCGTGCTCGATTCGCCCGACGCCTTGGCGTCCTGGCCCGTTGCCGTACTGTTGTCACCCGTCGCTTGCGAGCCTTGACCCGTCGCCGTGCTCGATTCGCCCGACGCGGTCGCATCCTGACCCGTTGCCGTACTGTTGTCACCCGTCGCTTGCGAGCCTTGGCCGGTCGCCGTGCTCGATTCGCCCGACGCCTTGGCGTCCTGACCCGTTGCCGTACTGTTGTCGCCCGTCGCTTGCGAGCCTTGGCCTGTCGCCGTGCTCGATTCGCCCGACGCCTTGGCGTCCTGACCCGTCGCCGTACTGTTGTCGCCCGTCGCTTGCGAGCCTTGACCCGTCGCCGTGCTTGATTCGCCCGACGCGGTGGCGTCCTGGCCCGTTGCCGTACTGTTGTCACCCGTCGCTTGCGAGCCTTGGCCGGTCGCCGTGCTCGATTCGCCCGACGCCTTGGCGTCCTGACCCGTTGCCGTACTGTTGTCACCCGTCGCTTGCGAACCTTGGCCCGTTGCCGTGCTCGATTCGCCCGACGCGATGGCGTCCTGACCCGTCGCCGTGCTGTTGTCACCCGTCGCTTGCGAACCTTGACCCGTTGCCGTGCTCGATTCGCCCGACGCGGTGGCGTCCTGGCCCGTTGCCGTACTGTTGTCACCTGTCGCTTGCGAGCCTTGACCCGTCGCCGTGCTGTTACTACCCGATGCGTGCGAGCCTTGACCCGTCGCCGTACTACTACTGCCCGTCGCCTTCGAGCCCTGCCCCGTTGCCGCGCTTTGGCTGCCGGACGCCTGCGCATTGTTACCCAGCGCGGTGCTTTGCGAGCCCGATGCGTTCGACCCCGCCCCTACCTCGACACTCTGCGCGCCCGATCCAGGATGGGTCGACGTCTGTGCGACGCTCGGCGCGGACCATGCAGCGAGAAGAAGCGTGACGAGCGCCGCATGCTGCGTCATGACGGACCGCGAAGGCTTTCGCCTTCCTCGTCGGCTCGCCGTACTATTTCCGCGTCGATCAATCTTGTAGCTCACGATTCAATCCTTTAGTTTTACTGAATTAGTCATAGAGTCGATCTATCCAATTCCCCGTACTGCTTGATCGGGCAATCGAACGATCCGCATGTGCCGAGGCGTCACGAAACCCCGTCGTCATTCCACCGCAGTCGATCCGGCGCGACACATCATTTGCAAATCACGGGCATCGGGTGATGCAGGCGCCGGCGGCAACGAGCGTGGCGCGTGCGAAACGTCCCGTCACTACTGGCGCTTAATGGTTCCCACCATGAGTAAGGCGACTCGCCTCGATAAGTCACGCTGCCATACAATTTGCATAACTAAACTAAATGCAATTTCTCGCACCTCTCGATCGAGTGCCTGTCCATCTCGCAGAAAAAATCGGAACCTCATTCGCACGACACATGACGTACTGCCGACATTCCGACTTCTTCAATCAAACGAGTTAGAGCCGATCGATCGCATCATAACGACAGAAATTCGGCGAAGACATAAGACAAGTTCGGTTTTGGATCAGTGAAATCAGCCTCATTGGCCCCACTATTCATCCGGAATCCGCAACGCAACACGAATCGCGCACTTCTTTTTTTTATCGATTCCCTGCAGACGAGAAATACCTGTTCCCCATCGCGACGAACACCACCTTTCGAACCCGTCCGATCGCCTTACGCTGGAGGACGTGGGACACTTTTCATCCACCGACGGCGCGAGGCCGTTCGACACCTCGAATACAGACGGCCGTTGGCGTTGACCGACGAAACACGAATGGCCGGCATGAGCCCTGCATCATGAATACATCCATCTCGACGAATTCCCCAAAATCGAAATCGCTTGTTCACCGCCTGTCGGCGCGCCTGCACGCTCTTATCACGACACGGAAGTGCGACGACCTTCTCGCTTGGAAGACACGCAACGAATTGGAGCGCCTGCTGCCCCTCGGCACGCCGATGACGCATGTAGGTTGGCATCTCGGCCCGCCCCATCGGACTGTCGAGCATCCGGGAGGCTACGTCACCTGGGTTTTCCGGAGCAATGGGCAGTGGCTTCGCGAACCCGGTCGACTTCTGATGTGGAGCGCTCAAAGCCGCTCGCTGAGATTGACCTTCGATCGCGAGCAGTTCCTTGCCCAAATGCAGCTTGATTGAAGCGTCTGCGTGCGTCTGCGAAATTTCATCGAACAAACCGACGCCCACCCACTCTTCACTCGATAACGAAGCACCCACGCGATTCCGGGCACGGCGGTTTTTCGGACATACCGCGATCCGCGTGACGATCGAGTCCTGATGCATGCGCGGCTCGGCCTAAAACGATTCGCCGCATCAATTTCGTCAAGGAAGAATGCGTCACATCACGGCGCGACGTCGCGGGTTTCTGCCTGGCTTGTCGCCCCGGCGCCGACGCTCGCCGTCGCAATAGATCCACGGCCCGCCATTACCTCGGAGGACTTCGGCATCCATGTCGATACGTCAAACGCACATCTGGATTGTCGGCTTCGTGTTCGCGTTCATGCTTGCGATGTCGGGACCGCTCACGTATACGGTCCAGACGAGCGTCAGCGTCGACAAGAAAATGAATCCCGCACCTGAAGAAACGGCTGCATTCCACGCCAAGTCTGCGGAGACGCCGAGCGTGTCCGATGTCGACCGGACGCATATACATCGCCGCATCGATCCAGCCCGGCCTCCGGCAGATCGCCTTGATGAATTGCCGATGCATCTTGCCAGCATCGGCGACGACGAGCCATTGCCGAGCGGCCCGCTTCCTCCCGGCCCTCTACCCGATACGAGCTTCTCCCCTTTTCCATTTCAGCTGGGCGTCGAAGCGTCGAGCCACGTCGGGCTGCCGATATCAGCGCCGCCCTCGCCGATACAAGCACGTATCGATACGCGCACACTCGACGGCACGCCGTCCGATGCAGGCAGGCCGCGACTGAGCGAGTCCGTCGACACGCCGCCCTCCTTTTATGCGGATATGGTCGCGCAAGCGATGGACGAAGCAACGCACGATGCGATCGTGATCGTGAAACCACGCTGGGACGCCACGGCGCCGGCGAGCACGCCCGCAGAATCGCGTGACGCCTCCATCGATACGAATGCGCCGATTTTCTATGCCGACATGTTGACTGCTTCGATGTACTCGTCGATCGCATACGAACGCGCGCCATCGGCGCCGCGCCTATGGACGCGGCAGGCAGTGGACATCGCGTGGACGAACCTGTTCGCCCGCGAACTCCCTGCGACGTCGATGCAAACTGCTGCTGCGCCATACGTCGCCTCATTCGATGCAACGCTGCAAGCGGAGCCGTTCGATCTGGCGCAATGGAACGAGCCGGATGAGGCCCATGCCGATATGCCGCGATTCGAGCTGGATGGGCAAAACGATAGCGCGCCGCCACCCGCACCCACAGATGCGTTGTCTTCCGGCGCTCAATCGACAAAGACGGACTCCACGCCAGACTCGAACATCGAGCCAGCCGAATCGACGCTCGTCACTCACTTCGAATCGGCCGACGAGCACGTCGCGGCTGTCTGCAACCGGCCGCGCGGATTCGATGCGCCGCCCACGGATGCGCAAGCTATCGCCTTCGGTAGCTCCGGAATGGAAATGCTCGTCACGGAGCAGTTTGCGCGATCGGCACGCACCGCGTACGACAACGCGCGCGAACGTGATCGTGATTGCCCGACCGCGTTCGTCAATCCGATCGCCTTGCCGCAAGCGTCGAATCACGTCGATTCGGACGAGGATTCCAGGCGGTTCACCCTTCTTCGCCGATTCGCGAGCGACCTGTTCCCCGGTGCATTTGCGACATCGGACGAGACGCGCATGCACTGAGAATCGTGCCGCGACGGCGGCATCCCGTCGGCGCAGCAGGATCGACCATCCGCGCGCCGCGACGCCTCATGCCGATGGCCGGCATCGGGCCGGCTCTCGCGGCGACAGAAGATCAAGCGCGCAATCGCAGCGGAATGGCAAGAGCAAAATCAGACCGATCTGATTGATCGGCGCTTCTCATTCACGCAAGATCAATTCCGGGCCACCTTCGGGTTGAGGTGGCCGCGCCAAGGGTAAGCGCTCGCCCTTGGCCGTTTCCATCCGTTTGCCCTCACGCCTGCTGGACGTGAGGGCTTTTTTCCACGATTCGTTCCCGTCATGCATGGGACGTCACACATGCGTCGCCATATCGTGGGAGTTGGAGATTTCGCGAACCCTCCATAAAGCGTAGGAAGGCGAATAAATTGAACTCGTCCGATTTCCATGTCTCTCATTTTCGTGCAGAGTAAAACTCCGTGCACCACTTGGTCACGGCACACTCGTTGTCTCTAGCTTTCCCCGCGTCTCCGCAAGGGACGCGGGGCTTTTTCTTCGGTCATGCGGCCACGCCAGTCGTTCTGCGCACCATATCGACATCTCGCATGGCATCGCGGTCATTCGGTGTATGGAGAATCCGTCTCCGCTACCTTCCGTCGGCACGACAATCATTTCCTTCAAGCGCCGCGCAGGCTGCACGCGGTCATGGCCTACCGCTTTTTGCAGATGCGTCGAGCGCGCGAAATGAAATCGCCCGCCTTTTCCGGTGTGAGAGCGACCGAAGTCCGAATCGCGATTGAAAGTCGCGCCACGCGCCAAATGCAATCCGCCGATACGCGGCGCATGCGGCGGCAACGCCCACCAGTCGCACGTCGACGCGCCGAATGGCCGATTCGCCGCGAACCGACGCGACACATGCGTGCTTCACCGCACGCCTTGCATCAAACTCGTCGCCGACAACCACTCGTCGCCGGGTCGACGGCTCCCGAGCGGCATTTCTCCCGAACGCTACCCGTCATCTGCTTCACGATTTTTCGCGTCATCTGCTGCTTGAGACGAAAAGCCGCGCGAATTAACCTCGGCTGATCGAAACAGAGGATTTGCCCGGCATCGGCTGCGCGTCGAATCAAGCGACGGCCAAGCGATCCATGACGCGTCGCGTGAAATCTCGTTCACGCCGTGCCCGGCGGCTGGCCGAACACCACTCGCTTCGTCTTCACGAGACGCAGCGCGTCGCTCAGACCGATGACATGCGCGGCACGATGTTCAGTTGCCTATGGCAAGCGCGTCGGATATCGCGGTCGCGACACGTCGTCGTCAGTTGGCGCGACGGCCTCGCCTGCCGGATTTTCGAGAACGAGACAAGGACACGATGAGCGAAATCTCCACGAACGTGACGGACGTCCACGACGCCGCGCATCACATACCGACCGGCTGGCGCCGCTGGCTGTTCGCGACGAATCACAAGGACATCGGCACGCTGTATCTGCTGTTTTCGGTCATCAACCTGATGATCGGCGGCGTGATGGCGCTCATGATCCGCGCGGAGCTGTTCGAACCCGGCCTGCAGCTGATGCGGCCGGAATTCTTCAATCAGCTGACGACGGAGCACGGATTCATCATGATCTTCGGCGCGATCATGCCCGCGTTCGTCGGCCTCGCGAACTGGATGATCCCGCTGCAGATCGGCGCGTCCGACATGGCATTCGCGCGAATGAACAATTTCAGCTTCTGGCTGCTGCCGGTGTCGAGCGCGCTCCTGATCGGCTCGTTCTTCGTGCCGGGCGGCGCGCCGGCCGCCGGCTGGACGATGTACGCGCCGCTCTCCACGCAGATGGGCCCGGGCATGGACTTGTCGATCTTCGCGATTCACATCGCCGGCGCGTCGTCGATCATGGGGGCGATCAACATCGTCGTGACCGTGGTCAACATGCGCGCGCCCGGCCTCACGCTGATGAAGATGCCGATGTTCGCGTGGACGTGGATCATCACGTCGTTCCTGCTGATCGCGATCATGCCGGTGCTCGCGGGCGCGGTGACGATGGTGCTGTTCGACCGGCATTTCGGCACGTCGTTCTTCAATGCGTCGGGCGGCGGCGATCCGGTGCTGTATCAGCACATCTTCTGGTACTTCGGCCATCCCGAGGTCTACGTGATGATCCTGCCCGGCTTCGGAATGATCTCGCAGGTGATTCCCGCGTTCGCGCGCAAGCCGCTCTTCGGCTATGCGTCGATGGTGTACGCGACCGCATCGATCGGCATCCTGTCGTTCATGGTCTGGGCGCGCCACATGTTCGTGACCGGCATGCCGGTCGCCGGGCAATTGTTCTTCATGTATGCGACGATGACGATCGCGGTGCCGACGGGCGTGAAGGTGTTCAACTGGGTCGCGACGATGTGGCGCGGCTCGCTGACGTTCGAAACGCCGATGCTGTTCTCGATCGGATTCATCTTCGTATTCCTGATCGGCGGCCTGACCGGCGTCACGCTCGCGATGGCGCCGTTGAACGTCGCGCTGCACGGCACCTATTACATCATCGCGCACTTCCATTACGTGATGGTCGCCGCGTCGCTGTTCAGCATCTACGCGGGCTGGTATTTCTGGGTGCCGAAGTGGACCGGCTACTTCTACGACGAGCGGCGCGGCAAGATTCACTTCTGGGGATCGATGATCTCGTTCAACGTGACGTTCTTCCCGATGCACTTCCTCGGCCTCGCGGGCATGCCGCGCCGCTATGCGGACTATCCCGCGCAATTCACCGACTTCAACCAGATCGCGACGATCGGCGCATTCGCGTTCGGGCTGATGCAGGTGTACTTCCTGTTCTGGGTCGCGCTGCCGACGTACATGGGCAAGACGCGCCGCTGCACCGACGCGAAGCCGTGGGACGGCGCGCAAGGTCTCGAATGGACGCTGCCGAGCCCGGCGCCCTACCATTCGTTCGAAACGCCGCCCGTGGTGAAATGACCACCCGCTCATCGGCGTGGCGGCATCCGCGCGGCGATGCGAGCGCGCGGCGCGATCGGTCCGATCGCGGCCCTGCGCCGTGCTCCGACGCATTCGCGCATCCTCGACGCACGCCGCTCGAAGCCGAGCGCCGCCACGTCTGGATGCTGCGGCGCAACTGCGCGCTATCGCCGCGCCAGTCCTTGCTGTCGATCGGGCTCCTGGCCGCGCTCACGCTGGCGGTCGCGACGCCGTTCGCGATCTCCGGCGCATGGGCGGTGTTCGCGTGCGCGATCGCCGAGATCGTCGTGATCGGCGGCTGCTTCCTGCTGTATGCGCGCCATGCGGTCGATTACGATTGCATCGCGCTGACCGAGCACCGTCTCGAAGTGATTCAACGCTGCGGCGCCGAACTTCGACGTTACGAATCGAATCCGCTGTGGGCGACCGTGGAGCTCGACAACGAACGCGATCCCCGGATACGGATTCGGTACAGAGGCGAGGCGGCCTCCGTCGGACAGCACGTCACGCTCGCGCAACGGCGGTGCGTCGTGCGGGAGGTGAATCTGGCGCTTGCAGAGATGAAGCGGCGCATGCCGCGTGTCGATGCCGCGCGCCCTGAACGGCCGCCGCGCGATCCGGCTTGACTCGACGATCGCGCGGCTCGCAATGGCGAGTTCGACAATCGAATCAGTCCGTGTTCACCTGGAACGCTGCCGCGTACGCCGCTCAAAGCGGGTGCGCGGCGCCTGCCTGTTGCAACAGCGACACGGCGACCGGATCGGGCATGCCGTTGGGGTCGATCGCGCCCGCACCCGCGAGCGCGCCGAGATCGCCGTCGACGCCCGCTTGTCCGACGAAAAACGGCGTCGTCAAAAACGCCGGCGTCGCGAACGCAACCGCATAGCGCTGCTGGAGATTCGCGACGACTGCCGTTTGCGCGGCCAGCACGTCCGTCTGATTCTCCAGCACCTGCTGGAAGCGCGAGTTGTTCGGCAGATCCCCGATCAGGCGGGCCGTATTCGTGCCGAGCTGCGCAGCGAGGTAGACGAGCAGCAACTCGGTTTCGGGCGTCGTATTGAACGTCCCGCCGGCATAGGCGAGCGAGTGCAGGCTCGTGCCTCCGGAGGTCACGGTGATAGTGCAAGGAAGCGTCGCATCGAACGTGATGCTGTAGTGGCCGCCGCCGTCCGACAGCGTGGCGGCCGAGCCCTGCGTGCAGTCGACGTTGACCGCCGCGCTCGCGAGCGCCCGGCCGGTGGCGGCGGTGCCGGACAGCGTGACGGTCTGCACGCCGTTATTGTTGAAACACCCGTCGAAACCGAAACATGCCTCGCCGCCGCACGCGTGGAGCGTTGCAAGCGATGCGACGCAAAGTGCGCCCAGCGCCGGGCGAATGACGCGCGCATTGTGAATGTTCATGGCCGCTGCAGTCGCTAGAAGGAGGAAAAGTCGACCGGTTTCGCGCCGGGAAGCGGGCGCTACGTCCAATTCTAGGTCCTGGGTCGAGAAAGCGCTCGCCGCGCCGATCTCGATCGTGACCGTATCTTGCGCTCGCTCCACGAGGCGCCGGCGCAGCCGGGCAATCGCAATGGCCGTGCTAGATTTGCCACGCGCGGCGCCAACGCGCCGCGACGCCGGATTCGCATTCCACGTTCGCCGTCGCATCGCGCGGAGCGGCCGCCGTATCGGCGATTTCCGTACGATGCGACGGCCGCAAGCAACCGCCGAAACGGCGAGCTCGGGTTCAACGGCAACGTATCGACGCCGCGTGCGCCTTTTCCGAGAACCAACGACTGCCGTAGGCTGTCGCAATAGCGTGGCGAGCCGTGGTTCTCCAGCGTCGGTCGACAAGACGCCAGTCGTACCTGACGTGCTCCGCGGGGCCGCTCCGGACAAGATGTCCTTGGCCGACTACATCGCTGGAATAGCCGCCTTTTGAACGGATGCGCGCCGCCGTCGATCAACTGTTCGGAGAGTTCGCCTCTTGCAGGACGGATTCGATTCGTCGCGGCTCGCGGCGGCAAGCCGAATTGCCCGACGCCATCGCACCCTTTTTCCGCTACAGTTTCCGCTACAGTAAAAGCACCGGCCTCGAATACGGCCACGACGCAGTGACGCTTTCATCAAGCACATGGAGCCATGATGAACCCTCCACAAGCCTATACCGCCGACGCGCCCACACGCCCGGAAGTCGACTCGCTCGCCGGAGCCACCGTCATCGAGTTCGGTGCGAACTGGTGCGGCATCTGCACGGGCGCACAGCCCGCGATTCGCGATGCGTTCTTGCCGCACCCCGATGTCCGCCACCTGAAAATCGAAGACGGCCCCGGCCGCCCGCTCGGCCGCTCGTTCGGCATCAAGCTCTGGCCGACGCTGGTGTTCCTGCGCGATGGCGTGGAGGTCGCGCGCGTCGTTCGCCCGGTCAGCGCCGAGCAAATCGAATCCCACGGCTTCGCCGCGCTGGAATGAGCCCACCGGCACCCAATCATCATGCAACAGTCGATTCAACACATCGCCGTCGAGGCGCGCGGGCGCGGCCTCGTCGAGTTCACGCCGCAGGCGCGCGCGTTCGTCGATCAGCAGTCGATCCGCACCGGCCTGCTCACCGTGTTCTGCCGGCACACGTCCGCTTCGCTGCTGATCCAGGAGAATGCGGACCCGTCGGTGCAGCGCGACCTGGAACGCTACTTCGCCGAACTCGCCCCCGAGGACGATTCGCGCTACGAACACGCAACCGAAGGCCCGGACGACATGCCCGCGCATCTACGCGCGGCGCTGACTCAGGTGCAGCTGTCGATTCCCGTCGAGCACGGGCGCATGGTGCTCGGCACGTGGCAAGGCATCTATCTGTTCGAGCATCGCCGCGCCGCGCATCGGCGCGACATCGTGCTGCATCTGATCGGCGAATAAACGTGCGTGCCGTGCGGCATCGCGGAAGCACCGCCGCGCATCGCGAAGCCGGCCGCGCGCGGTTGGGTGCGGCAACCTGCTGACTCCGGGCGCATGTCGGGGATGCATCGGCATCCGCTTGCCATCGAGACGCGGCCGGACACGCCGACCTTCAGGCCGAGGCCGGCTTTCCGCCGGGCCGGCCCTCAACAGGTTCGCGGCGACAGCCCAGCCGGCTCTTGCGCGGCGAGCGCCGTGAAGTCGGGGTCACGCGCCGAATGACGGCCAAATCTCGGCGCCGCTCACGGGCGACGAACCAACCCTGATCGACCCGTGAGTGGCGCGCCCGGCGCGGACCGACACATAAAAGTGCCGGCTTGCCTTGTCACGCAGACAGCGTCGGCAGCCGCGCCGCGTCGACAATCTCACCGGCGAAGTCGCGATGAATTCAGTTCGGCGCACGGTTCGCGCAGGCAAGGCCCGCGGCGCTGGTCGGCGGCCGGCCCGATCGGCCCGAGTTCACGTCACATTGCCCCTTGCAACGACGCGATCAGCGGGCACGACACGTTGCCCTCGTTCACATGGCAGGCCCCCACCAATTGCGCCAGGACCACCTCCATGCGTGCGAGATCCGCGATTTTCGCCCGGATGTCGTCGAGCTTGCGCTCGGCCAGGCGGCTCGCTTCCGCGCAATACGGGCCGTCGTCGAGCTTCAGCAGTTCGGCCACCTCGTCCAGGCTGAACCCGAGCCGCTGGGCCGACTTCACGAACCGAACCCGCGCGACGTCGGCCGCGCCATAGCGGCGAATGCGGCCGTATGGCTTGTCGGGTTCATTCAGCAGCCCTTTGCGCTGGTAGAACCGGATCGTTTCGACGCTGACATCCGCCGCCGCGGCGAAAGCGCCGATCGTCAGATTCCCCGTTTCAGTCCCCATGCCCGTTGACTCCGTACTTAAGTACGGAACTAACCTTACACCATCGGAAGACAATTCGAATAGGAGTAGTCGCATGCCTCGGTCGCAGTCGCAGTCGCAGTCGCAGTCGCGGTCGCGGTCGCAGTCGCAGTCGCGGGGGCGCCGGCGTCCGGCGCAATCGCGGTCCTGCTCGCGTCGACGAGTGGCCTCGGCCCGCCGGCATCCGCGGCGCTGAACGTTCCAGGCGCGTGGCGCGACCGATGGGCCGCGATGATGTCGCATCGCCCGCTATTCGTCGACATGGCGCCGCATGTGTTGTCCCTCGCTTCGCGATGGATCTTCCGTGCGGCCCAGGCCCGCCGGTCTCCAGTCGAGCGACGTGTGCGCATCGCCGCGCGCGAAAGGCGGCGAAAGGCGACGAAACGTGCCGGCGATGAGAAAACCTCGATGGATCGTCGGTCCCGGCCGCGCCCATCGACACTCCGTCCCGGTCCGCGACGAAAGCCGTCATGCTGCCCGCGCCTCATGGAACATGGGCGGCATGCCCGAGCGTCATCGATCCCGCGCGCTTCGGCGCATCGTCTCGCCGACGGCACGCCACGAAACTGGGAGCCTCGAGATTTCGGACCGACGTGGCTGATTGAAGCGGCGCGAACGTCCTTGCCCCTGATCGCAAGAAGAAGGAGGGTACGCATGATCCCAATGAAAAACGCGCTGCGCGTGGCCGTGATCGGCAGCGGCGCCGCCGCGACGGCCGCGGCGCTGAAGGCCGTCGAGCGCGGCGCTCGCGTGACGCTCGTCGAGCGCGGCACGATCGGCGGCACTTGCGTCAACGTGGGCTGCGTGCCGTCGAAAATCCTGATCCGCGCGGCGCATATCGCGCAGTTGCGGCGCGAAAGCCCGTTCGACAGCGGCATCCTTCCAGGATCTCCGGCCATTCTGCGCGATCGGCTGCTGGCTCAGCAGCAGGCGCGCGTCGACGAACTGCGGCGCGCAAAATACGAGACCATTCTCGACGGTCATCCGGATATCACGGTGCTGCAAGGCGAAGCCCGATTCCTCGATGGAAACCGCCTGGCGGTCAGGCTGAATGCAGGCGGCGAGCGCGAAGTGCCGTTCGACCGCTGTCTGATCGCAACGGGCGCGCGCCCCGCGATTCCGGCCGTTCCCGGTCTGGCCGGCACGCCATACTGGACCTCGACGGATGCGCTCGCGAGCGACGCCATTCCGGCGCGGCTCGCTGTCATCGGCTCGTCGACGGCGGCCGTCGAACTTGCGCAAGCCTTCGCCCGGCTGGGCAGTCGCGTGTCGATCCTCGCGCGCCACACGCTGTTCTTTCGCGAAGATCCTGCGATCGGGCAAGCGTTGACGAATGCATTCCGCGCCGAAGGAATCGACGTGCGCGAGCACACGCATGTCGATCGCGTCGGCCATGCCAACGGCGAATTCGTGCTCGGCACGGAAAACGGCGAGCTGCGGGCCGACCGGTTGCTGATCGCAACCGGTCGCACGCCGAATACCGAAGAACTCGCGCCGGCAGCGGCCGGCATCGCCGTCGACGCACAAGGAGCCGTCGTGGTCGACGAGCGCATGCGCACTGGTGTCCCGCATATCTACGCGGCCGGCGATTGCACCAGCCAGCCGCGCTTTGTCTATGTCGCGGCGGCAGCCGGCACACGGGCGGCGATCAACATGACGGGAGGCGATGCGGCGCTCGATCTGGACATCTTGCCGGCTGCCGCGTTTACGGACCCGCAAATGGCGACCGTCGGCTACGACGAAGCGCGCGCTCGCCGAGCCGGCATCGCGACCGACAGCCGCACGCTCTCGCTCGAGCACGTGCCGCGCGCGTTGGTCAACTTCGACACGCGCGGCTTCATCAAGCTCGTCGCCGAGGCCCGTACCGGCAGGCTGCTCGGCATGCAGGCGGTCGCGCCCGAAGCGGGCGAACTCATTCAGGCCGCGGCGCTCGTCATCCGGTCGCGGATGACCGTGCGGGAACTGGCCGATCAGCTGTTCCCCTACCTGACGATGGTGGAGGCCCTGAAGCTCGCGGCCCAGGCCTTCGCCAAGGACGTGGCGCGACTCTCGTGCTGCGCCGGATGACCGGGAGGCAATCGTGAATATTGATCGCTATGCGACTGACCTTATCGATCGCTTGACGCAGGCCGATCGGCCCGAAGGCTTCGGCCAGCTATTCGTCGCGCTCTTGCGCGAGCTGGCGAAGGGAAGTCCCGTATCGCCCGCCGCGCTTGCCGCGGCGCTCGCATGGCCTCGCGAGCGCGTCGCGGCGATGCTGGGTCACGCCGTCGATATGGAATGGGACGATGACGGCAACGTAGTCGGGTACGGGCTCACGCTGCGACAAACAGCGCACGCGCTCGATGTCGGCGGCCGGCGCCTGTACACGTGGTGCGCATTCGATGCGTTTTTTTTCCCGATGTTGATCGGCCAAACGGCGCACGTCGTCTCGCGCTGTGCCGCAACCGGCGAGCCCGTCACACTGACCGTCGCCGCGAAGCAGGGTGGCTTGCTAAATGTCGAGCCGGCCGGCGCGGCCGTGTCGCTCGTGTCGCCGTGCGGCAGCGGCCCAATCCGAGCGGCGTTCTGCTGCCGGGTGCATTTCTTCGCCTCCGCCGAGATCGGACGAGCGTGGGCATCAACGCAACCGGGCGTCGACATCGTCGATGCTCGCATGGCATTCAACGTGGGATACGCGTGCGCGCAACACTTGCTGCAAGCCGTGCGAGGGCGGCAGCCCGGCGGCGGATGCCATGAGGCGTTCGAACGATCGTGAGTCGCGCGCCGGGCTCGTCCCGCGCGCCGGGCTGTGCGTACGGCTGCCTTGCCGCTCTGTTTGCGTCGCCCGCGGGAGCACCGTGACGTGAGACGGCGTCGGCGCGCAGATTCGTTCGACGTGAATGGAATAGGGCGAAGCTCGCGTCCGCCGCGGAAACCCCGTCTTCAGGCGGCAATGCCATCCGATCATCATCGGATGGGATAGTCCGCACCTGTAATGACCCGCCCCGTACTGGCAACCATTCCGCAAACTGTATCGGTACTGTACTGCCATCGTCCACTAAACTCGCTTCGTCATCCTTGCTTTGTCCCGGACGAAGAGAGCACCACCATGAACTACCTCACCGTCAGTGCGCTGCCCGCCGGCATGCTGTTCGCGCTCGTCACCTCGATCACCCCCGGCCCGAACAACACGATGCTGCTCGCGTCCGGCGTCAACTTCGGCTTTCGCCGCACGCTGCCGCACATGTTCGGCATCAGCGTGGGCGTCGCGATTCTGATGCTGTCGGTCGGCTTCGGCCTCGGCGAAGCGTTCAAGCGAATCCCCGTGCTCTATGCGCTCCTCGAAACCGCCAGCATCGTCTACCTGCTGTATCTCGCATGGCGCATCGGCACGTCAGGCGAAGTGCGCGCTCACCACGGCAAGTCGCGCCCGATGACGTTCGTCGAGGCGATCGCGTTCCAATGGGTCAATCCGAAAGCATGGATGATGGTGCTGACCGCCGCGACGACGATCCAGCTCTCCGCGGACTACGGCCGCAACGCCGTCTGGATGGCGCTCGTGTTCGTCTGCGTCGGCCTGCCGAGCATCAGCATCTGGGCCGCGTTCGGTCAGGGGCTGCGCGGCTTCCTGTCGAATCCGCGCTGGCTGCGCGCGTTCAACATCACGATGGCCGCGCTGCTCGTTCTGTCGCTTTATCCGATACTCGCCAAGGTGGCCGGCCACTGAAGCCACTGAAACGCCTCGCCCGTTGTGATCCGATCCGGTAAAGCGTACGCTTTCTTTCCGGACGTCGGTTCGCTGCCCCGCGAACCCGTCCCGGCCGGGAGAACGCAGATGAAGCCACTGCTGAAAGCAGGCGATCGGATCGAAGGCCTGCATTGGGTCGCGGAGTATCGCCATCGCGTGCACCTGATTCGCGTGCTGCGCGAGCGCGTCGAAGTGGGCACTTACGGCGCGCCGTCCGCGCTGTTCGGCGACGAGGAAGAGATGGGCGCATCGACGCCCGCCGATCACCGCAGCCGCGAAGCTGCATTGCGCGCGTACCTTCGCCACTTCGCGAAGGTCCACGACGCCGAAGAATGACGGGGCGCGAACACGCCGCCCCGTCGATCTTCGCAGCGGCTCGCGCCGATCATGCCGAACGCGCCGGCGCGTCCGGCTCTACGTCGCGCAGCGCCGCTGCGCGCTTGACCATCAGCGCACCCGCCGCGATCAGTGCCGGCACGGCGAGCATCGAAAAAATCGTGCCAAATCCCAGCTGCGCCTGCAGCAGCAAGCCTCCCGAAAACGCTCCCAGAATCCCGCCGAAGCGCCCGACGCCTAGCATCCACGCTACGCCCGTCGCGCGTCCGCTCGTCGGATAGAACGCCGCCGCGAGCGCCGGCAGCGACGATTGCGCGCCGTTCATGCAAACGCCCGCGACGAACACGACGGTCGCCAGCAGCGCGAGATGCCCGGCCTGCAATCCGATCATCCATACGAACAGCGCCGTCAGCGCATACGTGAACGCGATCACGCGATGCGGCTCGAAGCGGTCCATCAGCCAGCCGGTCGCAATCGCGCCGATGCCGCCGCCGAGCGGAAACAGCGCGGTGACGAGCGCCGCGTCGCGCACGGTGAAGCCGGTGTCGCGAATCAGCGTCGGCAGCCAGCTCGTCAACAGGTAGTAGACGAGCAGCCCCATGAAGTAAGTGAGCCACAGCATCGCGGTGCCCGCGCGATAGCGCGGCGACAACACGACGGCCGCCCCCGAACGCCGCTGCTCGCCGCGTTCGTCGGGCAGCACGAAGCGCACGCCGTCGAACGTCGTGCCGGGCGCGATCCTGCGCAGCACCGCGGCGATCCGCTCGTGCGGCGCGCCGCGCAACACCATGAAGCGGATCGACTCCGGCAGCGCGATCAGCAGCGCGCCGAGCAGGAGCGGCGCAACGCCGCCGACGACGAACACGCTGCGCCAGCCGTGATCCGGAATCAGCGCGGCGGCGACGAGGCCGCCCGCCGACGAGCCGAGCGTGAAGCCGCAGAACATCGTGTTGACGAGGAACGAGCGTTTCGCGTGCGGCGCGTACTCGGCCATCAGCGTCGTCGCGTTCGGCATCGCGGCGCCGAGTCCGAGCCCCGTCAACAGCCGCAGCACCGCGAGCTCCGTCACCGATTGCGTGAATGCGCAGCCGATGCTGAAGAGTCCGAACAGCACGACCGAGCCGACCAGCACGCGCTTGCGGCCGATCCGGTCGGCGAGCGGCCCCGCCGTGAGCGCGCCGAGCGCGAGGCCGACGAGCGCCGCGCTCATCACCGGGCCGAGCGCGGCCTTCGCCACGTGCCATTCCTGGCCGAGGGCGGGCGCGACGAAGCCGATCGCGGCGGTGTCGAAGCCGTCCGCCGCGACGATCAAAAAGCACAGGATCAGAATCAGCCACTGATAGGGCGAAAAGCGCCGTTCGTCGATGAACTGCTGCACATCGAGCTGGCGCGCGAGGTGGGTCATTGCTGTCTCCGTTGGGTTTGTAATCGACGCGTTCGCGTCCCGCGCCGATGCGATGCCGGCGCATGTCGTCGCGCACGGGCGGCGGCCGTTCGGCGCGCCGCCCGTGCGGTGTGTCGTTTCTTGCTCGTGTCTCTTGTGTCTCTCGCGTCTCTTTTGTCGCTAGCGTCTCGCTTGTCTCTTGCGCCGCGCGGCGTCAGGCCGCGTCGTCTTCGCTGAAGATGCGCTGCGCGAGGTGAAATGCCGAATTCGCTGCAGGCACGCCGCAGTAGATGGCGGTCTGCAGCAACACTTCCTTGATCTCGTCGCGCGTCACGCCGTTGTTCTTCGCTGCGCGCAGATGCAGCGCGAGCTCTTCGCCGCGATTGAGCGCAACCATCATCGCAATCGTCAGCAGGCTGCGCGTGTGGCGCGGCAGGCCTTCGCGCGTCCAGATCTCGCCCCATGCATAGCGCGTGATCAGGTTCTGGAACTCTTCGGTCAGCTCGGTGCGATTCGCGAGCGAGCGCTCGACGTGCGCATCGCCGAGCACCGCGCGGCGCACCTTCATGCCCGCTTCGTAACGTTGGTCGTCATTCATCTCGATGCCCTCGCGTCACGCCGTCAGGAAATCGGTCAGCGTGCGATTGAAGCCGTCCGCGCATTCGATGTTCGAGATGTGCGCGCAGTCGAATTCGACGTGCTCCGCCCCCGCGACCGCGGCGGCGAGCGCGCGGCCCTGGTCGGGCGGCGTCGACATGTCGTGCGCGCCCGTCACGACGAGCGTCGGCACGCGAATGCCCTTCACTTCGTCGCGCAGATCGGCGGCGTTCAGCGCGTCGCAATTCGCCGCGTAGCCTTCCTTGTCCGTGTGATTGAACGTGTCGCGAATCACGTCGATGAGGCGCGGCTCGCGCTCGAAGAACGCGGCCGTGAACCAGCGCGGCAGCACCGCGTCGGCGAGCGCCGCCATTCCTTCGGCGCGCGCCTGTTGCGCGCGCGGCCCCCACACTTGCGGCGAGCCGATTTTCGCGGACGTATTCGACAGCACCGCGCGATCGATGCGGCTCGCATGGCGCGCGGCGAGCGCCGCGCCCGTGAGGCCGCCCATCGAGATTCCGCAGAAATGCGCGCGCTCGATCCCGACGTGGTCGAGCAGGCCGATCACGTCGCCCGTCAGTTGCTCAATCGAATACGAGCCGGCCGGCGCGTCGGAGTGGCCGTGACCGCGCGTGTCGTAGCGCAGCAGGTTGAAGTGCGCCGTCAGCGGGCCGATCTGCGGCGCCCACATCGACAGGTCCGCACCAAGCGAATTCGAGAACACGAGCCACGGTGCACCGGCGCGCGTCGCGCGGTCGATCCGGTAATGCAGCCGCACTCCGTTGACTGATGCGAAAGGCATGGGAATCTCTCCTTAGTGGCGGCTCGCATGGAGCGCGAGCACGGCGTCGACGTAGGCATGCGCCTCGCCGACGTAATGAGCGGGATCGAGCAACTGGCGCAGCGCGTCGGGCGCGATGTGCGCCGCGACGTCCGGATCGGCGGCGAGCACGTCGTACAGCGGGCGGCCGCTGCGCACGGCTTCCTTCGATGCGCGCTCGACGAGATGATGCGCGTCGAGCCGGCCGATCTTGTCGCCGAGCGCGAGCATCACCGCTTCGCCGAGCACGAGGCCGTGCGTCGCGTCGAGATTCGCGGCGAGACGCGCGACGTCGACGTTCAGGCCGGCGACGATCTGCGCGACCTGCGCGAGCGCGCCGCCCGCGAGCCGCGCGAGTTCGGGCAGCGCGTCCCATTCGGCCTGCCAGCCGCCGAGCGCACGCTCGTGCTCCTGAACCATGCCGGCGAACACGGTGGAGACGAGCCCCGGCGCGCGCACGGCCGCGGTCAGCACGGCCGCGCAGCCGACCGGGTTGCGCTTGTGCGGCATCGTCGACGAACCGCCCTTGCCGGCCGCGGCAGGCTCGGCGAGTTCGCCGATCTCGGTCTGCATCGACAGCGAAACGTCGCGCGCGATCTTGCCGAGCGTGCCGATCAGCATCCCGAAGCAAGCCGCCGTCTCGGCGATCCGGTCGCGCTGCGTGTGCCACGGCACGGCCGGCAGCGCGAGCCGCAAGTCGTCCGCGAGCGCGCGCGCAACCGCCGGCGCCGCGTCGCGCAGGCTCGCGAGCGTGCCCGCCGCCCCGCCGAACTGCAGCGCGAGCGTGCGCTCGCGCAACGCGGCGATACGCTCGCGATGACGAAGCAGCGCGTCGAGCCATTGCGCGAACTTCAATCCGAGCGTGATCGGCAGCGCCTGCTGCAGCCACGTGCGGCCGATCATCGGCGTCGCGCGATGCGCGGCGGCGAGCGTCGCGAGCGTCGCGCACGTGTCGCGCAGCAGCGGCTCGAGCCAGTCGAACGTGTCGCGCAGCTGCAGCACCGTCGCCGTGTCGATGATGTCCTGGCTCGTCGCGCCCCAGTGCACGAATTTCGCCGCTTCGGCGTCGCGCGCCTTCACGCGCGCGGTCAACTGCCTGACGAGCGGAATCGCGAGATTGCCGCCGAGCGCCGCGTCGCGCATCAGCGCCTGCGCGTCGAGCGCGTCGGCCGTGCACGTCGCCTCGATCGGCTGCACCGCGCTCGCCGGAATCACGCCGTGCGCGGCGAGCGCGCGGGCAAGCGCCGCTTCGACGTCGAGCATGCGCTGCAACGTCGCGCGCGGCGACCAGATCTGATTCAGCGATTCGCTCGCACAGATGAGGGAGGTCAGGCGGGCGCTGTCTTCGAGCATGGGATCGATCGGAAAAAAACGGATTGCGCTTATTGTCCACCGAAGCGCCGAATGGCGCGCGCTCGTCCGTTCGGCCGACCTCGGCGACACGCCAGGCGGCCGGGCGAAACAAACGCGTGCGGCGCCGCGCGCCGCCGCGTTATGCGGCGGCCTTCTGCGTCGCGTCGACGAGCGGCACGCCCGTGAGCTTCTGCAGCTCGTCGAACGAGATGCCGGCGAAGATCTCGCGCACGGCGAGCCCGTCGCTCGTCACGTCGAGCACCGCGAGATCGGTGTAAATGCGATCGACGCAACGCACGCCCGTCACCGGATACGAGCATTGCGCGACGATCTTGCTTTCGCCCTGCTTCGTCAGGTGCTCCATCATCACGAACACCTGCTTCGCGCCGATCGCGAGATCCATCGCGCCGCCGACCGCGGGAATCGCATCGGGCGCGCCCGTATGCCAGTTCGCGAGATCACCTTTCGCGGATACCTGGAACGCGCCGAGCACGCAATAGTCGAGATGGCCGCCGCGCATCATCGCGAACGAATCCGCGTGATGAAAGTACGCGCCGCCCGTGAGCAGCGTCACGTGCTGCTTGCCGGCATTGATCAGCTCGTCGTCCTCTTCGCCCGCCGCGGGGGCCGGGCCCATGCCGAGCAGGCCGTTCTCGCTGTGCAGGAAGATTTCCTTGCGCGGATCGAGATGGTTCGCGACGAGCGTCGGCACGCCGATGCCGAGGTTCACGTACGCGCCTTCGGGAATGTCTTGCGCGACGCGCTTGGCCATGTCGTCGCGGGTCAGTCGTTTCATCGTGCTCTCCTCGGGGATTCAGGCGGCGCTCGCGGCGCGCTCGGCGGCCAGCTCGGCCGCATGCGCGGCCTGCGGCACTTCGACGATGCGCTGCACGAAGATGCCGGGCGTCACGACGTGCTCGGGATTCAGCGCGCCGAGCGGCACGACTTGCGACACCTGCACGATCGACGTTTTCGCGGCCATCGCCATCACCGGGCCGAAGTTGCGCGCGGTCTTCCGATAGACGAGATTGCCCCAGCGGTCGCCCTTGTACGCCTTCACGAGCGCGAAATCCGCGTGAATCGGCGTTTCGAACACGTAATGCTTGCCGTCGATCACGCGCGTTTCCTTGCCTTCGGCAAGCTTCGTGCCGTAGCCGGTCGGCGAGAAAAATCCGCCGATGCCGGCGCCCGCCGCGCGAATCCGCTCGGCGAGATTGCCTTGCGGCACCAGCTCGAGCTCGATCTCGCCCGCGCGATACAGCGCATCGAACACTTGCGAATCGGCCTGGCGCGGGAACGAGCAGATGATCTTGCGCACGCGCTTCGCCTTCAGCAGCGCGGCGAGGCCCGTCTCGCCGTTGCCGGCGTTGTTGTTGACGATCGTCAGCTCGCGCGCGCCGTGCGCGATCAGCGCGTCGATCAGCTCGGCGGGCATCCCGGCCGTGCCGAAGCCGCCGATCATGATCGTCGCGCCGTCGTGGACGTCGGCCACCGCCGACTGGAGGGAATCGAAAATCTTGTTGACCATGTCTCTTCCTGTGCGAATCCGCGCGCGCCGCCCGCTGCGGCACGCGTTCGCGCATGGCTGCGCGCTTCGCCAGGCGATCCGATTTGTTCGAATTACGAACTCAGATTCGATTAGCGAACGGTGTGCCGATCATAGAGGCGCGCGCGCAGAATTGTCAAGACGACGGCGCGCGGGCCTGCCTTGCGCGATTTCCGCGCGATGCGCTCACGCGGCGGCGGCCGCGCCGAAGGAAGGCGTGGCGCGCGACGCGTCGTCGAACGGCAAGCCGACGTAGTTTTCCGCGAGCGACTGCGCGGCCGCGCGCGAACGCGTGACGTACTCGAGCTCGGCGCGCCTGAGCCGATTGACGAACGGCGAATCGTCGGCGCACGGATGCAGCATGTTCGTCATGCAATACGAAAAATGCTCAGCGCGCCATACCCGTTCCAGGCAGGTTGACGAGTACGCGTCGAGCAAGTCGTCGCGGCCGTCGCGGTAGCGCGCGCCGAGCGCGCGCGACAGCGCCCGGACGTCGGCGACCGCGAGGTTCATCCCCTTCGCGCCCGTCGGCGGCACGATGTGCGCGGCATCGCCCGCCAGGAACAGCCGCCCGTACTGCATCGTCTCGGACACGAAGCTGCGCATCGGCGTCACGCTCTTCTGCGTGATGCGGCCTTCGCTCGGCATCCAGCCGCTGTCGTTCTCGAAGCGCGTGCGCAGCTCTCCCCAGATCCGCTCGTCCGGCCATTCGGCCAGGTTCTCGTCGGGCCGGCATTGCAGGTACAGTCGGGTGACGGTCGGCGAGCGCATCGAGAACAGCGCGAAGCCGCGCGCATGATGTGCATAGACGAGCTCGTCGAGCGACGGCGCCGCCTCGGCGAGGATGCCGAGCCAAGCGTACGGATACACGCGCTCGAACGTGCGCAGCCGCTCGGCGGGAATCGTCCGGCGGGCGATGCCGTGAAAGCCGTCGCAGCCGGCGACGTAGTCGCAGTCGATGCGCTCGGTGCGCCCGTCCGCATGCGAGAACGTCACCGACGGCCGCCCGGTCGCCACGTCGTGCAGCGCGACGTCGCGCACGTCGAAATGGGTCGGCTGGCCGTGCTCGAGCGCGGCCGCGATCAGATCGCGCACGACCTCGTGCTGGCTGTAGACGGTGATCGCCCGGCCGGGTGTCAGGTCACCGAAGTCGATCCGGTGGCGGCGGCCGCCGAACAGCAGCTCGACGCCATGGTGAACGAGGCCCTCGCGCCGCATCCGCGCGCCCAGACCGGCTTCGTTCAGCGTGTCGACGGTGCCTTGCTCGAGCACGCCGGCGCGGATGCGGTTCTCGCAGTATTCGCGCGAACGCGTTTCGAGCACGACGGATTCGACGCCTTGCAGGCGAAGCAGATGGGAAAGAAGCAACCCGGACGGACCGGCGCCGATGATCGCGACTTGCGTGCGCATTGTTCGTCTCCTGTGTCGACCGGAGTCAGCGCTTCGGCGCTTGCACCGGCTGCATGAAATGTGAACATTGATTCGAATGGCGAACCGATTGTCGGCGCTATCCCGACTATGCGGCAACGCAATTCAGGAGATAAGTTGTATACGGATTTTCAATAGTAGCGACGCGATGCCCGAACTCGATCTGAACCTCATTCCGTACCTGGTCGCGCTCCACGAGACGCGCAACGTGAGCCGCGCAGGCGAGCTGCTCGGCGTCAGCCAGCCGCGCGTGAGCGCCGCGCTCGGGCGGTTGCGCGAGCACTTCGGCGATCCGCTCTTCGTGCGGACGTCGCGCGGCATGGAGCCTACGCCGCGCGCGCTCGCGCTGATCCCCGCCGCGCGCGACGCGCTCGCGAGCATCGAGCGCGGGCTCGTCGCGCCGCACGACTTCGATCCGGCGAAGAGCGCGCGCACGTTCGCGATCGCGTTGTCCGACGTCGGCGAGATCGTGTTCCTGCCGAGGCTGCTGCAAGCGCTGGCGGAACGCGCGCCGCAAGCGAACCTGCGTTCGGTTTCGCTGCCGCACGCGGAGGTCGGGCACGCGCTCGAGGACGGCCGCGTCGATCTCGCGATCGGCTACTTTCCGGATCTCGGCGGCACCAACTTCTTTCAGCAGCGGCTCTTCACGCACCGCTTCATCTGCCTGCTGCGGCGCGGCCATCCGCTTGCGGAGCGGCCGCTCACGCTCGAGCAGTTTCTCGCGTGCGGCCACGCGGTCGTGCACGCGGAGGGCCGCAGCCAGGAAGTGCTCGAGCGGCATCTGGCGAAGCGGCGGCTCGCGCGCCGGGCAGTGCTCGAAACGCCGCACTTCATGAGCCTGCCGTTCATCCTGAGCCGCACCGACCTGATCGCGACGGTCCCGCACGCGATCGGCTACGCGTACGCGACCGAGCACGCATCGATCACGCTCGTCGAGCCGCCGCTGCCGTTGCCGCGCTTCGACCTGAAGCAGCATTGGCATCGCAAGTTCCACAACGATCCGAGCATCGCGTGGCTGCGCGGCGTCGTCGCCGGGCTATTCAACGACGCGCTCGACGAATGGCCGAAATGACCGAAATGACCGCGCAGAGCCGCGCGTGCGGCAACACACGCCCGTCGTTCGCAAAAGCGAACCACAGCGCACGCACGCAGCGAAAGCATGAAACAATGATCGACCGGCCGCAGCATCGGCGGTCTTCACGGAGTTCAGAGGATATGGCTAAAGGAAAGACCGCGAGCAAGCGCGCGGCCCCGACCGTACGCAAGGCGGCGGCCAACAAGACGAACGAAACGGCGAGCAAGCAGACGGCCCGCAACGCGGCTCGCAAGCCCGCGACGCTTCCCCCGGCCACGCCCCGGCCGAGCCGCGACGAAGCCGAAGCGGCCGTTCGCGTGCTGCTTCGCTGGGCAGGCGACGATCCGGCGCGCGAGGGCCTCGCCGACACGCCGGCGCGCGTCGTGCGCGCGTACGAGGAATTTTTCTCCGGCTACGCGCTCGAACCGCGCGACATCCTCGCGCGCACGTTCAGCGAAGTCGACGGCTACGACGAGATGATCGTGCTGAAGGACATCCGCTTCGAAAGCTATTGCGAGCACCATATGGTGCCGATCATCGGCCGCGCGCATGTCGCGTATCTGCCGAACCATCGCGTCGTCGGCATCTCGAAGCTCGCGCGGCTCGTCGACGCATTCGCGAAACGCCTGCAGATCCAGGAAAAGATGACCGTGCAGATCGCCGACACGCTGTTCGACGTGCTGCAGCCGAAGGGCGTCGGCGTGATCCTCGAGGCCGCGCACCAGTGCATCTCGACGCGCGGCATCCACAAGCCCGGCGTCGAGATGGTGACGTCGCGCATGCTCGGCACGTTCCGCACCGATCCGACTACGCGCCGCGAATTCCTGTCGATCGTCGCGAATCCTTCCTCGGTCAACCTGACGAATACGTAATGCAGTCGAGCTTGAATCCAGCCACCGCACCCGTCGTGCTCGTGACGGGCGCCGCTCGCCGCGCGGGCCGCGCCTTCGCGCTGCGCTTCGCCGCGCGCGGTTATCGCGTCGCCGTGCACTACGACCGCTCGGCCGATGCCGCGCAGGCCGTCGCGCGCGAAATCGAATCGTCGGGCGGCGAGGCCGTCGCGCTGCAGGCGGACCTCGCGCACGCGGATGCGATCGCGTGTCTCGTCGATGCGGTCTACGCGCGCTTTGGCCGTCTCGACGTGCTCGTGAACAACGCGTCGGTGTTCTGGCAGGACCATCTGCCGAGCTTCGATCTCGCTGCGTTCGACAACGCGTGGGCGATCAACTGCCGCGCGCCGATCCTGCTCACGCGCGCGTACTACGAGCGCGCGAAGGCGGCGGGCGCGCAGGGCGTCGTGATCAACGTCGTCGATCAGAAGATCAAGGAAAACTTCCATCGCGACCATTTCAGCTACACGGTCGCGAAAGCGGCGCTCGGCAATCTCACGCAGATGCTCGCGCTGTCGGCGAGCCCGGTGCTGCGCGTGAACGCCGTGTTTCCGGGATTGATGCTGCCGAGCGACGACCAGACGCAGGCCGACTTCGAGCACGCGAGCCGCGCATCGACGCCGCTCGCGCGGATCGCCGGGCCGGACGACGTCGCGGACGCGATCCTGCTGCTGACCGGGCCGGCCTACAACGGCGCCGATTTCGTCGTCGACGCGGGACAGAACCTGATCCGTGTCGATCAGGACGTGCTGTACAAGCATCGTTCGCCGGCCGGTGAGCATTGATCCGGCAAGGGCGACTGCGGCAACCGGTTGCCGACGAGCCGCAAGCCGCAAGCCGCAAGCCGCAAGCCGCAAGCCGCAAGCCGCAATCAGCGTGAGCGAGCGCGGCGGTGCCGTCAAGCGGCAACCGCGCCATCCGCTCAATCCTTCTCGATCTGCTCCTTGTCGCTCTCGCGGATCTTCCCTTGCGCGACGCTGCTGCCGGGCGGCACGCTGTGCGTGAGCCACACGTTGCCGCCGATCACCGAACCCTTGCCGATCGTCACGCGGCCGAGGATCGTCGCGCCCGCATAGATCACGACGTCGTCCTCGACGACCGGATGCCGCGCGTTGCCCTTGACGAGCACCCCGTCGCCGTCGGCGGGGAAGCTCTTCGCGCCGAGCGTGACCGCCTGATAGAGCCGCACCCGCTCGCCGATGATCGCTGTCTCGCCGATCACGACACCCGTGCCATGGTCGATGAAGAAGCTCGGGCCGATTTGCGCGCCCGGATGGATGTCGATGCCCGTCGCCGAATGCGCGATCTCGTTGATGAACCGCGCGAGCAGCGGCACGCCGAGCTGATACAGCGCGTGCGCGAGCCGGTGGTGCATCATCGCGAGCACGCCCGGATAGCAGAGCAGGATCTCGGTGATGTGCTGCGCGGCCGGATCGCCGGCGTACGCGGCCTGAATGTCGCTGACGAGCAGCGCGCGGATGCCGGGCAGTTGCGTGCCCAGCTCGCGCGCGATTCCGAACGCGCGTTCGGCGAGCGCGGCGGGCGGCGTGTCAGCGTGCTCGGGGAGGAACGGCAGCGCGCGGCGGATCTGCTCGGCGAGCAGGCGCAGCGTGCTTTCGAGCGTGTGGCCGACGTAGTAGTCGACGGTCTCGTCGGTCAGATCGGGCGCGCCGTAATGCGTCGGGAACATCGACGCGCGCAGGCCCGAGACGATCGTGCAGATCGCGTCGCGCGAAGGCAGTTCGCGAATGCCGCGCGGATGGCGCGTCCGGTGCAGCTTCTCGCGCGATTCGCGCAGCTCGGCGACGATGTGTTCGAGGTCCCAGTTTCGGGCGGATTTCGACATGGGCAAAAACGTACGGCCGCGCTTCGGCGCACGGCCGTCCAATAAAAGTGACGGGTTCCGCAAGATTACCGCGTTTTTGCCGCGTCAGCGGCGTGCACGCCGCCGCGCGCTTCGCCGCGCCGTCCTAAATCGTGAGACTGCTCGCGTCGATCCATCGGACGGCCCAATCGCGCGCATGCGCGATCGCCGCGTCTTCGTCGTTGAAATGCAGATCGGAGGGAAAGAAACGATTCGCGACCAGCTCGCCGTCGCTCGATCGGGAGATGACGACGTAAGGCTGAAACGAGCCGTCGCTTGAGCGCGCCGGCGCACAGTTCAGCAGGTACCCGCGATGCGTGAATGCCGTAGTCGTAGAGTGCATAAGTCCGCCCACCTTAAGTCCCCTTTACCTTCTTCTTCGCTACCCGTCCGTTAAGGATGCCGCGGCGCCCGATGCGGGCGAAAGCGGGTGCGCCAAATGTCGCGCACCGCTTTGTCGGAAAAGAATCATACTCTGTAGAAAACGCGTCTTCTAGCTGAAATAATTATTTGGAAAGCGTGACACGCGGCGCGACGGCGGCGCTCGCACGCGCGTCCTTTTCCGTCTTGCCCGGAACGGGTCTTGCAAGATCCGGGCGTCGCGCCGCGAGGATGATCGCGATGAATCCGTTCGAACGCAGGGCGCCCGCCGACGCCGGCCGCGCGCATCCGCGCAGCGTCGAGCTGTACAACGACGCGACGCACGACAGCACCGTCGACACCGACGGCAAGAACCGCGAGGCCGCCCGCATTGCAAGCGGCGGGCCGATTTCTCCTGACCAGATCACGACGAGCAACGCGTCGCTCGTCAATGCGATGCCCGAGACGCCCGACGGCTTCGCCGGCTTCGACAGCCGGCCCGCCGGCAATCATCCGCAGTTTGCGCTGCGCTCGGGCTATACCGTCGTCGACAAGGGGTTCGACGCCGCCGCGTCGCGCGATGCGCGCGCGGCCGACGAGTTTGCGCTGCCTTATCATCCGCCGCGCCGGCCGGGTCGCATCGTCGAGTTCGCGCCGATTCCGCGTTGATGTCGGTGTTGATGTCGACGTGCATGTCGGCGTTGTCGTTGCGTGCGTGCCGGCGCGCGCTGATGCGTGCCGCCGATGCGTGCCGCCGATGCGGCATCGGCTCGCAAGCCGGGCGATCGTCACCGCCGCATGACGGGCGCGCCGTTCGGCCGCGTTCGCATTCGTATGCCAAGAGACCCGCTCGACTGCGCATTCAATCGGGCCGATCGTTTGATTCGGGCGTTTGAATGTGCACGCAGGCGCGACGCATAGCGTTTTCGCCGGTCGGCGCATGCCGAATCTTTTCGAGATAAGCCGACGCGCACGCAACGGAGTTGCGCTCGCGCGGCTTGCAATGCGTAACGAACGGTAAACGTCGCCGATCGCCGCTGCCGCATCGCTTCACCACGCTTCACGAAACGCATGTGCTTCACCGCGAAACGCACATGCGCGCCCTCAGTTGCCGCGCGCGTCGATGCGGCGTCATCGGTTTTCGCGGCATCGGCGAAATCGGTACCGGTACCAGCGTCGATATCGATGTGCGGTTGCCCCGGAAAGCGGTGATAGCGTCGATCCGGATTTCGACAACGGCCGCCGCGCCGCCTGCTGCCGCGCTCGAGCCGACCTGCACGCGGTGCGCGTCGGCGCGGCGCAACCTACGGCGTTGCGACGCGACGCAACGCAACGCATGCGCAACGCCCGAACGCAGGAGGCCGAACCGCGCTGCCCCGCGACGCGAGCCACGCGCATCGCGACGCGCCCGCGCTCAACCGCCCGCCACCCCTTGCGCGTTCACGTACAGCGAATACAAGCCATGGCTCGCCGCCATGAACAGCCGGTTCCTGTGCCGTCCGCCGAAGCAGACGTTCGCGCAACGCTCGGGCAACGCGATGTGCCCGATCGCGTCGCCTTCCGGCGTGAACACGCGCACGCCGTCGAGCTCGTCGGCGCCCATCCCCCAGCCGCACCACAGGTTGCCGTGCGCGTCGACGCGAAAACCGTCGGGCGTCCCCTCTCCCGCATCGATCAGCACGCGTTCGTTGCGCACCGATTTGCCGTCGCTCGCAACATCGTAAGCGCGGATCGTGCGCGGCCGGCCCTTCGATTCGACGACGTAGAGTATCGATTCGTCCGGCGAAAATGCGAGGCCGTTCGGCCCCGGCACGCCGTCGACGACGGCTTCGAGCTCTCTCGTGTGCGGATCGATCCGATAAACGCGCTCGGGCAATTCCGGCTCCTGCTTCTCGCCTTCGTAAAAGCTCTGGATGCCGAAGTCCGGATCGCTGAACCAGATCGAGCCGTCGGACTTCACGATCACGTCGTTCGGCGAATTCAGGCGCCTGCCTTCGAAGCGTTCGGCGAGCACCGTGATCGAGCCGTCGTACTCGGTGCGCGTGACGCGGCGCGTCAGGTGCTCGCAGGTGACGAGCCGCCCCGCGCGATCGCGCGTGTTGCCGTTCGCGTTGTTCGACGGCTGGCGGAACACGCCGACCGCGCCGCTCTGCTCGTCCCAGCGCAGGAGCCGATTGTTCGGGATGTCGCTCCACAGCAAGTAACGCCCGTCGCCGAACCACACCGGCCCCTCGGCCCAGCGCGCGCCCTGAAACAGGCATTCGACGGACGCCGACCGGATGCGCAGCGCGTCGAAACGCGGATCGAGCACGCGCACGGCCGGATCGGGATAGCGCCTGGATTCGATTTCGCGCATCGCGTTCACTCCCTGCCGAGCTGGCCGTCGCGCAAGCGCCAGAGGCCGAGCGGATTCGCGTCGGCGAGCGCGGCCGGCAGCAGCGCCGCGGGCAAGTCCTGATAGCAGACGGGCCGCAGGAAGCGCTCGATCGCGAGCGCGCCGACCGACGTGCTGCGCGAATCCGAGGTCGCCGGGAACGGCCCGCCGTGCACCATCGCGTGCGCAACCTCGACGCCCGTCGGATACCCGTTCGCAACGATGCGGCCCGCCCTGCGCTCGAGCGTCGGCAACAGTTTGCGCGCCAGCTCGACATCGTCGTCTTCGAGATGCAGCGTCGCGCTCAACTGCCCTTCGATGTGCTCGGCGAGCGCGATCATCTCGCCGACGTCGCGACACACGACGACAAGCGACGTCGGCCCGAAGATCTCGGCTTCGAGCCGCGGGTCCTGGGCGAACTGCGTTTGCGTCGTCGTGAACAGCGCGGGCAGCGCGGCGTTGCGCGCGTCGCTGCGCACGCCCTGCGCGACTTCGCTCACGCCCGTCGCCGCACGGCGCGCGGCGACCGCGCTCTCGTACGACGACGCGATGCCCGAGGTCAGCATCGTCTGCGCGCCCTTTTGCGCGAGCGCCTGCGCGGCCGCGTCGGCGAACGCCTTCAGGTCCGGCCCGTCGAGCGCGACGACGAGCCCGGGATTCGTGCAGAACTGTCCGACGCCGAGCGTCAGCGATTCGACGAAGCCTTGGGCGATCGTCGCGCCGCGCGCGCGCAACGCGCCGGGCAGCACGAAGAACGGATTGACGCTGCTCATTTCCGCGAAGACCGGAATCGGCTCGCGCCGCCGGGCGGCGACGCCCATCAGCGCGATGCCGCCTCCGCGCGAGCCGGTGAAGCCGACCGCCTTGATCGCCGGATGCGCGACGAGCGCCTCGCCGATCGCGTTGCCCGCGCCGACGACGAGCGAGAACACGCCTTCGTGCAGACCGCAATCGGCGACCGCCTGCCGGATCGCGCGCCCGACGAGCTCCGACGTGCCCAGATGCGCGGGATGCGCCTTCGCGACGACCGGGCAGCCGGCCGCGAACGCCGACGCGGTGTCGCCGCCCGCTACCGAGAACGCGAGCGGAAAGTTGCTCGCGCCGAACACGGCGACGGGGCCGACCGGAATCTTCTGCAAGCGCAGATCGGCGCGCGGCAGCGGCTTGCGCTCGGGCTGCGCGGAATCGAGCGTCGCGCTCAGCCAGCGGCCTTCGCGCACCACCGACGCGAAGAGCCGCAACTGGCCGACCGTGCGCGCGCGCTCGCCTTCGAGACGCGCGACGGGCAGCGCCGATTCCGCATGCGCGCGTTCGATCAACTGATCGCCGAGCCCGACGATGCGCTCGGCAACCGTTTCGAGAAAGCGCGCGCGCGTCTCGAGCGGCGCCTGGCGAAAGGAATCGAATGCGGCGCTCGCAAGGCGGCACGCGCGATCGACTTCGGCCGCGCCGCCCGCGCCGAACGCCGGCTCGAGCTCGACGTCGTGCGTCGGATCGAATGCGCGCATCGTGCCTTCGGTGCCGCGCACCGCGGTCGCGCCAATCAACATCTCCCCAGTGATCTGCATGCTTCCTCCGGATTGAAAAATCTGCCGAGGGCGGCGGGCGGCGCGATGCCGCGCGCGCCGCCCGCAGGCGAATCGGGTGAATCGGGTGAATCGGACGAGTCAGTGCGATCGGGCGGCTCGACGGGCCGCGCCGATCGGGTACACGCGAATCGCATTATCGTGCCAGACGGCGCGGCGCGCCGCTTCGCTCGAATCGGCGCGCGGACAGGCGGAGCGGGCTGGGCCGGCGGCGAACGAGTCCGGCATGCGAACGCGGGATAGGCCGCGCGCAACGATAAGGCGCGGCACGCCGCCATCGCGGCGAACAAGCGATGCAGCAGGTTCCCGGGGCCGACGTGGCGCGACGGATACGATCCGTTCACATGACGCGAACGGCATCTGCCACGGCGAATCGCGGACATGAGCGCATGCCGCGGAATGCACGCGCGTTTTCGGAAATCAACGCTTTCCGGGATTCTCGGCGAACGAGAAGCCGGCCCGAACAAATGCCGACGATCGACGCTCGTCCGCCAAGCGCCGGCGTGAATCGATTTGCGGATACGTCCTGCGCCGACGGCGCGCCGCCCATCGGCTGCGCGAGCGATAGCGACGGCGACGGCGACGACACCCGCGCCGCCGCCGGCATCGCCCGCACCGGCCGGCGATCGGCCCGCTTCGCCGCGGCCGCCGCCCTACCAGCTCGGATTGTTCCTCCCGACTCTGCGCCCGGTACTCGGCCGCGCAAACTTGTAAGGCAGCTCCTGCCGATCGAGATATGCCTGAATCGTCGGCCACTGGGCGTCCGCGAGCAGCATCTCGCAGACATGCGGCACATCGGGCGAAGCGCCGCCCACGCCGATCAGGTCCGGCAGCGCGTACCGGTTGGCGTCTTCGGTCAACACCTCGAGCGCGACATACGGCATGTGTCCTCCTTTTCCGGTTGGACGAAACGGAACGAAACGGAACGAAACGGGCGGCGGACGGGCGCGACGGCCGCGCCCTTGCGCATGCGGCCTCGGCGCTCGCACGCGGCCTTCGTCGATCCTCGTAAGAAATGTCGGGAACGCTCTCGCCCGACGCGTTTCAAACCAGCATCGATTCGCGCCGCTCGGCGAACGTGCCCGGGGCTCGGCCAAGTCTATTACGGCGCCGCGACACGCGACGCGAACCGATCCGGCCGATACGCCGATCGCGCGCAAAAAATCCGCCGCGACCGACGGAATCCTGAAAAGTCCGGCGCCGCGTTTACTTCGCCGCGCCGGATCGCTGCGTATCGAGTTCGCTGCGCCCTGGTCAGTAATCGTTTACTTTGTAAAAAGACGTCGTCAAACCCAGCCGGCCGAACGGCCGATCTTTTCTCAACCGCACCACGGAGACATCATGTATCAGCGCATTCTTGTCGCAGTCGACGGCAGCGAAACGGCACGCCACGCATTCGACGCGGCGCTCGGCATCGCCAGGACGAGCGGCGCGGAGCTGCAGCCCTTCTACGTCGTGGAGAACGCCGCGATCTACTACAACGTGCCCGGCTACGATCCGTCGATCCTGCGCACGCAACTGCTTCAGCAGGGCAACGATCTGGCGAAGGAATTCGCGCAGAAGATGCACGAAGCCGGCGTGAAGGGCGCGCTGAAGATCGGCGAGGCGACGTCGCTCGCCGACGTGCCGTCGCTCATCGCCGAAGGCGCAAAAGCGTTCGGCGCGGACCTGCTCGTGCTCGGCACGCATGGCCGCCGCGGTTTCAAGCGGCTCGTGCTCGGCAGCGTCGCCGAACAGTGCGTGCGGCACTCGGCGCTGCCCGTGCTGCTGATCCCGGCCGCCGCGCATCCGGAAGATCGGGAACACTGATCGAACGCAACGGCTGCGATGTTTCGCCGCAACCACGCGTTGCGGCCGAACAAGGAAATCGCACGGGGAGTCGCGGCGTTTTGTCGCTAAACAGGCTTAGCCCGCGATGGGACAATGGCTTTACCGATTCAACCTCAGAGTCATCCATCATGCTTACGCCCGTCGCCCGACCCGCCGCCGCCGCGGCTCCCGTCCATGCCACCAGCACGTGGGCGCCGCGCCAGGCCGCACACTGCTCGACGTGCGCGATGCGCCACCTCTGCATGCCCCAGGGGCTCGCGCCCGAAGCGCTCGCGCGCCTCGAATCCGTGATCTGCAGCGCCCGCCCGGTTCGACGCGGCGAGACGCTGTTCCGCGAAGGCGACTCGTTCGACAACCTGTACGCGGTCCGCTCGGGATCGCTGAAAACCATCGCGACGCGCCATGACGGCCGCGAACAGGTCACCGGCCTGCACCTCGCGGGCGAAGCCCTCGGCCTCGACGGCATCTGCGACGACGCGCATCCGCGCACCGCGGTCGCGCTCGAGGACAGCTCGGTCTGCGTGATCCCGTACAGCGCGCTGAAGACGCTGTGCTCGGAAGCCGGCACGATGCAGCTGCGCATGCACAAGCTGATGAGCGAGCAGATCGTTCGCGAAACGTCGCAGACGATGGTGCTCGGCTCGCTGAACGCCGAGGAGCGCGTCGCGGCGTTCCTGCTCGACGTGTCGTCGCGCTACATGAAGCGCGGCTATTCGCCGAACGAATTCAACCTGCGGATGACGCGCGAGGACATCGGCAGCTATCTCGGCATGACGCTCGAGACGGTCAGCCGCACGCTGTCGAAGTTCCACAAGCGCGGCCTGATCGAGATGCAGGGCCGGACGGTGCGCATCGTCGATTTCGACGGCCTGCATCGCCTGTAATCCCGCGCCCGCCGTCGCGCCTTTCCTCGCGCCGAATCAATCCAGAAACTGCGCGGCGCTCGCCTTGAGCGCCGCGCTGAACTCGTCCAGCCAGCCGATCGACAATCGCCAGCTCTGCCAGTAGAGCTCGACGTCGATGCTTCTTCCCTCCGACAAATCGACGAGCTCGCCCGCGGCGATCTGACGCTCGACCATCCGCTCCGGACACATGCCCCAGCCGAGCCCCGCCTCGCACGCGCGCAGGTAGCCCGCGACGTGCGGAATCCAGTGCTGCGGCGGATCGAGATCCACGCGCGTCACGCGCCGGATGAAGCGCGCCTGCAGGCTGTCCTTCGGATTGAACATCACGCACGGCGCGTGCCGCAGCGCGTCGCGGTTGACGCCGTTGCCGAAATAGCGCGCGTGGAACGCGGGCGAGCACACCGCGTGATAGCGCATCCGGCCGAGGCGCGTCGAACGGCAGCCCTGGATCGGCTCGGCGAGCGCCGTCACCGCGCCCTGCACGCTGCCGTCGCGAATCCGCTCGGCGGTGTAGTCCTGATCGTCGATCACGAGATCGAGCAGCGTGCCGCTCTCCGCGCAAAACGGGCCGACCGCATCGACGAACCAGGTCGCGACGCTGTCGTCGTTGACGGCGACGCGCAGCGTCGGCCACGGCCCCGTTGCCGCGCCGGCGAATCCGGGCACGTGCGCCGACAATTCGGCTTCGAGCATGCGCACGCGCTCGGTGTGGCGGCACAGCAGCGCGCCCGACGTCGTCGCGACGCACGGCTGCCCGCGCTTGACGAGCACGCTGCCCACTCGCTCCTCCAGCAGCTTCACGCGCTGCGACACCGCGGAAGGCGACACATTGAGCGCTTTCGCCGCCCGCTCGAACGAGCCGTGGCGGATCACTTCGGCGAGCGCATCGAGCAACGCGTAGTCGAGCATCAGTTTTCCTTAATCCGCATTAGATGATTTAGCTTTTCTTACTCAGGCGATCACCGCAGACTAGCGCCTCTCGTTCCATTAGTCCATCGCCTGAATCAGCAACGAACATGAACTGGATCGCTTTTTCCCACGGCGCGATGCTGTGCGCATCGCTCATCGTCACCATCGGCGCGCAGAACGCGTTCATCCTCCGGCAAGGAATCATGCGCTCGCACGTCGGCAAGATCGTGCTGCTCTGCACGCTGTCGGACATGCTCCTGATCGGCGCGGGCGTCGGCGGCGCATCGGTGCTCGTCGAGCGTTATCCGACCTTCGTTCACGCGGTGCTGTACGTCGGCCTCGCGTATCTTGCGTGGTTCGGCCTGAGCGCGCTGCGCCGCGCGTTCAAGCCCGGGCACGGGACGCTCGACGCAACGGGCGCGGCCGTCGCGCCGCCCGCGCAGCGCGCATGGCCGATCGTGCTGATGACGCTCGCGTTCACGTGGCTCAATCCGCACGTCTATCTCGACACGTTCCTCTTGATCGGCACGGCGGGCGCGCGCGAACCGGAAGGCGCGCGCAGCGCGTTCGCGATCGGCGCGATGGCGGTCAGCGCGATCTGGTTCGTCGCGCTCGGCTACGGCGCGCGATTGCTCGCGCCGTGGTTCAGGCGGGCGCTCGCATGGCGCGTGCTCGACGGCGCGATCGGCGGCATGGTGCTGTTTCTCGCCGCGGTGCAATTGAGGTGACGGCGCGGCTGCGCGCGCCGGGTCGCGCAATGCGCAGCGA
This sequence comes from Burkholderia sp. MSMB617WGS, assembly GCF_001532025.2. Lineage (NCBI taxonomy): Bacteria > Pseudomonadati > Pseudomonadota > Betaproteobacteria > Burkholderiales > Burkholderiaceae > Burkholderia > Burkholderia sp. MSMB617WGS. The sequence continues at coordinate 94,221 of NZ_CP013458.1, read as the reverse complement.
GCGGCGCTCGCGCGCGAACGAAGCCGTGCGTGCAGGATCGGCCGCGCACGCGCCTCGTATCGGCTGAATATCGGCTGAATATCGGCTGAATATCGGCTGAATATCGGCTGAATGTCGGCTGAATCGAGAAGTTCGATGCGCCAGGGCGTGACTTGCGCCGCGGCGCGCATCCGTCAGGCATGCGATGTCTCGCGCCGAATGCAATACACGACATGCCGGCGCAGCGAATGTCCTTCGGGAAGCGCGGGATGGTCGAAATCGCGCGCGGCCGCGCGCTGCATGCCGATCCGGGTCATGACGCGTTGCGATCGAAGATTCGTGGCGGCTGTCCATGCGAATGCTTCGGCCAGCCGATGATCGCCGAACGCATCCGCGAGCGCCGCGCGGGCCGCCTCCGTCATGTATCCGCGCCCCCACGCAAGGCGCGCTTGCCGCCACGCGATTTCCACGCACGGCGCCATCGGATGCCCGCCCTCGAGCACGCGACGAAGCCCGCAAAGGCCGATCAACGCGCCGTCGGTCCGCGTTTCGACGGCCCACGGGCCGAAGCCGTGCGCATCGAAATGCGCGTCGAAGCGGCCGATGTCGTCGCGCGCGTCGGCGAGCGTCATCGGCGCGCGCCGCCCGAGCCACGCGATGACTTCGGCGTCCGAATTCAACGCCGCCCACGCGCGCGCATCGTCATCGCGCCAACGGCGCAGAATCAGACGGTTCGTCTCGATATTCGCCGGTTGACTCATCCTTCGATCCGAATTGGGCGGCGGCCGCGCGATCGGCGGCGGCGCGGCACGCTCGATGAGCGATGCAGCCCGGCGCGTTCGCGACCGAAAGATCGCGACGTCGCAGGCCGAGCGGCGGCGCATGCGGCCGAATCGCATGCGACGCGGCATTGTGCCGAATTCCGACGATCGAATCGCGATCGCGGCGGCAGTGTGAGAATCGACACGGCACGGCACGGCACGCAGCGCCGCGAGCCGTCGCATTCCGCCATGCCGCACGCATCATGTGCGACGTAACGGCGGATGCGACCGTGCAGCCCGCCGTGCCCCGGCGCGCTCAGCGCTTGCGGATCAGCACGTCGGGCGTGAGCTCGCCGCAGCCGTTCACCCCCAGCATCGCCATGTTGCGGTCCACTTCCTCGCGCAGCAGGCGGATCGCATGCGCGACGCCGGCCTCGCCCGCCACGGCCGCCGCATAGTTGAACGGCCGCCCGACGAACACCATGCGCGCGCCCAGCGCCAGCGCCTTCAGCACGTCCGATCCCCGGCGAAAGCCGCTGTCGATCATCACCGGGTAATCGTCGCCGACGGCCTGCACGACGTCGCGCAAGATCCGCAGCGGCGACGCTGCGCCATCGAGCTGCCGGCCGCCATGGTTCGACAGGATCACGCCGTCGGCGCCCGCGTCGCGCGCGATCAGCGCATCCTCGACGCTGAGAATGCCCTTGATCACCAGGTCGCCCTGCCATTGCTCGCGGATTTGCCGCACGTGCGCCCAGCTGAGGTGATCGCGCGCGGAGAAATCGCGCAGCACGTTGGCGGAAAGGATCGGCGCGCCGCGCGTCGCAAAGGAATTCTCGAAGTGCGGCATTCCGTGCGCGAGCAGCGTGCGCGCGAACGTGCGCAGCAGCCAGCGCGGCCGCGTCAGCCCGTCCCAGAGCAGGCGCGCGCCGGGGCGCAGCGGCGTCGAAAAGCCCGTGCGCACGTTGTTTTCGCGATTCGCGGACACGGGAATGTCGACGGTGACCACGAGCGTTCGGTAGCCTGCGCGCGCCACGCGTTCGAGCAGTGCGCGAATGCGCTCGGCATCTCCCGGAAGGTACGCCTGGAACCACGTACCCGGCGCGGCGGCGGCCACATCCTCCAGCGGAATCAGCGACGAGCCGCTCATGATCGACGCGATCCCCGCGCGCTGCGCGGCGCGCGCCAGCACGACGTCGCCGCGATAGGCCGACAGCGCGCAGATGCCCATCGGCGCAATGCCGAACGGCGACGCATAGCGCCGCCCGAACAATTCCACCGTCTGCTGCCGCCGGGAAACGTCGCACAGCACGCGCGTGACGAAACCGTATTCGTCGAACACGTCGCGGTTGTCGTCGCGGGTGCGGTTGTCTTCCGCCGCGCCGCTGACGTAGCCGAAGATCGGGCGCGGCAGCGCGCGGCGCGCCTTGGCCTCGAAGTCTTGCAGGCTCAGCACGTCGTGCAGGACGCGCGGCGGCTTGCCGGTGCTGGCCGCAGGCCGGCCGTCTTCCGCGATGGGAGAGGTAAGGGTGCTCATCTATGGGCTTTCCTGATGCGACGCTGCCATTCTATGCAGCCGATGTATCGATAAAAAGCGATAATCTTCAAACGAAATCGTTCGATAAAAGCGAAGAACCATGGCAACTCCGACGCTCAAGCAACTGGACGCCTTCTATTGGGCGGCGACCTGCGCCAATTTCTCGACGGCGGCGCAGCGGCTTCACCTGTCGATCTCTTCGTTGTCCAAGCGGATCAACGAACTGGAGCAGGCTGTGGGACGCACGCTGTTCGACCGCAGCGGCCACCGCGCCGTGCTGACCGAGGACGGCGAAACGCTGCTGCCGGCCGCCGTTCGCGTTCTGGAAGCCGTCGCGGCGTTGCAGGACGCGTTCGCGGAAGACAAGGGATTGACGGGCCGCCTGCGCTTCGGCGTCGGCGAGCTGTCGGCGCTGACCTGGCTGCCTCGCTTGGTCGCGGCCGTTCAGAAACTGCATCCGCAGTTGATCCTCGAGCCGTATGTCGACGTCGGCGCGGCGCTCGAAGAGAAAGTGGATGCGGGAGAACTCGATTTCGCGGTGGTCGCGGGCCGTTCGTCGCGCGGCAGCATCCTGTCGCAGCCGGTGGCGGAAGCGCGGTTCGCGTGGATGGCCGCGGAGAAATTGGTCGACGGCGAACGCACGTTGACGCCCGAGCTGATCGCGCGCCATGCGCTCGTCATTCTGCCTTCCGGCTCGGGCGTCACGCGCATCCTCGACGAATGGCTGCTCGCCTGCGGCATCGACCATCCGCGACGCATCACCTGCAACAACTGGAGCGCGGTGGCGGGCATGCTGCGCGAAGGCGTCGGCATCGGCTTCCTGCCCGCCGATTGGGCCGATGCGCGAACGGGCGGCGGCCTCGTGCAATTGACGAGCGAGCCGCCGCTGTCGCCGCTCAACTATGCGTTCCAGTGGCGGCGCGGCGACATGCGCGGGCTGATTCCGTCGATGCTGGCGCTGGTGCGGCGGCATGCGGATTTTCGCTGAGCGGGCGCACGGCGGCTCGCGTCAGGAAATCTCGCGCCCTTTCGTCTCGGGCAGCAGCAGCGCCGCCATCAGCACGATCACATAGGCCCCGCCCGCGAACATGCCGATGGCCGTGCCGAGGCCGCCCGTTTTCGCGAGATAGCCGACCAGGCTCGGAAACAGCGCGCCGATGCCGCGTCCGAAGTTGTACGCGAACCCTTGCCCGTTCGCGCGCACCGCGGACGGGAAAAGCTCGGTCAGATACGCGCCCATGCCGCTGAAGATCCCCGACGCCGAGAAGCCGAGCGGAAATCCGAGGAGCAGCATTTGCTGGTTCGACAGGTGAAGCTGCGTATAGACGAACACGCACGCGCCCGACAGCACGGAGAACACGAGAAGATTCGCGCGGCGGCCGAGACGGTCGGTCAGTTGGGCGCCCGTCAGGTATCCGGCGAACGAGCCCGCGATGATGACGAGCAGATAGCCGCCGGTGCCGATCACCGACAGGTGGCGCTCCGTCTTCAGGAACGTCGGCAGCCATGTCGTGACCGCATAGTAGCCGCCCTGGACGCCCGTGCAGAGCAGCGCGCTCAGGGCCGTCGTCCGGACGAGAGCGGGAGAAAAGATCGCCCAGGCCGGCATCGGATTCGCGCTTGCCGCTTCGCGCTTGCGCGTGCGCTGGAACAGCTCCGGCTCCGGCACCTTCCTGCGGATGAACACGACGAGCAGCGCCGGCGCGACGCCCGCCCAGAACAGCGCGCGCCACGCGTAATTTTCCGGCAGCATGGAAAACGACAGCGTGTACAGGATCGCCGCGACCGCCCAGCCGATCGCCCAGCCGCTTTGCACCGTGCCGACCGCGCGACCGCGATATTCGGTGCGCACGATCTCGCCCATCAGCACCGAGCCGACCGCCCATTCGCCGCCGAAGCCGAGCCCCTGAAGCGCCCGCAACACAACAATCTGCTCGAAGTTTTGTGCAAAGCCGATCAGCACCGTGCACGCGGAAAACCACAGGATCGTGAACTGCAGAATGCGGACGCGGCCGAAGCGGTCGGCGAGGATGCCGGCCAGCCAGCCGCCGATCGCCGAGAACAGCAGCGTGATCGTCGCCAGCATGCCGGCCTGGGCCTTGTCGATGTGAAATACGTCGATCAACGTCGCGATGACGAACGTGAACACCATGAAATCGAGCGCATCGAGCGCCCAGCCGCCGAACGCGGCGACGAACGTCCGCTTCTCGACCACCGTCATCCGTGCGAACCAGCGTTCTTCGCCGGCCGCCGACACCTGGCTGTTGCCGTTCATGTGTTGTCTCCTCCTCATTGGCGATTGGCGCATGAAAAGCGCCCGGTGGCCTCACGGCCCCATTGCCTCAGTGAATCATTGGCCCGTCGGCCCACTGCCCCATTTGCTCCACTGCCCCATTGCCCCATTTGCTCCATGGCTCCATGGCTCCATGGCTCCATGGCTCCATGCCCCCGTTATCGGGCGCTCTTACGCGAAGCCGTACAGACGGGCCGGATTGCTCACCAGGATCTTGTGGCGAGCGGTCTCGTCGGGCGCCCAATCGGCAACGAGATTGAGCAGGCCGCCGGTGTTCGGCATGCGCTGCGGCGCGAGCGACACATGCGGCCAGTCGCTGCCCCACACCATGCGCTCGGGCGCATCGTCGATCAGCGTTCGCGCGAAAGGCGCCGCGTCGTCGAAGGCCGGGAATCGCTCGCTGATGCGATACGCGCCGGAGAGCTTGACCCAGTAACCGTGCTCGGTCACCAGATGGCGCAACGCGACGAAGCCCGGCGCCGACAGACCGTCGGCCACGGGCGTATGGCCCATGTGATCGATGACGCCCGTCACCGGCAGCTTCATCATGCGCGGCATGAGTTCGGGCAGCGCCTTGACGTCCATGAGGAATTGCAGATGCCAGCCGAGATCGTTCACGCGATGCGCGAGCGTCTCCATCGCCGCGAAGCCGATGCCGCCGCCGAACAGCACGTTGATGCGCAGGCCGCGCACGCCGGCCGCATGCATCGCCTCCAGTTCGCGGTCGGACACGCCGGGCGCGACCACCGCGACGCCGCGCAATCGCCGCGGATGCCGGCCGAGCACCTCGAGCATGTAGCGGTTGTCGGTGCCGTACACGCTGATCTGCACCAGCACCCCGTACGTCATCCCGGTTGCGTCGAGCATCGCGAGATACTTCTCTTCCGGCGCGGGCGGCGGCGTGTAGCTGCGATCGTCGACCATCCGGTAGGCGGGGTCGGCCGAGACGACATGCGCATGCGTGTCGACCGCGCCGCGCGGCATTGCAAAGCGCGGCGGCTCGATATCCGGCAGCGGCGCCGCGCACGCAGATGCGGTGGAAAAGCGGGAAAGTCCGGTCATCGCTACGTCCTCGTTGCGTGAGAAGAACCCTGCGCAAGCTGGGCGGAACCCGTCGCGCGTGCGCGTCGGCTGGCCGAGTCGCCGGGCGCGCCCGTTGCCCGCCGCGCCGCTTCACGGTCGCCGACTCGGGTGAGTCCGCCGCGATCGCCCTCGCGGCGCATCGAAACCGCGTGATGCGCGAGCGGCGAAATCCGGTGCGGACATTCGTCGCGCTCGCGCCATCACATGCGCCGCGGCCCGACTCAGTCCTGATCGATGCGCGACACCTGCTTGGGATCGGGCATCCACAGATAACACAGCAGCGACACCAGCACGCACGCGGACACATACCAGAAGAACCAGGTTTCGTGCCCGATGCTCTTGGTCCACAGCGCGATGTATTCGGCGGTCCCGCCGAACAGCGACACCGTGATCGCGTAAGGCAAGCCCACGCCCAGCGCGCGAATCCCGACCGGAAAAAGCTCGGCCTTGGCGACCGCGCTGACGGACGAATACAGGCTGACGATGAAGAGCGCGGCCGAGATCAGCATGAGCGCGCCGCCCATGGTCGAGACCGTCGTCAGCGCGTTGAAGATCGGCACCGTGCACACCGAGCCGAGCACGCCGAAGGCGATCAGCAGCGGACGGCGGCCGACCCGATCCGACAGGCTGCCGAACACCGGTTGCATCAGCACGAACGCGATCAGGCTGATGACGGACACCATCGACGCGTCCGCCTTGCTCATCCCCGCGCTGTTGACCAGGAATTTCTGCATGTACGTGGTGTACGCGTAGAACGCGACCGTGCCGCCGAGCGTCAGGCCCGCGACGATCAGGCATTCGCGCTTGTGCCTGAACAGCTCCGCGACCGGCGTGCGGCTGCGCTTGCCCAGCCGATGCTGTTCGAACGATTCCGTTTCTTCCATGTTGCGGCGCAGGAAGATCGCGACGCCCGCCGCCAGAGATCCGATCAGGAACGGAATGCGCCAGCCCCAGCTTTCCAGTTGCGCGGCGCTCAGAAAAAACTGCTGCAGCGCGACGAGCACCGCCATCGCAAGCAGCTGGCCGAGCGACAGCGTCGCGAACAGGAAGCTCGAATAGAAGCCGCGGTTCGTCTTGTCGGCCATTTCGCTCAGGTAAGTAGCCGAGCTCGCGTATTCGCCGCCGAGGCTCAACCCCTGCAGCAGCCGCGCGAGAACCAGCAGAACCGGGGCCGCGATGCCGATGGTGGCATAGCCGGGCGTCAAGCCGATGATCAGCGAACCCACGCACATCGCGAGCACCGAGATCAGCAGCGCGGCCTTGCGCCCCTTGCGATCCGCGTACAGGCCGACCAGCCAGCCGCCGATCGGCCGCATGACGAAACCGACCGCGAAGATGGCCGCCGTGTTGAGGAGCTGCACGGTCTGGCTGCCCGCCGGAAAGAAGACCTTGGCGAAGTACAGCGAAAACGCCGAATACACGTACCAGTCGTAGTACTCGATCAGGTTGCCGACCGAGCCGCTGAAGATGGAGCGAAGGCGGGCGAAGGTCCCGGCCGGCCGGGCATAGGGGGCAGTTGCAAGGGGGCGGGCTTGCGACACGTGATGTCTCCGGTTTCGATTGTCATCTCGATTGCGCGTGCGAATGCCGGCGGCGGGCGACGGCGCGCAATCGGGTACGGCAAGGGTAAGAGGAGCAAGCCGACGCAGAAAGCGAAATAATCGGAACAAGTTTGTTCGCTTTTGTGGAAAGTCTTGTGCGAGGCGGAGGCCGGTGCGCGTGGCCGGCTTCGCGCTGCGCGTTCTCGACGGGGCGGGTCGAGATCGGCGCGGGTTCATCGCGCCGCCAGCGTTTGGCCGTCTCGCGCTCCGCGAGCCGCCGGCTCTTCATGCAGCGCCGGGAGAATCGTCGATGCGCGATCCGCGATCCGACGCATCCATGCTCATGCTCATGCGAAGCCGCGCGTCGCCCCGAGCGATGCGCGGCGCGCGGCAACGTCGGCACATGGCGCGGCCGGGGAGCGGCCGGGTTGCCGTCGAGCATCGCAAAAGCCCGGACAGGGCCCCCGCGACTCGATCGAGCGCCGTTCCGGCGGCGGCGCACGCCGTCAGTCGCTTCCGTCGCCCGCCGCGCGAGACCGGTAGCGCAGCAGATGATCGGTGCCGGATTCGGACAACCAGACCTCTCCCCGACGGCCCATCATCTGGCGCACGTTCGCGTGCGGCCGCGGCAGCGTCAACACGTCGAAGCGCTCGGCGCGCGGGTCGAAGCGCACCAGCGCGTTCGCGCGCCATTCGCTGAGCCAGACGATGTCGCGGTCGTCGACGAATATCGCGTACGCATGCGGATGCTCACCGGGCAGCCGCCATTCCCGCCATCGGTGCGTCGCGGGATCGAACACGCCCACTTTTCCGGCGTTCCACTCGCTGATCCACACGCGCCCCGTCGAATCGGCCCACGCGCGGCGCGCGCCCTGATTCGGCGTGGGCGGCTCGATCACCTGCGCCGCGCCGCTCGCGGGATCGATGCGGCCGAGATAGTTGCCGGCCAGCGACGCGAAATACACGCTGCCGTCAGGCGTCGCGCAGATGCCGTACGGCCCGGCCCCGCGCGGCGCATCGAACACGCGCATGCGGGCGCTCGCCGGATCGAGCTCGCCGTAGATGCCGCTTTGCCCGGTAAACCACAGATGCCCGCGCGTGTCGAAGACGGCCGTGTTCAGATTGGCGTTCGCCCGCTCCTTCGGCAACGGAAAGCGCGTGACGGCGAGCGTCTTCGAGTCGACGCGGACGATCGCGTTCAGGCCGCCGTCCGTGATCCATGCCGCCCGATCCGGGCCGACGATCACGCCGTGCGGCGCGGCTCCCTCGCCGAGCGGAACCCAGTCGGACTTGCCGCCGCGCGGATCGAGGCGGCCCACCGCGCCGCGCGCCTGCGCGGTGTACCACACGGCGCCGTCGGGCGCGGGCGCGACATCGTGCGGCGCGCTGCCGGCCGGGACGGCGTACGAATCGAACGACGGCGGCTGCGCCCGCGCCGCCCCCACGGCGAGCATCGCGCTCGCCAGGCACGCCGCGAGCGACGCGGCCGGCCCGCTGCCGAGCACCCTGCGCGCCGCCGCGACGAAACGCTCTCTCGCAATCCTCGGCATGTTCGCCTCCCTGCCCGATGAACGGGTATCAAAGCGCGCCGGCGGTTCGATCGCCGCCCCTTTATCGACGCTGGACGGCGACGCGCCTCAGTCGGAAAACGCGCCGTGCCGCCCCTGCCCGGCGCCGAAGCGCGCGGCGCCGGCCACGCCTTCCGCCAGCACGACCGGGACGCCCCCCGCCCCTTCCCGGCGCAGCGCTTGCGCGAGCGGCAAATCCCACTGCTCGTAGGCGGAACGCCGGTCCGCCAACATGCATTGCCGGGGAAACTGCGCGATCTGCCGGGCAAGGCGCGTCGCGTGAGCCAGCCCTTCGCCGTTCGGCACGACATAGTTGGCGAGCCCCATCTCCCTGGCTTCCGACGCATCGACGGGACGTCCGGTCAGAATCATGTCCATCGCACGCCCCATGCCGACGACGCGAGGCAATCTGACCGTGCCGCCGTCGATCAACGGGATACCCCAACGCCGGCAAAAAACGCCGAAGACGGCGCCCTCCTCCGCGACGCGAATGTCGGCCAGCAGCGCAAGCTCCAGCCCGCCCGCGACCGCGTAGCCGGACACCGCCGCGACGAGCGGCTTCGACAGCGCCATGCGGCTCGGCCCCATCGGCCCCGGCCCGCCGCCCGTTGCGTCGAGCGCGTTGCGCCGCGCGGGATCGCCGGCGGCCTTCAGGTCGGCGCCCGCGCAGAAGTTGCCGCCCGCGCCAGTCAGAACGGCCACCGCAAGTGCGGCGTCGGCCTCGAACCGGGCGAACGCGTCGCTCAGCTGCGAAGCGGTCGGGCCGTCGACGGCGTTGCGGCGCTCGGGCCGGTTGAGGGTGATCGTGCACACCGCGCCATCCGTTGCGAAAAGGACTTCGTCCATCGTCTCCCTCCCGGAGAGCAGACACCACCATTCGTTATACGTCAGATGGCGTCGAGCGAAACGAATTCGGCGCGAGCGTCGCGAAGGGGCGTCGATATCGGAGGGCGGCCGGGGCGGCGCGAATGGGCGCGACGTCGATCGGACTCGACGCCGATGCCGGCGCCTACGCCGCCACCAGCGCCAATGTCGATATCGACATCGACGAAACGGTCGAAGCCGGGCGTCGCGGCGCTGCCGGCGTCCGGGCCGACGCGCCGCGCATCGAACGCAGGCCGGCGTCCATCGATCGTCGCGCGCGACGGATGATCGACATCGATGTCGACGAACGACGGCAACCATGGCCGTTCACCGGCGATCGGCAACGTCGTCGGCGCGAGTCCGCCCGACGCGGCGGCCGCCGATGCGGGGCACGCGCATCGTTCCGTCGCCGATCGGACCGATCGGACCGATCTGACCGATCGGCCGCCCGCGCCGTCCAACGCCCATCACGCGAAATCGCGTGCGCGTTCCGGACGGCGCTCCCTCGCGATGCCTGAAAGCGAAGCCGGCCTGACGCAGCGGCATCCGTGCCGGCGACGAGCCGCCGTCGAAACGCGAAACAGGCGCGCCGAGAAGCAAAGCAAGCGGTCGGGCCGAGCATCGAGGTTCGATGCGGCAGCGGCAAGGTTTCCGTCCGTTTCGACCTAGAATCCGTTATTGATGCGTTGACGATTCATGTGCGCAATCCGGCGTCGAATCGGCCGGCGGCGTGCGGCATCCGTCGCGGCGCGAACGCGCGGGCGGCGCGCCTCACGTCAGGCCGCACCGAACGCCAGTTGGACATAGGCGGCCAAGCCGACCCTCGGCGGCATTTCGTCGGGAATGCAGATAAATCGCGCGGCGGCGGCAACGAAACATTCGTTGCCTCGGCCCGCGCATTCGAGCGATGTCCGCGGCAATCCCGCCGCCGCGCTTCGCGACGACGAACGGCCGGCGACGGCGGCCACGCCGGCCGTTGCGGCCTGCGCGCAACGGCACGGCGATCCGCGAGAAATCGACGCAGCGACACGGACAAGACGATCGTAACGAGCTCAGCGGCTCGACGCCGGGCGATCACCCGAGGAGACGAATCATGCTGATTGGCGTGCCGAAGGAAATCAAGGTCTACGAATATCGCGTCGGCCTCACGCCGGCGGGCGCGCGCGAGCTTGCGCTGCACGGCCATCAGGTGCTTGTGCAGCGCAGCGCGGGCGCGGCGATCGGCCTGCGGGACGAGGATTACGCGGCGGCCGGCGCGATGCTCGCCGACGACGCGGCCGACGTCTATGCGCGCGCCGACATGATCGTCAAGGTCAAGGAGCCGCAGCCGGCCGAATGCGCGATGCTGCGGCGCGGGCAAATCCTGTACGCCTACCTGCATCTCGCGCCCGATCCCGCGCAGGCCGCCGCGCTCGTGAAGTCGCGCGCGGTCTGCATCGCGTACGAAACCGTCACCGCGCCCGGCGGCGGCCTGCCGCTGCTCGCGCCGATGAGCGAGGTGGCCGGACGCATGTCGATTCAGGTCGCCGCAGCGCACCTCGAAAGCCCCGGCGGCGGGATGGGCCTGCTGATGGCGGGCGTGCCCGGCGTGCCGGCCGCGCACGTCGTCGTGCTCGGCGCGGGCGTCGCCGGCACTTGCGCGCTGCAGATGGCGGTCGGGCTCGGCGCGCGCGTGACCGTGCTCGACACCAGCGTCGATCGCCTGCGCCAGCTCGACCTGATCTTCGGCAACCGAATCGCGACGCTCCATTCGAACGCGCATGCGATCGACGATGCGGTGCGCAACGCGGACGTCGTGATCGGCGCGGTGCTGGTGCCCGGTGCGTCCGCGCCGCGGCTCGTCACGCGCGAGATGGTCTCGAAGATGCGCGCCGGCGCGGTCGTCGTCGACATCGCGATCGATCAGGGCGGCTGCTTCGAAACGTCCCGCGCGACGACGCACGCGCAGCCCACCTACGTCGTCGACGGCGTCGTTCATTACTGCGTCGCGAACATGCCCGGCGCGGTCGCGCGCACGTCGACGTTCGCGCTCGGCAACGCGACGATTCGCCATGCGATCGCGCTCGCGAACAAAGGCTGGAAGCGCGCGCTCGCCGATGATCCGTATCTGCGCGCCGGACTGAACGTCTGCGACGGCCACGTCACGCACGAAGCGGTCGCCCGCGCGCTCGGCCGCGCCTATATGCATGCGGACGAAATGCTCGACTGACTCGTCGCGCAGCGGTCCGAACGAATGAGATGCCCGACGACGGCCGCCGCCGCCGTTCGCGCGGCCTCGCACTCGGCTCGACCGCCGATTCGGCGCGCCGCCCGAGCACGCACACGACGCGCATCGCACGGTCCCGGCCGATGCCCTGCCCCGAGGCAAGCGCCTTGCTCGCGAACGCCGCGTTCGGGCGGGCATCGCCCGCCCGCCGCTCTTCGCGCGCATTCGTCCCGCGTCGCAAGCGTTGCGGCGCACGGCAGGCCGCACGACGCGGATTGCGACCGACGATGCAGCCCGTCTGCGGGCAACGCGCCGAACCCACCCGATGCGCGCGCACGCGCGGCCGCGGCGGCCGATTGACGCACGTCAATCAGCGCTTTGTCGGAATGCATACGCTGAAACCGTGAGCGGCATCGCGGGATGCGCGCGCATTCACGGATCGGAGGCCATCATGCGGACCGGACATCATTTCTTTCCCGAACTCCGGCATGCGACGGTGCCGACCTATTTCGTCTCCTATCTGTTCCCGCTGCTTCTCGCGGGCTACGAAGCGTACCGCGTCGCATACTGGGTCAGCCGGCACGGCTGGCATTTCAGCGAGCTGTCGCAGGCGGGCTACGAATTCACGCTGATGCTGATCGTGTTCGCGCTGCAAGTCGTCCTCGACGGGCTGTTCTTCATCATCGCGTGGATCGGCCGGCATCCGGACGTCGAGCATCGGCTGTCGAATCTCACGCTCGGCATCATCTGCTCGGCGCTCGTGCTCGCGTTCGACGTCGTGCTGCAGGTTGCGTTCTGAATCGCCGGCGCGTGGCGCACGCGCCGCGCTTGCCGTATCGCCACCGATCGGGTGCGCAGAACTTGCGCGCTTGATCGGCTCGCCGCATGGCGCCGTGCCGGCGCAATCGACGATCGCCGTGACGAATCTCGGCGGCGGGGTCGGCACGGAAGCGCCCGGCGTCGTCCGTCGCTCGTCGCGCGCACGCGCGGGACCCGGGCGCATCGTCACGACGCGAAGCATATCGATCGGGCTCGATTCGCTTGCCTGCCTCCATCCGCCGGGGCGGTCGGGCAAGTGCAAGCACGCCGGCCGCCTCCGGCGAAACCGTGCGCGGCCGAACCCATGCAATGCAATTCGCCGATTCTCGCCGCGCATGTCCGACACGTGTTCGAGTGTCGGCGAATCCTCTCGCCGATGTCGGATATTTCCGACATCTCGCGCACTCATCGGACAACGATCTCCGACCAGGATGATTGAGACGCGCCGCCGCGCCGCCAATACTGAAACCGTGACAGCAAGCGAAGCGTTCGGCGCTCACGCGGCGTCGGGCTGACGTTCCGGCCGCCGCGTCGGCCGCGACGAACGGCTTCGCGATCGTCAGGAGCGCGCGATGAGCCAGCACATTCGACCGAAATCCGCAGGCGGCGCGGCCGAACTCGGTCTTCCGAGCGGCGCGCATCTGGTGACGAAACGCGTCGGCTATGCGCACCACGGCATCTATATCGGAAACGGCGACGTGGTTCACTACGCCGGCCTTTCCGGCAAACTCCGCGGCGGCCCCGTCGAGATCGTGTCGATCGAGCAATTCGCGGCGGGCTTCGGCGTCGAAGTCGTGTCGCATCCATCGGCGGCCTATGCCGGCCCGGATGTCGTCGATCGTGCGACGTCGCGCCTCGGGGAGCGCGATTACCGGCTGCTCTCCAACAATTGCGAGCACTTCTGTTTGTGGTGCGTGTTCGGGCAAAGCCGAAGCGAACAGGTCGACGCGTGCATTCGCAATCCCGCGCGCGCGCTGGCCGTGCTCTTCCTGATGATCGCTTGCCGGCTCGCACATGGATGGCGCGCCGCCGCGGACGGCCTCGCCGCCGAAGCCCGCGTGGCCGCGGCGCACGCTTGACGAAGAGCGGCGAAAGCGGCCTCGACGGCGCGCGCCGCGCATCGACATCATTCGCCGTCGACTTCCGGTGAAAGTCGCCTCAAGTCCGGATCGCCGTCGCGTGTCGCGCACATCGCGTGTACAGGAAGGCAGGAATCAACTGCCGCATCGGTCGCTTGACGCGCGAGTCGCGCGCCGATTTCGCTGCTCTTTCGGCATGCGCGGAATGCGCCGGCCATGCGCTCCTGCAACTGCGTCGTCACGCCGCCAGCGGCGGCATCACCCCTATCGGGCGGCGTGATTCAACGTGTTCGCCGGCGGCGGCTCCGAGATCTGCATCGTGCATCAGGCCGCGTGTACGCGCGGATTCAAGACGCGTCTTGCCCATCGGTACCGCTGCACCGCAATTCAAATTGCGTTCGATCCTTGCCGCGAATCCACGTTGGCTCACGCCCTGCTCCCGACCATGTCGCTCCACTGACGGGGTCATAATATCTGGCCCGAATCTTTCGCCTGCCACGTTGCCCGTCAGCGGAAAATATGTCGTCCGGGGAAAAACCAAACTCGCCGACACAAGACCTTATCTCCGCGAGAACAGCCTCTCTAGCCGCCGCTCGCTCCTCGGCCAAACGTGCCTCGAGCTCGATTTTCAGCTCTTTAAATCGTTGATACGCGTTCATTTCGTCACACTCTGATTTTTCAAACCCCGCCTTGTTTTCCATAACCCGATGACAATCCATCTCCCACGAGATTTCATCTCGGCGGCAAGATAATTGGTTCGCGTCATACGGTGGCGAGATGTCGCATGTCGTCAAACGCAGCGCCAAACTCGCACCATTTGCCCGGCGGTGCGCTCGCACGCCGCGCCTTCCCGGTTCGAAGCAAGATGGATGGTCGAGATGAAGCCCGGAAGAGTTTTGCCGATTGCGGTCGTACGGCGCGTAGCCGCCGCCTGACGATCGCGACCTGGACGACGTGAACCCAGCCTAGGTTATTCAAATGTAAGAAATTCGAGAATCGAAGTATTTCGAAAAAGTCGGTTCGCTTGCCCGAAGATTGACGGTATGCGTTCCTCATGACGAAGGCTCCGCGCGACCGGGCTGCACGCCCCAAGGAACGCTCAAAAAAGGTACGCAGCAACTGTCAACTTCGTTCGCTCGCTGCGCCCGACGCATCGTGATTCGGCACGTTGGGGGGCCGCGCCGTGTGGCGCGGCGAGCTCCATGCGAAACGGTAGCGCGGCGATCGAGAAAAGCGCGACGGCACCAACCCTCGGCTTGCCGAGCGCGAACATCACCATCGCGACGCAGGTCGATAGCGACAGGGCGTCAATCGCCTCGGCATGCGCGGAAATGACGCTCGGATTCATCGCGCCGAGTCTCTTGTGCATTCAGGTGGCGGAAGCGCCGGGCGGCTCGCCCGTGCAGGACGGCCGCCGCATGACCGCGCGCGATCAGGGAATGGTCGCGGGTTCCAGTTCGAGGTCGACCACCCGTCGCTGCATGTCCTCGAATTCCGGGTCCGGGTCCGGCTCCGTCGATGCGATCGCGTTCGGAGCTTTCGCGCGCCGTGTCGCGTCGGGCCGAACGCCGATCACGCGCGCCGGTGTGGCAATCGCATCGTCGATGCGGGCAAGCAGATAGGAAAAGAACGGATTCGACGAAATCCTGAACATGGAATCGAGGCTGATCGTCAACACGCCCCGCTCGCCGCGCGGCACGAGCGCACCGAGCGAAACGCCGTATCGCGGGTTGTCCGCATTCGCCGGTTGCGAGCCGTAAAGCGCGTCATCGGGCGGAAACGGCAGCGCCACGTGCGACAGCGAGAAAATCTGCGGCGGATAGGGGAGCCCCAGATCACGGAAGTGCGTGCCCGCATCTCCCGCATCTCCCGCATCTCCCATATCGCCCGGCTCGACGGTGCGCTCGACCACGCCCCCATGCGCCGCCTCCGGTTTGTCCGCGGCGTTGCCGATCGTCGTGAGCCGGTAGTTCACCGGCAACGTCGGCAGTATCCTGGACAGTTCCCGTGTCGATGCCGGATCGATCAGCGCGCCGAATTTCGCGCGCCGATTGACGTCGAACACCACCAGTTCGCTGCCGTTGTCGGGAAGCATCGCATAGAGCCGCCTGACAATCGCCCGGGTGCTGACCGTGAAATCAAGCACCGACTGGAAAGTCAGTACGGGAGGAAGTCCGTCCAGCTTGCCCGCGCGCGCGAGGCGCGCGATCTGTTGCTGCAGCGCGCTGGTGAGGCGATGCGACTGGCGCGCCCCGTTGACCGGAAACGAGTTGTACTTGAACGGATTGAACTCCGGCACGATGCCGAGCCACGCGGCCCTCTCAAATGGCGGCAGCAGCGCGGGAAGCGCCGCGAGACCGGCAAACCTCGCATAGCGAGTGATGCCGATCATCGGCGAAACCAGGATGATGCGCGCGGGACGGGCAAGACGACTGTCCTCGAGGCTGTCGAGCGCATATTTCATCGCCAGCGCGCCGCCATTGGAAAAGCCGACGAGATGAATCGGGTTGCCGGGGCCGGCGCGGCGCTGCGCCTCGCGCACGGCAAGCCGAGTCGCCGCCATCCACGTTTCCCAATCGACGTTCGACAGGCCCGCGGGAACCGTGCCGTGCCCCGGAAGCCGGATGCCCACCGCCACGAAACCGCGCTCGACATAATGCCGCGCGATGTGGCGCAGGCTGTATGGCGAATCCGTCAGGCCGTGCAGCAACACGACCGCGCCGACGGGCTTGCCGGCCGGCAGCATTTCGTAAGAACGGTTCCAATCGTGCTCGAAGTGCGGCGGATAGATCGGACTGCCTTCGAAATAACGATTCGAAGGCACGCGCGCCTCCGGCGGCAAGCGCTCGCTCACTTGCGTTTTGACTTGTTCGAACAGAGCGTCCTCGCGACGCAAATAGCCGTCCCAGCCGCTCCGGTCGAGTTGCTCGACGTCGAGTTCGTCCGGCACGAAGGTATGCCAGGGTTCGAGCGCGGGCCCGTTGCGAACATCGTAGGCGCGCAGCGCGAGGAGCAGGGCGGCCAGCAGGGCGAGAGCAAGCAGCACGAAGCGCGCGGCTCGAGCCATTCGGAATCGACGCATCATGTTCGATGAATGGGACATAGGCTTCGCAGAGCGAATTGATGCATGAATCACGGTCCAATTACGGAATCGGACCGTGCGCGCACCCGGCGCTTCGCACCCGGACAATGCGAAAGCCGAGCTGGAGTCGGTCCCAAATTGTAATGTTCGGTACAGGCGAATACAAATCCGATCCTCCCTGGCGGACCTTGCCGTCAAGCCTGCCGCTCATTGCACGGCCGTACCGCTTCGCGCTCGAATGGGCGGATGGGCGGATGGGCGGATGCCATGCGTTCTCGTCTTGTCCGGCATGACGGGGAAACGAGGGATGACCGGTTCTTCTCCGAAAGCAGCCCAAATGCGAAAGAAGCTCACGCGGCGGCGATGTGATTACGCGCGCTCCGTCGCGTCGAAAACGCGGCCTGCCTATCGCCGCCGCGGCTATCCGACCACGTCGCCGGATAGCGCGGCGAAGGGCGTGGAGGCTACATGTAGCTGATGGTGTAAGTCGCCGTGGCGTTGGCGGGGCCGGGCGTGATGGTGTCGGCGGTTTGGTAATAGCGCGCCGAAAACGGAAGCTGGATTCGTCCGTCCGATTGCCATCGCGAGGTGACGTCCCAGGCAGAACCGAACTGCACGGCCGCCTGAGAGCCGGAATCGCCTTTCAGTACCTGCACGCCGACGCCGGTCGCCGCGCCCGCCTGCGCCGACAGCGCCAGCACGCCGGCGCTGTCATAGCCTGATGCGGTCTGGCCGTCCAACGTCAGCGCGACCGAAAACGCGCCGGTATTGCCCTGCTTGCAGTCGAGCTCCAGCATGAAATCCCGCGACGGCGATGTCGAACCGATGCCGGAGCCGAGGCCCGAGCGGCCATTGGCCGCGAACGTGCCGAGATTGACGACGGGATTGGCGTCTCCGACAACCGAGCACGTGCTCTTGGTAAACACCACGACATCTTGCAGTCCTCTGATGAAGTACATCGCGTTGCCGCCCTGGGCCAGCAAGTTCTGGTTCGGGTCCGCCACGCTGAGCACGTGCACGTAGTTGCTCGGCAGCTTGGTGTCGGAGCTCGTGGGCGTCTCCCCGATCTTCACGAGTTCGATGTCCACCGTGAACGGCACCGAAACGCTCTTGACCGCCGAGTCGACCAGCACGTCGGTCTTCCAGTTGGCCGCGGAATTGCCGCGGTCGCCGTTGTAGGTCACGTAGATCGCGAGGCCGCTGCCGATCCTGTTGCTGGTGGTCAGATCGGGACGACGCACGTACGCGTACTCGCTCGTCAACGGATACGTGACGTTCAGCATGCATTGAGCCGTACGGCTGACGCCGTGGGCGCTCATCAGCACGGTGCCGATCGGCGCGTCTTCCGGCACCAGGATTTTCTGGGTCAAATCGAGCAGCACGACGCTTTCGCCGCTGCCTACCGAACAGTTCTGCGTCGCGTGCGCCGCGCCGGCGCAGAGCAGGCTCAGCGCCACCCACGGCAGCAGGCGCCGCATCGACGTGCGCCCAAGCTTCAGTGTGTATTCCTTGATCACAATCGTCCTTTCATCATCGTGAGAAAACGCCATGCGCGCGGCAATCTCCGCCGCGGGAGCGCACGGTCAACCCGATGTCCGCGTCGCCGCGCGCGGGTGCATCGATGCGGCCTGATCGGCGTCCGTCGAGAACGGCTGACACACCGCGTCGAAACGCTGCAGATGTTTCAGCGGACCGGTCTTGCCGTCGGGCGCGTCGGGCGCCTGCTCGGGCAATGCAAGCGTGCAGGCATTGCGGTCTCGCTCGCCCCATCTGACGACGAGCTTCTCGAGCCCGTCGGCGAGGCGCGCGTACAACCGCCCGCTCTGACCGACGGTGCCGACCACGTTGCCGTCCGGATCGGCCACGGACGCGCCGAACGGCAGCACGCTGCCGCCAGGCAGCGTTCCCCGGATCAGGACCGGCCGGCCGACCACGGTGCCGTAGCGAACCTTGACGATCGCGCCGTTCCGGGGCGCAACCTGCTGCCGCGTCGTGAGCAGTTCGACGTCGTCGGGCAGCCCATTGGGATCGATGGACACTTCGTTGAGCCGGTACGGATTCAGGTACGGCACCACCGCATGGCCGTTGCGATCGAGCACGATGGCCGAATACCCGAGCACGCGCGCGCCGGCCGCCGCGGGCGCTTCCACGATCGCGATCGACTGCGCGTTGTACGGCGAGGCCGTGACGCCGCCGCCATCGGCAACGAGCATGCCGCTCGCGCCGGCGGACATCGCGCGGTAGCGATCGGCCACATCGAAGCTGCCCTGCAATGCGCTGTAGTGCGAGCGGTACAGCACCGACCCGTTGGCGCCGACGTCGCGGCTCGAATTGCGCGTCACGCCGACGCTGTAATCGAGCGAGCTGTCTTTCAGCGCGGTGCCGTTGACGGTGGAACGCACGCTGGTGCCGTCCGATCCGTTGGTCACCGCCATGTTGAGCGTCGGCGCGCGCGACTTGCCGCCGAGCGGCACCGACAGCGACAGCATGTAGAGGTTTTCCATCCGCCCAAGCGACGTGCGGCTGCGGCTGATCGAAGCCGTATAGCCGAGCGCGCGGAAATTGTTGCTGTAGCCGATCTGGAACTGCGTATCGCTGCCCGAACGGTCCCAGAAGTTCTGGCTGTAGCCGCTGACGTAGAGATTGCCGGCACGCGAGCCGAAGCCCTGGCTTGCCGTGACCGACAGGCGATTGCGCGGCCTGCTCGTCACCCACGAGGTATCGCTCAGCGTGCCGCGCCGCGCCTGATCGCTGTATTGCAGCGCGTTTTGCAGGTCCATGTAGCCCGACGACGAGAAGCGGTACGCCGCCACCGACAAATTGCTGTTGGTGGCGGTGATCAGCTTGCTGTACGTCGCACGCACGCTGGTGCCGTTGCGCCTGAAGCCGGCGGCCGATGCCCACGACTTGGTCACGTCGAGCGCGAAGGCGCCCAAGGGCGTGCTGAACGCGCCGCCCGCGAGCACGGCCCCATAGTCGTTCGTGACCTGGGCTCCCGCATACGCGGTGAAGCTGTTGGACAAGCCTCGCTGCACGGTTGCCTGAATCACCCTCGGCAGATAGCTCAACCCGCCGTACCGCACCATACCGGCGACCACGCTGTAGCGCGTCCTGCCGGGGCGCAGCAGTTGCGCGACCGACGCGTAAGGCACCTTGAACTGCTGCACGCGGCCGTCCGCCTCCGTCACCGTGACGTCGAGGTTGCCGCCGTAGCCGGTGGGGTACAGATCGTCGATCACGAATTCGCCCGGCGCAACCGAGGTCTCGTACAGCACCGCGTCGCCCTGGCGCACCGTCACGCGCGCGTTGGTTTGCGCGATGCCGCGCACGACCGGCGCGTATCCGCGCATCGACTCCGGCCACATCTGATCGTCGGTGGCGAGCTGCACGCCGCGGAACGCGAAGGTGTCGAAGATTTCGCCGCTGGTATTGGATTCGCCCAACGTCACGCGCGCCTTCAGCGGCGTGATGTCGCGCTGCACGTAGGTCCGGATCGAGCTGTAGCGTGAAGGTTCGCGTTCGCGCCACTGGTAGGAGCCGCTATGGCGAAACATCCAGCCGCCGACGTTGAAGCCGGCATTGATGCCGACGTAAGCCGACTGCTGCGTCAGGTTGCCGGATTCGCTGCGGTAAAAGGTGGCGTTGTAGCCCAGCATGCCCGCCGTGACGCCCGAATCCCACAGCGCCGGATCGACGTAGCCTCGCGCATGGCGGCGTATCAACGCCTGCGGCAGGCTGACGTCGAGACGCAGCTCCGCTGTGTCGAGGCTGGCGCGCGCATCGTCGGACAGCGCCTCGATGCTGACGCAGCCGGCCGCGTCGGCCAGCCGCGCGAGCGTGTCCGCGGGCACCTGTGCGGGGTCGATGGCCAGGCGGTCGAACAGCGTGCGCGACACGCAGACGCGCGCGGCGCCGCCGTCGGAGCCGTCGCCCTGCTTGACGGTAACGGTTTCTCGGCCGATGAAGCGATCCGCCACGTAGACGTCCACGCGGTACTCGCCGGGCAGCAGCGGATTACCGTTGGCGAACCGGGACAAATCGACGGTCTCGCCCGAACCGGAGCGCAGGAAATTCTGATCGAAGCTCGCGCTGGCGAGCGTCGCCGTCGGCTCGCGCCGCGGCGCGGAAGCGGATGCGCCATCGCTCGCGGCCGACGCGCACTGCGCCACGCTCATGCTGGCCAGCAACGCCGCTGCGGGAAGTGGTTTGAGAACCGGCAGGCGCGCGCGAGCGCGCCCCGCCCTCGCACGGGCCGAGTGATTGATATCCATGGTGACTGAAGGTTGAAGTGCGTCGCGCCGGGCGCCGCCGCCGGCTGTGGGGCAAGGCGCGGCGCGGAGCGAAACCGGGGGTGTCAGGGCGTGCCGAGGGTGCTTTCGCCGCGTGCAATGCCGCCGTAGTCGGTGATATAGCCGAACGCCACGCGCGCCTTCTCGAGCTGTGCCGGAAGCGACGAGGCGAAACGGAACAGATGGGTCGCGCCCGGCGCGATCATCGCCCCCTCGCCGGCAATGACGGATTTGCCTTCGGGGCCGATCTCGACCGTCGCAATATTGACGTAGTAAGCGCTGGGATTGCTCGCCAAGACGCCTTGAACGCGCCCGTTGCCGTCGCGCTGCACCTGCCATCGCACCTGTTGCGCGGCGGCCATCGCCCCTTCGTCGGTCAACGCCGCGGGCCGCAGGAATATCTTGACGCGCGAACGGATGGCGAGCTGCATCAGGTTTTCACCTTCGACGGCCTTCGGCCTGGGCGGAATGTCGAGCACGTTCAGCCAGTAGAGCGATTCCTTGTCCTCGGGCACGTCGTCGCCGAGAAAGGAGAGCCGCAACGTCTGCCCCTTGCCGGGCTCGACGCGGGAAATCGGCGGCGTGATGACGAACGGCGCGTCCGCCTTGTCGGGCGTCGCCGTCGTGTCGCCGCGATCGACCCATGCCTGAACCAGTGCGGGCTGATCGCCCCGATTGTTCATGCGCACGGACACTTCGCGCCGCCCCTCGGGATAGATCACGCGCGTGCCGAACAGAACGATGTTGGCTGCCGCCTCGGTGCTGACGACAAGGGCAAGGGAAAGGACGAAGAGATGCAACCGCGAGCGGCCGCGCTTCGGCGTTCTGAATGAGAGCATAGTGAATTCCAGCCTACGAAGGAGGGCTGGAATAGCCCCCCTTGTCGTAAAAGGCTCCATGCAGACGACGGAGCCTCGCCGACGGTGCTTACAGATAGTCGATCGAGTAGGTCACCGAAGTTTGAACGTCACCCGCGGTGGCGGCGCCGGTCGCGTAGTACTGAGCACCGTAGACCAGCGTTGCCGCGCCGTCCGTCAGAGCGGAAGCGGCATTGCTGCGCTGCGACTCGTCGCCCGCTTGCAGCACGACGCCGTCCGCGTTCAGCAGTTGAACCTGCACTTGCGTGGCGGAACCGTTGTTGTTCAGGTTGCCGCTCGTGGCGTCGACGTTCGGGCCCGCCTCGAAGAAGGCGCGGACTTGCGTGGCGTCGCCGGAGCACTCGCTCAGCGCGATCGTGAAGTTGGTCGCGCCCGCCGTGCTGCCCTTCGTGCTCAGCGTGCTTGCCGACACCGTCGGAAGCTGAACGGTGGCGTCCTGGTTACCGCCGTTCACGCTGATCGTGCAGGTCTGCGCCTCGATTGCGCCATTGAACGTGATGGTGCCGTCCGATGCGTGAGCGGCCATGGGCAGTGCGAGAGCGGCGGAAAGAATGCCGAAGGCGATTTTCTGGTTCATTCGATTTACGTTTTCCGTTTGATTGAACAGGGTTTGATCGTTGTCGCGCCATGCGTGGCATTGCGGACAACGATTCATTCTGTTCCATTATTCGGAGTCCTTAAATCGCAAAACGTCCAAATGCGCAACGCAGAAGACAGCGGCGGCGACAGCGTCATGCCCCCTCGCGCTCGCGTGCCGCGGCGCGAGGGGGACGATGCGGACAGGCCGTCGGATCAGCGACGTGCGAGCGACAGCAAGCCCGCGCCGATGCCGCCGGCAAGCAGTACGCCGCCGACGAGCAGCGCCGCGGCAACCTTGCCGAAGGTGTCGCCCAATCCGGCCGCGCCGCCCGTCAACTCCGGCGGCTCCCTCACGGTGAGCTCGGCGTTCGACGCCGGACGAAACATCGCCATGATCGAGCTCGTCGTGATATCCGACCAGCTCCACGCGCCTGCGACGTTCGCCGTTTCCATGTAGTTGAGTTCGCGCATTTTCAGCTCCTTCGTTAGCGTCGGATCGTCTGGACTCCGACGTTGTGGCACGGAGCCGTCTCGTCCCCGGCACTTGGCGTGCAGCGGTCGCGCCGCGCGGGACAAGACGGCCGCCGGATTTACTTCAGTGCCGGATAGGTCGGATCGAGCAGGCTGTTCATGTTCTCGTTGAACCACGACGCCGTCGGGGCCCAGTCGTTCATGAGGCCGTAAATGGCGCCGCCCACGAGGCCGACGATCGCACCGGCGATTGCACCGACGCCGGCCGAAATGATGCCCGCGCCCACGATGCCGCCCGTGCTGCCGCCCGTCACGCCGCCCTTGAAGAAGCCCGTGCCGAAGCCCGTGAGCGCACCGAGAACGCTGGCACCCAGACTCGACCAGAAGCCTGCGCCGGCGACATGCTCCAGTTCCATCACGGTCAGTTCACGCATTGAAATACTCCTTTTGAAATAGTGGATTGGCGAACAAAGAAAGGCCGGTTCGCCGGCGGCTCGAATCGTCAGCGGGCTCGTCGGTCGCACGCCGATGCGCACCGATGCGCGACGCGCGTCCGACGCGCGCCTCACCGCGTCGCGACGGGCAACGGTACGAACGCGGCGCGCCCGTTTTCCAGCAGTAAGGCCCGCTGCGCGCTGCGGATGGTTTCGGGGCGATGGGCGATCAGGATGCGCGTGATCGGCATCGCGCTGACGGCCTCGTTGATCGCGAGTTCGCGTGCGACGTCGAGATGGCTCGTGGCCTCGTCCAGCACCAGAATGTCCGGACGCCGATACAGCGCGCGCGCCAGCAGCACACGCTGACACTGCCCGCCCGACAGGGACGATCCCATGTCCCCCACCAGGCTCTGATAGCCCATGGGCATCGCGGCGATGTCGTCGTGGATCTGCGCGAGCCGCGCCGCGTCCTCGATCCGCGCCAGATCCGGTTCGAGATCGAAGAAGCCGATGTTGTCCGCGATCGAGCCCGCGAAGAGAATGTCGTCCTGCATCACGCAACCGATGCGGTCGCGGTAGTGCTGCAAGCCGATGTGGCGAATGTCGACGCCATCCACCGCGATCGTGCCCTCCTGAGGTTCGAGCAGCCCCAGCAGCAGCTTGGCCAGCGTGGTCTTCCCCTGCCCCGAGGGGCCGACGATGGCCACCGATTCGCCGGCGGCGATATCGAACGAGCAGCCGTCGAGCACCCACGGTTCGCCTTCCGCGTAGCGATAGCGCAAATTGCGAACGGAGATCGCGGGCGGCGCATCCCGTTGCGTGCTCGGCATGTGCGCGACGCTCCCTTCCATGTCGGCCTCGACATCCGTCAGCACGATATCGGCGAGGCGCTCGCCGTACAGCCGCAGCATGCGGAAATCGATCAGCGCGTCGATCAGGCCGGAGCCGCGTCCGATGAACTGATCCGCAAAGCTGATGTAGGCCACCAGCATGCCGGCGGAGAAGCTGCCGTCGATGACCTGCTGCGCGGCCAGCCACACGAGCGCGACCCGGCCCATACCGGAAACCAGTCCGTGAACGGCGGAGAAACCGATGGACAAGCGCTGGATCGCGATTCCCTTGTTCGCGGTCTCGACCATCGCATTGGCGTAGATCGCCACGCGCTCGTCCTGCTTGTTGGCGAGCTTGATGGCTTGAACGCCGCGGATCGATTCCAGCAATTGAGTCTCGGTCCGCGCCGCGTAGACGATCTGGTCTTCATTGGCCTGCCGGAACGGACGGTACGCGACGGCGCGCAGCAGCGCGTATGCGGCGAACAGCGCGATCACGAGCCAGGTCAGCGTGCGGTTGTAGACGAACAGCATGCCCAGCGTGACGACGGCCATCACGCCGTCGAGCAAGGTGCTGACGAAACGCGAGGTCAGCGTGCTCTGGATCGTGCCCACCGCACCGAAGCGCGACACCACGTCGCCGATATGGCGCTGCTCGAAATACGTCATCGGCAACCGCAGCAGATGCGCGCAGACATTGGCGCTCCATTGCACGCTGAGCAGGCTCGAGAACCATGTCACGACCCACGAGCGCAGCGCCGTGATGGCGGTCTGGAACAGCGCCACCATCGCGAAGCCGATGCCGAGCAGCGTCAGGAGATCGCGATCGGACGAAACCAGCACGTGATCCATCACCCACTGCATGTAGAACGGCGTCAGGATGCCGAACAACTCCAGCGCGACGGACAAGGTCAGCACCTGGACGAATGCCGAGCGCACACCGAGCACGCTGCCGATCAGCCGCAGCATCGAAATCGATTCGCGCTCGCGCTTGCGTTCGAACGCGGCGGTCGGCAGCAATTCCAGCGCGACGCCGGTGAAGCAGCGCGAGACTTCGTCCATCGGCACCTTGCGCGCGCCGCGCGCGGGATCATGGATGACGATGTGATCGCGCTCGACGCGCTTGAGCACCACGAAATGGCTCATCTCCCAATGCAGGATGCAGGGCCGCCGCAGTTGGCCGAGCTCGCCCAGCTCGAGCCGCAGCGCGCGCGACGCCAGCCCGAGGCGCTGGGCTATGCGCATCACGTCGCCGAGCGTGGCGCCCTTGAGCGACGTGGTGAAGCGCTGACGCAGATGCATCATGTCGATATCGTGGCCGAAGAATCCCGCCACCATTCCCACGCAGGCAAGCCCGCATTCGGCCGCTTGCGTTTGCAGGATCACTGGCAGCCGGCGTCCCCAGCCAAAGCGCAAGGCATTCAGAATACTCATCGTTCGGATTTCAGTGCCGGCATGCGCGCCGCGAGCGGCAAGCCGGTGGTTCGTGACAGTTCGGTTTCAGGCGCTCGCGCGACGGCCGAGCGCGTAGATCGGCTCCAGCACCCATTCGATCAGCGTGCGACGGTCGAGCAGGAGATCGGCATCGAGCGCCATGCCGGGACGCAGGCGCTCCGTGCGGTCGTAGACCGCGATGTCCTGACGATCCAGCGCGACGGTCAGCCGGTAGTGCTGCTCCTGCACGTTCGGTTGGCCCGTCAACGCCGCGACTTCCTGCGGCGACAGCGCGCTGCGCGACACGCCCGACACCCGGCCGAATTGCTGGCCGAATTTCTGGTAGGGATAAGCCTCGTAGCGCAGCACCACGGTCTGCCCCGGATGAATGAAGCCGATGGCGCGGCTCGGCACCATCAGTTGCGCTTCGAGCTTGCCGTCGGCGGGCAGCACCGACACCGCGGTCTGTCCGGCGCTGACGATCTGGCCGACCTTGAACAGCATCGCCCCCACCACGCCGTCGGCCGGTGCGCGCAGCACGACGGAGCGGCGCGCTTCGTTCTCGACGATGGCCTGTTCGGTTTCCGCCAGCTTGCGTCCGGTTTCGTTGCGCCGTTGCCGTGCATTCAGCGGCTGCTCGCGCAACTGCTGTCGCACCTGGATCAACTGGCCCTGCACGTCGAGCCGCGCGCGCACGGAATCCTGCAGGCGAGCCTCCGCGTCGAGCACGCTGGCTTCCTGCTGATCGACCTGCGAATTCGACGCATAGCCTTGAGTTCGCATCATCGCCAGCTTCTCGAGCTGGCTGCGGGCGAGCTCCACCTGGCGCACGCGGTGCGCGTGCTGCAGTTGAAGTTCGCGCAGTTGGCCCTCCAATGTCGCCGCGCGATCCTTCAGCCCGCGAATCGCTTCCTCGGCCAGCACCGTCTGGCCGCTCAGATCGCTCCGGAGCCGCTCGCGCTGCGTCTCGAGCTGGGTGCGAACCATCTCGCGGGCGTCGCCCAACGAAGTCGTCACCTCGGCCGACACCGTGACTAGCGGCTCGCCTGCGCGCACGCGCTGGCCTTCGCGGGCCTCGATCTTTTCCACCGTGCCGGTGACGGGCGGGCTGACATTGAGCACGCCGGCGGTGGGCACGATCTGCCCCATCACGCGTTCGCGCTTCGTATACGTGCCGAGCGCCATGAACGCCGCGACGGAAACGGCGATGACCGCCACGATGGCGATGAGCAACCAGCGGTAAGGCGGCGAGTACAGCGCAACCGTGCCGATCAGCTTGCCCTTGCCGGCTTCGAGCGCCTCGGGGCGAAACAGTGAGTCAGACATGACAATCCATCAATGAAACCTCGGGCCGCATGCGCCTAGCCGACGGTCAAACATCCAAATTCGTTCAGGTCGTCCTGAGCGATCGTGCCCAGCACGGCCGACAATTTCAGCCGCGCGGTGATATAGCGAAAGCGCGCATCGGCAAGATCCCGCGCCGCCTCGAAATACTTCTGCTGCGCCGTCAGCTCGTCGACATTGGTGCGCAGCCCGACTTCGCGGCCGTAATGCGTCGACTCGACGCGGCTGCGCGCGGATTCCACCGCGCGCTGCTGCGCCCTGAGCTTGGCCGCGCCGTTGACGATGCCGAGGAACGCGGCGCGCGCATCCTGGCGCGCGCGCCGGCGCGCATCCTCGAACTGATCGCGGCGCTGCGCGCGGCGGCTGTACGCTTCGCGCGACGTGGCCACCGCCGCGCCGCCGGCGAACAGCGGGATCGTCACCGTGATGCCGATCATCGACGTTCGCGTTTTCGACGTCGTGCCGAACAGCTCGTCGAGCGCGTTGCCGTTCTGCGCGCGGCTCCAGTTGCCGCCGTAGCTGCCCTGAAGGTTCACCACCGGCAAATGGCTCGCGCGCGCCGTCGTCACGTCGGCCTGCGCCTCGTCGAGCTGGAACGCGGCCGCGCGGACTTCGAGGTTGTCCTCTTCCGCACGCGCGAGCATCGGCTCCAGTTCGGCCATCGAAGGCGGCGAGCGACATACGCCGGCAAGCGGATCGACCTCGGCCGCACGCAGGCCGGTCAGCCGCTCGTATGCGCCGCCGGCGGTTTCGAGATCGTTGAGCGCACCGATCTCGCGCGCCTGCGCGTCGTCGTAATTGGCCTGAGCCTCGTCGACGTCGGTCCGGGTGCCCTCACCGATGTTCAGCGCGAGGCGCGCACGCTCGAGCTGTTGACCGAAGGTCTCCTTGGCCGCGCGCGTGGCCTGCAGCACCTCGCGCTGATACAGGATCTCGAAGAACGCATCGGAAACGTTGCTCACGAGCTGCTGCTGCGCGCTGGCGAGCTCCACCTCCGCCCCGCTCGCCTGCGCGGCGCCGCGCTGGTAGTCGGCATAGCGGCCGAGGTCGAACAGCGGCTGCGTCAGCGTGATCGCGTAGTAATGGCGCCGCACGCCGGCTGCGTACGACGCGCTCGGCTGATCCTGGCGCGTATACGCGCCCTCGAGCTGCACCTTCGGCAGCAGCCCGGCGAGCCCTTCCCAACGCTTCTGCGCGCCGGCCCGCTCGCCGTGACGCGCGGCCGAGATCGCCGCATCGAACGTGCGCGCGGCCGCCACGGCCTGCGGCAGCGTCGTCGCATGCGCGCTCGGCGCCGGTGCGGCGAACGCGAACCACAGCAGCGCCCAGCGCCCTCGCGGCAAGAAACGCGAAACGGCGGCGGCGCTCATGCCTGCGTCGGCATCGCTCGAAGCACGCAGTCTGAACGTCGCTGCGCGCGGTGAAAATCGCAATTCGTCCATTTTTTCGGATGCCGATGTGCCGCGTCGCGCCGCCGCGGCGTTCGGAGTCGCTTTCATGTCAATCCGTTTTCAGTGGCGTAGCGGATCAGGTCCGCCGTGGAATGGATGCCGAGCTTGCGCATCGCGGTGGATTTCTGCGATGCGACGGTGCTGACCGATCGCCGGTACTGCAGCGCGATCTCCGACAACGAAAGCCCGGTCGCCGTCAGACGCACGACGTCGAGCTCCTTTTGCGTCAGGTTGCAATTGCGCATGTGCGCGGACTGGCCGTCTTCGATGTTCCTGCGCATGACCGGCGACAAATGGCGCGTCGCTCCCGCGTGGACGTGCATGCAGGCGCGGATGATTTCGTGCGCCGGGTCGGCCTTGCCGACCAGCGCCCGCGCGCCGAGCTGCATCGCCTTCGTCAATATCGCGGCGTTGCTGTGCGCGGTCAGGACGATCACTCTGCTGCGCGGCGCCGCCGCGCGCACCGCGCGCAGCAGTGCCAGGCCGTCGTATGAGCCGCCTTGCGCGGGCATGGTGAGATCGGTCAGCACCAGATGAGTCGGTTCGCGAGTCAACGCGGAAAGGAGTTCGCGCCCGCTGCTGCACACGTGCCGCAATTGCAGCAACGGCTGCGGTTCGACGAGCAGCTTGATCGAGTGCAGGACGATCGGATGATCGTCGGCGATCGATAGCGTGATGCCTGCCATGTGAGATCCCGGATGAAGGAACGTGTGAGTCGTGCCGCCGGCCAATTCGGGGCCGGCGTGAAATGAGCGGTTGTCCCACATGCCCGTCGATGTCGGCGCAGGTGCTGAATGGCTCGGACGTTATTCTTTTCTTCAGGCCCGTCGCACGCGATAGGCCGCGTCGGAAGACGCGACGACGCTTTTCCGAGAACGGCATCGGAATTTTCCGGGGCGTCGCCGGGCTCGGGTCAAGGCCGTCCTGCCCGCACGGCTCGATGGAATCTGTTCGGATCTGCCCGGCTGGCGGGCCGCCGTGCGACGGCGTTCAATGGAGAAATCGATTGTCGTCACGCGGAGCGGCCAGCCGGACCTCGCCCGGAAATCCGGATGGAGCGACAACGCTCCAGGCTGCAGGCTCGCGATATGCGCGGCGAGGCCGCGCGCGAGGCCGGCACGTTGCCGATTGCGTCGGGCGCAGGCGCGTTCGTCGCCGAACTTCGCAGCGCCGGCCGAATCGCATCGAACGTGGTTTCGTCACGCGACGCGCGGCGGCGCGCCGCGACGATCTCGCGCAAACGCGATTGCTGCACGCGATCGCCGCGATCGTCGCGACCGGTTCGCGCATTCGGGTATGAAGGATCGTGTGGCGATTCGATGCGATTCGATGCAATACGCGGCGAACACGACGTGCCGCTCGCCGCCGATTCATGATTGCAGCGCGACGAACGAAGCGAGCGACGCGGCGCGCTGCATTGCGCCTTCGGTCGATGCAGCCGCGGCGTCAGATCGGCGTCCTGCCCTGCGCAGGCCCTTTCATGCGATCGCGCGCTGCCGCAATGCGCGCAGATGCGCATGCAAGACGGCGCACAGCGCGACGACGCGCGCAGCGTGCGCCCTCGATGCCGCCGTGTCGTCCTCTCGCAGACGCTGCTCCAGTTGGACGCAGCCATGCTCGAGTTCCGCCGCGCCAACGATCTGCGAACTGCCCTTGATGCGATGCGCGGTCCGGATCGCGGTTTCGACGTCGCCGTTGTCCATCGCCTGCTGCAAGGCCCGGATATCGGCGTCGTTGCTCCGCACGAGCGTGTCGATCAACGCGTTGCGCGCGTCGATGTCGTTGCCGGCGATCGCATACAGCGCGTGGCGCGCGGCAAGCGCCATCGCATCGGATGTCGGGTCCGCGGCCGCTTCCGCGGCGCGGGGGGCGACGAGCACCGCACCGCGAAGATGTGCATCGAATGCATGCGCCAGATCCAGCAGGCCGACCGGCTTGGCCAGGAACGCGGTCATGCCCGCGGACAACGCCTGCTCATGCGCTTCGGCGCGCGCGTCGGCGCTGCATCCGAAGATCGGCAAATCACGCCATCGCTCGTCCGCTCGCACCGCGGCGGTGAAGGCATAGCCGCTCATGCGCGACATCGAGCAATCGGTGAGGATCACGTCCACCGTTTCCCGTTCCAGCAGTTCGAGCGCCTGCTCGCCGTCGCCGGCCTCGAACGTTTCCTCGAAGCCTAGCGCGTGCAGCTGGCGCACCAGCAGCATGCGGTTCGGCGCGTGGTCGTCGACCACGAGCGCGCGCAGCGTGCACGCCCAGTCTCGCGGTGTCGGCAGCGCCGGCGGCATTGCATCGTCCGACGACGCTCGCATCAGCGGAATCGAAACGCGCACCTGCGTGCCTTCGCCGAACTCGCTCTCCAGCGCGATCCGGCCGCGCATCTGAGCCACCAGCGTACCGCAGATCCAGAGCCCGAGGCCGGAGCCGTCGAGGCCGGCCCCGGCGCCCGTCACCTGCTCAAAAGGCTGAAATAGCCGGGCCTGGTCTTCCGCGCGTATTCCCACGCCGGTGTCGCGCACGACGATCTCGAGCGTCCCGCGGGAATCGTCGCGAGATTGCCATCGCAGGCTCAGGCTGATGCCGCCGCGGTCAGTGAACTTCAGTGCATTGCCCAGCAGATTGCCGATCACCTGACGCACCCGCAAGCCATCCATTTGCAGCGTCTGCGGCACGCCGGGATCGATTTCGGCGTTCAGCGCCAGGCCTTTTTCCGCGCAGAGCCGCCGATACATCAACAACAGCCGCTCGACGCAGCTCACGACGCAGGTCGGCCGGGGATCGAGCTGAAGCTGCCCCGACTCGGCCCTGGACGTGTCGAGCAAATCGTTGATGAGGCGCAGCAGCGACTGCGCGGTTTCGCGCACCGTCCAGATCGTGTCCCGGTTCGGCGCGCCTGGAAGGCCGAGCTCCAGTTCGAGCAAGCCGAGAATCGCGTTCATCGGCGTACGGATTTCGTGGCTGATTGTCGCGAGAAACGCGCTCTTGGCCCGGTTCGCGGTCTCCGCTTCGAGCGTCGCCTGCTTCAGCGCGCGCTCGGTCTGCTTGCGAAGCGTGATGTCGATCCAGCCGCCGAGCACGGCACCGGCGCCCGAGCTCGAACACCCGAGCGGAACCGTCCAGACGAACAGATCCGAATCGCCGCCGTTGTCCGCCAAGGTTCTGTCGGCGAATTGCGCCCGGCGCTCCGTCAGCGTGGCCTGAAACAGTTCATCGAGCATCGCGTTCAATGCCTGTTGCCGGAGGGTCGACGCAGGCAGCGCGTCGGCGTCGCCGAGCGCATCCCGCGGCAACCCGTAGGCCTCGGCGAAGGATGCATTGCAGCTGACCACGCGCCCGTCCGCCTGGCGCAGGTAGACCGCGAAGGGCAAAGCGTTGATCAGCGCATCCTGCAATGCGATCCTCTCGCGCAGCTCGCGCGCGCGGCGTCGCTGGCCGTAGCGAATCGCGCCGAGCGCGGCCGCGCTCAAGCTCAGCACGACGGACAGCGCCGTGAGCGCCTTGACGACCCGCTGCCGCTGCATGGTGGACCAACCGGCGATCACGTTGGTCGGGCGGTAGCGCATCCGGTCGCGCCGCAAGGCGTCGAGATCCTCCGGCGGCGTTGCCTGAAACACCTTGTCGAGAATGCCGAGCAACAGCTCGTTGTCGCGCCGCACCGCCATCGCAATGCTGGTGACCGACTCGTTGACCGTCGTCACCGCCTTCACCAGCCTCGCGAGCTCGTACTGCGCGATGAAATAGTTGGCGGTGGTGCCGGGCAGGGAAATCGCATCGACTCTGCCGTCGAGAAGCATGCGGAACAGCGTCGGGATATCGCGCGCCTCGACGAGCTGCGGCTCGCCGATGAGCGGTTCCGGATTGAACCGCTGGAACCCGCGCGTCTCGGGCATGATGCCGATACGCTTGCCGCCAAGATGCGCGGTGCTGGTGACAGCGCCATCGCCCGCGCGCACGAGGATGACCCAGAGCGTCTGCGCATACGGCGCGGTCGATGTCATCCAGTTCTCGCGTGCGTCGCCGATCGCGACGTTCGGCAGCAAATCGACCCTGCCGTCCGCGAGCGCCGCGAGGCATTCCCGCTGAGTGCCGAAGGACACGGGCTGGAAACTCAGCCCGGTGCGCTCGCCGATCAAGTCCATGACGTCGACGCCCAGGCCCGTGATTTTTCCGCGGCCGCTCTCGACGAACATATAGGGCGGCAGATCGATCGCGCTCGCATAGCGAATGGTGCGATGCGTCCTCACGTACTCGCGCTCCTCCTCCGTCAGCACGAGGTCTCGACGGATCTTGAAATGATTCGCCGAACCGAACCAGCGTCGCTGGATTTCGCCGGCCGTGCGAATCGGAATGGCTCGCAGCGCCGCGTTGATATGGTTGATCAGGTCCGTGTCCGCGGCGCGGGCGGCGAACACGAACGGCGGCGCGTCCACGTCGGCGAAATTGGTGATCGACAGCGGCAACTGCAATTGGTCGATCAGGTAGTTCGCTTCGGTGGCCTGGCCGATGAACGCGTCGGCCGTGCGATAGGCCACCGCTTGCAGCGCGCCGAGCGCCGTCGGATAGGCCGTGATCTTTTCGTGCCGGTAGCGGGCGCGAAAAGCCGCGTTGCCGAAATCGTCCGCCGTCACGGCATAGCTTTCCGGCGGCGCCGACGCGGAATCCATCCGGCCTTTTTCTCCGAGCACACGCACTTCGACCCGCCGGTCCGTGAAGTACGGGCGCGACCGAAGCAGGTGCCGATCGGCGTCCAGCCGAACGCCGCCGACGAGATCGACCGAGCCGCTCATCAGCGCGGCTCGAGCCTGCGCGCGCGTATCGAACATCCAGATCTCGAAGCGAAGCGCGCCGGCATGCTGGATGACGTGGAGATAATCCGCGGTCACGCCTTCGTACAGGTCGCGATCGCGATACAGGTTGTACGGGACGCCGCCGTCGCGCGCGACCGCCACCCGCACCGTCCTCGGCAAATGCGGTCGGCTCCGATCACCGGGCTCCGCGGACAAGTGCCGATTGGCGTCCTCGATGCTGTGCAACTGCAGTTTGCGCGGCGGATATTCCGGGTTCGCCGTGCCCGCATGAGCGCCAACCGACGCGAAACACAAGATGGCCGACAGCCGGACGGCATTGCGGCGCCCGGCGCGGCCGATCTTCGACCAAATGCAGGATGACATCGTATTCATGTCGACGAGGCTCGCCTGCGCCATTGATCGGCGGTGCGGCTTGCCGCGAATCGTTCTCAGATCAGACCGTTCTTTTTCGCGTAATCGGCCAAGCCCACGACCGACGACACCCCGAGCTTCTCGAATATGTTGGATTTGTACGTGCTGACCGTCTTGTTGCTGATGCACAGATCCTCGCTGATCTGCCTGTTCGACGATCCGCGCGCGAGCCCGCGCAGCACCGTCAGCTCGCGATTCGTCAACCCGCCGATCCTGTTCGCGGCTTCCTGCGCGCGATCGTGGTAGAGCGCCGAAACGGCCTCGGCGGGGAAGAACAGATAGCCGGACAGGATGGTCTTCACGGCGTTGAGGATCTGGGCCATGTCGTTTCGCTTGCTCAGGAAGCCGTTGGCTCCGGCCTGGCTCGCCCGCACCGAATAGATCTTTTCGTCCATCGCGGAAAAAATCAAAACCCGGGTTTTCAGCCCTTCCGCACGAATCCGCTTCAACAAACGGAAACCGTCGCCGCCCGGGATCTCGATGTCGAGAATGGCCAACTCGATGGGGTGCTCGCGCAGGAGCGCCATCGCATCGACTGCGTTGGCCGCTTCGCGGATCGGCCCGAACTCCTGCCTTCCGGACAGCACGGTACGGATCGCCAAACCGATGGCGGGATGATCATCGACAATCAGAATGCCGGGCATCGCGGTTCCTCGGTGCGTATGCGACCACTACTGACGGCATGTGCCCTCCTGCGTGTCGGTCGAGACCGACGAGATGTCGTGAATGAAAAAAACGCGTGCCGAAGGCGCGGCCCGCCACGGCGGCCCCGAGTCATGCGGATGTTCGCGAGAGCACGAACGAAGCGGCGACAAGGGGGCGTGCCGGCGGGTATCGAGCCGCGGCACACTCGCCCTGCGTCTCGTCGTGTGGGCGGACCGGAGCGCCAAAACTGCAGCAACCGGCCGAAAGCCACGCCGCCGCTGCCGCGATCACGTGCCGGTATTGGGCCAGG
Organism: Burkholderia sp. MSMB617WGS; assembly: GCF_001532025.2. Lineage (NCBI taxonomy): Bacteria > Pseudomonadati > Pseudomonadota > Betaproteobacteria > Burkholderiales > Burkholderiaceae > Burkholderia > Burkholderia sp. MSMB617WGS. Next base: position 59,522 of record NZ_CP013458.1, on the reverse strand, counting down.
GCCTTTTCACGCTGATAACGGGCTTGCGAACGTGCCGTGCCGGAAGCGTCGGCACGGCGCGTATCGCGCGGCTCCATGGCGAACGCCGATGAATGATGGCGCGGGAAATCAGTTGCCGCGTAATGCACGGGAAGCTGCCGAACGCGACGGCCCGCAACCCGCAACGCACGCCCATCTGCGCTCATGCGCTCGCGGACGAATCGCGCGGCATCCGCGTGTTTCCCGTCGATGGCGCCCAAGCACGCACGAAACGCAACGCGCCCGACACGCCGCGCCGTCGCGGCAATCGGCGAAATCGCGCAACGCACCCGCATCGCCTATCCGGATTCATTCGACTGTACCGATCGCGAATCGACCGTTGAATCAGAGTTCTTAGAAATTTCGGCCCCACGGGCACGACGCGCGCGGCCGACAAGTCCGACGACAGTCAACGCAGCAACCAACGACGAAATCGCGAACGCGCGGCGACATGGAGGCCGCGTCTCTAACAATTGCGATTTCCGCGGTAAGAAAAGAAAGGCAATGTCTGTTCATGGGTTCGCGCTCGGCACGGCCGCGTTCGTCGAGCGGCGTCGAGCGCGTGCGCGGCGGGCAACGCGCCGCGTCGCCGGCGAGCGGCCGGGCAACGCATCCGCCTCTCCGAGCTGCGTCGACGTGGGGTCGAGCGGCCGACGCGCGGGGCCGCCGGCCGCCACTTCGCTTTCGTCAGCACCGGACGAGCCGGCTCGTGCCGATTGCAAACGGCACGCCGTCGCGCCACGCACCGCCGAGGACATCGGCGCGAACGCAAGCCCGGCCTTCGGCGGAAACGTCCGACATCGGCGGGAGCGAATCCGCCGTTCAACCGTATGGAGTAAGGACAGGAAAATGAGCACGGACCTCATCGAACGTTCGCCGGTCGCGCCATTGCGCCCATCCATCGCATGCGAACTCGCAGGCAGGCTCGACGGCATTCGAGCGGCCGGGAGGCCCCGCGTTGGGTCAGCCCCGGACCCATATCGCCTTGTCAGCGACATCGCGCCGCGCGCGGGCCGCTTCGATCACGCCACGCCGCACTTCCTGCAAGCGCGGGAACACGCGCCGGTGCCGGATGCGCCGTTGCCGAGCGGCCGGATCTTCGAAGCTCGGATGCGGCGAGCGACCGCGCGGCGCGCCTTGTCGTACGATGCGCACGCGGCGTGCTCGTGCGCGCTTTCGTCGCGGCCCGCATGCGTTGCATTGCGCGCGCCGAGCGGCGTATTCGGCGGCGATCCGGCGCGAGCCGACCACGACGCGGCCCGCGACGCGCCGCCCAGGGCCGCCGCGATGTCCGTGTCCGGTCCCGAAGGACCGCTCGCGCGGCAACGGCGACGATGTCGCGCGGCGGCGCTGATGCGGCATCCGGATTCCACGCGGCTCGCCGCGCGCGACCAGGCGCGCGACAAAGTCGAATCGCCCAGCCTTTGCGCTCGCCGTGCGCGAGACGCGGCATTCGGGCTCGCATGCCGGGCGCTGCCGGCAAAGCGGCTGCCCGCGCCGTCCAGCCCGAAGAACGTCCGCGCGTGTCACGCGCGCATTGCCGAGCCGACCGAGGCGCTCTCGGGCCGCGCGAGAACGGCATGAGCGCCGTTCGCCACGACCCGCGCAGACATCGGCGCGCCGGAGTGCGGCGCGAATCGCGCCGGCCGCGTCTGACGGCAGCCCTTGCGTCGGCGCTCGCGCAGCGGATTCGGAACCTGGCCCGCAACGGTGGCCGGCCTGTCTGCCGGCGCGCCCGATCGCGATCGGCGCGATGAAACTCAAACGGCCTCGCTCGCCGCGTCAGAACGGCGGCTCGCGCAGATTCAGTTGCGACAGCGCTCTCGGATTCACGCGCTCGTGCCAGTCTTGCGCGCGCATCGGCTTGAACAGATAGGCGCCCTGCAGCTCGATATCGCGATATCGACGCAGTAGCTCCAACTGGCGCCCGTTTGCGACGCCGGACACCGTCAACGAGAAACCCAGATCGTGCGCGAGCCGCGAGACGCTTGACAATATCGCCTCCGCGGTCGGCGAACCAGGCAGACGCTCGGTGAACGATGCGCCGAACTTGACGCCTGTGACGGGCAGCACCATCAACGTCGACATCGCCGTGTGATGCGCCCCGAAATCGCTGAGCACGATGCCGTATCCTTTCTGCCTCAACCGCTTCAGACGATCGAGAAGACTCAGCGATTCCTCCGGCGCCGACATTTCCGGCACTTCGAGCGTCAACTGGCTGCTCGAGATGTCGAATTCCGCAATCGATTGCGCGAGCCGCTCGAACACGCTTTCGGCGCACAACTGAGCGCCCGAGAACCGCATCGACAGCGCCGACACGCCGCCGCCCTCGTGCTTCCAGCGCGCGAGTTGCCGGCAGGCCTCGCCCACGGCGTGGCCGGCGATCCGGGGCGCTGCGCCCAGCCGGTCCGCGACGGCGTACACGACGCGCTGAGGCAGCGCCCCCCAATCCGGATGATCCCATCGTATCGTCGCTTCGGCGCCGGTCACGGCCCCCGAACGGACGGAAACGATCGGCTGATAATCCATGACGAGCTCTCCGGCCTCGAGCGCTCGCTCGAGATCGGCCTCATCCAACGGAAGTCCCTTTTCGTGTTCCCGGGCAAAGAATGCACCCCTACGACGCGTGATGCCCGTTTCCATATCATTCTCCCAAAGACGCCGCCGTCGCGGCGGCGTCCGTCGCGGCTTCGCGCCCGCCGGAAGGCGGCCTCGCAGCACGACGCCGACGCCCGCCGGTCCGATCGCCCTCAAATCTTCAGGAAACGTTAAATCATGTCGAGCGTGAAGAGAATCACAAATCTTCGAATCCGAGCCTGAACCCGCAGCAAAGCGCGAAACTCGGCGCGGAGCCTTCCCGCAGGGGAGCGCCCCCCGATCCGGCAGGCCCCGGCGTTCGACGATCATTCGTTCGTCAGCGCCGCGACCATCCGCTCGAGCGCATCCCGAATGGCCAACGCCTGCAGCTCGATCTCGCGATTCCACTCGCCGGCTTCGCGCACGTAGCTCCGAAGCTCCTGGCATTGCTCATGCAGCGCGGAAGGCCCGAGAACGGCGATGCCGCCCGACACGCCGTGAAGCCATCGTCTCAGTTTCGGCAGCGCGCGTTCGTGCAGGATCGCGTCGAATTCCGCGATTTCTCCGCCGGTCTGCGCGACGAACACCCGCGCATACGCGGCCGGCACGTTGGGGACGTCGGGCAGATCGTCCTGCGCGTCGTCTTGCGCGCGCTCGCCTGTCTGCGCGCTGCAACACGCGCGAACGACCGTCTCGAGCCCTTCCAGCGGAACCGGCTTCGCGAGGTAGTCGGTAAAGCCGCGCGCCCGGCCGTCCGCGACGTCTTCAGGACGCGCGCTCGCGCTCACCGCGTACACCGGCATCGTCATGCCGAGCTTCCTCATCTCGGCGAGCAACTGGAAGCCGTCCATCACCGGCATGTCGATGTCGGTCATCACGGCGTCCACCGGCTCCTTCGACAGCAGCGCGAGCGCCTCCTCGCCGTTCTTCGCCTCGATGACCCGCACGCCGAGCGTCGTGAGCTGATCGAACAGAAGGCTGCGATTGAGAAGATTGTCTTCGACGATCAGCACCGTGATTCCCGCCTCCGCCCCTCGGGGCGCTTGCCCGGCATCGACGAGCGCCGTGCGGCCGGCGGCGAGCATCTGCGCCGCGGATTTCACCCCCGCAAGGCTATATATGCTGATTTCCACGCCGCCGCCGTCGCGCCGTCTCGGCACGAGCGGCCCCGTCTGCCCGACCCACACGATCGAATCCGGCCTTTTCCACCACGCCCGCACTTCGGCCGGCGCGAATTCGTCGGTGGCCATCAGGAAGTCGTGCGCATGCTCGTCGATCGGATCGGCGGGATTCGCGAAGGCAGTCACGGCCGTGACGCCCGGGTCGAACAGATTGGTCAGCCATTCGAGGTTTTCCTGCGCACGGCCGAGCACGGCGACGCGGCGATACGGAAGCGTCCAGTACGCGTTGCTCGAATCGCCCTCCGATGCGTCGAGCGGCAGGGACACCGCGATGCGGGTTCCCACGCCGACCGTGCTTTCCAGATCGATGCGCCCCTTCATCAGCTCGCAAAGGCGCGCGCAGATCGACAAGCCGAGGCCGGTGCCGCGCGCCTGCCTCAGCCGGTTGCTGTCTCCCTGCGTAAAGGGCAGGAAGAGCCGGTGCTTCAGGTCATCCGGAATGCCGATGCCGGAGTCCGTCACGCTGATTTCGAGCTCGCCGGCATGCCAGCCGGCGCGCAGCACGATCTTGCCCGACGGGGTGAACTTCAGCGCATTGCTCAGCAGATTGTTCACGATCTGCGATACCCGGACGGGATCGAAGTAAAGCCGCGCGGGCAGGCTTCGCTCGAACACCACGTAGAACTTCAACCCCTGCTGCGTCGCGAGCGGCGCATGCGAGAGCGCCAACCGGTCGAGCAGATCGGCGATGTTCGACCACTCCTCCATGAGGCTCAGCTCGCCGACGTCGATCTTCGAGAAATCGAGGACGTCGTTGACGATCTGCATCAAACCGCGAGCCGACGTCTCCATCGCCTTCACGCGCGCCTGCTGCTCCGGCGCGAGCGGCCCGCGCGCGATCAGCTCGATGTTGCCCACGAGCGACGACAGGGGCGTGCGGATTTCGTGGCTCATCGACGCGAAGAACGCCACCTTCGCCTTGGCCGCCGCGTCGCTCGTCAGCTTCGCCTCGCGCAGCAGGATTTCCGCCTGGTGGTGCGCCGTCATGTCCGTGATCGCGCAAAAGAACACCTCCCGCGCGTTCAGCGTCGCGGGTGCGTACGTGATTTCGATGTGGACGGCGGAATGCCCGGCGCGCGACAGCGTGAACGGGAACTGGAAAATGCGCGCGTCGTCCGATTGGGTGTCCTGCGTAGCCAGCGACGATTCGAATGCGTTCTGCAGCTCCTGCGGCAAATGCCGGTCCGAGAGCCGCAAGCCGAGCATCGTGCGCGCGATCGGATTGGCGACGACGATTTCCAGCGTCGTGCGCTGCACGATGCACAACCCGACCGGTGTCGCATGAACCAGCAGATGGTTGAGCATTTCGCTTTCGAGCGCTCGCGACGCCTCCTCGTAGATGCGCGTCAGAAACCGGTAGTTCCAGTATCGGAACGCGACGAGCAGCAACACGATCAGAACGAGCGTCGCGCCGCCGACGAGACCCAGTTCGTACTGCATCGACTGCAGTTGCAGATCGAGCGGAAGCAGATACATCATGTGCCCGAAACCGGAGAACGGCGCCGGGCGGCGAAGCGCCCATCCGAAGCCGGGAATCCAGTGGTACAGGCCGTCCTGTCTTGCGGCGAGCCGCTCGTCGACCTTGCGGACCATTTCCGAGTCGTCCGCGTTCACGAGCGGCACGCCGTCCGCGTCCACGATGACCGGCTGCTGAACGCGGCCGGCGCGCTCGATCGGAGAAGCGAGGCTGTGCAGGTCCACGCTGGTCAGGACGAGCGCGTAAAGCCTGTCGTCCTTTAACACGACGGACGCGCCGATCATGTGCAACTCCTCGCCGCTCGCCCCGCTTCCGATCGCGAACCAGAGAATCTGCTTCTTGCGCGCGGCGTCGAGCGGATCAAGGCCGCGCTTTCTGTACCGCTCGAGCACGGCCGAAACGAGCTCGGACGGGGTGCTGGCGCGAAGTGCGCTCAAGTCGCCCGCGGGAAACAGATATCCGTAGCCGACCGAACTGTCGGCCGTCACCATTTCGACGCTCGGCGTCTGCCCCGAGTTGGCCAGCAACTGCACCGTGTAATCGCAGCTCTCGCGCAGGATCGTGTCGTCGCGGGCGTTGTGGGCCATCGGCGTGCACGCGTTCGGCGCCGGCGCGCTCAGCGCCGAAGGCGCGCCGTTCATTCGAAGCTGCAGCACGAGGCTCGCCGTCGTCAACATCATGCGGCGCTGCAGGAAAGCGTCGACCACTTCCTTTTCGTGGATGCGCGCGGATTGCTCCTCCTGCCGGAAAGCCGTCTGAAACAATCCGGTGACGGTCATGGCCGCGATACTGATGGCCGCCGAGACGAGCAGCACGATGACGGTCGCGAAGACCCGGCGCTCGCGCTTCAAATTGGACTCGAGCGAATGGAACTTTCTCAGCGGCGATCCCTCGAGTTCTTGCATGAGTCTTTGCATCAGAGCAGTCCTTGCTCTCGGGCGCAGTTGATGAGATCGACGTTGGTGTCCACATGGAGCTTGCGCATCGCCGAACGCTTCTGCGTCGAGACCGTCCCCAGCGAGCGATTCAGCGTCCGGGCGATGTCCGTCAGCGACATGCCGCCCGTGAACAGCCGCACGACCTCGAGCTCCTTCGGCGTCAATGCATTGAACGCCGCTTCGCCGGGCCTGATGCTGCCGGCGACGGCGAGGCGGTGCGCCATGCCGGGAGACAACGACTGGCCGGCGCCGCGCGCGACGTTGAGGCACACGCGCCCGAGCTCGGTGATCTCCTCCTCCTTGCCGACGAGCCCCGCCACGCCCATGCGGCACAGCTGGCTGATCACGCCGCTATTGGTCAACATCGTGAAAACGATGATGGGCGTGCGCTCGTACGCCCTCATCAGGTGAGAGATCAGGCGCAAGCCGTCCTTGTCGTCATCCGCCTGATGCATCGCGAAATCGGTGACGACGAGATTGACCTCCTGCTCCCGCATCGCGGACAGCAGCGCGTCGCCCGACGAGACCGACGCCACCACCCGAAAGCCCGGCAGCGAGTTGACGTAGTCCGTCACCGCGCGGAGAACGATCGGATGATCGTCAGCCACGACGACACTTCTTGTATGCAGGGCAACGTTGGACATGGCGGCTCCGAAAAAAGCGGAAAGCGCGGAAGCGGCGCACGAATGATGTCCGGCGCGCCGTCATGCGCATTCCATGCAACACGATATCGAATGCCTGCTTTCCTGCCTATGCTTCGCGAGCACGATTCGCCCGAACGCCGCACATCGACTTCGAGTCACGAACGCGTCCGTTCGGTATTCGAGTTTCCATTGCGCCTTTCATTTTTCATACAGCAGCGCTTCGTGCGAATACGCTCGTTCCGTCCGCCGGGGCAGCCGTTCGGCTTCGTCCGCTTCGCGCATGAGCGGGCAATTCGTGTTGTAACAGCTTACCCGAAACGCGCCGACCCGCCCTGACTTAAACATGCAATGAACCGTCTTCACGCCGTCGAATCCCACCGGAATCGGCGAATCCTCGTCCGCCTGCTGATCCGCGCAGCACGGGGCCGTCTTCGCATCGTGTTCGTGCCGCTGCCAACGCGATATCCGCACCGTCACGAAAACGAAAAACCCGATGCCGATCAACATGGCTTCAATGAGCAACGCAAAAGCCACGATCAACCATCCGGTCAAGATATCGACGTACCAAAGCGACAGCAGGAGTACGCAAAACGCGACGAAAACGACCGGCACCAGAAAAAGAATCCATTGCGAAATCTGATCCCACGAGTCCTCGGATCGCGCATGCGAGCGAGTCGTCCATCCAATCGACGTCGTCTGCTCCATCAAGTAAATCTCCCATTGACCTCGCCGCGAAAGCCGAGCGGCGCAATTGCCCAATACGATCCTGACCCAGAGAAAAAAGCATCCGCTCGTTGAATCGAACGGGAATTAACATGATTTGAAAATTCACGGATCTTCACGTCGGGATTTCGCGAAGATAGACACGCATCCGGGCCGAAAAAAAATAGCGTTCCGAAAAAAGCGCCGCGAGCGGCGATCGATGCGCGCCGGGCCGAACGCTTCCGCGGGAAGCGGCCGATTCGCGCATCGCAAGAAGACGCGCTCCCCGGAGCGCGCCGATTCTGGAGTCCGAACGCCGCGCGATTCGCGATCGAACTTTCGAATGAGCGTGCGTGCGACAGAATGGCGTCCGCCCCGAAAACGGTCGTGCCGGCGCCGACATCTCGTTGTCGTTCGACGGCCGCATCCGGATCAACGTATCGCTATTCTCTTGATCGGATGCGTCGCATGCGTCTCATGCGGCCGCCTTGCTGCGGCCGATATCCATTTTTATGCAAACGAGCATTCGACGAACATCAAAAAAGTTAGAATTTCTGCCCGGACGACCCAGGCGCGAACCGGCCGACTTGTATACGGCATGGCGGCACATCCCATGCTTTGCATCCCTGACGTTCCGTCAACTGGCCGCTCCGGCTGCGCGTGTTCGCCCTGTTGTCTCGCCGCGCGCGTGCGACGCGCATGATCGATGCCGCGGAATTCGCCGACGACCCCGCCAATTCCGCCAATTCCGCCGAAACCGGCGCAAACAGAGCGCGCGCCGCTCGGCTCGTCCGTTCACGGACCTTCGTATAACGAAACGATTGCGCCGGGATACGCGCACGCGTTGTCTTGGCGGCCCGATGCGAGGGGCTGCCCGGGAAACGGCGCGCGATTCGACGATCGTGTCCGAGCCGAGCGCCGTGAAGCGCGCAAGTGCGCCGTAGCGCCGCCTTTGCAATCGAAGTTGCGACGTCGGCATCCGCGGTTCCCGATCAGGTGCGAGATCAGGTGCGGATCGTGCGACAGCAGGCAATCACCGGGGAACGCGTCGAAATCGACATCGCTCTGTGCGCTTTCCCATTGGCGGGCGACGATCGAATCGACGCGGGACGCGACGGCACGGCATGCCGGATGAGTTCCTCCGAACGACGCGAGGCCGTGGCTTGGCTTGGCGACATCGAGCGAGCATGCGAAAGTCCGCGAATTCAGGATGAAGCGCGTTGCAGACGTTGACCGCTTCCAGCATGTTCGGATACGCGTGATGTGCGCGCTCGCAGCCGCGCATCGAAGCGAAGCGCGCCTTGCCTGCGCCCATGCCGTGCATCGAAGATGCCGGCGCACCAACGCCGGCGTTGACGCGCCGATCCCTATGAACCGAGTTGTTCCGGCGAAACGGATCGACAGCGGCAAGGATCGTGCGGCGGCGCGTTCGGAGTCGCCGGCGAATCGCACGGGGCGCACGATCGCTCGGCCGACGAGCCGGCAGGCTTGCTTGATGTCACTGTCGGGATAGCGGTAATCGGCCGATCTTGTCCGCTCGGCGTTGCGAATCGGCGAATAGCCGCTGCACAGCAGGCCGAGCGCCGCGCGGTTGAGCGCACCGCATCTTTCGGCATCGATCGTCGCAACGAAAGGAAGGCACGGGCGGACGCTGCGAGAAAGCCCGCGTTCCGGCGCAGGCCATCCTGCCGGATACCCGCATGTCCGTGTCGACCGAGATACTGAAGCGCGGCTGCTGCATTTCGCATGCATGCGCCGTTTATTGATCCACGCACCCGCAAGCACGGCGGCGGCGCATCCCGGCAGGCCCGCACATTCGAAGAGCAGCGCCATCCGACACGTGTCGGCTCGGGCGGCTTGCTCTGCCCGAACGAAGCCGATTACGCGCACGGCTTCGCACGAAGCGAGCAACGACGAACGTCGTAAAAAAATGGGCCGCCGCATGCGTGCATGCGACGGCCCGAACCACGCCCCGCGGGCCGGGCGTCGAGCGCCGGCGCGCGGGGAGCGCTACGCGATTACCACTGATACGACATGCCGGCGCCCCACACGTAGTTGCTGCCGCTGTAGCTCACGCCCGTCTTCACCTTGATGTTCTGGGTGATACGAGCGGTCGCGCCGAGCGCGGACGCCTGATAGCCCTTGAAGTTGGCCGTGCCTACGCCCACGGCCAGCGTCTTGCCCGGGTCGACGTCCGGAATCATCGTCAACGCGGTGGCGGCCGCGATGCCGGAATAGGCGTCGCGCGAGAGCGTATCGATCTGGCTTTGCATGCCGGTCATCTGATTCTGGATGCCCGACACGGCGCTGTTCAACTGGCCGACGTTGACGGCGTCCGTCGCATTGACGCCGGCCGCGACGTTGGTGATCCTGCGCTCGTTGCCCGCGGAACCGACCGACACCGTATTGGCCTCCGACGCAACGGAACCCGTGCCAAGCGCGACCGAATTCGATCCCGACGCCATCGCGCCCTGACCGACGGCGACACTGTCCGTACCCGTCGCGCTCGAGTTCGTGCCGTACGCCGAGCTGTTCGCGCCCGACGCCGTCGCACCGGCGCCCGTCGCGACGCTGTTGTCGCCCGACGCAACCGCGTTTCCGCCCAGCGCCGTGCTCGAATCGCCGGTGGCGGAAGCATTCGCGCCGGCAGCGGTGCTCGTCGTACCGGAAGCAACCGTGTTGACGCCGAGGGCCGTGCTGCTGTCGCCGGCTGCCGCCGCGTTCTCACCGAACGCCGAGCTGCTGTTGCCGGATGCGGTCGAGTTCGCGCCGTTGGCGGTGCTGTTATCGCCCGACGCGGTTGCGTTTGCGCCATTGGCCGTGCTGCTCGTGCCCGACGCCGACGCGTTGTTGCCCGTCGCCGTCGCGCTGTCGCCGGTAGCCGCGGCGTTTTCGCCCGTTGCCGTCGCGCCCGCGCCGGATGCGGTCGAGTTCGCGCCGTTGGCGGTGCTGTTTTCACCCGTCGCCGATGCGTTCGTGCCGTTGGCCGTGCTGTTGTCGCCCGACGCGGTCGAGTTCGCACCATTCGCCGTGCTGTTGCTGCCCGACGCGGTCGAATCCGTGCCGGTTGCCGTGCTGTTATCGCCCGTCGCCGATGCGTTCGTACCGTTGGCCGTGCTGTTGTCGCCCGACGCGGTCGAGTTCGCACCATTCGCCGTGCTGTTGCTGCCCGACGCGGTCGAATCCGTACCCGTTGCCGTGCTGTTCTCGCCCGTCGCCGATGCGTTCGTACCGTTGGCCGTGCTGTTGTCGCCCGACGCAGTCGAGTTCGCACCATTCGCCGTGCTGTTGCTGCCCGACGCGGTCGAATCCGTACCCGTTGCCGTGCTGTTCTCGCCCGTCGCCGACGCGTTCGTGCCGTTGGCCGTGCTGTTGCTGCCCGACGCGGTCGAATCCGTGCCGGTCGCCGTGCTGTTTTCACCCGTCGCCGATGCGTTCGTGCCGTTCGCCGTGCTGTTGTCGCCCGACGCGGTCGAGTTCGCACCGTTGGCCGTGCTGTTGCTACCCGACGCGGTCGAATCCGTGCCGGTCGCCGTGCTGTTTTCACCCGTCGCCGATGCGTTCGTACCGTTGGCCGTGCTGTTGCTGCCCGACGCGGTCGAATCCGTACCCGTTGCCGTGCTGTTCTCGCCCGTCGCCGATGCGTTCGTACCGTTGGCCGTGCTGTTGTCGCCCGACGCAGTCGAGTTCGCACCATTCGCCGTGCTGTTGCTACCCGACGCGGTCGAATCCGTGCCGGTTGCCGTGCTGTTATCGCCCGTCGCCGATGCGTTCGTGCCGTTGGCCGTGCTGTTGTCGCCCGACGCGGTCGAATCCGTACCCGTTGCCGTGCTGTTTTCACCCGTCGCCGACGCATTCGTGCCGCTCGCCGTGCTGTTGTCGCCCGACGCGGTCGAGTTCGCACCATTCGCCGTGCTGTTGCTACCCGACGCGGCCGAATCCGTGCCGGTCGCCGTGCTGTTATCGCCCGTCGCCGATGCGTTCGTGCCGTTGGCCGTGCTGTTGTCACCCGACGCGGTCGAGTTCGCACCATTCGCCGTGCTGTTGTCGCCCGACGCGGTCGAATCCGTGCCGGTTGCCGTGCTGTTATCGCCCGTCGCCGACGCATTCGTGCCGCTCGCCGTGCTGTTGTCGCCCGACGCGGTCGAATTCGAACCATTGGCCGTGCTGTTCGTCCCCGACGCGGTCGCGTTGTCGCCGCTCGCGGTGCTGTTGTCGCCCGAAGCGGTTCCCGTGTTCGCCGCGACGCTGCCTTGCAGATCCGACACCGACGTGCTGAGCGACGAGACTTGCGACGTCAGCAGACTGTACTGTTGCGAGAAATCCTGCTGGAGCGTGTAGAGCTGCGAACCGTTCACCGCATCCGTGCTGGTTGCCGAAATCGCGCCCGCCGCCACGTTCGTCAGGAGGACCGGCGTCGTGGCGCCCACGCCGCCGAAGGTGATCGTGGATTTCGACGAATCATCGTAGGACACGACATTCTCCATCGACGTCTGCAAGCCGGCCAGATTCGCGTTGACCGTGCCGAGGCTCGTCGACAGCGACGTCACATCGTCTGCAGTGCCGAGCAGCGAAGTCGACAGCGACGCGATGCCGCTATCAGCGGTGGAAAGCCCCGTCGACGCGCTCGTCGACAGCGACGTCAGATCGCTCGCCGCGCCGAGCAGCGACGTCGACAGTGACGCGATGCCGCTATCGGCGGTGGAAAGCCCTGTCGCCGTGCTCGTCGACAGCGACGTCAGCTGGCTGACGTTCACCGCATCCGTATCGTTGACGCCGGCGGCAACGCCCGTCAGCGTGCGCGCACCCTGGCCTCCCGCGAAATTCACCGTCAGGCCCGGCGAATTGGCGCCGACGCTGATCGCTCCAGTCGCTGAATCTTGCGCCACGACGCCCACGCCGACCGAAAGAAGGCTCGTCGAAATCGAAGTGATGCTCGTTGCCGTCGAGGTCGACAACGAGGTCAACTGGGACATGTTGACTGCATCGGTCGAATTCACACCGGCAGCAAGGCCACTGAGCAATACGCCGCCGGTCGCATTCGACATCGTCAACACGTTGCCGTTCACGCCGCCCGTCCGGAAATAAATGCTGCCCGCACTGCCGTCGAGAACGATCTGCGTGTCGTCCGCGGTCATCCCCATCCAGTCCGTCGAGCTACCCGCGACCATGCCATTGATCCAACCGGCCGAATTACAACCGTTCCCGGTTATAAGGCCCCCGCTGCCGGCAACGTTGTTGCTACCGCCGTTGTACGTCAAGCACAGACCAGTGTTATTCGCAGCCATTGCCTCGCCGGCAAACGGCCCGACAACGCCCATCGCAACCAGCGATGCAGCGCCCAGCAGCGACAGCTTGAGCACCTTCTTCAGTCCGCCGGCGGATTCCACGACGCTCGAAGCGCGACCACCGCGCCCCACTGCGTGCTCCGACGCCGCAACCCACGTACGCGTCTCTTCGCACCATACCGTTTTGAAAATCTTGTTCATGAGATATTCCCCAATATATTAATTTCGTACTGCTATACGAATAAATTGATTAGAAAACGCCGACTTGGGTATGCGACTGCTCGCTTGAATTAACGGCGCAGATAAAACCAACCGAAGTTGCGGAGTGAATTTCGGATGTCTTTTTAATCCGAACGACGTCTTTTCCGAACTACCGATTCTGATCATCAAGATACAGATTCGAGTCTTCCGGATACATCTCAATAGTTCGAAATAAACGGCGGGGCACGTGAAGATGCCGAGCGCCGTTCTTCATGTGCGACGTGTCGTCACACCGAATTCCCATTCGTATAACGAAATATCGAATCGGAATGCGACCCTCAACGAGTGCGGATCACTGTTTTGGCATTCTTCGCGACGAACGGCCGCACATGCAGCGCCGGCGCATTTGGAGAACGTCCGCATCGGTGAAATAAAGGGCCACGCACGAACACTGCCCGTACGCCGCACGAACGCCTGATGCACGACGCCGACGAATTCGCATTCGCATGAAAGCCGCCGCGCAAACCGCCGAAGCGTCGAAGCGTCGACGTTCGCCGTTATTCCCTTTCCAGAATGATTTCGACGCGTCGGTTTTGTGCACGTCCGTCGTCGGTCGCATTCGACGCAACCGGATTCGACTTGCCGAATCCATTCACGACCACGCGATCCGCCAGCAATCCACGCTCGCGCAGATAGTCGGCAACGGTGCGCGCGCGGCGAGCTGAAAGCGCATTGTTGTACGCATCCGAACCGATGGCATCGGTGTAGCCGGACACCAGCACGACGCGAAACCGCTTGCCCTTCGCTTGGCGAATGACATCGTCCAACGCACGCTTGCCAAGCAGCTTGAGGTCGGCGCGATCGAAATCGAATAGCGCGTCGCCATGAAACAGCACCTTCTCCGGCGGCTGGACAGGCGGCGGCACAATCGCAGCCGGCGGTTGAGGCTTGATCGGCGGTCGGGGCTTGACTGGCGCATCGCAACGAAACACCAGCCGGTCCGGCGTACGGCCAATCGGCCCGATCGTCTCGAGAACGTGCAAGGACGGCGATCCGGGCTGGATCTCACAAAGCTCCCGAGCCTTCTTCAAGCACGATCCGGTTTCAACAAAAAGGCCCGTGCATTCGACTTCAAACTGCTTCCCTGCGGCATCACCGACCGGACGCGCATTCACCGTCGGACCGGAATAGACGGTACACCCCGCAAGCGCCGACAGCGCAATAACAATGATGAGATTTTTCATGTTCTACTAAATGATTTTTATGTTCGATCCAATGGCGTCACGTCGCGCGTCAACGCGCCGCCCGAGACGCCTCGCACATAAAGGTGACGGCAGCCGGCTCCTGAGGGCCGATCTTCACGACGTGCGACGCTTCGCAAACTTCCGCCGCGCGTTGCCTGCAGGCCTCCATTCCGCCGAACAACCCGGAACACGTCACCCGATACCGCTGAATGCCGTCTTCCGCCCTGATCGAGTAGATATTGGTTCGAGACGTGGAGAAGGATGAACAACCTGCAAGAGCTGTAACGAGCAACAGCACGATAAATTTCATGACGAGTCTGCAATTCGATGGACGAGATCGGTCAAAGCGGAGACGCACGTCCCGCGCGCATTGACCGGATGGAGACATGTACGCGCCAAAATGTGTCCCGGCCGCGGGACGCGGGCTTGCGCAACCGTGTTTCGCCCGTAAGATTAGCGGCGGGCAATTCGATCGGATATCGAAGTTCTACGAATATGGCGAGGCATTTCCGGCGCCGCTTAGGCCGCTTCCGTTCCGGAGCGAACGAGAAATCGAATGGAAATCCGGACCGTCGGTTCACCGCACCTATCCGCGCTACCGGCGAAGCGCGATGCCGACGCTTGCCTCGCCATCGCCCTCACCGTGCGAGCGTGCGCCCGCGCCTCAGCAGGAGTATCGGCAACGAATCGGGCGACAGCCGGTTGTGCCCGCAAACGGACGCGCACGCTGAATCTTCCGCCGCCGCGGCATGAATCACTTGTAGCTGATGGTGAACGTCGCGATGCCGTTCGCCGCGCCCGGCGTGATGACGCTGCCGGTCTGGTAATAGCGCGCCGTCATCGGAATCGCCAGCGTTGTGCCTGCGGTCGCGCTGCCGGCATCGAGTTCGGAACCGAACGTCACCGGCGAGCCGTTCATCAGCAGTTGAATGCCGACGCCGGTCGCCGCCGCCTCGCTTTGCGTGATCGCCAGAACGCCGGGCGCGCCGGAACTGTCTGCCGTCGCGGAAAACGTCAGCGCGACGTTGTACGTGCCGGACGGCTGAGTGCACGTGAGGCCGATGCTGAAATTCCGGTCCGCAAAGGAGGAGCCGATCCCCGTGAAGCGGTCGACGCGCACGTCGCCGAGGGGAACGGTCATGCTGCGCGATCCCGTATCGATGTCGCAGGTATAGGAAACGAACGAAATGCTGGCTAGACCGCGAATGTAATGCGAACCTTTCTTGTTGTTCGTATTACTGTCCAAATAGAAGGCCGGCATGTCCGCCGCGCTGACAACGCCTTGCGCGGGCGTCGCGCCCGTCTTCCTCAATTCCAGGCCGACAGTTCCGCTCGCATAGCCGGCCTTGCCGCCGAGATCGACGACCAGCGGGCTCTTGATTTGCTCCGCAGTGTTTCCGCCCTGCCCCTCGTAGGTCAGCCAGAAGGTCAGCCCGTATTGCTGAAGCGTCGAGCTCAAGTCGGTGCGCCAAACATAAATATTGCTGGTGTCGATCCAACCCAACGTGCAATACGTGCTGAAGCCGATACTGCTCTGGCTCCACAACACTGTCCCGATCGGCGCATCGGACGCGACCGCGATGGCCGGAAGCGTGACGAGCGTCTTGTCGCCTTCGCAAGTCGCCGCGCGCGCACCCATCGGCAGTGCGGCGGCGGCAATCCATAAGCAGCACGCCACCCTGCGCATGCGAAAGAAACCAAGCGGCCGCACGAGCGATTCCCGTTTCAATTGCATGTCGCCTCCACGGCCGGATACGCGCCGGCCGGCGCTTGCTCGGGCAGCGTGTAGTTCACGTGGCATCGATTCTGCCGCTCCGCGCCCCAGCGAACGAAAAAGCGCCCCTCGATATCCGGCAATCCGGCCACGAACGTCTCGCCGTCCATCCCTACGACGCCGAGCGCCTGCCCCTCGTCGTTTTCGGCCGTCGCCCCCTGCGGAGGAGATGAGCCGTCCGGGCGCGTCAGTGCGAACATCGCCCGGAAGCCGACGACCGAATCGAAGTGGGCTTGAACGACCGCGGCGCGAGTCGGCACCACCTCGCTCACCGGATTGCGGATTTCCACATCCTGCGGCATGCGGCGCGGGTCGATGACGATGCGATTGACGCGGTATGGATTCAGACGCGGAATCACCGCTTCGCCGGCCCGATTCGTGCTCACGCCAGGATGCA
This sequence comes from Burkholderia sp. MSMB617WGS, assembly GCF_001532025.2. Taxonomy (NCBI): domain Bacteria; kingdom Pseudomonadati; phylum Pseudomonadota; class Betaproteobacteria; order Burkholderiales; family Burkholderiaceae; genus Burkholderia; species Burkholderia sp. MSMB617WGS. The sequence goes on along the minus strand of NZ_CP013458.1, from coordinate 43,081 downwards.
TTTCGAAGTGGATTCCACTCACGTTCGGAACTCCCACGACCGCCACGGTATCGCCGAGCGGCTGCGTGAATAGCAGTCCCGTCCCGTGCCACAGCATTCCGCCCGCCGCCGTGAGCGCGGCCTGCGAATATCCGCGACCGCTGCCGACCGATGCGCCGTAGCGGCCAAACGGCGCAAGGTAACTCGCCGATGCCGTTCCGCTTACGTCCGACTGGTTCGAATGCGCGACGCCGACGCTGTAATTCAGTTGCTGATCGCTGCTGCCGCCGCCAACCGTCACCTGTTGATTGAAGTGATTCTCGTTGTTTCGGCTTGCGAAGTACGTGACATTCGTGCCGCCGCTCGTCGCACGCGCTCTCGCGCCGCCGAACAGCGCTTCCAGCGGCATCGACAGCGACAACGACACGTTCCAGCTCGACGGCACGCCGTTTCCTTTACTGTACGTGGAATAAAGTCCGTAGCTGGCGCGGCCCCAATTGCCGTTGTAACCGAGTTGATACACCGTGCTGCGCGCCGCACTGCCCCAGTATGTCTGCAGGACCACGCTCGCGTACATCGAGCCTAAGCGGCCCAGACGCTGATTCACGTTGCCTTCCAGGCGTTGGCGTTTCGCGCCGAGCGCGGCCGGTTCGCTGCCGTCGCGCAATTGCACCGCATCGGCGAAGCTGCGATAACCCGCAGTGGAATAACGATACGCAAGCAATCGGAAATCCGTACCCCAACCGCCCACCGCCTTCGCGTAAAGCACGCGAAACGCCTGTCCGGATACCGTACTGCTGTCGGCCATATCGATCGCGCTTCGCGCGTGCGTCACGTCGAACGACACAGCGCCGACGGTGCCGAGATTCTTGCCGATTCCGACCAACACCGATTGATACATGCCGGCCTCGATGACACCGCCATACAACGAGAATTCGCCCGGCAAGCCGCGTGCGAGCGTCGCCATCGCGAAATTCGGATGGGAGCCCGAAATGCCGTCGCGATATTGGCCCGCCGTGACGTTGTAGCGCCACGAGCCGTCGCGCAACAGCATGGGCACCGCGGAGTAGGGTTGCGTAAATGTCGTGACATGCCCGTCGGCCTCGGTGATCGTCACGTCCAGATTGCCCGACGACGATGTCGGATAGAGATCGTCGATCGTGAACGGCCCGGGTGGCACGTAGGTGCTGTAGATGACGAAGCCGTTCTGCTTGATCGTCACCTGCGCATTGGTCTGTGCGACGCCGTGCACAGTCGGGGCATAACCCCGCAGGCTATCGGGCAGCATGGTTTCGTCGGTATTGATCTGTACGCCGCGAAACTGGAAGCCGTCGAAAATGTTGGACGGCGTCGTGCCTTCGCCGGCCATCAACCGGCTGTTCCAGCCTTGGATATCGCGCTGCACGAACGTGTTGATGATCTGAAAGCGGTCTCGTCCGTCGAGCCCGCGCAGAAACGACGACGTATGCGACAACCGCCAGGCGCCCAGATTGATGCCGCCGCGAAGGCCCGCGTACAGCGTCGTTCGCGAATTGGCGGACGCGTAGTTGCCGCCCGCATATTGCGCGGCACTCAGTTGGTAGTCGAGCAGCGCGGCGTTGATGCCCTGATCCCAGCGAGCCGGATCTACCGATCCGCGCGCACGTCGCTTCAATGCGGCTTGAGGCACCGTCACGTTTAGACGCAGTTGATGGCTGTCGAACGCGACGCGCGCGTCGGGAACGCTGTCGACGATATCGACGCAAGCGTCCTCACGAGCCTGCGCCAGCCTCGGAAGCGCGGCGACGTTGACGCCCCACTCGTCGAACATCCGGGCGGTCAGGCAAGGAACCGCGTCCTCCCGGCTTTTGGGCACGAACTCGATGTCACGCCTGTCGATTGCCTCGTCGTTGACGAAGATCGACACCAGATAAACGCCCGGCAGTACGCGATTCGACGTCGCGTACACGGAAAGGTCCGCCCCGCCCCTGCCGCCGCCCAGTTCGAGAAAGGCGGGATCGAACTCGAACGCTTGCTCGCCACGGACGACGGACGAAAGCGCGGTCAGCGCGGCGGCCAGCACGATCGCTCGTATGCGCAAGAAGCCGACGTCGGCACCCCGATGCCGAGCCATCGCAGCTTATTGCGGTGGCGCGTCCGGCGTTCCGGCTGGTTGCGCGGTCACCTCCGTCGCCTGGGTGACGGCGCCGTAATCGTTGATCGTCGTATAGCTGAACTTGACCGGACCGACATGCGAGATCGCCCTGAGAGGAATCGGGACAATCAGCTCGCTCTTGGGGTTCACCATGTCCGCGTTGATGCTTGCGTTCTGCGCGGCCTGGATTTCGATGGTCGAGAAGGTCACGTGATACGGCGTCGGATTGCTGACCTTCAACGCCGCGCCCTGCCCGATCGGGCTCGGCACGACCGACCATTTGAGTTGCGACGGCGCATCGGCCGCGCTGCCGCGCAAACCGGCAGGCCGGTAAAAGAGCTTGATGCGCGTGAGGACCGCGATCTTCAGCGTGTTGACGTCCGCCTTGCGCTTCTGCGTGGGCGGGATTTCCTTCACGTTGAGCCAGTAGACGGATTCGGCGTCCTGCGGCAAACCTGCACCCCGTTTCACGTAGCGCACGCTCACACGCTGCTCCTTGCCGCCGTCCAGACGAAAGAGCGGCGGCGTGACCGTAAACGGCATGCGCCGGGTGTTCCCGTTTCCGTCATCGACGAAGATCTGAATCACATACGGCGTCTCGCCTTTATTGCGCACCGCAACCGACGTATCGCGCGCGTCGGCTTTTGCATCGAACACCACGCGCGTACCGCCGACCTGAATGCCGGCATACGCTTCGACGCCGCCCAACGCGAGGGCGGCAGCAAAAGCGGCGTGACAAATGATAGACAGGCGCATATCTCGTCTCTCCCCGAAAAATTAACTGGCCTAGGTGCCGCGTCGGTGAAATCCGCCCTCGATGCGCGCGATTGCGCGCGCACGGAAGGAGGCGGCATCCGCTACTTGTACGTCAGCGCAAACACGGCGGTGGCGTTCGCCGCGCCGCCCGTCACGGTTGCCGATGTCGCGATATAGCGCGCTGCGAAGTTGAACGTGTTGTCACCCTCGGCGATCGTGTATTCCTTGCTGCTCGTGCCGATGCTGATCGGCGTGCCCGTGTCGTCGACGAGCTGGAGCGCGACGCCGCCCGCCCCGCCGACGGTCGTCTGCAGCGCCTCGGGATTGGCCGTGTCCGTGGTGCCCGTGAACAGCACCGTCGCCCCCGACGTCGACGCACCGCAATTCTTGAGGACAATCTTGAACGCCGTGGTGCCGGTGGTCGATCCCACGCCGCTGAAGTCGTTCGCAAAGACCTTCGCCATGGTGACGGCGCTGCTGGTGGCGGTCGTATCGATTTCGCACGGGACATCGGTGATGCTACCGGTGAAATTGATCGTACCGGTCGTGGCAGTTTGCGAATAAGCCGCGCCGACGGAGAACATCGACAGCAGAACGGCCACTACCCCGCGTTGCATTCGTTTTGCTTTCATCTCGGTTCCATCCGAAAGGGATAGGTGAAACTATCTTAAGAGACACAATTCTTTACGTCACCATTTTTCACGAACAAATACTTCAATGCGAGTTGCCCTTATCCGAACGGCAGGCATCGCGCAAATTTCACTTGCATTTATCGGAATGCCAGTATTTGGGATTTATTTTCCCAATTAATTACATGATCCTTACGAAATAAATTCTTTCGCACCGAAATGGCGCACACGCGATCCACGCATTCGAATCTGCAAAGCGCGGCACAGCGCCTGAAGAGTGCGCGTCGATTCACCGACGACTCTCAAATCGACGGATGCACTCCCCTTTCCCTCCAACAGCAGGACGTCGCCATCCAAACAAAAATCTCGCAGAGCAAGGCCGGAGCACGGGTTCATGCTCGATCCCGAGCCGTCGGAACCATTTGATCCGACGCGGCGCACATCCCTTTCACCGCATGGCCAGGCTGATTAAACGAGTGCGCATCGCCCAGCGATAAACAAGATCAATTAAAGGCGATGCTCGAAAACATTTTGACAATAACGATCGATCGTGCAACGACGATTCATGCGTCACGACGTCAATTGATCATACCATTGCAGTCAACAATTTTATTGATGTTTCTTGGCATTGTTAATAATCTTTCACGAGTTGTCCAGGAACCCGAATCAGTAGCCGATTCCTTTGGCGCGAGGCAATCATGACCCGTGGAAACGCCCTTCATGTGCTGGCTCTGCTGCTGATGGCATTTCTTGCTGCGTGCAGCGGCAGCGATCTCGATTCAACTGCCCGACCGCCCGCCGGCCTGAATTACAGCGTTCCGGTGGTCGTCTACGACAAGGGGACGCCGATCATTCCCAATTCGCCGCACAGCAGCGGCGGCTCCATCACGAAGTACGGCGTATCGCCCGCGCTGCCCAGCGGGCTTGCTCTCGATCCCGCAACCGGCGTGATCGCCGGCACCCCGTCCATCGTCGCCCCCGTGACGATTTACGTCGTCACGGGCAGCAACAGCGCCGGCAGCGTGACGGCGCGTGTGCAAATCGAAGTGGAGGACGGCATCGCGGCACCGGACAGCCTCAGCTATCCGGACAATCCGGTCATCTATATGACCGGCGTACAGATCAGCCCGAATACGCCGACGACTTCGGGTGGCGAGATCACGCAGTACGCCGTCGAGCCCGCGCTGCCGGCGGGTCTGACGCTGGCCCCGCAGACGGGCGTCATCAGCGGCACGCCGGCCGCCGTGACCGCGCCGGCGAACTACACCATCACCGGCAGCAATAGCGCGGGAAGCGCGCAAGCGCAGGTCAACATCCAAGTACAGGCTCAGACTGCCCCGCCGACGAGTTTGACGTATTCGGACCCGGCGCCGGTGTACGTGGCCGGGCGCGTGATTGCGCAGGACGTCCCGGAACTCGCGGGCGGCGCCGCGACCGCGTATTCGGTGTCGCCAGCCCTGCCGGCCGGCTTGAGCGTCGACGCACAGACCGGGGTGATCAGCGGCACCCCTCAAAACGCGCAGCCCCAAACAGCCTATGCCGTCACCGCCAGCAACAGCGCGGGCAGCGTGACGGCGCAGGTTGCAATCACCGTTACCGCCACCGGACAGTGGCTATCCGTCGATGATCTGACTCAGGCGCGTTACGCCCACACCGCAACGCTGCTACCCAACGGCAAAGTGCTCGTTACGGGCGGCGCCAACAACTTGGGCGTCCCATTGTCGTCAACGGAGTTGTACGATCCGGCGAGCAACACGTGGGCGGCCGGCGCAGGCATGACTCAAGCGCGCAGCGCGCACACCGCGACACTGCTGCCCAACGGCAAGGTGCTGGCCGCGGGCGGAGCCGGCATCCTGTTTTCCGGCGAAGTGTACGATCCCGCCAGCGATACGTGGACGCCCGTCGTCGCTGCCGTCACCACCACAGACGTGCGCAGCGCACATACCGCAACGCTGTTGCCCAACGGCAAGGTGCTGATCGCCGGCGGCGTGGACGACTTCGGCAACGCACTGGCCTCGGCAAGAATATACGATCCCGTCAGTAACGGATGGACGAGCGCCGCCAGCATGAATCAGGCGCGCCGCGCACATACCGCGACGCTGCTGCCCAACGGCAAGGTGCTGGTGGCGGGCGGAGCCGGCATCCTGTTTTCCGGCGAAGTGTACGATCCCGCCAGCGATACGTGGACGCCCGCCGTCGCTGCCGTCACCACCACAGACGTGCGCAGCGCACATACCGCAACGCTGTTGCCCAACGGCAAGGTGCTGATCGCCGGCGGCGTGGACGGCAGCGGCAGCGCACTGTCGACGACAAAAATATACGATCCCGTCAGTAACGGATGGACGAGCGCCGCCAGCATGAATCAGGCGCGCAGCGCACACACTGCGACGCTGCTGTCCAACGGCAAAGTGCTGGTGGCGGGCGGGCGAGGCAACGCCCTGTCTTCTGCCGAGATTTACGACCCGAACAACGATACGTGGACGGCGGTTGCCAGTATGAATCAGGGCCGCGCCGTCTACGCCGCAACGCTGTTGTCTGACGGCCGAGTGCTTGTCGAGGGCGGGCACGGCAGCGTCGCCGGCTTCCTCGGCGCCCTTTCTTCGACAGAGGCATATATGCCCTGACGCAACGAAACAAGCGCTGCGGACGACGTGCCATTGATTAGGACAGCGATCGTACGGCACATCGTGCGCGCGAGGCATTCTTGCGTGAGGCCACGGGTACGCGCCAAGCCCGCCATGCCGGCGACTTTCTCATTGCACGCATCTGGATCGCACCCGATACGGCGGCTGCTTTATCGCCTGCCGCAGCCACACGCCAGCCAGCGCCATGCCCCCTCCAACACGATGGCGGCGCTACAGCGGCTCGCCGAGCAGCAGCAAGGCGTAAGCGTCACGAATACGGGCAGGAAATTCATGAAGCGGCTGGCTCGGCGTGGAGCGCTCAGGCGCACGCCCGTCATCCACGGAGACGGCGCGAGGATCGACACCGCAAGCGCCGCATACAGCACCGGCGACAGCTTCTCGAAGGTCATTGGCGACGAAGGCGCGAGCCGATACCACGGCAAAGGGGGCATGACGGCAAACCCGGCCTGCACGGCGAGCGATTGCCAGATGGGCAGCGGCAGGCCCGGCGTCTCGGCGGCACGACGCACGTGGCATGCGCAATCTTCGCCACGAGCATCAAGGCATCCCCCGTGCGAATCCCGCTTTGGAGCAAGCTCGCGGGATCACCATGGCCGGTCAGCACAACCGGCCCGATGATCGACAGGAGGCCGCCCACCGACGCCCCGACCGTCAGCGTCTCGCTCGCGAACACGAAGCTCAGCAACGCCGGCACCAGCGGCAAGATCGCGATGATGATGCGCATGTTGGTTGCGGAAGCCGACTTCCCGGCAATGTCCGCCACGCCTTGGTAGGTCACCATGTTGAGGATCGCGCGCTCAAACCAGGCGAAAGGCGATCGATTCAATAATTCGACAGCTCTCGTCGAATGCCACGAAGAAGCCGCCTTCCTTTGCACGCCGGCCCCAAAGAACCTCTGATCGGCCTCACCATCCGCCCCCATAAAATCCCGTTGACTTTATATCTTTCGATATATATCTTTCGATACATCTAAAGACGTAAAGGAGACGGCGATGCGCCACGCTCACCTGTTTTCGCGCCGCGATTGCGGCATGCATGCCTCGTCCGGCCCCGGTCCGCTCGAGATGTTCCGCCACATGATCGGCGGCCATCGCCGCGGCGGCGGCCGGCACGGCTTCGGTCCATTCGGCGGCTTCGGCGGCGGCCCGGGCGGTTTCAGCGGCTTCGGCGGGGACGATGCGATGCCGCGCGGCCGTCAATTCAGCGCCGACGACCTGCAGTTGCTGCTGCTCGCGCTGCTCGCCGAACAGCCGAGCCACGGCTACGAGCTGATCAAGGCGCTCGACACGCGCTCGAGCGGCTTCTACGCGCCGAGCCCCGGCATGGTGTATCCGGCGCTCACGTACCTCGAAGAGCTCGGCTACGTGACCGTGCAGGCCGAAGGCAACCGCAAGCGCTACGCGCTCGCCGATGCGGGCCGCGCGCATCTCGACGCGCAGCGCGAGCGCGTCGACCTGCTGTTCGCGAAGCTCGCGCATCTCGGCCGCAAAATGGAGTTCATGCGCCGCGCATTCGCCGGCGAAACGCCCGCCGCCGAAGACGACACGCACGGCTGGCTGCCGGAATTCGTCGACGCGCGGATGGCGCTCAAGCAAGCGCTCTTTCGCAAAAGCGGCGCCGACGCCGACGAGCAGCGCCGCATTGCGGCGATCCTGCGGCGCGCCGTCGCCGACATCGAAGGCCGGACCGAGGGCTGATCGCGCCGCGTCCGGTTTATCAAGGAGAACCAATCGATATGACCCAACCGACTACCGAGCGCGCCGTCGTTCGCGTGCGCCATACGCTGAAATTCCGCCTGTTGCAGGTCAAGCGCGTTGCCAAGGTGACGCCGCATTTGATGCGCGTGACGCTGACGGGCGACGAACTCGACGATTTCGAATCGGCGTCGTTCGACGATCACGTGAAGGTCTTCTTCCCGCCGCCCGGCGAAGACGCGCCCGCACGCCCCGAATTCGGCCCGAACGGCATCGTGTTTCCCGAAGACAAGCCGCGCCCCGTCGCGCGCGATTTCACGCCGCGCCGATACGATCGCGCCGCGCGCGAGCTCGATCTCGATTTCGTGCTGCATCATCCGGGGCCCGCGTCGCAATGGGCCGCGCAGGCGCGCGTCGGACAGACGCTCGGCATCGGCGGTCCGCGCGGTTCATTCGTGATCCCGAAGGATTTCGACTGGCATCTGCTGATCGGCGACGACACCGCGCTGCCCGCCGTCGCACGGCGACTCGAGGAATTGCCGGCCGGGACGCGCGTCGCCGCGGTGCTGGAAGTGGCCGATCCGTCGGCGCAGATCGAATTCGCGACCGAGGCGAACCTGTACGTGATGTGGCGTCATCGCGACGATGCGGCGAATGGCGAGCGAGGCGCGAGCCGGTTGGTCGACGCGTTGCGGGAACTGCCGCTGCCGGCCGGCGACGGCTACGTGTGGGCGGCCGGCGAAGCGGCCGCGATGCGCGGCGTGCGCGAGCACCTGTGCCGCGAGCGCGGCGTCGCGAAATCGCGGATTCGCGCGTCCGCTTACTGGAAGCACGGCGCGGTTGCGGTGCACGAATCGCTCGAAGACTGATGCGCCAAGCGAGCCTAAAACGCGGCGCACGCGTTCGACTCGCGACAACGGTGTAGCGACGCGCATCGCATGCCAGCGCCACACCCGCTTCGAGCGCATGCGCTCGAAGCGCGCGGCGTTCGTTGCCGACACGCACGCCTCTCTTGTCACGCCTGAATCATCGCGCCACGCATCGATCGGCGCGACGGCATGCGCGCACGCATGCGACCGCCGACGGCGGAAAACGCCCTCACGCGGCGCAGGTCATCGCGTCGCGTTTTCGTATGAACTGCATCGCATCCGCATCGCCGCCGCCGCGCCGGCCTATCCCGAAATAGCCGCGCTTGGCGGCGCTCGCCATGCGCCGATCGCGGCGCACGCTTTTCGTTCGAACTGAATCATGCAACCGCGCGGTTCGAACCCGTCCGCATCGCGCCGCCAAACCGTGCCGCACATCCCGGCGCGCCCGATTGGCGTCGATCAAGCCATTTCGTTCGTTTCGCGGCCGATTTCCCGCAGATGAATGCCGCACCGGCATCCGCCGGCGCGCACGCGTTTGCATTCCGTCGATCGCCTTTCGGTGCGCGGACATCGGCGCAATCGCGTCTCTACACGCACGGAGTTGCATCCGCGCCGCCGGTGTTCTATACCTATCTCGACGGCATGCGGCCCGTGCGGCGAAGCCATCGCGGCACACAACGGCGTATTTCATGGGGCACAGAGCGGCCCGCGCCGCCGTGGCCGGATATCGAGACAAGCACGACGCGTCGCGGCGCCTGCGCGCGTCGAATGACAAAAGGAAAAGATCGCGCGATTCGCGCGTCGTCACCCGGATACGCGACCACCATGACTCGCCGCCACACCCACGCAAGCATCCCGAGAACCCTCAGAATCGTCGGCTATTGCGGGCTCGGCGCGATCGCGATCGCGCTGTTCGTCGCGATGTGCGCGATCCTCAAGGACAGCGCGCTCGATCGCGAAGCCGCGCGCCAGATGCACAACGAGAACGTCGAACTGCACGGCGGCGCCGATGTCGAGTCCGGCTCGGCGAACGACGCCGCCCAAACGAGAGCGCCCGGTTAGTTCGGATTCCCGTCGATTGTCGTCAATCGACGCGGATCGAGCGCTCGTGCAATCGCGTGAACGCGACAGCGTGCACCGATTCGCCGACGCGCTCGAGCAGCGCCGTCACCGGGCGGCCGTACAGATGCGCGGCGAGCGCACCGGCGGTTCCGACGAGCGCGCCGCCCGCGATGTCGAGCGGCCAGTGCACGCCGACATAGATGCGCCCCCAGCCGACCACCGCCGCGATGACGGCGAGCACGACGCCCGCCGCGCGCGTCGCGCCGGCGACGAGCAGGCCCGCCGCGACGCTGCAGACGAAGGTCGCGTGATCGCTCGGGAACGAACCGTCGGGCGCATGCGGAATCAATTGCGTGCCGATGCCGAGCGCGAACGGCCGCGGCGAATACCAGAAGTGGCCGATCACCTGCGCGAGCGCGAGCGCGACGCATGCGCCGACGCCCGCTTCGATCGCCTGGCGACGCGTCGCACGCGCGCCCATCACCCAGGTCAGCAGCAGCAGCGCGGGCACCGCGTAGACGAGCCAGTCGGCGGCGAACACGCCGAAGCGAACGGCGGCGAGATGCGGCGCAGAACCCGCATTGAGCGCGGAAAAAACAGCGAGATTGAAGTTTTGCATGGGGTTGAAACGGTAGCGAATCGAACGACGCCGGGTCACCGGTCCGCACGATGCTAGGACGCGCACGCTTAAGGAAGGCTTAACCCGAAGCGCCGCAAGATCGAGATCGAAAGGAAAATCGAAAATTCTACAACGCAATTCTTCGAGAACGGTCGCTCCCCAAAAGTTCAATCGAACGCGCCGCGCGTCGCGACACGCTGCATCGGGCCGACGTTCACACCCGTTTCACGGGCCCCGTAAATGCTCACCATTGCCCCCGAAAAGCCTCACCTTTCGCCGGAGCGGAACCGGGAGCGAACCGTCTTCCTCGCCCGCCGATACGCGTTCGTTACTGCCGCCGCAACACTGTCAATATTTGTCATTTCGTTGCCGCGATTTCCGCAATAATCTTTTCCATTTGCGGCATCGCACAATCGATTCGCAGAGGCATACGATATCGGCACCCCGACCACGAAGCGATCAACAAGGAGTCCGCATGAAGCCCAGCCAAGTCCGATCGAATGCATTCGCGATGCCGCTCACGAGCCCCGCGTTTCCGATGGGCCCCTACCGTTTCGTCAATCGGGAATTCCTGATCATTACCTACCGCACCGATATCGACCGCCTCCGCGAAATCGTGCCCGAGCCGCTCGAAGTGAAGGAGCCGCTCGTCCATTACGAATTCATCCGCATGCCGGATTCGACGGGCTTCGGCGATTACACCGAGAGCGGCCAGGTGATCCCCGTCGAGTACAACGGCCAGCCGGGCGGCTACACGCTCGCGATGTATCTGAACGATCACCCGCCGATCGCGGGCGGCCGCGAATTGTGGGGATTCCCGAAGAAACTCGCGCAGCCGACGCTCGAGACGCACATCGACACGCTGCTCGGCACGCTCGACTACGGCCCCGTGCGCGTCGCGACGGGCACGATGGGCTACAAGCATCGGGAGCTCGATCTCGAAGAGCAGGCGAAACGCCTCGCGGGCGCGAACTTCCTGCTGAAGATCATTCCGCACGTCGACGGCTCGGCGCGCGTGTGCGAGCTCGTGCGCTACTACCTGCAGGACATCAAGATGAAAGGCGCATGGACGGGCCCCGCGTCGCTGCAGCTCGCGCCGCACGCGCTCGCGCCCGTCGCCGATCTGCCGGTGCTCGAGATCGTCGAGGCGCGGCACCTGCTCGCCGATTTGACGCTCGGCCTCGGCGAAGTCGTCTACGATTACCTCGCGCAGTGACGCGAGCCGCATCCTTCCCTACTTCTTTCTCGACAGGAATTCGATCATGAGCAATCTGAATGGCAAAACTGCAGTCGTGACGGGCGCGGCAAGCGGCATCGGCAAGGAAATCGCGCTGGAGCTCGCGCGTGCGGGCGCGGCGGTCGCGATCGCCGATCTGAATCAGGACGGCGCGAACGCGGTGGCCGAGCAGATCAAGCAGGCGGGCGGCAAGGCGATCGGCGTCGCGATGGACGTGACCAACGAGGACGCGGTCAACGCCGGCATCGACAAGGTTGCCGAGACGTTCGGCTCGGTCGACATTCTGGTGTCGAACGCGGGCATCCAGATCGTCAATCCGATCGAGAACTACGCGTTCGCCGACTGGAAGAAAATGCAGGCGATTCACGTCGACGGCGCGTTCCTCACGACGAAGGCCGCGCTCAAGCACATGTACCGGGACGATCGCGGCGGCGTCGTGATCTATATGGGCTCGGTGCATTCGCACGAGGCGTCGCCGCTGAAGTCGGCGTACGTGACGGCGAAGCACGGGCTGCTGGGGCTTGCGCGCGTGCTGGCGAAGGAAGGCGCGAAGCACAACGTGCGCTCGCACGTGGTGTGTCCGGGCTTCGTGCGCACGCCGCTCGTCGACAAGCAGATTCCGGAGCAGGCGAAAGAGCTCGGGATCAGCGAGGAGGAAGTGGTGAAGAAGGTGATGCTCGGGCAGACGGTCGACGGGGTGTTCACGACCGTCGAGGACGTCGCGAAGACGGTGCTGTTTCTGTCGGCGTTCCCGAGCGCGGCGCTCACCGGCCAGTCGTTTGTCGTCAGCCACGGCTGGTTCATGCAATGAAGCCGCGCGCCCGCACCGAAAAGCAGGCCGTCGATCCGGCGGATCTGCACAACGAAGCAAGCGTGCCGAATGCGCTCGAGCAAGAGCACGCGCACACGCACACGCCGTTCCATGATTTGCCGTACGAAACGATCGCGCTCGTGCTGCAAGGCGGCGGCGCGCTCGGCGCGTATCAAGCGGGCGTGTTCGAAGGGCTGCACGAAGCGGGCATTCCGCTCAACTGGATCGCCGGCATCTCGATCGGCGCGCTGAACACGGCGCTGATCGCGGGCAATCCGCCCGAACGGCGCGTCGAGCGGCTGCGCGAGTTCTGGAACACGATCTGCCAGCCCGCGTTCTTCCCCGCGCTGCCGGCCATGTTCGAATCCGCGCTCTTCAACAGCCACGAATACGTGCGCACGTTCTTCACCGCGAGCCAGGCGGCGAGCGCGGTCGTGCAGGGACAGCGCGGCTTCTTCGTGCCGCGCTTCCCGCCGCCGCTGCCGGGCTCGACGCATCCGCCGGAAAAGGTCAGCTATTACGACACGTCCGCGCTGCGCTCGACGCTCCTGAAGCTGTGCGACTTCGAGCGGATCAATTCGGGCGAGACGCGCGTGTCGGTCGGCGCGGTGAACGTCGGTACGGGCAACTTCATCTACTTCGACAACGCGAAGACGACGCTGCGCCCCGAGCATTTCATGGCGTCGGGCGCGCTGCCGCCCGCGTTTCCGCCCGTCGAGATCGACGGCGAGTTCTACTGGGACGGCGGCATCGTGTCGAACACGCCGCTGATGGAAGTGCTGCGCGCGTCGCCGCGACGCGACACGCTCGCGTTCCAGGTCGACCTGTGGAGCGCGCGCGGGCCGCTGCCCGAATCGATGAACGACGTGACCGAGCGCACGAAGGACGTTCAGTATTCGAGCCGCACGCGCCTCATCACCGACACGCTGCAGCGCGAGCAGCGCTTTCGCAACGTACTGCGCCGCGTGCTCGATCAGGTGCCCGAGGAAATGCGCAAGAACGATCCGTGGTGCCAGCAGGCCGAGACGCTGTCGTGCGGCAAGCGCTACAACGTCCAGCATCTGATCTATCAGCAGAAGGCGTACGAGCAGCACTACAAGGACTATCAGTTCGGCGCGTCGACGATGCGCGACCACTGGTCCGCGGGCCTCGCGGACATCCGCAAGACGCTCGCCGTGAAGAACGGCCTTGCGCTGCCGGACAACGACGCAGGCTTCGTCACGCACGACATTCACCGGATTCGGTGAGGCTCCCCGCTCGCGGCCGGCGCGCGCCGGCCGCGTCTTTCGTTTTCTCGCTCGCCGCTTCGCCATGCCGATTTTCATCGTCCTGTTCGCGCTCGCCGCCTTGATCTGGGGCGCGGTCTACACGTTTCATGCGATCGCCGCGCGCTTCGGCGACGCCATGGCGATCGGCGCCGCCGTCGTCGCGACCGCCGCGATCGCGGCGGCGGTCGCGCACTGGGCCCGGCGGCGGCGCGACGTCGCGCCGAACGCGCGAGAAGACGGCTGGACCCACGTGCTGCAGCGCGCATGGGGCGATCTGCGCATATCGGCGACGAAGGGGCTGCTGTGGCTGTCGCAGGACGGCGACGCCGGCCGCTACACGCTCACCGATCTGAGCGGCTGCCGCGCGCAGACGCTCGACGGCCGCTGGTATCTCGTCGTCGCCGTGCGCGACGAGCGGCGCGCCGAGTGGAAGCTGCCGATGGACGACAAGCGCGACGCGCAGCGCTGGGCGCGCGTGCTGACGCTCGCGAAGCGGCAGCGTCTGTAACGGGCCGGCCGCGCGCGACGGCCGGCGGTCGATCGTCGCCGCACGGAGCGCGCAATCGGGGTCGAAATCGCCGTATCGGCAATCCGCGGAGCGAACGCGCCCGCGCCGCCGAAAACAAGCGGATCGTCCTATCCGCCCGCCGGCGCGCCTGCCACAGTAGCGGCGTCAGACTTTCGAACCGGAGTTCAGCGTGGCCGAAACCAACGCCTCCCGCACGCTCGCCTTTCGCCCGTTTACCCAGGACGACATCGACACTGCCCAGCGCCTGTCCAGTTGCTTTCAGTGGCCGCATCGCGTCGACGACTGGCGCTTCGTCGCGAAGCTCGGCAGCGGCTTCGTCGCGCAAGACGGCAGCGGCGTGATCGGCACCGCGCTCGGCTGGCGCTACGGCCGCGAGCACGCGTCGCTCGGCATGGTGATCGTCGCGCCGGACCAGCAGGGCCGCGGCATCGGCCGCGAGCTGCTCGCGCGGATCGTCGACGATCTCGGCGAGCGCACGCTGTTCCTGCACGCGACGCCCGCCGGCAAGCCGCTCTACGCGAAGTTCGGCTTCAAGCCGACCGGCATCACCGAGCAGCACCAGGGCGCCGCGTTTCATCCGCCGCTGATTTCGCTGCCGCCCGGCGAGCGCCTGCGTCCGATCGGCGTCAACGACACGGCGCGCCTCGGCGCGCTCGCATCGCGCGCGTGCGGCTACGACCGCAGCGCCGTGATCGACGCGTTGCTCGATGTCGCGAGCGGCATCGCGCTCGATCGCGACGGCGAGCTGCTCGGCTTCGCGCTGTTCCGCCGCTTCGGCCGCGGCCACGCGATCGGGCCGGTGATCGCGCCGGACACGCTGCGCGCGCAGGCGCTGATCAGCCACTGGCTCGCGCTGCACGCCGGCATGTTCGTGCGGATCGACGTGCCCGGCGACAGCGGCCTGTCCGGCTGGCTCGAAGAGCTCGGGCTGCGGCGCGTCGACTCGGTCGTCGCGATGGTGCGCGGCGCGGTGCCCGAGCGCGATCCTGCGCTGCGGCAGTTCGCGATCGTCAATCAGGCGCTCGGCTGATTGCGCTCGGCCGCGATCGCCCACTTCATGCGATGACCTTCGTCTACAAGGCCGATCCGGCGCGCGGCGCGCAGTGGGCGCGCCTTTTCGCGGAAAAAGCGCCTGATGTCCCGTTCCGTCTGTGGCCCGACATCGGCGATCCGTCCGCCGTCCGCTATCTGGCCGCGTGGCAGCCGCCCGACGCTCCGCTGCGGCTGATGCCGAATCTCGAAGTCGTGTTCTCGGTCGGCGCGGGCGTCGATCAGTTCGATCTGTCCTGCGTGCCCGCGCACGTCCCGGTCGTGAGGATGATCGAGCCGGGGATCGTCGAGGGGATGGTCGAATACGTGATGCAGGCCGTGCTGACGATTCATCGCGACATGTTCGACTACGCGGCGCTGCAGCGCATGCAGGTGTGGCGAGCGAAGCCGGTGCGCGCCGCCGCGTCGCGGCGCGTCGGCGTGCTCGGCCTCGGCATGCTCGGGCAGGCGGTGCTCGACGCGCTGCGCCGCTTCGGCTTTCCGTGCGCGGGCTGGAGCCGCTCGCCGCGCACGCTGGAGGGCGTCGACTGCTACGCGGGCGAAACGGGGCTCGCCGCGCTGCTCGCGCGCTCGGACATCCTCGTGTGCCTGCTGCCGCTCACGCCCGAAACGCGCGGGCTGCTCGACATGCCGTTGTTCGACGCGCTGCCGGACGGCGCGTCGCTGATCCACGTCGGCCGCGGCCCGCAGCTCGTCGAAGCGGCGCTCCTCGACTCGCTCTCATCGGGCAAGCTCGACAGCGCGATCGTCGACGTGACGGACCCGGAGCCGCTGCCGGCGGGACACCCTTTCTGGACGCATCCGCGCATCCGGATCACGCCGCACATCGCGAGCGCGACGCGGCCCGACACGGCGGTCGACGCGGTGCTCGCGAATCTCGCGCGGCATCGCGCGGGGGAGCCGATGGTGGGCGTCGTCGATCGCGCGCGCGGCTATTAGGCGGTTGTCGGGCGGTTGTCGGCGGATATCGGGCGGGGCCGATGAGCGCTTGCCGGGCGCGATGCGCGGCGATGGGGCTCGGCGCGTGTTCGTGCGCGCTTGCACTTGCACTTGCGCTTGCACTTGCATGCGCAGAAGCAAAGACAAAGACAAAGACAAAGACACCGTACCTTCCCCATCGCGTGCGAAGCAACGCGCGCGTGCGTGACTGGAAACACCGCGTTCGAATTCGGCACCACGCATCATCAGCCAATCCGACATTCACGCGCCCCAAACGCGCACGCCGGCGCGCACGATCCACGGCGACACGCCATGCGGCCGAAACAGCCCGCGCCCGCACGCGGCGCGCCGTTCCCGAACGCACGGAATCCGCCGCGCCCGACGCAGCAGAAAATGCCGTCCCGCCCCGTCGAAACGCCGCATCCGTACGCTTGCGCGCCGCAATTGGACGCGCGCGTAAATCGTCCGATCGGTAGCATGGCCTCACACGTCCTGTTCGAACGAGAGCCTGCACCGCCATGATCATTCCATCGCTGATCGAAGCCGATCGTCGGCATCTGATCCATCCCGTCGTCAGCTACCGCGCGCACGAGGCGCGCGGCGTCACCGTGCTCGATTCCGCCGACGGCGTGTTCCTGCGCGACGCCGAAGGCAACGAACTCCTCGACGCGTTCTCCGGCCTCTGGTGCGTGAACGTCGGCTATGGCCGCGACAGCATCGTCAAGGCCGCGGCCGAGCAGATGGCGCGCCTGCCGTATGCGACCGCGTATTTCCACTTCGGCTCCGCGCCCGCGATCGAGCTCGCCGAGAAGCTGACCGCGCTCGCGCCGAAGTCGCTCGCACGCGTCTACTTCACGCTCGGCGGCTCGGACGCCGTCGATTCGGCGCTGCGCTTCATCACGCATTACTTCAACGCGACGGGCCGTCCGCAGAAGAAGCACGTGATCGCGCTCGAGCGCGGCTATCACGGCTCGTCGTCGATCGGAGCCGGGCTCACCGCGCTCGCGACGTTCCATCGCCACTTCGACGTGCCGCAGCCGACCCAGCATCACATCGAATCGCCGTACGCATACCGCCATCCGGCAGGCCACGACGATGCGGCGCTGATCGCCGCGTCGGTCGCGGCGCTCGAGGCGAAAGTCGCCGAGCTGGGGGCCGAGCGCGTCGCCGCGTTCTTCTGCGAGCCGGTGCAAGGCTCGGGCGGCGTGATCGTGCCGCCCTTCGGCTGGCTCAAGGCGATGCGCGACGCGTGCTCGCGGCTCGGCATCCTGTTCGTCGCCGACGAAGTCATCACCGGCTTCGGCCGCACCGGCCCGCTCTTCGCGTGCGAGGCCGAGGGCGTCGAGCCCGATCTGATGACCGTCGCGAAGGGGCTGACGGCGGGCTACGCGCCGATGGGCGCGGTGCTGATGTCCGACGAGATCTATCGGGGAATCGCCGACGGCGGCGCCGCCGACGCCGCGATCGGCCACGGCCACACGTATTCCGCGCACCCGGTGAGCGCGGCGATCGCGCTCGAAGTGCTGCGCCTCTATCACGAAGGCGGGCTGCTCGAAAACGGCATCGCGCATGCGCCGCGCTTCGCGCGCGAGCTCGACGCGCTGCGCGCGCATCCGCTCGTCGGCGACGCGCGTTCGCGCGGGCTGCTCGGCGCGCTCGAGCTCGTCGCCGACAAGGCGAGCAAGGCGCGCTTCGATCCGTCGCTCAATCTGCCCGAGCGGATCGCGGCGGCGGCGTACCGCAACCGCGTCGTGTTCCGCGCGTTCGGCGACGGCATCCTCGGCTTCGCGCCCGCGCTCAGCTACACGGCGGACGATTTCGACTTGCTGTTCGCGCGGCTGCGCGCGACGCTCGACGAAGTGTCCGCGCAAACCGACGTGCGGCGCGCGCTCGACGCAGCGCACGCGCGAGCCGCGTGACGCGCTCCCACGTCAAGCCGGGAAGCCACGCCGGGAATCCGGAGCCCGGCGGACACGTGGGAAAACGCTGCCTTGTGGCCGCAATTTTGTGACCGTAAAGTAACCGTACGTTTACTCTTCATTCTTCCGACGCCGTGATGATGGGCGACTGCAAGCTGGACAAGATCGATCTGCGGATACTCGCGCAGCTGCAAAAGCGCGGCCGCATCACCAACGTGGAGTTGGCGGATGCGGTCGGCCTGTCGCCGAGCCCGTGCCTGATACGGGTCAAGCGCCTGGAGAAAGCGGGTTACATCGCCGGCTACGGCGCGGACATTCAGCTCGAAAAGCTCGGCGACGTGCAGATCGTGTTCACCGAAGTCACGCTCGCCGACCACCGCCGCGAGGACTTCGACCGCTTCGTCGCGGCGATCCGCAACGTCGACGAGATCGTCGAATGCCACCTCGCGAGCGGCGGGTACGACTATCTGCTGAAATTCGTCACGCGCAGCGTGAGCCACTATCAGACGATCATCGAAGGGCTGCTCGAACGGAACATCGGCATCGAAAAGTACTTCAGCTACGTGATCATCAAATCGCCGTTCGTGAAGCGGCACTATCCGCTCGAAGCGCTGTTCGCCGATCGGCATTGACGCGGCGGAACGCCCGTTTCGCGGGCGACATGGGAGAGCGGGCGGCCGGTTTCGGACGCCTTCGCGGCGGCTCCCGAAAAATCTCACCTTTGGGCAGAAAGCGCGCCGAAGCGGGCTGAAGCAGCCGTCGGCGCGCTCGCCGGACGCGCGGCGGCGGTGGTTGTCTCAAGCCGTCGGACCGAACGGCAGCGGCATTCGCATCCGCGCCGCCGCCGTTCGTCAGAACGTCACGCGCCCCTCGAGATAGAACACGCACGATCCTTCGAGCTCGACGCGCTCGCCGTTCAGCCGGCAGCGCACGTCGCCGCCGCGCGGCGACGCCTGATGCGCGCGAAACGCGGTCTTGCCGAGCCGCGCCGCCCAGTACGGCGCGAGCGCGCAATGCGCGCTGCCCGTCACCGGATCTTCCGGCACGCCCTTCGCCGGCGCGAAATAGCGGCTGACGAAATCGTAGTCGCCGCCGTCCGCGGCCGTCACGATCACGCCGCTGCGATCCAGCGCCGCAAGCGCGGCCATGTCCGGATTCAGCGCGCGCACCGCCTGCGCGCTCGCGAGCCGCGCCAGATACACGTGCGCGTTCGCATGCACGTCTTCGAGCGCGCCTGCGCCGAGCGCGTCGGCGAGCCGTGCATGCGCACGCGCGTCGCTCGGCGCGGTCGGGCGGGCGGGGAAATCCATCCGGTAGCCGTCCGGCGTGCGTTCGACGGTCAACGGCCCGCTCGCCGTGTCGAACACGACGCGCTCGCGCGCGGGCTCGACCCGCTCCATCACGACGGCGGCGCTCGCGAGCGTCGCGTGCCCGCAAAGCGGCACCTCGATGCGCGGCGTGAACCAGCGCAGTCGATAGCCGGACGCGTGCGGCACGGCGAACGCCGTTTCCGCCAGATTGTTCTCCGCCGCGATCGCCTGCATCGTCGCGTCGTCGGGAAAGCGATCGAGCAGCACGACGGCCGCGGGATTGCCCGCGAAACGGCGATTCGCGAACGCGTCGACTTGATAGATGGGCGCCGAGATCGGCCGGTCGGCCGCGCGATCGGCATGCGCGCTTGCCGTGTTCGCTGCGTTCATCGCGTTCTTCGTTCGGGTCTTGGCGATCGGTGGATCGAAGGTGAGCTCACGGCGGCGCCGACGCTCACGGCAAACCGTTGGCGCAATGCTCGGCGAAGCCCGCTCGCGCGGCGAGCCGCGCGAAATACGCGGACACCACCGCGAAATCGGGCTTGTCGTCGAACGGCGTGCGCAGCCACCGGTTGACCGACAAGCCGATCGCGACGTCGGCGAGCGTGTAGTCGGAGCCGGCGACGTACGCGCCCGTCGCGTCGAGCCGCGCGTTCAGGATCGCCATGTGCCGCGTCCAGCTCTCGCACGACGCGCGGATCTGGCCCTGATCCCGATGGCTCGGCTCGTTGCGCACGATCGCGAAGAACGCGTAGCTCCACGCGCGGTTCAGCGCGGTCGTCTGCCAGTCGAGCCATTGATCGACGCGCGCCCGCGCGTGCGGCTCGGCCGGATACAAATGCGCGCCGCCGTACCGGTTCGCCAGATAGCGGATGATCGCGTTCGATTCCCAGAGCACGAAATCGCCGTCCACGAGCACCGGCACGAGGCCGTTCGGGTTCAGCGCGAGGAATTCGGGCGTCTGCGTCGACCGGAATCCCGCACCCCAGTCTTCGCGTTCGAACCCGAGCTGCAATTCGGCGCACGTCCACATCACCTTGCGGACGTTGATCGACGGCGCCTTGCCGAGCACTTTCAGCATCACGGACCACCTCGTTCGACGATGATTCGGACGATTGTAGAAGTGCGAGCGCGACGCCGACAGGTACGGTTCGCTGCGTATCGACCGATGCGCCTGCCCGCCGCGTGCCGGCGCTCTCGCGGCGACGCCGCGCCACCCGTCACCAGACGCGCGGCAAAAGCCGCCAGCGCACGCGTTCGCAATACGCGCGATAGCCGTCGAGGTGCACGCTCAGGTAGCGTTCCTCGTCGACGAGCCGCGCGACGACGCCCGCCGCGAGCACTGCGGCGAACGGCCAGGCCCAGGCCGACTGGGCGGCGATCGGGCTCCCGAAAAATATCACCATTGCGCCGGTATACATCGGGTGCCGGACGAAGCGATACGGGCCGGACGAGATCACCGTCTGCTCCTGCTTCACCTCGACGATGCTCGACGCGAAGCGGTTCTCGCGCAGCACGGCGAAGCAGATCGCGAAGCCCGCGATCACGAGCGCGTTGCCGAGCGCGACCGCGCCCCAATCGACGGGCGTGCGCGCGACGCGCCATTCAGCGCCCATCGCGACGACGAGCCCGACGCTCGCGACGCTGACGACGCCGAGAATGATCTTCTGGCTGAGCTCGCGCTCGGCGCGCACGCCGACGCGCATCCGGCTCTCGACGAGCGCCGGATCGCGCTTGAGGAAATAGAGGGTGAGCACGGTCGTCGAGCCGGAGAACACGAGCCAGTAGATCCAGCCCTGCCAGTAGCGCAGCGAGCCCGCCGGCGCGAAGATCAGCACGGCGAGCATCGCGACGAAACGCGCCTGCGCGCCGAGCGCGCGCTTCGACAGCGAGTCCATTGCGGGGGCCTCCTTTTGGGGCGGGGGATGTCGATGGGCGGGTCGGTGTGTTTCGTATGGTTTGCGGTTTGCGGTTTGCGTCGTCGATCATGCGCATCCGTCGTCCAGCCGTCCAGCCGTACGCCTGCGTCCGCCATGCGCGCAAGCATGCACCATGCGTCGTGCGTCGTGCGTCGTGCGTCGTGCGTCGTGCGTCGTGCGTCGTGCGTCGTGCGTCGTGCGTCGTGCGTCGTGCGTCGTGCGCATACATCGTACAACGCGCTTTGATTTGCGCGTCGATGTCGCGTACGGACGAAATGGCCCGTTAGTTGCGGAACTGTCAGTGATTTCAAACCGAGCCCCGACTGTCGATCAAAAATCGGGGTTCGTTGTCCGCCGATCACTGCGCGCCGGCCGACGACGCTCGGCTCTCGCCGCATTCCATGCACGGTTGGCGGTTGGCGGTTGGCGGTTGGCGGTTGGCGGTTGGCGGTTGGCGGTTCGCGGTTGGCGGTTCGCGGTTCGCGGTTCGCGGTTGGCGGTTCGCGGTTCGCGGTTCGCGGTTCGCGGTTCGCCGTTCGCCGTTCGCCGTTCGCCGTTCGCCGTTCGCCGGACGATTATCCGCCGTTCGCGCGCTCGTTCAGGTGCGCGAACGCGTCCGCGAGAAAATCCACGCACACGCGCACCTTCGCCGACGCCGCAAGCCGCGCCGGATAGACCGCCCACACGTTCGCCGGCTGGATCGCGTCGGGCAGCACGCGCTTGAGCGCGCCGCTCGCGAGCAGCGGCCCCGCTTCCCAGATCGAGCGCAGCACGATCCCGCGGCCGGCGAGCGCCCACTGCACGGCAACCTCGCCGTGATTCGTCGACAGCGCGCCGCCCACCTTCACCGTCGATGTCTCGCCTCGCACCGTGAGCCGCCATACGCCGAACGGATGATCGCGCTCCTTGATCGCGAGGCATTGATGCGCGGCGAGATCCGCGAGCTGGCGCGGCATGCCGTATCGCGCGAGATACGCAGGCGAAGCGCACAGCACCCGGTAATTCGTCGCGAGCCGCTTCGCGATCAGGTGATCGGCGATCTCGTCGCCGATCCGGATGTCGAGATCGAAGCCTTCGCCCACGACGTCGATGAGCCGGTCGAACAGATCGAGCCGCACGTTGAGCTGCGGATAGCGCTCGTTGAACTCGAGCAGTGCGGGCGCGAGCACGTGCCGGCCAAAGCCGAAGCTGCTCGAAATCCGCAGCGTGCCGCGCGGGACGCTGCGGGTCGTCGAGACGTCCTCGACGAGATGGTCGACGTCGTCGAGGATCTTCTCGGTCCATGCGTAGACGCGCTCGCCCGCCTCCGTCACCCCGACGCGGCGCGTCGAGCGGTGCAAAAGCCGCGTGCCGAGCTGCTTTTCGAGCAGCGCGACGCGCTTGCTGACATACGCCGGCGACACCGCGAGCTGCTCGGCGGCCGCGCTGAAGCTCGCGAGCCGCACGACGATGCTGAACACGCGCAGGTCGTCGAGATTCGGCGAATTATTCACGATGCGTGGAAAGTCGATTAACCGGATGGCCGATTTTAATCCTTCCAGAAATAAATAGAATGCGTAAATCGACGACGGCGCGCGTCCCGAGCGACCGCGCCCGTCACACCGCCCATGCCGCCCGCGCCCGGCCCAGCCGACGCGCGCGGCTCGACACGAGACGAGGAATCCAGCATGAACGACAAGGCGTACAAGATCGCCGTCATCCCCGGCGACGGAATCGGCGTGGAAGTGATGCCCGAAGGGCTGCGCGCGCTCGACGCGGTGAGCCGCCGCTTCGGCTTGCGCTTCGAATACCAGCCGATCGAATGGGCGAGCTGCGAGTACTACGCGAAGCACGGCCAGATGATGCCGGACGACTGGAAAACGCAACTTTCCAGCATGGACGCGCTGCTGTTCGGCGCGGTCGGATGGCCCGACACTGTGCCCGATCACGTCTCGCTGTGGGGGTCGCTGCTGAAATTCCGCCGCGAATTCGACCAGTACGTGAACCTGCGCCCCGCGCGCCTGTTCGACGGCGTGCCGTGCCCGCTCGCCGGCCGCAAGGCGGGCGACATCGATTTCATGATCGTCCGCGAGAACACGGAAGGCGAGTATTCGGCCGTCGGCGGCGTGATGTTCGAGGGCACCGACCGCGAATTCGCCGTCCAGCAGGCGGTGTTCACGCGGCTCGGCACCGAGCGCGTGATGAAGTTCGCGTTCGAGCTCGCGCGGCGCCGCGCGAAGCGGCTCACCGTCGCGACGAAGAGCAACGGCATCGCGATCAGCATGCCGTGGTGGGACGCGCGCGCCGCCGAGATGGCCGCGCACTATCCGGACATCGCGTGGGACAAGCAGCACATCGACATCCTGTGCGCCCGCTTCGTGATGCAGCCGGACCGCTTCGACGTCGTCGTCGCGTCGAATCTGTTCGGCGACATCCTGTCCGACCTCGGCCCCGCGTGCACCGGCACGATCGGCATCGCGCCGTCTGCGAACCTGAACCCGGAGCGCAACTTTCCGTCGCTGTTCGAGCCGGTGCACGGCTCCGCGCCGGACATCGCGGGCAAGCACGTCGCGAATCCGATCGCGATGATCTGGTCGGCCGCGATGATGATCGACTTCCTCGGCGAAGGCGCCGGCCGCGCCCGCGAAGCGCACGACGCGATCGTCGCCGCGATCGAGCACGTGCTGAAGCACGGCCCGCGCACGCGCGACCTGGGCGGCCAGGCGTCGACGAGCGAAGTCGGCGACGCGATCGTCGCGCACCTGCTCGGCTGATCGCCTTCGATCGCCGCGCGCCGTTTCAACCGCATCGTTTCGTCAGGATTCGCACCATGCCGCTCACGCTGTCCCGCACCGAACTCCTCCGCACCGGCAACCTGATCGACGGCGAATGGCGCCCCGCCGCGTCGGGCAGCCGCTATGCCGTGTCCGATCCGGCCGCGCTCGACGTGATCTCCGAAGCCGCCGACAGCGGCGCCGACGACGCGCGGGCCGCCACCGACGCCGCCGCCCGCGCGCTGCCCGCGTGGCGCGCGACGCCCGCGCGCGAACGCGCCGCGATCCTGCGCGCGTGGCACGCGGCGATCGTCTGGCACACCGAAGACCTCGCGCGCCTGATGTCGCGCGAGCAAGGCAAGCCGCTCGCCGAGGCGCTCGGCGAAGTCGCGTACGGCGCGTCGTACGTGCAGTGGTTCGCCGAGGAAGCGACGCGAGCGTACGGCGACGTCATCCCGCAGCAGCACCACGGCAAGCGGATGAGCGTGGTGAAGGAGCCGATCGGCATCGTCGCGGCGATCACGCCGTGGAACTTTCCGCTCGCGATGATCGCGCGCAAGATCGCGCCGGCGCTCGCGGCGGGCTGCACGGTCGTCGCGAAGCCGGCGGAGGACACGCCGCTCACCGCGCT
This sequence comes from Burkholderia sp. MSMB617WGS, assembly GCF_001532025.2. NCBI lineage: Bacteria > Pseudomonadati > Pseudomonadota > Betaproteobacteria > Burkholderiales > Burkholderiaceae > Burkholderia > Burkholderia sp. MSMB617WGS. Next base: position 18,328 of record NZ_CP013458.1, on the reverse strand, counting down.
CGCGCTCGCGTTCCTCGCGATGGAAGCCGGCGTGCCGCCCGGCGTGCTGAACATGATCTCGGCGTCGCGCGAGCGCGGCGTCGAAGCGGTCGGCGACTGGCTCGCCGATTCGCGCGTGCGCAAGATCACGTTCACCGGCTCGACGCCCGTCGGCAAGTTCCTCGCGCGCGAATCGGCGGCGACGCTGAAGAAGCTGTCGCTCGAACTCGGCGGCAACGCGCCGTTCATCGTGTTCGACGACGCCGATCTCGACGCGGCCGTCGGCGGCCTGATGGCCGCGAAATTCCGCAACGGCGGGCAGACCTGCGTGTGTCCGAATCGCGTGTACGTGCAGGAAGGCGTGTACGACGCGTTCGCGGCGCGCGTCGCCGAGCGGGTGGGCGCGCTGCGCGTCGCGCCGGCGACCGATTCCGCCGCGCAGATCGGCCCGATGATCAACGCGCGCGCGGTCGACAAGATCGCGCGCCACGTCGACGACGCGGTGACGCGCGGCGCGCGCGTGCTGACGGGCGGCCGGCGTCTCGCCGAGATCGGCCCGCACTTCTATGCGCCGACCGTGCTCGCCGACGCCGCGCCCGGCATGCAGCTTTGCGGCGAGGAGACGTTCGGACCGGTAGTTGCGTTGTTCCGATTCTCGACCGAAGACGAAGCCATCGCCGCGGCGAACGACACGCCGTACGGCCTCGCCGCCTACTTCTACACGCAGAACGTGCGGCGGATCGCGCGCGTGTCGTCGCGGCTCGAGGCCGGCGTCGTCGGTGTCAACGAAGGTGCGCTCGCGAGCGAGGCCGCGCCGTTCGGCGGCGTCAAGGAATCGGGCTACGGCCGCGAAGGATCGCGCTACGGGCTCGACGACTATCTCGCGATCAAGTATCTGTGCGAAGGCAATCTCGATTGACGCCTTTCACGATGAAACGTGCGCGCGCACGCATGAAATCGCTCACCGAACGGCGTCGTATGCGCGGCGCCGGCCAGGTTCGCGATCGCGCGCGCACGTGATCCGCCGCGACATTTTCATCGACTCCCGAAAAAGCTCACCATGACCGAATCGGCCCCCGTATTTCCTCACTATTCGATCGAGGTCGACTTTCCGAACCTCGATGCGCATCGTGCCGGCAACGCCGGCGTCGACTACGTGCATCGCTTCGATTCGGGCGCGCCCGGCCCGCACGTGATGATCAATGCGCTCACGCACGGCAACGAAGTGTGCGGCGCGATCGTCGTGGATGCGTTGTTGAAGATGAGGTTGCGGCCGCGCCGCGGCGTGCTGACGCTGTCGTTCGCGAACGTCGCCGCGTACGAGCGCTTCGATGCGGACAAGCCCGACGCTGCGCGCTTCGTCGATCAGGATTTCAATCGCGTATGGACGCCCGCGGTGCTGGACGATCCGTCGAAGCGCGCGGTCGAGCTCGATCGCGCGCGCGCAATGCGGCCGTTCGTCGACGAAGCCGACTGGCTGCTCGACCTGCATTCGATGCACGAGCGCAGCGCGCCGCTGATCGTCGCCGGGCCGCTCGACAAGGGCACCGCGCTCGCGCTGCGGATCGGCGCGCCGGCAACGGTGATTCGCGACGAAGGCCATCCGGAAGGCAAGCGGATGCGCGATTACGGCGGCTTCGGCGATCCGGCGAGCGCGAAAAATGCGCTCCTCATCGAATGCGGTCAGCACTGGGAGGCGCGAGCGGCGGCCGTCGCGCGCGACAGCACCGCGCGCTTTCTGGTCGCCTCGGGCATCGTCGACGGACAGGATCTGCCCGTCGACTGGTTCCTGCCGCTGGCAAAGACGATGCGAGTCGTGCAGGTGACGGAACCCGTCGTCGCGACGAGCCACGACTTTCGTTTCGCCGATGCATACACCGGCCTCGAGCATTTCGCGAAAGCGGGCGAAGTGATCGGCTGGTCGAACCGCGAGCCCGTCACGACGCCGTATCCGGACTGCGTGCTCGTGATGCCGTCGCTGCGCCAGTTGCGCCCGGGCGTGACGGTCGTTCGGCTCGGCCATCTGGAGCGCGAGGTGCCGCAGCGAGGATGATGCGAACGGCACCGGGCGCCGCCGTTCGGGGCGCCGCCGAAGCGGCGCCCGATCGCATTCGACGCTCGCGACAGGCGGTCGTCGCGCTATGCTTAGCGTTTGGCGTTTGGCGTTTGGCGTTTGGCGTTTGGCGTTTGGCGTTTGGCGTTTGGCGTTTGGCGTTTGGCGTTTGGCGTTTGGCGTTTGGCGTTTGGCGTTTGGCGTTCGGCGTTCGGCGTTCAGCGTTCAGCGTTCAGCGTTCGGCGTTCAGCGTTCGGCGTTCAGCGTTCGGCGTTCGGCGTTCAGCGTTCGGCGTTCAGCGCTCTACGCGCGGCGTCCAAACATCGCACGACGCAACGCCTCGACGCATCGCAACCACCCGCGCTACCCATGACGAATCGCGCGACGCTTCGGCAACGCACGCCGCTCGATGGCGGCGCGACGTCGCGCGCCGCGCGCCGTCGCTCAAAGCACGAGGTCCGACAAGCCCGGATGATCGTCGGGCCGGCGGCCGAGCGGCCAATGGAACAGGCGATCCGATTCGCGAATCGGCATGTCGTTGATGCAAGCGTGGCGATGCGCCATCAGCCCGTTCTCGTCGAATTCCCAGTTTTCGTTGCCGTACGAGCGGAACCAGTTGCCCGCGTCGTCGCGCCATTCGTACGCGAAGCGCACCGCGATCCGGTTGCCCGTGAACGCCCACAATTCCTTGATCAGCCGATAGTCGAGCTCGCGCGTCCACTTGCGGCGCAGCAGCGCGACGATCTCCGCGCGGCCCGTGGCGAACTCCGCGCGGTTGCGCCACTTGCTCTGCGGCGTATAGGCGAGCGACACGCGCTCGGGGTCGCGCGTGTTCCAGCCATCTTCAGCAGCCCGAACTTTTTGAATCGCGGTTTCGCGCGTGAACGGCGGAACGGGCGGGCGGATTTCGGTTGAATCGGACATCGTGTTCTCCAGATTGAGGACGTGAAAGGGCCTGCCCGGCTCGCCGACGGACGGCGGGCAGGTCGAGGTACGGCTATTCGAGTGAAGGAAAAGGGGGAGCGTCAGCCGGACCGGCTCGGCAACGTCGCGTCGAGCAGCAGCTCCGCCGCCGCGCGCGCGTCGCGCGCCGCCGATGCATCGCCGCTCACGAGCGCGACGCCGATCGCGCCGTCGATCAGCACGAGCCACTGGCGCGCGAGCCGCGCGACGTGCCGGCGATCCGCGCCGGCCTCGGCCGCATGCGCGTCGAGCTGCTCGCGCACGAACGCGCGCAGGCGTTCCTTGTGCTCGCGCGCGACGACACGCACCGGATCGTCCGGATGCTCGATCTCGCCCGCCGCGTTCAGGAACGCGCAGCCATGAAAATCCGCCTGCTCGAACCATTCGCGCAGCACGTCGAACATGCCGACGAGCCGCGCGCGCGGCGTCTTGCCGCGTTTTTCCGTCGCGTCGACGAACCACGTCATCCAGCGTTCGTCACGACGTTCGAGCGCGGCGGCGACGAGCGCCTCCTTCGATTCGAAGTGCGTATAGAAGCTCTTGCGCGCGGCGCCCGACAGCTTGACGATCGCGTCGACGCCCGTCGCATGAATGCCGCCCGCGTAGATCAGCGTCTCGGCCGCGTCGAGCAAGCGCTCGCGCGCGCCGGCTGCGGCGGGGGAAAGGTCAGGTTTCGTGTTCATGCGTTTACGGTAGAACGATCATTCTCCTTTGTCAACCTCGAATCGATGCGCTATCGTCTTTCGACGCGTTCGACAAACGAGGTTCGGATGAAACCGGCGAGATGGGCGGGATGGATCGCATGCGCGGTTGCGCTCGCGGGCGCGACAGCGAGCTGCACGCCGCTGCGGGTCGTCACGCACAGCGTGTCGACGGCGGAAGCCGCCGTTCCGGCCGGCCGCTACACGCTCGATCCGCACCACTGGAGCATCGTGTTCGACGTCGACCATTTCAAGTATTCGCGCTTCACGATGCGTTTCGATCGCGCGAGCGCGCAGCTCGACTGGCGCGCGGGCGGGCTTGCCGACAGCGGCGTGACGGCGTCGATCGACGCGGCAAGCATCGACACCAACGTGCCGCTGCTCGACAAGCTCGTCGCGGGCGCCGACGCGCTCGACGCCGCCCGCTATCCGCAGATCCGTTTCGACGGCGCGCACTTCACGCGCACGAGCGCGACGCAAGGCACGTTGGCCGGCAACCTGACGATCCGCGGCGCGACGCGCCCCGTCACGCTCGCCGTCACGTTCAATGGCTACGGCCGCAATCCGTTGACGAAGCAGGACACGCTCGGCTTTTCCGCGAGCGGCACGTTCAGCCGCGCGCAATTCGGCGTGACGAGTTGGTTTCCGGCCGTCGGCGACGACGTGCGCGTGCGCATCGAGGCGGAATTCGTCAAGGAAGGCGTAGCGCCGGCGCAATGACGCGCCGATGACGTACCCTCTCACGGCGCTCGCGATCCGCGACGATACTCGATCCTCATGCACCGCGACTCACGTCGCCGTCACGAAAATTTTTTACGACATTTTTTCTTGAAAGGCGCGCTCGCGCCTCCCTACACTTCGGGCAACCGTCGAGGTTTGGGAGGTGTCATGCAACAGCAACGAGCGAAGAACGAACGAGCAATGCATTTCGCATGCGCGAAGCGCGTGGAAGGCCGTGTCGTGCTGAGGCGTTTCGATCCGGCGCACGACTCGTACGAAGAGCTGACCGCGCTGCTGCATCGCGCATTCGCGCGGCTCGGCCAAATGGGACTCAATTGCCCTTGCGTCGATCAGCCGGCCGCCGTCACGCGGCAGCGCGCGCTCGCGGGCGAGTGCTTCGTCGCCGTCTGCAACGGCCACCTGGTCGCGACGATGACGCTTCATACGCGCGATTTGTCGTCGCCGTGCGAGCTCTATCGCCGCGCCAACGTCGCGACGCTGCGCCAGTTCGGCGTCGATCCGGTGTGGCAAGGGCGCGGCATCGGCTGCTCGATGCTCGCGTTCGCCGCGCATTGGGCGGCCGCGCGCGGCTATCGGCGCCTCGCGCTCGATACGCCGCAACCCGCCGCGCATCTCGTCGAGTTCTATACGCGTCAAGGATTCCGAATCGTCGACGTCATGCATTTTTCCGGCAAAGGCTACGACAGCGCGATCCTCAGCAAGTCGACGGACGCATCGCCTTCGTATGGATGGAAAATGCGCGAACTGCCGCTGATACCGACGCCAACGCCGACACCGCTCGGTCGCGTCGCATGAGCGCCGACGACGAAACGCACCGGCGCGACCGCACGCACGATTCGGGCGATTCTGGCGATCCGAACGCGCGCAAGCCGGCCAACGTGCGAGCCGCGATGCGCGCGCGCGGGCTCGCCAAGGTCGTGTGCATCACGATCGCGGTGAGCCAGGTGTTGACGACGGCATTCGCCGGCCTCGCTCACGCATTCGGCCACGACGTCGAACCCGGCCCGCTGCTGCTCTTCAATTTCGTCACGTGCGCGCTCGTCGGTTTCTGGCTGCAATCCGATGCGCAGCGCGCCTATCTCGATGCACGAGCAAGCGGGCGCCTGCGCAAGGCCCCGACCGTCGATACGCTGCCCGACGTTCCGACCGGTTGCCCGAAACGTTGGCTAGTCATCCTGAACATTGAATTGAATCCGCATTTGCTCGACGAAGCGAAATAGAGCACGTGCGCATGGCGTGAAATCGCGGAGCGTCGCTTGGAAATATTGATGCGATGTTTACTCCCGCCACCCGAGTCTTTCGATCGATTTGACACGTGCCGCGCTGTAATGGAGACATGAAGCGCGGCCGAACCGACTGCCGAAGCGGGAGAATCGATGGACAAGCACGCGTATCTGCAAATCAGCCTTTTCGTCATCGTGCTGACGCTGCTCGTCAAGCCGCTCGGGCGCTACATCGCCCGCGTCGCAAACGGCGATCCGCCTTGGCCGATGCGAATGCTGCGGCCCGTCGAGCGATGGACGTATCGCGCGGCGGGCGTCGATCCCGAACAGGGGATGAGCTGGAAAACTTACGCGGTCGCGTTGTTGTCGTTCAGCGTGCTCGGCACGATCGCGCTCTACGCGTTGCAGCGTCTCCAGCACAGGCTGCCGCTCAATCCGCAGGCCCTGCCGGCCGTCGGTGCGGATTCGGCATTCAACACGGCCGTCAGCTTCGTCACCAACACAAGCTGGCAGGGCTACGCAGGCGAAACGACGCTCAGCTATCTGAGCCAGATGGGCGGCATCGCCGTGCAGAGTTTCCTGTCGGCCGCCGCGGGCATCGCCGTCCTGTTCGCGCTGATCCGCGCGCTCGCGACGCGCGGCACCGGCTCCGTCGGCAATCTATGGGCCGACCTCACGCGCGCGACGCTGTACATCCTGATTCCGTTGTCCGTGCTGTTCGCCGCCGCGTTCATCGCGCAAGGCACGATCCAGAACTTCTCCGCCTATCGCGCCGTTCACATCGCGCAAAGCGTCACCTGGCAGCAGCCCGCGCTCGACGCCAGCGGCACGCCGTTGCGCAACGCCGCCGGCCAACCGGTCGTGCGCACGATCACGAGCCGCGAGCAACTTCTGCCGATGGGGCCCGTCGCGTCGCAGGAATCGATCAAGCTGTTGAGCGGCGACGGCGGCGGCTTCTTCAACGCGAACTCCGCGCATCCGTTCGAGAATCCCACGCCCTTCAGCAACTTCCTGCAAATGCTCGCGCTGCTGCTGCTTCCGGCCGCGCTTTGCTACACGTTCGGCGCGATGGTCGGCGACACGCGGCAGGGCTGGGCGATCTATGCGGCGATGCTCGCGATGTTCGTCGCCTGCGCCGCGGCAACGATGCGCGCGGAGCAGGCGGGCAGCGCGACGCTCACGGCGCCCGGCATCGACTCGCGCGCATCCGTAGCGATGCCGGGCGGCAACATGGAAGGCAAGGAGACGCGCTTCGGGATCGCGTCGTCCGCGCTCTACGCGGCGATCGCGACGGCGAGCGGCGACGGCGCCGTCGACGCGATGCACGATTCGCTGACGCCGATCGGCGGACTCGTGCCGATGGCGTTGATGCAGACGGGCGAAGTGGTGTTCGGCGGCCCCGGCTCGGGACTCTTCGGCATGCTGGTGCATGCGATGCTCGCCGTGTTCATCGCGGGATTGATGATCGGCCGCGCGCCCGAATATCTCGGCAAGAAGATCGATCCGCACGACATGAAGCTCGTCTCGATCGCGATCCTCGCGACACCGATCGTCGTGCTCGTCGGCACGGCCGTATCGGTGCTGCTGCCGGACGGCGTCGCCGGCATCGCGAACCCCGGCGCGCACGGCTTCAGCGAGATCCTCTACGCGTTCACGTCGGCCGCGAACAACAACGGCAGCGCGTTCGCCGGCCTCGCCGCGAACACGCCGTACTACAACACGGCGCTCGCGGCGGCGATGTGGCTCGGCCGCTTCGCGACGATCGTGCCGGTGCTCGCGCTCGCGGGCTCGCTCGCGCCGAAGGTGCGGCGCGCGGCCGGCCCCGGCACGCTGCCGACGCATGGCCCGCTCTTCGTCGTCCTGCTGATCGGAACGGTCTTGCTGATGACGTTGCTCACGTATCTGCCGGCGCTTGCGCTCGGGCCGATCGTCGAGCAGGTGACGATGGGCGCCGCGCATTGAATGCCGCGCGAGGCTCGACATGCCGCCTCGCGCGGTTTTCGGATCATCGTTCGCAGTCCGTAGCGCGGCGTGACTCGTGACTCGTGACTCGTGACTCGTGACTCGTGACTCGTGACTCGTGACTCGTGACTCGTGACTCGTGACTCGTGACTCGTGACTCGTGACTCGTGACTCGTGACTCGTGACGTGACTCGTGACTCGTGACTCGTGACTCGTGACTCGTGACTCGTGACTCGTGACTCGTGACTCGTGACTCGTGACTCGTGACTCGTGACTCGTGACTCGTGACTCGTGACTCGTGACTCCCGGCCCGGCGTCACACGGTCCAGTCGAGAATCACCTTGCCGCTCTCGCCCGACAGCATCGCCGCGAAGCCCTTCTCGAACTCGTCGACCGGAAAGCGATGCGTGAGGATCGGTGACAAGTCGAGCCCGCTCTGCAACATCGCGACCATCTTGTACCAGGTCTCGAACATTTCGCGCCCGTAGATGCCCTTGATCTCGAGGCCCTTGAAGATCACCTGATTCCAGTCGATCGCGGTCTGCGCGGGCGGAATGCCGAGCAGCGCAACCTTGCCGCCGTGATTCATCGATTCGAGCAGCGACGTGAACGCGCTCGGCACGCCCGACATCTCGAGCCCGACATCGAAGCCTTCGGTCATGTGCAGATCGGCCATCACGTCGCGCAGCGATTCGCGCGACACGTTCACCGCGCGCGTCGCGCCCATCTTGCGTGCGAGATCGAGGCGATAGTCGTTGATGTCGGTGATGACGACGTTGCGCGCGCCGACGTGCTTCGCGATCGCCGCCGCCATCACGCCGATCGGCCCCGCGCCCGTGATCAGCACATCCTCGCCGACGAGGTTGAACGACAGCGCGGTGTGCGTCGCGTTGCCGAACGGATCGAAGATCGCGGCGAGATCGTCGGAGATCTCGGGCGGAATCTTGAACGCGTTGAACGCGGGAATCGCGAGATACTCGGCGAACGCGCCTTCGCGATTCACGCCGACGCCCACCGTGTTGCGGCACAGATGGCGCCGCCCCGCGCGGCAGTTGCGGCAGAAGCCGCACGTGATGTGGCCTTCGCCGGATACGCGATCGCCGATCGAGAAGCCGCGCACTTCCTGGCCCATCTCGACGATCTCGCCGACATACTCGTGGCCGACGTGCATCGGCACCGGAATCGTCTTCTGCGCCCAGTCGTCCCACTTCCAGATGTGGATGTCGGTGCCGCAGATCGCGGTGCGGCGAATCTTGATCAGCACGTCGTTGTGACCGACCTCGGGCTTCTTCACGCGGGTGAGCGTAAGGCCCGGGCCGCGTTCGAGCTTGGCAAGCGCTTTCATCGCGAGCCTCCGTCTAAATGACGCCGAGCGTCTTGCCGACGCGCACGAACGCGTCGACCGCGCGATCGATCTGCTCGGGCGTATGCGCGGCGCTCATCTGCGTGCGAATGCGTGCACGGCCGCGCGGCACGACGGGATACGAGAAACCGATCACGTACACGCCTTCGGCGAGGAGCGCGTCGGCCATCCTGGATGCGACCTGCGCGTCGCCGAGCATCACCGGAATGATCGGGTGCTCGCCCGGCACGAGCGTGAAGCCCGCCGCGCTCATCTTCTCGCGGAAGTGCGCGCCGTTCGCGCGCACGCGCTCGCGCAGCCGCGCGCCCTCGTCGCTCGCGAGCAGCTCGAGCACCTTCAGCGACGCGGCCGCGATGCTCGGCGTCAGCGTGTTCGAGAACAGATACGGGCGCGAGCGCTGCCGCAGCAGTTCAACGATTTCGCGCCGCGCGGCGACATAGCCGCCCGACGCGCCGCCCAGCGCCTTGCCGAGCGTGCCCGTGATGATGTCGACGCGGCCCTCGACGCCGCAATGCTCGGGCGTGCCGCGCCCGTGCTCGCCGATGAAGCCGACCGCATGCGAATCGTCGACCATCACGAGCGCGCCGTAGCGATCGGCGAGATCGCAGACGCCTTTCAGGTTCGCGATGATGCCGTCCATCGAGAACACGCCGTCGGTCGCGATCAGCTTGAAGCGCGCGCCCGCGGCGTCGGCCTCGCGCAGCTTCGCTTCGAGATCGGCGAGATCGTTGTTCTTGTAGCGAAAGCGCTTCGCCTTCGACAGGCGAACGCCGTCGATGATGCTCGCGTGGTTCAGCTCGTCGCTGATGATCGCGTCGTTTTCGTCGAGCAGCGTCTCGAACAGGCCGCCGTTCGCGTCGAAGCAGCTCGAATACAGAATGCAGTCGTCCGTTTTCAGGAACGCGGAAAGCGCCGCCTCCAGTTGCTTGTGCACGGTCTGCGTGCCGCAGATGAAGCGCACCGACGCCATCCCGAACCCGTCCCGCTCGAGCGCCGCCTGCGCGGCGGCGATGAGGCGCGGATCGTCCGCGAGCCCCAGATAGTTGTTCGCGCAGAAATTCAGCACGTGCGCGCCGCCGGCAAGCCGGATGTCGGCCGCCTGCGGGCTCGCGATCTCACGCTCGGTCTTGTAGAAACCGTCCGCGCGAATCTGCTCGAGGGTGCCGCGTAGATGGGCGAGATAGGCATCACGCATCGCATAAGCTCCTGATATGGGCTGCAAGCCTCGGCGCTCGGCCGCGCTCGTGGCGGCGGCAAAGCAGCTTGCTACTGTTATAGTCGGCCGTCGGGTTCAGCGTATTTTTCCTGTATTTCGAACTAAAATTCGAAATACCGAACAACTCTAAGCGAACGGAATTCAAATGGCAAGCTCTTCCGGCGCGCGGCGCACAGCCGCGCCCGCTTCCGCCGGCGTCGCGCCGCCGCGGGTCGGCGAGCAAATTCAGCGCCTGCGCAACGAGCGCAAGCTGACGCTCGACGATCTGTCGCGCGCGGCGGGCGTATCGAAATCGATGCTGTCGGAAATCGAGCGCGACAAGGCGAATCCGACGATCGCGGTTGCGTGGCGGCTCACGAACGCGCTTGGCATCAGCCTCGACGAGTTGTTCGCGCAGCCGAAGGCGCCGGAGACGATCCGCGTCGACGGCCCGCACGACATCCCGACGCTCGCCGGGCACGACGCGCAATACCAGTTGCGCGTCTGGGGGCCGATCGAGCTCGCGGGCAAGTTCGAGTGGTATGAGTTGACGCTGCCGGCGCACGGCGCGCTCGTGTCGAATCCGCACGAGCCGGGCACGCGCGAGCATCTGACCGTGCTGAACGGCACGATCGAAATCGAAGCGGCGGGCATCGCGCGGCGCCTGAAGGCGGGCGACACCGCGCGCTACGCGGCCGACGGGCCGCACGCGATCCGCAACGCGGGCAAGAGCGAAGCGAAGGCGCTCCTCGTCGTGATCCATCGGCAGCACGGCGTCTAGCCGGCTCGTCAGCCAGTTGCGCAAAATACTGTATATTCGTACAGTATACGCAAAACAGGAGCCCGCGATGACCGAACAGGATCTGGCCGCGCTCAGCTTCAAGGCTGCGGCGCACGATATGGAAACGATTGTCCGCCACATTGCCGAGCGCTATATCCGGCAAGGCGTGCCGCTGACGTGGCGGCTCCTGCACGCGGTCGAGGCCGAAGCGCTCGCCGATCTCGGCTTCGCGAGCCGGCACGATTCGATGGTGCGCTGCCTGTTCGACCGCCCGGCCGAACTGTGCTTTCCCGAAACCGACGATCTCGTCGACTTCGGGCGGTCGAACGCGCTGCCTGCGGTGTTTTCGTTCGCGGTCGCCGCGTACGAGCGGGCCGCGAACGCGCGGAACGACGCGACGGAAGCGCCGGCGCGCCCCATGCGCGTGTCGCGCGCGTGGGGCGACTGACGCCACCGCGCCCAACCCAAGCCGTCGAGCGGCTCGCGCCTCGCACGCAGACAGCTGGCTTCCGGCGGCACGATGGCTGCCGAATTTGTTCGGCCGCTGACTCGAAACACTTTATCGAGCGAATGCGACACGCTATGATGAATTGCAACTAACGGGACAATAGACATGTCGCTGCCCACCTTGACGAGCCCCACATCGCCGCCCGACATCCCGAGCGATCTGTTCGATCGCGACACGTCGGATTGGCTCAACCGTCCGGACACCGCGTTCGACGCATGGCTGGCCGCCCAGGAATTTCGCCGTTCGTCGGCCGACGTCTATCGCGCGCAGTGGGGCGCGTTTCTCGGCTGGCTCGCAAAACGACAGAAAAACCTCGCGACGGTCGACACCGAGACGATCGCCCACTTCGTCGGCGAACTCCCGATCAAGAAGACGCAAAGAGTCCGCTATTTGAGGCTGATCGAGCGCGTGCTCGACCACGTGCGCAAGAGCGAGCTGGGCTCGACGAATCCTGCTCGCTTCATCGCTCAGGATGGCGAAGCAACTTGGCGTAGCGCGCGAGACAATGAACCAACCAGTTTCCTTGCGCCGGCCGAACGCGCGGCGCTGCTCGCGTATCTGTTTTCCCCGCTGCCGGCGATGGGCGCGGCGCTCTGGAAGGAGCGCCGCGATCGCGCGCTCATCGCCGCGTTCCTCGGCGGCGGATTGAAAACCGGCGAGGCGCGCACGCTCACGATTAGTTGCGTGAAACTTGGAACGACGATGCTGACGATCCCGGCGACCCAGCCGGAATTCACACGCGAAACACATCTTGCATCGTTCGCGATCGCGCTGTTCGACGCGTGGCTCGCCGAACGCCAACGCTGCGGCATTCCGGGCGAACTCGTCTTTCCCGCATCCCAATCCGGCCGGCCAATGCACAAGGCAACGATGCTGCGTGCGGTCGACGCGATCATCGACGCGGCGGACATCGCGCAATCCCGCACCGCGCGCGCCAGTCCGCAAACGCTGCGCAACACGTTCGCGGCCGAGTTGTTCGAAAACGGCGTCGATCCGGAGAAAGTCGGGCAGTGGCTGGGATTCGCGCAGCCGATATCGTCGAACCGGCTGCACCGCGCATGGAGAAACTGGCGGGAGAACCTCGCAAGTGCGCTGCCCGACGCCGAGCCGCTCACCGATGATGCGCCTGCCGCGTCAAGCCAGGCTTGAAGCCGGGATTTTTCACCCCCCGAAAACGCTCACCTTTCGACTCCCGAATTTCCTCACGTTTGAGAAATCCGGACGCATGCCGTCACCGCTTCCGGGCGAAATACGCGGCCGCCGCAAAGCGCGACGACCGCGCTCCCGACGTGTGCTCACATTCTGGGCAGAGCAATTCGTAGCCACGTGCGTCGTGTGACAGCTCGGGTTCGCCGTCGCCGCAATTCGGACAGCGCGCCGGCAGCGACACGTGCTGATCCAGTGATGTGCCGATCGCGTCGAACGCCGCTGCATCCAGACTCCCGGCGTCAGCCAGACGCCGAATCAGAGCGGCAATCTCGGGCGTCATGCCCTGACTGGCCCGCAATACCTCGACTTCCTTGACCGCGTCGGCCAATTCGTCGCCTTGCTCTTTCAACTGCGCGTCGAGCCGGTCCGCGCGCGCCTTGGCGGTACTCAATTGCTGCAGGAAATCGAATTCCTTGCGGTTGACGTCACGCAACCCCTGCTGGTAAGTCGACGCCATGCTGCGCAAGGAATCGAGCTCGACGAGCATCGGCTTCACGCGCCGCTCGGCTTCCGCGATCGCGTCCTTGATCTGCTGTGCGTAGTGCTCGGTGTTCTCGCGCAGCTCCGCGTGCAGCGCGTCGATGCGCTCGCGCAGCGCGGCGTTTTGGCCTTGCTCGGTTTCGAGGCGCTGATTCAGCAGCGCGTTTTCGTTTTCCATTCGATGGATCAGGCCCTGCAGCGAATCCTGATGGACTAGGCCTTGCGTCGACGCGGACGCCAGCTGCACCTCGACTTCGGTCAACCGATTCTGTAATTGCTCGGCGCGCGCGTCGCTCCGGCCAAGCGCGTTTTCAAGCGCTTCCTGGCGAATCAGCGCGTCGCGATATTTCTGTTCAGCGGCGGCTACGTCCTCGCTAGCCTGCTGCCGCTCGACATCGAGACTCTCCCGCGCCTGCTTCAATGCCTCTTCATATAGCGTGCCGAGCAGTGCGCCGGCCTTTTCTTCGAGGGCCTTCGGCAAAGCAGCGCCCTCGAGCCTGACTTTGGACGCCGCACGAATGCGTTCCCAAAAGTAGTCGATGTCCTTCGGGATGTCGCTCGCGCTGCCGGTCTGGGTCAGATCACGGACGTTCGCGGCGGACGGGCGGATGCCGAGATCGAAGAACAACCGCTTGCATGCGTGTAGCGACAGTTCTTGCCGACGGGCGCCGGATGCGCGCAACGCATCGAGTTCTTCGCGAATGGTTTGCCGGATCTCATCGAGCGTCATGGTCGTTGTGCTAAATCAAAACGTATCAATCATAACGAAACACGTTTGTTCCAATACGTTTTTGATCTGCTTGTTGTACTTTTGCTACTGCTGAAGCGGGGTTGGGAAATCTCGAGTCCTTTTGCTCACGTTGATGTCCTACATCCGTGAAACAAAGCGAAGAATCGTCATTAAGCCCATGTTTTTAAAAGGTTACCGGATAGGGCCCGAATAACGGCAATTGTTTCACGTGCTGGGCGCTGCGGTTCTCGAGGCTTTTCTGGAGGCTCAAGGGGGTTCTGTGGAAAACTCGTCGGGGGCGTCTTGAGAGTATTAGAAGTAAACACCCTTGAACCTTCGTTAAAAACGTTAACGCCACGGGGAAGCCTTGCCCAGCAAGGGATTGCGGCCGATAAGGTGAAGTTTTACGGGATATGAGGTGAAAATTTTCGGGAGCCGACGTGATGGGGTTCGGGGATCAGCGTGAGCCGATGCAGGAAAGATCGTGAGCGGGTTCAGGACAGTTTCCCACAGAAGAAATTTCCGAAGGTGAGGTTTTTCAGGGGCTCTGCGATGGTGAAGCCGCGTGGAGCCTGATTCGATCTGTCCACAGTTGGGTGGCCACAGGTGAGGCTTTTCGGGATGGGTGCGAGGTAGCGATTCTGCCCTTCTTTTAAGCAAAGTTGGGGCATAGGTGAGATTTCTCGGGATTCCAGCCTGTTTTGATGTGAGCGTTTCCGGGAAGGAGCGCCTGTAAAGGCCCGTCCGGCGGGGCTTCCGAGCCTGAAATGTGCCAAAGGTGAGGTTTTTCGGGAAACCTTCGTCGGCCCAGGAACCAGGGTTGCCGCCAAAGGTGAGGGTATTCGGGCGTTTGATGCGATGGCGTCGATTGAACTCGAGGTGAGCTTTTTCAGGACCAGGAATGCTCCCGAGATTTGGTAAAGGTGAGCTTTTTCGGGAGAAGTTGACGCCTACTTGGTCGCGAACGCCCGTGGATATTGGCGGGCGAGCGCTGTTCACGTGCCCGCTTTTCATCAAAGGTGAGGATTTTCGGGAAATGGCGTCGCGCGAGCGGCATCAGCCCGCTTTGGTAAAGGTGAGGGAATTCGGGAGAAGAAGATTTCGACTGGCGTCTCAGCCATGTTTCGTAACTACTTGATGTAGTTATGTTTTTTGCCATTCGAATGCGATGGTGAGGCTTTTCGGGAGTATCCGGTGCGTTATCTAGTCGGACGAAAGTCGGCTTGAGGTGAGACTTTACGGGGGCTGAATGCCGTCGATCGCCCATGTGCTGGTCCTGTGGCAACGATCGACGATGAGCTCGATGGATTTGAACGGTGAGCTTTTTCGGGAATAGGCCTGAATGGCGGGACCGGCGACGAGGGAAATATCTCTTTCAGATCCGTTCGACGGGCCTGCCGAAGGGCGGCGGGCGGTAGAAAACGACGACGTTTGGGGCGGTGAGGCGAGTCAAATGCGGACGTTCGCTTTGGCTGCCTGCGGCGCACAGTGAGTCGGTCGCTGCGAGGCGGTGTTTGGGTTTGGGCGAGTCGGAGCGTGCCTGCTCGAGCTATTTCTTTGGCGGGAGCGCTGCGAGCAGGACGTTGCCGCGGGTTGGTTCGGGGGAGTCGATTCGGGTGAGGACGAATGGGCGCCGGCAGTTCATGCCGCATTTCGGTGTCGTACGTCTGCGGCTGATGTGGATCGGTATCGTTTGGTTCGATGCTGCGTGGAAGAGCACCGCCGGTGCCGATGGTGAGCCACTGCGGCAAGGCGAACTCACGTCGCCTGGCGGGCGCCAACGAACGATGGAATTGACCGTTCGCGTTGCCCAGCTTGGGCAGTGGCAGTCCGGCTGCGGGATTATTCGGATATCGATCGACGTGCTCCGAGACCGGCTTGGGGTGAGGCGCATCGGTTGCTGGTCGCTCACGTCGCGCGTCTTGGATGGTAATTGCCGGTCTCGACGTCTGCCGGTGGACGCCGCCCCATTCGCCGGCGGCTGCGTCCTGCTGATCTGTCGGTTAGTCGAAGCAACCCGTTGCGGCTCACGTTTGGTCCTCGTAGGGCTATTCGGTTAGTTCGAAACGTCCGATCCGCTCACGTTTGCCGGGATTTCGGGTGAGTCGATTCGGTCTGGAGGCGCTCACGCTCACGGCTTCGGGCTGATTGCAGCGCGGACGAAGAGGCTTGCGTTCGTGACGCCGGCGGCGGCTCGTATATCTCTTGGATGGCGCTTTTTCGTGCATGTCGCATTGCGAGGGGTGAGGCGAGCGAAGACGTGCACGCTCACGTTGTCGACCTGCGACGTCCTAATGTGCGCCATGCGTTGACGGACGTCGTTTGCATCGGCGGTGGCTGAGCGTGGTGACGTGCCATGCTCGAGGTCACGCGCGATCGGCTGCGGTCACTTGTCCGATCGCACGGGCGCTCGCGTGATTGCGGTGAGTCAAATCGTCTTCAGCTGCTCACGCGTCAGTCATTTACGTCGAGGGCTGGCGCCGATGCCCGTTCCGCACGGGCGGGCTCGGCAAAACCGCTCAAGCGCGTCGCTTGGGCGGGCTCCGCGTCGTCTGCCGGCGTCAGTCGGACCTCAACGCCCAAAGATCCGAGGCTGACGTCCTGCGAGTCCGCATATGCACATACATGACGCCTGAACTCTTCGGTAGCCGTTTGCCCGACGGATGGTCCGGCGCCATCCCGGGCGGTGACTCGGCCGACATCGAAGCCGGCCGCCTGTGCGCTGCTTTCCGATTCGGCACCGCGCGCCGGCCGCGGAAACGCGCGCGCACAGAAAATTCGTCGTAGCAATTTCGCGACAGGATTTGAGGTGAGACGATACGGGAACAGCCGCGCCGCGAAACGTGCGCGAGAAAAAGTCGGCATTCTCGGTGCCTGCCGCGGTGCGCAAAGGTGAGTCGGGGATGATCGAATTTTGGACCGGTGAGCCTATACGGGAGCTCGCTCGGGTGAGCGAGCGCAAATCGCCGAGCTTCACCGCATATGGTGAGCAAGCCGTTCTGGACGCACATCACCACAGACGCTATCCTTCCGGAAACTTCTCCTCCGACCCGACGCATGGCCACCAAGCGCGCCAAGAAAACCGATGTGGATGTGGTGAGTGCTAGTTCCGCCGAATTGCGTAAGGCCGTCGAGGCAATCGCAATTCAGCCGAAGAACGGCAAGATCACCCTGCTGACTCGCAAGCTGTTCAACGTGCTGCTTGCGGTCGCCCAGCAAGCCGACGATTCCGGCGACACTTATCGCGCGCTGCTGTCGGACATCGTCGCCAACTCCGCGTTCGACTCCAACGACACGGCGCTCGTCAAGGAGCACTTGCGACGCATGGTGTCGGTGCAGGTCGAATGGAGTACCGGCACATCGAGCCAGAAGCCCGGCCGGAAATGGGGGATCTCCACGCTGATCGCCGACGCCGAAATTCTCGAAGATCCGGCGACGCGGCGCGTGTGGGTTGAATTCTCGTTCGCGCCGAAGATCAAGAAAAAGCTGCTCGACCCGGTGCAGTACGCGCGCCTGAGCCTGCAATTCCAGAGCCAACTGCGCAGCAGCGCGGGGCTTGCGTTGTACGAAATCTGCGTGCGCTATCTGACGAACCCGAGCCATCTGACGATGCGCGAGCCTTGGGAATGGTGGCGGCCGATTCTGTCGGGCACGCCGGATACCGAAGCGGGCGACGAGGCGAAGCGCGAATACAAGTATTTCAAGCGGGACTACCTGCGTCCGGCGATCGCCGAGGTGAACGCCGTGACGAACATCTTCGTCGAACTGGTCGAGCATCGCGAAGGGCGCCGGGTCGCCGAGATCCAGTTCCGCGTGTCGGAGCGAAAGCAGCCGATGCTCGCCCTCGACGAGCATCCGAACGTGTTCGACAGCACGCTCGTCGACCGCATGGTGAAGATCGGCATTCCACTGAAGGAAGCGCAAACGCTTTACGCGGACAACGAGGAAAACCGGATTCGCGCGGCGCTCCAACTGACCGAGCAGCGGGTGCGCAGCACGACGTTGCCGCCTATTCGCAGCGCGCCCGCCCTCTTCAAGGACGCGCTGAAGAAGGGATATGCGCCGCCCGTCGATACGGTCGAAACGCCTCCGCTCGGAGGCAGCGGCAAACTGGCCGCTGCTGCGGCGGCGGCCAACGCCGGGCAAGCGGACGATCCGAAGGCGCGTCTGCGCAGCGAGTACGACGCGTACCGGCGCAAGGAAGCGAAACAGCTGTACGAGGAGCAAGGCGACGCGGAGCGGGAGGTTGCGCGCGAGTCGTTCGAATCCGACGTGTTGCTCGCGCTGGGCTCGCATCTGCGCGACGATTGGCGCCGGCGCGGGCTCGAGTCGAAGCTCGTCGAAACGGCCTTCTTCGACTGGCTCGCTCAAAAGACTTGGGGCGAACCGACCGACGGCGATCTGCTTGCCTTTACGCTCAGCCAATCTCGCGCGGCTTGA